>CBDCCU010000016.1:0-41364 GCA_965214955.1 Aliikangiella sp. | reverse complement strand
TGATATAAGGTTTGAGCTACCTTGGCGGGGCCGCGCCTATCTGAAAGCTCGGCAACTACCACGGTTTTTTCATCAAATCCTTGCCTGAGTTTAATGGTATCGCCAATTTGCACAATTTTACCAGGCTTAGGTTTTTGACCATCATAATGAACTTTACCCCCTTCAATAGCAGCCTTAGCAATGGCACGCGTTTTATAAAATCGGCAAGCCCATAACCACTTATCGAGGCGAACTTTATTGTCTATTGTTGTCATAATTTACTGTCATTGAGTATTTCCTGTGAAATATTGCCACTTACACTTTAAATGATTACAAACACAGGAATTTATTTGTTATTCTTTGACCCCCTAAAACATTAAGGGACGTTAATAGAGTTAAGATTTAACGCAAGTGCAATTAAAAGTAACTAGTTTAGCGTTAAATCGGCAATATTCAATGGGCTAAATAGCTAGTCAAATAACAAACAAGCGCTAAAAACACAATTTACACTGAAAAAACAATGAATTTAATATCACTTAAATCAACAAACTGGCTTACCAACGGCGCAATGTGGATCAATGTTGCTCAGTGGTTAGGTGGTATTATTATTGTATTTTGGCTCGCACAAACGGTTTGGACATGGGTTGATCATTTTATTGCTCCCAAGACCAATATCACTTTAAAAACAGCCAAACAAACCCATAAAAACAATAATGCTCAAACCAATGTTAGTAGCCTAATAGCAAGAAACATTTTTGGCGCTCAAGCCGTTAAACAAGCTAAACCAGTAGAAGTAACCGAAAATGCCCCTGAAACCAAACTGAATTTAAAGTTACGCGGAATTTATGCCGCCGATAATATCAAAAAGGCCAATGCAATCATTGAAGATGGCAGAGGCAAACAAGCGGTTTATTTTATTGATGAAAAGCTCTCGGTGAGTGGTCGAGTGTTTTTACGTCAAGTTCAAGTCGATAAAGTGATATTAGAAACCAATGGCAAGAGAGAAGCGCTCACCCTAATAACCGAAGAAATGCCAATTGTTACCAGCAAAAAATCAAACACGACTAACAAATCAAAAGGTAAAAAAAGCGTTAATGACAAACGTGGCGATCAACGTATTAGCAAACGCTTAAACGAATATCGCGACAAATTTGCCCAAGATCCAACCAGTGTTGCCGATGCAATCAGCGGCAGACCACACATTGTTAATGGTGAACTACAAGGTTTTTCCATTTCTCCTGGTAAAGACAGAAAACTATTTGAAGATTTAGGATTGCGTCGCAATGATGTAATCACCTCAATAAACGGCGTTGCGCTCAACAACATGCAAGATGCAATGAGCCTAATGCAAGATGTAAAAAGTTTAAGTGAAGTTAGCGTTGAAATTCAGCGTGGGCAAGAGCAACTAAACTTATTACTCAATTTAAACGAAAAAGTAGGACGATAACAGTGGCATTGCCAACTAATAACAACAATCCATCGAATAAAAGCTGGCTAAAAGCAGGTTTGGTTGCTCTTAGTATTAGCTTATTTTCACCCGTATTAATGGCGGCAAAAGCAACCCTTAATTTAAAAGAAACCGATATTCAAGTATTTATTGAAAGCGTAAGCCGTATTACTGGCAAAACTTTTATTATTGACCCAAGGGTTAAAAATAAAAAAGTCACGGTAATTTCTCAACACGAAATGGACGAAGATGAAATTTTTGCGCTGTTTTTAAGCGTACTAAAAGTTCACCAGTTTTCAGCGGTTGAAGTGAATGGTTCTTACAAAATAGAACAGCTTCAAGCGGCTAAGCAAGATGGTGTGCCCGTTTATAGTGAAGGCGGAAAACAATTTACCGGCGACCAATTAATCACTCGGGTGATTAAAGTGGATAATGTTGATGTGGCTCAATTAGTGCCATTGTTAAGAACCTTAATTTCAACTCAAGGTCATATGGCGCACTACAAACCAACCAACGTGATGGTGTTGCATGATTCTGCCGCTAATATTGGGCGTTTGGTTAAAATTATTCGTCAAATTGATAAAGAAAGTAACGAAGAAATTCAAGTTATTCAATTGCAACACGCCTCTGCTGGCGAAGTGGTAAGAATTTTAGAAGCCTTAGAAAAGCAAAATGGCTCGGCTAAAGGGCCAACCAGTAATAAACCTAAATTTGTTGCCGATGAACGTATGAATAGCGTGTTATTAAGTGCCGATAAAAAATCTTCACTTCGTTTAAGAGCATTAATTGCAAGGTTAGATTCTGAAATTAGCTCAACGGGTAACACCAAAGTTTTATATTTAAAATATGCCAATGCCGAAGAGCTTGCCACTTTATTAGAAGGCGTTGGTGAGTCCATTGAAAAAGAAGAAGGCAAAGAAAAGGCAACTCGCCGTAGGGGGAATGATAAGGCTTATTCAATTAAAGCCCATACCGAAACTAACTCTTTAGTTATCACTGCTGCGCCAGATTTAATGCGCTCGTTTGAATCAGTAATTAATCAACTCGATTTACCGCGTAAGCAAGTGCATGTTGAAGCGGTTATTGTTGAAATATCAGAAAACAAAGTAAAAGAATTGGGTGTTCAATGGGCCACTGAGGCAGGCATTATCAACTTTAATAATAGTTCTCCTTCTTTGGCGCAAATTGGTGGTGGCGCAATTGCGGCTCAAGACCAACCGGTTTCTGGCTCAACGGTTACTACAACCTCTCCTGATGGAACAACCACTACCACTACACCTCAAGAAACTGGTGGTGATAATGGGGCGGCTTTAGGTCAGGTGCTAGCAGGTGTAACTGGCGCACTATTTGGTTATGTTGATAGCGATCAATCTTGGGCAGCTTTAATCAAAGTGCTAGCGCAAGATACCGACTCAAACGTGCTTTCTACACCTAGCATTACAACCCTTGATAACGAAGAGGCATCTATTTCGATTGGTCAAGAAATTCCAATTATTACTGGCTCTACTTTAGGCAATAATAACTCTAACCCTTTCCAAAGCGTCGATAGAAAAGATGTAGGTATTAAGCTAAAAATTACCCCACAAATTAACGAAGGTAATGCGGTTCGTTTAACCATAGAGCAAGAAGTTTCGAGCATTGCTGGGGCAACAGGTGCCGATATTGTCACTAACAAGCGTCAAATTAAAACCGCAGTTTTAGTTGCCGATGGTGAAACCGTGGTGCTTGGTGGTTTAATTGACGAAGATATTCAAGAAAGCTCACAAAAAGTGCCCGTGTTAGGTGATATCCCTATTATTGGCAGCTTGTTTTCATCGAGCGCAACCACTAAATCAAAACGTAATTTAATGGTGTTTATTCGACCAAAAATTATTGACAGCGTAGCCACAATGAATGCGGTTAGTTCTCGTAAATATAACTTTATGCGAGCGCGTCAGCTCGACTGGCAACAACGGGGTGTTTCATTAATGCCATCGGCAGAGTCGGCAGTATTACCCGCATGGGATGAGTCACTTGCCCTACCACCTTCGTTTAATGACTCGTTGAAAAAACATGATTTAGAAAACGAAGAAAATGTTGAAGAACAACAAGAGCAAAACTAAGTCGAGTGGTGATTAATTATGTCGATTAGTGAGTTTATTCAGCAGTCTGACAAACAAGAAAATAATAGTGGTGTAAATGATCTTGACCCTGCTCCAATGCCTATTTTGGATGACTCTGCCGATCAAAACGATGATAGTGAAATTTGGAGATCGCAAACAAAACTGCCTTTTGCTTTTGCGAAGCGCCACGGTATTGTTTTTAAATTACCCAAAGAAGATGACTCTCAAAACGAAGTCATTAACGCTGCGCTAAAAAAAGATGTAACCATTGAGGCAATTAACGAGGCTCGACGTTTTGCTGGTGTTAAAGTGCGCTTTAATGAAGTGAATGCAGATGAATTTGAAGCGATTTTATCTGAGGTTTATCAAGATAATTCTGGCGAAGCCATGGCCGCAATGGAAGACATTGGCGAAGACATGGATTTATTTCGCCTTGCCGAAGAGTTGCCCGAAACCGAAGATCTGCTCGAAGCCGATGATGATGCGCCTATTATTAAGTTAATTAACGCATTGCTTACCGAAGCGATTAAACTTAACGCCTCGGATATTCATATCGAAACCTTTGAAAATGATTTAAAAGTACGCTTTCGTGTTGATGGTGTATTGCGAGAAATGCTAAGCCCAAGTCGCAAGCTTGCACCATTATTAGTTTCAAGAATAAAGGTTATGGCAAAGCTTGATATTGCCGAAAAACGCATTCCGCAAGATGGTCGTATAGCGCTTAAAATTGCCAATCGCGGGGTTGATGTGCGTGTATCAACTATTCCGTCGAGTCATGGCGAGCGTGTTGTACTGCGTTTACTCGACAAACAAGCAGGTCGGCTCGATTTTAGCCACCTAGGTATGCCGCAATCATTAATGGATAAAATGAGCGGAATTTTGCATAAACCGCATGGCATTATTTTAGTAACAGGGCCAACTGGCTCGGGTAAAACAACCACCCTTTATGCTGGACTCACTTTACTTAATCACACTTCGAGAAATATTTTAACCGTTGAAGATCCTATTGAGTATTTGCTTGATGGTATTGGGCAAACTCAGGTTAATTCTAAAGTGGATATGACTTTTGCACGTGGCTTGCGGGCTATTTTGCGTCAAGATCCCGATGTTGTGATGGTAGGTGAAATACGCGATCTAGAAACCGCACAAATTGCGGTGCAAGCCAGTTTAACAGGGCATTTAGTATTATCAACACTGCATACCAATACCGCCTCTGGTGCGGTAACCCGTTTACACGATATGGGTGTTGAGCCATTTTTATTATCTTCAAGTTTATTAGGTGTACTTGCACAGCGATTGGTTAGAACACTGTGTAATTATTGTAAAACACCAGCTAAAGCCACCCCAAAAGAGTGCGAGCTAATGGGGTTTGATGCAGCAACGCCGCCAACGATTTATCATGCTAAAGGTTGTAGCGAATGTAATAATTTAGGTTACAGAGGCCGCCAAGGGATCTTTGAGTTGCTATTAATTGACGAAGAAATTCGCGATAAAATTCATAATGGCGCAAGCGAGCTAGAAATAGAGCGACAAGCTAGAGCACATGGCACCACTATTCGTGAAGATGGAAAAGCCAGAGTATTAGACGGCATGACTACCATTGAAGAAGTACTACGCGTAACCCGCGAAGATTAAAAGGGTAATTAATCATGGCGGCATTTGAATATATAGCACTTACCCAAAAAGGCAAACAAACTAAAGGCATTTTAGAAGGCGACACACCACGCCAAATTCGCCAACTTTTGCGCGACAAGCAGCTTATTCCACTAGAAGTTGACAGTGTTATTGAAAATAAAAGTGGTAAGTCAGCAAACGGACAATCACATATTTTTCGCACCAAAATTAGCGCCGCCGATTTAGCGCTTATAACCCGACAAATAGCCACCCTAGTTAGGGCGGCTATTCCCGTTGAAGAAACCGTAAAGGCGGTGGCGGATCAAAGTGAAAAACCAAAGCAACGTAGCATGTTAATGGGCATTCGTACCCGCGTGGTTGAAGGGCATTCATTAGCCGATGCGCTCAGTGAATATCCAGGAGTATTTTCCGAACTTTATCGCTCTATGGTGGCGGCAGGTGAAAAATCGGGGCATTTAGATTTAGTGCTTGAAAGATTGGCCGATTACACCGAGTCGCGCCAAGAAATTCAATCTAAAATATCGGGTGCATTGGTTTACCCCATTATTTTAACCGTAGTTAGTGTTGGTATTGTTGGCTTTTTATTAGGCTTTGTTGTGCCGCAAATTACTAGTAGTTTTACCCAGTCGGGGCAAGAGCTTCCTTGGATCACTCAGCTTTTGCTCGATATGAGTGAGTTTATTAAAGCTTGGGGTATATACACATTGCTTGGCTTTATTGGTTTAATTATTGGCTTTAAATATTTACTGAAAAATCCTGCTATGCGAATGGGCTGGGATAAATGGAAACTTAAATCAATTGGTTTAGGGCGAGTCATTCGCGGCATGAACTCTGCCCGATTTGCCAGAACCTTAGCCATACTCAACCAAAGTAGCGTACCGCTTTTAGAAGGCATGAAAATCGCGGGTGATGTAATGACCAATACCGAACTAAAACGCGCGGTAAAAGAAGCCACGGTAAGAGTAAGAGAAGGTGCGGGGTTAAAAGTGTCTTTGCAGCAATGTGGCTATTTTCCGCCCATGATGCTTCATATGATTGCCAGTGGTGAAAATTCGGGTGAGTTAGAGCAAATGCTCGACCGCGCCGCCGATAATCAAGAACGCCAGTTTGATAATTTGGTATCTACCATGATGAATATGATTGGCCCTATTATGATCTTGGTAATGGGATCTTTTGTTTTTGCCATAGTGCTTGCGATTATGCTGCCCGTATTTCAGCTTAGCGATACGTTGGCTTAACCCAGTTTTAAGATTTTATTCGTTTAATTATTTAATAACAATTATTTTTAATTTAAGAGGTTTTAACACCATGCAAAAGCAAGCAGGCTTTTCTTTACTCGAAATATTAGTTGCTATGGCCATTATGGCTATATTAGGCGGCATTATGGTGACGCAATTTTTAGGGCAAACCGAACGAGCCAATTACGAGCGCTTAAAAGGCGACATTGCAGTCATTGATTCGGCACTAATTCAATATCATTCTGATAACTTTTTATTACCTTCTACCGAACAAGGTTTAGAAGCTTTAATTACCAAACCAACGGTTTCACCAGAGCCTAAAAATTATGCGCGACGAGGCTATTTAAAAGAGCTTAAAAATGATCCTTGGGGTAATCCTTATCAATACGCTTATCCTGGCGAGTTTGGCGAATACGATATTTACTCGTTAGGTGCCGATGGTGAAGAAGGCGGCGAAGGTCTCAGTGCTGATATAGGTAACTGGAATATCGACGAAGCACTACAAGCATTAAAAGAACAAGAATAAACCGATAAGTAAACGTGAAAAACTTCTCGCCAAATTCTAATCATAAAGCCCGAAATATTTCGGGCTTTAGTTTAATTGAAATTCTAGTTGCTATGGCGGTAATGGCATTATTAATTGGCATTGCTGTGCCTTATATTGGCGGGGCTACCGATAAATATGCCAAAAAAGAAATTAATCGTTTGTTGTTTGCCATTGAGCGAGTAAAAGATTTAGCGGTGATAGAAAATAAAGAATACGGGCTTAATATTGATGAAAAAGGCTACCAGTTTTTAGTGCTTAATGACTTGGATGAAAACCTGCCGCCAAAATGGGAAGCCATTAGCGATCACCCCGAACTTTCGGCTTATGAGTTTCCTGACACAATAGAGTTTAACTTAAGCATTGATGGCGAAAATATCTTTAAAAAAGAAGAAGATGATGTTTCTATTTTTGACGAAGATATTGATATTTTTGAGGAAGAAGACGAAGCAGAAAAAATTGAACCACCGCAAATTTACTTTTTATCAACCAGTGAGCAAAACCCTTTTATTTTAGCCGTTGCTCCTACATTAGATTATCAAGACAAAGACGATCTGATTTTTTTTCGCATTAAAGGTGAGCTAACTGGTGAAGTTAAATATCAAGGTCCTTTACCCGGTACAATTTTTACCGATATTGATGATGATTTTAGTGATTTTTTGGAGCTAGATAAATGAAAAAATTTAGCCTAAAAAAACACAAAGGTTTTACCCTGTTAGAAGTGTTAATTGCGATGGTGATCTTTGGCACTACAGTCACTTTTTTACTGCGAAATATTAATGATCAACAACGGTTTCATTTAGATCTCGAAATTAAAACCGTGGCGCACTGGGTGGCACTCAATAAAATGGCCGAAACCAAAATTGAAGGAACTTGGCCTAACACTGGGGTTACTCGCGGCGAAGTTACCATGCGTAACCACAATTGGTATTGGCTGCAAACGGTAAGTAAAACCACAGAAAAAGATTTAAGACAAATTGTGATTGAAGTGCGCTACCAACAAGAAGACGAACTACCTGCTACAACCTTTACTGGTTTTATGGCCAATGATAATAGCGAAGGAGGCGGCAATGAAAGCCTATAGTTTGTCAAAGTCGCGCGCGCATATCATTAGCCAAACTCAGCGTAACCTAGGCTTTACTTTAATAGAAATTATGGTCGCCATGGCAATTATGGCATTAATTAGCATTGGCGCTATTAGCATACTTAATAAAGCAACCGAATCGAACGATAGAATTAAAATTAATGGTGATAGACTTAATTCATTGCAGCGCGCTTTTTTAACTATTTCTAATGATATTCAGCAGCTAACCAACCGCGTTGCCAGAGATGAGTTTGGCGATCCCTTGCCTAGTATGAAAAGCGATCAACAATCCTCTGCACCTTATGTAAGATTTACTCGGTTAGGAAGAAGAAACCCTGCCCTTTTGCCGCGCTCAAATTTAGAGCACCTGGCTTATTTATTAGAAGATAAGGTGCTTTATCGTCAAAGCTATAATTATGTTGATGGCATGATTGAAGAGCACAGCTTAAAGCGACCACTAATTGATAAGGTTGAGTCTTTTAGTTTGCAGTTTTTTGATGGCGAACAGTGGCACGACTTTTGGCCAATAAACGAAGGTGATGAAAAATTTGAGCCAGGTTTATTGCCCATTGCAGTAAAGCTTAATATTGAACTTAGTGATCAAGGCAGTTTAGAAAGACTTTATGCAATTTCTGATAAACGCAAAGCGAGAAATGATCGTGAAGGTTAATTGGAAAAATAAACAAGCAGGAACCGCACTTATCACAGTTGTGTTAATTGCCGCCGTTGTGGTGGTGATGGTGGTAGAATCAATAAAAGTTATTAAGTTTCAAAAACAGCTAAGCAGTAACCTTATTAATCGCGACCAAGCCTATGCTTACTTAATGGGTATGGAAGAGTTGGCAAAAATTTATTTAAAAAAAGGATTTGATACCAGTGACAAAGAGATTGTTCATTTAGGCCAACCTTGGGCGCAAGAAGATATATTATTTCCTATTGATGGTGGACAAATGACCGCTTCAATCACCGATATGCAAAGCTGTTTTAATCTTAATAGCATAATGGCAGAAGGAAAAAATAATCAACAAGCGGCGCCTCAAAGTGAAAAGCCTAATAACGACAATGATGGTCTTGTTAATGTAACACAGCAAAATAGTCTTACTGACAATGGGTTAAGTGCCGATAACTTGCCTAATTTAGATACACTAGAAGAGCTAATAGAAAAAACTAAACCTAATAGTGAAGTTATTGGTAAAGATTTAGCCTCAGCCACTAAAGACTGGATTGATGATGATTTTATTGAAACTGGAGCGGCAGGCGCAGAAGATCCTTATTATCAAGGCTTAGAAATACCCTACCGAGCAGCAAATAATTTGCTAGCTCATAAAAGCGAACTATTAACCATTAGAGGTTTTAACCATAAGCTCTATTCGGCGCTAAAACCTTTAGTTTGTGTGCTACCTTCTAAAGATATTTATCAAATTAATGTGAATACTGTTAAAGAAGAAAACGCTAAGTTATTGAGTTCAGTGATTAACAGCAGTAAAGTAACCGAAAGTGATATTAGTAAGGCTTTATCGGAAAGACCCGAAGAAGGTTTTGAAACGGTTGCAGACTTTTTTGATGCCATGGACTTGCAAGATGCAAAAGAACTAAAGTCTGATCAACTAACGGTAACAAGTGCTTATTTTGAAATGAAGGCAATTGCCGAAATTGGCAAAACACGGGTACAAATGAAAACCCTATTTGAAAGAGATGCAGAAAGTAATTTTAAAGTAGTATCTCGATATTATGGTAGAGATTAATGAATAAATTAGTAATTTATTGGGGTGAGAAAACTAGTCAGTATTTTTATTGGCACAAGCAGACTTCTGCGGTTCAAAATCAACCAATACATGCTTTAGAAAGCCAGAAGATCTTAAAAGATGATTTAATCTCTTTAGCAGACATGGCGGCTCATACAAAAGTAGAGCTTGTGATTTCAGCCAAAGATATTCACTTTGCCAACTTAACCGTTCCAGGAACTGCTCAGCGTCATTTAAGAAAAGCCATTCCTTATATGCTTGAGGAGCAAATTGCCAGCTCTGTTGATGACCTATTTGTTGCAATTGGTGATAGGCAAAAAGATCAAACCGTTCCTGTTAGAGCAATTTTGCAAACTTACTTACAAGAGATAATCGAAAAGTTTAATGACGCTGAAATTAATTTAAGCAAAATATCGGTTGATTTAGATTGTTTGACCACTGTTGATGATGAGTGGAAAGTCATTTTGCTGGATAACCAGTGCTTAGTGGTTGAAAGCTCTGGCAAAGCTTGGCATTGCGATAATGAAGATTTTTCTTGGTTGGTACAAAAAGAGCTCAACCAAAAAGAAGACGAAGAAGAAAACGATAATACCGATTTAGCCGTTGCTATTCCTATAACTATTGTTGGTGATAATCAAGAGGTACTTACGCTCTTTAAAAATAACTTGCCAGCAGGACGATTTGCGCCTTCAGTTGAAGCGGTTGATTCGGTTTATCAGGTATTGTTAGCCAATAACAACCAAGCAATTAATTTATTACAAGCCGAGTTTGAGCCTAAATCAGAAAACTCTGCGCTTAAAAAATTATTAAGTAAAGTTGCAGTTGTTTTTGCAGTGTTATTTGTTGGCTTTTTAATTAACCAAGGCTCACAAATTTATACCTTATCTGCCAAAGCGGAAATGTTAGAAACGCAAAAAGAAAAATTATGGGCACGAGCATTTCCTGGTAGAAAAATGCCAAAAACATCAAACCGCCAAATTCAATCAACACTAAGAAGTTTAACTAGTGTTAGTGGCGATAATGAATTTTTAACCATGCTCGATGATGTAACCGCAAAAATCAATAACTTATCGCAGCTTTATCCAACCAATATTAGCTATGAAGGTGCAAGACAAGAATTGCGCTTAGATTTAATTGGTAGTGAATATGAAGTGCTTAATCAATACCGCGATCAATTAACCAGTTCGGGCTATAAAGTGGATATGAACTCGGCTACTCAACGCGGCGATGGTTATTCATCACGCTTTATTATTAGCAAACCAACATTAAATAAAAAACGCTCTTAAGTTAGCAAAAAATAATTAAATAGAGATTAAATATGCAAGCAATTAAAGATTGGTATCAAAATTTAAGTGAACAAGATCAAAAGGTTGTATTTTTTGCTGCCCTATTTTTTGGTTTGGTTATTTTATTTTTTGGTTTAATTAAACCAATGAATGACAAAGTGAAACAATTAAATAACAGTATTTCTAGCAAGCAAAGTACAATTGAAAACTGGAAAGTTGATTTGCCAAAAATTATTGCAAGCCGTGGTGGAAGCTCGGCGAATGCGGGCAACCAAAACATGAGCCGAATTGTTACCTCATCGACTCGCCAATTTAATTTAAGAGTGTCTCGCGTGCAAGAAAAAGGTGCAAATGAAATTCAAGTATGGTTCGATAATGTTCCTTTTAATGACTTTGCCTCGTGGGTAGCTGAGCTTAATAATCGCCATCAGGTTTCGGTGGCTAGCGTTAATGTCCGTAGCAAAGATCGCGATGGTTTAAGTAGTATTGATGTAAAATTGGTTAAAGGCTAATCATGAAAAAGAAAATTATTATTTTATCAATACTTTTTGTTGTTTTTTTAATTGCCTTAGCACCAGTAAGTTTAATTCAAAGTCCATTAAAAAATATTCGCGCGGTAAAAATAACTGGCATGAGTGGCAGTATTTGGTCTGGTAATATTAGTGAAATTAGTGCAAAAAAAATAAACCTATCAAACATTGCTTATTCAATTAGTTTTACTCAATTATTTTTAGCCAAACTATCAACTGATCTGTCAATTAACTCTGGCGATATTCAAGGTGATCTCACTTTAAATATTGGTACTAACTATAAAGATTCAATCACTGTAGAAAATGCTAATTTATTATTGCCTGCTGAAAAAATTAAAGACTATGTTTCAACCTTTGGGGCGAAACTTAGCGGTGACATAACCACTAGCCAATTGTCATTAATTACTAACAAAAATAATATCGACTTTATTGAGGGTATTGCTCGCTGGAAACAAGCTTATGTTGAAGTGCTAGGTCAATCATTTGAACTAGGTGAATTTGCTATTGAGCTTAAAACTGATGAAAGTTCTAAAGTGATTAACGGAAAATTACTAAACACAAAAAACTTACTGGGATTACAGGGCAACTTAAAATATATGCCCGATGGTACATTAGAGTTTGTTGGCAGTGTATCTGAAAGTATAGATAATAACCTGCTGGTAGCGGCAAGCCTTTATAAAAATGGCAATTCAGCCAATGGTAGAATGCCAATTAAATTTAAACAAAAAATTCGTCGTTAACTAAAAGTTATTCAATATGAAATCCGCTGTTATTCAACCACCGAGTAATAACCCTGTTATTAAATGGAATAATATAGATACTGTTCTACTCGATATGGATGGTACATTACTTGATTTAGCCTTTGATAATTATTTTTGGCTAAAATTTATTCCCGAGCAATTTGCAAAACAAAATGGCTTAACTTTTGAGCAAGGTAAAAAACAACTTGCCAACTTATATGCTGATGTTGCTGGCACACTAAATTGGTATTGCTTAGATTATTGGACAGAAAAACTTAACCTTAATATTGTTGAATTAAAACATGGGCTAAAAGATCGAGTAAACTTTAGACCTGGCGCCATTGAGTTTTTAAGCTTTCTGCAAAAACAAAATAAACAAGTAATTTTAGCCACTAATGCTCACCCTAAAACCTTAGAAATTAAAATGCTAATTGCCGACTTTAAAAGTTACTTTAAAGCGTTAACTAGCTCTCATCAGTTTGGTTTTCCTAAAGAAGATCAAAATTATTGGCATGCCTTACAAAAAGATTTTTCTTTTGATCCCAAGCGTACAATGTTTGTTGACGATAGCGTAAAAATTTTACAATCAGCAAAAGATTTTGGTATTGCCTATAACTACGGTATTTTACAGCCTGATATGTCTGCGCCAACGGTTGATAGCTCACCTTTTGAGTCAATTGCAGATTTTACCAAGGTTATTGCCAATGAATAAACAAACCCGCAAAAATCTACCGCCGAAAATACTAGCCCAAAAGCAAGTAGCTAAAACGCGAATATTTAAAGTTGAAGAACTATCACTTGAATTTTCTAACGGCGAACAAAGACTTTATGAACGCATGGTTTCTGGCGGTAGCGGAGCCGTTATGGTCATTGCTATTACCGATAATAATGAGCTGGTACTCATTCGAGAATACTCCGCTGGAACCGAAAACTATCAGCTAGCTTTTCCTAAGGGGTTAGTTGACGCAGGCGAAACACCAGAGCAAGCGGCTAATCGCGAACTAAAAGAAGAAGCAGGATTTGGCGCAAATAAAATTACCCAACTTAAATCGGTTACTTTAGCACCGGGTTATTTCACTCATACAATGAATGTGTTGGTCGCAGAATCTTTATATAATGAATCCCTCGCAGGTGATGAACCAGAGCCATTAGAAGTGGTTAAATGGCCACTAGAAAAAGCCAATGAACTGCTTAACCAAACTGACTTTACCGAAGCACGGTCGATTGCGGGGTTATTGTTAGTACAAAATTATTTAGCCAAAAAACAAAATGGAAAACTTAATGATTAATCCTGATCAAGCAATGATAAATACGCTGGTAGAAATTGCCAAGCAAGCAGGTGAAGCAATTTTAGCTGTTTATAATAGCGATGACTTTGGTGTGCAAACCAAAGATGATGAATCACCACTCACCAAAGCCGATTTAGCCGCGCATAAAATTATTGAAACCCAGTTGCAAAAACACTTTCCAAGTATACCGCGCTTGTCAGAAGAAAGTGATGATATTAGTTTTCAGCAACGACAAAGTTGGCCACAATATTTTTTAATTGATCCGCTTGATGGCACAAAAGAGTTCATTGCAAGAAACGATGAATTTACCGTTAATATTGCACTGATTAAAAATGGTAAATCTCAGGCGGGTGCTATTTATGCCCCGGTATTAAAAACTGCTTATTTTGCGGCAGAAAATTTAGGCGCTTATAAACAAGTTGATAACAATAGTGCAGAAAAAATTACGGTAAGAAACATTAACAAAGTGAATAACAAACCTCATTACACCGTTGTTGCTAGTCGTCGCCACGGTTTTGATAAAGTTGAAACCTTGTGTAAAAACTTTGCCAGTTATGATTTAACCAGTAAAGGTAGTTCGCTTAAAATGTGTTTAGTTGCCGAAGGCAGCGCCGATCTTTATCCACGATTTGCACTAACTAGCGAATGGGATACCGCAGCTGCACAAGCCATTGTAGAAGCCGCTGGTGGACAGCTAGTTACCCTTGATTATAAGCCAATGTTATATAATCAAAAAGAAAGCTTGTTAAACCCTTTCTTTTTAGTGTTAGGCAGTGCCCAGCATGACTGGCAAAATATTTTAACTTTGCCATCTTAATTAAATTAATTTGAGAGTAAATTTGATAAACCTGCCTGTTGCAATTTTTCATGTGACAGGTATGAGTTAAATTCGGCCGTTAATAATTTAAGTTTGGGATAAATATAAGACTGACAAAATGGCGCGTTGGGTTTGTTATAAAAATAATTTCTATACTTTTTAATATTGGGCTTAAAACTATCAAAGCTTAAAACTTGGGTGACTCTTTTTTTACTTAAGTTTTCCTGTGCCAGTAAGTTAATGGCTTGTTCTCGACTTTGTTGATCATAAGTATAAATAGCACTACGATATTTTTCGCGCATTGGGTGTTGTTTGTCGCTGGCATGAGTAAGTAGGTGAATTTTGATCAATACTTCTAGCGAAATAATTTTAGGATCATAATAAACCTCAATCGCTTCAGAATAGTTGCTGTTGTTGCCTGTTGAAGCAATCCAGCCTTGATTAACTTTACTCACACCTTTAAGCGATAAAAATATTCCTTCGGTGCACCAGTGGCAACTGCCGCCTAGACCAATAACACTCATAGCTCGATAACACTCATAACCCAATAACATCCATAATTTGTGTCACTAGTTCTTTTTGTCAAGCACCCAGTCAGTCCTAGGAAAATGGCAAGTATAGCCATTAGGGTAATGTTGCAGGTAATCTTGGTGTTCAGGCTCGGCTTCCCAAAAATCTCCCACAGGCTCAACTTGAGTAACAACCTTGTTTGGCCAATGACCAGAATCATCGACATCTTTAATGGTTTTTAGTGCTTCTTCTTTTTGCGCTTCGCTAGTGTAATAAATAGCAGAGCGATAAGATTCACCGCGATCATTACCTTGCCTATTAGGCGTGCTGGGATCGTGAATTTGAAAAAAGTATTCTAAAATTTTACGAAAAGAAATTTGCTGATTATTAAACAAAATCTCAATCGCTTCGGCGTGACTACCATGGTTGCGATAAGTTGCATTTTTTACATCACCACCAGAATAACCTACACGAGTGCTCATTACACCGGGTAATTGGCGAATAAGTTCTTGCATTCCCCAAAAGCAACCACCTGCTAAAACCGCTCTTTCATTATGCATCTTATTCACCCTCTAGCTGAGTTAAATATTCACCGTAGCCTTCAGCTTGCATATTAGCCTTAGCAACAAAGCGTAATGAGGCCGAATTAATGCAATAACGAAGTCCACCTTGATCACTTGGTCCATCGGTAAAAACATGACCTAAATGACTATCACCATGTTTAGAACGAACTTCGGTGCGGATCATCCCGTGAGAAGTATCTCTTATTTCTTCGATATTGCTTGGCTCTATAGGGCGAGTAAAACTAGGCCAACCGCAACCTGATTCATATTTGCTCGATGAAATAAATAGCGGCTCACCCGAAACAACATCGACATAAATACCTTTTTCAGTATTATTTAAATACTCACCCGTACCTGGACGCTCTGTGCCATTTTGTTGAGTAACTCGATATTGCTCAGGAGTTAAGTTATCAATAACTTGTTGGGATTTTTGGTATGTCATATTAGGTTTTCACTATTTTCTGGGTTTAATTCTAGATGCACTAAAGCATTAAAAGTTACTTATTTTTACCAAGTATCACAGCAGAAATTAGCTCACTTTACTACCACAGTGTGGGCAAAACTCAAAACTACTGTTTATTTTTTTACCGCAAGAACCACATTCATCGGCTTTGGGTTGTTCAACTCTAATTTTATTAAAACCATTCACAATTCTAATAAGCCCTGTAACCACCGAGGCAAAAATAATCACATAGGCAATGAGTTCGCCGTTGGGTATATTTAGCCGAGGCGCGGCAACATTAAGCCAGAAAAGCCCAAAGGCAACACCGCCAATAATTTCAAAAACACCTCTACCAAACGATGCAGCGCGGGCGGGTTTGGTTTTGTTTTTATTTCTATTTGTGTTTCTCACATTAACTCCAATTGTGATTGAGAAAATAAAATATTTATCTAAATACGCAATTAGAGCAATAGGCGATTTATTGAATTTTTCAAAAAAATGTTAGCTTCTGCTTAATGCTTCAATGCGTTTTTCTAGTGGTGGATGACTCATAAATAATTCAGCCATCGACTTTTTACCCGCAATGCCAAAGGCGGTTAACGTGCCGTCAAGTTGACTTTCTTGATTACCTTGCAAACGCTTAAGCGCCGCTATCATCGATTGTTTGCCTTCAATTTTAGCGGCACCAGCATCGGCTTTAAATTCTCTTTGGCGAGAAAACCACATAACAATAGTGCTAGCTAAAATACCAAAAACCATTTCTAATACAATCACTACACCAAAATAAGCAAAGCCGCCTAAACCGCCGTTACCATTATTGCCGCTAAGCGCTCGATTAATAATTCCTGCAACCACGCGCGCCATAAAAATAACAAAGGTATTAACCACGCCTTGAATTAAAGTAAGAGTAACCATATCGCCATTAGCCACATGAGAAATTTCATGCGCTAGCACCGCTTCTACTTCTTGTTGATTCATTTGTTGAAGTAAACCCGTACTTACTGCTACTAAAGCGTTATTGCGGCTAGGACCTGTTGCAAATGCGTTCATTTCAGGCGCGTGATAAATGGCTATTTCTGGCATTTTTATATTAGCGGTTTTGGCCTGACGTGCCACCGTATTAAATAACCATTGTTCAGTTTGGTTAGACGGTTGATTAATCACTTGCGCGCCAGTTGAGCGCTTGGCAATAAACTTTGAAAGCAGTAGTGAAATAAAAGCGCCGCCAAAACCAAAAACTGCAGAAAATAAAAGCAGCCCGCCATAACTATTATTATCAATTCCTAAAGCAGGGCCTAGAATATTTAGTACGATACCTAATACCACAACAATTGCGATATTAGTACCTATAAATAGCATCACTCTTTTCATGGTTGATTACCTTATGTAATTGGAACTTAGGTGCTCTAATTTATGGGCAGAAATGTTTGTTTCAAGGTTAAACTTTAAGTGTTATGTAACAATTTTTAACTAAGCAATTATTCATTATCCTCATGGGTTTGTATTTTCTTAGCTGGTTTTTTCTCTTTTTGAACTTGAACAACTTTAACGGTTCTCTCTGCAAAAGGATCGGGTAAAAACATTTGAATGAACGATGCTAATAATAAAACACCTGCTTTTTGCTGTTTGGCTTTTTTAAATGAATACTTAAACAATGCCAATAAAACGATAAACAGTAAATAAGGAAGATATAAATCGACAAGGTGATTAATGAAAACAAAATAATGTTGCTTTTTAGAATAATCAAAACTCAATAACCAAATAAAAAAATTAAATAAATTATTCAGATGTAAAAGTAAACTATCGAGTATTGAAGCAAGCAGTGTTATTAACATTGATATTAATAAGGTAATAAGTCCCATAAGATTTTCCATAAAATTCAGATTAAATAAACATCGTCAGCTCATAGCAATAATTAATGCTATATGAGTGAGTGACTAGCAAAGTTGAAATAACTAGTTTTGAAAATTATGTTCGGGAACTAAAATTTTATAGGTGTTGAAATAATTAAATTGACTTAAATATTGAACGTTTTTTAAATAGCCTTTAGTTTGAGAATGAAGTAATTGGTTAGCTATTTGAGTGTGCTTTCTAATTAAATTAGTAAGACTATTTAAAAAGAAAAAATCAAAACTATTAGCCGAAGACAAAAGATGTATTAGGCTTTGATTAACATTTTTAATGAAAAGTAGTGGTGGTGAACTATCTGCGCTAACAGTTTGTTCAAAATGAAATTTGTCAGTTGGTTTTTGAGTGGCAATTTCTGTAGAGAAAAAACTAATACCTAGAACAAGCCCTAGTAGTGATGAAAACCAAAATTTAAATTGTTGTGATTTCATAATTTAGGTGATTAGTCTGTTTAAAGTTAGTTTTTTAAAACGCTAAAACTATTATGCATAAAGATAATGTTGGGGTTGTATTTGTTTTTTCAATGGGTATATACCCGTTCTCCTTCAAGATGCATGTTTCAGCATCTTGAAGGAGAACAGGTATATTTCTACATTTTCCAACTTAAGGCTATAATCGGTAAACCTTATCAAACTCAAGGCAAACAATAATGACAAAGATTAAAACAATGTTAGTTGTTGTTAGCTTGGTTCTTTCTGCTCCTTTATGGGCTAAAAAAGAGTCTGCTGATGCTTCTATTTATTCACCAATCAAACTCAGAAATATTGGCCCAGGTGTTACCAGCGGCCGAATTACCGATTTTGCGGTTAACCCTAAAAAGCCTTCGCAATATTATGCGGCTACTGCATCGGGCGGGCTTTGGAAAACGGATAATGCAGGGGTAACTTGGAAAACGGTTTTCGATACACAAAATAGTTATTCTCTCGGTGATGTAACCATGGATCCGAATAACTCAAATGTTATTTGGGTGGGAAGTGGTGAAAATAACTCACAACGTTCTGTGGCTTATGGCGATGGTGTTTATAAGTCGATTGATGGCGGTGAAAGCTGGAAAAATGTGGGACTAGAAAACTCAGAGCATATTGGCAAAATTTTAATTGATCCGCGTGATAGCAATACGGTTTATGTGGCTGCTCAAGGGCCACTATGGAATGCTGGCGGTGATCGCGGTTTATATAAAACGACCGATGGCGGTGAAACTTGGAACGCGGTATTAACCATTAGCAAAGACACAGGGGTGAGTGATATTGCATTTGATCCACGTAACCCCGATGTGATTTATGCCACGGCATACCAACGCCGCCGCCATGTTTGGACATTAATTAACGGTGGGCCAGAATCGAATATTTATAAAACCACCGATGCGGGTAAAACTTGGAACAAAATTAACAAAGGTTTACCTAGCGGCGATTTAGGACGAATTGGTATTGCGGTTGCGCCATCGGCTCCCGATACGGTTTATGCCATTGTTGAAGCGGCAGAAGGCAAAGGCGGCTTTTTTAAGTCAACCAATGCGGGAGCAAGCTGGAAAAAACAAAGCAATTACCTTGCAGGTAGCCCGCAATATTACCAAGAAATTGTTATTGATCCACACAACTCTGAGCGAGTGTATTCTTTAGATACTTATTTAATGGTCACTGAAAATGGCGGTAAATCGTTTAAACGCGCAGGTGAAAAAGACAAGCACGTTGATAACCATGCCATGTGGATCAACCCTAACGACACCGATCATTTATTAGTGGGTTGTGACGGCGGTATATATGAGTCTTGGGACAGGGCTAAAAATTGGACTTTCCGCGATAATATGTCGCTCACTCAGTTTTATCGCGTAACCGTTGATAATGACTTTCCGTTTTATAATGTGTTTGGGGGCACTCAAGATAATGCAAGTTTAGGTGCACCGCACCGAACAACAAACAGTTCGGGTATTAGAAATAGCGATTGGATCTACACCCAGTTTGGTGATGGTTTTAAAAGCGCAATTGATCCAACCGATCCCAATATAATTTATTCGCAATATCAATATGGCGGCTTAGCACGTTACGACAAAAAATCGGGTGAAAGAATTCAAATTCAGCCAATTTCACCCGATCCTAAAGTGGCGCAAAAGTTTAACTGGAACTCGCCATTATTAATTAGCCCGCACAATCACAAGCGACTTTATTATGCTTCGCAGCAAGTGTTTAGAAGTGACGATCAAGGGGAATCTTGGCGTGCGGTAAGTGGTGATTTATCGCAAAAAATTGATCGCAATAAACTTAAAGTAATGGATAGAGTTTGGAGCGTTGATGCGGTAGCTAAAAATAAATCAACCTCGCAATATGGTTCAATTATTTCACTGCAAGAGTCACGTTTAAAAGAAGGATTGCTGTATGTAGGAACCGATGATGGTGCACTACATATAAGCGAAAATGGCGGTAAAGTTTGGCGTCAAATGCGCTGGCCCAGTGATGTACCTAAAATGACTTATGTCAGTGATTTAGAGCCTTCACTTTATAATGACAAAGTGGCTTTTGCGACTTTTGATAATCATAAAAAAGGTGACTTTAAACCTTATGTGATGAAAACTGATGACAACGGAAAGTCCTGGGATGATATTACTGGCGATCTTCCTGAAAGAGGCAGCGTACATACAATTGCTCAAGATCATGTCAATAAAAACTTACTATTTGTTGGCACAGAGTTTGGGGTTTTCTTTACCCAAAATGGCGGCAAAAACTGGGTTCAATTAAAATCGGGCATTCCAACCATTGCGGTACGCGACATTGAAATTCAGCGTAGAGAAAATGATTTAGCCTTAGCCACTTTTGGGCGCGGGTTTTATATTTTAGATGACTACTCGCCACTAAGAAGTGACGCACAAGCGGTTAAAAAAGCTGATGCAACCTTGTTTCCTGTGCGTAGAGCTTTCCAGTTTGTGATCCACGATCCATTAGGATTACCGGGTAAATCTATGCGCGGTGCAGACTTTTATTTTGCCGATAATCCTGAGTATGGTGCAGTATTTAGTTACTACCTAAAAGACGGGTTTACATCGCTAAATAAAAAACGCCGCAGTGCAGAAAAGAAAAAACAAAAAGATGGTAAAGATGTTTTTTATCCTGCTTGGGATTCACTTAAAAAAGAAGATCAAGAGCAAAAGCCTTACCTTGTTTTTACCGTCACCGATGCCGATGGAAACTTAGTTAAACGGATTAAGTCACCCGTTAAAAGTGGTTTTAATCGGGTAAATTGGGATCTGAAATACCCCGGCTTTGATACTGCCGATACAAAAAAACCAAGCTCAGGGCCTTTTGCTGTGCCAGGCATGTACAAGGTGAGCATGGCTAAAGTTGAAAATGGCGTGACTACTCAATTAACCGAGCCACAAAGCTTTGAAGTTAAATCTATTGATAACCGCACATTCCCAAGTAGCGATAGAAAAGCCGATTTAGCTTTTGACTTAAAAGTTGGTCAATTATCTAAATCAATTAGTGGTGCAAGAACCTTTATGCGTAATATGGATAAACGCATAAACCATGTTAAAACCGCAATTTTTGAAACACCAACAATAGATCAAAGCCTCATGCAACAAGTTCATAGCATGACTTTACAATTGGCCGATCTTAACCTTGCCTTTAGTGGTGATGCCGTTAAACGCAAACGCCAAGAAGCTGTGCCTCATGCCATTACTAACTACATTAGCTACTTAATTTGGAGCCGTAGTGAAAATACAGGGCATGTAACCCCCGATCAAAAAGAGCGCTTTAAACGAGCCAGTGAAAGCTTTAACCAGCTTCATAGCTTACTTGAAAAACTCAATAATGATTTAGCCAAACTTGAAGAGTTGGTGGGTAAAAATAGTAATAATTGGCTACCGGGACAATTGCCAAGCAAAGGTGTGCATTAAAAAATTATTACTGAGTAACACTGAGTTATTTGAAAAATCATATAAGCCGAGTAGCAATAAATTGTTGCTCGGCTTTTTTATTTGCGATCAACCGTTGCTAAATATTGGAAATAATTTGCTGGGTTTGTTTATAGCAATCAAAACAGAACAATTCAAATTCTTGTAGCAAGCTTAGGTTTGGCCAAACACCTGTTTTATTATCTAGCTGACCAACACTTAATTCGTATGCGGCAAGTAGCTGAATGTATTGTTTACGAGTATTCAATGGAATAATGAGAGGCGGCAAGCCCGATTTTAGTAAAGGCAAGTTTGCTAAAAGCCTTGCAATACGGCCATTACCGTCCCAAAAAGGGTGAATATGGGCAATAGCGACATGAAACTTAGCATAATACTGATGAGCATTATCAATAGTCACTTCACTTTTTTTTATACTGTTTAAAGCACTAAATACTTCGCTCATTAATGCTGGAATATAGTGAGGCAAAGCATATTCCAAATAGACAGAGCGCTCATTGCTATCAACGGTATAAGTTCCATTTGGTCTATTTTTCCAAGCGCCATAAGGTTTATCAATATCATAAATAACTTCTGTTTGAACCGCTTTATGTAGCGCAAAACAAAGTTCGCTGGTGATAGGTTCATTAAGCGATTGGTATAAAATATCGATTGCACCAGCATGCCCCATCACTTCTTGGTGATCTTTGAGTGGTTTACCCGATATGGTGATCCCTTCTTCTAGAACGAAATGAGTGTCACCAAGGGTAAGTGTATTACCTTCAATTGCGGTTGAGCTATGAGTCCATAAGTCTCTTAGTTGCTTAATAACTGCCGTTTGTTTTGATTCATTTAAACCCGCTAAAAATGCAAAGTTAATTTTAGGGCGCTTTAAATTCAGTTGATATCGAGTAGAGCGCTTTTGCCCCAAACGAATTAATCGTCCTTTTTCAACCTCTTCAACAAGCCAACGGCGAAGGGTTCTTTCAGCAACAGCCTCTGGAATAAGCGCTTGAATTTCGTAAATGGAGAGCGGTTTAGCGGTGTGAGGAAAATAAGTAATTAACCGCTCTTTGATCTTTTTATTGGCCATAGTCTGCCCAACTGTTTCTTATTTATGGCGACTATAGCATTTATACGGCCATATTTGAATTTATACGGCCATATTTGGGTTTATACGGTCATATTTGGGTTTATACGGTCATATTTGGGTTTATACGGTCATATTTGAATTTATACAGACAAAATATTGTTAATACACGAAACTGCAAATAAGCAAGTTATTTATTTGTTATAAGTGATTTGATTAATAAAAAACAACTTTTCACCTTCGGGCAGTTTAACCATTACTTCATCATCTACCGATTTTTTTAACAAGGCTCGCGCTAAAGGCGAGTCGATAGAAATATACTCTTTTTTAAAATCAAACTCATCAGAGCCGACTAATCGGTAATCAAAGCTTTCACCATTTTCGGTTTCTAAATTAACCCAAGCACCAAAAAATATTTGTGATTGATTGCTCGGCAAATGTTCAACCACTTGCATTTCTTTAGTACGCTTTTGCAAGTAGCGTATTCGTCTATCCATTTCGCGCAATTGTTTTTTACGGTAGATATATTCTGCATTCTCAGAACGATCACCTTCAGCCGCCGCAGCTTGTAATGCTTTTGTAACCGCAGGACGCTTGTTTTTCCATAAGTCAGCAAGTTCATTACGTAGACGGGTGGCACCTTCTTCGGTGATTAGGTTGGAGCGTTTCATTAATGACAACTAAGAATATTTTTAAGTAGCCATATTATACTCGTTTTCATTCTAAAATTATCCACATAACTAAGCTCTTCCCCTTAGCAAGGGGAAGCTGGATGGGGTTGGCAGTGTTTAGAGTAAGTTATTGACCTGATATGCATTCCCACGCGGGAGCATGGGAACGAGAAAATATTTTTTAAGTGCCCATATTATACCCATTTTCATTCTAAAATTATCCACATAACTAAGCCCTTCCCCTTCGCAAGGGGAAGTTGGATGGGGTTGGCAGTGTTTAGAGTAAGTTATTGACCTGATATGCATTCCCACGCGGGAGCATGGGAACGAGAAAATATTTTTTTAAGTAGCCATATTATACTCGTTTTCATTCTAAAATTATCCACATAACTAAGCTCTTCCCCTTCGCAAGGGGAAGCTGGATGGGGTTGACAGTCTTTAGAGTAAGTTAGTAGCCTGATATGCATTCCCGCGCGGGAGCATGGGAACGAGAAACAATTTATTTATGATCGTATCATTTAAACATAAAGGTCTTAAAAAGTTTTTTAAGTTTGGAAACACATCGGGTATCCAGTCGAAGCATGTAAAAAAATTAAGGCTAATTTTAGGTCGCTTAAATGCTTCTACTATGCCAAATAATATGGATCAACTAGGCATATTTTTGCATTCTTTATCGGATAACCGTGCAGATATTTGGTCTGTTAAAGTTAGTGCTAACTGGAGAGTTACTTTTCGATTTAATGGTAAACATGCAAAAATAGTTAACTACGAAGACTATCATTGAGGCTTTAAATTATGATCATGCATAATCCACCACACCCAGGAGAAGTGATTAAATCTCTTTGTCTTGAACCGTTAGAAATATCAGTAACAGATGCCGCTAAAGCGTTAGGTGTTAGCAGAAAAACATTATCTAGTATTATTAATGGAAAGTCAGGTATTAGCCCAGAAATGGCAGTTCGTTTATCAATTGCTTTTAATACTTCATCAATAAGTTGGATTAATCAGCAAGCACAATATGATCTTTGGAAAGCCGAAGAAAAAAGAAGCAGCCTAAATGTTGAGCCATTAATGGTTAGTTAAAAAGTGATTTACTTGGTTTATACATTGGTATTATTTGATGACCTTCGTTTCTATATTTTTCAAATCTATTCATTAATATTAAAGGCAATTGTTCTACTTGAATAACTTCAAAATTAACCTGCTGATAAAAAGGAGTTAGGTGATTAAAAGGCAAACAATAACTGATTGCTTTATTGAGTATAGGTTCAATAAACTTAAGCAATTGAGTGCCAAGTCCTCGTTGATGAAAGTTATTATCTAAATACATGCCTCTTAAAACAAAAAAGTCGTCAAGTTCTTCAATTTTAACGGCTCCAATAATCAAATTATTATCAAGCATACAATAGGCTTGCTCGTTTCCACTCCAATGGCTGTGATAACCCACTTTATGATAAAACTGGTTAATTTCTATTTTTAATGATGAAGGTGCTTTAATTATTTTCATATTGCAGTAGAGCGAGTATACCCTTACAGGATTAGGCAGTGGCAAATTATTTAATATACCTTATTCATTTCTATTTATTAAAACTTTTTAAGCGAAACATTCGACATATATACCTGTTATCTTTTAAACAACAACTAGGAATATAAAATGAATAAAACAATAGTCACTCTTATTACATTACTACATTTTTCAACCGCATTTTCAGAAGATAGCTTTAAAAGTTGCACTCACTGTCCAGCAATGAAATCGATACCCGGTGGACAATTTATACTCGGCTCAAATAAGGAAGCAACAAATAAAAATAAAGATGAAGAACCAAGGGTGCAAATTAATATCTCTGATTTTGCGACTTCAATCTTTGAAATAACACGAGCAGAATATAAAGCTTTTGTAGTAGAAACAGGATATCAAAGTATCAATAACTGCTTTACCCAACAAAAAAACGGCGCATGGGGTCAAAAAGCAAATAGCTCTTGGAAAAATCCAGGCTTTGAACAAAAAGATAATCATCCTGTAGTATGTGTCAGTTGGCAGGATGCTAAGGCTTACACAGCTTGGCTTAACACCATTCAAAAAAAATATCGCTATCGTTTACTTTCCGAAAGTGAATGGGAATACCTGGCTAAAGTAAAAAACATTAAGGGCAGTCATATAAACACTGAGATAACAACACCCTATTGGTGGGGAACAAACGAAAATGATTTTTGTAAATTTACAAACGGTGCCGATATTTCAGCTAGAAAAATTTATCCCAATTGGTTAAAAACTGGCAATTGCAACGATTCATTTGTATACACCGCTCCAGTTGGACATTTTAAAGTTCCAAACAGTTTTGGACTCTATGATCTTGTAGGAAACGTTTGGGAATGGGTAGAAGATTGTTATCGCCCGAACTACAAGCAACAACCAATAGATGGAAAACCTTATTTAAAGTCAAACTGTATCGAAAGAGTTGTCCGAGGTGGAGCATGGGGAGACTATGGTTCATTCTACCTAAGAACCAACTATAGAGGCGACTGGAAAGCAGCTGAATCTTTTTCAAACTTTGGGTTCAGAGTAGCTGCTGATATAAATCGTGATGTGGGTAAATAGTCTGCTATCAACAGTAAATCTCAGACAGCCACCATACCTATAATAATTACACATAACTATAGCTACTCTCTTAAATAATATTCTGATTTTTTTAAGTTTGAACTGATTTTTAAGCGACTGACAATGAATATGTCATTTCATATTGGACATGGCTTTACGGTGACTGTCTTTAAAGTTTTTCGTTTACCAAAACCATCACAATTTAACATTATCGAAGTTTAGGCACTTGTTATACGAAAATTATCGACAATTTTTCAAATTTAGTAACAATCATTTCAATCAATAAATCTTAAATTAATTAGTCAATTAAAAAAATGGCACTGATAAATTTATTTAGCTTTTAAGTTCATAACACAAACTGAACATTTTTCCCAAAATGCCTCATCGCTTGCTTCTTTAACTTCGCGCTACTGTTTACAAAACACTGGCTTGAACACTTTTCAAGAAATGGGAAATCAGCTTTCGAATCACTGTAACCAAAATGCCAACTTGCAAACACTTCATTTTGTCGCTCTGCCATTACTAGTTTATGTGAGCCATAGCAATGTTCTTCAGCGATAATCCCTCCCCAAAAATATTTACATTCAGATGCAATGACTTTAGTGACAGGTATTTTTTGACTACGTAATATTTCTTTCACTAATATTTTAGGTGCACCCGAAATAATTAATATTTCAAACCCTGCTTCTCTGTCTAATTTGATTTGACGTAAAGCATCTTTGTAAATCCAACCACCACAAATACTTTGGTAATTATTACTAAACCATCTGATTTCAGAGCGCAGCATCGACTTATCTAGGCCCCATGTGGCTATCCAAGCCAAACACTTAAACAGTCCAAAGCGA
Source organism: Aliikangiella sp. (assembly GCA_965214955.1). Lineage (GTDB taxonomy): Bacteria > Pseudomonadota > Gammaproteobacteria > Enterobacterales > Kangiellaceae > Aliikangiella. The sequence continues at coordinate 14,417 of CBDCCU010000016.1, read as the reverse complement.
ATTTTTGGAACAAAAATAAACACTCCAAACACAACAAATAACAGCACTGCCACCAAGGTTTTTAATTTTGATTTTAAAATCTGCCATTTAAAAAACTGAAAACCACTATCTATCGAAATAATAGTTTTATCAAAATCGTAAACTGCTACTTTAGATCGTTTTTTTGCGCGTATGCTCATTAACAAACCTTTTTAACAGTAACTCGTTGATAACAGAAGATTTTTTTCATGAAACTTACTCAACTCTATAATTTAAATAATTCATGAGTTTTCAATTGACTAGAATTAATGATAAAACCCATCAAAAACCAACCCTACCAATACCCCAAAAAACCTTCTGTCACACTTTGATAATCCTCTGCCTCAGTAATGGCTGTGATCATCGCAATACTATCCACTCCTGTCGCTAGCACTTTTTTAAATCGTTCTTGATTAATTCCGCCAATTGCCACTAACGGATAGTCTAAAACATCGCGCCAATATTGTAATCCTTGTATGCCGTGCGGCACCCATGGCATTTGCTTGGTGTTGGTGTGATATACAGGGCCGCAAGCAATATACGAGGGTTTATATTGTATGGCTCTGGCAACTTCATAATGACAATGGGTGCTAATCCCTAACCTTAACCCTGCTTTAAAAATTGCATTAATATCGGCATCGTCTAAATCTTCTTGCCCTAGGTGAACACCGTAAGCGCCAAACTCAATGGCTTTTTGCCAATAGTCGTTTATAAATAATCGTGCGTTGTATTTTTTAGCAATATTTATCGCGCGTTTTATTTCATTATCTAAGGCTTCACCTGCACAATTTTTAGCTCTTAACTGAATGGTAGTAACACCTAGTTTTAATAACTTTTCAATCCAATCAGCACTATCAACAACAGGATATAAACCTAAAGGCTGTTTTTTATCATTGACTAATTCGCATTCGGGAAATGACTGGCTGTTAATATCAAAATCAAATCGTTTGGATAAAACAGGAAGTTCATATTGTGCTTTTGGAAAATTTTTAATTGCTACACAGCCTTTTTGTTCACCAAAACTCGTGCTATTTTTTAGCCCTTGATTGATTGCCATTTTCCCAATGACTACCGCATCATATAAGGAATAGCCTTTGGCTAAAGCCGCCGCAATTGATGAAGATAAAGCGCAACCTGTACCGCGAGTATTTTTAGTGTTTTGTTTATTGCTAGTTAACCAAAAGTTTTTTTCTTTACTGGCAAAATAATCCTGACAAATCATTTGATCATCCGTATCGCCGCCAGTAATCAATACCTGACTAACGCCTAAAGATAATAATTTTTTTGCCGCGCTTTCTACATCAGTTTTACTAACTATTTTTATTCCTGTTAATGAGCTAGCTTCTTGCCAGTTAGGGGTAATTAAGGTGATGTAAGGCAAAAGGTTTTTGATAAAACTTTCAATTGTTTTTGGATCAATAAAATTAAATCCACTGGTGGATTTTAAAACGGGATCTAAAACCACAGGGCAGTTTATTTTTTTTATAAAGTTGGCAATTATTTTTACTTGCGAAGCTTTTCCAACCAGTCCAATTTTAATTGCTGCAATCGGTAAATCTTCTAGCGCATTTAACTGCTGAGTTAAAACCTGGTCGTCAACAGGGTTTATCCCCAGCACTTCAACATTATTTTGCGCTGTATTAGCGGTAATAGCACTTAGCGCATGAACATTAAATGCATTTAAAGTTTTAATATCTTGAGCAATACCTGCCATACCTGCGGTATCGTTTGCGGCAATAGATAGAACGATAGGTTTTATTGAATTTTGATCAGACATTTTTTCTATTTTATTGATTTTGATGCCAAAAAGGTGTGCCTAAAGTAGGTGTGCTAGGTTGTGCCATATCGCGCTCGGGCATTACCCCTGATTCATAACCTAAACGCCCTGCTTGCATGGCATATTTAAAAGCTTGTGCCATTTTTATTGGGTCATTGGCTTGGGCAACCGCAGTGTTAAGTAGCACGCCATCATAACCTAATTGCAAGGCATCTACCGCATGAGAAGGTGCGCCGATTCCCGCATCAACAATTAAAGTAATCGACTTTAAACGCTCCCTTATGGTTCTTAGCGCATAAGGATTAATTAGCCCTTTACCTGTACCTATTGGTGCCCCCCAAGGCATTAAAATTTTGCAACCTGCTTCCACTAGTTTTTCGCACAACACTAAATCATCGGTGCAATAGGGGAAGACTTCAAAACCTTGGGCAATTAGCTCTTTGGTAGCTTCTAACAGGGCAAAAGGATCGGGCTGTAAATTATAATCATCGCCAATCACTTCCAGCTTAATCCAATTGGTAGAAAATAATTCTCGCGCCATTTGTGCGGTAGTAATGGCTTCTTTAACCGAATGACAACCTGCGGTATTTGGCAAAACATTTAAGTTAAGCGATTGGATCATTTGCCAAAATGCTTGTCCGCCAGATTCGGCTGGATTTTGCCTGCGCAAAGAAACAGTAACCACCTCGGCACCGGATGCTTTAATTGACTCCAACATAATTTCAGGTGAAGGATAAAGTGCCGTGCCAATTAATAACCGGCTAGTTAAAGTTTTATCAGCAAGTTGCCAAGGGCTTTGTGTTGCTTGATCGGTATTTTGTTTAGTTTGATCCATACTTTCTCAGACTTTATTAACCGCCCGACATTGGGCTTACAATTTCTAGCTTGTCATCATTGTTAAGTTGTACTGTTTTGTAGTTGGCTTTAGGAATAAATTCTTCATTAAGGGCAACCGCTAATTTCATTCCATTATTGCCATGGTTAAGCTCAATATACTTCTCTAAATTATTTTCATTAATTTGAGTTTCAACTCCGTTAATAATCACCTTTGGCATTAGGCTACCTGCTCTGAGTTTTGCGTTGATGTTTTTTCTTGCACAAATAAATTGGCATAAACCGATTTAAAGTTTTGCCAGTTTGAATGAAGATTATTTTTAGTGTCAGTTGCCATAATAAAACGACTGACTTCTTTAGCAATGGCTGGTGCAAGTAAAAAACCATGACGATAAAGTCCATTAATTTGCACAACACCATTACTTAATGAAACTTGAGGCAAGTTATTGGCTAGCGCTGGGCGACAATTAGTTTTGCTTTCTAAAATTCTCGCTTCGGCAAATCCAGAATGTAAACTATAAGCCGCAGTTAAAAGTTCTAACGCACTTCGCACGGTAATTTCGCTATAGTCTTCGCTTTCAATTTGGGTTGCCCCAATCAGATAAAGATCGTCACGATTTTTAGGCACTAAATACAGCCGATAACGCGGATGCATTAAGCGAACTAAGCGATTAATTTTTACCTCGGGTGCTTGCAATAATAATAACTCACCACGCACACCTCGAAGCTCAGGTATTTGTTTTTTTGCGCCTAAGCCTCGGCAGTCAATTACCCAGTCAAAATTTAACTTTTGCTTGCCAAACTGCACATGGTTTTCACCAAAGTCTTCTATCGGTTTATGGGCATACCAAGCCACACCACTTTGCCGTAAATTTTCAGCTAAAACCTTCATTACACACTTAGTGCAAAGCCAAGCTTCTTGAGGTAAGTAAGTTGCCTGACTAAAATGTTCACCCAGTTCTGGCTCTAATTGTTTTAACTCAGCTTGATCAATTTGTTGAGGCGGGTGTGAATTTTTTTGCGCTTTTAGTTTATCGCTAATTAACGGCTCATAATTCATCTTATAGTTAAGGTGTTGATTAAAGCGTTGCCAGTCGGCTTTATCTTGTGCGTGGCTTACAATTAAGCTGCCTGAGCGATAAAAACCCACATCGGCATTTACCGCTTTAACCCAATCATCCCAAAGCTCAATGGAATCAATACCCATATTAAAAATGAGTGGCTCGGCAGACTCAATTTCGGCATAAGGCGTTAACATACCTGCCGCAGTATAGGCGGCGGCATCACCTTGTTCGATAGGATCTTTATCGAACAAAGTAACTTTGAAATTATGTTGCTTGTTTGCATTGGCTTGGTTAATTAATTGCCAAGCAAGCAAACGCCCCATAATACCTGCGCCAATAATTGCGATGTTTTTATCTGACATAATTAAGCAACATATTTAAACAATAGAGCTAAGCAATAAACTTAATCAACAAGGTTGATAAAATTAATCTTTTTGCGCCACATAAATTTGCGCGCCTTGTTGCTTAAATTCTTCCGACTTTTGCTGCATTCCTTGCTCAACCATTTTTTGTTGCTCTGAATAATCTCGAACCTCTTGCGAAATTTTCATCGAGCAAAACTTTGGCCCACACATTGAACAAAAGTGCGCCACTTTAGCCGAGTCTTTTGGCAGGGTTTCGTCATGGAATTCACGCGCGCGATCAGGATCTAAACCAAGGTTAAATTGATCTTCCCATCTAAATTCAAAACGGGCTTTCGATAACATATCATCGCGGTATCTTGCCCCCGGATGTCCTTTGGCTAAATCCGCCGCATGCGCGGAAATTTTATAAGTAATGATCCCTTCTTTTACATCGTCGCGGTTAGGCAAGCCTAAATGCTCTTTTGGGGTTACATAACAAAGCATCGCACAACCATACCAACCAATCATTGCCGCGCCAATGCCGCTAGTGAAATGATCATAACCAGGTGCAATATCGGTGGTTAATGGTCCTAAAGTATAAAAAGGCGCTTCGTCGCAATGCTCAAGTTGTTTGTCCATATTTTCTTTGATCATATGCATAGGAACATGCCCTGGTCCTTCAATCATTACTTGAACATCATGCTTCCAAGCAATTTTAGTTAGCTCGCCTAAAGTTTCTAGCTCGCCAAACTGCGCGGCATCGTTAGCATCGGCAAGCGAGCCTGGGCGCAGACCATCACCTAATGAAAAGCTCACATCATAAGCTTTCATAATTTGGCAAATTTCTTCAAAGTGAGTGTATAAAAAGTTTTCTTTATGATGCGCTATACACCACTTAGCCATAATAGAACCGCCGCGCGATACAATGCCCGTTACACGTTCTGCTGTAAGCGGCACATAACGCAAAAGCACACCCGCATGAATGGTAAAATAGTCCACACCTTGCTCTGCTTGCTCAATTAATGTGTCTCTAAAAACTTCCCAAGTTAAATCTTCGGCAACACCATTTACTTTTTCTAGTGCTTGGTAAATTGGCACCGTTCCAATGGGTACGGGTGAGTTACGCACAATATAATCGCGGGTGGCATGAATATGTTTGCCCGTTGATAAATCCATTACCGTATCGCCGCCCCAGCGAATAGACCAAACCAGCTTTTCAACTTCTTCTTCAATGCTAGAAGTGACTGCTGAGTTACCAATATTAGCGTTAATTTTTACTAAAAAATTTCTACCAATAATCATAGGTTCAAGTTCGGTATGATTAATATTGGCAGGAATAATTGCCCGACCTTCGGCCACTTCTTTTCGTACGAACTCTGGAGTAATGGGTTGCAAGTTTGCGCCCATAGAATTACCCGCTAAACGCTTGTTGCGCTCTTCGGTGGTAAATTCATTATTAAGTGCTTCGCGGGCTTGGTTTTCGCGAATGGCAATGTATTCCATTTCGGGGGTGATAATGCCTTTTTTGGCATAGTGCATTTGTGAAACATTTTGCCCAGCTTTAGCACGACGCGGTTTACGCTGTAGGTTTTCGTTATAGAACTTATAAGCTTTTTCCGATTCGGTATGACCATTATCAATGGGCTTAATTTCGCGTCCCTCGTATTGCTCTGTATCACCGCGAGCTTCAATCCATTTTGAGCGAATATCGGCTAAACCTTGGTGAACATCAATGTCGATATTAGGATCGGTATAAACCCCAGAGGTGTCATAAACCGTTACATTGGTGCCATCGGTTAGGTCAATTTGACGCATTGGCACACTCACATCGTCCATATTATCTGACTGAACATACACTTTTTTGCTGGCAGGAAGTGGCTCTCGGGTAATGGGGTGAGCAGTATCGCTATTTAATCCATTGGCAACTGCATTTGACTCGTCAAACATAAATAATTCCTCATTGGCTATGCTGGCAAACTGGCTATACTGGTAAAGCCTGTTAGTTAATTTGCCTTAAATAATTTGGCGCGAAATGAAGAAAGAAAAAATCACAGTAGAAGTGCAATATTTGATTATCTTTTCACTCATCCCTACGCCGATCTTAATCGGATCAGGTTCTGCGGGTTTGTTGTTAGTTGCTTTGCTTAATCAGAATATTTTATAACCGTATTTCTTATAACGATATTCTTTACAACAGAGCGTCAACATCTCAGCACAGCAAGTGGAATAATCTTTAACATAGATCCTCTTGGGCACCCCGAGAGCTAATGAAATGAATTATAGGCTAAATAGGCGTTATTCTCTAGTCACATAAAACAAACAATCATTTGTGGCTATTTCTACCGAAGTGGTCACCATAAACAAATGCAGGTTTTGTTTGCTAAAAATTCGCCCATTTTTAACTTCAAATAGCTCATCAATTTGATTATTGCCATTATCATCAATTGCCGTTAGTAACACTGACGGGAGATCATCGCACCAGCCTAAAAATTCACCTGCGGGTGTGCGTTGCTGGTTTAAGGTTTCAATATCGGCTCGCAAAGTAATATCGGTTGTTGGTAGCTGATGTTGAGCAAACCCAACCGACACTTCATCGAACAAACGCACGCTAATAGGATGATAATAAACTTTAACGTTAGTTTGATTGACAAATAAATTGGGTTTTGAAAAAAACGCAGTTAGTCCTTCTATAGCAACTTGATGCGATTCAATTTCGCTTGCTCCGCCACATTCTATTGTTGCAATGGGACAAGCAAAATCATTTTCCATTATTGCGCCTACTTTTAGTCCAGATAAAATTAACTTTTGGGTAAAAAGAGAAACTATATCTTTTGTTTTATTATCTTCTCTAACAGCAACCGCAAAAGCAGGGCTATTGCCCGAAGTATTGTGCAGATCTAAAATTGCTTCGGGCTTAACCTGATGAATGGCTTTGCAAATTTGCCTAGCCCTATTAGCCATTTCACTCTGATCACTATTGTTGGCATGAAAATAACGATTTAAGTCTTTATCATTATCAATATAACGATGGGTAAACTTGGGTTTGGTTTTAGCCGCCTCGGGGTTACAAATAATAATTCTAATATTGGTGGCAGGTACGGCATTACTTTTTAACCAAAGTAAAATGCCGATAAAGCCAGAAGGTTCGTTACCATGAATTAAGGTAGTAACCACCCGAGTGCGGGTTTGATCTTGGCCTTTAATATCAAAAATACTTAATCCATCTAGCTGTTTTAAAAAGCTTAGTGCAGAAGGGGCTATTTTTTCCCTAAAACTATCATCTAAATAAGTGATATTTTTATTTAACAACATTCCTATTATTTAACCTTTTTTATTATTTCCAATCTCTTTCCCATTCATGCACTGGTGTACCTTCCATTTGATTTTCAAAGTATTTATCTAATAAAATTTTACACGCTTTTTCATTGCTCATAGATTGTCTTAAATGCTTTAAGGTTTTTCTTGTCCATGTTGCACCATTGACACCACTAGCCAAACGCCTTTGAATAATTTGAAGATATTTATCTCTTTCTTCGCGATCAACTTTTAATTCAGACAAACCATCACTTGCCACTTGCAGCATATCGTCAATAATATTTTTAATAGGCACTTCTACGGGTTTATTTTGATAATTTTGTGGCCATAAAATTGTTGCATCGAGCCCGCGTTTTGCCGCACGATAAAAATTATATTCGGCAAACCGAAATGGTATTCGAGATAAATATTCATCAATTTTACTTTCTAACCCAACCGCCATACCAATAGAAAATGCCGCATTAGCGGTCATATCTAGCGCGGTAGGTCCTGCTGGCAAAGCTCTAAACTCTATTCTTACATGACCTTTACCTGCATTAGAATAAACCGCCCTATTCCAAGGCCAAGTGGTTCCCATGTGTAGGTTTAGCTCTGCTAATTCTGGCAGGCCATCACCTTCTTCAGGATAAAGCTCTGGAAAAATAGGCTGATATAAATTAACCGTTTCAGAAAAAAGCTCCCAAGGATTTTTTCTTACCCAACCGTGTCCAAAAGTTACTCGTGAAGGTTGCCGCCAGCCCGAAGCATCTGGCACTCGATTATCAATTGATTGTTTAAATAAAACGACCCGTGTTTCATCCCACAAGCACTTACCCAACAAAACGCTAGAGTTTGCCGCTACAGCAACCGACATAGGTAAAGTCAGTTGAGCCGCATTAAAAATATTGGTGAATTTTTCTTTTTGTGTCATTAAATGAACTTGAAAAGAGGTATTAGCCCCTTCAACACAAACCTCAGATGAATAAAAGTTAACCGACTCTTCGCCATCAATTTTTATATGAAAAGGGCCTCCGCGTTGCCTAAGTAACTCGCGAGACAACAAACGATAACGCGGCAGGTCAGTCATATATTCATTGGTTAAATGTTTTTCTTGAAGTGTCGGTAAAATGCCAACCGCTAAAGGACGAGTTTCTAGTTCTTTAGCTACCTCTGAGAGATGATTAAACTTAGTTTTTATTTCTTGAGTAAGTTGAGTAAATGGCTTGCCTTCGGCAAAATATTTTGAAAGGTTAAGCTCTAAATTAAAACGGTTTAGCTCAGTTTGAAATTGCGGATCATTCAGTTTTTTAATTAATTCAATATTAACAGGGCTAACCTCGCCTTTATGATCCATTAAATAAAGTTCTAATTCAGCACCAATACACAAAGGATCTGTTCCAAAGTCGGCTTGCTGAATAACTTTTTTAAGAATATCTGCTTGATCATGAATGCGACGATTAAATTGCTCATAATCTGACGCAGAATATTCTCTATCAGAAATCTCTCTCCCCATAAACATCTCCAATGATTATTATGTGTACAATTTATACCATAATAACTAGATACAAAGTAACCTAAAACAACAGCAAATAATTTTTATACATAAGCACAGTTTTAATCCTTAAGCGGATAAATAAGTTTTTCAAGCCCATTGACTTTTATTTCTAAACACAGCTGTAAAAGCTCACCTAATTCGCCCCGAGGAAAACCATTGCGCGAAAACCACACAAGATATGGTTCGGGCAAATCAATTAATAGCGAACCTTTATATTTTCCAAAAGGCATGGTGTTTTTAGCCAGTTTTAATAAATTTTTTTGACTAAACATTAGCGAGAACGACGCTTATTTTTGTTTTTTCGAGCTTGATTTTTTTCTTCTTTTAACCGCTGCTCCTCAGCGACTATTTTAAGCTCTTGCTCCACCATTTGCGGCGACTCAAGAGTGATATTACCTAAAATAGCTTGCCTGTAATCTTTGATAATGATTTTACAAACCTTATCAAGATCAATTCGGCCTCCGCCCACCAAACAGCCTCTTTTTTTGCCTATGGCTTCAATGATCGCCAATATAGCTGAGTCTTCATCAAGCCAAGGTTGCTGCAACTGGTCATCTACTTCGTCTTTTATTTGATAATGTGCTTGCAATAAATTGGGATAATATTGATTAAGGTATTCAACCAAGTAATAAGCAATTTCGTCATAATCTAACACTGTGTCTTTTATTGCACCAGAAATAGCCAGCCGCAAACTGCTGTGCTTATTTTCTATTTTTGGCCATAAGATCCCTGGGGTATCAAAAAGCGTAACATTCCCTTCTAAATCAATACGCTGTTGCCTTTGAGTAACCGCAGGCTCATTACCCACTTTGGCAATTTTGCGTCCCGACAAGCCATTAATAATGGTCGATTTACCCACATTAGGAATACCCATAATCATCGCCCGTACATTAGCACCTTTATCAACACGAGCAGGAGCCAATTTTTTAGCCAGCTCAATAATTTTGCTTAAAGTTGCCACTTCTTGTCCCATAACGGGCAAGGCTTTAACATTTTCTTGCGCTTCAAAATGCTCTCGCCAAGCTTGGGTTAATTTAGGATCAGCTAAATCGGTTTTATTTAGCAACTTAATAACCGGCTTTTCCATCCCCTTAAATACCGACATATCAGCAATTACAGGGTTTGCACTGCTGTAAGGGATCCGCGCGTCAAGCACTTCAATAATAAGATCAACACTAGGCAAAGCCTGCTTAATCTCTTTTTGGGCTTTGTGCATATGCCCTGGATACCACTGAATTGCCATAAAAAACCCAATAAAATCATTAACTCATTAAAAAGTTATTTTACGCACTACTTATAGATTTCGCTAGAGAAGCTTAAAAAGCATCACCAATTTTCAGCGCGGCTTACTTGAATGTGCTAAATTTAAATCAAATGCAACAAATTGAGATACTTATGACAACCGAAAAAAGACACTATCATCGAGTTGCTTTTAAAAATGACGCCATTCTCACTGGAAAAGACTTGCAAATTAACTGTCAGGTCATTGATATTTCTATTCAAGGCGTTTTATTAGCGGTGTCTGACCGACATTCTGTGCCAAGTGATAGTCAATTTGAGTTACAGATCCCGCTCGATCAAGGTCAAGAATCAATTAACATGAAGCTAAAGCTTAAAAACCAACGTGGCAATCAAATTGGATTAGCCTGCTATCATATTGATCTTGATAGCATTAGTCACCTGCGCCGTTTAATTGAGCTTAATTTAGGTGACTCAACTATTTTAGAACGTGATTTTGAGTCTTTGGTTAAAGAGGGTTTTGAGTAATACAATGTGAACAAAAGGGCGATCTCAGATTGGCGCTATACATCATTAAGATTGAAAACAAATGTGAGTTGTAATATCTTAGCTACGTACTTAAAAATGAACACTGGATTATAGAATTGAATAAAGTAGCATATTTTGCCATTGGACTTATCATCGGAAGTCTACTTACATTCTTTTTAGTGAATAGTGCAGAAGATAGTGAAGAAAAAATTGACGAGTCCAATAAAACTAATTTAAAAAGAGTCTCCCAAGATTATACTCCTGAGCTTAAAAAAAATAGAGTCGATGGTGACAAAATAGCAGTAAAAGTCCTTTCAAGCGAAAACAACACCAAAAAATCTAGGAATAATGTTTTAAATACAACTATTGAAGAAAGCGAGAAAACAATAGTTGATTTTGAACAAAACACTAAAAATGTTGAGGGTTATGTTGGAGAAATTTCTAAAGAAGAGAACGTAAACGTTCTCCAGAATCAACTTGACTCTATTCGCCAGGACAATCCCAGTATTCTAATTTACAACGAGTCAATCAAGTGTGAAGACTCAAGCTGTTCCTTAGAATTCAATGAAAACTACTTTCCAGTTAGAAGGACATCCACATCAACAGTTAGAAGGACATCCACATTAAAAAACAATACCACTCAATTCACATCAACCTCAACAACAGTTAGAAGGACATCCACATTAAAAAACAATACCACTCAATTCACATCAACCTCAACAATGTTTTTTAATCTTGAAGACTTCTTGTATGTTACTAGAGTTAGTTAAAATTTAATTGCTTATTTCTTGAATCCCACGCACTAACTATTCTCAGCCTAGCTGATTGGGTTGGTTGTTCTTTTTTGTTTTTTATCTAACAATAAAGCCTTTGTGCAATGGATTTTCCTTTGCAGTATTTCTGCTCTATCTTACTCAGATAATGAGTAATCATTGATGGTGAACCAATAATGGTGAGTTGTGATAAATCATCCTTATTTTGCATTAAGTTAATAAATTCACCTTGTTCTAAGTTGAGTCTTTCGAGTATGGGGGGAATATTATTCGGAATATAACCTCCCTTATTAGGCAGTATGGCTTTACCTAACCAATCAACGAGTTCGATATAGTCTTTGAGTTTAAATGCAATGGAGTTTTGTTTTTGATTATTTGTTAATGGCATTAACGGTATGGGTGATTGATGTTTGGGGTTGAGGTGTTGTTTTATTCTTTGTTGTATTGAGGTGTAGTTTGATGTTTCTGGTGTTTTAGTTTGTTTAGCTCTAATGGGGTTTAAGTCAACATAGCTCATGGCGGTGAGTACGGCACTTTCATCAAGTAAGGGTTGTGATTTAAAGCGACCTTCCCAAAACCTGCCTTTGCAGTTATCTTCTCTATTGGCTTTTCGGGCTAAATGCTCGTTGATTCCTCGCATAAACCATGAAATATCGGTGAGTCTTTGTTGGTAGGTTTTAATGAGTGATTGGGCAACTTCGGCGATGCCTGGGTTGTTGGGGTTACTTTGATATTGCTTAATGATTTCGGGGATTTTATACAGCATTGACCAGCGGTTGATAATCTCAGTTTCTGTCCAGTCTTCTGCTTGTTTGGTATTAACTTTAAGCACCAGATGATAGTGATTTGACATAATGGCATAACTGGCAACTTCAATGGCAAAGGCTTTAACTTGATAGGCAATTCGTTCAATTATCCAGTCGCGTCTATGTTCAAAGTTTTTACCTGAAAACTTGTCTTCTCCACATAAAAAAGCCCGACGAACACAGCGGGATATGCAGTGATAATAAGGCGTTGAGTCTAAGTCGATGATGCTTTGGCGAGCGCGGGTCATTTGAAATCCTTTTCAGTGGTGGTCTCAATTAAAGCTAGTTGTATGAGTAGGTTTTGTCAAGTTTTTTGTTTGGGTGTCCCCAAAAAATCTTGCCTTTCCAATTCTTTAACCTCTCTTTTTCAGCCCCTCCTCAATTTTCTTTCTCGCTTTGAAGTAGAATTCAAGACTATATTCATTCACCACATAAATCACAAAAGCTCTCATTGATAGGCCTAACTTTCCTGCTGAGCCTTTGCTGCTACAGCCACCACTTCACTTATTCAAAAATTTATATGCCTCTATTTCAAACTCGCTAGAGGCTAATATCACCAATCAATATCCCCTCTATCAAATGATTCAGAATTATTTCCGACCTTCTTCAAACGCCTGTTTTCAAAATAGTCTTCTTTATTAATAAATATTGCGAATAAAGCTCCAATAATAGGTAATAGCCATACAAAAACAATTTGCATTGTTCTTCTGTTTTTTTCTTCAAAATGCGTACTTAAAACGACAATGGTTGCCACAATATTAAGTGCAATCCAAATAATAATAAGTGTAATGATTATATAAAATTCTAGTTCTCTCATTAAAAACAAACCCTACAAACTCAACAACTGCTTAAAACTAGAAGTATGCCTGCGAGATACCTCTATCTCTTTACCATCGGTCATAGTAAGCACCAAACCACCATTTCCCCAAGGTTCAACTGATTTAATAAAAGTAAGGTTTACAATTTGACTTCGATTGGCTCTAAAAAAGGCATCTTTGGGTAGTCGCTCTTCAATTTTTGAGAGTGATTTATAAACCATGGGTTTGTTTTTATCGAAGAATATTTGCGCGTAGTTTCCTGCACTTTCAAAGTAACGTATTTTTCCTATTTCTATTAACCAGCAACGCTCACCATCTTTTACAAAAATTCGATTATCTTTGGTTAAAAGATCGGGTTGCTGCTCTTTTAATTCATTAAGTTTGTCTAGGGCTTTTTTTAGTTTTTCTGCACGAATAGGTTTAAGTAAATAATCGAGTGCGTTAACTTCAAAGGCGTCAATAGCATATTGATCGTAGGCCGTGGTAAAAATAACTTGAGGAACAGAATCAATTTTTTCTAAAATATCAAAACCGCTTCCATCGGGAAGATTAATGTCTAAAAAAAGTAGATCAGGGTTATTATATTTAATTAACTGAATCGCTTTTTCACAATTTTCGGCTTCGGCAACAACATCAATATTTGCGTGTTTTTTTACAAGGGCTTTTAAGTCGGCTCTTGCTAATCGAGAATCTTCTATAATTATCGCTTTAAACATCATTAAGTTTCTTTATTTTTCTTGGTTAATATCGGAATAAAACAAGTGGCTTTTACCTTATTATCAACTTGCACAAGTTTGAAGCTGGCTTCATTACCATATAAAATCTTCAGACGGCTTTTAATATTTTCAATGCCAATACCAGTATTTAGTTTTTTATTTTCCAAACCTTTTCTATTATCCGAATTTAACTCTCCGGGATTAACCACTTGAATTTTTATTTTATTGTTTTCATTACTTATACTTAAAGATAAATCACCACCTTTTGCACTACGATCAATGCCATGCCTAACGGCATTTTCAATTAATAGCTGAATTAGTAATGTTGGAATATTAGCTTTTAATAAACTATTGTCTATTTTGCTAACAAATTGAAGTCGATCTTCATATTGAATTTTTGCCAGCTCAATATATAAGTTCACTATTTCAAGCTCTTCATTTAAACTGCTTTGAGTGCTTTTATGGCTTAGCAGAGAATAACGCAAAATATCTGCAAGATTAGTTAGCATGTCTCTGGCTTTATCAACATCTTCTAACATTAAACTGCGAATATTATTTAAGCCATTAAATAAAAAGTGAGGATTTAACTGTCCCATTAAACTGTTAAGCTGGGTTTGCTTAAGCTGATTATTTTCTTTTTCTATTTGGTGT
>CBDCCU010000015.1:0-90341 GCA_965214955.1 Aliikangiella sp. | reverse complement strand
CTTGAGACTGCTTACGAGTAAAATTAAGTGAATATTGGCGACCTTGAATAAAAGTTCCATTAATTTTGTCAGAAGCTTCATCATAACGACCTTCATAATGAATTTGCATACCTGATATTTCAAAAATTAGTTGCTTGCCTTTAGACTCAACCATCGTCATTGGAATATTAAATCCACCTTGAGTGGGTGTATCGAGCTTTCCACTCCATTGATTATTGTCTTGTTTCAGGTGAATAACAATTGGCAGGTTAACTCTGTCATTCACTTTTAAGCTTGCATTCCATGTACCTTCAACACTTTCAGCGCATACACTCGCTGTGAACAAACTTAAAACACCCACGAAAAGCATGGCTTTAGTTTTGTTAATTAGGGTTAAAATACGCATAAAATCTCCTTTAGTTATTGTGCATCATCATTTTCAATGAAACTAAGAATATCAATCTCAATAAAGAAAACGCACAATTTAGGATAAATGGTCAAAATTCTATTTAAGCGATTAATTTGCCAAAATATTGTAATCTTTTGCAAAGCTGGTGGTTATATTCTATACAGATAGTAGAAGTTTTGAATAAACGCTTATATTTGAGAAATTTAAATAGATCCTAAAACGGTTTAAGAGTAGGATTCGATTTTTTTCACCAAGCTAAAAAAACAGCTCAATAAAGCAAGATTTACCCATTTAATCAATTTTGTTAAATAAGAAACAATAGCCAATATGCAACAGAAATATATCGACAGAATGCACTCTAGCTCCTACCTTTCAGGTAGCAGTGCTAGCTATGTAGAAGAGCTTTATGAGCAATATCTTGAGGCAAGAGACTTAGTTTCGCAAGAATGGCAAGATTATTTTGACTCGCTAAGACAAAATTTAGAAACGCACGAATCTGCCCACTCTGATATTCGCGACCAATTTAAGCAACTAGGTCGTAACAAGCATAAAGTGAGCGGTACGGTTTCGTTAGAACACGAAACTAAGCAAGTTGCTGTGCTAGGATTAATTGAGTCTTATCGCTCAAGAGGTCATCAAGCCGCAAAGCTCGATCCGCTGGGTTTAATGGAAAGAGAAGAACTTGCCGATTTAACCCTGCAATACCACAACCTTTCAGAGCAAGACTTAGAAACCAGCTTTCAGACCACACCACTTAACTTTGGCAATACTCAAGCCAAACTCAAAGATATTGTTAACGACTTAAAAAAAACCTATTGTAGTTCTATTGGCGCAGAGTTTATGCACATAGTTAACAGCGAAGAAAAACGCTGGTTTCAAGAAAGGTTAGAAAGCGTTAAATCGCACCCTAAGTTTGATGATGATACTAAAAAACGACTACTCGACCGCCTAAATGCCGCAGAAGGCTTAGAAAAATATCTTGGCGCTCGCTATCCTGGCACTAAACGCTTTGGGCTAGAAGGCGGCGAAAGCTTAATACCTATTATGGATGAGCTTATTCAAAAGGCAGGCACTTATTCTGCCAAAGAAGTCGTTATTGGCATGGCTCACCGTGGCCGCTTAAATGTGCTAATTAATACCATGGGTAAAAAATCATCGGACTTAATTGATGAGTTTGAAGGCAAAGCCGAGTATGCCATGGGTTCGGGTGATGTTAAATATCATCAGGGATTTTCATCTAATGTAATGACACAAGGCGGTGAAATTCACTTAGCCTTGGCTTTTAACCCCAGTCATTTAGAAATTGTATCTCCTGTGGTGCAAGGCTCTGTACGTGCCAGACAAGACAAGCGCCAAGATACCAATAGTGACACGGTGATCCCTATTGCCATACATGGCGATGCCGCTTTTTCGGGGCAAGGTGTGGTCATGGAAACCTTTCAAATGTCACAAACTCGCGCCTATAAAACTGGCGGCACAGTGCATATTATTATCAATAATCAGGTTGGCTTTACTACAAGCAATAAGCTTGATGCACGCTCTACCGAATATTGCACCGATGTTGCTAAAGTGGTTGAATCACCGATATTACACGTAAACGGTGATGATCCAGAGGCGGTATTATTTGTTAGCCAGCTAGCCATTGATTATCGTTACCGCTTTAAAAAAGATATTGTGATCGACCTAGTTTGTTATCGCCGCCGTGGTCATAATGAAGCCGACGAGCCTTCTGGTACTCAGCCTTTGATGTATAAGGTGATCAAAAAACTACCAAGCGTATTATCACAATATTCCAAAAACCTAATCACTCAAGGGGTAGTAGATAACACCCAAGTAAAAGAGCTAGCCGATAAATATAGAGCTAAACTCGATAATGGCGAATCCGTTGTAGAAGAGCTAGTAGATAACCCTGACACGCGTTTATTTTTTGACTGGACACCCTATTTAGGGCACGACTGGCAAACACCTGCCGATACTGGCTACCCTAAAGAAGATCTCGTTGCTCTAGCCAAAGAGTTTTGTAATTATCCTGAACATTTAAAAATTCAGCGCCAAGTACAAAAAGGCATTGAAGAACGCGTGCTAATGGCCGAAGGCAAGCAACCCATCAATTGGGGTTTTGCCGAAGTATTAGCTTATGCCACGCTTCTCAAGCAAGAACGCTCAGTTCGTATTACAGGACAAGATGTTGGTCGCGGAACTTTCTCGCATCGCCATGCAGTATTGCATGACCAAGCTAGTGGTGAATCTTATGTACCACTACAACATTTAAAAGGTGTGGAGCGCCGCTTTACTATTCACGACTCATTTTTGTCGGAACTTGCCGTTTTAGGCTTTGAATATGGTTACGCCACAACTAATCCTAATACCGCCGTTATTTGGGAAGCTCAATTTGGTGACTTTGCCAATGGTGCACAAATGATCATTGATCAATTTATTACCAGTGGCGAGCATAAATGGGGAAGACTGTGCGGACTAACCATGTTATTACCACACGGTTATGAAGGACAAGGACCCGAGCATTCCTCAGCCCGCTTAGAGCGCTTTTTACAGATGTGTGCCGAACATAATATTCAGGTTTGTGTACCAACAACCCCTGCGCAAATATTCCACTTGTTAAGACGCCAAAGCATTCGCCCAATGCGTAAACCGCTTATTATTATGTCACCTAAAAGCCTACTTCGTCATAAAGAAGCAATATCAACAATGGATGAGCTTGCCAATGGCGAATTTAACAACGTTATTGGCGAAACAGAAAAGCTCGACCCTAAAAAGATTACTCGCTTAGTGATGTGTAGCGGACGAGTTTACTATGATCTTTTAGAAAAGCGTCGCTCACTTAAAAATGAACATACTGCTATAGTTAGAATAGAACAGCTATATCCGTTCCCTGAGCAGCTGCTAAACCAAACTATTGCTCAATATACTAACTTAAATAAAGTGATTTGGTGCCAAGAAGAGCCGCAAAATCAAGGTGCTTGGTATAGCTCGCATCATCACTTAAGAGATGTCGTTTATAAACACAATCCAAAACTAAATGTAGAGTTTGCAGGTCGTAAACCATCTGCCGCACCTGCTGCTGGTTATATGGCATTGCACTTAAAAGAATTAGAAGCCTTCCTTGAGCAAGCGCTTAACGGATAGCAATTTTGCAAATAGTAACGAAACAAATTATTGAAATTTAAAACTTATAGGAACAATCATGGCTAACGAAATTAAAGCCCCTACTTTTCCAGAATCGGTTGCTGATGGCACGGTAGCAACTTGGCATAAAAAAGCTGGCGAATCTTTTGAAAGAGACGAGCTAATTGTTGATATTGAAACCGATAAAGTGGTTATTGAAGTAGTCGCACCCGAAGATGGCGTACTTAGCAAAATAATCAAAGACGAAGGCGAAGTGGTATTAAGTGACGAACTTATTGGTCAATTTGAAGCAGGCGCTTCATCGAGCGCACCCGCCGCCACCGAAAGTTCTGCAAATGAGCAAGCGGAAGTTAAAGAAGACAGCGATCAAGTATTAAGCCCTGCGGTTAGAAAACTAGTGGGTGAGTATGAAATTGACCCATCACTGATTGAAGGCACAGGCAAAAATGGGCGCATTTTAAAAGAAGACGTTCAAGCCTATTTAGAAAACCGTAATCAAAAAGCCAAACCTGCGGCACAAACCCAAACACCGCAAGCTGCTCCTATTCAACATGGCGAAAGATACGAAAGACGCGAACCAATGACACGACTGCGCGCAAAAATTGCTGATCGCTTAGTAGAAGCCCAGCAAAACATGGCAATGCTAACCACTTTTAATGAAGTGAACATGGCGCCAGTAATGAACTTGCGGAAAAAGTATAAAGACGAATTCGAAAAACGTCACGACACTCGCCTAGGCTTTATGTCTTTCTTTGTGCGTGCCTCGGTAGAAGCACTAAAAAGATTTCCTGCGGTTAACGCTTCAATTGACGGCAACGATATTATTTATCACAGCTATCAAGATGTTGGGGTTGCAGTTTCATCACCACGCGGACTGGTTGTTCCCGTATTAAGAAACGTTGATGATATGAGCCTAGCCGATATTGAAGGCGGCATTCGAAGCTATGGCGAAAAAGCCCGCGACGGTAAATTATCCATTGACGAAATGACCGGTGGAACCTTCACCGTATCAAATGGCGGTGTATTTGGCTCATTAATTTCAACCCCAATAGTTAACCCGCCACAAACGGCCATTTTAGGTATGCATAAAATTCAAGAACGCCCAATGGCGGTAAATGGCGAAGTAAAAATTCTACCCATGATGTACTTAGCCTTATCTTATGATCATCGTTTAATTGACGGTAAAGAAGCGGTTGGATTTTTGGTCACCATTAAAGATCTACTCGAAGAGCCAGAAAGATTACTGCTTGGATTGTAAGTGCAATAATAAGAACTCTTAATAAAAAGCCTCGATAATTCGAGGCTTTTTTGTTTTGGACAAAGCTAGGCTATTCGACATTAACTAACTAGCCATCCGCTAAGTTTTCCGATATTCCGAGGGTGTCATACCTTCTTCGGTTTTAAATGCTTTATTAAAAGTAACTCTATTGTTAAACCCGCTTTCAATTGATATTTGCTCTAAGGTTCTAAACTGATTGGGATCTTGAAGTAATTGTTTAGCATGAGCGACTCGATAGCCATTGATTAAATGAAAAAAACTGGTTTGCATAGTTTGGTTAATCACTTCAGAGACAATATGATTGCGCAAACCTAAACTACTTGATAACTCGGTTAGCTTTAATCCCAGCTTTAAATAAAGCTGATGCTCAACCATTTGCTGCTCAATTTCTTTCGCAATGGATTTTGCCGTCACTTCATCAACAAGTGATGCTGACTTTTTGTTTTCATTTAATTCTTGCTGAGAGTTAATCGGTTGAACATTTTCTGCTTCAATTAATTTGGAGTTATCGGTATCTTTAATTGGCTGAACAACTAAATCAGGGTGTTGCAATCCCCAGTAACCCATCACTAAAATAATAGATGCCATAAAAAGTAACCAAACTTTACTCACATAATCGAGAGCGACTAACCCCAGCATTTGTTCGCTCACAAATAAAACAATCCACAAAAGCTCTAAAGCCATTAACATTAAGCACAGCCTTTTTTGCCAGCCGATAGCAAAAACGGAATCATCAGAAAACTGCTGAATTGAATGTGATTCAATTTGAATAAGCTTTTTCCATGCAAGCCCTAAATAAGTGGCTAAATGAATTTTCCAGCTTACCAGCAACAAAATATAAATTAAGGGAATTTGAGAAGGTCCTTGCCGCGCTTGATAATACTCAATTGACTGAATTTTTAACGCTGCCGAAACAAAAAGCTGAGGCGAAAACCAGCAGGCCATAATAAATGCAGGCAATAAATGTAAAAACCACTGCTTAATTGACCATACTTTGTCACCCGACATACGGCAAACATAAGCATAAAAAATGGGTCCCATAAACAGCACCACACCAGGTAGCCAGTCGAGCAAATGTGGTAGCGCTTTATAAAGCTCAGAATATTGAATACCGCCTTCTAGCAATTTATAACCAAAAAACAACACCATTATGGCCAGCAATATTCCAGGTTGATTTTTTTGACTTTTTTTCATTAAAACCACAGCCACTAAAAGCGCGTGGGAAAAAGCGATTAAGTAAACAATGCTTAACAAGCTAAACTGCATTTAGGCTCTCTTTTACGTTTCGATTAATTAAAACGGAGTACTTCTTTCTAATCTAAATTATATGAAATATTTCCACACATCCCGTTAATTTCTATCCATTTTAACCTTATCACGGCTAAAAACTGACATATTTAGCGCAAATTAATACTCAATTAAGAGGGAGCTATCCATGATAAAAAGCCTATCAAAAACAGTTTTAGTTTTATCACTGTTTATTTTAACTAATGCAAATAGCGTATTTGCCGCAAGCAAAAGCGAGTTTTTTCGCCATATCATGTTCCGTGAGTCACCTTTTGCGCCTTATAAAGGTATTTATCCAATTGATAAAAAACAGGCCAATAAGGTGGCTCACTATCGCTTTGACTATGACAAGCAAGGTCGAGTAATCAGCATTGCCCATATGATTGGCGATAAAGTTATTAGCAACAACGGAAACTGGGATAGCTTTATTTGGTTTGCCCCCAAAGTAACCATTGAATATGGCAAAAACAAAGAAACTCATCGTTACTTCAATATTTTAAATGAGCAAGTTGAAGCGCACGGTAAAGTTTATAGCGCCGAATATCAACTAACCGACGGCATGCGTACCTCACTCACCTTTACTGACAAAGAAGGAAAACCCAGCCAAAATGCTTGGGGCGCTCATCACTATACTTGGTCGGTCGATGAAAAAGGTTTAATCATTGAAAAACGCTTTGGGCTCGATAAAAAAATGGTGAGTATTCGACCAGAGTTTAAGTTTTTTGAAACCCGACTGCACTACGACAACGAAGGTAAATTAATGTTTATGTATAACTATGGCTTAGAAGGCGAGCCAACCAATAATGATTCGGGTGCAGGCATTGATCGCATTTATTACGATCTAAATGGTAATTTTCAGCGCTGGCAGGTATTCGATAAAGATCACAAACCAGTCAATGGAAACCGTCCTATGGTTCATATTGGCGAGCACCTTTATGATAACTATGGTAACAAAATTGGTATTCGTGGTTTTGATGTTAATGGCGCACCAAAACTATTTTCATGGGGACACAGTTTAGCGCTGAATAGCTATGACAAATTTGGTAATCAAGTTTCAGTGACATCATTTGGTGAAGACAAAAAGTTTTTATCCAACGCACAAATTGAATACAGTAAAGATGGATTAAAAAGAACTTGGATTAAGTTTTTTGATGAAAATAAAAACCTCGTTAATTCCCCGCAATTAGGTGGTGGAGCCGCTCTTGAATATAACTATAAAGAAGGCGAACGTCTCGCATCGGGTAGAACAATCTATGATGCCAATATGAAAAAAATTGAACCACCCAAACAAGAAAATACCGGTTCTTAACTATTAACTATTAACTATTAACTATTAACTATTAACTATTAACTATTAACTATTAAAACCTAACCCTTTCCTGTTAAACCGCTAGAAGTTTAGCGGTTTCGAAGCGCCACTGATAACAGCTCCTCAAAGCCCCAGTGGTTGCTTCATTTTTTCCCCTTTGATAAAACTTTCTCATCCCCCTGTCACAATCAGTCACAACCTACTCAACAGATAACCTGTATAATTAAAAAATTGACCAACCACATTTAATGAATATGAACCCAAACGATTGCCCCATTAAATTATTACTGGTAGAAGATGATGCGCCACTAGCCCAGCTTATTAGTGAATTTTTAAGTAAGCACAATTTTGCTGTAACCATTGTTAGCAATGGTATTGAAGCTGTTAGTCAAATTATTAACCACAATCCCGATATTGTGATCCTCGATATTATGTTGCCCGGACAAAGCGGAATGGCAGTTTGCAAGCAAGTTAGAGAGCAATATAAAGGATTAATTTTAATGCAAACCGCTCTTGATGATGATATCGATCAAATGATGGGGTTAGAACTAGGTGCTGACGACTACATTGTTAAACAAGTTCAGCCACGTTTACTACTTTCGAGAATCCGTGCCCTATTAAGGCGCGCACCATTACAACATTCAACTGTTCAAATTAAGCAAGATGAAATTAAAGTCGGACAGCTTGCCATTCATTTATCGAATAGAAGCGTCACCCTTAACAATATTCTCATCGATTTAACCACCGCTGAGTTCGAATTGCTTTACCTATTAGCTCAATCTCCTGGCGAGCCCGTTTCGCGCGATAAAATAGTGCAACAAATTAGAGGATACGAATATGATGGTCTCGACCGTTCAATTGATAGACGCATTTCAAGATTAAGACGAAAGTTAGGCGATAAGTCTAATCAACCAGAAATTATCAAAACGATACGCGGTAAAGGTTACCAACTTTGTTTATAACAGCACTTTAAGAGAAACTAATATGTTTAAGGCATTCTTTAAGTTATGGTTAGTTGTTTTTATTCCATTATTTTTCTTAATTTTTCCTAATCCTTATAGCCCAATTACTTTATTTAATGAATATGCCGAAAAAACCCGCTTTGTAAATGCTTATAGCGGCACATTTTATTTAATTGAAAAACAATTAGAAAAAGTGTCCAGTAAAAACTGGCAAAATGAAATGGCTAAAATTTCACAAAACTTTGGTTATGATCTATCGCTTAACTCAATTCAAACACTCTCTTTATCTCAGTCTCAATTAAGCAAGCTAAATAAGGGGGAATTTGTTTTTATTAATGCTGAACCCGAGGCATTATTAAAAAGACTATTCAACTCTGATCATGCCATTAAGCTTGCTTTAGATTTATCGCAAGATGAAGAATTACTTCGCGCAAGTAAGGGAACATTTTATTTAATTAAGCAGCAGCTTAACAATCAGCCTCAAGAGAACTGGCAATCGCTTGTTGATAACATGGCTTCGCACTTTAACTATAAATTATCATTTTTAACGGAAAGTCAGTTAAAAATACAACCAGAGCAATTTCATCAACTGCAAAATGGCGAGCTAATTTGGACATTATCAGAAAAGAATGAAGTCACCTTTTATAGCCAAATAACCAATAGCCAACAAATTTTGGTTGCCAAAGCCATTCCTATTAGCTCAGTTAGCCCACTATTGATAATCTTAATTTTATTAATGTTTATTGTCGTTATTTCAACAGGCATGTTTATGTGGGTTAAGCCGCTCTGGAGCGATCTTAATCAATTAGCCGACACCGCAAAAACCTTTGGTGATGGTGACTTAAAACTAAGAGCTCAATTATCAAAAACCTCTGTTATTGCCAGAATGGGCGGTTCATTTAATTTAATGGCAAAACAAATTGAATCATTAATTCAAGGACAAAAAAGCTTAACTAACGCAATCGCTCACGACTTAAGAACGCCGCTTTATCGCTTGCGTTTTGCTTTTGAGATGTTAAACGATGAAAATCTTTCAAGTTCAGAAAAAGAGCGTTATCAACAAAGTGTTGATCAAAGTATTAATGATCTCGACCATCTAATAAATCAAACATTAGTATTATCTCGCTATAGCAGAAAACACCATGCTATCAATATTAGCCATAGCCAACTTGCGTCTAAAATTGAAAGTGAAGTTGCATTAATCTCACATGAAAACAAACATTTAAACATTGCGCTTAATATCAGCCAAGACTTAAAGGAACTCTCTTTAATGGTTGATCAAACAGCAATGATTAGAGCGTTAAATAATTTAGTCTCTAATGCAAGTCGGTATGCCAAATCACAAATTAAAATCACCTTTAACAATTCGCCAAATAAATACCAACTCATTATTGAAGATGACGGCATAGGAATTGATAAAAAATACTGGCAACAAATATTTCAGCCCTTTGCACAAGCTAATAATCAACAACGAGATCTAACCCATGGTCACGGACTAGGATTAGCCATTGTAAAACAAATAATTGAGGCGCATAAAGGCACAGTAACTTTAAGTCAAAGCGAATTAGGTGGTGCAAAATTTGAGCTGATATGGCCTGGTATTAGCTCCTAGTTTCTAGTTTCTAGTTCTTAGAAGTTAGAAAACTAGGCTGTCACAGAGCGTCACAAAGCGCTACATTAGTGCCACATACATTATCCATTGCCTCTATTAACATACCTATTGTTCAAGTTTACAAACTAATAGGTATTTAATAATGAAACCACTTTTTATTTTTTTAATGGCAAGTCTTTCTTTAAACTGTGCCGCCCAAAATGCAAGTAATTCAAGTATTGGTATTGGCTTAGGATTAGGCGATGCCGATTATGAATCATTATCTGACGATGTTGATACAACCACTAATATCACGCTTAGTTATCGTACTCAACTTTGGAAAAACATAGACTTAAAATTGGCTTATCAAACAGGTGATAGCTCAAGCATTGTTGAAGTTGATGAAAACGGTGATGTTATCGATGATAATTTGCCCGATGAAGAACTCAAGTTTAACAGTTTATCGCTTAATGCATTATGGAATTTTTCTCTCAATCAAAAACACGACCTTTATCTTGGCTTAGGGATCAATAGCTACGATACAGAAATACAACTTGATAACACGGTGATCACAGAAGATAGCGGTAGCGGACATACGCTTTCTTTTGGCTGGCGTGTAAACTTTTCTCAAAACTTTTCTGCCAATATAGAATTGCAAAAAATAAATATGGGCGATATTGATGTCAACTTTAGTAATGCCGGAATAGAATACCGCTTTTAAGTCAATTTTAAATGGCTACCTAATACACTTTCCCGTTTAGCTAAGTAATTGATGTGACTTAGCTAAACGATTGATAAATACTCTTTTTACAACAAAAACTATTTCCTTTTTGCCGTCGCTATCAATTAAGAAAGCTCTGGGGCACCTACCCCTTTTTCGGCTTGCTTTAAGATCGCCATAATTTGGCTGTCACTGTATTTTGATTGTCGCATGTAAAAACTCCTTCGTTTTAGTTTAACGGAATTTTCTACTTATAACTTCTTTGGTTTTTCGGGGGGATTACAATAGCAATATTTAAAATACAAATGAGTTATCTATTTATTAGTCTCTAAAAAATCATTACTCTTAAAATATCGAAGTTCAATATTCAATAACTGCTCTTTATTTTTCACAACTTCAGCAAGAGTATTAATTAAAAAGGTATAGTTTGTTTTATTTGTATCGGTAGTAAGCAACAAATTTATCCATTGCCACATCTTTTCTTCGCCAATTTCTTTTTCTAGCTCAATCCAAACAATAGGCAAGTAGTTATAAACATAAAGATTACGATCCCTATAGTCAGAAGGCTTGCCTATCTTTTTGATTGGTAATATTTCTTTATCTTTTAAAGATTTAACTTTTTTCTTGATATTATCATTGAATATTTTGTCGCTAA
Source organism: Aliikangiella sp. (assembly GCA_965214955.1). Lineage (GTDB taxonomy): Bacteria > Pseudomonadota > Gammaproteobacteria > Enterobacterales > Kangiellaceae > Aliikangiella. The sequence continues at coordinate 79,005 of CBDCCU010000015.1, read as the reverse complement.
TTATATTCTCTGTTAGTTTTAAAGATAAATACTCAGAAAAAGACTCACTTAATGCATCACCTAATTCAGAGTTGAATTTCTTAAATGTACCAAAATAGTAATGTGCTATCTCATGAGCAATAAAAGTTTTAAACCATTCTGACTTATTTTCATCAAATAAATCTTCTACTCCATCATGGCTAATATTAAAAATAGAAGGAAAAGAAACAAAAAGCCATGCATTATTCTTAGTAATAGGGGTGGTATTGATATAAACAATATCTTCGCCATAAGGAATTGGTAATTTCCTTTCATAGTATGCAATAAAAGAAGCGGTTAACGCCCCAAATTGATTCATACGCTCATTAGATAAGCCCGTATTTAAGTAATAGTTACCTTTGTATTTATCAATTTTATAATCACCCGCAAATAAAGTTAATTGAACAGGGTTAACTCTTTTAAATTTTGCGCTTTGCGAATAAACAGGGTTACTACCATTAACATGAATAGACTTGCAATCGTCACAAATAACTTCGATATCGTAAGAAACTGACTCATATTTTTTATCTTTTTTAAGATCGTATAAAATAGGATACCAAGCAGTTTGTAACCCATCTGCTCGAATGGTTTTTCCGTTAAAAGCAATATTACCTTTCCAGTCACCAGTATCACTAGCTTTAGTTAATCCGTTAACAACAGGAAATTTTCCCGTATATTTAAACTGAAGATTTGCAGGCAGAAATTTAGCTTTTCCCGTATTATCAGGAAAATAATATCCAAAGCTCTCATAAGAATAATGGCTGTTATACTCTTTTCGATAGGCAAAATTATAACTATCTTCACTATTTCTAAAATACTGAATATTAAACCCCGCATTTAATAAAATAAGATAATCTTTTATGCGTGGAATATTATTGAGCTGAAAATCTGCATCAATAGTTCCCTCTTGAATTGAAAGCTTTATTTTTCCTTTTAGCTCTGGAGCGGCTTGAGAAGTTCCGATTGAAAGTATCGCTGAGAGTATTATAAATATTTTTTTCATTGCTTTTATTGCTCATTGAATAAATTGAATGTCAAAAAAAATACCGCATTATCATAACAAGAATGCGGTATTTCATTTTAAAATTAAAAGCTTTTATCTACTAACAAGCTTCAACCTTTAAAGTTGCACCATCAGAATTAGTGACTTTAACCAGTGCGCCTTTTTCTAAATCGTCACCTTCAACTCGCCAGAAAGTATCGTCAATTTGCACCCTGCCAACGCCATTTTTAATGGCTTCTTTAAGTGGAACTTGACGACCCACTAAAGCTTTGCCGCGCTGATTTAACGTGCCCGATTCGGTATTATCTTCGGGCTTGTTTTTACGCATTTTTTTCCAACCTAAAATGCTTATTACCGCAAAAATGGCAAAAATAAATACTTGCCATTGCCAGCCTAAATCGGGAAATAAATATAAAATTCCGCCGATTAAAATGGCGCTTACACCAAACCACATAAAGATTGCGCCTGGGGCAAGCATTTCTAAAATAATTAGTACCGCGCCAAAGGCAATCCAGTGCCAATAAACTAAGTTTTCCATAATAAAGTCTCCTTTATTGGTTAGCTTTTAACTTTTTGTGCAAGCTCTGCAATACCAGCAATTGAGCCAATGACCGAACCAGCTTCTAGCGGCATCATAACTAATTTTGAGTTTTCCGCTTTACCAATATCAGCTAATGCTTCGATATATTTTTGCGAAATAAAGTAGTTAACCGCTTGAATATCACCCTTGGCAATTGCTTCAGAAACCATATTAGTTGCCGCAGCTTCTGCTTGCGCTTGCCTTTCACGCGCTTCAGCTTCTAAAAATGCGGCTTGTCTTTCACCTTCGGCTTGGCGAATTTCGGCTTCTTTTTGACCTTCGGCTTTTAAAATGGCCGATTGCTTTTCACCTTCGGCTTCTAAAATTTGTGCACGTTTAATACGCTCGGCTTTCATTTGTTGTGCCATAGCGTTAACTAAGTCTTTTGGCGGTAAAATATCTTTAATTTCAATACGAGTGATCTTTACACCCCAAGGGTTAGTTGCTTCATCAACAATGCTTAAAATTCTGGCATTAATTTGATCACGCTTCGATAACATTTCATCTAAATCCATCGATCCTAAAACCGTACGAATGTTAGTCATTACCAAGTTTTGCATGGCGCGCTCTAAATCGTTAACTTCGTAAATGGCTTGTGCTGAATCAACCACTTGATAAAAGCAAACCGCATCAATAGTAACCGTGGCATTATCCTGAGAAATAACACTTTGCTCTGGAATATCTAAAACCTGCTCCATCATATTCACTTTTGCGCCAACGGTTTCAATGATAGGAACAATAATGCTTAAGCCTGGACGTAAATTTTTAGTAAATTTGCCAAATCGCTCAATGGTATATTCAAACCCCTGTGGCACGGTTTTTACTCCGAGCAACATTAAAAAGATAATCACACCTAAAATGGCTAATGCAATAACTCCGCCTTCCATAATATTTTCCTTTTTTGTTTAGTCTTAAAATTTTGGATTGTTTTTTATACCCGTTCTCCTTCAAGATGCTTGTTTCAGTGTTCAGCCAAAAAGCTTGAACAAGACGCAGCTTGCAGGAAATGGCAAGCCCTTTTCAAAAGCTGTAACACAGTGCAAGCTTTTTGGCTGAGCACCCGAAGGGCAAGACAGTAAGCCAACCTCTTCTTCGTTATCAATGCTTGAATTAGAATAACTAGTTCTGCGCATTAATGCCTCAAATAGGATGGCTTACTGTCTTGCTGAAACATGCATCTTGAAGGAGAACGGGTATACAAATCCAATCATACACCGAAGAACGCATCACTAAAGTAAATATTCCCAGTGCATAGAGAAAATTTGTTATTAATTATTTCTTTGTTAGGCTAGTTTACAATCACAGCAGTATCATCAAGCCCTTTGCTATCACTTGCAACAAACCTAAAGGTATTAAAACCAATGCCTATCATATCGCCATCGTTTAACTTTTCGCGACTAACGGCTTGGTCATTGAGCAAGGTGCCATTAGTGCTTTTGAGATCTTCAAGAAAAATAAAGTGAGTGCCGTCCATATAAGGATCGCTTTCTATCACTAACCTTGCATGTTTTGAGCTAACTGATTGATCATCAATTTGAATATCACAATCTTTAGCACGGCCAATAATGATAATTTCTTCAGAAATTTCCCATTTATTGATCACTACATCTTCAACAATTAAGGCAAGATACGCCATTTTTTAAACTCCTATCAGTTTTCTTTACTTTTAGCTTTTAGTTCTTAGTTCTTAGTTCTTAGTTTTATAACCAATAACCACACTTAGATTATCACGACTGCCATTACCTATCGCTAGCTCTACTAAGTTATTTGCAGCACTGTTATTGGTATGAATACAACCAAGGTGATTTGAAATTTCAGCATCAGAAATAAAGTCATGGGTACCATCACTAGTTAACATAATGACATCATTATCATTCCAGTCTAAACTGACACTTTCGGCTTCTACATTAGCTTTAACACCAATGGCTTTGGATAATAAATGTTTAGTATTAGAGCGCTTAGCCTCGTGTTCGCTTATAGCTCCTTTTTTAAGCAAGTATTCAATCATAGAGTGGTCGCGGGTAAGTTGCTGTAGCTTGTTATCATGTAATAAGTAAGCACGCGAATCACCAACCCAAGCAATGTGCAGTTGTTTATCTATAACTAATGCAACAACCGCAGTGGTTCCCATACCTTTGCACGACTCATGCTGATTTGACTCGGCAAAAATAACTCTATTGGCCGACTCTAAAGTGCCTTTAAGCCAACAATGAATTAATGATGTATTTTTAACCGTAAATTTTGTTTCTGTAATAGCTTTTTCCATCCAGTCGGCTAACATATTGCTGGCAACTTCACCGGCATTATGCCCGCCCATACCATCAGCTACAATCATCCATATTCCACTGTTTTTGGGTAGCTCTCCATAACGAATTGTATCTTCGTTATTGGAACGCACGTCACCTTTTATACATTTTGTTTGGAAATTAAAACTCATATTATTGGCGCCTTTTTAAAGTCCCTTTTAAGTGCATTAATTAATGCTTGTTTAAATTCATCCATAGTTTGAAAACGCTTATTTGGATCTTTTTGTAGTGCTTTATTGGTTATTCTAACGGTACTAGCTGGAAGTTTACTATTCCAATGACGCACCGATTCGTGTTTGGTATTGGTAATGTGAAATGCCACACTAGCAATTGATTCACCATTAAAAGGTAAACTACCACTTAATAGTTGATAAAAAGTGACTCCTAAACTGAAAATATCAGAGCGGCCATCTACCTTTTTACCCAACACTTGCTCTGGCGACATATAAAACGGACTACCCATAATAGTACCCGTTCTTGTTTTGCTTTGATCAGTAACACAAGCAATGCCAAAATCAGTTAGGGTTACCCGCTGAATTTCGTCATCATAAATAATATTGGCGGGCTTAATATCACGATGAACGACATGCTGTTTGTGAGCATAATCGAGTGCATCAGTTATTTGAATCATCAACTGATATACCAATGGCGTTGGCAGTAATTGATTGGCTTTTAAAAATTTAGACAGCGGCGCACCTGTTAGTAAATCCATTGCAATGTAACCTAGCTCACCTTCTTCGCCCACATCATAAATAGTGACAATATTGGCATGGCTTAAATTACCTGCGGTTTCTGCCTCTCTAAAAAAGCGCATTTTAGTTTCGGTAAAACTATCATCGTCACTATCTATACTTAGCTGTAAAGTTTTAATCGCAACATGGCGATTGATTTTAGGATCAACTCCTTGAAATACAATTCCCATTGCGCCTTTACCTAAAACACCTTCAACTTCATAGCGACCAAATTGTTTAATTTGCAACGCTGGATTAATCAGTGTTTGTGGTCGTTTTTGTCCTGGCGCAATAACCATAGTGGAGTCAAGCGCTTCGGTTTGTGTTTCATTTTGCTGCCGGTAGTCATTAAGTTTTTGCAAACTCGGTTGATGATTTAATTTTGACGACTCCACCAGCTCTAAAGTTTTTAGCGCAAAGGTTGAGTTATTTTCAGCCTCAGCCTGTAGTGCAATATCAAATAGAGTTTCTGCAAGCGGTAGATCAATTTGAGTTTGCTCTAAATAAGGTTGTAATTTGTCAAATTCTCTTTGTTGATAAAAATGGTTCGCCGATGTCGCTAACACCTGATTGGTTATTTTTTGTTGAGCAATAAATTGCTGTTGTTCAAATCTAAAACAATTAATCACAATTAAACTTGGCAAAACCAAAACAATAATAGGCAAAATTGAAAACCAAATAAGTTGGGTAAAAAATAAATACTGCAACATTAAAATCACAACAATAAATCCTACAAAGCCAACTCCTTGTATTATTAAATTTTTTGTTGATAATTTCACACAAAACCATAAGCCAAAAATTAACACTAAACAGAAAGCCAGTAGTGAAATAATATTGGTTACTAAATAACTTTTAGTTTCTATTTTGGCAACGGCCTGAGAAAATCGCTCCCCCAATTTTCCACCAACAAAATCAAGTACAACAAGTTTAGGTTTTGCTTGTTTTTTTAATCGGTTCCACGTTGAGGTAGTTAACCCTGCTCCGCCAAAATAAAGCTCTCCATTAACTCCTAATAGCCATGAGCTTTTTGTTTCAGCAGAAGCGTTTGATAAGCTCATATCAACTAATTTGTTTAAATTGAGCTGTTCAGTATCATCTAACATAGCCATAATGCCAGCCAAAGCTGTTGGTAATATTTGCTGTTGTTTATTTGCAATAGTAGCGAAGCCTTGTTGCGAAAAAAGGTGGGGGTATATCCACCATGAAGTGGCTATAGATAACTGATTTACCGAAGCTTGCCGAACATTTCGCCAACCATAATCAGACCACTGCAACGACTGATTAGCCATAAGTAAATTATTTTGTAAAAAATTAGCAGCACTGACTAACATAACTTTTTGAGTATTAGAGTCGAGTAAGCTGTTTTTTGCCACAGGAAGTAAATGGTTAAACTGCTCGTCATTAACCACAATAACAAAATGAGTGTTGGGTAGTAGCGCTAATAATTCATTTACTTTGGCGAGCATTTCAGGTTTATTACTCAGCTTAACTCTTACTATTTGAGAGTTCTGGTTATTAATAGGCTTAAGCTGATAAAGCCATTCGAGGTTTTTTTGTGTAAAACTTGCCAGTGAGCCAGTATTAATCAGCCAAATTAACCCGCACATTATCGCTACATGCAGGTAAAACCAGCCTGTTTGATAAAACTTTAATGTGTTTTTATGCTTCATATTGATGCTTATTATTAATTTTTATTAAACTCATCTCCCAGATGAACCCTGAGTTTATCCTTTTTATCAATAAATCACATCAAATTCGTTCGCAAAATTTCCCACTGTTTTAAGCTTGTGGGTATCGTGTATAATCGGATGCAATTTTACCAACGTGCTAAATAAATACACATTAAATAATCATGCAAAAAAGACCCATCGCACTAATCATTATGGATGGCTGGGGATACAGCGAATCTACAGAATCAAATGCTATAATGGCTGCCAATACACCTAATTTTGATAGGCTATGGCAGCATTACCCCAGAACATTAATTTCTGGCTCTGGCACCGATGTTGGCCTACCCGATGAACAAATGGGCAATTCCGAAGTTGGACATCTTAATTTAGGTGCAGGTCGTGTGGTTTACCAAGACTTTACTCGTATTACCAAGTCAATCAACGATAAAGAGTTTCAACAAAATGAAATTTTAACCAGTGCGATGGATAAAGCCATTAGTGCGGGCAAAGCTGTGCATTTAATGGGGCTTTTATCTGACGGTGGTGTACATAGTCATATTGATCATATTGTTGCCGCCATGCAAATGGCTAAAGCGCGCGGCGCAGAAAAAGTTTATTTACACGCCTTTTTAGACGGCAGAGACACACCACCTCAAAGCGCGGCGCAGTATATAAAAACCATTGAAGAATGTGGAGCAGGACAAATTGCTAGTTTAACTGGGCGTTATTACGCTATGGATCGTGACCAACGCTGGGATCGCGTTAATCTGGCTTATTCTATGCTCACTAAGGGCGAAACCCAATATCATGCGGCAACGGCTCAGCAAGGGTTAGATGAATCATACCAAAGAGACGAGTTTGATGAATTTGTAAAACCAACCACCATTGGCAACTTTGCCCCAATAGAAAATAGCGATGCGGTAATTTTTATGAATTACCGTGCCGACAGAGCCAGAGAAATCACCCGCGCCTTTGTTGATAATGACTTCCCACATTTTCAGCGCCCTAACTTAAATGTTAATTTTGTAATGCTCACTCAATATGCCGCAGACATTCAAACCGAATGTGCTTTTGGTCCATTAAAACTGCCTAAAGTTTTAGGTGAACACCTGCAAGATTTAGGCAAAACCCAGCTTCGCATTGCCGAAACCGAAAAATATGCTCATGTCACTTTTTTCTTTAATGGCGGGGTTGAGCAACCATTTAAAGGTGAAGATCGCGAGCTTATTCCAAGCCCTCAAGTCGCCACTTACGATCTACAGCCAGAAATGAACGCGCCACTGCTTACCGAGAAATTTATTGCCGCAATAGAATCACAAAAGTACGATTTTATTATCTGCAACTTTGCCAACCCAGATATGGTAGGTCACACAGGTAATTTTGATGCAACGGTTAAAGCCATAAGTTGTTTAGATGAATGTTTAGGTAAAATCATTACCGCGCTAAAAGCCAATAACGGCGAAGCACTCATTACTGCCGATCATGGCAATGCGGAAAAAATGTCTGATCACATAACAGGTCAGCCGCATACTGCACACACTAACTTTTTAGTGCCTTTTATTTATGTAGGCCGCAATGCCACACCGACTAGTGATAAAGGTGTTTTATCAGATGTTGCACCAACCCTATTATCACTTGCTGGTTTACCTATTCCGCAAGAAATGACAGGTAAACCACTCATGCAACTTAATTAGGCTAATTCATTGAACACTTTTTTAGCTCGATATTGCCTTTCATTTTTAATTGCTATTCTTTTAATTGCCACGCCTGCAAGCCTTGCTGAAAACAACGAGCAAGCCGAGCAGGCAAAGCAAGAGCTGATTGAGCTAAAAAAAGATATTCAGTCACTACAAAAAAGCCTAAAGGGTAAACGTCGCGCCCAATCTAAAGCGGTAACTCAACTGAGAAATGCAGAAAAACAAATTGCCACCACCAGTAAAATATTGCGCGCTACTGAAAGACAACTTAGAAAAAAAGAATCGGAACTAAAGCGCCTAAGAAAACAACAAAAAAACTTAGATAAAAACAAACAAGAACAAAAAAAAGCATTGGCTTCGCAAATTAAATCCGCATTTGTTAGTGGCAAACAAGAATATTTTAAAATGCTACTTAACCAAGAAGATCCCGAAGCACTCGGCAGAATGTTGGTTTACTACAACTATATGAATAAAGCCCGCACCGAGAAAGTCGCTAAACTTCAAGAAACATTAATTGAGTTAGAAAATATTGATAAAAAAATTCAAGATGAAATTTTAAAACTTAATATTTTAAAACAATCTAAACAACAAGAATCAAAACGATTACAAAATCTTAAGTCTAAACGACAAAAATTGGTTAATGCGCTTAGCAAAGAAATTGAACAAAAATCAGAACAGCTTACCGAACTGCAAATTAATGCCCAAGAACTACAAGAGCTTATTGATTCTGTCAGAGAAGCCATTGAAAGCATCGACTTTACTCAGCCACTCGAAGGTTTAAAGTCACTTAAAGGTAAACTCTCTTGGCCAGCAGCTGGCAAACGAATTAGAAGTTATGGCTCTCGCCTAGCAGAAGGCTTACGCAGTAAAGGCATTTTAATTAGCGCTCAAGAAGGCAAGCCAGTTAGTGCCATTCACTACGGACGGGTTGTTTATGCCGACTGGTTAAGAGGATTTGGGTTATTATTAATTTTAGATCACGGCAAAGGTTACATGAGTTTATACGGCTATAACCAAGCGCTTTATAAAGATGTAGGTGATTGGGTTGAAGCAGGTGAGTCAATTGCCGCTGTTGGGCAAAGTGGCGGTCAACAACAGCCCGCCTTATATTTTGAATTACGTTATCAAGGGAAACCATTTAGTCCGACTAAATGGTTTAGGTAATTTGTACTAATGTGATTACTATTTATTCCCATTAGTTAGCAAGCGTATACTCCAATGTATAAAAAGCTTCTGCCTCAACAGGTTTTGAATCAACATATTTAGGGGCAAAACGCCATTTAGAAATGGCTTCTTTTGAAGTAGCAACAAAATCTTCAATTCCTTTTCTTTTTACTACTTTAATATCTTTAGCTTTACCATCTAGATCAACGATAAAAGACATTGTTACCCAACCAACTTTGCCTTTCTTTAATGCTTTTCGCGGATAGTTAGGTTGTAAAATATAAAGTGGTTCAATTTCGGTATTATCATCCCAGCTAGAAATCTTACCTACCTCTAAACATTGTTTAGAAGCAAGCTCATCTTGCCCGTCTTCTATTAGCGCTTGGATTAAGAAAGTGCGAGATACTTTTTCGTTTCTTTGTTTGTTTTCGAGTGTAGAAAACACATCAGATGCAACGGTAAAGTGCTCAATCGCTGAATCATTAGAATGTCTTGATAATGCGATTTTCCCTAACCAAAAAGAAGCATCCGCAAAAAAAGCTTTATTGGTATTTTCAAAATGATCTGCGGCTTTTTGTAGCAAAAACTTAGCTTTTTTTACTTTTCCTAAATTACCATTTGCGCTTTCAACATATAATTTGCCTAAGGCTAACTGAAAGCCTGCAAGCTCTTTGCCTTTATAATACTTATTGGCAAATTCCATTGCTCTTTGATATGTTTTAAAGGCTTTCTTATTATCAGTTTTGACATCTTTATAAAACTTACCTTTTTTTACAATATTATGAATAGCATCAGAAATTCTTCCATTTTTTTCATAGATCTTAACGACATCATCAGCAACATCAACATATTCGTCTAAGTTAAATTGATTATCCATTGCTACTAAATAAAACTCTGCCAACGCAGCAACATTAAGATCATTCTCGCCATAAATCCCTTTAGAAAGCTCATAAACCTCTTTACCTTGATTGGCAATTTCTTGGGTGAGTTCGGTATCTGAATCGAGAATAGCTTTAAATAGCAAATACTTTTTATTAAACGCCTTTATCTCATCTTTACTCGCTTCGGCAAAGGTTATTGGTGCAAAAATAAGCCCAACTAAAGAAAGCAGCGTTAAAATGTATTTTTTAAATCCAAGGCTTTGTATTTTTTTCATTGATTGTCCCTAAGCTTTATTATTTGTCTGAACAAACACTTTAATCAAACTCGATAAGGCAATCAAGTATTAGAGAAACTCAAATGGGAAAATCAAGAAAAAACGCACCACAATAACTGATTTGTTATTGTGGTGCGTTGATATTTTTTATCGTTAATACTTTGAAGGGATTAGAATGATTTAATTACGAGCCAATATTCAACATTGCGGTATGAATACTTTCGTTTTTCTTCTTTTCACTTTCAACATACTTTAACCATTGCTTCGCCATTTTATTCACTTTTTTATGATCTTTAGCGGCATTAAATTCTACGATTGATTTAGCGTAGTTTTTAAGATTAAAGTATGCCATTCCGCGAGCAATATTAACGTTGCCGGGGTTGTCTAAGCCGCCTTTTTTCTCGGCGCTATTGGCGGCATCAATTGCTTGTTGCCAGTTTTCTAAATTAATAAATACCTCGGCAAGCTGCACATCCATATTGCCGTCTTTACTTATTTTTGCCGCACTTTGTAAAACTGGAATGGCTTTTTTATGCTCTTTAGCGGTTGTCCAAGCTTGGGCTAAAAACTGTAGTGTTTTTACATCTTTTTCTAAAACATTGGCTTCTAGTTGCTCAGACATTAACTTTGCCGCTTTATAAGGTGCACCTTTAAAAAAGTACAATTGTGCCAAAGTTAAAAAGTCGCTTTTTTTATTCACAAAACCTTGTTGATAAGCCGCTTCCATTACCGCTAATTGCTTATCGCTTTCACCAACTTCGCCATACATATTGGCAAGTTCTACCCAATATTGCGGTTTACCATAAAGCCGCACTAACTTTTCTGAAACCTTGGTAACCTCTTTAGGTTGCTTTAACTCATAGTGAAGCGCTCGTTTTAACACTAACCAATTTTCTTTAGGCAATTTGCCTTTGCCTTCTTCTTGGCTTACGGCTAATGCAATGTTTTTAAGTGATTCGGCGTAGTTTTTCATTGCATAGTTTGCATTGGCTTTTAATACATAAGCTTTGCTTGGATATGCACCATCTTGCAAGCTAGACCATCGGTCGATATACGATAAAGCTTTATTATAATCTTCAACCTGCATACTTAGCTGTGCAAGACTAAACAAAGTCGATTTTTCTAATGATTCTGGAATATTTTTAATTGCTACCACTTTAGAGAAAGAGCCAACCGCCTCTTTAATATTTTCATTGCCGTAGTGGATAAATCCGTAGAAATTCCACATCATGGCTAGCTCATAAGAGTTCATGGTAGCCGCGCGAGATTCCAAACGCTTTAATACATCTAAGCCTTCATTTACTTTGCCATCATCTGCTAGTTTTTGCGCTCTAGAAAGCTGATTATAAACCTTGGCTCTTAATGCTGGGGTTTTACGAGTTTTCTTTTTGCTTTTGGCATCTGCCGCAATAGCCGTTGAGCCCGTTAATTGGGCTAATGGTGAAAATGGAAAAATCGCTGGCAATGCTAAACCTGCGATTAATAATGGTTTAACTAAACAACTTGCATTTAATTTAAGGTTTAAAGATTTCATAGTGCACCTCATCGATTCATCTTAAAGGTGATTTTATTTTGAACACCAGCCACTTCAGTTGGTTCGCCATCAATCACTCTTGGCTTATATTTAAACTTTTTTGCGGCATCCATTGCAGCTTGGTTAAAAATTCCTTCTGGTTGTGCTTCTACCACTTTAGGCCCTCTCACCGATCCAGTTTTGGTTACTGTAAATTCAACAATCACATAACCTTCTATACCGCGTGATAATGCTCTACGCGGATATATTGGTGCCACCTTTACGATAGGCAAATATTCACCATCACCCGAATCTAAAGCAAGTCCGCCTTCTAAGCCTGTATCAACACTTAAGTCAGCAGAAAAAGCTAATGAATTGTTGTTACTTTCAAACTCTGCCGACTCCATTTGCGGTTGCTCTAGCGGCGGTGGCGCTTCTTCTGGCTTTGGTGGCTTTTTGGGTTTAGGATCTTTTTTCTTAACGGTTTCATCCCGCTGGGTATCCACAAATTCAAGATTACGACGCTCTTTTTTTTCTTCAAACGTGGCGTCACCACTTTGAATTAATACACGCATGGTAATAAATAATGCGGCGGTAATAACCAGAGCAACAAATACTGCGTTAACATACTTCATGAAAAATTTCTCAAACTTAAGTTTTAGTTGTCAGTTGCTAACGAAACGTCATAAACTCCAGCAGCTCTTGCAGCATCCATAACCTTAACTAAAGTATCAGTAGTTGCTTTTTTATCAGCTTGAATAACCACCGTACCTTGTGGGTTTTCTGCGTGCAGTCTTTCGATATTGGCTTGAACTCGCTCGGGATCAACTCTTCTTTTGTCCATCCAAATTTCATTATTTGGAGTAATAGCAATTAAGATATTTGCTTGATCTTTTTGAGTTGAAGTTTTTGCTTCGGGACGATTAACCTCAACACCCGCTTCTTTTACAAATGAGGCGGTTACAATAAAGAAAATTAACATAATAAATACAACATCTAGCATGGGTGTCATATTAATTTCGGAATCTTCTTCTTCCTCAAAAACTTTTGCAAATGACTGTCTCATTTTTGTCTCCAATTAAAGTTGATAAGTTTTAAAAACCTATCAACTTTTTTAATCTTTTCTTTTAGCTCGCTTTATATTTTTTAAGCGATTAATGATCTAAAACTAGTTTGTCTTCTAACAATTCGGTTTCACGTTTGGCTGTACGCTTTAAGTAACTAGAAGCAAAAACTCCCGATAGCGCACCAACCATTCCTGCCATGGTTGGAATCGTAGCTTTTGAAACCCCCGATGCCATCGAGCGAGCATTACCCGTGCCCGAAATAGTCATTACGTTAAACACTTCAATCATGCCTGTTACTGTGCCAAGCAAGCCTAAAAGTGGGCATAGCGCTACCATGGTTTGGATCATTGGTAGTGAACGGTTAAGTCTCATTTTGGCTCTGGAAATCATTGCCAAACGAATTTGCTCAGCATTCCAAGAGTCACGCTCGTCTCTACTTTTCCAAGTGTTAATCACTGACTTTCGATATTTGCGATAACCAAACCATAAATAAGACAGGCGCTCAATGATGAGGATCCACATTAAAAAGATCAGCACACCAATGTAGGTAAGTACCGTGCCGCCTGTGTCTAAAAATGCGCGAATACCATCGATTGTTTCAATCAAAAAGTACACTTTTACGCCCCTACTTTCTCAGCTCGCTCTGCAATAATGCCAGCGCTTTGCTCTTGAAGAATATGAACAATGCCTTTACTGCGGGTATTTAACCAGGTGTAGAGTAAGGTTGTAGGAATTGCCACAACTAAACCTAATACCGTTGTTACTAATGCTTGTGAAATACCACCCGCCATAATGGTTGGGTCGCCAGCGCCAAATAGGGTAATTTTTTGGAAGGTAATAATCATACCGGTTACCGTTCCTAATAAGCCCAGTAATGGCGCAACCACCGAAATAATTTTAATAAAGGTAATACTGCGGGTAATTTTAGGTAGCTCTTTTAAAATTGCTTCGCTGAGTTTTAACTCTAAAGTATCAACCGCAACTTCTGGGTATTTTTCTTTCACTTTTAAAATGCGTCCAAGCGGATTGTTTTCATTAATGGTTTCGCTTTTAAGCTGACTTTTCACTTTGTTTTGCATAATGAAAAGGGCAATAAATCTTTCAGCCGCAATTAATACCGCCAATAAACCAAGCGCTAAAATAATATAGCCAGGAATGCCACCTTGATGTACCTGCTCTTCGGTAGATGGCGCTTCAATTAATAACTCAAGTAAACTACCGCGTGTTGGATCCATGGCAAAATCCACGAGCTCACCTTTACTATTTTGTATTTCTTCGGCGGTAGAAGTAAAACGACCAGAAGGTTGTGCTGGTAAAGTCACTACGGATTTAGACTCGGGCACATATTTTAAATAGTTGCCATTACTCACAATATTAAATGCACCAATACGAACAACTTCTTGGGTTTGCTTTGCGCCGTTAACTGGAATAACTTCGGTTTCAAAGCGTGAAATTTTACCCGACTCAACAATTTCGCGTTGCATTTCAAACCAAACTTGCTCAATTTCTTCAATAGAAGCAAGCTTTGAAGAGGTGCCCATTTCTTGCGCCAAATTAGTTAAAAACTCAGCACGATTTGGGTATTGAATAGAAACTAATGAATGGTCAATTTTACCGCTAGCATCACCAGCAACTTGTTGTAAAACACCAAAAAGCTCTTTTAATGATCCTAAACGGTTATCGAACACCGTGTTTAAATCTGCAAGTTTTGATTCGTTAGTTTCGTAATCGGTTTCTAGTTGTGCCGATTGAGCAATTGCCGCTGTGCGTTCGTTTTTTGCTTGGGTTAACATCGCGTCTTGCTGAGTGCGCTTGCTAATAAAGTCTTGCTCGCGTTGTTTATTTTGCTGAGATTGTTGATAGTTACCTTGTTCTAATTTTTTTAATAAAGAATCAAGATCTACCGATTCGGCAGCCATAGCTGAGCTGCTCAACAAACCGATTGTTAATAAACTGATTAACTTGTTCATTTCAATATCCTACTAATGCGTTTCTATTAATGACTGATATTCAAATTAATCAGTTATTGGGCTGAGAAAAAAGGTAAGTTCAGCATGTCTGGCGCCGCTTGCTCGCGAGCCATTTTTATGCCGCTAGCAATACGAGTTGAATATTCTGATCCAAGTTCTTGCCATTGATTATTTGCCGCGCTCCAAACACCTTGTTGTTTTTTATCGGTTGACTGATAGTAAAAACCAACTCGGCCAACGCGCAAAAAGTTAACTGGTTGTTCAACACCATTTAACTTAAAAGTGTCTTGGTAGGCTTTAAGGGTTCTACCGTAATCTAATTCAATTTGCAGTGCTTCTAACACTTGGCGGAATTTTTCTGCCACCGAAACATCGGCTCTATCCATAGTGCTTTTTAAGCGCTCAACACGCTCTAAACGGTCAGCTTTTTGAAACGGCACATCCAGTTTAATAAACTCTTCAATACCTGAAATCATACGCAGCATTAATGGGGTGATTTGTCTTTCGATAATGCTTACTTTATCAATTGACTCATTAAGGTTAGACATTTCTAGCAATTGATTTTCAATTTGCTTTTGCATTTGTTGGTTATAAATATTTAAGCCTTCGGTTTCTTTAGTCACCGATTTAAACTCTAATAATTTATTGTCAATTTGCTCAGCTAATCGATCAATTTTTTGTTGTGACTTAACAGCAGACTGATTAATCTGCACACTTTTTTCAACCACAGGTTTTAATGTATCTGCAATCACGGTATGTGAAGCAATTGACGCGCTTGCTATAATTATTGAAGGGACAATTAATTTACCCAACATCTTATTCATTTGTTAATAACCTCAAATTAAGTTAAACATCCATGTTAAGTTTGATTGGTTGATCTATCGGAGGTGACCAACTAATCATTCCAATCTGCTAGAAATTGCTTTTTAAAGATAAAAACAATAACCCTAAATTTTTTCAAAAAAGCATTGTAGACTGTGAATGTTTCAACTTTTTGACAAGATTTGATTTATTATTAAATTTACTACTTTTCACGTAGTTTTCTCAGCATGGATTCAAATATTGATTGATGGAGTTGCTTGCAACACAAGCATGGGTTTAAGCTTTTAATTATGGTGGTAACCAATAAAATAAACCTCGATTAAAATCGAGGCTACAAACTAAAATCACTTACAGTTCCAATCCCCTCTCCCCAGCCCTCTCGGCAATTGCTCCTGCTTTGCTGTATCACCTACATCCGTGTAGGAGTCCCAAAGGGAGAGGGAGTAAAAAAACATCCCCTCTCTTTTGAAAGAGAGGGTTAGGGAGAGTTAGAGAAGGGTTAACATCCAGCTAAAAATTAGTAGTAAAACTTAGTGACAATTCAGTACCAACAGTCTCTTTAAGAATATCAACACCTTCTTGTTCAATAATTTTATCTTCACCTAATAAATTTTTAACCTGAACCTTAACGGTAGAGTCAAAGGTTGGATACCAAGTGTAAACTAAGTCTAAAGAATGAAATGATTTTTCTTCGGCATCTTCAAATCCGCTTACACCAGGAATAATAATTCGCGGGCCAAATACGTTATAAACTAACGTGGCGGCATGCTCATTATCTTGAGAATCCCAACCAAACTGCATATTTACAACCCATTCAGAATGACCAATTAATCGGCGCGTATTATTAGTAATAACATTGGTTACATTTTCAGACGTATTTAGAGCATCTTTTAATTGCTCTTCAAACAAACACAATGTGTCTGGATTAGCATCGGAGCAAATACTCACTTCTGAATCTGAAACCGTTAAGTTGCCCGACATAAAGTAGTTGGCATATTCATCGCCTAAGAAGGTGAAATCCTTTAAAAATTCAAATTCTACCCCAATAATTTCACCTTCTTGCGCATTAGCGGTTAACAGTTGAGGAGCCCCTTCTGTTGCACTTGGCAGTTCAATCATTTCGATAGGGTTTTGAATATCTTTAGCAAAAAATGCAACCGATAAGTTATTGCCTGTTTCCATATACCACTCAAAACGTGCATCAAAGTTGTCAATAATTGAGCTTTGTAACGAGGTTGAACCGCGCACTAAAAATTCAGTGAGTGGATCGATATAAAAACTGGTTGAAATATCTCTTAAGTCGGGGCGAATTGCGGTTTGACTGTAGTTAAAACGCCATTGCATTTCGCTATCGACAATGTAAGTGGCCGCAATAGAAGGAAACCATTCGTCTTCGGCAAATAGCAGATTTTGAAGCTCGTCGTTTTCTACGTCAAAAAATTCACTATGCTCCTGAAACGGCACTGAAATTTGGCGGAAGTCTTCATAACGAACACCACCAGTAAATCGCCAGTGAGCACCCACTTCAAAATCAGCTAGAAAATAGTAAGAGTCGTTTAATGTTGCCGCACGGTATTTATCACCACCAGTGGTTCTATCATCTAAGCGCACGGTAAAATCAGGCTGTGCTAGGTTTGAATCAGATAGAATTTGTGAATAGTCGCTACCTTGTAAATACACCGAAGGGATTGCAAAGGTTTGAATGGCAATTTCGATATTTTCTGCGGCACGGTCTTTTTCAACAAAATCGGCGCCGGCTTTTAGCTCAACACTAAAATCATCAAAAAAGAATGGCACTGAAAAATTAGCACCATAGTTTTCGGCTTCATCTTCTAGGTTTTGGAAAAGGTATAGCGTATCAACATCAGAAGCTAAACGTTCACTTCGCACACCATCTTCGATGTTAACACGGAAAAATGCTTCTAAGCCCCCAGGTGCAACACGCTCGGCAGTACTGGTTGAATAGTACCAATCGACCCCTAAGTTTTTCCACTCGGGGAAATTGTGTGTCCCTTTAAGCTGATGCGAAATCATTTCTCGCTCTTCATAGGTAATATCGAGTTGACGCCTTTCATCATTAGGTTCGTTAATAGTGTTGGTTGACTCTAATAAACGATTTCTTAAGCGATCACGAGTATCTCTTAGTAAAATATTGTTAAGCTCAAACTTATGGTTTTCGTTAAAGTTATAACCAACATTTACCATGGCGCTAAACTTTACATTATGCTCGGTAGAAGGGCCATCGGCAAACTCGTTAATGCGAACACCATCACTAGTACGAGCCAAGTTATTAACGTTACGCTCTTCACTGAAATCCCACTCATTTTTGTAAGAAATCGCCGATAAAAACCCTAACTCAGAGCCATTATCCATATCGAGCCTATCACCCCAAGTAAAGTTAATACCATAGTTAGGATCGGCCGATTCATTTTCTGCACTAATATCACGATTTAGCGAGCCTAATAATGTAACCGCATCTTCGTTGGGAATACTATTAATGCCATCATTGGCAAAAGCTTGGGTAAATAAATTGGGTAATGCACGAGTATCATCATCGCGGCCGAAAGCATCGTCACTGCCACCTGAATACCAAGGTGAACTACCAGAATTATTAGAATTTAGCCCCAAGTCACCACCAATAGATAAAATTGGCTCATTAGGAATAGACTTAATGCGAATGTTTACATTACCACCAGCAAAGTGAGCAGGTAGCTCAGGCGAATAAGCTTTTTGCACATTTAAGCTTTCGATAATTGACGATGGAAATAAATCGAGCGGTAATACCGTACGAGTTGGATCAGGTGATGGCACGGTGAAGCCATCGAGTAAGGTGGCAGAATAACGCTCACCTAAACCGCGAATATAAATAAATTTACCATCGACTAAGGTTAAACCCGTAACACGACGCAGCGCCGAAGCTGCATCGCCGTCACCGGTTCTTGAAATTTGATCAGAGCCTAAAATATCAGCCACAAAAGCTTGGTTTTTTCTTTCTTCTAAAACTGCTTGTGCGCTCCCTTGAAGGCGACTGCCTGTAACAACCACTTCTTCAAGTTCAGAATCGTTTTCATTTTCTTCTTGGGCAACTGCCACAAGTGAAAAGCTACTTGCTATTAATGCCCCGCAAACAGCCCTTGCAACTCTGTTTGGCATTTTTAATTGATTTGAGATCTTTAATTGATGTGTTTTTACCATGGTGAACTCCAGCAAGCTGACAATTGACAGCTTAAAATAACCCTTAAAAATTTAGGTAAGACGCAAAGCGACTTACCTTGTTGGATAATATGAGCCATTAAATTGGTTAACTTAATGGCTCAGTTTTTATCAATAGTGGCTCAGTTACTCTAAACCGACACTTACTCTAAACCTACGGTTACCCAGCCCGCAGTCCAGTCGTCACCAGCTTTTACTGCGCCAATAAAGTCAACGGTATCAAACCATGGGTCAATTGCGTTCACATCAGCGGCAGTTGCCGTAGTAATCGTTTCAAAACCTGCAATCACATCAGCCATTGAAGCCGCCGTTGAGTTACCTGTTTGAGCAAGGAACCATTCTTCGGTGGTTTGAGTTGATGTGGCGTTACCTTTAAAGTTTTCACCGTTTTCGCAAGCAACTACCGAGTGAGTCATCACTAGGTTGCCCGCTTCAGCATTATCTTGTGCTTCGGTGCCGGCAATTTCTAAACACTCACCCATACCAGCAGGACCAGTAATAATGAAGTTATGTAGTGCACCAGCGGTTCCGTTTCTGAGTAATACACCTTCGCTGCCTTCATCGGTTGCAGTGCTACCAATAATGGTGACATTGGCAACTCTTGGGTCGGTTAAAGGTGTAGCCAGTGGGAAGTCTTCGTTATTGTCTAGCTCGAAACCACGATGCGCTTTTGTGTCGTTATGTTTAACCAGTACATATTGCGCTCTACCCGTCCAACCGAATGACCAGTCGAAACTATCATCACCATTGCCTGTTAGAACAACGTGACGAACATTAACGGTGCCGCCAAAGAACTCAACACCATCATCTAGGTTTTCGTGAACTTGAATGTAGTCAACCTCGGTACCGCTACCAACACCTGCAAAGCTAATACCGTTTAGCTCATC
Source organism: Aliikangiella sp. (assembly GCA_965214955.1). Lineage (GTDB taxonomy): Bacteria > Pseudomonadota > Gammaproteobacteria > Enterobacterales > Kangiellaceae > Aliikangiella. The sequence continues at coordinate 59,208 of CBDCCU010000015.1, read as the reverse complement.
ACCCGAACCTAAGGTTTTACCTGCTTGCTTAACCACAACATAACGAAGTGTGCCCGAGTTATCTTCTGGTTGGTCACCACCGTAAAGCCCTGCATCACCTTCTGCACTGATAGAACAGTTTGCTAGTTCAGTGGCATCGGCATCGAAACCATCATCAGCAGTGTCGCATAGGTTAGACGGTGCATTACCTAAAAGAACCAAGCCGCCCCATTGACCAATACCAGTAGTGCCGCCAGTAACATCTTGGATAGAAGTCATAATAATTGGCGCCGATGCGCTACCTAAAGCTTCAATGCGTGAACCACGACGCGCGACTAAAAAGTCATCACCAGTTTCACCAATAAGCGTTGTGCCTGGCTCGATATAAAGTACCGCACTGTCTGCATTATCATTACCAACCGCTGTGCGCCCTTTTAAGATCCAGTGCTTATCAGAAGTCAGAACAACATCGCTAGTAAATACAACATCGGTATCTAAAACAAACACTGGTTTGTCAGTTAATGCTGGGTAGCTAGCAGACATGTCCGTTGCTAAATTTTGCGCATCAGCCGAAGTTACTTCGCTAGGAATTCCGCTATTAACACCAACGGTCCAGCCGTCCATCCAGTTAGTATTACCGTCAAATGCACCAACATAATCAGTAGAAACAAACCAAGGATCATCATAAGCATCAGCCGCATCAATACCCGCACCTAATAATGGAGAACCAGCGCGAGGTGTGAAACCATCGGCAAGTAAGCTCAACGCTTCTACGTTGTCGTACTCACTGTTACCCTCTTGAGCTAAAAACCATTCTTCGGTTGTTTGTGTAGCAGTTGCGTTACCTTTAAAGTTTTCACCATTTTCACAAGCAATTACCGAGTGAGTCATCACTAAACTGCCCGCTTCGGCATTGTCTTGCGCTTCGGAACCAGCAACTTCTAAACACTCGCCCATACCAGCAGGGCCTGTTACAACAACATTGTGTAATGCGCCAGCAGTACCATTGCGGAGTAAAATACCTTCACTACCTTCGTCAGTAGCGTTACTACCAATAACAGTGATGTTTGAAACAACAGGGTTAGTGAGAGGTGTAGCTAATGGGAAATCTTCATTATTGTCTAGCTCGAAACCACGGTGCGCGCGATCATCATTATGCTGAACATAAACAAATTGCGCTTTACCAGTCCAACCGAATGACCAATCGAAGCTATCATCTGCGTTGCCTGTTAATACCACATGACGAACATTGACTGTACCACCAAAGAACTCAACACCATCATCTAGGTTTTCGTGAACTTGAATGTAGTCAACCTCGGTACCGCTACCAACACCTGCAAAGCTAATACCGTTTAGTTCATCACCCGAACCAAGCGCTTTACCTGCTTGTTTAACGATAACGTATTTAAGCGTACCTGAATCATCTTCTGGATCATCGCCACCATATAGTCCGGCATCACCTTCAGCATTGATTGAGCAATTAGCCAGTTCGGTTGCGTCAGCGTCGAATCCATCGTCAGCCGTGTCACATAAGTTAGACGGTGCATTACCTAATAAAACTAAGCCACCCCATTGACCAATACCCGTTTCAGCACCAGTAACATCTTGTACCGAAGTAAAAGTAATTGGCGCGCCTTGTGTACCTACCGCTTCAATTTTTGAACCGCGACGAACCACTAAGAAATCATCACCTGTTTCACCAAATACGGTTGTACCTTGCTGAACATATAATGTTGCATTTGATGCTCTGTCGTTACCTACCGCAGTACGACCATTTAAGATCCAGTGCGCATCGTTAGTTAAGGTCACATCTTCGGTGAAGGTTGTGCCGTTAGCTAAACGATAAACGGGCTTGTCTGTAAGCTCTGGGAATTCAGCAGAAACATCAGTGGCTAAACCTTTTTCTAAGGCGTTTTCGATATCTGATGGGAAGCCACCCGTTACACCAACAGTCCAGCCATCGGTCCAGTTATTAGTTCCATCAAATGCACCAATATAATCTGTTGCATCGAAAAATGAATCAACGCTAGATGCATCCATACCCGCGCCTAATAATGGCGATCCTGCTTGCGGCTCAAAGCCATTAACCGCTAAGTTTAATGCAGAAGAATCGGAATAAGCGCTATTACCTGTTTGCCCTAAGAACCAATCTTCGGTAGTTAATGTAGAAGTAGCATCACCTTTAAAGTTTTCACCGTTGTTACAAGCAATCACCGAGTGAGTCATTACTAGATTGCCCGCTTCGGCATTATCTTGTGCTTCATCACCGTTAATTTCTAGACACTCACCCATACCAGCAGGGCCTGTTACTAACACATTGTGTAATGCACCAGCAGTACCATTGCGGAGTAAAATACCTTCACTACCTTCGTCGGTTGCAGTGCTACCAACAACGGTAATATTGGAAACAATTGGATTAGTGAGCGGAGTTGCTAAAGGAAAGTCTTCGTTATTATCTAGCTCAAAACCGCGATGTGCTGTTGTGTCGTTATGCTGAACATAAACGTATTGCGCTTTACCCGTCCAGCCAAAAGACCAGTCGAAGCTATCATCGCCATTGCCGGTTAAAACAACGTGTTTTACGTTAACAGTACCACCAAAGAACTCAACGCCATCGTCTAAGTTTTCGTGTACTTGAATGTAATCTACGGTTGTTGCATCACCAACCCCCGCAAAGCTAATACCGTTAAGTTCATCACCCGAACCTAATGCCATACCAGCGTGTTTAACTAGCACATAGTTTAATGTACCAGAGTTATCGTTTGGATCGTCACCGCCATATAAACCCGCATCACCTTCTGCGCTAATTGAACACTCAGCTAGCTCAGTCGCATCGGCATCGAAGCCATCATCTGCGGTATCACAAAGATTAGAAGGCGCATTACCTAATAAAACCAAACCGCCCCATTGACCAATTCCCGTTGTGCCACCTGTTACATCTTCATCAGATGTCATAACAATCGGTGCAGAAGCCGTACCTAATGCTTCAATTTGTGAGTCGCGACGCACCACTAAGAAGTCGTCACCACTTTGACCAATAATAGTTGTTCCCGCTTCAATGGTTAACACTGCAGAATCGGCGCGATCATTACCTACCGCAACTCTACCAGAAAGCACCCAAGCAGCATCATTTTCAAAAGTCGCATCGGCAGTGATAGTACCAGTTACACGACAAGCAGTTGCAAATGGTCCAATACCGCCAACAATTTCTTCAGAAAAAGCAGTAGGACACTGAAAACCAGTAGGCTCCACAACAGGTGGTGGTGGAACAACAACTTCATCTCCCTCATTAATATTAATGTCACCACCGCCACAGCCAACCAAGCTAATCATGCCAGCGGCTGTTAACGCTGAGAACAAACGCGTAAATTTCATATTTTATCTCCAAACGGACTGTTCTAATTTTTAAAATCCGCAAAAGTCTATCTGAGATAAATTTCAGAAAAATTACAAAAGGTGTTAGTTACATGACAGTTAAATGACAGTTTTTGATTTTCCTGTCATTTTTTGCACATGATTCAATCCCCCAAAACAGAAGCGTTTGCTCTCTTAATCGTTAAGTGTCAATATATTCACTCTAAGCGTTCAATCATTTGAGTTAAATTTATGTCAGTTGCCAATAAAGATAACAGTGTTACACCTGAAAACTATTTAAAAGGTGAACTAGAAAGCAAAATTAAACACGAGCTTATTGATGGGCAGGTGTATGCAATGGCTGGTGCCAGTGCAAATCATGAGAGGATTGCAGGTAATGTCGCAAGAAAAATGGGCAATCACCTAGAAGGCTCACCATGCGAACCTTTTGGCTCGGATATGAAGGTTAGAGCGCACAATAATTTTTATTATCCCGACGTATTGGTGGATTGTAATTTTAATGAGTCCGAGCCTTATTACACCGACACCCCAGTAATTATTGTTGAAGTTATCTCTCGCTCTACTCGAAAAATGGACGAAAAAACCAAGCTGATTGAATATATCAACATTCCAACACTTAAAGAATATGTGCTTATTGAGCAAGATGTTGCCGATGTTACGGTTTATCGAAGAAGCGACGATTGGCGTTCTACCCACTATTTTTTAGGTGAGCAAATTCACTTTGAATCCATTGACTTTACCATTGCGGTTGAGGATATTTATTTGCGCGTTCAAAATGAAGATGTTGCGGCTTATTTATTAGAACGTAGTTTATTAGAGCAACAAGATGAAGAGTCGAGCACTTAGCTCCTAATAAACTCTAGGGTCTGTTGATCTTTCAAACCCTAGTTAAAAGCGCTTTATTGATTATCATAATAATAAAAGACGCTGATTAAATATTATTTTTTATTGGCAAAATATAAGAACTTATTCCCCAAAGGCACCCGCTGCTCCCGGATAAACCACAGGGCTTTCAAAACCCTCTTTACTGACGCTGGCAACGCCAAAAAAGTAATTATCAATAACAATATTTTCTAAGGTGTATTTATCAACCATGCCAACATATCGGCTAAATTGCCATTGCGGGGCATCGGTTAAGCGCCAATAAATTTTATAACCTTTTATTTGAGGGTTTTGTTGGCTGTCGGCTTTTTTCCAAGAAAGTGTTGTACTAGGAGAAACCGCTCCTTCAATTGCAACCTTAGCTGGTGGATTAGGCGCCCATGCCATGCCAGCTAAAGACACTGCATTAAGCGCGGTAAGTTTAGCGGCATAATCAAAGTTTACCCCATCAATGGTATCGCCATATTTGATCCCATTTTCAGTCCGTAAATCTTCATGCTGACGATAGTAGTTCTCGTTGGTTTCCATAATGCGCACCCCAGGATAACCCAAATCATTAAACGGGCGATGATGACCACCGCGTCCAAATCTGTCGAGCCTATAGATAACCATGGTATCTAAATTGGGAATGTATCTGTCAGCCATTAAGTCAATATAACGGGCTAAATTTCGACTGGGCGAATCAACTTCGCCACCGGTAAAACGGCGCAGTCTTGCTTGCTCTTTAGTTTCAGTTTGGCGAGTACCTTCGGCAAATATTCTGGCGGTGGTATTGTTGATAACTCCATTAACCCCTTCAATATTACCGATCATATCGTTATTTAATACTGCTTTTATTCGCCAATTATCCTTTTGTGCTTGCTCAGCCATAATCTTTCCGCCATACAAGCCCTGTTCTTCACCCTGACAACGCGGCATATACAATGCTACCGTTAAAGCGATATTGACTAAGCACTCTTGCCGCTTCTAAAGTGCCTGCAACACCCGATGCATTATCGTTGGCACCAGGAGAATCTGCGGTAAAGTTCATAACATCAGTAACTCTAGAATCAATATCACCCGACATAATCACATAACGATTAGGATCGCTAGTGCCGCGCTGAATAGCAATAACACTTACCACCTCGGTGGCATTGGGAATACGCTCTTCACCAGCAATGGTATCTTTTTGAAAATAAACATCTAAACAATTGCCACAAGCTTTAGAAATAGCCTCAAACTCTTGTTTAATCCAACGTCTGGCTGCACCAATACCGCGAGTGTTGGATTGTGTTTCGGATAAGGTGTGCCTTGTACCAAAGCTGACCAATTTTTGAATATCTTTTTCAATGTTTTTCGCCGAAATTTTATTGGCTATGTCATGAAGCTTTTGTTGATCTTGATAGTCGAGGGCAAAAGAGTTGATTGATAGGCCAGATAAAAACAACCCAGTTGCTAAGAAAAGTCGGTTCATTGTTTTGATACCTTGTCATTATTGTATTCAAGCAAGATAACAGATTTTTTTGCTTTAAGAAAATGAGCCCTTTTTTTGAGCGTGTTTAAAGTTTGTTAACGATTAAACTATTTACAAAACGTGTAGAAAACGCTTTAATAAACTCAGCCAATAAAACTTTAACCACATTTATGTTTGTTAATTCAACCGAAAAAACATCTCTCAATATTTTTGCTAGCGCTTGCGGCTGCAAATTTTTCTTAAACTAGCTTTTCTTGCTAGGGCTTAAACTTTAGCCCAATTTATCAATTTTATAATAATCACTCATTGCACTATTATTGATAGTCAGTTTATTAAACATTTTAACTATTCAACTTATTGTACGGATAAACAAAATGAACCCAGATAACAAAATAAGCACCAACAAAGCGCCGCCACCGGTTGGGCTTTACCCTCATGCTCGCAAGGTTGGCAATTTGCTTTTTCTTTCCGGAGTTGGCCCTCGGCAGGCGGGAACAACAGAGATCCCTGGTGTAACCTTAAATGAAGACGGCAGCATTAAAGCATATGATATAGAAGCTCAATGCCGTAGTGTGTTTGATAATGTAAAAACCATTCTAGAGGAATCTGGCTCAAGCTGGATGGAACTGGTGGATGTAACGGTTTTTCTTACCAATATGAAAGATGACTTTAAAGCCTACAATAAGGTTTATGCAGAATACTTTGCCGATAATCAGCCTTGCCGTACTACGGTAGAAATTAACTGTCTGCCAACACCTATTGGTATAGAGCTTAAATGTATTGCCACCATTAGTGATTAAATAAAAATTTCATAACGGGAGTAACCATGAGCGCACCAATGCAAGTGATAAATTTTCAGCAATGGATTGAAGATAACCGCGATAAATTAAAACCGCCTGTTTGCAACAAAGAGGTCTACCGCGAAGGCGATATGATCATTATGGTAGTTGGCGGCCCTAATGGCAGAAAAGATTTTCACTATAACGAAGGGCCCGAGTTTTTTTATCAACTCGAAGGTGAAATGTGTTTACGCACTCAACAAGACGACAAAGTGGTGGAATATAATATTAAAGCAGGTGAAGTCTTTTTATTGCCACCTAAAGTCCCCCATTCTCCCGTGCGCTTTGAAAACTCTATTGGTTTAGTGATTGAGCAAGTAAGACGACCCGATGAAACCGATGCACTGATGTGGTTTTGTGAAAAATGCAATCACAAGCTCTATGAAGAATATTTTCCCCTGCGTGATATCGAAAATGATTTTGGCGGGGTTTTTAATCGCTTTTTATCAAGTGAAGAAAAACGCACTTGTGATCAATGTGGTCATATTATGCCGCATAATAAATTTGAGTTTGACCACCAAAAGCAAGGAGCAACCTCTTAATGTTAACCATTGATATTCATACCCATATACTGCCAAAAAACTGGCCTAACTTAAAAGAAAAATACGGCTATGGCGGTTGGATAAGCCTCGATCATCACAAGTGCGGCTGTGCGCGCATGATGAAAGATGAAACCTTCTTTCGCGAGATTGAATCTAACTGCTGGGATGAGCATGTTCGCATGGATGAATGCGATAAACATAAAGTGGATGTGCAAGTTTTATCAACGGTTCCTGTAATGTTTAGTTACTGGGCAAAACCTGCTCATGCGCTTGATATTTCCATGTTACTTAACGATCATATTGGTGAAGTTTGTGATGATCACCCAACACGCTTTGCAGGGCTTGGCACTATACCTTTGCAATCCCCCGATTTAGCCATTAAAGAGTTAGAACGCTGCGTTAATGATTTAGGACTATCTGGCGTACAAATTGGCTCGCATGTTAATGAGTGGAACTTAAATGCGCCCGAGCTATTTGATGTTTTTGCCGCCGCACAAGATTTAGGCGCATCAATTTTTGTTCACCCTTGGGATATGATGGGCAAAAATCAAATGAAAGATTATTGGGCTTCCGTGGCTAGTGGGTATGCCTGCTGAGACTTCTCTTGCCATTTGTTCAATGATCTTTGGTGGTGTATTTGAACGACTACCCAAATTAAAAGTGGCTTTTGCCCACGGTGGCGGTTCGTTTCCTTCAACCATTGGTCGCATCGAGCATGGTTTTGACTGCCGACCCGATTTAGTGGCGATAGATAATAATGTCAATCCGCGTGAATATTTAGATAAATTCTATTTAGATACTTTAGTTCACGATCCGCAAATGTTGCATTACTTAATTGAACTGATGGGTGCGGATAAATTAGCACTGGGTACTGACTATCCATTTCCATTAGGTGAGCTAGAGCCTGGAAAATTGATCAATGAAAACATCAATGATCCCACCACTAAGGCACGACTATTACATGGCACCGCACTAGAATGGTTAGGTTTAGAATTAAGTCGATTTACAAGGTAATGGTATGCAGGTTGAATTAACCATTAATCAAATTCAATACTCGGCAAATCTAGGTGAAGCGATGTCGATAGCCATTAGTTTAAAGCCTAATGGCAAACAGCCCAGTCACTTTGGTGCGCCGGCTTGCACCAGCAAAACTCTCGAAGGTGATGGCTTTATTGGTGATACCAAAACGTGGCGGCAGTTGTAATGTGAATGAACTTACCATTATTCCGCACTGCAATGGCACCCATACTGAATCCGTCGCGCATATTGTTGATGAACCCGTTGCGGTTTATAAAGCGCTCAAACAATCATTATTTCCTGTTGCGCTTGTATCAATTAAACCGAACCTTGCAAAAGATGTGAGCGAAAAATATTTACCCGAGTTTGATGCTGATAATTTAGTGATCACCAAAACCCAATTAGAAAATAGCTTAGCTGATTACTCTGAACAACAGCTAGAAGGGTTAGTGATCCGAACACTGCCTAATTCAACCAGCAAAAAAACAACCACTTATAATACCGATAATTATCCCGTTTACTTAACTAATTGCGCGCTTAATTATTTGCTTAAAAGAAAAATTAATCACTTATTAGTAGACTTCCCTTCTATCGACAAAATGTTTGATCAAGGCATGCTTTCTAATCATCGACTATTTTGGAATGTTGAACTTAATAGCACTCAGTTAAAAGATGGATGCCTTTATCAATAAAACCATTACTGAAATGGTATTTGTTGATAACAATATTAAAGATGGTTTTTATTTATGTAACTTACAGATCCCCAAAATTAAAACCGACGCAGTACCATCTGATCCACAGCTTATTAGTTTAAATAAAATTTAAATGTTGAGAAATGTTTATGATCTTTGAAAATACTTTATCGTTTGCTCAATCGCTCGATCAAAACGACCCACTAGCGGCAATGCGCAGTCAATTTCATATCCCCAAACAAAAAAATGGTGATGATGAAATTTATTTTTGCGGTAACTCTTTAGGCTTACAGCCGCAATTAACCGAGCAATACTTAAATGACGAATTAAAACAATGGCAAACCTACGGTGTTAAAGGCCATTTTTCGGGTGATTATCCTTGGATGCCCTACCATGAATTTTTAACCGACGGCTTTGCCGATTTAGTTGGCGCAAAACCATCCGAAGTGGTTGCTATGAACACCTTAACCGCTAACTTGCATTTTATGATGGTGAGTTTTTATCAGCCCAGTAAAACCCGCTTTAAAATATTAATTGAAGATCATGCTTTTCCTTCGGATCATTATGCGGTGGAATCACAAATTAAGTTTCATGGTTTTGATCCCAAAGAAGCGATGATTTTAGTGAAACCTCGTGATGGTCAAAGCACAATAGACCCACAAGATATTTTAGATATTATCGAAAAACAAGGTGAGCAAATTGCCCTAATTATGTTGCCTGGTGTTCAGTATTACACAGGGCAAGTTTTTGATATGCATGCCATTACTAAAGCAGGTCATAGTAAAGGCTGTAAAGTGGGTTTCGATTTAGCTCATGCTGCGGGTAATATTGAAATGAGCCTACACGACTGGCAAGTAGACTTTGCTTGCTGGTGTACTTACAAATACTTAAATTCGGGGCCAGGTTCAGTGGCAGGCTGTTTTGTTCACGAGAACCATCATGCTAATGAGTCATTACCTCGTTTTGCCGGTTGGTGGGGACACGATAAATCCACCCGCTTTAAAATGGAAAATCATTTTAAACCGATTCACAGCGCCGAAGCCTGGCAATTATCCAACCCGCCTATTTTATCCCTTGCTGCTATTCGCGCATCACTCGACACGGTTAAACAAGCAGGCGGCATTAAAAAACTTGCGCAAAAATCAAAAACAATGACTGATTATTTGCGTTACTTACTCACCAGTGAACTAGGCGATGATATAAAAATACTCACCCCAAGCAATAAAGGTGAATATGGCTGTCAGTTAAGTTTAACCGTTGATACTCATGGCATTGATGGCAAAGTTGTGTTTGAGCGCATAGAAGAAGCTGGTGTTACAGGCGACTGGCGCTACCCTAATGTTATTCGCATTGCTCCAGTGCCGCTTTATAATCGTTTTGAAGATTGCTATCAGTTTGTGCAAATTTTAAAAGCGAGTCTTAAACAATAATTAAAAATTAGAGAAGAGAAGTAAAGAATAGGACATTAATATGAGCGCAAATCAACCAACCATCACCTTAATAGGCGCAGGGCTTGTAGGCAGTTTAACCGCCGTATTTTTATCCAAGCGCGGTTTTAATGTCGAAATTTATGAACGCCGCCCCGATATGCGCAAACAAAACATTTCTGCGGGTCGTTCAATTAACTTGGCCTTGGCCAATCGCGGTATATTTCCACTGGAACAAGCAGGACTAATGCCCCAAGTTAAGAAAATGCTAATACCAATGAAAGGTCGCATGGTTCATGATGATGCAGGTAATCAGCATTTGCAACCTTATGGTCAACAAGCAGACGAGGTGATTTATTCGATTTCTCGTGGTGATCTCAATAGCCTGTGCATGGATGCCGCCGAAGAGCAAGGCGAAGTAAACATTCACTTTAACCAAAAATGCCTTGATGTAGATTTTGAAAATAATAAAATTCTTTTGCAGGATGAATTATCAGGTGAAAAATATCATAAACCTTTCACTCAAATTATTGGAACCGACGGCAGCGCTTCGGCAGTAAGAAATGCCATTCACAACAAGCAATCTCACCAACATAAAATAGAGCCATTAGGGCATAGCTATAAAGAGCTCACCATTCCAGCAGATAACAATGGTGAATTTCAAATGGATCCTAATGCCTTACATATTTGGCCACGTGGTGGTTATATGTTAATTGCGCTACCTAACTTAGATAAAAGTTTTACCGTCACTTTGTTTATGCCAATTGAGGGTGATATTAGCTTTAACGCTATTAATAATGCCGATACATTATTAGCCTTTTTTAAGCAACATTTTTCCGATGCTCTCCCCCTAATGCCAACACTGGTTGATGATTACTTTAATAACCCAACAGGACAACTGGCCACGGTAAGGTGCGATCCTTGGCATTATAAAGATAAAGCCCTTTTAATTGGTGATGCCGCTCATGCGGTTGTGCCTTTCCATGGGCAAGGCATGAATTGCGGTTTTGAAGATGTTTGGGCGCTCGATACTCAAATAGAAAAATATGGAAGCGACTGGGCAAGCATTTTTACCCAAACTGATGCGTTAAGACAGCCCAATGGAAACGCTATTGCTGATATGGCAATCGAAAACTACATTACCATGCGCGACTCAGTAAGAGATGAACGTTTTTTATTAAAAAATGCATTGGCTTTCGAGCTAGAAAAACGCTTTAAAAGTCATTTTTGTCCACGCTATTCAATGGTTATGTTTCATCGCCTTCCTTATGCCGAGGCGCAAAGCCGAGGTGTTATTCAAGAAGAAATTTTACATAAACTCACCGACAATATTAGCGCTATTGATAAAGTTGATTACCAGCAAGCTGAGCAACTCATTAAGAGTAAACTAAAAATATTACAACTAAATCCGTAGAGAATTGAGCGTGCGGATTGAGTTCTAAGAGCTAAATTCTAAGTGCTATGTTCTATGTTCTTTTATCCATTTATTGAGCATAGCCTGCATATTGTCCATTTTAACGGGCTTAAACAAAATATCGTTCATGCCAATATCAAAACAGTCTGAATCGGTGCCTCTGAGTAGATTTGCGGTTAAAGCGATAATGGGAGTTTGGGTATTTTTACTCTGTTGGCGAATTTGCCGAGTTGCCTCAAACCCATCAACAAGCGGCATTTGACAATCCATAAAGATTAAAGCGTATTGGTTAGCGTTAGCTAGCTCAATGGCTTGCTGACCATTTTCTGCAATTTCTGCTTCATAACCCATTTTTTTTAAAAATAAACGAGCCACTTGCTGATTAGCAAAATCATCTTCTGCAACTAAAACTTTTTTCTTGTCTATAACTGTTGATGAAGCCATTTGGGACATATTGTAAACCTAGCAGTCTTACAACTATCCATGTTATCTGTAAAAGGATGACACACTCTTAATTAAAGTCTATTTTATTGTTGAAATCAAAATACCCACAAAAATAACTGCTCCAACCCAGTTATTATTAATAAAAGCGCTAAAACAGTTTTTTCTTTGTTTTTTACGGCAATGGTGAAGTTGCCATGCAATCAATGCAGAAGCAACGAGTAAACCAATAAAGTACCAAAAATTTAAGTTAAAACGACTTCCTACCATAATCATTCCAAACAAAAAGAATCCTTGGATCAAACCAACAATTGCCAGATCTGCTTCACCAAATAATATAGCGGTTGATTTCACCCCAATTTTTAGATCATCTTTTTTATCGACCATACCATAAAGAGTGTCGTACGCTAGCACCCATAATAAATTTGCCACATAAAGCAACCAAGCTTGCAGAGGAACCTCATTATTACTTGCTGCAAATGCCATAGGGATCGACATTGAAAAAGCGCTCCCTAACACCACTTGAGGAAAATAGGTTACACGCTTCATAAAGGGATAAATAGTAACAATCACAATAGCAATAAATGACAACACGATTGTATATTTATTTAAAAAAAGAACTAACCCAAAGGCTAACAGTGACAAAACTAAAAATAGAATAATGGCTTCTTTTTCTGAAACTCTGCCTGTGGCTAATGGTCTGTTTTTTGTTCTTTCTACTTTGCCATCAAAATGCCTATCGGCAAAGTCGTTAATCACACAACCTGCTGAACGAGTAAAAAATACCCCAAGAGTAAAAATAACAATTAACGATACCGGAGGAACACCTTTGTTTGCCAACCAAAGCGCCCACAATGTTGGCCAAAGTAGCAAAAGTGTGCCTATGGGTTTATCAACACGCATGAGCAACCCATATTCTTTGATACGAGCTTGCCAAATGTGTGAAGGTGCTAATTTAAACACTTGTAACTTGGCTTCTTTAAGCATAAGCAGCAAAGTATTCCAAAAAGTTACCGATGATGTTGGTTTATTTGATTTCATTGACACTTAAAGGCTAATTTTGAGCGGTTATGATCATGAGTATAAACTGAACTATAAATTGGACGAACTATAAATTGGACAGTCGGGTAAAAATAATTCTGTTACCAAAATTGGCCCTGATTGTAATTCAAAAATAGAGCGTCTTTGCCATAAAGGGTAATTAATTAATTGCATTTTAAGCCCTTTAACAATTGGCAGTTGTATAACCTCTTCAATTTTTAAATCTTGCCGATAAGCGCCATTTCTGCCAAATAAAATTTTACCAATGGAGGTGTTTCCCAAACCCGTTAACCTTCCACCATTTCCTTTTAATGTAGCAGTTGGCACTATGGTGCGAGCGTACATCCAGTCTTGATTTCCCTTTGACATTTTTATTTCGCGCACAAACGCCCACTCACGCGAGCCTATAGGCAATGATATTCTATCTTGTATTGGAATAATCTCTCGCCTTTGTTTAAGCACCGTTAGCTTGGGTGTTTGTCCCATCATTTCTTTAAAACGCTGGGTTAAACTACCTCTGTAGGCGAGTAGCTCAAAAGTATTTGGACTCAATTTAACAACATCTTTTTAAAATCTGTTGCGATTATAGCAAAGGATTGATGCCTGTTGATACTTACCATCACTTCTCTGCAAGATGTTCGGTTAAAAACATTCACTTGCTTGAAGTTTTAGACAAAAGTCGTTATAAAGTTGCCCATATTCAGTTGTTTGCAATAGAGAATTATTATGAAAAAATGGGAATGTATTGTTTGTGGGTGGATTTATGATGAAGAAAAAGGCTGGCCCGAGGATGGTATTGCCCCTGGCACCAAATGGGAAGATGTGCCGGAAGACTGGCTTTGCCCTGAGTGCGGTGTAGGTAAAGAAGATTTTGAAATGGTAGAAATTTAGCCTAACCAGCTTAATTAACAAGTAGTTATAGCCCTTATCTTCCCTGGGCTATAACGATTTAAATACTCTGTCTTTAAACTTCCTTCGCTAAAAGCAATTACTCTTTAACACCCTTGGTAATTTAAAGCTATAATTAAACCATTAGTCATCAATCTAGGGATAAATCGCTTGAAAAATTTCTGCTTATTAATGCTACTGTTATTCGCCATGGTTAACACTTCACTATGGGCAGCGGAAGAGTCTGTAGAAGGAGAAGAGGTAACCGCAGAAGGTGAAGAAGAACAAGAAGAACAATTACCACTTAAATATTACCAAATAAGCCCGAACATCATGACTTTTTATCAAGGCACAGGCAGAAAAATGGGTTATGTTGTGGTTCAGGTTCAAGTAGTTGTACGCGGTGATGAAAATCTTGCTTTAGTAGAAACTCACCTGCCGCTGATGCAAGATGCGTTAATTGACTTTTTTAACCGCCAAGATAAATCGGTCATTCGAGATCAAGCACAACGTAAATCATTACAGCAGCAGGCTGAGCTAAGAATATCTGAAGCAGTCATGGAAGAAACAGGAGCCGACATCATAGAAAATATTTTGTTTACTCAGTATATTTTTCAGTAACTTTATAACAGTCTGATAACATGGCAATATCCAAGATTACACAAAAACTACTTGGTGAAGAAATTTGCAGAAAAGCAAATTTAAATGAGCTTTGGCACGGAACGGCTATTGCTCTATTTACTATTGTTGCTGTAGTATTTTTCCCCCTATTCATTTATTTAGCAATCATAGCAAAAAACACACTGTTATTTACGGCACTCACTTCTTTTTGGGTTCTTTCAATTGCCACTTATGTCTATATGATTAAAAGTCGTAGTATTGAAAGAGCCGCAATTCTTGCCTGTATGATATGCCTACTACTGTTCTTTTATTTAATTATTACTGGCGCTGCTAATAATACGGGAATGCTTTGGTGTTATGCGGTTGTTCCAGCTTTATTTCAAATGCTAGGAGCTAAAAAAGGCACTATAGCTATTGCTTTATTAATTGCTGGGGCATCAATTATTTTTTATGTGCCTTCTCTTGGTATCCTTCAGGCCGACTATACACCAACACAAATGTCTCGTTTTATCTTTTCATTTTTAGGGTTAAGCATACTGAGCTTTGTGCACGAATATTCGAGAACACAAACCAATAAAAGGTTACACGAACTTAAAGAACAATTTAAACAAGCCTCTCATATTGATACTTTAACCCAACTAGCCAATCGTAGAGAAGCTCGAAATCGGCTCGACTTAATAGAGAGTTTTATTGAAGATCCCAACTATATTTGCTCTGTGGTTATTTGCGATATTGATCACTTTAAGCAAATTAATGATAACTATGGTCACGAATGTGGTGATTATGTTTTAGTACAACTAGCCAAAATTTTCACACAATTAACTCGCGAAGGTGATCTTGTGGTTCGCTGGGGTGGAGAGGAGTTTTTATTAATATTTCCCGAAACCAGCCCACAGCAAGCCGTTGATATTTGCTCCAAAATAAAGCAACACCTCGCTGAAACAGAGTTCGAGCACCAAGACTATAAAATTAAACTATCGTTAAGCTTTGGCATAAGTAGCATCGACAAACTCCAATCTACCCGAAGCGCCCTAGTAAAAGCCGATCATGCATTATACGCCGCCAAAAATAATGGTCGAAATTGTATTATTGTAGATAGCCTAAGTTCAAAACATTAAAAATACCCCTAACTGGTCAGCGGTTTATCAAATGTAACAAACTTGCCTAAATAAACTCTTAAGTTCAAATTAATTGCATTTATTTAAACTTAAATTGGGGGCGCAATGTTAGCTAAATTTAAAAATAGTATTCATTATCAAGTATTACTCTCTTTAACTATTATTAGTATTTTATGGATCGCGGTATCGCTCACCATACAAAGCCTATCGAGCCAAGCAAGATCACTCTCTGAAGAAAAAGCTAAAATCTACCGCTTAAATGATGCAATTATAGAGCTAAAAAGAAACAGCCAAATCTACCAACTTAATGCTGCAAGAGACTTTGAAAGTTATTTTCGCGATCTAGAAGTCTATTATAAGGTAACTATTCAGCAAATTGATGCTATTGAGCAAAACATTAATTCTCTTAATACTATCAATAACCTTTTAAATAATATCGAATCAAACCCGATAAATTTTGCTAGCTCTCAAGACATTAATGAAATGTCAAAACTTATTGAGTCATCTGCGCTACTGTGGAGCAGCTTTACTCAAGGTTTAAATGATGAGTTTGGTGACAATAAAGAAGAGCCTAGGCTCGAATGGGGAGCACAATATATTGTTGAAAATATTGACGAATTAACCGTTAATATCAATCAATTACTAACATTATTTGAAAAAACCAATCAGCAACAAGGTAGTATTTTATCTATTGCTTCTAACGCCGAAATTACTAGCATTGTAGGTTTTATTTTATTGTTTGGTTTGTTTTTTAATTCTAGAGTTTTAAAACCTATTCAAAAAACCAAAGCCGCATTCTCACAAGTGTCTAACGGTGACTATGGTCATCAAATTGAAGAATCATACAGCAATGAAATTGGTGAACTCATCACTTCATTTAATGAAATGTCTTCACGCTCAGATACCGTGTTATCTATTCTATCTCATTTACAAACCGCTAAATCATTAAACGAAGCAACAGAAATTTTGCACCATAACTTAACTAGCTATACAGGCTGCGACTTAGTTACTATTGCTGTAGAAGACTCTCAAAAAGACGGGTTCCGATTTAAGCACCTTTCGCCATCAAGTAATTTTAAAAACCTTTTTCAGCTTAAGATAAGTTATAACAATGATGCTGAAAAAGAACATATTGAAAAAGTAGCGCTTAAACAAAGCTCGTTACAGATCAATAACATTAGCGATTATATTAACAAAAATCGTAACTCAGTTATTTTAAATACATTAATTACTCGCTACCCATTAAAGTCAGCCATTGTTCTGCCCATTCAAATTCAAGATAGTGCTGCATTTTTAATTTTTTCGAGTTACTTTGAAACTAAACTACAAGCCAAGCATTTAGATTTAATTTTAAATTTAATGCCTTTTATAAAGCACAAGTTTTTATCTTTTGGCACTAACGAAAAATAACAACCGGCTAAATATAATTTTGTTCGTCTAAACTTTTAGTTTGTTTTGAGTCGGTATCACCCGTGTGTTTTGTTGATGCTGGCTCAATCATTAAAAAATGCGTTTCTTCATTAGCAACAGGGCAGTGTTCAACACCTTTAGGTACAACAAAAATTTCACCTTTGTTTAAAGTAATATCTTTGTCTTTTAGCTTAATGATTAATGTACCTTTCAGAACTAGAAATAACTCATCTTCATTATCGTGAGAATGCCAAACTAACTCACCTTTGCCTTTAGCAAGTTTAACTAATTGTCCGTTTGACTCTGCAATAATCTTTGGTGACCATAAATCATCAAACAAATTAAATTTGTCGGCTAAATTAATTTTATTCATTTTCTATAAACTCCCATGTATCAGCACCATCAAAATAGCGAATAGGCAAATCTTGCATTTGTTTTAAATTGACCATACGACAATTAATCGCCATTCGATCTTGTTCATATTTTTCTGTTGCAACATAGTGAGTAACACAACCGCAAATTGAACAGTGCTGAAACTCTAAATATTTATCACCGTGCCTAAAGCCAACTGTTGGCTTCTGCTTGCAAGTCACCTTAACTTCGGCTTGCTTAAAATACGCCCAAAGCGCGCCAATACGATTGCAGGTAAAACAATTGCAACTGGTTAAAACCTCAACTGGCTTCATCATTTCTATTTGTACATTACCGCAAATACAGTTTGCTTTCATAAAACTATCACTTTTTATTAATTTGCTTTTAATTTCATTACAACAGAATAAAAACGCCCATCATCTTGGTGTTTTTCAATCTCAACATTAAGTGGTGAAGTAAAGCAAGGCGCATCATAAACCAGAGTATGAAACTCCCCATCTTCGCCGCAAGGATCAACCGATTGCGGAAGCGAGCGAATTAATTTTTGGTTATATTGTTTACCCAAAAATTTCTTATCCAATTGTGTTGTGTCTACGGTAGAAATTAATGTTTTAATACCCGCATCAATAATTTCTGTAGCCAGCGATATTGAGCTCTCACCCAGTAATGGAAACAAACACTTTAACCCAGCAGGCTCAATATAACTTTGTCTGTATTCAGCAATACCATTACAAAACATATCGCCAAACGCCACAGCTTCAATATTAAGATCGCTCTTTTTAATTGCATTAATCACTAACGATTGATAGACCTCATTAGCGGGAAAGACCTTCGGTAGCTCAACTAATATTAAAGGTAGGTTAACGGCTTTTGCTTGCGCTTTAACCATTGATAATGATGTCGCCTGAAAAGGAATAGAATCACCAACATAAGTAGTTAATAAGCCAACTACTTCAACATTAGGATCGGCTAATAAACGAAGCAACGTTAAAGTGGAATCTTTACCAGAAGACCAACTAATTACGGCGCGTATTTTTTTAATATTAGACATATACCCGTTCTCCTTCAAGATGCATGTTTCAGCAAGACAGTAAGCCATCCTATTTGAGGCATTAATGCGCAGGATTAGTCATTCTAATTCAAGCATTGATAACGAAAAAGAGGTTGGCTTACTGCCTTGCCCTTCGGGTGCTCAGTCAAAAAGCTTGCACTGTGTTGCAGCTTTTGAAAAGGGCTTGCCATTTCCTGCAAGCTGCGCCTTGTCCAAACTTTTTGGCTGAACACTGAAACAAGCATCTTGAAGGAGAACGGGTATATTAATCTAACTTGACACGCATTCGAATTATATGCTGATAAAACCCTGTTTTTTCATAGGCTTTTATAGCCGCAGGATTATCCGCATAAACTTCCAGTCTTATTTCTTTTAAACCTTGCTCTCTTGTCCAAGCCTTTAAAGCGTCAACCACTAAACCATTAACACCTTGGCCTCGATAGTTTTCATCAACATACATAAACCCTAAGTACGCATGTTGTTTATGATTTACATAATCTTTTGAGGCTTTAATTTTGGCATAACCTGAGGCAATAATTTTCTCATGATGAGTAACTACACAAACTTCGGCACTTTCGCTTTTGATCATAGCTTCAATATCATAATAATTAATATGCCCAGATTTTAAAGTAGGATCCATCGGTCTTTCGGTTTCAATAATGCCTTGTTCAAAATCTAATAATTTTGGCAAATCACTAACTTTAGCTGAGCGAACTTTAAACTTATTCATCTTAACTATCGGGTACTTGAACGAGGATTTAATAACAGCTTTTCAGTAATAGGATAAAACTTAGAGCAGCTATCTATTAAGGATTTTGCGGTTAACGATTCTACGCCATATACATCAAATGGAATGTTATACTTATTAATCACTTGCTGAGCGAGTAAATCAAAATCGCCATCACCAGAAACTAGCACCACTCTATCGACCGATTCAGCTTGCTCTAATACATCGATCACAATACCAACATCCCAATCGCCTTTTGATGAACCATCGCGGCGTTGAATAAAAGGCTTTAGTTTTACTTCAAACCCAATGGCTCTTAAAATATTTTGAAACTGCTTTTGTTTTTCATCACCGCGATCAATCGCATAAGCATTGGCACAAAAAACCTCACGACCATCGGTAACCTTTGCCCAAAACTTGTTGTAATCAAAATTTCGATTAAATTCTTGCGAGGTAGTGTAATACACGTTTTGCACGTCAACAAAAATGGCAACACGCGGTAATTGATTAGCCATAAAATAATTTTAAGTAAAAACAGATAAACCAATATTACCCTGCTTTTCATTTAAGATCGAATACCAAACTAACTTAAAAAGATTGAATTTAATTTTTATAACCTTAAAGGTTAATTTCTTAAAAGGATAAATTTGACTTTAATCATTTTTAACGTATGATTTTATCGGTTTTAATTCTTACTAAGGAAAGACAATGAACACTTCAACTTTATTAATCAGTAGATACACCGATAGGGTTTTAGCTGTTACCGTTTTGTCTTTACCTTAAAGTCAATATTTTTTCGATTTAGACCAAACGGTTACCTCGTCCTTATCAATTATCAGATCTAAATTTGCGGCTTTTATAGCTAATATTTATTTCTAGATCAAATGCCTACTTATCTTAACGCATTTGCTAACTATCATTACTAAGCCAAACATTTAGTATTTTTTATTCGTTTGGTAGAGGACAAAAAAATTGAAATTATTGATCTCAAAATTTAAACATTTTAACCAATTATTTAAACGCGCGTTAAAAGGCGATACCCAACAAGACTTTACTCAAGGCTCAATTGGCACAGCGGCATTTTTATTAGCCGTACCCATGGTATTAGAAATGCTTATGGAATCGGTATTTGCCGTCACCGATATTTTCTTTGTTTCAGGATTAGGTGCCGATGCCGTAGCCGTGGTTGGCTTAACAGAGGCCGTTATTACTTTGCTTTATGCCATTGCTATTGGGTTAAGCATGGCAGTAACCGCCACCGTGGCCAGACGCATCGGCGAAAAAGATAATGAAGGCGCTAATGTGGTGACCGGACAAACCGTTTGGATTGGTGCATTAGTTGCCTTAGCCGTTGGAGCAATTGGATTATTTTTTGCCGAAGAAATATTGCGGCTAATGGGTGCAACCGATTCAGTGATTAAGCAAGGCAGCTCTTACACCAGCATAATGCTTGGCGGCTCAATTACTATTTTGTATCTATTTTTATTTAACGCTATTTTCCGTGGCGCTGGTGATGCCAGCGTTGCGATGAAATCATTATGGCTAGCAAACGGTATCAATATTGTGCTTGATCCCATGCTAATTTATGGTGTGGGACCATTCCCTGAAATGGGTGTTACTGGTGCAGCGGTAGCCACCAATATTGGACGTGGAGTAGGTGTTTTATATCAGCTTTATCATTTAACCAATGCAAACAACCGAATTAAATTAGATTTTAATCATTTAAAATTAGTTTGGCCTGTATGTGCAAAATTGCTTAAAACTTCATTTGGCGGAATCGCACAATTTTTAATTGCAACCGCAAGCTGGGTTGCGCTAGTAAGAATAGTTTCAACTTACGGAAGTGCCGCAATTGCAGGTTATACCATTGCCATTAGGCTGGTGATTTTTGCGATTTTACCTGCTTGGGGTTTAAGCAATGCCGTTGCTACATTAGTTGGACAAAACTTAGGTGCAGGTTTACCAGAGCGAGCAGAGCAATCAGTTTGGAAAGTGGCCAAATACAACGTGATATTTATGGTGTCGGTAGCCATTATCTTTATCATTTTTGCCGAGCCAACCATAAGATTATTCACTAATGATCCAGCAGTTATCGGTTATGGAATTGATTGTTTAAGATATGTTTGTTATGGCTACGGGTTTTATGCCATTGGTATGATAGTGGTTCAAGCCTTTAATGGCGCAGGTGACACCATGACACCCACTTACATTAACCTCTTTTGCTATTGGCTATTTCAAATTCCCCTAGCTTTTGTGCTAGCTAAAACCATTAACATGGGGCCAACAGGTGTATTTTTAGCCATAACTATTGCCGAAAGTTTAATTGCCGTTGTGGGTGTTTGGTATTTTAAACGTGGCGCGTGGAAGCATGTTGAGGTTTAGTGTTTTGAAACGACTTGATCGCGGCATTGATGGAGCGATCAGGTTTTTACTCTTGTAAGGTTAATCCTATATTATTTTTTAGAGGACAAGCAACAAGAGAAAAGTATGACAACAGGAATAAAATCTAGAAATAAAAAAATATCCACCTTCTTAGAAAGTGAATATTTTTAATAGCGTAGCGTACAACAATTTAAACTTAAATATTTTGTGCAACGCTCGCTCTGGCTTTCATTTGTTCAAACCAACGGTTTAAATTAGTGTAACTTGCTGGAATTTCAAGTTGCACAAAACCTGCCGTAAACATACAAGCAAGCAAGGTAATATCAGCCATAGAAAACTGGTTGTTGGCAACATAGTCAACACCTGCGAGTTGCTCATCAAAATATTTTAAACCATTTTCTGCTTTGGCTTTTTGTTTAAGCCCCCAAGCTTTATTTTGATCTTTTTCTAATTCTGGACCCAAGCCATCGGTTGCTTGATGAAAATAATCACCAAGCGGCTCAAGGATCATTAGCTCTGCTCTTCTATGCATCATGTCAATGCGTGCTCTTTCGACGGCACTTTCACCAGTTAATGATGTTCCCGAAAACTGTTTGTCGATGTACTCAGTGATTGCCGAACATTCCGAAATATACGAGCCATCTTCAAGCTCTAAAAACAGGTACAGTTCCTAGTGGATTTTTAGCCAGCATATCAGGCTCACGATGTTCGCCTTTTAAAAGATCAACATGAATAAATTCAATTTGATCTAGTGCATTTTTTTCAGCTAATGCAATTCTTACTCTTAATGGATTAGGGAAATTTTCTACGTCATAAATTTTCATTGTTTTTTCTCTGTAATTGTTGTGTTGGGGATTAAGCTCTGTAAATTTTATTTATACAGAGCCCGTTGTTTTCTATTGAGAAAACTTAGTTTGTAAGGCCATATAAGTGCCAACACCATCAACAAAACCTGCATCACCAGCTTTTAATTTTTTGGCATCATTAACTAAATGGTCGATTACTGCGGTATATAATGAACTACCCACGCTAACCCTTTGCACGCCAGCATTAATTAATGCAGTAGCGTCATTTAAATCACCAATGGTACTTAGCACATTAACTGGTGTATTTACTGCATTTAACACTGTTTTTACCTGCTCAAGATTCCCAAGGCCTGGAATATATAAAACATCGGCACCAGCTTTTTTCAAAGGCTTGAATTCTGGCTATGGCATAGTCTAGCTCACAAGCTCCAGCAAATAATCCGTCGCAACGTGCGGTTAGTACAAATGGGTGATCTAATGCTCTTGCGGCTTCTACTGCAGCTTCAATACGCTCAACGGCTAAATTAAAGTCATAAAGCGGTGCATCTGGGTTGCCTGTGGTGTCTTCTATAGAGCCACCAGCTAGACCTGCTTCACCTGCTAAAGTAATGGTTTTTGCCACCTCTTCTGGGCTATCACCAAATCCGTTAAGTAAGTCGGCATTAACAGGAATGGAAACCGCATTGGCGATAAGTCCTGCATTGTTAATTACTTCTTCACGGCTTGTTGAGCCATCGGCTTTACCAACACTAAAAGCAAAACCCGCAGTGGTTGTTGCTAATGCTTCAAACCCGAGATCTTCAAGCACTTTAGCGCTGCCAATATCCCAAGGGTTTGGAATAATAAATCCTTCACTACGCTCATGTAGTGCTCTAAATTGGCTTGTTTTTTCTAAAATATTTGACATTTTTTGTCCTCATTGTTTATTAAAAAGTTATTACTGAAAATAAGATATTTTTAACTAACGGCATCGTGAAAAATAATACCCATGACATACCGCTCTCCACTAGTTACTTCACTTACGCCATGCTTCATGGTGGTGCGGTGATATCCTCTAGCTCCCATAACGGGTTTGTATCTGGTTGGAAATATCAACATGTCGCCTTTGTTAGGTCTTAATACGGTAGCTTTAGATTGCGCCCTAGGGTTTTGCTGAGTTAATACAAACTCTCCGCCGGTATAATCGACTTCGGGCTCGTTTAAAAAAATGGCTACTTGTAGTGGAAAATAAACATCACCATAAAGATCTTGGTGTAAAGTATTAAAGCCACCTTTCCCATATTTTAAAATTAGCGGTGTTGGTTTTAATTGGTTGTGCTCTTTGCAGTGCTGGTGCAATTGGTTAAGTGTTTTGGGGTAGCTAACATCGATTCTAAGCGCATTCATCCAGCCATTAGCCATTGGTGCTAACCTGCTATAAATTTCTTCTCTTAACACTTGTATTATCGGTGGGAGCGGATAGTCATAGTATTTATACTCGCCAAGCCCAAATCGGTGCCTAGCCATGGTAACGGTTTTACGATAGCCCACTTTATTTTCGTAATTATCAATTAAAACTTTACAGTTTTGCTCACTCATAAAGTTAGGCACAACCGCATAACCATTGCCCGCAATATCATCAATAACCTCATGCCATGCCGTTGCATTGATTTTATCTTTAATTGCACTCATTAGGCTTGTGCACCCATTTTAGCCGCTTCCCAACCTATCATGGCTGATTTGCGAGTTTCGCCCCACATATAACCGCCAAGTCCACCTGTTGCTTGAATCACTCGATGACATGGAATTAAATAAGCAACAGGATTATTGCCAACAGCGGTGCCTACTGCTCTTGAAGCTTTGGGGCTGCCTACTGCTTTGGCTATTTCGCCATAAGATGATAGTCCGCCCATGGGGATTTTAAGTAGTGTTTCCCATACTTTTAACTGAAACTGCGAGCCCTTTAAATGAAGCTTAATTTGATCAAGGTGAGACCAGTCTTGTTGAAAAATGTACAAGGCATCTTGTTGGTATTTATCCACCACCTGATGATAATTTGCATTAGGAAATCTTTGTTTTAGCTCGGCTAAGGCTATTGTTTCATCCTCTTTAAAAGCTATATGACAAACGCCTTTGGGTGTTGATGCTAAAATAATTTTTCCAAAAGGGCTTTCGGCAAAACAATAGTTAATTGCTAAACTCTCACCGCCTCTTTTGTACTCACCGGGTGTCATTCCTTCGATGTTAACGAATAAATCGTGTAAGCGCCCAGTGCTTGATAAGCCCGTTTCTTCTGCCGTGCCTAACAAACTCAGTTTTTCGTTTCTTAAAAGATTTTTTGCGTAACCAACACTTAAATATTGGGTAAATTTTTTCGGGCTAACACCGGCCCAATCGGTAAATAAACGCTGAAAATGAAAAGGACTAACATGAATTTCCTTAGCAATTGCCTCTAAGCTTGGTTGCTCTTTAAAATTCTTTTTAATGTGATCTATTGCATAAGCAATACGCTCATAATTTGTGCGGTTATCGTTTTGAGTCACTTTAATGTCCTTTAACATTTTGTACCTAATAGAGACACAATAGTGGTTTTAATTACATAAAACGAACCGAAAACTTGCTATATACGTGCTCTATTTTTAAAAATATTAATTTTTAACTTGTACTCAAAATGGTTATCTCAAACATAGTTGTATCTACGTTCCTTGCTAAGTTCTACTTCAAAATACCCTACTTAAATCATCCTTCTTGAAGGAGAACGAGTACATATTGCTAATACTTATAAGACATTCTTTGATCTTGCTTGATCTCAACAACTTAGCCATTTAATTTAACCAAGTTCTAGCTAGCATCAGCCAATTAACGTGAGTTTGTGTGTGAAACAGTTATCAGACAATTGGAAACGAGTTGTTATTAAAGTAGGCAGTTCGCTTATTGCACCTAATGGTGTGGGTTGTAGTACCCAACATTTATTGGCGTTAGCCGATTTTATTCATCAGTGCCACCACAATAACAAACAAGTGGTTTTAGTTAGCTCTGGTAGTGTAGCCGCTGGAGCGGGAATAACTGGCACTGATCTCAAACAAAGAAGAACCATTCCCGAAAAACAAGCTCTTGCCGCCATTGGTCAAAACCAAGTTATGCAACATTGGCAGCGATTTTTTGATATACCTTGTGCTCAACTACTACTGACTCGTTCGGATCTTGAAAGCGAAAAACGACGTCTTAATGCCAAAAATACTTTAGGTCATTTGTTTAAAGTAAATGCACTTCCTATTATTAATGAAAATGATTCAGTGGTCATAGATGAGCTAGTTGTTGGAGACAACGATAACTTAGCCGCTAAAGTTGCAATAATGTGTAAAGCCGACAGGCTAATTATTTGCAGCGACGTTGACGGGCTATATGATAAAAATCCCGCAGAGCATAGTGATGCAAAAATGCTCACCCAAATTAATACCATTGACGATCAAATAATGAATTATGCTAGTGATACCAGCAACCCCATTGCCACTGGCGGCATGACTACCAAACTACAAGCTGCCATTACCGCAACCAACAAACAAATTGAAACGCTTATTGTTAATGGTCGTAAAGCAGAAACTTTTGAGGCATTAAAAGCTAGTCATAATCCTGGCACTTTATTTAATGCTCGTTAAACTCAACTAAGTTGTTGAACTAATATTTTATTGATTTTTTATCTAACCCTATAGCACATAATATTATGAATAAAGAGCAATTAATTACTAACTGTAAAAAAGCAAAAAAAGCATCTAAAAAATTACTAACGGCAACCAGCAAACAAAAAAACCAAGTGCTTTTTGAGATGTCGAAGTCTTTGCAAAAGCAAGCTGATGCTTTAAAAAATGCCAATCAAATTGATCGACAAAAAGCCAAACTTAATCAACTTTCCGATGCAATGATTGATCGTCTAACCATTAACGATAAAGTCATTGCTCAAATGTGTGAATCACTACATGAAGTTGCCGAGTTAAGAGATCCCTTAGTAACTACCACAAACGAAATAACTCGCCCTAACGGCATTAAAGTCGGCAAAAAAAGAATTCCATTAGGCATTATTTTAATGATCTATGAGTCACGCCCTAATGTTACCGTAGAAGCAGCTTCTTTAGCGTTAAAAAGTGGTAATGGCATTATCTTAAGAGGCGGTAAAGAAGCCTTTGAAACCAACCAAGTAATTGCTAAATGCTGGCAAGAAGCTTTATCAAAAGCCAACTTGCCCCAAGATTTAATTCAAGTATTAGCCACCACCGAACGCAGTATTTTAAATGACTTACTCAAGCTTGATGAGCTGATTGATGTAGTGATCCCAAGAGGCGGAGAAAGTCTGATTAAATATGTGGTCGCTAATAGTTATATTCCAGTAATTAAACACTACCAAGGCATTTGTCATTTATACGTTGACCGATACGCTAACCTTGAAAAAGCGCTTAATCTTTTGGTTAACGGCAAAACCCAAAGACCTGGAGTATGTAATGCGCTTGAAGGGTTGCTTGTTGACCAAGACATAGCCAAAACATTTTTACCACAAGCTCAAAAAGCGCTAGAAAAATATAATGTTGAACTGTTGGGTTGCGACAAAACGCAAGCCATTTTACCCCAAATACAACTTGCCACCGAGCAAGACTTTGCCACTGAATTTTTATCTTTAAAAATAACCATTAAAGTAGTAAGCGATATTGAAGAAGCGATTGAGTTTATTGATCAATACGGCTCGGGACACACCGAAGTTATTGCCACCGAAAACCAACAACACGCGGAACAATTTATTAATCGAATTGATGCATCGGTAGTTATGGCAAATGCTTCATCTCGATTTTCAGATGGCGGCGAGTTAGGGTTAGGTGCCGAAATTGGTATTTCTACATCAAAAATTCATGCCTATGGCCCCATGGGGCTAGAGTCTTTAACCAGTGAAAAATTTGTTGTGATAGGTGAGGGGCAAGTGCGAGGGTAGTTTAACGCTTCTGGGGAGGTTGTTTTGAATGCTTTGTTAATTATTAGAGTTAAATGCACCTTTATGCTGTTTGCCCGAATCTGCAATAACTTCCCAATGCGCCTTTGAATCAACCCAAATGTGATGAGCTACTTCTAAATTTTCTGCGCCTTCAGTTATTAAACTTGCTGGCACATACATATAAAATTCGCTATCCATCCCAGGTAATGGAGATCCACAATCTTTACAGAAACAAGCCTCCCAATCGTGCCCTGGCTTATTCCACTTTTGAATATAGCTCTCTCCAGATAACCATTGAAAATCAGCCTTCGGAACGATAACAACTGCAATTCCACCACTTCCAGTAAATTTTCTACATATGGAGCAATGGCAAATAAAAATATCGGATACTTGAGATTTAATATCAAATGTCACTACACCACAATTACATTCACCTTTAGACATTTCTAAACTCCTTTGTAGAGCCTAACAGTTATTATAAGCAGAAAAAATAGAGCCAATTTATAGACTTAAAGAACTCTCATTGCAATTTCTAGGATCGTATTTTAATGAACGTTGCATTAGCAAGATACTACTCTCATCATGCCGGCTATCTTGTAGTCGCTCTTTTATTACTTTGGTGTTTTCTTCTACTTTCATTTTTAGAACTTTTTTTATTGCCGGTAAGTTTCCGTTTTCGGCATAAAATAAAAGCTCTTTATCTATTTCTAGGTTTAGTGCTTCTACGCTTGCTTGATTTAAATAATAATTAGTATTTTTTTCAAATTGACTTTTAAGCCAAGTATCCTGAGCAATGATCAGTAATGAGGCAATGAATATCAGTGCAAAGATGGCTTTGGCTAATTTTTGATATTTATATTTCTTCATCTGGAGCCTAGCAATGAATGGTGTTTGATAAAAACATAAAACTAAATTTTAGTCACATATAGCCTGTAGATATGATTTGAAGTTAATATTTTTGTTATTAAGCGGCACTTCGATTAAAGGCTGATCTTATTAAGCCAATACCAGCAGTGGCAAAAAGCACAGAAGCAATGCCATTCACCCAACGACTAATAATTTGGTAGCTTTTCATTACACCGCTAACTGAGAAAACCAGTGAATACATAGCATTTGTTAAAAAGCCAACCAATATACATACTGCCACACCTGATGCTAATGCGTACATACTGTCACCAGTATCTAAACCAACAGATAACGCAGCCAGCCAAGCGATAACTGTTTTTGGATTTGAAACATTAAGAATAAATCCTCGGATAAACCATTTTTTGCTAGATATAGCTTGGCTAGTATTTTCGGCGCTATCACTTTGAGATTTAAATGCAGACTTACCCGATAAGTAGGCTAGCCATAATAGATACAGACCGCCTAAAAATTTAAGCGCCATTAAAAGATACACCGAACTTTGTAGAACCGCGCCCATACCACTTGCTGCTATAATGCCCCAAAATACAAGCCCAGACGAAAGTCCCGCACCATAAATTAAACTCGCCTTTCTCCCATAACTCATGGCTATAACAGCATTAGAAATATTGGCTGGTCCTGGAGATACAGCAACCACAAAAAAGGCAAGCCCTATCATTAAGAGTGAAAGTAGATCTATCATTTGTTATCCCTTGATCATTGTTATTTGTTACTGGCAATAAAATTAATTTGCTAAATCAAATCCTCACTAGCACCATTGATTTTTTAATTATCATTTAAATTTATTCTTCAGAAAACGTTACTGATTGTTTTCTTTACTCTTACTATTAATATCTTCAAGTAAGTGGCAGATTATTTTTTCTAAATTCTGTAAATTATCTTCATTGATCCAACTTTTAAAACGTTCTCTTTTTCTCTGACTTATCTTCCCATTATTTTGAAGAGCTAGATATATTATCTTGCTCGCAGAGTTATTCACGGCTGATCTTCAAAAAAGCTCAATCTCAAAGATACCTTCAAAAATTGCGTGTTTCTTATATTTTTATAAAAACCACATGTTTTTTCAAGAAAAACATATAAATTAGAGTTTTCTGTATTTTAGTAATATTTTTATATAACTAGAGAGTAGGTATATAGAATTAAAATCTGTTCGCTCAAACTATTTACTAACCATATAAACTTCATTGTTTTATAGGACTAATAGTTATTCTACGAGCTGCTCGAATTTAAGTTGGAGTACCAAGCATCACATAACACTCTTAAATTTTTTGTTATGATTCTTTGCTTTTATGCCTCAATGTATGCGCGTGAGATTCCCAATTTTGACCATCAAAGTCCGATATTTTTAGCTTTACAATTGGCGTATCAATGCAGTTAATATTAACGTCTACACCATCGGGATTTGAACGAGGTATATAAAATGGCTTAATGCCACAATGCTTGCAAAAATAGTGTTGCGCCACTTTAGTATTAAAAGTGTAAGTCGATAAATATTCTTCACCTGACAACAGCTTAAACTTTGATTCTGGCACTATTAAATGCAAATAACCCGACTTGCTACAGATAGAACAATTACACTTATCCGCGTCAATAACCTCTGGCGCTTCGACTTGAAATTTAACTTTGCCACAATGACAACTTCCTGAATATTTCATATTTTCTCGTTGAAACATAATAGTAAATCTAAGCAGAAAAAAACGGAGTCAATTTATACATATTTAAAGAGATTCTCAACTTTTAACAGTTTATTTGTTGAATTCTTTGTCCGCATAAAAAACAGTGCTTTCAGTATCATTTACCGGTACAACCGCAACCCCATGCGACAACCCAACAAAATAATTATTTTTATATCTCACAATGCTAGATGGAAATAGCTTATTTTCCCAAAAGACATTCCACAACAGTATCTCCAATCTATCATGGTCATGTAATACCATAATGCTTTTTTCCCCAAGCATCACAAGGGGAGATCGATCTAACTTAGACTTATCTGTGTGAAAACTATAGGGTGTATCAGGCAGTAATGTTATTAACTTGGGTTTAGAGGGCTTTGAGCGATCCGATATAACACTGAGCTTACTATTTTTGTTATTCATCGACGTATTATGGACAATATACAGCGCTCCTCCATCGCTATACTTTGGGTAAATATGAGATACATATTCTTCAAGAAGCAGTTTGTTAACACTATTAATTGCTACTTCTAGTTTTGCTCCCCACTCTCCTTTGTTAGTTGTAAAGTATCTTATTCCATTTTCTTCAAAACCTAATGAGCCAGTTCGTTTATCTTTAGTGCTTATTTGAAGCTCATTAAACTCTATTGTTACAAAATGATGATTATTATAATACTGTCCGTCGTTAATGTTCTCGATAGATTGAGGGCTCAATCCGTACTCAGACATAAGTAAATTAACATTGAACTCTTCAGAATAGATCTGCGCAGAGAATATCAGTAAGCATAATACAATTAATTTCATTGTGAATATAACGCTACAATAAACGGGAAAAACTTTTGGTTAGAATAACCAACATAACCAGTTCAACCAACTGTTTTTTACCTTATTTAATTACCTTATTTAATTGCATACCAGCAGAATTTATGAGTTTTTGATAGATCATGTTGAAGATCTTAAACTACTAAGAATTGCTGAAAGTAGAAAAAACAAAGAAACCATAAGAGTTAGCTTGAATAAGCTATGAACTTGGGTTTAAAAACTGGCTTTAAAAGAATGGAAAAAGCTTGGCGCTACAATACAAAACCAATTTAAAAAGAAGTGATCTCAAATATTAGAAAATCCACACATAGTAAACGCAAAATTATCAGGCTATGATAAAACGTAATAATTGAGAAATTTAACACATTTTATTTATAACTTTTAAACTTTATTAATTCTCATGGTTTTAATTTAAATTAAGCAGCTTACCCCAAACCAACACTTAGCAAAATGAGCTAGGTTTAATCCTAAATATTTAAAGTTCATCTTCGAATCTACTCCCAAAATAATGCCTAGTTCAAAACTCCTTGTTAAAAATTATTTTTGCTTAAACTCTTTAATCTTGCGCTGAACATCATTTAAATTTTCTTCTTCAATCTTAGCCGCCTTAGCTTTTTCTTTAGCTTCAATCTTTCTCTGGATAGAGCGTAGCTTAAGCTTTCTTTCATTATTCTTCTTAATTGAATTATTTAGTATCAACCCTATTGAAAAACTAAAAATACTTATTGATATCCAAAATAACACTTGCTCCCCCTGTAGTTTTAAATGCTTTTCTGTTTACTAAAAAATAAAGGCAACCCCTGACTATCGAGAAACTACTTACTGTTTATCAGTAGATTCTTCCCTTATGACTTGAAAAATAAGCAATATGATAAAGGTTATAATTTTAGCCCAATTTTTCTTAAGCTCTTCATAGTTTGCATATCTATTATATGCATCAATAATTTTTGGATAAACTAACAAAAATTCGTTTGTTGTCTGTATGACACTTCGAGCTAAGTCATTCCCACTTTGTAAAGCATTAAGCAACGAATTTCTATCCCCATATTGGCTCCTTAGAAAGTTAATGAAATTTATATGGTCTTGAGATGTTAGAGTGTCTCCACTAGTTGATACTGCCTTAAGAAAAAGTTTCTGTGATTGCTCAAGAGTGGCTATATATCTCTTAAATTTATCAAGACTAAGATCAGTTTTATTGAATAATTCATCTAATTCCTTTATCTCTTGTCGAGACATTTTGTTTCGAGCTTTTTCCTCTACCTTTAGCAGCTCGTTTGAACTGTAGAGAATTACGTTTTGTATATCTTTCAGATAAATAAGTAGTTTAGTGTGATGAGCAAGGAACTCTTTAAACTGGACTAATTTCTGGTAGGTTATTTTTTTTTCTTGTCCATTTTGAAGAAATAACTCTTTTTTTAGCATTGACAACTTCTCAAAATCGACGTTAGTTATTAAGTAGTGTTCATAGCTTCTTAGTTGAAATTGAAAATGCATACTGTTGTCAGGAAGGGTTTTTCCTGCATCTTTAAAGAAAAACAAATCTATTGAAGCTAAGATCACACTATATAGAATGATAAGCCCTATAATCCTATTTTTCCTTACATCCCATAATTCCCTTAAAACACAAACACTTTTTTTCAACATTTCTAATTTCTTAATTCCTTCTCTATTCAAGATTGACCTATATTGGGGATGATTCTTTGGTTTTCAAGAAGCTTTTACTAATACCAATAATCTACAAGCAGGCTTCTATATCCCTCTAATCAACATCCCTTATGACTAACCTCCCAATCTACGCTAAAATACCCCCATCAAGCGCTAATCAATGACAAAAAATGCCAACTCGCTTTCATCATACATTAACTCATTCAGCACAATCGGATTTACAAGCCACGGCTTTAATCCATAAAAAGCAGTCGCTTTCTTACGGTGAGTTAACTCAGCTATCGTCAAAAATGGCTTGTCAGTTGATCAAGTTAGGGCTTAGCAAAATCGGGCGTGTTGCTATTTACTTGCCTAAACAAGTGGAAGCAGTTGCCAGTTTTTACGCTGCATCAATGGCTGGTGGCGCATTTGTGCCAGTTAATCCACTGCTTAAAGCTCAACAGGTGGCTTATATTTTAAATGATTGTCATGTTGAAATATTAATCACTTCACTTAGCCGCTATAAGCAAACTGCTGAGCAGATTAATCTTAAGCAATTTAAAGCAATTATCCTTACCGATTGCCTAATAGAGCAAACACCTGAGCACTGCTATAACTGGAATGATTTAATCACCAGTAGCAAACAAGCGGATTTTCATGCGGTAATCAGTAAGGATATTGCGGCTATTTTGTATACATCGGGCAGCACGGGTAATCCAAAAGGTGTGGTTCTTTCTCACGATAATTTAATTGCTGGCGCTCAAAGCGTGAGTGAATATTTAGGCAATCACTCAAAGGATAAATTACTGGCGGTTCTGCCTTTTAGTTTTGACTATGGATTATCGCAACTAACTACTGCATTTTTAAGCGGCGGGAGTGTGGTATTAATGGAATATTTATTACCACGCGATGTGATTAAAGTGGTAGTTAAACATCAAATTACAGGGCTTGCTGCTGTGCCGCCATTATGGGTTCAACTTGCTAGTCTTGATTGGCCGAGTGAAGCACAGGATAGTTTACGCTATATCACTAACAGTGGCGGTGCTATGCCGCAGGCAACGCTGAGTCAATTAATGGAGAAACTGCCTAATACTTCACCTTTTTTAATGTATGGACTAACCGAGGCATTCCGTAGCACTTACCTTGACCCTAAAGAAATTAAAAGCCGTCCCAATTCCATTGGCAAAGCCATTCCGAATGCTGAAATCTTAGTCATTAATGCACAAGGCGAAGCCTGTAAAGCAGGAGAGCATGGCGAATTGGTTCATCGCGGCGCTCATGTGGCTTTGGGTTATTGGAACGCGCCCGAGAAAACCGCTGTGCGTTTTAAACCATTACCCAAAAAAGTCACTAACGGGCTCACCCAAGAACTTGCCGTGTGGTCTGGCGATACCGTATATAAAGATGAAGATGGTTTTTTATATTTTGTAGGTCGCAGCGACGATATGATTAAATCTAGCGGTTATCGTATTAGTCCGAGCGAGGTGGAAGATGTGGTATATCAATTTAATGGCATTAAAGAAGTATCAGCCCTTGGCATTAGCCACCCCACTTTAGGTCAAGCAGTAACCTTAGTTGTTTGCGTTGATCTCGATAATTTTGACGAAAAAGCGCTACTTAAATATTGCCAGAAACAACTGCCCAACTTTATGCAACCCAAAGCCATTAAACAATTAATAGCGCTTCCTAAAAATCCTAATGGTAAAATCAACCGCAAACAATTAGCCGAGCAATTTAAGGACTTGTTTAATGAAGTCAACTAAAGCCAAACCAGTTCATACCGCTATGGATCAATTTGCCACTCGCAGTAATGAACTAATGGTTAACCAAATGCCTTTGTCTTTATTGAAGCACCAAGCAGGACAAACGCCTTTTTATGCCTATGACACTAGCGTTATTGAGCAAAAGGTTAATCAGCTAAAACAAGTTATGCCAAAGCAGTTAAAACTACATTATGCGATGAAAGCTAATCCCATGCCGCAGCTAGTTAGTCTAATGGCAAACTGGGTAGACGGCTTAGATGTTGCTAGTGGCAATGAGCTACAAGTTGCGCTTAATAGCCCTTTTAATGGCAATAAAATTAGCTTTGCTGGCCCTGGTAAAAGATCAAATGAGCTAACCATGGCTATCGCCAGCCAAACCACCATTAATGTTGAATCCTTTAACGAGCTAAAAACCATTGCAACAATCAGTAATCAATTGGGTGTTCAAGCCAAAGTAGCGATTAGAGTTAACCCCGATTTTGCCTTAAAAGGTTCGGGCATGAAAATGGGTGGCGGCGCGCAACAGTTTGGTATAGATGCCGAGCAAGTCCCTAAAGCATTAGCTTTAATAAAAGACTATGATTTACGTTTTAGAGGCTTTCATATTTTTACTGGCTCGCAAAATCTTAATCACGAAGCGATAATTTTAGCTCACCAGAATGTCTTTGCACTCGCAAAAAAGCTTTTAACTGATGCACCAAGCGAAATAGAACTGCTTAATATTGGCGGCGGCTTAGGCATTCCTTATTTTCCGGGTGACACTCCCATTAAGCTAGAGCCAATAGCAGAGTCTTTAAATGCTTTAATAGAAAGCTTTGGGCAGAATAACCCTACAGCTGAAATCGCCACCGAACTTGGTCGCTATTTAGTGGGTGAGGCCGGCATTTATGTGAGTGAAGTGATTGATATTAAACAAAGTCGTGGGGTAACATTTGCAGTGGTTGATGGTGGTTTAAATCATCATTTATCGGCTTCGGGAAATTTTGGGCAGGTTATTCGCAAAAACTACCCTGTAGCCATTGGTAATAAAATGGATGCAGATTTGACTCAAAAAGTACAAATTGTCGGTCCACTTTGCACACCGCTTGACTTGCTTGCTAATCAATATTTATTACCAGAAGTAGAAATAGGCGATTTGGTGGTTATTTATCAATCAGGCGCTTATGGCTATACCGCAAGCCCGCAAAAATTTTTAAGCCATCCACCGCCTATTGAGCTTTTGGTTTAATCATTGTATTCCATTGATATGGATCTAGTATCTACACTTGAGATTGCTTAAAATACAATCAACTGTTTTGATGTAAAATAGTTACCTAAGCTAAATCTATTTAATTTTAATTGTGAGTTTATTTTGTTAAATAAAATCTATCAGCAAGTTGTATCAATACCGTTAAAACTATTGGTTGCCAGTCGATTATTACCTGAAGATCCCATTAAAGATCTCGACATTAAACTCGATCAACCCATTTTTTACGTTTTACAGCGCCGCTCTACCAGTAGTTTTTTAATGCTTAAAGAGCGTGCCAAGCAGCTCAACTTGCCCGAACCAAAAATAATGTCGCACAAAGATGACAAAATTGAGCCTGGCTCGGTATTTTTTTTACAACATAAAAATGTGTTTGGTTTAGGTGATCGTTTGGTTCAGAAATACCAAAAGTTACTTACACAACTGATTACTCAGCAGCAAAACAACCAAGAGCAAAAGCTACAATTAATTCCTGTTTCAATTTATTGGGGCAGAAACCCTGGCAAAGAAAACTCATTTTGGCGCGTGCTATTTACCGACACCGAAAGCGCAACACCTTTTAGAAAATTTTTCTTATTTTTATTGCAAGGTAGAAACTCATTTGTGCGCATAGCCAAACCGGTTGATATAACCAAAATTACCAATAAAGACAGTAGTGAAAAATCTTTAGTAACTAAACTAACACGCACTTTAAGAGTTCACTTTCATCGTCATCGTCGTGCGGCTATGGGATCGCTAATTTCAAATCGAAAACAAGTGATCACTAATATTATAGTCAGCGACAATGTTAAAAAAGCCATTGAGCGCGAATCTAAATCTCGTAATATTAGCAATGACAAAGCTAAAAAAATGGCACAAAAATATGCCTTAGAAATTACTTCTGCTTATTCTTACAAAGTCATCCGATTTATGGAGTCGGTGCTAACTCACTTGTGGAATAAAATTTATGATGGTGTAGAAGTTAAAAATGTCGAAATGGTACGCGAACTTGCCACCACACACGAAGTTGTTTATCTGCCTTGTCATCGTAGCCATATTGATTACCTATTACTTTCCTATACCCTTTATCACGAAGGATTAGTACCGCCACATATAGCCGCAGGAATTAATCTAAACTTTTGGCCAGCAGGCCCAATATTAAGACGCGGCGGCGCATTCTTTTTAAGGCGTAGCTTTGGCGGTAATAAACTTTACACTGCCGTTTTTAACGAATATATATTCCAATTAATGGATAGAGGTATTCCACTAGAGTTTTTCCCCGAAGGCGGACGCAGCAGAACAGGTCGCTTACTGCCACCTAAAACAGGCTTACTTGCCATGACCGTGCAAAGCTGTTTACGTGGTACAAGAAAACCAGTAGCCATTATTCCTGTTTATATTGGTTATGAAAGAATGTTTGAAGGGCGTAGTTACTTAAATGAACTGCGCGGCGCTGAGAAAAAGAAAGAATCTTTTGGTCAATTGCTTGGAATACGAAAAACCTTAAAACAAGCTTTTGGTAAAGTTTACTTAAATTTTTCTGAGCCATTGATCTTAAATGATTATCTCGATAAACATCAGCCAGATTGGCACGATTACCGCGGTGAAGCCAATGCAAAACCCAATTGGTTATCACCACAGGTTAGTACGTTAGCCGATACCTTAATGGAAAGAATTAATTCCTCGGTTACGTTAAATTCAGTCAGTTTAGTGGCATTAATTTTATTATCAACCGAACGAGTTGCTATTGATAAAAAAGCATTAGAAGCACAGCTAGAATTATTGCTAACCTTAGAAAAAAAATCGCCTTATAGTGATAAAACCTACCTTCCTAATGAATCGCCACAAGCGCTAATTGCTCAAGCTAAAAAGCTAGGTACTATTTTTAATGTTGATAATCCTATGGGTGATATTATTACTACCGACGAGCAAACGGCAATTTTGCTCACTTATTATCGCAATAATATTTTGCACATTTATATCACCTCGGCATTGATTGCCAGCTGCTTTTTAAACCAGAAAAGTATGTCGCGAGAAAACTTAATTAATGAGCTTGTAAAGCTATTTTCATTACTTAAAAAAGAAATGTTTTTACACTGGGATCAAGAAGCTTTTATTGCACAAGTCAATCGAAATATCGAGGTTATGATTTCACTGGAAATGTTAAGCGAAAATAATCAACTACTCACTCGTGCCAGCGAAGATCATCCCGCATTTGATAAACTATTTACTCACGCACAAATTGCACGTCCAACACTGTTAAGATACGGCATTATCTTAACCATACTTTCAACTCAAGCTGGGCGCGAAAATTTAAGCAGACAAACCTTAGAGAAACGTAGCCAGCAACTTGCACAAAGAATTGCCGCACTCTATAGCTTAAATGCGCCAGAAGCGTTTGATAAAAATTTATTTAGAAACACCATTAGCGTACTACGAGATGAAAAAGTCATTAAAGTTGATGATGACAATAACTTTGAAATTAACCCAGATCTTAGCGTTTTGCTCGATTCTATTTTAGAAAAGGTAAATACCAATTCTAAACAAATTATGCAAAAAACTGCGGCATGGGCTAATCAGTATTGGGATGAAAAATAATACTAGAATCAAATCTAAATAATCAATCAGTTAGCATTTAAAACCGCTAGCTGATTTATTTTATTTAATCACAGTACAATTTCTTCCCTTATTTTTAGCTTTGTATAGTGCTTTATCAGCTTGGTTTACTAGCACTCCTAAATTTTCATCATTATTCGTTCGCTCAGCAACACCAATGCTAACCGTTAAATTAATGGTATTGTTTTTATAGCTAAATGTTTTACTTGCAATACCTTTGCGTAATCTTTCAGCAATTTGATAAGCCTCGTCAGAATGAATATTTGGCAGCAAAACTAAAAACTCTTCTCCACCAATTCTTCCTAAATGGTCATCTTTTTTAATCCAATGCATAGCCTGCTGAGCAACCATTTTAATTGCATTGTCTCCAACCATATGTCCAAAGCTATCATTAATTTTTTTAAAGTGATCAATATCAAATACTAACAAGCTAAATGGTTGCTTTTTGGCAACACATTTATTAATTAATTTTTCACCCAATTCAAAACAATATCTTCGATTAGCAATACCCGTTAAGTAATCGGTTTGAGCTCTGCGTTTAAAAAATCGCCGTGACTTATACATAAAAATGGAAATAAAGATAAAAACAAGTGTTGCTAAAACAGAAATAGTAAGCCGCTGTGATGAAATTTGATATTTTGATTGCTCATTTTTAAGCTCTAACTGATTAATCGCTAAATCTTGCTCTAACAGCTTATTTTCAAAAGCAATAGTTGTTGCTCGATGCTCTAAAGATAAATAAGCCACCTTATTGTTGATACTTTTTTGAGCATTGTTAACCTCAAAGTCTGCTTTATTAAACAACTGCTCCATAGCTTGATAATAATTTCCACTATGAATATTTTTTATTGCTCTTAGCGACATATAAATATGATCATGAGAATTTATAGGATTTGCCAACGGTCTTTTAGCATATTTGACCGCCTCATCAATTTTATTAATACGAGCCAAACTTATTGCTAAATTTGCATAGGTTAAATCAATAAAAAACTTTTCTTCTGTTGTGTCTTCAAGCTCAATTGCTTGTTTAAATGAATAAATCGCTTTTTGAAACTGCTTTTGATTTTTGCTTAAAACGCCTTGGTTATAAAAAGCAAAAAACTTAAAGTCTTTAAACTCAGGTTGTGAGTCGGCTAAAAAATGAAGTTCATTAACATATTTTTGCGCTTCTTGATAACGCTCAAGCTTAAGACAAATGCTTACCAGCGTATGCAACATATTAAATACATCTTGGTGATCATTTGCTTTTTTCCAAAGCTGATAAGCTTCAAAAATATAAGGATAAGAATATTCAAATAAACGATTACGATTAAACAGCTCTCCGGTTGCATTATTAATTAATGCTTTTCTATTAAGCGAAAGGTCATTATTTGTGGCAATTTCTAGCGCTTGCTGTAAAAACTCTGTACCTTGTTGAAAAGTATCACTTTGACTAAAACAAAATGCATATAAAGTAAGCGCTTTAGCTTTTAGATCAAAGTCTTGAGTTGTTTCAGAAAGTTCAACCGCTAGCTTTCTATCTGGACAATACTGATTAGCATCGTGAGTTTGAATATACCTAACATAAGAGCGCCCGAGCAAACTTTCGATGAGCGCATCAGTTGGATTATTAATATCTGACAGGTCAATTGCAATATTATAATCTTGCAAAGCGCTTTCATAATCAAAACCTTCTTGTTGAAAACCCCTTAGAAAAAAATAACTCGCTTGCTCATCTTTAGACCATTGCTCGATTTGGCTTTCTATTGATAATAAGTACGTGAGTGCTTCTTGAGAAGAATTAAAACGCTTAATTGCTAGCTTTAACTCTTTAGCATTTAAAGCATAATGATCATTTTTTGCTGCCAAAGCAGTATTATTTATTCCAATTAATAATACCCAAACACTCAATTGAAAAAATAAACGCAACAACAACAAATAGAATTTCATGGTAATACAACTCGACAACACTTACCTATTTTAATTGAGCCATTGTATTTACATTATTATAAAAAAGAGATCTGACCTCCAAATAAACTGCACTTACTCACCTAATGCTATTTTTCATTCTTACTATTTGAGCTTTATCTTGTAGGTACTTTGCTTTAATAGTAGGCTACATCTATATTCGCACTCCTTCAAAAAGGTATTATTTCATTTCAATATGCTTAAAGGTCTTAACCATATCACGCTTGCCGTTAGTGACTTGAACAAATCATTTGATTTTTATGTCAATACATTAAAGTTTAACCCCAAGGTTAAATGGAATTCTGGCGCGTACTTATCACTAGATGATCTTTGGTTATGTCTTTCAAAAGGAGATGTTTGCCCTTCGCAAGATTATAGCCATATTGCTTTTACCATTAATGATAATGAATTTGACGAATTCTGTGATGAACTCATTTCAAAGAAAGTTAAGCTTTGGAAAACAAATACCAGTGAAGGTAAATCATTATATGTTATTGATCCCGATAATCATAAGCTAGAAATACATGCGGGAGATCTTGAATCAAGGCTAAACAGTTTAAAAATAAAACCTTATCAAGATTTACAATGGTTTTAATTATTTTCTTTGGTTAATGGTCTTTCTAGTTCAATATCAACATCACTAATTAATGTTTCAATACTACTACGCATATTGGATTTAAGAGGTTGTATCTTATCTGGATACTGCTGAATATCTCTAGCTAAAAATGATAAAAACTCACTTAATATAGGTTCAATATCATTAGACTTTGAATGTGCCATTATTACATTCCTTTCAACTTGAATAAGATCTTAATCTTACCTTCATTATTTAAGTCTAATACATTATCAATGCAGTCACCCAAATGTTTTAGCTTTGACGCTCACTCAACGGAATATCAAAGGTTGCCTCTAATCCACCTTGAGGGTGATTTTCTATTTCAATTTTTCCGCCGTGCATTTCGACAATTCTCGCCACTATGGCTAAACCTAACCCCGAACCTTTTCCACCTCTTGCTTTATCGCCTCGGGCAAAAGGTTGGAATAATCGCTCTTTATCAAGATCGGCAATGCCTTTACCGTGGTCTCTTACCGATACGGTTATTTTTTCTTTATCGACTTGAGTTTTAATGATCACAGGCGCTTTACCATAACGGTAAGCATTTTCTATTAAGTTACTGACCAATCTTTTCATTGCCGTGGGCTTAAAGTTAACTGATGGCAAGGGTACTAGATCGGCTTCAATTCCTTCGTGCTGTTTAGATGCCGCTTCTATCACTTGGGTAATTAGCTCGCCTAAGTTGCCTTTTTCCATACGCTCTTCGCTTCCGTAGCGCACATAGCCAATAAACTGATCGATAATATCATCCATATCTTGAGTATCGGCAATAATGCCATTTTTAAGCTCTTCATCATGATCAGATAAAAACTCAGACGCGAGTCTAATTCGAGTAATCGGTGTGCGTAAATCGTGCGAAATACCCGCTAATAATAACGTTCTATCTTCTTCTAGCTGATAAACATTAGCCGCCATTTGGTTAAATGCCGAAGTTACCGAAACCACCTCTAATGGCCCTGTTTCTTTGAGTTTACCTGGGTAGTCTCCTCGGCCAATTTCTCTTGCCGCAAAAGATAAACGCTTTAAGGGTCGATGCAACTGCGAAACTAACAACCAAGCACCTGCCAAACTTAAAAACAACAGCATACCTGTAAAGATAAATAGTTCTATTGGGTTACTACCTTCGTATTCACCAATTGGCATTCTTATCCAAAAGTTTTCATGCTGTGGCTCGCTGATCCATAAATAAATACCATCAGAGGTTTCAACCCTTACCTCGGTTCCTTCACCCAAATAACGAATAGCTTGATTGCTAAAGCCGCTGTGATATTTAGCTCCTGCCAACCCTTCTGGTAGAGAATCACCAGACATTGGATAAAGTTCTAGTTGAGTTGTTTGTGAAAAACCCACCGCTAAGTTCTTGGGCATATAGGTTTCTTCACCAATTTGCAGTAGTTTGATTTGATTAGAAGCCAAATACATCACAATACGATTGTGACGATCAACGATAAAGTGCTGAACGGTAAAGTAAGAAATAACATGACTGATCACTAACAAGGTAGCGATCATAAGGGCGTTACGACCAAAAAAACTTTGCGGAAGTAGTTTCACAAATATTACAAGTCTGGATAAAATTGAAAACAATCATATACCGAAATGCTTATAAACTTAAGCAAATCGGTGATTAAAATGTTTCAAATAATATGACGTAAAGTGCTACAAGTAAGACAATGTTACTAGCTCATCAACTAAACCCGATTTATCTTTGTTGTGCATGGCTTCACTACTAATAATGCCAAAGCGTTCGCCTTGCGGGCTAACAATAAAAATTCTACCCGTATGATCAACGCTATAATGTTCAGGATCTTCATTATTAATGCTATAAATGCCGCCTAAAGAATAAACAAGTTTATCAATTTGCTCTTTTTCACCGGTAATTGCACTAAAGTCATCATTAAAATGACCAACGTATTGACTTAAGTGATCGGGCTGATCTCTGTTAGGATCCACAGATAAAAATATCACCTGAAAGTCTGCTTGTTTTTCTTGTGGAATTTTGGCGTAAATTTTATCTATTTCGGTTAAAGTTAAAGGGCAAACATCGGGGCAATGGGTATAACCCATAAAAATTAAATTCCACTTACCTTTAAATCCATTTTGATCAAACGTTTTACCTGTATGATGAGTGAGAGAAAAGTCAGTTATTGGATTTTTTTTTGGGTAAACTAACAGCTGTTTAAACTCTGGCAAAGGCTTTTCACAAGATGATAAAAGCATAACCGCTACAACCAATAATAAATTTTTAATCCCTATTTTTTGCATCATTAAATTCCACCTAAACCAATTGGAAAAGCTCTATCAACTAATAAAACAATAAACAAAATCATTAAATAATAAATAGAGTATTTAAAGGTATCCATTGCGACTTTTCGCTCGTCAGTTTTATAAAGTTTAATTGCATAGTACATAAAAATTAAACCTAAAATCGTAGACAATAGCAAATAAATTAGCCCTGACATCCCGGTAAAATACGGCAGTGCTGCGGCAAATAATAGCAGCAAAGTATAGAGAACAATATTAAGCTTGGTAAATTCTATGCCATGAGTAACTGGCAACATAGGAATATCCGCTTTGGCATATTCATCTTTTCTAAAGATCGCTAAAGCCCAAAAATGCGGTGGTGTCCATACAAAAATAATTAACACTAATAACAAAGCATGAGGATGAATAACCCAGTCGGCACCATCAACCGCTGTCCAGCCTAATAGCGGCGGAATTGCACCACTTAATCCGCCAATAACAATATTTTGTGGTGTAGCTCGTTTAAGGTACATGGTGTAAATAAATGCGTAACCCACTAACCCCATTAAAGTTAAAACCGCAGTTAATGTATTAACAAAAACCACCAACAAAACCATAGACAAAATAGATAAAGTTGCGGCAAAAATAATTGCATTTTTATCACTAACTTTTCCAGTAACCACAGGGCGTTTAAAGGTGCGAGCCATAATGGCATCAATCTTTTGATCCACCACATGATT
Source organism: Aliikangiella sp. (assembly GCA_965214955.1). Taxonomy (GTDB): domain Bacteria; phylum Pseudomonadota; class Gammaproteobacteria; order Enterobacterales; family Kangiellaceae; genus Aliikangiella. Next base: position 15,563 of record CBDCCU010000015.1, on the reverse strand, counting down.
AACCACTGCTGCGCCGCCAGAGGCAAAGCCTATTCCAATGGTTGCAATAATTAAAATATCTAACGGCACACTAGCAACGGGCGCCATATACATACCCACTATTGCGGTTAATAAAATCAGTAAAACAACTTTGGGTTTGGTTAGTTCTAAATAATCTTTCCAAGTGGTTTGCGAATTATTCATTGATCTCACCTTGATGTGTTTTATCAAAAGATGGGATCATTAAAATCGTTAACAAACTCACTAAAGCCACAACTAATAATGCCCCTACACCATTATGCGCAACAGCATTAAATAATGGTAAGTGAGAAACAATATTGTTAACTCCCAATGCCACTTGTAATAAAAGTAAGCTACCAATAATCCACAAAAAACTACAAAGTAATGATTTTTCACTTTGCATTAATAATCGCATCAATAAAAAGATGACTGCAACAGAGGCCACAATAGCGCCAATTCTATGCATAGCATGAATAGCCATTCGGGCATTTTGATCGTGAATGCCATATTCAAAATGATCTTCTTCAAATCCCCATAGTTGAAATGCGCTAATAAAATCACCATCAGATAACCAATTACCTTGGCAAATGGGCAGCTCTAAACAAGACAGTGCGGCATAATTTGCTGAGGTCCAACCGCCTAATGCAACTTGTAACACCACAATGGCTAAAGTAAAAATTACCGCAGGTTTTAACTTTTTAGCCACTTCGCTACTAATAGGGGATATGTTTTTAAAGTGATAACGAAGTGCCAAAGAAGCAAGTAAAGAGAATGTAGTAAAACCGCCAAGCAGATGTAACATTACAATTGAAGGATGCAACTTCATCGTCACTGTCCACATACCTAATGCCGCCTGAAAAATAATGAGCACAAGTAAAAAGCTAGAATGTTTTAAGGTAAGCTTTTCTTTACTACGCCAAGCAATAATGGCTAAACCCAAAACTAATAATCCTAATGTGCCTGCAAAATAGCGATGCACCATTTCGGGCCAAGCTTTTTCAAACTGATAAGGTTGATCAGGATAAGCTTGATTTGCTTTGGCAATATGTGCTTCATCGGTTGGAATGTGCATAAACCCATAACAACCAGGCCAATCAGGACACCCCAAACCCGCATCGGTTAAGCGGGTAAATGCGCCTAAAACCACCACAACCATAGCAAATGCCGTGGCAAAAATGGCAATATTTCTTTTAACTTTATTACTCATGTACTTCTCTAATCATTCAAGTTTTAGTCATTCTTTTTCATTTAGCCTAAGCGCGAAAACTTAAACAAACGGCGAATATCTTCTCGCATATCTTTACTTCGCATAGGTGCTTGTTTGTCGTCATTGGCTAACTCGTACCGCATAAAAATATTACCTAGCGGATCAACCAAATAAATATAATTTGCGGGTAGATCTTTGTTTAACCCACTACGAGTTTTTTCCAATGCCTTAACACCTACATTGCTAAAATCACTAAACGCTGTTGGAAATTTATCATCAAATAACGGCTCGCCTGTTGGCAAAATAAGTAACGGGTTTACTCGCTTGGCTTCTTTGCCTAATCCTTGGTAAGTTTGATTCAGCATAAAAACATTTAGCTTTAAACAGGCCTGATCGCAACTGGAAGGATCAATAGGCATTATCCACCAATATAAGGTTTCTAGTGTTTTACCTTCAATTTTTTTACCTTCTTTTACTAAGGCAAAATCTTCAATATCTAAAATATCTTTATCAACTAAAAGTTCGCCTTTATTTTCAGTTGCCTGATTAAACCAGCCTGTAAAGTAAGCACTATAAGCAATAAGCACAGGAGTAAAAAAGATCACAAAAAGCGCAATTAACGTTAAGCGATTTTTTTTAACATTTTGCTTATGCGATTCACTTTTTAATTCTTCAAAATCCACAACATTTACCTTCTTTTAACCGCAACAATCAAACTAATTATTAATAATGCCAATGCTAAACCAAACCATTGCACAGCATAAGCTAAATGCTTTTCAACGGGCATATTTGTCCATTGCCAATTTACCGTTAATGCAAAATCATCTGCCGAATCTATACGAACAATATAAGGCTCTAAATCAAGTTGATAATTTTTTTTAAGCTCTGCCAGAATATTGTTATCTAAATAAGGAATTCTATAGCCACTATTGAGTTTTTCTAATTCACCTTGCAAACTGGTTATTGGCTCTTGGCTTATTGGGTATAAGCGGCCAGTAATTTTAATCTGCTTATCAAATTCAAATTTTTCAATTTTATCTACGGGCAAAGACACTCTTTGATTATCAGCAAATACCCAGCCACGATTAATTAAAATCGCTTTTCCTGATTGCTTATCTTGAGCCACTTGTAAAACATGATAACCCGGTGCTTTTTTATGAGTTTTATTATCAACAAAAATAGGAAGTTCTCGTAAAATAGTTAAGCCTAAATCAACTTGTTGAAATTTCAATAAATGTGCATTATTTACATCAGCTAAATTTTTTATTGAATTGAGTTTTCCTGCTTCAACTTGCGCTAATCTTTGTTGCTTTTCTTTAGCTCGATTAAGTTGCCAAAATCCCAGTTCGTTAAGTAATGTTTGTAAAATTAAAAAAACAATCAACAACCAAATATTGATCCGAACATGGTATCGGCCAATGTTATATTCGATTGTAGATTTCAAGTTAATAAACTCCGCTGGTAAAAGCATTCTAGGGCGCGTATTCTATCACTAATTTGATTTAAACCAGAGTAAATGTGACAGGAAACGACAAAAAATGCTTGTAAAAATTGTAATCATTGTTGCTATGTTGGCAATACTTATCAGTTTATTTAGGAGCTTGTTTTTTTTAACTACAAACAAGCAGTCAGTAAAAACACTCTCCAACCTAAAGTGGCGAATTGGCTTATCAATATTGCTATTTATTTTACTCATTGTTGCCAGCTACTTTGGCTTATTAGAACCTCAGGGTTTACCGATAATCAATCAACCTAGCGAATAAAATTTATCCCGTATAAAACAAAAAACCGAAGCAAAAGCTTCGGTTTTTTATTGCCCAGCGTTGTTTACACAATATAAACAAAGATAAACAAGAATAACCAAACCACATCAACAAAGTGCCAATACCAAGCACCCGCTTCAAACGCAAAATGATTTTCTGGTTTAAAGTGTCCTTTGCCAATACGAACCGCCATAACAATTAAGAAAATTGTACCAATGGTAACGTGTAGTCCGTGAAAGCCCGTTAGCATAAAGAAGGTAGAACCATAAATACCACTACCTAAAGTTAAGCCATAATGATTATAGGCTTCGTAATATTCATAGCCTTGTAAAACTAAGAAAATTGCCCCAAGAACCGCTGTGATTGTGGTATACCAAAATAGCGATTTTCTATTACCATCTATTAACGCATGGTGTGCAATGGTTAATGTCCATGAACTAACCAATAATATTGCCGTGTTAATCGCAGGCAAACCAAACGCTCCGATAACGCTATCTGGCCCCGCTATTTTACTAGGATCAGGTGTGTCTAACATAGGCCATGCAGGGACAAAATCGGGATAGAGTAATGCATGAGTCATCGCATTATTACCTTCCCCACCTAACCAAGGCATAACAATGGCGCGAGCATAGAAAAGCGCGCCAAAAAATGCCGCAAAAAACATCACTTCTGAGCTAATAAACCACATCATTCCTTGCCTGAATGAACGATCCATTTGCGAGCTGTATAGTCCATCCATTGACTCTTTAATTGTGTCTCTCCACCATCCGTACATCATATAAAGAATAATTAGCATACCTATAGCAAAAACAATCCAGCCCATACTGCCTTCATTGCCATATTTGCCCGTAGATTGCTGAATAAAATTAGCTCCGCCAAAAGCTAATAAGAACAAGCCAATAGCGCCAACAATAGGCCAATGACTTTGCTCTGGTACATAATATTTTTCGTACTTTTTTTCTGTTTCAGTACTCATTTTTTATCTCCATTTAAAAGCATTAAAATGCTTTATTTGGCTGCCCCTACCGCAGTATTTACCGCGTCGGTAATATTAAATAATTGATAAGACAATGTCAGTTGAGTTACATCTTCTGGAATATCAGCGTCAATATAAAACTTCATTGGCATTTCAATTTCTTGTCCTGCCAATAAGGTTTGTTGGTCAAAACAAAAGCACTCGGTTTTATTTAAATAAAGTGCCGCTTGCCCCGGTGAAACACTCGGAACCGATTGACCAATAATATCTTTGCTTGAACGATTTTTTGCATAAAATTTCACTTCATTTAATTCACCCGGGTGCACCTTCATGCTGGTAACCAAGGGTTTAAATTCCCACGGCATACCTCGGTTAACATTGGCAATAAATGAAATAGTCACTAAGCGAGACTTATCCACGGCAGCTTTTTTATAAATTGCTTGTCCGCGAGTTTTACCGTTAATGCCCGTGATTTCGCAAAAAACATCATAAAGTGGAACCAGTGCAAAGCCAAACAAAAACATACCAGCGACTACACCAATTAGCCGTGTCGTTAAGCGCTTATTATTTTGTTTGCTATTGTTTAGCTGTTGCTCTGACATAATCTTTTTATCGTAAAAATGTTAATAAATTATTTAACTTTAGGTGGCGTATCAAAAGTATGATACGGCGCAGGACAAGGAAGTTCATCCCACTCAAGTCCTTCTGCTCCATCCCAAGGTTTATCTTCAGATTTTTTACCACTGCGAATGGTATTAATCACAATGTATAAGAAATATAACTGACTTAAACCTAATGCGAATGCACCAATACTTGCTAACTGATTAAAGTCGGCAAACATCATGTTGTAGTCTGGAATACGACGAGGCATACCCGCTAAACCACTAAAGTGCATTGGGAAGAACGTTAAATTAACCGCAATCATCGACCACCAGAAATGGATTTTACCCATTTTCTCGTTGTACATTTTACCCGTCCACTTAGGCAACCAGTAATAAACCGCCGCCGTTGTACCAAAAATAGCACCAGGGAATAATACATAGTGGAAGTGAGCAACCACAAAATAAGTATCGTGATATTGGAAATCAACCGGAGCCATCGCTAGCATTACCCCAGAGAAGCCGCCAATCGTAAATAAAATCACAAAGGCAATAGCAAACAACATTGGCGTTTCAAATGTCATAGAGCCGCGCCACATAGTTGCAACCCAGTTAAACACTTTAACCCCTGTTGGCACCGCAATTAACATGGTGGCTATCATAAAGAACAACTCACCCGCCACTGGCATACCTACGGTAAACATGTGATGCGCCCAAACGATAAATGATAACAAGGCGATAGATGCCGTTGCATAAACCATAGAGGCATAACCAAATAGCTTTTTACGCGCAAATGCTGGAATGATTTCAGATGCCACACCAAATGCTGGCAAAATCATAATATAAACTTCTGGGTGACCAAAGAACCAGAAAATATGTTGGAACATTACCGGGTCACCGCCGCCAGCCGCATCAAAGAATGAGGTACCAAAATGACGGTCGGTTAACATCATGGTTACCGCACCTGCAAGCACTGGCATTACCAAAATCAATAAGAAAGCGGTGATTACCCAAGTCCATACAAACAGCGGCATTTTCATTAATGTCATGCCTGGCGCACGCATATTGAAAACCGTAACGATTACGTTAATTGCGCCCATAATCGAAGAAATACCCATCATGTGAACACCAAGAATAAAGAAGTCGGTGCTTGGCGGCCCGTAAGTGGTTGATAACGGCGCGTAGAAAGTCCAACCAAAGTTTGGCGCACCACCTTCCATAAATAAAGACGATAATAATAAGGTGAACGCAAAAGGAAGGATCCAGAAGCTCCAGTTATTCATACGAGGTAAAGCCATATCTGGCGCGCCAATTTGCATTGGAATTAACCAGTTAGCCAGTCCAACCATACTTGGCATTACCGCGCCAAATACCATGATCAAACCATGCATGGTTGTCATTTGGTTGAAAAAGTTAGGATCAACAAATTGTAGTCCTGGTTGGTAAAGCTCGGCACGGATAACCATTGCCATTGCGCCACCAATCAAGAACATGATGAAAGAGAACCAAAGGTACATCGAACCGATGTCCTTGTGGTTTGTTGTAAATAACCAGCGTTTAATGCCGGTTGGATGATGATCTGCCATTATGATCGTCTCCTATTAGTTACCGGCTTTAAAAGCCTGAATTTCAGCGGGTTGAACTTTTTCGCCAGTATTATTACCCCAAGCATTACGCTCGTAAGTAATTACTGCGGCTAGTTCAGCGTCAGTGAGTTGTGCGCCGTATGCTGCCATTGCAGTACCAGCTTTACCGTTAACAACCACTTCAATATGTTCGTTTATTTTGTCGGCTTCAATAGCAATTGCGCTGCCTTTTAATGCAGGGAAAGTTCCCGCAATGCCTTCACCATTACCTTGGTGACATGCTGCACATTTAGCATCGTAAACTTCTTTACCTAATGCCATTAGCTTATCCATTTCCCAAGATTTAGCCGCCGCTTCTGCCGCCGCTTTTTCAGCAAGCACTTTTTCTTCTTGTTTTTGTGCTAACCATTGCTCAAATTCAACCTCGGTAACCACTTTAACCACAACTGGCATAAATCCGTGCCACTTACCGCAAAGCTCAGTACATTGACCACGATAAGTTCCAGTAGTAGGAACCTTAGTCCAAGACTCATTAATAAATCCTGGGATCGCATCTTTTTTAACGGCTAGCTCAGGCACCCACCACGAATGAATTACATCATCGGCAGTTAATAAAAAGCGTACTTTTTTATTAGCAGGTAAAACCAACTCATTATCCACTTCTAATAAGTAGTTAGGATTTGTTTGTGCTTCTTCAAGGTTAAAGTTTTCTCTCTGCTGAGGAGACTTTAAGTTACTAAAGAACTCAATATCGTGCTCTAAGTATTTATAGTGCCACTTCCATTGCGACCCAGTGACTACAACAGACATATCAGCATCTGAAGCATCTTCCATTTTAATCAGCAGGTTAACCGCTGGAATAGAAAGACCCACTAAGATCAATACAGGAATAGCAGTCCAGATCACTTCAATCACCGTACTGTGAGAAAAAGTTGCTGGGGTAGGATTTTTTGATTTTCTATGTGCGAAAATCGAAATGAACATTGCGCCGAATACAATAACAGCAATAATAGTCATCACCCATACAACCATCATATGAAGGTCATAGGCTTCTACACTAGTCTCTGTTACACCCGGACGCATATTCAAATCAGCAGAGGCTTGAACAGCAAAACTAAACAATGAGCTTAGCATTACTGCCAATCCCGCAAATAACTTGCGTCGAATGGCCATTTAAATTCTCCGTTTTATTATTAAACGTTTTAGTTGTTAATTATTTGAATGTAATAGGTTAAAAATAAGGAAATGATGGTGAACTTCTTAAAATAATTATTATTCTTAAGACAAATTATCCCAAAACTGAGGCTCTCTCCCCCTTATTGACTGCTGATTATAAGGAAGCTGAAACGATTAGCAAGCAAAAATCGAGTTAGCTGTAAAGCGACAAAAGGTCGCACACTTGATCTAGCGCAATATTTGGTCTTGTTTTGAGGGTAAATGCCACGATTATGAGCTGAAATCCCACTCAACAGGATAATTAGGGTAAATCTTGTTAAAGTTGGCAATTTCTTTATTTACCTGCACTTTATCGCCTTTTTGCTGCATTTTACGAATTTTATCTATCCAAATATCTGGCGCTAATGGTTGCACTTTTTTAAATGATTGGCTCGCCGGGCTTAAGGGTTGCTTGTTTAAAGAATGTTGCTTTAAAGATTGTTGACTTAAAGCGCTTTGGCTTTCAGTAGCCGTATCAGTCAAGGTATTACTGGATGATGTATTACTGGGCAATGTGTTACTAGGCTTATCATTTGCTGAGCGCTTATGATTTTCTTGAGTAGACACATTTAGGCTTGGCTGTAATTCTTTTACTTGTGTACCCGGCGGAACTTTTAAATGGTTCTGCTCAAAGCCTAAATCTTCGTTAGAGAAAAATAGTGGTAACGAAATAACACAAAAACATATCGTTGCCGCCATATAAAGCGGCAGTTGCAATCGCTTCCACCAATATCGGTTAAACTTCTTCTCTGCGGTTTTAGCATTTAATTGATTAGCATTTAATGGACTGTCCATTTCTCTATGCGCAAGAGCAATAATTTGCTTTTCAATAGGCTCTGGTACTTGCTCACTAAATGCTTGTGAATGCTTAGTTTTTAATTGGTCAAAAAAATCGACAACTTGATCATCAGTGTGCTGGCTCATCAATCTTCTCCAAGTTGCGCTTTAAGCTTATTCATTGCATATCTTAAGCGGCTTTTTACCGTTTCGCGCTTGCAACCAATCACCTCAGCAATATCTTCAAGCGACATACCAGCATCTACCTTTAATAACATGGCTGTTTTTTGCTCTATTGGTAAGTTTTCAATGGCTTGCCTTAACTGCTGCGTTTTACTGGTGCTATCAATTGATACCTCTAAGGTTGCTTGAGGATCGCTTATTTCAATGTGAGCGTCTTCTTCAAGAGATAAATTATTTTGATATTTTTTATCTTTACGAATACAGTCGATAATATTATTTTGTGCAATGCGAAAAAGGTAAGTGGTAAATTTTGCTTTTGGCTGGTAATGACTTCGGCTGTTAATAAGTTTCACCCAAATATCTTGAAAACACTCCTCGGCTTTTGCTTCATTTTTCAGTTGCCTTAAACAAAAGCGATAAACACTACCTTTGTGTTTGGCAAACAACTGCTCAAAGGCTTTAACTTCGCCTTTGGCATATTGCAACATTAGCTGTTCATCGTTTTGAGTATTTTCCATGGTGCTAGTGAACTGCATATTTTGATTATTTGCAACCGCTATATTTGCATCAACACACTTGTTTAACCCAATCCAACTAAAGTTATTCATTAAAATAGCGTTTTCCATCAAAATACCTGGTTTTAACTTGATCAAAGTTTCTTTGTCTTTACTCGGTCTATACAGTAAAACGCAATGCTGAAATAATAAGGGTTAAATAAGGAGAATTAATTTGAATAATCAACCTCACTTAAACAACAAACAAAAATATCAGTCTTTAGTAACCCAAGAAATTCCAATTGCAAAATATATGGGTTGGCATATTACTCAGCTTTCACCATTTAATATTCAAACCAATGTTCAATTACAACCTAATATTAATGTACATAAAACCGCTTTTGCAGGAAGCATTTATGCTGCGTGTATGGCAACAGGATGGACATTGTTAAAGTGCTGGTATGATCATTATCAGTTTAGTGCCGATCTGGTTGCCGCCGAAGCAAATATTAAATACTTTGCACCTGTTGCTGGTGATTTTGAGTGTTTCGCGCATATTGACAGGCAAAATAGCCAATACAAAAAACTAGAATCTCGATTATCACAAAATCAGTCTTGCGCATTTACCCAAAAAATTGATTTAAAACATCAGTTACATCTCTGTGCATCTATGGAAGTAATATTTGTATTTAAATGCTAGACTCAAACTAAGACCGAGCTAGCGAATTAATTATTATGCGAACTTCAAAACTCTTTTTATTATTTTTTTTTCTTAACTCTAACAGCGCATTTTCTCAAGACGCGCCAGAGACAACAAATCCAAAAACAATCGATCCAGTAACAACCCAATCAGCAGAAAAAATATCGCCTAAATGGGCATATCAGTTAGCACCATTATTAAACAGTGATATTGCCGATCAGGTACACACAATAAAAGTTTCTGAAATGGATATACCTGTTTTAAATTTTTGGAATAAAGGTCGAATTGAAAGAGGCAGGGCCATTTTTCTTCCCGCGCAAAATGAATCACCCGCTAGTTATCGACTAGCACACCCTTTAGCAATGCAGTTATCAAACTTAGGTTGGCAAGTTTATACTCCTGCGTTTCCTCATTTTGATTTTGTTATGAATTTGGAAAAAAACATAGAAAACCAAGATAATACTCAACAAGAAAAACCATCTAGCGATAATGTTGATAATAACAGCCAAGAAAATATAAAAGATGATAACTCAGCCAACCAAAATAATTATTTTAAATCTATCGAACAATATCAAAATTGGTTTAATGAAACGCTTGTCAGTACAATGCAATTGTTTTCCAATAGCACATTACCCACAATAATTATTGCTAATCAAAAAAGTGTATATTGGCTACTTGGTGCATCACAGCAATTAAACAAGGCATCGCACTTTGTTTTGCTCGACCCTCAATTACCTTATTTTTCAGTTAATGAACTAGAGTCAAAATTTTCACAACAAAAACATGCCGTATTTTTATTTAGTAATAAAGATAATATTAAAGATCCTTTTGTCCGTGCGTTTAGACAAAAAAAGTGGCTCACAAATAATATACGAATTAATCAAGGGTTTATTTATCGCAATCAGCTTGCTATAGAAAATGATTATGTTGCTAAATTAATTACTGGCTGGGTGCATAAAAAGCAAAATTAGATGCAATATAGAAAACCACTATAAGATTAAATATTATTTTTTATAGTGACAAAAAGTGTCAAAAAAACACTTACTATCTTTTAAAACGGAATAATTCAATAAAATATTGAATTATTTTAGGTTTTTTCTAATTTTTTTTGCATTTTTTTTTGAAATTAATAAAACTTAATTATAAACTTCCAAGTGGTTAGTCTTTATATTCAAAAAACAAGTGGAGAAGATCAATGGCCAAAGGCGCTGTAAAAAAGAAAGGTGTTAAAAAGGCAGCAGTAAAAAAAGCTGCACCTAAAAAAGTTGCTGTTAAAAAAGCAGCTCCTAAAAAGAAAGTCGCAGTAAAAAAAGCGGCTCCTAAGAAAGTTGCGGCAAAAAAAGCTGCACCTAAAAAAGTATCTGCAGTTAAGTCTGGTGCTGTTTTAGCTAAAGCAGTAGTAGCAACTGGAAAAGCAGCTGATAAAGCAGCAGCAGCCGTTAAAAAAGCAGAAGGCTCGCTAAAAACACTTTCTAGCAAAGTAGCCGCTGCAACTAAAACTCTTAGTGCTAAAAAAGAAGCAGTAAAATCAAAGAAAACTCCTGCCGCTAAAAAAGCAGCCAAAAATGCCGTTCAAAAAGCTAACGTTGCTAAAGCAAAAGCGGCTGATAAAGTAAAAGCTCAAAAGCTTGCCATTAAAGAAGCCAAAGCTTCTGCAAAAGCGGCAGCTGATTTAGCAAAACAAGTTAAAGCCGTTGAAGGTAAACTTGCTGCTCAAGCTAAAAAAGATGCGGCCGCAGTTGCTCGCTTGCAAGCTAAGCAAACTAAAGCAATGGACAAGTTAGAAGCCAAATTGGTTGCTGCTGCACAAAAGCCTAAAAAAGCAGTTAAGCGTAAGAAAAAGCCTGCGGCAAAAAAATAATTTAAAACTTTTAGTTTTAAATTAAAAAGGAGCCTTTAGGCTCCTTTTTTAATGACTTGATATTTAGTTAACCATTTTCTATTTTTTCTAATAAACGATTAATTTCATTTTGAGCATCACGCGAACCATAAACCGATTGTTGAAAAACAGTTTCTCCCATTGCAAGGCTTCTTATATAGATTGAACGATCTTTAACTAAATGCGCGCCTTCTGAAAATAATTTCATTGCCATGATGCGCTCATTATGACGACGCAGATCAACGGCGTTAACACACTTAATCACTCGTTTGTCTCTAACCAGTCGATAACTTCGGTTAACCGCTTTAAGATCTAAGATGCTCGCTCGCATCGGCATAATAATCGTTTCAACGAGTGGTGGCTGCTTAATATTAGGTGCATGATCATAAATGATGTAATCGGTGTTGGGGATCACTTGTGGGTTTCCACTTACAACAGAAAAAGGAAGCTTTTTTTCGTTGGCAACATCAACAGCCGACTGCTGAGGATCTAAATCGCACACTAAAACTTTTTTACCCGCATAATAAGCTGCGGCTGCAAAATTGAGTGCTAAGGTTGTTTTGCCTACTCCACCTTTAGGAGACCAAAAGGCAACTTTTCTCATTTTATTTCCCTGTTTTAATGACTACTTCTTAACTTGGGTAAGCTTAAACCAACTTACCTACTTGGTTTTTCTGGCAATAAATAAATTAGTGGGTCTTCCATCGTCTAGATTTATAACACTATCTTCCCAAATGTCAAAGTCTGAAAAAGCATGAGCTAGTTCACCTGCTTTTAGAATAAAACGCGCTTTTTTAGGTTTTCCAAAACTTTCAACTCCTTGATAAAAAGTTTGGTAAATTAAAAATCCACCCACGGCTATTTTAGCTTGAAGCCTTTCTAATAAAGGACGATGCAAATATCTGAACACCTGAACTAGCTCAAACTTATCCTCTATTGCATCAAACTCATGAATGTTTTTCTCTAGGTCAATTTGAAAACTGTGCGCTTCCAGTTGCAAACGTTGTGCGAGTTTTTGGTATTTTTCTAATGCCGCCGATAAATAATCAACACCATAAATGCTCCAACCATTTAAGCCTAAATAAACTAAATCTCTACCTGTCCCGCAGGCAACATCTAGCACTTTTGGTTGACTATTATTAAATACGATATTTTTAGCATTAAGCAAAGATAAAAAATAAGGAAGGGCATCGGTTGGCTTCCATAAGTAATGTGATGCATTACCACTGGCTAAAAGCGCCATCTTTTTTAAGAGTGGTATAGTGTTATCGTTCCACTCCAATAACTGGTTAATTTGATAATTTTTTTGCGCTAAAAAATTGATTGCCGCTTGTTTGGTACTTTTACAACAAACCAATCGAATAGGTTGCTGAGGCTTAGAAAGCTCGTATTGTCTTTCTTGTAGCTCATTAGATTCAATGTGAGCACTACCGTTAATATGCGCTTGCTGAAAATGACTTAATTTACGAACATCTAAAATGGGTTCGTTAGTTGCTAAAAATTTTTCTAGCTGGATACTTGATGCCGAAGCGCTTGCCATTCTTCATCCTTAATATCACCATTATCATCAATTAATGGATAACGAATTTGGTGTTTATGACAAAATGCCATTACCTTTGGGTGCAACCATTCAAATCTTAATTTCTCAAAAAGTTTATCGTCAATTTGCTGATTATCATATAACCCCGCTTCCGCTCTTTGTCTTTGCGCTTCATACAAAATAATTGCGGTTGCAACCGATACATTAAGTGACTGAACCATCCCTAACATTGGAACAAGAATATGTTCATCGGCAAGCTCGGCGGCTTTTTCGCTAACACCATATTTTTCAGAGCCAACTAAAATGGCAGTAGGCTGAGTATAATCAAAATGTCTAAAATCAATGGCTCTTTGAGAAAAATGCGCAGCTAAAACCTTTTTACCTTCTTGCTTTAATTGGGCAATTCCTTCGTCTAAATTATTATGGGTATGCGTTTCTACCCAGCGATTACTTCCTTGTGCCGTATGATGACATTCTCGCAGCATTCCTTCGGGGTAAACCGCGTGCACTTCTCCAATACCTACTGCATCGCAAGTTCTTACAATTGCAGCTAGGTTATGCGGCTTATGAACTTCATCCATAAACACGGTAAAATCAGTTTGACGCTTTTGCAGTAGAGAAATTATTTTTTGATTTCTGGCAGACATTTTTTTATTTTGGTTATCAGCTAAAAACTAGTCAAGCTCAATCACGCCATCCATTTCTACTTGTGCGCCTTTGGGTAATTCTTTTACTCCAATTGCTGCTCTGGCAGGATAAGGTTGTTCAAAATATTCAGCCATCACTTCATTAACAATAGGAAAGCAACTTAAGTCGGTTAAAAAGATGTTGAGCTTTACAATATTATTTAAACTTCCGTTAGCCGCTTTGGCAACTGCTGATAAGTTTTTAAATACTTGGTGAATTTGCTCGCGCACATCTTCACTAACAAATTCCATGGTTTTAGGATCTAGCGGGATCTGCCCCGACAAATAAACCGTAGAGCCTGTTTTTACCGCTTGAGAATAAGTGCCAATTGCCGCAGGTGCATTTTCTGTATTAATAATTTGACGAGTCATAATGTTCCTATTTAATAACATCCTATTTAATAACAAATGTTCACACCTAAATTTAACGATGGCGTGAAACCTTAATAACAAAATCATAAAGGCGAATTTTGCGAATAATATTTGCAAGATGTAGTCGATCTTTAACGTCGATTAAAAAGCTGAGTAAATTGGTAGTGCCATCTTTAGGATCAATCTCTATGTTCACAATATTTACCCCTTCATCAGCAATTAGGCTAGTCACTTTAGCCAGCACACCATGCTGGTTCATTACATCAATTCTTAGTTCAACACGGAAGGAGCCAACAATATCTTTTTCCCATTGCACAGGCACATATTTATCGAGTTGATCTTGATGGTTAGCCACGTTGTTACAATCTTGGCGGTGCAGTATAAATCCGCCATTGTTGCTGATAGTGCCAACAATTTCATCACCAGGAATAGGGTGACAGCACTTGGCATACTCAATCATCATGCCTTCGGTGCCTTTAATGGCTAATGGCGGATTATGCGATTGGCGCTGCTTTGCCGCCGTTTCATGATCAGGGTCGAGCCTGTGAGCAATAATAATACTAGCTATTTGCCCAAAACCAATTTCGGCTAAAATATCATCAAAAGAATGATGCTTGGTTTCTTTTTCTACGCGCTTAATCGTTGCATCGTCAATATCTTCTAGCTTTACACCTTCCATTGCTTTTTCAAGTAGACGCTTACCTAACTGAATCGCATCATCACGACGCATATTTTTAATAAAGTGGCGAATATTAGTGCGCGCTTTACTGGTTACCACATAACTTAACCAACCAGGATTAGGTTTTGCACCTGGTGCAGTAATAATTTCTATGGTTTGTCCGCTCACTAAAACGGTAGAAAGCGCCGATATTTTTCCATCAACCTTACAAGCAATACAAGTGTTGCCCACATCGGTATGGATTGCATAAGCAAAATCAACGGGAGTTGCGCCTTTTGGCAGTTCGATAATGCTGCCGTTAGGAGTAAATAAATAAACTTCGCTTGGGAAGAGATCGACCTTAACATTTTCGATAAATTCTAATGAGTCGCCACTATTTTTTTGTAACTCCATTAAATTACGCATCCATTCGCGCGCTCTAATTTCGGCCTGATTAATATTACTACCACTTTTATATAGCCAGTGTGCAGCAACACCATTATCAGCCATTTGATCCATTACCGTAGTACGTACTTGCACTTCAATATGCAGCCCATGCGGCCCTTTTAATGTAGTATGCAGTGATTGATAACCATTGGCTTTAGGAATGGCAATATAATCTTTAAATCGGCCAGGCACAGGGCGATATAAATTATGCAGTTGCCCCAAAACACGATAGCAGTTATCTTCGGTATCAGTAATTACCCTAAAGCCGTAAACGTCCATCACTTCGTTAAACACGCGAACATTTTCCCCCACTTTTTCGAGCATTTTTAAGTAAATACTAAAGGGGGATTTTTCGCGACCTTTTACCTCAGCGTCTATATCTTCGGTGTCGAGCCGACTTTGAATATTATTGGCAATACTACCGATAATTTCCTTGCGATTGCCACGTGCTTTTTTAACCGATTCTCGGATCACTTTAAAT
>CBDCCU010000014.1:0-89000 GCA_965214955.1 Aliikangiella sp. | reverse complement strand
CACCTGTCGATCACTTCTTGACAACGGCGCTCCATTTCGGGGTTTTCACGTTGAACCGAGGCAAAATCTAAGTTTTCTTCGCTTTGCCCCGAAGCCATAGATGATGCCGCCCCGCCACCTAAGCCAATTAACATGGCTGGACCACCTAATACAATCACATGATAACCGGGCTTAACTTCGGCTTTTTCGATATGCTGTTCGCGTATGTTACCCATTCCGCCAGCAATCATAATGGGTTTATGATAACCGCGAACTTGCTCGCCAAAATCAAAACTAACCGATTGCTCATAGGTTCTAAAATAACCGCAAAGATTAGGGCGACCAAATTCATTATTAAACGCCGCGCCGCCTAATGGACCTTCAATCATAATATCTAACGCAGAAACAATACGACTTGGTTTGCCATAGTGGTTTTCCCAAGGCTGAGTAAAGCCTGGGATCTCTAAGTTAGAGACACTAAAACCAGTTAGCCCTGCTTTGGGTTTACCACCGCGACCAGTTGCGCCTTCGTCTCTAATTTCACCGCCAGAGCCTGTTGAAGCCCCAGGAAATGGCGAAATAGCCGTAGGATGATTATGAGTTTCTACTTTCATTAAAATATGAATAGGCTCTAAGTGATAATGATATTCACCCGAATCTTCCTCAGACCATAAACGGGGCTGCTCAAAGCCCTCAATTACCGCAGCATTATCTTTATAAGCCGACAAAACACCATCGGGTGAAACTTTATGGGTGTTTCTGATCATGCCAAATAGCGAAATATCTTTATCTTGTTTGTCGATATTCCAGCTAGCATTAAAAATTTTATGGCGGCAATGTTCCGAGTTAGCTTGGGCAAACATCATCAGTTCAACATCGGTGGGGTTTCGGCCAAGCTCGGTAAATCGCTCAACTAAATAATCAATTTCATCATCAGCTAAGGCCAAACCAAGTTCTGTGTTTGCGTTAACCAGTGCATTGCGTCCACCATCAAGAATGTCAACTCGTGTTAAAGCTTTAGGTGACTCTTGCACAAATAAGCACTCTGCGGCTTGTAGTTCGTTAAAAACACTTTCTACCATTCTGTCGTGTAGTAATGGAATAATGTTGCTCATTTGTTCATCAGACAGGTCGCGTCCTTCAATATCTTGGCAATACCAACTCACCCCACGCTCTAAGCGATTAATTTCATGTATGCCGCAGTTATGAGCAATATCAGTTGCTTTAGACGACCAAGGTGAAATAGTGCCTTGTCTTGGTGTTACCAATTTAAAAGCACCTTTGGTTTCTTTAATTTCTTTACGCGAACCATAAGTTAAAAGCTTTTTCAGCTTATCAAGCTGGCTTTCATTAAGCTCGCTGTTTAAATCAGCAAAATGAATATATTCAGCATAAATTGCGCCCAGTTCGGGAATGATTTTTTGACCTTCGGCAAGCAATTTTTGACTACGAAAAGAAGATAATGCAGGAGCACCACGAAGAATAAGCATAACGATTAAACTCAACAAAGTGGGTTAGAAAAGCAAGGCGCAATCATACGCTAAATCAAAAGAATTATGTAGCCAAAACATAACTTTTAAAGAATTTTTTATCTAACTTTGCTTATTTATAGCCGCTCTACTTCAACAAAAAACCAGCAAAACCAATTTTATTATCTAGCGGTTTTATTTCAAGATGCATGCTTTAAGCCAATCAGTAGGCACCTTGAAGGAGTACTTACTCTTTGTTACTAATAAGCGCTTTTATTGCACTTGATAAAATCAATATTAGCAACCATAATTCACCTTATAGTCAACAACCTGTTTTTTTAATTTTTATTTTAAAATCAAAAAGTTAAGCTAACTAACACCCAACAACTAACATAAGGAGTATAAGGTCTAGCAATTATTCAGGCTCATTTATTATGCTTCTAACCACACTTCAACCTGCTTGTTTTCAGTTAAACAGCCAATCTCAATTAAACCGTCGATGTTATGCAACATCACCAATACTCGTTGGTTTGTTTATTTTGATGATTGCACTATTATCAGGATGCCAAGAAGAATTGCCCACAAAGCTACAAGCAGTACAAGCTAAAGGTAAGCTAGTGGTAGTTACCAGAAATAGCCCAACCACCTATTACGAAAGTGCCAGCGGACATGCAGGTATTGAATACGAGCTAGCCAAAGCTTTTGCAGAATATTTAGATGTTGAACTTGAGCTGATTGTTAACGACAATTTAAAAGAAATTAGTGAAATGGTGCAAAGCGGACAAGTTGACTTTGCCGCCGCAGGTCTTACGGTAACCAAGCAACGGGAACAAAACTTAATGTTTGCTCCTGCTTATCAGAGAATTACTTCAAAGTTAGTCTTTAAGCAAGGTAAAAAATGGCCTCGTAATTTATCTCAATTAAATGGCGAGCTTAGAGTCGTTGCTCATTCGGCTTACTCTCAGGCATTGTTAAGTTTAAAACCCGATTTTGCAAATTTACACTGGTCAGAAACCACCGAGCAAACCGCAGAAGAACTTTTAATGATGGTGCTTGAGGAAACCATTGACTACACCATTGTCGATTCAACAGAGCTCGACTTAAACCGACGCTTTCACCCTGAATTAGCGGTGGCTTTCACCATAGGAAAACCCCAAAGTCTGGCTTGGGCCTTTCCTAAATCAGAAGACTATTCGCTTTATTCCAGAGTTATTGAGTTTTTTGGTCAACTTAATGCGCAAGGTAAAGTGGCACAGTTATCAGATAAATATTATGGTCATGTAGAAAAATTTGATTATGTTGGCGCGCGCAAATTTCATCACGCCGCACAAAACAACCTTGAAAAATATCGTAAATTCTTTGTCAATGCTGCCGAAGATGATCTCGACTGGCGACTCCTTGCCGCGCAAAGCTATCAAGAATCTCACTGGAAGCCTCATGCCAAATCACCCACTGGGGTTAGAGGAATGATGATGCTAACCCTAAGCACAGCCAAGCAGCTCGGTATAAAAAATCGCTTAGATGCCGAGCAAAGTATTGCTGGTGGTGCTAAATATTTTAGAAAACTCAAAAAAAGAGTACCAAGTCGAATACCCGAGCCCGATAGAACTTGGTTTGCTTTAGCTGGTTATAATGTTGGTTGGGGGCATGTTGAGGATGCTCGTATCATCACACAGCAACAAGGCGGCGATCCTGATAAATGGACCGATGTTAAAGAGCGGCTTCCATTACTGCAAAAAAAGAAGTGGTATAAAAAAACCAAGCATGGCTATGCCAGAGGGCAAGAACCTGTTAATTATGTCACCAACATTCGCCGTTACTATGATGTATTAGTATGGCTAGATGAAGAACAACAATCCCCCGAACCTCATAAAGAAGAAGCACCGCCTAAAACTCAGTTAATTGCTCAACCTAAAGACTAGGGTCTGTTGATCTTTCAAACATCATCACTGCTGAAGCGATTTTTTCGTTTAATGAGGCAGAAGAAGCATAGTTTAGTTATTCTAAATGAGCGACTGATAACGAAATTAAGTGGAAAAATCGCTCAGCCCTTCGGGTTGCGGTTAAAATAACGTCACTTGTCGTTACTCCTCATTCATTTGGAATAACCAAACCACATTCGTCGTGCCTAAATTGACGCTATTTTAAACGCAACAGTGAGGATGTTTGAAAGATAAACAGACCCTAACAAATTAATAACTTGTTAGTCTTTAACAAAATAAAATGATCAGAGATAATACCTATCTAATTTTATGCAAGTTATTGAGTTTTAACTATACTTTTGATGGTACTGCCTAACTTAAGCTGTTTTGGGGATTAAATGAATGATTAGCACACTATTAAAACCTGGTGTTAAATTAGTTGGAAAGCTCTCTTTAACTCAGAAGTTTTTCGTCATTTTTATCTTATATTTATTCCCCGTAGGATATATTACCTATTATTCTCTAACCAAACATACCGTAACCATTAAGTTAATTACTAATGAAAAACAAACATTAAACCTTGTTAATTCATTTAAACCCGTTTTTATTAGTCTGGCTAAATCTCGCGGATTAACCAATGCTTTTCTTAATGGCAATAATCAAGCCAAATCAAGCATTCAAACAGAAAGAGCGTTGATTGACCAACAGCTACTAAAAATTCAAGCAGATCCCGTTTTTAAACAACAAGACTCAAGCATTATTAATCGGCTAAACGCGGTAGTAAGTAACTGGCAATCATTAAAGTCCACAGCGTTTAATTTAGAGCCTAATGAATCATTCGAGCGTCATTCTGAGTTAATATTTAATGTCCTTAATACCTTAAAGCTAATTAAAGAGCATAGCGCTCTTATGGTAGATAGTGATGCTTCAACCGCTCTTTTAATTAAGTCTTTTGTTGAAGAATTACCTTTATTGACAGAAAGTATTGGAAAAATGCGGGGGATGGGAGCTGGAATTGCAGCCAAAGGTGAATTTAATAGCACCACCTTTATCGCCCTTTCTAACTACCATCAGCAAGCTGAGCTCATTGTGAATGATATTGCTCAAAGCCTAAACGCTGCCACCACACTCAACAATAAAATGCCTGAAATTTCCAATAGTGGAAAACAATTAATTAATCGAACAAAAGATTACTTAAACCTAACTAAAACTAAGCTATTAGATCCCGATGAAATTCAAATTGATTCAACTCAATTTTTTGATAACGGTACTCAAGTTATTGAAATTGTCAGTAGCTACATTAACAAAACTTATACCACTATTGAAACCGCTTTAATGACTAGAGAGTCTAAAATTTATTATGAAATTTGGTTAAATATTTTATCAAGCCTAGGGCTGATTGCTTCTGCATTATACTTGTTTGGAAGCTTCTCACGGAGCCTACTAAGTTCAATCACTCAAATAAAAGATTGTGTTAACGCGGTAGCAAAAGGTGATTTAACTCAATCGGCTAAAATAGAATCTGAAGATGAATTTAAAGTCATTGGCGAAGATGTTAATCAGATGATTGCTAATACACAATCACTCGTTTCAAAAGTATTACTCGCAACAAATGATTTGGTTAATACTGCGGAAACCAATAAAGCATCATCTGAAATGACCCACCAAAAAATCAACTTACAAAACACTGAAGTTGAGCAAGTAGCTACGGCTATGAATGAAATGGCAGCAACGGTTCAAAATGTAGCAGACAATGCCAAAGAATCGGCCAGCTCAGCCGCTAATGCCGATAAACTATCTAAAGAAGGGTTTGCAATAGTTCAACAAACTATTCAGTCAATTTCATTGCTGGCAGAAGAGCTATCTCAAGCATCCACTTCTATCAATCAACTACGAGAAAATGCCCAATCTATTGGAACAGTGCTCGATGTTATCCAAGGCATAGCCGATCAAACCAACTTACTAGCCTTAAATGCTGCCATTGAAGCTGCACGAGCAGGTGAAAGTGGTCGGGGATTTGCGGTTGTAGCCGACGAAGTAAGAACACTTGCAAGCAAAACACAAGAGTCTACCGAAGAAATTAGGCAAATGATTGATAGGCTTCAAGAGTCAGCGGAACGCTCTGTTGAATCAATGAATCAAGGCAATGAAAAAAGCCAGCAAACGGTTGAAGATGCCCAAAGAGCTGGCGAAGCATTACAAGAAATTACTGATTCTGTAAGCCACATTACTACCATGGGCGAACAAACTGCATCTGCGGCAAGTCAACAAACAAGTGTTACAGAAGAAATTAATCAAAGCGTAATTAGTGTTAAAAATATTTCTGAAGATACTAAACAGGCCGCAAATGAGTCAGCAAAAAATGGTGCTTTTTTACAAGAAGTTGCTGAAAACCTAAAAGTGTTGGTTAAACGATTTAAAATCTAGTTTCTAGTTTCTAGTTTCTAGTTTCTAGTTTCTAGTTTCTAGTTTCTAGGCTTAATTTAAAACCCTCATGGCTTGATGTAAAACCCAGTTTTTCATAAAAACGAATTGCATCAGGTCTTTTTTTATCGCTGGTTAATTGCACAATATTACAAGACTTTTGTTTAGCCAAATTAATAGCATAATCAAACATTTTTTCACCAACACTACGGCCACGATAGTCGCTATGGACTCTTACTCCTTCAATTAAACACCGCCAACTTCCCTTATGCGTTAAATAAGGAATAAAAGTTAACTGCAACATGCCGATAACTTTCAAATTATCAAGTACGACAATCAGTTGATTATTAGGATCGGAATGAATAGCATTAAATGCTTGTAAATAGTTTGGATCGAGAGGCTTAGTTAAATTTTCGCGCGTTTTACCCAGTGGATCTTGCGCTAGCATTTCTACTAACGACTCAAGATCATCTATTTGCGCCTGCCGAAAATTAAGTTGCATAAAATAGTTCCCTCAATTGATTAGCGAGCAATACCTCTATCAGAGTTATTAATAAACTCAAGCATTTTAGCAGCACCTTCAGAGTTTTTGGCTTGCTCGGTTAAATTATCAATAAGATCTTGTTGGCTTAATTGACTACGGTAAATTGTTTTAAACGCTCGACGAATATTTTGAATTTCTTGCTTAGAAAACCCATTGCGCTTTAGCCCAATGGCATTAATTGATTTTGGCTGAGACTCTGCAAATAAGACAAAAGGCGGAATATCTTGAGTTACTTTACTCTGAATACCCACCATGCAAAAAGCGCCAATTTTGCAAAACTGATGGATCCCCGTAAACCCGCTTAAAATAGCATTATCATCCACCTTAACATGACCCGCTAAGTTAGATGAGTTAACGATAACAATATTATTACCTAAAATGCAATTATGACCTATGTGTACATGCGCCATAAGCATATTATTGTTACCAATTCGGGTAACATTTTCTTCCGCAACAATTGCACGGTGAATACTGACATACTCTCTAATACTATTGCCATCACCAATAACTAATTTAGTTGGCGCAGAAGACTCAAACTTTAGATCTTGAGGAATATCACCAATAGAAGCAAATTGATGAATATGATTGTTTTTACCAATAACGGTAGGACCTTTAATCACCACATGAGCTTCTATAACCGTACCCGAGCCAACTTCAACATTTGCACCAATAATCGAATAAGGGCCAATTTGAACATCTTCGGCAATTAATGCCGAGTCATCAACAATTGCAGTAGTGTGGATCATAAATATTTCTTATTAGTTAAAAAAACGCGCTATAAACTAAACCATTGAACCGCGAGCTAAGCCTCTTTGCGAATTACGAATAAAAGCGATCATAGCCGCAACATTATTCGACTCTTTTGCAAGCACTTCTAACTCTTCCATTACTTTATCTAATAGCATTCCACTACGATAAATAAGTCGATAAGCTTTGCGTATTTTGCCAATTTCATCATTAGAAAAGCCTCTACGTCTAAGCCCTTCTGCATTAACCGCACGCGGTGCAGAGTCGGCATATAAAACAAAAGGCGCTATATCTTGGGTAACTGTACTGCGAATACCCACAAAACAATGCTCACCAATATGACAAAATTGATGCACCCCAGAAAAGCCGCCTAATATTGCCCAATCACCCACAACAACATGCCCTGCCAAGTTAGAACTATTAGCAATAGTAACGTTATTGCCCAGCACGCAATCATGGGCGATATGAGTGTATGCCATTAGCAAATTACCATTGCCAATTACAGTTTCACTATTATCATCAACTGTTCCACGATGGATCGTACAAGATTCACGAACAATATTATCGTTGCCTATAATCGTTTTGGTTGGCTCACCTGCGTACTTTTTATCTTGATTAGCTTCACCTACCGAACAAAACTGATAAAACTGATTATTTTTACCAATGCTAGTATGACCATTTATCACAACATGAGGCCCAACAACCGTGCCGCTGTCAATTGAGACATGCTCTTCAATCACCGAAAATGGACCAACTTTTACATCATCAGCCAACTGAGCTGATGGATGAATTACTGCCGATGGATGGATTAAACTAGACAAGATCAATCTCCTGTTTTGAACACATTAAGGTTGCCGAACAAACAATATTATCATCAACGATTGCTTGAGCTTCAAATTTCCACATGCTTCGTTTGCGTTTTAGTAGTTTAACTTTTAAGTGTACTTGATCACCTGGCTCTACAGGCTTTTTAAAACGAGCGCTATCAATGCCAACAAAATAATATAATGAAGTTTCATTTGGTAACTCATTCATGGTTTTAAAAGCTAAAATTCCAGTTGCTTGCGCCAATGCTTCTAAAATTAATACACCTGGCATTACCGGCCGATGTGGAAAATGACCAGTAAAACAAGGCTCATTAACGGTAACATTTTTAATCGCATGTAAATATTCACCAAGCTTATAATCAATAACCTTATCTACCATTAAAAATGGGTAACGATGGGGTAAATGCTTCATTACTTGATGAATATCGAGTGTGGAAAGACTCTGCTGTGGCTTATTGCTCAAACCAATCACCTTTTAAAATATTTAACGCAGATAAAAATATAATAGTAAGAATAGATGAGAATTAAACCGAAAGAAAATATTTAATCCTCAGTTAAGTTAACAGCACTAATCTTGAGAAGAATCTAAGCTTTTAAGACGTTTTTCAAGTGCTTTAATTTGCTTTGCCATATCATCTAACTGCCTAAATCGAGCCACATTTTTACGCCAAGACTTATTGTCTTGCATACCAGTACCCGACGAAAACACACCTGGCTCTTTATTTGACTTATTAATAACACTACACGCTGTTACATGAGTACCAGGAGCAATATCTAAATGCCCTAAAATGGTTGAGCGACCACTAAAGGTAGAGTATTCACCAACAGTTGTACTACCAGCAATACCAGCGTATGCAGCCATGGCAACATTTTTACCAATTTCTACATTATGGGCAATATGGCAAAAGTTATCGAGCTTAACACCATTGGCTATTTTGGTATTTTTTAGCGCGCCTCTATCAATGCAAGCATTGGCGCCA
This sequence comes from Aliikangiella sp., assembly GCA_965214955.1. GTDB lineage: Bacteria > Pseudomonadota > Gammaproteobacteria > Enterobacterales > Kangiellaceae > Aliikangiella. The sequence continues at coordinate 80,108 of CBDCCU010000014.1, read as the reverse complement.
ATTTCAACATTATCACCAATTTCAACCCCACCAATTTGGGGAATTTTAACCCAGTCGCCTTTTTCATTAGCAAAGCCAAAACCATCTGAGCCAATAACAGCACCAGCATGAATTAAGCAAGATTCACCAATTTTTACGTTATGATAAATAGAAACATTTGAGAAAATGCGTGTTGCTTTGCCAATATAAGAATTTTCTCCAACCCAAATATTAGCGCCTAAAACAACATTGTCACTGATAATTACATTGTCATCTATTACGCAACCGGTGGCTATTGAAACATTATTACCAATGGTTGCTGACTTTGAAATTGTCGCTTTACTGGAAATTTCTGGTTTAGGAATAGGTGTAGTATCAAGCAATTGAGCTGTTTTTGCATAAGATAAATAAGGATCTTTAACAATAATGTGGCAGCCCGAATAGTGAGTGGCATCTTGCTCAGAAAGCAAAACACAACCCGCTTGGGTTGTGTTGAGGGCTGAACGAAATTTACTATCAGCTAAAAAAGAAATCTGTTCATCATCAGCTAGTTCTAACGAGTTAATACTAGTAATAACCTTTGAACCATCACCAACATATTCAGCCTTTAATAACTTGGCAATGTCTTTAACTGTAACCACTAATTTAGCCAGAAATTAACCAGCAGGGTTACTGATAATTGCTACAACTTGCTCAGTAATATCAACACTTGGGCCAGCATACATAGTGCTTTGTTTTAATAAGATAAGATCGAACTTACCATCGGCCGCCACTTTTTGCACCGCTTGTTGAATTTTTACTCTAATATTTTGGATCTCTTGCTTTTGAGCATAAGAAACGTCTTCATCTAAAAATGTTTTCTTCATTTTTAGTTGCTCTTCTAATGCTTTTAGCTTTCTAGACGCATCTAGTTTTTGACTAAATGTCATAGTCATTTCTTCTTTTTTAGCTTTATCGGCAATTTTTTGGTATTCATCTCTAAGACCAACCAATGCGTCTTGCTGCTCTTTAAAGCGAGCTTTTAGTTTCTCACCAATAGTCTTAACTTGTGGCGCTTTTGATTCAACCATTGCAATATCAACTACACCAATTTTGATGTCTGCCGCAGTTACGACTGAACTTGCTAATACCAATGCGGCAACAACTAATTTTTTTAACATTTTTACACCTTATTGTTTACTAAATTCATATTTACCCAAAATATCTGGGCATAAATCAATCCGATTTTAACACCGATTAAAAAGTCTGACCTACATTAAATGAAAAAGTTTCGGTCTCATCTAGCTCTTCACTTTTAAACGGTTTAGATAAACTGATTGTTAATGGTCCCATAGGAGAAAGCCATTGTAACGAAAAACCCGCCGAAACACGATAGGTTCCTGGATGAGAATAATCAGAAATTTTAGCAAATTCTTCAGGGCTAATCGCTTCAATATCACGATATTGCTCTAAGTCGAACTCTGTATCCCAAAGATTACCGACATCAACAAAAAAGCTCGTTCTAAGTGAATTACTTTCTTCAGCAAATGGAATAGGGAAAAACAACTCCAAAGTACCCAATAATCTTGCGTTACCACCAGCAGAGCGGCGATCAACATTAATTCTGTCAAATTCTGGTGGTAATAGAGTGGTTGAACTAGGCTCACCCGTATCAGGATTTATTGGGCCACTTACTGAACGTGGCAGGCGAGTAATTAAACGAGGACCAATGGTGTTTGTTTCAAACCCACGAGTAGTCCCCGAACCACCTGCGTTAAAGTTTTCAAAGTAAGGTAATCTTGAAGTATCTCCATATCCATCACCATAAGAGGCTCTAAACGAACTCATAAAAGTCCAACCGCGAGCAATAGGCAAGTAGTTGCGAACTTGATAATCTATTTTGAAAAACTCTAAATCGCTACCTGGGGCGGTTGCATTTAAGAATAATGTCTGGCTAGTACCTCTGTCGGGGAAAATACCACGATTAAGCGTATTCCTACTCCATCCTGTATTCAACCTAAATAAACTATATTCAAAATCAGGATTAGCCCTAACATCCTGACCATTTTCCTCAAAGAAATCAATAACTTGTTGTGACGAGTTATTACCAGATTTAAGCGTATTATCTTGGTAGCCTATCCCAAAATTTAAACGCGTTACTTCATTAACCGGATAGCCAATCGAAAAGTCTATACCCGCAGAGTCTAATGTACCTGTTGATAGGTTAATAGAACCAAAGTCAGTTTCTCGAATATAAGCGCCTATTCCAGCACTTACGCCGTCAATGGTGAAATAAGGATCTTGATAATCCACATTATAACTTTCAATAAAGTCACTTTTGTTAATACCAAACTGAATACGTTTACCCGAGCCCATAAAGTTATTGTGGCTAACATTGGCATTAAGCGATAAACCAAATCGTTCACTGTATCCCAAACCACCACTAATTGTACCTGCTGAACGCTCTTTTAACTGATAGTTAACATCAACTCTATCTTCACGCTCTTCTACTTTTGGTGTTTCTACGTTAACTTCTTCTAGATAGCTTAATCGTTGTAGTCTTACTTTTGAACGCTCAACCGATTGAGTAGATAGCGCGCCGCCTTCCATTAAACGAATTTCTCGGCGCACCACTTCATCATTAGTAGACTCATTACCCGCAAAGTTAACACGGTTAACATATACTTTTTTGCCAGGCTCAATAAATAAAGTAAGGTTAACTTTTTTATCTTCTTCCTTAACATCAGGAATAGTAACAACCTTAGCAAAAGCATAACCAAAATACCCTAGGTTTTGCTTAATTTGCTCTTCGGCAAAAGACACCGCAGCAGCAGAGTATGTATCACCTTTAGTTAAAGGCATTATGGCTTTTAATTGCTCTTGGGTTAAAATTAACTCGCCCGAAAAAACAATATCATCCACTTTAAATTTTTCACCTTCATCAATATTAATGGTGACATAAATCCCTTTTCTGTCAGGCGATATAGATACTTGCGTTGAGGTGTTGTTATAGGTGAGATACCCTCTATCTAAGTAATAAGAGCGCAAAGTTTCTAAATCGCCACTGAGCTTTTCTTTAGAGTATTGATCTTCACCCGAGAAAAATGAGAAGAATCCACCAACCGATAACTCAAATTGGTCAAGTAGTGTTTGCTCATCGAACAACTCATTGCCCACAATACTAATCTTTTGGATTTTTGCAGGCTCACCTTCATTAACAATAAATTTCACATAAACACGATTTCTCGACTGCTTAATCACTTTATCGTCAATTTTTATAGAATACTTACCATGAGAAAAATATTGCTCTTCAATACCTAATTTAATGCTCTTAATGGCAGAAGGATCAAACACTTCACCTTTGGCAAATCCTGAGCGGCGCATTGCATCGAGTATTTGATCTGATTCAATATCAGAGTTACCTTCAATGGAAATATCAGAGATGGTGGGGCGCTCTTTAAGATCAAAAACTAATTTATCGCCTTCGCGAAACACTCGAACATCTTCAAAGCTATTTGAGCCATAGATAGCACGAATAATAATCGGCACACGAACAGGATTAATCGTTTCACCAACCTGTAAGGGGAGTAAATTGTAAAAATTACCCAGCTCCATTCTTTGCAAGCCATTCACTTCTATTTCTTTAACCACAAAAGTGCTGGCATCTTCAGCCGCTTGCGTTGGTGCTAGACAAAATACACTAGAAATTAGCGTTGATGTTGCAAGCAAAAGCTTGGTTGTTTTGGATTTTAACTTGTACTTCATAATCCCCTAATCTTTTAATCTACTTAAGCACTTACATTAGCGCTCAAAAATACGTTTTTTTTACTAGCCGAGAGTTTGAGTTATGTCGTTATAAATAGCAATGGTCATCATGCTAAAAACTAGTAACATTCCAACTTGTAAGCCTATTTCTTGTACTTTCTCAGATAAAGGCTTGCCTCTTAGCGCTTCAATTGAAAAATACATTAAGTGACCACCATCTAATAGTGGCACGGGCAATAAATTGATAAACCCTAAATTAATACTGATCATGGCAAGAAAACTTAAAAAATAAACCAAGCCTATTCTTGCACTGCCGCCTGCTCCTTCAGCAATTTTAAAAGGTCCATTTAAGCTTTTAAGTGATAAGTCTCCAACCAACAGCTTACCAAAGAGTCTTACGCTTAAATAAATCATATCTTTGGTTTCGGTAAGAGCCATAGAAAACGAGTCGAAAATATCATCGCCCTTACGCAAAGCCAGCAATTCGCGGCTATCACTACCAACACCAATAAAACCCACTTTTCGTTCTTGATGCTGACGAGTTCCTATGACCACAGAAATGTCTAACAGTTCACCATTTCTATCAATCTTAAAATTAGATATTTTTCCTGCCCGTGCCGACACGATCTTAACCAAGTCGTTCCAATAATAAACAGGCTCATCATCAATGGCTTTAACCAAGTCTCCAGCTTTAATTCCGGCTTTATCAGCAGGACCACCTTCTAATACCGAATTAAACAAAGGTTGCTGAACCAAATTTTGATGTTTTATGCCAAGACTTTCCAATAACTGCGGCCTTGTAGGGTGAACACGCCAGCCATCAATTGATAGTAAATGAGCTTTTTCTTTCCCTTGGCTATTAGTGGTTAAAACCAAATGGTCATCATCACCCAATCTAAGTGCAATTCGGCGGATAAGTTGTGAACTGGTTTCTACACTAGCGCCATCTACGGCGGTAATCATAACGCCATTTTTAACACCCGCATTTGCGGCAATAGAGTCTTTAGAAACTTCTCCCACTTTAGTATTAAAGCCTGTGATACCTAAGCTAAAAACTGCCCAATAAAATAAAATGGCTAACAAAAAATTTGCCATAGGTCCGGCTAAAACAATGGCAAACCGGCGCCAAACAACTTGCCTGTTAAAAGCTTGATCAACAAGACTTGGGTCAATTTCGCCTTCTCGTTCATCTAACATTTTTACATAGCCGCCAAGCGGGATCATACCTATTTGATACAACACACCATCTTTTGCTTTACGTTTCCATAGGGGTTTACCAAAACCCACTGAAAAAGTTAAAACTTTAACTCCAAGTTTGCGAGCTACCCAAAAGTGCCCAAACTCATGAAAAGTTACTAAAATACCAATGGCAACTATAAAATAAAAAAAGTTTGATAACGCAGCCATTAACACTTTGCCTCAATATAGCTTTGCGCCATTTCTCGGGCTTTTTTATCTGCGGTTAAAACGATGTCTAAACTACTCGACTCTTCAGCACTTAAGTTTTCAAGCGTATATTCAATAACTTTAGCAATATCAGTAAAGCGAATTTTATGATTTAAAAAAGCATCAACGGCAACTTCGTTCGCGGCATTTAAAATACAAGGAGCCGTTCCTTTCAGCGCCATTGCTTTTTGTGCCAAAGCTAAACATGGAAACCGGTTATAATCTGGCGCTTCAAATTCTAGAGACTTCATTTGAAAAAAATCGAGCGGCTCTACACCGGCATTAATTCTTTCAGGCCAGCCAAGAGTGTGCGCGATTGGTGTACGCATATCGGGTCTACCCATTTGCGATATAACCGAGCCATCATTATACGAAACCATTGAATGGACAATACTTTGAGGATGTACAACAATTTGAATTTTTTCTGGCTCAACATTAAACAAAAAAACAAGCTTCAATAAATTCTAACCCTTTGTTCATCATGGTTGCCGAATCTACTGAAATTTTCTTTCCCATATCCCAATTAGGATGAGCACAGGCTTGGTCAGGAGTCATTTGCGATAAAGATTCCAATGGTGACTGTCTAAATGGTCCACCTGATCCCGTTAGCAAAATTTTATTAACCCCTTTAAGGTTGATATTACCCGAATCACTCACTGGTAAGCTTTGAAAAATCGCATTATGCTCACTATCAACTGGCAATAAAATAGCATTCGACTCTTTCACCGCGTTAAGCATAATTTCACCAGACATCACCAACGCTTCTTTATTAGCCAATAATACTTTGAGCCCTTTTTTTACCGCAGTAAATGTTGGTAACAAGCCTGCTGCACCAACAATAGCAGCAACAACGGTATTGATATTTGGGTACGCAGCGGCATCTATTAATGCTTTTTCACCCGACTTAACCTCAGTTTTTAACCTTGTATTGGATAAAAGCTTAGTCAGTTCATTGGCGGCATTTTCATCAACCATTATTGCAAGTTCAGGCTCAAAGGCTTGGCATTGCTCAAACAGTTTTTTATAGTTAGTGCTGGCAGTTAAAACCGTTGCTTTAAATTTTTCATGATTGCGCGCAATAACATCAAGCGTGGACTGCCCAATTGATCCTGTAGAGCCTAATATGCAAACTGACTCAACCATTAAAACCAACCTAGCATACTAAAAGATAAGAAAAATAAAGGCGCAACAACAATCGTGCTGTCTAAACGATCAAGCAAGCCACCATGTCCTGGCAGAAGTTGACCAGAATCTTTAATACCAGACACCCGTTTTAACGAACTTTCAAATAAATCACCAACCACCGAAATTAAAGCCAATGCCACTAAAACCGCAGTGTAAAGTAAATAATTTTGAATATCTAACGCTAATAAATAGGCACCCAAAAAACCAATTAACACCGACAAAATTACTCCACCAATAACCCCTTCCCAAGTTTTATTAGGACTAACAACAGGGGCAAGTTTGTGCTTGCCAAACGCTTTACCAGAAAAATAGGCACCCGTATCAGCAGCCCAAATTAAACCAAACATAAGTAAAACTAAGCCACCACCACGGAACTGATCTTCCATCCAGCCTATTTTTCTAATACTAATTAACGCTACAAAAAAACATGGCAAAAGAATAACCCCTAACACACTACAAACAAATTTATTTGCCCACCAATTAGGTGCAGGTTTATAGGTAAAAACAATTATTGAGGCAATAATAATTCCAATACTACCAACCAATAACATGATTAAGGGAAGATCGTTGGCAACAAAATTTGGCCAACTTGACGATGGCCACATAATAATATTGGGTTCAAGGTAGAGAATGCCTAAATTAAAAACTGAAACAGCCATGGCAAAGAAGCTATGAAACAATTTTTTATTTATTCCTGCTAAATTAGCCCATTCAAGCGCCATTAAATAGGTGATTATGGCGATTGCTATGGCAAAAAAATCTAACTTAACCAAAAAGATTAAGAAAAATACCGCAGGAAGTAAGAGCAGTGCTGTAATGATTCTTTGTTTTAGCATATTAGGTAATTATTCCGTACATCTATTCCGTTAATTTTAAGACTCAGGTAACTCAACTTGCTCGCCAGTTTTACCAAAACGCCTTTGCCGCTCGCTATAATCTTCAACCGCTTTATTGAGCTCGCTACTATCAAAGTCGGGCCATAAGCAATCAGTAAAATAAAGCTCAGCATAAGCCGCTTGCCAAATTAAAAAATTACTAATTCTTAGCTCGCCGCCAGTGCGGATCATTAAATCGAGTTCAGGTAAATTTGCAGTGACTAAATTTTTAGCAATTAGATCTTGAGTTACTGGAATATTAGGGCTTTGCTCAATCACTTTATTCACTGACTGACAAATATCCCACTGTCCACCATAATTTGCGGCAACATTCAGCAATAATTTATCATTATTCTCAGTTGACGCTTCTGCACTGGCAATACTTTTTTGTAGGGTCTTACTAAAGCCCTGTATATCACCTAAAAACTTCAATTTAACACCGTGTTTGTTAAGCATTTTAACTTCGCGCTTTAATGCCAATACAAAAAGCTCCATTAAAAAAGAAACTTCTTCTTCAGGACGTTGCCAATTTTCACTACTAAAGGCAAAAAGCGTTAAACATTCAACCCCAAGTTTACCTGCGGTTTCAACTATTTCACGCGCCCTTTCTACCCCAACTTTATGACCGCTAGTTCGTTTTTTGCCTCGTGCTTTTGCCCAGCGACCATTACCGTCCATGATTATGGCAATATGTTGAGGGATTTTTTTCAGTGTGTCAGTCATTGAATATTTATTGGAATAATGGATTTAATTTTCTATTTTAACGATATTGATAAATATAACGACGCCGCGTATCCCAAAGAATACACGGCGTTTTAATGAGTTAGCGATTAACTAATCAAACTTCCATCAACTCTTTTTCTTTATCGGCAACAATTTCATCCACTTTTTTAACGTGTGCATCAGTTAACTTTTGCACATCATCTTGCGCGCGTCTTTCTTCATCTTCGCTGATCTCTTTTTCTTTTTCGAGATCTTTAAGCGTTGAATTGGCATCGCGGCGAATGTTTCTAATGGCTACTTTTGCGCCTTCGGCTTCGTTACCAACCACTTTAATTAACTCTTTACGACGCTCTTCTGTAAGTGGCGGAAGCGGCAAACGAATTAAGTTGCCCGAAGTATTAGGGGTAATACCAATATCCGATTCCATGATCGCCTTTTCAATTGGCTGAATCATGGTTTTCTCAAACGGCTGAATAGTTAATGTTCTTGAATCTTGAACCGATACATTTGCTGCTTGATTTAAAGGCGTATCAACACCATAGTAAGAAACTGTTAAATGCTCTAAAAGACTAGGATGGGCACGACCCGTTCTAATTTTTTGCAGTGCCAACTTAAAAGAATCAATACTTTTATCCATGCGGCTATTGGCATCTTGTTTGATATCATTAATCACTGTTATTCTCCGTTATCAAATATTCGCTTTAACTGTTTATCAAATGATTTATCGCTAAATTTCGTCATTTAAAATGTCATGAAAATAAGCAATAAAAAGAATTAATCACGCGTAATTAGCGTCCCTTCACTCTCATTAATTACAGCATCAATGAGCGCACCAGGTTTTTGCATATTAAAAACGCGAATCGACTTATTATGGTCACGCGCTAAACAAAAGGCGGTTAAATCCATAATGCCTAATTGTTTTTTTAATGCTTCATCATAAGTGAGGTTTGGGTAAAATTCAGCATCAGGAACTTTATTAGGATCAGCCGAATAAACACCATCAACTTTTGTGGCTTTTAAGATGGTATCGGCTTCAATTTCAATACCACGTAAACAAGCCGCAGTGTCGGTAGTAAAAAATGGATTACCCGTTCCTGCCGTAAATATAACAACTTGTCCGTCACGCATAAATCGTAGCGCAAAACGGCGGTCATAATCTTCACAAACACCCGTTAATGAAACCGCTGACATCACGCGAGTTCCAACGCGCAATCTTTCTAAAGCATCTTGCATGGCTAAAGAATTCATTACTGTGGCTAGCATTCCCATATGGTCGCCAGCAACTCTATTCATTCCAGCATTTGCCAGCTTTTCGCCTCGAAACAAATTGCCGCCACCAATAACAATGCCCACTTGAACATTGGCTTCAATAAGCTCTTTGATTTCAGCCGCAATTCGATCAAGTACCGAAGGATCAATGCCAAAAGATTCTGCCCCCATAAGGGCTTCACCACTTAATTTCAGTAAAACACGTTTACTATTTTTTTCGGGAGCAGAACTTGGCATTAGAATTATTCTCCTTTAACTTGAGCCATTACTTCAGCAGCAAAATCGTCTTCTTTTTTCTCGATACCTTCACCAACTTCCAAGCGTACCATAGAAACAACTTCGGCATCAGCATTCTTCACTAAAGTACCCACGTTCATCGAAGTATCTTTAATGAAAGGTTGACCTAATAAACAAATTTCAGCCGCAAATTTACGCATACGACCAACAATCATTTTTTCAACAATTTCAGCAGGCTTACCGCTTTCTGTTGCCTGAGCAACAAAAATTTCTTTTTCGCGGTTATAAACATCTTCAGAAATATCTTCTTCTCTGATGAACTGTGGATTAGTTGCCGCAGCGTGCATAGCAACATCTTTGGCTAGTTCAGTGTTACCACCTTTAAGTGCAGCAACTACACCAATACGACCACCGTGAATATAAGAAGCTAAAGCACCATCGTTTGCTTCAACTAACTGAACGCGACGTACACCAATGTTTTCACCGATTTTAGCAATCAAGTTAGTACGAGCCGTTTCAATGGTTTCGCCAGAAGCTAAAGTGGTTTCTTTTAAAGCTTCAACATCAGAAACTTTATTTGATAATGCCGCTTCAACCACTGCGTTACTAAATGCAACAAAGTTTTCATCACGAGCAACAAAGTCAGTTTCACTGTTTACTTCAACGATAGCCGCTAATTTACCGTCATCGCTAGCTTTAGCAACAATAATACCTTCTGCCGCAATACGACCCGCTTTTTTAGCCGCTTTTGCTGCGCCAGATTTACGCATATTATCAATTGCGGTTTCAATATCGCCATTAGTTTCAACTAATGCTTTTTTACATTCCATCATGCCTGCGCCAGTTCTTTCGCGCAGCTCTTTTACTAATGCAGCTGTAATTGCCATGTTTAATGTCTCCAGAATTTAAATCTTAACCACCTAATATAAAATTAGGGAGAAAATATAAAATAGGGGGCAATATTAGCCCCCTATTATTAATAAAGCGCTACAGAATTAATCTTCTTTTGCTTCTTCTTTAACTTCTTCAGTTTTTTCTTGCTTAGCTTCTTCAACAAACTCATCATCGCTTGAAGCTTCAGCTTTTGGTGCTGTAGCCACGCTTTGACGACCATCAATAATGGTGTCAGCCGCAGCAGAAAGATAAAGTTGAATGGCACGAATAGCATCGTCGTTACCAGGGATAACATAATCAACACCATCTGGGTTAGAGTTACTATCAACCACAGAAATAACAGGAATACCTAATTTGCGTGCTTCCGAAATAGCAATGTGCTCATGGTCAGCGTCAATAACAAAAAGTGCGTCTGGAAGACCACCCATGTTTTTAATACCACCAATACTGGCTTCTAACTTAGCCATTTCACGGCTTAATAATAAAGCTTCTTTCTTAGTTAACTTTTCGAAAGTACCGTCTTCACTTTGCTTTTCAAGCTCTTTTAAACGGTTAATCGACTGACGAATGGTTTTATAGTTAGTTAGCATACCGCCTAACCAACGCTTATCAACAAAGAACTGATCGCAACGGATTGCTTCTTCGCGAACAATTTTGCTAGCACTACGCTTAGTACCAACAAAAAGGATTTTGCCTTTTTTTGCCGCAACAGAGCTAAGGTAGTTTAACGCATCGTTAAACATCGGTAGCGAGTGCTCTAAGTTAATAATATGAATTTTGTTTCTTGCGCCGAAGATATACGGCTTCATTTTTGGGTTCCAGAAACGGGTTCTGTGTCCAAAGTGAACACCCGCCTGAAGCATATCACGCATAGTGACTTTTGCCATTTTGTAAACTCCTGATTTTTAAGGGTTTTGCCTCCACTATTCCCAACTATCAACCTATGATGATTAAGCTCATTCATAAGCACCCTGATAGTCGTGTCGAACAGTGTGTGAATTAGGTGTTAGCCCACATGACCAACACGGCGCGCTTTATACCATAGAAGAGGATTAAAGCGCAATAAAAATGGGTAATTTAGCAACATTTTGTTGTTTTTTCAGGATCCGATGGGGTGAAGACCAATGGGATAGAGACCAATAGGATAAAGACCAGTGAGATAAAGACAGCCAAACGAGAAAAGACAGGTAGTAATTAGCTTGATTTCATCAACTAAACTCACTAATTAGTTTAGTTACAATAACCTGATTAGCTTCTGGAAATTGATATTTTGATAAATCAGCAAGGTTAACCCAACGAACTTCTTGTCCTTCCAAACCTTGAGGAAAACCAGAAAATTTAGTGACTTTATAGAACTTTAGCTGTACTTGCTTTTCAGCATAATCAAAAGTGACATCTTGATAATGGATTGGAGCGTTTATTTGAAGTGATAATTCTTCTTGAATTTCACGCGCTAGCGCTTGCTCTGCTGATTCCCTAGCTTCAATTTTACCGCCAGGAAACTCCCAGTAACCACCTTTGTGCTTATCTAAGGGACGCTTTGCAATAAGCACTTGGTTGTCTTTTAAAATAATTGCCGCCGCAACGGCAATAGTTTTATTCATTGAGTACGACTTAAATTGATTAAAATTATTTAAGCTTGCCGCAACATTGCTTATATTTTTTACCCGAGCCACAAGGACAAGGCTCGTTTCTGCCCACTTTTTCACCTTCACGCTTGTAAGGTGTGTGTGCTTCTTCTTGCTGGTTAGCAGGCATCGCCGACTCTTGTTCGTGCTGATATTGCACACCATGAGCTTGCGCTTCGCGGCGACGCTGTTCTTCTACCGCATCAACATCTTCTGAGTCACGAACTTGTACTTTTGATAAAAGAGAAATTACTTCAAACTTTATGCCTTCTAGCATTTCGGCAAATAGTTCAAAAGCTTCGCGTTTATATTCTTGTTTTGGATTCTTTTGCGCATAACTGCGTAAATGAATGCCTTGGCGCAAGTGATCCATTGCGGCTAAATGCTCTTTCCAAGCACCATCTAAGGTTTGTAGCATAATTGATTTTTCAAAGTGACGAATAACCACTTCACCCACTTTTTCTTCTTTTTCTTGATAAGTTTTATCCAGTTCACTAACAATTTTTTCACGCAGGTTTTCTTCGTGTAAATTATCGTCTTCATCAAGCCATTTTTGTACCGGCAGCTCAATTGCAAAGTCGGCTTTTAAGCGCTCTTCAAGCCCTGCCACATCCCACATATCTTCAATACTTTGCGGCGGGATATATTGAGCAAATACACTAGCAACAACGTCAAACCTTAAAGAATGAATCGTTTCTGATACATCATCAGTAGACATAAGATCGGCGCGTTGCTCGTAAATAACCTTACGTTGATCATTAGCTACATCATCATACTCAAGTAAGTTTTTACGAATATCAAAGTTACGCCCTTCTACTTTACGCTGAGCATTTTCAATCGCGCGTGAAACCCATTTATGCTCAATGGCTTCACCTTCTTCCCAGCCCATTTTTTGCATCATGTTTGCCATTCTGTCAGAAGCAAAAATACGCATTAAGTCATCTTCTAATGAGAGATAAAAGCGACTAGAACCCGGATCACCTTGACGCCCAGAACGACCACGAAGTTGGTTATCAATACGGCGAGATTCATGGCGCTCTGTACCAATAATCGCTAAACCGCCTGAATCTAATACCGCTTGATGGCGAAGTTCCCACTCTTCGGTAAGTTTGGCAATTTGTTCATCGGTTGGCTTTTTAAGGGCATCTATGTCGGCTTTTAAACTACCGCCTAAAACAATATCGGTACCACGACCTGCCATATTAGTGGCAATTGTTACTGTGCCAGGACGACCCGCTTGAGCAATAATGTCGGCTTCTTTAGCGTGAAACTTAGCATTAAGCACCTGATGCTTAATTTTCTTTTGCTTTAAAACCGTTGATAAAATTTCTGATGACTCAACCGATGCTGTACCAACCAGCACTGGCTGACCATTGGCAGTTCTTTCTTCAATTTCTTCAATAATGGCTAAGTATTTCTCTTGTTTAGTTAAGAAAATTAAATCGCCATGATCAAGACGTAGCATGGGTTTGTTGGTAGGAATAATAATAACTTCCAAACCATAAATTTGATTAAGCTCAAAGGCTTCGGTATCGGCAGTACCCGTCATTCCCGAAAGTTTTTCATAAAGCCTAAATAAATTCTGGAAAGTAATCGACGCTAAAGTTTGATTTTCGTTTTGAATATGTACGCCTTCTTTAGCTTCAACCGCTTGGTGCAGACCATCTGACCAACGACGACCTGGCATTGTACGCCCCGTATGCTCATCAACAATAACCACTTCGTTATCTTTAACAATGTAATCTACATCTTTTTTGAACAAAACATGCGCTCTTAATGCGGCATTAACATGATGTAATAATGAAATTGAGCTTGCACTATATAAAGAGGCTTGTTCGGTGAGTAAGCCAGCACCAATTAAAAGTTCTTCTACTTTTTCTTGTCCGCGCTCACTTAGATGAACCTGTTTTGATTTTTCATCAACCGAATAATCGCCACTTTCTTGATCTTCTTCATCGCTCATAACTTGAAGTTCAGGGATAAGCTTGTCAATTTGACGATACAGATCCGAGCTATCTTCAACCGCACCCGAAATAATAAGCGGTGTTCTGGCTTCATCAATTAAAATAGAGTCAACTTCGTCAATAATGGCATAGTGCAACTCGCGCTGAACTTTTTCTTCAACATCAAACGCCATATTGTCGCGCAAGTAATCAAAACCAAACTCGTTATTGGTTCCAAAGGTAATATCACTCGCATAGGCGGCACGCTTTGTTTCGGTATCTTGACCTGACAAAATCACCCCAACACTTAAACCCAAGCCTTCATATAAAGGACGCATCCAGTCGGAGTCACGCTGAGCAAGGTAATCATTGACGGTAATAATATGAACGCCTTTGCCCGATAATGCATTAATATAAGCCGATAAGGTTGCGACTAAAGTTTTACCTTCACCGGTACGCATTTCGGCAATTTTGCCATCGTTTAATACCATGCCGCCTACTAGCTGCACGTCAAAATGGCGCATATTTAAGAAGCGCTTACCTGCTTCACGAACAACAGCAAACGCTTCATCGAGAATATTATCGAGTGTTTCACCAGACTCTAAACGCTGCTTAAATTTTTCGGTGTAAGCTTTTAGCTCATCATCAGTTAAACTTTGGAAACCTTCTTCATGGGCATTAATTCGTGCGACACGTTTATTAAGTTGCTTAACAACTCGCTGGTTTCTACTACCGAAAATTTTTGTAAGGACATTCCCAAACATGGAGCTAACTTCCTGATTTTTATATCGTTTTAAATCTAAATCATTAGGGTTGGTTTGGTTAAATAATCAAGCTGATTTCCAACCAAACTTAAAATTCGTTTTTATCTGCATTTAACAGAGCAAATAAACCGCGAAATTGTACCTTGTTACAAGCCGCAACACTACAGCAAAAGCGCAAGAATACTGATTGTTCGATTAATTTGTTTATTTGGTTGAGCTTTGATGGGGATGAATTTAAAGATAACAAGTAAAATGGTAGGAATTTTTATTGATACCCGCTCTCCTTCAAGATTTGCTTTAAGGAGAGCGGGTATAAAATATCTTTTATTTTGTTGCAGCAATTTCAATCAATAACTTTTCTAGCTCGCGAGCTACTGCCTCAACTTTTTCTATCTCTTCTAGTTCTACAAGTGAATACTCTTTCTCAAGCAGTTGCGCTTCTTTTTCAAATGCCATAGCTTGTTTTTCTAACACTAAAGCCTTTTCTTCAAGCTCTTTCATCGCTTCTTTCATGGGTTTAGATTCTAAAGTGACACTTGCGATTCTTTCAGCGGCTTCTTCAAGTTTTGCCGCTTGCTCTTCTAGCGCCTCTTCTTTTACCTCTAATAAAGCTTCAATTTTTTCTAACTTTTCTTCATCAATTTGAATAGTTTTTTCAGCCTTGGCAATTTTTTCTTCTAACTTTCCTAATCTTGCTTTTTGTTCATCGGTTAAATCATTCCAAGTAAATGCTTTTCCATTAACACGATAAACCTTATTTTCATTTTTTCCTGATACGCTGATATAAGTTGATTGCTCATTATCGGTCATAGTAACTGTACTAGCATTTGATGAAATTGAAAGTTCACTAACAATGCCATCATTCTCACTAACCAAACTCTCAGTCGCAGTTAACTGACAAGCGCTCAGTAGCATAATTAAACTTAAACTAGTGGCGGCTTTCATTTTAGTATTCTTTGCTGCAATTAACTTTTTCATTTCACACCTTTATCCATCATTAATTAGTTTGAAAACTAAGTCGTTAGCGCTTGCTAAATAGTTTGAATTAAATTTTAAAATTTCACTGTCCGCATGTGTCCACAAATAAATCGGACATTGTCCATAGAGCTCTACCAAGCTTAAAGAAGAGCTTTGCCTTGCAACTAATTACTTTAACTTCAATAGGTTAGACCTTTTTCTGTAAGTTGGCATAGTAGATGCTCTTAAAGTAATAGGGTAATAAAGTAATAACGATTAAATACTGGACGGCATTTTTAATGATAAAAGACACTTCTTCACAAGATGTAATATTAAACAGTAAAAGCGCTAAAGGGCTGTGGTTAAAAATTGGATTACCACTCATTGCCATTATTGGATTAGTTGCAATTGCTTATCCCTCATTTGCGCAATGGTCAGATACTGATATTGCAGTCAATGCTTCACGGCTGCGACTTGCGAAAGTTGAGAGAGGCACCTTTATTAAAGATATTGCCGTTCAAGGCAATATAGTTGCGGCAAATAGTCCTAAGCTTTATGCACCAGCCATAGGCACCGTAACCCTAATTGCCAACCCAGGTAAACAAGTTAAAAAGGGTGAGTTAATTGCAGAAATTAATAGCCCTGAACTAACCAACCAGCTTCAACAAGAAGAGTCTCAGTTAGCCAGTTTGGCAATTGCTTTAGAGCGAAAAAAAATTGAATCAAAGCAGGCACAAATAAAAAGCCGTCAACAAATTCAATTAGAAAAAGTAGTTTTAGATGCCGCCAAAAGAGAAATGAGGCGTGCAGAAGAGTCGATAAAACTTCAAGCCATTAGTCAGCTCGATTATGAAAAAGCCATTGATGATCTTAAAAGAGCCGAGCTTAAATATCAATTTTCGGTTGAGCAATTTGAGCTAGAAAAAGAGAACCTTGCCTTTGAGCTGAAAACTTTAGAGTTTGAACAAAACCAATTTAAGTTACAGGTTGATAATACCGCCCGTTTAGTTAGTGAGCTAAAAATACTTGCCCCAGTGACTGGAATAGTTGGCGCTTGGTATGTGGATCAAAAAGCCGCCGTTGCACTCAATCAGGCATTGCTCGCCGTTGTCGATTTGTCGGCATTTCAAGTAGAAATAGACATTCCAGAGTCTTACGCTGATGAGCTAGGTATTGGTATGTTAGCCAATATCACCTACAACCAACAACAGTATCAAGCTAATATTATTAGTATCTCTCCCGAGGTAACCAATAATGTGGTTAAAGGTCGATTAGCTTTTAGTGCAGAGCCTCCTCCGGGCATTAAGCAAAACCAGCGTATTTCTGGGCGAGTGATTATTGAGCAAAAAGAAAATATTTTATTTGTACCACGCGGCTCTTTTGTTCAGCACCATGGCGGCAGAAAAGCATTTGTTATTAATGACAATGTCGCCCATTTAACCGATATAAAACTGGGTACTAATAGCGTAAACCAAATTGAAGTAGTTTCAGGATTAAGCGAAGGCGAAGAAATTATTATTTCAAACACTGATTTTGTTGATAAAGCCGAAACCCTATTAATTAAAAACTAAGAACTTAGCACTTAGCACTTAGCACTTAGCACTTAGAACTTAGAACTTAGAACTTAGAACATAACCATAAAGGAAAAAGCCATGTTAAAAATGAACAATATTAAAAAAGTTTTCCGCACCGATTTAGTTGAAACTCATGCTTTAAGGGACTTTAGCTTACAAGTAGATGAAGGTGAATTTGTTGCCGTTACAGGTCCTTCTGGCTCAGGCAAAACTACTTTTTTAAATATTACTGGCATGCTAGAAACTTTTGATAGTGGAGAATATTGGCTCGATGACAGTAATGTTCAATCGCTTAATGATAATGCTCGCTCTAAGCTTAGAAATGAAAAAATTGGCTTTATTTTTCAAAGCTTTAACCTTATTCCTGATTTAAACCTGTTTGATAATGTTGACGTACCACTTAGGTATCGCGGCTTTAGTGCTAAAGATAGAAAGCAGCGAATAGAAAATGCCTTAGAGCGTGTGGGTTTATCGGCAAGGCATAAACATTTACCTTCGCAATTATCGGGCGGACAACAGCAACGTGTAGCCATTGCAAGAGCACTAGCTGGCGAGCCTCGCTTTTTGCTCGCCGATGAACCAACAGGAAATCTCGACTCACTAATGGCAAGGCAAGTGATGGCATTATTAGAAGAAATTAATCAGCAAGGCACTACCATTATTATGGTCACTCATGATCAAGAGTTAGCCCGCAGAGCACAAAGAAATATTCACATTGTTGATGGGCAAGTTTCTGATTTGCAGAGTTTAGAACCTATTTTAGAAGTTGCAGAAGCTTAAAAGGAGAAACCCATGTTTCAATATTATTTAAAGCTATCACTGCTTAGCATAAAACGCACACCCATTTTAACAAGCCTAATGATCTTAGCCATAGGACTTGGAATTTCTGTAAGCACAACGGTTCTTACAGTTGACTATTTAATGTCGCAAGATCCTATTCCCAGTAAAAGCCGTCAGTTATTTCATGTACAACTAGATACTTATAATGAAGGTAGCCAAAATCGCACCCAAGATGGTTTGCCTTATCAAATGACTTATCAAGATGTCATGAATTTAAATCAGTCATCTATTCCATCGCATAAAAACCGCTCCTATTTAGCTGGCGGAACAGTCATTCCAGACAAAGCCGGTATTAACCCTTTTTTACAAGAAGTTCGGCTCACCGACAGTGACTTTTTTACCATGTTTAACGTGCCATTTTTATATGGTAGTAGCTGGCAAAGTAGTATTGATGATAAAGCTAAGAAAGTCGCGGTAATTACTAAAACTTTAAATGATCGATTATTTGAAGGTGTAGATAGTATTGGCAAATCAATTAACATTGATAAACAACTTTATACCATTGTAGGAGTAATGGACACGTGGGATCTCACTCCAAGGTTTTATGATGTCAATAATGGCGCCTTTAATAGTGGCGAAAATATTTTTATTCCTTTTTCTCTCACACCAACACTCAAAAAATATAGCTGGGGCAATACTTCAAGTTGGAACCCCGAGCCCATTACCTCTTATGACGGTTTGCTTCGCTCTGAAGCAATGTGGCTTCAATATTGGGTACAACTTGATGACAGGCAAAAACAAAATGAATATCGAGACTTTTTAGCCAATTATATTGCTGAGCAAAAATCATTTGACCGATTTGAAAAAGCAGAGGCTAGCGGTGATATAAAAAATGTATTGCAATGGATGGATTACAACCAAGTGGTTAGTGACGATAATTCAATGCTGATTGGCTTAGCTTTTATGTTTTTAGCCGTTTGTATGATTAATACAATAGGGTTATTACTGGCTAAGTTTTTACGTCGCGCGCCAGAAGTTGGTGTTAGAAGAGCTTTAGGTGCGAGTAAAAAGCAAATATTTATACAACATCTTGTTGATGTTGGGCTTATTGGTTTTGCAGGCGGCATATTAGGTTTACTGTTTGCTCAGTTAGGATTATTAGGTGTTTCTACCCTTTATAGCAACTATGAACACCTTGTGCACATGGACTCTACATTGGTTTTTGCCTCGGTTTTTATCGCTATTGGCTCTAGCATTATTTCTGGCATGTACCCCGCTTGGCTTATTTGCCGCACCAATCCATCCATCTACTTAAAAGTACAATAGGAGAAAATCATGTTAGAAATAAGACCCATTTTTAGCGCTCTACTTCGCCACAAAAGTAGCTCACTGTTGATTGTACTTCAAATTGCAATAACCCTTGCGGTTGTGGTGAATGCCATATTTATTATCAATGAGCGGCTTGACGCTATGAGCACACCCAGCGGGGTTAAAGAATCGCAAATTATTGCGTTAAACGTTAATCCTTTTGGTAGTAACTATAATATTGAACAAAATATTCGTGAAGATATGTCATTATTAAGAAACCTACCCGGTGTTGTCGATGCAACGGCGATTAATGCCATTCCATTAGGCATGGGGGGAAGCTCAAGTTCAGTTTCGGCAACAGAGCAAGGCAATGCCTCTCATGATAATTTAAATGTTGCTTTCTATCGCGGCGACTCACACATAGTAAACACTTTTGGCGTCAACATAGTCGAAGGCAGTAATTTTAGCGAAGATGATGTTTACTACACCAATGGCGAAGATTCCCCCAAAGTCGCTTTAATTACCCAAGCCTTAGCCGAACGATTATTTGAAAATGAAAGCGCGGTTGGAAAAATATTATATGAAGGCGATCTTGAAATTAAAATTATTGGTGTTATTGATCATTTAGTAAGCCCTTGGGTTTCATTTGCCACCCATAAAATGACGGTAGTCACACCCGTTGTAGAGCTACAAAGATTCAAGCGCTATGTGTTAAGAGTTGAGCCTGAATCTTTCAACCGAATAATGGGAGAAGTTGAAGATTTACTGATTGAGCGAAACCCTAATCGTGTTTTATTTTCGGTACGTTCAATTGCAGACTATAGGCAGAGAAGTTATAGCAGTGATAGCGCCATGACTAAAATTTTGGTTGTTGTGATCTCATTATTAATCTTAATCACTGCACTGGGTATTGTTGGCATTGTGAGTTTTAATATTAGCCAGCGCACCAAACAAATTGGTACGCGCAGAGCACTTGGCGCAACCACTGGAGATATTCAGCGATATTTTCTTACCGAAAATATTTTACTCAGCGGGCTAGGCATAGCTTTAGGCACTTTATTTGCGCTGGGCTTTAATATTTATTTGGTGAATGAATATCAGCTCTCACCTATTGCTTGGTATTATATTCCAATAGGAATGGTAGCAATGCTGCTCACTGGATTAATTGCGGTATGGTTTCCTGCGCTTAAAGCTTCAAAGGTATCACCTGCGGTTGCAACCCAAACCATTTAAAACTAATCTGTTTTTGAATAGTACATTAAATCTCAGTCATACTAATTAATGATCATTAGTATGGCTTAAAATTTGGAAATTAATTATGAGTCAAATACTCGTTATTGATGACAATCAAAGTATTGCTACTGCGCTCGATGTTTTGTTTTCTATTTATGATATAAAAACCTTATCTGCAACTTCGCCAGAGCAAGGACTGTTGTTATTGCAAAATCATTCGGTCGATTTGGTGATCCAAGATATGAACTTTACCGAAGACACCACATCTGGCAATGAAGGACAAACATTATTTAAACAAATACATACTCAATATCCCGACTTACCCATCATACTGCTTACCGCTTGGGGCAATATTGAAATGGCAGTAAAATTGGTTAAAGAAGGTGCTGCCGACTATTTAACCAAACCGTGGGATGATGTTAAATTAGTAACCAATGTAAAAAACTTAATTGAACTAGCCGAGCTACGCAACCAAACCAACGAGTTAATACAAAAAAGCAATCATCAAAATAATTTATTAAATGAGCAATTTGATCTTTGCGGTACGGTGTTTTCCAGCAGCGCAATGACACAAACCATCACCATGGCAACACAAATTGCTCATGCCGATGTGCCTGTTTTAATTACAGGCCCTAATGGTAGCGGTAAAGAAAAAATAGCCGAAATTATTCAAGCAAACTCTAGCGTTAAAGATAAACCTTTTGTCCGCATAAATGCTGGCGCACTACCTGCTGATTTGATTGAAGCAGAATTATTTGGCGCAGAAGCAGGCGCTTATACAGGGGCAACTAAAAAAAGAGTGGGTCGATTTGAAGCTGCCAATGGTGGCACATTATTTTTAGATGAAATTGGCAACCTACCTTTATCGGGTCAAATAAAATTACTACGGGTTTTACAAACGGGTGAATTTGAAAGACTGGGTAGCTCAGAAACCATCAAAGTAACCGTTAGGATCATTAGTGCAACCAATTCTGATCTAAAAAAAGCCATTCAATCTGGCGAGTTTAGAGAAGATCTATATTACAGGCTTAATGTTATTGAGGTGAATGTTGCACCATTAGCGCAAAGAGCAGAAGATATTATTCCCTTAGCATTACATTTTATGCCCAGTGAACTTCAATTAACTTCCAGCGCCGAAGAAGCTCTGCTTAATTATCAGTGGCCTGGCAATGTTAGAGAGTTAGAAAATGTCATTAAACGCGCTTCGCTCTTATCGCAAAATGGACAAATATCACCTGAAAATTTAGGTATAGAATATAGCCCATTAAAACAAACTAAACGCTCTAAAGAACCAGCTAAAAACGATATTTTAGCTGCACTAGAAGCGAACAAACATAATATATCGCAAACGGCTAATCAGCTTGGATTAAGTCGGCAGTCACTTTATCGCCGCATGGACAAATATGCCATTCCAAGATAACCTTTTAGTTAACATGCAACCTAAAAATAAATAATAAAGTCGATGAAATTATCAATTGAAGCTCAGCTCACTATTTTTGTGATTGTTTTAATACTCATAATCACAGGCAGTGTTGCGGCATTCAATTATTGGTTAAACCATGTTTATTTAGCTAGCCTACTTTCTTTAACTTTTGTTATCCCCCTTGGTATTGTCGCTATTCGCTTATATATACAGCCTATCAATAAAATACTCATCGCGCTCAATGATGGCTTTCACAACTTTATTGATAATGACTTTAGCGTTTCACTCGCAAAAACTCGCAGCGATGAACTTGGCGAGCTGGTTAATACTTATAATCGCGTGAGTGACTCGCTAAGAAGCGAAAGGCTTTACATTTATCAAAGAGAGCTATTGCTCGACACGGTTATTCAATCAACACCGCTTTCTTTGTTATTAGTTGATGAAAAAAAACATATTATTTACAGCAATAGTGAAGCAAGAAAACTGTTTAATGCTGGAAAAATGATCAACGGTCATAATGTTGAGCAACTATTAATCCACATGCCCGATCCTTTTTCGCGAGCAATAAATTCTGGATTAAGTGGGTTATTCACGGTAAAAGAAAAAGACAATGTAGAAACTTACCACATTACTCAAAACCACTTTTTACTGAATAATAAAAATCATTATTTATATTTATTTAAACTGCTAACCAAAGAAATTAGTCGGCAAGAAGTGAACACTTGGAAAAAAGTGATCCGCCTAATTAGTCACGAGCTTAACAACTCCTTAGCGCCTATTTCTTCATTGGCTCACTCTGGACAGTTATTGAGCTTAAAAGGTGATACCAAAAAGCTAGACAATATATTTCAAACCATAGAAGAGAGAGCCAAGTATTTACAAAACTTTATTGAAGGCTATGCTAAATTTGCCCGCTTGCCTAAACCTCAAATTAAACCAATTGATACCCATGATTTTTTTAGTAGCTTGCAAAAGTTATATCACTTTACACTCACTTTAAATAACACGGCTCATTTTTCAGCCGATCCGTCACAGTTTCAGCAGGTACTAATTAATTTAATTAAAAACGCTGATGAGTCTGGCTCTAAAAAAGATGAGATCAAAGTTAATCTTAAACAATCAAATAGCACAACTGAAATTAATATACTTGATAGAGGCAAAGGCATGAATAATGAAAACTTAGCCAACGCTCTACTGCCTTTTTATTCAACAAAAAGTAAAGGAACGGGCTTAGGCTTGCCTTTATGTAAAGAAATTATCGAAGCGCACGGCGGAAAGTTGTTAATCAGCAACCGAAAACATGGCGGGCTTTCGGTTGTGATTATGTTGCCAGGATAAATTTATTTTACCTTTTTATCCCCGTTCTCATTTAAAGTGCTTGTTAAAGATCAATATTTGCTAAGCTATGATAAACAGGATAAAGCCTCTTTTCTTCTGTTCTCACCCGCTCTAGCAAGGCACTTTTTATTGATTCGTTTCTTGATTTAATGGCATCATTATCATCACCAGATCGACCCACCCAGCCATGTAAAAACCCTTGAGCCGTTTCACTATGTAATCCATTAGTTAAATGATGTTCAATATACTTTTTTACCGTTAATTGAATTGAGCGCATCTCTGCTTGCATTCCAATAACGCCACAATCATCATCGGGATCGTGTGATCGCAAATAACCATACAGTTTAAAGTTTTCTTCAAATACATGATCTCTGAGTAATCGTAAGAAGTTTTCTAGTTCTTGAGTTGCCAATTCAAACTTATTTTCTGTCATTAATGTTTCGACGCTTAAAAATGATTTGATGATCTCTTTATGATCATTCATTAATATATCAATAAGCTGAGAGTCATAAGCAATATGATTTTTGCCTGCGGTAACCTTTAATGATTGCTCGGTTGAACCTTTAAAAGCAGTTCGAGAATGATGTTCAAGATCGGCATTTGATGACTCTGTTTTTTTTCTACCAAAAAGCCGACTAAAAATACCTGGTGAGTGAGATGTTTTTTTTGAAGACATTTTATAACACTCCTTAATTAAGTAACTATTACTCAAATAACTAGAATTTTTAAATTAATATAACCCCTCTTCCTCAAAATGCTTGTTATGATTTTTGAAGAAGAATGGATATAAACTAAAGCTTGTGAATACGCTTTTAATTTTTTGCGAATAATCACAATCTTTTGCTTTTACCAATTATGATAAAAAACTAGATACATACCAACAGGGTTTTGTGGATTTTTTGACCAAGATCAATAAGTTTGTACTATTAAAACTATTGGCACAAGAGATGCAAATACATGCAAATAATGGCTTTTGTCTGTCTATCTGCTCTATTTCTATTTGAGATCACAATTTGCTGAATGATGCTTTTGATAGTTGTTGAGTATTATATAAAGCAACCGAAGATATATACCCGTTCTCCTTCAAGATGCATGTTTCAGCAAGACAGCAAGCCATCCTATTTGAGGCATCAGTGCGCAGGATTAGTCATTCTAATTCAAGCATTGATAACGAAAAAGAGGTTGGCTTACTGTCTTGCCCTTCGGGTGCTCAGCCAAAAAGCTTGCACTGTGTTACAGCTTTTGAAAAGGGCTTGCCATTTCCTGCAAGCTACGCCTTGTTCAAACTTTTTGGCTGAACACTGTAACAAGCATCTTGAAGGAAAACGGGTATAATATTTTTCGGTTGCTGTAATGATTATTACTGGCTTAGCTCTTCATCAATGATTTTTTTAAAGTCATTTAAAGGTAATGCGCCTTTAACAAAGCGGCCATTAATAAAAAATGCAGGTGTTGAGCTAACACCTAACTGGGTTCCTTCATTAAAATCAGCCAATACTTTTTGCTCCATTCTTCCCTCATTTAAACACTGGTTAAAATCAGTTGTGTTTAGCCCAACATCTTTGGCAAAATCTTTGATCCGACCAATTGATAAATTTCTGAAATTATCAAACATTTTATCGTGTAATTGCCAAAAGTAAGAGTTACCTTGGGCTAAAGCACATTCCGATGCTTCACCAGCTTTTTGTGCGCCAGGGTGAATGCTTGATAAGGGATAATGCTTATAAACAAGTTTGATTTTATTGCCATAAATTTTTTCTAACTCTTTCAAAGTAGATCCCGCTCTGGCACAGAATGGGCATTCAAAATCTGAAAACTCAACAATAGTTACAGGGGCACTTGGGTTACCGCGATAAGCAGAGTTTGCGATATTTACGTTAAAACGAGGCTCAGTGGGTTTAATAAGGTTAATTTTAATTTTGTGCTTAATGATCTGTTCGTTAAACCACTGATCAAGTTGTTGAGTAACAACTTGCTGAGCTAAGAATCGCTGTGCTTGTTGCTTTAAATTTTGGTTGATTTTTTCTTGTGGAATACGTCTTTCTTGAATAAATCGATCAACATCTTGCTCAGTAATATTAGGTGGGGTAACCACAAATTGAGATATAAATTGATTTTCAGTTAAATTACTACTTCGTGGATCGAGCTTAATTAGTTTAGGAATTAAAATTGACTTTAGCCCAGCATATTCAAGCTCATATAGTGATTCGCGCGCTTTAAATATTTCTAACGCATCGTTTTCTCGTATTTGAGAATATGATATTGACTCACCGTTAATCGTAGCAACAATAGCTTGATCATTAGTTGCTTTAACTAACGTAAAACCTAAAGATATTATTAAGATCGACAGGCTGAACTTAGTTAATAATTGTAAAAAAGTATTTCTCATTGCAATAGTTACCACAAAATTGAATCAATATTATTTAAAAAAGGTTGAACATACTAAGTGCTACAGCCAGATTAAGCAACAATGGTATGTTTTATTGTATGACTTTAGAGTAACTAAATTTTTATTTGTTACTTATTTGTTTAAATATCATTGAATATTAACAATTTAACACTCAAACATTGCTAATTATTAACCTTTTAATCAAATCGACAATATTAAAATGTATTTCTATAAACAAAATAGCTTAAAGAAAAATTCAATATGAACATTAAGCGCGCTCTTGCTAACCTAATTTTAAAGCGGAACCACGCACTTTAAATATTTTTTTTAAGCCCGCTGAGATTATCTTAAATACATTATTTTAAAAGCAATTAAAGATTAAATGGAGATCGAATATGAGAGCATTAAAACCAGTTTGCGCAATATTATTTACCGCCTTTTCTTTTTCAGCCTCAGCAACTAACTATAAATTTGTAGCTGGAGATAAAACAAGCGCTACCAAAATATGCCTTGCCGCACTAAGCGATAAACCCATAAGACTTTTGCGAGCTTTAAATTATCTTGAAGCAAGTAGCACTATACCTCAGGTAAAATTAAGAATTGTTGCTCAACATCAAACTTGTAACAATACTAATATTGCATTGTTCGCAAGCCAGTATGGCGCCAAAAAAACCACAAAAATGTTAGCCCGTCACCTTAAATCAAGCATTACCATTCGCCAAGAAATTGCCGATAATTTAGAAAATCCACGCATTGAAAGCAATGAAGAGAAAGTTGTTGTCATAACGGGTAGCTAGCTTTGGTATTACAAAGACAACGCTCCACAGTATAAAACTTGGAGCGTTTTTATTGAGTAAGAATTACTTTTTCTTTTGCTTAGGCTTATATTTTTCACCTTGTTTAATCCAATCTTTAGCTGGCATTCCTTTTAGGTGGTAGTCAAAATATTCTCGCATTCTAATGGTGTAGTCCACTTTATTAGGATACTTTTTTAGATGATGCGGCTCATCATGATATTGCAAAAAAATCACATCCTTTTCTTCACGGCGCATGGCTAAATAAAGCTCTATTCCTTGCTCCCATGGTACGGCTCCATCAACATCACCAAACATAATGAGCATGGGTGTTTCAATGCGATCAGCAAAAAATACGGGTGAGTTTTCGATATAAAGCTCTCGTTTTTCATTTAAGCTTCCACCAATTCGGCTTTGTGTTTTTTCGTATTGAAATTGACGAGCCAACCCTGTTCTTAAACGAATACCACTATAGGCACTTGTCATATTAGAAACGGGGGGCACCAGTAACAGCCGCTTTAAAAATATTGGTTTGGGTAACCGCAAAAGCGGTTTGATAACCACTCCATGAATGCCCATGCAAACCAATGGCATTAGGATCAGCAATACCCATATCAATCAATTTTTGCACCCCTGGCACTAAGGCTTGAGTAGCCGATGGACCTGGTGTGCCAATATCAAATTTTATATCAGGCAAAAATATCGCATAACCATTAGAAGTGTAATAAGGAAAATTAGGACGATGATTCACTTCCATGCGATTAAACAAATACATACGCTGGGAAAAATAGCGATAGTAATAAACCACCACAGGCACTTTATCACCATCTTTATAGCCATAAGGTTTTATTAATACGCCTTGCAGCGGTTTACCTGTTGTACTTGTCCATTCAATGAGTTCTGGCTTTTGTCCCCATGCAAATTCATTAATTTGCGGATTAATATTGGTGATTTTTTGTTTGTTTTTAAAACCTCTATCGGCCACCCAAATATCAGGAAACTCTTGAAAATCTTGCTGGGTAAAAAAGTATTTATTAGACGCCTTAGGCTTAGCAACAAAGTTAAACGCCTTGTTATCAACTAGCAAAGGTTTTAATTTACCTGAGCTTAATGTTAAATCAAAAAATCCATGATTTTTCTTATTGTCATAATAGCCTTTAATTAACCAGTTACTGTCATCATTTATATACGGCGTATTTTGATCAGTATGCACTCGTCTTAAAACCAATTGATTTTTACGCCCTTCTCCTTGAGTGATATTTTTGGCTTTTCGGTTTGAAGTATTAAAACGCCAAATATCAAAGCGGTCGTAAATATAAACTTCATCACTATCATCTGACCAGCCGGCTATGCCATAACCTGGTGGATCACTTGGGTAGTCATGTAATTCGTTTGAAAATGACAGTTTAAGGTTTTGAGTTAGGTTGTATTTTTTCTCGCGCTTAATATCAAAAAGATAATGATCTTCGTTAAAATAATAAGCTATCCAGCGTCCATCTGGCGATATTTGTTTACTGGCACTTTGACTAATTTTATCGGCAACTTTAATGCGCTTACCTGTTTTGCTATTAATTACATAAAGATCAGCATAAAAACCATCGTAAGTAACTTGTTTGCTGTAAGGCAAAGTATCTAATAGGATCTGCCAAGTATTATGGATGTTAGGTGTGATTGTAAATTGGGTTTTATTCGCCAGTTGAATTACTTTTTTAGACGAAAGGTTATAACTAAACCAATAGTTTCTTTTTTCATATTGTTTATAAAGCTTTTTTTTCATGGGGCTTAATGTATGGATCGTTGCCATGCCAAATAGTTAAACCGCGATCTTTCACTAAAGACTCACTTGATAAAATTTCGGTTAACGTTTTTTCTTGCTTTTTATCATCAGCTGATTGATTTTCAACCCATTGACCTTTTTTCTCTTCTGGAAACAAGCCTAAATAAAGTTGTTTCGCATTTTTAGACCATTGAACTTTATTATGACTTTTCATCGACCAGTCATTATTTTTCCAGCTTATTTTTCTAACTTTACCCTTGCGCCAAACAAATAGTTCATATTGGCGCTGTTTTTTCTCAACTTTTAAATTGCCCCAGTTAAATGCTAATACATCAGTATCTTCATGCCAGTTTAACCATGTATTACTTGCAAAATCTTTTTGTTTTAAAATCGTTTGTTTTTGACTCAATAAGTGACAGCAAAATAACTTGGTTGCTTTTACCTTTTTCTGTCGCCAGATAGGCGGCCAAATAATTTCCTGTTGGCGAAAATTCAAAATTAAGCACGTTTTCAATAGTCGTTTCTTTATCACTGCTTAAAGATTGAATAGATAAGTTTGCACCGATTTGTTTGTCTTTTAAGGTAAATTTATTCTTCTTTTTGTCCTTTTTATCTTCTGGCTTTTGCTCCTTATCTTTTTCTTTGTTATCAGGTTTTTTATAAGCCTTTAATAACCCTAACCACTGCCCTTTTGGTGACAGTTGAGCCTTTTTGTAGCCATCAAACTGAGTTTTCTCGCCATTTTGAGTATTAACTAGCACCCAGTTAGGAATGTGCTTTTTAAGCTCTTTGGCTTTTTTGTTTTCTTTATCGATGATTGGTATGTCTTGTTTAAACAGAACAAAATTACCTGTTTTAGATATTTGAGGTTTAATACCTAACTCAACCGAATATTGAGCGTTACCCGTGGTTGAATAAACCAAACCTTGTGAATCGCCTCTATCAGGCTCTGCGGTAAGCGCAAGCCACTCACCATTTTCAGCAATTTGAGTTTGCTCAATTTGCCTAAATTTCATAATATCTTCAACGGTTAAAGGCTTTTTAGCCGCAACATGAGTACTTACAATTAAACAGAGTAAAATTATTATGCGCATTGTTTTTTCTACTAAAAATGTGAGGTGTCAGAATAATGCCAGATAATCAACTTAAATGACAATTCCAGTTCAATTTGTATAAATAACTGGCGAAAATTATCAAAATAACCGCTAAAATACGCTCAAAAACCTGTTGAATAATTTATATGTCTATCTCAGTATTCACACCAATTTCTATTGGCAACATCAGCGTCGGCTTTGACACATTAGGTCTATGTGCTTCTCCTATTAATGGCGATAAGCTTGGAGATACCGTCACCGTTTCTGAATATAAGACTAACGAGTTTCAATTGTCGGGCAACTTTAAGCATATGCTACCAGCCGATAAAGAATCCAATATTATTTGGCAGGCTTTATTATCCTTTAATCAACGACTAATCAATAAGTCAATAGCACCAAAATCCGTTTTAATTGAACTCGACAAAAACATACCCGTTTGTAGCGGTTTAGGTTCAAGTGCTTGCTCTATTGTTTCGGCAACCGTTGCACTCAACTATTTTTATAACGAGCCGCTCAATCAAACCGAAATGTTATTGTTAATGGGCGAGCTAGAATCTCAAATTAGTGGTAGTTTACATTATGATAATGTTGCCCCACTTTATCTAGGTGGCTTACAACTTATGCTCGCAGATCCGAATAAAATTACTCAATCTATTCCTTATTTTGAAGATTGCTATTGGATAATTGCCTACCCTGATATCGAAATAAGCACAAAAGCCGCAAGAGAAGTTCTGCCTAATCATTATTCAAGACAAACATTAATAGAGTTTGGACAAAATTTAGCAGGATTTATCGACGCAAGTTATCGCAGAGATAAACAACAAGCCTTTAGTTTACTAAAAGATGTTGTTGCTGAACCTTATAGGCAATCGTTATTACCCCAATTATAAGTCTGTTAAACAATCACTTGCAAAAATTGGCACACTAGCTACAGGCATATCAGGCTCGGGGCCAACAATTTTTTCGGTTACCGATGATAAAGAGATTGCCACCCAAATAAGTGACTTTTTAAAAGCAAACTATTTACAGACTGAAAATGGTTTTGTATCTGTTTGTCAGATAGATAGGTTTGGTGCTAGGGCTGTTTAGCAATTTACTGCTTAGTTTTGGGTTACTTCTAGAGTTAATCAAAAAAATACAAATTGGTAATATTACCAAATAGCCATTTATGGTCTATTTCTACTTTTCAATAATAATTCAATATAGTAATGTATGTGAGCGGATAAAACGCAAAACAACTTCATGTAAATTTGGAAGTATAAAAATAACTATGGAAATGGAAGCCCCCTTCTCTATTGATCAACAATTGTCTTTCTTAAATAAATCATCTTTGTTGGTTTATAGCGCTTTCATTATATCCATAAATTTAAAAAGGAAAGCTAGAAATGAAAAACGTAATAGTGACTGCATTGATTGCATCGCTGGGTCTTAGCGCCCATAGCGTTAACGCTTCGAGTACCCCCTTAGTTAAGAAAAAAGTTTCAACTTCTTCTAAGGTTAAAATTTCAAAGGCGTTAAGAGATTTAAAACCCTTGCAGGAGATCACTCCTCAAAGAAAAATCAAATTAAAACAAAGCGGTGAGCCTGTACCAGGCGAAGATTTAGTTAAAATCATTCCAAATCGCTTCCCATTTGCAAAAAAATCACAAGAAAAGCAAAAATATTCTGATCCTGTTTTACAAAAGACATTTAAAAAACGCCGTAACTTAACCAATGTACCTGAGTTTGGGCTGAATATTGATGGAATGACCAACCCTCAAGGATTTGTGCCACCAGATACTAATGGTAGCGTAGGTCCAAATCATTATGTTCAAACGGTAAATGTTTCACTTGCTATCTGGGACAAAGATGGTACTCAATTAGTTGAGCCTATTGACATTAATAGTTTATGGGATGGATTTGGTGGTATTTGTGAAACAAGCAATAGCGGTGATCCAATCGTTCTCTATGATCGCAGAGCAGATCGCTGGATGATTAGTCAGTTTGCTATTCAAACAGGAGCACATCATCAGTGTATTGCCGTTTCTCAAACAGGTGATCCTACTGGGGCTTACTACCTGTATGCATTTGAATATGGCGAACTTTTTAATGACTATCCACACTTTGGCATATTTGGTGATGCTTATTACATGGGTGTAAACCAATTTGGTGACTCTTTTGCTGGCGGTGGTATGGTTGCTTATGAACGAGACAAAATGCTCTCGGGCGCTGAAGCTCAACAAATCATCATTAGTGGTGAAGGCTTTTCACCAACAGTGTTTACTCCAATGCCTTTGGATGTTGATGGTATTGCTCAACCTCCTGCTGATATGAATCAATACTTCTTATGGGCAGACTCAAGTAGTTCTGATCGCATACATGTTTGGGAAATGGATATAGACTGGAGCAATCCTGAGAATGCGGAATTTAGAGAAGTTGAAACTGTAGATGTTTCTCCCTATTCAGCACCAGATAATGCAACTCAGCCCAACGGAGAAGAGCTTGATGCACTTGGCCTTCGCTCAATGTTCAGAACATCTTATCGTAATATAGATGGGCAAGGTAAAATATTATTTACTCATAATATTGAAGGCCCTTCTGGACAACCTGTAGCTCGCTGGTATCAATTTAATGTTGATCACGATGACAATAATGCCGTTACCTTAGCTCAAGAAGGAACATTCTCTCCTGACTCAGATCTTGCACCGTCCTCTACAGCACGCTGGATGGTTAGTGGTGCAATGGATGCTCAAGGCAATATTGCTATAGGTTATACTGTTTCTAGTGATGAAATTTTTCCATCAATTCATGCTGCTACTCGCCTAGCAACTGATCCTGCGGGTGAAATGACTGATGAATTTGTTCTAGTAGAGGGTACTGGTTCTCAAGGCGCTGTAAATCGAGGTCGTTGGGCGGATTATGCAAGCATGAGTATTGATCCTGTTGATGATTGTACTTTCTGGTATACCAATGAATACTATAAAGCAGAAAATAACGATACATTAACTTGGTCAACTCGTATTTCTAGCTTTAAAATTCCTTCGTGTACTATGGGACCAACTGGTGAAATTTCAGGTACTGTAACTGACGCAGTAACTGGGGAAAGCATTTCAAGAGCCACCGTGAGTGCAGGTAATATTTCTACCGTTACAAATGCAGATGGTGAATACACTATGGTTCTTCCTGTGGGTGATTATGATCTGTCTGTATTCCGTTATGGTTGGGTAGAAGCAACTCAAGCAGATGTTACCGTAGATGAAGATGATGAACTTACTAATGACTTCGCACTAACAGCAGCAGAACGGGTTGAGCTAGTTGGTACAGTAAAAGAAGCTACAGGTAGTGAGCATCCACTTTACGCTAAGATCTCAGCATCAGTGCCTGGCGATACTATTGTTACCTACTCTAATCCTGAGACAGGTGAGTATGAATTGCCTGTTTTTGAAGGAACCACTATCAATGTAACTGTGAGAGCGGAAGGTGTATCTGGCTATCAAATGACTAATCAAGATGTGCTTCCATTGGCCGATGCTACAGCTCCTATGGCATTAGATTTTACCTTGGATGTAGATAGTTCATGTATAGCACCAGGGTTTCAATTTATTGAACCTTCATTTGTTCAACGTTTTGAAAGCGGCGTATTTCCTCCTGAAGGCTGGACAGTAACTGATGATGCTGGTAATGACGCAGTATGGCAAAGTGCATTAGCAGGCAGAGGCAACTTAGTTGGTAGTGAAGGCGATGCTGCTTTAGCAGATAGTGACGATGCTGGAACTGTTGATGTAGACACTTCACTTGTTACTCCTATTATTGATGTTACTGATATTAGTTCAAATATTTTAAGGTTTACTGCTAACTACCGAACATTTACAGGCGCAGACGCTGTTGATGTTGATATTAGTGTTGATGGTGGAGCATGGACAAATGTTCAAGGTTTACCAACAGGTATTCGATCTTATGAAATTGATCTCAGCACATTTATCGATGGCGCAACTAGCTTTCAGTTACGTTGGAGATATTATGATGCTAATTTTGAGTGGTATGCGCTAGTTGATGATATAACAATTGGCGAATCTGGCTGTCTACCAATTACAGGTAACTTTGTAGCAAGTTATGTAAATGATGCTAATACTGGTTTAGCCGTCAATAATGCAATCGTTACTGTGGGCGAAGAAGAGGCGACTACTTCTGGCACTACTTCTGATGATGAAGCATTAGATGATGGGTTTATTTACTTCTTTGTACCTCAAGATGAAGAAATCTCCATTTCTGCATTTAATTACGCAACTAGTGAAGTTGAATTAGCTGAACTAATGCTTGCAACTCCAGTTGAACTACAAGCTGGTCAATTAGTAACTTCTGCTGACTCACTTTCTGCAACCCTTACTCAAGGTCGTATAGGAACTGATTCGTTTGAGTTATCTAATACTGGTGGCGTAGCTGCTAACTTTGATGTTGTATTAATTAATGGTAGCTCTGAGTTAACTTATGGCCCATTTGATTCTGCAACTCGACACATGGGACCTAAAGATCTTTTCGAAACAAGCGCTGAGAAAATTCGCTACTTCCCTGACCTAAGCTATATCGAAAGATTAGCACCAGGCGAACTAGTTGGAATAATCGATGCTCAAGGTGGTTTCGGTGTGGCTATTAACAAAGAAACAGGTGATATTTGGAACGGAGAGATAGAGTTACTAGATGCTGATGCAGATGTAGCTCGTCGCTACGACAATACTGGTACAGCAACTGAAGACACCATAGATACTGATTTTGGTGGTGTGTTCTCGGCAGATATGGCCTTTAATCAGCGTACTGGTAAGCTATGGCAAGTTAATGTTGGTGGAGATGACTGTATCTATGAGCTTGATGTAGAAACAAAAGTTCAAACAGGTAACACTATCTGTCCTAACTTTGGTACTTCTCAACGAGGATTAGCTTATGATCCAGTTACTGATACATTCTTTGCAGGTTCATGGAATGACAGTATGGTTCACCAGTTCACTACATCAGGCGAGTTAATACGCTCTGTCAATGTTGGTTTACCTATCGCTGGCTTAGCCTATAATCCATCAACTGGTCATTTATTTGCTAGTTTAAATTCAGCTTCTTCAGATGGTAGTTTTGATGTTGTTATTATGGATGCTAATTCTGATACTTTTGTCAAAGTTGGCGGCTACGATATTCAATTTGACATTGATGGGGATGGAGATATTGATGATGTTGGTACTGACAATGGTCAAGCAGGTTTAGATTTATCTTGTGATGGTACATTATGGATGAACGAAATGAACTTCGAGTTTATTTTTGGAATCGATAGTGGCGAAACAGGTGTTTGTGACTGGAAACCAAGCTGGGCTTCAGCAACAATAAGTGCAAACTCATTAGAGGCCGACGGCTCTCTAACAGTTGATGTTACTTTTGATGCCAACGCTCCAGTTGGAGTAAATGAAGCTTCACTGGTTATATTAAGTGATACTCCATATCCATCAAATAATCTACCATTAACATTAACTGTAGAAGCGCCACAATATGGTCAATTAGACTTTACTGTGACTCATATTGATGTTGATGAAAAGCAAAATGCAGTACTTACCGTTGAAAGAACCAATGGTTCTGATTATGGTGTGAGTGTTGATTTTACCACTGTAGATGGTAGCGCAATTGCAGGTACTGATTATACAGCAACTTCAGGCACTTTAACTTGGGCTGACTTTGATACAGCACCTAAAACTATCACTATTCCTACTGGCGATTTGGACTTACATAAAACATTCTCTGTTGTAATTTCAAATCCTGTTGGTGGCGCTAATTTAGGTAATAAAGTTGTTGCTTCGGTAACTATTACTGATGTACCTAAAAGTGGTGGTTCACTTGGGGCTTCATTGCTCGCATTGTTTGCAATGGCTGGTTTAGTAAGACGCAGACAATTAAAGAAAGCTGCATAACACACTTAAACTCAAAGTAGGCATTGCTTGCTTTGAGTTTATTAGCTTTCAAAGAGTAAGGAGTAATAAAATGAAATTAAAATATTTAATCGGATTAGGGTTTGCCCTTTGTTCTACTGCTAGCTTTGCTGAAACTAAAGTTTATGACTATGTTGATGTTGGCTATACCTCATCAGACAATGACGTTCTTCGAGGCGACTATACAGGTTTCGAACTTTCTGGAGTAATTAAGCTCAATGATGATTTTTTCCTATCTGGCGACTATATTTCTACTAACGAAGATCGTGACTTGGATTTTACTCGTCAATCAATCGACTTAGGGATCATTCTATATACCAGTGAAAATGGCACTCTGTATACAAAGGCTGGTTTTGCAAAAGTTGATTTTGATCGCGATGATGCTGCTAGTTTTGAACAAACCGGTTACCAAATCAGTTTTGGTTATCAGTCTGAGCTTGTAGAAAACTTTACCTATTCTGTTGAGTTAAAGCACTTAAATGCTAGAGAGGTTGATAGCACTT
The DNA here is from genome assembly GCA_965214955.1 of Aliikangiella sp. Taxonomy (GTDB): domain Bacteria; phylum Pseudomonadota; class Gammaproteobacteria; order Enterobacterales; family Kangiellaceae; genus Aliikangiella. The sequence continues at coordinate 44,309 of CBDCCU010000014.1, read as the reverse complement.
TTGGTAAATTCGACCCTACCTATATTACATTAGGTGGCATATACCGGCTTAATGACTCAATCTCACTATATGGTGATTATGAATATGAGGATGAAGGCGAGCGAGCAACCTTTGGCGTTCGATATAACTTTTAAACGCTAATTGTTTTAGTACTTAAAAGGGTTAATTTTTTAAAATTAACCCTTTTTTTATTACTTATTCGTTTAACTATTACCAATGCAAATAAATGGATTAACATATGCTTTTAACACTAACAAAGTTGCTGCTTTCTTTTCTATTGCTTTTTGCTATACCGACAACAGAAGTATTTGCTTTAGAAAAACCTATCAATAAACAGAAAACTGATAAAATGAGTAAAAAACCAGCTTGTAAACCTAAAGTTAGCGTATCTAAATCTAAAACCTCAGAAAAGCTATCGGATCTTAAACCAATAAACTTAAATGAAAAAAAAGAAATAAAAATTGTGCCGAATCGAATTCCGATAAAAGATAAAGAAATTCCAATCAAAAGTGAGAGTAAAAATAAGGATAATAAAAGCCACTGTAAAAAATAATATAGGATCTTATCCTTGTGATTTTAAATTGATTTTCAATTTATTTCTCCAGCGCCTTACAAAACTATTAAGTTTTGGTAATATTTCTCAGCTTAAACCTTAAATGCAATAGATCTGCCTAATAATAAAGTTTTATCGCTAATGCAGACAAATTTAACTATTAAAAATCATAAAGGTCTTTTTATTGAATGAAAAAGTTAATCATCTTTAGTTTTTTTCTATTTAATATTTTATGTTCAAAGAATGTTTTTTCTGAGCAAATACCCGATTTAAATGCTATATCTGATTGTAATGATAAAATTGTTAAAATCACCACAGTCCGTATTGACAACTTTCATAATAATTACCATACAAAAGAAGGTCGATTTTCCCCATTTTCAAAACTTCTATCTTGTAATGGGTATCTGGTTAAAAACACCAATAGCACTATCGACCATCATTTATTAAAAAATACTACGGTTTTAGTTATAGCTAATGCCTTATCAAAGGCTAACCTAACCTCAAGAAAACTACCCGCTACAGAGGCTTTTACTCATGATGAAATTCAATCAATAAAAGACTGGGTTCTTCAAGGTGGAAGTCTATTACTTATTGCCGACCATATGCCCTATCCTGGCGCTGTTAAAAACCTTGCCGCCCAGTTTGACTTTTACTTGTACAATGGTTTTGCTGTTTATTTAGATAATCATGTTGGAACGTACCAATTTAATTTTAATAACAATTTTAACCACCCTGTTATTAAAGGCTCATCTGATCAAAATAAAATATCTAAAGTGTTTGCTTTTGCAGGTAGTGCCTTTAGACCATCAAAAAAAGCAATTAATCTATTAGCATTACCTAAAAATTTTAAAGTTCGTTTTCCCGAAGAAGAATGGGAGTTTAACGAGTCTACACCTGAAATAAATGCTCACGGGCTTTCTCAAGGTGCTGTCAGAAATTTTGGCAAAGGCAAGGTCGCCATTTTTTCAGAAGCAGCAATGTTTACTGCTCAGAAAATCATAGAAAATGACAAAGAAGTTGGCAAAGTTGGATTTAATATCCCAGAAGCAAAACAGAATAAGCAATTTATCCTTAATCTTTTAGAGTGGTTGTCAAATTAAGGATTTTTACATCGTTTACACTTACGATTTCACTTTCTTGCTACCATCTCTAATAAGCCTTAAATAAAAAAAGGTTTGATTGATAACAAATACTTTTAATTTAACGAACTTATTTTCTGGAACAAGCATTATTAAATTACCAACTCCCACTAAAATAAAACCTGAAATACTGTATATATCCCACACAAAATCTTCAAAAAAGCTACTAAGAATAACCGCAACAACAGGAAACATTACAATTGAATAGCTAGCTTTTTCTGGTCCAATATTTTTTAACAAAAAGAAGTAACTGTAAAAAGCAATCACAGTTCCAAATACTGTTAAATAGCCTAGTGAGATCATATATTCTGGTTTATAACTAAATTTAAATTCAGCACCATTAATAAGCGCAAATATCAATAAAAAAACACTACCATAAAACATTCCCCAGCCGCTTGACTGAAGAATAGGATAAGAGTGATTTGAATTTCTTATGCTAACCATATTACCTAATGAGGCAAATATTGTACCGAGTAAAACTAAAACCATTCCTTTAACAGTATCGATACTTCCACTATTTTCACCATTTTTGAAACTAACAATTTCTGGCCAAAACAATGTAATAATTCCAACAATTCCAAACAAAGCCCCTATATAGGTTTTAACAACAATATTACGTCCAAAAAATATTTTCGAATTAATAATGTTAATTAATAGCAAGGTAGAAAAACCAATGGATGTCATTGCCGATGTTAAGTATTTCTGTGCTTCGTATAAGGTCACATAGTTTATGCAAAAATTTAACAAGCCTAAAAGCGCTATGTAACCATGTTGTTTTAAACTAAACTTTAAACTTAACCCGCCAACCCAACTAATGATAAAAACAAGAACAGCCGCAGCTAAAAATCGATAGAACAATGAAACTTCAACGGCTACATCTCCTAACTGATATTCTATGGCCAACCATGTCGATCCCCAAATAATAACAGTTAGCGCATAAAAGAGCGTGTTTTTCATAACGACCTCATTCTTTTTAAGACTATTAAAAAGTTTTTTATCAAAACAGACTTTTAAATATACGCTCAATATGTATACTTAACATATACAATATTTTAAAAATACGACCTATACAGTTTTGCACATTAACATTTAGCTTTATAATATTTTTAAGAGAATTTTATGACCGCTGCAATAAATAAAGAAAAAGATCAGTTTTTATACCAACAGGTCATTGATCTTATTGAAAATATGCAAGAGTCTGGAACACTAAACCCAGGTGATAAACTTCCATCCCTTCGAAAATTAAGCAATCAAATAAATGTGAGTATTCCAACAGTTAAACAAGCTTATATTGAACTGGAGCGTCTATCTAAAATAGAAGCTAGACCCAAATCAGGCTACTATCTTCGTGTATCGTCCTCTCAGATAACAATGCCAAAAAAGCCAAATTTTGTTAAGCGACCTGTTGTTGTCAGAACCCAAACTTTAATCGAGCAAGTCTATCAGGCAGTTCATGCCCCAAACTCTCTTGCACTGGGTATTGCCAACCCGGTAATGGCATCGCCTCCAGATAAAACCCTAGCTAGAATAATGAGAAGAGTTTTAGCGCAGGCAGGGGCTAAAATTATGTCTTATGGACCAATGGACGGCTACCTACCATTAAAGCGGCAACTTGCACAACGCTATCTGGAGCAAGGTATTACGGCTTCTACAAGCGATATTATTATTACCAATGGGGCGCAAGAAGCTTTATCTATAGCGATCCAATCCGTGGCAAAAACTGGCGACATCATTGCCGTTGAGTCGCCTACTTATTTTGGTGTTTTAGAGCTTATAGAAAACCTTGGCATGATGGCTTTGGAAATCCCTTGTTGTTCAGAAAATGGCATTTGCTTAGACGAACTTGAAGAAAGCCTAGACGAACACGATGTAAAAGCTTGTATCTTTTCGTCTTCTATCAATAATCCAACAGGCTCATGTATGCCAGAAGAAAAGAGAGCAAAGTTAGTAGCTTTAACTGAAAGTAAAAAGGTTCCATTAATCGAAGATGCTGTATATGACGACCTTCATTTCGGAGAACAAAAAGCCCTACCACTTCAAGCTTATTCCACCAAAGGTTTAGTGCTAACCTGCAATTCATTTTCAAAAACCGCAGCGCCTAGTTTTAGAGTCGGCTGGCTTTTTACTGAAAGGTACGAACAAAAAGCAAAAGGGCTAAAACGTGCAATGTCATGTTCATCTTCTCTACTCAACCAATGGGTTTTACATGAATATTTAAGAAGTGGTGATTTTGATCGTCATATAAAACGATTACTACAAGTATTGCGTACTAATAAGGAAAGAATGTTGATATTAATTAACAAACATTTTCCAGATAAAACCCGCGTATCAAACCCTCTAGGAGGCTGTGTTCTGTGGGTAGAGCTACCGCCAAGTTTTGACTCAATAAAACTATTTAAGCAATCGGTTGAAAATGGAATAAGCATCACACCTGGTGTACTTTTTTCTGCGTCAGGTAAATATAAGCGATGTTTTAGAATAAGCTTTGGTTTGCCTTGGAGTGATACGGTTGAAAAAGCTATCGCAAAATTAGGCGAGTTAGCTCATAAACAAACATAATAACTTTAAAGGTTACTTGCTCACACTAGAGCCAATAATTAGGGCGATAAATCAAATTCACTAATCTTATTGATTTTTATCTAAGTTTAAAAAACTAATGCAATTTAACACACTCAAATAGCAAATTTTCGAGTTCATCATCGCTGTGATCATTATGATAATTAATACCACATTCCGACTCATTACTCATATGCCGAATAAAACCATGAATTTTTATAGGTAACCCCGATTTTGGCATAACAATATTGATAAGAATTTTGCTGGTTGGAATATCACATGGCATAGCAGCATTTAACTTAATTCTAATTCCCTTTTGGCTCATATCTAACACAGTGCCTTCAAGCGAAATGAGTTCATCAGGCGGTGGAGGTGAAATAGTAATTACCGCACTTAAATCAGAAGATGCAAAACGTGGGTGCTCTCTTTTTTCTGCTTGCATAATAAAAGTACCTTGTTGCTTAATTTTTTACTTAAACACATATTATTATAACCGCTCTTAAGAAAAATGCTCTGATTCGGTTGTGCAGAATGCTTCTGTAGGCTTCCACTGAGCAATCCAGTGGTATAATTCGCTCACAGGCATTGGGCGAGCAATACCATAACCTTGAGCAACTTCATAACCCATAGTTTTTAACTTTTTGGCATGCTCAATCGTTTCTACACCTTCGGCAACAGAAGTTAGCTCAAACGCCTTACAAAACCCTAGAATACCTTCTAATATATTTAGATCGGTTTGATTATCTAGCATATCCATAACAAAGCTTTTATCTACCTTAAGTGTATGTACTGGTAATTGTTGCAGATAAGTAAGCGACGAGTACCCTGTACCAAAGTCATCTAGTGAAAACCGAATATCTAACCGCTTACATGATTCGATAATGCTAGCGACATCAGTTAAATTATCAAGGAGACCAGTTTCTACGATTTCAATTTCAAGCATCCATGTTGGTAATTTAGGGAACTGAGCCAGCTTTTTAGAAAGAATTTTGTCGATACCTGCTTGACGAAAGTACACATTACTTAAATTAACGCTAACAGGAATAACTAACCCTAACTTATACCAAGATTCCGCGTGCTTAAGTGCCACTTCAAGAACCCAGTCATCCAACTGTTTAATCAAACCCAAAGACTCAATTTCAGGCAAGAACGCCGCTGGCGGCAATAACCCCTCTTCTGGATGCTCCCAACGAATTAGCGCTTCCGCTCCAACTAATTCACCAGTAATTAAGCTAACCTTTGGTTGAAAATAAAGTACAAACTCATTATTGCTTAGTGCTTTAGAAATATACTGTTTTCGTTCTTCTTCTTGTTTAGCCTTACCATCTATATCGTGATATTCAATTCGATTTTTACCGTGACTTTTAGCGAAGAACAGCGCTTGTTCGGCATGTCGAAAAAGTTGCTCGGGTTGAACATCACCCACTTGATAACAATTTGTTACCCCTCCACTTGCCGTAATTGAAATAATTTCACCCTGAACCTCTATTGGCTCTTTGACAATATCAAGTATATCATCGAACTGACTAAGCTCTGCTTTACAACATTGATTGAGAATATAAAATTCGTCCCCTCCAATGCGCGCCATTTCCATCTTATTCGCATCAATTTGTTGGTGAACCCGTCCCATAATTATCCTCAACACCTCATTGCCAGCCTTATGACCAAATTGATCATTAATAGACTTAAATCCATCTAAATCAAAAAAGCCCATATAAATATTTTCATTGCTTTTTTGGCTCTTTCGCATTGCTTTGGTAAGCCTCTCTACAAATTTCAATCGATTAGGAAGCCCAGTCAGTTCATCGTAGTATGCAGCTTGTTCTAATAGCTTCTGACGGCGTTTTCTTCTAGTAATATCAACTGAAACTCCACAAAGGGCATACACACTCATATTCTCGTTCACTAAAGGTACTTTGGTAGTACTGACAATTTTCTCTGCATCTCCGTGGCCATAAGTTTCATCGTTTGAATACTTGTGGTTACTCTCAATAACCTTCTTATCAACGGAGGTGATCTGCTCTGCAATATCTTGTTCAAAAAGATCAAAATCAGTCTTACCAATCAGCTCTGATAGCGTTAACCCAAACTCTTTGCGTAGAGCCTCATTGGCAAACAAGTAACGACCATCTAAACCTTTAAGGTATATATGGCTATCGATATTATCAAGGATGACTCTGAGCTTTCTTTCTCCCGCTTTTAGCTCCTTATTTCTGACATGGCGATTCAAAAGATAGCCGCCCATTAGCATCAGCAAGATTAGCAATGCAATGATAATTTCGTAGCTATAACGTTTTGCAAAGCTGGGTTTCTCAAACATCACCTGGGATTGAGGCGGTAAAAAGCTTTGATTAACAGAATGTTTCTCTAACTCGCGAACATCAAAAATTGGCACATTAGGACTCGTTTCAAGCACTGGAATATCTGCAATCAAACTTCCTTGAGTGAGCGCCACAACCACTTTACCTGCTTCAATAGCCTGTTGCCTGTGGCTGATCATCACCCCGCCAAGTACGCCATCACCCATTCCATGCTCGTAAGGGTGAAGGATAGGCAGAGCTGTATTTTTCACTATCAGCTCAAGTGAGCTATCAAAGCTTAGTGGTACTTCTTGTTTATCTCGATAAGCAGAAATAAGAAGACCAAAACCATTCTGAGTAGTTATTGTAGATAGCGATTTTGCAAACTCATTCCAGGTGTATTTTGATAAATCGACCGTATTCCAATTTAGCTCTGGAAAATGCTCCTGAATAAGTGCCAGCTTTTGAAGATCGGCTTTGCCCGAAGTTGTACCATCGGTGAGCAAATGAATAGTATCAGCATCAGGAAAAAGCTTTTTGCCTAAGGTTACGTTTTTCTCGAAAGATGCCGCTTCAATAATGCCAGTTACCAAAGGGTTATCGTTTTGCTGCTTGGCAAGCTCTTTATTATTAACACCAAGAAATATAATTGGCGTATTTGCAAATAAGTCATTCTGGTGATCAAGAACATACAATAAAGCATTATCATCTGAGGTTACTATATAATCGTAAGGTTCTTTGTTACGAATTTTATAACTTAATGACTGATGAAAATTTGCCATGCTTTCAGCTGTATACAGAACTTTGCTATCCATAAATTCAACGTCAACATCCAATTCTAAGCCATCAATTTGAGACATTAACCCATCATAAACTTTTGTGGTTGTAGCAAAATTTGGGTGATATGAGTATATCAGTAAGAGTCTTTCACTATTATTTGTAGAAGCATAACTTGGTAGGATAAAAAGTAAGGAGCCAAAAACACACAACGTAAGCATCACCACTCTTCTGATACAAAGGCTAGGTAACATATAGCTTTTGTTGTGTATCATAAAGTCTCCATACTTACAGAATTTCATTGATCTGTATGCTCCGCTCACTGTAACTCTTTAAAATAAGGTAGTGCAAAAAAATAAGATAGTGCAAAGATAGTGTAATGCCTGTCAATTGAAGCAAACAATTTTCCACAAGGATTGAAAAGACACTCAAGCTATAACGTATGTTTTAGTTTTATTAATAAATCATATGATATTTAGAAAGAAAATATCTTTGCTAAGAATATATAGACGAAATTACAAAAAATTACAAAAAATTACAAAGCAATTTGGCACAAGCTTTCCGAACCTATCGTACAAAATTTTTTAATCGTTAAGGCTGTTTAGTACCATCAATTTCTAACGCGGCTATATCAAACGTAAAAATAGCTGAGACTATTTGTTTATTTAACTAACCATAACGCTTTGCTTTATTGACAATTAATGCATCTGCAAAATCTTACCTATTAAGATTTAAGTTTGAGTCAACAGGGAAATATGTACCAGTGTCGGTTGCAGATTTCACACAATTTCGACCGGCTTTTTTTGCCTGATATAAAGCACTGTCGGCTCGCTCAAACAATGTTTCGAAATCATCATTATATTGCACTTCTGCAACACCAAAACTACAAGTGATTGAGTTACCATCAACCTCTAACTGATTAACAGCCTCTAAAATTCTCTTTGATATTAGAACACCAACTTCACTAGTCGTATTCGGTAATAATACAACAAATTCATCACCACCATAACGGCCGATTAAGTCGGTTGGTCGCAGTAACGACAAAGCACTTTGGCTAACCTTTTTAAGAGTATCATCACCTATTTTGTGGCCATACGTGTCGTTTATTTGTTTAAAGTGATCAATATCAATAACTACCATAGCCATTGGCAGTTGTAGTTTTAAGCTATTTAGTATTTCAATTTTTGCCCATTGTTTAATATATCCATGTGATGCAACTTGGGTTAAGGCATCAGTACTAATCATTTCTTTTAATTTATGATTATCTGCTGTTAAAGCAGGAACAGCCATGCCAAATAAAGCGTTAGCTGAAGCAATAATAATTGCAAACTGGTAGACCATAGCATATTCCATCAGATCAAAAACATGCACTAGCAATGCAATAAAAAAACTACTAATAGCCACGCTTAACACATTAAAAAATGGTCCTTCAGTGCAAGCTATCCACATATGTGTAACCGACAAAAAGAATATTGCAAATTGTGCCTCGGGAACATTTGCTATTTTCGCCAGCAACATACATAAAGTTAAAAGTAATAAATTTGATAATACTTTGTACTTAAAGTTTTTACCCGCAGGGGTGTAGATAATATCTGGTAATTTTCTAAAATCTATTCCCGACTTTGGAAAAAACAAAGCAAATATACCAACAAACAAAGGCCCCATAACAATAACACCAGCCAAATCGCCAATCCAAAAGGGCAACCAAGTTGACTGTATCATCTCGACCTGCATCATGTTCGAATAAACTAAAGATGAAATGGCTAAAAAGGTTGTTAACAACGAGCTTAAAGCAGCAATAAGAATAAATATAAAAATTAATTGCGGTACATTTAAGCGTTTTGAATTTACACTCCACTTAAACAGGCGAGCACCAAGATAGTAAGGAGAAATGTGAGCTAAACTAAAGTAAAAACCACCAATTAACAGCTCAGTTGTATCTAATGCCAAGTTGTAATAATGGCCAGCCCAAAAAGTAATAATTATTGAGCTGAAAATAATAGCAGGAACAACAACTATCCCACCGAATAACAAAGCCGCAAATGTCAAACCTGAGGCAGGAAACCAAACACTTGCATGCTCAGTGAATTCAACAAGACGAGCAATTTGCCATACACCAAGCCACAAAACTACTAAAGTAATATTACGTAACCAAACCGAGCTGCCAATGGCACCAATCCAATGTCTCATTTATAAAGAGTTCTCCATTAATGTACTCTTAATTATGGGAATGATAGGAACATCCAAGTTAAGAAACAATACCACTCAATTCACATTAATCTCAACAATAGTTTTTTATTCTTGATAGTTGTCTATGCGCTCTTTGGTTTAATTAGCACTAAAATCTCCAGACACTCACCATACCCACAATCACCCACACCAACAATAGACAATCTCCCACAACAATTACTGAATAAGCTGATTGTGTTTGTTTGCGCGTTCTAGCATGATTAATCTCTCTACTACTCGGTTTAAGGACAAACCACCATGGCAATTAGACGCTCTGAATTAATTGATAACGAAACCCCGGGCTTTTATCATTTATCGTCTCGTTGTGTCAGACGGGCTTTTTTGTGTGGCGTGGATGAAGAAACGGGAGTTTCCTATGAGCACAGAAGAGCATGGATTGAAAAACGAATATTGTTTTTAGCTGAGTTATTTGCCATTGAAGTCTATAGCTATGCGGTGATGCATAATCATTATCATCTAGTGGTTTATTTTAATCCCAAAGCTCCATGGCAATGGTCTGATAGTCAAGTGGTTGAGCGTTGGCTGAGGTTATATCCGATTAGAAAAAACCGACCTAATGCTGAGTCTTTAACCCAAGCCAAACGGTTATCCATTTTAAGTGATAAAGACAAGCTGGAAGCTTGCAGACAAAAGCTAGGCTCTATTTCTCGATTAATGAGTTGTATTAATGAGCCATTAGCTAAACGCAGTAACTTGGAAGATGGGGTGAAAGGCCACTTTTGGGAGTCTAGGTTTCATTCTCAAGCTTTATTGGATGAATCAGCCGCTTTAACTTGTATGGCTTATGTGGATTTAAACCCGATTAGAGCAGGACTTAATCAAAAGCTTGAACATTCTGAGCATACCAGCATTCAAACTCGAATTAAGTCCTTATCACAAGCGCAATTAAACCAAGCAGTAGAATCGATTAGTGGGGGCATTAAAGAAAAGGTATTATCCATTAAGCTAAAAGATTATATTGAATTAGTGGAATGGACGGGGAAAACCATTGTTCATGATAACAAAGCCAGTATTCCAACCAATCTTACCCCAATATTCCAAAGGCTTAATCTTAATCAAGATGAATGGCTGAGTCAGGTGAAAGCTTATCGGCAAAACTATTATCGAGCCGTTGGCTCTATTGAAGCCATGCAGGCTTTGGCGAGCAAACTTAAACAGCGGTGGGTTAAAGGGGGTAAGTCAGCTAAGTTGTTGTATGCTAGTCCTTAACTAACCAATAAAAAAACAAACTAAATCTTAAAAATACTGACTTGGTGAACTCCAAGGAATTGGTATTCTTGAAGTTCAAGAAGTTGACCCAAAATGCCTCGCTACTCACCCAAAAACAATAGTTTAACCCTCACAAATAATTAAATTAATGACCAAGCGTAAAAACCTAGCTCAATTGAAAATTATTTTTTTAAAAGTGCCTGTCTCGTTTTATTGAGATCGATGACTGTCTATTTTTATTCAAATTGTTAGTGCATAACGCGTTTGATTTTAGTTTAAATGATCAGCTCGAAAAAGAACGTTTAGCCATGCAGCATTTAGGTAGAAGTCATGATTATCGAGAAGGCGTAGCGGCATTTATTGAAAAACGTGAACCTAGCTTTAAGGGAAAATAATCTCTTTTGGGTTACTTTTGCTCTGAATGAATATTGTAATTTCGATGACTGTCTATTTTTGTTTGTGTGGGTGATTGTGGGTATAGTGACTGTCTAGAAACTGTCGTGGGTATAGTGACTGTCTAGAAACTGTCCTTAAATAATCACACAATCAAAACTAATCAAAAAAATACTGACTTGGCAAACTCCAAAGGATTGGTATTCTTGAAATTCAAGAAATTGACCACAAAAACCTCACCACTCGTTCAGAAACAACGATTTAGCCGCCCGTAAATCATTAAATTAACGACCAAATTTAAAAACTAGCGAAGTTGAACTAATCCATTTTCTTAAAGTGCCTGTCTAAATTTATTGTGAGGCCTCAAAATAGATTGGTGAATATTCAATCTATTGTTTCCATGTTCTTATCATTTTATTTGAGGTATCTAGATGAAGGTTTTCCTATTTTCAGAAGTTAGATTAGAGCGTTTTTAATGTTTATGATTGGTTATCGTTCGCAGAGTAGCTCTTGAATACATTCCAATCCGCAAGGAAGTTCCGGTTGAATGAAATTCTTTTGAAGTTGAAGCTGTTTTACAAACGTATTTTCATCACAAATGATCGATTTAATACTTCGTCTTATTTCTGAAGCAATCAGTTTTTGCTTTGCGTCATATATCCTAGCAATTATTTTGGGGTGTAGCTTCCAATCAATGGATGCACAAGCATTTTTTAGTTCTAGTAACGTGTTTTCACTAATCAAACAATTAAGCTGATACTCCATAAAGGTTACTAATTGGAATAACTGAGTACTATTAGTAGGAGGCAAAAAGAAAATAGGTGTAGAACGAGAAGTGGCTTCATAAAAGGTTTCTACGCCTGGTGTTGATATACATATTTTTGCCTCCGCCAAATAGTCTAAAAATACGTCTTGTCTTTCACACCCTATAATATGAATATTGTTATAATCGAATCTTTCATCAATGAGCTTTTGATGACCGAAAACGACTACATCAAGAGCCAATTTATTACATTCGTTGGCTACACTATCTATTGTATCTACAATGTATTTCGAGAAAGTCTCATAGCTACAATAAGGTGACTGAATTCCACCGAACGACAAAACGACCTTTTGCCTGTCATTTTTTTTACATTGACCATGATTGTTAATAATAGGCTTTGTAATAACAACTTGCTCGGCTACATTCTCATTTATCGCGTTAAATATCCCAGGAAAATATTGCGCTAGATACAATCTTATTGGGGATATATAATCGATTGGCTTTTCTCTCCATGGCGCTAAACTATCAATAAATATAGTGCGGCTGTGTTGACCAATTGAAGATAGATAAATGACAAGCCTAGGCTCCATAACAGAAATCCAATAATCATATGCATTCAAGCCTAGAGCTTTAATCGTTTCACTAGGAACTCTCGTATTTAATTTTAAAACTTTAAAGCCTTCCGCCTCCGAATTGTATCTTTCAACAATCTCATCCTGAAAAACACCTACTGTGACTTCGTTTTCAGAAGAAAGGTATTTTGCCATTGTTAGAGCTTTACCACTCGGTCCATAACCAAAAGGAGCGGCATATATGAATACTCTTTTCCTCACTATAAAAAATCCCAGTTTGAAGGCTTTTCAATATTCTCAATCTGCAAATACCTCCAAAACTCATTTACTTCATTTTTGTCAAATACACCAAAACTATTCCTTACTTCATACAATAGAGTTTCAACGTGTGAAATCTTAGAATTGACAGGCAACCTACGCTCGCCGCTCATGTATTTCTCAAATACACTCATCCTTTCTGAACTATCTAGAAAGTCTTTTATATTGGAATAGTCCAATACACTTCCAAGCCTTGACTCACTCCAAGGAGAACCATTTAGTTCGCTTAAAACATATGCGTCACCATTATGATTTACTTGTCCTGTCCAGCCTAAAGATAAGCATGTTTTTGGAATATTTACAGCGTCAATTGATTCAAATAGAAATTTTTTATTTTCGATTCTTATTTGGTCACCAAATTTTTCCTTTAGTGGGTTCTGGATATTACTCAAAATAGAATCATAGAGATCTAAATAGCTCTTGTGGTGTTTTTGTGCATGTTTTGGCCTACCATCCGCATAAAAATACACAACTTTTGGCCTAAACGAGAAACGTGAGACACTCCCCTCACTTCTAGAAAAAATATCAGCAATTTCATTTGCTATATTTTTTAATTGTTCTTGATTGGACATTGGGTCAAGTGAAAAACCCGCTGCGATTGATGCTTTACTCTCAATGTTAAAATTCATCAATCCGAGTTCAATCAAGTTTCTTTTTACGAGTTCGTATGCTGAATCACCGAGACGATACTCTTTGTTATGTTCCATACCTCCTACTGCATTAAGTGAAATTCTTATGAAGGAGGGTGATGCTTGTAAAAGTGACTTTGAAAGCTCTTCATTTATGTGAAGTCCATGAGTAAACATTCCCCACTTCATACCAAGATTTGAAATATATTTGCATATATCCAAGATATTAGGATGAAGAGTAGGCTCGCCTCCCCCTGTTATGATTATCGAATTAACTCCCCCTTCTTTAAAAATATTTAGTTGTGACTTTAGTTTATTCGTATCTGCCAAAATTAAGCTGCTAAGCTTATCTGCTTCTTTCCTTGCACGATTCACACTATATGTACACTTTGCGCATCGAGCATCACAACTTAAGCTAGGCCAGAGTTCATAAGTGATAGGAACTACTTTTTCATCATTACCTAGTAGAAATTCTGTAAACCTCGCTTTATGGAAAAAAACTTTTGCTGAATCATAAGAACGATCTTCTATCTTGCCATGTACAGCTTGAAAATATTTATCAATTCGATCTTTTGCAAATAAAGCTAACTTGAAGGGTTTATTATTTTGATTATTTGATTTACACATTGTCTTTGATTTAGTTGACTCGTATTAAGGACATGAACAACCGAAGAACTTTTATTTAGATACGTTTTTTGGTCTTCATAACATCTATTGACATAATTCTGTGGTACTCGTTCTACTTCATCTCGTGAGGAGTTTCTTTCAAGCAAATCCTTTCTAGATGCATGTAGTAAAAAAATTTGGGGTTTCTTATCTAACTTCACGTTAAATAATCTGATAGCATAAGAAAGCCTATGATATGTAAACAATGCAATCACATTTTTATCTTTTAAAAGTAATCGATTTACTTCATCTAACTGCTTAATTAGCGCACCTTCTATTTGCGTTTCCGATAGTAACTCATTGTAATCAAAAGGGTTGCGCTTTTCTGCTCGTACAAATGGCTCCATATCTACGCATTTAAAAGGCAATACTTCTGATAGCTCTTTTGATATTGTAGATTTACCAGAGCCTGGAGCTCCTATCAATAGAACAAACATAGTCATGCTTTATGTACCACTATCTTCCCTTGTTCCGAATTCAGTTTATGATCACACTTCCTGCAAATCGGAGTGTCGGAGAAATCGCCTCGATTAATTTTGGCTCTAATGCGAGCAAACTTCTCTGAAAGCCAAATATCTACGAAACTAGAAGTATTTAAATTACCTAGTATATTATTTTGATTATTTGAAGTGCTATATACTTGACAACAAAGCTTAACATTACCCATCCAATCAATCGCTGCAGAAATATTTGGTAGGTAACAAGGGGAATGACGAAAAAAATTAGTATCCAAAACTGAGCCTGCTCTGTTGTTATAGTTTGCGATTTTAGGAGAAATTATTTTTAGGCACGTATTAAAAATAGTTGTTTCCACCTCAATTCCCCGGTGAGTTTGTTTCTTTTTAGAAAACTCTCTTTCTATCTGTAACTTAGCAATAAATTTATTTAGCCTGTATTCAGAGCTGTCAGATACCATTTTTTTTGATGGGTACAGAGTAACTCTAATTTCGTTAACTTCGACTTGACAGAGTTTATCTAGCTCAGATTTGTCTAAGTAATCTCCGTTCGTATAAATAGCGACTTGAGATTTTGGGGAATAACATTGAATATCAGCTATTCTGTCATATAGATAAGGATCTAGAAGAGGCTCGTTATAGTTATGCAGGGCAATCCAACCACTATAGTCTAGCTCACCTAGCTCCTTCATAACTTTTTTCCACAAATTCTCTGATACGTGGTTCTTTAGCCGACCTCTATCACTTACAGAATTCGGGCACCAGCTACATAGTCTGTTGCAATAAGAGCCGATCTCAAATTCAATATATCTAGGTAAATTTCTCATTGTTGAAAAAACGATAGAGAAAGAGCGATTATAATTAAGCCTAGATAGACAGCACTTAATCTAAGGTTGAAAGGGGATAAGAATTTATAACCAGCAGAGAATGTTTTGCCAATTTTGGGACCTTTGTAGCTTTCTAGTTCGCTTAACAAACTTTCTTCGACGGAGTTTCGGTGGCAAATTGTTGTCATTTGAATCGAGCGTTGCAGATTTTCTAGAAGCCAAAATATACAAACAAGAATAATGCTAGCTAGTAGATAAGCTAAGAAGTCTAGCTTTCCATTTGAATTAGCAAAGGCTATTGATAATCCCCCGAAAAGAGCTATACACCAGTTTTTGGTCTTTGTTCTCAAGTCTTCTTGCTTATGAATAATATCTTGTAAAATTTTTATTTCTTCCCATGCTTCAGCTCTATGATCCATCAACCTTTCCCGTTAAATTTTTTGTACACAAATTACCACAAATTAGTAATTCTTTAAAATAGACATTAGACAAGGCTGGTACAGTATAATTACCTACACGTCACCGACATGTACCGGAGTCCCAGAATATACTCAGGTTCTGGTTATATTCAATTGATGAGGTAGATAGTATCAACTTGGTTTAGACGTTGGATTTCATAGGATAAATTTGGATTCATATGCGCACAGAATACACACAGACGAAAGGACCGGGTATAGACCGGGGAGCTGTTTTTCGAAGAAGTTTATTACTTATGAAAAAGGAAGGATTTGTACATAATTCAGCCTAAAAAGTTTCATGACTATGAATTTCAGGCACAAAAAAACCGACATTAAGGTCGGCCGCAACTTTTATTTTCTTCTTATTTTTCATGAAGTTATGGTGCCCGGGGAGAGACTCGAACTCTCACACCCGAAGGCGGGGGATTTTGAATCCCCTACCCCCTTTATTATTCCTGGCTTTAGAGCCATCTATAACATAAACTATAACAACGCAATGGTTAAATTAGGGGGTTAAACGGATATGGAAAAGATCGAAGGTTTTGAAGAATATGGCGATATTTATAAACAAACAGGGTCAAAAAACTATTACATTAAACTAAAGACATACCCTGATAACGGTAAACGTGCAAAATATATACAGAAATCACTTGGCACTTCCGATTTAGGGGAA
Source organism: Aliikangiella sp. (assembly GCA_965214955.1). GTDB lineage: Bacteria > Pseudomonadota > Gammaproteobacteria > Enterobacterales > Kangiellaceae > Aliikangiella. The sequence continues at coordinate 27,771 of CBDCCU010000014.1, read as the reverse complement.
GCTAAACGCATAGCTATTGAAAAATTTATTATCCCTTATAAAGCATCAAAAGAAAGTAGTCTTATCGTTAGCAATATATTTAAAGCAAGTACTTCGGTAGCTAAAGCATGCTACGAAGCGGCTGAATTTGTTGAGGAAAAAAGAACATCAAAGAATAGAATAAGACATGCCAATTTATTAAAAAACGAAATCGCTCCCTATTTTAAGAACACATCAGTTAAGGATTTAAACGAATATAGAATCGAAGATTATTTTATAGAGCTTGGTCCCATGGGCGAAACCACATTACGAAATAGACAAAAGGCCATGCGAGAACTTATTCATTGGTGTAAGAGAAAGGGATATATTGAAAAACATCTTGCTCCAGAGTTGGGAGTGTTAGAAATTCTGTGTCATTCAACTAAACTCTTAAAAAAGAGGAATGACACATTATGGATAAATCATTTGATTTAGAAAAAGCATTAAAAGAATTACAGTCAGGTAAACCAATAACCGGTAAAGGTGGAGTGCTTACTCCATTGATTAAACAGCTGACTGAAGCGGCTCTCAATGCTGAGCTAGTTGCTCATTTAGACGATGATGAGCAACCGAATCGTAAGAATGGCACTACAGCCAAAACAATTAAGTCTTCTCATGGTAATTTTGAACTCAATACGCCTCGTGATCGCGCAGGTAATTTTGAGCCGCAAATCATTAAAAAGCATCAAACAACGCTCACTGATGAAATCGAAACGAAAATACTTTCACTTTTTTCTCATGGTATGAGTTACCGAGATATTACACAAAATTTGACCGATTTGTATGGTGTCAACATATCCACTGCAACACTCAGCAATATTACCGATAAGCTTATTCCTGAGCTTAAAAACTGGCAACAACGGCCATTAGAAAGCCACTATCCTTTTGTTTGGCTCGATGCCATTCATTATAAAGTGAAAGACCAAGGACGCTATGTTAGCAAGGCCATCTATACCGTTCTCGGACTAAAACTTGATGGCACAAAAGAGATATTAGGGCTTTACTTATCAGAAAATGAAGGCGCTAATTTCTGGTTATCTGTGCTAACCGACATGAGCCATCGTGGTGTTCAAGACATTCTCATTGCCTGTGTGGATGGTCTAACAGGCTTTCCTGAAGCGATTAATAGTTGCTATCCTAATACCGAAGTACAACTTTGCATTATTCATCAAATTCGCAACTCGATGAAATATGTGGCTTCAAAAAATCAAAAGACTTTTATGGCTGACTTAAAACCGGTTTATCGTGCTGTTTCCAAACAAGCGGCTGAGCAAGCGCTCGATGAGTTAGAAACTAAATGGGGCAAACAATATCCTATTGTGCTCAAATCCTGGCGCAGAAAGTGGGATAACTTGTCGGTTTTCTTTAAATATCCAGAGCCAATACGCAAAGTTATTTACACGACCAATGCAATTGAATCGGTGCACCGCCAGTTTAGAAAACTCACCAAAACCAAAGGCGCATTTCCTAATGAAAATAGTCTGCTAAAATTATTGTATTCTGGCATTGGGAATATGACGAAGAAATGGACAATGCCAATCCAAAATTGGAATTTGACATTGTCGCAACTGGCTATTTATTTTGAAGGTCGTCTTGACGACGTTTTAGATATTTAGCATTCACTGACACAGAATTCTAAACGGTCTCCCAGAGTTACCTGAGAAACTAATTCCAGACAGCCACTATATCCACAATCACTCACAACAACAATAGTCATTCTCTCAACGCTTTTTTGTTTTCGCTTATTGAGTTTGAGTGGTTTTGTTTGCATGATAGTGAGTCTCTTAAATTGATTTAAGCACAAACCATAACAATCAAAAGCTCTGAATTAATTGATAATGAAACCCTAGGCTTTTATCACTTATGCTTTATTGTGTCGCATAGACTTTTGTTTTGGCATCAATCAAGACATGAAACGTTTTTACCAAACAAAAAAGGCCACATAAATGCAGCCTTTTACATAACGATATTCAGATCAACCCTAAAACGGAATATCATCATCAAACGAATCACTAAACCCACTATCCATTGGCGCTGGCTGTTGCGGGGCTTGTTGCTGCTGTTGAGCCTGCGGCGCTTGCTGTTGCTGATAACCGCCACCTTGATTTTGAGGACGTCCGCCGCCACCCATGCCGCCTTCGTTTCTGCCGCCTAGCATTTGCATTACGCCGTTAAAGCCGTCTACGACAACTTCGGTGGTGTAGCGATCTTGACCTTGTTGATCTTGCCATTTGCGCGTTTGCAACTTGCCTTCTACATACACTTGCGAGCCTTTTTTAAGGTATTCACCAGCAATTTCGGCTAGCTTGCCAAAAAATACCACTCTATGCCATTCGGTCTTATCAACCATTTGCCCTGTATTTTTATCTTTCCAGCTGTCACTTGTGGCAATGCTAATATTGGTTACTGCACTACCCGATGGTGCGTAGCGTACTTCGGGATCTTGTCCTAAGTTGCCAACTAGGATAACTTTATTAATGCCTCTGGTGGCCATTGAAATCTCCAATTTTTAATCGATGGTTTATTCCTTTACTCTTATAGTGAGCTTGCGACAAACCGAATAAAATAATCGCCTATCATATAACAGCAGGCGTTGAGTTAAAACTTTTAGTTGCAGCGTATTTACGCTTTTATGGTTTCATTATTTTTTTGATGAAATTTATCTAACGCTTTAGGATCAAGCACCTTTTTATCAACTTTTAAATAAACCGCGCCAGCCTCGGGTAATGCAACCGCTTGCGATACACCTTCTATGGCTTTAAGTTCATCAATGATACTGGGAAATGCTTCGGCGTTTACATCGGGCATGGTTAATGTGTATGCCGTTTCTACTGGCGGATTTTTAAGCCCTAATAATAATGCCGCCCACATTAACGCCATAATTGCCCCCGCAAAATAAACCCCATCCATACCGTAATATTGCATAATTAACCCTGCCGCAGGTCCACCTAAAAATGCACCTGCAAACTGACTGGTTGAATAAACCCCTAAAGCCGTACCTTTTGAAGATAATGGCGCAATTCGAGAAATCATTGATGGCAATAAAGCTTCCATTAAATTAAAGCCGGCAAAGTAAAGCACCATGGCAATACCAATCCATAAGATTGAAAATTCCGAAAAACCAAAAGCCAGTTGCACAAAAGCAATTAACAACACACCCATTAACATCATTTGCGAATGACGACGTCTTTTTTCTGCCACAATAATCATTGGGATCATCAATACAATGGCTAGCACCATAGTGGTTAAATACATCCAGCTATGATTAGCCAAGGCAAAATCCATTGCTTTTAAACGCAGAGGAAACACCACAAAAAATGAGGTGAGTAAAAAGTGTAGCGAAAAAATACCAAAGTTAAGCCGCATTAACTGAGCGTCTTTAAATATTTTGGAAAACTCTCCTTTGCTGGCAATGGCATCGCGCTGAACAAATTGGTGGGTGGGATTGGGTGTTAAAAAATAAATCACTAACATGGCAATAATAGAAAGCCCTGCAATTGACATAAATATACCACTTAAACCTAACCACTGGGTCAACCAAGGGCCAAGCACCATGGCTAAGGTAAATGCCGCGCCAATACTCATGCCAATGCTTGCCATAATTTTAGTGCGCTGTTCATCACGGGATAAATCAGCCGCTAGTGCCATAATTGCACTGGCTATTGCGCCGCAACCTTGCAATAGGCGACCAACAATAACGCCATAAATACTTTCAGAATAAGCTGCTACTAATGAGCCAATGGTAAACAAGAGCAAACCAAATAAAATAACGGGTTTGCGTCCAAATTTATCTGACATCCAACCAAAGGGAATTTGAAAAACCGCTTGGGTTAAACCATAAGCACCAATGGCAAAACCAATTAGCGCTGGGGTGTAATCTTTTAAGTTTTCACCAGCAATACTAAATACAGGCAGTAACATAAACAAACCCAGCATACGCAAAGCAAACACACTGCTTAATGTTAATGCTGCTCGCTTTTCAGTTTTGTTCATTTGTGAGGATTGTTCCATGACTTTTCTTATATTAATTTAACGCAAATTAGGCTGTGTTGATGAATTCAATTGAGTTATTATGTTGAGTTCACTTTTAGCCAATCAATCTGGCAGGCATTATACAAGATAGCTTATGAATCACATAGAAGTTCGCGGCGCAAAAACCCATAATCTTAAAAATATTGACGTTACCCTGCCCAGAGACAAGTTAATTGTAATTACTGGTCTTTCTGGTTCGGGCAAATCCTCATTAGCATTTGACACCTTATACGCCGAAGGTCAACGCCGATATGTTGAATCGCTGTCGGCTTATGCGCGTCAGTTTTTATCGTTAATGGAAAAGCCTGATGTTGAGCATATTGAAGGATTGTCGCCTGCAATTTCTATTGAGCAAAAATCAACTTCGCATAATCCCCGTTCAACCGTTGGCACAATTACCGAAATTTATGACTATTTAAGGTTGTTGTTTGCCCGAGTTGGTACGCCGCATTGTCCTGAGCATGAACTAGCGCTAGAGGCTCAAACCATTAGCCAAATGGTTGATCACACTTTAGCACTGCCCGAAGGCTCAAAGTTATTATTGCTTGCGCCTGTGGTACGCAATCGTAAAGGTGAGCATGTTCAATTATTTGAAGAGTTGCAAGCGCAAGGATTTGTTCGCGCCAGAATCAATGGCGAAACTTATGAATTATCAGAAGCCCCCAAGTTAGAGCTGCATAAAAAGCACACCATTGAAGTGGTGGTTGATCGCTTTAAAGTACGATCCGATCTAAAACAGCGTTTAGCCGAATCATTTGAAACCGCCTTAGAGCTTGCCGATGGTTTAGTCACTATTGCACCAATGGATGATAATTCTGATTTAGAGCCAATGACATTTTCAGCTAAATTTGCCTGTCCTGAATGTGGACATAGCTTGCCAGAGTTAGAGCCTCGATTATTTTCATTTAATAATCCAGCGGGGGCTTGTGGCACTTGTGATGGTTTAGGGGTAGATCAATTTTTTGATCCCGACCGCATTATTGTTAATAACGAGCTTTCATTAGCTGGCGGCGCTATTCGCGGCTGGGATAGACGCAATGTTTATTATTTTCATATGCTTAACTCTATTGCTGAGCATTATGATTTTGATATAGAAAAGCCCTTTAATAAGCTCGGTAAAAAACATCAAAAAACCATTCTTTATGGTAGCGGCAATACCAAAATAGAGTTTACCTACGCTAATGATCGCGGCGATGTAATGACTCGCACGCATAAGTTTGAAGGGGTTATCCCCAATATGCAGCGCCGATTTAGAGAAACCGAGTCGATGGCGGTGCGCGAAGAGCTGCAAAAATATATGAACACTCAAGCTTGTCCTTCCTGTCACGGCAGCCGCTTAAAAACTGACGCTCGTAGCGTGCTAATAAAAAAACGAAACCTACCTAGCATTACTAGCTTACCAATAGATGAAGCATTAAACTTTTTCCAACAATTAAAACTGCCAGGCAAGCGCGGAAAAATAGCGGAAAAAATATTAAAAGAAATTTGCGCGCGTTTAGAGTTTTTAGTGAATGTGGGTTTGGAATATTTATCTATGGAGCGCAGTGCCGATACTTTATCGGGCGGCGAAGCACAGCGTATTCGTCTTGCCAGCCAAATTGGCGCAGGCTTAGTAGGTGTGATGTATGTGCTCGATGAACCCTCTATTGGCCTGCACCAAAGAGATAACGAAAGATTATTAAAAACTCTTACCCATTTGCGCGACTTAGGCAATACCGTGGTAGTGGTTGAACACGATGAAGATGCGATAAAAACTGCCGATCATATTTTAGATATTGGCCCTGGTGCGGGTGTTCATGGTGGACAAGTAGTTGCCGAAGGTAAGCTTAACGATATTTTAAATAATAAAAACTCTCTCACAGGGCAATATTTATCAGGGGTTCAGTCAATTGAAATCCCAACTAAAAGACACACGGCTAAAAACGGTAAACATTTAGAATTAACCGGTGCCACAGGCAATAACCTGCAATCGGTAACACTTAAGTTGCCGGTTGGCGTTTTTACCTGTGTAACGGGTGTTTCTGGTTCGGGTAAATCCACCTTAGTGAATGACACCCTCTACCCTATTGCCGCCACCGAACTTAACAGAGCCAGCACCTTAACCCCCTCGCCTTATGAAGAATGTAAAGGTATGGATTTGTTTGACAAGGTTGTCGATATTGACCAAAGCCCCATTGGCCGAACACCGCGTTCAAATCCTGCCACCTATACGGGTATTTTTACCCCAATTAGAGAGCTTTTTTCAGGTACTCAAGAAGCACGTTCTCGCGGCTATAAACCTGGGCGATTTAGTTTTAATGTTAAGGGTGGTCGTTGCGAAGCTTGCCAAGGTGACGGGGTAATCAAAGTAGAAATGCACTTTTTACCCGATATTTACGTGCCTTGCGATGTGTGTAAAGGCAAGCGTTATAACCGCGAAACCTTAGAAATTAACTACAAGCATAAAAATATTCACGAAGTATTAGAAATGACCGTGGAAGATGCCAGAGAATTCTTCGATGCTATTCCTGTTATTTCGCGCAAACTGCAAACCTTAATTGATGTTGGACTCTCTTATATTCGATTAGGACAAGCCGCCACAACCTTATCGGGCGGTGAAGCGCAAAGGGTAAAATTATCGCGCGAGCTTAGCAAACGCGATACTGGGCAAACCCTTTATATCCTTGATGAGCCAACCACAGGACTACATTTTCACGATGTAAAACAATTAATGTCGGTGCTGCATAGATTGCGCGATCATGGCAATACCATATTAGTCATTGAGCATAATTTAGATGTGATAAAAACTGCCGACTGGATCATTGATTTAGGCCCCGAGGGTGGTAACAAAGGCGGATTAATTATTGCCGAAGGAACCCCCGAAGAAGTGGCTAAAAACAAAAAGTCACATACTGGGCGTTTTTTGCGAGAGATGTTGTAAATCAATTAATGAAAACTCTGCTAGTTATTGGTTATGTTTGGCCCGAGCCTAACTCTTCTGCGGCGGGTAGTCATATGCTATCACTGCTTAAACTGTTTAAGGCGCAAAATTATCGGGTAGTGTTTTCTACACCTTCTCAGCCAACCGATCATATGATCAATTTAGAAAGCCTTGGCATTGAAAGTGTTGAAATCACCTTAAACAGTAGTTGCTTTGATAAGTGGGTTGCCGAGCTTAACCCGCAAGTTGTGTTATTCGACCGTTTTATGATGGAAGAGCAATTTGCTTGGCGGGTTGAAAAAGCCTGCCCTAATGCTTTAAGAGTTTTAGATACCGAAGATCTGCAATGCCTTCGATATACAAGACAACAAGCGTTAAAAAATAATCAAACTTTCAATTTAGATCAGCTTAATAGCAGTGACTTAGCCAAACGCGAAATTGCCGCTATTTATCGTAGTGATCTGTCTTTAATTATTTCGAGTTTTGAAATGGATATATTGCAAAATCACTTTGCGATTGATCAAAGCTTAATTCACCATTTGCCATTTTTAATTGAACCCAAACAAAACACAGACAATTTACCAAGCTTTAATGAGCGAGAGCATTTTGTCGCAATCGGCAACTTTCGTCATGCGCCTAACTGGGATTCCGTTTTATATTTACAACAAATATGGCCGCATATTCGTAAGCAACTACCACAAGCCGAACTGCATATTTATGGTGCCTATCCGACCAAAAAAGCCACTCATCTTAATAACCCTAAAACAGGCTTTTTAGTCAAAGGCTGGGCAGAAAATGCTAACCGTGTGATACAAAATGCCAGAGTTCTACTGGCTCCGCTGAGATTTGGTGCCGGCATAAAAGGAAAGCTAATAGATGCCATGTTAAATGGCACACCCAGTATTACCACCAATATTGGGGTTGAAGGAATGGCAGATGGTTTTAAGTGGCCGGGAATAGAAGCGAATAATGTTGAAGCGATTGCCAATGCGGCAGTTAAACTTTATCAAAATAAAATTGCGTGGGAAGCTTGTCAAAATAATATTACACCCATTTTGACTCGCTATTACAATAAGCCGCAACTTGAAAGCAGCTTAATAAAAAAAATGGAACAGCTTTGTAACAATTTGCCTAGTCATCGAGTCGATAATTTCATTGGAGCAATGTTGCTTCACCATTCGATGAAAAGCACTCAATTTATGTCGAAATGGATTGAAGAAAAAAACAAACACACAGAAAACAAACCATGACTGAAAATAACACCTATCAAAAGATCACTCTTTCATTAATTCTAGTTTCTAGCTTATTGCTAGGAGCATCTATTTTGCTAATGGGACATCATGGGCACATCAAGCTCATTACCGACTTTTACGGCATCAGTGAAGTTTTATCACCCAGCATTGCCAATGCCATTGCAGGTATATTTTATTTAGTTGTGGCCGCATTGATGTTAGCTATTTTATTGGGCAAGCCGCTCGAAAAAATTAGCGGCATTATCATAACCCTAGGCTCAATTGTTCCATTGTTAGCCCTTGCAGGTAAAAGTATGTGGATAGATTCGCTAGGCGGATTTCCAGCAATTGGTAGTGGTCAAGGCGTAATAAAGTACTTTGCCCTTTTATCATTGGGCATTCTGTTAATATCTGATCAGTTTTCTCGCTGCTTTAAAAAAGTGATTGTTTTATTTCCTATCGCCTTAGTTTTAATTTGGATTGGCGGCATGAAATTTACCTTGCTTGAAGCCAAAGGCATTCAAGCATTGGTAGAAACCTCGCCATTAATGTCATGGATGTACAGCATTTGGGATCTACAAACTACATCAAACCTTATTGGCGTGTATGACTTAATTGCCGTGGTATTACTGATTGCTAGCTTAAAGTTTAAACCATTATTATTACCCGCTATTGTAATGTCTGGCGCGGTATTTGTGGTAACCCAAACCTTTTTATTCAGCTGGCCTAGCGCATTATCTGCCGAAACATTGCTTACCACAGGTGGACACTTTTTAATTAAAGATCTTTGGTATATTGCTTGTTCAATTATTTTTTACCAAAGCGTAAAACCGTTAAATTCTGTTACTGAATAAACGATTACCAACTTATTTTCTCAATGTTATTAGGGTAACAATCTGATATTGTTAAGCTTTCAAGATAATATCAGTATTACAAAATATGGTTGTTACCTTAATTAAATATTTAGCCTCGGCGCTTGCTGGATTTGTACTTTGTTATGCGCTATTCATCAATAATTCAGCCCCTAATCAAACGATACCTGCCACTGAAATATTAGAGCCGTTATCCGAAGCAGTATCCGTTATCCCAACCGATAGCTCTCAAGCAACAACACCTTTAACGGTTAATCAATCGCTCAATAGTGACGATAAAATTGCCGCTCTAAGCCAAACGATTAGCGAACAACAAAATCGCATAAAAGCCTTAACTCAACAAATTGAGCAATTAAATTCAAACAAACTCAGCAAAGTTACACCTGATGAGTCGTTAGAAACTATTTCTATGCAAGATTTTGAAAAGCAAATGCAAAGCCAGTTTTTAAACCGTTTTAAAGGTGTGGCAATAGAAATTTCAGAGCGAGAACTAAAACCCATAAAAGCTACATTTGAAAATGGGCAAGCTAAAGGACAATGGAATGCCGAATACGAAGCCAATATTATTGAGCACATTCAACAAGCTGATCCTAATGGGTTACACTTTGTTGACGAGTTAACTTGTAATCGTAGATATTGTCGCTTACAGGTGAATTCATCCGATCCTAAAAACTGGCAAAAGCTGTATTCCTCACTCACCAAACAAAGCTGGTATAAAAGCATGACATTATCAGAAAAGTCAGAAGACAATAATCAGATAACCTACTATATAACCGAGCCAGCACCTTTTGGTGAATAATTTTTTTGGGGAGTAATTTTTAATGATAAGCATGATTATGGCAGGACGAATAAACGAAGCAATCCTGCTGCTGTTAACCATTATTATCTCACTGTCTTTTCATGAATTTGGTCATGCGTGGACAGCTAAAAAGTTTGGTGACAATACTGCCGAAAGAATGGGTAGATTAACCTTAAATCCTGTAGCTCATATAGATCCTATGGGATTATTAATGGTTGCGCTGGTTGGTTTTGGTTATGCTAAGCCGGTACCTACCGATCCAAGAAACTTTAATTCTCCTCAAGCTTCTCTTTGGATCAGCGCGGCAGGTCCTGGCATGAATTTAATTTTGGCATTCTTTAGCATTAACCTGCTGGCGGCTAGTTATGTTTTTAATATTGAAGTGCTGCAATCAAATGGCATGAGTGTGTTTTTGCAGTTTATGACTTTTATCAATTTAATTTTAATGCTGTTTAATCTTATCCCACTTGGTCCTTTAGACGGTCACTATATTTTGCCTTATTTTCTATCAAAAAATAATGGTTATAAATACCTACAATGGAATCAGCAATATGGCGCTATGGTGCTAATGGGCGCAATATTATTGAGCATGTTTGGCGTACCAATTTTTGCATTTTTAATGAATTTTGCGCGGCAAATTTCTCAGTATTTAATTGTGTTTTAAGTCATAATAATAAGGAATAATAAAAAGGAGTTAATTAATTGTCTGCCACTCAAATAATGATAGTTGAAGACGATCTCATCACAGCACAAGCGCTAAAAAGCCGTATTGAAAATAACCCTCAATTTGAGATTTGCTCAATGCAACCCACTTTTGCTGATGCAATGAAAGTGCTTAGCGAAAAGTTGCCTCAAGTATTGCTGGTGGACTTGCATCTTCCCGACGGTGATGGAATAGACATCATTAAAAGTGTTGCCGAAAAAGATCCCAACCTACCCATTATGGTGATTTCTTTATTTGGCGATGAGCAGCATGTTATACAAGCCATTCAAGCTGGCGCTCAAGGCTATATGCTAAAGGAAAGTAATACCGAGCAAATTAACCAGTCAATAAACGAGCTTTTAAAAGGTGGCTCTCCCATTTCTCCTTCAATTGCTCGTCATTTAATCAAGCGCTTTCATGCTCCTAATAAAGCTTCAGCAACTGAAAACACCCTCGCTCAAGAAAACACTCCACAAAAAGAAATTTTATCAGAGCGTGAACTCGAAGTGCTGCAATTAGCGTCAAAAGGTTTTACCTATACCGAAACCGCAAAATTACTCAACTTGTCAGTTAACACCATTTCATCTTACACCAAACGCATTTACGGAAAGCTTGCGGTTAACTCTAAAATAGAAGCTATTTTTGAAGCCACCAAGCAAGGTATTATGTAGCGATTTAATTTGAGTTTAATTAAATGGAAAAAATTATCTTCTTTGAAAAAAATAAAAAATCACCCTTACCTTTCGGCCACTTTTCAACTGTGTTTATTGTGTTTTTTCTTTTTTGGTGGGCTTTATTTAATAGACACTCAACCTGATTATGCTGGCGGGTACACATTAACCCAGTTTGAACGCACAGCAAGTTATTCTGACTTACCACCTAGCAATGCAAAAAACTGGGAGGCAACAACACTACCAGAACGTTTATCAGAATCGTATGTTAATGCTAATTTTTCTGCCGAAAAAAAATGGACTAGCTTATGGTATAAAAAACAATTTGATGCCGAGTCGATTAGCCAATATAACCTTAACAACAGCCCCACTTGGGCATTTTATATTATTAAGCCCTTTGCCAACGTTGCTATTTATTTGAACGGTTCGCTTATTGGTGAGTCTGGATCAATGAAGCCGCCGTTACCTTCATTTCGTCGAGACGTTATGTTTAGCTTTCCTAAAACACTGCTTAAGCCAAAAGGCAACATACTTTATTATCGTGTCGCCGTTGGGTCGCGCACACCATGGCCTAACCATTTAATGATTGGGGCCTAAATTATTTTTTGAAAAAACCTATAACAATCAAATATTACTGAAAAAAACGATTCCCTTTATTGTGTTAATCATGATGGCGGTTCTTACCATTTTTATGCTGTTAATTTTTGTGCTGCGTCCTCAAGAAAAAGTTTATGGCTGGTATTCTTTAGCGACTTTTGTTTGGATGATTCATCACAGCATGAAACTCATTGATCACATTCCTGTTTTTAACAAGACTATATGGCTGTCGATATCCTATTGGACCCTAGGACTTTTTGTTGCTTTTGGCACTCACTACATTGCTCATTTTTCAAAACTATTTTTGGCTAAAATTAATCGGGTTATTTTTTGGTGGTCAATTTTAGGTGGTGTTGTGCTTTGCGCTATCGCCATAATTATTCCAAAACACTTAGAAGCATTGGGGCAATATATTTGGGTTCCTAGCATTTTATTAATCGGTGCTTATGCAGTAACAATTTTAATACTCGCTTATAAACGCAACCCCAGCACCGAAAACAAACATTTATTTTTAGCCATTACCGTTTTAACTATTGTAGGTGTGCGCGACTATTTATATGACTTTACTAATCTTGTTTCGGGTTCAACTTTTTATATTCAATTTGCCGCCGCTTTTGTGATCATTTATTGGGCACTTATTTTGATCCGCAGATTTGCAGTGGCACTTGATACAGCCGAAACTTTAAACCTTGAATTAGAAACTCGGGTGGCAGAAAAATCAAAAGAGTTAAAATCATTTTATGATAGCCAAGCCGAATCTAATCGAGAAAAAGCAACGCTTGATGAACGCCAAAGAATTATGCGCGATATGCACGACGGATTAGGAGGACAACTGGTTCAGCTAGTTGCTCTTGCCAATAAAAACCCTGCGCTAAAGCCTGTAAGAAACAATCTAGAATTACTACTTACCGACTTAAGACTAATTATTGATTCTTTAACCATTGAAGATGGCGATATTTCAACTGTGCTGGGTGCATTTAGATATAGAACGGAACCTTTACTCAATAAAGTTGGGCTAAAATATCAATGGAAGGTTGAAAATATCCCCGAAATTGAATCTATTGGACCAACCGCTGTTTTACAAATATTGCGCATACTGCAAGAGTCAATTACCAACATTACAAAACATGCCAATGCAAGCGAAATTACTTTAACTGCAACAACTGAAACCCAAGCAAATAACAAAGCTAACCTTATTATTGAGATAACCGATAATGGTAAAGGTATGCCTATTGATCAATTAGGAGAGTTAGACTCTAGCAAATATGGTCATGGTTTAAATAATATGAAGTACCGCGCCATGAGTATCGAAGCCAAATTCACTATCATTAATTCTGCAAATGGCGTAACCGTTAGGTTAACAATACCGTTTTAACTTTTAATCAAACTATCTTAACAATTTTTGTTTTGTCACCTATTTAGGTGACAGTGCTGCCCTTTATCTTCGAGTAAAATAACCAAGCTAAACATTAGATTAATAGGGAGATAATAATGAAGCGCTCAAAACAAGCTCGTTTAGGTTTATTAGGTAATCAACAAAAAGGACTGTCAATTTGGCTTGCCTTTTTGCTCATATTTACCACAGGTTGTGAACTCTTTGAAGATGAGCCCGAACCAGAACCACTGCCGCCATCTAGCATAAACACCTTAACATCATTGAGCGTTTCTACAGGAAGCTTATCACCTGAATTTTCTAATTCGGTGAGTGAGTATAGTGTAACGGTTGAAAATACAATTGACTCAGTTAGTGTTACCGCAACTTTAGAATCAAACTTAGCCAGCTTAGAAATTAATGGTAATACAACGGCCTCTGGCAGTCCGAGTGACGCAATTGACTTAATTGTGGGAGACAACTCAATTAGTGTTGTAGTTACCGCAGAAAATGGCGATGTAAGAAACACCACCATAACAGTTACCCGCCAAGAAGCCCCCGAGCTAAGTGTATCGCTTACTTCATTGCAGCTAAGTGATATTAGTTTAACTCCTGAATTTGACAGTGAAACTGATTCTTACACGGCAACTGTCGCTGGCAATATCGAATCAACCGTTATTACGGCTGTTACAGAAGATCCCAGTGCCACTCTTTACTATGGCTCACAAGGTCCATTAGCTTCGGGCACCCAAAGTGACCCAATTGCTTTAGAGGTAGGTGATAACAATTTAGCCGTAGAAGTCCATTCGGCAGATGATCAAACGATTAAAGCTTATTATATTTTAGTGACCCGCCAAGCCCCGCTAGGTACTGATGCCACTTTAGATTGGATACAACTTTCAGCAGGCGAATTATCACCTAACTTTGAATATAATATATTTAATTATACGGCAAGCGTTGCTTATTCTGTAGATAGCATTAGCTTAACTCCAGAGCTTAATGATGATAATGCCACTATAAGCATTAATGGTGTTGAGGCAATTAACCGACAAGAAAGCGCTCCAATTAGTTTAGATGAAGGCGAAAATACCATAAGCGTTGTAGTTACGGCTGAAGATAATTCTACCACTGAAACCTATACGGTTATTGTCACTAGACAGGCTGGCGCTGAGTTTGCCCAAGAGGCTTATATAAAGGCGTCGAATACAGACTCAAATGACTTTTTTGGTCATGCAATAGCGGTAGATGGTAATACTTTAGCCATTAGTGCTTTTCAAGAGCGGAGTTTAAGTAGCGGAATTAATGGCGATGAAACCAATAATGATGCCAGTAACGTTGGCGCTGTTTATGTTTTTGTCAGAGACAATGATACTTGGACACAGCAAGCTTATATTAAAGCTTCTAACCCTGAGCAAAACGATTATTTTGGTTTTTCGCTCGATTTAAGCGGTGACACCTTAGCGGTTGGCGCAAGATACGAAGATAGCAGTGCGATAGGAATAAATGGTGATCAATCGAATAATGATGAACCTAATTCTGGAGCCGTTTATATATTTGTTAGAGATTCTGGTACTTGGACACAACAGGCTTACATTAAAGCTTCAAATACTAATGATAATGATCATTTTGGTTATAGCGTTGCTATTGAAGATGATACCTTAGCGGTTGGTGCAATCTATGAGGACAGTAATGCCACGGGTATTAATGGTGATGAATTAAATAACTCTGCTGTTTTAGCTGGTGCTGTTTACATTTTTGCAAGAAACGACATAACGTGGAGTCAGCAGGCTTATATTAAAGCATCAAACACAGGCGAAGGTGACTTTTTTGGTAGTACCATTGCGTTAAACGCAAATACCTTAGCGGTTAGTGCTGTAGCAGAAAGAAGCTCGGCAACGGGTGTTAATGGCGACCAAGCCGATGATAGCTTATCTAATACTGGAGCGGTTTATGTTTATACTCGTGATGGACAAAATTGGTCGCAACAAGCTTATATTAAAGCTTCTAATACCGACGCAAATGATGAGTTTGGTCACAGCTTAGCACTTT
This sequence comes from Aliikangiella sp., assembly GCA_965214955.1. Taxonomy (GTDB): domain Bacteria; phylum Pseudomonadota; class Gammaproteobacteria; order Enterobacterales; family Kangiellaceae; genus Aliikangiella. The sequence continues at coordinate 12,506 of CBDCCU010000014.1, read as the reverse complement.
TGGGTGACTCTCTGCTTATAACCGCTCCTTTTGAAAATAGCAATGCAACAGGCATTAATGGTGACGAATTTGATAATAGTATCAATGATTCTGGTGCAGCCTATTTATTTACTCGCGTTGCAGGTAACTGGAGCCAACAAGCTTATATAAAAGCGGCTAACCCTGGAGCAGAAGATTTTTTTGGCATTCGTGCGGCAATATCAAATGACTACCTAGCCATTGGAGCCTATTTAGAAGATGGTAGCGGCACAGGAATTTTAACCGAAGAACAACCAGGTACTGCGTTTAATTCGGGTGTCGTGTATATGTTTGAAGGTAGCGATGATAACTGGGAGCAAATTGCTTATGTTAAATCTTCCAATGCTGCCAACGGTGATGCCTTTGGATTAGATCTTGCAATGACTGATGACATAATGGTTGTTGGCGCAAGAGAAGAAGACAGTAATGCTACAGGGGTTAATGGCGACCAATCAAATAACGATGCTTCTAGTTCGGGTGCAAGCTATGTATTTACATTAGGCGAACTTGTCGATAACCAAGCCAACGCTTCTTTAACCAACTTAAGCCTAAGCCAAGGTGTTTTATCACCTAACTTTTCTACCAGTACACTTAATTACACCGCAACGGTTGCTAATAACCAAACCGAAGTTCAAGTTTTAGCAACTGCAAGCTCTAACGGTGCATCAATTACGGTAAATTCTGTTGCGGTTAATTCTGGAGAGCTTAGCGATCCAATCACTCTTGAAGTTGGAGAAAATAATATTGATGTTGAAGTGCTAGCCGCCGACGGTATTACCGCTAACACTTATTCAATCAATTTAACCCGAGAAGCCCAAGCTAATGATGATGCGAGCTTAAGTGGATTAGTTATTTCCTCTGGCACTTTAACACCTAGTTTTGATTCTAATGTATACAATTATACTGCCGAGGTTGGCTTTGCGACTAACAGTATCACCGTTACCCCAACACTATCAGATACTAATGCAACCGTTACCGTTAATGGCAACTTAACCGCCTCTAGTGTTGCAAGTGTTGCCATAGCACTCAATGAAGGCAGTAATAATATTGCTTTAGAAGTTCTTGCCGAAGATGGTAGCACAGCAGAAACCTATGAAATTGTAGTAACCCGTGAATCGGCAAACCAATTTGCTCAAGAAGCTTATATTAAAGCGTCTAATGCTGGCAGTGGTGATAGGTTTGGTTATGCAACCGCTATGAGCGGCAACACTTTAGTTGTAGGTGCACCTTATGAAAGCAGTGCGGCAACAGGTATTAATGGTGATCAAAGTGATAATAGTGCCGAAACAGCCGGAGCCGCTTATGTTTTTATAAGAGATAACGGCGGCACTTGGACACAGCAAGCGTATTTAAAAGCATCAAATGCTGAGGCTGGTGATCGTTTTGGTATTGACGTTAGCATTGATGGTGACACCATTGCCATTGGTGCCGATCAAGAATCAAGCAATGCTCAGGGGGTTAACGGTGACCAAAACGACAACAGCACTAATTTTGCTGGTGCGGTTTATGTTTATACTCGCTTAGGCAGTACATGGAGCCAACAAGCTTATCTTAAAGCCGCCACTAACCTTTCTTACGCTTATTTTGGTGCCAGTTTATCCTTAGATGATGATCGGTTGGCTATTGGCGGAACAGGAGGACGAGTAGTAACTTATACACGCATTAATAATACTTGGGAATTTGAAGCAGAGCTGCTAGCAGATAATCATGACTCTAACGACCGATTTGGCGCAAGCATTGATTTAGATGGCAACACCATGATTGTAGGTGCTTACTTAGAAGACGGTAGTGCTAATACCATTAATGGCTCAGTTAATGATGATACCGAAAATGCTGGTGCCGCCTATATTTTTACCTTTAGCAACGGCTTTTGGACACAACAGGCCTATTTAAAAGCAGATAACGCAAATACCAATTATTTATTTGGTTTCTCTGTTGCTCTTGATGGTGATCTTGCTGTGGTTGGCTCAAATCAAGAATCAAGTTCTGCATCGGGCATTAACGGTGATGGCAGTGATTCTAGCTCTACCAACTCTGGTGCTGCTTACGTGTTTTCTCGCTCGGGCAATACTTGGAGCCAACAAGCCTTTATTAAAGCCTCTACCCCAAATGCAAACGATAATTTTGGTACTAGTGTTGATATTGAAGGAAATCGAGTAGCCGTGGGTTCAATTTGGGAAGCCAGTAATGCAACCGAAGCAAACGGTGATGAAGACAACAATGCAGCATTTCAATCTGGTGCGGTCTATTTATATGACAGTGATGGTTTTGGAAGCTGGACTCAAAGCGCTTATATTAAAGCCTCCAATACAGGGGTAAGTGATTACTTTGGTCGTAGCGTGACTCTCAACGGAACTAAACTTTATGTTGGTGCCGATTTAGAAAATAGCGCAGCTACTGGTATTAATGGCGATCAAGCAAGCAATACGGCGGGAAATGCTGGTGCCATTTATGTGATTGAAAGCGAATAAAAACCATTTGCTAGGAGCTGAACAAGCTCCTAGCAACTCAATTATTAAAGATAATCTTTCCACTTTTTAGATAGGCTCATGAGCTGTTTTTGCTTTTTATTTTCATAAAATCTAAAAACTAGGCCAATTGCAATGATCCATAGACTTCCTATTAACAAAAAGCCAAGATTAGCAATTTTAGGGTTGCCAACCTCAAACCAATAGTTAACGGCTACCCAAATCCAAAATACTACTAATAACCCAAAGGAAAATATTTTTCCCCACCAACCAATACTCACTCCAACTTTTACCCTTTCGATAAAAAGCGACAAAACCTCTTTGGTTGTATTCGCATTATTTTTTAATACGGGTAATCTGAGTTTAAAGTCTAAATAAACCCCATAAACCACAAACACCCCCATAATATAGTGCCAAATATTGGTTAAAAAACTAGAACTTTCATCTTGAACAACAAAATAAACAAAAGGGAAATAACTTATTAATACCACAATATCTAATGCCAAAATGGCATACATACGCCAAGTTACCCAACTGATCCGTTTTTTTATTTTTTTAATATCAGGCTCATACGACTGCCATTGATTTTGCAGATCTTCCCAGTTTTTTAGTGGATCATTCATTATTCTGTCTCCACTAGGGCTTTGCTAAGCTTGGCTTTGGCTCTATTTAACTTTGCCCCAACATTGGTAACACTTATTCCTAAAATTTCACTAATTCCCTTATAACTCACACCTTCCAGTGCAAGGGTAACAAGTTGTCTGTCAATCATGGGAAAACGTCTTAGCACTTGCATTAATTGATTCATTTGCTGGTTAGATTTTAATGATTCACTAGGGCAATCATTAGCGCTAGGTAATTCTTGTTCAACTAGCTCTGTTGATGAAGGCTCTTTAGCATATTTAGCAACATGAGAAACCGCTCTTTTATGAGCAATACTTAACAAATAAGTTTTAAGGCTAGATTTTTCATCAAATTTAGCCAGTGCTTTCCACAAAGCAACCGAAATTTCTTGATAAAGCTCTTCTTGTAGCGGCAACTTAAATTCGTAGGTACTTACCACACGAGCAATCATAGGATGATACTCGGATAATACCGATTCAAAGTATTGATCGTAGTTTTCTCTTTGCTGACTAGTCATTAAATTAATATTAATGCTTGCAGCAGAAAACTGAAGATTGTGTGAATAAATGGCTGTTGTCACAATTGAAACAATAAAATTGAAAATAGATTATCAAACTTAGTCCCGCCAAATTTTAATTTATTACAATGCCTGCAAATATTTTTTTACGAACCCACATATTGAAATCTTTTAACCCACTCTCCTTGTCGATGTACTTTTTCACTAAACAAAGCAAACGGTCTTACCCAAAGTGATCTATCACCATAAAGTGGCTTGTAAAGCACTAGCCATTCTTCAGTTTCGCTGTGTTTAACCAGATCTATCACTTGATATTTATTACCTTTAAAATGCCGATACTTCCCTATTTTTAGTGATGGTTTTTCTAGCTGAGTGCTCATTTTTTGCCTCTAAATAAGATTAAATATTTGGATTTGATATAATTCAATAATTATATTCTTAACATCTCAAAAATAGATGAGTATAATTAGGCTTAGTTTAATAAAACTGCAAACTAACCGACTTAAACAGTTAAAAATAAAATCAACACCAGTTAGCTTTACTATTATTATTTGAATATGGAAAGTAACACCATTTTATAGGGAAATATATGCCACTACAATTAACCCCACAAGATAAAAATTTAATTTGGCGAGTCGTTGATCATGCCGTCGAAAAAGCTGGCTCTCATACTAACTTATTTGCTAATCGCTTAGAGTTTTTTGAAGATTCTGGTCGCATTAAGTTTCATTGGCCCACATGGATGCACGCGATTAAAGGCTATCTTAATTATCAATATGGCAAGAAACAAACTGACGCTATGTTGCTGCCTATTTTACGAGAAGTTATGTCCGAGGCTAGTTATCAGGCTTACTTGCGTCAAAATAATAATGACAATAAAAAAAGAAGCATTAATCTTAACCGCAAAACGGCTTCGTGAGTTCTAAGTTCTAAGTTCTAAGTTCTAAGTTCTAAGTTCTAAGTTCTAAGTTCTATAAAATGTTAGCTCGCTGCTTTATTACAAGCGAGCTTTTTGCTATTAACGTCCCTAATTTAAATGCCTTTCAAACAACAAATATATTCTGGTGTATTCATCGAGCCAGCTAGCAGGCTCAGTAAAAGAATGAGGTTCAATAGGATAAATTGCGGTTTCAAAATAAGGTGTTTTTTCTAGCTCAATTAAACGCTGAACCAGCCGAACCGTATCTTTAAAAAACACATTATCATCAACCATTCCATGTGCGATTAACAAGGGTTTATTTAATCCTTCGGCAAACTCAATTGGAGAACTACGCTCATAGGCTTTGGGATCAACTTGAGGTGTATTTAAAATATTGGATGTATATCCATGATTATAATGTGCCCAATCGGTAACTGGTCTTAATGCCGCACCAGCCGCAAAAGTTTCTGGTGACTTAAACAACGCCATAAACGTCATAAAGCCGCCATAAGAACCACCGTAAATACCAATTCGCTTAGGATCTACATTTGCAGTTTCGGTCAGCCATTTGGCACCATCTTTTAAATCTTCTAGCTCGGGTGTCCCCATATTTTGGTAAATAGCAGTGCGCCAGTCGCGTCCATAACCTTTAGATGCGCGATAATCCATATCAAGCACCACATAGCCCTGTCTGGTTAATAGGTTATGAAACATAAACTCTCTAAAATACCCCGACCAACCTTGATGAGCATTTTGTAAATACCCAGCACCATGTACAAAAATTACTGCGGGCTTTTTACCATTATCATCAGCTTTGTCGTTATTTTGTGCTTTATAAAATCGAGAATAGATTGAACGCTTATGATGAGTAGAAGGCACCTCAACTATGTCTGGCGCTTGCCAATTAATTGATTTAAAACTATTTGACATAGTATTGGTTAATTTTTGTGAGCTTTTACTACCATCAGTAGTAACAATATAAAGCTCAGGCATTTGGGTGGTTGTTGAATGCCTAATAACTAGTTGCTTTTCATCATTTGATAAGCCATAACTGTTAACACCACCCAAATTTGTTAGTTCGGTTATTTTGCCGCTTTTCACATTAATTTTATAAATTTCATAAACACCGGGGTGTGGTTTATTGGCCTTGAAATAAATATCTGCACCGTCTTTACTTACGTTTAAATCACTAACTTCAAACTTTCCCTCGGTTAACTGACGCGCTCTACGTTTACCTTTTTTGATATAAAGATGAGAGTAACCATCTTCTTCTGATAAATAATAAAAAGTTTCGTTATCGGGCAACCAACCAAATTCATTAAAAGTCCAATCGTTAACCCACGCATCATCTGACATCCAGTGTAAGGTTTTTAGTTTTTGAGTTTTTGTATCAAAACTTACAATCCAGCGATCTTTATTATCATAAGAAAATAAATTTAGTGCTAATTTTTCACTATTACTTGTCCACTCAGCACCACCGTTTTCTAACCAGTTATACGCATAAATAGCTCTTGGTTGCTGCATTTTTTTATATTTATAACCAATTGTTTTAGCCGCACTTTTCTTTAAATCGGCCAAAGGATCGTCGTTAATACCGGGTAAATTTGTTGTATCTAAATTAAATTTTTGTTGTTCTTTAAGATCAAACACAAAAAAAGTTTCATTCAACGGTTTAGAGGTACCAACCAAAGGTCTTACTTTGCGATCTTTAACATAACCATCGGCTTGAACAAACTCAGGCATGTGATCGGCTTTTCCTGACAAGCCTGAGTTAACAATACCTACCAAAATCCATTGAGCATTTGGAGATAAACGAAAAGTTCTGATCGTTTTACCTTTACCTAAATACCATGTTTTTATAGGGCTTTGCAGATTGTTTTTACGCCTTTGTTTTTGAAACTTTTTTTCAGATTCCTGCTCGGCAATATAATTAAAAAGCCTAGGTTGGCTTTGTGCTAAATAGCTTTTGCTTTGCTCTTTATTAGGATCGTTGGCTAACTTAAAATCGGCGACTTGCTTTGCAAGCCCATTAGCTAAGTCATAAATAAATATTTTGTGATCTTCAAAATAACTAAAACGACTATCATCTATAAACCGAGGGTTAGACTGTCGATCACTGTCTGCACTTATTTGACTAATGGACTGTGAAGAAACATCAATAACAAAAAGATCACCTTGAAAGCTAAATACCCCTTTTGATTGGCTTAAGTTTAGCTCAGCACTCTGACTAGCAACGTATAAAGCGTCTTTATCCGTTAGTGCTTTAACATTTTTGTCTATTAAGTTAACTTGAAAGTTATTTTGGTGACTATGATTTTTTGCTTTAGCACTATAAATAATGCTTTGATCATCTAGGCTCCACTGTGCTGAATTGGGAGAGTTGCCCATCCAGTCGGGGTTTGCCATAATTTTTTTTAATGATAATACATCAGCAGTTTCAGGCTTTGGAGCATCTGCCATAGCAACTAAAGGTAGAGCTACCCATAATGCAAATAGCGACTTGCCTATAGCGTTAATAAAGCTTAATTTTGAATGAGTCATTGATTTGTAAAACTTAATAGATGGATAAGTATGTCAAAGAATATCATTAATATCGTTATGCGTGTAGCTTTGATGCTTGTTGCAGCGTGCTGAATTGATTAAACTAGCCAACTAATTATACCCACTCTATATCAAGATATTATTAAAGGAAGCCCTCCGATGAATGACGAAATTCCATCGTCAGTGACTTTGTCCAATATTAAAAAGCGCCCTGCTGTTTCTGGAAAACAGTGGCTATTTGATGCCTGGAAACTATTTAAACTATCACCTATCACTTGGGTTAGCACTATATTTATTATGAGTTTCTTAATGCTTATTGTTGTGATAATACCTGTTGTTAATATTTTTGCCGCAGCGGTTTCTACTCTGTTTTTAGGCGGGCTAATGTATGGCATTGCTGAGGTTAAAAACGGCAAACCATTTCAGCTTGGTTACCTGTTTAAAGGCTTTGATGTTCAAGCAGTGAACTTGATAGTAGCAGGAGCACTTTACTTAGGCGGCACAATTATTTGTTCGTTAATTGCTTTTAATTTGGCCGCATTTTTAGGTTTTCAGGTTATGGAAGTGCCGCCAGAGGATATACTCAATGGCAGTTTTGACGCCAAAGCTTATTTAGAGTCGCTACTAGTGCCAATGCTACTATTTATGGCATTACTTGTTCCTGTATTAATGGCTTATTGGTTTGTACCAGCATTAATTGTTATTGAAAAAATAAAGCCTGTAGAAGCGTTCAAATTAAGCTTTGTTGCTTGCCAAAAAAATATAGCTAGCTTTACTATTTTTGGCTTTGCAGGGATCTTAGCTTTAGTTGGCTTGCTAGCTATTTCACAAGTATTAATATTGCTAATTCCTCAAGTGGCTTTCTTTATTATGCTCTTTTTAAATATGTCATTTTTATCAGTTATTGTGGCTTCTATTTATACCTCTTATGATGATATTTTTGACACCAACAGAGCGGCTAATTTTGAAGAATCATCTAACAATGAGCCACCTAACCAAATTACGTTATAACTATTAAATGTTAGCTTTAATGAACAACTGGCAACTTAAAAAGCTTATCGGTTTAGATAGTTTAAAACTAGTCTTTATAATCAGCCTATTTGCTTTAGTTGCTCTAATTAGCCAATCAGTTAATGCGGCTCAATTAATTGACACCTTGCCAGCAAAACTAGAAAAGAACTGGACATTCTGCCTTAATTTTCAGTCGAGCCAACCAACTTGTAAAACAGCCCAAATACCATTGCCTGAAAAAACATTGAAGCAACCAGTCATTAATCAAACCTATGAAAAACAGGTTATTTTGTCGAGTGAGTTTCGTGAAGATGTTCTTGGGATATTATTACCTCAAATAGATGATACGGCAGAAATTTATTTTAATGATCATTTAATTGGTCAGGCTGGACATTTCTTGCCAACATTTGAAAGCGCTTTTCGGCATCAACACTATTATTTAATTCCTAGCAAAATCATCAACTATAACCAGTTTAACCATATAAAAATCATATCTACTAGCTCAAGAAATTTGCCTAGCATTCATTCTAATGCGCCTTCTATTGAAAATTTTTTTACTATTCAACAAAAAGTAGAAAAACAAAATCACATTCTTATTATTACAGCCAGCATTCTTTTTTTACTGGCTTTCTTTCAGCTTTTTTACTTTTTTATTATTAAAGGTAATCAGCAGTCCATTTATTTTTCAGCTTTTTTAATTTCTTTAGCTATTGTTAGTATTACCAGAACACAATATATATTATCTACTGGGTTAAATTTAAGTGATGTTTATAAGCTTGAAATTTTTTCCATGATGATAGGTATTTCTTGCTTTTTGTTTTTTTTAATTCACTTTTTTAAAGCTCGAATTAAATCAATATATTCATTTGCATTAATAATATTAGCCTTTTTTAGTACCTTAATAATATTGTGGTATAACTCATTTACCCTTCGCTTAGTTAGCGAAATTAGTTTATGCGTATTAGTAATTATTAGCTTTTATGTCGGCTTTAAAATATTGTCTCGCTCGTTTATAAAGGCCGATAATTACACACTACCTTTAATATTGATAAGTGGTTTAATTTGGTTATCACTTTTGCTCGATACCATTTCACTTTCATCAGCATTATTAAATACATCTTTACCTGTTAGCTCTACGTTTTTACCCATTTCGGTCACTATTGCCAGTATTCTTTTAGCCCTAACCATCAATCATAAATATTGGCAATTTTTTAAAGGCTCAACCTTTGATCCTATAACAGGAAGCTTATTACGCCCTACTTTTAATCACCGATTATTTGAAGAAATGCAACGTAATAAACCTTTTCATTCCAGCTTAATGGTGGCAATTGTAGACATTCAAGATGCGCAAAGGCTAAGCTCTTCTTACCAATATGGCGCAAATAATCAAGTATTGATACTAGTGAGTAGTTTACTTACTAGAATTCTTAAGCCTTATGATCTTGTTTGCAAGTTTGATGAAGAACAATTTTGCATTGCTGTTTCTATTAGTAATAAAGAAAATGCCGAAGAGTATTTAGAAAGCATTCAAAATGAAATGAAGTCTATTCAACTAAAAGATGAAGAATTAAATTTATTGATCGAAGGAAAAATTGGCGCTGTAATTTATAATGCATCACAGCACTTATCTGTATCTCAACTTATTTATGATGCTAATTTTGCTTTATCTAAAGCGAAAAATCAAAATCTCAAATATTCACTACTTACCCAAACCCCCACCACTTTAATTTAAAATAAAAGTCATTCTATAATTGGGCACAGCTTGCTTCGGTTTTCATCGAACTCTATTGACTCAAAATCGGCAGTGTCTCTTATTCTAAAAATTAGCGGATTGCGTGAGTCAGAAAAAAAGCGATACCCCAACAAAGCTGATGCAAATGCAATCTCATTAGTTTCAGCTCTAGCATCAATATCTCTTACCTCAACGATTTTAGGAAATGTTACTTTAAGTTGCTCTAAAGTATTTTTATATTTCTTTTTATCAGAAGGACGTATATGCGGTGGGTAAATTTTATACTCTTTTTCGAGCTGAACAACTCTTAAACGACCTCTACCACCATCGTCGGCAACCACTCTAAAAGTAACAAATAGTTTTTCATTAAGGTTAGTATCATTAACTTCACCAGTTAAAGATAAAGGTGAGCATATTGCTTTTACTTTACCAAGCTTATCAAGTACATTTTGATCAAATTTTTGTAGTTGAATCACATAAGGTACTAAATCTTTCAACATCGCGGGAGTTGTTACTAGGGTTTCATTGTAGTCATAGTAAATATCTTTAACACTGCTTTGTTGTATTAGCGAGTCAACTGCTCGCTTAGTTTTATAATCTATTTTTATTTTTTTCCAATGAATATCTAACTGGTCAACATCATCACCAACACAAATATTATCTAAACATAATCGTGATTGCTGTGCTTGAGTTTTAGCCGCCAGCACAGACAAAAATAATAATATTAACAACAAAGCATTTTTCATACTTTACCTCGATAGTGCTAACAGTTTATTAATAACGCAAATTTTACAATACATTTTTTAAAAACTAATCTCTAAAGTTATTAAACTGCAGAGGCCACTCAAAAGACTCTGCTTTAATTTGAGCGATAGCCGACTGTAAATCATCGCGCTTTTTGCCTGTTACTCTCACTTTATCGCCTTGAATAGCGGCTTGAACCTTAAGCTTTTTTTCTTTTAACAGTTTAACCACTTTTTTAGCTAATGCTTGCTCAATACCTTCTCTAATTTTAACTTCTTGACGGCAGATTTTACCCGATATATCAGGCTCTCCAATATCCATACAATTAGCGTCTATTCCACGCTTTATAAGTTTGGTTCGTAAAATATCAATCACTTGACGAGCTTGGAAATCACCTTCGGCGGTCACCTTTACAATTTTATCGTTAAGCTCTAGTTTAGCTGGGGTATCTTTAAGATCAAATCTTGTAGAAATTTCACGGCTCGCTTGGTTAACCGCATTGGTTAGTTCATGAGCATCTATTTCTGAAACAATATCAAATGAAGGCATACTTAGTTCTTTATATTTATCAAGGAGATACATATATTTTTACACAGGTTAATAGAAAACACCACCAAGCTACCAACTTAATTATACCCGTTCTACTCAGATACTTTAGCTCACTGATTATTAAAGTTGGACAGTTTATTAATATACTGTGATAATTCACATTGAAAAAATAACTGACTATCAAACACTTAGCGAATATGCCAATACTGGAAAACTTTGAAAAAGAATACAGTAGCGATCATTTGCAACGCTTAAATGATGCGCTGCAAAGTGGTATGTTTGTTCAAGTAAGAATGATGCTTAACGAACTGCCTGCCGCCGATGTTGCCCATTTTTTAGAAGCAACCCCGCCCAAAGAACGTAATATTTTATGGCGCTTAATTAATACCGAGCGTGAAGGTAGAGTATTACAGTTTTTAGATGATGAAATTCGCAATGAATTTGCCTCTAACATGGAGCCTGCTGAACTAGCAGCCGCCACTCGTCATCTTGACATAGACGATCAAGCCGATATTTTAGGGGACTTGCCCGACAAAATTGTTAAAGAAGTGCTCGACTCGATGCATGTGCAAGACAGGCATCGTGTTGAGCATGCACTCAGTTACCCTGAGGACAGTGCTGGCGGTTTAATGAATACCGATGTTGTAACGGTAAGACCGCAAGTTACAACCGAAGTGGTTTTGCGCTATTTGCGCATAAAAGGCGAAATATCAAAAACAACCGATAGTATTTTTGTGGTTGATTCAGAAGATGAATATATTGGCTCTATTCCGCTTGCTTGGCTAATTACTAGTCAGCCCGATCAAACCGTTGATGAAATTTTAGATGCCAGCGTACAGCCTATTCCTGTTGATCTGCCCGACGATGATGTTGCTCGACTATTTGAACGCCGCGATTTAACCTCTGCGCCAGTAATTGATAGCGAAGGTAAATTGCTAGGGCGAATAACCATTGATGATGTGGTTGATGTCATCATTGAAGATGCCGATCACTCATTAATGAGTATGGCAGGTTTAGATGAAAGCGATGATACCTTTGCTCCTGTAGTTACTAGCGCCAAAAGGCGTGCTGTATGGCTTGGGATTAATTTAATAACCGTAATGGTAGCCGCTTCGGTTATCGGAATTTTTGAAGAAACCATCAAAATTGTTACTGCGCTAGCCATTTTACAACCCATAGTGCCAAGCATGGGCGGCGTTGCTGGCACGCAAACCTTAACCCTAGTAATACGCGGTATTAGCGTGGGCCATATTAGCAGCAATAATTTCCGCTGGTTAATGATGAAAGAGCTAGGTGTTAGTGTGCTTAATGGCTTACTTTGGGCCATTGTGGTTGGGTTTAGTGTATATCTTTGGTTCTCGTTGACTTCTTATGCTGAACATT
>CBDCCU010000013.1:140000-408440 GCA_965214955.1 Aliikangiella sp. | reverse complement strand
CTGCTCGACCACTTTTTTCTCTTTCTTACTACGAGCCTTGCCCTCTAATTTAAGTGAAGAAAAGTCAACATCAAACTCCGAATCATCTCTAACATCTCCTCTTCTAGCATCAAATCCAAGGTTTATCGAGCAACTTCCGACACCTATTTCTCCTTGTAACCTAAACTTTAACTGCACTGATATTAGCTTTAAGAACTCGAAATCATCCTCATTTTCTAGGAGTTCAATACCGTCCAGGTCTCCTTTAACAGACAATTGATCAACTTTTTCCTCCATCCATTTAAGCTTACTTTCATCAGGTATCTCAATCTTTTCATCTACTCTAATCTCCATATCTTCAAGCTTTTCGAACTTGGCTATTTTGGAGTAATTTTCTTTAATAAAACTGAGTAAGAATTTTACTCTCTGCTCATTGCTGAAAGAGCCAAAAAGAATTTTATCGTGTTCTTTTTTTAGAAGTTTTTTCTTTTGAACGTGACTTTTTATCTGAGCAATGACTTTTTTATTAATATTCAGATTTTCTTCTGCAGTGAATCCATTAATCAACTTAACTTTCACTTTATTTTTCTCATCAAAGGACAACTCAACTCTTCCAGTATATTCATTTTCTTCCGCAGCAAATCCTTTTGAAAGATCTCGTCTATGTATCGTGTAATCCAAAACGGCTTTTTTATCCTCAATAACAAACTGGGGATTTCCATTTACTTTAAATCTACCATACTTGTCTTTTCCGATTTCACTTAGCTCAAGGTCTTTTGGAATCATTTCTACTATATTTACATCTCTTTCTAATTCAAAAACCTCAGAACGGTGTTTGCTTGAGTCTTCTCTTGACTTGTGACGATTATATAAATATTCAAACTCTGATGGAGTAATTAGAATTTGAGTACATAAAGGTACAGTATGATCTTTTTTATAATTGCCTACGAATATACCTTTACCTTGTAACAGATAACGTATGTCTCCTTCTGGAATATACGACTGAGCCAAAAGATCGCGCAAGTCCGAGCCAAATGGAAGAAATGATTTTATATCTTTTGGTTTTTTCATTCTGATTCAACGTTATGAATTGATTTGTCAATACTGTCGAATTTCACCGTATCAATGAAATCCTTGTCCTTGAACTTTAGCTTTATACTAGTCACCAGGTCTGCATGAGTTATTTTGTTATAGTTTCTAGACGCGATGTATGTACGCTTAGCCCAAGAACTGCAAATATCTTTTGAAAGTCCAATAAGTCTGAGCATATTATCCTCATTAATCTCTCCATCATAAATGATAAGTAATATGCTATCTTTTGAAGTTTCATCCAGAATTTTATAAGGAATAATATCTGAGCTTAGCCAGTAAATAGGTAAAACGTCCCCACTAGATTCTGATCCCGACATATCAAGATTTAGTCCTGTTCTAAAATAGTAGTACTTTATGTTCTGTCCGGAGAATTCTCTATTAACGTAAGTATTGGCATCAAGAATGAATTGCGCTCTTCGGTTATCTACTAACACTAGAGTGTCGTATTCCTCTCCCTTTATTACATCTATTCTTCTCACTCTCTCAGTCAGATCATCATATCCCTCTGCGTTGTTGCTTAACCAGAATAGAACTCCAATCGTTGAATCAAAATCTACAGTTGAATACCCTTGTTGAATTTCCGATTTTAATTCCGAATAGTTAAAACAATTAATCGCACTGATTAAATCTGCAAAGTACTCTTTCAACTTTGCCTGTGGGTTGGCTGGATATTTTTGGGTAGTATATTTTACGGAAATTAGTGCGATCTCCAAGTGACGGGATATCAATAAAGATTCGGAATGGTAAATTATGTCTATACCGTGGGACTTTCTTGGTTTTCCAGCTTCGTTCAAATGATTGCTTCCATTGATGCATTTAATATCTCTATTTTTTGTGCATCCTCTCCAGCCTGCAATATCCAGAATTTTATTAACTATATTCTCGCCTTCTTCTCCAATAGATTTTTGTTTTTCTCCCATCTTTATTTCCCTTAACTTGTTTTTATTTATCTCGGTACCCTAAGCACTAGAGCAAGTCGGTACCAACTGTTCATTATTTGATCTATCTAAAGATTTGAGTTTTCTTTTGGGTTAATCTCATGGTCAAAAACATAACACCTAACTTGTTAAATAAAAAGGCCAAAAGATTATTTTATCCGAGAAATTTTCTACTAACTGATTAAAATCAAAGAATTTTTTCTCCGACTTCGCAATTATCTCTACTCGAGGTTAAGTTTTTGTTAGTTTAATCAAATATTGCTGATAAGAATGCGAGACAAGAACACGCTATTTATAGATACAATTCGGGTAGTTAACGTTAGTTACTTAATTTAGCGATAACTTTTCGATTATGTTGTGGTCATTTTATTTTCTAAATAACGACTTACTTTTAGGCGTTTGTTTTTAAATATTCCTTGTTCAATTTTCACTAAAAGAAACACAACTAAGTACCAGAGATTAAGTGTGGAAGCTGAAGCTTGAATTTAAAGCGTAACATTGAGTTATGAGGAGATTGATTGAGATCGATTACAAATGTTTACGATCAGGGTGCACAGGATATGCACCGGAGGGAATTTATAGATGGATTAAAACAAGTAGTTTTTAGTCCTTCAGAAACGAAAAAACCTTGTAAAAACAAGGCTTTAAATATGGTACCAGAGGACGGACTCGAACCGTCACACCCGCAAAGGCGGGGGATTTTGAATCCCCTGTGTCTACCAATTCCACCACTCTGGCTTAATTTGAAATGATTAACGTGGTGTGTGTTAATCGAGGGCACATTATATCCAATGTTTTTATGATTGCAATAATTGACGGTGTTATTTGTTGGTTTTATTTTGAAATAACAATCACTTATTCAAACTCTTTAACGCACCCTGCTCCGTGTCTAATCACTTGAGGGAATCCTTCGGTCATATCAACTACGCTGGTTGGCTCGTCGCTAACAAAGCCGCCGTTAATCACTAAATCGACGCGGCCTTTTAATTGATCGTAAATATCTTCGGGATCGGCTAGTGGTAAATCTTGATCGGGCAAGATTAAACTGGTGCTCATTAGTGGCTCGCCTAGTGATTCCATTAAGGCTAATGCAATTGGTGTATCTGGAACACGAATGCCAATGGTTTTTCGTTTGGGGTGTTGCAGGCGGTTGGGTACTTCGGGTGTGGCTCGCAATATAAAAGTGTAAGCACCCGGGGTATGACTTTTTAATACTCTAAATGAGGTATTGTCCACTCGGGCATAAATAGCGAGTTCCGATAAATCTCTACACACCAAAGTAAAGTTATGGGATTTTTCGAGCTTTCTAATTTTACGAATTCTATCTAAGGCTTTTTTATCACCAATATGGCAACCTAGCGCATAACCAGAGTCGGTTGGATATACAATTAAACCGCCTTTTCTTAAGGTTGCAACGGCTTGAGAGATTAATCTTGGCTGAGGGTTTTGCGGATGAATTTCGTAAAACTGTGTCATGGTTTTGCCTTTATTTAAAGCACTAAAGGATTGGTAAAATCACTGATAAAGATATTTAACCTAAATACTAACACGCTCGTTCTTATCTATGCAGTGTTAATTAGACAGTAACGAAAATACATGCTGATTATCTTGTCCAATATCAGGAAACCAGCCTAAATCGGTCCACTTTAAATTGGGATAATGAAAGTCTGATCCTGCCGAGGCATAAAGCTCATTTTTTGATTGGTGATGTTTTAACCAAACGCTTTTGTCTTTATTAATACTGGGGTAACTAATTTCAATACTCTGCCCGCCAGACTCGGCAAATTCGGCAATTAGATAAGAGAGTTTTCGGTTAGAAATAGGATAACGTGTGGGATGAGCAAGCACGGCAACTCCGCCTGCACCTTTTATTAAATCAATCGCATCACCCATGGCAACCCA
This sequence comes from Aliikangiella sp., assembly GCA_965214955.1. GTDB lineage: Bacteria > Pseudomonadota > Gammaproteobacteria > Enterobacterales > Kangiellaceae > Aliikangiella. The sequence goes on along the minus strand of CBDCCU010000013.1, from coordinate 404,529 downwards.
CTCTTGCGAAACTTTAGCTCTGCCCTTTTTACCAATATATTTTTTAAAGGCTTGTTGCATATCAGACACATAACCTAATTCTAAAATTGCTCTGGCAATGTGTGTTCGGGTAACCACTTGTTTAACATTATTTTTTAAATGTTCAAACACACCAGTAACACCACACTTTATAAGTTTTGTATTTATTTTATGTGCTCTTTCCCATCTGGCTTGTTGTTGCTGCTTTAGTTTGGTTTCTAGTGCTTCGGTATTTCCAGTTAAATTTAAACCAACTATATGAATTTCACCAAATTCAGCCTTCGCAGAAATTTCTATACCCTTTATAAAATTAATGGATAAATTATTTTGCTGAATATAATTTTGTGCATCAACCCAGCCAGATATGGTGTCGTGATCGGTCAGCGCAATTGTTTCCAAATTTTTTTCAATTGCTCTGGCAATTAACTCTTGAGGTGATAATGTACCATCGGAGTAATCGCTATGTGTGTGCAGATCATAGTTTGGCATTATTTGTTTGATAGATCCTTAATATTAAAGTGATTAAATCTTAGATTAGTTAAACAAGATACCTTATAATTGCAAACTATTCTCATTTAGCTTGTATTTTTTGGAGTCTATTATCACTCAATTTACAGAGCAGAGCGATAATTTCAGCTCAGAACAAAATTTTTCGGATAAAACCAATAAAAAGACTCAAAAGCTATCCCTTCCGGGAGATTTAGCAATTTGGTTTTTCATTTATGCCGAACTCGCCGTTTTTGGTATATTATTTATTGCTTTTAGTATCACTAAATACAATAACCCTGAGGTTTTTGCCGCTGGCTATGAAAACCTCAATATTACTGCGGGGCTCATCAACACATTAGCACTCATCACTTCAAGTTACTTTGTTATGCTGGCTTGTGAATACTTAAAGTTTCACCGTTTTAAACAATCTGCCTATAGCTTAGGTTTTGCGCTAATAGCTGCTCTGGTTTATATCATTGTAAAAATGACAGAATACCAACACGCATTCTCCATAGGTTTAGATTTAAATACCAATATTTTTTACACTTTTTATTTCTTTTTAACCATGTTTCATTTTGCCCATGTGCTTCTTGGCATGGCTATATTAGCTTTTATGGCTAAAAATGCTTGGTGTGGCTATTACAAAAACAACCCGCACTCTGGTTTTGAATCAGGGGCTTGTTATTGGCATATGGTCGATTTAGTTTGGGTTGTTTTATTCCCAATTGTGTATGTCATTCATTAAGGTGCATTATGACTAATAACCAACAACAATCGCTCTCAAATACGGCGCTTAGCAAAAAACTAAAGCAAGCAACGGCTGTTTGGCTATTTCTTATTATTTTAACACTTAGTGCTTGGTACATTAGTGAGCAAGGATCGTTAACACCCGCACTAATAGTTGTGGTTTTAGCAAGCTTAATAATTAAAGCGCAGCTGATTACCGATTACTTTATGGGTCTTCATAAAGTTAAATTAGGTTGGCGGCTTTCTATGACAGGCTTTGCTATTGTAATTAGCGGTATTGTTTGGGGTTTACAATAAATTAATCGGTTAATCTAATACTGGATTATCTTTTACTGCCCGTTTAATATCTTAGTTGCTTTAACCAAATTGAGTGTTAACCATTAAGTATGAAGTTTCTATTAGACTATTTTCCCCTAGCTATTTTTGTTGGTGTCTACTTTTTAAGTGGTGTTGAAAAACCCATGTATCCTGCGGTTACAGCGCTTATTATCGCCTCGGCAATTCAAACCATTGGTTATCGAATATTCACAGGTAAATTTGAAAAACTTCATCTTTGGACATTTGGGATCACCTTAGTGCTAGGTGTAATGACTTTGGTATTTCGCGATCCTGCCTTTATTCAGTGGAAAGCCAGCATAGTGATCTGGTGTTTAGCAATATTTATGTTATTTAAGCAGTTTATCTCTAAAAAGCCGCTGTTAAAAGATTTATTTGAAAACGCGATTGAAGGTGAACTTCCTGTCCCCGATTCAGTTTGGTTTGTGATCAATTTAGTTTGGCCAATTGCTTATTTATTATTCGGCTTTTTAAACCTTTATATCGCCTTTAATTTTTCCGAAGCCTTTTGGGTAAACTTTAAACTCTTTGGATTATTTGGGTTAAATATTGTTTTACTGATATTTACTATTGTTAAACTTTACCCTTATTTTCCAGACGAAGAAGAAAGCGAAGAAGTTCAAACACACAAATCTGATACCGATAAATAACCTTAACTGAGTAAAAACCCAAGAAAAATCGAGACTCATTATGCTCTACACTATTATTGCTGAAGATACTGAAAATAGCTTACCGCTAAGAAAAGCATCGCGCCCTGCTCATGTTGAAAGATTAAAACAATTAAAAGAGCAAGGTCGGCTTATTTTAGCAGGTCCTCACCCTGCTATTGATAGTGATGATCCCGGTGAAGCAGGTTTTACCGGGAGCTTAATTGTCGCCGAGTTTGATAGCTTGCAAGCAGCTCAAAATTGGGCAGATAGTGATCCTTATATTGCCGCTGGTGTTTATAAGCAAGTGACTGTTAAACCCTTTAAAAAAGTTTTACCTTAAGGAATAAATAATGGATAACCAAGATCGAATGATTAAAATGCGTGAGCTATTAGAATCGGCATTAACACCAAGCTCACTTGAAATTATTGATGACAGCCACTTACATGCCGGTCATGCAGGGGCAAAATCGGGTAAAGGGCATTTTACCGTTGTGATTAAAAGTGATGTATTTATTGATAAAAGCCGAGTAAAACAGCAGCAAATGGTTTTTGGCGCTTTAGGCGATATGATGCAAACCGATATTCATGCGCTTGTTATTAAGGTTTCTACTTAGAATAAAACTAAAATTTTATGCATAAAAAAGCGCATCAATGGATGCGCTTTAGTGTGAAAGTTTTAGCTACTTTAGTTAAACATTAAAAATACTAGCTAAAGATAATCCTTGTCTTTCTAACATAAACCTTAAACGGCGCAGTGCTTCAACTTGAATTTGACGAACTCTTTCGCGAGTTAAGCCAATTTCTAATCCTACATCTTCAAGCGTTGCCGCCTCATAACTTAATAAACCAAAGCGCCGAGCTAACACCTCTTTTTGCTTTTCGCCCAACTGATTTAACCAGTACTCAATGCTTTGTTTAAGATCTTCTTCTTGTAACTTATTTGAAGGTCCACATTCTCTTTCATCGGCAATGGTATCAAGCAATGGTTTATCGTTTGAAGTGCCAATTGGTGTATCAACCGAAGAAATACGTTCATTTAAACCAAGCATTCTAGCCACAGTTTCTACGGGCTTATCAAGTTTTTTAGCGATATCTTCTGCGGTTGGTTCGTGATCAAGCTTTTGTGCTAATTCGCGCGATGCTCTCAAATAAACATTAAGCTCTTTAACCACGTGAATGGGTAAACGAATGGTGCGCGTTTGATTCATAATGGCACGTTCAATCGTTTGACGTATCCACCAGGTTGCATAAGTTGAAAATCGAAAGCCTCGCTCGGGATCAAATTTTTCAACTGCTCTAATTAAACCAAGGTTGCCTTCTTCTATGAGATCTAATAATGCCAATCCACGATTATTATATCGCCTTGCAATTTTAACCACTAAACGTAAATTGCTTTCAATCATGCGGCTACGAGATTTTTCGCAACCTTTTAATGCTTTACGAGCAAAATAAACTTCTTCTTCTGCGGTTAACAAAGGAGAAGCACCAATTTCTCCTAAATACATTTGTGTTGCATCAAAACCACCTTCAGATCTTAAGGGTGCTTTTTTTGCATTTTCTACCGCGTCAATTGCTTTAAGTTCAGACTCTTTTGGCTCTGCCAAACATACTTCCGAGCTGTCTTGGCTAATTTTTTTTGTACTTTGCTTTGCCATTTTACACTCCACCATAAAAAACTATAGTTTTAAGATATGCGACGACTGTTATATAGAAAGGTAAATTATTTTTAATAGTCGTTTATCCTTTATCGACCTAAAAAACTTTAACTTTAATAATAAATATTAATTTTAAATTTTTCTTTGTGGCAAATAATTTAAAGGATCAACAGGTTTACCTTTATAGCGAATTTCAAAATGAAGTTTAGTTCTTTTTGTTCCGCTATCTCCTATGTCAGCAATTCGCTGCCCAGCTTTTACTACTTCGTTTTCTGAAACATAAACCTTATCGTTATGAGCATAAGCACTAAGATAATTATTATCGTGTTTTATAATTACTAAGTTGCCATAACCTTTAAGGCCGTTTCCTTCATAAACAACTTTCCCAGGTGCAGACGCCCTAACAGCCTGCCCCTTAGATCCCGCTATATCAAGTCCTCTATTCGCGTTATTATTATTTGAAAATCGCGATAAAATAGAACCATCTGCCGGCCAGATCCAATTGAGATTATTGTTTTTGATGGGTTTTTTGTTAACAAAAGAAGACTGCCTTTTATCAACAAGATTGTTACTAGCTGAAACCGCTAGTTTAGAATTTGAATGCTTTTTTGTTGAGCGCTTATTTTTAGCTCGGTTAGTATTTAATGGTTTTCTCACTTTAGATTTAATGGGTTTAGCTAACACTTCATTATTAAGTGCTAAAACTAATGATTCAGGATCAAATATTTCTGATGCTTGTGTTTTTTGTGATCGTAAAGTGAGTTTTTGTCCTGGATAAATTCGGTTATTTTTAAGCTTATTATTGACTACCAATGATTCTACTGAAACTGAATAATACCAAGCAATCGAAAATAAAGTATCTCCTGGCTTTACCGTATGCTGATTAGTTTGCTCAAGCTTAGATTGATATTGATTATTGTGCGAATAGCGAGCTTTGTTAGCTCTGCTTTTTTTAGCGCTACTTTTTTTAGTAATGTGTTGATTAGAAGAGTATAAATCGAAAACTGGTGCTGGCGCTTTTTGAGAGCAAGAGGCTAGGCCAAAACAAACCATAGCCAGCAAAAATTTGCTGAGCTTTTGTTGGTTTGAACAAAGTATAATCCTTTTCACCTTACTAACTCGATGTTTTTAGCATAATAGCTATGCTTTTAGTTTTTTGAACGGTCTTTAAATTTGTTTTTATTCTTTAATTCAACGGTAATATTACCACTTTTGTAAACTAAAGATATTTGTACAACAAATAACCTAAAATAGCAACTATTACTAAACCCCAACCTAAATAGTCGATAGTTTGGTGAAGTTTCTTTTCCATTTTCTCACCGCCAGCAACAATTAAGCCTGCAACTAAATAAAACCGCCCCGCTCTACCAACAACAGAAGCAATAACAAACTCAGCAAAAGACATTTCAACAATGCCTGCACTTACAGTTACTAACTTATAGGGAATAGGAGCAAATGCCGAGATAAAAACAATCCAGCCACCACGGCTATCTTCAACAACCGTTTTAACCGAGTTAAATTTTTCCATTGAACCTATTTGTTGTAAAAATGGTTCGATTGCCACATCAAATAAAAACGCCCCCAATAAATAGCCAAAAATACCTCCTAAAACGCTAGTCACCGTGGCTACTAATGCATAGTGCCAAGCTTTTTCAATGCGTGATAGACACATTGGAGCAAGCATAACATCAACGGGTATGGGAAAAATTATCGACTCGGCAAAGCTCATGATCCCTAAGTAGTAAGTAGCATGCTTGTGCTTTGCCCAACGCAGGCAAGATTCGTACATTTTAGTAAATATTTTCATTGAATAGTGCCGCCTAATAAAGGAACAAACTTTACCTCTTCAACTTGCATAGAGGTTATACCGTCTTGAGTTTTTTCTAATAAGTGAAGTTGTTGATCGCCATTAGGTTTTGAAACCGGGATCACCATGCGACCATCATCAGCCAGTTGGTCAATGAGTGCTTGTGGAACTTGGTCGGGAGCAGCAGTAACAATAATCGCATCAAAAGGCGCTTCACTAGGCCAACCAAGATAACCGTCGCCATGAAAATGATTAATGTTATTTAAACTTAACATTTGAAAGCGTTTTATCGCCTGATTTTGTAATGGTTTAATTCGCTCAATGGTAAAAACTTGATCGCACACCCCCGATAAAACGCTGGTTTGATAACCACAACCTGTGCCAATTTCAAGCACCTTATTCATTTTGCCGCTCATTACCAATAGCTCTGTCATTCTGGCAACGATATAAGGCTGAGAAATGGTTTGCCCCATACCGATAGGCAGAGAAGTGTCTTCATAGGCTCTATGAGACATTGCTTCATCAATAAAAATATGGCGTGGGAGTTTTTCCATAACCGATAAAACGCTCTCTTCAACGATCCCCTTTTCTCTTAGCCTCTGGATGAGCCGGCTACGAGTCCGCTGAGAGGTCATACCTATGCCTGATAAATTACTGGTGATATGCATATTGCTTACTACTATCTATTTTTTGTTTTTATTTAAATTCGAAATTTAATTGACTTAACCAATCATCAATTTTGTTCGAGTATTGTGTTGCTGTAAAATCAACTAACAAAGGCGTTATAGAGATATATCCATTATTCACCGCAAAAAAATCAGTTCCTTCACCAATATCTTGCGGCTCGCTTGGTGGACCTATCCAATAAACCTTTTTCCCCCTTGGATCTTCAGCTGGCACAATAGTATCAGCTCTATGCCGACAACCCAAACGAGTTAGCTTAATTCCTTTAATTTCTTTTATGGGTAAGTCGGGGACATTAATATTTAAAATAATATTACTCGGTAAATTTTGAGCTTTTATGCTTTTAAGCAGCGATTGCATGATGATTGCGGCTGACTCAAAATGATTTCCATTATAACCAACCAAAGATAAAGCAATAGATGGAATGCCTAAATGCCGCCCTTCCATTGCTGCGGCAACCGTTCCAGAATACATCACATCATCACCAAGATTTGCCCCATGATTAATACCCGCAATAACCATATCGGGTAACTTATCCACTAAATGATGCGTGCCTAAATGCACGCAATCGCATGGTGTGCCTGTCACCGAATAAAAATTGTCTTTTACTTCATCACAATTTAATGGGCGATCTAATGTAAGCGCGCTACTGGCTCCACTTCGATTTTTATGAGGGGCAACAACGGTAATATTATGCTCACCTCGCAAATGCTCAGCCAAAATATTAATGCCTTTAGCGTTAATGCCGTCATCGTTACTGATCAATAAATTAATTGCCATTTTGTCGCTCTAGCTGTTTCGCCTTAATCCATTCTTGCGCTTTAGTGAGTGAATAATCTTCTATGTCACAAAACTCTCTTAAACAAGAAGTAGCAAAACAACCGCTCGGTAGTTCAAAACTTACTTCTACTTCACTATCGCTAATATTGATTATTTGAAAATGATTAGGAAGCACCCTAAATGTTCTTCTTGCAGAATCAACTTTAAATCGTTTGAACCCTTCAAACCAATTAAGATATGGCTTTACCACTAATGCTTCAATCTGTTCGGCTTGTTCACTGGCTTCTGAGGGTTGAATACCTGGTAGCCAGCCACTAACGTGGATATCTCCCTCACTCAGGCGGCTGTGTAAATTATCATCATCACCGGTAAAAAAGGCATTGGTATTATTCAAATTAAAACAGTCGCCTTTAACCGCAGACTGCCAAGCATTTTGCTTAATTCTTTCTTTAAGTTGTAAGTTAAACAAATAAGAACGTGCCGCAGAAAGATACATACTCTTTTTTTCTCTGGCTTTAACTTTTATTTCGCCCTTAAGCATTTGATCGGCTTTTGTGATATTGGCAGCGTCAATACCAAAGCGTTGATAACCAAAGTAGTTTGGAAATCCTTGCTTGGTTAGCGTGTTGATCACATCGCTATCAATGACTCCTTTAACACTGGTAAGTTTAATCACAAAACGATTATGCGCAATTGCGCCGCGCCTTAACTTTTTATTATGACGTGTATATTGAATTAACCGATATTGCTCATGTTGGAGCTTTGAATTTATTTCTGCTTCACTCAGCTCAATTCCCGGTAACTGCACGCTAAACCATTGCTGAGAAACGCTGTGGCGATCTTTTTTTCCCGCATAACCAATGGCTTTTGAATCAACATTAAATAGCTTTTGTAATTGCTTGGCGAGCCATTCGGTATTGCAGTTTTGTTTTTCTATCAATAAAAATAAATGCTCACCACTACCTGTTGTATCAAAAGACAAAGTTTCAAAAACTTTAAAGTCTTCATCTTTTTGTCTTAATACACCGCTAATTCGTTTAAATGAATGGGCATAAGGAAGCTCTGAAATATGCTGAGAAAAATCGTTTGGCTGATTAGACGACAAAGTAAGATCCTTAAATGATGACTTAAAGCGCAATAAGCTAAATTGCAATAAGCTAAATTGCAATAATAGTAGTTACCGCGTGTACGGCAATTCCTTCTTTACGACCAATATAACCTAACTTTTCGGTTGTGGTTGCTTTAACATTTACCTGAGACACCTCGGTATTAACATCATCGGCAATAATAGCTCTAATTGACTCAATTTTTGGTAGCATTTTAGGAGTTTGAGCAATAACGGTGATATCAAGATTATTCACCTTAAATCCTTGCTGGTTTATTAAACACACAACATGCTTTAACAAGTTTCTACTGTCTGCACCCGAGTAGTCATCATCGGTATCAGGAAAATGTTTGCCTATATCACCCAATGCTGCGGCACCTAATAAGGCATCACACACCGCATGAAGCAATACATCTCCATCTGAGTGAGCTAATAATCCTTGGTGATCAGCAAAGTGCACCCCACCTAATATTAGTGGACTATCACTACCAAAAGCATGTACATCAAAACCATGACCAATTCTTAGCACGTTAAACCTCAAACAATAATTTTAATAAGGCAAGTATACCTGAAAATTATTAAGTTATAATTAGGTAATTCTTGTACAATAGCCTTATTATTTTGAGCCTTGGCTCACCAGTAATTAATCAATTATGGAGTTTAAGTATGTTCGAGCGTTTATCTGCATTACCAGCTGATCCTTTATTAGGGCTTATCACCGCTTTTAAAGAAGATCCTAACCCAAATAAAGTTGATTTAGGTGTTGGTGTTTATCGAGACGAAGTGGGACACACCCCAATAATGACCGCTGTTCAAAAAGCAGCCCAGCATCATTTAAATACTGAAAATTCAAAAACTTACATTAGCCCTGCTGGTGTTCCTGGCTTTATTGAAAACATAAAAACACTGGTACTAGGTGAGCAATCGAGTGCTATTAAAGATAATCGAATTGCTGCGCTTCAATGTCCTGGTGGTTGCGGCTCGCTTCGAGTTGGCTCAGAGCTTTTAGTAAGACTAAAAAGCGACCTTACCGTTTGGGTAAGCGATCCTACTTGGGCAAACCATATTCCTTTAATTAGCTCAACTGGCTTACCCATAAAAACCTACCCTTACTTTAATGCAGAAACAGGCGGTGTTAATTTTGCAGCAATGGAAGCACAGCTTGAGCAGCTAGGTGAAAAAGATGTTGTGCTATTGCACGGTTGTTGCCATAACCCAACGGGTGCCGACTTATCTTTTGAGCAATGGCAACGAGTTGCCGAGCTTGCGGTAAAAAATGGTTTTACCCCATTTGTTGATATTGCTTACCAAGGTTTGGGTGATGGGCTAGATGAAGACGTTAAAGGAGTACGTTATTTATCTGAGCAGGTCGAAGAAATGATCATTGCTACTTCTTGCTCTAAAAACTTTGGTTTGTATCGAGAGCGCACAGGTAGCTTGTTGGTGCAAACTAAATCAGCCAGCTCAGCCAGTGCAATACTGACTCAAATTCAAGATATTGCTCGCGCCATTTATTCTATGTCTCCCGCCTTTGGTGGTTTTGTTGTTGATCATATTTTATCTGATACTGCTCTTAGAAATGAGTGGCAAACCGAGCTTAATAACATGGCAACTAGAGTTAAATCTTTGCGCCAAGGATTGCTGGAAAAAATTAACGCTAGAGAAATAGATAAAGACTTTTCGTTTATTACCGAGCAAAAAGGGATGTTTACCTATCTTGGGATCAGCAAAGAGCAAGTCGCTCAAATAAAGCAGGAGTTTGGTATTTATATGGCTGACTCTAGCCGTATAAATGTAGCAGGACTAAATACTCAATGTTTAGATTATGTTGCCGATGCACTTAAAGCGGTTTGCAAATAAATAGCTTTAATTTGTTGATTTTATTGGCTTTTACTTAATATAAATTCAGCCAATTCTAAGTCTGATGGATGGGTAATTTTAATATTATTAAGATTACCCATTACTACCCCTACTTTATGTCCCGCTAATTTTAATGCGCTTGCTTCGTCTGTAATTAATTGTTTGTTAGCTTTGGCTTGTTTTAATGCTGTAAATAGCTGGTTAAACTCACTGATCTGTGGTGTTAGGGCTTTAACTAAACTACTGCGGGGAATTGTTTTGTCAATTAAGCCATTTTCATCAATTTGCTGAATCGTATCAGTAATTGTGCCTGCTAACATTTTAGGGTAATGATCTTGTTTAAATGATTCAAATAACTTGTTGAGATCCGCTTCTGTTATGCAAGGTCTTGCGGCATCGTGAACCATTATAGGGACGTTATCGGGTAAGCCTGTATCATCTAAAAAGCAAAGACCGTTTAATACCGAATCTGCTCGCTCTTTACCACCGTCAACGACAACAACTTGCTTATATTTTGCAAAATCACAATCAATCCAGCGTTTATCATTGGCTGATAGTGCTAAAACAATCAACTTAATTGGCGAAAATTTAAGCAGTTGATTAATGGTTAACTCTAAAATAGTTTTATTGTTGATCTGTAAATACTGTTTTGGCAAATCACTATTCATACGCTTGCCAATACCCGCAGCTGGAACTATGGCAACCACACCTTGAAAGTTTGAGAGATCTTCTAACAACATAGGTTTATTTTCGCTAATTAACTACTGCTTAGGGATCACACGATAAAAAGTTTCGCCTTTTTTAATTAAACCAAGATTCTCGCGGGCTTTTTCTTCTAGAACTTTGGGGTTTTTACGAAGCGCAAGAATTTCTTTTTTTAAAATGGCGTTTTCTTGTGTTAATAATTGATTTTGCTTTTTTTGAGAGGCGATTTGACTTTTAAGTACACTAATTTCGCGATTACTTCCCTCGCCCCACCAAATTCTAAATTGAATGGCACAAATTAAAATAACAAAAAGTATCGCTAAAATTCGCATGGTATAATTTAAATATAAAAATTTGAGGCGGATTAACCGCCCCATTATTCCACACTATTGGCTAAGGCTAAAAGCAATTAAACGCTTTTTTGCCCGGATAAACGGCTTTTTCACCTAATTGCTGCTCAATTCTTAATAATTGATTGTACTTTGCCACTCGATCACTACGGCATAACGAGCCAGTTTTAATTTGACCTGCCGATGTTGCAACTGCTAAATCAGCAATAGTGCAATCTTCTGTTTCACCCGAGCGATGCGAAACAACGGCGGTATAACCTGCCTTATGCGCCATATCAATTGCTGCTAAAGTTTCGGTTAAAGAGCCAATTTGATTGACTTTAATTAATATAGAATTAGCAATACTTTTTTCAATGCCTTCGGCTAATATTTTGGTGTTAGTAACAAATAAGTCATCACCCACCAATTGCACACGATGACCGAGTTTTTCTGTGAGTATTTTCCAACCTTCCCAATCGCTTTCATCCATACCATCTTCAATGGATATAATTGGATAACGATTAACCCAGTCTTCTAAATACTCGGCAAACTCAGTAGAAGTTAAAACTTTACCCTCACCAGATAAATGATATTTACCGTCTTTATAAAACTCAGAACTAGCAACATCTAAGCCTAAGTAAATATCTTCACCCAGTTTATAACCTGCTTTTTCAACCGCTTCTACAATGGCTTGCACCGCTTCTTCGTTAGAGTTTAAGTTTGGTGCAAAGCCGCCCTCATCACCTACCGCAGTATTTAAACCTTTGGTTCTTAATACACTTTTAAGTGCGTGAAAAACTTCGGTGCCGTAACGTAACGCTTCAGAAAATGTTGGTGCGCCTACTGGCAAAATCATAAATTCTTGAATATCAATATTATTATCGGCATGTTCACCGCCGTTAATGATATTCATCATAGGCACAGGTAAGGTTACACCGTCTCTAATTTGCGCATACAAAGGCTGTTTATTGTCTGCCGCTGCCGCTTTGGCATTAGCTAAAGATACCGCTAAAATTGAATTGGCACCAAGGTTAGATTTATTTTCAGTACCATCTAAATCAAGCATCACTTGATCTAAACCAGCTTGATCATTGGCATCTAACCCAATAATTTGATCTTTAATTTGGTTATTAATGAAGGCAACGGCTTTTAATACGCCTTTACCTAAGTAACGCGACTTATCACCATCTCTTAACTCTAATGCTTCTCTTGAGCCAGTAGATGCTCCCGATGGTGAGCAGGCAATGCCCATTGCGCCACTTTCTAATATTACTTCAGCTTCTACCGTTGGGTTACCACGCGAGTCTAAAACTTCTCGTCCAATAACATTAACAATCTTACTCATTCCTTAATAACCTCAGTTTTAATTTTCAGTTGATAAATTCATTTCTGCAAAGCCAGATTTTTTAACCGATTCATCTATGGCTTTCAAAGTTTCTAATAACGATTCTATTTGATACATCGGCCAAGAATTAGGCCCGTCACTTTTGGCATTAGCAGGATCAGGGTGTGTTTCCATAAACAGGCCAGAAACTCCTGCTGCAACAGCCGCTCTTGCTAATACGGGCACATGCTCTCTTTGTCCGCCCGATGAACTACCCTGACCACCTGGCAATTGCACAGAATGAGTGGCATCATAAACCACTGGCGCGCCCGTTTCGCGCATAACGGCAAGTCCGCGCATATCCGAGACTAAATTGTTATAACCAAATGAAGCACCGCGCTCACAAACCATAATGTTTTTATTGCCCGTTGCTCTGGCCTTATTAACCACATGAGTCATATCCCAAGGGGCTAAAAACTGTCCTTTTTTGATATTAACGGGCACACCCGCTTCGCATACTCGTTGAATAAAGTTAGTTTGGCGACATAAAAACGCAGGTGTTTGAATCACATCAACCACACTAGCCACTTCTTGCATTGGTGTATCTTCGTGCACATCGGTTAGCACTGGCACACCAATGTCTTTTTTAACTTTCGCTAAAATTTGCAAGCCTTTTTCTAGGCCAGGCCCGCGAAAACTGGTATGTGATGAGCGATTGGCTTTATCAAATGATGATTTATAAATAAACGGGATATTCAGTTTATTGGTAACTTCTTTTAAATAACCAGCGGTATCAATGGCTAAAGCTTCGCTTTCTATGGCACAAGGTCCTGCGATTAAAAAAAATGGATGATCTAGTCCAACATTAAAACCACAAATATTCATAATATTTCCTCAGTTAAAAGTGTTAGCCTAAACTTCTTGGCTTATTTGAAATTCACGCGCGGCGCTGATAAACGATGTAAATAATGGATGACCGTCGCGTGGTGTTGAAGTAAATTCGGGGTGAAATTGTACTGCAACAAACCAAGGATGATCATCGCGCTCAATGGTTTCTACTAAGTTATTAGAGCTTGAACGACCAGAAATAATTAAACCCGAGTCTTCAAGCTGCTTAACATAGTTTTCATTCACCTCATAACGGTGTCTATGTCGCTCGTTAATTTCTTCACTGCCATAAATTTCGGCGATTTTTGTGCCTGATTTTAATTGTGCAGACTGCGCGCCTAAACGCATAGTGCCGCCTAAATCAGATTCTTGCGTGCGCTGTTCAACGCTACCATCTTTGTTGATCCATTCGGTAATTAAACCAACCACAGGCGCGCGGCTTTCATTATTGAATTCTGTTGAATTTGCATCTTCTAAGTTTGCACAGTTTCTGGCGTGTTCAATCACAGCAACCTGCATTCCAAGGCAAATACCTAAATAAGGCACGTTATTTTCTCTGGCATAAGCTACGGTTTGCACTTTACCTTCTACACCGCGCTCACCAAAGCCGCCAGGTACTAAAATAGCATCGGCATTATCAAGCAACCCTATGCCTTTTTTCTCAATATCTTCTGCATCAACAAAGTCGATATTAACAGTTAAACGATTTTGCAAACCGGCATGTTTTAAAGATTCAATTAAAGATTTATACGCTTCGGTTAAATCCATATATTTACCAACCATTGCCACGTTTACTTCGCCATTGGGATTGGCTTCGGCATAAAGCACTTGCTCCCATTCGGTTAAATCGACGGGTTGTTCTGGTAAGTTAAATCTTTCACTAATGAGTTTTTCTAAGCCTTGGGCATTTAAAATAGCAGGAATTTTATAAATGCTATCAACATCTTTTAGCGAGATAACCGCTTTTTCCTCGACGTTAGTAAACAGTGCTATTTTGGCTTTTTCTGACGGTGGCAAAGTTCTATCTGAGCGGCAGATCAAAATATCAGGCTGAATACCAATAGAGCGCAACTCTTTAACCGAGTGCTGAGTAGGTTTGGTTTTTAGCTCACCAGCTACGGCAATAAAAGGCAAAAGGGTTAAATGCATAAATAGCGCGCGGTCGCGACCTAGCTCATAGCCTAGTTGTCTTATGGCTTCTAAAAAAGGTAGTGACTCTATATCACCCACTGTTCCGCCAATTTCAACCATGGCAATATCCGCATCACCTGCGCCTTCAAAAACTTTGCGCTTTATTTCATCGGTAATATGCGGAATAACTTGCACCGTACCACCCAAGTATTCACCTTTGCGCTCTTTTTTAAGCACATCGGCGTAAACTCTGCCTGTGGTAAAGTTATTAGATTGTTTCATGCGAGTGCGAACAAAGCGCTCGTAGTGACCTAAGTCTAAGTCGGTTTCTGCACCATCATCGGTTACAAACACCTCCCCGTGCTGAAAAGGGCTCATAGTACCAGGATCGACATTGATATAAGGATCAAGTTTTAGCAGGGTTACTTTAAGTCCTCTTGATTCAAGTAATGCCGCTAAAGATGCCGCAGCAATGCCTTTTCCCAAAGAAGAAACCACACCGCCTGTAACAAAAATAAACTTAGTCATGAATGCTATTTACCGTTTTTAAATACGCTTTTATTACAATTACTGCCAGCAAAACTTTATTAAACAAAAACAACAAAACCTCACCATTTAACAGTTTAGCCTGTTTGTTGGTGGATTTTTGAGTGTTTTTTGTTTGAGTTAATCTCGCGAATGCAGTATTTATTGAGCAAATGACTTATTGAGCAAAATAACAGCAATTGAGACTAAATCGTGCAGTAATCAAGACGGGACGGAATTGTAACAAAATTTATTGAGCAGATCATCGAAAAACCATTAAATAATTTCAGTTTAATCACGCTTTTTAGCTTGCTGCCAAAATTCTTCGAGCTCTGATAAAGAATAAGACGAAACCTTATGATCGGCTAGCGATTCAACTTGTCTAAATCGGGATTCAAATTTTTTGTTTGCTTTGCGCAAGGCAGCATCAGCATCCACTTTATAGTGGCGACTTAAATTCACTACCGCAAATAACAGATCGCCAATTTCTTCTTCGATATGAGCCAAATCATTATTTAATGCTGCTTCTTTAACTTCTTCTGACTCTTCGGCAATTTTGTCCCAAACTTGCTCAACATTATTCCAGTCGAATCCAACTTTGGCGGCTCTTTTTTGAATTTTTTGGGCTTTTTTAAGCTCAGGCAATACTTTAGGTATATCATCTAATACGCTGTTTTTACTATTGTCTTTACTTAATCTTTCTTTGTGCTTTTGTTTTTCCCAAGCCACATTTATGGCCTCTTCATCAACATAGACTTTATCATCAAATACATGAGGATGACGGCGAATTAGCTTGTTGGATATTTCGTCAATAACATCATTAAAATCAAAGCGGTTTTCCTCACTGGCAATTTGCGCATAGAAAACCACCTGAAATAACAAATCACCAAGTTCGCCTTTTAGGCCATTGTAATCTTTATTTTCAATGCTTTCGACTACCTCATACACCTCTTCAATGGTAAAAGGCACAATCGATTCGTAATCTTGTTTAATATCCCAAGGGCAACCAGTTTTTGGATCGCGCAACTTAGACATAATCCAGCAAAGTTTTTGTATTGATGAAGGTTGATTAAGCATTTCTTTGTGCGCTCACAACAGAATCTAAATGTTCTAGTTTGGTTAATATTCTCGAAACGATATTAATTGAATCAACTTCAATTTGGATATTAACCGCTACCATAAGTTGTTTTTTGAGCTTTTGTGCATTTAGTGCGGTTACATTAATTTTTTCATCAGAAAATAACGAAGTAATATCACCTAATAAACCTTTACGATCATAGGCCTTAACTTTTAAATCAATTAAATAATGATCGGCGACTTCATGGTTCCAATCAACAGCTAATACTTTTTGCGGCGATCTTTTTTGCGAGGCAAGTAAATAGCGGCAGTCTGCTCTGTGGATCATTATGCCACGTCCTTGAGTAATATAACCTGCTATTTCATCACCTGGAACTGGGGTGCAACAACCCGCCATTTGGGTTAGCAAATTACCAACACCTTGAACTAAAATATCACCACTAGCATCAGATGATTTTTGCGCCGATTTTCGCTTAATCACTTTAGGCTGAGCTTCATTTTTTGCTTTTTCGTGGGTAGAGCGAATATGATTAATCACTTGGTGAGTGCCTTTATCACCACTACCAATACTAGCAAATAACTCTACTTCGGTTTTAAAGTTAAAGTGCTGTGCTATTTTTAAATAATCAATTCCTTGCAGGTTATTTTTAACTAGCTCTTTTTCTAAAAGTGTTTTACCTACACTGGCGTTTTTATCTTTGTTTTGATGTTTAAACCACTGTAAAATCTTTGCCCTTGCCCGTGACGACTGTATATAACCGCGCTCTTCAACTAGCCAATCTCGGCTTGGCTCGCCATTTTTATCAGTTAATATTTCTACTTTTTGACCCGTAGATAAGCCTTGAGTTAACGGAACAATTTTGCCGTTAACTTTAGCTCCTTTACAGCGATGCCCCACTTCGGTGTGCACACGATAAGCAAAATCAACGGGGGTTGAACCTTGAGGCAAATCAATGAGTCGCCCTTGCGGCGTAAACACATAAACCCTGTCTTCTAAAACTTGGTTTTTAAAATCACCAACAATATCTGCGCTATCACTTAACTCATCTTGCCAGTCGAGTAATTGCCTTAACCAAGCGATTTTGGCTTCATAACCATCGGCAGGAGCGCCCTTGCCTTCTTTATATTTCCAGTGAGCAGCCACACCAAGCTCAGATTCTTGGTGCATTTCAAAGGTGCGAATTTGAATTTCTATGGTTTTTCCTTCGGGGCCAACCACGGCGGTATGCAAAGAGCGATAGCCATTTTCTTTTGGTGTAGCGATATAATCATCAAACTCTTTAGGAATATGCTTCCATAAGCCATGCACTACCCCTAAAACTGAGTAACAGTCTCTCACCTCGGGCACTAAAACCCTAACGGCTCTTACATCATAAATTTCTTCAAAGCCTACCTGCTTTTTTTGCATTTTTCGCCAGATACTAAAAATGTGCTTAGCACGGCCTTGCAAGTCTCCTTTAATACCAAAAGGCTCTAGCTGACTTCCTATTTCAGATAATACTGATTTAACATAAACTTCTCTATCACCGCGTTTTTCATCAAGGCTTTTGGCAATTTTCATATATTGATCTTCGTGCAATATACGAAAAGCCAGATCTTCCATTTCCCACTTGAGTTGACCAACACCTAGTCGATTAGCTAAAGGTGCATAAACATCACTCACTTCTTGAGCAATTTCCATTCGCTCTAAATCAATCGCCTTTACCGCTTTGCGTAATAGATATAAACGCTCTGCTAGTTTAATAAGCACCACCCTAACATCGTCAACCATGGTTAGGAGCATTTTTCTTAAGTT
Organism: Aliikangiella sp.; assembly: GCA_965214955.1. Lineage (GTDB taxonomy): Bacteria > Pseudomonadota > Gammaproteobacteria > Enterobacterales > Kangiellaceae > Aliikangiella. The sequence continues at coordinate 386,624 of CBDCCU010000013.1, read as the reverse complement.
ATCAATTTGAGTCGCATCTTGCTCTGCGGTATTAGAATGCGAAAAGTCAGCCTGTAAAGCTCTAATTGCACTCATAGAGCGAACACCTCTAACACGTGCACTTACAACACGATCACACTGAGATTCAATTTCTTGCAAGCCAATAAGCTTGGTATCTACAAAAGGGTATAATATTGCGGCGATTAGGGTTTTACTGTTAGCCCCTAATGATGAAAGAATATTCGCCATTTCAAAGCCTTGGGCAAACAAGTCATCTAATTTAAAAGTTTCTTCTGCTGTGTTAGCGGTTTGTTCGGTTTTGCTCACTAACTTAACTAAAATAGACGACAGATTTTCCCAGAGTTTGTGACTGTTTTTTTCTTCTTTAGGCTGAATTGACTGACACCAATGAGCAAAGTTTTCATCATCAACACTTTTGGGTGTGGTGATATCATATACTTTTACCATAAGCCCTTTCCTTACCGTTTTTAACCTCAAAAAATGCGTTATTGTTTCTCAAACAACGCAATTGATTCAACATGGGTGGTTTGTGGAAACATATCCATTACCCCTGCTTTTACTAGTTTATAGCCATTATTAACTAACTCGCCAGTATCTCTAGCCAAAGTGGCAGGGTTACACGACACATAAACAATTTTCTCTGGGGCAAACTTTACAATATTGCTAATGACTTCTAGTGCACCGCTACGCGCAGGATCGATTAATACTTTGTTGTAATTACGATTAACCCAAGGTTTATCAGACAGATCAGCAGTTAAGTCGGCTTGGTAAAACTCAACATTATCTAACTGGTTATGTTTAGCATTAAGCTTTCCGCGCTCAACCATTTCATCGACACCTTCAACACCAACGACAAATTTTGCTTTTTTAGCCAATGGAATAGTAAAGTTTCCTAACCCACAAAATAAATCTAACACTTCATCCTCAGGCTGAACGTCTAACAAATCTAAAGCAAAAGGCACCATTTTTTGATTAATGCTGGCGTTAACTTGGGCAAAATCAAGCGGTGCTTGTAATAGTTCAACCTCAAATTCAGGCAGTCGATAACTCAGCTGGGCTTCACTATCATCTAGCGGCCAAATTCGGTGAATGGTGTTTGGTCCTTTGGGCTGAAAGTAAACCACTAAATCGTGCTTTTTGGCAAAATCTAACCATTTAAGCCCATCATCTTCGGGCATCGGTTTAAGGTGACGTACAATTAAAGCAGTTTTATCATCGCCATTGGCGACTTCTATTTGTGGAATAAACTGCCTAATTTGTAGTGAGTCGATTAATTCACTCATTGGCATTAATAAATTCGATACTCGTTCAATTAATATTGGGCAATGGGTGATATCCGCTAAGAAGTTAGAATACTTTTCTCTAAAACCAATGAGCGTGCGCTCTTTTTTATGAACATAGCGCACTCCAAGCCTAGCCTTTCTTCGGTATCCGAGTAAATCAGCCTGCATTGGCGCTAACCACTCTTGAGGCTGGGTTTTAGCAAAATGGCTAAGCTGCTCTTTTAATAAATTGGATTTATGAGCAATTTGCGCACTTGAAGACAAATGCTGCATACTACAACCACCACACACCGAAAAATGCTCGCAAGGCGGCTCAACACGATCTTGGTTAGGCTCAATCACCTTAATGGTTTTCGCCTCGTCGAATTTTCCTCGCTGAAATACATATTGCATATCCACTATTTCACCTGGCAAAGCCCCACCAACGAACACCGTTTTACCATCAACTCGGGCAACTCCTCGGCCTTCATGTGATAGACTTTCAATTTCAACTCTAATTGGCTCTGTTGGTAGTTTTTTTCTTCGGTTTTTACGAGGCATAACTCACTCTTAATGACAGTATTAACTCAATCTTATTTCAATTTGCGCTGCATTATACTGCTAATTCGGTTAATTTGTGGAAGAAAAAACCTATAAGCGATAAAATCTTGATAGTTTGTTTCATTAATCAGTAAAAATAATTTTATATACCCGTTCTACTTCAAGCTGTATAATTCAGCAAAATGGAAATAATAAAGACGATAAGGACACTCTTTTTATGCCAACAAAGCGGTTTATTTGTTAATGCCTAAATTAAGCACAATAATACTTTTGTTAGGTATTATCACGCTTTCTATAAGTGTGGAGTTGCTCGCTAGCACTAATAAAAACTTGCTAAACAATCAACAAGCTGATCAATTTGTTAGCATTGTGTTTGATGATTTAACCCCAACTAACCAAGCAATTTTAAAGAGCCTTGAGGCCAATTTTTTTAAACATACTCAAGGACTAAAGCCTATTTATATTAATGGGCGACAATTTTCTCAGCTAGAGATCAATCAGCGCATTAATCAAAACTCAAGTTGTGCATTATTAATTGGAAGCTCTATTACCGAAAAAATCGTTACCTCACACGCAAAAGTACCACTTTTTGCGGTTAATATTCCTCAATCAACATTAGTTAAATATCATAATATTTATAAACCACTATCGGTTTATATCAGTGGTATATTTGGTGAGCAAACTCAATTTCGACAAGCTCAATTAACAAAGCTGCTACTGCCTAATACTCAATCAGTAATTAAATTTTTTAATCAGAGTGATAAATTTTTTATTGATGAACAGCTTGCTATGACTAAACCAAGCAATATCAACCTGTTTTTCAAGATTCTTCCAGCAAACGATTCGTCCGATCACTACTTAAAACTCTACACAAAAGAAGCACAAGCGCTTTTATTAACTAACAATCAACAACTGTTTAGCTCAAATAAATTAGCCAGTTTGCTCGTTACCGCAACCCAGCTTAACATTCCTATTATTGGTAATACCTTACAACATTTAAAACTGGGGGCTATCGCAAGTGTTTATAATGAGCCAAACCTTTTAGTCGCAGAAACATTGGCATCTTTAAACTCAATATGTTTATCAAAATTGAGACCTAAACCTAGGTTTGCAAACACGTTTAAAGTTGGCATCAACCCGCAGGTTGCTAAAGTATTCTCTATGCCTGAAATCAATGCAGAAAACATCTATCATTCAATATTAATGATGGAACAAACAAGGAATTCAAATAACGATGAATGATTGGGGAATAAAAACTCGTATCATTATTTTGGCTTTAATTCCAACAGCTTTGGTTGCTTTGGTTATGGGGGGTTATTTTTTAACCTCTAGAATGCACGATATGGATGTTGCCGTTAAAGAAAAAGCATTAGTTATTGCCAGCTATTTAGCCCAGTCATCTGAGTATGCCGTTATTTCTGCCAACACTAACGCTTTAAACAAACTGGTAAATAATGCTCGAAATGGTGAAAAAGACATATTAGCTATTGCCATTTTTGATCAAAGTAATCGGCTAATTGCGCGCTCAGGCACAATTGATTTAATCAATCAATTAACCGTATCGGGCAACCAAATCCCACAACAATCTAGCATTATAAATGTTGAGAACGGACTATTAATTCGTGCCCCTATTTATACTTCTGCAAAACCTTCTGATCAGCTCAAATATGGCTTTGCACAAAACCTAACACCCAAGCTTGGTTATGTTGCGCTTTATATGACAGTAACCAATGCAAAATTACATCAATATCAAACCATTGGTACGCTTTTAATTATTGTAGCATTTGGACTGCTCATTGGCGGTTTACTTGCACTAACAATGGCTAAATCAATTACACAGCCTATCATTCAACTAGCTGCGGCATTAAAGCGTATAAAAGATGGTCAGCTGAAGGTTTCAGTAAAATCAAATACTCGTGGTGAGCTTAAAACTTTGGTTGATGGCTTTAACGATATGAGCCAATCAATTTATAAATCCTCTGAAGAAATGCAATTATCTATAGATCAAGCAACGCGAGATCACCAAGAGTCGAATGAAGCATTAGAACTACAAAATGTTGAGTTAGATATTGCCAGAAAACAAGCCATTGAAGCCAGCCGTGTTAAATCTGAATTTCTAGCCAATATGAGCCATGAAATTAGAACACCTATGAACGGCGTTATTGGGTTTACTAATTTGCTATTAAGAACAGAGCTGTCGGCAAAACAAAGTGAACATTTAAACACCATTAAAAAATCGGCAACCAACTTGTTGTCCATTATTGATGACATACTTGATTTTTCTAAAGTTGAAGCTGGCAAAATGGAATTAGAAAATAGAACCTTTAATGTGCACGACTGTGTCGATGAGGTTCTGAATATTTTAGGGCCTCAAGCACAAGCAAAAAACATTGAATTACTTGGTATGGTCTATCAAGATGTACCCGAATATTTATTAGGTGACACGGTACGCATTTCACAAATTTTAACTAACCTAACCAACAACGCAATTAAATTTACAAAACATGGCTCTATTCAAATTAGAGTTATGCTCGAAGATGAAACACCGCAATCGGTTAAACTTAAAATTAATGTTATTGATTCTGGCATTGGGATGAATAAAGAGCAGCAAAATGTATTGTTTAAGGCCTTTACTCAAGCTGATACTTCAACTACAAGAAAGTTTGGCGGCACAGGGTTAGGCTTAGTTATTAGTAAAAAACTTGTCGAATCTATGAACGGAAAAATAGGCATGAAAAGCGAAGAACACAAAGGTTCAACATTTTGGTTTACCATAGAGCTAGAAAAAGATCTTGACGAAAATAAACCCGTTGAATTTGGGTTTCCCAATCGCCATGTTTTACTACATGATAAAAACGAATTATCACAATCGGCAATGACTAACATACTACAGCGATGGGACATTAATGTTAATACCACTAAAGATATTGGCTCTTTAATCGAACTAGCAAATATTAACAGACAACAAAATAAAGATGTGCATTTAATTATGCTGTCTGGCTACTCTAGTGATCAGCACCAATCAGAATTAGCTCAACTATCTTCTATAGCAAATAAATTAGATTGTCCTATGGTTATTTTGCTTAATAGTAGTGATGAATCCTCTTTTAAACCCTATCAAAAAATTGGCTTTCAATACTGCTTATCTAAGCCCGTTATTAAACGCAAGCTATATGCTCGCATGATTGAGTGGTTTGATATTGGCAAGCAAGAGCCAATAACCAGTGAGCAAGATAACTTATCTGACAGCAAACAAGCCCAACAACCGACCAAAATATTATGTGTTGATGATAATGATGCTAACTTAAAATTAATTGACGAGTTATTATCTGAGTACGATATTAAAAGGCAATTAGCAAGTAACGGTAAAGAAGCCGTTGAGGCATGTAAACAACAGAATTTTGATTTGATTTTTATGGATATGCAAATGCCCGAAATGGACGGCTTAGAAGCAACCCGAAGAATAAGAAACCTACAAACCAAAGGCATTAGAACACCAATTATTGCTTTAACCGCACATGCAATGAAAGGAGAAAGAGAAAAACTATTAGCCGAAGGAATGGATGACTATTTAACTAAACCAATAAGCCAAGAACAACTAGAAATAACGGTTCAGCAATGGACTAGAAAAAAACTATCTACTATTGAGCAACCCAATAAGCCTTCTCCTAAACCTCAAAATATTCATGGCAATGACAATGACAATGACAATGACAATGACAATGATAATGATATTATCAGCTGGCAATTAAGTTTAAAGGCAGTTAATCAAAAACCTTTGCTAGCCAAAGAAATGCTAACAATGCTAGTGAAAAGTTTTGATGATGCTAAAAAAATTATTACTGATAGTTTTAATAATCGCGAATTTGATATTTTGCAACAAGAAGTACACAAGCTTCATGGTGCTACCGCTTATTGTGGTGTTCCCCAATTAAAACAACTTGCCTTTAATTACGAAACACACCTTAAAACCTATGGCATTGATAATGACTTAAATGATATTCATAACCAGTTTATTCAAGCAATATGTGATGTAGAAAAAGAATCAAAAAAATATTTATAACTGTTTCTCGTTAGCCTCAATTGTTCTCTATTGTTTGAACATTAAGTAACATTTTAAACCCTTCTAAATTTTGCGTTGGTTTTACAATTAAATTGCCACTAACGTGATCAATATCTACAACTTTGCAATCAACTATTTGGTTTGACAATTCAAACAATTGTTCCGTTTCAAATTCAACTTTAAAATAGTTTTCCGTATAGCCAACATAACGATAATTGCCCGATTCAACAAGTTGCCCTTTTCCTTCACATAGAATTTTCTGCTCAGTTAAAAGCATTAATTTTAATTGCTCTAGCTTAATTTTTTTAGCTTGCTTGTGAAGAATTTGACTTCTTATTTTTTTGGTTTGCTTATCAATTTTATTGGGTAGTCTTGCGGCTTTTGTTCCTTCTCTATCGGAGTATGAGAAAATATGCACATGACCAAAACCCGCTTGCGCTATAATATTTTTAGAACATTGAAAATCTTCTTCCGTTTCTCCAGGAAAACCAACAATAATATCGGTTGTAATATTAAATTCAGGAATAACACTTCTGGCTTTATTGACCAGTTCTAAAAAAGTTTCTGATTTACAGCGCCGAGACATTTTTTTAAGAATATTATTGCTACCACTTTGAATAGGTAAATGCATGTGAGGCATTAAGCGAGGATTTTTAAAGAGCTCAAAAAAATTATCAGGAAGATCCCAAGGTTCAACCGAAGCAAAGCGTATTCGAGGAATTGTGGTTTGCTCTAAAATGGCAACCACTAACTCATAAAGCGAGGTATTTAAATCCGATCCATAACCACCAACATGAACCCCCGTTAAAACAATTTCTTTAACCCCAGAATCATTTAAACGATTAACTTCACTAATTAAATCTTCAATGGTTCGGCTCGACTCTTCGCCTCTGGCAACGGTAACAATGCAATAAGTGCAACGGTAACGACAACCATCTTGAATTTTGATAAACGCTCTTTCTTTATTACGGGTAAAAATGGCGCTTTCATCGGGCTCTGTAGCCGCAAAAGGCATAGATTGAGAATCGAGCAATTCTAAACTCATTTTAGCCAATTGATCTTTTTGCGAATTATCAACAATTAAATCAACCCCTAACAGTTGCTCTGCCTGTTCTTTTTCAAGCGAAGCATAACAACCAGTAACCACTAATTTTGCCGTAGGATTTTTACGATGAAGTCGCCTAATAGTTTGACGTGATTTTCTTGCCGCCTCACCAGTAACCGCACAGGTGTTTAACACAACCAAATTAGCGTTTTCTAGTTGAGAAGTAACCCCCACAGAAGCTTGGCTAAACTCGTCAGCCCAGATTTGTAATTCTGCTTCATTAAGGCGACAGCCTAGTGAATTTAAATAAACTTGCATTTTAAAACCTAACTTCTACATTCTGACTTCTAAATCCTAGCTTCTTTTCTTTGGAACCCAAGCCCAAATCATTTCACAAACAACGGGCTCAACATTGGCATCATCGGTAACGGTTACTGCAATTTTTGCTTCACCTTTTTCTTGATTATACAAATTTTGTACTTGCTCTTGAGTAATGGTTGCAACCGCTTTTAAATTACCAGTAGAGCGCTTTACATAATTAATTTGCATACTTTTAAGCACAGGAATTTTATCATCAGGAATATTCATTCCAACCACCATTCCGCTAGCCGTTTCTGCCACTAAACTTGTAGCCGCCGCATGAACAGTACCAATATGGTTTTGTACTTTTTTTCTATTTTTTAAAACAAATACGGCTTTTTCTTGAGTGAGTTCTTGACAGTTTAAACCTGCTGTACCAATAAATTTTATGGTTGAACCTAAAGCAAAGTCTAATAACCAGCCTCTAAGCCATTTAGGTTTTGATTGAAGCTTTTCGACAATTTTAGCTAATTGGTTTTTCATAATTTTTTCCAAATAATCAGGCTCTAACGGTAATCATCTAACGACAATCACTTAGCGGTAATAACTTAACCACAACCACTTAACGGCAATCAATAACAACACGACCATGCTTTTTACGGTCGAGCAAATCATTAAACACACTTGAAACGGCTTTTAGTGGCACCACTTCGGTTAAAATTTTATCCAAATGCTTAGGTTTTAATTCTGCACCCATTTTATTCCATACTTCGCGCCTTAATGGCATTGGACAATTGGTTGAGCTTATCCCTAATAAACTTACACCACGCAATATAAAAGGAAAAACCGTTGTACTAAGTTTATGACTACTTGCCATACCAATAGAAGCAATATTACCCCATAAGTTTGTATGCGCAATTAGCTGCGATAATAACTCACCGCCTACATTATCAATTACACCACCAAACTTTGCTTTTTCTAAAGGGCGTGTACCTAACTCTAAAGTTTCTGGATCGCAAACCGAACTTGCACCAAGTTGTGTTAAGTAAGTATCGAATGCTCTTCTACCGCTAAGCGCAATTACCTCGAACCCTAATTGAGACAACATATCAACAGCTACCGACCCAACGCCACCACTAGCACCCGTAACCACAATCGCACCTTTATCTTTAGTTTGATTATTTTCTAGCATTCGATGAATAGCTAGCGCAGCCGTAAAACCAGCAGTTCCTAAGGTCATGCTTTCTAAAAGGCTTAATCCTTTAGGTAAATGCATCACCCAATCGGCTGGAACGCGCGCCTTTTGTGCAAGTCCACCATCGTGGGACTCACCCAAACCGCAACCATTTATCACAACTTCATCACCCGCTTTAAATTTTGGGTCGCTCGATGATTCCACAACACCAGCTAAATCAATACCGCCATTTAGTGGAAACTGCTTTAATATAGCGCCTCTGCCAGTTGCGCCTAAAGCGTCTTTATAATTGACTCCAGAGTAATGAACATCAATAACCACTTCGCCTTCACACAGGTTATCAAGCTCAATTTGCTCTAGTTTGTGAACAACCTTTTCATTTTCTTTATAGATACGACAGGCTAGAAAACTCATCTTTGTACTCTGTTTTAGTAAAATTGGCGCTATTGTACCCTAAAATTAAAGTTTTTCTTTGATTATTACCTTAATAATCAGCATTAATTTTATAATGCCCAAAAGATCTTTAATGGTCAGATGAATCATTCAATCACCTAATCTATAAGGCTTTGAATAGTTGTTTTAGTAAAATTAAACTAAAACTTAACTTGTCATCACTAGTGTTTTCGCGGTATAAACGTGGGTTAACGTACTTCTGCGATAAAATAAAAACTTTAAACATAAATATCACACAGATAAAAAATACATTTTCAATAATAATTAGGAGTCAATATGTCATTAAATGTTCCAAAGGGTGAGTTTCTTGGACACCCTAAAGGGCTGTTCTTACTCTTTACAACCGAAATGTGGGAACGATTTAGCTATTATGGTATGAGAGCATTGCTAGTTCTCACTCTAATAGCCGGTACTGAGGCCAATAATGCAGGTTTCGGATGGGAGCGGTCAGAAGCTCTCGTATTATACGGTTGGTACACAGGTTTAGTTTATTTTACTCCTCTAATTGGGGGCTGGTTGGCTGATAATTACATAGGACAACGAAAATCTATAATAATTGGTGGTGTATTAATGGCCGCAGGTCAATTTGTTTTAGCTGCCTCGATACCAGGAAACCTCACTTTATTCTTTATTGGACTTGTACTCATTATTCTAGGAAATGGCTTTTTTAAACCCAATATTTCTACAATGGTGGGCGATTTGTATGATGAACATGACAATCGTCGCGATGGTGCATTTACTATTTTTTACATGGGTATTAACGTTGGCGCATTTTTAGCACCACTTGTATGCTCTACATTAGGAGAAGACCCGTCTTTTGGATGGAAATATGGTTTTATCGCTGCGGGTGTAGGGATGGTTTTATCAGTAATTATTCAGTTAGTTTTTGCTAATAAATATCTTGGCTCAGTTGGTGTTATTCCTTCTGCAAAGCTATCTCTTGAGCAAGATGGCGGCGAGAAAAAACCTCTAACACCAGTAGAGAAAGATCGCCTAAGAGTTATCTTTATGTTGTTCATCTTTGTTGTTCTTTTTTGGGCTTCATTTGAGCAAGCAGGTGGATTAATGAATATCTACGCATCTGAAAAGACAGACCGTGTAATTGATACCCTTAACTTTGAAGTGCCTGCGGGATGGTTTCAATCATTAAACCCATTGTACATAGTTATATTAGCACCGATTTTTTCACTCATGTGGATAAAGCTTGGCAGTAAAAACCCAGCAACACCAATCAAAATGGTATTTGGCTTAATTCTTACAGCTCTTGGCTTTTTATTCATGGTTGGTGCTGTTGTTGAGCAACAATCTGATGGAATGGCCTCAATGTGGTGGCTGTGTGCAGCATACTTATTCCATACAATGGGTGAGCTATGTATTTCTCCAGTAGGACTATCTATGACAACTAAGCTATCACCATTAAGATTGGCAAGTTTAATGATGGGAGTTTGGTTCCTAATTAACTTTTTTGCAAATTTACTAGCAGGTATTGTTGGCTCATTCGCAGAAGAATTAGGGGAAATGTCTATATTTGGTGGAATTGCAGCAGCAAACATTATTTTTGCACTTATTTTGTGGCCATTATCGGGCAGACTAGTAGTATGGATGCATGGAGCAGAAAGTTATTCAGATAGTGTTGAGCAAGAAGTAAAAGAAGAGCTAGAAGCAACAGCTGATCACGCTTAATATGATCTTGCATTAACGATAAAGAGCCGGCTTTATGCCGGTTTTTTGTTTATTTACAATTAGCATGTAATCCGTATTAATACGGAAAAAGTGTCGCCCGTATCACCTCAGACTAACAAGTTAAACCTATAATGAATAATGAACAAATAGAAAAAAAATTTAAAGTACCCCACACCTTAGTTCTTCTATTTTTAATGATGACCTTTGCCTACCTACTCACATGGATACTCCCATCAGGTAGTTTTGAAATGGCTGAAAATGCCAGTGGTCATAAAACCGTTGTCCCTGGTACATATCAAGTCAGTGAAACCGATATTAACTTACCTTTATGGAGCCTATTTACCGTTATTCCACGCGCTATGGCAGAGGCGCAAGGCATTATCTTTTTCTTATTTTTAATCGGTGGCTCTATTGCCGTTCTTCGCTCAACGGGTGCTATTGATGCGGCTTTAGGTAAAGTGCTCAAGCGTTATTCTCATCGTCCTGCCTTATTACTGTTTATGAGCTCTGCGGCATTTATGCTTGGCTCATCAACAATTGGCATGGCAGAAGAGTATATTCCATTGGTGCTGATATTAATTACCCTTTGTGTTGCATTAAAAATGGATACCGTATCAGCCGTTGGTTCAATGGTTATTGGTTATGGCATTGGCTATGGCACAGCACTGTTTAATCCTTTTACCGTTCTTGTTGCCCAAGGTGTTGCCGAGGTTCCACCAACTTCGGGCTGGGCTTTTAGACTGGCTTTATTTGCCCCATTTATGCTAATTGGTTTTCATCACTTATGGAAATATGCAAGCAAGGTAAGGCAAGATCCTAAAAATAGCTTAGTTTATGGCATTAAAGAAGCTCAGCCTCCTGAGGTTACTGAATATCCAAGTATGGATAAATCAAAAATGGCAGTTTTGCTCATTACTTTTGTTGCTTTAATTGGAATGGTTATTGGCATTGCCAAATATGGTTGGTACTTTACCGAATTGGGCGCAATGTTTTTTATTCTCGCCATCGTTTTCGCTATTGTTAGCAAACAAAAATTTGATGATGCAGCTAAAACTTTCACCCAAGGTGCAGCAGAGCTCACAGGAACCGCTTTATTAATCGGCTTTGCACGTAGCATAGAGTTAATTCTTTCTGACGCTCAAGTGCTTCATACCGTGGTAAATGGTTTAGCTACTCCACTTTCACAATTAGGTGCCGAAGTAGCCGCAGTTGGAATGCTAATTATTCAAAGCGTACTAAACTTTTTTATTCCATCGGGTTCAGGGCAAGCTTATGTCACCATGCCGATTATGGCACCTATTGCCGATATTGTTGGGGTTTCTCGTCAGGTTGCGGTTCTTGCCTATCAAATGGGTGATGGTTTTATGAACATGATTGTCCCTACCAATGCCGTGCTTATGGGCATTATTGGTATGTGCGGCATTCCTTATAGCAAATGGTTTAAATTTATTGCCCCACTTATATTAAAACTATTTATTGCAGGGAGTATTGCATTAATTGTTGCAGTATTAATCGGTTACCAATAAATATTTAGTTTGTGGACTATAATTACCAAATAACTTCTTGATAAGTAAGTATTTACAGAGAAAACTATGGTTGAAATAAAAGCAATAATGACTCCAGACCCTATCTTTGTGACCCAACATACCAATGTTCACAAAGCAAGAATGCTTATGGCTGATAAAATGATCCGCCATATTCCCATTAAAAATGCTGAAACAGGAGAGCTTATTGGCATTCTTGGTCAAAAAGCAGTGCTAGCCAATGCCATAAAAATCGTTAATAAAAGAGGGTTTGATATGCTTGAGCATATTGAGCGCTCTATGGATGTTGCTTCTATCTTCGATAAAACGCCGATTACGGTTGAATCAAACACCAATGCCCTTGAAGTCGCTAAAATATTTAAAGAAAAAAAGCCCGGTTGTGTGGCTGTGGTTGATAACAATAAATTAGTAGGAATAGTCACATCAAGCGACTTCGTTGAGCTTGCAGTCACCTATTTTACTGAACAGTTAGAATAAGCTATACGACTTATTGACGCGATAGCCGAATATTTTCAACGCTAAATTCAAAATCACTACGCCAAGGGTTAATATCTAGCCCGCCTCGTCTTGTGTATCTTGCGTAAACGGTAAGTTTATTTGGTTTACAAATTTGCTTAATATCGCTAAAAATTCGCTCAACACATTGCTCATGAAACTCATTATGAGAGCGAAAAGAAACTAAATATTGTAGTAATGCTGCTTTGCAAATTTTGCTGCCTTCATATTTTATTTGAATACTTGCCCAATCAGGTTGGCTCGTAATTAAACAGTTACTTTTAAGCAAATGACTAACTAGCACTTCTTTAACATTGTTTTTATTGGTATCTAGTTTTAATAATGATGGCTGATAATCATAGCTACTAATACTAATGTTTTGCTCATCAATACATTCTCCTTCTAGTTGTCCTACTTGATAACTAGAAACATCATTAGGTGCATATAAATGAACTGCAACCTTACTTTTAGTTAAGTTACAGAGATCTTTAGCGATAACTTCTCTTACTTTATTTTTATTTGCAAATGCCGTTTGATTCAAAGAATTAAAGTAAAGTTTCAACGATTTAGACTCAACAATATATTGACTATCTGCACTAAAAATAATTGTGGCAATGGCCACTTTAGGAACACCATTTAAATCAAGCCAACTGAGCTCATAGGCATTCCAAATATCTTCACCAGTAAAGGCTATTGCTTGCTGGTTAAGCTCATCGCGCTTTTCTTTGCGAGCAATGGCAAAAAGCAGTGATGGATCGTATTGATCAATATATTGTGTGGGTTTACCGAGTGGATTATCAGACATAAAATTACTCAATTAACTTTTATTTTCTGGTTTTATCATAGGGAATGGTGCCACCACATCACCTTTAGCATCACTAATTTTAGCTGTGCCCTGCTTTTCTACTTCATCAATTCTAATCACCGAATGCATTGGAATATTGGTTCGATTAACCCCCTCAAACTCAGCTTTAAGCTTTTCTTCACCAGGATCAACCACCAAGCCGCTTCGCTCATTAAACATTAGCCCACTAACTTCAACAAACCCATAAATATCAGAAGGTATTACCGACTTTGCATACACTTCGAAAGTTTTACCGTTGTTAATAAAAACAACGCGATACAGAGGTTTTTTAGTCACAAATTACTCTTATTAGTTAACTATCAATTTATTGAGCGCGATTTTAACATATAATACTCAGCTAAAATAAAGTTAACTTTAACTGATAAAACTTATCTCTTATTACACTAGGAAAAGCTATGTGCCCTTCGCCAATTGAAGCCGCAAAAAAAATAAGACAACCACTGCAATTAGAAACCGAGCTTAATGGAGAAAAACTCGCATTTGAAACAAGCTATGGTGTATTTTCACCCAAAGAAATTGATGAAGGTACTCGCTTATTACTTAATCATTTAACCATAGAAAAAGGTAATAACTGTCTTGATCTTGGCTGTGGATATGGCCCAATTGGCTTATGGATGGCTAGAAAGAGTCAAACAGGAAAAGTAATACTCTTAGACAAAGACTTTGTTGCTATTGAACATGCTAAGGCGAATATTGATAAAAATAAAATCAATAATGCTACCGCCCAACTAAGCAATGGCTTTTCATCATTAAATGATGAAAAATTTGACGTTATTGTTTCTAATATACCCGCCAAAGTTGGTAATGAAATGCTCTACCTCTTTTTATATGATGCTTATTATCATTTAAAAGACGGGGGGCAATTTGTGGTTGTTACCGTCAATGGCTTAAGACATTTTTGCAAACGCACCTTTAATGAAGTGTTTGGAAACTATAAAAAAGTAAAGCAAGGAAAAACCTATACTATCTCTTCAACCACTAAATAAGCTTAGGCTGATATAAGTCAGCCTTTTATCAACTAATTTGTCAACAAAAACAACAAAAATTATTATGGAAACATACTAAACTCTTAGATTTAATTATTCCACAATTCCTGTGGATAACTTTGGGGAAAAGTGTCTTATAACCGCCCTAACACCTTATTTTTTCTAGCCAAGCAACAAATTGTTCATAATTTAATCAAAAGATATTATTTTCTTATATATCAATAACTTAGCTTATTCATAAATTACATATAATTGTCATAATCGAATATCTCAGTTAATTAACGTCATTTTTAAATGATATTTTTTTTCTGTGGATTTTTGTTGACAATTTAAAAAACTATCGTTTTATGAGATGGCATTTTTTAGAGAAATAAGCGTAAAAGCCTAATGGTGTGTGCTTAAGGGTAAAGTACCCACTTACATGAGCAAAATAATCAATTTTTTGAACAATTAACTTAATAAAATATGAAATTTTCCTTGACAAAGAAATATAAAATAATGGTTGTGATTTCATTACATTATTAGGGTATATCCTCTTTCTTTAAAACCTTTGATTTCAGTGTTTAGCTAATTAGCCATAAAACCAATAACAAACCAATATTGCACAAATAATGCCTGCTAAATCGGCCAGTAATCCGCAACCAATGGCATGACGAACCTTTTTTATTCCCACAACACCAAAATAAACGGTTATTACATAAAAAGTAGTTTCGGTACTTCCTTGCACAATTGAAGCTAATTTAGCGGCAAATGAATCTACACCTTGATTCGCCATGGTTTCTAACATCATCGCTCGTGAACCACTTGCACTAAAAGGTCGCATTAATGCTGTAGGTAACGCTTCTACAAATCGAGTATCAACACCAAAAGCGCTTACAAGCCAAGCAATTGCATCGGTAATCTTTTGCAATATTCCTGATGCTCTTAAAATCCCTATTGCTACTAGCATTGCAACTAAATAAGGGATAATTTTAATCGCAATATCAAAACCTTCTTTTGCACCTTCTACAAAGCCCTCATAGGCATTAACCTTTTTAAAATGTGCCGTCACAAGCACACAAATAATTAGAGTAAATAAAAGCCCATTACCAACAGCAGATGACACTTGTGCCATTTGCTCAGGTGACATTGTATGCAACCAATAGAGCAACCCCGCCACTATTAGTCCTAGCACCAAGGCATAGATCCCGATTACTTTATCCCAAAGCTTAATTTTTTGTACCCAAGCTACGGCTAACAATCCAGCAAAGCTAGAGCCTAGCGTTGCTAACAATATTGGCAGAAAAACCTCAGATGGTGCTGATGCGCCTTGTTGTAAGCGATACAAAATAATCGTAACTGGAAAAATGGTAACCGAAGAGGTATTTAACACTAGAAATAAAATTTGCGAGTTACTAGCCGTATCTTTATTAGGATTAAGTGTTTGCAAGCTTTGCATGGCTTTTAAGCCTACTGGTGTGGCTGCATTATCCAAACCCAACATATTAGACGCCATATTCATTGATATAAAACCAATTGATGGGTGATCTTTAGGAATATCAGGCATTAGCCGAGTAAATAACGGTGATAATAACTTTGCTAAACCTTTGGCGAGTCCTGATTTTTCCGCCAACTTTAAAATTCCGCACCAAAAAGCCAATATTCCAATTAAACCCAGCGCTATTTCTACGCTTAATTCAGCCATTTTAAATAGGCTTTCAATAACACGATTAAATACTTCAATATCACCTAAAAAGAGCCATTGATAGATAGCCGCAAGAAAAGAAATAACAAAAAAAGATAACCAAAGCCGATTTAGCATATAAGTTTTAGTTCAGAACTGATTGAGTCTGATATTACTGGTGTCGGTTAATATAATCAAATAATGACTAAGCAGCGCTAATTAATACTAAAATAAACTAACTGCACTAACAAAGATTCGCTATAATCGCCACGCTTTAAAACCAGACAAGTTAAAAATAGTTATTTTATGAGTAATACCGAAGCTATTAGCAAACAACAAAAAACAGAACTAAACAAACTGCATAAACGCTTAAGGCGTAATGTTGGCCGAGCTATTGATGATTTTAAAATGATCGAAGATGGCGACAAGGTTATGGTGTGTTTATCTGGTGGTAAAGACAGTTACGGCATGCTAGATATTTTGCAAAACTTACAAAAAAGCGCGCCTATTGATTTTGAAATAGTGGCGGTTAATCTCGATCAAAAACAACCGGGATTTCCAGAAGAGGTTTTACCCAATTATCTATCTAGCATTGAAGTACCTTTCCATATTATTGAAGAAGATACCTATTCTATTGTTAAAGATAAAATTCCAGAAGGCAAAACCACCTGCTCTTTATGCTCTAGATTACGCCGTGGTATTATTTATTCATGGGCACAAGAGAACAATGTGACAAAAATAGCGCTAGGGCATCATCGAGAAGACATTATTGAAACGCTTTTCTTAAATATGTTCTTTGGTGGCAAAATGAAATCTATGCCACCTAAACTTTTAAGTGATGATGGAAAAAATGTAGTGATAAGACCAATGGCTTACTGCAAAGAAGCCGATCTTGAAAAATATGCTGAACATAAACAGTTTCCAATCATTCCTTGCAATTTATGCGGCTCACAAGAAAACCTACAGCGCAAACAGATCAAGCAAATGCTAAAAACTTGGGAAAACCAATTTCCGGGCAGAATAGAAAATATATTCCGCTCAATCAGCAATGTTGCGCCCTCTCACTTGATGGACAGAGAGTTATTTCCATTTGCTAGCTTATCAACCAACTCATCAGTGGCTATGGAGCCTGAAACTTTATTTGATGAGCCTGAAATTAGTCCAATATTGCAAAAAACACCGATTAAATCCGATATTCTTTTCAAACCGGTTTAAAAATCAATAAGATTAAACAAAAAACGGGGTTACCAATGTAACCCCGTTTTTATCACTATTGAAACAAGTAGTTCTAGAAGGTATAACGCGCCCCTAATACAAAGCTCTTACCTGCTCTAGGAGCTAAGTCTTTTAAGAAAGAAGCATGATCACGCGCTTCTTCATCGAGTAAGTTTTTACCTTTTAAGAAAACCACTAAATCGTTATTGGCAAAATTGGTAGTATAAACCAGCTCAATATCTAAAATATCAAAGCCATCAGTTACTAGCTCGCCTTCACCAATATCAGTTTGATCATCAAAGCTAGTCCAGCTTATTTGAGAAGAAAAATGATTAGTGGCATGGTTTAAAGCAAAACCATATTTCATTGGAGGAATTCTAGGAACATAGCTTCCGTTATCAAACTCTGCGTTAGTATAGTCTGCCGAAAAGCCTAGAGAAAACTCGTGGCTATTAATATTACCTAATGCATAGTCAAGTTGTAATTCAACACCATTAAAATCGGCATCTTCTTGCTGGTAACACACTAAAAATAGTTCATCGTGTTCCGCTTCTTCTGCGGCTTCTTCAGAAACACAAGCGTTATCTTCAGAAACTACTTCGCCATAAATATAATCACTAAACTGATTCCAAAAAACATTAATTTCACCCGTTAATTTTTCAGTTTCAAAACGATATGAAATATCAAGGTTAGTAGAAACCTCTTCATCTAGGTTGGCATTACCAATCTCAAAAGAACGCGTTGCAATGTGAGGACCGTCCGAAAATAATTCTTCTACGCTGGCAAAACGAGTTGCGCTAGAAAGATTAATTGCAAATTTATTATGCTCTTCTAATGAATAAACCATACCAGCAGAAAAACTAACGCCAGATTCATTCACTTCGGCTCGACCATCAGTTTTAATATCTTGCGACTCATAACGAGCGCCAAATTCCCATTTTAAATTACCGAATTGTTTTTCTTCTAAAAAGAAAACCGCCAATGTATCAGTTTGTGACGGTGGAACAAAAGCTTCATCACCAATTGCAGAAAAATCTCTGCTGGTGAGCTGAGCGCCAAAAACACCTTCCCAGCCACTCCACGAATTATGTTTTGCATAAGTCTTTAACTCCCATGCTTCATTATCAAACATAGTGCCCGTTTCATCACCTTCAAATTCAGTGTGTTCATAATCGGTTAATGAATAGCCCACAAACCAGTGATCAAAGCTGCCTGAAGTGTTAATTTTTGCTTGTAGGTCATAACGGGTTTGGTTCATATCAATAAGAACCCCTTCTTCACCATGCTCCTCTTCTTCGTGCTCCTCGCCTTCTTCTTCCTCATGCTCTTCTTCGTCACCATGAGCGTGTCCTGGAACACCATAAACTTTATCAACAAAGCTAACAGATGCGCCAAAATGTCCCCAGTCACCAACGCGAGTAAGACCTATACTGCCGCCTTGAGAGTCAATAGAGCTATTCTCTAAAACACCTTCTTCGCCGTGCTCATCTTCTTCATGCTCTTCGTGCTCTTCGCCTTCTTCCTCTTCATGCTCAGCTTCTTCAAGCTCAATAAATCGTGCCGACTCACCTAAACCAGGAATTTCAATATCATCGCTTTGCGAATCAAAACCATCAACATGAAAGTTCCAGTTTCCATTACCGGCATCTAAACCAAAAATTATGGATTGCTCACCTGTCGCACCATCACCTAAACGCACTTCTAGCCCGCCAGTAACACCATCTAAATAGTTAGGGTTAATTTTGTTATCAACCACATTAACCACACCACCAATAGCGCCGCTTCCGTAAAGTAAAGAAGCGGGGCCTTTAACTACTTCGATCTGTTCGGCTAATAATGGCTCAATGCCCACATCATGATCGGCACTGGTGGTTGAAGCATCTTGAACCAGCATTTGATTATTGGTTATTTGTACTCTAGAGCCACTTAAACCGCGAATAACAGGTCTTGCAACCGCAGGACCAAAAGAAGACATACTTAAGCCAGGCTCTTGCTCTAAAATTTCACCTAAAGTTCCTGCTTTACTTAAAACAAGTTCGTCGCCAGAAATAATGGTTATTGGTGTTGCCATATCTAAAGAGGTATGCTCTAAAGGATTGGCATATATCACCAACTTATGCTCTGCTTCGCTTTCTAAGGTTAAAACAACTTTTTGCTGAGCATCACTAGAAACAACAATCTTTTGATGAAAGTGCGCTTTTGGCCCACCTTTTACATCTAATGTATATGTACCAGGTTCTAAATCTAAAACAAAATTACCATTAGCATCGGTTCTGGTTTCAATATTAGAACCTCTAACCTTAATTAAGGCATTAGCCAAGTTAGTACCATCAGCTTTTTTTGCTTCGCCTTCAACCACTTGAGCCGATACACAATTACCCCACAATGCAGCACTAATTGCCGCAGAAATTAAAACTTTTTTCATTGTAAAACTCCAAACACAGCAATGTATAAACTTGCTGCTTAAAAAATACTTAAATGTTATTAAATTACTTTTTTATTGAAAATGGCGTTAAATTAAAGCAGGTGGGGCGCGGGAGTTTTGTGGGTTGTAATGCTGTGGGGTGTAATACTCTCGAGCAAAGCTGATCGAATAAGAACTAACATGCTCATTAGTTATTATTTCTAAGGTGTTACAATTTGGTACTAAATCATCAAAATGCGCCGCTTGTGTTAAACAAACATGGGTAGAACCCGCAAACCAGTGATCTTGGCTAAATTCATGATCAAGCGCGGCTGATTGTAAGCTCAACCATCCTAATAATAGCACTGTGATTTTTAATGAATTAATGCGTGTTAACATTTTTGTTATTGTATGCCAATGTAAGCGATTTTAATTTCTATTCATTTTCCTATGTATTAAATTAAGATTCAAGGCATAAAATGTAAGAACTAACAAATTTCGTTTATATTCCCATTCTACTTCCAAGATGGTTAATCATTCATTTTTAAAGAGAACGGGTATATAACCGCTCTCCTTCAAGATGCATGTTTCAGCAAGTCAGTAAGCCATCCTATTTGAGGCATTAATGCGCTGGATTAGTTATTCTACTTCAAGCATTGATAACGAAAAAGAGGTTGGCTTACTGCCTTGCCCTTCGGGTGCTCAGCCAAAAAGCTTGCACAGCGTTACAGCTTTTGAAAAGGGCTTGCCATTTCCTGCAAGCTGCGCCTTGTTCAAACTTTTTGGCTGAACACTGAAACAAGCATCTTGAAGTAGAACGGGTATATATCTTAAAGCAGAATGAGATTACTATTTTACTACTTTAATAACGAATGCCCCTCTGGTAATTGCTTAGCAATCCACAAGGCCAGTTTATGTTTCATATTTAATTGGTTCTCTTGATCCTTAGCCAATGGCTGAATTAATTTGTCATGTACCAACAATCGATACAACGACTCAACTTTCTCTTTTGCCGAATCGGTAGCTGAAAAATTTTTATAGCCTCGATTAGTCGCATACTTTTCACCAATTTCAATGGCCTTTTTTAAAAGCGCCGACTCATTTTTTAGTTTTTTCATATTGTTCATTCCTCAAGCAGTTATCAAGTAAAGTCCTTATTTCAGGAATTTAATCACTTAATTTAATATTTTGTTGCACTTGAAACTCAACTTTCTAAATTTAATTACTCTAACTACTGGAAATACAAGTTATTATCAGTTAAAAATGCAAACGAATTTTTAAACCCTATTTTAAAACCATAATACAAGGCGTTATATTTTATGTCGATAAATGAATCAGCCCAATTACTGAATGAAAAATTTGCCCAGCTAAAAACCTTGCTCTGTGAGCAAATTGTTGGGCAAGAAAGTTTAGTTGATCGACTAATGATTGCTCTGCTCGCTGATGGTCATTTAATTGTTGAAGGCGCGCCAGGACTAGCCAAAACTCGCGCAATTAATGCCCTATCTAAAGGCATTGAAGGTGACTTCCACCGAATACAGTTTACTCCCGATTTATTACCTGCCGATTTAACTGGCACCGAAATTTATCGCCCGCAAGACGGCAGTTTTCGCTTTGAAAAAGGTCCTTTGTTTCATAACTTGATTTTGGCCGATGAAATTAACCGAGCACCAGCAAAAGTACAATCGGCATTATTAGAAGCAATGGCAGAACGTCAGGTCACTGTTGGTAGTCAAACCTATCAGCTACCACCATTATTTCTTGTAATGGCAACCCAAAACCCAATTGAACAAGAAGGGACCTACCCACTTCCTGAAGCTCAGCTTGATCGTTTTTTAATGCACGTTAAAGTTGACTACCCCAGCGCCGAAGCCGAGGCAAAAATATTGCAATTAACTCGCCGTGAAGCACATAAAGCTTATCAAGATGATAATGTAGAAGAATTAACTCAAGAACATTTATTTGCTGCCAGAGAGCAAGTGCTTGATATATTTATGTCGCCACAGCTAGAACAATATATTATTCAGCTTATTGTTAATACTCGCGATACTGCCGAACTCAATGCCGATCTCAATCGCTGGATTGACTATGGTGCAAGCCCTAGGGCGACTATTTCGCTTGACCGATGCGCCCGCGCAAGCGCATGGCTTGCTGGCAGAGATTATGTTACTCCAGAAGATATTCAAGCAATGGCTTTTGATATTTTACGCCATCGCCTCATTTTAACTTATGAGGCCGAAGCTGAAGGTGTTGATACCGACATGGTGATTGCCAAGCTTATTCAAATGACCCCACTCGGCTAATTCTGAGAAATCGCTATGGCTTTGTGGACTAATCCATCCAACACTAATATTCACGCTAGTCGTGATCAATTGCCCGATGATTATAAAAACGGCATTGATCTCACTTTAACCGATCTTATCGAAACTAGGCATCAGCCCATAATTCAATGGCTTGCACCCGACTCTCAAGTAAAAACCAATCGTGTTGGTGGTTTTCGCTCTCGCTTTAAAGGTAGAGGCATGGACTTTGACGAAGTTCGGCTATACCAAATTGGCGACGATATTCGTAATATTGATTGGCGGGTAACTGCCAGAACTGGCGAAGCCCATACCAAACTTTTTAAAGAAGAAAGAGAAAAACCGGTATTTGTGGTGCTCGACCAAATGCCAAGTATGTTTTTTGGCACTGCTCAGGCTTTTAAATCGGTAATTGCTAGTAAAATAGCTTCACAGCTTATGTGGAACACCTTATCTAATGGCGACAGATTTGGCGCTCTGCTCTATTCTCAAAATCGTCACTTTGAAATGAAACCATCAAGCAACAGGCGCAATTGTATGCGGCTATTAAATCGTATTGTTGAAAATTATGATGCAACATTAGGTGAAGTGTTTTCAACTCAGCCAATTCAATCAGCTGAAAAATCGAATACTAATCAATTAGCCGACACGTTAAAACGATTAAGCCATTTAGCCAAACCTGGAACAGTGATTCATTTAATCAGTGATTTTAACCAATTTGATGAAAGCTGCGAAAAACAGCTTAGCCGTTTGTCACAGCATGCTGATATTCATTGTATTTTAATTAGTGATCCAATTGAAAAATCACTACCACCAGCAGGGCTTTACGGCATTAGCAATGGTATGTCTGAGTCGTTTTTAAACACTCAAAATAATAAAACTAGGCGCTCCTATAAAAAGCACTTCATTAATAAAACAGAAAATATTCAGTCGTTTTCTTTAAGCCATAAAGGGGTATTTACCCAAGTTGATACCAACTACCAACAAGAGTCTTATGGACATCAAATTTCAACTAAGTCACTCTCAAGGATCAATCAATAACTATGGCTCAAAATGAAAATCCACTAGACAAACTTAAAGACATTCATTTGCCCGAGCAAATTGATGGATTTGTGATGACACCAGGCTGGTGGATCATCCTTTTGCTACTGGCTTTAATTATTATTTATTTTGTTATTAAACAGATCAAAAAACGTAAAGCGCTGGCGCTATTAAAACCTTTAGCCGTTGAAATTGCCGAATTAAAATCAAAACAAGCAACAACCGACTCATTAGCTAAACTTTCGGCACTTATTAAAAGAATTGCATTGGTTTATTATCCTCAATCACAAGTTGCCTCCTTAACGGGTAACAACTGGATTACTTTTTTAAATGCTGAACAACCTCAACATCAGTTTACCAACCAACAAATACACTGGATAACCGAGTTTGTTTATCAAAAAGAAGTTTCAATTTCAAATTCAAACTGGCACGACTTACTCGAAAAAAGCCATCAACTATTAACTGCTATTGTTAAAACCAAAGCACTCAGTAAACATTCGCAAAAAGCAACGAGGGCAACAGCATAATGTTAGAACTTGCCTTCCCTATGGCGCTAGCGCTTATTCCTTTACCACTATTAATTTGGCTATTTAAAAAGCCAGAGCAACCACAATTAGCAACTATTCGCACCCCTTTGTTTGAATCTTGGAATGCCATTGCCCATGTTAACCAGTCGAGTCATTCAGATTTAATTTCTCGCTTGCTTAGCTTTGTGGTTTGGTGCCTCATTATTTTAGCCGCAGCAAGACCTCAGTGGATTGACGAGCCGATTGAATTACCGGTTAGCGGACGCGATTTACTGCTAAGCATTGATGTCTCGGGCAGTATGGAAGAAGAAGATTTAAAATTAGGTAACCGCCCTGCTAATCGTTTGTTAGTGGTTAAATCAATCATCTCACAATTTATTGAACGACGTGAAGGCGACCGTTTGGGTCTAGTGTTATTTGGCGAAAACGCTTATTTGCAAACCCCGCTAACCTTCGATTTAAAAACGGTTCAACATATGTTGGATGAAACCGAAATTGGCCTAGCCGGTGCATCAAGAACAGCAGTGGGTGACGGAATTGGTTTAGCGGTTAAAAGATTACGAGAAAGACCCGAGCAAAACCGTGTGCTAATTTTATTAACCGATGGTCGCAATAATTCTGGCGAGCTAGATCCAATTGAAGCAGCAAAATTAGCCCAACACGCTGGGGTTAAAATTTATACCATTGGAGTTGGCGCTGACGAAGCAATAAGGCAATCTTTGTTATTTGGCACAACAAAATTTAATCCCTCTGCCGAGCTTGATGAAGCCACATTAACTCAAGTGGCGCAAATTACTGGTGGTCGATATTTTAGAGCGCGCAGTACCCAAGAGCTTGCCAATATTTATGAACTGCTCGATCAATTAGAGCCTGTAGAAGATGAGCCAGAAATTTATCGACCCATTCAAGAATTATTTTATTATCCCGCATTATTTGGGCTTATTGTCTTTTTATTTCCATTAATGCTAAGCCTATTAAAAAATAGCGTTGCCTCTTTAACGCGGGTAAATTTAGCCAATCAAAGAGCAAACAAACACAACACGGAGACTGAAAATGCCCGTTGATTTCAGTCAATTTCACTTTATTCGCGAAGCCTATTTATTGCTGCTGATCCCAGCGTTTATTTTAATCTATTTTGCCAAGCAACAATCACAAAAAGATTCGGCTTGGCATAAGGTAATATCTCCACACTTATTAAAATTTTTAATCACAACAGAGCAAAAAACAAAGCGTTCGAGCTTTCCAACATTACTCGTTACATTGCTAACAACCTGTTTAATCTTGGCAATTAGTGGCCCTAGTTTTAGACAACAAGCTGTACCAGTTTTAGCTTCGGAAAACGCTCAAGTTATTTTAGTTGATTTGTCTTTATCTATGGACGCTAACGATATAAAACCCTCTCGTTTAGAAAGAGCCAAGTTTAAGTTAATTGACTTACTTAAAGAGTCTAAAGAAGGCAGCATTGGTTTAGTGGTTTATGCAGGTGATGCTTTTGTTATTAGCCCTTTAACCTCAGATGCAAACACCATTGCTTCATTAGTGCCCACATTATCCACGCAAATAATGCCTGTATTAGGTAGTCGCCCCGATTTAGGTATGCAAAAAGCCATCGAGCTATTAAAAAATGCTAAGCATAATAGTGGACAAATTATTTGGTTAACCGATGGTGTCGAGCAAGATCAAATTAATGCGATTATCGAGCCCATTAAAGATTCGGGGTATCAATTGTCAATTCTAGCCATTGGTACAAAACAAGGTGCGCCAATTCCCCTGCCTAATGGTAATGGCTTTTTAAAAGATTCTGGTGGCTCAATTGTTGTGCCCAAACTCGAAGAACAGCACCTTCGCACTATTACTAACTCTCTCGACGCTGGCTATATTACTTTAACACCCGATAGCACCGATATTGAATACTTGGTTGAACATAGTGATTGGCAACGAGAAAATAGTGATACTGAACTTAATCAAGATCAAAAGATCAGCAAATGGATTGATGATGGCTATTGGCTAATTTGGCTAGTTGTGTTTTTGTTTATTATTCGTTTATTTAAAGCGCCTGTCGCAGGGTTAATGACCATTACATCAATTTTAACCTCGTTAACAATGCTTATGGCGCTATCACCCCAGCCGCTTTACGCCGCAGAGCAAAAACTGTCACAAGAGTCCTCAAACTCTGAAACAGAATCTTCAGAAACAACGACTGAAATCTCTTCCGAAAAATCACAGCTTAACCAATTTTGGCAAGATCTCTGGTTAACTCGCGATCAGCAAGCACAAAAAGCCTTTAACAACGGCAACTATGAACAAGCCGCTAATCTATATCAATCACAAGACTGGCTTGCTAGCGCTAATTATAAACAAGGTAATTTTGAGCAAGCGGCTAATATGTTTGCTAATAACACAACCGGCAATACTCAAATTACCGAACGCGACTTATACAATGAAGCAACCAGTTTGGCTAAAGCGCAAAAA
Organism: Aliikangiella sp.; assembly: GCA_965214955.1. GTDB lineage: Bacteria > Pseudomonadota > Gammaproteobacteria > Enterobacterales > Kangiellaceae > Aliikangiella. The sequence goes on along the minus strand of CBDCCU010000013.1, from coordinate 360,550 downwards.
CTTGAACAATCATTAGAAAAGTATAACCAATTATTAGAGCAAAACCCTGAGCATGAAGACGGATTATTTAATAAAAAAATTGTTGAAGATCTTTTAAACCAGCAGCAACAAGAACAGCAAAATCAAGATCAACAACAGCAAGATCAAGAGCAACAAAACGATCAGTCGCAAGATTCTGATTCGAATAATCAACAACAACAAGATCAACAAAACTCAGAGCAAGAAGAGCAACAGCAGCAACAGTCTGAGCAACAACAACAGCAACAAGAACAACAAAAACAAGAAGCTGAAATCAGCGAAGATGAGCGAGACAAATCAGAAAAAGATCAAGCATTAGAGCACTGGCTAGAGAAAATTCCCGACGATCCTGGCGGCTTATTACGCCGTAAAATGTATCGCGAATATCAACGACGTGGACGACAACAAAAAGAGAAAAAACTGTGGTAAGTAAAAGCACATTCATTCAAATTTTTGCACTGATCATTTTAATTGTTTTAGCGTTGCCTATTAGCGCTAAAGTTGAGCAGTCTATTGATCGGCAAGATATTTCTGCTGGTGAAACTTTTGTTCTCGATCTTAAAATTGATCATAATACCGACAGTCAGCCCGATCTCAGTTTGATCCCTGCCGACTTTACCATTGTTTCAAGCAGTCAATACCAACATACCCAAATAATCAACGGAAGTCGTTCAAGCGTTAAAGGCTGGAAGATAAAACTAAAAACGCTAAAAACAGGCAAAATCACCTTACCCGCAATAACCATTGGCAATGAGTCAAGCAAACCTATTGAGTTGAACATTAAAGACTCTTCAAATGAAATTGCGCTTAATGGTCAATTAAAAGCCATATTTTTAGATGCCAAAGTGTCTAGCGAAAAGATTTATGTACAACAACAAATGGTTTTTACCATTAGTTTATATAGAGCAGTTCAAACACACTATGCCAGCTTAACAGAGCCTACGGCAGGCAATTCAATTATTGAAAAGCTAGGTGATGATACTCAATTTGAGAAAATTATTGATAACAAACGCTACATTGTTACCCAACGTAAGTACGCAATATTTCCACAAGAAAGTGGCGACATAGAAATAAGCCCCGTAACTTTTACTGCCGATGTCAATGATAATAATCGTAGGCGTAGTACATTTCTTAATTCTACCCGCCCAATAAGCGTATCAACACAACCTATTAAAATAGCAGTAAAACCCAAGCCTGCTAATGCACCAACACCTTGGCTGCCCGCAGAGAATGTGACTTTAACTGACAGGTGGTCGCCTAACCCACAATCATTGAAAGTGGGTGAGCCAATCACCTGGACGGTTAATTTAACGGTTCAAGGTTTGAGCGAATCTCAATTACCAGAAATTAACTTTCCAACCATTCAAGGGTTACAGCTGTATCCTGATACGCCACAAAAAGAACGCAACATTACACCAAATGGTGTGCAAGGACAAAGAATAGAAAAATTTGCCGTGATCCCATCGCAATCTGGAGAAATCACTATTCCAGAAGTGAAACTTCAATGGTGGAACACAAAAACTGATAGCGTACAAACAGCAGTATTACCACCGAGAACATTTAATGTTTTACCATCTGATAACCAGCAAGCACAAACACCTGAGCTTCCTACTGTTAAGGTTGAACCGGTTATTAAAGAGCCCGTGTTATCAGAAAACAACTTAGCTTGGAAATATACATCAGCTGGCTTGTTACTCTTATGGCTACTAACACTTTTAGCCTATTTTAAAAAATCACCAACTGTCACTGCTCAGTATCCAACGGGTGAAACCAACAAACAGCCGCCAATTGAGAACGCTCAATCAATACTAAAACAATTAAAGCAACAAGCTAATAACAATCAGGTTTCTGCCGTTGAAAAATTGCTCATTCAATTGGCACAAGCCGCTGGCTTTACAAAAATTCAATCACTTGGCTCTTTAAAAAGTTTACTCGCTGAGCAATCATTAATCAGTAAAGTGCAAAACTTAGAATTAATGCTTTATTCATCTCAAAGATCTGAACAATTGGTTGAGCTGAACAATCAAGATATTGAGCAAATTTATCAGCAATTATTTTCGCAACGAAAGAATAAGGGCTCTCAAGGAATTCCTCCGCTCTACCCCAGATAAGCTCGTTAAAAAACGCCAAATTTTAGTGTGAATATTTCACAATTTTCACTTTACTTTGGCGCACCTCATCTATATATTGTGCCTAACCAAAGCAAAACACCACCAGATATAGTATCTCATTGATATATAGTGTGTTTTTAATTTTTCACTGTCAAAACACAGTTTAAACACAGGTTTTATGGCAGTTATACAGGTTTTATCCACAGTTTTTATTAAAAACTGTGCAAAGAAAATAAATTAAAGCTTAATGATTGGCATATAAAATTAAGAGGGAAGCATGAGCGCATCACTAAAACAAGCAACATCACCATCAAGTATCAAGTATCAAAATATTCAAATTGAGTTTCAAGATACTTCGGTTGATATCTGGCAAACAAAATACCAATTAAAAACCAAAGAAGGTGAAGCCGTTGATCAAAATATTGACGGTACCTATGAGCGCGTTGCAAAAGCATTAGCTGGTGTTGAAAACAAAGAAAAACGTTCTGAAGTTTATAATGATTTTGTATGGGCACTTCGCAATGGTGCTATTCCAGCAGGTCGCATTATGTCAAACGCTGGTGCCGAAGCGCATAAACCTGCAACCTCAACCATCAACTGTACGGTTTCTGGCACTATTACCGATTCAATGGATGATATTTTAGGCAAAGTTCACGAAGCAGGGTTAACGCTTAAAGCAGGCTGCGGCATTGGCTATGAGTTCTCTACCTTACGCCCAAAAGATGCTTATGTATCTGGCGCAGGCGCTTATACCTCTGGTCCATTATCGTTTATGGATATTTACGACAAAATGTGTTTTACCGTATCAAGTGCTGGTGGTCGTCGCGGGGCTCAAATGGCAACCTTTGATGTTAGCCACCCTGATGTTATGGAATTTATTAAAGCCAAGCGCGAAGATGGTCGCCTACGTCAATTTAACTTATCGCTATTAATTACCGATGAATTTATGAATGCGGTCATTAACGATACCGACTGGCACTTAGTGTTCCCTGTTTCAACCAAAGAAGTTGAAAATGGTGAAACTATTTTAGAAGGCAATGACCAAATAGTATGGCGCGAATGGCCAACAGTTGAGGGTTATATCACCAACGATAATGGGCAAGTTGCTTGCCGTATTCATAAAACCATTAAAGCCAAAAATTTATGGAACCTTATTATGTCGTCAACTTACGACTTTGCGGAGCCTGGTTTTATCTTAATTGATCAAGTGAACGACAAAAACAATAACTGGTTCTGTGAAAATATTCGTGCCACTAACCCATGCGGCGAACAACCGCTTCCTGCTTATGGCTCTTGTTTATTAGGCTCGGTTAATTTAACTCGCTTTGTGAATAACCCTTTTACCGATAAAGCCGAATTTGATTGGGATAAATTCCGTAAAGTGGTTCGTGTATTTACCCGTATGCTTGATAACGTTGTTGAAATTAACGGTTTGCCGTTAATTGGTCAGCGCGATGCGATCCATAATAAACGTCGTCACGGTATGGGTTATTTAGGTTTAGGCTCTACCCTAACCATGCTTTGCAAAAAATATGGCTCGGCAGAATCTATCGACTTTACCGATCAAGTTACCCGTGAATTAGCGGTTGAAGGTTGGCGTGCAGGTTTAGATCTTTCTAAAGAGAAAGGCGCTGCGCCAATAATGGATAAAGAATTCGATGTAACTGGTGCAATGCTTTATAAGCGCCCAGAAATGAAAAAAGACGGCTTTAAAGTAGGTGATAAAGTTAAAGGTAAGGTGCTACACGCTAAGTACAGCCGTTATATGCAAAAAATTGCCGAGGTTGATCCCGAACTAGTGGCTGAGCTTGCCGAGGTTGGCGCACGTTTTACCCATCATTCATCTATTGCACCAACGGGTACTATTTCATTATCTTTAGCCAACAATGCCAGTAATGGTATTGAGCCAAGCTTTGCTCATCATTATTCACGTAATGTTATTCGCGAAGGTAAAAAGACCAAAGAAAAAGTTGATGTTTACTCCTACGAGCTACTGGCTTATCGCGAGTTAATTAACAGCAAAGCTATGCCATTTTCTGATAAAGCCGACGAGCAACTACCAGAATACTTTGTAACATCTGATGCTATCACCCCAACTCAGCATGTTGATATTCAAGCAGCGGCGCAAAAATGGATTGATTCATCAATTTCTAAAACGGCTAATGTTCCAACCGAATTTCCGTATGATGAATTCAAAGACATTTACTTATACGCTTATAAAGAAGGTCTTAAAGGTTGTACCACTTTCCGCTTTAACCCCGAAGTTTTCCAAGGCGTTTTAGTGAAAGAAGAAGATCTCGAAAACACCACTTATCAGTTCACACTGGATGATGGAAGCCAAGTGGAACTTAAAGGTAACGAAGAAGTGGAATACGACGGTGAAATTCATACCGCCGCCAACCTTTTCGATGCTTTAAAAGAAGGTTACTACGGTAAATTTTAGTTCTTAACTCAATATTTATTAAAAGCCTTAGAGTAAAAACAGATTATTACGGAATAGAAAAATGCCAAAAATTATTAACCAATCCATCGTTGGATACAAAGTAAAAAGTAACCAAGAAGAAGAAAAATCGGTAGAGCAACAAAAGAGCGCCGAAATTGTTCAAATGCACGAAAGTGTTAAGCGCCCAGAAATGTTATTGGGATCAACTTATAAAGTGAAAACGCCACTTTCGGAGCACGCACTTTATATGACCATCAACGATATTGTGCTTAACCAAGGTACCGAGCACGAACTAAGACGCCCTTTTGAGATCTTTATTAACTCTAAAAATATGGATCACTTTCAGTGGGTTGTGGCTTTAACACGGGTTATTTCAGCGGTATTTAGAAAAGGCGGTGATTGTACTTTCTTAGCCGAAGAGCTTAAAGCGGTATTTGACCCAAGAGGCGGATACTTTAAGCCTGGCGGTAAGTTTATGCCATCATTAGTTGCTGAAATTGGCGATGCTATTGAGTCGCACTTAAAAATGATTGGTTTATTAAAAGATCCCGAACTAGACAAACACCAACAAGCTTTAGTTGATGAAAAACGCAAAGAATATGAATCATTACAGTCTGATGGTGGTGCGGCTAATTATAGCGGCGACTACCCAGATGGCGCACAAATGTGTAATAAATGTATGACAAAAGCCGCCGTATTAATGGATGGCTGTATGACATGCCTGAGCTGTGGTGACTCTAAATGTGGGTAAACCCATATAACCTTATTAATAACAATAAAAACGAGTTAAAAGCGGTTGAGAAAATAATAAAATAAAACGCTTCACCATAAAGCCCCTTATAATGTTGTTTCATTTAAGGGGTAATTTTTATCTTTAACCCGTAAGCTAATATTTATCGACTAAAATTTTTATCCGTTAAGTTTTTTTTATCAACCAAGTCTTCTTATCAACTAAACCTTTAGCGTATAGTAAATTGCTTCTATATCACCTAACGGATCGTTATGCATATAGGTTTTTACATACTGCATACCTAGCTTTTTCATAATGCCAATTGATGCCTTATTATCAGGCATAGCTATGGCGCTTAGGGCTTTAATTTTATAATCCGTTGAACCGGGGCTAGCAAAAGCTTTTATTAACGCATCCATAACTGCTTTAGCCGCCTCAGTGGCATAACCTTTGCCCCAAGAGGATTGCATAAAGCGCCAACCAAGCTCTAAGTTACTATATTCAGGCTGATCCGAAAAAAACTCCATTGGGCGCACTAATACCCAGCCAATAAATTGATTATTTTCTTTAATCATCACTTTCCATAAGCCCCAGCCTTTTTGAGGGTTGCGATATTTTTCCATGCGAGGGATCATGACATTTTGAATCGTTTCAAGGCTTGAGATTTTGCCGCCATTAATATATTTCATCACTTTAGGATCTTGATCAAGCTCCCATAACAGGGCTTCATCATCGGCACTCATTAGCTCAATAGTTAAACGTTGAGTATTTGCAACAGTAAATTCTTTATCCATTATCTTTTCTTTTTTTTAGCATTAATTGCAGGTGTTAACTTCTCTTATTTCTTTACCGCTTTCTTTCCAATAACAATTATCAAGTAGTGAACAATAACAAATAGAAACATTAACAGAAAAACGATCTCGGTTAAGCTTATTCCACAAAGATAAATTATCTTTATGTCTAACTAGTTGTAGCACGTCAATTTCATTACCTGCGGCTAAAACATTTCCAGTAACACTCGATGATATCACTTGCGACTCAATGCCAATCTCTTTACCACTTTCAGGTTGCTCAACTGCTTTTAACTCATCATTACAGCAACCTTTTAGAAAACTACGACTATTAGTAAATTTTTTATTTTCAAACTCATACTCTATTTTTTTCACCATGGCAGGGCCAACACCTGCATTTTTTATTTTAAAATAAATTTTTTGCTCTTTATTTTTAACATCAAAATTGCCATGCGAAAATTGTACTAATGGATAAGTCATGGCTTTAACTTGTTGCTCTGATGATACTGCTTGAATATAGGTTGCATAAAACGAAGCAATAGATATTAGCATGGCGCATAATGCTAAGATAAAATTGAGTTTTTTAGAAAATGGTGATTGATTATTTTCGTTTAATTCTTCCATAACAGGTTACTCGCCTAAAACTATTATCTCTATTTAGTTGTCATCGCAACAACCGCAATATATTTTCCATTGCTACTGGCTGCCAGTCTTGAAATATTAAATAGCTTATCGTTTTTTAAATTTTGCCAAAAGATCCATTCTTGCTTGGCTTTATTCCAACGATAAAGCTCACTGCCTTTAGCACTAATTAATGTTTGATCAGCCGACCAAGTATAATCAATATTACTTTCTAACAATGGCGCAATTGGTGTAATTGATCGATTAGTCGGATTCAGTGATTTAATCCAAGCGGTATCATCGGCTTGTCTGTGTACAAAACTAAAGTGATTAGTTTGTGGAATTAATAAAGGTTTTGACGGTAATGCATGACCAACAACAAAAGTGGCATAAGGTGATTTGGGATCAAATAAATAAATTGAATTTGCCCACCTTGCCCAGCCTGCGGCAATGCCTTTTTTGTTAAAAGCATAATAACCAATTGGGGTTTGTGATTTTACTGCCCACTCTGATTTTTTTACCGCTTTATTATTGACTAAATATTTATATCGATGCACCGACTGAAAAGGCTCTCCCCCTTCTCTTACCGCAGTAAAAGTTTTTTCCCCTTTTTCGAGCATGGGTGAAAATTCATTTTCTTTTGTGTCGGTTAACTGGGTTAATTGCTTAGTGTTTAAATTAAACTCATAAACATCAGTTTGGTTGCCCTTTCGTCCTGAAACAAATAATACTTTATTGCCATCTGGCGAAAAACTAGGTTGGTTATCATAACCCTCTGCTTTAGAAACATTTGCAACGAGTTTTAATGGGGATTTTTCGTTATTGGTTATTTGGTAAACAAACACTTCTGTGCCTGGCGCTAAATCAACTGGTGTTTGTGCAAAGCTCGATGAAGAAAAAGCCACTAGCGAACAAGCTAGTAATTTTAATAAGTGCTTACCCTTCATGATTTTTTCCTTTAATTATTTGCTTAACTTTATTGCATTTGCCGCTTCGGTAACTAGGTTAGGTCCACGATAAATAAACCCCGAATAAATTTGCACTAAAGAGGCGCCAGCTTTTATTTTATCTGTAGCCGCCTCACCGTTATCGACACCACCTACACCGATAACAGGGAAAGCGCCATCAACAGCTTGGCAAAATTTGTCTAATACTTGAGTTGTTGATTTTAATATTGGTGCGCCGCTTAAGCCGCCTGTTTCGTCGGCATGCTTTAAACCTTCGACCTCACTACGATCAAAAGAGGTATTAGTAGCAATAACGCCATCAATTTCATACTTTTTAAAACTTGTTGCCAGTTGATTAATTTCATCATCACTTAAGTCGGGGGCAATTTTTACCAGAACAGGCACATATTTATCGTGCACTTTAGCAAGCTCGGTTTGTTTTGTTTTTATCGCTTTTAATAAACTTTCTAACGCTTCGCCAAATTGCAAGCTGCGTAAATTTGCGGTATTGGGAGAAGAAATATTCACTGTGATATAACTGGCATAAGCATACACTTTATCCATACAAATTAAATAATCATCATTGGCATTTTCAACGGGTGTATCAAAGTTTTTGCCGATGTTGATCCCAAGTACACCATCAAATTTGGCCGCTTTTACATTTTCAATTAAGTGATCAACCCCTAAGTTATTAAAACCAAATCGGTTAACGATTCCGCGTTTTTCTTTGATCCGAAATAAGCGCGGTTTAGGGTTGCCTGGTTGTGACCTTGGAGTAACCGTGCCAACTTCAATATGACCAAAACCCAGTGCGGCAAAAGCATCAACACAAGCGCCATTTTTATCCAGTCCTGCGGCCAAACCTATTCGATTAGGAAACTCAATTCCAAATAAAGTGATGGGATCATGAACTTTAGGTTGTCTAATTAAAAACTCAAAGGGGGAACGCTGAATTTTACTTAACCAGTTTAAAGTTAAATCATGGGATTTCTCGGCATCCATAGAGAATAAAAATTTACGGGCTAACGGATATAACAAGCTCATTGATTACTCAGTTTATTTTTCAATATTGGACAAAATTATACCTTAACCAGCCGTGGCATAAATCATTTAAGCAAAAAAAAGCCCTAAATTAATTTAGGGCTTTTAGGATTTGAAAGATCAAAAGATCCTCAGACTATTTTTTCTTTTTCGCCTTAGTGGTCTTTTTAGCTTTTTGCTGTTCTTGCCACTGTCCATTTTCATAATGAGCGCTCCAACCTGTTGCTTTGCCGTCTTTTTCGCTCATTACATATTGCACCTTGTTCTTGCGACTATAGCGGTACATGGCTTTATTGCCATCGGGATCAGAAGCTGGCGCTTTGGTTAAATAATTAAATTTAGGATCAAGCTTGCCTTTAACACTTAATAACTCTTCAACCAATGGTGCGCGGGTTTCACGATTTTTAGGGAACTGACTAGCGGCTAAAAATATCCCCGATGCACCATCACGTAGCACATAGTGATCATCCACTTTTTGACAAGCTAAGTGCGGCATATCAATAGGATCGGCCTTTGGCGGCGCAGGTTCGCCATTGCGAAGTAGTTTACGGGTATTTTTACATTCTTCGTTAGTACAACCAAAGTATTTACCAAAACGTCCTACTTTAAGCTGCATATCACTGGCGCATTTATCACACTCAATAATTGGCCCATCGTAACCTTTAATTTTAAAGCTACCTTCTTCAATCAAGTAGCCTTTACACCTTGGATTATTGCCACAAACATGAAGCTTTTGGTGTTCATCAATTAAATAGCTGTCCATGGCTGATTCGCATATAGGGCAACGCTTTTTCAATAATAGATTACGGCTTTCGGCTTCATCATCTTTATCTACGGCTTCTATTTCATCACCAGAAATCAGATTCATGGTATGTTTGCATCGCTCTTTGGGTGGCAATGAAAATCCACTACAACCTAAGAAAGTGCCCATTGATGAATTTCTGATCATCATTTTATTGGTATTACACTTTGGACAAACCATATCCATTTCAACCGACTTAACATTATCCATGCCGCCTTCTTCAACTGGCAGTTCGGCTTTGTGTAGTCGTGAAGTTAAGTCTTGATAAAACTCTGATAGTGTTTTTTTCCACACCTGATCGCCATGAGCAATAATATCCAGCGACTCTTCCATATTGGCGGTAAATGAATAATCCATTAAATTATTAAAGCTTTCACCTAATCGGTCAGAGACTATTTCGCCAATTTTGGTGGCATAAAAGCGACGGTTTTTAACCGTCACATAGCCGCGATCTTGAATGGTAGATATAATTGAGGCATAGGTTGACGGTCTACCGATGCCACGCTTTTCCAGTTCTTTAACTAATGCCGCTTCGCTGTATCTGGGTGATGGTTTGGTGAAATGCTGTTTTGGCTCTAATGAATTCAAGTTGAGAAGATCGCCAACATTAACTTCTGGCAGCACAATATCATCATCATTTTTAGACTTAGGCGGTTGCACCTTTGTCCAACCATCAAACTTAACCACTCGACCTTTAGCGCCAAGAGTAAAGTCACCCGCTTTAACCGTTAAATTAGTCACGTTGTATAATGCATCGGTCATTTGACAAGCAACAAACTGACGCCAAATTAAGTTGTATAAACGGATAGCATCGGCATCAACATTTTTTAAATGCTTTTCAACGGTACGAACATTGGTGGGTCTAATCGCCTCATGCGCCTCTTGCGCGCCTTCTTTGCTTGAATACATACGCGCATTATCAGGTAAATATTGTGCGCCATAATTATCTTCAATATAAGTTCTGCACATACCTAATGCATCGGCACTGAGCATGGTTGAATCGGTACGCATATAAGTGATATAGCCAGCCTCATACAATCTTTGCGCAAGCATCATGGTCTTTTTAACATTAAAACCCAAACGTGTACTCGCCGCTTGTTGCAAGGTAGAAGTAATATAAGGGGCACTGGGTCGGCTTTTTGAAGGCTTAGACTCACAACCGTCAACCACAAGCTGTTGAGCTTGCAACAACTGTTGCATTTCTTCACTTTGCGTTTTATTCGTCGGTTGATATTTTTTGCCGAGATACTTTTTAACTTCTAAACGTAGATCCGACTGAGACTGAGTTAATGTATTGGCCCACATTGTCCAATATTCATCGGGAATAAAGGCTCTGATTTCGCGCTCGCGCTCAACAATTAACTTGACAGCTACCGATTGTACTCTGCCCGCCGATAGCCCGCGAGAAACTTTTTTCCACAATAATGGCGACACCATAAAGCCAACTAGCCTGTCTAAAAAGCGGCGAGTTTGCTGGGCGTTAACAAAGTTCATATCCAGTTGCGAAGGTTTTGAGAAGGCCTCTTGAATGGCTTTTTTGGTAATTTCGTTAAATACCACACGTTGGTATTTATCATCTCCTCCACCAATCACTTCTTTTAAATGCCAGGCAATGGCCTCTCCTTCTCTATCCAAATCCGTTGCGAGAAAGATTTGATCGGCATCTTTGGCGAGCTTTTTAAGCTCTTTAATGACTTTTTCTTTGCCAGGCAAAACTTCATAAGTTGCCTTCCAGTCTTTTTCTGGATCGATCCCCATGCGCTTAACTAAAGCTTCTTTGGCTTTTTTGGCTTTATGAATAGCTTTAGCTTCGGGTGAAAGCTTACGCGTAGCGGCTGCTTTTTTAGCGCGCTCTTTAGGATCAACAGGTGCTGATGCAACTTTAGTGGGCAAATCGCGTACATGACCAACGCTCGACTTAACGACAAAGTCTCTACCCAAATACTTGTTTATGGTTTTTGCTTTCGCCGGTGACTCGACGATGACTAATGATTTGCCCATGAAGTAATTTATTTTACCTAATATTATTAAAAGTTCATGCGTTTTTGCTGTTTAAATAATCAAAGCTTACATTAAGGTTATGCTTCAATTGCTTTTTATAATCTTACTGCTTCTTTTTTATTTTATGGTAATTTACCTAGATTTAGTCAACCAAAATTTTTATCTATTTTAATTTTATTACTAAACCCTAGTAAAAAAACCTTAAAAATCAAATACTTTTATTTATTATTATTCTCTTATAATTTTTAAGATGAACGAATTAAACTCATTGGCGGTGGATTAGTCACCCTTTTTACCCCACGCCACGATGCCGTTAGCATTAAAATTAAAGTTGCTAAAGGAAGTGCTACCCATAGTTTAAAGTGCAGTTCAAATTCTATTTCAAATTGATACTTATAAAGTAAAAAGGTTATCAGCTCTACCGCCACCAAAGCCATAGTTGACGATAGAAGTGCCAGCCATAAATACTCAAACCGAAAAGCTTTGGTAATAAATCCTTTTTTCGCGCCCAAAGTTCTTAATATTGCCGACTGTTTATACTTATTATCAAAGGTATGTTCCATTGCTGCCCAAAGCAATGCTAAGCCTGCGGCGACAACAAAACCCATAATAAGCTCTACGGCTCTTGATACCTTTTCAATAATTGACTGAACTTCATCAAAAATGCGGTCAAGCTCAATAATCGACATACTTGGATAAGACTTAATTAATTCGGCCAAAAGCCCTTTTTGCGACTTTTCCATACGAAAACTACTAATATAAGTGGCATTAAAGTCTTTAAGTGAGCCAGGGTTGGCAATAATGTAAAAATTGGGGGTAAAGGTTTGCCAGTCAATCGAGCGAATACTGGCTATTTTTGCTTGCCAAGTTTCAGCACCAATAGTAAAAGCTAAACTATCGCCAAGTTTTAACCCGAGTGTTTCTGCCATTTCGTGATCAACAGAGATTAACGGCTCATTATTTTCACTCGGCCATTGCCACTGCCCTTGAGTAATTTGATTACCAACAGGTAAATCATTGGCCCAAGTGATATTCAGTTCTCGGCGTAATGAGTTATGTTTTTGCGCTTGTTCGCTAAAGGCTTCGGTAGACTCTTTGCCATTTAGTCCAACCACTCTGCCACGGATCATGGGGTAAAGTGCGTCGATATTAAGGTTATTTTCGGTAAAAAAGCTTCTAATGGGTTCAACTTCGTTTTGTTTGATGTTTACCATAAAGTGGTTTGGTGTGTTATCTCCTAAGCTTTGCTGCCATTTGCCTAATAACTCGGTTCTTACCAAAATCATTAAGGCAATCACAAATAACGTAATGCTAAAGGCTAGCAAATATAATATGGTAACGCCTTTGTTTGCTTCTAACTGACGCAAGCTAAAATTAACTGATGCACTCTGGCTAATAGCAAGCTTTCGCATGGTTAATAATAATCCCCGCGCCACTAAACCAAATAGCAATACCACAACAAACAAACCGACAATAACAGAAAGTAAAAGCTTAATATCTTGCATTTGAATATACATCACTAGCATTAATGAAATAACCGACACTAAATAAATAGATAAAGCTCCTTTAGTCATTGGCGCTAGTTGCCTGCGTAATACTCGCATGGGCGGCACATTTTTAACCTGAAATAAAGCTGGGGTTGAAAAACCAAACAACAGTATTGCCGTTGCTATTGTAGGTGTGATTAATACTTGATAATTAGCAGCAGGAAGTCCTGTTTCTACCCATTGACTCAGCAAGGTAATTATTGCCGACTGAATAGCAATACCCGACAAACCGCCAACCACTATTCCCGCCACACAAACAAACAGTAAAATCCAAACAAATACTTTTAATACTTCGTTATTAGCCAGTCCAAAGGTTCGCATTAACGCGCTCATATCAAACTGCCTTTTGGCATAGCGGTTAGCCGACATAGCAATTGCCACACCTAACAAAATTAAGGTAAGTAAACTAGACAGAGTTATGTATTTTTTACTGCGTGTAATCGCCGATCCTGCAACGGGAGATTCATCGTATATGGTCAAAAGCCTCTGACTACTTAGCAGCTCAGGCTTTATTGCATTGATAAAAGATTTAAGCGCTTGGTTTTCACCAGCAAATAGGTAACGGTAGTTCACTCGACTACCTGGCTGAATGATCTTTGTGGCTGCTAAATCATCTATATTAATAATAACCGTGGGAGCAATATTAAATAGCGTACTTCCCTGTCCTGGTTTAAGCATAATTGCGCCATCCACTTGCAAGTTGGTATAGCCAACTTCAACATTGTCGCCTTTATTAACCGTTAAAACCGAATACAAACGTGGCTCAATCCATATTTTGCCTTTAGGCGGTCTGGTATTAATGTTTCGGGTATCACCATAAGGAACATCAGCAATTTCTAATCGACCTTTAAGTGGATAATTATCAGATACGGCATTAATGGAAGATAGTTGAAGCTTTTCATTGGCAAATAGCACACTAGAAAACTCTACACTTGTGGCTTGTTGCAATCCTAAGCTCGACGCTTTTTCAAGCAATTTAGGAGTAATTTCACGCGGTGAAGTAATAACAACATCAGCACCTAATACATCGGCGACTTCTCGCTCGGTGGCGGTTTCTATTCGATCAATCACCAAATAAATGACGCTCACCGAAGCCATAGCAACAATCATTGAAAACAATAAGATCATTAAATCTTTGCGTTTCCAATCTCGCTTAAAAATTCGCCAAGCAATTGATAAAAGCAAACTATTTTTAGTCATTAGCCACCTCTAGCTCTCGCTCTTGACTAATGGTTGATGAAGAGTTTTCGCTTTTACCCAATCCTTTTGAAACAGAAACTATTTTACCGCCACTAAGCACCAATGTTTCATCGCACCTTTCGGCTAAGTGAGTATCGTGTGTTACTAGCACCAATGTTGTACCCAAGGCTTTATTAAGCGAAAACATCAACTCAATAATCTTTTCTCCCGTTGCCGTATCTAAATTGCCCGTTGGCTCATCGGCTAATAATAAATTTGGTTTGGTAACAAAAGCTCTTGCCACGGCAACACGCTGCTGCTCACCACCAGACAGCTGATTAGAATGATGGTTAAGCCTTTTACCCAAACCCACTTGTTCGAGCATTTCTGTGGCTTTTTGCTTGGCCTGTTTATCGCCTTTTAGCTCTAATGGCATCATTACATTTTCTAATGCGGTTAGCCCTTCAATTAACTGAAAGCTTTGAAACACAAAGCCCAAATTTTGTTTTCTAAGCTCGGCTCTTTGCTCTTCGCTTAAGTTAAAAATTGACTCACCATTAAGAACTACTTCGCCATCAGTAGGTAAATCTAATCCTGCTAACATACCAAGCAAGGTTGTTTTTCCCGAGCCAGACTCACCTAAAATTGCCATGCTTTTCCCTTTGGATAATGAAAATGACACTTCATTTAAAATGGTAAGCGCTTCATCACCAATAGCGACTTGCTTAGTTAAATTGACTGCTGTTAACATTTAATTGCTCTTTTCAGTTGGTTTGTATTTAGGGTATTGATTAAAATTGTTGATATCCAACACTAAAAATTAAAGTGAGAATATTTTGCTTAGAAAACACATATACGGTCTATTTTTTATTATTTCAAGTATTCATTTACTAAATGTAACACCTGCTGTGGCAAACGAGCTAAAAAAAACGAATACACCAATAAAAGTTTTAGTTTATGGCGACTCACTAAGTGCTGCTTATAATATTCCTGTTGAGCAAGGCTGGGTAGCTTTATTGCAAACACATTTAAATCAACAAAACTACAATGTGGAGCTGGTTAATGCTTCAATTAGTGGTGAAACAACCAGTGGCGGCTTAGATCGCCTGAGCAAACAACTACAAAACTTTAATCCTGACATTTTACTGCTTGAGCTTGGCGGTAACGATGGTTTACGTGGTATCGATCTGAGTGAAACACGTAAAAACTTAACTCAAATCATTAACATTAGCCTCAGCGACAAATTCCCCAATACAACTCAAGTTTTGTTAGCAGGCATTAAAATACCTCCTAATTATGGCAGAACCTACACTAAAAGATTTGAGCAGATCTACAGTGATTTATCGGCTAACCCATCGGTACAATTGATTCCTTTTATTTTGTCTCCACTAGAAGGTCAATGGTCACTATTACAAGCCGATGGCATACATCCAAAAGCCGAAGCTCAGCCCTTAATTATGCAAAATGTTGCTAAACACCTAATTCCAATGCTTTCTAATCGTTAAAACCGCCTAATTATTAAAAGCCATTATACTTATCACATTTTAAATATATCGCACTTTTACCCTTAAACTTATTTATATTTTGATTTTAACCAAAACAACAAAACTAAATTGATATATTTACCTTGTTTTATATAATATACAAAGGTGTTCAGTTAATTTCATAGGTAGTAATCATGATCGACTCTAAGCATATAGAAACCAAAACCATTCACGCAGGTAAAATCAAAGATAAACAATTTGGCGCTTTAAGCACGCCAATTTATCAAACCTCAACCTTTATTTTCGACAATGTTGAACAAGGTGCGGCAAGATTTATGGGTGAAGAAGCCGGGTTTATCTATGGTCGTTTAGGCAACCCTACCGTACGTGAGTTAGAACAACGAATGGCGGCTTTAGAATCTACCGAAGATGCAGCCGCTTTTGGCTCAGGTATGGGGGCAGTATCAGCCACTCTACTGGCCAATTTAAGAGCTGGCGATCATGTTGTTGCCTCGGCAGCGTTATATGGTTGCTCGTATGCCTTAATGAATCACAAATTTGTTGATCTAGAAATTGAGGTTAGCTTTGTGGATATGACTAATCCAGAAGCTGTAGAAAAAGCGATTAAAGAAAACACTAAAGTTATTTATTTAGAATCACCCATTAATCCTAATATGCAAGTCGTTGATTTAGAGAAAATTGCAACAATTGCTAAAAGACATCACCTTATTAGCATGGTTGATAATACTTTTATGTCACCAGCCTTACAAAACCCTGCCGAATTTGGGATCGACTTAATTATTCATAGTGCCACTAAATACTTAAATGGTCATGGTGATGTAATAGCCGGTGTTACCTGTGGCAGTAAAGAGCAAATTGAAAACATTAAAATGACAACCTTAAAAGATATGGGTGCAGTGATTAGTCCTAACGATGCTTGGTTGATTATTCGCGGATTAAAAACACTATCGGTTAGAGTTGAGCGCCATAGTGCTAATGCCCAAACGGTTGCAGAATACTTAGAAGATCACCCAAGAATTCAACAGGTGAACTACCCGGGCTTAAAATCACACCAAGGCTATCCACTAGTCGGCAAGCAAATGCGCGCAGCCGGTGGCATTATTGCATTTGAAATAGATGGCTCTTTTGATGATGCGGTAGCTTTTATGAACCAGTTAAAAATGTGCTCAATTGCGGTAAGCTTAGGCGATGCCGAAACTTTAATTCAACATCCTGCCTCAATGACTCATTCGCCTTACGAGCCCGAAGAGCGAGAAGCCGCAGGCATTAGCGAAACCCTAATTCGTTTATCGGTTGGTTTAGAAAATGTTGAAGATATTATTGCAGATATTAATCAAGCTTTAGAGCATATGAGCTCTCGTCTTAAGCAGGTAGTTTAACTTTATTATTTTTTTTATCAGTTAGGGTTTGTTGATATTTGAAAGATCAACAAACCCTAGGTTAAAACAGTGAGTTTTAGCTTGAGCTATCAAGAGTAATATTCAATTAGCGCAGGCATCTTTGTTAACTCAATATGCTCACTTGCTGCGCCTTTTTTTATCGCTACTGAAGGCATTCCATAAACCACACACGAAGCTTCATCTTGAGCAAAGGTTAGTGCCCCACTACTTTTCATTTCAGTTAAACCACTAACACCATCGCTTCCCATTCCTGTCATTATGATCCCAAGTGCATTTTTACCAAATGATTTAGCAACCGAGCGAAACAATACATCAACCGATGGGCGATGCCTACTCACTGGTGGCCCATCTTTTAGTTCAATAAAAGCCTCCCCTTTACTGTTTTTTCGCACCAACATATGTTTATTTCCAGGAGCAATAATGGCTCTTCCGCGATAAATTTTATCACCATTAACCCCTTCTTTTACTTCAATATTACTTATGCCATTTAAGCGCTCTGCAAAAGCGGCAGTAAAATGTTCGGGCATGTGCTGCACAATCACCATACCTAAGCAGCTAGATGATAAGTGCGGTAATACCGCTTCTAGTGCAAGCGTTCCACCAGTTGAAGTTCCGATAGCAACAATTTGCTGAGTGTTTTTATCTGAGCTTACTTTATTTTTTGAAAATATTAACTGGCTTGATAGTTTTTTTTGTGCGGGCTTAACCGAGTGTAAAAACCGTTTATGGTGACTTAAGTTAACTTTTGCCGCAGCACGCACAGCATTAATAATCTTTTTTTCATCTTCTCCCAATGCATTGTTAAGATCCATTTTAGGCTTAGCTACAACATCAACAGCCCCTAAACTTAAAGCTTTAATGCTTGTTCGAGAGTTTTCTTTGGTTAAATTTGAACACATCACTACAGGAATAGGATTTTCCTGCATTATTTTTTTAAGAAAAGTTAAACCGTCCATTCTTGGCATTTCTATATCAAGCACAATAACATCAGGCTTTTGCTTTTGTATTTTCTTTAATGCAAAAATTGGATCCGAAGCACTATCAATCACTTCAATTCCAATCGACTTATTCAGTAGTTCAGTTAGCACCTTGCGAACCACCGCTGAGTCATCAATAATTAAAACAGAAATTCCCATGATATACCCGTTCTCCTTCAAGATGCATGTTTCAGCAAGACAGTAAGCCATCCTATTTGAGGCATTAATGCGCAGGATTAGTCATTCTAATTCAAGCATTGATAACGAAAAAGAGGTTGGCTTACTGCCTTGCCCTTCGGGTGCTCAGCCAAAAAGCTTGCACTGCACTGCAGCTTTTGAAAAGGGCTTGCCATTTCCTGCAAGCTGTGCCTTGTTCAAACCTTTTGGCTGAACACTGAAACACGCATTTTGAAGGAAAACGGGTATATACTCTATATTCGACCACTCATTGAATAAAGCTTTTGTCCTTGCTCATTAGTATGATTAACCCAAACATCTCCCGTTTCAACATCAAAGATAATTTTTCTACTGCCACTTTCACCAACATGGGCAACAGATACATTAATATTACGATCATTTAACATTTCTACCGCCGCAGCAACATTTTGGGCACCAATTAATGATTCACTTGGCGGTTTTTTAGTAAAAGTATCAGCACCGCCAAAAATTTTAGCTTGATACTCTTCAATGGATGTTCTATGGAGCTGAGCAGAAAGCTCAAATAACTGCATGGCTTCATCGGCATAACGCCCATTTAATTCAATATTACTTTTATGTGGATTGGTTAAAGCATGAGTTTCTGGGTTTGAAGGTAATAAATAATGGCACATACCACCAATTTGTAGCTCTGGATGCCAAAGAGTAATAGCCACACAGGTTCCCAATACCGTATGTAAATGCGTACCAGACTCAGCAAAAACAAAGTCACCCGGATTTAAAAATACTTTACGTTTACTGGGCTCAATCATTTTAATCTCACTTCAGCTTTATATAGGTTGATGGAGCAACACTTTTAAGCTGGTATTGACTTCCAATTATTGATTCGGAATGCCCTATCATTAAATAGCCTCCTGCTTTTAACAATCGACAAAGCCGGCGTAAAATATTCTGCTTGGTTTGGTGATCAAAGTAAATAAGCACATTTCTCAAAAAGATTAGATCAAACTTACCTAGAGTAGAAATATCCTCTAATAAGTTGGCTTGAAAAAACCGAGTATGTTTACGTATATTTTTATTGATCAAAAAACTCCCTTTATATTCATCTTTTCCCTTCAAACAGTATTTTTTTAAATAGTTTAAAGGAATACCGTCGGCTCTATGCTCTGAATAATGAGCCTTAACAGCCTTTTGTAACACTTGAGTATTAACATCTGTTCCTATCACTTCCCAAGGTTTAGAACCAAGCCCCTCTGCAAGCTCCATGGCTATGCTATAGGCTTCTTCTCCAGAAGAAGCCGCAGCACTCCAAGCTCTAAATAAAAAACCAGATTGATGCTTAGGCAAATAATACTCTCTTAAAAAATCAAAGTGCTTTGGCTCTCTAAAAAAATAAGTTTCATTGGTAGTCAACTGATTAATCATTATTTGGCGTTCTTGCTTATGCTCTGCTAGTTGAGTAAAAGCAAAATAGTCTGCAAATGACTGAAAATTAAGGTGTTGTAAGCGTCTATTAAGACGTGACATCACTAAAGTTTGCTTACTTGTTCCAAGCTCTACTCCACACTGCTTATAGAGGTAGCCTCGTATTTCATCATATTCATTTTGATTAATAGCAACATGCACAAAACCGCTCCTTTTAAATCGTCTTCTTTTACTTTGAAGATGACTTGGCTTCTTTGCTAATTAAATCCTTTTCGCCTGTAGCATTAACTTCTTGAATAACGCTTAATTCATCAACTGATAACACACTGTCAACATCTAATAAAATCATAAAAGTATCGTCATCTCGTTTACCCATATGTTTAATAAAGTCAGCGCGTATTTTTGTGCCAAAGCTTGGCGCGGGTGATAATTCATCAGGTTTCAATTCTAATACTTCATTTACCATGTCAACAATTACGCCAACTTCTAACACTTCACCTTCGGACTTTATTTCAATCACAATAATGCTGGTTTTTTTACCTATGGCTGCTGGCTCCAGCTGAAAACGGTGACTCAAACTCACCACTGGAACAACGCTGCCTCGCAAATTAATAACCCCCGCAATAAAATCAGGCATCATCGGCACGCTGGTTAAATTGCCATATTCAATGATCTCTTTAATATGCAAAATTCCAATACCGTAAGTTTCATCGCTAAGGACAAAGGTTAAAAATTGGTGTACATCATCTTTTTGATTGTTTTCTTCGCTTTTATCCACTTTGCTTTCCACAGTTATCACCTTTTTTAATAGCGCTCAAACTTACTTTCGTCTAGCTTTTCGGCATTTGTCGTATTAAGTGACTCTAGTTGAGTATCTTCTTGCAATTGGTTTGTAGCAGTACCCCGCTTATTAACTCCACTATTAATGGCGACTTTTTGAGGTGGTAATGTTTGGCTACTCATATTGAGATTAGACGATAACTTAAAGTAACTAATTAACACCTTTAAGTCTTGAGCATGACTGCTCATTTCTTCGGATATTGCCGCTAATTCTTCAGAGGATGAGGCATTTTGCTGTGTAACCTTATCAAGTTGCTGCATGGAAGTAGCAATTTGCCCAACACCGTTTGATTGCTCTTCTGAAGCGGCGGTTATTTCTTGAACTAAGTCAGCAGTTTTACCAATATCAGGCACCATTTTTTCAAGTAATTCACCCGCTCTTTCCGCAACGCTTGCGCTATCACTGGTTAAACTGCCAATTTCGGCTGCCGCTACCTGACTACGCTCAGCCAGTTTTCTCACCTCTGCCGCTACAACGGCAAACCCTTTACCGTGCTCTCCTGCTCGCGCTGCTTCAATAGCGGCATTTAATGCCAGCATATTGGTTTGATAAGCAATGTCTTCAATAATACTAATTCTGTCGGCTATTTTTTTCATTGCCACAACGGTATCGGCCACAGCACTCCCACCTTGTTTTGCCGACTCAGCAGACTCTGCGGCAATACCGTCGGTAACTCTGGCATTATCACTATTTTGGTTTATTGATGCTCCCATTTCTTCTATAGCCGCGCTGGTTTCTTCTACGCTAGCCGCTTGCTCTGTTGTTGCTTGGCTCAAAGACGAAGCCGTAGTACTCACCTGCTCAGAAGCATTAACAATTAATGATGAGTTTTGTTGTACATTTTGCACTACATCCGACAGCTTATCTTGCATTAATTTCATTGCAGCCATAATGCCAACAAGTTTGCCCTCTTTTTCAGTAAACACGCTATCAAGATGCCCTTCGGATATTCGCTCGGCAATATCTCTTACATGAGCAGGTTCACCGCCTAATTGCTGCATAGTATTACGAGTTAATGTTAGTGCAACAATTAAACCGAAAACTGTGGCAATTACAGTTCCAAAGATAGTAACACTGGTCACTGTACTAGAAGTATTGTCAAGCTCTTGCGCTCTTTCTTCAAGTAGCTTCATTTCTCGCTTTTTAAAGGTGGCAATTTGACCTCTAAATTTATCAAAATACACTTTGCCTCTGGCCTCTCCAACAAGATCAGCAATATCATCCATGGTTTTGGCATTGCCAATTTCTTTTCTAAGCGCAATATATTCAGCAATAACATTAGTGTTCCACTCGTTAATGGTCTGTCTAATTTCACCTAATAGTTGAACCTGAGAAGGGTTATCACTTACCGTGCTAGAAAGCTCAGTAACCAAACGCTCAAACTCAATTTTACCGTTATTGTAAGGCTCTAAAAACTCGTCTTTACCTGCCAACAAATATCCGCGCACTCCAGTTTCCATATCAACCGCAGCAGCTAAAATGCTTTTAGCCACAGCAATAACTTTGTAAGTGTGAGTAACCCACTGGTTTAGTTGCTTCAGCTCTGACACAGAATTTGAGTTAGCTGCTTTTTTTTCTCGCTCTATTAATAACTTTTCTTCTCTAGCAACAAAGGTGCTAATTTGCCCTCTAAATTTATCAAAATAAGCCTTACCTTTGGCTTTTTGAATTTCATATGCCATATCATTCATAGTTTTTGCATCACCAATATCACGGCGTAACTTAATGGCGGGCTCTGTAACATTTGATTTCCATTCGGTAATAGTTGCTTGGGTTTCTGCCAATAATTTTACTTGAGCAGGATTGTCATTTACTGTTTCAGATAGTTCATCAATATAGTTTTCAAATCTTGTACCCCCGCCTTTATAAGGATCTAAAAAATCTTCTTTACCTGCTAACAAATATCCACGCATCCCTGTTTCCATATCCACAGCAGCAGCTTCAATATTAGATGATTTTTCAAGCACTTTATGAGTGTGCTCAACCCATTTAAAATTAAATAGCAATGAATTCACCCCAACATATACCACCACCGAAATAGCGATCAGCAATAAAAGCACTAACCCATTTCCGAGTAAAAGCTTGGTTCTTAACTTTAAATTATTGAACAACTCCATCACTTACTCCACTTGTTACTTGTGTTAAACTTAGTAGTTGCGGCACATCTAAAATCATTGCAACATCACCACCACCTAAAATTGTCGCGCCACTGACACACTTTAAATTTTCAAAAATTCTGCCCAAAGGTTTTATTACCGCTTGTTGCTCGCCTAACAGCTCATCAACCACTAGCCCCATTTTAATTTCGCCAAACTGCACTACAACAATGTTATCTCTACGCTTTATATTTTCATCCAGTGGATATTCACCGAAAATCTCGCTTAACCGAACAAAAGGCAAAACACTACCGCGTAAATTGACATAATTGCCTCGGTTTTCTTGCTTTTTAAGCACTCCATCAAGCTCAATACATTCATCAACCATACCTAGCGGTATAATGAAAGAAGTTCCTCCAACACTGACATGAAAGCCGTCGATAATGGCAAGGGTTAGTGGGATCCTCATTTTAAATTGTGAACCTTTTCCTAGCTCACTATTAATTTCTACCTGACCGCGCAAATCATTAATATTGCGTCTTACAACATCCATGCCTATTCCGCGTCCCGAAACGTTACTCACCTTTTCGGCGGTAGAAAACCCGGCTTCAAAAATTAATTGATAAACCTCTTTGTCGGATAAATTATGATCTGGTGAGAGCAATCCATTTTGAATGGCTTTTTGCACTATCTTTTGTCGATCAATCCCTCTTCCATCATCATTAATTTCAATAACCACAGCGCCAGAGTCATGATAAGCAACTAACGACAAAACAGCCTTTTCGGGCTTGCCTTGTTTAACTCTTTCTTCAGGAGGCTCAACGCCATGATCAATCGCGTTTCTCACCATATGCATAAGCGGATCGCTAATTTTTTCAATAACGGCTTTGTCTAGCTCGGTTTCGCCACCTTTGATTTTTAAATCAATTTGTTTATTAAATTCTTTACATAAATCTCTTACTACTCTTTTAAAGCGGTTAAAGGTATCGCCAATTTGCACCATGCGAAGCCCTAGAGATACACCGCGAATTTCATCCACCAAGCGCAATAAGTTTTCACTGGACTCTGATAAATAATCATTATTTAGCGCTTTAGCTTGATTGCTAATATTAGCCCCAGCAATCACTAGCTCACCTACTAAATCAATTAATTGCCCCAACTTTAACGCATTAATACGCAAGCTTTGCTGTGCCATTACTTGCTGAGATTGTTTTTGTTTACCAACCGCAGCATCAATAACAGAAGCTTTTACCAAGCCTTGTTTTACAGCAATTTCACCAACCGAAGGCAAACTTTGCTGAGACTCAGCATTGGGGTTAGCTTGTTCGATTTTAATATTTTGCTGAATATCTAAAATCGTATTAAGTTCACTTTTGGTTAATACACCTGAACGAATGAGCATGTCACCAATCAACATTTTTTCTTGAGGTAGGTTTTCAATCAGCTTTTTAAATTCATCGGTGTCAGAATCTGACGATAAAATGGTTAATTGACAATCATCGAGTACAAATTCAAAAACATCTTCAATCTCTTGTTTTGAAACATCAGAGATAAAGCTTATTTCAAACCCCAAATAACAGTTTTCAGGCTCTAAATCAGGTAGGCTAGGAAGGTTAGCATCAACCACATCAACTTGAGTAAGTTCCCCCAAGTGAGTTAAATAATTAATAAACGATAATGGATCCATCCCATTTTGAAGTACCGAGGAGCTAAAGCGTACCGAAATATGCCAACTACGCTTATTGTTGGTTTTACTAGAAGTTTCCATCTGCTCATCGGAGCTATCACTTAAGTCATTGGAGTTTTCGTTGACTAAATAGTGGCTAATTTGCTCAAAAAGGTTTTGCTCCGTTCTTTGCTGCAATTCGGTTAAACTTTGCTCAGCAAGTGCACAATCAATTAACTCACTTATGTGATCTCGTGCTTGTAAAAGTGTAGAAATTAAAGACTCTTGCAGTTTAATTTCGCCATTGCGAACTAACCCTAATAAGCTTTCTACATGATGAGTAAAGCTAACAACCTGATCAAAACCAAAAATTCCAGCCGAACCTTTAATGGTATGCATATTACGAAAGAGTTCACCAATTAATGCTTCATCTTCTGGGGTATCTTCTAGTTGCAACAATATATCTTCAGACACCTCAATAAGCTCACGAGACTCTTCGGCAAAAGCTTTTAACCCCTCTGATAGTGCATTATCAACTGACATTTATTGAACCACTCAGCTTTCTACTTTTGTTGTATTAAAATTTATATCAATACTTAATAAATTAAATACTTTTTTGATTGCGGCGCTCGGGTTTTCAAAATAAATTTGAATATCTTTATTTTGTGCCCACTTTTTTAGCGATAATAAAACTTGCATACCGCTTGTATCTATTTCTTCAACAAGACTTAAGTCAAGATATAGTTTTTTGGCTTTATTTATTATTGTTATTAACTTTTGATGATCATCTTGCACCGAGTAAATAGTTAAATCACCTAATGCCTGCAAATAAATTTGCTCATCATTTGAAGGGTGAGTTGAGTGATAATCGAATGGCATTTATCACCTTTACATTATTAATTTTGCTGCAACATCTATTAATTTAGACGGCTGAAAAGGCTTTACAATCCAAGCCTTAGCACCTGCCTCTTTACCTTCTTGCATTTTGCTACGCTCACCTTCTGTGGTTAGCATGCAAATAGGGGTAAAACGATAGTTAGGCAGTTTTTTAACTTCTTTAACAAACGTTATACCATCCATATTAGGCATATTCACATCACTCACAATTAGATGAACTTTTTGCCCAGTTAATTTACTTAAACCATCTTTTCCATCAACCGCTTCAATCACTTGATAGCCAGCCCCTAGTAAAGACGTTTTAACCACCGTACGAATAGAGGCTGAATCATCAACAATTAATATCGTTTTACTCACATTTCACTCCTAAAGAAAAAAGACGTCACCATCATCGGCACGATCTGCTTTACCCTTTTGGTTCAGCTCGTTTACTGTTTGGTGAATATTACGTTCTTGAGAGGTAGTATATTGATTAAATACCGACTCTTCCCAGCTTAGTGTTTTTTTAGCCTTATCAATATCGCCATCTAAATAAGCGTTAAACGATGCCGAAACAAGCTCTTTAACCGTGTTAAAATTGGTGCTCATATTACCCAGTATTTGCGAAATTCGATCTTGAAACTGGAGGGCATTAAGAGCTTCTTGTATCTCTTTTTCAATTCGCTCATTAATTTCGATTAATTGTGATGATGAACTGGTATTTTGCTCGTCTAACTCTTCAAACTCCTCCATCATTGCTTTAATTAAACGGTCAGTTTCTTCAAAAACTTGCTGATCACTATCGGTTAAACTTTCAATATTGGTTAAAGCCTTATTGATCCTTTCGCCAATCACCGCCACATTATCAATCATCTCTTTACCCGTTTGACTCGATTTTGTGGCCAAACTGCGAACTTCATCGGCTACCACAGCAAAACCTCTACCACTTTCACCAGCTCTGGCGGCTTCTATTGCCGCATTTAAAGCCAGTAAATTAGTTTGTTCAGCAATACTGCCTACTTTGGTTGCCATTTCTTCGAGTGGTTTAATTAGCCCATGCAAGCCTTTAATGTCTTCTACAATTTTTTGACGTGAAGAAAAGTTATCTGATAATGAGCTAGAAATTCTGTCGAGACGCTCTTGCGCTCTATTTTCTACAGAGCTTTGCTCTGAACTTTCGCCCAGATCAAGTTGTTGCTGATGTAGCACCATAGCCGTTTGTAGTTCATTAACAACCGATGAAAATAATTCGGCTAAACGATCAACTTCTGACTGGGAGTCTTCTCGACATTTTTCGATTTGGGTTGTCCAAATGGTTAAAACTTGAGATTGAGTGTCCATGAGTAATTGAAAAAACTCACTATTTTTTTTATTGTCCTGCAACTCTTCATCACGCTTACCTTGCTCTATGGATAGTTGTTTTATCTGTTGCACCTGCTTTTGAGTAAAGCGGTCAAGAAAATAACAAAAACTTAAGCAAATTAACGATAAAACAATACCTATTACGCTAAAAGACCAATGTATTATGGCAAGAGTTGCCGCAAAGCAACCTAACCCATATAAACTTAATCTTGTAACAACTGGCATGATTATTTAAGAGTTCCTGTTTTTAGTTTTTAGCCGACAAAATTGTTATTAAAGCTTAGCTCAGACTTCAAATATTGCAACTTACTCAAAATAACATTAATAGTTAATGTTATTAATATTGATATAGATCATTCAAGCATTGCTTTTTAATTTTAAAAAAACAATTTATTTGAAGTTTTAAAGCCCTCTACCTAGGCTTATTACTAACTGATTGAAAGCCTTGTAACAGGAGAATTGTATGAGTAAGCAAATTGCCAAAAGATTATTGAGCATTCCATTATGCTGTAGCACCTTACTGTGCTTTAACACCAGTGCTAATGAGTTAAACCTTTACGGCTTGGGACACTTATCCATTGACAGTGTAGATGATGGTATTGATAGCAGTGTTTATACTGCCAGTAACTCTTCACGCTTAGGTATAAACGGTTTTTATGAGCTGTCTCCCGAATTAAAGCTTATATTTCAATATGAAACAGGCGTAGATTTAACCGCTCAAGGTGAAAATGACGGTAACGGTGGCGCTAGCTCTTCAGGTCAGTTATTTACCAAAGGTCGTCCAAGCTATTTAGGATTAGAAGGCAAAGCGGGCAAAATATTAATTGGACATATGCCTTTTCTTGATCAGTATGTTAATGACTATAACTTATTTGCCGATCAGGTGGGTGATTTAGGTAACTTATGGGAAGCATCGGGAATTCCGGGTAGAACAGATAACAGCATTTACTATCAAACCCCTAAGTTTTCTGGCTTTCATTTTTCTAGCACTTATGTGCCAGAAGAAGGTGACAACAACGCTGATCTATGGCTATTTAAAGGAAAATATCAAGTTCAAGATTTTAACTTTGCCGTTTCTTACACTCAGGTGGGGCAAGGACAATTATCTAATGATGATCTCACAGGAATAGCGGTTGTGGCAGATTATCAATTTTCTCATATTTCAGTTGGTATAGGGTTTCAACAAGAACTAGATATTGGTGGCGTTGCTGGGAATGATCGAGATAGTTTTACCTTTGGGATCTCGATAAATACAGGTGAAAAAAGTAAAATTAAGCTTCAGCTTGCCAATAGCTCAGGTGATACAGCCGACTCAGATGCTCAATTATTTGCCATAGGTTATGACTATCAATTAGCAGAATCCACGCTTTTATATGTTGCTTATGCTCAAATGGATAATGATGATAATGTTAATTTTAGCGTTAATGGCAAGGGGCATGGAGATCGTGTGATCCCTTTAATGGGCGAAGATCCTAACGCTCTATCACTTGGTATTGTGTATCAATTTAATCACAAATTACTTGAGTAGTTTTTTATCCTTTTATTTAAGATCTAAAATATCCAAAGGGCAAAACAGTAAGCCATTTTATTTAAAGGGAAACGGGTATAAATTGGCAACCCGTAGTTTAAAACAAAGCTGGCTAAATTTTTTAGCTAGCTTTTTTATTTGTCGATCAGAAGCCTCTTTACCGCTATACCTTAGTTGAATATAGTGTTTAAGCAAGCTTAATTGTTCTTTTTGGTAGGTGACATCAGAGCTTAAAATCAATTGGTAAATAGCCTTAGGCCCTAAATTGGTTAAAGATTGATTGTCTAATTGTTTTAAAACGACTAGTTGTCTTAGGGTTATTTTTTTAAAGCGCTCATAAGCCACAGCAAGCCGATCTTGTTTAGCTCTGTTTCTAAAGCTTTGAAAACTAATAACCAATAAAAATAATGCTAACCCTATCCCCAAAAGGCTAATAAGCTGTTTGTTAGAAATAGCTTTAATGCCCAAATTGTTAAATAACTGGCGCTGTCTTCCTGAATTAAAATCAACAATCCACTCATTCCAGTTGTTATTCATTTCATCAAACCAGTATTCAAGCTCTTTCATTAGCCCTATGTTATCAAATTCTACAATTGAAAAATCATCAAAGATGCCATTTCTTTGGCTATAATCGCTTAATAATTGCTCCTCGACTCTATGGGGGGCGATTGCCGTGGTTGGATCAATTCTTACCCAGCCTTGCCCTTCCAACCAAACCTCAGTCCAAGCATGGGCGTTGGCATAACGTACAATCCAGTAATCGGCTAATGTATTTTTTTCCGCTCCTTGATAACCAATAACCACTCTTGCAGGAATTCCCGCTGCTCTTGCCATATAAACAAAAGCTCCAGCATAGTGCTCACAAAAGCCACGCTGAAAATCAAACCAAAAACTATCAACCGTATCTTGAGCTAAAATAGGCGGTGATAAAGTGTAGTAATAAGCATCTTGATTAATGGTTTTAAGCAGTGATTGTAAATAATCATAATCACTAATATGCTTTTGTCTTTCTTGGATGGCCCATGCTTTAGAGCGAGCGTTACCTTCTTGAGGCAAGCGGGTAAAAAAGTTACGCTGCTGATTAGTTAATCCATTGATATCTGCTGCCAAACTTGGCGCCGAAGTTAAATTGTATTTTACTCTGTCAATAATTCTAAAGCGTGAATAAACCACAAAGTCGCTTAATAGAGTAGAGTTATTTTGACCGCTTACGGCTTTATCTAAAGTAACTAAATAGTTTTGCCTGCTTGGCTCCATAGATATGCTGTAATCAATGGTATTCAGTAGTTCAATTTGAGCTTGGGGAATTTTAAAAGGTGTACTACCGCCTCTGGTCCAAGTGAGACCATCAAACTCATCTAAAACAAGCACCCGCCAATAAAGATCATTTTCATTTGGTGTTTCACCATTAAAAGTTGCACGAAAAGCAATTTTATCAAATAGTTGCAAATTACTAACATCACCCGGTGACATACTATCACCCACCCCAGAAACCGCAGCAGCGCTACCTGGCATTCGCCATAGTGGTGAAGACAAACGCGGAAAAAACAAAAACAGTAATACCATTACAGGTAATGCCATAAGTAAAAGTTTAGAGGTTGATTTAAGTAAGCTTGCAAATGAAAACGCACTAGAAATATCAACTTGGTGGAGTTTGGTTAACGCATATAAAATGGCAATTACAGGAATAAATTGATAAATCGCGATAAGCGGCTGCTGCGAAAACAAAAAGCCTGTAGTTAAAATAAAAAAGCTTAAGTTTAATATTAAATTGGCATCTCGCCTTTTATTGGTTTCTAGTATTTTTAAACTGTACATGGCAACAATTAATGTTACCCCTGCTTCCCTACCTGAAAACTTTTTAAATAAAAGATATATACCGCCAATTGTAATAAGTGTGATCACTAATTTAAGCCAGCGCGGGCAAACGAATTTAGTTTTTGCTTTTGACCAAAACATTAATATTGCAACAATAATGCTAAGTGTTGTAACCCAAACAGGAATATAAAAATAAAGCGGTAATAAGGTTAACTGCTGAGCAATAATAATTTCGGCAAAGGGAAGTTTTTGAATTTTGAGCGCATTATTAGTGATCATATCAATCACCGTCAAACGCAAAATGTTCGGTGCCAGATTTAATTTTTTTATTTTCAAATAGCGCCAAAGCTTTTAGACATTTTTTTCGATGAATATCACCTTCATCAAAAGCAATTTTGTGCCCTGGCAAACTTAGTGAAAATCCTAAATTATTTTTGCTCGCTTCTAGTATTAAGAAAGTTAAAAATGATATTTTAGATTCGACGGGGTAACCTTGAAATGAATCCCAGTCGAGCACTAGCTGACTACTTTGAAAACTTGCAAACTCTCGCACATACAAACCTCTTTCACGAGCAAAAGATTTCCAATCAATTCTCGATAAAGGCTCTCCTTGCTGATATTGTTTTAAACCATAAAACTCATCAGAGCCTTGCATTTTTTTGCCTTCATCATGCTCATTATTACCCGCATCGTCATCACTTATTGGCGGTGATATTGGCTTTGGATAAACTAAAACTTGAGAATCAAAACTAAAATAAGCCCAAGTTCTCAGCCAACCAAACGGGAACACGCTAGTTACTTTAATTCGCGGAATGGTTAAGTAACCTCTAGTTTTTGGTTTAAGCGAAAGTGAAGCAGTTGAATGACCATTTTGCGGTACATTCACCCAGCCTAAATTAGCTCTTTCCCAGCCAACCCCAATCGCGGAATGAGTCTGCCCATTAAGGCTTTTTAAGGTAAAATTAATAGTGTTATTAGTATCAACAAAAAATTCATGATCGTATTGTTTTGCAAACTCAATTTTTTGTAAGTTTTTAAAAGTTAAAATAATAGAAACAATGCCAATACCAATTAATAAAAAAGTTAACACAAAAGCTAAGTTATTTTGATAATTGGTGGCACCAAGCATCATTAAAAAAATAATTCCTAGTAATAAATAGCCACTAGTGGTTGGCCAAATATAGCTAGAATGTTGATTTAAAGTAACCACATTGCCCTTAGGCATTCGTTTGCCAAAGAATTTACCTAATCTCACTTGAAAAGGCTTTAGTATATTTTTAATGGCTTGTTGCATTTAGAACTAAGACGGAACTTTTACATTAGCAAGCACAGACATTACTGGCGATTCACTATAGCCATCACTCGAAGTCTGATTAAGTAATCTATGCCCTACCACAGGCTCCCAAACCGCTTGAATATCTTCGGGTAAAGCAAAGCTTCTTCCATCGAGCAAAGCCCATGCTTTAGCCGCTTTTAATAACGATAACCCGCCGCGCGGTGACAAACCATGGATCCATTGATCAGACTGTCGTGTTACTTCTATTAAACTTTGCAAGTAATCAATCAGTAGATCGCTAGTTTTAACTTTATCCACCGCCTTTTGAAATTTAATTAATATTTCTGGGGTTAATATGGCTTGCATAGAATCAATTTGCGCGCGAGTTTCTTTGCCTTGTAATAACAGCCTTTCTACCTCAGCCGCAGGATAGCCTAATGATATTCTGATCATAAAGCGGTCGAGCTGTGATTCGGGCAAAGGGTAAGTGCCTACCTGATGAAAAGGATTTTGCGTAGCAATAACAAAAAATGGCTCGGGTAGTTTGCGTGAAACCCCTTCGCTAGTAACCTGATATTCTTCCATTGCCTCAAGCAATGCACTTTGTGATTTAGGGGTAGCACGATTAACCTCGTCGGCCAAAATCACTTGGGTAAATATTGGCCCTTGATGAAACTTAAAACTTTCATCACTGCGCCTATAAATAGCCGAGCCTGTTATATCAGCAGGGAGTAAATCACTGGTAAATTGAATGCGCTGAAAATCTAAACCTAAAACTTTAGCTAATGCGTGTGCCAAAGTAGTTTTACCCATGCCAGGAAGATCTTCAATCAGCAAATGCCCCTTCGCTAACAGACTAACTAGCGAGAGTTTAATTTGTTTTTCTTTGCCTAAAATAATTTGGTTAAGCGCGCTAACCACTTGATGTAATTGTTTTTGCATTAAATTAAAACTCAATAAGGTTGTGTTTATATCCGTTCGAAAGCATAGGATTGATATAAGACTTTTTGCAAGACACAATCGACAAAAAGCCTTAATAACCGACTAAACCACTTTAAAAATTAAACTCTGCCCAAATTGGCGCGTGATCACTCGGTTTTTCCATGCCGCGAATATCATAATCAATACCTGCATCAATGCAGTTTTCATACAGCTTTTGACTGGCTAAAATCAAATCAATTCTTAAACCTCTTTTAGGATCATCGGCAAAACCTTTGCTACGGTAATCAAACCAGCTAAACCTATCTTCAACCTCTGGGTAGTGTTTTCTGAATGTGTCACTTAAACCTTTATCCACTAAAGTTTGCAGCCACTCGCGCTCCTCAGGCAAAAAGCTACATTTGCCAGTTTTAAGCCAGCGTTTTGCATTTTGCGGCCCAATACCAATATCTTGATCTTTAAAGGAAATATTCATATCTCCCACAACAAGCCAGTTATTTTTTAATTGCTCGGGGCTTAAATAATTTAACAAATCGGCATAAAACTTTTCTTTAGCAGGAAACTTAGTTTCATGGCTTCGGTTTTCGCCTTGGGGAAAATAGCCATTAAATACAAAAAACGAGCCCTCTTTACCTTGGTGCTCGGTAATGATCGCTCGCCTTTGTGCATCGTCTGCATCAGTAGGGAATCCTTTTGTTACGCTCAGCGGCTTGTTTTTACTTAATGTAGCAACACCATAATGCCCTTTTTGCCCATGAAATTCGGCGTGATAACCAATTGATTCAACAATTTCGTGTGGAAATTCAGGATCATCCACTTTCGTTTCTTGCAATGCAATGACCTCGGGATCATGTGCTTTTACTACAGCTTCTATTTGGTGGGGTCTAGCGCGTAAACTATTTATATTAAAACTAATTATTTTCATTTTTTTATTCTCTATCAATTTAAAAATTAACTCTGTAGCCAAGCTAATAGCTCAGGGCTTTCTTGCTCAGACTGTAAACTTAAATAAACAATATTAGGCACTACTTCAGTTAGTAAACATTCAACATGATACAAACGCTCACGTCTAAAATAGCTAATTTGAATTTTTTCTCCCAAGGGTATTTGGGCAATAGACTTATCTAACTCTAGTGATGTTACTCTAATATTATCAATAGCAATAATAATATCACCACTAGATAACCCGCAAGTTGCCCCACAAGTAGAAGCATCCACGGTTAAAACTTTAACTCCAAGCGGATCGGGCTTATGAGTTATACCTAAATTTGCAACGGCTTTTCTCTCTAGTTTGGCTTTTACAAAGCCGCCCTTTTCATTATGTTTTTGCTGCGGTAATAATTGGAAATTAATGCCAAGCTCGGTAAATATTTTTTCTATTGCTAATTCTTTAGTTGAATAAAGCGCTTGATTAAAAAAATTATCCATTGATGCATTTACTAGTTTTTCAGCGTGTTTTTTTATTTCATCACTGGTGATCCCTTTTTGATCTTTACCATGCTCATTCCAAATAATTTGCATTAAATGATCAAGGCTTTTTTGATCTTTAGTTAAACGTCTAATTTCAAAATCTAACGCAAAGGCAACCATTGCACCTTTGGTGTAATAACTAACAATCGCATTAACCGCATTTTCATCTTGCTTATAAAACTTTGTCCAAGCATCAAAGCTCGACTCAGTAACTGTTTGTATTGCTCGCCCTTTTAATTTATACACCCGGGTAAAACTTTGCGCTAACATATCAAGGTAAGATTGACCGTCAATAACACCCGCTCTTGCCAAAAGTAATTCGTCATAATAAGAAGTTATTCCTTCAAAAAACCAAAGCTGTTCGGTGTAAGACTCTTTAGATAAATCTAAATTTACAAACGACTTAGGTTTTATGCGTTTAACATTCCAGTTATGAAAATATTCGTGGCAACACAAAGATAAAAATGTGCGGTAACTATCACTAATTTTTTCTGAATTATCGTTAATTAATGGTAAGTCTTTGAAACTACAGTGTAGCGCCGTAGAAGCCATATGCTCTAAGCCGCCAAACCCTTGTTTTTGTACAAAGGTCATAAACACATAACGCTCAAATGGCGGCTTTTTATCGCCAAAAAATGCTACTTCGGTTTCACATATTTGTTTTACATCTTTTGCTATGCGTTCATAATCAACACGCGCTGGCGCTTCGGTAAAAAACATATCGTGAGGCACACCATCAACCTCAAAACTGACTTTTTCTAAAGCGCCTATTTCAAAAGGGTGATCAATAAAATCTTGGTAGTTATCACTTTGGTATAATCCAAAACCACTAGCATTAATTTTTTCAGAATTCATGGCTGTAGCAACTATCCAATGATTTGCTTTTGCATGAACACTGGCTAAAACTTCAACTTGATGTTTTAAGTGTTCAAAGCTATTCACCGCTAAAAATAAACTAGTGCCATTAAAAAAGGCATGTTGATTATCTAAATGTGCCGAGCGAACGGACAGATCCCAAGCATAAACCTGGTAATCAATAACTAAATTATCAACAGCTTCATTAAGCTGCCAACTAGACTTATCAGTTTTTGTTAAGGCAATGTTGTTACCATTAGACTTTGCATTAAGAGTAACAATATTTTTAGCAAAATCTCTGATCATATAACTACCAGGGATCCAACTTGGCAATGAAAACTTTTGCCCCTTTTGCAATGCAAAATCAATCGTTAATTTCACATCAAATAAATGTTGATTAGCTTGGTTAAAACTCACTTTATAATGCAGAAGATGCTTATTTAAATCTTGTTTTTTATTAATCATTAAACGCTCATACTCCAATTTAACCTTAAAAGATCACAACCGACTATTAACTCTTTGTTTATTAAAAATAACAAACAAACTACCACCTATCGTCGTAATCGTTAGCGGTAATAATAGTGCATATTGCCCTAGCCCAATTTCAATCGACTCTAGCCACTGATAAAAGGTGATCCCAATAATAGGTGTTAATAACCCCCTTAAGCCAGTTAAGGTGACATGCACTGCCATATAATCCATGGGCCGAGCATTACCCACAAAATCATTGTGACCTAAGTTCCAACCAATCACGCCACCCGCTAATGCAAAACCGTAAATAAATGCGCCTAAATAGAATAAAGGCCAAAAATTCACGATTTGGGCAATGCTAAAACAAACAAGGGCACTCACAAAACCCCAACTATGAATAGCCCTAAAACGAAACACATGATTTTGATCGAGCAGTTTTGCCCAATAACCAACAGCAATTGGAACCATGGCTAAGGGGATTGCCGTGGTAATTAAAATTTGATGAATTTTAGATAGCTCAGTATGTTCATTTAAAAATACAATAAGCGGAGCCATAAACATTAAATTACCGCTACCTAGCGCAAACATGGCTAACATATATTTACCAAAAGCGGTATTTTCGGTGAGCAAGCGAAACATTTTAATTACTGATATTTTGTTTAAATCTTGCTTTTCGGTATCTAGCCTTTTTTGATGATGGCGAATTGACAATTTACGATAACGCCACGCACCAATCAGTGACAATAAACCCACTGCGGCATACAAATATTTAAAGGCTTCAAACTGCCAATCTAATAACCAACCAGTAAAAATGGTGGTTAAAGACATTAAAAATGCCGATAAGGTAGCCAATTTTGCGGTTACTTTGCCACGAATATGGCGTGGATAATTATCTCGCCAAATTGCCGAGCGTGTGGTTAAAATGCCCGACCAACAAATTCTTGCCAGCACATAAAAGCCTATTAACAAAACTAAGCCTATACCATTAAAACTCACTAAACTCATGGCAATAGTAGCAATACAGCAAAGTAAAGCTAGGTTTGATACCACCTTGGCTTTATTTTTGCCATGACTCATTTTTACCCAAATAAAGCTAATTAAATTTGAATAAAATGGCGCCCCTGTAGCAATAGCCACGCACAAATTTAATAACCAAGGCTCAACGGTTTGAGAAAAGCCGTTTTTAATTAACACACCAACAACACCGCCCTCTAATAGAGCGATGCACAAGGCTAGGCTACTCCAGCTTATTAACTCAAAACGAACACGACTGGCAACAATAGACACTAATAAAACTCAAAGATTAAGAGATGAAGTAATAGTATGTTATTAAAAAGCAAAAGCAAACGATGATATATTTTACTTATCAATCAAATAGCCTCAATATACCTACTCTCCTTTAAGGTGCTTATTTTTCTAATTTTTAGGTCGGTGAGCAAACTCAATTCTATTACCACTTGGTTCACGGATCATCATGTGCTTAGTTGGTCCACCGCCGTTAAGCTCTGGAGCAAACTCAATAACCACACCATCTGTTTTTTTAAAGGTTTCATAAAGCTTATCTAAAGTTTCAAAACTATCAACCGTAAGCGCTAAATGATGCAAACCAACATTGTTTTTACGATCAAAAGCAACAAAATTATTTTTATCTTTTACCTGCCATAAAGTCACAAAAATTCTACCATCGGTAACAAATTTTGCAGGGTAATTAGGTCGCCCACCCGCCTCTCTCCAGCCTAATACTTGAGTAAAAAACTGGGTTGATTTTTCAAGATCAGAAACGCTTAACCCTAGGTGATTAAGTCCTTGAGTTAGGGGTTGTTGACGAGACTCAGACAAAGGGCTTGCTTGAGAAACCGAAAGAAAACTAAAAAATATAGCGGTTAAAAGTAGCTTCATAATTACTCTCAATATTATTAAACTTCAAACTCAAATTTGAAGCAGTTAAGTTGTTATCTGCCTTGGGTAAGATGATTTTATAGCTGGATTGTTACATTTGGGCAATAGTTTACTTAAACAACAAATTACACATATACCTGTTCTAATTTTTAATCATTTAATAATAGTCAGCAGTACAACTTGAACTCTACTTCAAAGTGCCCATTTTCTTGTTTTTGATGAATATACTGCTAAGAAATGAGACAATACAGCAGATAATAATTCTGATTAAGGTTGGTTTGTGGCGGTAAATAGAAATAAGGTCGATGTTTGGAAAGCAGATATTGCCAAATCAGTTGATTTTTATAATAACTGGTTTATGAAATTTGCTCCCAACGCATTCAGAGATACTCGTGCTGAAGCGACCAAGCAGGTTGAGCAAGCACTTAGACTGACTGAAAATCTAACTAATATCAATTCTAAAATACTTCAACATCACCCTTCTATATTAGCTATGCTTCGGATGACTACATGCCCACCAATTGCTCGTGACCGTCTTATTGGTCTTGCTAAGGTATCTCCAAATTTAGTAAAAAATATGGAAAAAAACCATCGTGTCCCTCCTAAAATGAATCAACCTGAACTAAGTAAACAATTGGGTATGATTGGTAACATCATCAAAAAAATGGCTGATCCCGATATATTTGTTTGGAAAAATCGAAGTGATACTGGAAATATCGAAGAGGTGCGTAGAGCTTCAACAATCATAGCTGATCGCCTATGTGGTGCAGTTGCCGATCCCATAATAAGAAATGCTCAAGAGCAGCGTCAACTTTCAGCCATAAAAACATGGCTTGAAACACGCGGTTACCGCCAATTAAAATCTGGAGAGTCTGAAAACTGGTTATCTATGCCTAATGGCACTTTTTCGTTTCGCTTTAACGTGCCTGTTCAGCAAGGAAATAAGGACAGGCAAATCAATATTCCTGTTGATATTGTAATAATGCGCAAAAACTCAAAGAAAAATGATTTTCCAATATTATTTGAAGCAAAATCAGCAGGAGACTTTACAAACACCAATAAGCGCCGAAAGGAAGAAGCCGTTAAAATTCAACAGCTTCGGCATACCTATGGAGAAAAAATAGCTTTTAATTTATTTTTATGTGGCTATTTTGACACGGGTTATCTTGGTTATGAAGCTGCGGAAGGGATAGATTGGGCTTGGGAACATCGTATTGATGATCTAGAAAAGTTTGGTTTATAAGAATGATGTTTGAGCAATTAGAAAGTCAGCGTCAAAAACTTCAACAGGAACTTGATAGTCAAAAAAGCCAAGAAGAACGCAATATTATGGGGCAGTTTTCAACACCAATTGCCCTTGCTAATGATATTGTTGCTCATGCAAAAAAACTATTTCCAAAGTATGAAAAAGTCCGCTTCTTAGATCCTGCATTTGGGACAGGCTCTTTCTATAGTGCATTAAAAGCGTTATTTCCATCAGATTATATTCAAGCAACCAAAGGCTTTGAGGTTGATGCTCATTATGGAAAGCCTACAAAAAAACTGTGGCAACAAACAAGCCTAAACTATCAAATTACTGATTTCACGAAACAAACGCCGCCTAATGAAGAAGAAAAATATAACTTAATTATTTGCAATCCACCATATGTTCGTCATCACCATATAAATGGACAAAAACCAAAGCTTCAAGCAAAGTCTTTTGAAGTAGCTAATATGAAATTATCTGGTTTAGCTGGTTTATATTGTCACTTTATGGCGCTTGCTCATCCATGGATGAAAAAAGATGGTATTGCGGGCTGGTTAGTTCCAAGTGAATTTATGAGTGTTAACTATGGTCAGGCAGTTAAAGATTACTTATTAAGCGAGGTTACTCTGCTACAAATTCATCGTTTTGATCCAGTTGACGTCCAGTTTAATGATGCACTAGTTTCCTCTGCGGTAATTTGGTTTAAAAACACCAAGCCGAAAAAAAACCACAAAGTAAAATTTACTTTTGGCGGAACTTTAGCAAAACCAACTCTTGAAAAAGATATTAACCTTTTAACTTTAGCTAAAGAAAAAAAATGGACTCGCTTTCCACTTTTTGACAAACGCGAAGAAAACAATACGCCTAAATTAAATGACTTTTTTATAGTAAAACGAGGTATTGCAACGGGCGATAACAAATTCTTTATCCTTAATCGCAAAAAAATAGAAGACAGTGGGTTACCTATAGATCAATTTCGCCCTATTTTACCCAGCCCGCGATACCTTAATGCAACAGAAGTTAAAGCGGATAAAAGTGGCTATCCTGATATTGAAAATCAGCTATTTGTTCTCGATAGCAAACTTCCTTTTAATAAAATCAAACAAGCTTATCCAAAACTGTATGACTATCTCCAAGAAGGTATTCAGTCGGGTGTTACAGATAGATATTTATGTAAAAACCGAAAAATTTGGTATTCCCAAGAAAATAGAGTTGAAAGCTATTTTTATTGCACCTATATCGGACGTTCAAATACAAAAGAAAAAAAGCCATTCCGCTTTATACTCAATAGATCAAAAGCAATTGTCTCTAACTCTTATTTGATCCTTTATCCTAAAAAACACTTAGAAGAGAAAATTAAAAACAACTCTGAGCTATTAGAAAAAATATTTATTGCGCTAAACCAAATAAAGAGCAAAACAATGTTGGATGAAAGCCGAGTTTATGGTGGAGGAATGCACAAAATAGAGCCCAAAGAACTTGCCAATGTAGAAGCTATTGAAATTAGTAGACTTCTTGAAAAGTCAGCCTAATAAATACCGCCAATGCCATTAATATCAACAAGTTTTAGCTTTAACAAATAAACAGACATTACTCGCCACAAAATTCATATTATCTTCAAGCACTAATCCTGACTTTTTAGTCGGCACAAAACTATGATCACCAGTTTTCACTGGTACAATTTTTACTTGATTAGAAAAATCCCAGTCACTAAGTTCACCTTTTTTACCAAAAGGATCTCTTTCGCCTTGTAATATTAAAGTAGGAACTTTTATGCTGGCTAAATGCTCTCCTCTAAATTTTTCTTTTTTACCCGGCGGATGGAAAGGAAACCCCAAGCAAATAATGCCACTAATTAATGGCTGTATTTCTTCATTCATAGCTAAAAGGCTTGCTACCCTACCTCCCATAGATTTACCGCCAATCCATATTTTATCGGTTGGCTCTAATTCACTAGCAAGTTGTTTTATTTGTTCACTAAAATATTCAAGTAATTTGGGCATTCTATCGGGCGGTCTGCGTTTACCATCAGCCGCACTTTTTTGCATATAAGGAAAATTAAAGCGTTTAACAATAACTGAGTTACCACTATTTGAATTTTCGCTAATCAATTTATCTATTAATTGCATCCAGTCAGAGTCTTTATTAGCACCAGCACCATGAGCCAATAGCAAAATATTTTTCAAACCTTCCCCTTAAAAACCTTGACCTTAAAACCTAAATACAAATAAAAACTGGGCGGTATTTTCATCGGTTGCTGCATCCCCTAGTTTATTACGCCAATATTGAAACTCTAAGCCTAAAAACATTTTATCTTTTTCACCAATTAGCATTTGTCCCATATCCCAGCGAAACTGTGGTTGTGCTAATAACCAACCATCGACTTTATTGCCCAGCTCATTAGTTCGAGAGTCGATATATTCAATATGACCAACTATAGAAAATGATTGTTCGCCAATATTAAACGGATAAGCCCAGTTAACATCAATAATAAAAGAATCATCTTCTGCTGGAACACCACCTTCTGCAATACCGTCAGAGTCATCAATATAGGCTGCTAGATCAATATTTAAAAAGTCAAAACCAGAAACATCCCAAGCAAACCGTACTCCGGGTAAATATTTGGTAACATCAGCGTCTGCGGCCCAATTAAACCCCATGATAATGCCAATATCTTTAATGGCACCAAAACCCACTTTTGAACCATTAATTTTTGACAAGCTTAAGGTGCTATACCACTCTCCATACCAATCTTTATCATTAAAACCATCATTCACATTATCATCTATTCGATCAATAAAGAAAAAGTTACTTCCATACTCCCAACCGCTGGCATGTTGAAAAGTTAGTATGGTTGTATCCGCTTTTTCACCCCCTAAAAAGCTTAATGACTCTATATTACCTCTTTGAAAATGAAACTCATTAATACTCCACTCTGCTCCGTTTGATTGCAAAGATAATAATAAACCAATAACAGCAAGCCATAATTTACTTTTCATATAAGCCCCACAATTAAAGTGAATTTTAATTACGATAAATATAGCTGTTCAATTAAGGGTTTGCGAATTGGTAAGTTAAGAGGATTAACTATAACGCGTTTTAATAGTTTTTATGGCTAAAGGTATGCTTTTGTTTCACTTGCGGTAATAGATCTAAAAATGCGCTAAAAACCTTGTGGCTTAACTGTAGTGACTGACCAATATTTTTTTGTGTTTCTTGCCAAATTTGCTCGGCTCTTTGTGGATCTTTATCTAGCCCAAGCTCAACTTGATGAGCTGGCAGGTTAACCCAGCGCTTTATTAAGGCAGCGTCGGCTTCTAGATGAAATTGAAAA
Organism: Aliikangiella sp.; assembly: GCA_965214955.1. GTDB lineage: Bacteria > Pseudomonadota > Gammaproteobacteria > Enterobacterales > Kangiellaceae > Aliikangiella. The sequence goes on along the minus strand of CBDCCU010000013.1, from coordinate 319,179 downwards.
CCGTATACGTTGCTAGCTACTTTAAACGCTTGGTTAGGGACACCTTCACCTTTTAATAAGTGAACGGAATTTTTGGGTAAATCAAAGGTGTATCCATGCCACTGAAAGATAGACTGAGTTGTTTCGAAGGCATTAAATACAGGATCATCTATGTGAGCTTTGGTTTTTGTAATACAGTACCAGCCAATTTCTTTTTCTCTCGCAGGGTAAACCGCAGATTTCATCGCCGAAGCAATCAATTGTGCGCCTAGGCAAATTCCTAAAACGGGTATGCCCATTTCTATAGCTTGTAAAATTGCTCGTTTTTCGGTGTTTAGGTGGGGATGCTTGTCTTCTTCTCCAATATTCATCGGCCCACCTAAAATAATTAAGCCGTCATAACCTTCTAAATTGGGTTGCTGATAAGGATCGCGACCAAAGTTAACGTAGCGGATCCTATGTTTTCGTTGCCGTATTAAAGGGTCAAGAGTACCCAAAGGCTCATAGGGAACGTGTTGAAATACGAGAACTTTTGCCAATATTTACTCCGTTAATGTTTTATTTAGCCATTGCTTCTTTACGGAATTTTAACTGCCGCCAGCGATTTAACAAACTACCAAAATCTTCTATTAAAGTAATTACTGCGGGTAATAAAATTGTGGTTAATAACGTTGAAAGCAATAATCCCCCCATAATTACATAAGCCATTGAATAATAATAGACACCACCTAAGGCTGGTTTTTGAATAGCCATAGGAATTAAACCCACTAAAGTGGTAAGTGCGGTCATAATAATAGGTCTTAATCGCTCTTTACCGCCTTGTAGCATAGCATCGGTTCGCGACCAGCCATCACGTCGATATAAATTGATGTGCTCAACCATAACAATACCGTTATTTACCACAATACCTAGCAATAAAAGCAAAGCAATAGAGGCAGGTTGATCAAAATCTAACCCAAATAAATATAATGTCCAAATAGCACCAGCAATGGCAAATGGTAAGCTAATCATTAAAGCAATAGCTTGTCGTATCGACTCGAATAAACCAGCCATTACTCCAAGAATTAACCCTAAGGCAAGCAACAAACTCATTTTAAATTCATCTTGGCTTTGTTGTTCCCCCCTAAAACGGTTGTTAAATTCCCAGCTAAAACCAACGGGTAGTTGCATATCTTTAACTGCCGCCATTACCTTTTGAGTATGCTCCTGCCTTTTACCATCATTAAACCTTGCGCCAATCCAAACGCTTGCCACTTTATTTTGTCGATTGATTCTACGCGGGCCTTTTTTAGTGGTGAAATTTGAGACCGCATCAAGTTGAATTTCTTTGCCATCATCTTTTGTGATCTTTAAATTTTTAACATCTTGCTCACGAGTTTCTGTTTCTTCACCTAGCAAAAGGCGCATTTCTACTTCGCCGTTTTCACTTTTATAACGTGGTAAATTTCTGCCTCTAAAAGTCATTTCAACCAAACCAGCAGGTTGATTAACAGGAACGCCATAGCTTGCCATTTTTTCTCTATCAAGCTCGGCTTGAAACTCTAATTGACCGCCTTCGGCAGTAGAATAAAAATCATATAGTCCTTCAATATTTTCAATTCGCCTAATAGCTTCTTCAGACAGTTGGCTTAAGGTTTCCATGTCGGGACCAACCATTCTAACTGCCACTCGTTTACCTCTATTACGCTGCCAAAATGGCGCATTATCTTCTACTTGCAATTTAATGCCTGGCAGTTGTGGCAATATGCTTGGTAGCTTTTGTCTAATTTTGTTCATGGCTTCTTCATTTTGAAAACCATCTTTCATATAAAGCCTAACAATCGCTCTGTTATCTGACCACCAGCTATAAATAGACTTAGCATTAAACTCTTCTCGGTATGGCTCTAAATAACCTTCCACTTGATACATAATTTTTTCTTTCTCGGCAAGAGACATAGGACTTTCTATTTCAACTCTAATACCAACAAAGGTTTCGGCAGAAGCCGTACTAAAGTTAAAGTTGATATTGCTTATTGGATAATAAGTTTGCCCCCAGCACAGAAATTGCAACTATTACGGCAATCCATCGGTGCTTTAAAGTAAAAGAAAGAATTTTTACATAATGTTTTTGTAGCCAATCCATAATAGGTGTTTTAGGCTTTTTCTTAGGCTTTTTAAGTAACTTAGTTGCGGCCAAGGGGATCAGGGTTTGACTAATAAATAATGAGGCTGCCAAGGTAATACAAATGGTTAATGCTAGCTCTTGTAGCATAACATTCATTTCAGTTGGCTTAGTAAATATAATAGGTAAAAACACAATCATTGATGTAATAGTTGCGGTGATTACTGCAACCGAAACTTCTTTAGCACCCAGTATTGCGGCAACTCTACCGTCGTAGCCTTTTTTCTGGAAACGATCAATATTTTCCATAATAACAACCGCCATTATCAACCAGCATTCCTAAGCCAACAATAAGGCCCAATAACGAAATAGTGTTTAAAGTTTTGCCTTGTAACCAAATGACTCCACAGGCCACAATAAGAGCAAACGGAATACATGCCACAGCCACCATAGTGACAGAAAATTTTCTTAAAAATAAAAACAAAACAAGCGATGCTAAAATAGCGCCAAACAACCCTGTTTGCTCTAAATCACCCAATGTTCCTCGTATTTGTTTGCCTTGATCTTGCCAAACTAAAAAGTTAATGCCATCGAGCTCGGGATCATTTTGCATTTCGGCAATTTTGGCATGAACTTGATCGGCAATAGTAATCGTATTGGCCGATGATTCTTTAGCAACATTTAAACCGATGGCAAAGTCGCCATCTAAGTGACGACCATACTCAAGAGGCGGCTCTACATAAGTGATTTTAGCGACATTTTGTAATGTGAAATGAGTACCTGTTATTGGCAGAGATTTAAGCTCTTCAATTTTTTCAATGGCTCCAACGGCTCTTAATGCAATTTTTGATTCTTCATTTCTCAATACGCCAATTGCTGCATTTTGGTTGTTTTGTGCAATAAGTTGCCATACTTGTCTAGCATTAATTTTATGTTGTTTAAGCTGATTTAAGTTTAATTCAATACGAATTTCACGTGGATTCACCCCATCTAAACTAACAACCGCAACCCCTGCAATTCGCTCTAAAGGTTTTACAATTTTTCTATCGAGCAAATCGTAGTTTTTACTGAGATCTCTACCCGAGCTAAGCCGCGCTTCCATAATGGTTTCGCCAGACTCTTGCGGGTTCCAGTTGCCACTAATAATCACCCGCTCTAAATCTTCGGGAAGATCAGATTTTATTCTGTCGATGCGATCATGTATTTCAGCCCGTGCTAAATCGATATCGGTATCGAGTGAAAAATTTAAATTAACTCGCCCGCCACGTCTATCACTATTTGACCACATATGCTGCAAACCATTCATCGAAGAAAGCGCTTCTTCAAGAGGTTTAACAATCATTTTTTCAATCGCTTTAGGCGAAGCGTTTTGATAATTAGCCACAACATGCAGCGTTTTTTGTTCTGACTCGGGCAAAAAAGCTAATTCAAGTCGGCTAATGGCAATAATGCCCAAAACCATCATACTGATCAGTACCATTAAGGTGCCAATTGGCCGCTTAACTGCAATCTCTGGTAATGTCATTATTAATCTCCTAATCGACTTTAATTAAGTCTATTAATTTCTCTCAAAACACCTAGCACTTAGCTTAGCTCTTATAACTTAGCCCTTATAACTTAGCTCTTACACTCATCACCTAATGCGCTTCTAAATGGTGGGTTTCTTTTTCTTCGGCTAAGGCAACATTTTCATCCAGCTTATTTAGCTCTTCATCGGTTATTACCTTTGAAGGCATCACTAAATAAGTTGCAGGAATAATTAATAAAGTAAGAGCAGAAGCAACAACTAAACCGCTCGATACAACAACCGCCAATGGTGCACGTAATTCAGCCCCTTCACCAAAACCTATTGCCATGGGCAATAATCCTAATACGGTGGTAAATGTTGTCATTAAAATAGGCCTTAAGCGTGACTTACTTGCCGCGATTATCGCCTCAAGTTTTTCAATCCCTGCTTTACGCTGTTGATTAATCGCATCAACCAATACAATGGCATTATTAACGACTACACCAACCAAGAAAACTGCGCCAATCATAGAAATAACACTGATGGCATAACCAGTAAAATACAAACCTAAAATAACCCCAACCAGTGCTAACGGAATAGTTAATAAAATAACAAATGGGTGACCTAAATGTTCAAAGGTTGCCGCCATAACCAAATAAACCAAAAAGATAGCAAGCAATATGGCAAAAACTAAACTATTAAATGATTTTTCCATTTCAATTTTTTGTCCACCAAACTCAAAACTGATCCCTACGGGCGGCGGGTTATTAGCAATTAATTGCTCAATTTCGGCACTCACATCGGCAAGGCTTCTGCCCTTGGCACTAGCTGCAATAATGGCAACACGCGATTGCTGAATTCGGTCAATTGCCGCAGGCCCTTGCGCCGAAACAATTTTAGCAACCGCATTTAAGTTAACAGGACGATCATTAGCCATGCCTATGACAATATTTTCAATGTCGGTTACTGTATTTCTATCTTCTTCGCGGTTTCTTAAACGAATGTCAATTTGCCTATCGGGTCTTTGAAAACGCGAAACCACACTTCCATTAACCCGCTGCGCTAAGGTATCGGCAACCGATTGAACAGTAAAACCTAATTTAGAAAGCTTTTGTCTATCGAACAAAATAATCAACTCGGGGTTGCCTGTTTCTAATGATGCTTGAATATCTGCCAAGCCATCAACACTTTCTAATTCAGACAAAATACTTAAACTATATTCGCGTAAGTCTTGCAAGTTTTCACCAAAAAACAAAAGCTCCAGCGGTGTTTTTAAACTAAAAAATGAAGCTCTGCCAAATTGAATTTCGGCTTGCGGAATATTTTCGTATTCGGCTCGCAAATCTTCAATAACTTGTTGTTCTAATTCGCTATTGGTTCTATCGCTAACAATAATATTAATTTGTCCTAAGTTTTCATCTTTAGTTTTTAGCGATAATCCGCCGCTCACATTGCGGCTACCGACCGAGGTATAAACTCTTTCTATGCCAGGATGATCAATAGCATAGTTTTCCATTTTGTTTAAAACCGAATCGGTTGATGGTAAAGAGCTACCTTCTGGTAAGCTCACATCAAAATAAAATTCTCCTTCACTCATTTGTGGAATTAATGCTGTTGGAATAGAAGGAAGCAATTGCAATGAAGCCAATAAAATAGCAAAGCCTGCACCAATGGTTATCCATTTTATTTTTAACACTTTGCGTAAAATTGACTCATACCAAAGTGAAAAATAGCCTAAAGTTTCTTTGTTAATTTTTGCATTGGGTTTATTGAGATCAGACTTACCAATAGAAGCCAGCATTGGTATCAAAGTAAACGAAACAACCAGTGAAGCTAACAAGCTAAAAGTAACGGTTAATGCTTGATCGGTAAACAATTGTCCTGCAATACCTTCTACAAAAACAATCGGTATAAATACTGCAATAGTGGTTAATACCGATGCTGTTACAGCTCCGCTTACCTCACTGGCTCCTAAAATAGCCGACTCGGCTAAACCATAACCAGCTTCGCGCTTTCGGTGGATAGATTCAAGCACCACAATAGCAGCGTCCACTAGCATGCCTACACCCAAGGTTAAACCGCCAAGTGACATGATATTTAGCGAAACATCAGAGCGATACATAAAGATAAACGTAGCAACAACTGACAATGGAATTGCTGTAGCAATAATGGCTGTTAAACGAAAATCGCGTAAGAAAATCCATAAAACTAAAATTGCTAAAAGTCCACCAATGCCAAGAGATTGTTTTACTTCATCAATGGATTGCTGAATAAAACGAGATTGATCAAATTGCACGGCAAGCTTAACACCTTTAGGCAATTTGCGAGAAACTCTGGTAAATGAAGCCTTAACTGATTCGGCTACCTCAACGGTATTGGCATCACCTTCTTTATAAAGCGAAATTAACACCCCTTCTTTACCGTTAAATCGGGTAATTTCTTCTCTATCTTTACTTGCCCATGCAACTTCTGCTACATCACCTAATAAAACAGGTGCGCTACCAACAGGAGTGATCCTAAGTTTGCGCATTTCTTGTAAGTCGTCATATTCATTTAAGGTGCGCACAAGCAGCTGAGTTTGTGCATTTTTTAACGAGCCACCAGGTCGATTAATATTGGACTCACCCAAAATGGTGGCTACCGATTGCGGCGCAATGCCCATTGCTGCCAACTTACCTTGATCAAGCTTTACTTGAATTTCTTCTTCTTCACCCCCTTGCACATTAGCCGAAGCCACCCCTTCAATGCGCTCTAAGGCTTCTTTAACTTCTCGCTCAGCAAGTAAGCGCAGTTGAGTCATTTGGGTAGTGTTTTGATCACCACTTAAGCTCAGCTTCATAACGGGATCAAGCGAAGGATCGTACCTTAATACAATGGGTTGTTCGGCTTCTAAGGGAAGAGTTAAACGATCTAGTTTTTCACGAATATCCATAGACAGATCATTCATATCGGCACCCCAGCCAAACTCTAAGGTAACCTCAGAAATTCCCGAGCGAGAAACCGAATGAATGGTTTTTAATCCTTTTAGCACCCCAACCACTTCTTCAACAGGGCGAGTGATTAATTGTTCTACCTCGGCAGGTGCCGCATTAGGAAATTCAGTTTGCACCGTTAATGAAGGATAACTCAGTGTGGGCAAAAGATTAATTGGTAAACGAGAAAAACCAACACCGCCAAAAGCTAATACGGCTAAGGCAATCATAAAAATGGTAACTTTACGCTTTACCGAGAAGCTGACAACCCCTTTTGTCATGAATCAGCTCCTGCACTTGCAGCTTTTTTGTCTTTCTTTTTATCGCTACGCTTGCCTTTAGATTGATTGGGTTTGTTTTTCTTATTCTTTTGAGAAAGTAGGTTTTGCGCTTCTTCTGCGGTAAACACTTTGAGCGGGTTACCATCATTTAAGTTACGTTGACCTTTAACAACTACTTTATCTTGTAGTGTAATTCCAGATATCACTTCGGTTTTATCATCAATTACATAACCCACTTTTACATCTTTACGAACCGCTTTATTATTTTCTTCAACATACAAATAATACTCACCACGCTCCTCAATCAATGCAAGGCTAGGCAGTAACATGGCGTTATCTCGATTATCAGTTATTAGTTTTATACTAACAAAATCACCAGGTCTAACTTGATGAGCTTGCTCTTCTAAACGGATAGTTACTTTTACTGTTCCAGTATCTGGATCAACAATTGGGCTGATTAAATCAACATTTCCAATTAAATCGACACCCAATGCATCTACAGTTAAATTTACGGGTTGATCAACTTCAATATTAGCGGTTCTTGAAGCAGGAATGTGAACTCTAATAAGCAAGGGCTCTATTGCCATCACTCTAAATAATAAGTTTCCGCTAAGCACATGAGCGCCTAAATCTACTTCACGCCAAACTAATCTACCATCAAACGGTGCCATAACCTTAGTGTATGACAAAGCTAGCTCGGCTAGTTCTAGTTCGGTTTGTGCCGTTTCAAAGGTTGTTCTTGTTGCTTCAAACTCGGTTGGCGAAACAACCCCAGCTTTGCTCATTTTGCTTAGTCGCAAATATTCTCTTTCGGCACTGGCCAGCTTTTGTTTAGCTTGTTTTACCCTGAGTGTTTGATCGTCATCTTCAAGCTGTAATAAAATATCACCCGCTTTAACCGAATCGCCTTCTTCGGCAAATATTTCTCTAACGACACCAGCAGCTCTAGCAAATACTTGCGCATCGCTACTTGGCTCTACCGTAGCCGTTGTTACATAAAATGCTGCGGCTAGCCCTACTTCGGCATGAGCAACCTCTACCGCAACAGGTTTTACTTGTGGACGTTTTCCTTTACCTCTACCTTGCTTACCTGCTGGTTGCTCACTACAGGCTGTGAGTGTTAAAAGAGTTATTAAAACTAGCCATAAAGAGCGAAAGAATTTAACTTGATTCATCATTATTTAATATAAAACCCCTGATTTTAGGTAGGGGCTATTATCATATAAATTCAATATTTTAGTAGTAGTATTTACTTTTATTTACAATTGAAATATTTCGGCTATTTATTGGCGACTAAAACATGGCTCCAGTAGAATGGTTTACTAACTTGCAGATCATGTATTTTGAGGGAATAAAGTTGAGAGAATTTAAGTTAATTAATTTCTTCAAACGCGGGGGAAGCCACTCTCATAACTTCTTGTAGCGTTGTTATACCGGCAGCAACTTTTTGTGCACCACTAATTCTTAGTAGGTTCATGCCATTGCTAAGTGCTTGTTTTCTAATGGGTGCAACATCACCACTAGTGCCAATGAGCTTTTTAATATCGCTACTAACTTCAAGTAATTCATAGATCCCAACCCGACCTTTATAACCAGATTGTCTACATTCATCACAACCTGCTGGCTTAAACATTAACTTAGGCACTGGAATATCAAAACCTTGAACAAGCTCTTTCCAGCCCGCCTCATCGGGCGCTACAGCATGTTTACAATGCGGACATAAAGTTCTTACTAGCCGCTGAGCCATAACACCTAATAATGTTGCATTAATTAAATAATGAGGAACGCCAATATCTTGCAACCTTGTTATTGCAGAGGATGCATCGTTAGTATGCAGGGTTGAGATCACTAAATGCCCGGTAAGCGATGCTTGAATAGCCATTTCTGCGGTTTCGTGATCACGAATTTCACCTATCATTATAATATCAGGATCTTGTCTTAACAAAGCTCTCACACCACTAGCAAAATCTACATCAATGTCGTGATGTACCTGCATTTGATTAAACGCAGGCTCAACCATTTCGATAGGATCTTCAATGGTACAAACATTAACCGTTGAGGTCGCAATTTTTTTAAGCGTGGTATATAGCGTAGTCGTTTTACCCGAACCTGTAGGCCCAGTCAGTAACACAATACCATTGGGTTGGTGTGCCATATTAAGCCATGACTGTTCGGTTTTATCATCTAAACCTAGCTCTTTAAAGTTACGCAGTAGCACTGTTGGATCAAATACCCTTGCTACCAACTTCTCACCAAAGGCTGTTGGCAATGTAGATAAACGAAGTTCAATTTCTAAACCATTAGGGGTTTTAGTTTTAATTCGTCCATCGAGCGGTTTACGTCTTTCGGCAACATCCATTCGACCTAAAATTTTAAATCGCGCCACCACTGCTGCGGCTATATTGGCTGGCATTTCATAAACCTTATGTAAAACACCATCAATTCTTAAACGAATATTTGATTTTTCGCGGCGAGGTTCAATATGAATATCACTGGCTCTTTCAGAAAACGCATATTGCAATAACCAATCAACAATTTGGACAACATGCTGATCGTTAGCATCAACATCTGATGTTCCACCAATTTCTAGCAACTGCTCAAGATTACTTAACTTTACATTTTGTAATGACTCACCCGCTGCACCTTTCATTGAGCCGCTTAGTTGGTAAAATTCTTGTTGCAAGCGTTTAACCGTGTCGGGATTGGCGAAAACTCGCTGAATAGGTTTGCGTAAAATATGTGATAAGCCCGACTCCCAACTGGTTTCATTAGGATCAATAACAGCAATCTCAACCAAGTCATTACTCACATTACAGGCAAGAATATTATGCCGAATAGCAAAAGCTTGTGACATTACCGATGTAACTGCATCAACATCAATTTTAAGCGGATCGAGTCGAACATAAGGAAGCTTATTAATGCCAGCAAACCACTCGGTTAAAAGCTCACTACTAAGCGTTTTATTTTTAAATTTTGCCGACTTTAGTTTTAGGCTTGCTACTTGATTAATGGGATGAGCTAGCAGCTTTTGTGGGCGCAAGGTAATATGAGCAGACTTTGCTTGCTCTTTAGTAATAACTTTATCTTTTTCTAGCTTTGTAATAAAGCTTACTAAATCAATACTGGTGTGATTAACCATTGCTTTGGGCAACATTTAATGGACGATATATCTAGTCTAATGCATTGATTTTAAATAGCAAACACTTAGGGTCTGTTGATCTTAATTTAATGAGTGAGTAACTGTAAGAGCTTTGGCTTTATTGGACTTCGATATTTAATACTGCATAAACATTTTCAGTTGTTTGTTTGGCAATAACCGCAGGGGATTCTTCACGCAATGAAATAAAACTACGGAAATTATCAAATAAATGCAGTGGTGTATTGTAATCAAGCTTACAAGTTACTGGTGGCATGTCAGGCGCATCAGTTTCTAGCACAATTGATGCTAATGGAAGGTTTTGTACCAACTTATGCAGTTTAGCCGCTCTTGGGTAGGTCATTGCACCGCCAAAACCCAGTTTAAAGCCATTATCTATAAATCTTTCAGCTTGATTTTCACTACCATTAAAGGCGTGAACAATGCCGCCATTTTTAAAGTTTAAGCGTTTTAATATTTGTAAAACTTCATCATGAGCCTTACGAATGTGCATTACAATTGGCAGATTAGCCGTTTTTGCAATAATAACTTGCGACTCAAAAAATTCAATTTGCTCGCTTTGTTCGCTTCTGCCATGATAAAAGTCGAGACCAATTTCACCAATAGCAGCAATAGGACCAACCGAAAGTGCCATTTCAAGATCGCGCAGGTGTGATTTTTTATGCTCTTTCATAAACATAGGATGCAAACCTAAGGCACTATGGCAAATGGCATAACGTGCAGAAATTTGTCTTAATCTGCGCCATCCTTCACGAGTGACACCCGGAATTAAAATACCACCAATTCCAGTTTCTTCGCATTTAGAAACCATAGCATCGACCTTTCCCTTAAATTTAGGAAAGTCTAAATGACAATGTGAATCAAAAAGTTTGATTTGGTTAGACATAATTATTTATTAGTGTTCTCATTATTATTGCTATACAAAACTGATTGAATGTAAGAGCAAAATAATAATAGCCTTATGATTATTAGGCGTACTTTATATCGAGCTAATCAAATAAGCAAAAAAAAACGCTTAATTCGTACAAAAATTAAGCGTTTAATTGTCTCAAGTTGTTAATAGCTAGCTGAGATATATACCCGTTTGCCTTCAAGATGCATGTTTTAGTGCTCACGAGTATGATTAAACTGAATATCAGGCCAACGCTCTTCGGTTAAATTTAAGTTTACTCGGGTTGGTGCTAAGTATGTGAGATTTTCAGCGCCATCAATCGCTAGGTTATCAGCCGCTTTACGCTTAAACTCTTCGAGCATTTTTTCATCACTACACTCAACCCAACGCGCCGTATTTACGGTTACTGGTTCAAAAATACAATTAACTTTATATTCATCTTTTAAACGATGAGCAACAACGTCAAACTGCAACACACCAACTGCACCTAAAATTAAATCGTTAGAACTCATGGGTCTAAAAACTTGAGTAGCGCCTTCTTCGGATAATTGAATTAAGCCTTTTAATAATGCTTTATTTTTTAAAGGATCTTTAAGTCTTACCCGGCGAAAAAGCTCTGGTGCAAAGTTTGGAATGCCCGAAAACTTTAAAAGCTCACCTTCGCTAAAAGTATCACCAATTTGAATAGTGCCGTGGTTATGCAAACCAATAATATCACCCGCATAAGCGTTATCAAGGTTGGCTCTGTCACCTGCTAAAAAAGTTACCGCATTAGACACTTGTACATCGCGACCTAATCGCACGTGCTTCATTTTCATGCCTTTGCTATAACGCCCTGAAACAATTCGCATAAAGGCAATTCTGTCTCTATGCTGAGGATCCATATTGGCCTGAATTTTAAAAATAAAGCCCGTAAACTTATCTTCATCTGAATTCACATCTCTGTCTTGCGAGCTACGCGCTAAGGGTTTAGGCGCCCATTCAACAAAACCATCGAGCATTTGGGTAACACCAAAATTGCCCAATGCCGTACCAAAATAAACCGGAGAAAGCTTGCCTGTTAAAAATTCATCTAAATCAAATTCGTGGCTTGCTCCAAGCACTAGCTCAAGCTCATCGCGAAGATCTTGCGCGTAACTTCCAATTCGTTTATCAAGCTCAGGGTTATCTAACCCCTCAACCACATCAATTTCTTGAATTAAATGCCCTTGCCCTGTTTGATAAAAATAGGTTTTGTCTTCAAGAATATGATAAACCCCTTTAAACTCCTTACCCATACCAATAGGCCAGGTAATCGGAGCGCATTTAATATTAAGCACCTCTTCTACTTCATCCATCAGTTCAATCGGATCTTTAATATCTCTATCGAGCTTATTCATGAAAGTAACAATTGGCGTATCTCGCAGACGACAAACTTCCATTAATTTAATGGTTCTATCCTCAACCCCTTTACTACTATCAATAACCATTAAAGCAGAATCAACAGCGGTTAAAGTACGATAAGTATCTTCGGAGAAATCTTCATGGCCAGGTGTATCAAGTAGATTTACAGTGCGACCATTGTAAGGAAATTGCATTACCGAGGTTGTTACCGAAATACCCCGCTGCTTTTCCATTTCCATCCAGTCCGATGTTGCATGTTTACCCGACTTTTTACCTTTAACCGTACCAGCCTCTTGAATTTTTTGCCCAAGCAAAAGCAGCTTTTCAGTAATGGTTGTTTTACCCGCATCGGGGTGGGAGATGATAGCGAAGGTTCTTCGCTTATTGACTTCATCTAAAAAAATACTTTCGCTCATACCGAAAAAACCTTATTTACAACTAATTTAAAAAAGTGTGCCTTAATGTTTGACATTCAAATATTTAAAAATCAAGCACCAACAAATTTTAATAATGCACTAAAATCATGCCTGTCAGCGGCTCTAAGCGCTGCAATATACTGCTGACGACGCTCATTCATGGCTTCCAGACTGTAATCACCAGCCCAATCAATAGCTGGCTTATTTAATAGTTTAGTTAATACTGCATCTGCCATTATCCGTGCATGCCGCCCGTTACCATTAGAAAACGGATGTATAAATACCAGCTTATGATGAAACCTAGCCGCTAGCTCTTTAGGCGCATAAATACCATGCTCAACCCAGTATTTGGCATCATCCAATAGTTGCCGCAATTGAATAGCAACCTGTATTGGATCAACACCGATATTTTTTTCCGTGCTGCGAAATGTGCCTGCCCACTTCCAGACACTGCCAAACAACCGCTTGTGCAGTTCTAAAACAAAATACTCTGACAACACATCAGGGCTCTTTTGTTTATCTAACCACTTCAATCCTTCAGTGATGCCAGCTTGCTCAAGCTGGTCTAGTTCGCCTCTAGTACTAACATGCTTGAACTTCAGACCATTCAAATCATCGGGGTCAAGTGGCGTAGCTCCATCTACGCCATCTAATAAGTGATCAACTAGATTTGAGTAATCATCCATCATCTCTAATTCAACTACTGATCATTCCAAAAGTCGGATGGCAATTTGTCCATTATTTGCGTAGCAATACGCTCAACCTCAAATTCGATCTGTTCTTTACTCAATGATTGCGCTTCAAGTGCCATATGAGTGGATGCAGCTTTTACCTGAGCACGAGCCTTTTCAATGGCGCGTTCTTTAATCACATCTTCCACGTTTTGCTTTGGTACAATCGCATACACAAACTTGCAATTCATCACTTCAGCCATAGATCGCATGGTTTTTAGGGTAACACTACCGTGTGGTTCATCTTGTTCAACCTTGGATATTCTTGCCTTGGTTACACCCAGCTTTTTAGCCAATTGCGTTCCAGACATACCAAGTGCCGTTCGTACTGTGCGCAGCCAACCCTCTTTAGGAAGCCCATGGTTAGGAAGCGCAGATAAGCTACCAAACAGACTTACAGCTTGATTTACCTTGTCTCTATATTGCTTGGCAACTATCTTGTCTATGCTCATGCGCTTTTACTCTGGACAACCTATATATGTACTCGAACACTAATTCCGTATACATATTTATATACTGAAACAATAACTAAGTCAATAAATGAATTAACCCTATACAGAACAATGTAAACCTATTTATTTACTGAAAGCTATTTCAGGTATACATAATTGTATACGAATTTAAGTTTATGATCTTCAACTTTTACGGCGCATATCGCCGTAGATAAAAATAATCCTAAACCAGCACAGTTTAAAACAAGGGCGCTATCGGTACTGTAAGTACCAATATCCAGCATTATTTAAACTTTTTGGGCTCAGCTTGACGGCTTGGCGACAAGACAAGTGAAGAATGAGCCATTAAGGCCAAATGGCCGCTGAGCCCAAAAAGCGCTGTTGAAAACAAGCCCTGCCTGATTAAGGCAAGAGCTCCTCTTCCTTAGTGGTTCCAGAAAATATGCACTTCCTGATAGCCAGTTTCGATGGTGAATACATCACCACCAAGCTCCATATCACGCCCCATTTTTTCATAGTCGATATAAAAGGCTAAATGCTCAGGGATCTGTGTGGTTTCCTCGGTGAGCTCTTCGGCATAATCTGCAAGAGAGGCGTAACAGCCACAATAATTTTCTTCGATGGCATTTTGTGCATCCTCGATGCTATCACCAAAGTGTGAAAGTAATTCACTTGCAATCTCGCCATGCTCAGCAATAAAGCACGCTATTTCATCTGCACGTTGAATGCCTTCATACTCAGACACTGAATAACCTGCAAAGCCTTCGTAGTCATGAATGGCGTATTCTTCTGCATCCTGTTCGGGGCTATTGGCTAGTAGTTCGTTAATTTGATCTTGAATGTCGTCCATGTCCTGTGTGGCATCAATCCAAACACCATGTAATTTGCCGTTGTTGTATGCGGCTAAGTCTGCAACATAGATTCTGATTTCTTCGCTCATTGTCTTGCTCCTGTAAGGTTAAAAATTCATCCCCTTTTGGGGTTGAAAACCCCAAGGAAAGAAGCGAGCTTGCGAGCGAAGATCACATGTTTTGACGTAATCCAGACAGGGGGTACCACCCGTCCTGCACAAGCCTGAACTTGAGAGGGTGCGGAAGGTCGGGGGATGTCTTGATGAAGACAAGTTATGTGATAGTTTGACGTATACCCAAAAGAGGAAATAAATCCAGATAGTGCGAATACGAACGTATTCTGCCTTTTTCAGCGCAGCGATATTTCTGTTCCGGCAAAAGCATCAGCACTTTGTTGCTGATCCAATATTGTTACATCATCAAAACCATCAGCATTGAATGCGCAGACCATGCGCGGCCTTTTAGCAACCACATTTAGCGATAAATGAGCCCAGAACCTGCAAGCGTGGAACGCTTCTCCTCTGACGTTGCGACCAAAGGTGCAGTTAATCTCATTTCCGCTGACACGCGGCCATGCAAAGGCCGTGATAGTCACGGCCTCCAACACATAGGAGGTTACAATGCGATTAGTAACAAAATTTGAATTAGCAGCCAAAAGCACTTATCAGCTTCACGGCCTACACAAAGAAGTCTTTATCGAGCTTATAAAAAGCAATGCAAATACGCTACAACGCACGAATGCTTTGGCTTCATTGCAGAATATCGAGAATGAACTTGTATCAAGGGTTTTACGCCCTTGATTTCCGCAAACGGCCATAAGCGGAAATTAATCAAGACTCAAAATTCAGGCCGCAATAATAGAGTCCTGTCCAAACCAATTGGATAGCGTCTGAATTGCCGTATCGCTTAACTCCTGGGTAAACAATAAGCAAAGCCGCTTTTTAGAACGAGAGCAAGCAACATAAAATAAGTTGCGATTTCTCTCATAAGACGCTTGCTTATTTGCCGGTACAGTGCCTCCGGCCCATTCCAAGAATTGATTGAAGTTATAATGATTCCATCCCCGGCCACAGACGACCAATACGTTTTCAAATTCAGCCCCCTTTACACCATGTTTGGTATTAAAGGGCGTTAAGTCATTCAGGAAAGTTGCAAGCGCTATAACCTCACTATAGGCAATGGTTCTAAGATTGCTCAATTCAGACAACGAGCGGTTATCCTCCCTTTCTTCTGGGGCTTTCTGTAGCCACTCTTGTAATCTGCGCTCTTTGTTTTCCACACCTTCCGGCAAACGCGGCCGTCTTGTCTGTAGAAGATGGTCAACAACTTCGCCTATCGTCCCCCTTTCGCGCAAAGCTAGTAAAGTGTTCATACTCCTTGTCCACTCTTCTTTGTTCTGGTGCGAACTCAATAGCGGAGTACGCCTTCCCAATAAAGAGAACATTTCGCCATAGCGCCGATTAGCATAGGCAATGCAAACTGGCTCTAGAATATCGACCATGAAGGCAATATGCCGATCTTCTTTTTTAGTAAATGAGTCATTGTAACGGAAAACACCAGACAGATTTCTATATCCTTGTTCTGCGGCCAGCACGTTATGCGTAAGCATTAATATTTTGGTTTTGTCGGGTGAAAATTCCCAACCCTCTCTTTGCAGCCGTTCTTTCAGATTTTCCAAATAATTATGCGCTTCTTCAGCGGGAAGATCCCCGCTCCAATGTCCGCCAGTTTGCCTTGTTCCTTGCCAGCTGTTCGTATGGAATATGCTGATAGCGCCTGTGGCGTCAGGATCACGGACTTGTTGAGGTAAGGACGGTCGCATATTGTTGAGTGAATTTACAATAACTGGTACGGATCGAAAATTGGCTTCCTTGCCGATTACTTCAAGGTTTGGATGCTCGATCTTACCGCAGCCCGAACCGTAAATTTTTTGCCAGTGGTCGCCAAAGAAGCCGATTAAAGGGCCTGTGCCTGTGTCTAAAAAGCAAGTCTTTAAGGTTTCTGCGAAGGCAGTTTCCGTATCCTGATATTCATCTATAAAAAGTATGGGGTAGCGCTTTTCAAACAGGCTCTGAAATTTAGGTTCGTTCAGGATCATAACCATAAAGGATAAAATATCGTCATGGTGCAGCGTGATTTCTTTATCGTCGATTTTTCTATAGCCCAAATCATAGACAACTTCCTGATTGTTAATACCGCCAGCTTCTTCGATTATTTCAGGCCATTTATCTATCTCCTGCAATTTTTCGCGCAGGTATGGCTGGAAATCCTTTATCAAAGACCAGCAAAAGTGGTGGATCGTTGATGAGTTAATGGCCTGGTGGCTGTCTGTTCTTGAAGTGATTTCATCGGCGGCAATATTAGTATAGGTGATGCAGGCTATTTGTTGATGCTTGCTTATCAACTCATTGCCCCTTTCTGCTATCAGGTGCTTGAGCGTTTCGATTAGGGAGTATGTTTTTCCTGCCCCGGCTCCCGCTTCGAGCAAGAAGCTCTTTCCTTCGGCAAGATATTCCCGAATTTTTGCAAGCGCCTCTTCAGAGGCTTGTTCTGCGGGATTTAAGGCTGCATCTGCCGTCATGCCACTTCTCCATCTGCTTCGTTCTGGTTTTGCTGTGGCAGTAAAATATCAGAAGCGGCCAGCCAACGAAGCCCTTGTGCTATGTATAGGGGAACATTCCAGTTCGTATTATCAATGCCGTATTCAATGGCGAAGTTTGTTTTCTTGATTTTTTTGGCTTTATCGTAGGCGTCCGTGGCGTTAGCCGTTGGCAGTTCAAAGGCGGCATTATTAGCAAGAATGAAAGCATCTTCAAAACTTCTGCCACAACCGCCGCCGTCTTGTTCAGGAACTTGATAGCACAGCCGGACACGCCCCTGAGTTTTTTCATCATCCGTTTTCGCTACAAGTTGGGCGGGCGTAACATCGGGGCTAAACCATTCCTTAATACAGCTATTACTCGTGCCGACTCCGGCCGAAACTTCACAACCTTCTGAATTGCCGTCAACTGAATCTATATCGGTTATTATTATCGTGCTGAGATCGAGAAAATTCAGCAGATCAAAAAATTTGTGCGCGTGAGCGCCACCAACTTCCATAACGGAAACATACTGGCTTGAAAGCTTGGGAGCATTGGCCCCGGTAGCGGTATCTACTTTTTTTATTATTTCCGGCAACATTATACGCTCTGTTGCCCCCTCGATAAGTACGATCTTGTCGGCAAACAATAAATCGCAACCCGTAAGAACCATATATTTATGCAAAAACTCTTTGTCTGGCGGCGGCGTACTGGCTAAGCCTTTTTTCAGGTCTTTAATCTCGGCCGTACGGATATTTTCTGCCCCGTCCTGCGGGTGAGTTAGGAAATATCTTATGGCTTCAAACTGCGCTTTGTTTGCCATGTGCGGCGAATGAGTAGTTACAACAAACTGTACCGGCCAGGCTGCACGGTCGCCAAAAGTTCTGGCAAAACTTTCTGCGATTTCGCCTAACTTGGCAATGAAGACTTCCTGCATTTGCGGGTGAAGGTGGGCTTCCGGCTCTTCTATAAAAATCAGGTTCATACCTGCCGTTGAATCTTTTGCTGTAAAACTTTTGTAAAACTCCAAAAGTTGCAACAAAATATATATGAGATTCCGGGTTCCGAGGCCGTTATAAGCTTCCGGTAGGTTGATGCCGTTCACGCCTGCGTAATGAACCTTGGTATGATTTTTAAGTAATCTTTCTACGTCTAGCGTCGTTTCAGTCCGCAAATTCGGGTCGCTTAAACCCGGATAACCGAACATAGAGAATGTCGGCAGCAGATCGGAAAGCTGGGCGTTGAATCCTTCATCGATGCCTTGCTGAATACCCTGAATTGCTGTTTCCAGGTTGGTTATAATTTCCTGATCCTGCGCGTTATCCGAATTTGAGGCTGTGCTGAAAAGCTGCTCCAAAATGCTTCCCAAGACATTGTTCTTTTTCTGGTCTGCCCCGTCTTTGCGCGCGGCGTCATCTAGGCCGCGCTGCGCATTGATAAAGCCGGATTGTAAAAGAGCGTGAAGTTTGCTTGCTTCCAGGTCTTTCTGGTTCGTCGCATCGTTAGGGTCTTGCGCATAAATTCTGGCTGCATATAGTTTGGGAACACGGTCTTTGATAGTTTTAAAGAAGTCTATTTTTTGTTCTGCGACTGGCACTTCCCCGTTCAGTTCAATTTCTTCAAACAGGTTTTGCAATTTTCCCTTTTCCAGTTCATAGCGGACTTTGATTAGTGTTTCCGTACAATCGGTGTTCAGATCAATGATAAATTCGCTAAGCGGCCCATAAGACGCAGCATTGTCTTCATAATTCACTGACAAGCAAATTTCTATAGCCGGCAGCGCTGCTCGCACCGTGTTTTCGTCTTCACCTGCCTGTAGCTGTTCGAAAGCCTGCCAGAATTTTTCATGTGCTGATAGAGAGAAATCTTCCAGCCGGAAATTTGGCGTTTTATCTGTTAGAAGACGTCGGAAAAGCTCTGTCAAAGATGTTTTACCGCTATTGTTACGCCCGACAATAACTGTGGTTCTTTGTTCTAGGCTAAGGTTAACGTTTTCCAGAAGCCTAAAATTCAATACCGATATATTTCTAATATACATTTTGACTCCTTGTTAGTATTGAAATCCACTTCATGTACAGTGTCCGCTTTGGGTGAGATCAGACACTACTCAACCGAGCATCGTTACGTTGAGAAATCAACAAGTACTTAAACACTGCATCTGTTTTTTCCTCGACTTCTCCTGGTGCAAAACTTTCCGGCAAGCCAGTTTTATCATCCCACAGGAAGTCCTTTATCTTGACTTTAATTTCATCACGAGTGCTCTGCTTGGCTGAAAAGTTTTGAATTCGGCCAAGCTCTTCCCTTATCGTCCTGTAAAGACCTTCGGCCACTTTTTTAATACGATCAATTTCTTTTTTGGAAAGGTCAGGCTTTAACAGCAAATCGAAGAATGCCAAAGACTCCTCGGATAAACCTTCTTTAACTGCTCGCTGTTCTTCTTCGCTCAGCTCATCTACCAGTTTGAGCAAGGCTTCAAACGTAGCCTCGATAGTTACGCGATCCTTCTCGTTATTGTAGTCATTAACGATTTCTTCGTAGTGCTTTTGAAAATCCGTTCTTGTTGGATTTTGCATGAGCATTTTAAGGAGCTTTTTCTCGATGATTTCTTTTAGGCTTTGCACAGTTGTATTCTTAGCAGGTGAGCGTTCAAACTCTTTTCTTAACCGCTCAAAATCGATCTTGCTGATATCATAAAGCTTGCTCGGCTCTTTTACGCCAGTTGTCGGCTCGATGCTTTCTTCGATGACGGTGTGAAGCTCGCGCATGATGTCAGAAATATCTGCCTTCTCAACATCTTTTTGCAGGCTCTTATAGATAATATTGATTGCATCGTAGGAGGAGCGGTAATCATTAATGGCCTTGATCGTTAAACAAGCCTTGAACTTTTTAAACACCTCGCGGCAAATAATTTCAAAGCGCTTGCGAGTTGCATCGTTTTGGTTAACGACTTCCTTTGCGTCAATAATGGCTTTGTTTCTTTCAAACCCTGTTTTTTCAAGAACATCTTCCAACCTGAATTCTTTTGCAACCAGGAAGGCTCTTACCGCTTCAATCGCATCTTCAAGGTCTGCAAGCAATTCTTCTTCCGGTCTTACCGGGTCAAGTTCCGTCGGAGGATTGCCCTCATCGCCTTCAATACCTGTATGGCCTGCAAAGGTGGCAAGTGCTTTGCGCAGGTTTTTCAGGATGCCGCAGTAATCAACGATAAGGCCGTTATTCTTACCTTCCGCTACACGGTTGGCGCGAGCAATGGCCTGCATCAAGGTATGGGCCTTGAGCGGTTTATCGAGATACAAAGTAGACATGGTTGGCACGTCAAAGCCAGTGAGCCACATAGCGCATACTATGGCGACGCGGAAAGGATGCTCTTCCTTCTTAAAAGCACTCTCCATATCAATACGTTTGCCATCAGGTGTTTCAAAGCCTTCTTTGATCAGCTTACGGTGCGGCGTAATATCAAGTTCCCACTTGCGGAATTTATCGACCTCGCCTTGCTCCTCACTGACCACAACGGCCATGATGGTTTCATGCATCCAAGCAAGTTTGCGCCCCAGTTTCTTGATGGCCTGTTCGTCAGCCAGCTTGGTCAGCTCTTTTTCAAGCTCTGTAATTTTGGCCTGCCATTTTTCAAGGATGATGTGCTGCATCCGAACGCAAGTGATCTTATCGATACAGACCATCATCGCTTTACCGTTTTGACCGCCTACGCTGTAGTGATCAACAAAGTCTTCGGCGATCTGCTCCAAGCGGCTTTGCGCAGTAATGATGTGGTAATCGCGCTTTAGCTCCCGCTCCAGTCTCTCGGCAACATCCTGATCTTCTATCTCGATCTCTTCCAGCTTAGAGGCGATTTTTTCATTAAGATCATTCGTAGCCAGCCCAAGCTTTTCGCCTCTGGCATCATAATAAAGTGGCACGGTGGCCTTATCTTCAACGGCACGTTGGAAGTCATAGGTGGAGATGTAATCCCCGAATACGCGGCGGGTGATTTCATCATCCTTGAAGAGCGGTGTTCCGGTAAAGCCAATATAGCTGGCATTTGGCAACGCATTGCGCAGGTTTAATGACAAACGGCCATATTGAGTGCGGTGCGCTTCATCGGTAATAACTATTATGTCGTTTCGATCTGAATAAGGATCATTGGGATCAACATCCTTATTAAATTTCTGAACCAACGTGAAGACATAGGCTTTGTGTTGGTTTAACAGCTTTTTCAAATGATCACCGGAGGCAGCGCGGCATGGGTCTTGATCATTGTCCACAAGGCCGCACCCTGCGAAGGTGTTATAGATTTGCCCATCCAGATCTTCACGGTCAGTACAAATCAGGAAGGTGAAGTTGCCGCCGAGCTTGCGGTGAATCTTGCGCGCAAAGAAAACGATGGAATAGGATTTACCAGAGCCCTGCGTATGCCAGAACACGCCAAGTTTACCTTTGTGCTCTTCGCGGTTTTGTACGGCTTCAATGGCGCGGTTTACACCCAAAAACTGGTGGTTACGAGCAACAATCTTGATCAATTTTCCGTCTTCGTTTTGGTCAAACAGTGTGTAGTTTTCAAAGAGATCAAGAAAATCGCGCTTGTTACAAATACCTTTGAGCAAGGTCTCCATATCCACCACGCCAGGGTCGTCCTCGGCCAAACGCTTCCAGTTATTAAAGTGCTCGAACTTGCTGGAAATTGAGCCAATCCTCGCGTCTACGCCATTGCCCAATATCACAAAGGCATTGTGATGGAATAGATGCGGGATGGTGTCTTTATAGTCTGACAGGTTTTTCTCGTAAGCATGACGGATGTCTTTGTGAATGGTCTTGCACTCAATAAACATCAAGGGAAGGCCATTGACAAAACCAACAATGTCGGCGCGGCGACGGTATATATCACCGCGCACCCATAGCTCTCGGACACACAGGAAGTGATTGTTTTCGGGAGTATCGAAATCAAAAACTTTTAGGCGCTTTTTCTCAAGCTCGCCCTTGGCATTGCGGTATTGCACCTGAACACCACTTTTGATCAGCTCATATTGCTCAAAATTGATTTGCAGGGTGTTTTCAGTAACGGGGGCTTCAGTGATCTGGCGTAGTGCATCCTCATAGGCCGCATCAGGCAAGCCAGGATTAAACTTAACCAAGGCTTCACCCAGATAACGGGTTAAGACAACCTCTTTATCAGACTCCCTGCCAAGCGTGCCTTCTTTGCCAAATGTCTCATTGTTATAGGCGTAGACACTCTCCCAGCCAAGCTGCTCTTCCAAATAATCGGCAGTCGTTGCCTGCACCAGCGTATCTTCATTGAGCGGAGCCATCATACGGCAATCTCCCCATTCATGAGTTTGGGAAGCAATAAGTCCCTTGCCTCAGCCAATTTTTCTATACTCAACGACAAGGTAAGTATTTGTGAGAATATCGGCAGCACTGACTCATGAAAAACTTCAAGTAATTTTTCCGGAGGAATAACCACTGGCAATCCTGAAAATTTTGCTTTGTTAACATTTGCCATAGTTGCGCCACCACCCATTGCTTCCATTCTTGCTTTAAGAGAAGCCAATGAAAAGAAGGCAAAGTATCGATAGATATCGCTCTTTGGAATTACAGAGTTAATTTGTTGATTAGTGTGTGACGGATACGCATTTAGCGAGGTGACACCAATTGTCCCTATACATGAAACCATAACCGAATTGGCAGGTATCATCTTCTTCGGCTGGGTGTTAGCTCCTCTTTCAGTCAGTAGATGCTCTGTTCGTATCACAACAGAATTGCCATGCATATCCGGAGTTTTTATGAATGGTATATCGCCACCATAATTTTCTTCGCTTTTAGTAGAAGGTGTTTTTCCAGTAATAACTTCGCCAAGATCACTAACGCACCCAGCCGTCCACCCCTCCGGCACGCCATCAATGATTTTGACATGCTCATGGCCAGGGAAGCGAAAGCGCACAAACCATTCATTGTAAAGCTGCCTCGCCGACTCCTCCAGCAACCCAATCCGCCGCTTGTTGTTTTCGATGAGGTCGTCGTATTTAGCGAGAATATCTACGACTGAATCCTGGGTCTTGCGATCCGTCCAGAGTATTTTTAGGTTTCGTTGTGCAGTAATGCCAATATATGGACGAGTAGACTGTTGAGCCAAAGATTTCATTCTCTTTTGAAACATTGGCTCTCTAAAAGCATATGCTAGATATCGGTTTGATAGCTTGTCGTCGTTTGTTCGATAATAGGTCACTTGAGGTGTTAGCATGACATAAGGCTCTACAGCACCAACGATGGCTACATTTCCTATAGTCCCTTTGTGAGTAAGAAGAACATCGCCCTTCCTGGAAAAACCAATGCGTAGTTTGGATGCCAAATTCTCAGGAATTTTGTTACAGCCCTTTAAGTCTATGCTCCCAGAGCCAAGATCATTGGCCATAACGAAATGAATTCCACTCTCAACATAATCACTAGATTTTGGATGTTTTTCACCGTGATTGCCATCCTGTACTGCCAGGATGGCTTCTTCCTGAATAAGTTCAGAAATCATTTTCTCCTGAAAGCCGATCATATGCCCAGCTCCGCAAAATTTTTCTGAATTTGATCTGCAAGAGTAGCAGCCTCTTCATTCAACCCTTTTAACTCAATATGAATATCGCGGAGCGTTTCTTCAAAATCGAAGTCTTCGTCTTCTTCCTCTGGCGCAACACCAACATATCGCCCTGGGGTAAGGCTCCAGTCATTGGCTTCGATCTCTTCGATGTCTACCAGCTTGACCAAGCCTTCAACATCAGCAAGCTGCGCATCAGGGAAGCGATCTTGCAGCCAATGGACTTGTTTGAAGAAATAACGGATCAGTTTTAACTGCTCAACGGCTTCTTTGCGCTGCTCATCCAGTTCCTTGATGAGTTTGTTTAAGCCTTTCTCACCGCTCTCCTTGGCCTGTTTCTCAACAAACTTATAGAGCTGGTCAATCTGCTTGATCAGGTCGCGACTGGTTTCTGCCAATGGCTCCAGCTTCACAGCAGAGGCTTGTAATCCTGCGTTGTCTTTGGATGACTTTCCCCAAGCCTTACTCTCAGTATCAATGCTGGCTTCAAAGGCGTTGATATCTTTACCCAGCAGTTCGAAGGCGCTTTTCGTTTCTTCATCGACTTCAGCGAGTTTGCCGAAGAGTTCGCCCAGTCCGGCAATAACCCCATCCATTTGCTCTTTACTGGTCTTCGCTTCAGCAAGCGTGCAATCAAGATAGCTTTCAATCAGCTCCAAGAAGCGTTCATTTTCACCCCGGTAGAGCCAGACTATAGAGGTCAGGTTGGCCAGTTGTTCAGGCGAGAAGTCGTAAATTTTCCGCGTGACTTTTGTATAGACATTACGCGCATCGAGCATCAGCACCTTGTCTTTCATGTGCGCTGGTTTGTTTTTATTTAAAAACCAAAGCTCGCAAGGCACTGTGCGTGTATAGAAGAAATTGGAGCGGATGGCCACCATCGCGCCGACATGACCACTTTCAACCAGCTTACGGCGCACTTCCGCTTCCTGCCCGCCCGCACTTGAAGCCTGCGAGGACATAACAAATCCTGCTCGACCTTCGGGATTTAGATAGCTATAGAAGTAAGAAATCCAGAGGTAGTTACCGTTGGAGACGGAGCCTTTCTTGTTCACCCCTGGCAGACCAAAGGGCAAGCGTGGATCGTTTTTGATTTTCTCCGCGTCTACGTCATCGACGTTGAACGGCGGATTAGCCATCACGAAATTGGCTTTACCCAGAAAATCATGTGGGTCTTCGTAATAGGAAATGGCTTTCTGGATTTTCCCTTCAAGGCCATGTACAGCCAAGTTCATCTTTGCAAGGCGTATGGTGGTCGGGTTTTTCTCCGCACCGTAGAAAGTGGCTACATCCTGCGGATTCTTGTGCATCTTCTCGATAAAATGCGCGCTTTGCACAAACATACCGCCCGATCCACAAGCAGGGTCGATCACCGAGCCGTGATCGGGCTCTATAAAGTTCACGATCATCTGAACGAGTGACACAGGCGTAAAGAATTCACCGGCATCGTGAGCGCTTTGGTTGGCAAATTGCGTTAGGAAGTATTCATAGATACGCCCGAAGATATCGCCAGTCGCCTTTTTAAGAGCGGGATCGTTAAAGGTACGGAGCAGATTACCAAGCACGTCATTGTCCAGCTCTTGGTATTCGCTTTTGGGCAATACGCCTTTGAGGGTTTCGTAGTCTTCTTCGATGGCCTCCATCGCGTCAATGATAGCCTGGGCGCGATCATCGCCCTCAGTCAGATTCACCAAATAATCGAACTGGGCAATATCGCGAAGGAAGATCGCCCCCTTACTAGAGAAGTCTTCTTTGGTGAGCGGTCTGGTCACGCCGCCACGCGATGGCAGTGAAGCCTCGATTTCCGGCTTTACCACCAGAAAACGGCTATAAGCATGGCGGAGGAAGATAAGCCCCATAACGGGCATGAAATATTCGTTGCTGGCGTAGTTGCTGTTGGCGCGAAGGTTGTCAGCGCTGCCCCACAGTCGTTTTTCTATTGCTTCTATATTCTCTAGCTGAGCCATTCGGCTGTTACTCCGTTTCTTTCTTCTTCTGTTCTTCAATCCACTGGAGGATATCCTCCTGTTTAAACCGCCAACTGCCGCCTACTTTAAATCCGGGCAATTTGCCTTCAGCAGCCAGTCGATATGCGGTTTTTTCTGCCAACTTGAGATAGTCGGCGACCTCTTTCAAGGTCGGTATTTCATCGGACATAGTTTTACCCACCATGAGACTATAGGTAAGCATATGAGAAAATTGGGGAATCCACAAGGAGCAAGGGTCTTTCTAATCCAAATCTCTGATCAAGGACTTTCGAGAGCGCTGTTTTTTCTTAAGCGTCTACTGTTCCTTGATATAGAAGGCTTTTTGTCTGATGATTTTTCTTGTTAAGCACACACTAGTTTTCATACCATTCGACATGCACTTCACTCAGCAGAGAAGCGTTTTTTATTGCCTGTTTCTCAAACTGTTTCACGATCTTGGGATTATGCCCTTGCTCAAGTTGTTTTTTAAGGTGCATGTTTTCGGCGCGCGCCTCTTTGAGAGACATTAAAGGATATGAGCCAAGATCAAGCCTTGTTGCTTTTCCATGGTAGCGATACCGAATTTGAAAGATCATTTTCCCTGAAAGCATTACGCTCGCACTCAAATCGTCACGATCTGCTTTTTCTTCTCGTTTGCTACGTGGCTTGCCACAGTCAGATTTTAACCAGACCTCCGCAAGCACGACGCTCTTCCTCAAAGCGTGTACACAAATTGCTGGACTTAGGATGGCTGAAGAAGACTTTGAGAGTCAATACGACAAGCTAAGACAAGTCGTAATCAATTGATTTTGTTAGGTTTATTGTCACAAGCTGACTCAACCTGACTTATGAAAATTTAGCGCTAAAGATCTAGGTGAGAGATGATGGCGAAGGTTCTTCGCTTATTGATTTCATCTAGAAAAATACTATCTGCCACTTTGATTACCTTACTTTGTACCTAAATTTGTACCCATTGTTAAAAGTATGCCTTTTGCTTGTACCCAAAAGGCGCGTCATTCCACCTAATAGCTGATAGACTATAAATCAATTACCGCACATTATGCTTTCTAATTGCTCATACTGGGCTTGGTAATCACTACTTCTCTCGTCCTTGAACCTCTTCAAATTCGAAAGTTTCCACTTCACTGACGGGAAATTCTGAAAGTCATAAATTCCCCAATTAGGTTCTAACTGATTAACACTGAGCAAAAATGCTTTGTCTTCTTCAGTCAGACAACCATTAACCAGTTCTATCAATTGTAAGCGGATTTGCTCGTAATCCTCATAAGAGAAATCAATGGCACTCATCCCCTCAAACTGGTTATTAAAAGCGGTACGCTGATCTTGTAGCCTTGGCTTTAACAGTTCATGCGTTGGGCGGTTGCTGCTAACCAACCCAAAAACCAAACCTTTTTTGATCTCGCTTATAAAGCCTTCGTTATCAAGCAACAATTTTATATCAAATAAATCTCGCGGATGCTGTCTATCCAGTGCCGCGCATATCTTACCGCCATAAAGCTGCGACATTGGCACAAGTGTCATAGCACAAAAAGCATCAAATTCTTCCTGTGCGGTATCACATAAAGTCGCTTTGTATGCTTCATCTAATAACCCTCGCCCGACCATATTCACTTCAATCTTGATCTGCGTACCACTGTCCGAGATTTGAAGCTTGCATACATTCTCTTTATGAGCGATACGCACGTTCGGCTTTATCGCTTCTACACGCGCTTTTATGCGGATAAGCGCATCATTAATGTTTTTAAGGCTTTCGCCTCGCTCTTCTATCGGCACATAGGTCAAGTCAATATCAACCGATAGCCTTGGCATATCTCTTACAAACAAGTTAATGGCTGTGCCGCCATGCATGGCAAAGCAACTTTCTTTAGCGACTTCGGGCAACACATCCAACAAGAGACTCACTTGTTTTTTATATGCGTCCTTCATGCTGCGGCCTCTAACTCCCTAGGTACAGTTATCTGGTATTTAGTGACATAAGCGCCATCACTGACGATGGCACGTTTACCCGAACCCAACTCAACCTTGTCTAAATTAACAAGATTAAACCATTCATGGCCTGCCTTATCCGCCAAGTACAAAAACAACCGCTTTACCTTTATAGAGGTACATTGCTCTAATAGTTTTTGTACGAGTACTGGGCGTAAATTATTAAGCCCCTCCATCAATTCATAGACTTCTACTAGCGGCTGGTATTTAGGTGCTAAATATAAGCACTCCATCAACGCCCTAGCAGGACCTGAGACCTTGACTTTGAAGCCTTTATGGTCGATCTCGACCAACCCCAACTTTGGTGGTAAAAAAGACGAAAACTTAGCTTCTACGCTTAGCCCCCAATGGTGTTTTTTAAACCAGAGCGGCAAGTTCTCACCTTTCCCGCCAAAGAGTTGCACTTGCTTAAGTGACGGCTTCAAGTAATGGGCTTTGCCCTGTATTTCCAGTGCAGTTTTGCCTGCTGGGTGGGTGGTGGAGCCAAGTTGCGCTTGAAGCGCATACACACCACCCAGATAATCCACCTGATCACCGTGGCGTATCAAAGCACCTTTGCCGATTGAATCAAACCACTGGCTTCTCTTGTACTGCTGTTGAAGATCAAGGCTATACCCTTGATCAACGAGCCATGTCGTCGTTAACACGACCCCGTGGGATTGCGTACTCAACAAATGGTTTAATTTTGACTCTCTTTCCGTATCCATAATACGAATTTACATTTATTTTTAAACCAGAGCAACCGAACAGTTTATATATTTTGTAATTTAAGTAGTTAAAATACTTAATAACCAAAATAAATAAACCATACCCCCTTGTTCTGGTCAACTCCAACAAGACACTTTTCTTAAAAAATTTTCATATTCAGCTGGTGACAGATCATCATTAGGTGAATGCAACCTTACAACGTTGTAATATTTCATATACTCACGAGTTGGTTGTGGTACTTTTAAAATCCAGTCATGTTTTAAACTGCCAAAAAACCGCTCTACGACTGCATTAACCCTAACCCTCATCTCCATCAGATTTTAAATCCTCAAATTTAGCTGCCATGGTCGGGTTTTTACGTGTTAGCTTTTTAATCGTTACATCTTGTGCTTTATCATTGGCAAGACGGAGGTTTCTATCAGTTCCCAGCAGTGCGTCTTTGGTTTTCTGGAGGTGGTTAATCGACTTATCTATTTCATCTATTGCGGTTTTGAATTTTCTCGAAGCCAGATCATAATTCTTTGCAAAAGCAGTCTTAAATTGGTCTAAATCATTTTCAAAGTTGGTTATATCAATACTCTGAGACTTAACAAGAGCTAGCTCTGTCTTGTACTCCATAGATTTCATTGCTGCATTTCTAAGCAGGGTAATTATTGGGATAAAAAATTGAGGGCGTATAACATACATTTTGGGATAACGATGAAATACATCAACAATACCAGAGTTATAAAGCTCACTCTCAGGCTCCAGCAGTGAAACCAAAATGGCGTATTCACAGCCTTTTTCCATACGATCTTTATCTAGCTCTTTCAAAAAATCTTCATTTTTCTTCTTGGTCGCGCTGGTGTCTGTTTCATTCTTCATTTCAAACATTATCGAAACTATTTCTGTACCTGCATTATCGGTATCACGAAAAATGAAGTCTCCCTTGCTTCCCGATCTTGCATCATTATCTTTTTCGAAATAAGCATTGGGGAAAGCAGTAGAGCGAATGCGGTTAAATTCAGTTTCACAATGTTGTTCGAGCGTTTCCCCAACCATTTTTGTTGAAAGTCGGGCTTTCATATCACGAAGGCGCTCAATCGCATCATCACGATCTTTAATCTGAGTTTCGTATTTATCTTTGAGAGACTTCTCAGCAAGTTGTTTTTCTAATTCGGCCTGCTTAAGATTGCTGCGAAGCTCATCACGCTCTTTTTCTACTTTTCCAACGGCCTCTGCAACCGCTAGCTTTTGATTCGCCTCGCTAGCGCTAAGCTTTTCTTCAGCAAGTTTCGATGCAGCAAGATTATCTTGTTTAGCCTTCTCTAGCTTATTAGCTAGCAAATCTCGCTCTTTTTCAACAGCTTTCATTGCCTCAGTAACTGCCAGTTTGCGCGCGACTTCTTCGGCTTCGAGCTTCGCTTCTAACCGCTTAATTTCTGCATCTTTAGCGGATGCAATTTCCTGCATATCATTTCTAACATTACTTTTCGCCAACTCAACTTCTTTAAGTTTATCTTTTTCGGCTAACTCAAGTCGCTCATGCAACTGCTTTTCAAATTCACTATCATGAACCTGCTTCAAAATATCAGCATACCCAGCTTCATCAACCTTGAAAGCCTTCTTACAGTGCGGGCAAATAATCTCATTCATTTTAAATATTCCTTCTGCTCATAATATAAAGTTTTACACAAACTGAGCTTGTATACCCGTTCTCCTTTAAGATGCATGTTTCAGCAAATCAGTAAGCCACCCTATTTGAGGCATTAATGCGCTGGATTAGTCATTCTAATTCAAGCGTTGATAACGAAGAAGAGGTTGGTTTACTGCCTTGCCCTTCGGGTGCTCAGCCAAAAAGCTTGCACTGTGTTACAGCTTTTGAAAAGGGCTTACCATTTCCTGCAAGCTGCGCCTTGTTCAAGCTTTTTGGCTGAACACTGAAACATGCATCTTAAAGGAGAACGGGTATATAAAGTGATGAAACTGAGAATATAAAAAAATTAAGAAATCAGCAAGCCGAAGTAGATCTTTGGCTAAATTTAATTGAATTCAATTAGAAACACCTGCCCTGTTAATCTAGTCAGAAACAACAACTTGCCTATTTGCATAGTCAATAATTAACCGTCTATTGTTAAAAAAATCAACCCCTAAGTTAATTGCCGCAACATCATCCACTAATGGATTAAAAGAGCCTAAATCTGAAACTCTTAGATCTAAATTATTTATACTAATATCTGAATGCGCAACGGCTAAATTATCAGCGGTGATTTTATAACTTTTATCCGCAGCATCACCATGAATACCAGATGCTTTATTTTCTTCAACAGTAACCGCTTTATCACCTCTGTTAATTCCGATTAAATTTGCCGCCTTCCAATTAATAATAGAATGTTTAGCACCTGTATCAACAACCGCTTTTATGGGTTTTCCGTTTAATGTCATATCAATAATCAAAGCACCAGCTATACGAGAATGGCTTTTACTTAATGACCACGTTTTATTTGTTTGCTTTGATTGCGTTAAACTTTGCAAAGATGTGCTTTGGGGATATAAAACTAACTGATTATTTTTAAAGTTAAACTCTGCAATAAAGCTACACAAAAACTCACTGCCAATTAAAACTTCGGCTTCATTGGGTAGTACTGCACTAGGGGTTATTACAAAATTTAAGTTATTCGCACTAGCCTCTCCTATTCCCGTCGATTGCAACTGAGTCATTTTCATAGCGCGCGAATGATTGGCCCCTTGAACATTACCTTCACTTATTTTTTTATCTTGTGGCTGAACTTCATTTAAAACCTTTTGCGAGATAACCCCACCAACACCAATGCCACCAGTATCAACAATAGCCGTATGTTGTTGATTATTGAATAAGCCTTCTACCAAAACATGCCCGCCTTTACCTTGTTTAAACTGAGTTTTAATGGTTTTTTTGGTTAATGGCTTACAGCGATTTGCTATAAGCCTTTGTTGCTCTTGCGCTTGTTGTGATTGCGCAGACTCATTTGAATTATCCTTTGCGTTTACATGAATAAAGATCATATAAACCAACGGAATACCCAATAGTTTAAAGCTACTTTTTACCCTTTTATTTAATTGAACATTAGTCATTATTTTCACCTCAAAACTAAAAAATTTTCTAAAAATACAGTTAAAAATACAGTTAAAAATACAGTTAAAAATACAGTCATTCAATTAAAAGCCAATAACCCTAAAAACCGCAACAATAAACACCTAACCATTTTCTAACCGTTTATTCTTTTAATATTTTTGGCTAATTATTTTCTAACCAATACATTGAAAGATCTAAACCAATGGCATAGCAATTGCTATAAAACCATACAATTTGCAAAATCGTTTATTGGAATTATTTATGGCAATTACATTTAATGACTGGACGCTTTATGAAGAAGAAAATAAATTGCAACACGGCAAACAAGATATTCCTTTGCAACCTCTTTGTGTTAAAGCCTTAAGTTTATTTGCTGAAAATGCTGGGCAAGTGGTCAGTAGAGAAACCCTAATTAACAAAGTGTGGAATGGCAGAATTGTTAGCGAAGATGCAATTAACAACTGTGTAAAAAAGATCCGTAAGGCTTTGGGTGATAACTCTAAAAACCCGTCGATTTTAGAAACCATTCCCAAAAAAGGCTATCGCTTATTAGTTAATTCAGCCCAAAACCAATCGGTTAAAACTTCAATCTACAAGAAAAAACCTCTGATTTGGCTTATGTCAATCATCTTACTTGCCACAAGCTTAATGGCAATTAGCGCCAAATACCCGGTTAGTGTAGAGGTTATTCAAATTAGTAGCGACATGAGCGAAGCAGAAAAACAGTCTCGCTATAACCGTATTATCGAGCGAACCCAAAATGGGGGACATTTAATTAAGTTTGATATTACAACAACTAAAAAGTCGTCTTTACCAAAAGAGTCACTCGCCAAGCAAACTGTTGATAAAAAATAAATTGATCATTTAGGTAATAATTACCGATTTAAGGATTTATTTACTGATATAGGGAAAACTGCCTTTATATTTAGAAGCTTGCGGTTAATAAGTTAAAATAAACTCACAAAAAAACGCTCAATTGAGCGTTTTTTTAATTTTAAATCACTGCAAAAACTATCCAATATAAGCCTGCGGCATATATCGCTTAAGTGCGTCGGGAACTCTAACTTTTCCATCTTCGGTTTGATAGTTTTCTAAAATAGCCACTAGGGTTCTGCCAACTGCTAACCCTGAGCCATTTAAGGTGTGGAGCAATTCTGGCTTACCCGTTTCAGGATCGCGATAACGAGCTTGCATTCTTCTGGCTTGGAAGTCACCCATATTACTGCAAGATGAAATTTCGCGATAAGCATTTTGCCCAGGTAACCAAACTTCAATATCATAAGTTTTAGTTGAGCCAAAACCAATATCACCTGTGCATAAAATGACTGTGCGGTATGGTAGCTCTAGCATTTGCAGAATTTTTTCTGCATGACCTGTTAGCTCATCTAAGGCAGCCATTGAATCTTCTGGTTTGACAATTTGTACCAGCTCTACTTTTTCAAACTGGTGCTGACGAATAAGCCCTTTTACATCTTTACCGTAAGAGCCTGCCTCACTTCTAAAACAGGGTGTGTGCCCTGTAAGCTTAATAGGAAGACTTTCGGCATCAACAATGTCTTCGCGCACTAAGTTAGTTAGTGGTACTTCTGCCGTTGGGATCATATAAAGCGGTTTGTTATCTTGAGTTGTGCCTTGTACGCTAAACAGATCTTCGGCAAATTTAGGTAATTGCGAAGTGCCGTGTAAACATTCTGGCTTAACTAAGTAAGGTACATAAGTTTCTTGATAGCCGTGCATTTCGGTGTGAGTATCTAGCATTAACTGAATTAACGCGCGATGCATTTTTGCCACACCAGCTTTCATTACCGCAAAACGCGAACCGCTAAGCTTGGCAGATGCGGCAAAGTCTAAACCATCAATGCCTTCGCCAATCTCGGTATGCTCTTTCGGCTCAAAATCAAATTGTGTCGGCTCACCCCAGCGGCGAACTTCTAAGTTATCATCTTCGCTTTGCCCTTGTGGTACTTCATCCGAAATTAAATTAGGTAACCCCGCAAATAAATCTTCTAACTCATTGGCAACAGTTTCAAATTCGGTTTTAGCTTTATCAAGATCTGCACCTAAGTTAGCCACTTCATCAAGCAGAGGTTGAATATCTTCACCAGCGGCTTTGGCTTTACCAATCGACTTTGAACGGGTGTTTCTTTCGTTTTGTAGGTCTTGCATTTTAATTTGTAGCGACTTACGGCTTTCTTCTAGCGCTAAATACGCTTCTTTTTCAAACGTAACACCACGTTTTGCTAAATTAGCAATTACTGCTTCAAGATCAGTTCTGAACAACTTTGGATCAATCATTTTTTACCCGAAATATTAAATCGATTGGTTTATAGAATTTATGAGGCGGCTATTCTACCACCAACCCATGCGCCAACAAATACACAAATTAAACATAACAGGCAGTTTGCACCAATATTAATGAATAATTTGATAAATTCTTGCTGTTTAAACAGTAAAAAGCTATCTAGTGCAAAGGCCGAAAAGGTGGTAAACGCGCCTAAAAAGCCAACAAAGAAAAATAAATACTTGTTAACCGACCAAGATTGCTCCGAAACATCGAGCCACATATAAACCATACCCGCTAAAAAGCAGCCTAAGGTATTAACCAATAAAGTGCTCATTGGAAAAGTTGAGCCTGTGATAAGCGGTAAATATTCTCTTAACCAAAACCTTAAAGAAGCACCTATTGCACCGCCTAAGGCAACCATTAATGTGGGTAATAGCTTGGTAAGGATCATTGATTTTTTAAGTGCTGATCAGTTAGTGACTTTAAATAAGCCATTTTTTCTTGAATTTGTTTTTCCATACCTCGATCTACGGGCTGATAAAATGATGTACCTTCTATTTCTGGTGGCAAATAGGTTTGCCCTGCGGAAAAACCATTAGGCTCGTTAGGATCGTAACGATATTCTTTGCCATAATCGAGCGATTTCATCAGCTTAGTTGGCGCATTTCTTAAATGTAGCGGAACTTCTAAGCTATCACCTGACTTTATGAGCTTCATACAATCATTATAAGCACTATAAACTGCATTACTTTTAGGTGCTACGGCTAAATAGATAACCGCTTGAGCAATTGCCAGCTCGCCCTCAGGACTGCCAAGTCGTTGCTGAACATCCCAAGCGTTGGTCGCCACTTGTAGCCCCCTAGGATCGGCGTTGCCAATATCTTCACTGGCCATTCTAACGACTCGCCTTGCAATATATAAAGGATCGCAACCTGCTTCTAGCATACGGCAAAACCAATAGAGTGCACCATCGGGGTTAGAGCCACGAACCGATTTATGTAGTGCCGAAATTTGATCATAAAAGGCTTCGCCGCCTTTATCAAAACGGCGAATATTTTCACCTGCAACCGCTTGAATAATTTTAATATCAATGGTTTTGTTCGATTCACTGGTTAAATCACTCGCCATTTCAAGCAGGTTTAAAGTTCTTCTGGCGTCACCATCGGCAAGCTGAGTTAATAGATTTTGTGCATCAGGGGTTATTGTTAAATTGAGCTTTCCTAAACCTTGCAATTTGTCTGATAAGGCATGAGCAATAATTTGATTAAGCGCACTTTCATCAAGCGACTTTAATACATAAACTCTAGCCCTTGATAACAAAGCGTTATTGACCTCGAATGAAGGGATTTTCGGTGGTTGCCCCAATAAAAACAAAGGTGCCATCTTCTACATAGGGTAAAAATGCATCTTGCTGCGACTTATTAAAACGATGCACTTCATCAACAAATAATAAAGTTTGTCTGCCGACGGTTTTAAGTTGTTTGGCTTGCTCAACTGCGGCACGAATATCTTTAACGCTACCAAGTACCGCTGAAATAGCAATAAAATGACAATCCGACTGTTTAGCGATTAACTTTGCTAAAGTTGTTTTTTCCTGTGCCGGGAGGTCCCCAAAATAACATGGAGTGAAGCTTACCCTTAACCACCGCTTCATACAGCGGCTTACCCTCTTCAAAAAGATGAGATTGACCTGCATAGTCTTTAAGTTTGGTGGGACGCATACGCGCAGCTAGTGGCTGAAATTGATCAGTGCTTGTGCCTTCACCTTTTAAATTAGGTAAAGTTGGCTCGTTAATTTGATCAAATAAGTCTGACATTTTTTGCTTAGTTGCTAGTTGCTAGTTGCTAGTTGCTAAAAATTTAGTTATTAGTTTCTCTAGAATCAATAATATCGACGCCATCGGGCACATTAAAAACAAATAAAGAATCATCTAATGCTGGATTAGTTTAATATATTGCTAAACCTGCACGCTGGTTTGTTGCCCTAAAGTATCGGCCATTAGTAATTCATTAATTTCGCCATTTTTAAATAGAATATGCACCTCTACTAAAAAGGTTACTTTCGCCTTTTGGCGTAAGCTTAAATAAATTGCTATCTTCTTCGTGGGCAAATTTTAATTGTTCAATTTCAAACGCATCACTTAAGGACTGTGCATTTGAAGTTAGTAATAAAAGTGGTGAGTCAGCTAAGGTTTTTAGTTGGTTTTGTACGGTTACTTGTTCTAGCTCGATATCGTAAGTAAAAATATGTTTACCGTCGGCAATAATTAATTGTTCAAAATTTTGTTTTACTTCCCAGCGAAACCTATCAGGGCGAGCGATGGTGAAAAACCCAGAAGAAAAGTCTATTTCTTTGCCATGTTCATTTTTAACCCGTTGCTCAAAATTGGCTTGATAGGTTTTAAGCCCGCCAAGCTTTTCAGCCAATTTTTGTGCCGCTTTATTTTGCTCGTCATTGTTTGGGCTTTCGGCAGCGATAGCATATTGAAATAGACCAAAACCAACGAGTGTTATTTTTAATAATACTGACTTTAAACCATTATTTAACAAAATAAGTTTCCTTAAAATTTCTCAATTTAGCTTTTGATATTTTGGATCATTGCGCTTAATAATAACTGAATCAAACAAATTAAATTTCAGCTTAGCTAATTATGGAGCTGGCGGCGGTGGTGGCGCTAGCACTTCTCGCGAGCCATTCGACTGCATTGCACTGACAATACCTGCCGCTTCCATTTCTTCAATCATTCTTGCGGCGCGGTTATAACCTATTTTTAAGCGCCTTTGCACCCCAGAAATAGACGCCTTGCGCGACTCGGTTACTATGGCAACCGCTTTATCATAAAGCTCATCTTTTTCGGCATCATCGGCGCCTTCTGCGGCTGGCATTCCTGGTACATCAACATCGGGGGCGCCACTGGTAATGGCATCTTCATAAACTGGCTCACCACGTTTTTTCCAGTCGGCAACCACTCTATGCACTTCATCATCAGCAACAAATGCACCATGCACGCGAATCGGAATACTTGTGCCGCCAGGCAAATAAAGCATATCACCTTGTCCTAGTAATTGCTCTGCCCCCACTTGATCTAAAATAGTGCGCGAATCAATTTTAGAAGAAACCTGAAAGGCTATTCTCGAAGGTATATTGGCTTTTATTAATCCAGTAATAACATCCACCGAAGGTCGCTGTGTGGCTAACAGCAAGTGAATGCCTGCGGCACGGGCTTTTTGTGCAATTCTAGCAATAAGCTCTTCTACCTTTTTACCCACAATCATCATCATGTCGGCAAGCTCATCAATAACAATCACAATTTTAGGCAGCGTTTCAAGATCAGGTGCTTGTTCATCCATTGAGTCGGTTGGTTGCCAAATCGGATCTTTAATTGGCTCACCTTTTTTAATTGCATCTCTCACCTTGCGGTTATAGCCCGCTAGGTTTCTTACTCCAAGTGCCGACATTAACCGATAGCGTCTTTCCATTTCGGCAACCGCCCAGCGCAGTGAATTAGCCGCTTCCTTCATATCGGTAACCACAGGCGTTAGCAAATGTGGAATACCTTCATAAACCGAAAGCTCTAGCATTTTGGGATCGATCATTATCATTCGCACTTCTTCGGGTGATGATTTATATAAAATGCTCACAATCATGGCATTTAAACCAACCGACTTACCCGAACCAGTTGTACCTGCCACTAATAAGTGCGGCATTTTGATCAAATCAATCACCGATGGCACACCCGATATATCTTTACCTAAAGCCATAGACAGGTTTGATTTAGAGTTATCAAAATTGCGGCTGGCAATCACTTCTTTTAAGCGCACCATTTCGCGATTTTCATTGGGAACTTCAATGCCGATAAAGGGTTTACCCCGGAATAACTTCTACCACCCTTACGCTAGTTTTAGATAGTGCACGAGCTAAATCTTTAGCAAGGTTTACAATACGTGCAACTTTTACCCCTGCGGCTAAATCTAGCTCAAACCTTGTGATCACAGGCCCTGGATGAACCGCAACCACTTGTGCTTCTACTTTAAAATCGGCAAGCTTTAACTCTACCAACCTCGAAAGTGCTTCTAGCGCATCATCTGAAATTCGCTCTGTTTGGGCTTTTGGCTCATCGAGTAATCTAACGGGTGGTAACTCACCTTCGGCTGGCGCATCATCAAACAAGCTAGCTTGTTTTTCTTTTTCTTCGCGCAAACTAGGCTCAATACGATTAACTTCTTTATTAATTTTTACTTTAGGTCGCTTTTCAATTTTCTCTTTTTCTTGTTTAAAAATAACTTCGCGTTGCTTTTTAATTTCTTTAAGTGCCTTATTGTCTTGGCGACGATCAATCAGCTCCATAAATTTGCTAGTGATCCAGTTTAAGCCAGTGAGTGTCCATTTTCCTATCCAGTCCATTAGCTGAAACCATGACACCCCTGTAAATAAAGTCATCGCAGAAAAAAATGCCGCCAGCATTAGTAGTGTTGCGCCAACAGGGTTAAACCAATTAACGAACAGATCGGCAATCGCTTGGCCTAAGATCCCTCCCGACAAATAGCCAAAATCAATTTGTGGTTCGGCAAAGTGCTGTGAAGATATAGCCGCCCCAACTAAAAGCGTGAATATGAGGCCAAAAAAGCGAAAACTCCAAAATAGCCAGCTATTAGGCAATATCGACTTACGCTCTTTGAAAATTAAATAACCCGAATAAGCCACCATAAAGGGAAACAAAAAGGCTAAATAGCCAAATAGGTGTAAAAAAATACTCGAAAACCAAGCACCAGCGCGTCCTGTGGCATTTTCAATTTCTAATGATTCTTTAGCAACTGTCCAACCAGGATCATTAGGAGAAAAGCTCCACAAAGCAATAAATAAAAAGACAGCAATAGCAATTAAGAAGATAAAGCCACCTTCTTTTACTCTTACCATCATAATGTTGGCGGTTTGTTGAGAATCGACCTTTTGATTCATTATTGATTGTGCCCTAAAGAGGTTTAGTTCAAATTTTAAGTTTTAAGTTGCTAGTTGCTAGTTGCTAGTTGCTAGTTATTGTGGAATATCAATTATGCCACTTTCTTTTACTTCTTCCATTACCACATAGGTTCGCGAACCACTCACACCAGGTAAAGTTAATAAGGTTTCACCCAAGAGTTGCCTATAGGCTTTCATATCAGCAACACGGGCTTTAACTAAATAATCAAAGTCACCCGAAACCAAGTGGCACTCTAACACC
The DNA here is from genome assembly GCA_965214955.1 of Aliikangiella sp. Taxonomy (GTDB): domain Bacteria; phylum Pseudomonadota; class Gammaproteobacteria; order Enterobacterales; family Kangiellaceae; genus Aliikangiella. Next base: position 280,019 of record CBDCCU010000013.1, on the reverse strand, counting down.
TGAGGTAGGTCAATAACAGACTTTTTAAACTCCTCAAACACATCGGGAGAAGTTCGTGATAGGCGGATTTCTACAAACACTAATAAGGCAGCATAAAGCTTTTCGGGCGACACTTTTGCCATATAACCTGTAATATAACCGCCTTTTTCAAGACGCTTAACCCTTTCTAAACAAGGTGTTGCACTTAAGCCTACCCGCCTAGAAAGCTCAACATTGGCAAGGCGACCATCTTTTTGTAATTCTCTTAAAATCGCTCTATCTATTCGGTCTATATCACTAGCCAAGCCAGCCACCTTGGTTTTTTATTCTTAAATTTAACACAATTAAAGTTTATTCTACTATTACAATCCGTATTTCAGCAAGATATTCTTTTAAAGGCTAGGTATACTAGCGCCAACTTAAATGTTGTTAATTCTTAACCATCTTTTTAGAGGACTTTTATTATGCTTATAGGTGTGCCAAAGGAAATTAAAAATCATGAATATCGTGTTGGCATGGTGCCAGCCAGCGTAAGAGAAGTAGTTAGTTTTGGTCACCAAGTAATTGTTGAGACCAATGCTGGTGTTGGTATTGGTTTTACCGACGAAGACTATATTGCCGCAGGTGCCGAAATTAAAGACAGTGCCGAAAAAGTATTTGCCGAAGCCGACATGATTGTAAAGGTTAAGGAACCCCTTGCTGAAGAGCGCGCAAGATTACGCGAAGACCAAATATTATTTACCTACCTACATTTAGCACCCGACCTTCCTCAAACCGAAGATTTAATTAAAAGCAAAGCAATTTGTATTGCTTATGAAACTGTTACCAGCGATCAAGGTAGCTTACCGTTACTAGCACCAATGTCAGAAGTGGCAGGAAGAATGTCTATTCAAGCAGGTGCTCAATGCTTAGAAAAATCTAAAATGGGTCGCGGCATGTTATTAGGTGGTGTACCCGGTGTATCTCCTGCCAAAGTTGTAATTATTGGTGGTGGTGTTGTGGGAACTAACGCCGCACAAATGGCCATTGGTATGGGCGCAAATGTAGTCATTTTAGACCGCTCAATTGATGTGCTAAGACGCTTAGATGCTCAGTTTGGCGCACAACTAGAAACCGTATTCTCAAGTAAAGATGCGCTAGAGCAACACGTTTTATCGGCTGATTTAGTGATTGGTGGCGTTTTAATTCCTGGTGCAGCAGCACCTAAATTAGTAACTGCTGATATGATCAAACGCATGAAGCCAGGCTCTGCCGTGGTTGATGTAGCCATTGACCAAGGCGGCTGTTTTGAAACCTCAAAAGCCACCACTCATGCTGAGCCAACTTATATTGTTGATAATGTTGTTCACTACTGTGTTGCCAATATGCCTGGCGCTGTACCGCGCACTTCTACCTTTGCACTTAACAATGCAACATTGCCTTATATCCTTAATATTGCCAACAAAGGCTATAAAGCGGCATTAGAAGCTGACAAACATCTACTGAATGGCTTAAATGTTCATAAAGGTATGGTTACTTGTGAAAGTGTGGCTGAAAATTTAGGTTTTGAATATGTTGAACCAGCTGATGCTTTAAGCGTTTAAGCTTTTTAGCCGCACAATCAGTCCCTTCTCTTTTGAAGCTAGATCTTAGCCAATAACCAGTCCCCTCTCTTTTGAAAGAGAGGGCTTAAGGAGAGTTAGAAATTATTTGGCTTGGTATGCATTCCCACGCGGGAGCGTGGGAACGAGAAAAAACTAAACTTCTTTTTAATAACTCCCTTGTTTTTCAAGCCAATAAACTCCATCATATCGCCAAATAGATTTCATTAAAAAAGAGCATTAACCAATGTCTTCTCTGCAAGATCAACTACTAAAAGCTGGACTCGTTTCTAAAGACAAAGCCACTAAAGCGAAAAGTGCCAAACGTAAACAGGCTAAAATTAGTCGTAAGCATAAGATTGAACAAGAAGATCAAAGCAAGCTAGAAGCGCAAAAAACCATACAAGAGCAAGCCGAAAAAGCCCGCGCTTTAAATCAAGAAAAAAACGCAATTGCCGAGCAAAAAGCCATTACTGCGCAGATTAAACAATTAATAGAGTCAAACACTCAATCTCTTGGAAAACCCGCTGTTTCATTTAACTTTTCTGACAATGGCGCAATAAAATCGCTAGAAGTTTCAAATCAGATTCATCGGTTTTTATCTAATGGTCGCTTAGGCATTGTAAAGCTAGAAAGCGAATACAAAATTGTGGTTTCAGAAGTTTATAACAAAATCAAAGAACGCGATGATGAGTATTTAGTGCTGCTTAATGACAACAAAGTTAAAGAAGACGATACTCAAGAAGAAGATGATCCTTATGCCGATTATCAGATCCCTGATGATTTGATGTGGTAAGGAATATTGAGTTTCTAGTTTCTAGTTTCTAGTTTCTAGTTTCTAGTTTCTAGTTTCTAGTTTCTAGTTTCTAGTTTCTAGTTTCTAAAACTGTAACAAATATTTTTAAAATCCCTCTATTTAAACAACTATATTGATAGAGTTAAAACCATTATTATTTGGAGAATTAAATGCCTCAGTCGCGTCATTGTAAATTATTAATTTTAGGATCAGGTCCTGCGGGTTATTCTGCTGCGGTATATGGCGCTCGCGCTAACTTATCCCCTGTAATTATTACCGGTATGGAAAAAGGTGGACAATTAACCACCACAACCGATGTTGATAATTGGCCAGGTGATAACGATGGTGTTCAAGGCCCAGCATTAATGGAGCGCATGGAAAAACACGCCCTTCGCTTTGGTACTGAAATTATCTTTGATCATATTCACACCACCGATTTAAGCAAACGCCCTTTTACTTTAACTGGTGACCAAGGTACTTATACGGCAGATGCCTTAGTGATTGCCACTGGCGCTTCGGCGATGTATTTGGGCTTACCCTCTGAAGAAGCTTTTAAAGGTAAAGGTGTGAGCGCTTGTGCCACTTGTGATGGTTTTTTCTATCGCAACAAAAAAGTTGCAGTCATTGGTGGTGGCAATACCGCAGTTGAAGAAGCGCTGTATTTATCCAATATTGCCTCAGAGGTTCACCTAATTCACCGCCGTGATTCACTACGTTCAGAGAAAATATTGCAAGATCACCTATTTGAAAAAGCAGAAAACGGTAATATTAAAATTCACTGGAATAACACCCTTGATGAAGTGCTTGGCGACAACATGGGTGTAACGGGTATTCAAATAAAAAGCACTCAAGACGATAGTACCCAACAAATTGATCTAGAAGGTGTATTTATTGCGATTGGGCATAAACCTAATACTGGTATATTCGCTGGACAAGTAGACATGGAAAATGGTTACATTAAAGTTAATAGCGGTTTACAAGGCAATGCTACTGCAACTAGCGTAGAAGGTGTTTATGCGGCAGGTGATGTAGCCGACCAAGTTTATAAGCAAGCGGTAACCTCTGCGGCGGCTGGTTGTATGGCCGCGCTTGATGCTGAGAAGTTTTTGGATGCACAAGGCAATTAAATTGATTTAAGTTAACTAATTTGATCACCTAGCTAAAAACTACGTTAGGTGATCGACATGTCACTAGGGTTAACAATCTCACTTATCATATCACCTCTAATAGCGCTTCTCTCTAAATACGTTAACCTCTCTAAAAACGTTAATCACTCTGTTAGCAGTCTAAAAAAATAACACACTCTAAATATAAAGCCATTTCGTAAAGATTGCTAATTGTCAATAAAGGTCGTAATCTACTAAAATAAATCTATAGTTATCGGGGCGAGAGAAAAATCTTGGATAATTCAAACAGGTTCAATATTCTGGTAGTTGACGATATTCTAGAGAATATTCAAGTAGCATTAAATATTCTAAAGGAAGATTCCTATTCGTTTTCTTACGCGGTTAACGGCGTTGACGCCCTACTACGTGCTCAAGAACAAAAGTTCGACTTAATTTTGTTAGACATTATGATGCCTAACATCAATGGCTTTGAAGTCTGTAAAAGGTTAAAACAAGAACAACTTAATCAAGATACTCCCATTATTTTCTTAACCGCTAAAAGTGATATCGACTCAATTTCAGCGGGATTTGAGCTAGGTTGTGTGGATTATGTAACTAAGCCATTTCATCCTGCAGAACTACTCGCCAGAGTTGCAACACATATACAACTTTCAGCTTCTAAAAAACTACTCAAACAAGAAAACATACAACTGGCCATTAAAAATAAAATTCAAAGAGAACGCTTTCTTAGTGAAATAGAAGAAAACCAGCGAGAACTTATTTATGTATTAATGGAAATGATGGAATCTACTTCTGACGAAACGGGTCAACATATTCGTAGGGTTGCCGATCTGTGCAAATTACTCGCGTCTTATGTTGGTTATCTCGAAGAAGAAGAAATCAATACGCTATATCATGCGGCTCCAATGCATGACTTAGGCAAAATTGCGATTCCCAAAGCGATACTTCATAAACAAGGTAAGTTAACTGAAGAAGAATTTGAAGTAATGAAAACTCACACTATTAAAGGTGCTGAATTTTTACAAAACTCTAAACGAAAACTCTTTGAAGCTGCTTCAATTATTGCACTACAGCACCATGAAAAGTGGGATGGTTCTGGCTATCCTAATGGTTTAAAAGGAGAAGACATTCATATTTTTGCTCGTATTCTTGCTTTGGCAGATGTGTTTGATGCTCTCACCCATAAACGCTGCTATAAAGACAGTTGGACAATACCCAAAGCAGTAGATTATATAAAAAGTATGAGTGGAACACAGTTTGATCCAAACTTAGTAAAGCTTTTTGTCCAGCATTTAGATGAATTTATTGTGATAGTAACCAGCTAGAGAAAACAACATGTGTCGCTATATTGTCGCGTTATTCTTACTCATCTTCTTACACGAAGCTCATTCTTCAAGACAATTAAATAACAATAAGCAAACCCAAGCTTATAACACCACACTTAAAGATCCTCTTACCGAAATAGAAAAAAACTGGTTAAAAGAAAATACCGTTGTATTAGGTGCTAGCACCGACTGGGCACCTTTTGATTTGATTGATAACCAAGGTAATTATACCGGCATGACTCCTGAGCTTTTTAATGAAGTCGCTAAAATTACAGGTATGAAGTACGAAGTCGCTTTTTCATCATGGACCGATAATATAAAAAAATTGACCGATGGAGAAATATCAATTTTAGGTTCGAGCCGTTATTCAGATGAAAGAACTGAATTTGCTTTTTATTCTGATCCCTACTTTGAAGTTTTAGAGTATTTTTTTGTACACGAAGAAATTAACATTTCATCCATAGAAGATTTAAACGGCAAAACAGTAGCTATTCCTACTAATTACATTACAAAAAATATTTTAGTTGAGCATTTTCCAGAAATTAAAATACTCGAAGTTATCTCTCCACAAGCCGCCGTTGATGCCGTACTAGAGCGAAAAGCCGATATTCTCTATGGCTCTTATTCTGCTTTTATTCATTTAATTAACAAAGTTGGCATTAATACTATTAAACCGTTGCAATCTACGCGACATCTAGGAAAAAGCTACATCCATTTTATCTCCACAAAAAAACAATCCATTTTGCATAGTATTATACAAAAGGGGTTAAAAAGTATTCCAACCAGTTTTCATAACCAATTAATGAATAAATGGGTTTCTGAATTTAACCAAACTAATATTGATCAGATCCCGCTTACTAATGAAGAAAAAATTTGGCTTAACAATAACCCTAAAATTAATATTGTTGGCGATCCTAATTGGTTACCTTACGAAGCAAAAAGTGATGATGGACAATATATCGGTATTGTTAACGATTATTTAATTTTGATTGAACAAAAACTGGGGTTCCACTTTGAATTTATTCCCACCAATACTTGGCAAGAATCTATTCAATTAATACAAAGTGGCAAAGCCGATCTTATTTCTGAAACCATGGATTCACAGCTTAAACAAACACTAAGCTTTACCGAACCTTATTTAGAAAGCCCAATAGTTATCGTCATGCGAGACTCAGAAAGTTTTGTTGAATCTATTGAGCAACTTGCTCAAAGAAAAATTGGTTTGATTAGTGATTATGGCTATACCAACACTATTATCAATCATTATTCTCAACAATCATTTGAGTTGGTAGACAACATCCAAATAGGATTAACCAAAGTGTCAACCGGTGAGCTAGACGGATTGGTTGCCACCCTAGCACAAGCAACTTATCAAATTGCCGAAAAAGGTATTGGAAATTTAAGAATTGTTGGAAAAACACAATTTAAAACTGAGCTTGCTTTTGCTATTTCACCAAATAAAAAGATTTTAACTTCAATTTTAAACAAAGCCTTAAATGCGATTAATACAACAGAAAGAAAACGTATTTTTGACCGCTGGACACAATCTAAATTTGCCGTACAAACTGACTATACTATTGCTATTTTTATCACCATATTTTCATTCACTTTTATTACTTTTATCTTTATATGGAATAGGCGCTTAAAAGATGAGGTTTCAAAACGAATAGAGCTAGAGGCTCAAACCAAAACATTAATTGATAACATTCCTCTCCAGCTAATTGTCACTGACAAAAACAGCAATATAATCAATGCTAACCCGCAAGCTAAAAAAGATTATGGCATTACCTCTAAACAGATTGGTTCAATAAATACCAAATTTCTTTATGCTTCGAAAAAAGATGCCGAATATATAGAGCGTAAACTATTAGAAAAAGGACGAGTTGAGCAAAAAATAGTTTCTGTTAACTATATTGATCAAAGTACTCATTCAATGTTGGTGTCAATTATACCTATTCGCTACGACAGAAAAGATGCTCGGCTTTCTATTGCTATCGACTTAACTGAGCGGTTAAAAATGGAACAAGACTTAAAAGTGGCTCGAAAACAGGCCGAAGCGGCAAACCTTGCCAAATCGGCATTCTTAGCAAATATGAGCCATGAAATTCGCACCCCAATGAATGCTATTATTGGTTTTACCGAATTATTAGCAGAAAGGCTAAGCGACAACCGTTCAAAATCTTATATAAAAACCATTCAAAATTCAGGAAGATCATTATTATGCTTAATTAACGAGATTTTAGATTTAAGCAAAGTTGAAGCTGGAAAATTAGAAATAGATAGACACCCAACCAATGTTAATCATTTAATTTCTGAAGTGGTTGAAATTTTTATTACTGAGCTAAGAAATAAAGATCTTGATGTTATTATTAATATTCAAGATAACTTACCCGAAGCTTTATTATTAGATCCGCTAAGAACTCGACAAATATTATTTAACCTTATAGGTAATGCTGTTAAATTCACCTCAAAAGGTACCATAACTATCAAAGTGGAACAGCAACAAAAATCTGAGGACTGCTTATCTCAACTTATTATTAGCGTTAAAGATACTGGAATTGGAATATCTTCCGATCAATTGGACAATATTTTTCGTTCATTTCAACAAAGTGAAGGACAAGATATTAATAAATATGGTGGTACTGGTTTAGGATTAACAATCAGCCAAAAACTTGCCCAATTAATGAATGGAAACATCTTAGTCTCTAGCATTAAAGACGAGGGTTCTAATTTTTCACTTGTGCTAAAAGATATAAAAATAGTAGATAATCAAAGCGTCAATAAGCAAAAAGAGATAAGTAACGATAAAGAAATTAGGTTTAATCGCTCAAAAATATTAGTGGTTGATGATATTGATGAAAATCGTTTTTTGATTGACGAATTTGTCAGAGATTTTAATATAACGGTTGATATGGCCGTTAATGGTGAACAAGCAATACAAAAAGCCAACAGCAAAGATTATGATTTAATTTTAATGGACATAAGAATGCCTGTTTTAAATGGTTATGAAGCAGCTAAAATCATCAAGAAAAACAAACCAAACTGCCCTATTGTTGCATTAACCGCTTCGGTTATGATTGATGAACATGAACGAATGATGAGAAGTCATTTTGAGGGCTATTTACGTAAACCATTTCTAAAAAAAGAACTTATTAGCGAACTAAAAAAATATTTAACTTATAAAGAAATAGAATCAAACAACAACGGAACTAACGGCTTGTTAAGCGGATTAACTTTCAACGATAATGACAACCGAACGATTATTTCAATTGGATTTAAAACTGAATTAGAAAAAGCGATTCAAAGTAAAAATATTGATCAAATTAATCAACTAACCATGCAGTTATTAGATAAAAGCAAAGCGCTTAAAGAGGAAAGCCTAAGTTCTTTTGCAATCCAACTTAAAGAATCAATTGAGTGTTTTGACATTACTGCAATTGAACAGTTATTAAATCAGCTTAAAAATTCACTTGAAGAAAAAACTAGCTTAAACTAAATTTTATCCAGTGGATGCCATCTTGTTGGAACGTGTGATCAAGTTGCATATTTAATTTATTGATTACCGCAATAGAGGCTAAATTATTTTTCATCACTTCTTTAAAATTATTGAATTAACGCTAAATAATCAGCTTCGCTAATAACTGTAACCGCTTTTTCTTTTGCGGCATTAATTTTATTTGCGCCCACTTTTTCACCGGTAACTAAATAATCGGTTTTACCCGAAACAGACTTAGCGACTTTTGCGCCTAATGCTTTGGCTTGTTTTTCCATATCGCCGCGCGAGCCTTGAGTCATTGAGCCAGTAAAAACAACCAGTTTTCCAGCAATGGGTGAGCTAGCCTCTTCTTTTTCGCTTTGTTTTGGTGTTACCGATAAATTAAAACCTAATGGATAAACTTTAAAAAATTCAGCTTTAATGTTTTCTAAGCCTTCAATAATGGCTTTAGCACTAAGCTCAGCAAAACCATCAATCGCAATCATTTGTTCCACCGATACATCAAAAATATCGGCTATATCAAAGTGCTCTAATAACCTTTCACAACTACCAGGCCCTAAACGTGTTACCCCAAACGCTGCTAAAAATCGCCAATCTTCAATTTCTAAATTGCGACTAGCATTAAGTTGATCAACTAAATTTTGCGAGGTTTTTTCGCCAAAACCAAATGCCATAAAATCATCTTGGTTTAGTTGATAAATTTGGTGAATGCGTTTAATTTTATTAGCATGAATGGTTTCAATCACTTTGGGGCCAAAACCATCAACATTACCCAGTGTTTTAAAAAAATGAATTAAGGTATTTTCGGTTTGTGCAGGGCAATCCGTTTTATTGGGGCAAATTAAATGGTCACCTTCGAAGATTAAAGGTGAATCACAACTTGGACAATTAGTGGGTAAATCTGGCTCAGTTGGTTTAATGACTTTTTCAATTTTGGGGATCACCAAACCACTTCTTACCAGTTGAACAATCGCGCCTTCTCCTACCCCTGTAGTTTCTACCATTTTATAATGATGCACCGTTGCACGGCTAATTGTTGCTCCGCTAAGTTTAGTAGGCTCAAGCTCTGCAACTGGTGATATTCTGCCTGTGCGAGAGGTTTGCGGAATAACATTAAGCACTTTAACTTCGGCAGAATCTTCATTCACTTTATAGGCAATTTGCCAGCGATGATGATGTCTTGTTGCGCCTAAATGTTCTTTTATTGGCTCATTGGTTGTTTCGATAATGATCCCATCAACATCAAAATCAACTTTATTCCAAATATCCTCGGCAATTGACTCAAAATTTTCTAATAGCTCATTATAGTGCCCTTGCCAGTTATCAATTTGCGAAAATGGATAAAAAACACAAGCGCCATCATCAATAGCTTTTTGAATTCGCTCATCAATTTTTTTCTCGGCAATAATTGCCGCTTGTATGTTTCTTGAGTTTTCAAAATGTTCACTTAAATGTTTTTCAAAATAGCTTTTTTTGATCACAATTTCGCCAGCGCCATGTCCTCGTTTTCCATCACCAGCCACTTGTAAACCTCGGTTAAAAGCCCGAGAAATATCTTGTCCTCTTACACCATCGCCGCGAGTATAGAGTAAGTTTCCGTCATCAAAAGCCGCAAAGCCATCAAGTTTAGGAGTAACGCGAATATTAAGCTCATCTAAATTAATATTAATTTCTTTAGCCGCTTTAACAATACGTGTAACCCACTTTTCAATCGCGTCAACACTATAGGCTTTATCTGTGGATAACATTTTTTGTGGAAGCGTAATCGTTTTAGCCTGAACAACTGGCTCGGGCTCTACTTGATTTAAAAAAGGGTGATCTGGTTGTTGTGATTGAAGTGCCGATAAAAATGATTGATCGTAGATATGATCTTTAATAATAGGAAAACCACTTCGATAAGTGGCGTTGGCAATTTTTAAAATAGTTACCAACTCGTCAATGGAGCGATCAGCAATACTGTTCACATCAAAAAGTTCGGTTAAATCGAGTTTAGATAGCGAGATATTAGCTTGCTCAATAGCCGCTAATTGCTGTTTGGATAATTGCATAATGTTTGGCTGTAAAATTTAAGATTTCAAATTTCTTTTGGCTAAATAGCTTTTAATCAATTCAATTTGGTGCTGGTGAGTTTGCTCGGTATAAACACTTTTACTTTCATCAAGAATTTGACCGCCCATTTCTTCCTTGAGTAATTTAATGGTTTTATACATTCCTTCATAAGCGGCAATAGGATCATTAGGACCTGGTAACGTCATAAAAAAAGCAAACGCGGGTGATTCAAATTGCTCAATATTTTTAATGTCAAAAGTACCTGGTTTAACCGCATTAGCAAGACTATAAAGCAAGCTCTCGGGTTTGCCACCTTGACCAACAAAACGATGAAATATTCCCATATCACCATGCCTTAAACCCTGTGATAAAAACAAAGGCATAAAATCTTTGCCTTTAAACAAATGATCATCTTTGGCTTTTAAAATTAAAGTGCAAACCATTTCTGGCTCGACCAACTCATCGAAAGACATTTGAGAATCTGTAGATAAAGGCTTAGGTGTTTCTAATTTAGCTTTTTTAACAGGAGCAATATTCTCTTTATTATTGTTTTTTTGCTTAACTTCTGTTGGTATTTCATTTTCAATTAATGGACTTTCATCATTACCAAAACTAGGCTCATCCCCCAGACTAGGTTCATCACCAAAGCTAGGCTCAATTGCTTCACCTTTTTTTCTAGCAACGCCAACACCAGATGCATCAAAACCCGCAGAGTCAACTTGGCTTGCCGCTTCGTGCATTTTTTTAATTAAATTTTGTTTTTGCTGAGCTGATTTTTTTCTACGGTTAAAATCAAAAATAACAAAAGCAATTACAGCAAGCCCTATGACAATAAGCGCAATTCTTAGATCCCAATCCATTTAAAGTCACTCCATATTACTGGCTAATTAACTCAGCCGCTTCATCCACATCAACCGCAACCAAACGCGAAGCACCAGGCTCTTGCATGGTGACACCCGCTAAAGCCGAAGCCATTTCCATTGAAACTTTATTATGGGTAATGTAGATAAACTGAACCGCTTCAGACATTTCTTTAACCAACTTACAAAAGCGTCCAACGTTGGCATCATCAAGTGGTGCATCAACTTCATCAAGCATACAAAATGGCGCAGGATTTAAGCGGAAAATCGAAAAAACTAATGACAAGGCCGTTAATGCTTTTTCACCACCTGATAACAAATGAATAGTGCTATTACGCTTACCTGGAGGACGCGCCATAACTGCCACACCAGTATCCAATAAATCATCGCCAGTTAATTCTAAATAAGCATGACCACCGCCAAATACTTTAGGAAATAGCTCTTTCATTCCTGCATTTACTTTATCGAAGGTTTCTTTAAATCGAGTACGGGTTTCTTTATCAATTTTACGAATAGCGCCTTCTAATGTATTGAGCGACTCTTCAAGATCTTCAAATTGCTTATCTAAATAAACTTTACGTTCAGATTGTTGCTCATGCTCTTCAATTGCCGCTAGGTTAATTGCACCTAAGCGCTGAATTCTGGCTAAAGTTGTTTCAATTTTTTCTTGCCAAGCTTCTTCGCTAGCCCCTTCTTCAAGGTTAGCTAAAATAGTTTGAATATCGGTATCGTCAGACAAGCTTTCTGCTTGGTTTTTTTGCATTGTAGTATTTTCAGACCATTGCATTTTTAACCGCTCTAAACGACTACGCACACCTTGAGCTAATTGCTCGGCTTCGTGGCGCTGTTTTTCAAAGCCGCGAATTTGTCTATCAACTTCTTCTAATGCTTCACGCGCCTCAGCTAAAGTTTGCTCTGACTCTAAACGTTTTTCTAATGCTTCTTCTAGCTCAAGTTGCATTTCATCATCGGGTGAATCTACTTGTCCTAAACTGTCTTCAATATTGAGTTTACGCGATTGCAGTTCGGCAATTTGCGAGTTCATGCGCTGATTAGTTGATCGTACTGAGCTGATCTCTGATTTAATATTGGCAACAATTAATTCTAATTTATGCGCCTGATCTTTGGCGTTATGTACTTGTGAGCGAGCTTGATCAAGTGAGTTTCGATTATCTTCTCTATGTTGAGTCAATGACTCTTTTCGATCTAAATCGTTAGCCATGGCATCAACTAAAATTTCTAGTGCTGAGCGACTTTGTGAAACTAGTTTTTCATCCGCCTCTAACTGTTCTTTTAAATCAACAATTTCTTTTTCAAGCGTAGATTTTCGCTTTGCTTCTTGTTCGAGTTTTGCTTGTTGCAGTCCAACCTTAGCACGAAGCTCGCTGTGTTTTTTATTAGCAACACTCAATAGCTTTTGCTTTTCTTCCCAGTTGGCTTCAACCTCTTTTAGTTGATCTCTTTGTTCTTCGACTTGCTCAGATAAAAGCTCAAATTTTTCTTCGCTAATAGCAAGTTGCTGAGACAATTCTTCAATCTGAGATTCACGCTCTAACACGCTCACTTCATCAATTTCTTTTTTAGCAATTCGAGCCCAGTTTTTACTTACCCAAAAACCGTCGGCAGTAATGATTGATTGACCACTTTTTAATGAGGCTCTTTTATCAATGGCTTGCTCAACCGATTCACAAATTTGTACCGAAGCCAATAAATATTCAAAGCCTTGCGCATCATCTACCTGATCTAACAAACAGTTATCAACTCGCTCAACACTGCCATTATTACTGCTATTTTCACAAAGAATTAATCGTCCTTGCGATAGTTGATTAAGCTCGGCTAAATAGGTTTCGATATTATCAACCGACACACTCTCTAAATATTCACCCAGTACTGTTTCAACGGCTTTTTCCCACCCAGACTTTACTTTAATATTCTGAGCTATTTTTTTATTTTGAGATAACTCATGACTATTTAGCCAATTTTCAACATCACTACTTTGCGAGCCAAGAGCCGCTTTTTGCATTGCCGATAATGAAATATGTTGGCTTTGCAAAGACTGCAACTGTTTACGACACTGCTCAAGTTCACTTTGTTTATCGCGCCGCGTTTGACGACTGGTGCTAATTTGTTCGAGTAAATCTTCAACTTCATCAGACAAGCTTGCCGCAGTTTCTTCGGCTTTGCTTAGCTCAACGCTTGCCTCAAGCATACTATCTTCAACAGGCTCAGCATTCAGTTTGTTAAGCTCGTCTTGGTTTTTGTCAATTCGTTTAAGTAAGTTTTCAATCACACGCTCAAAATGTTGAATTCGGGTGCGCTCAACTTCCATTTTTTGATTGTTTTCGGCGCTACTTTTATTATAGGTATCCCACTTTTCTTCCCATTCAAGCATCGATATTTCAATTTCAGATAATGACTCTTTAGCGTTTTCTACCGCCTCTTGAGCAAGTTCTAGCTCTGGCTCATTGTCTAAGAGATCTGACTCTAAAGTTTCTGCGCGAATTTCATCTTCGTCCATTTGCTCTAGTAATTGCGATAAAGAGCCTGACACTTGGTGTAAATCATCTTTAAGTTGCACGCGGCGTTCTTTTTTATGGGCAATACCTTGCTCTAATCGGGCAATTTCTGCTCCAATACCATAATAACGACCTTGCGCTTCATTAAACGATTCAGTCAATGTAATGTGATTGTCGCGAGTTTGTTCAATTTGGTTATCAGCAGAGCGCTGTTCGGCAACTCTAGCTTCTAGTTCGGTTTCCATTTTATTAATTTCAGTGGTTAGGTTTTCTGCCTGACCATGAAACTTTTGCCACTTAAGCGCCGAAAGCTCGCTTTTAAGTTGTCTTTCTTGCTGTTTAAATTCTTTATACTTGTTTGCCGCATTAGCTTGGCGCTGCAAGTGCGCAAGTTGCTTACCTAGCTCTTCGCGAATATCAGTAAGACGCTCCATGTTTTCGCGAGTGTGCCTTATACGATTTTCAGTCTCTCGGCGCCTTTCTTTATATTTTGAAATGCCTGCGGCTTCTTCTAAAAACACACGAAGCTCTTGCGGTTTAGACTCAATTAAACGGGTGATCATGCCTTGTTCAATAATGGCATAACTACGTGGCCCTAGCCCTGTGCCGAGGAAAATATCAGTAATATCTTTACGGCGACATTTAGTACCATTTAAAAAGTAGCTAGCATTAGCATCGCGATTAACGCTACGGCGTACCGATATTTCAGAATAATTGGCATATTCACCAGCAATAGTGCCGTCACTGTTGTCAAAAACCAATTCAATACTGGCTTGTCCTACGGGTTTGCGTGTAGTTGAACCGTTAAAGATGACATCGGTCATTGAATCGCCGCGCAAATGTTTGGCCGATGACTCCCCCATTACCCAACGAACCGCATCAATCAAGTTTGATTTTCCGCACCCATTAGGACCAACAATAGCCGTTAGGTTTTCTGGGAAAGGAACCGTTGTTGGATCTACAAACGACTTAAATCCCGCTAATTTAATCTGTTTTAAACGCATTGATAATTATTTTCTATATTCTTATTTCAGTTCACTTATTGCTATTTTATGTATAGAAAGGCAGTTCTATTTTTGCTTTTTGCCTTTGTTATCTAATTTTAATTACATTTTAGCCATAGCAATATAAAGCCCATTAGTTTAAATTATTTCGCCCATAAAACACATTAAAAAATCACAGGATTTTAGGGTTAATTAACAATTATGGTTAAGAATAGCTTTCATGGTGCTCAATATTTAAGCAAAGGATTTGGGTTAATTAAACAAAAAGGAATTTCACGATTTGTTGTAGTACCACTTTTTATCAATTTTTTACTTTTAAGTATTGCCACGGTTTATGCTTTTTCACTGATAAATGAGCAGCTTAGCCGCTTTGAAAATAGCGAATATGCCATTGTTCAGTGGATAGTTGAAAATTTAGCTTGGTTAATATGGCCAATAGTTGTAGTTAGCGTACTAGTAGTTGTTATGTTTATTTTTGCCTTTATAGCCAATTGGGTAGCCGCTCCATTTAATGGACTACTAGCCGAAGCGGTTGAAAAACATCTTGCCGGTGAAAGCTATGCTGAGTCGGTATTTAATTGGAAAGACTTCTTTAAAGATATTCCCCGTTTATTTGTTAGGGAATGGAAAAAGCTAGCCTATTTTTTACCTAGAGCGCTCGGTTGCGGCATTGTATTTTTGCTTACCTTTTGGGGGCCATTTGTATTTTTAGCCACCGCGCTTTGGTTTGTATTTAACGCGTGGATGGCAGCTATTCAATATATTGATTATCCAATGGATAACCACAAGGTGCCTTTTTCAAAAATGCTTACCGATATTAAAGCTCGGCGCGGTGGAGCTATGGGATTTGGTGCTACTGTAATGCTTTTTACTATGATCCCAGTGATTAATATTTTAGTGATGCCCGCAGCGGTGGCTGGGGCAACCAATCTTTGGTTTGATCATTTTAAAAATAGTTCAAGTTAATTTTAGGTGATCAATAGATACATCAGGTGCAGGCTCAGGCTCTTTAGGTGGGATAATTTGCTCTCCTACTTTACCTAGTGACAAAGCGCTAGTATCAACCTCGCGCTTTTCATATTCTTTAGGAGGCAAAATCTGCGCCCCAACTTCTGCAATAGTCATGTGGCTGGTAGGTTCGTTTTCACTAGTGCTTTCCACTTGAGACTGTGGTGCAGCTTGTTGAGCTTGAGATTGTTGATTCTGGGTTTGTTGCTCTTGAGTCTGCTGTTCTTGAGCTTGTTTAGGTATTGAGTGGGGTGACTGAGAGTCGTTTTGTTCTGCTTCTACTTCTTGAATTAAAGCTAGCGCCCCTGCTTTTTTTAAAGCCGATTGATATTTCATCGCTTGCGAATAATCAAGAGACTTGCGGATAATAGTGTCGCCACCAGCAAATAAACGCTCAATAGCCTGAGGCGATGATTTAAATAGCTTCACCAAATTGTCTTTTACCGTTGCCTCATCAAAAGATTTAACAATTTGACCTCTAAACACAACATTAAATATTCCATCAATCATTTTTATTTATAACCTTTTGATTAATAACCATAAAAGCATAAGATTACCGATTATAGATAAATAATTGATAATTTTCACCTATGCATCACAAATTGATTTTTTTACAATAACCCATCGTATTGTTTAAGATAAAACATATTTAAGGCAAATTAATGAGTTCAAGTTCTGATTTTAACGATTTTTTAAAAGAAGCTGGTGATATCCGCCAAATAAAGCAAGATAAAATTTCTCCACAAAAGTCGGCAGAGGACAATATTAATACACCTTATCGTCAGAAAATTGCTGCTTCGTTTGGAAGAAAGGAAAGAAACTTTTTAACTGATGGTGAAGTTCCCTCAGTAGATCCTGATGAGGTTTTATCTTTTAAGCTAGATGGCATTCAACCCGGTGTATTTAAAAAGCTTAGACAAGGTAAATATGGCTTTGATCACCATTTAGATCTACACCGCAAAACGGTTGCCGAATCACGAACCGAAGTTTATGAGCTATTAAAACATGCAAGCAAAAAAAACCAACGAGTCATACTAATTACTCATGGTAAAGGCGCTCAAAGTAACCCACCTGCACGTTTAAAAAGTTATACTAATCATTGGTTAAAACAGGTCGATACGGTTTTAGCGTTTCATTCAGCTCAACCGCAGCATGGTGGCGTAGGCTCGGTATATGTTCTATTGAAAAAACCAGAAAAAGAAGATCAGCTTAATCCTTCTAAGTATTTTTAGCTCAAAGCACTTAATTATTTTTTGTCTTTTTTTAGCAGTGCTTTAATTTGCTCTTCACTCATTCCTTCTTCAATTTGGTAGTTTAAGTCTCCTAGCTTAATTACCTCATATTGACCAACATCGGGTTTTCGCTCGGTAACTTGAACAATACCATTACTATCTTTCCAGCGATAAAGCACTTGGTTTGCATAGCGACTTGAAGGTAGAACACCTTCTTTTACTTTACCGCCAGAAAACATCACACCAATATCACTCAAAAATGTCGAAATTTCACCTTTAGTTTGGTATTTGTCGTAGGCAAGAGAAATTTGGCTGAAATCGCGCCCACCGAATATTTGTAGGCCAATCATAACAACGACTAAAACAACAATTAAAATAAGAATTTTACGGATCATATAATTAATAAACCAGCTAAGTTAACTGACTGTAATTATAACGAGATCTCTGTGAACAACAAATAATAGTTATTTGCTAACGTATCGCTTTATTCGAGTTCCAGTATTACGCTTATAAAATGGTTTTGTGTTGGGAACTTCAAACTCAAAGTACATAGTTGCACTATGAGCAATCTTTTGCCCATTAATTTCAGCAGGAATATATCGCCAGCGTCTAAGTCGCTCTCTAACTTCTTTAACAAAAATTCTTGCTCCAGTTGTTTCAAACTTCATGTTAGCAACTCTGCCATTTTCATTAATAATGAAATCAACTTTAATTTCACTTGTTAGTTTTTGTGCAAAAGCTTCAGCAGGATAAGCGGGATAAGGCGTAGATAATGCTTTAGGCTCTATTAAATTTACCGCGTGGTTAGCTCTTTTCTCACTTTTTACTTGTAATTGCTTGGGCATTCCTAAGTTAATATTTTCTAGGTTAAATTTTGGAGAACTCATCAATGAACTAGTTGAAGAAGTTAAGCTACTGGCAAAAGGATTGGCAATAAAAGCATCTTTATTTAGGTTAGCAGGTTGAATTTTTTGCTTTATTGAGCTTTTAGGCAACTCAATTTTTTGTGGTATAGAATGATGAATATCTGCTTGTAAAATTTTTCCTGCAACAGGTTTAACTTTTTTATTTATTTGATTACTAATCACTGGCTTGTTGTCGGAAAAAGCCAAATGTTTTTGTGATGAAACAGAGCTTTCATCGAAAAACAATGGATCAACAAACTTCTGTTTAAAAGCTTTCTCATCTAACTTTTGTAAAATTTGATCCGTTTCGGTAATGTGTTTTTTATCACCGTTAATAACTTGCAAATATTCTTCTCCTAGGGCTAGATCAATCGGAATAGTCCTAGGCCAGCTTTTTAAATCAATATCAGGCTCTACTGCTATTTTCTGCTCTTGCAAACCTACTTGCTTATTTAAGCCTAATGGTGAATTAAGCTCATGACGATTGCTAGACATTGATGCAGTAATTAAAGTAATACCCGCGATAAATAAACTTAATAAGGTGACAAATCCTTTTTTAGAAGGAAGCTTGTATTTTTCTTCGGCTATAATTTGCAATACCCGTTTTTTTAAATGTCCGCCAGAGGCAGCAACTGCAACTAAAGAGAAATTTCCACGAGTTAACTCTGCGGTATTTAAAAGCGCTTTGGCTAAATCTAGTCGTGAGTCTTGGTTGCAACCAAGGGCATTAAGAGCAATATCATCACAAATAAACTCGCGCTCTTCTCTAACAATTTTATTAACCCAATACACACAAGGATGAAAAAAGAAAAGCACTTGTAATATGTTTTGTAAAAAGTTTATAAAAAAATCATGCCTTTTTATGTGGGCAAACTCATGGGCAAGAATAAGTGAAAGTTGCTGCCTATCTAAGCCAACAGCAACGGCCAGAGGTAAAAGGACAACAGGTCTAAAACAACCAATAACAACAGGCACGCAAACTAAAGAAGATTTTAATACTTTAATTTTTTTGTTGATGTGCATTTTTTGTTGCAAGCCATCAATGATCTCTTGAATTTCGTTACATACCGACTGAACTCCAGTATAGGTAAGCTTGTAAGTTTGTTTTAAATTCCAGCCGAATCGAATTGCCGCTAAAACCACACCAACGCACCAAAAAAGCACAATATCTTTGCTCGTAGAGCCGATGTTCAAATAAGCATAAAGTCGTGCAAAAAAATCAAACCCTGAATCAGCAGCACCAAAGCCCGAATAAGTAACGATATTAAGATCTTTAGTTAATGTGGTATTTTGCCCAGCAAGAAGTTGCTCTAAAGTAACTGAGTGCACACCAAAGTTGCTCACATAAAGGTAAGTGCCTATAGGGGATAAAATAAGGGCTACTAAAGCTAAGGCGGCAAAACTATAACGAAGATGGAATTTTTTTTGCGGAAGTGTGATTAAGGTGATTTTAAGCAAAACTGCAACTAACAGTGCCTGCCAAATAAAATGAACTAGCGTTAATGCAATATTTTGCAATGTGAGTGCATCAATTGTCAAAAAGCTTGAGTCCATTAGTTTATTTTTTCCTTGTTCTAGTTATTAGTCTCATTAGTTGTACAATTAATCATTATTTTTGCCTGTAATTAAGCTTTTATCGGTAAAGCGACTTTTATATAAGATATTGAAAAATATTTTTATTTTGAATTCTTTTCTAGCTTTTTTAATACGGCTTTAATTTCTGCTAGCTCTTTCTTACTTGTTTTACCATTAAGAGCACTAACCAACATTTGCGAAGTAGAACCTCTAAACACTCTAGAAACTAAATCTTTTACTATTTGTCCCTGAGTTTCACTTTGACTAATTTTGGCTGAATAAACATGCGCCCTTGATGATTCATCACGCTTCAAATAACCTTTTTCGTGCATTATCTGCATGATTTTCAATACTGTGGTGTAGCCTGATGTATGCTTTTCTGAGAGTTTTTCGTGAACTTCACGCACCGTGACTTCACCTAAATCCCAAAGCACTTGCAAAATTTGCAGTTCAGCTTGAGTAGGCTGATTTTTTGTCGTCATTTATTTCCCCTTAAAATAATTTTCGACCTTTTGCCTTATGTTATTCGTTTAAATAGCACAAAGCCCGTTGTTACTACATCCTAAGCCTATATTGGATCATTAAGCAAGATCAATAACGGACAATATTTTCAATAATATTCAATATTTATTCAATACCAATAATTAAGATCAGTAGAGCTCGATAGTTTTTATAATGCGTTCTCTTCGGAAAACATCTTTTGCCAAACAATAATATCGGAATGTTCAGCTTCAACTAGCTCAAAACCAGCAATATATTGTTCGCCTTGTAGGTTTTCTAACCACTTAACCTCACCAGTGAGTAAAAATTTATAGCCACCAGATTCAAAGTTAATTAGTAACTCAAGAATTGAATTGATAATAAAAGGATAGGAGGATTGGATTTTGAGGCCGCTTTTAGAGATGTCTCTGGTAGTGCAAGCCAACATGAGATTGTCATCAGTTGTGTCATCTGATGAAGATAAAACTTCGATATAAACTTTTTCTTCCTTGTTAAGACGCTCGTCTTTTCTTTGCTCTTGCGACATAGTTTATTCTTTAAGATCCCGTTAATATTCTGATTATAGAAAAATTCTACTAAAAAGCGAAGTTTCCTAGTGTTTCTTGTGTAAAGAATATCCATTTCACTTTAAACTGCCTAATTTAACAAGTTGGTCATGCAATTTGAAGATCAATCCGTTGAATCCTGTATCCCTTCTACATCAAGCCCTTATAGCAAAAAAGCCAAGCTTAATTATTTTTCCTTAACCATTTTATGCGAGTATTTTAAAAATATTTGCGGAAATAACCGCTTTAAATGATAGGCTGCCCAAGGCAAGCCTTTAGCAATAATGGCTTCTGGTTTATTTTTTACCACACATTTTAAAATTTTAGCTGCACAAGTATTGGCAGACATTACATTTCGCTTTGTATCATCTAGCTTTTCATAAGTAGATAAATCACCATTTAACGCGTTTTTACTTAAAGATGTTTTCACATAACCTGGACAAATATTAATAACTTTTACCCCTAAATTATCCACTTCTGTTCGTAAACTATCCATATAACCAAGTAATGCATGCTTTGAAGCACTGTATGCACTACGCTCATAAACGCCAATTTTGCCTGAAACACTAGCAATATTAACGATACAACCCGATTTTTTACTAATAAAGCTTGGCAATAAAGCTTTGGTTAATTGTATAGCACCAAAATAATTAACTTCCATTATGGCACGGTCAACCTCAAAATTTGTATCAATAACTTTGCTTCTTTGGCTAACCCCAGCACAATTAAAAAGCATATCAATGCCATTAAACTGAGTTTTAATGTGTGATATAAATTCATCTATAGCAACTTTGTCAGTAATATCTAAAGAATAGACATAATGATTTTGTGGCTGCTTTAAAGATAATTGAGTTTCTTTTAGTGCTTGTAAGTTACGTGCACATAAAATAACCACCGCGCCGCTCTTTGCAAGTTCAATAGCTAGCTGCTTGCCAATACCTGATGAAGCACCTGTTATTACCGTAACTTTATTCGTTAATATTTGTTTTTTCATTTAATAAATTATTTATTTAAAAAAAACGACCTTACTGTGAATTTTAAAGCCTTAAATCATTTTAAAATTAATTTTTGTAAAATATTCACAATTTCTAGAATTTGCTTGAAGTTTGTAAACTATGTTGATAATTTCTCTATCGGTTAACATTTTGAAACATTAATAATAAAGCAAAAAATCAAGATGTTAATCACGTTTTTGGGGCTAACAATCAGCTAGTATAACTTAATAAAACTAAAGTATATAAAACAAAATCAGAATATAAGCTGAGTTCAATTTTGGTAGGAGGGGTCATGAAGTGGTACACACTCACTAACGGTCGTTTGTGCTTAGGAACCGACCAACAAAAATTTGCTAACTTTCACACTGCAACAGATATTGTTCTTAAAAAAGGAGTAAATACTCCATTATTGCCAGAGCATATTGATCTAATAGGTACACTACCCGAAGACTGGTGTGATGATGAAAAAATTGAGCAAAAAATCAATCAAACTGCCAAACATCTCTTTGGTTTATCTCATTTAAGTGAACAACCATTCTTTGCTTAAACAATTAAATGCTAACTAAAAGGTCAATTAATGATTACAACCTCAAAAGTTAAGCAAGGAACGCAACAAAAATCTAACAGTCAAACGGAAAGGCTAGAAAAACAAAATGAATGTATGTCTGCTGCAATTAAAACCTTAACTGAGCAAGCTGAATTTTATAAAGGTGCAGGAATGACAGAAGTGTCGCGTTGGCTTGAGCAACGCTAGACGAATAAATAAAATGAACACATAAAAAAAGCGCAAAATGCGCTTTTTTTTATTAAGTTGTATTGCTCTTTATGCCGCTTGAACTACTTCTGCAAGTTCTCCAGAACCATGCATCTCAAGAACAATATCACAACCGCCAATTAACTCACCACCAACCCAAAGTTGAGGAAATGTTGGCCAATTAGCATATTTAGGCAATTCTGCTCTAATATCAGGGTTTTGTAAAATATCAACATAAGCAAACTCTTTACCACAAGACATTAATGCCTGTGATGCTTGTGCTGAAAAACCACACATTGGCGACTCAGGAGAGCCTTTCATGTACAAAATGATCTTGTTTTCATCGATTTGCTGTTTAATTCTATCAACCGTTTCCATAATTCACCTTTAAAGTAAGTCAATAACTACCAGTGGGGCGCATTTTACCCCTAGTAGCGCAAAATCACCAAATATATAGCTAATTTGTATTCAAAATATAAAAAATGGCTATTACACAATAAAATTTTGTACCTTTAGCCAATAAAGACTAAAATATGCGCCAACATAAACCTTAATAATATAAACAAAGGAGCTATCATGTCATTTGAGCTGCCAGCATTACCTTACGCAAAGGATGCACTTGCGCCAACAATCTCAGCCGAAACTATCGACTTTCACTATGGTAAACACCACAATACTTACGTTGTAAACCTAAATAAAATGGTTGAAGGCACCGAGTTTGCTTCAATGAGTTTAGAAGAAGTGATCCAAAAATCAGAAGGCGGTATGTTTAATAATGCTGCTCAAATCTGGAACCATACATTCTACTGGAACTGCTTATCACCAAGCGAAACTGCCCCTTCATCGGATTTAGCAGCGGCTATTGATGCTGCGTTTGGTTCAATGGAAGCATTCCAAGAAAAATTTAACGCATCTGCGGCTGGTAACTTTGGCTCTGGCTGGACTTGGTTAGTCAAAAACAGTAAAGGCGAGTTAGAAATTGTTAATACAAGCAACGCAGGTTGCCCGTTAACTGAAAGCTATACTCCCCTACTAACCATTGATGTTTGGGAACATGCTTACTACATCGACTACCGTAATGCACGCCCTGCTTACTTAACTGCTATGTGGAAAATTATTAACTGGGACTTTGTTTCAGCTAATTTTGCGGCATAAGTTAATTAGTGAGTATTCAAAAAAGCGACTTAGGTCGCTTTTTTTATTTTAGATTATTCTAATTGACCATTGACTAAGGATTTAACTTTTGCCGATCTATCAATTAGCGCCGGATCATGTGTTACGGTGATAAAAGTTGTTTGTGACTCTTGATTAATTGATGTTAATAAATTGTATATATTTAACGAGTTTTTTTGGTCAAGATTTCCAGTAGGCTCATCCATTAATATCAGTTTTGGTTGATGCACTAATGCTCTAGCTATTGCAATTCGTTGTCTTTCACCACCTGACAACTCAGTAGGCTTATGATTAACTCTTTGCGACATCCCTACGCGCTCAATAATTTTATGCGCTTCAAATTTTGCTTTACTAACTTTAATATTTTGAATTAACAGTGGCAAACAAACATTTTCAAGAGCGGTAAGCTCATCAATTAAATAATGAAATTGAAAAACAAAACCCATATTCTTTTTTCTAAATTTTGCTTTCTCAGAGTTGGATAGTTTATTTAAGCAAGTGTTCCCAATATATATTGAGCCTGAATCTGGAGGCATTAAACCAGCAAGCATTTGTAAGAGCGTACTTTTGCCTGTTCCAGATGCGCCAGCAATAGTTAGCATCTCACCAGGTAAAACCTGAAATGACAAGTTTTTAGCAATTACTACTTCGTTACTCTGCAGTGTGAAGCGCTTATTAATTAACTTCACCGCTATTAATTGCTTATTATCAACCATTTATGAGTTCCTAATTACTTCAACAGGATCAGTTAATGCTGATTTTAAAGAAGGATAAATTGCCGCAGATAAGCTTAGTAATAATGTAAAAAGCGAAATCCAAATTATGTCATTAACACTAATCTCAGCCGGTAAATAATCTAAAAAGTAGACGCTTTCGTTAATAAATTCGTGGCCTGTAGAAGATTCAAGCGCCGCAACAATACTAGATATATTTAAGCTTAATATTATCCCTAGAGTAACGCCTATTATTATTCCAATGATGCCATTTAATAATCCTTCAAAAATAAATACGCGCATTATTTCTGTTGGTCTTGCTCCCATTGTCATTAATATTGCGATATCTTTTTTCTTTTCTTCAACGATTAATATTAAAGTTGCAGAGATATTGAAACACGCAATGAGAATTATAAAAAACATGAGTAAAATAAATATTAATTTTGAGTGCTCAATACTTTTAAAAAGGCTTCCCAATATATCTGCCCAATGGTAAATACTATAAGGATAATTAAGTTTTTCACTAATGCTTTCCTTGACCGTAAAAGCATTGTTAGGGTTTTGAATATTGACATAAACACCCGATACCGCTTTATCCTTTGGGCTAAGTTGACTAACGGTTTTAATTGAGCCATAAGCTGAAAAAGGAAGTAAGCCAGAGTCTTTATAAATACCGACAACTTTAAATTTTTTTCTCTTTATTTTAAAACCTAATGAACTTTCATTATTACTCTGATCAACAATTAATAAAATTTCACTGCCTTCAGTAAGCCTCAGTTTTTGTGCCACTTTATGACTTATCACTAAACTATTTTTATGCGTTTTAAGCTGTTTAACAAATGGATATATGCTTTTATTAAAATGCTCAAAGCTATTAAGCTCCATACCCATAATAGAAATAAATTCGGTATCTGCTTTATATTTTGCTGCAGCATTTATATTAAGAAAAGAAGTAACACTAATAGGATTAAATGGTTCAACAATTTTTTTTACATAATCAACTTCCGATGAGGTAAAACGATCAAAGTTAATCACCGTTATGTGTGGAACATTGCCATATACAAGGCTTCTGATCTCTTTGTTGAAACCATTAAAGACTGAAGTAACAGTAATTAAAATAGCAACTCCAAATGATATGCCAAGCACAGAGTTAAAATGAATAAATGAAATAAAGCCTTCTTTGTGCTTACCTAAAGTATATTTAAGACCTAAATATAGATAATACGGCTTAAACATTAACTCCCTCTTAATCTCTTTTTAATTTATCAAAAAAATAACTCAGCCATTATTATGGTCAATATCTTACACAGAGTTCAGAGAATTACTATAGATTTATTGTGCTACCTTGCTTAAAGTAGTATTTAGCTTAACATGGAAGCCAAAGCATATATGAATGATCAATATACCAATCTATTTTCTCAATACAAATCTTGTAATTTGGCAAAACCAGTATTATTTAGCCTACTTATTTTTTCACTTTTAATCATTAACTCTGCTTATTCTAAAACTTTATACCAATATAAAGACAACAACGGAAACCTTGTAATTACCGATAAAAAACCTAATAACGAGCGCTATTCAGAGCGAAATATACAAACATTGTCTACTTCTAAGGCAATTAATATTTCACAGTGGTCAAAAACACCCACAATAAACCTACCTAAACCAAAACGAAAAAAACCAAAGACAACAGAATCAACCAGTTTATCTAAACGTTGCTCAAAATCATTAGAGCAAATTGCAAAACTCAAAAAACAGCTCAAACAACGTATTGAAGCAAGTAAGTTTGATAAAGCCAAAGAACGGCTTTCTGAGCTTCGATGGTTTCGGCGCCAAAAATGCTAAATGACATAAGTTAACTCAAATTAATTCAGTTATAATTATAAAAATTATTGCTGATTGAGAATTATTTTGTTATCTAAAACTTCGTTAACCGATTGGGCAGATCAATTATTATCGTTTAATGTTCGAGGTGTGCTTCTAGCCAGAAAAAAAGATCTCAAAGATTCTAACCACTCACTTTACACTCAATTAAAAAACCAATTTAATCATCAAACTTCACCAGTTACCTTACCAACAGCCCATAAGTTAAATGATATATTGGGTAGCGAAAAACCTTATTCAATTATTGATGTTTCAACAAGCTTTTGTGCCAATGATTTTTGCGGTATTATCGGCACTATAATTGGTGGAGGTATACTGGTATTACTTATTGATAATGAAAGCTTTAGTATCATTGAGCAACACTTCAAGCAAAAAGAAAAACCAGTTTATTTAAAAGAGAACAACCATTCAAAAAGCTTACAAAACAAGCTCCTTAATCGTTTTATCAGCAACTGCTTATCTAAACAAACAACCGCCATTTTTAATAATGAGCAATTGCTTACTCAAAAAATTAATCTATCTAAGGCTATAAACAGTTACAATGAACAAACAGAACTCATCAGTAAAATTAAACGAGTATCAACGGGACATAGCAGAAGACCATTAGTGATTACCGCAGATCGAGGCCGTGGTAAATCTTCAGCACTAGGTATTGCGGCAGCTCAATTAATTGCTGAAAAACCTATTGAGATTATTGTTACTGCTCCTCACATTAAATCGCTTAATAGCTTTTTTAAACATGCCCATTGTACACTGGAGCAGTTAAATCAATTATCAGTTACTAATAAAAACAATTTAAGCAACATAACTTTTCTTAAAAGTAGTCATCATGGGCAAATTAAATTTTATCCTTTTGATCAACTGCTTAAACAAAAGATTGATTGTCACACGATTTATATTGATGAAGCCGCATCACTGCCTGTATCGGTTCTTTCTGAATTGACTAATCGGTACAACCGACTGGTATTTTCTACAACAATTCATGGTTATGAAGGCAATGGACAAGGGTTTGAAATTCGTTTTAAAAACCAACTGCTATCTACTCGCCCGCAATCACGATTTGCTAACTTAGTCTCCCCTATTCGTTGGAGCAGTAATGATGAATTAGAAAAAAGCTTATTTAGTGCTTTTTTATTAAATTCAAACCTAATCAATCTTAACCAAACAACGGTAAGTACTCTCCAAGCTAGCATTAGTCAAACTGAATTTAACCTAATTAATAAAGCGCAATTGCTGCATGATGAAAAACAAATTAAGGAAATTTTTTCACTGCTGATCAACGCACACTATCAAACTCGCCCCAAAGATTTAGAGCGATTATTACAGGACAAATCAATTAACCTTTACACTCAAACACTCAACCAGCAAATACTTGGTGTTTGTTTAGTTGCCATTGAAGGCGACTTTACCCCTGAGCAATGTGAAAAAATTGCTGATAAAGCGCAGAGTTTTTCAGGGCATTTATTACCACAATCCATTTTAACTCAATATGGTTTAACTTCGTTTGGTGAAAATAAGTTTGCTCGTATTATGCGTATTGCCATTCACCCTCAAGTTCAAAATATTGGCTTAGGTAGCTTGATGCTTAAGCAGTTGAAACAAAACTTAGCAAGCTCTTTTGATTTTCTAGGTACTAGCTTTTCACTCACAAAACCAGTGGCTAATTTTTGGATCAAAAACAATTATCAACCTATCAACCTTAGTGCCAGCAAAAATGCCGCTTCGGGAGAACATAGCTTGCAAATGCTATTTCCGCTTAACGATAAAAGTGGTAAAGCTATCAAACAAGTTAACACTCGATTTACTGATAACTTCTTAACTAATTTAAGTCGAATCAGTAAGCTTCAACCTCCACTATTAAGTTTAATGATCCAAAACTTAAGTTTTGCAAAAGTAGCAAAACTTTCACCACTTGAACTTAATGAAGTTCAGCGTTTTATTGATAAGAAAAGAAAATTTTATCAAGTTGCTGACATTCTCAAGCGGCAGTTAATACATTTAAACCAAACTACAAGCATCCATTCTATTTTAAGTTTTGAATTGCTTTGTTACTCCCTATTTACCTCTCATAATGACACTCAAATTATTGAAAAATTTAACCTAAAAGGCAAAAAAGCATTGCAGTTGGCGCTTAGAACTTCTGCATTAAAAATGTTAGAATATCAGTCTCTTTCAAGTTCAGAAATCACATAAAATGGCATTAAGAGTAGAAATAGTTACCGTTACCCCTTTTCAGCAAAACTGTTCAATTATATGGTGTGATCAAACCATGCAAGGTGCAGTGATTGATCCGGGCGGCAATATTGAAAATATCACTCAAGTTATTGAGCACTACAAAATTAATATTGAAAAAATACTCTTAACTCATGGCCATCTTGATCATGCTGGTGGCGCGACTGATTTATCGGATCAATTAAACAAACCTATTATAGGTCCGCATAAAGAAGATATTTTTTGGCTCGAAAAAATTGAATCTCAAGCGCAAAACTATGGTTTTGTTGGCGCTAAAAACTGCTTGCCAAATCAGTGGCTCGAAGATGGAGAATCAGTTACTGTAGGTGAAGAAATACTCAATGTCTATCATTGCCCTGGGCATACTCCAGGTCATGTTATTTTTTATCATCAAACATCTCAGCTAGCTTTTGTTGGCGATGTGATATTCAAAGGCAGTATCGGCAGAACAGACTTCCCGCGAGGCGATTTTCAAACGCTGATCAACTCAATCACACAAAAACTTTGGCCTTTAGGTGATGCAACTCGTTTTGTTTCGGGGCATGGGGCAATATCAGACTTTGCCACTGAGCGCGCAACTAACCCTTATGTGAGCGATGCGCGCTTAGCTTAATTTTTTGGCAAAACCTAAAAAGTATAAACGACGGTAAATGATGTTACCGTTTCTAGATTTTCATTACCCGCTGGTACATCCGATTGATGCCTAGCACTATAAGAGACTTTGAGCGCTAAGTTTTCAACAATTTTGGCTGATAATGAAGTTTCCGATTTAGATACGGTATTATCATCACCAATTTCACTTGATAGTTTTTGCTCAAAGTCAGCCGTTTTACTAATTTGCCACTTGTAAACCGCTGCAATACGAGAAATTGTTTCGGTGTTAGTAATTAATGTTGTTTCTTCTTTACTTTTACGTTGACCAAAACCAAGCTCAGCATCAAGCGATTGAGAATCACTTTTAATAAAACTATAACCACCACCTAATGCTAATGATGTTTGGTATTCAAAACCAGAGTCTTGGGTATCATCATAATCTAAAAGACCAAAAGCATAAGCCTTTTCATCAAATTTATAATCCGATTTCACTTGAGCTGTAAATTTACTGGCATCAGTTTGAATATTATTAATGCGATCATCCGAAGAGCTTGACTGCGTAGCCAAATAACCACCATGACGCCATTTTTCTACTTCGTAATTAAGTGAAAAGCGACCATTAAGCGAGTCAGTTTCGGTATTACCTGATACAGCAACATAGCCAAACTCAATGCTTGCATCCCATTTAGCCTCGGCCTTGCAATCATCATTTTCGCAACTTTCTAAATCACCCGCCGCTGGAGGCTTATCAGACATAAAAAAATCATCCGCAAGCGTAGGCAAGCTAATCAAAACACCAACACAAAAGCTTATTATTAGAGTTTTAAGTTTCATTGAAACCCTTTTCATTTAAACAGTAAAATTTGTCGTATGATAGCAAGTAATATTGGGCAAAGAAATAAAATATATTAAGCCTGCATCATAATCATTTCACTAATTTTCTTCATGTCTAAACCAAAATCCTTAGCTCTCACAGATTTTTCGATTGCATCATTTGGTGTTTTATAGAGATCTATTTTTCTCAGCTCGGTAAACGTATTTTGAGATAAATTAAAAAATGCCGTTACTTGTGGCTTGGTAGGTGTTTCTTCATTTCTTTCATCAACCACGGCAATTCGGTTTGACTTTAATTTAACCAAAGAGCCAACAGGAAAAACCCCCATACAACGAATAAACTTATCAACTAATATTTTGTCTAATTGATTATCTGCAGCTAACTCTCTAAGAATGGCAAAAGCTTTAAGCAATGGAATGCCAGGCTTATAAACTCTATCAGCGCTTAACGCATCAAAAATATCGCATATTGAAATCATGCGATCATACATTGATAAGCTTTCACCTTTTAAACCTTGCGGGTACCCAGTTCCATTAAGTTTTTCATGATGATTAGCCACAACTGCCCTAGAATTCTCAGAAATACCAACCAAATTACTTACAATATCTTTTGAATATTGTGCGTGTTTTTTAATAATTTCAAACTCATCATCGGTTAATTTATCTGGTTTATTTAAAATATGATCAGGTATTTTAACTTTACCAACATCGTGTAAAAAGCCACCAATTGCCAATTGCTTTACCAAGCCTTTATTAAGCCCCATATATACTGAAAATACAGTCATTAACACCGAAACCGAAACAGAGTGCTCTAACAAATACTCATCTTTGCTTCTAATATTTAGTACACAAGTTAGCGCATCGGGATTTTCAAAAACCATTGAAATGGAGTTATCAACAAACTTACTTACATCCTCAATATCAACAGGACGATTATTAGCGATGCCATCAATAATATTAGCTTGAATGGTTTTAGCTTCTTCAAATACTTTTTTTGCAACAATTAGCCTTTCGCCAAATGTTTCTGCTTTTCTATGCCCTTTAGTTTGGCTAACCTCTACTTGAGGTTCAGAATTACCCTCTAATTTAATTGGTTTATTAGCATCATTTAATGATGAAGCTTCTTCTGCTTGTAAATCACTAGTTAATGCTTGTTCTTTTTCGGCGAGTTTTTTACTGGTATCAACTTCTACACGCTTAACGCCTTGGTGAATTAAGCGCTCAATAGCATTAAAGTCTCTTACCCAGCCTGGATTTTTTATCACCATATTGCCAGTTTGCTTAACAATACCAACAATATAAGAGCCAACAGCAACCTGTGAGATATTTTTTTCAATAATCATGAATAAACTTACTTATTTTCCTAAACACAGTTCCACCTTTTAAACCTAGCTAAGTTTTTAGTATTTTTCCAACGTCTTAGTGTTCTTTTAATTCGCTTAATATCATTTAATCGGGCGATAATTTTTCAATCTTAAGCTAGCAGAAATACTCAGAATCCTTTAGCATTTGCAACAAGATTGAATTATTCAGAGGTTCTTTTTAATGACACACCCTTTTGAAGCTTTTCGTGAAAAACGAAAACAAGGCAATGAACGTCTTTTAGACACTAAAAACCTACTCACCAAGCGCTTTGTTTCGCTCGACAAACAAGCCTATAGCGATGGTGCATTATCTGTTAAAACCAAAGAAATTATGGGGCTTACTGCTTCAATGGTACTTCGTTGCAATGATTGCATCGACTATCACTTAGAAACTTGTGTTAACTTAGGCTTTAGCCGCGAACAAATAGACGAAGCCATTGGTGTTGCTATGTTAGTCGGTGGCTCAATTGTGATCCCACATGCTCGTCATGCGGCAATCAGTTTAAACTTTTTATTCGATGAGAAAGCGCAAAAAGAAGCCGAATAATTTTTTTCGACCTTATAGTTTAAAAGCAATTTCTCTTAAAGCCGCAATTTCATCTCGATATTTAGCGGCTTTTTCAAACTCTAAATTCTTAGCCGCTTCCATCATTTCTTTTTCTAACTTAGCAATAGACTTGCTGGCATCTTTTGGTGTATCAAACTGATATTTCGCTTTGGTTTCAGCCACCTTTTTAAGCTTAGAAAATGATTGCTGCTCTCTACCAGTATCCATTACATCGCTAATTTTCTTAACCACACCTTTGGGTGTAATACCATTTTTAAGGTTAAATTCGTGCTGAATTTGGCGGCGACGATTAGTTTCATCAATGGCTTTTTTCATTGAACCGGTGACTTTATCCGCATATAAAATCGCTTTACCTTTAAGGTTTCGGGCGGCACGACCAATAGTTTGAATAAGTGAGCGCTCAGAGCGTAAAAAACCTTCTTTATCGGCATCTAAAATGGCAACTAACGAAACCTCTGGCATATCTAAGCCTTCTCTTAGTAGGTTTATGCCAATTAATGCATCAAACTCGCCGCGCCTTAAATCTTGAATAATTTCCATTCTTTCAACGGTATCAATGTCCGAATGTAAATATCTAGCCCTTATTCCATGTTCATTTAAATATTCGGTTAAATCTTCTGCCATACGCTTAGTTAAAGTGGTTACTAAAACTCGCTCATCAATTTTTGCTCGCTCGGTTATCTCCGATAATAAATCATCAACCTGAGTGCTCACAGGCCTCATTTCAACTTCGGGATCAAGAAGTCCTGTTGGCCTAACTACTTGCTCAACAACTTCGCTAGAATTTTCTTTTTCATAATTAGCAGGTGTTGCCGATACAAAAATAGTTTGCGGCGCTAACCTTTCAAACTCATCAAACTTTAATGGGCGATTATCTAATGCTGAAGGCAGCCTAAAACCATATTCCACTAGAGTTTCTTTACGCGAGCGATCACCTTTATACATAGCGCCAATTTGCGATACCATTACATGCGATTCATCAATCACTAAAAGTGCATCTTTGGGTAAATAGTCAAATAATGTGGGCGGATGCTCACCGGGATTTCTACCCGATAAAAAGCGCGAATAGTTCTCAATGCCCGAGCAATAACCTAGCTCTTGCATCATTTCAATATCAAATCTTACTCGTTGCTCTAAGCGTTGATATTCAACTAATTTATTGAGTTCTTTAAGCCGGGCAAGTCTGTCTTTAAGCTCAATTTTAATCTGCTCAATCGCATCTAAAACGGTTTGCCTTGCAGTAACATAGTGAGACTTAGGAAAAATAGTGACTCGTTTTAATTTTTTAATAACTTCACCCGTTAACGGATCAAATAAAGCTAAAGAGTCCACTTCATCATCAAAAAGCTCTATACGAATAGCATTACGCTCAGACTCTGCGGGAAAAATGTCAATCACATCACCGCGCACTCTATAGGTTGCTCTTTGCAGCTCTGTATCGTTGCGAGTAAATTGAAGTTCAGCAAATCCTTTAAGCAATTGTCTTTGGTTAATTTCATCGCCAATTTTTAAATTGATCACCATGCTATGAAATTGTTCTGGGTCGCCCAATCCATAAATTGCTGAAACCGAAGCCACAATAATCGCATCTCTGCGCTCTAATAATGCGCGTGTTGCAGAAAGTCTCATTTGTTCAATGTGATCATTAATCGACGCGTCTTTCTCAATAAAGGTATCACTACTTGGCACATAAGCTTCGGGTTGATAATAATCGTAATAAGAAACAAAATACTCCACCGCGTTATGCGGAAAAAACGATTTCATTTCACCATAAAGCTGCGCCGCTAATGTTTTATTAGGAGCTAAAATAATGGTGGGTCTGGCAAGCTTTTGGATAACATTGGCAATGGTAAAAGTTTTACCCGAACCGGTAACCCCTAATAAGGTTTGATGAGATAAACCATCATTGATGCCTTCAGTTAATTTTTCAATTGCAACGGGCTGATCACCGGCAGGCTTAAAGGGTGATTCAACTTTAAATTCTTGTTTCATAACTTATCTAATATTGAACTAATTGGCTTTTATTAATGGCTGAATTTTTAAATAGGTTAAACTGCGCCATAACCATTCTAATGGACCAAAATTAAATTTACTTAACCACCATTTAGACCACATAAGCTGCACACTAAAAACAACTAATGCAACAAACACCATTTCAAAACGCGTTAAGCTTGCAAATAAACCTAAACCATAACCATAAAAAATAAAGGTACAGATAACTGACTGCATAATATAATTAGTAAAAGCCATTTGGCCAACCGCTTCAAACCTTTTACTTAACCAGTTATCACGATGCTTAGCATAGAGCCATTGAAACAATCCAACATAACCAATTGCCACTAATATACTCGCTAAAAAATTAATTTGCCCAAAAAGTGTTTGTGCTGTAATAGCATCATTAAAATTTAAACTATCGAGTAAATAAGCGCCATAACTAGTTATTACTATGCCTATAATTAAACAGTTTAATGTTAGCTTCTTATAAAAACTTAAACTTTTTTTGCCGTTAATAACGCCCCATTTAAACAGCGCCATACCCATAAGCATACAACCAGCAATTCTGAAACTTAAAAAGAGTAAATTTTCTAAAATTACAAGCATTATATTCACCCTTGCAACTTGATTTTCTTCCCAGCTACCAACAAAAGCACTCACCTCTTTTTCAAGCATAATGTTGGTAGGCATATAAAATGACTCTATCTCTGCAATATCTTCTGGTGCTAGTTCAACAAAATAAACAAGCACCAACATCAAGCTAACCATAAAAGAAAGTAAGAGCCCTGTAATCAATAAAGTTAAAGGGCTAGCGTTTCTAAACCAAAATACCCATAAAGCACAAATTCCATAAATAGTTAAAATATCACCATACCAAATAAAAAAACCATGAGCTAAACCAAACATAATTAACAACACGCTACGCCTATAATGCAATGGTGATACAGAGCGGCTGCTTTGCTCCGACTTTTCGGCCATTAGCACTATTCCGGCACCAAACAGCATGGAGAAAATGGTATAAAATTTTTGCTCAAAAAAGATATGGGTAATAAACCAAGTTATTCGGTTTATGCCTTCAAAATCACCATTAATGGTTGGGTTAATGTAGGATGCAAAGACATTTCCAAAAAGTTGGATATTCATGACCAAAATGCCAAAAATGGCAATGCCGCGAATAAAATCTAAAGAGGTTTGCCGATCAGCGTTTTTGACAGGGCTTGTTAATTGATTAATGTGATTGCCTGAACTATCCATCTCAAATTCCATCAACGAT
This sequence comes from Aliikangiella sp., assembly GCA_965214955.1. Lineage (GTDB taxonomy): Bacteria > Pseudomonadota > Gammaproteobacteria > Enterobacterales > Kangiellaceae > Aliikangiella. The sequence goes on along the minus strand of CBDCCU010000013.1, from coordinate 245,142 downwards.
TAAACGGACAAAGTAAACGGGCAAAGAGTGGCACTATTTACCCGCTTTAGCAATATTTAGGATGTAAAATAATTTGTGGGTTAAGTTCAAGCTACTTAACTTGCGAATCAATCGCTATATTAATTGGCGCTTTAGAAAAAGGTGCCGTTAATGGCTGGCTTTTGCCTTCAAAGTCACCCGCTTTGGCAATTGCCACACCACTTTTTGAAACTCTTGCAACCAACTGAACTTGATCAAAGTTCGACAACTTTAATTCTGGACGCATTGCATTAGCATCGCTCAAACTAAATACTTGATTTACATTGTTAATAGGTGTTTTGACAACCGCTAAAGGCAATGGTGGGCCGCTTACCGCTTTAGCAAAAACAAATAGTTGCTCGGTTCCACTTAACTGTTTTTTAATCTCCTCAGAAATACTAACGGTAACCTTAATCATTGCCGATGTGTCTTGATCACTTTCTTGCTCATTATTAGCCACTTGAGATTCAGGTTTTGAATGATGATCAGCTAAAGTGACAGGCTCACCAGTCATTCTTTGCTTTGCTACCTCAATGCTTTTTTGTATCATTTTTACGCCTTCACTTCCTTCTGGCCGCATTTTAACTAATGCTTCCCAAGCTTCTATCGCTAACGGGTAATTGCCTAAATTAAATGAGTTAAAACCTAAAGTAATTAAAGCGCCTTGATGGGTTGGGTTTTGCTTAACGATATCTTGCAGCATTAAATTGGCTTTTTTTACATCATCATCATTTTCTGATGTGGCTAATGCTTGAGCAAGCTCCACTTTAATATCTTGATTATTAGGTTCAATGGCTAAGGCCATATTTGCCGCCTGAATAGATTCTCGGGTTCTGCCTAAGCGCGAATCAAATACCGAAATTGCGCGCCAGTTATTGACATTATTAGGCTCAATATCAGCTTTTGTTCTTAATGCTAAATAAAGCTTTTCTAAACTTTCTCTATCGCGCGACTCGTCAGCTTTTTTGCTTAATGTTGTAATATAAGTTGGATCAGTTTTAACCGCATTAACCACTTGCTTGTGCATATCAAGTAGTTCAATGTTATTGCTAGTAAAATAACTTATCACCGCAATTGCCGCGCCAAAAACAATAAGTAAGCCACCCAAAAATACTGAGCGGCTAGATATGCCAGTATTAGTTGCCGCTTGTGTCGCTTCAATGGAGCTAAGCATATCTTTTTCGAGTTCATCAGAAAGCTCTTGCCACTCTTCTTGCGCTAAATCGCCAGACTTTAACCGTCTTGCTAACTCTTTAGTTCTGAATTGAAAATCTTGTTTTAATTGGCTCATTCTCTCATTTAAAGAGGCTTGAACTTTATTGAGCTGTTTCGACTGCTGACCAATTTGACTGGGAAGCATAAAAGCCGCAACGAGCAAGGTAAAAATAATGATTAACGTCAGCATGAGTAGCCTATTATAATTTTATTCAATGAGATTAAGTATTATTGTGAGTCTTTTGGAAACTCATTTTTCCATTCGTTTAATAATGCTTGACTGTTTGCACTAGCATTATTGTCATTTGATACTTGTTGCTGAATTTCAGCGGGCTTTTTTCGTCCCATCACAAACCGCAAAATAACAACTGCGCCAATAAACAATACAACAAACGGGCCAAACCAAATAAACCAAGTCGATGGCTTAACAGGTGGACGATAAGTAATAAAGTCGCCGTATCTTTCGACTAAATAATTCACAATTTCTTCATCTGAAGCACCGGCATGAAGTTGCTCATAAATAATATTTTTAAGATCAACCGATAGCGGCGCGTTAGAATCAGCAATATTATTGTTCTGACATTTTGGACAACGAAGTTCTTGGCTTAATTGATTAAAGCGCATTTCAAAAGCAGGGTTATTAAACTCATAAACCAAAATTTCTGCTTTTGAGCTCATTGATACCAGTAAAGTCATCATTGCCACAAAGATAAAGCTGATTGTTTTCATGGAGTTTATTGTTTTCATGGAGATAGTAGTTTTCATGGTGCTTCTCCTTGGCTGTTTAATTGTTTATGAGAGTTAGGGAACATTCTTGGCTTTAAAATCGTATTCCAAACACGCTCATTAACCACACCAACATGGCGATAGACAATTTGATTATTGCTATCAATAACAAAAGTTTCTGGTGCGCCATAAACGCCCATATCAATACCTAACCTGCCATTATCATCAAAAATAATTTGGCTGTAAGGGTTGCCTAAATCACGAATAAATTTTAAACCTTTATTGCGTTTATCCTTATAATTTAAACCATAAATTTTAACTTGGCTTTCTTTCGCCAAAGTCATTAAATAAGGATGTTCTTGATAACAAGCAGGACACCAACTTGCAAACACATTTACTAACGCTGGTCCTTTAATATCTTTATCGGTTATTTGTTTTTGCGCATCTTCTAACAAAGCTTTTTCAAACTGAGGGATTGACTTGCCGATAAGCTGCGAGTCAAGCTCGGTTGGATCTTTACCTAAACCTGTCCACAATAAAATCGCCATTGCCAAAAACAAAAATAGTGGCGTTAAATATAAAACTTGTTTTTTATTCACGCCGCCGCTCCACCTGCTGCGTCACTAGCGCCAATACCAAACTTTTCTTTAACCCGTTTACGATAACGCTTGTCGCTCATCGCAAAGATCCCACCTAAGCCCATTAAAATTCCGCCAAGCCATAAACAACTTAAAAAAGGTTTTACATATAAACGTACCGCCCAGTCTGAACTATTTGGAATTTGCTCACCTAATGCCACATAAAGATCGCGACCTAAAGTTGCGTCAATTCCCGCTTCGGTCATCCATTGCCCCGATGCACGATACTGGCGTTTTTCGGGATGTAATAACGCTACCTGCTCATCATTTTCATAAATCTCAAAATGACCTCTAAGTGCATCATAGTTAGGGCCAATTTCATCACTCATTTTCATAAACTTAAAGTTATAATCACCAATGGTATAAATTTGCCCTAAAGAAAGTCTGACATTTTTTTCTACCGAAAAATGTGATGATAACACCACACCAATAACCACAACTGCCAAACCAATATGCGCTAGATACATGCCAATAAAGCTGGGTGAAATTTTAAACATTGCAAAAAGCGGAATTGATGATTTAGCCGCCGCTTTTTTCCACCAATCACTTAAATTTAAAATAATAACCCAAGCAATTAAAAAGCTACCAATGAAGAGCTGAAAACGATCAATTAATATTTTTTCACCACTTCCAAAGGCAACCGCAATACCCGCAACTGTGGATATAATAAAGGCGATTTTGGTTTTTTCGATTAACGTAGCAAACGAAAATTGTCGCCAGTTAACCACAGGCCCTAGCCCCATTAAAAACACAAGCGGCGCCATTAAAATATTAAACACTAAATTAAAATATGGCGGCCCCACTGAAACTTTTCCCATATTGAGCATTTCGGCAATAATTGGCTGCAGAGTGCCCACTAAGATCATAAAGGTCACCACGGCTAAAATTAAATTATTAACTAAAAATAAAGTTTCGCGTGATAACAAATTATACCAACTAGTTACCGACACTTTTGAGCCTCGCATGGCAAATAGCAGTAATGAAGCGCCTACGGTAATTGCTAAGAAAATTAAAATATACAAACCTCTAACTGGATCGCTAGCAAATGAATGAACCGAGGTTAAAACACCCGAGCGAACTAAAAAAGTGCCTAATAAGCTAAAACTAAATGCGGCAATGGCTAATAGTGTTGTCCAAGCTTTAAACACGCCACGTTTTTCAGTTGCCGCTAATGAATGGAGTAACGCTGTGCCTATTAACCAAGGCATAAACGAAGCATTTTCAACCGGATCCCAAAACCACCAGCCGCCCCAACCAAGCTCATAATATGCCCACCAACTACCAGCGGCAATACCAAGGGTTAAAAACATCCACGCCGCTTGTGTCCAAGGGCGCACCCACCTTGCCCATAGAGTATCGACTCGCCCTTCAAGTAGTGCTGCAATTGCAAAAGCAAAAGCCACAGAAAAGCCAACATATCCCATATAAAGTAAGGGCGGATGAAAGACCATACCAGGGTCTTGCAATAATGGATTTAAATCACTGCCATCAACAGGATAAATCGGTAAAAGGCGATCAAAAGGATTTGAGGTATAAACAATAAAAATTAAAAAACCAACAGACACCGCACCTAACACCGAAAGCACCCGAGTTCTGGTTAGCGATGGCAAAGAACGACTTAATAGCGCAACAGCCAATGTCCAACTACTGAGCATAAATGCCCATAATAATAATGAACCTTCATGCCCGCCCCAAGTTGCACCAATTCGATAAGCAACAGGTAATGAACGATTAGAGTGAGAGGCCACATATTCAATCGAAAAATCATTGGCATAAAAAGAATAAGCCAAACACACAAACGATAAACCAACAAAAGCAAACTGCCCAATTGCCGCAGGTTTTGCCACCAACGCCAAACGCCAACGATGAGTTTGAATACCCACTAGCGGGACAACAAATTGAATGATGGCAAGTGCTAAACCAAAAGATAAAGCAAGGTTTCCAATTTCTGGGATCATATGAGTCTCTTAGCCGTTATTGGTATGTATTGGTACTTAACCTAAATATAATTTAACCTAAAGTATAGTCGCTTATGAGTCTTTAGGCTTACGCGCTTTAGCTTTTGCTTCGGCTTGTTTAATGGCATCAGCAACTTCAGGTGACATATAGTTTTCATCATGTTTTGCCAAAACCTCAGTAGCAACAAATTGACCATTAGACTGCAAATTACCCATAGTAACAATCCCTTGCCCTTCTCTAAATAAATCAGGCAATATTCCTTCATAAGTTACCGTAATACTTTCGGCATTATCGGTAAGATCAAAACTCACCTTTAAATCATTGGGGTTTCTATTAACACTGCCAGCAACAACCAAACCACCCACACGAATTAATGGGCCAACAGGTGCGCTACCCTCGGCAATTTCTTGAGGTGAGTAAAACAAATTAATATTTTGTTTCATGGCATACAAAGCCAGACCAACCGAGGCACCTAAGCCTATAACGATGGATATTACAAACATTAAACGACGTTTTCTTAATGGTTTCATTGTTTACTTCTCACTGAATTATTCACTTACCACAAACAGGTTTATTCGACTAATTTCAAGCGGGTTAATCCGCTTTTGAATGATTTTGTTGTTCTCTTTGTTCTTGACGATATTTTCTTTTTAGCTGATTAACTAACTTTTTATTTTGCACTTTAAACCCAAAATATAACGCTAAAAATATAACCAAAGCAGCACCATAACAGCCCCAAACAAAAGCGCCGTAACCGCCCATATTAATAAACTCTTGAAATGTCATTGTTGGAGTTCCTCTTTCACCCATTTTTTAGAGTGCTCTCGGCTTAATACTTCATTTCTCATGCGATACATCATCAAGGCACTACAAAGCAGTATTACTGCAAAAATCATCAACAATAATGCCGTTAACATTGATGGGTCGAGCGATGGTTTTTCAAACTTAGAAATCGTTGCGCCTTGATGTAGCGTATTCCACCACTCTACTGAAAAGTGGATAATTGGTACGTTAATGACTCCCACCATGGCTAAAACACCTGCCGCTCTGTCACCAACCTCGCGATCTTCAAAAGCTTGATGGAGTGACATAAAGCCCAAGTATAAAAACAATAAAATAAGTTCCGAGGTAAGACGAGCATCCCAAACCCAGTAAGTTCCCCACATGGGTTTGCCCCACAATGCCCCCGTTAAAAGCGCTAAAAAGGTCATGGCGGCTCCCACAGGTGCCGCACTAATAGCGGCCATATGAGCAAGTTTAATGCGCCAGATATAACCAACCGCTGCGGCAATAGCCATAATCATGTAAAACATCATTGAGGCAAAAGCAGCAGGCACATGCAAATACATAATTCTTACCGTATCGCCTTGTTGGTAATCAACCACCGAATTATAAAGCCCCTGATATAAACCCGCAGCCATTAAAGCTAAGCTAAGCGTCATTATCCAAGGCAGCCAACGACCGCTCAGTTGATAAAACCATTTTGGAGAAGAAAGGCGATGAAACCACTGCCAATTCATAATTGCCCCTATTTTTATTTAAATCGTATAACTAAAAACTATAGTTAAAATTATTTAATCGAAACTTTTATTGCCGCCACCGAGGCTAAAGGCACTAAGGAAATACACCCCAGTAAAAAAGCCCCCATAAAAGCAATTTGTCCACCAAAGTCCATTCCCATACTAGCGCGTGAAACAGCACTTGCGCCGAAAATTAAAATCGGAATATAAAGTGGTAACACTAACAAACTCAGCAGTACACCACCTTGGCGCAAACCAACGGTTAATCCCATACCTACAGATCCTAACAAACTTAAAACCGGTGTACCAATTAACAAAGTTAATAATAAGGCACTAATTGATGAGGTTTCCATTTGCATCATTACTGCAAGCAAGGGCGACATAATAACCAGAGGCAACCCCGATGTTAACCAGTGTGATATTACCTTGGCAATAACCACTGAGTAAGGCGAGCCCGATTGTAAAATTAACAGCTCTAGTGTGCCATCGTGATAGTCGTCTCGATACATGCTTTCTAGAGATAACATAGACGCTAACAATGCCGCCACCCATATTACCCCGCTACCAATTCGGCTAAGTAATTCCCCTCCAGGAGATACAGCCAATGGAAATAGCGACACGGTGATCAAAAAGAAAATAAGTGGGTTGATTAAATCTTGCCGACAACGCCAATGTCTTAATAGCTCTCTTTTGAGTAACTTTGCTAACATTTAGGTTAACTCCGGCGCTTTAAGTTCAAGTGTGCGAATGTTATTTTTTAAATTAACTGGCTGATGGCTTGTAAGCAAAATGCTACCACCGCTTTGCGCAAAGTTTTGCATTTTAATTTCTAGCCAACGGCACCCTTCAACATCTAATGAAGTAAACGGCTCATCTAAAATCCAGCAAGGAGTATTGGCTAATAACAACCGTGCTAACCCTACTCTTCGTGTTTGTCCCGCCGATAAATGCCTTGTTGGCGTTTCTAAATAACCGCCAAGTCTCACCTCATTAACCGCATCTTCAATGTGTATATCATCTAAGAATTGACCAGCAATGGGGTGATATTTAAGGTTTTCAAAAACAGTGAGTTCTGGCTTTACCGCAGGAAGATGACCAATATAAAGAGGCAAACAAGGTAACTGATTGATTTCACACCAATTAATATCGCCCTCAGCATGACCTAGCAAGCCGCACAATGAACGGAGTAAACTGGTTTTACCTGCCCCGTTTTGACCAACAACCTGAATAATCTCATTGGCTGACAACTGAAATGAAAGATCACGAAAAAGCCATCTTTCGGAGCGCCTGATCCCTAAATTGTTAACTTCTAATACGCAACTGGGCGTTTGCTTCATTATTGATTATCTCGATACGACACTTTGGTCGAACTATAAATGCTTAAAATAGTGCATTTAAAAAAGTTGTGCGCATTGTAACGCGACTAGCGTCAATTGAAAAATGATCCCAGTCAAATCTAAAACCAACTTCAATAAAATAATTATATTTAACCGTTTTGCCTAAGAACTATTAATCGAGCCCCTAGATATTTATAACATATAAAGGTTTCTTAATAGTTCTTGATAAACAAAAGCATGAAGGGCTATTTGGTCTTCTTCATCAATAGAATTAATGTTAAATCCGTAGTTATAACCATCCCCCTCTTTTTTAGGCTTTACATTGATTACATCGGCATCAAAGGTAAGCATTCTAGCTATGTCATCTATATCGACTTTAAAAGTAATATTTAACTTATTGCCTACATGAGCAATATTATTACCAGACTCTAACCGCCCACCTGAGCAGCTTAAATTAATCACTTTACCCACTAAAGCCGATGAGTTATGGGTTTTATTCATTACCGTAACTTTAAAGTTTGTAGAAACTCTCACATCTTTTCTAACTTCTACGGTTTGAATTTCTTTAGGTATTTCCAAATGCACATAAGGATAAGGTTGTCCCCGAGTAGCAATAACACGGCTGGAAAAGCCCGACGCCACATTTTTTACCATAAAACGCAAATTAACCATCTGACCTTCGCGAATAAAGATCATTTTATCGCCACTAGAATGCGGAGCAGAAACAATGACACTACCTTTAGGGTTAATGCCGTAAAACCTAACAGGATACCTTTGCTCGCCGCTATCGCCAATTTGTAGCTGCATTGCACCGCCAACCATTAGACCAAGCTCTTCAAACTTCATACAAAAACCAATATTCTTATTGTTGATAGATATAAGTTAAGTGTAGACTCTATTCATATAAAAAAAAACGCCTAACTCAGTAAAATCACGTGAAAAACTTTAAAAATCATCTTCTTTGGATCTGCCCGCTTTTAGCGATAGCCGTTGGCTTTATCTTATTAACAAATGACTTTAGTTTCGATATTGCCATTGTGGTTTCGGTTACCATTTTATGTGCTATTTGGTGGATTTTTGAGCCAGTGCCTATTCCTATTACCTCACTGATCCCCTTAGCCGTATTTCCGCTAACAGGCATTCTCACACCAAGCCAAGTTGCTCAGTCTTATGGTCATTATTTAATATTATTATTACTGGGCGGTTTTATTTTATCGCAATCAATGTCTTATTCTGGTGCTCATAAGCGCATTGCGTTAATTATGGTTAATCTGTTTGGCGGAAGCTCGCCTAGACGCCTTGTTATGGGTTTTATGGCTGCGGCAGCATTATTAAGCATGTGGATTTCTAATACTGCAACAACATTAATGCTTCTACCCGTTGCTCTTGCTACAGTTGAAAACACCAAAGATAAACAGCTCACTGTTGTTTTACTATTAGGTATTGCCTATGCTGCAAGCGTTGGCGGCATAGGTACTCCAATTGGCACACCACCCAATGCGCTGTTTTTATCAACTTATCAAGAAGTCACAGGCAAAAACCTTGGCTTTTTAAGCTGGATGAAATGGTCACTTCCTTTAATTTTAATTTTTATTCCAATAATGATGTTTTGGATCACCCGTAATATTAAAAATGATCTAGTTATTGAGGTACCTGTAACGGGTCAATGGACAACGATTGAAAAACGCGTGATGTGGGTGTTTGCTGTTACGGCTTTACTTTGGATCACACGCTCAGAGCCCTTTGGGGGCTGGCGCGAACTCACAGGCTTAACCAGCGCTAATGATGCTAGCGTTGCCATGCTTGCCTGTGTGGCTTTGTTTATGATCCCTAATGGCAAGGGCGGCAAACTACTCGACTGGGAAGCCGCAAATAAAATTCCATGGGGAGTATTATTGCTTTTTGCTGGCGGTATTTGTATTGCTAAAGCCTTTGGAGCAAGCGGGTTAAGTCAATTAATTGGTGAAAAACTAGCAGGTGTTTCTACCCTACCCATATTTTTAGTCGCAATGGCTATCGCACTTTGCGTTACCTTTATGACAGAAATGACCAGCAATACCGCAACCACCGCCTTATTAATGCCTATTTTAGCCTCGGCAGCCATTAGTGCTAATCTTGACCCTGCCTTGTTAATGCTACCAGCGGCAATGAGCGCCAGTTGTGCATTTATGCTTCCTGTTGCTACTGCGCCTAATGCTATTGTTTATGGCAGCAATAAAGTTCCCATTATGCAAATGGCAAAAAATGGTTTTGCCCTAAATTTAATTGGAACTTTATTAATTACTTTAGTATGTACCTTTTTGGTGGCTAAATAAAAATATGCTTAGCGGTTTAAAAATGCCGCAAATGCCGCTTGGGCAGCTTCAGTTTTTAATTGCTGACCAAATATAACCGCTTCTTTTTTAATGAGCGCTAAAGTTGATTCAACATCCTCGCCTTTAAGCAGAGCCTTCGTTTTTAATAAGATCTCTAAAGAGTTCTTAGCCATTTTTTGTGCCAAAGCATCAACATGCTCGTTTAATCCTTCAATACTGGCAAATGACTGATTAGCTAGTCCTGTGCTAACCGCTTCTTCTGCAAAAATAGTTCGCCCCGTCATTAACCATTCGTTAGCTTTTAAATCACTACAGCGTTTAGCCAATAATTCACTCGCCCCGCCTTCTGGTGTTAAACCTAGCTTCATAAAAGGTACTGACATTTTTACTTTTTCACCAATAAAAACCATATCACAATGTAATAACATGGTTAGCCCAATACCAACCGCAGCACCTTCAACGGCGGCGATTACTGGTTTTTTCATTGCCGCCATTTTTAGCAAAAACTGCACAACATTACTCTCTAAGTTAAATGGTGTTTCTAAAAAATCAGCTAAATCATTGCCCGCACTAAAATGCTTACTGGTACTCTTTAACACAACTACTTTAATTTCATTATTAGTGCTAGCACTATCAAGCGCCTCATTAAGCAATGCATACATAGCATCGGTAAGCGCATTCATTTTATCTGGACGATTTAATGCAATTTCAAAAACCGCGCCTTTTTGCTCGGTTAAAACTAATTGTTCTGACATTGTAATTCCTGTGAATAAAAAGAAGCTCTATGAACACATAAAGCTCTATAATAAATTAATTTACTGTTTTTTAGGGCGAGTAATTTTATGTTCGCTATTGGCAGCAATATAAGCAAATACCGCATAAGCTGCCGCATTTTGCGATAGGTTTTCTGGTACTACTTTATCTAAGGTATCATCAGCGGTATGGTGCAAGTCAAAATAGTCAGTACCGTCTTGTTGTAGTCTAAATACCGACATACCTAGTTGATACATGGGAATTAAATCTGGGCCTGGCGAAGCATTATTACCAACATAACTAATTCCAAGCGGTGCCATTAAGGTTTGCATTTTTTTAACTACCGATAAATTATCATCGGAAATATTCGATGAAAACTCATAAATTTTGCCTGCACCAAAATCAGACTCTGCACCTGTTAAGTGGTTTTCTAAGTCTTTAGCATGTTTTGCCGCATAAGCTCTTGCACCAACTAAACCTTGCTCTTCATTGGCAAATAATACCACGCGAACGGTACGTTTTGGCCTAACTGTGCTATCACCAATAAACTTAGCTGCCGCCATTGTTATTGCTACACCAGCACCATCATCAACAGCACCTGTGCCTAAATCCCATGAATCTAAATGACCACCAATAATAACTTTTTCATTTGGAAATTCGGTGCCTGTCATTTCACCAATCACATTATGCGAGGTATATTTTTTGCCCACAATCGCATCCATTGTCATTTTAATTTTAACGGGTTTATTACGGCTAAAAATTCGCATCATTAAGTCGGCATCGGGGTTAGACATTGCCGCTGCTGGTATTTTATTAATACCTTTTTGATAGCGCATCATGCCCGTATGAGGCAAACGATGAGAATCAGTTCCTATCGAGCGAATAATAACTCCTACCGCGCCTTTTTTAGCCGCTTCTACCGCTCCAATGCTACGTGCTTTAACCGCCGCACCATAATGAAACCCTTTGATATGTTTTTTCATTTTATGACTGATAAAAACAATTTTTCCTTTGGCTGAATCGGGTTTAGACTGCATTAAATCTTCAATGGTTTTAAAATGAATAACCTCAGCTTCAATACCATCTTTAGGTGTTCCAATACTAAAGCCCAATGCAGTAATTTTTAGCTCATGAACATAAGGGGCAGTTACATAAGCTGATTCTTGACCACGCGTCCATGTATCAAAGGTAACAGGCTCTGTCCACACCTTATCAAAACCTAGTGCTTTAAACTTTTCTACTCCCCATTTAACGGCAAGTGCATCTTGTGGGGTGCCAGCCATTCTTGCGCCAACTTCGGTGGTTAAAGACTCAAGAATTTCATAAGGTAAATTGCTACTAAGGGCTTTATCTCTGATCTTAGCAACCACTTCAATTTCTTTATCACTATTATCTTTATCACTATCAGAAGCCACTGCGCTAACATTAATTAGGCTAGCGCCTAAAGTTAGTCCAATTAATACATTCTTAAATAGGGTTATTGTTTTCATTTTACCGCCACTTCCTGCTAAAACAGGTTATTCTTTATATTGCAAGGGAGCCAAAGCTTATCAAATGTCACAATAAAGTGTAATATTTATACCCTGTTATTTTGTCTTTCTATCGAGTGAAGTTATGTCAAACAGTATTTTCGATTTTAGTGTTAACGATATTTCAGGTAATCCGGTTGAGTTATCGAGTTACCGCGATAAAGTTTTATTAATTGTTAACACCGCCAGTAAATGTGGTTTTACCCCACAATACAAAGGATTAGAATCGCTTTACAAAAAATACCAATCACAAGGCTTTGAGATTTTAGGTTTTCCTTGCAACCAGTTTGGCAAACAAGAGCCTGGCAGCAATGAAGAAATTGCCAGCTTTTGCGATTTAACCTTTAAAGTCAGCTTTCCTATGTTTAGCAAGGTTGAAGTAAACGGTGATAATGCCGATCCGCTTTATATTCACCTTAAAGAACAAGCTCCAGGTGTTTTTGGCACTAAAAAAATAAAATGGAATTTCACTAAATTTTTAGTTAATCAACAAGGTCTCGTTGTAAAGCGCTTTGCTCCTAAAGATAAACCAGAACAGTTAGAAAACGACATTAAAGCTTTACTGTCGAACTAGCAGATTTAACTGAGAAAATAATGACTGATAACCACAATAACTTATCTGCAAGAGTGATGGAGCTTGAAACCAAAGTGATGTTTCAAGACGATTTGATAGAAAAGCTCAATCACTCACTGATTGAGCAACAAAATGATATTAAACAACTAACCAAAGTACTTGAGCGTTTAAATACCCAACTTGAAGATATTCAAAGTCCTAATATTATTGATGCCAATTTAGAAACACCACCACCACATTACTAGGCTTGGTTGATTTTGCTAGAATCTTTTGGTTTTACTAAATTCTGTTAATTTTTTGATTGAGCGAATATAGCAAATATAATTTTTAAGTATAATTACATATTGTCTATTTGCTCAAAACCACCATAAATTAAGCGCTTACCATCAAATGGCATTGGATTAACATCAGGCTTCATTCTGGGATCTTCCATAATGTCTTGCCAACCTTTGTCTCTTACTGTTTTTGATGGCCACTTTACCCAAGAACAAACGACGGTTTCGTCTTCTTTGCAGTGCACTGCTTGGGGGTAAGATGTTAGCTCACCAGTTGGTACATCATCGCCCCAACCTTCAATAACTTCAAGTGCACCATGCTCTTTAAAAACTGTGGCAGATATTTTTGCATGTTCAATATATTTCGCTTTATTTTTTGTTGGTACAGCAACAATAAACCCATCAACATAAGACATTTTATTCTCCTCTTATAGCCACAGTTTTAAATCTGATTACTAAAATATTATCCCAAATTTTCTCTCATCTCCGCAGCGGCTCGAATACTACTTTTAACTAAAATTTGAAGCTCTCTTAATGCAACAGAAAATTTTGCAAATTCATGTCGCTTACTATTTCTAAAGTCGGCTAGCATTTGCTGCCATCTAGATAATAAAATAGAATTTTCAACAATCCAATTAATAATTTTTTCTTCAGCACTTTGCGACTCATTCGACATATGCAATACAGCGACAGTTAAACTGCGTTGTTGCGAATCTAAATCTTCTCTAAATGAAGCTCTTGCAAATGCTTGCCAATGATTATCAACAGGCTGTAAATTAATTTGCTCTAAAAACCAATGCAGTTCTAATTTAGCACCAAGTTTAAAGTAAACTTCACTAACTAATGGTACATTCTGTTTAGATAACTGAGCCATTTCAGCAATATCAAGCGCAGAAAACATGGTGCTTAAATAAGCAATTTTTGTTGCTAGTTTTTTCGGTACATTTTGATTAACCCAATGTTTAATTCCAGCTTGAATGGCTTTGTTTTCTTCTTTGTCTAAAACCTTATGAATACACTTTTGTAGCGCTAATACTTCGTTTTTAAAGTGTGCTATACCTTCATTAATGGCTATACTTTTTCTACGTTGATGAATAAACCAACGAGTACATCGTCTTGCCATTCTTTGAGTTTGATAAATCATATTATGCTTAATTGAAGCTGGCACTAAATGATCGAGCCCCTCAATCTGCTTCCATAACTCGGGTAATTCAAAAATTTCTTTTGCTAGGGTAAAACAAATTGCAACTTCACTAGGTGTAGCACCAGTTTCATCCATTGCTCTAAATACAAAATTACTTCCTAAGTAATCAACCATTTCGTTGGCTAAACGCATAGCAATAATTTCATCTTTTAGAGGGTGTAATTGGGTTTGCTCTGCAAACTTTTTGCGAATAGGTTTAGGGAAATAATCAATTAGCACTGACTTAAAATAAGGATCATCCGATATTTCTTGTGTACACAACTCTTCTTTTAATATCATTTTTCCATATGCCGTAAGAACAGCAATTTCTGCGCGCGTAAATCCTTTTCCTTGCGCAATACGATCAACTAATTCTTCATCACTGGGTAAAAACTCTAGTTCTCTATCGAGTTTATTTTCTTTTTCTAACCAATCAATAAAACGCATTAGCTCTTTTACCATTTTTTCAGAGCGCTCTTCGCTTACGCTTATAGATTGGGCTTGTAAGTAGTTTTCTCTAAGAACGATGTCTCCTACTTCATTGGTCATGCTTAATAAAATTTTATTGCGCTGTTTTTCTGTCATATCACCTGCGGCAACAATTTGATTTAATAAAATTTTAATATTAACTTCATTATCAGAGCAGTTAACACCGCCAGCATTGTCGATAAAATCAGAATTACCTCTACCACCACGTTTCATGTATTCAACGCGACCAAGCTGAGTTACGCCTAAATTTCCACCCTCACCAATAATTGCACAGCGTAAGTCTTCACCATTTACTCTTAAATGATCATTAGCTCTATCACCAACATCGGCATTTGTTTCTGTTTTGGCTTTAATGTAAGTTCCTATTCCGCCATTCCACAATAGATCAACTTTAGACTTTAAAATTGCACTGATCAGCTGATTAGGTGTTAATTTCTTTTCTTCAATATCAAGTAGTTTTTTTATTTCTTCTGATAAGGTAATTGACTTGGCACTTCTAGAAAAAATACCACCGCCTTTAGAAATTAATTTTGAATTATAATCTTCCCAGCTTGAGCGAGGTAAGTTAAACAAACGTTCTCTTTCTATAAAACTTTTTTCAGGATCAGGATTAGGATCAATAAAAATATGCATATGGTTAAAAGCGGCTACTAGCTTTGTATGGCGAGAGCACAACATACCATTACCAAAAACATCTCCCGCCATATCACCAATTCCTACAGCAGTGAAATCAGTAGTTTGACAGTCAATACCCATTTCCATAAAGTGGCGTTTAACAGATTCCCAAGCACCTCTTGCGGTTATTCCCATTTTTTTATGGTCATAACCAATGCTACCACCAGAGGCAAACGCATCTCCTAACCAAAAGTTATAGTCCTCAGATATTCCATTAGCAATATCAGAAAAAGTTGCAGTACCTTTATCGGCAGCAACCACCAAGTAAGGATCGTCATCGTCTAGCCTAACCACTTGCTTAGGTGGTGTTAATTTTCCCTCAACCAAATTATCTGTAATATCTAACAGGGCGCTGATAAAAATTTTATAGCAGGCTATTCCTTCATCAATAAATTGTTCTCGGGTTAAACCTGCCAAACTTTTTTTACAAACAAAACCACCTTTAGCACCAACAGGAACAATAACAGAATTTTTTACTTGCTGAGCTTTAACAAGCCCTAAAATTTCTGTTCTAAAATCTTCTCTTCTATCAGACCAGCGTAAGCCGCCTCTGGCAACTTTTCCACCTCGTAAGTGAACACCTTCAACTCTTGGTGAATAAACAAATATTTCATACATTGGCGCAGGTTGAGGAATGTCACTAATTTTTCTTGGCTCAAACTTAAATGAAATATAATTTTTAGAATTTCCATCATCGTTAGTTTGAAAAAAGTTGGTGCGAATAGTGGCATTAATAATTTCAATATAGCGTCTAAGAATTCTATCTTGATCAAGATTAGCTACTTTATCTAGTGCTTTTAAAATGCTATTAACAGTTATCTCAATATTCTTTTGACTTCTTTTAATTGAAGGGTCAAATTTTTGAAAAAACAGTTCGATTAATTGTTTTGCGATAAAGGGGTAAGAAGCTAAGGTTTCCTCTACCGATTGTTGAGAAAATGCCGAGCCAATTTGCCACATATATTTTGCATAAGCTCGCATAATTGCAGTTTCTCGCCAGGTTAAAGATGCAGCTAATACTAACCGATTAAAACCATCATTTTCTGCTTCTTCTAACCAAATTTTTTCAAAGGCATCTTGGAATTTTTCTTTGGTGTTTTCAAGATCAAGTTTTTGTTCTTGAGCATGCTGCATAACAAAATCACTGATCCAACGTACAGCGCCGCCTTCTGGCTTTATTCGATATGGCGACTCACCAATTACATTTAGTCCCATATTTTCAAGCATTGGTAAAACATCAGATAAAGGTTTTGGTTTATCACGATAAAAAAGTTTAAAACCAATATTATTGCCACTTTCTTCTTGCGAGCGATAAAGCAGCATACTCAAAGCATTTGCTTCTGAAAGTGATTCCATGTGCTTAATATCAAGCACCGCTGTTTGAGTGATTGAATCTTCTTGATAACTAACAGGAAAACGTTTGCCATAGCGCTGCATTAACCGTTTCCCTTCTGCCTCACCAAATTCACTTAATAAAGATTCTTGTAGGTTGTCTTCCCAACTTCGAGTCGCTTGATGTAAATCCTTTTCAATTTCTTTAAGGTTATATTTTACCTTTTCTGCATTTTCAACCGGAATACTAAAATGAATTCTTGCTAAAATTGATTCAGAAAAAGTAGTCGTAAACTGTGGTTCCGAAATTGCCCCAAAAGCCGATTTTAAAATTCCAGTAATTGCCATTCTAATTTTTGTAGTATAAATTTCACGAGGAACATAAACCAAACAAGAGAAAAATCGTCCATAAGGATCTCGTCTAGCAAAAAGGCGTATAATTGGGCGTTCTTGAATTTGTAATATACCAATGGTTGTGTCATATAAATTATTAATACCCGTTTGAAAAAGCTCATCTCGTGGGTATGTTTCTAAAATATTTTTTAATACTTTATGATCGTGTTCAACATGTGTTAATCCTGATCGATCTTGCACAGCCGTAATTTTTTGTCTTAAAACCGGAATACTCATTGGATTTAAGTTATATGCAGCAGAGGTGTACAAACCAATAAATCGATCTTCACCAATGATTTCGCCTTTTTCATTAACTCTTTTAACACCAATATAATCTAAATGTGCAGGGCGATGAACACGACTAACCGCACTAAGTTTTGTGAGTACCAAAAGGTTTTCATTATTTAAAATTAAATTTCTGGCCCCTTCTGGCAAGTCATTTAACTTATACGCTTTAGGAGCCCAACTGGCTTTAGTTTTTAACCCTAGCTCACAACCTTTTTTGGGAACCAGCTTTAAGGATTCTTTATCATCTTTTAACTCATAATAGGTGTAACCTAAAAGTGTAAAATGGTTACCACTGATCCATTCTAAAAAGTCTTTACACTCACTATTTTTTTCATTTTGAAGTTTTTTAGGTAAATGATTTAGTCTTTCGATGACATTGGATAATTGATCTTTCATTTTTTCCCAATCGCTCACCGACACCCAAACATCAGATAAAACTTCTTGTAAGTTATTTTTAATTAACTCAAGCTCGGAGTCATCGAGCTGGCGATCAATTTCTAAATACATTGGAGTAATACTCGATTTAGGCTCATCAGGCTGTGGTCTGCTAATTGTATTGATTTTACCTTGAGTATCGCGGGTTATATTAAGTGGCGTATGAATATGCAAATGGATATTAATACCTAGCCTATTTAGCTCCATACGAACAGAGTCAACCAAAAATGGCATATCCTTATGAACAAGCTCAATTATTGTATGCTTTGAATGCCAACCATGGGTTTCAAACTCTGGTGTATAAACCCTTACATCACACTCTTGATCACAGTTTTGCATGTAATTCCAGAGACTAACAATCGGTGCATAAAGCTCATTAGCGTTTTTATAATCAAAATCAACACTAGATATTCCTGCACAAAAATAATGTGCAAACTGACTCACCAATTTAGCTTGTTTGGCACTAAATTTTGATTCAATCAGCTTAATAACATTTTTAAAAAGGATAGTGTCGTATGTTTTTTGTTCGATTGACATGATTGTTCCTTAAAGAGCAACTTTTATTCTCAAAAACCGCTAATCTATTATCTAAAGAAAAAGTAATATTGTTTAAACTTGATTAACTCGATCATTTATTTTGTTTAAGATAATGGTAGCTTTAGTTAAAAGAGAACTTTAATAATTGGTGGCTAAAAATCTTGGATAACCAACGAATTGTAATATTGAAAATTAATATAATTGTAGGACAAAGTAACTGCTTTGGCACGAATAAAATGTATAAAATTGAGAGAATTTTGAGATGAAATTAAGCTACTAACTCAATTTTAAGTTAGCAGCTAATATTTTGATTACCGGCGGTACAAAAATGCGGCTAATGCAGGTAATAATATTACTGCACCTAACATATTAAACAGGAACATAAAGGTTAACAAGATACCCATATCTGCTTGAAATTGCAGTGCCGACATTAGCCAAGTGCTCACTCCAATAGCCAGTGTTAAGCCTGTAAAAAATACGGCGTTACCTGTTAAATTTAAGGTCTTTAAAAATGCTTCTGAAATACTTTCACCTGCCCGAATAAAAACTATCATTCTTGAAAATATATAAATTCCGTAATCTACGCCTATTCCAACACCAAGAGCAATTACTGGTAATGTTGCAACAGTAAGACCAATGTCAAGTATGGTCATTAAAGCTTGAGCCATAATAGATACAACTGCTAACGGAACAACAATACATATTGTTGAACGAATAGAGCGAAAACTAATTAAACAAAGCAAAATAACGGCTAGATATACCCAAACTAACATAGGTATTTGCGCATCAGAAACTGCTTCATTAGTCGCAGCCATAACACCTACAGGGCCAGTCGCTAACTTAAATTCAATATTTTCAACAGGGTTATTATCACGATAGTTTTTAGCCGCCTGAACAACTTGTTCAATAGTTTCGGCCTTGTGATCTTTGGTAAAAATCAAAATAGGGATAACACTACAATCAGAATTAAATAAACCGCTACTGGTTTCTAAATATCTTATAGATTGCACCAAAGTCGCTTGCTCTCTTGGCAAAATGCGCCACTGTAATGCTCCTTCATAAAAGCCAGCATTCAGTATTTTTGAAACTGTAGGCAAACTAATAGCCGATTGAACGCCAGAAAGGTTTTCAATATGCCATTGAAACTTGTCAATCTCATTCATAATTTCATAACTAGTACAGCCATCTGCCACAGTTTCGGCAATGATTGAGATCATATCAGTACCAATAGAGAAATTATCAGTAACAAATTTAGTATCTATATTATAAATAGAATCTTGTTTTAATGCGGGCGCTCCTGCATGTAAGTCGCCAACTTTCATATTTTGTGCAAACAAAAAAGCGACAATAGCAACAACCAATGCAACCAATAAGGTTTTAGCGGCGGTTCTTGCTTGAGCAAAACCCGAGAAGAACTTCCAAAGAATAGCTTGCTTTTTACCTGATTCTTCAACTTTAGCGGCAAAATTAGCGGGAAATTTGGCGTAGCTAAGCAATACTGGTAGTAACACTAAGTTAGTTAAAATAATAACTGCCACACCTAAGCTAGCTGTAATGGCTAGCTCTTTAATAATATCAATTTTAATAAAGAGCAGTGTTAAAAAGCCAATTGTATCGCTTAATAGTGCGATAATTCCGGGTAAAAATAGTCGGCAACAGGCCGCAAAAGCAGCATCATGAGAATTAGTGCCAGAAGCAACATTTCTACCTACGGCATTAATCATTTGCACGCCATGGCTCACTCCTATCGCAAAAACCAAAAATGGAACCAATATCGACATAGGATCAAGCCCAAATCCAAGCGAAGTAAGTAAACCCAACTGCCAAATTACCGCAACTACCGAACATAACAGTGGTAATACGGTTAAGTTGAGAGAGTGTGAATATAGATAAACCAAAATTGCAGTGATTACGAAAGCTAAAGCAAAGAAAAACATCACTTGTTTAGCGCCATTACTAACATCACCTATCATTTTTGAAAAACCAATGATACGAACTTTTAATTCTGGATACTCGGCTTCCATTTGCCCTCTAATTTGCTCCAACTCATCAGCCACTGCAACTAAATCTGTTTTACTTTTTGTGGTTGGATCAACCGATAATAGCTGCGCACTAATCATCGCAGAATTAAAGTTGTTAGCCACTAAACGCCCGACTAAGCCAGCCTTAAGAATGTTGTTTCTAACTAATTGTAACTGCTCATCAGAGCCATCAAAGCTTGCCGGGATCACAGGTCCACCGACCATTCCATCCTCTACAGCTTCAACAAATCGAGTATTCGGTGTGAACAAAGAGCTCATTAGTGGCTCAGAAACACTAGTGACACCAGCAACATGATTTGTTGCCTCAGATAAAGCCTTAAAGAATGTTTTATTAAAAATATCACCCGACTTATCTTCAAGAACAAACAACACTCTATTAGCTCCACCAAAATGCTCTTGATGTTTAATATAGGTTTGCATGTATTCATGCTCTAGCGGAATATTTTTTTTCAAAACTTGCATCCACTCTCAAATTTGATGCGGAATAAAGCATGACTAAGGTAATTAGCGCAAAAAATGCCAATATCGCCTTTGGGTTAGAAAAGATAAGCTTTTTAATTAATCGCTCAGTGTTGAAACCACTCATATCGATATTAATTCCAGTATTATTAAATTAATTCAGATCGGCTTTTAAGATACCGTTTACACCAACCAAAAGAACATCAAGGTTAGCTAACGCAACTGCCGATGCAAGATGAACTCTGTCACCTCTTTGTTTTAATGTAACATTCTTAGCAAAGTCGTCACTTAAAAGTAATGTTCCATCTGCACCAACAATAACCAATTTATTATTGGGCAGTAACACTATTTTTTGTAGAACCGATGTTGTATTAGTTTTTATTTGAGTCCATGAATTTCCATTATCAGTTGTACGAAACAAGTGACCTCTAAGCCCTGCTACCAGAGCATACCCATTAGGCAAAACCTTTATATTAAAAAATGATCCCTGGTAAGGACTTTCAAGCTTAGTCCAAGTTTCGCCATAATCGGATGATTGAGCTAATAACCCCAACTCGCCAGCTAAGTACAATAAACCATTATTTTGATCAAATGATAAAGAGTAAAAGTGAGGAAACCCGATTTCATAATCTTCCAGTGATTCTTGATAAACTTCTTCCCAATTTTTACCGCCATCACTGGTTTTTAAAAATAATCCATAAGCCCCTATGGCTATTCCGTCTAGACGATTTTTAAACCAAACATCAAAAAGTGCTGGCTGGTCAAGATTTTCATTCTGATATTGTAGCTGCCAAGTATCACCGGCATCTTCGGTTTTTAATATTACTTGTTGGTGCCCAACCGCCCAACCAGTAGTTTCATCAATAAAAACTAGGCGTGTTAATAACGCATTGGTTGGCACCACTATTTGCTTCCATGAATCGCCCTGATCATCTGAGACTAAAATATGTCCTCTTTCACCAACAGTAACCAAGCGGTTATCACCAACAGCTTGAATGTCCATTAATAGTCGCTCAGGAGCCTTAACAGCGTGTTCACTCAATTCTGGCTCGGCAGCAATTAAATAACCACTGAAAGCAAAAACTAAGAGTGTTAAAAACAACACATTTTTCATCATTAACACCTTAAAATAATAAGTTATAACCCAATACGATTATACATTACTAATCTCAGTAATTTATATTACATCATAAAAAAAGGCCGATTTTGAAACCAGCCTTTCTTAAGGACTATAAAACTTTAGGTTAATATAGCTCTATCTACGGCCTGCACGTCGTAATGCAGCAGGGGTAAAGTCTTTCTTATTGCGTTTAGCGAAAAAGTTGGGCATTTTATCTTCGTTATCTAAACCTAATGCTAAATAACGACCCGATTTTAAGTCATGAAATACTTCCAATGTTGACCATAAAAGCGGTACTTCAAAATAGTTAATTGCATGCGCCATTGCTACACGCCAAAGCTGATCTTGGCCGTCGTAAATATCTGAAATTGCAATTTGCCAGCTATCTTCATCAATATAGAAAACGCGTTTTTTGTATTGATGTCTAGTGCCATCTTTTAGGTTAGCTTCAACCACCCAAACTCTATGAAGTTCATAGCGAACTAAATCTTGATTGATATGACCTGCTCGAATGATATCTTCATATTTCACACTATCAGAATGTAACTTGTAGGAGTTATAAGGAATATAAATTTCTTTTTTTCCTAGCAATTTCCAGTCATAACGATTTGGCGCGCCGTTATACATGTCAAAGTCATCGGTAGTTCTTAGACCATCAGCAGCAGTTCCTGGCGCGTCATAAGCAACATTAGGTGCACGTCTTACACGACGTTGACCAGTATTATAAGTCCAAGCCTGACGAGGTTTTTTAACTTGATCGAGTGTTTCATGTACAAGTAATGCAGTTCCCGCAAGACGAGCTGGAGCAATAACCCACTGTTTAAAATAAAACAGCATGTTGTTTTTTTCTAAATCTTCAGGTTTTGCACCTTTTTTAGAATAAACTAGATCAATTTCATCACGGAATTTAATAATATTATAACTACCATCACGTTGAGGTGTTGCCTGACCAACATCACGCGCGGCTGTTTCTCCACGATAACGAACAATATGATTCCAAATCACCTCTAAACCAGAAGCTGGAATTGGAAATGGAAAGCCAACTGCGGCTTGTTTTAAGCCATTGCCACCTTCTACTAACTCAGTTCTTCCAGCGTTGGCTTTGGTTTCATCATAAATGTGTTGAGGATAAGCCGCGCTACGATGAGTTGGGTAGATATTCATTTTAAAAGTATCAGGATAAGCTTGAAACAAAGCTAGCTGACCAGCAGTTAACTTGTCTTTGTGCTCTTCTGCATTAGCAGCGGTAATCGTTAATAAAATCTTGTCGTCGGCATAAGGATCTGGATGAAAATCACCTGCTTTAAATCCAGCAGGCCCTTGTTTTATACCACCAGTCCAAGCGGGAATAGTTCCATCAGCATTGCCAGCTAATTCAGCACCCACTGGGGTTAACTCTGTTCCAAGCTTGGCAACTTCATCTGGTGTAACTTTTGCCGTAGCGCTTGTGGCAATGCTTAAGCAAACTGCACCGGCAAGTAATGTTTTTGTTAATTGTAATTTCATTTATGCTGGTCCTCGATTAAAACGAATAACTGATGTTAGCTGCGACAAAGTCTCTATCACTTAACAGGTTTGCAGTGCCTGCGCCTGAAAATGCAGAATAACCAATATCGGCTCTCCAAACAGATTGGTATTCAAAGGTAACTCCTAAAGTAACTGCAACACGATCTTCAATAAAATTAGAAATAGGTCCAGGTGTTGTACCTTTAACATCATGCTGATAAATTATTCTAGGTGAAACATTCCAACCGCCAATCACATCGGTATAATCCCATTTACTTAGTAAGCGATATCCCCAAGAAAAATCAGATGCAAATGAGTTTTCAGTTACCCCTTCACATGCAACGGGAATGCCTTGAAGAGAACATGGCGATGTAGGATCAATGAAACCTAGACCATCACCTACCGAAGATTGTCTAGCTAAATTTCCTGAACGACCAGTACCTGGTGCATTAAAGCGTAATTCGCTTTCCTCGGGCATATCAAGTACCATATTAGCGCCAATTTCAGCCAAAAGAACCCATTGATCAGCACCCCAAGTTGGCCCCATAAATTTAGTAAAAGTCGCTTGAGCTTGAACGGTATCGAGCAAACGGTAGCCCGAAATTTCTTCGCCAAGCTCTGCACCACCTGGTATTTGCGAGGTTCCACTAGGTATTGATCCCACTGGCTCTAATGTGGCAAAAAGTAGTTCAACATCATCAACCTGAAGAGGCTCATCAATACGATAAGTAATTTCACCTGCAATAGAGGTTCCGCCTTCGGTTGAAGTATTAAAGCTAAACCCATACATTTGAATATCTTCTGGGTATTCAAAAAAGCCTGTTACTTCAACACCATTATGCGCATTAGCGGTAATGAGTGGTCTTTTATTATGATAATTTACAAAATAAAAACCGAACTCAGTGTAATTCCAATCTTCAGCAAGCCAACCTAGCTTAATACCATATTGACCATCATCATCGGGATCTCTATCTGCGGTACGTATTGCTTCGGTACCAGTAAACCCTTCTGAGAACTGAGAAAAACCTAAATGAATACTAGTTTGCACATCTGGATTGTATTCACCTGCAAAATCTTGAGTTGCAAAATAAGTACCTGGTTCATCGGTTCTAAACTCTTCCCACTCAAACTGAACATAAGCCTCTAAACTTAAAGTATCAGATAAATCCATAGATGCCCATAGGGTTTCTACGGGTATTAAACCCTCTTTAATTTCAGCACCAGGTACTCTTAGCTTGGTTACATCAATAGCATTAATTTCTGATAAACCATGTTGAATAAATGTAGATTCTCCCCAACTCACTACTTGCTGACCTAAACGCCATTGTAGGCTGGTTTCTTCAAAAGCTACAGTGTGATAAATATAAGCATCTAGCAGTCTTATTTCATCACCATGGTTTTTAGCTGACTGGGTTGAAATTGGCCTAGTTCTTAGTTCTGGATTATCCAATAATTCTCTATCATGAACTCCCGATGCTCGAACAAAAAAACCAAAGCCACTATCGTGCTCTAACCCTAACTCGGTAGTCACTTTTATTGCCTTTGAAAAGGTATCACCCTTATCAAAGTTCAAGTTACCGTTATCTCCGTTATTCGACCAAGAGCCTGGTGGGACAATTGAATTAGCAGGATCAAGTTGAGGCTGTGTCAGTAAATAAGGGCCTGTGTAGCCATCTTCAATAGGCACAAGCTGGCCTAGCTCATTTATTCGTACAAAGTATTGTCGATTACTCTCGATATTGGTTTTACCAATAAGATTCAAATCTCTATCTTCAACACGCCAACTTGAACCTGCAGTAATCGTTGTATCCCAACTACCATTCCAACTTCCAGCATTTATCTCTACAGCATTAACTGCTGGAGACATACTTAAAGCCATTGCAACCGCAGCTGAAACTGCAGCAATTTTAGGTTTATTCATTTGATATAACCCTTTTTTTATCATTTTAATACCTTCCCCTTACTAAAGCGGATATTTATAGTACTTAAACCACTTACATTTCATAAAAAACGTAAACTTTTGTGCTTAATTAAACACTTTGATCCTATTTCAACTCATAATTATTCAAAACCTATTATGAAAAATCATCCGACCAGTTTAAAGCTTTTTTTAAAGTTTTTTTTATCCTTTTATATCAATAAGTTATGCAGACTATTTTTTTGTGCAATGCATCATTCATTAAATTATTTGCTTTAATGAAATTAATTTTCCTTGTTCAGAATAAGATAAAGCAAACCGCCCATGAATACCAGAGTGAGTTATAAAATTACTCAACCATGACGCTGGAAATTTAAGCTTTATACCCGACTCAGCTCTTGCAATTACCCACTTTGCATGACCTTGATAGTAATTAAGATATTCCTCTTTAGAAATACTCAGACCAAAATATTGAGTAATCATTGCGTTAACTAACTTTAACGCTGTTCTTCTAAACGAAAAAGCTGCGACTCTAGTCTATCTACAGCATGATTTATCTTCTCTATCTCATCTGCGAGTCTTTTATTTTCACTAAGCAGCGCCCTACGATCCTCACTTGTAGTATTACTCGCAATAATTGCCGTTTCATTTTGCTTAATTTGATCTTCCATTTGAGATTGTTCATTTTTCAACTGGCTAATTTCATTTTTTAACTGAGTAATTGACTGTTGTTTTTTAAATAACCGAAAACCATTTTTATATCCGCTATTAAAAACTATAGCTTGTTCACCTTTACATATACTAGGATTAGATTTTCCTTTAAATCCCCAGTTATAACCATTTTGCTGGGTACAAAACTCAAGTAAACCTCTATTATATCCTTTTAAATATAAATTAAGATTTGGTGAAAATCCATGTTCGGCACATGCTTCACGGTGTCTTCCAATATAAGAGCTTGGTTTACCCGAAGAGGCATCTTCTAAACCGATAATTTCCCAATTAGCCACCTGACATTCTGAGCGATTCATCGTAGCGCAACCACTAAAAATAATGATGACAGTCAGTGGAAAAATGAGAATAGAGAAAATTTGAGTTATTTTCATCATATAACCTTTAAATAAATAACCGTATTTATAAAATAATAGCAGAAAACACTAGACATAAAAAAACCCAGAACTAGTCTGGGTTTTCTAATATGGCGCGCATGGAAGGAGTCGAACCTCCGACCGCCTGGTTCGTAGCCAGGTACTCTATCCAGCTGAGCTACATGCGCGTATTTATTTCAATAGTTCGCTTAGTTGATTTTTAGCGTCCCGTTGAAAGGAGCGGTATTATCCTTATCGAATTAGTTGTTGTCAACGAGTTATTGTAATATTTTTACAAAAGCTTTTGTGCAACTAACCTACCTCTTTAGCAAAACTATAACTCAAATCAGCTTCAACAAACTCAAATGGCGGAGAGAGGGGGATTCGAACCCCCGATGGGCGATAAAACCCATACTCCCTTAGCAGGGGAGCGCCTTCAGCCGCTCGGCCATCTCTCCGTATTTTTGATTTTATTGCAATTTGAGTTGCTTACACTTAACTTGTGTAGACATCTTTTTGCGGGGGTGAATACTACCTGATTAAATCCAAAAATCAATCTCTTTTTTACAATAAATGAGATTCTCTTTTTTAGTGTCTAATGGCGATTAATTATTCGCCAGCAGACATCTCTTTTTCGCGCTGAATTCTCATATAAATTTCTTCACGATGTACTGAAACTTCTTTCGGTGCATTAACACCAATTCTTACTTGATTACCTTTAACGCCAAGTACAGTAACGGTTACATCATCACCGATCATTAAAGTTTCGCCAACTCGACGAGTTAAAATTAACATTGCCAATCTCCTTAGTAGTTTTGGCTCTAATTAAAAAACACTTCCTAATCTGAATATAACTTCCTTATCGAACGAGTTGAAGATTATAACAACAGTCTATAAGTGCGTCACTCTAATAATAGTCTATGATTTAATTTAATCTATCAACTTTTAAATAATATCTATAGCTATTATTAGCTACTGATCAGCAACCCAATCTTTTACCCAAGCTAAAGCAAGTTCAATATTTTCTAAACTACCACCGCCTTGAGCCATATCTGGGCGACCTCCCCCTCTACCATCAAGTTTTGCAGCAAGTGCTTTCATAAGATTCCCTGCGTGGTATTTTGGTGTTAAGTCTTTTGTTACGGCAGTAATTAAAGCCGCCTTACCGCCAACATCGGCAGCAAGAGCAATCACACCCGAGCCTATTTTATTTTTGAGTTGATCACTTAAATCACGCAATCCTTTAGCATCTACCCCATCTATTTTGACAGCAAGCACAGAAATTTCACCGACTTTAATACTATCACTCAGTAAGTCAGATCCTTTACTCGATGATAATTTACCCTTAAGTTTTTCAATTTCTCGATCTTGCTTTTTAGAACGAACAATCAATTGCTCAACCTTTTCACTTAAAGATAGCTTATCGGTTTTTAAACTCGAAGCTAGTTGATTAATTAGCCAACCTTGCTTTTGTGTATATTCAACTGCCGCATCCCCTGTTATAGCTTCTATTCGCCTTACCCCAGAGGCAATTCCCTGCTCGGCAATAATTTTAAATGTGCCAATTTCGCCAGTGTGAGAAACATGAGTACCACCACATAGCTCAACTGAAAAATTAGACATTTTTAACACTCTTACACTATCACCATATTTTTCACCAAACAGCATCATGGCACCAGACGCTTTTGCTTCATCAATACTCATTTCTTGTGTTGTCACAGGGTGATTTAATCGAATTTGCAAGTTAACCAATTTTTCTAATTTGCAAAGCTCTTCTTCGGTTACCGCAACAGGGTGAGAAAAATCAAACCTTAGCCGTTCACTATCAACCAATGAACCTTTTTGCTGAACATGCTCACCCAGTAGACTTCTTAATGCCGCATGCATTAAATGAGTAGCCGAATGATTAGCCGCAGTTTCGTCTCTTTCTTGCTGATTAATTTTTGCCGTTAGTGCTTCAGATAGTTGAATCGTCCCCTTATTAACAACACCTTTATGCAAAAATGCCTCTTGCACTTTTATAGTGTCATTAACTTGGAACTCAACACCATCGGCAATTAATAATCCTTTATCACCAACTTGACCACCAGACTCAGCATAAAATGGGGTTTTATCTAAAATAATAGTTGCTTCTGTGCCAGCGGTTACGGCATCGACTTGACCGCCATCAACTAATATTTCAAGCACTTTTGAATCAGAGCTTGAATCTGTATAGCCTAAAAACTCTGTGGCTAAATCAAGCTCTAGGTTGTCGTTATAATCCACATCAAACTGCGCATTTTGACTGCTGGTTTGTTGTTGTTCTTTTAATAATAAATCAAATTTTTCTTTATCTATCGTTAGCCCTTTTTCGCGCGCATAATCGGCGGTTAAATCGTAAGGAAAACCATAGGTATCTTTCAATTTAAAAACAATTTCACCATCAATAACACTACCCGACATTTGCTCGATATATTGCTCTAATATTTTTAAACCATTTTTTAAGGTTTTTGAAAACTGAATCGCTTCGGTATGGAGTGTTTTAGTAATAAAAGCTTGTTTCTTTTTTAACTCTGGGTAAGCCTCACCCATTTGCTCAACTAAAACTGGGACTACTTTATGAAAAAACTCCTCATTGGCACCAAGCTTATTACCATGACGAATAGCACGACGGATAATTCTGCGAAGTACATAGCCTCGCCCTTCATTACCAGGTAAAACACCATCCATGATCATAAATGAGCAAGAACGAATATGATCGGCAATGACTCTTAAAGATTGGTTACTGTGATCGCTGACATTAAGTAAACTAGCAATGTTTTCGATAATTCTCGCAAATAAATCAATTTCATAATTGTTATGCACATCTTGCATAACCGCAGCAATCCGTTCTAACCCCATTCCAGTATCGACTGAAGGTTTAGGCAAGGGTGTCATGGTTCCGTCTTTACTGCGATTAAACTGCATAAACACTAAGTTCCAAATTTCAATATAGCGATCACCGTCTTCATCAGGACTTCCCGGAGGACCACCATCCACAGAATCACCATGATCATAAAAAATTTCACTGCAAGGACCGCAAGGGCCAGTATCACCCATTGCCCAAAAATTATCTTTATCGCCTAGTCGGGAGAAACGCGTTTGATCAATACCCATTTTTTCAAACCAAATTTTCTCAGACTCTTTATCTTCGTGATGAACCGTAACCCAAAGCTTTTCTTCGGGTAATCCAAGCTCTTTAGTTAAAAAATCCCAAGCAAATTTAATTGCTTCTTCTTTGAAATAGTCGCCAAAGCTAAAATTACCCAACATTTCAAAAAAAGTGTGGTGTCTTGCGGTATACCCCACATTTTCTAAATCATTATGTTTACCCCCAGCTCTTACACAGCGCTGAGAAGTGGTTGCACGCACATAGCTTCTTTTTTCAGTACCTAAGAAACATTCTTTAAACTGCACCATCCCCGCATTAGTAAATAATAAGGTTGGATCATTACCAGGAACTAAAGGGCTAGAATCCACTCTTTGATGACCATTTTTTTCAAAGAAAGCTAAAAATGCTTCACGTATTTGATTACTGGTTCTATTCACCAGATGTCTCCTGCTTGGGTAAGTTTTTATAGATTGCTTTTTGTATCTGACTACCGCTAAAGCCTCGATACTTTAAAAAACGCTCAATCTTTTGTTTGGCTTTTAGTGCTTCAGTCCAGTCGATAGAGCGAGCCTTTTTCTCACAAACCTTATCACAAAGCGCTTGCCAATCTTCAGATTGCATTTCAAATGCTTTATCTATTAAATGTTGACTTAAATTGTGTTGAGCTAGCTCAAAACGTATCCGCTGCTCACCACAACCTTTATTTATTTTGCTTCTTATAAAGCTTTCACAAAACCGCTCATCACTTTGCCAGTTATTTTCTAATAGATAATCAAGTACTTCATTGGCTTGTGTTTTAGAGTATCCTTTTTCAAAAAGCTTTTTAGTTAAACCTATTTTTGAATACTCTCTACTAGCGAGTAATCGCGTAGAATATGCGATCCCTTTATTTATGATTTTATGGTTTTTGTCAGAGCCTAAATTTGGCGCAGCGTCATTCATGGCGCTATTCTAATTCAAGCGCCATAATTCATCTAGTGGTAAACCTATGATTTTAGAGTCTATAAGTAAATTATTGAATCATTTACTCTGATACAGTCGTTTTTTGTGGCGGGAAATTAATTAGCATATGGTGAGCATTTGACTGCGCGATTTGACTTCGCTCTTCGGGTGAGCGGTTTTTATAGATCCCCAAAGGCTTAGAAACACTGCCTCTCCATATAACTTGCTTAAGTTTAGGATCAACAATATCTAGCACTAAAGTGCCTACTTTATATTCTCTAACACTGGTTGTGGTAATGCGAGGCCAATGATAAATATGGGGATTATAAAAAGGATAAAAGCCTCTATTGTGATAAAACCTATCAACATCGACTTTTTTATCGGTAATAACGTGAGTTTTTAATAAAAAGTCTGCCGAGTCTTCACTACTCGCCTTTACAAAGCCTTTTTGATTTAACGTAGTTTCTATCGCATTAATTTGGCGGCGGTTATCTAATGTTGATACTTTCTCATCATCAGTAACCCAAGCATATGACTTTAATAAAGCAAAGTTATAACTGGTGTCATAATCAGTTGAAGTAGGCGGTTTGATCACACAAGCCGAAATCAGCAGGGTTATGCCAATGATAAGAACTTTTTGACTCAATAAGCTAAATGTTGAGTGTTTCAATTTTTTCACTCCAAGTAAGATAAGCGTGATTACTTAATTAGACCCGTATTTTAGGTAAATCGTTACCTAAAAATCAAAATATTTATTAAATCTGAGTATTTGTTAAATCAAAACATTAAAATTAAAATGCCCTGAAATAAGTCAGGGCATTTTAGACAACACTTAAAGAGGAAAGTTTTTACTCTTCAGCTTTAGCTTCATCTTTTTTAACCGTATTAGGCAATAAAGCTTCACGAATTTTAGCTTCGATTTCATTGGCAATTTCGGGGTTTTCACCTAAATAGTCCATAACCTTTGCTTTACCTTGACCAATGCGATCCCCGTTATAGCTATACCAAGCACCTGCTTTATCAACTAAACCTTGTTTAACACCAAGATCTATAATTTCGCCCATTCTAGCGGTACCTTTGCCATAAAGAATTTGGAACTCGGTTTGCTTAAATGGTGGTGCCACTTTATTTTTAACCACCTTTACCCGAGTTTCATTACCAATAATTTCATCGCCTTGCTTGACTGCGCCAATCCGTCTTATGTCTAAACGAACCGAAGCGTAGAACTTAAGCGCGTTACCGCCAGTAGTGGTTTCTGGGCTACCAAACATAACACCAATTTTCATCCGAATTTGGTTAATAAATACAACGGTACAATTGGTGCGTTTAATATTTGCGGTAAGTTTACGCAAAGCTTGCGACATTAACCTTGCTTGTAGTCCCATGTGTGAATCACCCATACCACCTTCAATTTCGGCTTTAGGTGTTAGTGCGGCAACCGAGTCAATAATGACTAAATCGACCGCTCCAGAACGAACTAGCATGTCACAAATTTCTAAAGCTTGCTCACCAGTATCGGGTTGAGAAACTAATAAACTGTCTAAATCGACACCTAATGCTTCAGCATAAATTGGATCGAGTGCATGCTCTGCATCAACAAAAGCGGCTGTACCACCCTGTTTTTGGCATTCGGCAATCGCCTGCAAAGTTAAAGTGGTTTTACCTGATGATTCTGGACCATAGATCTCAATCACACGACCTTTAGGAATACCACCAACACCAAGCGCAATATCAAGTCCTAATGATCCCGTAGAAATGGTAGCAATGCTTTGGGTTTCACTTTCACCCATACGCATAATTGATCCTTTACCAAATTGTCTTTCAATTTGACCCAAAGCCGCATTTAGCGCCTGTTTGCGATTATCATCCATTTTTTTCTCCACTTATCTCTTAATTTTTACAATTATTCTTGTATAACTCTTTAACTTTTGTATAACTTTGAACTCTTGTGTAACTACAGCAAATCTCATTTAAAATGCTTGTTTTAGTTAAATTTTAAACAAATATTTTATTGGCTAAGATAAAATATTTGCTCTTAAATTAGCTACTTATACTACACCTACTTATTTAAGTAGGCAAGATTTAATTTAATGATTTTTCTTTTAACCAATCACATAGCTGATACCACCAATAACTTGATTGAGCAGCAATGGAACCAACAAAGCTGCCATTCCAAGGTAAGCCCCAAGGCTTAAAGGACTGCCAAGTCTTATTTTCTCCCGTTATGGCCTGAGCTAAAACTTCACCTGCAACAGTGGTTGGCACAACACCATGCCCACCAAAACCAATACCATACCAAACATTCGGCGCAACCTGCCCTATTTGTGCCATTTGATGTCTTGCATAAGACATCAACCCTTCCCACGTATAATCAACTTTGATAGCTTCTAATTGAGGAAATACTTTCAGTAAGTCGCTTTTTAGCTGCTGTTCTAAATTTGCAGGCCTTCCCGTTAGTGCACTCACCCTTCCGCCCCACAATATGCGAGAATCATTTAAAGGGCGATAATAATCAAAAGCAAAACGCGTATCATAAATAGCCGCTTTGGTATTAATCGAATTTTGTAAATTTTCACCTAACGGCTCAGTTGCCATCACATAAGTGGCTATGGGTAAAATTGAATTAGCGACTTTAGGTAAACCGCTAAAATCAACACAGTCGGCAAATAATGCAGTAACTCCTTTACCTGAGCTTAAATAACCACCACCAGCAATAACAACTTGCTCACAATTAATGCTGCCTTTATCAGTAACTACCACTCGCCTTTTATTACTTAACTTTATTTTTATTGCTTGTGTATTTTCAAAAATTTTACCACCTAGCTGGTTAATTGTTTGTGCAGTACCCAATGCGTAATTTAACGGATGAAAATGCATGGCATTAGGCTCAAAAAGCCCACCATAATAGCGCTTAGTGTTTAATTTTTGTTTAAGATCGCTTGGTGATAAATATTGCCAATTAACATTGAGTTTATCTGCCATAAATTGTGCTTTAGATTTAAGCAAAGATTGCTCATTAAACCAGTTGGCTAAAATTACCCCGTTATCCACTAAATCACAGTTAATGCGATACTGTTTAACTCGCTTGCGAATTAAATCAACACCGCTTTGAGTGAGCTGATAAAGCATTTGTGCTTTTTCAAGACCAACTTGTGAAACTAAAGACTCTGGCGATAATGAATATCCGCCAAAAACAAAGCCGCCATTTCTGCCCGAAGCTCCCCAGCCAATCTTATGCTGCTCAACAATAACCACATCTTTTATCCCTCGCTCTAGCAAGCCAAGGGCAGTCATTAACCCTGCATAACCTCCACCCAAAATACAAACTTGAGTTTGAATCTTTTCGGTTAATGGTGAAAAACCACGATATTCAGTGTTTTTAGTCGCGGC
The DNA here is from genome assembly GCA_965214955.1 of Aliikangiella sp. Taxonomy (GTDB): domain Bacteria; phylum Pseudomonadota; class Gammaproteobacteria; order Enterobacterales; family Kangiellaceae; genus Aliikangiella. The sequence goes on along the minus strand of CBDCCU010000013.1, from coordinate 211,359 downwards.
ATAATAAGTGTCGGGAAAACCAGGCATTTAGTAAAAAACACAGTAAAGCGTAAAGAAAGAGAAACTACTGGAGTGCTTATTTAATAGCAAGTGCTTTGAATGAGAACGGGTATATAACTTAATCATATTCCCCTATTCCAATTCAGCTCAATTCAAGTAAAATATGGCGCTCTAATTAACAGTAGGATCCCTAATGTCTGTTATCATTAAAAATGCAGAGCAAATAGAAAAAATGCGCATTGCCGGAAAACTTGCGGCCGAAGTGTTAGAAATGATCACTCCTTTTGTTAAAAAAGGCGTTACCACTAACGAGCTCAATCAAATTTGCCATGACTATATTGTTAATGAACAACAAGCAATTCCAGCGCCACTTAATTATAATGGATTTCCTAAATCCATTTGCACCTCAGTAAACCATGTCATTTGTCATGGTATACCTGCCGATAAAAAGCTTAAAGATGGTGATATTATTAATATCGACATCACCGTAATTAAAGATGGGTTTCACGGTGATACTTCAAAAATGTTCATTATTGGCAAGCCATCGGTATTAGCCGAAAATCTTTGCAAAGTTGCCCAGGAATGTCTCTACATTGGTATTGATATGGTTAAACCAGGCGTACAATTAGGTGACATAGGATACGCTATTCAAAACCATGCCCATAAACATCGTTTCTCAGTCGTTAGAGAATATTGCGGTCATGGTATTGGTGAGGGCTTTCACGAAGAACCACAAGTACTTCACTACGGCAAACCCAAAACCGGCTATACCTTGCAAGAAGGCATGACTTTTACCATAGAGCCTATGATCAATGCGGGTAAGCGTCATTCTCGCCTATTACGTGATGAATGGACCGTTGTAACTAAAGATAAAAGTCTGTCGGCACAATGGGAACACACACTATTAGTTACGGCTAACGGCGTTGATGTGCTTACCCAAAGACCAGATGAGAGTTTTTAAATTGTGATTAAGCCTCTATTTAATCATTTCAATCAATGAATGAAGTTATCTCTAAAAAATCGGTTTATGCTCAACTTGCAAAACATCTTGAGTTTAGTGCTTTATCACAAGAATCACCATTATTATTAAAACAACTAAAAAGCTTTTTAACATTAGTTACAACTTCTCAAAAAGCTGACTTTATAGATGGCGCCCATATAAAAAAACTAGTAAGGGAACGCGCTAAACATATCGACAAAATGCTAATAGCACTTTGGCAGTATTATGCGTTAAGTTCGCAGCTTTGCTTAATTGCCGTTGGCGGTTATGGCAGAGGTGAACTGCACCCTCATTCTGATATCGACTTGTTGATCTTAAGCGAAAAAGAGATTAGCGACCAAGATAAATTATCACTCCAACACTTTATAACGCTTTTATGGGATTGCCAATTAAAAGTAGGACATGCGGTAAGAAACTTAGCTGAGTGTATTGATTTAGCCGCTAAAGAAGTTACGGTAACCACTAACTTAATGGAGTCACGACTATTAACTGGTGATCCAACTTTATTTCAAAAAATTAAAACCGCCATTACTCCAAATAAAATTTGGGATCCCAAATCTTTTTATGAAGCAAAAATATCCGAGCAAAAATTACGCTATCGAAAGTTTGATGGCACATCTTTTGATCTAGAGCCTAATTTAAAATCAAGCCCGGGTGGGTTGCGTGATATTCACTTAATCAGTTGGATAGTGCAAAGGGTTTATTTTCCAAAAACTTTTGAGCAATTAATTGAGCAAAATTCAATCACAAAAAAAGAATATTACTCACTGACAAAATGCCAACTATTTATGTGGAAAATTCGCTTTGCTCTGCATTGTGTAACAGGAAAAGCCGAGGACAGATTACTATTCGATTATCAGAAAAAAACGGCACTTCTAATGGGTTACAAAGATAGCAAAGACTCTTTAGCGGTTGAAAAAATGATGAAGCAATATTATCGCTCAGTGCTTATCATTAGAAACTTATGTGACATTTTATTGCAAGTAATCGAAGAAAAAACAATTGAAAAAAACAGCCATCATGCGGTAACTAAAATTAATGATAACTATCACATAGTTAATCAGCGTGTGGAAATAACGGATAAAAAATTATTTTTAAATGAGCCTAGCCAAATGCTGAAAATATTTCAGTATGTTGCCCAAGATCCTCAGCTAAAAGGCATTGGCGCATCGACATTAAGAGCGCTAAGGGCAGCACGCTATAAAATCACACCCTCTTTTAAAAATAATCGAGATAACCAAATTTTATTTATTGAATTTTGGCATATACTCCACACTCGCTCTCGCGCCATGTTTTTAATGAAACGAAGTGGTATTTTAGCCGACTATTTACAAGCCTTTCAGCAGATCACAGGACAAATGCAATACGATATGTTTCATAACTATACGGTTGATGAACATACACTTTTTTTACTGCAAAACTTAACTGACTTTGCCAACCCAAAAAATAACAGTGAATTTCCACTTTGTAGTGAAATTATGCAGCGGCAAAAATATCCCGAACTTATATTTTTGGCAGGGCTATTCCACGATATTGCCAAGGGTCGCGGTGGCGATCATAGTGAGCTAGGTGCGGTTGAGGTTAAACATTTTTGTTTTAAACATAAAATGGATCCTGAGCACTCAGCCATTATTGAATGGCTTGTTGCTAATCATTTAATCATGTCTTTAACCGCTCAAAAAAGAGATATTACCGATCCTAAAGTAATTCAAAATTTTGCCCAACTAGTAGGTAATATAACTCGTTTAGAACTACTTTATATCTTAACCGTTGCCGACATTAGAGCAACCAGCAATAGCTTATGGAATTCATGGAAAGACTCACTGTTAAAAGAGCTTTTTTTATCCACTCGTCAATATTTATTAGGCGAGAAAAAAGACATTAGTGAACACTGGAAAAATAATCGTGCCAAGGCAAAAGCATTATTAATAAAAGATAAAGTTTGCGAGCAATTAATTGATAAGCTCTGGCAACCCGTAGACAACACCTATTTTGCAAAGCGCTCTCCTATTGCCATTGCATGGCATGCAAAAAAAATTATTAATAGTCAATCTGGTGAAAAAATTACGGTTGGTATTAAATCAATGCCACACAGAAGTGGAACAGAAGTTTTTGTTTATACGCTCGATAAAGAAAATTTATTCGCACTTTTAACCGCTACATTAAATCGGCAAAACTTAAGTATTCAAGCCGCCAATATTTATACTGACAAAAGTGGTCACTGCTTTGATAGCTTTTTTGTTTTAGACACTAACGGTAAAGCAATTAAAGGTCAGCTAATAAAAAATCAAATTAAAGCATCAATAAAAGATGCAATAGAAAATCAAGTTAACAATATTGAATCAATAGACATTAATGTTCAACAACGCTCGCCTAGACAGTTTAAATACTTTTCAATTCAAACAACGGTAAACTTTTTTGACGATGAATATACTAATTTTACCCGCATAGAATTAACCGCTAGAGACTATCCAGGGTTACTTGCAACAATAGCCAAAGCATTCAAACTAACGGGAGTGCGATTACACGATGCACGTATAACCACATTAGGTGAAAAAGTTGAAGACACTTTTATTGTCAGCCACAAAAACAATACTCCTATTTCTAACGATAACCAAAGAGAAAAAATTCGCCAAACGCTCATTGAGCTTATAGGCTAAAAACACTTACTTATTTTATAAAGGAAACCCTCATGCAACAATTAATTAATACCATCGAAAACGCGTTTGAAAACCGTCAGTCTTTAACACCTAATACGGCACCACAAGAAACCGTTGAAGCCATTAATGCAACCATTAAACTGCTCGATTCTGGCAAGCTTAGAGTTGCAGAGCCAACAGATAATGGCTGGCAGGTTAATCAATGGGCAAAAAAAGCTGTTTTACTTTCATTTAGAATTAATGACAACCAAGTGATCGACGGCGGCAATGCACAATACTATGATAAAGTGCCACTAAAATATCAAAACCTATCAAGCGATGAATTTAAAACAAGTGGTGTAAGAGTTGTACCCAACGCCATTGTTAGAAACGGTTGTTATGTTGCACCTAATGTAGTGCTAATGCCTAGCTATACCAATATAGGCGCATATATTGATAGCGGCACTATGGTAGATACATGGGCAACTGTTGGCTCTTGTGCGCAAATTGGTAAAAATGTTCATCTTTCGGGTGGAGTTGGAATTGGTGGTGTTTTAGAGCCGCTTCAAGCCAACCCAACTATTATCGAAGATGATTGTTTTATTGGCGCTCGTAGCGAAGTCGTTGAAGGGGTTATTGTAGAAAAAGGCAGTGTTATTTCAATGGGTGTATTTATTGGACAAAGCACTCGAATATATAATCGCGAAACTGGCGAAATTACTTATGGTAGAGTGCCCGCAGGCTCGGTTGTTGTACCAGGTAGTTTGCCTTCAAAAGATGGCAGTTATAGCCTTGCTTGTGCGGTTATTGTAAAACAGGTAGACGAAAAAACACGCTCAAAAACTTCGGTGAATGATTTGCTTCGTTCAATTGATGAATAATAAAACTAGGGAGCAATCATGCAATCAAAACTTGAAGTTTACGGCATAAAAAACTGCGATACGGTAAAGAAGTCACTCAAATGGTTAAGCGATAATGATTTAGACGCAACCTTTCACGACTTTAAAAAAGAAATACCAAGCGAGCAGTTAATTAACCAATGGCTTGAACAAATTGGCGCAGATACCTTAATTAACAAAAGAGGAACAACTTGGCGAAAATTAACTGATGAACAAAAAGCATTAACCAAAACCAACGACTTAATCAAACTAATCAGCGAAAACACCAGCTTGGTAAAACGCCCTGTTGTTTGTCATCAAGGCGTTTGGAGTGTCGGCTTTAAGGTTGACGACTGGACAGAGCGATTTTTATAAATTATTCAATCATAGAGAACATTTATGTCACACCCCAATTTAAATGCCAGCACATTAGACATCGCTAAAGAACTTATTTCTCGTGAGTCTGTTACCCCAATTGATGCTGGCTGCCAAGCCTTTATGGCAGAATACCTTTCGCATTTAGGGTTTGAAACCGAGCATTTAGACTTTGGTGATACACAAAATATTTGGTCTATTAAAGGCAATGCTGAACCCGTATTTGTATTTGCTGGTCATACCGATGTTGTTCCGCCAGGGCCACTCGATCAATGGCATACTCATCCTTTTGAGCCTGTAGTTAAAAATGGCACACTATATGGACGTGGAGCAGCCGATATGAAAGGCTCATTGGCGGCAATGTTAACTGCTTGTAAAAAATTTGTAACCGATTTTCCTAAACATAAAGGCGCTATAGCGTTTTTAATTACCAGTGATGAAGAAGGTCCATTTATTAACGGTACAATTAAAGTGGTTGAAACACTCATGCAGCGCAAACAACCGCTTAATTACTGTATTGTTGGTGAGCCATCTTCAACCAATACTGTTGGCGATGTAATTAAAATTGGTCGTCGCGGCTCACTAACTGGTTGGCTAACCATTAAAGGCAAACAAGGTCATGTTGCCTACCCTCACCTTGCTGATAATGCCATTCATAGAGCGGCTGATTTTATCCACGAACTTAACCAAATTGAATGGGATAAAGGCAACGAACATTTCCCACCAACCAGCTTACAAGTTACTCAAATTAATGCCGGTGAAGCGGTAAATGTTGTACCCGGTGAAGTAAAACTTGAGTTTAACCTTCGTTATTCAACCGAGCTAACCGCCGAGCAGATAAAAACAGCGATTTCTCAACTAGCCGATAAACACGCGCCGCAAAACGAGCTAACATGGAAACTCAACGGCGAGCCTTTTTTAACTCGCTCGCATTATCTAATTGATGCAACCACTAAAGCCATAAAACAAGTGACTAATTTAGATACATCACCACAAACTAGTGGTGGAACATCCGATGGTCGCTTTATAGCTAAAACAGGTGCACAAATTGTAGAACTAGGTCCAGTCAATAAAACTATTCATCAAATTAATGAGTGTGTTGATGTCAAAGAGCTAGAGGCGCTTAGTGAAATTTATTACCTTACATTAAAACAGGTTTTAATTGATAATGACGCTTAGTTGGCAACAAGCGATAGGCATAAATGACGATCATTTAATTGAGTTTAATGATGATAACCATGGCTCATTGCTCATTCATGCCAATTTAAAAGCGCCATTATCAGCCTTGCTTGAAGCGGCTAAAAGCCAAAGTGTGGCAATAAAAATTGTGAGTAGCTACCGCAGCTTTGAGCGACAATTAACCATTTGGAATAATAAATGGCAAGGACACCGACCTGTCTATTCAAGGCATGGTAGACCACTCAATATCAACCAAATGTCTTCTATCGAAAAATATAAAGCCATCTGTTTATGGTCTGCCCTGCCGGGTTTAAGTCGCCATCACTGGGGAACTGATTTTGATATTTTTTTATCCGAACCGATTGAAGCGGGTTATCAAGTTAACCTAACACCAGATGAGTTTGGCAAAAATGGACCTTGCTATCCATTACAACAATGGCTCGATGAAAATATTGCCCATTTTGGCTTTTATAGACCATACAAAACCTATAATCATGGTGTTAGCGAAGAGCCTTGGCACATTTCTTATCATAATATTGCACAGCCAATCTTAGAGAGCTTTAATTACCCCAAATGGCAACAATGGATAATTCAGTCAAATATTCTAGAGCCTCAGTTTATCAGCAGTCAGCTAGAACACTATAGACAACAATATTTTTGCAATTTATGCCCATTAGAATAAATCATTGAGCCTTGTAGGAGATAAATAATGAAAACAGCAATTATCATTATTATTTTGGTATTGGCTTTTATCGTCGGCGGGATGATCACATTATTAAAAAATGCCAATCAAAAGATCCCTAAAAATTACGATAAATCAAAAATAGGGTTTAAAGATGAAGAAGATGATTGGAAATAAGCCTTAATTAGCTGCAAGTTTCAAAGCATCTTCAAAATCAGTTTTATTAACCGGTTTATAGATCACCATTTCCATACCTGCGGCCAAGTAATTTTTTTCTGACTTTTCACAAGCATTAGCGGTTAATGCCACAATTTTAGGCTTATTTTGTGATGTGCTTAAGATCTGCTGTGTTGCCTCAACTCCATCAATAATTGGCATTTGTATATCCATAAATACCAGATCAAACTTGTATTGATCACACATTTGAGTAGCCTCTAGCCCATTAGAAGCCGTTTGAATGGAATCGCTAGGAACACCTAAAGCTTTTAAATAAGCACAAGCCACTTTTAAGTTAACATCGTTGTCATCGGCAACTAATAAATGCATTTTAATTAATACTTCTAATAAAATTGAAAATTAAGCGCTAAACCAATTTCCTTGGCATTAATTATCCCATCCAATAGTTTCCTATCCCTTAGATCACAAGTTTATAAAATAATTATGATTAATATATGACTAAATAATATCACTTATTCACTTGCTTAAATCATCCACATTAAAGTAGAACGGATATATAATAATAGCTTATCCTACAATGATTATTCAGACATTTTTATTGAATTTTCATTATTTTTTACTTGTTTAGAGCAGGTTTATGCTTTCACCCATTCTCTCCATTGAAAACGTTGAGTTATTACGATTTCCTCAAACTCGCGACATTAATTTGCGCGCCTGGAATGCCGCCGACGAATACATATTAAATCACTTAAGCCAACAAAGTGACGCATTAACACCTAAACAAACACTTATTATTAATGATCAATTTGGTGCTTTAAATGTCTGCCTTAACTCATTTAACCCTTGGTATTGGACCGACTCATTTTTATCAAACACCGCACAACAAAAAAATCACCAGCTTAATGGATTAACCAGCAATTCAGAGCGCTCCATTTTTTGGGACATTACTAGCGAGCAACTCAAACCAACCAATAAAAACAAATCAATGCCTCAAAGCTTTGATTTAGTGATTATAAAAGTCCCCAAACAACTCAATATGCTAGCACTGCAATTATCTAGCTTGCAGCCTTACATCTCAAGCAAAACCCAAATTATTGCCGCTGGTATGACCAAAGAAATTCACAACAGCACTTTGGCACTATTTGAAAAATGGGCTGGAAAAACCAAAACCTCATTAGCTAAAAAAAAGGCAAGACTAATCTTTTCAACCCCGCAAAATATTATTACATCACCTCAGAAAAAAACTACTGTGCAAACAGTTTATCAGCTAGCCAATCCGCTATGTTCCGATCAGTCGCTTAAAGTATGTAGCTTACCAAATGTTTTTTCTCAGGGGCGCTTAGATATTGGCTCAAAGGTATTACTAAACCATTTTCCTAAAATTTCATCCGATCAATCATTACTCGATTTAGGCTGCGGCTCAGGAGTTATTGCAGCAGCAATTGCTCAGGCAAACCAATTAACCCATGTCACCCTAACCGACGAATCAGCTATGGCAATTGCCGCGAGTAGGCAAACATTTTTATTAAACCAGTTACCCCACCCCAAATTAATTCAAACCAATGTTCTCGATAACGTGCAAGATCATTTTGATGTAATTGTTTGTAACCCACCTTTTCATCAACAAAATACTCAAACCCTCTCAATTGCAAATAAAATGTTTAAACAATCATCTTCTCATCTTAATTCTCATGGAGAGTTCTGGGTGATTGCCAACCGACATTTACAATATGGAAAACAGCTCAGCCAGTATTTTGACAAAGTGACAATTAAATCCAAAGATAGTAAATTTATTTTATGGCATGCAAGTAGACCCAAAAAACCGTCACCATCACGCGCGTGAACAGAGTTTTAGCTCAGCCACATTAGCGAAGTCATGAGAAGTTGATTAAACAACAAGAGCATAACTAACAACTGTCAAACAAAAGTAAGCCAGAATGATCATAACGGTTATTCTGGCTTTTTGGTTTTGAAAAATATGATAGGAGATTGGAAAAAATTATAATGCCATTTGGTAAAACATTGGATTTTAATTGGGTAAAATGAAAAATACTTATGATCTCAGATTGGCAAAACAATTATAAAATAACGAAATCTTATGACCGATAATTTGGCAAAAGTTATGAAGATAAAGTGGACGGCTACATTTCTAGAGATATATTGCGTAACTGAACCCGGTTATCAGAAAAGTAGTACCTAAACCCACGAGTGGAAAGATACGAGAAAAATTCCGCCAGACAATTTTTTCCTTATCCGAAAGATTGTTAAACTCTTGCACTAACTCACTTAGAACGCTTTTTCTAAAGTAAAGTATCACTAAACCAAACATAATTACGGCTGGAACATATACATTTATTGCCTGTTTGTAAATCATTAAGAACTCATACAAACTATCGTTATAGAAAGAAAGTAGCCATAAACTTCCAACCCCATAGACAATAGCTAATATTCCTACTGCAACAATATTAGAGCCTACTCGACCATCATTAACTTGATTATCTTTGATGGCAGATGCACTGACTAACAATCCGATGAAGCGATGTATTTTATTCAAAACTATTACCCTTCAATACTTAACCCCTACAGACCAAAATCTCTACTATCTGGAGATGGATTCCTCATTATACTTAACTAAGATTTAAAGTAACTTTTTGGTCCTTGCCATCTATTTAATTGGCTGAAAAATACTTTGTATTCTCTACCGACTCTACTACTATGATTTTTAAAGTCTATCATAGCAGCCGCAACCCCTACGCCGCTACTTGAAGAGTATGTTAAGTCAAGAGCTAAATAACCAAATCCAACTACCATTGCGGTAGGCTCACCGGAATCAAGAAATCAATAAAATCAATAGGGTCAAAAATCAATAGAAAATCAATAGGGTCAGAGCATTTGATTTTTCAATTTGAAAACCTGAATTCAACACCAAAGTGCACCATAGAGATTAGAACATAACGACATCAGCTGTTAGTGTTTGGTTTGCAGACTAAACATTAATAGAGAGGTCGTTATGTCCTATAGCCATATTACACAAAGAGAAAGATATGTCATCTTTCATTTATATATTTCAGGTTACAGTTTTCGGGAAATTGGTCGTCGTTTATTGCGTTCACACTCAACCATTTCAAGAGAAATAAAAAGAAACCAGAACAAATTATCAAAATACCATTATAGCTTTTCTCACCGCTATTGCATTGCCCGAAAAAAACTAGCAAGGCACCAAAGGTGCTTAAATAATAAAAAGCTTGTTCGTTATGTTATTGCACGACTCAAGAAAAATTGGTCGCCTCAGCAAATATCAAATCGACTGAAACTCAAGTATGCTGATAATTTAAATATGCGAGTCAGTACTGAAACAATATATCAATGGGTTTATCAACAAAAAATAGCACTTCCCCAGTCATTTCAGTGCTTAAGAGCACAAAGAGCCAAGCGTAAAAAGCGTCGTAAAAGCAAGAATGATTCAGGGGTAATTGCCGCGCGTAAAATGATAAATACTCGCCCTTTGGCTGTTGCTGGTAAGCGACGTTATGGGGATTGGGAGGGCGACACTATCATTGGTCAACAAGGAACAGGGGCTATTGTGACTCATGTGGAAAGGAAAAGCTTATATCTCATTGCAGGCAAGTTACCGAGCAAACATGCCAAGCCATTATCAAAAGTAACCGCTCAGAAGTTTAGGAAAATTCCTAAATATTTAAGAAAAACATTAACGGTTGATAATGGTAGTGAATTTGCTGATTTTAAAACGATTGAGAAAAAGTCAAAGATTGATGTTTATTTTGCAGAGCCTTATTCACCATGGCAAAGAGGGTGTAATGAAAATATCAATGGATTATTAAGGCAATATTTTCCTAAAGGGAGTGATTTTACAAATTATAGTGATAAAGATGTTGAAATTGCGGTAAGAGAAATCAATAATCGACCAAGGAAAACTTTAAACTACCGAACACCTGCTGAAGTGATGCGTGATGTAAGAAAACGGTGCGCTTTGGAGTAGAATTCAGCGTAAGCCTTCGACTTCCTATCACCACCTCGCTCCTTTGGCTTAACGGCTCTACCAGTCACTTTCTCTATCTTACGACAAAACTTCTTACTGCCTAATACCCACGATTTATTCACTGAGCTTCTTATCGACTCTAAAGTTGTATCAGTCAACTCAGTTTCAAATAAAGCCAAATAATACTTTTGCCTAAGCTTATCTGTTTTTCCTAGTCGTTTATAGGTTATATGCGGTGTAATTAATTCAATTGGTACGCCTAAAGCATTCTTTCTAAAACTCGACCAAGGATATTCAGCTGGCTGTTCAACCATATCAGCCCTTACGGGATTTAACTCAATATATCGGCTAACCGTTAATAGATATTGCTCACTATCAACTAAGGTCGATTTATAGCGACCTTCCCATAAAGTGCCAGTACGTTCATATTTTTTATTGATATATCGAACATAGTAACTACCTAGCATTTGCATTAGTTTACTAACTCCGCCTTCATGACTTGCTGTAACTAACAAATGCACATGGTTAGTCATTAATACAAAGGCATGAACTGATACTTGATTGAGTTTTGCAAATTCATTGAGTTTTGATAGATAAACTTTGTAGTCTTGCTCTTCAAAAAAGCATGGCTCTTTGTTGTTGCCTCGCGGGATGATATGCTGAGGCATATTGGGTAAATCAAGCCTGGGTAAACGAGCCATAGTAAAGGTTCAAGCATTAAAATTAACTTAAGCTAAATATAGACCAAAAAAATTACAAATCAAATGCTCTGACCCCATTGGTTAATACAAATCAAATGCTCTGACCCCATTGGTTATAGACCAAAAAAATTACAAATCAAATGCTCTGACCCCATTGGTTAATACAAATCAAATGCTCTGACCCCATTGGTTAATATATTTCCTCATTAGTTTAAAAGTGTGCCTTTCGACACACTTATTTCATCAAAGGAAAAGTAACTTGCAATTAAGGAAGAGCAGTAGAAATACTTAGCTCTCGCCAAACCAAAAATTTTCAAATAAATCTTTGATTTTATCTTCAATAAATTTCAACTTATTATCTTGAGCTAAAAATAACACTTCATTATTGGTCAAATAAGCTCTCAGCCAATACTTCAGTGCTTGCATATTTGTTGTTGCAGGTTGTTCAGTTAAAATTCCAACAAGCTGATAATCAGTATGTTTAATTAATAAACGATTACACACAGCAATCGCTAACCAATCAATATATTGTTCGACTTGATTAATTTGAAGGGGAGAAATCGACATGCTGATTTCTACTGGAGTTGATGAGTGATTAATGATTTCTTGGTTTTCAAAAGCGATATGCTCAAGGATATTATTTTGTGTCATATAAACTCCTAAGTGTTAGTTATACAATATCTCTCATAGCAAACAAGCAAGATAAACCAACACTTAGATTTTAAAATCAGGCCTCCAATTCAATTCTTAATTTTTGTAAAGCTCGCTTTTCACGCATACGAATTGCCTCTGGTGTCACTTTAGACTGCTTAGCCAATCGTTCATACGGCACAGGCTCACTCCTAAACCAGCGTTCATTCAATATGGTTTTGGTTTTATTTGGCGCATTCGCTAATAGCGTGTGAGCTTTATTCATTATTTTAGCTACTGCTACCTGTTTAAACACATCGTCAGCACCGCTTTGAAATAAACTATCAATTTCTTTTTGTTCAAATTGACCACTATCAAATGATGAATGTTGATAGCTCGATAAAAACTTAGCGATATATTTAACCATTTTTAAACTTTGATTGTGCGCTTGTGCAATTTTTTTAAACTCCGCCACTTGCTCCGCTTGAGAAAAAGAAAGCTTCATCACATTTAAAATCATCTTCCTTAAACTAGCATTAATTACTGGTGCTTTTAATCCACAATAAATTTGCGCCTTTATCAATTTATTAACCTGCCAATCAATATATCGGCCTGCTAATGTTTTTAATTTTATTGAAGGTTTATTAATTAAATCGAACTGTTTAACAGCTTGTATAAATGCAAGGTAGGCTTCTTGGCGGATATCAAATTTAAATTCAAATTGAGCATATCGACTTAATAACATTATGCGAGTATTAAGCCAGCTCTCATGGGCAATAAATAATTTTGATAACGCAACTTTGGCTAGTTTAGATTTGCCTGACTGATAAATTTCTATATATTGGTTTTCTGTGGCTTTGTTCATTGTATCTCTCCTAATTAATGTGGAGAGATAAAATTATTCCCGAACGTTCAATATGCAATTAAGACGTTAATGATGAATTAATGAACCCATTTATTTACTCATCACTTTTTATCATTAAATTTGCATTAACGGGCATAGAATAAATAAAATAAAGAATATTGTCTTTTAATGTTTCACCATAACAAGCCATAGCAGGGTAAGCCATTTGCCAAATTTTATTGCTAAGTCCACTTCTGATATGTTCTCTGGGATCATCAATATTGGTATTGATCATGCTTAGTTGGATAACCGCATTATCAACATCTTGCTTAAAATGCGTCATTATTTTATCCAAATATTTTTCCCAGTAAACTTTAAACCCCTTAACCCAAGCACTTAAATCTGGCTCTGCTTTAACACAGCCAAGTGGATTAATAAAATCAACCACTGCATCCATAAATGAAAGACTAAAAAGAAAGTTATTTTGAAAATGCTTTTTCATTTCATAAAAAGCCCACCGCTCTCCTTTGCGGTATTCAAGATAAAGTGAATAATATTCTTGTACAAGACGCTCACGCTCATTAATGCTTAAATAATAAATATTACCTTCAGCATCTTTTTCAACAGAGTGAACATATCCAACACCATAAATAAAACCAATAGAAGGCTCATGAATATATTGCTCACAAGCTAAGCCAAAAAACTCATACGTTTCTTTACTATCATAAAATTTTAATTGAGCAGAACGCTGATATGATAAGGCAGGTTTAATTAAATCAATCAGTGCTTTAGGTTCTTTATCATAAGACTGCATAGTTTATCCTTTTAAATTTGAGTGCCTTTAGTCTTATGTTTAAAATGTAGAATACCTTAACAAAGTTAAATTAATTGATGTTAATAAACGCTTAAATACTCAGTTAGCAATATTCAAGTAATTGGTAATAATCATGTGATTAATCTAATTCGGTAATTTATAGCTAAGCTCTACACTCACCCCGCTTGCCCATATTTTCATTTTTAGTAAATTCTACCGTAATACCCAAGAGTACTCCTGTAACCCTCCCACTCTACTTCAGGTCAAGCTTTAAGTTTGGTCGTAGTGTTGGGTAAGCTTCAATAGAGTAAAAAAATAATTCTCTTAACTTCTTGTTTAAGAAGCATAAATTTCAACTATTAAACTTTAAAGCGATATTCTACTTGATCTGAACATATAGCGACCTGCCATACTACTTGCATGAGTAGCTCAAGTCCTTCACCCCAATTTTCACCCCAATTATGGAATCGCGCCATATTACTTGTTGATATGAATGCATTTTTTGCTTCGGTAGAGCAACGCGACTTTCCCGAACTTCGAGCAATGCCTGTAGCGATCACAAATGGTCAATTAGGTAGTTGTATCATTACTTGTAGCTATGAGGCTAGAGCTATGGGCGTTAAGACGGGTATGCGCTTAAAAGAAGCTCGCATTAAATGCCCCAAACTAATCCAAAGATCGGCTAGACCAAAGGATTATGCAGCAGCCTCAAAAGCGATTATGAAAGCCTTAAGTGAGAATGTGAGTCCTTCTATAGAAGTTTTTAGCGTGGATGAAGCATTTTTAGATATTACCGATAGCCAAAAGTGCTTAGGCACACCTAAAGAGATTGGAATCATTGCTAAAGATGCTGTTTGGCAAGCATCTGAACTATTTTGCTCTGTTGGTGTATCTGGTGATAAAACAACGGCTAAATGGGGGGCAAAACAAAATAAGCCTGATGGATTAACGGTTATTGAACCTTGGAACGCAGAGAGGTCATTAGCCCCATGTCCAGTTGATGAGTTATGTGGAATTAATAAAGGAGTTAAAACATTTTTAAACGATAGAGGTGTTTATGTTTGTGGTGATATGAAAAATATCCCAATTAGCGTACTAGGTCAAAGGTTTGGCAACATTGGACGAAGAATATGGTTAATGGCGCAAGGCAAAGATCCTGAAAATGTTAATCCTAATATTGCTCCACCTAAGTCAATTGGCCACGGAAAAGTAATGCCACCTCAAACGGATAATATAAAAATCATAAATACTTACTTGTATCACATGGTTGATAAGGTTGCTTATCGATTAAGAAAAAATAATATGATCGCTAATCATTTTTTTGTTGGTCTTCGTTTGCAAAAGCAATGGCTTAAAACAAAGTTTAAAACCGTGCCAACTGACACAACTAATATTATCTATGTGAAGGTCGCACAGTTTGTTAAATCATACTGGCGTGGACAAGGTGTTTGGGCTGTTCAAATAACAGCACTAAACCCCTATCCTCAAGCTAATCAACTAGATTTATTTAATCAGCAATCTACTAGTGACTTAGATAAAGTTATGGATAAGATCAATAGCCGTTATGGACAATTTGCAGTTACTAAAGGAACATTGTTGAATCGATCAACAATGCCTGACGTTATAGCTCCAGCCTGGAAACCTGACGGTCACCGTCAGACAATAGAATAATTATGTGTGGCGGTGTTTATTACAATTTTGGAAGTGACGATATTAGAGTTTATTTTCCTAACCCTAAAGCAAAATTACCCGTCATTCAAAAAGATGGTAGTTCAATATTACTACCTTGGGGAAGACGTAAAGAACAAGCTGGTCACTTACCAATGGGCGGATGGGCTAGACTAGATTCAATCTATGCGGGTAAATGGGATCGCTGGTTTCCTATTTCGGTTAAACTACCTATTTTACAGTTTATGGAAAAAGATATTAGCGGTAGTAGTCACTGGTTTGATATTACCAAAGGGCAAGTCATTCAAGGTTTAGTTGCTCGCTTTAAGACTGAGCAACGTGTTTATGTAGTGACCGTTGAACCTGAATTTGAAGAAGCGATTCATGACAGGTGGCCAAGAGTAATTACAATAAGATAAATTAAATTGAGCTAGCTCAGGCTTGCTCACACAGTTACCTGTTTTTTATCGGTATCTGCCCGTTTAAATTTGGGCTAGGTCATTTTCCATTAGATAATTTGTCCACTCAAATTTTAAATTACACTGTTTACACTAAACAAAGACTCTTTCGAGACACTATTTTATGAAAACAGTTTAACAAGTGTGACAAACACACACACTACAGTAGCTAAAACGATAATAGGATGAAATCGCGCCTCGGCGTTGATTTTAATAGTCTCAGCCATAATTTTATTGATTTCAGCGTGGATGTTTTTAACTTCCGAATTTTTCAAATTATTTATTTCCATTTAATCGCCTTGCCAGCGAGTATAGAGTTGAGTTCAATTGAGTCATATTCAAATTAATGATAGTCCCGCAAAAGACTACTTGTCAATTAGTCGCTTTTTCCAACACTCTTAAGTTTTACTAGCAATTACTAGACTCAACAGTAATTACTATTGATCGTAGTAATTGCTAATAAAACAAAAAATAAAGCCTAAATCCCCCTAAAATTGGACAAAAGGGTTGGGGTCATTTTTTGGCGATTTGAGAGGATGGAATTTTTACCACAAAACAAATCGTGGTCACAGTTTGGTCACAATCTGGTCACAGATTTGTATATTTCGGCCTATCACGGCCAAATAATACAAGCTTAAAAACTGAAAAAACTTAAATCAACACAAACGAGAGAATCTATAAGGCATTGAAAATAAAGAAATTTTAAAGAGTATCGCTAACAGGAGTCGGTGTATCTTAATGGTAGTCGCAAGTGGACTCGAACCACCGACCCCCACCATGTCAAGGTGGTGCTCTAACCAACTGAGCTATGCGACTATTTTGAAATGCTTGGTTTACAGATAGCTGTTTATTGCATCGGCAAACAAAGAGGCGCGTATATTAGCAAATGTTTTGCTTTGTTCAAGTATTTTTTGCGCCTTGGTTGATTTATCAGTAATTATACCCATTGGGATTATTGCTTTGCCAGCGCCATGTATCTGCAATCATTGCTTTTAAGTCTTTATTGGCTTGCCAGCCTAACTTTTCTTTGGCTAGGCTTGCATCGGCCCAACATTCGGCAATATCTCCCGATCTTCTCGCTACAATATTGTAGGGAACGGCTTGAGCGGTTTGTTGTTTAAAGGTTTCTACCATTTCTAAAACCGAAACCCCGTTACCTGTGCCTAGGTTAAAGGTGGCAACACCATTAAATTCACTAATTTTTTCTATGGCTTTTACATGAGCATGGGATAAATCAACCACATGAATATAATCTCTTACCCCAGTACCGTCTGGGGTTGGGTAGTCATTACCAAAAATCGACAGTGCTTCTCGTTTACCCACCGCAACTTGGCTAATAAAAGGCATTAAATTATTAGGAATACCTTGTGGATCTTCACCTATTAAGCCGCTTTCATGGGCGCCTATTGGATTAAAATAACGTAATAGCACAATATTCCAATCTTCATCAGAAACGGCTAAATCTCGCATTATTTCTTCAATATATAGCTTGGTTCTGCCATAAGGGTTGGTGGCGCTAGTTGGAAAGTTTTCTTTAATAGGAACACTTGCAGGATCGCCATAAACCGTTGCCGATGAGCTAAACACAATGTTTTTGCAGTTATTTGCTGCCATAACTTTCAGCAAATTAACCGAGCCAAAAACATTGTGCTCATAATAATCGAGCGGAATTTCGGTGGACTCACCAACCGCTTTTAAACCAGCAAAATGAATAACACCCGTAAATTCATGATCAGTAAAAATAGCGGTTAAACGTTTTTTATCACGAATATCGGCACGATAGAATTTAACCGATTTACCTGTTATTTTTTCTACTCGGCGCAATGATTCAAGGCTTGAGTTTGACAAGTTATCAACAACCACAACCTCAAAACCTGCTTCTAGCAGCAATAAGCAAGTATGCGAGCCGATATAGCCCGCACCACCTGTTACTAACACTTGTGACATTTCAAATTATCCTTTTGATCAGTGATAAACCCATTATAAAGTTTTGAATGTATTATCGAAAGACTAATTCACCATTATGTACATCAAGTAAAACTTTATTATTTAGTTGCCCCGCTAAGATTTTTTCGGCTAACGGGTTTTCTATCCATTGCTGAATAGCGCGTTTAAGTGGTCTTGCGCCATAAACAGGATCAAACCCTTTATCAGCAATATTGGCAAGTGCTTGTTTAGAAACCTCAAGTTCAATACCGTTATCTGCTAAACGATCACGCAGAATTTTAAGCTGAATAGAGGCAATTTTAGTAATATGCTTTTTACCCAAGGCATGAAACACTACGGTATCATCAACTCGATTGATAAACTCGGGTCTAAAATAATCACCAATAACGCTATTAATTTTTTGCTTCATTTGCTCAATATTAGCCTCACCTGACATTTCCATAATTAAATCGGAGCCTAGGTTTGAGGTCATAATAATAACCGTATTTCTAAAGTCTACGGTGCGACCTTGCCCATCGGTTAAGCGACCATCTTCGAGCACTTGCAATAAAATATTAAATACATCGGAGTGTGCTTTTTCGACTTCATCTAGCAAAATAACTGAGTAAGGTTTGCGTCTTACTAGTTCGGTTAAATAGCCGCCTTCATCATAGCCTACATAGCCCGGAGGTGCGCCAATTAAACGAGCAACTGAATGTTTTTCCATAAACTCCGACATATCAATGCGCACCATGGCATCGTCAGAATCAAACAAAAACTGCGCTAATGCTTTGCTAAGTTCGGTTTTACCAACACCGGTTGGCCCTAAAAATAAAAATGAGCCATTAGGTCTATTAGGATCGGACAAGCCTGCACGCGAGCGTCTTACTGCATTAGCCACTGCCGAAACGGCTTCTTCTTGTCCGATTACTCTGGTATGTAAATGTGATTCTATTTTTAGCAGTTTTTCTCTTTCACCTTCGAGCATTTTATTAACAGGAATGCCAGTCCATTTAGATACAATATTGGCAATTTCGTTTTCACTCACTTTATTGCGTAATAACGTCATGTCTTGCATTTCAACTTGTGCCGCCATATCAAGCTGTTGTTCTAACTCGGGAATTTTGCCGTATTGCAGCTCTGACATTCTGGCTAAATCGCTGGCTCTTTTAGCGGCATCTAGCTCAATACGCGCTCTTTCTAGTTCAGTTTTAATCGACTGTGTACCATGCAGTGCCGCTTTTTCCGACTTCCAAACCTCATCTAGTTCAGAAAATTCTCGCTCCATAATTTGGATTTTTTCTTCTAGCTCTTTAAGACGCGACATTGAGCTTTCGTCACTTTCTTTTTTAAGTGCCTCGCGCTGAATTTTTTGCTGAATAAGTTTACGTTCCAAACGATCCATTTGCTCAGGTTTCGAATCGATTTCCATACGGATCAAACTGGCGGCCTCATCCACTAAATCAATGGCTTTATCGGGCAGTTTTCTATCGGAAATATAACGATGCGATAAAGTTGCCGCCGCCACAATCGCAGGATCGGTAATATCAACCCCATGATGCACTTCATAGCGCTCTTTTAACCCGCGTAAAATAGCAATGGTATCTTCAACCGTAGGCTCTTCAACTTGCACTTTTTGAAAACGCCTTTCTAAGGCCGCATCTTTTTCAACATATTGACGATATTCATCTAAAGTGGTCGCGCCAACACAATGAAGCTCGCCTCTGGCAAGGGCTGGTTTTAGCATATTGCCTGCATCCATAGCGCCATCAGATTTGCCCGCGCCAACCATTGTATGTAGCTCATCAATAAATAAAATAATTTGTCCTTCTTGCTTAGACAAATCATTGAGTACCGCTTTTAGTCTTTCTTCAAATTCACCGCGAAATTTAGCCCCCGCAATTAATGCTCCCATATCGAGTGATAATACCCGCTTGCTTTTTAAACCTTCGGGCACTTCGCCGTTAATAATTCTTTGTGCTAAGCCTTCAACAATGGCAGTTTTACCAACCCCTGGCTCGCCAATTAATACGGGATTATTTTTAGAGCGCCTTTGCAACACTTGAATAGTGCGGCGTATTTCATCATCGCGCCCAATCACAGGATCAAGCTTGCCTTGCTCGGCTCTTTCGGTTAAATCAATAGTAAATTTTTCTAGTGCTTGTCTTTGCTCTTCAGCATTTTGATCATTAATATTTTGCCCACCTCTTATTTGCTCAATGGCCTTTTCTAGCACATTTTTTTGGATATTAAGTGACTTAAAAACTTTACCTAAAGCCCCTTTATCCTCTAACGCAGCCAAAACAAATAATTCGCTCGAAATAAACTGGTCGTTACGTTTTTGAGCAAGCTTATCGCAATGGGTTAATAACTTGCCCAAATCATTGGATAAATGAATTTCACCAGGTGCGCCTTCTACCTGAGGCAGTTTATCAAGTGTCTCGGCAAGTTGATTTCTAAGTTGATGTAAATTGACTCCCGCTTGAGTCAATAAATGCCTAACACTGCCACCTTCTTGGTTAAGCAATGAAGTCATTAAATGTGATGGCTCAATAAATTGATGATCACGCCCAACCGCTAAAGATTGTGCGTCTGCAATTGCCAGCTGAAATTTGCTGGTAAATTTATCCATACGCATGGGATTTCCCCTTAAAAAATTGATTAATGACAATTAAATGGGGCTAAAAATATTGATATCAAGCTTTCAAATAAAAATCCCTATTGGGCGATTTCTTGAGTTTTGCCCAATAACCAATCTGAAAAATCTTTTCTAAAACTATCGCCAGAGGCTTGTTTAACACTAATGAGTGGATGTTCGGTTAACTGAATATTACTGCGAGTGAAAACTGAATTAAAAACAGTACCGGGTGCACCAACACCATCTATTTTAACGGCATAAATTTCTGATTCACTAAGCTGAGCTAATTTAACAATGCCTGCTTTGGTTGTATTTCTTGGTGTTACTTCTGAATGAATACCACCTTGAGGAAAAAGCGCCACTAATTCACCTTTGTTTATATTTTTTAATGCACTTCTAAAGGCTTTTTCTACTCGTCCACCTCTATCAACAGGAATACAACCTGCGGCTTTAAACATCCAGTGTAAAATCGGTTTTTCATACTCTTCTTTGGCGATCATAAAACGCACAGGACAATTAAGTGCCGTGATTAAAATAAAAGGATCGATCCCTGAAATATGATTAGCCGCCAGAATAATACTTTTAGATTTTGGTAGCGTTAGCTTTTGACCTTGCATGCGGTGAAATTGATTGCAATAAATACGGATCCAACCATCAAAAATATTAGTAAACCAGTGCCCCCAATCGGCTTGATTATGTTTATAACCAAGCCAAAAAACATATAAAATGAGTAATATAATAATAAGGCTAATAATCATTTACTCAATCCAAATTAAGCTGGCCATTCTGCCCGTTTGGTTGTTTCGCCGATAGGAATAAAAATATTCTGATTGTTCATAACTACACCAGTTGCCACCAAAGGTTTTAATGCCTAAATTGTGCAATAAGTTTTTTGCTAGACCAATATAATCAAAGTAGTAGTGTTTAGGTTTTCCTGCAATAAAAAACCGCTGATTATTTTTATTTTTTTTCACAAAACTTGCAAAAACATCTTCACCAACCTCAAAGTGCTTTTGACTGATAGCAGGGCCAATCCAAGCAATAATATTTTGCGCGTTATTTTCTTTTTTTGTGCGTCCATTTTGTTGATATGTGGCTAGCGTATTCTCTATAACACTACCCAGTAAACCACGCCAACCCGCGTGACAAGCCGCAACCCAGCTAGCATTTTGATCACAAAATAATATTGGTAAGCAATCAGCGGTCATTACTGTACAAACTTGTTTTTTTTGAGTGCTAAAGGAAGCGTCCGCTTTTAATGGTGTTTCAGTTTTTTTCCAAGGAATACAATGTTCACCATGAACTTGATTAAGCCACATTGGCTCAGTTTTTAAATTGAGGAATTGTTTTAATTTTTCTCGATTTTTATTAATCGCAACAACATCATCGCCAACATGATTAGCTAAATTAAATGACTGATAATTGCCTTTGCTAAAACCTGCCAGCCTTGTGGTTGAAAATGCTTTAATATTTTTTGCTGCAGGCCAATCAACACAAATTAAATTATCATTAACCAATTTTATTAGTGTTTTTTTTGAGAACTTTTCTTGTAATATCATGACATTAGAAATCAACGTTTTTTATATTTTTATCGTGCTCTCTTATCGCACCAAGCAAGCTGATAAAATCTTCGGGAATATCGCTTTCCCATTGCATCCACTCTTGTGTTTTTGGATGAGTTAATCCCAACAATCTGGCATGAAGCGCTTGCCTTCTAAAATCATCATAAAGGGTTGAAAACTCATCGCTCATTCGTTGTGGACGTAAATTACGAATGCCATATAACGGATCGCCAACTAGCGCATGTTTAAGATGAGAAAAATGCACTCTAATTTGGTGAGTTCTGCCTGTTTCTAGCTTTACTCTAACCAAAGTAAAGTTGGCAAATTTTTCTACTACGCGATAATGGGTTATCGCCTCTTTCCCAGCCTCATTAACCGCCATTTTTTTACGATGAGTTGTATGTCTGCCAATGGGTAAATTAATAACATCACCAGCCACAATCACACCATGAACCAAAGCCACATATTCACGATCAAAAGCTCGCTCTTGCAATTGACTAACCAAGTGATTATGCGCTTCTACCGTTCGAGCAACAACTAACAAGCCAGTGGTGTCTCTATCAAGCCTGTGCACAATACCTGCTCGCGGCAGTTTTCGCAGCTCGGGATAATGAAACAACAGTCCATTAACTAAGGTGTCGGTATAATGCCCTGGTGCAGGATGAACCACTAGTCCTTTGGGTTTATTAATTATAATTAAATCATCATCTTCATAATGCACGTTAAGTGCAATATTATTGGCTTCCCACTCGCCTTGATCAGCCAATGTAGTTTCTACCTGTAATTGTTCTTCACCTAAAAGCTTTTGCTTTGGTTTGTTAATAACCTCACCATTCACTTTAACTTGGTTGTTCTTTATCCAAGCTTGCAAGCGAGAGCGTGATAAATTAGGAAAATACGCTGCCAAAACTTTATCTAAACGCTCTCCCGCATATTCAATATCTACCGCTATTGATTCAAATTGCGGTTGTGAGGAACTTTTTGTCACGATTAATGCCTTATTGGAAGTAGGTTAATATAGCGCTTATAACCCCGCTAGGGTAGAATGGCGCGTTTATATAGTATGACAACATTTTAACGGCTTTAGGAATCAATGAGAATAGTAAAACTTTTTATAGGCATATTACTTGCCGCAGTTATTGCAGGGTGCTCAGGTAAAAAAGAAGTGGTTACCGAGGCGCAACGCTTAACCAATGCTTTTAAACTCTATGAAAAAGCGCAGTTTTCAATGCTTTCAGGTAACTATCGTACGGCGGTTCAGTATTTAGAAAGGCTCGATAGCTTATATCCATTTGGTGCTTATTCTCATCAAGCTCAGTTAAATTTAGTTTATTCATACTACAAACTGAATGATTTAGCTTCAGGTATTGCCGCAGCTGATCGCTTTATTCGCCAAAATCCTCGCCATACTGATTTAGATTATGCTTACTATATGAAAGGTTTAATTAATTTTTCATCGGAAACAGGGTTTGGAAAATCACTATTTTCAGCACCAATGTCAGAGCGCGATGCCAGCACAGCAAGGCAGTCATTTGAAGATTTTGCCGAGCTAATACGACTATTTCCTAATAGCCGTTATGCCAAAGATGCACAGCAGCGCATGGTGTACCTACGCAATCGGTTAGCAGAATATGAATTACACGTTGCTAACTACTACATGAAACGTGAAGCCTACCAAGCAGCAGCAGCCAGAGCTAGGTATGTGGTTGATCATTACCCTAAAACCCCATCAATACCTTATGCTTTAAGAATGATGGTTGTGGCTTACGATTTATTAGAGCTAGAAGAGTTATCGGATAATGCACGAAGGGTGTTAATGCTTAATTATCCTGAGTTTGATATCTAGTTGCTAGTTGCTAGTTGCTAGTTGCTAGTTGCTAGTTGCTAGGAAGCATAGCTTATTGTTATCTATTAGCCTCAATGTATTAGAAGTTGATTTTTTGCCAACCAACACTAATCAACCGAGGCTAACATTATGAAATTTAAACTGCACTCTCGTTTTCTTCTCCAGTTCTTATTCTGATCACCTTTTCAACTGGGGTTACAAAAATTTTACCATCACCTATTTTTCCGGTTCTAGCAACTTCCATAATGGTTTCAACGCATAAATCGAGTAAATCATCAGATATAATGATCTCAATTTTAGTTTTAGGTAAAAAATCAACCATATATTCTGCACCACGATAAAGCTCGGTATGACCTTTTTGACGACCAAAGCCCTTTACTTCGGAAACTGTCATTCCAGTAATACCTGCATCACTTAATGCTTCTCTAACATCGTCTAACTTAAAAGGCTTTATGATTGCTTCAATTTTTTTCATTTTGTTCAACTAATGATCAATTCATTTAAGCTATATTTTATCCGATAGATCACTATTCAATCAAAGACTTAATTTCAATTTTTGTTATGTTAGAATACCCCAAAATTATTAATCATTAGCTAAAGATGCCTAAAATTACTCAGCAACATATTGTCAATGCGCTTAAAGTTAAACCCAGTATCGATCCGCAAAACGAAATAGACAAACGTATTGCTTTTATTCAAAAACAACTTAAGGCAAGCGGCCTTAAAAAATTAGTGTTGGGGATCAGCGGAGGCATTGACTCTTCCACCCTAGGTAAATTGGCGCAAATGGCAATTAAAGGATTGCAAGAGGATAAAAAAGAAAACTCAGACTATCAATTTATTGCTGTTAGACTGCCCTATTCTACTCAAGCCGATGAGGCCGATGCGCAACTTGCTCTTGAATTTATTCAGCCAGATCTCTGCCTTACCATTAATGTTCAAAGTGGCTCAGATGCTATGCATACCGAAGTAGAAAATGCCTTACAGCAAGCAAACTTACTTAATCAATCGCAAAGCCAAATAGATTTTAACAAAGGTAATGTAAAGGCTAGAATGCGAATGATTGCACAATATGAAGTTGCAGGCTTAGTTGGGGGACTAGTGCTAGGAACCGATCATTCTGCCGAAAATATCACTGGCTTTTTCACTAAGTGGGGAGATGGTGCTTGCGATTTAATTCCACTGTTTGGATTAAATAAACGCCAAGTAAGGCAAGTGGCAGATTATTTAGGCGCTCCAAAACAACTGGTTAATAAAACACCTACAGCAGATTTGGAGTGTTTAGCACCAGGAAAAACCGATGAGTCAGCACTTGGTGTTAGCTATAATCAAATAGATGATTTTTTAGAAGGTAAATCAATAGAGCCAGAGATCGGTGAAAAGCTTATTCGTATTTATCAAAAAACTGAGCATAAAAGGCAAGCAATTCCAACCATTTATGATTAACCTTTTAGCCAATACTTAATTAACAAAAGGAATATTTGAAGTGGCACAATCAATTCTTGACTCTTCCAAATCTGCATCTTGGAAAGCGCTTCAAATATTTTCTTTGTATCGAGTTGTTCTTGCCTTTTCTTTGTTAATTATATTTAACCTTAACCTAGACGTTAGTTTTTTTGGTAATCAACACCCAAAGCTTTATTTAATAACCGCAAAAGCATTTAGTGGTTTTTCCCTTGTTGCCGTTATTAGCGTATTTTTTATTGCACGGTTCTATTCGTTTCAATTAAAGCTACAGATATTATTTGACATTATTTTTATCTTATTACTCATGCATGCAAGTGGCGGTGTGGGCAGCGGTTTGGGCATGCTAATTGCCGTAAGCACTTCAGCAGTAAGTATTTTAATTGGCACACCCGCAACTTTAGGTTTTTCTGTATTGGCATCATTAGGTGTGTTAGCTCAACAGCTTTACAGTAATTATCTTACAGGCTCGCTTAGTAATAATATGACTCAAGTTGGAATATTGTCGGTTACTTTTATGGCAACAAGCCTAATTGCTTATTATTTGTCACACCGACTAAAAGAATCTGAAAATGTTGCCGCTGAATCTGCTCGCGGCTTAGAAAATATGGAAAAGCTCAATGAGCAAATTATTCAGTTTATGAATACCGGAGTTATTGTTGTTGATGGTGCAAATAGAATTGCTTTAATTAATCGTGCAGCTTGGGTTCATTTGGGTATGCCCGAGTCAAGTAAATCACAAATGCTAGAACAAGTTTCAACGCCTTTAGCCCGCCAACTTAATTTATGGCGACGCAAACACAGTTACCGCTCAAAGCCTTTTAAAAATAATGCAACAGGCCCAAACCTTTTACCTAATTTTTCTGATGTAAGTAAAACCAAACAAAGTGTAATAATCTTTTTAGAAGATACCAGCATGCTTAACCAAAGAGCACAAAGCTTAAAACTTGCATCACTTGGTCGATTAACCGCCTCAATCGCGCATGAAATTAGAAACCCATTAGGCGCATTAAGCCATGCCGCACAACTACTCAATGAGAGCGATGAAATTTCACCCGAAAACGCTGACCTAGTTGATATTATTCACAAAAATACTTCGCGCGTTAATACAATTATTGAAAACATAATGAAGCTTTCGCAGCGTAAGGCAGTGCAAGTAAAAGAAATTAATCTTTCCCGATACTTACCTAAAATGCTTGAAGATTATGTCAAAGGAAAAAAAGAGCCGCCTTTAGTGGCAACTCAGTTTCAATCCAATGATCTAATTATCCACTTTGATGTTTCACAACTATCACAAGTGCTAACTAATTTAATTGATAATGGCGCTCGTTATAGTGAATTAAAAACAGGCAAGCCAACCGTGCAAATTATGGTTGGGGTTGAACCTCACAGTCATACTTCATTTTTAGATGTTATTGATCAAGGTGATGGTATTACACCTGAGGTGGCTGAAAAACTATTTGAACCCTTTTTTACCACTTCTCGCACTGGTACAGGACTGGGTTTATACTTATCCAAAGAGTTATGTGAAGTTAATAGAGCACGACTCGATCACATTCCAATTCCTACAGGTGGAACCTGTTTTAGAATTAGTTTTTCTGCCGCAAATTTGACTCAGCGTTAACAGCCAAGTAATGTTATACCCGTTCTCCTTCAAGATGCATGTTTCAGTGTTCAGCCAAAAAGTTTGAACAAGGCGCAGCTTGCAGGAAATGGCAAGCCCTTTTCAAAAGCTGTAACACAGTGCAAGCTTTTTGGCTGAGCACCCGAAGGGCAAGGCAGTAAGCCAGCCTCTTCTTCGTTATCAATGCTTGAAGTAGAATGACTAATCCTGCGCATTAATGCCTCAAATAGGATGGCTTACTGTCTTGCTGAAACATGCATCTTGAAGGAGAACGGGTATAAACCTGTAATTAATTGAGCTACTTTGAAATGGTATAAGGATCAAAATGTCACAATCTCCAATTGCATTAATTGTTGACGACGAACCCGATATTCTTCAGCTATTGGGGATCACCCTTTCGCGCATGAATATTAAAACTCATAAAGCAGAAAATCTTACTCAAGCTTATCAAGCACTCGAAACAAAAAAATTTAATATTTGTTTAACCGATATGCGTTTGCCAGACGGTGATGGCATAGAGCTTATCTCGCACATTCAATCAACTCATCCTGACTTACCTGTTGCATTAATAACTGCTCATGGCAATATGGAAATTGCTATAGATGCAATGAAAAAAGGCGCTTTTGATTTTTTATCAAAGCCCATAGATATTAATGCATTAAGAAATCTTGTGAACTCAGCACTAAAAGTCAATTCACAACCTCAAAAACAATCAGCAACTCGCTCAACTAACAAAATAAAAACTCAATTAATTGGCGATACGCCAATTATGAAAAAACTAAAACAAACTATTTTAAAACTTGCAAGAAGTCAGGCACCCGTTTATATCAAAGGTGAGTCAGGAACAGGCAAAGAGTTAGTTGCAAAGTTAATTCACTATAAAGGACCTAGAGCTGACCAAGCATTTGTTCCTGTTAACTGTGGCGCTATTCCCTCTGAACTTATGGAGAGCGAGTTTTTTGGTCATGTAAAAGGAAGCTTTACTGGCGCAATTGCTGATAAAAAAGGCTTGTTCCAGCAAGCTGATGGCGGCACACTATTTTTAGACGAAGTTGCTGACTTACCACTTGCTATGCAAGTTAAATTACTTAGAGCAATTCAAGAAAAATCTATTCGACCAGTTGGCAGCGAAACTGAAATATCAATTAATGTTAGAATTTTAAGTGCTAGCCATAAAAATTTACTTTCTTTGGTAGAGCAAGATAAATTTAGACAAGACTTATTTTACCGAATTAATGTTATTGAGCTAGATGTTCCACCACTAAGAAATCGAACCGATGATATTTCTAGTTTAACGGATTATTTGCTCACCAAAATTAGTGCTAACCTTAGCATTGAAAAGCCGCCAATCTCTAATGCTGCTATTAATGCTTTAATTAATCACCCTTTTCCTGGCAATATTCGTGAACTAGAAAATATTTTAGAGCGAGCAGCCACCCTATCATTTGGTGAATTGATTGATATAGAAGACTTAAACTTATCAGCACAACAAAATGATAATATAGGATCTAGCACTTCAAAAACAACTAATCAGTATTCTGCTAGAGGTAATTTATCTTTAGATAAGTTTTTAGAAAATATTGAAATTGCCGAAATTAAAAAAGCGCTAGAGGCTTCTGAAGGTAATAAAACTAAAGCCGCAAAATTACTTGGTATTAGCTTTAGGGCAATGCGCTATAAACTTCAAAAACTAGATTTAGAATAAAATTTGTTTTGTTCTTAATGGACAATATCTTACAAAGCTAGCCGTTAAAATCTTAGTTACTTTGCCTATTTTTTCTGCAATAGCTATCAGCTAAAAGCGCTATACAAAGTTAATCTGTTTTAGTTATTCTAATCATCACCCTGATCAAATGGAGTTGATTATGAAAACACTTAATGGATTTACTTTATTAGAATTAATTGCCACTATCAGTATTTCATCAATATTAATGTCTATTGCCCTTCCAAGCTTTGATAATCTTAAGTCTCGTAGTGAAATTAAAGCGCAAGTACAAAACTTACAAGCAACATTAAGACTAGGCCGCCAAACAGCCATTCAAAACAATCAAAAAACCACTCTTTGTCCAACAAGTGATGGTAAAAGTTGTAGTAACGATTGGTCACAAGGTTATATGTTGTTTATCGATCTCAACGCTGATCGAAACTTAAATCATGATGACTCAATTCTTAACCTACAACTCAATACCAATGAAAATATCACGTTAAACTGGAAAGCCTTTGGTTATAAAAATTCTTTTCAATGGCATCATACAGGGATCACTAATCATCAAAATGGACTGTTTTCGTTCTGCTATAACAATAAACCTAAGCAAACAAGAGCTTTAATTGTTTCAAAGTCTGGTCGGGTAAGACACTCAAAAGATTCTAATGGAAATGAAATTCATGAAAATGCAAGCAGAAATGATCTTGTTTGTTAATTTCAATTTATTTTACTGTCACATTCTTGAATTCGTTGCTGAATAAAACGTTTTTCAGCAGCGCTATCAGTTTTATCAATCGCTAATAAATAATAATCTTTTGCTTCTAAATAATAACTTTTTTCAAAATATAAACCTGCTAATGCCGAATGATAATGGCGGTAGTTCTTTAATGGTTTAGCTAGTAATTTTATTTTTTCAATGGCTTGCTGAAAGTTTCCATATTGAGCATAAGCGACCCACGCATTTAAACCAACAACTGGATTATTTTCAATTTGATTAAGCTTTAAATAAAGCTGATAAATTTGTTGCCAGTCAGTTTCTTTATATGACTTTGCATTATTATGCAAAGAAGCAATGGCTGCTTGAATGGCATAGCTGGTTCCACCGCCTAACAATAAAGATTTTTCCACCAGTTGATTAGCCTCTTGAATTTTTATTTGCTCCCATTTTTCTCGATTTTGTTCTGCCAATAAAATCATTTCACCGTTATTATTTATTCTTGCTTTTAATCGCGCATCTAAATGTAAAAGCAGAGCAAGTAAACCAATAATTTCAGCTTCTCCACTTAAACAATGATGCAATAATCGGCACAACCTAATGGCTTCTTTGCATAACTGCTCGCTAATAAATGATGAGTCTTCGGTGGTTAAATAGCCTTCGTTAAAAAGTAAATAGATGGTTTTTAATACTCCGTCTAATCGCTCTTTTAACTGCGATGCCTTAGGGATCTCGTAGGTAATATTATTGACTAGTATTTTTTTCTTTGCTCTAGTTAATCGTTGCTCAATAGTTTTTTTAGGGATAACTAAAGCACTGGCAATTTGTTTACTCGACAAACCTAAAACATGTTTTAGCGATAACACAACTTGCGTTTCAAAATTAAGTGCAGGGTGACAACAAGTAAAAACAAGCCTCAATAAATCATCGTTATAACTGAGTAAAAGTGCTTGTTCGCTTAAATCGGGTAATATGCTTTGCTCTTTTATTGATTCAATCGATATAGATTTATTTTCTTTTCTTACAAAATCAACAAATGCATTTCGGCCAACAGTCACTAGCCAAGCAACAGGATTATCGGGTAATGATTTTTGCCAATGTAAAAGTGCTTTTTCACAAGCGTGCTGTAAACAGTCTTCGGCCACAACAATATTTTGTGTGATGAGCTGTAATTTAATCAGTGCTTGAGGATAAGCGGTTTGTAGACTTGTATTAAGCATAATAAAGCTATGCCTTTAGCTTGATAGTTGAAGGCATAGTAGTGACTCTACTCAAAAACCATAATTGGTCTTACTTCAATGCTACCCGTTTTAGCACTCGGAATTTTTGCCGCTTTTTCAATCGCTTCATCAAGTGACTTGCACTCTAATAAATAATAGCCACCAAGTTGCTCTTTAGTTTCAGCAAATGGC
The DNA here is from genome assembly GCA_965214955.1 of Aliikangiella sp. Lineage (GTDB taxonomy): Bacteria > Pseudomonadota > Gammaproteobacteria > Enterobacterales > Kangiellaceae > Aliikangiella. The sequence goes on along the minus strand of CBDCCU010000013.1, from coordinate 180,422 downwards.
CCATCGGTCAGCAAAGTTTTTCCATCTCTCACTTTTACCGTAGTTGCCGTTGCAATCGGTTGCAAGGCATCTCCAGCAACCATGTGCCCACTATCTTGAATATCCTTAGTAAAGGTCATATAGTCTTGAAAAACTTTGCCGTTTTCTTCGTCACTTCGCGTTGCCATTAATGATTCTGCTTCATAAATTAAACATAAATATTGCATCGTTTTTTCCTTTATATTGATTGTTTAAAAGTTTAATACAACAGCATTGTTAACTGTTAATACTATGACGAACCAAAGGCGACAAATTCTACATCACTAAAAAAATAATTAAATTAGGATCTATTGCTCTTTTAAACCCTAATGATGATGCCCTCCTGGTCCATGCGCATGACCATGAGCAATTTCTTCACCCGTTGCATCACGAATATCAACCACTTCAATATCAAATTTAAGCGTTTTACCTGCAAATGGATGATTAAAGTCTACTGTCACCATAAATTTACCCACTTTTACTACGGTAACTTGTTTTCGACCATTTTCTGTTTGTACTACCCCAACCATGCCTTTTTTCCATTTTTTTGCGCCCATTAAATGTTTAGTTGGAATTCTTTGCTCTGAATTAGGCTTAATTTCACCATAGGCTTCCTCGGGAGCTAAAGTAACACTAAACTTATCTTTAACCTTTTTCCCTTCAAGCTCGGCCTCCAACCCCTTAAGCATATTATTATGCCCATGTAAGTAAGCCATAGGCACTTGAGGATCAGACGACTCAATAACTTTATCGCTAGCATCAGACAGTTGATATTTAATTTGTACAACCTTATTTTTTTCAATCATTGTTATCATTCTTAAAAATCTAAAAATTTATTATACCCAGTTTTTAACTTAAAAAGGTTATTGTTCATCAACTTGTCAATTGTCCCATTTGCGGACACTTTTCACTAACTAGTCGCATTTACGGACACTTTCTTTAGCTCAAAATTAACAAGTAAATATATATTTTCATTGTATATCAATAACATAGGACAAAAATAAAAATTGGCACACTAAATGCTAAATAAGTACATATCACAAATATTATATGGAAAATGAATTTTGGAAATTACCATGAAAAACATGCGACAAATAAAACAAAAGGTTTGTTATTTATTTTTAGCAATAGGCATTAGCTTAGCTACAATCCACGAAGCAGGTGGTTATACCGAAACAGCTCAAGCAAAAGCAGATTTAAAAATAAGCATTAAAACCCTTTTTGTTGTAAAAAGTTAATAACTTACAATTACCTGGTATTATGGGCGCGGCAACCCCCTTTGGTTAAGTTTACTTTGCGTAAACACAATCATTTGCCATTAAGCGCCCGCTCTTTTTAATTTCACTTGAAAAACTACTCTGGTCAAGTCTACCTAAATTAACTATTATCATTGAATACTTAAGCAAGAATAAAAATTCAATGGCTATATTAATTCAACTGGTTGATAACGAAGTTCTCAATAAATTTGAAATAAAAGAAAGCGGCCTAACCATTGGTCGCTCGGTTAAAAACGATATTTTTTTGGATGATCCATCAGTCAGTCAACAACACGCTAAAATTGTATTAAAGCAACTAACCGATGGTGCATATGTTTGTTTTATTCACGATTTAGAAAGCACCAACCACACTTTTGTTAATAATCAAAACATTAAAGATCACCTGCTTTGTGATCAAGACTTAATTAATATTGGCACTAAACACTTTAAATTTATTGATGAAGAAAATGAAAAACTGGCACAAACCAAAGCATTTAAAAAAAGCTGGTTACCGGGAATGTATTATTTAGAGGATTAGAAAAACTAATGACTAACCGCTTTTAACCTAAGCTCACTATCAACCATTTGCGAAAGCGTTAGTGAAACACTAGCCATTAAGGCGCCAGCCCAAAATACCCAAGCAGGATTAACCAGCCAAATTACCCCAAAACTTGCGGGAATAACCACTGCGGCAATATGATTAATAGTAAAACTCACCCCCGATGATGAAGCAATGTCGGCAGGATCGGCAATTTTTTGAAAAAATGTTTTTATCGCAATGGCCATAGCAAAGAAAATATGATCAATCACATAAAGCGCGGCAGCTATGGTTGAATCTTGCACTAAACCATAACTGATAAAAACAAAAATTAATCCTATATATTCAACCGTTAGGGCTTTACGCTCCCCTATTTTACCAATCCATCGACCAATTTTAGGCGCTAAATAAAGATTTAAAATATGATTAACTATATATAAAAGCGCAATGTCAGAAGCATTGTAGCCAAATTTTTCAACCATCATAAAGCCGGCAAATACCATAAAAATTTGCCGACGAGCACCGCTAAAAAAAGTTAATAAATAGTAAAGCCAATAGCGTTTTCTTAAGATTAATTTTTTATGTTGCTCTACTGGCGCTTTAAACTTTGGAAATGCAAGCCATAGCCAAACTAAAAGTAAAAAACCCATTCCACCAAAAATTAAATACGCATTAGCAAAGCTGATGGCAAAAATACTAAAACATAACCAGATCCCTGCGTATGCAAAAAGAGAGGCTAATGAGCGAATTGAAATTAATTGTCCTAAAACGCTGGGAGCTTCTTGCTTGCTTAACCACTGTAGCGATAAGGAGTTATTAATGGTTTCAAAATAATGAAAACCAATCGACATTAAAACCGTAGTGGCATATAAACCAATTTCAAATGGAAATAACCCTGTAATAGCAATACCAATGGTTAACAGGCAGAGCGATAATAATGCTAACGTTTGCTCAGAAACCGCCAACAATAAAAACACGGCAGTAAAAGCTAAAAACCCGGGGACTTCTCTTAAGCTTTGCAAAATGCCAATTTCTGCGCCAGTAAATTGCGCTTTTTCTATCGCAAAGTTATTCAGCAATGCCATCCATGCGGCAAAAGTTAGCGCCATAATAATAGATGACACAATTAAAAAACTTTTTTTTGTATAGTTTAATTTTTGCAATTTAGCTTCTCGCTATTAATTGAATAAATTGACCTTGATCAATCATATTTACAAGAATAAACCTTACTATATTCAAGGTTAATTAACATTTAAGGAAATTAATACATGGCACTTTTAAAAGAGCTTTTTACCACACCAGAAGGTTTATTCAGCTTTGCTGTGATCTTATTTGTTCTGATCATTGGCGGATATATGTTCCGTATGGTGATGAAAAAAATAAACGAAGAGCCACCAGCCGAATAAATCATTAAGAAAAAGTTTTATTCATTATACCAACTACCATTATCTAAAGCTTTAATAATGGGTTGTGACACCCAATAAAAACGGCCTTTTTGATTGCTTGGTGCAGTACAATTAAATCGCGAACGACCACTTTTTATTGCGTTTTTTAAAGTAAATACTGCGCTATTTTCGTGTAATACTTTTTCAAGTTTACCTTGCCCAGAAAAATAGCAGTTTATTTTATTCAGTAATGTTTTATCTTTTAACACGATCTTAAGTTTAGGTTTTAAAAAAGACCCATTATCAAAAACATGCTCGTTAATTAATTGATTGTTATCATTAATTAACTCAAGCTTTTTATCCTTAAAGGGTAAAGCATTTACCTTAATAATAAAGTCATCCATTGCTCCATAGTTTCCGCCAAATGCAAATCGCGGGATCGCTTGTTGATCAACATTAATTGAGACTGCACCAGAATGCTGAGCAAACCCTAAAAAGTTATTTTTCTTTAATAATTGTTTTAAACCTTGGTTATATTCACCATAAGGGTAAGCAAGAACGCGGTTTGATATTTGAAGTTTTTTTTCAAGCAAATTTTGATTTTTTAATAGATCAGTTAATATTCTTTTAGACCAATCGGCTTCTTGTTCATTCTCTGATCGACGAATTAAATGTTTATGCTGATATGAATGATTGGCAATGCTGCCCTTTTCTTTTTGTAATGCTTTTAATGTTTGCCAGCTCATCCACTGCGATAGTTTTTGCTCAATTGGTTTGGCATTAACAAACACAGTAAAAGGAAAATCCGCTTGTTTTAAAATGGGCAATGCATTGTCAAAAATAGATTGATAACCATCATCAAAAGTGATTAAAACGGTTTTATCTTTAAAAGGAATTTGCTTTTTTAAATGCTCAATAAAGGTATCGAGTGAAACCACATTAAACTGGTTATCTATTAGATACTGAATATGTTGTTTAAATAATTTTGGCGAAGTGCTAGTTGATTGAGGCGTGTCGTTTGAAATGTGGTGATACTGCAAGATAACCGCAGCTTTTATTTCAACAGAAAGTAAGAAAACAAATAGAGAAAAAATTAATATTTTAATAATAGTTAAGTTCATTTTGAGCTAGACAAAAACTTTCGCCGTTAAATTAAACGGCGAAAGTTATTTAACCTACGAGCAATAATTATTTTTTCTTGCGTGCAGGTGGTAAGTCAGTGCAGGTTCCTTCATAAGCTTCGGCAGAAAATGCTAAAGATTCAGAAAGCGTTGGATGCGCATGAACAGTTAAAGCGATATCTTCGGCATCGCAACCCATTTCAATGGCAAGCCCTGCTTCACCGATAATTTCACCCGCATTAATTCCTACAATTGCCGCGCCGATAATTCGGTTGTTTGACTTATCATAAATCGACTTAGCAAAACCTTCGGTTCTACCCGCGCCAATGGCTCGTCCACTCGCCGCCCAAGGGAAAGTACCAACGCCATAATCAATACCTTTTTCTTTGGCTTCTTTTTCAGTTAAACCAACCCAAGCAATTTCGGGATCAGTATAGGCAACACTTGGAATACACTGTGGTTCAAATGCGTGTTTTTTGCCTGCAATGACTTCGGCTGCAACGTGCGCTTCGTGAGTGGCTTTATGGGCAAGCATTGGCTGACCCACAATATCACCAATGGCGTAAATACCAGCAACACTGGTTTTTAATTGGTTATCTACAGAGATAAAACCGCGCTCGTTGGTGCTTAAACCTGCTTTTTCAATATCGAGCCTGTCACCATTAGGGCGACGACCAACTGCTGATAATATTTTATCGTAACGAACTGGCTCTTTAGGGGCTTTTTTACCTTCAAAAGTAACCCATAAACCATCATCTTTGGCTTCAACTTTAGTCACGCTGGTTTCGAGCATAATTTTGTTGTATTGCTTATTAACATAGCGTTGCAATACTTTAACCACGTCTTTATCAGCCGCAGGAATAAGCTGGTCAAACATTTCTACTACATCAATTTGGCTACCTAGCGCGCGATAAACCGTTGCCATTTCTAAACCAATAATGCCGCCACCAAGCACTAACATTTTTTCAGGAACATCTTTTAACTCTAATGCACCTGTTGAGTCGATAATGCGATCATCTTCGGGTAAAAATGGTAATTGAACAACGCGAGAGCCTGCGGCAATAATGCAGTTTTCAAAAGTAATTGCCGACACTTCATCGCTACCTTCGATGGCAACCGAGTTGTTTGAAGTAAACTTAGCAATACCTTGAACTACTTTTACTTTACGCATTTTTGCCATGCCCGCTAAACCTTTGGTTAGCTGACCAACAACACCATCTTTATAGTCACGAATTTTATCAATATCAATTGATGGTTCGCCAAAAGAGACACCATGAGATTCCATGCTTTTTGCTTCGTCGATTACTTTAGCCGAATGCAATAATGCTTTAGATGGAATACAACCAACATTCAAACACACACCACCCAAGGTAGAATGCTTTTCAACTAATACTACATTTAAACCTAAATCAGCGGCTCTAAACGCAGCAGTATAACCACCAGGTCCAGCACCAATAACTAAAACTTGTGCTTGAATACTATTACTCATAGTGTTTTCACCTTTTAAAAAAATTCACCGACTTAAACTTTATTGTTTAAACGTCGGTGACTTGTCATGTTTAAATTAATTTAATAATACGCGTCGAATATCTTTTAAGGTTTCGGCTAAATGCACAGAAAACCTCGCTGCATCGGCACCATCAATCACTCGATGATCATAAGATAGTGACATTGGCAGCATTAATCTTGGTACAAATTCTTTACCGTTCCAAACAGGTTGCATCTTGTTACGCGAAAGTCCCAAGATGGCAACATCGGGCCATTTTACAATAGGCGTAAACGCAGTACCACCTATTCCGCCTAAAGACGAAATCGTAAAGCTACTGCCTTGCATATCATCGGCCGATAACTTGCCTTCTCGTGCTTTGGCACTCATTTCACCTAAATCATTGGCTAGCTGATAAATGCCTTTTTGATCTACGTTGCGAATAACAGGAACCGTTAATCCGTTAGGTGTGTCAACCGCTACACCAATATGATAGTAGCTTTTAATAATTAAGTTTTCACCGTCGCTAGCTAAAGAAGAGTTAAATTTAGGGAAAGCTTTTAGGGTATGAACCAAGCCTTTCATAATAAAGGCTAATGGCGTTAAGCGCACTCCATCTCTTAGCGCCTCTTCTTTCATCGACTTACGGAAATTATCTAAATCGGTAATATCAGCATCTTCATGTTGGGTAACATGAGGAATGGAAATCCAGTTACGGTGTAAATTAACACTACTAATTTTTTGAATTCGAGTCAGCGGCTTAGTTTCTATTTCGCCCCACTTGCCATGATCAACTTCTGGCATTTGTGGTGTGGCAAACGCGCCAGTAGAGGCCGTTGCTTTAGGACGTGAAAGCTCAAATTTAATAAACTTTTGCACATCATCTTTTAATATTCGACCTTTAGGGCCAGAGCCATTAACCTTGGTTAAATCTGCGCCTAACTCTCTGGCAAATCGTCTTACCGCAGGACTGGCATGAACCACACCAGAAGAGGATTTTTTCTTCATTTGTGGGTGTTCAGGCACTGGTGCATTACGATTAGAAGGGGCGCTCTTTGCTGCTTGCGGTTGAGGCGCTGGAGTCGATGAAGCCGCTTCGGATTTCGTTGCCGCAGGTTTAGTGCTAGCACCGCTAGAAACACTAATGCGACCAATCACATCACCTTGCGAAACTTTATCACCCACTTTTACCGAAACTGAAATAATGGTTCCATTATCTGAGCTAGGCACATCCATAGTGGCTTTATCGGTTTCTAAGGTAATTAAGCCTTGTTCTTTTTCAACGCTATCACCTTCGGCAAACAAGACTTCAATGACATCAACATCGGCAGCATCACCAATATCAGGAACTTTAAGATCTATTTCTTCGCTATTTGAAGATTCACTGCTTGAAGATTCACTAACCGCTTCTTGTGAAGGTGCTTCATTAGCTGCCACACTATTATCAATACTCTTTGGCTCAGCACTTTGTGCTTGCTCGGGTTTGGCAGTTGACTCACCTGCGGATTCAATTTCTAAAATTAAATCGCCTTGCGAGACTTGATCGCCAACATTCACATGAAGCGCTTTTACTACACCTGACTCGCTCGATGGCACATCCATTGTCGCCTTATCAGTTTCTAAAGTAATGAGTGAGTCTTCTTTTGCAATGGTATCTCCCACTGAAACTAAAATTTCTATCACATCAACTTCGCTTACATCACCAATGTCAGGAACATTAACGGCAATTAAATGACTCATAATTAATGCCTCCTCTTAACTTAACAGTGGGTTAGGTTTGTTAACATCAATGTTATAAAGCTTAATGGCTTTACTCACTTCTTTAGCGCTAATAGTACCTTCATCGGCTAAAGCTTTAAGCGCTGCCACAGCAACATAATAGCGATCAACTTCAAAGAAATGACGAAGTTTATCGCGGCTATCACTGCGTCCAAATCCATCGGTTCCAAGTACAGAATAACGTGATGGAATATAAGCTCTAATTTGTTCAGCGTAAGCTTTCATAGAATCGGTTGAGGCAATAACTGGTCCATCTGCATCTTGTAAACATTGCTCAACATAGCTCAATTGAGGTTTTTTAGCTTCTGGGTTCATTAAGTTTTGACGTGTTGTTTCTTGACCATCTCTAGCAAGCTCATTAAAGCTGGTTACACTCCAAATATCCGATTGAACTTTAAAGTCTTTTTCTAACAGTTCTGCCGCCGCAATTACTTCGTGCAATATTGCACCGCAACCTAATAACTGAACTTTAGGGGGTTGCTTTTTAGCGCGGGATTTTTTGCTCGGTTGCAATAAATACATACCTTTAATAATGCCTTCTTCAACCCCTTTAGGCATTTCACCATGCTCATAATTTTCATTTAAGGTTGTAATATAATAGAAAACATTTTCTTGCTCTTCGTACATACGGCGCATACCGTCACGAATGATCAATGCTAGCTCATAACCAAAGGTAGGATCGTAGCTTACGCAGTTTGGAATAGTGCCGGCTAAAAGATGACTATGCCCATCTTGATGTTGCAAGCCTTCACCATTAAGGGTTGTTCGACCAAAAGTAGCGCCAATTAAAAAGCCGCGTGCTTGCATGTCACCTGCCGCCCAAGCTAAGTCGCCAATTCTTTGGAAACCAAACATTGAGTAATAAATATAAAATGGGATCATCGGTAAGTTATTGCTTGAATAACTGGTTGCCGCAGCAATCCAAGATGACATTGCACCTGCTTCGTTAATACCTTCTTCTAAAATTTGACCCTTTTGATCTTCGCGATAATACATTACTTGGTCGGAATCAACTGGCTCATAAAGTTGACCAACAGAAGAATAAATACCAATTTGTCGAAACATACCTTCCATACCAAAGGTTCGTGCTTCGTCAGGAATAATTGGAACAATACGCTGACCTATGGCTTTATCTTTAATTAAAACATTTAAAATACGCACAAATGCCATTGTGGTTGAAATTTCGCGCCCATTAGAGCCGCCCGTTATTGCGCTAAAAGCTTTTAGTGGGGGAACTTCTAAAGACTCTGATTGTGCACGTCTTGCGGGTAAATAGCCGCCTAAATCTGCTCGGCGAGCTTTAAGGTATTTAATTTCTTCGCTATCTTCACCAGGGTGATAAAAAGGCGCTTCTTCTAATTGCTCATCGGTAATTGGCACATTAAAACGATTGCGGAATTGCTTTAAGGCATCCACATTCATTTTTTTCACTTGGTGAGAAATATTTTTGCCCTCACCACTTTCACCCATGCCATAACCTTTAACGGTTTTGGCTAAAATAACCGTTGGCTGACCTTTATGATTTACTGCTGCATGGTAAGCAGCATAAACTTTGGTTGGATCGTGACCACCGCGATTGAGTCGCCAAATATCCGAGTCAGACATATTAGCCACCATTTCTAACAGTGCAGGATCTTTACCAAAGAAATAATCACGAGTGAACTTGCCACCTTTAGACTTATAGTTTTGGTACTCACCATCAACGGTTTCTTCCATAACTTTAAGTAGCTTACCATCAACATCGCGAGCGATTAGTGGATCCCAGTATCGTCCCCAAATCACTTTAAGCACATTCCAACCTGCGCCTCTAAAGTCACCTTCTAGCTCTTGAATAATTTTTCCATTACCGCGCACAGGCCCGTCTAAGCGCTGTAAGTTACAGTTAATGACAAACACTAAGTTATCAAGCTTTTCGCGACCCGCTAAAGAAATAGCGCCTAATGATTCTGGCTCATCCATTTCACCATCACCCATAAATGCCCAAACTTTGCGATCTTGGGTATTAGATAACTCTCTATTTTTTAAATATTTTAAAAAGCGCGCTTGATAAATGGCTTGGATGGGCCCTAAGCCCATTGAAACGGTCGGAAACTGCCAAAAATCGGGCATTAACCAAGGGTGAGGGTAAGAAGATAAACCTTTACCATCCACTTCTTGGCGGAAATTTTTCATTTGATCTTCGCTTATTCGTCCTTCTAAAAAGGCTCTTGCATAGATCCCAGGAGACGAATGCCCTTGAAAATAAATTAAATCACCTTCTCTTTCTTCATTAGCCGCATGGAAAAAATGATTAAAACCAACATCGTACAAAGTTGCCGAAGAAGCAAAACTCGACAAATGCCCGCCTAGCTCTTCATTCTTTTTACTGGCTTGTAATACCAAAGCGATGGCATTCCAACGAATGATAGAGCGAAGCCTTTGCTCCATTTCTTGATCACCAGGGATCAATGCTTCTTTAGAAGTGGGAATGGTATTAAGGTAAGCAGTGGTTGCCGAATAAGGAAGATGTGCGCCTGAGCGTCTTGCCATGTCGATGAGCTTTTCTAGCAAATAGTGCGCTCTGTCGGTGCCCTCTTCATCAAGTACGGCCTCTAAAGCATCAAGCCACTCTTGGGTTTCAATAGGATCAATATCATTTTTTATATCGGACATAATTATCCTCAAGAAGTTTATCGATTTAATAATCGTGAGTTTCTGGGTTTAATCACTAAATATGAATTTTTAGCAGAATACTAAAAGTAAAAATTCACCATACTGTTTTGATTTATTCTATTAACTGCTCAAAAGTATAGCAGTGCTTTTATAAAACAGCGCTAAAGATTAGATAATATTGAAAGGAAATTTAGCACAAATTATCATCAGCCACAATATTTAGCAAAGCTAACTATGCTCACGTAAGACCACCACTTAAGAATCAAGTGGTATTTTATAACTAAAAATTTAATTTTTTGTATTGCAATAAGAAAAATACATTAGTTAGCTTTACTAATAATTATATTGCCCATAGTGAAAAAGGACTTAATAAAATAACCGCTACTATATAGATAATTGCAGTGCGCATTACCATGGCAACAGCTTCTTTATTTTCTTGAAGCGCCTCATCAACAACTCCCATTTGTAAACCAAGGGCTGAAACACCTGTTTCACTAATTAATTGTGAATTACTTGCCTGTGACTCTAACCAATAATCTTTAAAACGGTAAAACCCTGCAACAAAGTCACCTGTGAGAAGGTTAAAAAAGCTAGTTAATCTACTGGGAGCCCAGTCTAACCAGTGAATAATTTGATTAATATGCTCAAGATGGTTGTCATCAGACTTTTCAATACAAATTAACTTATATTGATGAGCCAAACGATATAACAAGGCACCTGCTGGACCAAAAAATAAAAACCAAGCAACAACGCCAAAATATCTTTTATGACTTTCAACTAAAATAAAACGTGTTGCGTTACGAGCGGGATCTTCGCTATTGGGTATATCGTTACTGGCTTCGGACTGTGCTTGTTTTAAGGTTAAATAAGCGGATTCTTCATCTCCTCGCTCTAGAGCATCCATATATTGATCGAGCTTTTGATAAAGCGATTTAGGTCCCATGGAATAAAATAGAATACCCGCAGAAATAGGCAAAATTAACAACCAGTAAATAGGTCCACTTAACAAGCTTAAAATAAACACTAAGGCGATAACGGGTAATAAAACAACTAAAAGCGCCCCATACCATTGATGATAAAAGTTATGTTCAATTAGCAGCTCTTCAGTTTTTTCGCTTAAACTTACAAACCAGTCAAACTGCCTATATTCTGAGCCCCAACGAAAATAATGCTCTAATGCAAATGCAGCAATCACAGATAAAAGCAACATATTTTTCCCACTAATATTTTGATTATTAAACAATAAACCTAGGTTAATGATACATTATCTTTAAAGTGATAAGTTAATTTAATTGGTTTTGCTCATTTATAATGCTTGTAAATAGCGCTTCCAATTAAAACTTTCTCCTGGATCAGTTTTTCGCTGAGGCGCAATATCACAATGACCGACAATGTTTTCTTTATTAATATTAGGAAAATACGACTGCAAACACTGTGTTAAAAAATGCAACTGTTTATATTGCTCATTGGTATAAGTGATATGATCAGCTCCTTCAAGCTCTATGCCCACCGAAAAATCGTTACAATTGACTTTGCCTTTAAATAATGACTCACCCGCATGCCATGCTCTTTTATCTACCGATACAAACTGAATGAGTTTGCCATTGCGTTTAATATAGAAATGAGAAGAAACTTTTAAGTCTTTAATTGTAGAAAAATATTCATGTTGACTGCAATCGAGCTTGCCAGTAAAAAATTGCTCGACATTATCTCCCTCAAAACAATTAGGCGGTAAAGAGATATTGTGGATCACCAACAGATTAACTTTGGCTTCTTTTGGTCGCTCATTAAAATGAGTTGATGGGCAATGTACTGCTTGATTAAACCAACCATTGGTGAACATAGAGGTATTTTTATTAAACTTAAGATAAGAAAAAGAATATCAGCCATTACTTTTGTGTCAATAGTGACAAGCGGGTATATAAACTATTGCTCAGATTTCATTTCACGTAGATTAGAAATAACCGCCTTTAGTGCTCTATCAAATAAAGCTTCATCATCAAGCAGTTTAATTTCACCTAATTGATAAGCCGCAGCTAGTTCATCGGTAAAAAACTCTGCTACTTTCACTCCTGAGCGATTAACAAAAATATATTTTCCCGTTGACGAAATTTTAGCTGCCAACTTGGTTTTTCTAAACTCTTGATCAATCTTAAGTTCAAACCAGCTTCCTGCACTAAAGCTTTCTATGGTTTGTCTATTTTCTTTTGATATTTCTATATTCGCTGGTTTTGGCTCAACAAGCCCAACTTCTTGCGGACTAAAAGCAACATCTTCAACCACAATTTCTTCAACGGTTTCTTCGCTAACTTTACTTGATTTTGCTGGCTCTATAATTGGCTCATCAATTAAAGATTGCGGTTTTAAACGAATAATTTCATCTTTACTGGCTTCTTCAATGGCAATTTTAGTTTGCGCAATAACTTCTCTATGCAATTTTTCTAATTGATCAAGTAATCGGCTAGCATCAATTGGAGAATAAGAGATTTTATCAAAGCCCAGCTTTAAGTTTTTAACAATTGCGGGAATAAACCTATTTAGTTTTTCTAAGTCAGACTGAGTGTTTTTAGTTTGCAAGCTCCAAATAAGCATTCGAGCTATTTTTACAACAGTATCCCAACCTTTACTGTCTTTTCTTAAACTTTCTAAAAACATTACATGTGACCAAACATTTTTAAAAATCGCTTTAGCAATTTCGGGCACTTTTTTATTTTTGCAGATCTTTTTAAGCTCGTTATTAACGTTTAATCGTGCGGTTTCTGTTTTAGCTTTTCCCTCCTCTGCCTCTTTTGTTCGACGCTCAAAAATAAGCGATGTACGGCGATATTCGCCTCTAAACTGTCTAAAATTTTCAAGCAAAGGGGCAAAAAAGTTTTTTTGATCTACATAGTCATTACAAATAAGCTCAACAACTTGTTGAATTTTTTTAAGCATTGGAGCCGCAGCTTTGTCATTGGGCTCCCAAGATAAACCCGCATGGGCTAGTTCATTAAGCAACAGTCTTGCAGCGTGTTGTCTGTCAGAAAAAAAGGTTTTATCCGACAAACCAACTTTTAGAATAGGAATTTGCAATCGAGATATTGTGGCCTTAATTTCAGAGTGCAGGTTTTCGTCATCTAAAATAAAATCAAAGAGCATGGTAACAACATCAATCATGTCATCATTGGCTTGCTCTAAGCTACCTCGCGTTATAGGTTGATTATTTTCACTATTGATTTGCGAGCCAATGTGTAATCGAATATCTCTTAGCTGGTTGTCACTAGAGGCAGCAATGGTTGATTGCAGTTGAGATAACACATTAATTAACTCTGGTGTTTCAACAACAGGTTGAGCAGGAATAGTGTGGTTAATATCTGCGCTACGGTTTTGGCTTAAAAGCTGACTAAGTACACTAAATAATTGCTCACCGTTGGTGAGTTGATCATTACCAGCTGGCACGCCACCAGTATTTTCATCAACATGCACATCTTGTTGCTTAGTATCACTACTTCTTTGGATATACTGGCTTGCCCGCTGTTTCACTGGTACTAATTTAAGATCGGGTAAAATACCTTGCTCTATAAAGTATTGGTTAATTTTTTGATAAATTAAATCAAGCTCATCAATAACGCTTCTTTCAAAAAACTTAAAAATTACCAATTTAAATTCAGTATCAATGTCTATATTTTGCAGGCAATGACTGATCCCTTGGGTAATTTGCTCTGGCGCTAAAGGGTTATTTTCATCATTGATAACAGCGCTAATAGAAACCGCGTTTAGTCGCTGGCCAATATTGTCTATTGCTAATTTATTGCGTTTTACCGCTTTAGAGCTCATAGAATCTAGCGCAATACGCTCTTCTAAGTCGCTTTCTTCTACCAATGATAAAGAATCAAGGCTTAGTTCATTAATTGATTGCTCTTCTTGCTCAAAACTTTTTTTGCCTAATGCCTCGGCAAAGCCTTGTTTAATAAAATCGTAAAATGCTTTAGAAACCTCTGTTTGTTTAACCCTAAGTGTTCTTAGTGCAGCAAAATGCCGGCTGTCATTACTTTTTCCAGACTTATCAAAAAGATGATCGTCGGTATCTGAAAACAACGCATTAAAGCGAGGTTTTAACTCATCTATAAATAAAGAAGAAACATCTGATGGAACTTTAGACAAAACACTACGACTTGTTGACTCAGAAGAGCCAATGGAATTATTTGAAATATCAATTATATTGGTTTGGTTACCCAAATTCACTCACCCACTACGCTTATGCTAGCTATACTACCTAGTTCATAATAGTGATTAATGTTCTCACTAATTAACTCCCTTAATTAAAATGACTATGACTTAAGTAGATATAGCACAAGACTTGAACATGTTTTAACATCACTTCAAATCAGACAACTGGGGTAGATCCAATTAGCAATAGCTAACTTAAACCTACAGACACGATAAATTCTACAATCACTATAATTTCTACAAATACGATAATTTCTACGAACACTATAAATATAGAATACTCTCATCATTATAAAAGCATTAATATTTAGAAATATGACATAGATTCCACTTTCTTAATGAAATGTTATAAAAATGCTTAAATTGAGATCTGTAGCAACTAATTCAGAGATACACAAACCTATTAAGCAGTGATAAAATGCGCTCCGAAATAGCCATTCAATCAATATCAACTTACCAAAAATTAAACAAACCTATTGAATTTAAATAAGAGCCTCTAAAAGCAAAGGAATAAATCTTTTGAATAAAACGCAATTTAATCAGCTGCTAAATAGCGAAATAAAGCAAATGTGCAAAATAGCGCTAATAGAAGATTTAGCAGGCGCAAGCAATCAAGATATTACCGCCAAACTCATTCCCGAAAACAAAGATGCCGTTGCCACATTAATTACTAGAGAAAATGGTATTTTATGTGGAGTCCAATGGGTAAACACTATTTTTGAGTCGTTTAAAACCCCAATAAATATAAAATGGAACTTTAATGATGGCGATGCTATTCAGGCAGGAGATACCATTTGCACAATCAGTGGAAATGCTCAAGCAATATTAACTGGTGAAAGAGCAGCAATGAACTTTTTGCAAACCCTTTCTGCAACCGCAAGCATTACCCACAAATACTCAAAGCTAATTAATGGAACAAACTGCCAATTACTCGACACAAGAAAAACCATACCTGGTATGCGGTTTGGGCAAAAATATGCCGTTAAATGTGGCGGCGGCGTTAATCATCGTTTTGGCTTGTCCGATGCTTACTTAATTAAAGAAAATCATATAATGGCCTGTGGTGGTATTAAGCAAGCTCTTGAAACAGCAATTAATAATAACCCTAACCGGCTATTAGAAATTGAAGTAGAAAACCTAGGTGAACTACAACAAGCACTTGATGGACAAGCACAGGTGGTAATGCTTGATAATTTTTCTAATGAGGATATGAAACAAGCAGTAGCGATTAGAAACAATCATGAAAACCAAGCTAAATTAGAAGCATCAGGCAATGTGAGCATTAACACAATAGAATCAATAGCTAATACAGGTGTAGATTATATCTCGGTTGGTGCACTAACAAAAAATATTGATGCACTCGATTTATCTCTAAGAATTGTACTCAATTAGCTTTATTTTCACGGTGACAATATTTGTCATCGTGACATATTTCGCAACAAATACACTGACGCAAATTGTCACTATAAAAAACTCAGCCTATAATTAATGAAAAACACAAAATAAGTAAAAACTCTATTACCCAAGCTATCTAATTGAAATTACTAGACAATTTCATGCCCACACAAGCAAACAACACTATTTGTGTGATAAAAATCACAATTTATTTTAAGAGAACTTAATACTGGCATCACGATTGCTATATACTCACACAAACAAGATTAATAAAAGATTCTTGAGATTTTTGAAATATCAACTATGTTTCAAAAGTCTGAATAATTTAACTTAAACTTTAAACACTAAACTAACCGAGGGTTAATATTATGAAAAAAGTACAATCAGGTTTTACATTGATTGAATTAATGATCGTTGTAGCGATTATTGGCATTTTGGCAGCGATTGCACTTCCTGCTTATCAGGATTATACCGCTAAATCTCAAGCATCTGCAGCATTAGCTGAAATCTCTCCCGGAAAAACTCAAGCTGAAGTTCAAATAAATGAAGGGTTAACTGATGCTCTAGATGCTCCAGAAGATGTTGGCCTAGCAGGATCTTCAACTCGTTGTTCTGCTGTAACAGCTGCCGTTGGTACTGATGGTGTTGCTGAAATAACTTGTACTATTGTTGGTAATCCAGAAGTTAATGGTCTAGCGCTCACATTAGACAGAACAGCAGCAGGCGTTTGGTCATGTGATGGTTCTGCACTAAATGAAAATCATAGACCAAAAGGGTGCTAGTAAGTATATTGGTATCAATATTCTTTGAAAAACCTCGGCTCCCTCCGAGGTTTTTTTTAACTATATCAAAAAGAATCAGCTAATAATTATGAAGAAACAAATCTCCAGTGGTTTTACCCTCCTAGAGCTAATGATTGTTGTTGCAATTATAGGTATCATAGCATCCATTGCATTGCCTATATTTCAAGATTATATGGTAAGGAGCCAAGCATCTTCTGCCCTATACGAGATCACATCAGGAAAAGTTGGTTTTGAAATAGCTATCGATGAAGGTAGTACACCTACATTAACCCCAGGCAGTGAAGGCTATATTGGCATTAACGCAGATACTCAATATTGTAATATAACAACTAATGGGACAGATAATATTATTTGTACAACCAAAAATGGAAACCCTTCATTTTTTAACGATAGAACAATTACTTTTACCCGAAATAATACAAACGGCACTTGGTCGTGCACATCAACATTTGAAACAAAGCATAAACCCAAAGTCTGTCCCTAAAGACAAATCAATATAAACTTAAAACCTTATTTAAAAATACTCCATATCTGTTTGTTTTTAAAATAAAAGTGACAATATATCTTTTTATATTTATACTCATTTATATTAGTTATTTCTTATTTAATCAGTTTATAAAGTCAAATTAGCAAATAAAGTAATGACAGATCAAACCAATGTAGTTTTAAGTGGATTAGCAAAACGTCTAATAATAGATAATCATATCGATGAGCACATCGTGGTTGAAGCAGTATTAAGTGCTCAAAAGAAAAAATCTAGCCTAGTTCCTTATCTAGTCCAAAATAACCATCTGAACTCTCTGACAATCGCAAATGCAGCATCTGTGGAGTTTGGGGTTCCTTTATTTGATTTTGGCTCTATGGATTTAGAGCAAATTGCAAGCTCAGAAATTAGTGAAAAATTAATAACAAAGCACCACGCTATTCCTCTATTTAAACGAGGAAAACGACTGTATGTAGCCGTTTCTGACCCGACTAACCTTTCGGCATTAGATGAATTTAAATTCCACTCCGGTTTGACTACAGAAGCAGTATTAGTTGAAGAAGACAAGCTTTCCAATGCTATAGAAAAAATAATTGAAGAAAAAGAAAATGATGAGCTTGGTGATTTTGATGATGCTGACTTAGATAATCTAGATCTTGAAGCAGTGAATGAAGATGAATCAGAAGACGATGATGCCTCTGGCGCAGACGACGCCCCAATCGTTCGATTTGTTAACAAAATATTGCTCGACGCGATAAAAAAAGGCGCATCTGATTTACATTTTGAACCCTACGAAAAGCGCTATAGAGTGCGGTTTAGAATTGACGGCATTCTCTCTGAAGTTTCTGGTCCACCAATAAATCTTGCAACGAGAATTGCTGCCCGCCTTAAGGTAATGTCTAAATTAGATATTTCTGAAAAACGCCAGCCTCAAGATGGTCGTATAAAGTTAAAAATATCCAAAAATAAGGCGATTGATTTTCGTGTTAGCACCCTTCCCACTCTATTCGGCGAAAAAATAGTAATGCGTATCCTCGACCCTACTAGCGCTCAACTTGGAATTGATGTACTAGGTTACGAGGCTGATCAAAAAGAATTATTTATGAATGCAATTCACAAACCTCAAGGGATGGTTTTAGTGACTGGTCCTACAGGCAGTGGTAAGACAGTTTCTTTATATACTGCGGTGAATATCATTAATACTCCTGAAAGAAATATTTCTACTGCTGAAGACCCGGTAGAAATTAATTTAGAAGGAGTTAATCAAGTTAATGTTAACCCAAAGGCAGGATTAACCTTTGCTTCTGCTTTAAGGGCATTTTTAAGACAAGATCCAGATATTGTTCTTGTTGGGGAAATTCGCGACTTAGAAACAGCTGAAATTGCAATAAAAGCAGCACAAACCGGTCACTTGGTCTTATCAACATTGCATACCAATAGCGCACCAGAAACACTAACTCGTATGGTAAATATGGGAGTTGCCCCTTTTAATATTGCCACTAGTGTCAACTTGGTAATAGCGCAAAGACTGGCTCGAAGACTATGTGAAAAATGCAAAAATGAGGTGAAGCTTCCGAAAGAAGCAATGTTAGAAGCAGGATTTGAAGAAAAAGAAATAGGAACATTTAAAATATTTGAACCAGTTGGTTGTGATAACTGTACAAATGGGTATAAAGGACGTGTCGGTGTTTATCAAGTAATGCCTGTTTCTGAAGAAATGGGAAGAATTATTATGGAAGGCGGCAACGCTATTGATATTTCTGATCAGGCTAGTAAAGAAGATGTAAATAATCTACACCGCTCGGCACTACTTAAAGTGATGCAAGGGGTAACATCATTAGAAGAAGTTAATCGTGTTACTCAACACTAATTTTAGGATTAAATTATGGCAGTTGAAGCATTAAAAAGAGAGCGAAAAACAACCCGTAAGACCAAGTCGGCAAAGGCTCCTAAGCAATTCAATTATTCTTGGGAAGGCGCAGATAAAAAAGGCCAAAAGGTTAAAGGAGAGATGACTGGTGAAACACCAGCAATCATAAAGGCTCAATTAAGAAAACAAGGCATTAGCCCAATAAAGGTAAACAAAAAGTCGCAACCTTTATTTGGTGGTGGAAAGGGAAAACCCGTTGCACCTAAAGATATAGCAATGTTCTCTCGCCAGATTGCCACTATGATGAAAGCAGGTGTTCCATTAGTTCAATCATTTGACATTATCGGTAGAGGAAATGAAAAAGCTTCAGTTGAAGAGCTTTTATTAAGTATAAAAACAGACATAGAGTCAGGCAATACTATGGCTGACTCACTACGAAAACACCCTAAAGAGTTTGATGATTTATTTTGTGATCTTGTTGAAGCAGGTGAGCAGTCAGGTGCATTAGAAGGAATGCTCGACAGAATAGCCACCTATAAAGAAAAAACAGAAGCATTAAAATCAAAAATTAAAAAAGCTCTCACTTATCCAATAGCGGTTATTGTTATAGCAATAATTGTAACCTCAATTTTACTGGTTAAAGTTGTTCCACAGTTTCAAGATATCTTCAAAGGCTTTGGAGCAGACCTCCCTGCTTTTACATTATTTGTCATTCAAATTTCAGAGTTTTTACAAGCTTCCTGGTATATATTTTTATTTGCAATAATAGTGGCATTTATTCTTTACAAAAAATTACTTCAAAGTTCAAAAAATGCTAGAGATAGACAAGATAGAGCTTTACTTAAGCTCCCAATAATTGGGGAAATTCTTCATAAAGCTGCAGTTGCGAAATTTGCAAGAACGTTATCTACAACTTTTGCTGCAGGAGTTCCATTGGTTGATGCATTAGACTCTGCCGCAGGTGCTTCGGGCAATGCCTTATATCGTGAAGCTATATTTAAAATTCGTGACGATGTAACTACGGGCATGCAAATGAATCTTGCAATGCAATCAACAAAGACTTTTCCTAATATGGTTGTCCAAATGATTGCCATTGGCGAAGAGTCTGGTTCTATTGACTCAATGCTTACTAAAGTTGCCGATATTTATGAACAAGAAGTTGATGATGCCGTTGACGGGTTGAGCGCATTGTTAGAGCCTATGATAATGGCTGTTTTGGGTGTTCTTGTTGGTGGTTTAATCGTAGCAATGTATTTACCAATATTCCAACTAGGCTCAGTAGTATAAAAAAGGCATTTAGTAAACATGCAAAATATCCTCTTGGCGATGCAATCATCGCCATTTTTATTTATAACCGTTATTGCTATCTTTGGCTTATTAGTCGGCTCGTTTCTGAATGTGGTTATCTTTCGCTACCCAATCATGCTATTTCGTGAATGGGAAGCAATGGCTATAGATGTATTAAAAGATAGAAAATTTAAGCTTACTGCACCTAAAGAGCCCATTGATGGACAACCTAAAAAGTTTAATCTTGTTGTCCCACGCTCTGCTTGCCCTAAATGTGGACATAAAATATCTGCTTTTGAAAATATTCCTTTAATTAGTTACTTAATTCTTGGCGGCAAATGTAGAGGTTGTAAAACAAAAATAACCATTCGCTATCCATTTATTGAGCTTTTAACGGGTATCACTTTTGCCTTGTGTGCGTGGAAATTTGGATATACTTGGTCACTGCTTGTTGCACTGATTATTACCGCCTATTTTGTCTCTATGAGTATGATCGATATTGATCATCAAATATTGCCCGACTCAATGACCCTTCCACTCGTTTGGTTAGCTTTATTAGCTGGTTACTTTAATTTATACATTCCACTAACCGACGCCGTAATTGGTGCTATGGCTGGCTATTTAATTTTGTGGAGTATTTATTGGCTATTTAAAATTATTACGGGTAAAGAAGGCATGGGTTATGGCGACTTTAAGTTGCTTGCTGTTATAGGCGCTTTAGTTGGCTGGCAAAAGCTCGGTATTGTAGTAGTATTGTCAGCCGGTGTTGGCGCTATTATTGGCGGTTTAATGCTTGCTATTCAAAATAAAGACTCTCAAACCAAAATTCCTTTTGGCCCTTATTTAGCCATTGCTGGCTGGCTCACCTTTTTATGGGGTGATGAGCTTTTAAATGCTTATCTTCAATGGTCTGGTCTTAAATAACCATAATGAATTTACTAAAAATTGGTCTCACAGGTGGAATTGCTAGCGGAAAATCCCATGTTAGCTCATTATTTGCAAAATTGGGGATCACAATAATTGATGCCGATAAAATTGCCAGAGGCTTATTTGCCGATAAATCACCCTATCTTACTGATTTAAAAAATAAATTTGGTAAAACCATCTTTAATGACGACAACAGCCTTAATCGCTCAGCATTAAGAAATATTGTCTTTAATGATCCACATAACCTTAAATGGCTCAATCAATTTACCCACCCTAAAGTAACAGAACAAATCGATAAAGAGTTAAAGCTTGCTTCGTCTCCCTATGTTATTTTAGATATTCCACTATTGATTGATTTATCAGGTAATATTCCTGCTCATTTAAATGAGCGTATTGATCGTGTGTTAGTGATTAGCGTTAAACAACAAACTCAAATTAAAAGATTGTGCGCTCGTGATAATATTTCTACCTCTGATGCATTAAAAATCATTAGCAGCCAGTCATCTCTTAAGCAAAAACTCGCACATGCCAATGATACTATTGATAATAATGGTCAAATACTCGACTTAGATCCTCAAATTAAACAACTTCACCAACAATACTTGAAACTAGCCGCAAGTCTGGCAAAATAAGTTATATTCAGCCGTAAATAGTTTAAGGGAGCACTAATTGGCGGATCAAAAAACTAACACACTGCTTTTTGAATATCCTTTAAAAGAGCAAATTCGAAGCTTTCTTCGCTTAGAATCTTTATTCAATCAGTTTCAACGCAATGTTTTAGCCGTTCATCAAGACAACCATTACCACGCGCTTAACTTGTTTTTTGATATTTTAGAAATTCTTGAACGTGGAGATACACGCTCCGAACTTATCAAAGAACTTGCGCGCTTATCGGCTCAATTTGAGCAATTACGCAACTTGTCAGAAGTTGATTCTAATAAGCTCGAAAACTTTCTAAAGCAAATAAAGCAGCTTCATCAATGGGTTTTAAAATATGAAGGGAAATTTGGTGATAAGCTCCGCAAAGATCCTTTTATCGACTCAGTCCGCCACCGCACAAGCATTCCTGGTGGTGCATGTCAGTTTGACTCACCAGAGCTTTTTTTATTTTTAAACTTAAATACCAAAGAAAGGCAAAAACAAATGCACGACTGGCTTGAAGAAATTAAAGGGGTTAAAACCAGTATAGACGTGATCTTAAAAATTATGCGCGATAACGGTACTTGGAAAAATCAAACTGCGCCAATGGGTAGCTATATGCTCGATACAACAGAAGTTACCTATCAATTACTAAGAATTAAACTACCGCAAAACTCACAAACATTTCCCGAAATAAGCTGTGGTAAACATCGTAGCAATATTCAGTTTATGCGTTTTAATGATCAATATAAGAAAATCCCTTTTCAAAAGCCAGTGAATTTTGAATTAGCTAGTTGCCAATAAAAAACGGCGCTATAGATAACTACACCGCCGCTTTGTTTGCCTCTTTTAAAACTATTTTCTTAACCTTATTGCTCCAATCATTAAAAGTAATAATCCTAAACCACTAAAACTTCCGCCACTTTCTGCCACGACTATAATTTCAACATCCGATGTATCATCATAATCATCAGATTCTATTGGCAAATTGCCTAATGAAGAAAAACTGTCGTATCCCGCATAAGTAATTTCTTCATCGGTATAGAAATCTAAAATTCTAATTTCAACATCAAACCAATCATCTGGGATCCCTGTCTCAAAAAATAAATCAACAAATTCAGTTTGATTACCTAGAGTAAAATCTAAAGATGTCACCTGACGACGATCACCAGAGCTAATATCAATTAAGTCTATTTCCATATAAACCGCTCTATCCGAGTCCAAAGTATCAATATCGAACTCTAAAGATAACTCACTATAAAAACCGTCATTATCAAAATCAGATGATAATGTTGACGCCACATAAGTAATAATGGTGTCGCCATCGTAACCTGCATCTTCTAATGGTAGTGCATATAAATCGGCATCGGTTGAGGGATCAGCTGTTGCAGCAATGCCACTAACACCAACTTCAAATAAGTCTATTAGAATATCGTATTCATTGGTAGGAAACTCACTCAACAAACTCAAAGAAAGATCAATTTCATCAACTTCGTCACCAAAAATTTCAAAATTACTAGTTTCGGCTAAATACTCCCAATCGCCACCATTTTGGCTAATATAAATTTCGGCATAAACCAAAGCACTACCTGATGCTACATCAGCATCAAATGAAACGGTAAAACCGCTGTAATAACCGTCAGCATCAAAATCATCATCTAATGAAATCCATGCATCATAAATAGTAAAAGAATTAACGCTTTTAGCCGTTACTGGCGATATAGCGCGTTTTTTAGTTTGCTTATTACCTTCAACAAAAGTAGCGTTTCTTTTAATTTTCTCTACACTTTTTCTTTGCAGAGTAATTTCGCCCATATTTTCAAGCTTGTTACTCGTTGTAGTTTTACGGTTTTCTTTTACTGATTTGATTTTCACATTAGCAAGCGCAGACGCTTTAACTTGCTCGTTTACCTCTGCGTTTTCTGCCATCACACTAAACGAAGCTAAAAGAGTTAATACAGTGAAAAAATAAGTCTTCATGGTTTTCCCCTAACGAATTTAACAGGTTAGGGTTATTTAAACCTAAATAAAATGAATTGATACTGAATGAGCGTCTTATTGCAATCTTTGCTGTAATTGATAAATTACCATAAACCAAGCTAAGCCAACTGCCATTTTAATATCTTCTTCAACGGTAACTAAATCATTACGCCATTGATTACATAAAATAATATCTTGCTTAAATTTCTCAAATAAATCCGCCACCAACTCCTCATTTTGGCAATCAATAGGCAGCCATTTATTTTCAAATACAAAGTTAACAGCATCGGCCTCAATAGGAAATTTATTCACTAAATCTCTCGCTAAAATTTGCCTTACTTGCTCAGCAAAAGGCGTATCTAATACGCTTTCAGTTGAAGACGAATTTAAACTATCAGCATTTTGAGAATCTCTAATTTTGTCCCCATATTTTTCTTCCATATTCTTTATAAGCGTTAGATCATCCTCAGATAACAATGAAACATCACCATTTACAGTTTTTAATTTTTGCGCCAGTGAATCAAATATCACCTTATCTTCTTCGCTTAACTGTGAAAGCATTTTGATTAATACATCGCTCATTTAATCATCTCAATTTATTTTAAAGTTTTTATCAACACACCTTAGTGCTGGATCTGTAAACCTTTGTCTGCATACTCTTGTAAATTAATACCAAATGCAGAATCTTCATAAGCCTTAGTTATTTTGTATGGTTTAGACTCACCATCAAGCGCCATTTTGGATAAATCAATAAGACGCTCTTTTCTAGGTTGCTTATATTCATCTAAAACCAATAACACTCTTGGCTTTAATTTATGCTCTTTATTGCTAGAAATAACAATGCCTACTTCACCATTGTGCATTTCAACAATAGAGCCAGGAGGAAAAATACTGCGCCACTTAATAAAACTTAGCACCAGTTTTTCATCAAAATGACTTCCTTTACCAGCCATAAGAATTTTATAAGCATCCATTACAGACATGCCCTTGCGGTACGATTGTTTACTAGTAAGAGAATCAAATACTTCGATAATACTCACAATTCTAACTATTTCGCTAATTTGTGGAGCTTTTAATCCTCTAGGATAACCGTTCCCAGAAAGCCTTTCATGATGGGAGTAAGCCACATCAATACACGATGGAGTTAAACCAGCTCTGCTCGATAAAATCTCAAAGCCATAAACGGTATGTTTGGCAATCTCTCGTCTTTCATTTTCATTGAGCTTACCGTTTTTATTTATAATATTTTGATCAACTTTTACTTGCCCAATATCATGTAGTAACGCGGCCATGCCAATATCTTCTAATTGTTCTAGGCTATAACCTAGCGATTCAGCAAAGCCAATACTCAATATACTGACATTTAAACTATGCTCGGCTAAGTCATCATTTTTAGACTTAAGCATTGTCATCATTAACATTGCTTCTCTGTTTTTTAGAACCGATTTAACATTTTCTTTAACCGAGTCTCTGACAGTATGAAGATCAAAATCTTCACCTAGCATAATTTTATCTAACACCGATTTCATTATGCGGCTTGTCTTTCTTCTACGAGCTACGGCTGGTTTTAGCTGTCTTTTTAGATCTTGTGCCGAATTAATATGACTTTGTAATTGCTTTTTATAGGTAGGAGAATGTGTGGTAATTGTTTTAAATGCACGAAAATCTTCATCACTTTTAAAATCTACATACACAAACTTACATTGACGCTTAAGTTCATCAATATCCCCCTGATCTTCAACCGTAAAACCTTGCAGTAAAAAAGAAGTTTCACTCCAGTCGCGATCAAGCTCACCGACAAACATGCCAATATCTAAGTCATCACAAAAAACCTTAATTCGCTTAAGATGCCTCATTAAACTCACTTATCTTAGTTTGACTATAGTCAATCAATAATTGAAACATTTCTTGTAAAACAACCAATACCTTATTTACCTTTGCTTGTTCAAAA
Organism: Aliikangiella sp.; assembly: GCA_965214955.1. Classification (GTDB taxonomy): domain Bacteria; phylum Pseudomonadota; class Gammaproteobacteria; order Enterobacterales; family Kangiellaceae; genus Aliikangiella. The sequence continues at coordinate 154,642 of CBDCCU010000013.1, read as the reverse complement.
CTAAGAGTTTTCTCATTTAGGTATGTCGCTTGAGATAGTTCAAGTTGAATGCTTTCAACTTGATTAGAAGGATCACCATAGGCTCTAGTAATGTACCCACCTTTAAATCGCCCATTAACAACGCTACTATAACCTTTTGGATGCCAATTTGAAATTAAATTGATTAAATTATTACCACATGACAAACCATTATTATTACCAAAATTAAAATCTGGCAAACTCCCTTCAAAAAAACGTGGAACCACTGATTTAATTGAGTGGGCTTCAAACAAAAGCGCAAAACCAAATTGTTTTTTTATACGGTTTAGCTCTTGCCTTAATGCTAAATGATAAGGCTGCCAATAAAGTTCTACTCTTCGTTTAATCTCAGCAGAATTTGGCTGCAAACCTTTTTTATAGATCGGAGATAAATCAAACTGATCAACAGGACACAAACTGGTTGTGTTACTACCAGGATAAAGGTTCTCATCATTCTCTGGCCTGTTCAAGTCAATAACATAACGTGAATACTTAGGAACAATCATGCTAGCCCCTTGCGCTAAAACAAAGTCATATAACTTGTCTAAATACCAGTCGGTATCTTCTACTTTTAGCGCTTTATCTTCCATGGTATGGGCAATATCGCTAGGAATAGCAGTGCCATTATGAGGCATTGAAACCAAAATAGGACAAGTGGTTTTGTTTTCTCTTCCCCGAACTAATCGATACACATCAGTCATAAAATTACTTCTTTATTGATAATCTATCGAATTATAGTGAATTCAAGATAAAAATCCACTTGTATATACAACCATAACATTGCATAATTATTTAATCTTAATAACTTTCTGCTCAACCAAAAGGCTTGTAATTGACTACGACACGCTATTCTCAAGTTAAAAGCTATATTCTTGAAGGCATCAGCCAAGGTAGCTGGAGCGCTGGAGAACGTGTGCCATCCGAAAATGAGCTAGTCGATTTATGCAATGTAAGCCGCATGACTGCCAGAAGAGCCCTACAAGAGTTATTAGCTGAAGGCACATTAGTTCGAATAAAAGGCAAAGGCAGTTATGTAGCAGAAGAAAAGCAACAATCTTCTCTATTACAAATTCGCAGTATTGCAACAGAGCTACAAGAACAAGGGTATAAACATTCAGCTCAAACACTGTATTGCCAAAAAGAACAAGCCAACTTATTTGCGATTAATGCACTATTATTAAACCAAAATGATCAATGTGGTCACTCAAAAGTGATTCACTTTCAAGATGGTAACCCTATTCAGCTTGAAGAAAGGTGGGTGAATTTAAAGCTAGTTCCCCACTACACAGAACAAGACTTTTACTTTATTACACCAAGTGAATACCTTACTTCAATAGCACCAGTTACCGAAGCTGAACACCGAGTAGAAGCTATTATTGGTGACAGTAGCGTAAGAGAATTGCTAAAAGTTGAAGGTGATGAAGCGGTTTTATTATTAGAAAGAAAAACCTGGTGCAACGGAAAAATTGTTAGTTTCGCAAGACTGTATCACCCCGGAAACCGATATCGTTTAGGCACAAAATTCACAACATAATTTGATTAATATTAATAAAGCAAGAATGAGGAATCCAATATGACATTCAAATATGGTATAGACCATTTAAACCTTGATATTGTCAATGGCATTGCAGAAGGCACAATCAATGCTGAGCTCTGCGAAAAAGCGATAAAACAAATTAATACTAGCCGCCAAAATGTTGAACAAATGGCAAGCTCAGATAAAGCGATCTATGGCATTAACACAGGCTTTGGTCCTTTATGTGACACGCAAATCTCACCACAAGAAACTCACCTACTACAAAAAAACCTTCTCATTACCCATGCGGTTGGTGTTGGTGAGCCCATTGCTAAATCTATTTCAAAATTAATGTTAATAACCAAAATACACGCCCTTAGCCAAGGTTTTTCGGGAATACGCTTAGCAGTGGTTGAGCGAATGTTAACCTTTTTAGCACTCGATTTAATTCCTGTTGTTCCCGAACAAGGATCAGTAGGCGCATCTGGCGACTTAGCCCCGCTTTCTCATTTATTTTTACCGTTATTAGGCGAAGGTGAATTCTGGCAAGATGAAAAACCAGTGCCCGCCGCAGATGTTTTAAAAGCACATAATTTACAGCCACTTGAGCTTCATGCTAAAGAAGGTTTGGCATTAATTAACGGCACTCAGTTTATTTTGGCTCATGCCATTACTGGACTAACCAAAATGTCATATTTATTAAACTTAGCCGATTTAGCTGGCGCGATGAGTATTGAAGGCATGCAAGGCAGTCAGTCGCCATTTAGAGCAGAACTTCACCAAACTCGCCCTTTTGCTGGCAATTTAAAAGTTGCAGAAAGAATGCGCGCCTTTTTTAAAGATTCACAAAATATGGCGGATCATACCGATTGTGATCGAGTGCAAGATCCTTACTCTTTGCGATGTATTCCACAAGTTCATGGCGCCTCTCGCAATGCTTTTAATCATTTAAATGAGCTGGCTGAAATTGAAATGAACTCGGTAACCGACAACCCTATTGTGATCAGCAGCGAAGAAGCCATTTCTGGCGGTAGCTTTCATGGTCAACCATTAGCCATGGTTTTAGATTATGCTTCAATTGCGGCGGCAGAGTTGGGTAATATTTCTGATCGACGCAGTTATTTATTGCTAGAAGGTTTGCATGGTTTACCAAGGCTTTTAACAACCGCAGGCGGTTTAAATTCAGGCATGATGATCCCGCAATATGCCACCGCAGCTTTAGTTACCGAAAATAAATCTCTTTGTTTTCCGCCATCAGCCGATAGTATTCCAACCTCAATGGGACAAGAAGATCATGTTTCAATGGGCAGTATTTCTGGTCGCAAGTTTAATCAAATTTTAGGTAATTTAGAAAAAATATTGGCTATCGAGCTTATGTATGCCGCACAAGCCATTGAGTTTAGGCGCCCCAATAAGTGCTCCGAAATAATCGAGAAAAATTTTCAAGTTATTAGAAATAAAGTTGATAAGCTCGAAGAAGATAGACTTTTAAAACCCGATATTGATGCCATTATCAGTATGGTGAAAACCCAAGCTTTTATCGTTAGCACAGACTTAAATTAGGGGGCATCACAATGAATTTTCAAGAGCAAATTATCCAAGGACTCCCTAGCCAATTGCCACCAGCAAAGCCCTATCCTGCTGATGCTAACCGCGCACCAAAACGTAAAGATATTTTATCGAATGATGAAAAACAATTAGCTGTAAGAAATGCGCTGCGCTATTTTCCTAAGGCATGGCACGCAGAGCTTGCCCAAGAATTTGCCCAAGAACTTAAAGATTTTGGGCGTATTTATATGTATCGTTTTAAACCTAGCTATAAGCTAAAAGCTCGCTCAATTTCTGACTACCCTGCCAAATGCCAACAAGCTGCGGCAATTATGTTAATGATTGATAATAATCTAGACCCTGCCGTTGCCCAGCACCCAGAAGAGCTGATTACCTATGGTGGTAATGGCGCAGTTTTTCAAAACTGGGCGCAATATTTATTAGCCATGAAATACTTAAGTGAAATGGAAGAAGATCAAACCCTGCACTTATATTCTGGTCACCCAATGGGGCTATTTCCTTCTTCAAAAGATGCGCCGCGCGTTGTTGTTACCAACGGCATGATGATCCCCAATTACTCAAAACCAGACGATTGGGAAAAATTTAACGCCCTTGGTGTTACCCAATATGGACAAATGACCGCTGGCTCATTTATGTATATTGGCCCGCAAGGCATTGTTCATGGCACAACCATTACAGTAATGAACGCCTTTAGAAAAGTGCTAAATAAAGATGAAACACCAAAAGGTAAAATCTTTTTAACCGCAGGCTTAGGTGGAATGAGTGGCGCACAGCCCAAAGCAGGCAACATTGCCAACTGTATAACGGTTTGTGCCGAAGTTAACCCAAAAGCCGCCATCAAACGGCATGAACAAGGCTGGGTTGATGAGCTTATTGATAATATGGACGAGCTTATTAGCCGCGTTAAAACCGCTCAAACTAATCAAGAAGTCGTTTCTATCGCCTTTATTGGCAATGTGGTTGATGTGTGGGAATCATTTTATGAGCAAGATATTTTTGTTCACCTAGGCTCCGATCAAACCTCATTACATAACCCTTGGTCAGGCGGATATTATCCTGTTGATATGAGTTACGAGGAATCAAACCGCTTAATTCGAGAAGCCCCCGAAATATTTAAAGAAAAAGTTCAAGCAACTCTTAAACGTCATGCCGATGCGGTAAATAAACATACCGCAAAAGGCACTTACTTTTTTGACTATGGTAATGCTTTTTTACTCGAAGCCTCTCGCGCTGGTAGTGATGTAATGGCAGAAAATGGCATCGATTTTAAATACCCTTCTTATGTTCAAGATATTTTAGGGCCAATGTGTTTTGATTATGGCTTTGGCCCATTTCGCTGGGTTTGTACCTCTGGCAATTCAGCCGATTTGGATAAAACCGATGCCATTGCCGCTAAAGTTTTAACCCAAATTATGCAAGAGTCGCCCGAAGAAATTCAGCAGCAAATGCAAGATAACATTACTTGGATCAAAGATGCCAAACAAAATAAATTAGTGGTTGGCTCGCAAGCCAGAATTTTGTATGCCGATGCCGAAGGCAGAATAAAAATTGCCAAAGCTTTTAACGATGCCATTAACGCTGGCGAAATTGGCCCAGTGGTTTTAGGTCGCGATCATCACGATGTAAGCGGCACCGACTCTCCTTTTAGAGAAACCTCAAATATTTATGATGGAAGCCGTTTTACAGCCGATATGGCGATTCATAATGTCATTGGCGATAGCTTTCGCGGTGCAACTTGGGTTTCTATTCACAATGGCGGTGGTGTTGGTTGGGGTGAAGTGACCAATGGAGGTTTTGGCATGCTACTTGATGGCAGCAAAGATGCCGAGCGCCGCTTAAAATCAATGCTGTTGTTTGATGTCAACAACGGTATTGCCAGACGTAGCTGGGCAAGAAACCAAGAAGCCAATTTTGCCATTAAACGTGAAATGGAAAGAACCCCCAAGTTAAAAGTGACGTTGGCAAATTTAGTTGATGACTCTATTTTGAGTAGTTTAGATTTTTAAATGATCTAATCAGTAGGTTTGATTGGCAAAACTCAAACCTACTGTTATTAAAGTTTTTCGATACGAAAATTTTTGATTCGATTATTCAGAATAAAATGCTTCATTTTGATCACGAAGGTTATACCGAGACATCATTACCTCGCCATAAGCCCCTGCACTTCTTATGGCAATAAGATCGCCTCTTTGCGTTTCTGGCAATTTAATAACCTTACCAAAGCAATCGGTGGACTCACAAATAGGCCCTACCACATCGTAAACTTGTGATTCACCATTGCTGATCAAATTATCTATTTGGTGATAGCTTTGGTACAAAGCTGGTCTCATTAATTCTGTCATACCAGCATCCACAATAACAAAGTTAGTATTTAACCCTTCTTTAATGTAAACAACTCGGGTGATCAAGTTTCCACATTGAGCAACAATTGAACGACCAAGTTCAAAGTGGATCTTTTGCTCGTGATTTCGTTTTAAAAATTGATTAAATATACCAAAATAAGCTTCAAAATCGGCAATAGGCTCATCATCTGGTGCTAAATAATTAACACCTAATCCACCGCCTAAATTAAGGTGAGTAATGCTTATTCCGTTGTCTAAAAACCAATCTTGAATTTCATTAACCCTTAAGCACAAGCCTTTAAACACATTCATATCGGTAATTTGCGATCCAATGTGAAAGTGTAAACCTGTTAGTTTAATATTTTTTAAATGAGTAATTTTTGTTAGCAGATCAGGAAGTGCCGCTTGGTTAATGCCAAACTTATTTTCATCTAAACCAGTGGTAATATATTTATGTGTTTTCGCATCAACATTTGGATTTATTCGCAAAGAAATTTCAGCAATTTTATCTTTGTTTAATGCCAGCTGGTTAAGCACTTCTATTTCCTGAACCGATTCACAATTAAATGCCTTAATATTTAAGTCAAGCGCTGCATTGATTTCTTTATCGGTTTTACCGACTCCAGCAAATAAAATGCTTTGCGAATTAAACCCAACTTCTGCGGCAAGCTTAACTTCGTTTCCACTCACACAATCTGCACCAAAACCAGCGCTAATCATTTCTTTAAGAATAGGCTTATTGCTATTGGCTTTAACTGCATAGTGAATATCAAAATTAAATTGTTCTGCATAATGCTTAACTTTTGAAATAGTTTCGCGCAAAAGCTTAAGATCATAGTGATAAAGCGGGGTTTCTTTTTCTTTAAGCTGCTCTAATACCTTATTACTTATCATTGAAATAACCCCTCGTTTAAAGCTTGTAGCGCCGCTTTTTTATATTTATTTTCAACAAGTAAAGTAACATTATGAATACTTCCACCATAAGAAATCATTCTTAAAGGAATTGAGTTTAAAGATCCAAATACTTTCGATGCCATGCCTGCATTTTCTTGAGCAAAATTTCCTACAACACACACTATGGCAAGGTCACTATCGACCTCTACACTACCAAACTCTTTTAAGGTTTTAACAATAGGCTCTAAGTAGGATGTATCATCAATAGTCACAGATACAGCAACTTCCGAGGTGGTAATTACATCAATAGAAGTATGATAAAGCTCAAAAACCTCAAACACTCTGCGCAAAAAACCTGGTGCTTGTAGCATTTCGGTTGAGCGTATTTTTATTGCTGTAATCCCGCTTTTGGCTGCAACAGCAGTTATCCCAGAGCTTTTAATTTGATCACAGATCAATGTACCCTGTGCATTAGGCTCTAAAGTATTTTTAAGTCTTACTCTAATATTTTTTTTACGCGCAGGCTTGATACTACTTGGGTGTAGAATTTTGGCGCCAAAATAAGCAAGCTCAGCGGCTTCTTCAAACGATAATTGCCTTATCGGGTAAGTATTTTCAATATAGCGAGGATCATTGTTGTGCATTCCATCAATATCTGTCCAAATTTGTACCTCATCACAACCAATTGCCGCACCAAATAATGATGCAGAATAATCACTGCCCCCACGCTTTAAATTAGATATTTCGCCAAAAGCATTACGGCAAATAAACCCTTGTGCTACAAGTATTTGTTCATTAGATTCACTAACAATCTTATTTAGTTTCTCTGATAAATAAGCTTCATCTGGCTCTGAATTTTTACTCAGTCGTAACAGATCTAATGATGATAATAATTGCGAACTTTTACCTTGCTCTTTCAATAATAAATGAAATAACTCGGTAGAAATTAATTCACCTTTCGCCAATATTTGAAACTCTGTAGCGTTTGATAAACTCAATAAGCTTAACTTTTTTATTTCCTCTAAATGAGACAAAACAAAACGCTTTGCCTGATTTTTATTTTCTGTTTGTTGATAAAGTGCTTCAATGTAACGCTGATAATGATTGTTTAATAAATCAACCACTTCATTGGCTTTTTCGGTTTGCGAGTGCTTAATAAATTCTGCAATTTTTACCAATGAATCGGTAGTTCCTGCCACCGCCGACAATACAACAATTACTCTACCTGCTTCTGCAACAATTTCAGAAACATTGAGCATTCGAGAGGCATCACCTAATGAAGTGCCACCAAACTTTAATACCTTCACGTTATTTTTTCCTTAACCTTAATCATTCAGAGTCAATAAGCAACTCAGCAATTTGAACCGCATTAAGTGCAGCACCTTTCCAAAGTTGATCCGATACACACCAAAGTGCTAAACCATTTTCACAAGAAATATCCTCTCTAATTCGCCCTACATAAGTTTTCAACGATTGAGTTGCATCAATAGGAGTAGGATAGCCACCATCTTTTTGCTCATCAACAACTTCAATGTTTAGAGCGTTGCTCAATACTGAACGCGCCTTTTCAGCCCCAATATACTCTTGTGTTTCAATATTAATTGCCTCTGAATGGGCACGAATAACCGGCACCCTAACGCAGTTTGCGGTAATTTTTAGATTAGGATCAGCCAGAATTTTCTTGCTTTCATCCACCATTTTCATTTCTTCTTTGGTGTACCCGTTGTCTTGAAATACGTCAATATGAGGAATAACATTACAGGCAATTTGTTTGGTAAATGCCTCAATATTAATAGACTCGTTATTAACCAATGCTTTTAACTGTTGATTAAGCTCTTTAATAGCCGCCTCTCCTGCTCCCGAGACAGCTTGATAGGTAGATACCACAATTCGAGTAATCTTAGAGACTTGATAAAGCGGATTTAGTGTCACCATCATTTGAATGGTAGAGCAGTTGGGGTTTGCAATAATGCCTTGGTGATTCAATGCCGCTTGCCCGTTAACCTCAGGAACAACCAAAGGCACCGCATCATCAAGCCTAAAAGCACTACTATTGTCTATAACAACAGCTCCTGCTGCAACGGCCTCTGGTGCATATTTTTTGGCATGTTCACCACTTGTTGCAAAAAATACAAAATCTTGGTTGTTAAAAAGCTCTGTGGAAAAAGCTTTTATCACTTGCTTTCCTAAAAAGGTATCAACCTGTTTACCCGCAGATCGGCTCGACGCCATTAACGTGAGCTTATTCACAGGAAAGCTTTTTAAACCCAAGATCTGAATTAGCTCCTTACCAACCGAACCACTAGCACCAACAATTGCAACGTTATATTTTTTACTCACTTCAAATGCCCTATAATTTATTTAATGCACTGCACTATTATGCTTTATTAATCTCAATTTTTATCATTTGATTATATCTCCATAGCCAGTGGAAATCATAACTGAAACACGGTTTTTAAGCCCATCCGAGCCTGTTTTCAGCTCAGCACGTATTCTACTGCATTTATAAATTCTCTATATAACCATTAGATATTTAGGAAAATTGACTCTCTAAAGAAATAAATGTTATAAAGATTAATAAGACGTTTAGACTGCTATTTGCAAAATATTAAATATTTACGATACATTAAAGAAACATCAATATGAAAGCTTTATTAATCCAACTTATCAAAAACACTCGCTTGTTTAAGCAAGCGTTTTTTTGTGCACGTATGGATCTGCTTAAAACTCTCGCAATGCGCTCTTTTATGTTTAAAAAGATAGTGGCGATCTAACGATTTTTTAAGTCTAAAGATAAAAACGCCACTCTAAACAAGTGGCGTTTTTTTTGTGTTAATTTAATTTAAGAGGAAAATAAAATGAAGTTGCAACAACTAAGATTCATACTAGCAATTGCCGAAAGCGGCTTAAATATTACAATTGCTTCAGAAAAGCTTTTCACCTCTCAGCCTGGAGTAAGCAAGCAACTGCGCCTACTAGAAGAAGAGCTTGGTATTAAAATTTTTATCCGTAATGGTAAAAACCTAACGGGTATTACCGATGAAGGTAAAGTTGTGTTACAAAAGGCGGCTGAAGTAATGGAAAAAATTAATCAGCTTAAAGAGTTTTCTAACCAGCTCAACCCACAGCGCCGACCAATTCCAATACAAAAATTTTCCGTTGCGGCTTAAAACTGATCACTAAATTTTTTCTCTGATCATTTTATAGCAACAAAGGAAAGTACACATGTTTGGTACTAAACAAAGCAAGTACATCTAGCTTTATTGCCTATTGGCTAAATAATGCTAATTAGTTAGGTGTATTTGTAAATTTTGAAAGCCTCTAAAATCTCTATAGAGCACTATGTTCATTTATATGGATCAGATCATATAATCAATAAAAAATCATACCGTTAATAAAAAGTTATTCTTGCATTAAGTTTAGTCTCGAAAAACCAATTTTATCTTGCTTAAAAGCCTCATATTCACTAGCTTTAAGGTAAAACAACCTACCTTTTGTTTTAGGATCTGCTTTTAAATAGTAATTTTTTATTTTCTTGTTTTTTCTAAATCTATTTGCCACAAAACTAACGGTTTGTAATTTAAAATCAGCAACCACTAATTTCCATGGCGAATAAGGCACATTAAACTCAGCGGTAGCTTTAGGAACTGCGCCAATAGAACTAGCTATTGCCTTCCATTTTTTACCATGCGTAAGATCACCATAAACTTCAAAACAAATAGCATGAGCCAGTTCATGCAAAATAGTGTCTTTAACCACCATAAGGGAATTTTCAGCAATATGATAACGGCTAAGAGTAATCACTTTCTGCTTAACTTGGCAGCTTCCTGCTCTTTTTTTAGCACTATCCATTTTAAAGCGCCACTGACTTAAAAACGGATAGTCCTTGGTAATTAGCGCCGTAATTTCTTGTGCAAAAACTAGTGGGTTTTGTACTTTATTTTCAGCCATTAATAACAAAACCTTTAGCGATATTTTGTTTATTTTCCAGCAGCTCTAGTTTTTCCTTTCGCGCTAATCGCTTTATCTTAGACTCTATTTTACTAGCACCTGAGCGACCATCCACCTCAATAAGCCATATCAGCTTTTTTGGTTGTCTGGAATAAAAAAACTTAGCGCCTTTTTTATTCAAATGAGCTTTCCAACGTTTAGCTATATCCGTTGTAATACCGGTATAGATCAAATTATCACTCGTCTTAATCATATAAACACACCAAGGTTTAACATGATTGGTTTTATCTGCTGAGCAATTACTTTTAATCAGCTGATTTATTGTTTGTATTTTCTCTGACGATACTATTTGCATTAGTAAAAAAGGTAGAACCCGAATATAATTAGACCATAAATATTAACAAACTAATTTACTATCAACTACTGGAAAATCTAATGCAACAACAACTTCCTGAAATTAAAATTGACGAAACATCGCTAGTTAAAGAAGAAGTTTTCACTGATCAAAAAATAGGCAGCATTCGCGTTTTAACCCCAATATTAATTACTGGCGAAGTCGATCCAGATCGTAGTGTTACCTACTTTGGTCAAACACAAGTAATGACACAAGCAGGCCCACTGCCACTTAACTTTGAACTCAAAGCCAACACACTAGAAGAAGCGCTGAGCGTTTTTGGTGATGCAGCAAAAGAAAGTATGGAGCAGACAATGAAAGAACTTCAAGAATATCAAAGAGAACAAGCCTCTAAAATTGTTGTTCCAGGCCAAGGTGGTGGTTCACAAATTCAGATGCCTTAAAACGCAAATTCATCTTAATCTTTAATAAAAAGCCTCGTTCATCGGGGCTTTTTCATGGATGAACGGCACGCTGTAAATGCATGAGGAGTTTACGGTAGTAAGTTTTCATCAGACAACAAAAAAGGCTCAGTCTTTCGACTGAGCCTTTTTTGTTGGTATTAAATGCCTGGCGTTGACCTACTTTCACATGGGGAAACCCCACACTATCATCGGCGCTGAATATTTTCACTTCTGAGTTCGAGATGGGATCAGGTGGTTCCTATTCGCTAATGTCACCAGGCAAAACTGGTTGATATTAACAATTCTTTCAATTGATTTAACGAGTATTACAGCAAGTAAAGGTTTCAATTCATTTTAACGCTACATAACCACTCAAGCCTAATGTAAAACCGCTTGGGTGTTATATGGTCAAGCCTCTCGGATCATTAGTACAAGTTAGCTCAATGCCTCACAGCACTTACACACCTTGCCTATCAACGTCGTAGTCTTCAACGTTCCTTATGAGAGCTTAAAGCTCTAGGGAAATCTTATCTTGGAGGGGGCTTCCCGCTTAGATGCTTTCAGCGGTTATCCTGTCCGAATGTAGCTACCGGGCAATGCGATTGGCATCACAACCCGAACACCAGAGGTTCGTCCACTTCGGTCCTCTCGTACTAGAAGCAGCTCTCCTCAAATTTCCAACGCCCACGGCAGATAGGGACCGAACTGTCTCACGACGTTCTAAACCCAGCTCGCGTACCACTTTAAATGGCGAACAGCCATACCCTTGGGACCGGCTACAGCCCCAGGATGTGATGAGCCGACATCGAGGTGCCAAACACCGCCGTCGATATGAACTCTTGGGCGGTATCAGCCTGTTATCCCCGGAGTACCTTTTATCCGTTGAGCGATGGCCCTTCCATACAGAACCACCGGATCACTATGACCTGCTTTCGCACCTGCTCGACGTGTCTGTCTCGCAGTCAAGCACCCTTATACCATTGTACTAAACTCCTGATTTCCGACCAGGATTAGGGTACCTTCGTACTCCTCCGTTACTCTTTGGGAGGAGACCGCCCCAGTCAAACTACCCACCACACACTGTCCTCGTCCCAGATAATGGGACTGAGTTAGAACTCAAAACATACCAGGCTGGTATTTCAAGGTTGGCTCCACGATGACTGGCGTCACCGCTTCAAAGCCTCCCAGCTATCCTACACAAGCAGGTTCTAAGTCCAGTGTGAAGCTATAGTAAAGGTTCACGGGGTCTTTCCGTCTAGCCGCGGGTATACGGCATCTTCACCGCAATTTCAATTTCACTGAGTCTCGGGTGGAGACAGTGTGGCCATCATTACGCCATTCGTGCAGGTCGGAACTTACCCGACAAGGAATTTCGCTACCTTAGGACCGTTATAGTTACGGCCGCCGTTTACCGGGGCTTCGATCAAGAGCTTCTCCGAAGATAACCCCATCAATTAACCTTCCGGCACCGGGCAGGCGTCACACCCTATACGTCCACTTTCGTGTTTGCAGAGTGCTATGTTTTTAATAAACAGTTGCAGCCACCTGGTTTCTTAGACCGCCTAAAGCTTACATCGTAAAGATTTCACCTCAAGCGGCGTACCTTCTCCCGAAGTTACGGTACCATTTTGCCTAGTTCCTTCACCCGAGTTCTCTCAAGCGCCTTGGTATTCTCTACCTGACCCACCTGTGTCGGTTTGGGGTACGGTCTCATATTGCCTGAAGCTTAGAAGTTTTTCCTGGAAGCTGGGCATCGACCACTTCTGAGCCTTAGCTCATCGTCATCAGTTCTCAGCCTTAAGAGCCCGGATTTTCCTAAGCTCCCTCAGCCTACAACCTTAAACATGGACAACCATCGCCATGCTGGCCTAGCCTTCTCCGTCACTCCATCGCAGCAATATCAGGTACAGGAATATTAACCTGTTTCCCATCGACTACGCATTTCTGCCTCGCCTTAGGGGCCGACTCACCCTGCTCTGATTAGCATAGAACAGGAAACCTTGGGTTTTCGGCGGGGGAGTTTTTCACTCCCCTTATCGTTACTCATGTCAGCATTCGCACTTCTGATACCTCCAGCAAACCTCCCGGTTCACCTTCAACGGCTTACAGAACGCTCCTCTACCATGAACTCAACCACCCAACTCAACGTTCTCGCTTTGTTCTACCACTGCTTGAGTAAAGTAAACTTAAGTGAAGCACGCATCCGCAGCTTCGGTGTACAGTTTGAGCCCCGGTACATCTTCCGCGCAGGCCGACTCGACTAGTGAGCTATTACGCTTTCTTTAAAGGGTGGCTGCTTCTAAGCCAACCTCCTAGCTGTCTGGGCCTTCCCACATCGTTTCCCACTTAACTGTAACTTAGGGACCTTAGCTGGCGGTCTGGGTTGTTTCCCTTTCCACGACGGACGTTAGCACCCGCCGTGTGTCTCCCATGATTGCACTCACTGGTATTCGGAGTTTGCATCGGGTTGGTAAGTCGGGATGACCCCCTAGCCGAAACAGTGCTCTACCCCCAGTGGTGATACATGAGGCACTACCTAAATAGTTTTCGAGGAGAACCAGCTATCTCCGGGCTTGATTAGCCTTTCACTCCGAGCCACAGCTCATCCCCGCATTTTTCAACATACGTGGGTTCGGTCCTCCAGTTGGTGTTACCCAACCTTCAACCTGGCCATGGCTAGATCGCCCGGTTTCGGGTCTACTGCCTGAGACTATGCGCCCTATTAAGACTCGCTTTCGCTACGGCTCCCCTAAACGGTTAGCCTTGCCACAGACAAGTAAGTCGCTGACCCATTATACAAAAGGTACGCAGTCACTAGACTAAATCTAGCTCCCACTGCTTGTATGCATACGGTTTCAGGTTCTATTTCACTCCCCTCACAGGGGTTCTTTTCGCCTTTCCCTCACGGTACTGGTTCACTATCGGTCGGCAGAGAGTATTTAGCCTTGGAGGATGGTCCCCCCATTTTCAATCAGGATATCACGTGTCCCGACCTACTCAGATTCATCTATATAGCGCTTTCGTGTACGGGGCTATCACCCTGTATCGCTTAACTTTCCAGAAAATTCCACTAACACTATACAAACTTTTGGGCTAACCCCCTTTCGCTCGCCGCTACTCAGGGGATCTCGGTTGATTTCTTTTCCTACGGGTACTTAGATGTTTCAGTTCTCCGCGTTCGCCCCTACAACCTATGTATTCAGTTGCAGGTAATCATCTTATGATGACTGGGTTCCCCCATTCGGAAATCCCCGGGTATAGCGCTTGTTTGTCAGCTTCCCGAGGCTTATCGCAGACTTCCACGTCCTTCATCGCCTTCTGCCGCCAAGGCATCCACCGTATGCACTTAGTCACTTGACCATATAACCCCAAAAAGCCTCTCACTCGGCTACAAGTGATTTGTAGATTATTGTTCCAACTAAGCCTCCTCAGGCCTAATCTTTCCAATAACCAACTTATCAAGATTATGTTTTGCTACATGAATTGAATTCTTTAAACTATCGTTATGTTTAAACATAACAACAGCGCCTAAAGAATACCTTTGCTTGCTTGTT
>CBDCCU010000013.1:0-137500 GCA_965214955.1 Aliikangiella sp. | reverse complement strand
TTATCCTCTGTCAACACTTTATTTTAATCATTCTAAAATAAACTTTTTGTTAACTTTACTTAAGCTTCAGACCACCGTCTTCCCCTTAAGCGAGGCGCGCATTATACAGCGACTTTAACCTCTGTCAACCCACTTTTTTAATCTTTTTTAAATGACTAAAAAGCAATCAACAAATCCCAAAAAATACCCTTTCTTTAAACCCATTCCCTCAGGCGGACGCGCATTATAAGCCCAACATCTTTTACCGCAACCTTTTTTTATGCTTTTTTTAAAATTAATTGCGTTGTGGTTATTTATCGTACTAAAGCAGTATAAATAACCGCCAAAAGTGAGTCTTTGAATAATTTTACTCGGTTTTATAATGCTTTTTTACTTCACCAACTTTAGCTTGTTGATCAATTTTTAGAGTAATTGGCTTGTATAAATGAATTGTGCCTTTAATTTCTGAGTTTGAATCAACGCTTAATATTTGATTTTCAACCTCGTCAGCATCAAAAAACCAACTATCAGACTTTTGAACAATAATATCGCCTTCAACAACACTCATATCGGCTAAAACAATGTCGCCATTAACGGTTTCAATATTTTTACCAACAGACACGCCTTTTAATCGAATATCTCCATTAACCGTTTCAACCGTTCTACCAATACGGCTTTCACTACCGGCTTTTATCTCACCATTAACTACTTCGACAGAATATTTCACGCTCACGTTTTTACCAATAGATATACCTCCATTAACGGTTTCGAGTGAATCAAGTTGAGAGTTGTCAGAAACATTAATTCCGCCATTGACTGTATCTACATCTTTCGCTTTAACACCAGCGCTAATTGAAATGCCACCATTAACACTAGAAACATCACCGACTGTTGAATTTTTACCAACCGTGATTCCACCGAAGACTGTATCGATATCTCTATTCGGTTGATTAGTATTAGGTGATACATTAGCTGAGCCACAACCACTTAAAACGGTTATCGAGGATAAAGTGAAGATTAAGACGAATAGTTTGTTTTTCATTTTTGCTTCCTATTAATAAGCTGTTAAATTATAGACTATCAATTCTTAGCAAATTAGTTGCCAAGTTATCAATTAGCTAAAAGACTTTAAATATCAATTAGATAAAATAAACTACCTTCTAGTAAATATATATTTACGACTTTTAAATAGCTGAATTAACAAACTATTGGCTAAAATGACATTTAAAACCTAAACATTCAACAATTAAAAGGAACAATAATAATGAGATGCCATGAAGTAGACTATGAAATTATCGGCCACGATATTCAGCTAGTTGAAGTAGAACTTGATCCAAGAGAAACGGTTATCGCTGAAGCAGGTGCAATGAACTATATGGAAGAAGGAATTAATTTTGAAACCAAAATGGGTGATGGCTCTGATCCCGATGAAGGAATGATGTCAAAACTATTTTCCGCTGCTAAACGTACTATCACTGGTGAATCAATTTTTACCACACATTTTACCAATCAAGGACACAAGAAAAGCAAAGTTGCTTTTTCTGCTCCATATCTAGGAACCATAGTTGCACTTGATATGGCAAAGTTAGGCGAACAAATTATTTGCCAAAAAGATGCATTTGTTGCCGCAGCATTAGGTACTAAAGTTTCAATCAGCTTTAACAAAAAGCTTGGTGCCGGCTTTTTTGGTGGCGAAGGCTTTATTCTGCAAAAGCTTGAAGGCGATGGTATGGCGTTTATTCACGCTGGCGGCACATTAATTAAAAAAGAGCTTAAGGGCGAAACTTTGCGTGTTGATACGGGCTGTATTGTTGGTTTCACTCAAGGAATTGACTATGACATTCAGCGTGCTGGTAATTTAAAGTCAATGGTATTTGGCGGCGAAGGTTTATTTTTAGCAACATTAAGTGGTCACGGCACAGTTTGGTTACAAAGTCTGCCTTTCTCTCGTCTTGCTGATCGCATTTTTGAAAGCGCACCAAGTCATGGCAGCTCTGACAAAGGTGAAGGCTCTGTGTTAGGAGGTTTGGGTCGTCTGATTGATGGAAATTAGTTAAATAGAAGGTGATCTTTAAAGATCACCTTTTTAAAGGTTCATTAACGTTAACTTTTGCTCTAACTAATACTGACTTTTTTTTATACCATATTCTTGCGGCCAGTAATAATGCTCCCCAAGCCACATAAATAAGTGGTTCATTAAGATCCGATTTTGTTTGCCAAACCAAATGAACCAAGCCTAAACCTGCAATGATATAACTAAGCTGATGAAGCTTTTTCCAGTTTTTACCTAACCTTCTCTGACTCTTTTTAGTTGAGGTAAAGGTTAGTGGAATAAGCATTAATAAAGCTAAAAAGCCTATTGTGATATAAGGACGTTCTACAACCTCTGATGCTAGATCACCAAAATCAAAAGATAAGTAAAGCGCCACATAGGCTAATGTATGCAAAAACAAATACCATGCAGAAAAAAGTCCAAGCATTCGCCTAAATTTAATTAGTTGCGGCTGCCTTGTTAGTTTTCTTAATGGGGTAATTGATAAACTTAGTAACAGAAAAATTAATCCCCAGCTACCAAGCTCATGCATAAGCTTGGTTTGTGGATCACCACCTAAATTATGAGTGAGCGCCGAATACACCAACCACCCCAAAGGTATCCATGCAAGTAAATGTGCAATAACTTTTAATGTCTTCAATGAATTACTACCTTTAACCTGTCGATTTTCTAGCAACTAGCAACTAGCAACTAGCAACTAGCAACTAGCAACTAGCAACTAATAATGCTTTCTTAAGTCTAACCCTTTATAAAGATGAGCAACCTCTTGTTGGTAACCGTTAAACATTTGAGTTGGTATTTTCTTCACTCCAAAAAATGACTCATCACTAATACGCCTTTCTTTAGCTTGGCTCCAACGAGGATGATCGACTTGTGGATTTACATTTGCATAAAAGCCATATTCTTGCGGAGCGCTTTCATTCCATGTGCATACAGGTTGAGTTTCGGTGAATTTTATCGAAACAATCGACTTTATGCTTTTAAAGCCATACTTCCAAGGCACTACAAGCCTCATTGGTGCACCATTTTGTCCTGGCAAGCGTTTTCCATAAACACCTGTAGCCATTAATGTTAAGGGGTTCATGGCTTCGGCAATGGTTAAGCCTTCGGTATAAGGCCAAGGCAGTGTATGAACGCCAAATAAACCGCGCTTTTGCCCTGGAAATACATTCGCATCGTGTAAGGTTTTAAACTCAACATATTTGGCTTTTGAATTAGGCTCAACCAAATTGATTAAATCAGAAAGCTGAAATCCTGTCCAAGGCACAACCATAGACCAAGCTTCAACACAACGTAAACGATAGATACGTTCTTCTTGTTTAACCTTAGATAGAATATCTTCTAAGGTGTACTCACCTTGGCTTATTAACATGACCTTCTACTTTTACTTTCCAATCATTGCCTGGTTTAAAGCTTTCGGCTAATTTAGAGGGCTTTTTCTTGTCTGTTGAAAACTCATAAAAATTATTATGGTGAGTTATTACATACTCACTACTAAGCTCTGAGTTTAATTCTGAGCCTGAATAATCAGGTTTTGATTCGGCAAACGCCAATGAACTCAAAGGAGCGGATGCAGCGGTTAATCCTAACTTTTTAATAAAATCTCTACGATTCCAAAATATAGACTCTGGGGTTACTTGATAATCTTTTAACTTTGACTTAAACACTCGCGGCTCCAACCTTAAAATTAATATTGCTTTCCTTTACGACTATGGTGATGCAAATAAGTTACAAGCAATAGCACGAAGTTATTATTCTTTGCTACACTTATACTTAATGTTTGATATCCAACAAATATTGTCGTTTTTTTAACGATGATTATTTGTTTAACTAAATTGATGATCAATTGAGTAAAAACTCAGTCACTATGGCAATTGATCTGGGTCTATTGACAATCAATTAGAATCTGTCATTATGCCGCGCCTTAACAGAATAACATGAGATCTACTATTCATGAGTGAAGTCGATTTTAGCCGTTTAATCCTTAAAGGGATCACACCAGAAGGTAATAAGTTTCGTCCAAGCGACTGGGCTGAAAGACTTTGCGGAAATCTTTGTACTTTTCGTAATCGCCGCATGTATTACTCACCTTTATTAAGACCCGCGGTTATTGATGGAATAAAGTGCGTAATTGTTGATGCTAAATTGGGTAACGAATATGCCAATTTAATGGATGATGTAATACATTTTGCCAAGAAAAACAATCTTCAAACCGAAAAAGAGCAATAAACCACTCATTTTTAAGTATTTTTGTAATAAATCACTTAACTTTTACCCCTGTTTCCGTCTATATTTGCCTTATAAGGAACACAATAAGGCAATACAATGAAACTGTTAACAATTTTTACTTTGGGACTGGCTATTTTGAGCTTCAGTTTTAATGCTGAATCATCTTCGCCTAAGTATATGTATAAATGGAAAAGTGCCGATGGTGAAATTCACTATTCTGAGCGCCCACCTCGTGGTGTAAAATACACCCGTATCCGTGTAGCTGATGATAAAGGCTCTGCTCCTGTAGCAAAACCTAAAAGCGATTTAACCAATTCAAATGATCAACAACAAACAACTAATGTTGGTAACAGCAGTAGCAAGTATCAAGAATGGCGTAAAGAAAATTGTAAAATTGCCACTCAAAACCTTGACGTTTTACAAAATGATGCTCGGATTGCACAAGACGATGGTCAAGGTGGCACACGGTTAATGTCTGATGAAGAAAAACAAGCTAATATTAAAAAAATGTTAGAACAACAGAAAAAATATTGTGCCGAAGAAAAATAAGATCGTTCAACAAAAATAGAGGCATATTGCCTCTATTTTTATCACCTAATGCAAAAGTAGGGTTAATTATTTTTAAACAACCAAGCCTTTAAATCTTCTAATTCAAAAGGCCATCCAATTTCACTCACATCATTGGCAATTACAGGTATTCTGATCCCATATTGCTCAATAAGAGCATCATGATTGGCAATTTCAATAGGTATTAAAACAAACTGTTCGCGTATTTGTTGATCATTTTGCTTCAAATATTCAAACATAGCTTCGGCCTGTTCACACAAATGACAGCCTGAGGTTGTATAAAGCTTTAATTCTTTTAATAACTGACTAGACAAGAACTCTCCCCAACCACTATTTACTTTAAGTTTAGACTAGTTTTGAAATTTTCCAACAACGATGCAGTGGCTTTCTTTGAAAATCTAACGAAGTCGTTTTATGAGTAATTTCCTCAACCTTAACTTTATCAGAGCCTTTAAATTGCATTTCAAACTGTTTAAAGTTATTTGAAAAAATTAGCTCTCCCCCTTTATTTAATAACAATAAACACTGCTCAATAAGCTTAGGATGTGATGCTTGGACATCAAAAAACTCACTCATTTTTTTAGAGTTAGAAAATGTTGGCGGATCTAAAAAGATTAAATCAAACTTCTCATTTTGTTCAACCGCATCATTTAACCACTGCAAGCAATCAGCACGCTCAAAATGATGATTACTCATATCAATATTATTTAACCTAAAATTTCTTTTTGCCCAGCTTAAATAAGTGTTAGACATATCAACATTTACGGTTTCTAGTGCGCCAGCAGTAGCGGCATACACTGAAATGCTAGCGGTATAACAAAATAAATTGAGTAGCTTTTTGCCTTTAGCATGGCTAGCGATGATTTGTCTTGTTTGGCGATGATCTAAAAACAGTCCTGTATCTAAATATTCAACCAAGTTAACCCAAAACAAACGCCCAGATTCTTCAACCTTAAAAAAAATAATCTTGGCTAGAATTATCATTTTTTTGTGCTGAGTACTGCCAAGATCCTTTTTGTTGCTGACGTTGCTTTAAAGCAACACTCTTAAGGGGTAATTCGAAACTGCCTGCCACAACTTTTTGAATTTCTTTAAGCCTACGTTGTGCAATTTTTTGCTCGATTGATTTAGGCGCTTTATATTCTTGAATATGAATAGCCTCATCATAAACATCAATGGCGGCGTTAAATTCGGGAATATCCGCATCATAAATTCGATAACAGCTAATATTTTCTCGGTTTAAATATTTTTTTAGCTTCTGCTTATTCTTGCCTATTCGGTTTAAAAGCTGAAGCCCTTGCTCTGAAAGCTTGTCTTTAAAGTTAGGATCGAACTTATCTTCATCCACTCTTTCAACAAAATTTTTCGCTTCAACCTCTAAATTGAGTAGCTCACAAGGAATACTGCCATTGTTAAACTTATATATTTTCTTGGCTCGAATGCCTAATGCATGACCAAACTCTTTATCGGGTGAAAGCACGCTTGCCTTCCAACCTTGCATTTTTTGCTTTAACCAATCACCCAATAAACCATAAAGACGTTTAACATGGTCGCGCTCACCCAAACGCTCACTATAAGGCGGATTAACAATCACTAAGCCGCTGCCTGCAAAATCAAACTGTTCAAGTTGATCAATACCCGCAATAGAAATATCAATATATTCCTCTAAGCCAGCTAAAGCCACGTTAGTTTGTGCATTTTGTACTGCTCTGGGGTTTTTATCGCTACCAGCAATCACACAACAACTTTGGCTAATTCCTTTTTCTTTACGCGCTTTTGCTTCATTAACAATTGAACTCCAAAGTTTTTGATTAAACTGTTGCCAGCCAAAAAGTCCTAGGTAATCTCGGTGCAACCCTGGCGCTATATCCATACTTATCATTGCCGCTTCAATTAAAAATGTTCCCGAGCCGCACATAGGATCATAAAGGTTAGTTGAGTTTTTTTGCCAACCCGCTCGGGTTAATAATGCCGCAGCCAAATTTTCTTTAATTGGCGCGCCGCCACCCATATTGCGGTAATTTCGTCTGTGCAAACCCATACCCGCTAAATCAATAGATAAAGTCACTTGATTTCTTTTTATTCGGCAATGAACAACAACATCGGGCTCATCATATTCAACAAACGGGGTTTCTTCTTCTTGATCGCGAAAATAATCAAACACGGCATCTTTAACCCGCTGAGAAATAAATTGCGTGTGTGATAATTTTGAGCGAAAGCTTTGCGCGTTAACCACCATGCTAGCACCCGACTTTATGTGCTGCGACCAATCAATAATAGAAGCATGTCGGTAAAGTGCATCATCATCATTAGCCTCAAAAGTTGCTAACGGATAATACAAACGGCTAGCCACACGGCTCCACATTAAAAAGCGGTAAGCCTCTTCCCAGCTTGTTTCAAAGCTAATTTGAGATAAACCTTCTTTAATATTTTCAGCACCAAACTGCTTAACTTCATCAAGCAAAAGGTATTCAAGACTTTTAGCACAAGTGGCTATAAATTGAGGCATAACTAATACGGCATAGTTGAAAAAGCGACATTATACGCAGTTATTTGAGATTCAGCTATTAAGGCTTTTATAGAGGGTTATTCAATATGTTATTGCTAAGTTTTCAATATTGTATTATTGTATTAATCAATTAATACAATATGATTGAGACTAATTATTTGGATTTGAATATTTCACAGCACGATGGTGTACCTATCTACCGACAAATAATTAACCAAATTAAACAGTTAATTACTTCTGAAAGATTAAAAGTAGATCAGGAGCTTTTGCCTATTAGAGTACTTGCCGAAGATTTGCTTGTTAACCCTAATACTGTTGCAAGAGCTTACAGAGAACTTGAGGCGGAAGGATGGGTATATAAAAAAAGGGGAGCAGGTACTTTTGTTTCTGATGAAAAAAACAAATTATCAGCTGATGTCTGTATAAATCAGTTGGAACAGCGGATAAAAATTTTACTCACAGAGGCACATCACATGAATATTTCAACCAAAAAAATTATCCATTTAATTGAAAAGTTATCTAAGAATAAGCCAAAGGATTAATACAAATGCAAGCATCGGTAGAATCAATAATTAATATTCAAGGACTCACCCGTGAGTTCAGCAAACAAAAAGCTTTGGATAACATTGACCTCAAGGTTAAGCCAGGGCAAGTTATTGGTATTATTGGTGAAAATGGCGCAGGAAAAACAACACTCATTAAACATTTGTTGGGCTTATATAAGGCTCAAAAGGGCTCTGTTTCAGTTTTTGGACTCGACCCTGTTAAACACCCCGCTGAGGTTTTAGGAAAAATTGGCTACTTATCAGAGCAACCTGACCTACCTAACTGGATGACCGTTGCACAATATATGAATTATATGTCAGCTTTTTATACCAATTGGAATAAAAAATACGCAAATATTTTGTTAAACGAAACATCAATCAATCTTAAAAAAAAGATCAAAGATTTATCAAAAGGACAACAAGCTAGGGTTGGTCTATGTGCTGCACAAGCTCATAAACCTGAATTATTATTACTCGATGAGCCTTCCTCTGGTTTAGATCCGCTTGTTCGAAAAGAGATCCTCTCAGCTGTAATTAGAACCGTAATTGATGAAGGAAGAAGCGTTATCTTTTCGTCGCACTTACTTGATGAAGTTGAAAGAGTTTGTGATCACTTAGTCATACTCAATCAAGGTCAACTAGTTTTGTCGGCTCCAATGCAAGAAGTGTTAGAAAATCATAAAACAATTATTACAAGCCCTGATAGTCTTAATCGTTTAAATAAAAGCAAATTAAAACAGCTACCAGGGTTCATTAATTTAAAAAAGAAACACGATGAATGGCACATTAACTTTAATGCTAATGAAGAGCTTCTTTTGTCTGCTTTAAAACCGTTATCAATAAATCTTTTTGAAATACGAGCCATGACACTCGATCAAATATTCACATCCTACTGCACAGAACAAAAAATAAACGGAGAATAGTTTAATGGTCAAAATGATTAAAATGCTGACTTGGGAAGTGTTTTATAAAAATAAAATAGGATTACTTATGGGACTTGTAGTCATTCCTTTGATTTGGTTAGTTACAGAAAGCTATCTAGAAAAAACAGTTGGCTCTATTGTACCTATAGAAAAAATCAGCTACGCCATTCTGCTATTTTCGGTTTTATTTTTATATGTCGCTTTTTCATATACCGATGTTAATGCAAAAGCAAAACAAAGCGAAGGTTTCCCTTCACATATTCTTAGATTACCACTATCCACTTGGGTTTTGTCTATAGTTCCTGTATTAATTGCAACAATTATCATTTCTACTTTTATTTTTTTATGGATTAATACTTTTTCAGATATAAAACTAAGTGGATTGATGCAATTTACTATCTATGGTGTAACAAGCTCTTTTATAGTTTGGTCTCATGCAATTAATTGGGGATTGAATACACCAATAACACAAAAAGCCGCTTTACTATTACTAGTTATATTGGGTTTGTTGTTTTCTGTTACCGCTATTTTAAATCCTGACGATAACTCACTCATTCACAATAAATTATATGGTTCAGCTGGATTAATTATTTTGCTGTTAAGCGGTTATGTGCTTTGTTTTATTACACTAGTAAGAACACGGCAAAACGAAAGTTTTCAACTTACCCTAAACTTATCTTCTTTTAAAAAAGTTAACCTACTTTCAAATAATACTCAGCTTACTAATTTTACAAATAAACTATCAGCTCAGTATTGGTATGAGTGGAAATCACTCGCTTTTATTATTCCGTTGATAATAGGATTAGTTGCTATAGCTATCGTAAGTGCGGTCGTTTTTGGTGCTGAAAGAAAAATAATTTTAATGGGAATATTAATGATGTCCACATTAATTACTATGAGCGCACATTTGATAGCAAGCAATAAGCTAGGTACTGAAAAATTTAATATTACTTCACACTGTGCAACAAGACCTTTGTCTAACTTCGAATTGGCAGTATCCAAATTAAATACATTAGCCTTTGCCATATTTATTGCTTACTTATTATTTATAATCACTCCATTTTTATCTCTATTGATAACGGGACTACCAGAGTTCAGTCAGAATATTATAATTGATGAAATAAAAGAAAATATTACTCCTATGCAAATAATAGCAATGCTTCTGCTATCCCTGATCACCTTATTCTCAATTTTTTGGACAATTAGTGCAAATGGTTGTGCCGTTTTACTTAGAGATAGCAAGCTCACTTATTTGATTAATATAATTATTGTTATTGGGCTTGGCGCTGCTTTTCTTGGGTTTATGATCTATTTTAAAGGTCAGTCAGAAGATTTTAAAACCATATTAAAAAGCTCATTTATTTATCAGATAATTGTCGAAAAACCGCGAATTATTCCTTTAACAATTACCACTTCTCTATTATTGTTTTTCACTTTATTAACAAAGCCGTTTAAACGTGTAGCAAATCTCAAACAATTACAAGTTTATGCTTTTACCTGCGGTATAGGACTGATAGTTAGCTTAGGTTTACTATGGACGTTAAAACTCCCTATTAAAATCAATACTTTTGCTAGTTATTCATTGGTTAATCTTTTTTTATTATGCTTTATGCCCTATTTACTTTCTCCAATTAATGTGGCTAAAAATAGGCACCGATAATTGACTTTAAAATTCGTATTATACCTGCTCTATTTAAAAGGGGATTGTTTCAGTGTTCAACCAAAAGTTTCAAGTAAAACAAATATAGCTTTATCCCACCAACAACTGATGAACCCCTTCCCTTTGATCTAAAGTAAACAATAATGCTAGATCGCCTTGTTGAAGATTATCAATGGCATATTGAGCCCCTTCAACGGTGCTATTGAAAGTTTTAATTTGATTATCTGACATTTGATTTTTAAGAAGGTGTTTTTTAATTAAATTAGGAATTTCACCAACTGCTCTACCGCGCAAATAGTTTTTTATTTCGGCAACGATCACTAGTTGAGGATTTAACTTGAGAATTTCATCGGCTAGGCTCAAAATTTCTTCATCACTTCGATCACCAGCTTGACTAAACATCACTATTTTGCGGTTAGCATCAATATTTTTCACCATATTAATCACAGCATTCATGCTGTGCTGATTGTGAGCAAAATCAATAATAACTTCTGCTCCATGATGTTCATATCGATTGCCACGACCTGGATTATCCTGAGCATTACTACCAAAACTAGCAAGCCCTTTTAAAATAGCTTGGTCACTTAATTTAAGCACTTTGCATAAACCAATAACCCCCATGGCATTATAAATATTGTAGGTAGCGGTGCCATTAAATGTCATTACAATATCTTTAACTGCCACATTAAAATTATTGCTACGGTTTGCATCGACAAAATAAACATTGCCACTGTCACAATAAACAACTGGCTCACCCTGCTGAATATTCTTTTGGATCAAATGATTGTTTTTATTTGTGCTAAACCAGCAAATCTTGTGAGCGGATTTTTTGCTCATTTTTTCAAGCTCTTTATCATCGGCATTTAACACTAATACACCATCATGCGCTAAACCTTTATCAACAATAAATTTAGCTTCTGCTAGCTCTGGCACGGTGTTAATTCCATATTGCCCCAAATGATCAGCGGCAATATTGGTAATAAGCGCGGCTTGATTATTATTAATTGGTACACCTCTTCTTAATAATCCGCCCCTTGCAACTTCTAAAAAGGCTATTTCGGTTTCAGGGTGTCTTAATAATATTCTCGCGCCACCAGGCCCTGAATAATCGCCTTTATCAATAATGTTATCTCCTACTCGGATAAAATCGGTAGAAGTAACACCCGCGCTATAATTATCAGCTTTAGCGATGGTTGAAGCCAGTCGTACACTGGTTGATTTGCCATTAGTACCAGTAATTAAGGCGCTAGGAATTTTATGATATTTTGACCAATCAATACCTTTAATGCTGGGTAATTTATCAATTTCCCATACTTCACTATTCACACCGGTGCCAAGTGAGAAATAATCATCATCAACCAAATAGCTCACATTATTTTGCTCTGCACTAGCAATTAATTTTAATAAATAAGGATTAATTTCTTGCTTAAGCGTGGTTTGCAAATTTTGTATTTTTTCTTGTTTATTTAATACTGGTTTCTGCTCAAGCTCAGCAACACAAAATTCCCAGCCAAGCTCTGCGGCATCGCAAGCAGTGTACAAAGCATCTATCGGCGCAGAAAGAGATAAACTGATCCCACCGGTATAACTGCGATAAAAAAGTTTTTCGTTTTGCCAATTAAGCGCCTCAAAAATAGTGAGCATATGTTTTTGCCAAACATGCCAAACATTTTTTGGATCAATACCATCAACAAAAGCATCAATAAGTGCTCCTGGATAATTCGATAAAAGATTAGCACCAGTTATTCGGCGCACTTCGTCAAATTTAAGTGTCATCATTGTGATTTTTAAAACGTTATAATTTTCAAATTTAGTAGCTATTTACCCACAAAAAGTAATCATTAGTCGGCTTCTTCATCGTCATAATTGGTTACTATACGAACACCTCGCTCATCTTTCACTAAAGACTGCCCTTCTTTAAGCTCGTAAGCATGTTCAACTGGTTCAAATAATTTTTCAGACTCGGTTGAGGCTTGCCCCGTAGCCGAATCACTATGTTCGTTATCACCAAAATGGATAATTTGTTTCCAACATCGGATAATATTATCTCCTAGCACAACCAGTAAGTCTCCAGCTTTTGAAGCTTCTAGTGCGTAGCTCACTGCATCAACTTCATTTGGAATAATTTTAATTTGTTCTTGCGAAACACCGTTTTTTAGTAGCTCTTGCTCTAGCATTTTAGGCACTTCATCAAAGCCTCTGCCACGCCTTAAATCATCAGCTTTACAAATATATTCATCAAAACCTTGACTACAAATTTTTGCGGCTTCAAAAATATCTTCATCTCTTCTATCACCTGGCATGGCTAATACAATTCGTCGTTTACCGCTAACGTCTAATCTTGAAGCTAATCCGGTAATCATATCTATTGCCGCGGGGTTATGCGCATAGTCTAAAATTACTTTAAAGGGGTGCTCATCAAATACATTCATACGACCAGGCGCTTGATAAAACGAATTACTAAAGGTTCTTAACCCTTGACGAATATGATCCAATGAAACTTCAAATGCATAGGCCATTGCCGCGGCAAACATGGCATTTTGAACATTATGCAGCGCTTTGCCTTCTAATGTTGCTGGAATTAAATGTGTCCAAATTAATGGGATATGAGCGCCATTATCATAAAAAGTAATCATTTCGCCATTAATACCTTTTTCAAGCACGGCAGCTTTTCCGCCACTACGAATATGCTCTCGAACTAGCCCATGCCCAGAGTCCATTGTGACATAACAAATATGTTTAGCTTTACAATGCTCTGCCATTTCTAGGCAATACTTATCATCGGCATTTAAAACAACGGTATCTTTTGCCACTTCTACAACAATACGTTTTACCTCGGCAAGCTGTGCCACGGTATCAACACCGCGCAAGCCTAAATGATCGGCAGTAACATTTAAACAGCAAGAAACATCTGATTCATGATAACCCAACCCACGTTTAACAATGCCGCCACGAGCAGTTTCTAAAACGGCAAAGTCTACGCTTGGATCGCGCAATACTATCTGTGCTGATGTTGGTCCTGTCATATCACCTTTCACGCTTAAACTACCGTCGATATAAACACCATCGGTTGATGTCATTCCTGTAGTAAAGCCAGCTGATTTGGCAATGTTGGCAAGCATTCTTGAGGTTGTAGTTTTACCATTAGTTCCAGTAATTGCCGCCACAGGAATGCGTGATTTTTGCCCTTGCGGGAAAAGCATATCCATCACTTTGCCCGAAACATCTCTTGGTTGTCCTTCACTTGGGGCAACATGCATTCTAAAGCCAGGCGCGGCATTGCATTCCACAATAGCGCCACCAATGTCCTTATAAGATTTACTAATATCATCCGATAAAAAATCAACACCGCCGACATCTAGTCCAATGGCCTTTATTGCCCTTACCGCCATTTCGCGGTTATCAGGGTGAACAATATCGGTAACATCAATAGCTGTGCCGCCAGTTGATAAATTGGCCGTAGAGCGTAGATAAAAAATTTCATCTTTATCTAAAATGGTTTCTTCTGTATAACCCGCTTTTGTCATTAGTCGCTCGGCTTGAGTGTCTAGCTCTAGTCGGGTTAATACTTTTTCATGCCCGATACCGCGCCGAGGATCTTCGTTAGTAATTTCAACAAGCTTAGCAATGGTAGATTTTCCATCGCCTTTTATATGACCTGGTACTCTTTTCGCTACGGCGATTAATTCGTTATTAACCACCAACATTCTATGATCAAAACCCGTAACGTAACTTTCAACCAGCACCGCACGACTAGTCCCATGTTTTTTGGCGTGTTCAAAACCTTTTTCTACTTCTGCTTCAGTATTAAGGTTAATACTTACACCTCTACCATGATTGGCGTTAAGCGGTTTAACCACCACAGGATAACCAATTCTTTTTGCCGCTCTTAAACATTGATTAACGCCGTAAATCATGATTTGACGCGGCACGGGTAAACCTAAATCATTAAGTAAATTATGGGTATCTTCTTTATCGCATGATAGCTCAACCGCAATATGCTTGGTTTCGCTGGTGATAGTTGCTTGAATTCTTTGCTGATGCTTACCATGCCCTAGTTGCACAAGGCTATATTGGTTTAGTCTTAACCAAGGAATATCTCTTTCTTCGGCGGCTTTAATCAAAGAGGCCGTACTTGGCCCAAACTCTTTACGCTGTGCCATTCTCACAAATGA
The DNA here is from genome assembly GCA_965214955.1 of Aliikangiella sp. Classification (GTDB taxonomy): domain Bacteria; phylum Pseudomonadota; class Gammaproteobacteria; order Enterobacterales; family Kangiellaceae; genus Aliikangiella. The sequence continues at coordinate 122,860 of CBDCCU010000013.1, read as the reverse complement.
CTCAAGCTCTTCCTCAAAATTAAAATCGGCTATTATTTCACTGCTCATTTGCGACTTTATTTCTTCGGGCAGCAAAGACAGCAATAAGTTTTTTGCCAAGTCTCCAGCCTCAAGCCCTACATCTTTTTGCTTATACTCATATACAACCCAATAGGTTCCCCTCTTTTCAAGCGAGCGGGTTTTACCAAAGCTTACATCTGAGCCAGCCAAATTTTGCAACTCAATTGCTACATGCTCCCAAATATGCCCCATCCAAGTGCCTTCATCTTCTCTTAAGCGACGGATAAAACCACCTTCTACACCATAAGAGCAACCGTGAGTTTGTAAGCTTGGAACAGCATTGACTAAACCAGAAACAAAATTTTCCCCCAATTTCATCGAAGGCCAATCTTCTAAGATCCCTAAATCTAGCTCATATCTAAGTACGGGAAAATTGGCGTAAATATTAGGCCCAACAAAAATGTTAGTGGTGGATATTTTCATATTAAAATGCTGCCTCAAATAGAATGGCTTACAGCCTGTTTAAATAATGCACCTTAAAGAAGAACGAGTATAAAAGGAGAATAAGTATAGCTCCCTACTCAATTATTTTTTAACGAATCTTAGTTTAAAATTTTGATATTTTTAATACAACCAAAACGGTTAATGTCTCTAATAATGGTGCAGATTAAACATTAAGTCCAGTTGATTATATACCCGTTCTACTTCAAGGTGCTTGTTACAGTGTTCAGCCAAAAAGTTTGAAAGGCGTAGCTTGCAGGAAATGGCAAGCCCTTTTCAAACGGGCATAAAAACCAAATAGCGCAGCAAATTGGAAAGATGATGAGGTTATGTCCACTCTTCTTCAAAAAGAGCAGACATAATTTAAGTTTAATCTAAATGAGCAAGCTTTTTATCCAGATCATAATGCGAGCCCGAAGATAAAATATGCAGTTTCACATTAACAATGGTAACGGCATCACCTGTGTTAGCTTCAGCCATTGAAGTATGGTCGCAATCAGAAGGATCGATCACTGTAATTGCCCCACTACCAACCACTTCAAAAACATGATCTTCGTTGATAAAAGCTGCGGTATCTTCATCTAAGCCAATACCTACCAAAAATGGATTATAAGAAACTGCGGTGAGTAAGCGAGATAGCCGGTTTCTTTGGCTAAAATGTTGATCAATCACCAACTGGTTATTCAGCCCTAAACCAGGCACTAAATTAACACCACCTTCAGTTGGCACTATGCCTGTATTACCGCCAGAAATCATATGCTGAGAAATAATTGCCGCACCTGCTGATGTACCAGCAACATGAGTTCCTCTGGCATTTTGACGTCGAATGGCTTGAGCAACAGGTGTACCACCTAAAATGGTTGATAATCGAAGCTGATTCCCACCGGTAATAAAAATACCTGTTGCATCCTCTAAATGCTGCAATAGATCTTCGTTTTTAGCGTCGGTTCTTTTAGTGATTGGTAACGAATAGGTATACCCCGCTCCCAATTCTTTAAAAATTGCCTCATAGCGTTCACCCGTGTCTTCCAATTGTGAAGCCGTTGGAATAATAACTATGTTGGCGTCTTTACCACCGCAAAGCTCAACAAACTTATTTAAAATGTCTGGGTTATTAATTTTTTCTTCAGCACCACCAATAGGAATAACATAACCTCTTTGATGACCATCAGGAATAGGGGAAGGACACATATATTTTATTTCTCTATTTTTGTTAGGGTAATTATTCAAATAAACCTTTACGGCACAATTGGGTATCAAAAATATGCCAATTGCCCAATGCCATAACATGGCTAATGGATAGATCTTGGTTAAAAATTACAAGGTCGGCGTCCATACCAACTTTAATTTTGCCTTTATTTTCTAGTTGTAAAAGGCTTGCAACATTGGTTGTAAAAAACGGTAAAACCACTTCATGACTATAACCTGCATTAATAAGCTTTCGATAAACGTCGGTCATAGCAGACGACTTTCCGAAGTCGAGCTTAATTAACTCACCATGACAATTAAAATCTGGTAAGCAGCCACCACCATCGGAGCTAATGGTTAACTTATCTTGCGGGTAGTCGCTTTGAATATATCGAATAATTGCTTCATCGGGTTCAACCCCATCATCACCAGCCTCAAATGCGGTAATATCAATATAAACACCTTGCTTGGTTAACTCGCACGCCTCTTCAAATAACGCTTTTTTGCGGTTTACATGGGTAGGATTAAACGTACGAGCAGGAATTTCAGATTGCTCTAGTGCTTCTCTTACAAGCGATAATCCGCGTTTGCCATCGCCTAAATGCAAATGCACAACTCCGGCTTTATTAGTCATAAGTCTTGCAACGTGCGCCTCAGCCGCTACTTTTAGTAACTCGTTTAATGTCGGCTGGCTTGAACGATGATCACTAATAGCAAGCTCACCAATACCAAGCACAGGCTCAATGTAAACAATATCTGACTTTATCGACCCCGTTAGTGTTGTTGGCGGTAAATGATACCCACCAGTATAACAATAAGCCGAAAGTCCTTCTTCGCGTAAACCATAAACTTGGGAAACCAAAGACTCAGTTGAACGGCTTAAATCATCGGTTCCGAGCAAACCAACAACCGTGGTTACCCCTGCCTTGGTAAAGTCTGATAATGGAACAGGCGGCACCCGACTAGAAAACCCAGTTTCACCACCACCACCACAAATATGAGCATGTCCGTCAATAAACCCAGGCACTAATGTTTTACCTTGCAAATCAATCTCGGTTACATCAACACAATCACTCATTGTTGGCAGATCTTTTCCCATATACAAAACTTTTCCGCCACCAATAAGTAAATTCAAATAACCAAGCGGCTCTGGGGCAAAAACATTCGCGTTTTTAATAAGAGCAAGGGTGCAAGACTCAACAGTGGAATTCATAAAGGTATTGTTACAAGGCTAAATTATTTTCATCGACTTAAGGTGGCGAAGAATAACATATATCCGTTTTACTTAGAAACTAACAACAGGTAAATCAAATTGCTCAGCAATTGTAGGGTGAATACAGCTCATTAAAAATGTATACATTTCTGAAGTATCATTTATTGGCGAATTATAAAATCTCAACATGCCGTTATTAAAATCGTTCTCTCTTTTCTTAGGGACATTAATTGCTGGTAAACCTTGATTAAGCAAATAGGCATTCATCATAAATCGTCCTTGACGCTTATTATTATCATAGTAAAACTGATTTTTGGCATAGTGAAGAAAAAGAAAACTCGCCTTTTTATAGTCATCTTTAATTGCAGAAAACTCGTCTAACATTTGTTTGTACTTGTCATTAAGTTCGGCTGTTTTTGGTGGCAGATAGTCGGTTCCTGCGATAGTAACATTGCCACTTCTAAACTGCCCCCATTCCATCGCATCTTCTTTAGCCGCAATTTTATGTATTTTGTGAGAGTAGCTTTTATTTATCTCAACTTTATTATTGTTTAAATCGCTTAAAATCATTTTCCAAGCGTTAATTTGGTTAAGCGCAATATTTTGTTCGTGTAAATCTTTATTTCCAACAGTCATACCACCAAGTAGTGTTTGTATATCAGGTACAGTAAAGTTTATCCCTTCCAACTGACAAGCGTCAGATACAAGCTCTGGTAAACTTCTTTTAAGCAGTTGTATAGCAAGCGCTTTGTTTTTAGTCATTTTTTAACCCTTTAAAATTATTCGCTCAATTATATACCCGTTCTACTTCAAGATGCATGTTTCAGCAAGTCAGCAAGCCATCCTATTTAAGGCATTAATGCGCAGGATTTAGTACTCTAATTGAAACATTGATAACGAAAAAGAAACACGTATCCCAAAGTAGAACCGGGGTATCACAATTGAGAAATATAAATTGGAGCGGGAAACGAGATTCGAACTCGCGACCCCGACCTTGGCAAGGCACTCCTGAACTCATGACTTTAAATTTCATTGTTTGACTTTAAATGTAACTGATTGATTTATTTGAATTTATTCTTTCTTGAAAATAATCGGATTTAAAGTAATTTAAAGTGTTTGGTCACAGTCACGAATTTTTTGGTCACAAAATTGTCGATTTTCAAATGCGCAATGTGCACACTTTTTTGAATACAACCTCTTTATGATCTTGAACTATTTCTCAGAAATAGTTCCTAGAACCCAGAAAGATTATAACGCTATTAACCTTTTTTTCTTGTGTTTTTTAATCAATTTAAGTACTCCAAGATGGTTAATATTAATTACATCTTTATTAATCAACAATATCACTCCCATTGCACTTAAACCAATCACAATGAAACTATTTAAACACTTAGAAAACTTAAATGACATTTTCAATAATTTCTGTACGCCGACTGATGAATACCCTCTCCCTAATACTTATGAGCCAATTAACAGTGAAGAATATCACCCCTTTCTTAATCTGGCACCGATTCTTGCTTATAACCCGGATGCTGACTTAGATGAACTTTGTGCAAGCGTAGCCTAATAAACTTAGCTTACGACAATCTATATTGGGTAGCTAGCGGTGAGATCACTAGCTACCCAAAAATTACATTTTATTAATCGACCCACAGTCATTTGGTTTATCAAATGAAGAAATACCATCGATATATTCCAACAATAGCTTTCCAAGTTTAGAGACCATGTTTTTATCCGTGGAAACGAATCCCAATGGAATTGAAACTGGAAGCCTTTCTGGCTGTGAGAAATGATAAATAATAGAAATCATTTCTCCTTCGAGATAAAACACTTCGACATTTCCATCCATAAACCCTTCGAGAATACCTTTCATATGGTCCGTAGCATTGCTCAGATTATGTTTCCACTGCCTGGCTGTACGAATATCATCGCTCCCGTATACAGGCACATACAAGGTAGGTCTGTAGAGTGTTTTCTTTTTAGTAGTTGATTTGTTGATAAAGTAACTTAGACAAGAGGGAAGTTGCTCGCTCTTCCCCCAGAAAGGATCTGATGGTGCCAACCAAATAAATCGGTCTCCCCCAAAATCCTTCTTACTCTTAATACGCTCTTCCAGAATAGGGTCTAGAAGACGGAGTATCTTACCCCAGTTATTTCTTGAGTAGATTGGCCCAAGAAATGTTTTTCTTCCCTTCTTCTCATGTTCTTCAAGGCGATTAAGATCAAGCAAAAATTTAGGACTAATTTGATTCGAAGCGCTATCAAAAACCTTAAGAGTATTCTCATCCCCCATTTGCACCATTGAACGAGTAAGTGAGATCGTATTGTTTGGTTTAATCAAAGAGGATAGTTGATCTGTGATCAGCTGGTGAACGACTTCAGAGCTATTGATTTCTTCAAAATCTTCCATTTCTATACGTTCACCGTCTGGTGTTACCTTAAAGCCGGTTTTCAGCCTAAGTGGTATTTGTCGTAACTTTTTGACCGATGATACAGTGTAAACACGGGGTCTCTCTTTCTCATTTTGAATTACCGACTTCTTTAGAAGCCCCGCATCTAATATGCGATTAAATTGGTACTGAAACTCTTTCTCAACCAGCTGTTCACTATTCGATAGGTTCGTTTTGTCTACCTCTAGTGCTAACCCTGTTTTCCATCCATTCGAAGAATTATCACCTTCTAAACAACTAAAACTGGCCAAGTCAAAATTCAAGGTTGCCCCTGTTTCCATTATGCTAGCAAGCTTAGGAGTTTCACCTAGAGCATAAAAGTAACCTTTAGCTTTCTCAGTCAGCTTCAGCCGTCCATCGTCCGATAAAGTTAGCTCATCTCGTTGTACAAGGTCAGATATCGCTTCTTCGGCTTCTAGTGAACTTAAACCAAGAAAAGTCGCTACTTGTTGCTTCGCCATCGGGGCGAGATGAATCAGCCTCAATGTAAACTCGCGAATAAACGACAATCCGCGTTGAGAGACGTAAGAAAACTGTATATTAAACCTCTGAGCAGGAAGCAAAAAATCCACTTCCTGGTATAACGTAACTATCTCTTTCATTTGACGTTCTTGCCTCCTTTCTTAGCTGCCACAAACGCATACCCTGAACTTTCACCATGCTCGGACATATATTCAAGCACTCTTCCTAAAGGAAGATCTTTGTTCCTGCCTTTCCACATAGCCGAGTTTCCTACGATTAAAAGTCGATCCATTGCTCGAGACATTGCAACATTTATACGATTTGGCATCCACAAAAAACCTGGGCTTTGCTTTTTATCAGATCTAGTTATCGACAGGATAATGATTCGATTTTCCTTTCCCTGATAGCTATCGACAGTGTCTATCTTCACAAGCTCCCTAAATCCATCAGGCCAGAGTTCTTGGTTAAACATTTGCCGAAGTATCCTTTTTTGCTCGGCATACATACAAATAACACCTATTGGGGCCTCGTTTTTGCTTACGATACCTGCAAGGTCCTCCACCAAGTCGTCATTATCTGAAACCTGTTTCAGCAGAGATATAATTTGAACAGCCTCGCAGCGATTGTAAATACTGCTACCTCTGTCATCATCATGATCGGACTTGCCCCCCAGCTCTGATGTATCTAGCCATGTCACAGTACTCTTAATCGGTTTAGGGCCCTTAAGATAAAAATCGGGAACTGTTCTCCGATCCTCTAAAGTAGGGTTTTGGAGCTTTCCATCATAAAATGTTTGTGACACTAGATCGCCTATAGGGTCGGCCATTCGATACTGAGTAAGAAGCGCTGCACTCGCCCTTTGCCCATAATCTGAGTTAAACGCCCTAGCAAAGTCACTACGAAGGACTTCATCTAGATCTGAACGCGAACCGTTAATTCCAAGTTTTCTCGCAAGAGCAGCCTTGTGCGCATCGGAATAAAGTGGAGGTAATTGTAAATGGTCGCCCACTAGTAAAATTCGCTTTGCAGACTGCATCGCAATGGCAAGTTCGCTTGAGATAGATCTTGCCGCCTCATCAATTATTACCCAATCATAAACGTTTTGGTTAATCCCTATATGTCCTTGCCCAATACCAACACATGTACCTGTCACCAGTTGTCTGGATCTGGCATAAAACTCATCGTAATTTACTCGCTCGCCGGATAAGGCGTTTTGCATATCACGAGTGATTTTAGCCAGTGCTCGAACCCTTTGCGCCTCATCAGGCCTCACACTGTATTCTCGGCAAAGCTTGGCAATGACTTCTTCTTTTGCCTCTGAAACTGGTGCTTCATTGGCTAGTTCGAAACCATATTTGTTCAGCAACGTTTCCCGTATGGTTTGATCTAGCTCGACACACAGTACCTTAAATTTAGTAATGTCTTCGTCATCGGACATAATGTCGAGCTGAGACAACAAAGAACTCAAATGGTCTATTTGTTGGAACAGTTGAAGCTCTGCTAAAACCATACTGGATATGAATTCAGCATCAAGTCCCAAAGCATCACTAAGCGCTTGAACTCGATACTTTACCTCAGCATTAAATAGTTCTCGCTTCTCGGTAGTAATTGCTTGTGAGTAAACGTCCCTTAATCCTATTGAAACTGTGCCTTCTCGGTTACTAAACCTCACAACTTCAAGCAGTGTATCTAATCGAGAACAGTGCTTCCGAATCCTCTCTGCTGCCGTGTTGACAGCTTCATGAGACTGACTTACTAATAAAATCCTCTTTGTGCCTTGTTTCTCCACTAAATAATGGACAAAAGCAGCAATAAACTCGGTCTTACCAGTGCCTGGAGGTCCCTGAAGAAGGGATAGTGGACCATTATTTATCAGCTTGCTAAACGCCTCTCTTTGCTGGGGATTAAGACTAATTAACTTTCCATGCTGGTCTCTTCTATCGTATCTTTCGAAGTCTTCTTTAGTTACTGAAATCCCGTAGTCAGTTGGCTTAAGCTGGCATGAAGGATCAAACAGCTCTACAAGCTCAGGCGTCACGCAATTGCGGGTTAAGATCCTCTCCAACGCCACTTTACGTTTTCGATAAGAGGCGCGGTCTTGTTTAGAACGAAAGTAAACTATATCTCCGTCATCTAACCTGCGGGCCAAGGCTCGAGTATTGTTGAGCCTTACTTCGTTCAACGCCGATGACTTCAGGCATACATGCCCTAACACTTTTTCATTATCTTCATCGTCGATAAGGAGTGCATCAACTTCATCATTGCGACCAAAAGTCTCAAGAGGATCAATATCGCTTGAATATGAAAGAATGAGCTCACTTTTTGATTCAGGTACCGCTATTGGTGTACCTGCTAACTCAATGTTGGGGTTAGATTCAGTTTCAGTGCTAAGAATGGCTTTCCACAGTTCGATTGTAGATATCTCTATCTCAGTAGGGACAGCAACTCTCTCCTGTTGGCCGAGCTTGGCAAATGCTTCCTTTAAGCCTTCGGTTAGTTCGTCTTCAGTGTAGAGTACCTCTTCAGTTGCCGGAGGTGTTAAAGCTCTATCTAAGGCATTTCTGAAGTCCTGATTTTCTTTCAAGAATGTTGTCAGCGCGTTTAAGTCTTGCGGCTTACCGGGGCGAATCCGGATAGCAGATTCAATCTCAAAGTCACTCTGTGCCTCATCTCGTTTGCTAATTGACGAACGCTCTCTTGGCTTGAACCCCACAATAAAACGTTGCTCAGTAACCTTGTACAAAGCGGAGAATATTCCACCTATGCCCGTCATCGTTACTCTAACTTCAGAAGCTTCTTTTGGGTTTGGTTCAACTTTTACGAAGAGTCTGCCATTGTCAGGGAGGATTGAAATCGCCTCTGAAGCATCTCCTGCTCGTACTTCTATGACTTCCTGCTCAACTTCAATTTGTTTTTTCTGAATGGAGAGCTTGAAGCGGCCAAGCTCTTTGAATCCAAACTCTCTATCACATAGTTCCTCTAAAATTGTTTTGGATATCGTTGGAAAACCTTCATCCAGCTCACCCCAACGAATTCCAAGTAACTCACAAGACATCTTCATTACTGCGAAGTTATCTCGTTCAAAAGCAGTGCAGCTATCTATATGATCTGGACTGTACAAGTGGTTCTTTTGTTCGCCGGATGAAGAATAGTCTGGAAGGTCAATCAGATATAACGACTGGTTATCGTTACTGATCATGACGTTTTCTGGATGTATATCCCCGTGAGCTATGCCCAGTTCGTGTAACTGTTCTACCGATGCAATAAACCGATTAACCAGAGCTTCTTTACCCTCCTCAGGTATTGATACTTCACTCCAGCACTCTCCCTCAATTTTATCGGTAACTAGATATAAAGCCGAAGACTTGGTAGCAATTCCATAATCTCTAATTGCAGGTAGAAAACTAGGGTTTGCTGAACTCAATTTGTCTAACAGCTTGAGAAATCGCAAAACATGGAAATTGGACGCATCGGAATCCCCACTGCCCCCGGTACTCAACCATGCCTTAACAAGACAGCCATTGGATACATAGACCTCTTTCTCATCAGACTCGATGATGAAGTCATCATCTTCACGATAGTGCCTAGAGTGATTAACCGGATGCCGATAAGCTTCCAGCTCAGAATCGTCGAATGTTGGTATAGTTTCCCCGGCAGGTTCTGCCTTTTTCAATGCATCAAAAAACTCTGTTGCAGACTGATATGATGTTGTCACCGCATCTAACAAGACTCCCGCATACCACTTGTCACATGAAAGCATGCTTTCCTGAATATTCTGCATACTCTTTGGAGACATTCGTTCGCCAGATAACAAATGCCATGCAACAAGAGCAAGGGCGTGAACATCTTGCTGATAAGGGGTCTGTTTGTTGTCATTTAACAGCTCTGACGCTTCAATGGCTCCGACTGACAAAGACTCTCGATAATCGCCAACAGTGCCAATTGGTTGATGATAGGCAGAAATAAAATTCGAAAGTGCAATAGCTTTTGACGGTGATATCCACAAACTATGATCTGCGATATCACGGTGCGCAATTTTTGCCAGATGCAAGTCACTAAACTTAGCTAATAGAAGCTTTGTTACGTTGATTCTATCTTGTTCTGAAAAAGCTCTACCATACTTGCCGACAAATTCATTGAACCGAACATGACCAGGCGGTATTTCGTAAACTTCACTGTACTCAGCAGTAACCTCGTCTTTCTGAAAACTCGTCAACGAGCGTAAGCAATGATTGTAAAGGTCAAGGTTCTGCTGGCGAATCCGCTGCAAGACTTCTTGCTCTCTAGATACTATGTCGGAGCGCCCTTCAGGCGTGTGAGCTTTTGTGCCTTCAATGTTTTTAAAATTCCAGACCCTAAGCAATGCTTCAGAGGCTGACGAAATTTCAGATTTCGCTAAATACTCCTTGTATACATTTTTGGGGTGATCAAAGATCTTCTCTTTTGCTTCATAGCCAGCCACCCTCAATGTTTTAGGTGATGTCTTATTGCTACCGAAAAGTTCATCGAACAAATAAAAATCTTTATTGAGTAACTTTTGCTTAGAGTGCTTTATTGAGAACAAACTCTCGAAGTATTCCTGATCTGCAAACTTAAGAAATTCAGAAAGTGTCAAGGTGTGCTTGCGTTGTTCACCTTCCAAATTGCTTATATCAGCATCACCAGTAACAACGACAAAAAACTCAACAAATGGAACGTACCCTTTGTTAGAAAAACGATGTTTCAACTTACTGAGTTTGTTTTTCAAAGTGAACATTTTGCAGCGCGTTACGGAAACTGGAGAACGACCCATGCTCCTTTCGCCTTTATACCAAGTATCTCCTACGGCAGTTATTGGAGCATGATTCCAGTCTTTAAGCTCAATAATTAGCACATTGCAGTGAGTAACGATAACTAAATCAAATTCGCCTTCTTTACCTTTCGAATCAACAAATCGAAAACCCGCATATCCTTTCCACGGGAACATCCCACTGCTTGCTAATCCAGTACTTCTCAATTGTTCTTGAAGCGAGCCTCCATTAACAAGGCGCTGTTTAGAAAGTTTGGCAAGTTTCGCCGTAAAGGCTGCTTTTATTTTTTCGATCGCGGTAACTTCCTGTTCTTGAAGTCCGCCGTCCCAAATTTCAACTTTCAATCTTAAATCCTTGTCTAGTTTTGTTTTTCTATTTTATCTATAACGAAAGTTACTGACCTACCATTCGCTGCATGCTCTGCGTCCAAGACGCCTTAAAAGCCGAATCACCTGCGAATAGCTTATAAAGCTCCAATTCATCTTTTCGTCTTGCAAGCATTACTTCTTTAAGCATTTTTTCAAATGCTAGCTCTCGGTTATGTGGATCTGGGTTATTCTGATATTTCGCTTCAAAATCTGGATGACCTTTGATGCTATCAGCGATATTTACAAACTTTATCTTCTGTTCTTCTGGTGTTGCACTCCAGCCCTAGCTCTATCTCCTGTCTTAAAATACATAATGGCTTTTAGGATTGGATAACTAAAGCTAGATTAAAGAGTTAATTGATTTTAACAAAATAACTTCTTTATTCTAGAATTAAGGGGCGCTTTTTTAGTGCCTTTTATTTTATTTAACTTCAATTAGGTTTTTTAGCCAAAAATGTCTTATTATTTAGAGGTATGTTTAAAACACACACCAAATCATAAAATATCACTAATTTCTTCTGCCCTAGCTTGTATTCTAGCAAGCTTGCCGTTTGTTTCTGCTTATGCAAATAATCAAGATAAACAAGATTTATTTGATTTAAGCCTAGAAGAATTACTGTACTTTGTCTCCTTGGGGCACGCCATTAACTTATGAAGAAAACTACGAAGCAGAAAATACTGTCAACTGGAACAACGTTAACTACTCTGACGGTTATCCTAACTACTCTGATGTAAAACTGCTTCAAGAATATTTAGGCGCGGGTGCAGATTATCCTTTTCCTGGTTAAATTACAACCAATCACTTTTCAAACTACCGAAGAAACGCTCAACAACAGCATTATAAATTTGAAAACTTTTTACCGAATGATTATAAAGTGAAATTATTAAAAAGCGTCTAACAAAATGTTCAAGTTTAGTTAAATGTTACGCTTTTAAGTTAATACAATTTCTTAGCTCTATATCTCTCGTAGTAAATTTACTATTAAGAATAATTTTACTAATTTTTTTAAATTACATCGTTTTTAGAAAAAAGTTACTTATTATGCAGACATAAGAAGCCATAAAAGTAACCGAAAAATGAAAAGTTTTAAGATACAAGAAATTGACATTGAAAAAATCAAAATACATGAAAGTTTAGAAAGCTATTATCATCAGTTTTCTGATGCTCTTTTTTTATCAAAATCAATTAATAATATTCCGAAAAATTTAACAGCATTCTTTTTTGACCACTATATTTTTAGCGTAATAAAAAAAGATTCAAGCTATTTTCTAATCTCAGATTTTCGTGAATTCTCAATTGCAATCAAATCGAATATAAAAACAATCAGAATTAGAATTAGAAATGACATTTGCGATTACAACATCATTGACTATGCATCGCTCTCAATTAGCAAAATATTGATTCATAGCATAGATTGCGAAATCGGTTTAGAGCTTTTATATCAATTAATATCTAAAAACAAACAAAAAAATCAATCTGCAGAAATCAAAAATAAAGTCATTATTACACGACCAAGGTTGTGCATGATTTTCGAAATCAACAAAGCAAAAATACTCAATCATAAACGGCGATTAAAGAGACTAAACTCGCATCAGCCACTTTTTAAATTTAATGTCGTAGAAGAACAATGATTAGCTTCTACAAAAAATTAGGCTTTGATCGACTTAATAAAGCAAATAGAAAAATCGTTATTTCTCATGCCGCTTATTTAACTAGTTTATTAGACCAATCTAGCGACAAAAACATAGCTGATTATTTATATATTTTAAATGAATTTCGCTCTTATAATTATTCCAAGAACGTAAATAAAGAGCAATTATTAAAAATATACTCTTTACTAAAAAACAAACACATACAGCACTCGCCGATTGCTGCGATGCTTGCTTGCGAAGCGCAATCAAATATTATTAAAGATAATGAATATCACCATTTGAAAGCACTAACTTTACTGGTTAGTGTCTATCTGACTACTATTTCAGAGGATAAAGAAGCGGTAATAAAATTAACGCGAAGAACTCGCTTAATATTACAACCCCGCGACCATAAAATTTTAACTGAAATCAAGTCAGCTTACGCAAACTTAGAAATACTACTTGATAAACTAAATGGTTTTCACGAGCAAACAAGCTTAAAAACATCAGTTCATTACAGTAAGTCAATTGCGGCAAAAATACATCAAATCATTTCGCCTATTAACGCCATGCTCGCCAAGTCAGATTGTAAAAAAAACACCAAGTCATATCGAAAAAAGTTAACAAAAAAGAAATCACTAACTTGTAGAGGGCAGGAAACTTATAAAGCAAACGATTTTAATTACGATATTATTGAACAAAAAATCAATATCAATTCAAATGACAAATTTTCACTGGCACATCAAGCAGAAGATCTAGCTCATGAGAAACTCGTAAAATTTAAAGATAGCATCAACAAGCAGCTTGCTAGCTCTAAGTCAATAAAAAACAGGATCTCAATTAATAAAACTTATTCAATCATTAAATCAAACGTATATGCTCAAAGCGATACAATTTTTTTAACTGATCATGAAATTAGAATATTTTTTAACTTTGTATTTAAACAAATAAATGAAAGTAATAGTTGCATTAAAGCGATTTTATTATTTATGTTTTTATATAGCCGTAGCTTTGAACAAACTTGTCAAATCTTAAGCCGAAATAATGATCAAACCGATGAACGCATAGTTTTAATTAATAATCTAGCATATTTAGCGACAAGTGTTGAGTTAACTGATTTTACAATTAATAACACTAACAAAGATTATTTGAATTATGTAGATGATGTTTATTATCTCTCGATCCCCCTAGAAATTCAAAACGACATAAAACAAAGTATCACTATGTCATTTCATAAGCTTAAGAACTTAAAAAATGAATTAAAAGATAGTTTTAAAACGATAAACAAAGAGCACAATACCAGAATAACACTTGCAAAAATAACACGAGCATTTGCTTATTATTGTAACAATTCCGATACAGACAAAATATTTTTTGAATATTGGTTAAATATTTCAGCTAGACATTCAGTCACAAAATACTATTGCACCTTGTCAGCAAACACTATAAATAACCAATACATCTATAAAGTAAAACCTTTTGTAAATCAATATGACATTAATTTATCGTTCGACAGCTCTTTAATTCAAGATCAGTTAGTGGGTAGCAAGCTATCGATAAAAGAAGAAAAAATCACAGAATTATTTAATCAATCAATTGATTATTTTAAATATAAGCCAAACATCACCTTGTCAAACATTATCCACTATCATAATAATTACGTGCTATACACTTACTTAATTTTATCTTTTGCTACTGCAATTAGGAGGGTTATCTCGCCATTTGACACTTTAATTAATTTTGATTTAGTCAGAAACATCGTTCGCATTAGCGATAAAGAAAACCGCTCAAATGACACATCTCGGCATATTATGTTATGCGATGTCGCAAGCCTACAAATTGATTTTTATTTGAAACATCTTTCAAATTTAAAATCCATTTTAAAAGCAAACTTCAATAAATCACACTTAAAAATTGATGAAATTTTCAGCTCAAAAAGGCCATTTTTGCAATTATTTATAAATAATCAATTTAAAGAGTTAACTGCCTATGAATTAGATTTCTATCTGAAACAAATCTGGCCCCTGCCTTCGAATTGGGCACGCCGCTTTATGGCAGACTACTTAAAGAAATTTGGGCTCAAACACTCACTTCTACGTTGTTTTCTTGGACATGAAGAAATCGGTTTAGAAAATTTTGGTCGATATAGCGGTTTCTGCTATAGCGATCTAAAAACAATAAAAGAAGCGATTGATAGTGTTTTTAAAACACTTAATATTCAAGCAATAAGAGGGCTTTAATATGAAGTCACACAAGCTTTTATATGCCGAAAATCAGCGAACTATACAAAGACATAAAAAGATAACGCTCTTTTCAAATAAAGTAAAAAAACTAATAGAAAATAACTGGTGTTGCCAAAACCCTATTTATAATGATAATGAATATTACAAAAACCAAATTCAGGCAATTGAAATTGCCATTCAAGAAATCGCAAAATCAAGAGATGAAGAGCAGCTCGGTAGTGAAATATTTGCGCAATTTGTCAGTAACTATAATAAAACAAACAGAACCAACTTTGAAATACCCAACGTTTCAATAAAAGTTAAAAGATTGAAGCAATCTCGCAATATCATATCGCACATAAAAAGCAGAGAAGTTTGTCACTTTGCTCAAAAATTTGAAACTTATTTAAGCCAGCCTGAATTTTTTGTTAACGCATCTTTTGGTGATCTAACACTAGCACTATCAGTATCGCTAATGCTTTTCGGCAGAATCACTAACGAAGATGAGCTATTGTCATTTTTGCGAACTATTAATAAAAAAACAAAATTATCTTCAATCAATATTGTTAAGAAAACTCACTATTATCTTAATATCGAATACCACAATAAAAACATTCAAAATATTAAAGACAATAGCGCTACTAAGAACATTAACTATCAAACCAGAATTTTCTTTGACACTCAAAGTCTAGCGATATTTAGATTATGGTTAAAATTTGCAACAAATCAAACTTACAAGTCATCTTCAAGCAAACTAATTTTCAATCAATTAAAAAAAATTTCATACAAAATAAACGCCAGCCTAATTTACACAAAAAACATAAAGTCATTTATGCAAGGTTGTATTGCCTATTATGAAAGTTTGGAAAGTGTTAAACTACCGAATATTTTAACTGAAATTTCACAAGTAAAGATTAACAACGCAGATTTACTGCATCAGTTTTGGAATACCATTCAAAATAAAACTTATCACACGATAGAAAAAATATCATTTTCAGACTTTAATAATTTCCCAACTTTCAAACCTCAACTTAAGAATTCTAACCAAAATATTTACTATCAAGAAATTAAAAGTGAAATCAAAAACGCAATACAGGCAAAGCATAAAGATGGCAGTAAAGTCACACCTACCGTTGCAATAGTCCGCTTAAAAGCAATCAAAACTAATTCATGGCCATTTTTTCAAAAAGCACTAGTGCTTTGGTTTATAGAGCGGCTTACCACAAAGAAAAACAAAGCTGTCTCTAGCCTGAATACCTACTTCAGCCAAATATTTAACTTACTGGCAATTTTAGAGTCAGAAAATAATATTCAACATTTTACATCAGAAGACTTTGAAACCTATTACAAAGAGCAATTAGAAAAAATTGACAAAAACGCAACAAATAATAACACAAGTATTACACTCACACTATTTCACCGATTTTGTGAAAATCATTATAACCTTCCAATTTTAAAACGCTCTATAGTCAGTTGTAATAACAATTCCACAACTGTTAATGCGGGATACATCAGCTACGCGCTCTATAGAGAATTAGTTAGAGAACTTAGCAAGTTAAAAAATATCGATCATAATAGTTTAATCTCAATACAGTTAATCGTAGTTATTGCATATCGCGGTGGATGCAGAATTTCTGAACTAACATCGGCTCAAATAAAAGACTTAGAATTAAGCTCTGACTACTATTTTATTATACGTTCGAATAAATATTCAAATATTAAAACTGCGGCAGGAAAGCGTAGGCTTCATTTAAAATCGTTATTGTCTAATGATGAGTTTAAACTTCTACAAAATTACTTGTCACTCAGAATGAGAAAACTAAAAAACAATAATGAATTGTTGTTTTGTCATTTTGACACGCCAACCATTTCATTACAAAATTATACCATAAGTAACTTAGTCAGCTATTTTCTTAGAAAACTTTCAGGGAATAAAAATTATGTTTTTCACCATTTAAGGCATACCGCCATTTCAAACTTATTTTTAGTTGCCTCGCAAGAATTTGAATTAGCACAAGAATTTACACAGCTTCCAGCAATTCAGTTAAAAGATATTTTCATCAAAAATATTAATTCGCTTGATAGCGTAAATGAAACGTTTCTTTCACTCAGCTATTTGTGCGGGCACAGTTCGCCAAACTCAACATTTAGTAGTTATATACACTTTGTTAAATTAGTTAGTCATTTAAAGCTCTCAAGAACGGCAAAAACATATAGCCGTACTTACGCAAAAAACATCTTTGCCATTTCTGAAAAAAAACTGACTCAACTAAAGAAGCAATATAAAAATCTTAGTCAAGTGCCGACTGAATTTCTTCAGTCACATATTGATAAAAAAATGAAAAGTAGTACTAAAGAAGCAATAAACCCTGAAACATCAAAACTACCAACTACTACCTACCCTATTTTTTTAAAACCTCAAACACATTACTCATATAGCGATATCTACGCTTGTTTGAAACTTTACGAAGACGATACAAGCCCATGTGTTATAGCCAATAAATTTGGTATTGACTTTAAACACATCGAGCGTTGGATAAACAATGCACTAGCGTTACGAGCACTAAAAACACGCCAAAATCAACCAAGGCTAATCGCCAAATCTCGCTTAGAAAAAAACTCTAGAACGATCACACTTACAAAGCCACTTATGGTAGAAGATATTATTTTTTCTGATCGCATATTAAAAAATTTGGATGTTTTGTATAAATCCGATCAGTCAATTATGGACGAAGTTATTTATTTTTTAGAAAATTCAGTCACTACTCGATCTGGCATTTCGTTTAACTCTAGCAAAAGATTAGAGCAATTCCTCACTAATTTAGAACCCGCAATTCATAAGAAATATTGGCGACTACTAGTTACTAATGAAGAAACTAAAAAGCAACTAAGATCGAAGTTTACTAAGCTAAATATTACGCTAGATAAAAGTCGTAAATCGAGTAACGCAAATAATAGCTTTTATTTACACTTAAGTAACCTAGCCAATAAAAAAGCGTTGGCTCATTCATCATCAAGCGCTAAGTTTATTTTTCATCTATTTTATATTATGAATAAACTTTAGTTAAAAGCCATACAAAAAGCCGCTAAACTGCGGCTTTAAGTTATATTAATGCTAAGTGTTCAATCATTCGCAATCTGCTTAAGTTTTGCTTCATATTGCTTGAACTTATCTTTGTTAAACGTTGAGCGCCCAAATGAGTCAATATAATACTTACTTTCTAGCATATATCTTATCTTAGTTTGATTTTGTCGGTAAGGATAAAAAGCCATTGTCACCCTTACGTTATCTTTCTTACCATCAAGTGAAAGATAACGATTCATTGAATAATGCCCTTCTTCTGTAGATGAGGTATTATCTAGAATGCGATCAAAGTTTGCTTTAACTGCCTTTTCATTATATTTAGCGGCAAACTCCCCACTGAGCTTATCATATGAGGAAAATCTCGGTTTAATTTTAGCAAGGGCTGACTTAAAATCTTCAGCAAGAGAATTTATTTCATCTAGTGGAGGCTCTGTAAACCCAAACAAGTTTCCACCACTACTTTGGACAATGGGTTTTGTCATTTTAAAGTGGTATTCATTTTTATCTCCAACCACTTTTTCAATAATCTCAAACTCTGTAGTACTCCTAGTATATTTTGTATCAGTACCTGCATTTGCAAAATGAAGTTCATAATCGTAACTTACTCTAATCTTATTTCCAGCAATTTTAACCACATTTACACCCGCTTTATGGGTAACCAGAGTACCACCAAGTGCTTGAGTTCTCTTAACTCTCTGAAAGGGTTTAAAGCGACTAACGCTTGAGTAATATTTCGTAATATATTCCGTTAGCTTCCATGTATTCATTTTTATATCTGTTGTATTATCAAATATTAGTGGCTCAATATGACTAATATCTATTTCAACAGGGGGAGCAGTGACTTTCTTTGCCCCTAAGCCTCCGCATGCCCCAACAAAAATAACCATCATTAATGCCAACACTGGTGACAAAATTCTCATAATACCTACCTCACTATCTATTATTTTTTAACCACTTTATTGATAATTTTATTAAAGTGATATTCCCTAATTGGTATGCCAGCTAGTTATACATAACAGCTAACAAAACTAACTAGCAGCCCCCATTCGATTACCCCTACCTATCCAATTCTATAAGATCCTTGAATTGCAAGTCTCGAATTACGAGACAATATACACTGTCTCTAAAATAGAGACAATGAGACATTCAAGAAATTCTTCACATTATTTACAGCTACGGAATTGGCTGATCAAAAACCGTGAAAATGCCGATCTTTCAATAAGGGCATTAGCGGCTCGTTTAGGTGTTCATCATTCAATTATTGGAAAAATCGAAGATGGCACACGAAAACTAGAGCTATTTGAATTTATTGAGTATTGCCAAGCATTAGACATTGATCCTAAAGATGGATTAGCCATTGCAACTCAATCACTCAATAATCAAGCTAACGATCTTCTTTACGCAAAACGCTAGCTACTGCCGTTTTTTCATTGAGCTTCTCAATTTTTGTGTTTATCAACTTCTCAAACACTGCGCCGTCCTTTCTGGTTAAATTAGGCACATAACGCGAATAAACCTTAAATAACATATTGGTATTAGCATGCCCCATTTGTCTGGCGATCCATTCAGGACTTTCCCCTGCCGCAAGCCACAATGTTGCCGCAGTATGTCTTGTTTCATAAGCGCGGCGAGGTTTTAAACCTAAATATTTGAGTGTAGGATGCCATACTCTCCGAGTGATATTTCGGTAATTAAGTGGATCGCCATATTGGTTACAAAAAACAAACTGAGATAAGTGTTTAGTCACCTTTTCTTGTTGCTTAAGTACCTCATAAACTTGCTGAGACATATCAACAGCTCTAAATGAACCATCAGTTTTAGTTTCTACAATTTCACCATCAACAAGTGCATGATGGATCAACAGTTGCCTACGTTCAAAATCAATGTTTTCCCAAGTTAAGCCATTAATTTCACTGGTTCTTAGTCCCGTAAAGAAACGAACCGTATAATAAATCTTAAAGTCGGCTCTAACCTTTTCCAGAAAAAATAAAACCTCATCAAGTGTAAACGGTTCGACACTTGATTTTTTGATCTTAAGGGGTTTTATATTTTGCCAAGGCGTAACAAAATCATAGCGATCAGCAGCTTCATTAATGATCATCCTTAACGGCATTAATATTTTATTGATCCGCTCTCCACTTAATACTTTGCCTCGCCCATTTAAACTACCGACCAATGTGCTTCTATAATTTAAGATCGACGATTTTTTAATGTTTCCTATTTCTTCTTTAGCAAACTGAGGTAACAAATACCGATCTAAAATGGCTCTCACATTTTTCTGATGCGACTTGCGCCACTCTGGTTTTTTCTCTGAAAACCAAATCTCACAAAACGTCTCAAAAAGTGGTGTTTCTAAGCATTTGGTAATACTTTGTTTTTCCATTAACGATAACTTCTCTGCTCGCTTACTTTCTGGAAAATACTTTTTGTATTCAAACGTACCAAGTGTAATTTCTGCTTCAATACGTTTAACTAAAAGCATTAGTTGTTTGCGATTTTGAGGCGTATCAATAAGACTTGTTTTTTCACGACATCGCTGGTTTTTATAACGAAAATCAATCACAAGTCGTCCACTGCGTGTTGTAATACTAGCCATAAATTCCCCCCTTCTTAGCGAATAGAAGCAATTAGACTATCAATGCTATGACCAGCAATCATATCTTGTTCGACCTTCTCCCAAATATACAAGATTTTACGACCATTAAAGGGGCGAAAATAATGTACCCCTTCTAACAGAACAGAATCTATCAAACTGTTTCTAATGGTTCTAACATCATATTTAATACGCTTAGAAAGCTCTTCGGTAGTAAGGTAAGTGTTCATCATATATTTCCTCATTAGTTTAAAAGTGTGCCTTTCGACACACTTATTTCATCAAAGGAAAAGTAACTTGCAATTAAGGAAGAGCAGTAGAAATACTTAGCTCTCGCCAAACCAAAAATTTTCAAATAAATCTTTGATTTTATCTTCAATAAATTTCAACTTATTATCTTGAGCTAAAAATAACACTTCATTATTGGTCAAATAAGCTCTCAGCCAATACTTCAGTGCTTGCATATTTGTTGTTGCAGGTTGTTCAGTTAAAATTCCAACAAGCTGATAATCAGTATGTTTAATTAATAAACGATTACACACAGCAATCGCTAACCAATCAATATATTGTTCGACTTGATTAATTTGAAGGGGAGAAATCGACATGCTGATTTCTACTGGAGTTGATGAGTGATTAATGATTTCTTGGTTTTCAAAAGCGACATGCTCAAGGATATTATTTTGTGTCATATAAACTCCTAAGTGTTAGTTATACAATATCTCTCATAGCAAACAAGCAAGATAAACCAACACTTAGATTTTAAAATCAGGCCTCCAATTCAATTCTTAATTTTTGTAAAGCTCGCTTTTCACGCATACGAATTGCCTCTGGTGTCACTTTAGACTGCTTAGCCAATCGTTCATACGGCACAGGCTCACTCCTAAACCAGCGTTCATTCAATATGGTTTTGGTTTTATTTGGCGCATTCGCTAATAGCGTGTGAGCTTTATTCATTATTTTAGCTACTGCTACCTGTTTAAACACATCGTCAGCACCGCTTTGAAATAAACTATCAATTTCTTTTTGTTCAAATTGACCACTATCAAATGATGAATGTTGATAGCTCGATAAAAACTTAGCGATATATTTAACCATTTTTAAACTTTGATTGTGCGCTTGTGCAATTTTTTTAAACTCCGCCACTTGCTCCGCTTGAGAAAAAGAAAGCTTCATCACATTTAAAATCATCTTCCTTAAACTAGCATTAATTACTGGCGTTTTTAGTCCACAATAAATTTGCGCTTTTATCAATTTATTAACCTGCCAATCAATATATCGGCCTGCTAATGTTTTTAATTTTATTGAAGGTTTATTAATTAAATCGAACTGTTTAACAGCTTGTATAAATGCAAGGTAGGCTTCTTGGCGGATATCAAATTTAAATTCAAATTGAGCATATCGACTTAATAACATTATGCGAGTATTAAGCCAACTCTCATGGGCAATAAATAATTTTGATAACGCAACTTTGGCTAGTTTAGATTTGCCCGACTGATAAATTTCTATATATTGGTTTTCTGTGGCTTTGTTCATTGTATCTCTCCTAATTAATGTGGAGAGATAAAATTATTCCCGAACTTTCAATATGCAATTAAGACGTTAATGATGAATTAATGAACCCATTGATTTACTCATCACTTTTTATCATTAAATTTGCATTAACGGGCATAGAATAAATAAAATAAAGAATATTGTCTTTTAATGTTTCACCATAACAAGCCATAGCAGGGTAAGCCATTTGCCAAATTTTATTGCTAAGTCCACTTTTGATATGTTCTCTGGGATCATCAATATTGGTATTGATCATGCTTAGTTGGATAACCGCATTATCAACATCTTGCTTAAAATGCGTCATTATTTTATCCATATATTTTTCCCAGTAAACTTTAAACCCCTTAACCCAAGCACTTAAATCTGGCTCTGGTTTAACACAGCCAAGTGGATTAATAAAATCAACCACTGCATCCATAAATGAAAGACTAAAAAGAAAGTTATTTTGAAAATGCTTTTTCATTTCATAAAAAGCCCACCGCTCTCCTTTACGATATTCAAGATAAAGTGAATAATATTCTTGTACAAGACGCTCACGCTCATTAATGCTTAAATAATAAATCATGCCATCAGCATCTTTTTCAACAGGGTGAACATATCCAACACCATAAATAAAACCAATAGAAGGCTCATGAATATATTGCTCACAAGCTAAGCCAAAAAACTCATACGTTTCTTTACTATCATAAAATTTTAATTGAGCAGAACGCTGGTATGATAAGGCAGGTTTAATTAAATCAATCAGTGCTTTAGGTTCTTTATCATAAGACTGCATAGTTTATCCTTTTAAATTAGAGAGTCTTTAGTCTTATGTTGAAGATACTGGATATTTGAACAGTATTTTTATGACTTATGGAAATTAGTTAATGCTCTATCTTAAATTATGGCTAAATTAAGAGCTTTGGCGGTAATTTCTCAATTTTTCTACTAATCCTGCTTTTTAATTCGTTCCGCCTACTGCTAAAGAGCTCTTTTACTAAAACTATCTAGTTCTAGAAGGCTCATTGCTACGATCTTCCAGGTTCCTTTCAGTCAGAAATTACTTCGAAACACTCACTAACGCCCAGACCTTACTCCGACCGACGATCTCTAAGTCTTTAATCTTAACTTCCTGCCCAGGTTCTAAATATCCAATCACATCTCCGTAGTCATAACCTAAAAATCCTAAAGCAGGATACTGATTACGGATGTTAACGTTTTGAGAAATAATGTAGTTTTCACCATTAACAGGCTTAATATCGACAATGTCGAGCGTCTTAAAATCCCATTTACCTTTAGGAAAATAACCAATATAAATCCAACCTTCTTTCCCAGTAGAAACACTTTCCCGCTCAGACGAAACACTCTTTATACTTTGAATTTTTACAGTTTTGTCATTAATATCTGCTAGTTGAGCATTTATCTCTTTATTACTCTTCGAAATTGCTGTATTAATACTCTCCAGTTTTTCCTTTTCAGCATCTAACGTATTCGAACCTTTAACATCTTTAATTATCGTACTTAATTCCTCATTTCGTTTTTTTGCTTCAGCAAGGCTGATCTTTGCAGCTTCAAGTTGGTTCTTCGAGTCTTCAGATTCTTGCTCTATTTTTGATTGTATGAGTTCTAATTTTGCGAGCTGATAATCATGTTGAGCCTGTTTCTTTTGAAGGACAAACTCAGCAGTATCAGCTTTTTTAGACAGTCTTTCTTGTTCAGGTAAAAATATGTAATGAATGTAAGCAGCAAACAAGGCGGAAAGAGAAATACCGGCAACCACTGGACGTAGAAGTGTCCTACTTTTATAAAAAGGCATTTGAATTTCGGCTTCAAGCATTTCAACCTCCAGTCTAATTTTCTTCGCTTCAAATTCTTCTTTTTGTAATTGAAACTCAATCTTCTTGCGTTCAAGCTCAGAACGTTCTGCTTCTGTCATTCTCCAGTACTCCTTTATTTAATGCTAATTTAATTGGGAACAAATAACAAAATTACTCGATAAACCAATTTAACCTGCGCTCAATTTAATTTAAAAAGAAAGTGATTTTTAGTTCATTCTGCTCCTTTCATAACACAATCGAATTCTACCCCAACCTTTAAACTTCATATCATTTTCAAGCTCAGTCTGAACCATCAACACGCCATACAAATATGAAATAATTAATACTTGCTCTTCGGCACCACCATACTGGCCAAATCGAAAACTGTTAAATATGCTATACATTGAGTTGAGAATCATGTGTTCAATTTCAGGGCGCGTAATTTTCCCGATTTTCACTTCCTTAAGAATACTAGTAAAAGTCCGATTACTCTTATTAAATAACTCTTCCCTCTCATACTCTTTAAATTCAAAGAAGATTGCTAACGCATCTAAGTTTTTGTTCGATTGAAAATCCCCAAATTTAATTTTGGTTCTTATCTCTGATATCACTTTCTTAGCTTGATACTTAATGTAATTGGCATCGACAGTTGAAAAATAGAGATCGGGTCGCCACATATTTGTAGCCATATGACTGATTGCTATTATTAATTTAGAAATAGATACATCAATATTATTTTCATCAACCTTCTTGCTGACAAAATCTTTGGCAACCGCTTTAATTTTATCTTTTGTCTGTTTAAAGCTTTCCGAATGGGGATTTAAAATGTATAAACCTTTGCTTCCCAGGTAAATAATATCATCGACACTGTCTTTTTTAACATGATTTAAACGAGGGATGGTGTATTCACCGTACTCACAAGGATATTTCTGATTGATGTTCTCAACTAAGGCGTGAATTTCTTCTTCATTAAGTAATGCAACTCTGGCATTCACTTTATTCATCGCCGGGTTTAGATTAATCATTTTTGAAGCAACGCTATAAGGCATCATCACTTTCGACACCGGATCTGACATTTTTAACAGGCTCAGGCGGTATTCAAAAAGCGCACTATTAAGTAGCTCTCTGTCATGTCCATGATCAGTGCGTATCTTACTCCAGAGCTTATTTCTTACTTGCGTACCCAAATAAACTTCTTTTATTAATTTTTCAATTGATAACAACCGAATTGCTATTGAGAGATCGACTTTATCCCCTTGAGAAGCGATTAAAGTCAAAACTAAGTCTTCGATGTTCTCTTGCAAGAAGCAGTAGTAATAAAGAAGGTCACTCGAATGGTCTTGCTTTTGCAAAAAGAACAAGCTGCTGATCGTATCTCGATCAATATTTTTACAATAGTAATAAGCAAGAAAATACTCTTTAAAACAGCGATGAGAAAAATCAACACGTCCAATTTTATCAACCCATATAAAACCAAGCTTTTCGATATAAACTACAAAATCCTGATAACAGCCAAATGGTAGATCTGACTGGTCTTTAATCTTCGAGTTAAGCTTAGCTTCAATTTGTTGCGCGTTCTGCCCGTCTTGAAGGCTAACGGCAAGTTCGGCTAACAATATGAGCAACTTGTGCAACATTTTTTCAGACGAACCATGTTTTCGTCGATTGATTGATTCCACGACGACTTTGTGGATTAGGGCTGGTTTACTATCGGGCAACCGATTTTTAGGGTCCCGTTCCAACTCAACCATTAACGTCAAGAACAGTGGATTTGACGCTAGGTCATAAGCATTATTCTGCTTAATTCTTCTGACAAAATCATTAGGCTTACAATGAGTGACACCAAAATAGAGAAACAAGATCTTGGACAACCGCTCAATCTGATTTGAGCTAAAAGGTAATAAGTCATAGATAACGGTATTATTTCTAAATAACCCACTGTCGTAATCAACGGACATAAATCGAGAAGAGAATACTAATCGACATTCGTAAATTTCTTTCGCATTCTCTAACAGTTTTAGCACTTCTTTCTTTTTCTTAAAATCGGTGATTTCATCTAACCCATCAATGATAATGAGCGAGCTTTTTAAGATGCCTCTTATAAAGCCAATTGACAGCTTTTTCTTATACAGGAGAAATAATAAGTAAGGAAAATAGAGTGATTTTGAGCGCGCAACAAATCTTTCGATGCTACCTTTGCTATTTGAGGAGTTTTTATCTTTGTCTATATCTAAAGTTAATTTGCTAAGCGTTTTTGCTCTTAGATAAAAAATATTTCCTTCAAAGCTGTTGGTAAACTTAATGAAATAATGAAGGATAAATCGACATAGACTTGTCTTTCCTGTCCCCCCTCCCCCTCGGATCAGCACATTACCTTGAAAACCAGATTTAATTTCTGCTATCAAGTGGCTTAGATTTATGGAGTTTTCATTGAGTTTTCTGGCCTTACCGAAACTTTGATGTTTCTTAGCTTCTTCGTGTCTGATGATTCGTTTAAATCTTGGCTTGGTATATTTGTCATCGTCAAAAGAAAAGATAGTATTTCGATTAGTATCTGTATCAATACCAGAAATCAGTGAAAAGCAATTAAATCGTTTTTGATTCTTTCTAAAGACTCTCTTCATTTTTTGTTTTGAAGAAACAGGATCTACATAGAGCTTTAAATAGAGCCTACTGATCAAAGTCCAAAATGGGGTATCAGCTTCAATCTTTTTGTAAGTTATGGGAAGCCTATACAGAAACCACGATAAAACACAAACAGGAGATACGATAGAAAGAATTGGCTTTAAAGTTTCGAAATCCATCTTTAAGATCCATCAATTTTATAATTATCTGTGACTTTTTGATCCCCGATTAAAAGCGAACTTGGCAAATTCTATTATTGTTTTCTGGGAAGTATAAGCTACAAATGAAAAAAACATCCACCTTCTAAGAAGGTGGTTTTGATTAGCCCCTTGAAGGGGCTTAATAGTAGCCCTCTAAGAAGGCTGCTAGTGTTATCCCCACAAATATGACTTTAGTTAAGTTTAAAGCTCTCTTGACAAGCTTCTTCTCTTTCTTGAAATTTAACATACTTACGTATGATTGCTCATCGATACCGACCGTATCAACACAATAACCTCTAGCCTCAAAATGATTGCCCCAATAAGGCTTCTCTTTCAGGTAGGGAAACTGTCTAAACACCTGTATCGCTGTTTTTCCTTTTACCATTCCTAATAACTTGGAAATTGACTCTTTAGGGGGCATCGAAACAATTAAATGGACATGATCCAACTGAACAATCAACTCAATTACTTCGGTGTTCATTCGACCACAATAAGCCTGTATTGTCTTATAGACTTCCGAAGCAACACGACCTTTTAATATCCAAAAACGATATTTCAGCACCCAAACATTATAATATTTATAACACCAAATAACATGCGATAATCGATTAAATCTACTCATGATAATCCTCCTGTTGATGTTATGGGGGTAGCTCAACAAGAACTACCATGGGTAGTATTTCAGGGCAACGGCTTAGCCTTTTGCCCAAGCCACTGCCTTAGGTGATGGATATAAAAAACTGATTATAGTTTAAACAATACTTGATTCTTTCACTTTATTGTCAATCCTCTTCGCTTGAGCAAGCTTGAAACTTATACTACCAAAAATTAGAAAGTAGCCACCTTAAAAATCAGATAACAGTTCACTCCACTTCCCACCATAAGTCAAAGAAATTCCTACCTCGGCTGGCCCATTGCCTCTTTTATGAAAATCCATATATGTCGTTAACATAACAGATCCTTTTTTATTTAAAGCTATCGTACCAAATAGTTTGATCCTATTTTCATAATTATTAAACACTAGATCAGAACTTGAATCTGCGTCAGAAAGACTACATGAAATATCTTCAACGGTATCCGATGCTCCTTCACAAAAATTCCAGTACTCATCTTTAGAAAAGCTAAAGCCAGATAAACCTCTTCCTTTTTGTAAACCAAAGAATGATTCATGTTGAATTCCTAGAGAAGTAAACTGTGTTACTTCATTCTCACGAAATAAAGACTGAGGAACTTTTCTTGCTCCATAGTTGGCAAACAAAGAAAATCGTTTTCCAAGATCATAATACCCTGTATATGTTAACTTAAACATTCCGGTGGACTTTGAAAAAGGATTTGTAATATTTGAATCATTAATCATATTTTCATTATCCGAATTGCTATCAAGCTCAGGAAGCTGGTAGTACTCTGCCTCGAACATGCCTTCAAATGAACCAGAAAATTTAGTCCTAGATAAAAAGTGATAATATGGCTCTGTCTTTAGCTTTCCATCTATATCAAATGTGCCTCTAAGGCCGACGTGAACATCGAAACAGTTAGTATCGAGAGATATCAAACTAGCACATACAACTTTATCATCATCATCTAAAATCGTAACTTTCACTTTTTGAGGTGCAAGCAGTTCAACTCTGTCATCACTTTTGAACACTCTTAGGCTATTGGTAATTTCAAATGATTTAATCCCTTTGTACTCTTCATCATCATGTACTGCAAATACTACCCATAAGCTATCTATATTTTTAGGTGAAATTAATTTAAACGTTATTTTTCCATCTTTAATAGCTGGTGAAATTTCATTAGACGCAGGTAATATTTCTTGTTTTCCGGTGCATTTAATTTTATGTTTTGTTTCCTTTAACTCGCTTTCGAACAATAATCCTGCACCATCTAAACCTTCTGTTTTTTGATCTTCCTCACAAGTGTAACCAAACCTAAAGCGCTCAAATAACTTTTTAGTAAATGTATCTATTTCAATTATGAATTCAATTGAAGTAATATTATTTTGCCCTGGAAGTCTAATGTCATATCTTGCCTGATTACCTTCCAACAGTTGAAGATTAGGTTTACTAACCTTAAACTCATCAGCTATCACGACATTACAAATAACTAATAAAGTAAATAAATATTTTATTAAAGATTTCATCCCACCTCTCCTCATCCTACCACTAACTACAAATATTATGATATTTATAGTTAATAGCTGAGATATTTTCACATTGAAAGCCTACCGCCCAAAATACTCACTGTGTAGTAATAAATTTTTCTCAATTTAAAATCGCCAAGCATATTAAGAAAAAGTAAATCAACATCTTTTTTCGTTACTGGTATTGTATTCAAATATTGATATAAAACATCATGAATGAGAGAAGCATAGTAAGTAAATGGTTTCATGGTTCTATAATCTATATGACCATCTGGCACTCCTAATATAAACAAATTTAATAAACTAAACTTAGGAGTACACCCATCCCACGCATAACCAGTTTTATTTGCTTTAACTGTTATCACGCCATCTTCTGATATTTTTAGCCACTCTGATTCAAATGGTATATCTAATTTCCAGCTAGTTTTGTAATGATAATCTTCATCGATACGAAACTTGTAAGGGAAATTACCTTTTCGTTTTATGTCTCGAGGCTGTGGCCACTCATTTTCAACCATATTATTTCTTTTTAGGTTTATCTATATTAGAAGGTTTAGGCTTATTTAATTTAGATTCATATCCAAGTAACTCTGAACTACTAGGTAGAACTAAACATTCTGGAAATGGTCGGCACGGCACTTCAAAAATCACTATAGGTTCTTCTATAACAATTGCTTCATTAGTTTGTGTTTTAGTACTTGTATTTGTTTCAGCATGAATAGTTCCACTTGTAACGATAGCTATTAAGACAAATATATTTTTAATATTGAGCATCTGATTATCTCCAACTAAGATTATTGGAAATTACTGTATCTCAAATCGTCAAAAAGGCACGTTGAGTAACGTGGAGAAATGTTATCTATTAAAAATCAATAAGTTAAAACACAACCTGTGCTAAATGCGTATCATTTTTATAGAGCTTATATGTCAGAAGTTTTTCTGATGTCTTGCTAAAAACAAAGTATGGTACAGGTAAATCAAGCACTTCTTCTCTTAAAGATGTGCTCCTATCCATTTTATAAAGTTTCGGTGCTTGAGAATGACCATTCACATAAAACAGTTCATTTTGGGTAATTTCTAATTGCTGTATTGAATGGATATTAGGTAAATATACACCCTCACCTTTTAATTCTAACCCCACAAGCTCGTAGAATATGTTTTCATTATATTTGCGCACCAAGGGAGGTGATTTATGATCATCACTAAATTTTAAAAGGTAGCCTTCAGTAAGTATTGTTGGGGAATAAAAATCATCTATGTTACGTTGTTCAATCTTCCAGGTATCATCGTATTTAATGCTATAAAAAAGTTGCTTTCCATCAGGAGAAAACTCTAAATTACGATACATAGCTGAATCTTCTGTTTGCGTTATTACTGCTCCATTGATGCTTCTTAATATAATTTGATTATTTCTAACGTACGCTAAATGTGTTCCTTGACTATTAATAGTTAAAAACCTTAAATAATAACCATCATTATAATGTGTTAACTGTTTAACGTAGTCTTGACTATCCTTCTTAAATATTTGTGCATGACCTGTGCGCGTAGATATGAAATAAACTTCATCTTCCTTGTTCCCAATTACTGGTGAATAATCATGGAATGCTGACTCGATGAAGTTTTCATATTTTCCTCCTTTATCACGCATAATAATATCTGCATGATTATTTGGATAGTTTGTAAAGCCAAAAGATGAGTTAGAGATAGTAAACGGGCTAAATCGAGGAATGTTTTGCTCAGGAAACTCTTTTATTATATCACCAGAGCTCAATTCAATTATACCAAAGCGATTAAATGATGTTTTAACCACTATATTCTCATCATTGTTAATAAAAGCACCAGAAAGTAAAACTAGTGGGATTTCAGTTACTTTTTTAGATTTACCAAATAATCCTGTTCTTGCCCATATTTCAGTTGTATTTCCTGTACTAAAACGAAAATGAACAAGGTAGTTAGACATTGATGAATAAATAGCATAATAATCTCCTTCTACAGTATTTTTAGGATCAGTAAGCGTATTTATGTTTTTGGTTAAAATATTCAATAAATGAACTTTTATTGGCTCTGTACTCACTGAACTAAAACTAATTAATAGTTCATTGTCAGATGCCCATGAAAGGCCAATTGATTGTTGTTCATTTGGACAGTCATACACTAGAGTATTATTTTCAAGATTAAGTTTACTCTCATTAAAATCTGCTACTCTTACTTGACATTGTTTGTCTACATATCGATGGTAGGCAATTTTTTTTCCGTTTGGTGAAAACGTAGCTTTGCGATCAGCAAAGTCTCCTTTTGTTATTTGATGATCTCTCCCGCTTTCAATATGCTTGGCATATAAATTCCAGTTTTCATTTGAAAAACCTTTATGTGAGTAGATTAAAACATTATTAAATACAGAGCCGTCAGCTTCATTTCCCTTCTTAGTGGTAAGTATTTTAGGGCGCTCTATATAAATATTAGAATTAATAACAAAAACAATTGCAAAGACTAATGTTGAAGCTAATAATAACCAAGGTAATGTCAATATAAATTTATTCTTAGTTTTTATTGAAGGGTATTCAATAGTAGCGACAAACTTATAACCACTACCTCTGACAGTCTCAATATATGTATCTTGAGAAACTTTAGATAAAACATTACGAGTATCATTTACTTGCCATTTTACAGTATCTTCAGCTACATGAAGGTTTTTCCATATTTCAGTTCGTAACCGCTCCTTAGAAATCACTTCATTTGGATACTCAATAAAATATTCAAATATCAGCGCTTGGAGTCTATTTAATTTAACTTTTGAAGTGCTTGAGGAAACAACGACTTTTGTCCTTGGGTAATATTTAATATCACCAACATTAACGACCTTATCCATTATTAATCACTAATTCTTAACTTGTAACTAGTAGATCCTATCTTAGATTTAAATAAACTTAAATACTGTTTAAATTGAATATACCAATTTAAAACCAGGTTAAACTAAAAATAAATTGATAACTTTTCAAGAGCTTCTCTATGAATCTGAGATACCCTGCCTTTAGTTAATGCAAGCAGCTCTGCAATATCACTAAAGTTTAGCTGAGAATAATAATGATAGTTAACAACTAGCCTTTCATTTGTAGACAGCGATGATATACCTTTATCTAATTGCTTATCAAATATAAAATCACACATAAAAGGCTCTTTAGTTATATATTCGGAATTATCACTAAAAATCATTTCATCTTCTAAAATAACCCCTATTGTAAACGTTTTTACAAAATCCAAAATATCATCAAAATTAGCTTCATCACTTGAAAGGCTATTAATCCTTTCAGATATTAGTTTATTTTTAACTGATGAAATTGCGCTCTCATCTGAAATTTTTGATAAATTCGTTAAAATTTCTCCTTTAACACGTAATATCGCAAATGCTTCAAAGGATGATTTTATGCTAGGATCATACCTAAAAATAGATTCAATTAACCCTATAGTTCCCCAATGAATATAATCGGCTAACTCCAAGCTATTATTAGGATATTTAAAGAATATTTTTTTAGCTTGTTTTTTAACCCAATCTAAATAATAAACAACTAAATTATTTTTATTTTCTATTGTTTTTTCATTAAACCACAATTCCCATAAAAGAATTGAATCATCATATTTTTTTGCCGTATTTCTCACAAAAGTAGCCTAAGAAGTAACACTAATTACTAATGACTCTGTGATTAGATTCCACCCATCTAATACTACAAATAATAAAACTTTAATAGGAAGAGATATCGTGGTTGGAGGTACCATTATCATACCTAGAGACATCAAGACACTAGATACGACCAAGTCAATTAACAAAAATGGCAAAAATATAACAAATGCAATTTTAAATGCCGTTCTTAGCTCACTTAGCATAAAAGCAGGAACCAACTGAGTAAACTTAACCTCTGATATATTTTTAGGCATTGGCTCATTTGCTAGCCTTGTAACTAATGCTAAATCTTCTTCTCTCGTTTGTGAAATCATAAATTTGTTAGCCGAGTTTTTAGCTTGAGCGATCAGCTCCGATTCATTGATTTCTCCTGCTATAAAAGGAGAAATAGCATTAGATTCAATTTGACTAATCGTAGGAGCCATTACAAATAAAGACAAAAACATTGACAAACTTATTAGAACCACATTTGGAGGTGTTTGTTGTAACCCTAAAGCAAACCTTAACATGGAGAAAACAATAATGAATCGTGTAAAACACGTAGTTGCTATTAACAAAAGGGGAACTAATGATAATAATGATAGCCCTACAACAATTTGTAGGGGTTCAGATAAATTACTATTAACACTATTTAACAAAATAGAATTTGCATTCACTTCCAGCGGCATGAACGAGATAATTATTAGTAGAAAATATTTATTAAACATTTTCTACGTCCTTCTCGTCATTAATTGAGCCCAAATTCATATCGATTTGTTTATATCCGTTGTTTGAATAAAGAAAATAGATATTTTTAGAATCTATTTTTGTTTTAATAACTTGCCCTCCACGGGGCAAACTGATTATCGAAACAATATTCATATCATTATTATTGGGTGCTCTGAAACCATTAAAAATATTTGATTTGCCTTTTTTGTTCATTAAAGACAAAAACAACCAAACAATAATCAGTAAAACAATAATCAGTATTGGAAGTGTAAAATCGATACTTTCTTGTTTATATATTAATTCCTTGCTAGCCATTAATTGCTATCTCGACTATTCGAATACCAAACTTTTCATTAGAAGCAACCAACTCTCCAGCTCCTATCTTATTACCATTCAAAAATAATTCTACTGGATCCGTTACTAATTGAACGAGCTCAACTACATCGCCTTTTTTTAAGGAAAAAAGTTGATTAACATTAATCATTGCATTCCCTATTTTAGCTTCAATAGATACATTAACATCATCCAAAACAGAGAATGATTTTGCTTTATTTACTGTGTTATCAGATATATCAATCTCTGTTGTCTTTACTTCACTTAATTCAATAGATTTAATAGTCATTTAATTTCTCACCTATCTTTATAGTTTTCACATGCCCTTCTTTACCTAGAAAAGCACTTCCTATTTTGTTTTTTCCCACAGACATAGTTAGAGGTTGTGACAGTTTTTGGTCAAACTCTAAAATATCACCAACACTTAAATTAATTACTTTACTTAAAGGTATATTTAATTTTGGAAGAGTTACATCAACGGCTAAAGTCTGATCTAAAATAGCATGTAAAAAGCTTACTTCATTCAATGGCTTTGTAATTGATGATGAATATTTTTCACTAATATAATTTGAATAAGCACTTTTCAATAAGCTAACATTAAAGTCGATTTCACCTAAATTTATGTTCCAGATAAATAATACATCCCTATCATTGAGTGCCACATCTAAATTGAATGTTACTTTACTTTTTCTACGAGTTATTAAACTTAATAAATCCTTTAGAATCTCTTTGCTAAATTCACTTGCAATCGAATCAATTTTTATATCGTTTATAGATAACCCCGTCGCATAACGAAATAGCTCATCTTGGCTACAACAAACAGCAAAAACTTCATCGCTTTCAGTTTTTAAAAGCGCATGTGCTTTGCTGCCTTGCACTTTATTAACCTCGGTTATTAATATTTCATCATTAAACCACTTTCTAGTCCATTCATCTAAATAGCCAGAATATTCCTCAATCATTTCTTCTTTAATTTTATTATCTATTGGAACTATTCTTGAAATGGATCTTTCAGAAACTTTATCCGCGCGTATTATCATATAACTGCTCGACTAGTTGATTAGCAATATTCATTACTCTAGAGCTCGCTTGATAACCTCGCTGTACTATTATCATTTCTGCAAACTCACGAACCAAATCAATATTTGACCCTTCAAGACTTTCGCCTTCAATTGCTCCTCTGGAACTTTCATTAGCAAAACCAATATCTGGATCGGATTCTGAATTATTACGAAATAGACTTCCTTCAAAGTACTCTAACCCAGATTGATTTTGAAAATGCGCAACAGCTAGCCTGTAAGGTGTTTCAGTTTCTCCATTAGAATAGAGTAAATTAAGCTCTCCATCTGCATTGAAGCTTGCCGCAACGAGCCCTTCAACCCCCTGCCCGTCAGAAATATTTGCCGCAAGGGTTGAAACAGTACCTCCCGCAAATGATGTTGCGCCACTAAAGCTACTTTCCTCTCCAAAGTTAAGCGTTAAACTCAATATAGAATTCGCACTACCATTACTTGTTGCAGGTATACTCAAAGCGATTTGATTAAAGCCAGAAAGAGGTGTTCCATCAGGTCCAAAACGCACCTCTCCAGAACCAACAATATTCCCATCCTCATCTGAAACTTCTACTAGCCATGAGCCTGGAGTGGATGATGTATTATTTGTAAAGTTATAATCTAACTGAATCTCTTCTCCTAACGAATTGAAGACATTTAACCCAGAAATTTCATGTTCATTATCTCCAGTAGATAAATTACCAGTGAAATTAACTTCTGTTGTTGCTTCCGGGTTTAGTGACAACATAGAGTCTATATTTATATCAACAAGATTTCCGAACTCATCCAAGCCAGCAACTCTATAACCGCTTACTTTATCAACTAAAAATCCATCCTGATCAAATTCAAACTGCCCTGCTCTTGTATAAAGTAGACCGTCATCGGTTTGTAATACAAAATAACCATTCCCATTTATAGCTAAGTCGGTTGAATTTCCTGTTTCACGAATTTCTCCTGGAGAAAAACGAATATTATTACCTTCAACTCTTGCTCCAAATCCGCTTCCTTGGTCACCTGAAGAGAGAGCCTGATAAAATAAATCAGAACCTAAATATCCAGGTGTATTCATATTAGATATATTATTACTAATAGTATCTAGGCCTCTAGAAAACATTATCATTCCAGCTAGCCCATTAAAAAAAGATTGCATCATAATTTATTCCTCACTGCCTTATTAGTCTTACTTGAGCTAGCCCAATATCGGAAACTATTTGACCACTCCCCATACGTACTGTTAATTTAG
The DNA here is from genome assembly GCA_965214955.1 of Aliikangiella sp. Taxonomy (GTDB): domain Bacteria; phylum Pseudomonadota; class Gammaproteobacteria; order Enterobacterales; family Kangiellaceae; genus Aliikangiella. The sequence goes on along the minus strand of CBDCCU010000013.1, from coordinate 87,029 downwards.
GTCCCTCATTAGAAAAAGAAACTGTAGTTACTTCTCCTGTATCAGTTCCTGTTTGAGTATTAAATTCAATAGTTTTCCCCAGCATTCCAGCACCTTGATTTACCGAATCAATAAATGAAATATTTTGTAGATGATTCCCGTTAATTCGATCTTGTTCTAATCCTGAAAACTGAGCCATTTGTGCAAGAAATTCACTATTATCCATTGGCTCTAAAGGATCTTGAAAATTGAGCTGTGCCAAAAATAGCCTTATAAAATCTTCTTGAGATATCGTACTATTCGAACTAACACTGCCAGTATCTAAATTACTTCCTATTGCTTCTATAGGCATAAATCACCCCCCATTACTATTCTGTCGCTTACCATTAATTAATATATTTTTAATTCTTATATTTCCATTTAGACTATCCTTTATTTCTTGTACTACTGATTTGTGTTGCTCTTCCGTAAGGTGATAATCACGCAAATAAATTTCCATTCCATCGGTATTTTTAATTAAGGTTAATTTTCTTAAAAGTTCTTGCCATTCATTTGAAGCAATGTATTTAGATAGGTTTTTATCTTCATTGCTACTAATATACTTTTTATAAACTTTATTACGTTCAAAATTAGCAAGATCAAGCTTTAAACTTTTCTGATTTTGTGGAATATTTTCATCAACAGTAATTTTATTTTGATTAAACCCAATAGCACTTGGTGCATTCTCAACAATTTTAGTTTTTTCAGTCAAACCAGATAACAAGCCATCGCTTTGGCTAATCTGCTCCAATACTCCTATTGCAATTAACTTAAAAGAGCCATCTGGAAATAAAGTAAATGATATAGTCGGCTTATTAATTTCTTGATTGCTAGAAGAGTAGATACCAACTTCATTAGAGCTAATCACTGTCAAATAAGAACTATCTGATAAGTCTTTAAGCAGATTTGACTTTTCAAGTAGTAACATCTCATTTAAGTGATTTTCATTATTCTTTATAACTTCAGATATCGAATCAGGCTCATCAATATAAAAATCGACTTTAACTAATGTAATCGTTTCTAATTCGTAACTATTATTTTCTTTAGAAACTGGGAATCTAACTTCATTAAGTTCATTCAATATCTCACTCTTTTTCTCATCATAATGAACACTATAATTATCAGCTGATTCATTTTGATAAAGAAGCTTTTCAAAGTCACTTAGTTTTGACTCAGGCTTTAATTGCTCATTGCCATACTTATTATCAGTCAAACTACTAACACTTAAATTTATTGTATCAATCATTTCAGATCACGAATCCTTGAGTTTTATAAAGATAACTATCAGAGGATAAATTATCTCTCTTAGATTGTTGAACCTCTCTAAGCTCATCATTTAAAATACTTTCTTTGTTCTCAGTTAACTTTAATGTTTTAAGTGCTTTGAGCAATTTTTCACTTTCTTTTTCTACCAGAACAGACACTTGAGAAGCAATTACTTGAATACATAAAATATCTCTATTAATTATTTCAATATATTCCATATACATTAATCTTTTTTGAGAATTAAATTCCTTACTATCGGCACAAGCTTTACTTTGAAAGTTATTCTTAATGACTCTTTTTTTCTCAAGGTCAATTTCAATTAATTTAAATTGATTTCTTGTAATTAATAAAGCATGTTTAATTCTATCTCTATCTTGTATTAATCTCTTTTTATAGCTTGAAAGCTTTATTAGCTTTAATCTAATTGATTCCATAATTACAACTTCTTAAGCAAATCATTGACAAGTAAAACAGATTCCGCAGTACTAAAAACTTCATTAGACTTTTGAGAGATAAAATCGCTTAACAACTCTTTACAATCTAATATTCGATCATTCTCGATATTCTTGCCTTTTTCATAGGCTCCAAGCTCAACAAGATCTTGAATAGAGCGATATTTAGAATATTGCTTTATCAATCTCATTGAATTAGATAATTGCTCTTCATTGACAACTTGCTCTGCAATACGGCTTTTACTCTTCAATATATCAATCGATGGATAAACTCCCTCTTCAGCAATTTCTCGGCTTAAAATAATATGACCATCTAAAATAGCTCTCATATGATCAGATACTGGTTCGTCAAAATCCCCCCCTTCAACTAGCACAGTATAAACACCTGTAATACTTCCTTTATTTTTATAATTTCCAACCCTTTCTAAAAGCAAAGGAATTTGACTAAATACACTTGGTGTATATCCCTTACTTGTTGGAGGTTCGCCAATTGCTAAACCTATTTCTCTTTGAGCCATAGCAAATCTAGTAATAGAATCTACAATTAATAGAACATCTTTATTTTGTTCACAATAATATTCAGCCAATGCAGTAGCAGTATAAATCGCATGAGCTCGAGTCAACGGTGGCTGATCTGCAGCTGCGGCAACTACGATGAAATCTTTATTTTGAGAGGTGTTTAATGATTCAATAAACTCAGCGACCTCTCTGCCTCGCTCACCAATAAGTACAACTATTTTGATATCAGCTTTAACATTTCTAGTTAACATTCTTATTAAAGTTGTTTTCCCTATTCCACTACCTGCAAATAATCCTACTCTTTGACCTTTACCCAACGGTAAAAAGTAGTCTAAAGCTTTAATCCCCGTTTCAAGCTGTTCTGTTATTTTTTCTTTTTCTAATGGATTACCGGGTTCGGGATAAATATTTAAAATAGAGTTGCCTATTGTTCTTTCAGTTTCACCTAAAAAATTACAGAATGGATCAACGGTTTTACCTAAAATATCTTCATTAAAATTAATCTGAGCACCTTCTTTAGTGCTTTCTACTAAATCTCCCATTGAAATACCGCGAGCCTTATCAAAAGGCATAAGTAATAAGCTTTTATCCCTAAAGCCTACAACTTCAGCAATTAAAGGTTTTTTTCTTTTATTATTTAATATTCTACAATATTCACCTATTGATGCTTTAAGCCCTTTTACCTCAATAACCATTCCAATATAGCGTGATACTACACCGTACTCTTTAACTAAAGTAAGTTGTTCTGAAAGGTCACTATATTTATCTAAAAGTTCCACTAACTAGCTACCTTTGACTCAAGGAGCTCTACAAAATCTTTCAAGTAAGCAGACAAGTTTATTTCATTAACTTTATCATCTACTGTAATTTTAAGACTTCCTTTAATTAAACTTTCAACCTCTCTAACTCTAATATTATTAAAGCCTAATTCTTCTAAAGTATCTTCTATTTCATTTTTAGTATTTAGCGCCGTTTCAATATAAACGTTATTTTCTCTATTAAAATTAGAAATATATTTCTTTGTTATAGACGAAAGTAAAGCTTTATCTTCGATTTTGTTTTCTATAAATTCAAAAACAATAGAGCATATAATGTCTGCAAATCTTAATTCATCATCAATCTTTATGCTCTTCAGGTAATCATTAAATAAGTCACTAAGAACCTTTAACTGCTCAATCTTTGCCTTATATAAAGAAATCTCTTTGTCCAAATTGCTAGATAAATCAGATAGTTCAGAAGATACTTCTTCTCTACCTTTTTCTATCCCATTAATTAAACCATCTTGATAGCTATCTTTTTTAAATTGCTCCACTTCTTTTAACGTATATTTTTTTTCATTGTAATGATTTAATGAATCAATATTATTAAGTTCAGACCTAACATTCTGATTTATTGAAGCTCTAATAGCACTACTATCTTTAACTACTACTGTATCATCATACTCAGTTGGCAATTGATAACTACTCATGCAAATAACTCTCTAAATTAAATAGACGCCGTCTGAATTTTGCTTAACAGAGCTTTTGTGGCCTCAGTTACACAAACTTCAGGCTCAATCATCTTTTGAAATGAAACTTCACTTTCCAGCGTATTTATCGATGAAATACTCTTCAACAAAGAGCGTATATCTTTGTGATCTAACTTTGATATTTTTTTACTAATAGAATCAGGAATAATATCGTATTCTTTTTTAATAATTTTTATTTCGCTTGTAGAAAATTGACCTAAAAACTCATTCGAAGCCTTATTATCTAAAATCGAATGTACTATTGCATATTTTCGAGCTAATGATAGTTTCATACTTCGCTTCCCTTTAAGATCCAACTATTAACCTCATTAGTAAGCTGCTTTTGTTGTTCCGTTGTTAACAGAGTTTGCTTTGGCTTCTTAACAAGCATTATCGTTAGCACTAAAATCAAAATACTTAAAGAAAGAATAATTAAATAAACATAATTCATATTTAAATGAGTATCTTCATTACTAAAGTCATCGTTAACATTCAACGTGGTTTGAGGTATTAACTGAACGTCATTTTTCATACTCTTCATATAAGCAATTTGGATGTTATCTCCTCGTTTTGCATTTAAACCTAAAGCGGCAGATATTACATCCTTCAGTTTTCCCATAGATTCAGGAGCAACAGGAGTAGTTACAACAACACCAACACTAATTCTTTTAATATCCCCAGCTTTTTTACTTAACTTGTCATATTGGCGACCATACTTATATTCAACTTCTTCTGATAAAGGTTTTACTGTAGGTTGTTTTTTATCATTATTAACAATTTCTTTACGGCTAACTTTTTTTATCATCGCACCAGAACTGGTGTTCGGTATACTTTCAATTTCACTAATTTTAGATGTCAGATCAAGATCTACAGAAACAGATACGCTATAACTCTCTTCAGAGAAAACGCCAGATAAAATTTTACCTGCTCGATCAGTCAATTCTGACTCTATATTATTAAATCCAATTCCATTAGAAAAACCATAATCTTGATTATATTCACCTATATTTTTTCCTGTAGAATCAATAATACTTACATTATCTTGCTCTAAATTATCTACAGCACCTGCAACTAATTTTTTTATTCCTGTAATTTGATTCATACTTAAGTCACTCCCTAACTCTTGATAAAGAACTACTGAAGCAGTTATTGGCTTTTGTTTTTCAAAAAGTGTTTTTTTAGAATTCATTTTTAAATGAACTCTAACATTTCTAATTCCATCTATAGCAGCAATAGTTTTCTCAAGCTCTCCTTGAAGTGCTCTTTGATAATTTATCTTTTGAGCAAAGTCTGTCATTCCATAATCATTTTCATTAAATATTTCAAATCCTACTCGCCCCTCATTTATGATTCCATTACTGACAAGTTCCATTCTTAATTGATGCTTTAGTTCGTCAGCAACCAATATTTGCTGTGAATTTTTATCTTTTTCGAATGGGATTCCTTGCTGTGATAAATATGATTCTACTGCTGAAGTTTGCCCTTCTGACAAACCATCAAAAACAGCAGATTTTGAGCTCCCAGTCACTAACCAATAGATTGCTGAAACTGCAAAAATAGCGGTTATTACAATGCTGATAAATATACTTTTCTTTGACATTTTCTAATCTCTAAATTTGCATTCTTAATACTTCTTGATAAGCTTCAAGAACTTTATTTCTAGCTTCAACAAGCATTGTGATATTAGTTTTTGCTTTTTGCATAGCAATCATAGCCTCGTGTATTGGAATATCATTTCCCTTTGCAAAGCTTTCTAATATTGATTCTGCAACATCGATACTATTATTTACATTATCAACCTTATCAATTAATAGTTGAGAAAAATCTATTGATACAGTTTTATCAACAGATAGCTCATTGTTATTAGAAGTTATTGATGAGATTGCTCCAATATTTTCAATCATTACACTTTTCCTATTTCCAGTGATTTAGCGTGCATTTTAGATGCTGTATTAAATACTCTTACATTTGCTTCATACGCTCGCTTTGAAAGTGTTAACTTTACAAACTCTGAGGCTAAATCAATATCAGGATAAGCGACAAAGCCACTTTCATTTGCATAGCTACTTTGAGGTTCATATAAAAACTTAATACTATTATTTGTCTGAGATATTTTTATATTTTCTCCACTTGAAATTTCTTTGCCACTTAATAAATGACTAAAATTATCTACACCAATATTTTCTGGAGAAATAGGTGTATTAGCTCTAGCTATGTTCATAGCCGAAATTTCTGCTCGTAATCGTTCATTACCAAGAGCCAACCTAGTAATTTCTAAAATAGAGTCCATTATTATCTCGCCTTATTAGTTGCAATATTATACAGCGACAAATACCGATTATAGACTTCACTAAGTTCAGTATATTTCATCGCAACATGTTCACTTTTAGCGATTTGATCATCTAAATTAACTTTAGAATCAGCAGATATTTGTATTGAATTTTCAAGTGATTCTTTTACATCGTTAGTTGATGATAAGTTATCTAAAAAAACACTAAAATCCGCATCTTTAGCCAAATAACCATCTTGGTTTACATTGGCTACATTTAATGCGATTACTTTTTGTGCGTGAGAATAATACGAAAGTGTAGCGCTCACTTTTAAAGACAATTCATTTATTTCCATTTGTACTCCTACTCAACAATTAATGCTGCTTTTAAAGCGCCAGCTTTTTTAATAGACTGGATAATAATAATAATGTCACGAGTTGTTACATTCAGGCCTCGTAAAGCTTCAACTAAATCAGCTACTGTTCCACCACCATTTAGTTCTACTGCGCCGGCGGGTTGTTCTCTAACTTCAATTTTAGTATCAGGAACAACTCTCGTTTGAACACCGTCAACATCTCTACCAATAAAAAATGGTTGAGAAACATCATAACGAGTATCCACTGTTAACCTAAGAGACCCATGAGAAATTGTCACAGGGGATATTTTCACTTCTCCACCAGCAACTAATGTTCCTGTGCGTTCATTTATAACAATTCTTGCTGTTTGATCAGGTTCAATTTCTATACGTTCAATTTTAGCTATCGCATTAAAAACCAAACGAGGATCTTTATTAGCAAGTTGTATATTCACTTTACCAGCGTGTACAGGTGTAACATTAGCCGAAGGAATGTTTCTTTCAATTTCAGTAATTACAGTATCAAGAGTTGAAAAATCAGGCTCATTAATAATGAAATTTAAGCTATTGTTGTTATCAAGAATTACATCTTTTGTAGAGCGCTCAATCAATGCGCCATTACTAATGGTTGCAACAGTCGGATGATTTTTTTGATGTTTACTATCAAATGAATCATATGCAAAGCCACCTACAGATAGCGGACCTTGTGCAATTGCAAATATCTGACCGTTTGAAGCTTTTAAAGGAGTCATGACTAAGGTCCCCCCCGCCAAACTTTTCGCATCTCCTAATGAAGATACACTTACATCGATTTTGTCACCTTGATCTGAAAAAGGAGGTAGTGTTGCGGTAACCATAACACTTGCAACATTTCGAGAGCGAATATCATTACTATTTAAGGTGAGCCCAAACTCAATCAAAGTATTAGCAATTGACTGAACAGTATTTTTACTTCTAGAACTATCCCCCGTAGATGCAAGCCCAACAACAATACCGTAACCTACAAGTTGATTATCACGAACACCTTCAAAACGACCTATTTCTTTGAGGCGTACTCCTGCATTAGAATTAATACATATAAAAGCAAAGAATATAGAAAAAATATATTTATTCATTACGCTAACCCAAGCCACCCTAAAATTGTTGCAATGAAACCTTTTTTCTGAGAATCACTAACATCACCTTCGCCAACAAACTCAATCCTAGCATTTGTTAATCGAGAAGACAGTGCTGTATTATTATTCATAATATCTTCTCTTCTTAATGCTCCTTCAACCAAAATAGACTGTTCTTCTCCATTGATAATTATTTTTTGTTGCCCACTAACCATTAAGTGACCAATTTCATTAACGTTTAAAACTGTTACCGTAATTTGACCACTAACAAATCCATTTCGCCTAGTAACAGCATCACCACTTCGTCTATTTTGTATATCTATCGAAGCGCTACCATTATTGGTAGGATTTTCAGCTTGAGTTGAAAAACCAAATGACTTTTGATTGGCTGTATTAGCACGAGATTCAGCAACAGCTTTTTCAATAATTAAAATAGTTACAGTATCTCCAATTCTTCTAGCTTTTTTGTCTGCTGTTAAATTTATAAATGATTCTTCACTATAAATATTTTCAGACAAAACAGTTTTAATACTGAATAGATGAACACAAGCAATAATTAATAAATATTTATGCACTCTTTTAATTTTCATATATTGCCACCCCCTTCTTATAAACGGTTCCTTCAATAGGTAATTGGGAATAATCCACTTGAATATTGACAACTTCTCCAATATTGGCGTTATTTAATGCAACACCTTTTGTAGTAATTCTCACTCCCTTATTTATTGAATTTAATAATATATTATCGCCAGTTCGTATATCCGGCTCCTCACTAACCATTGATTTAGTTAGTATCATATTTTTAGAAGTATTTTCATTCCAAATCATAGGAGTATCAATCTCAAAAACTGGATCAATTGGATTTTTTAAAATATCAAAACTCAATTTTCCTAGCTGAGAAAGGTGAACGTTTTTATTTTTATATACATATTCTTCTGTAATAAAAACATCCTTAAATTTGCTAACTTTAAACCAAACAGGTATAACTTTTTTTAAACCTCCAGATACAACTTCAATTGAAACTAACATTCTCTTACTTAATTTCTTAGGTCTTATTTCAAGTAAATTTAACTTTTCAATATATAATCTATTTTTCACATAAGCTTTATCGGAAACTAACATTAATTCAATTGTTGACTTTGCATCAAAGTAGTTTTTATCAATAAACTCTAATAATTTTAGTCTTGCAAATTTTGTAGGTAATAAATCGCTATTCTCATTAGGTTTAGCCGTAAAACATGAGAGCCCTAAAATCATTATTAATATTTTAAAAAAAATAGACATATTAAGACTTTATCTTCTTAGGTTATTAATAGTTTCAAGTAGTTGATCTGATACTTGAATTACACGTGCATTTAGTTGATATCCTCTTTGAGCTATCACCAAATTGACCATCTCCTCAACCATTGAAACATTACTCTCTTCTGTATAGCCTTGACGAATAAGACCCGTACCAGACTCTCCGGCAATTGATATTGTTTTTTCTCCAGCATCTTCGGATGCTTTATATACACCATCAGCATCAGCAATTAATTGTTCAGGGCTTGAAAAATTCACTAATTCAATTCGACCTAATTCCGTAAACTCTTCATCCCCATCTAACATGCCTTTTACAAGCCCATTTGATTCAATAACAATATTAGTGGTGTCTGGTGGAATCAAAATATCTCCAGAAAGTGAGTAACCATGAATTGTACTCAGTAAACTGTCATTATTAATAGTAAGCCGACCTATCCTCGTATAACCTAACTGTTGATCATTCAAATTAACTTCAAAAAAACCTTCTCCATGTATAGCAATATCAAAAGGGTGACCTGTAGGCTTTAATGAGCCTTGAGAAAAATCTTGAGTGATACTTGCAACATTAACTCCGTATACATTAGATGAATTTGATTTTATATCACCATTGCTTTCTTGTGGATTAACGACTAAATCTACAAAGTTAACGTTTGATTTTTTAAAACCCGATGTATTGGTATTTGCAATATTATTTGATATTACATCCACAAATGTTTTCTGTGCATTTAATCCTGTTTCTGCAATATATAATGAATTTATCATTCTTAATTTTTTCCTATTTGGTTAATTCCAGTATTGAAAATTTGATCGAGTGTAGAAAATGCTCTTTGATTACTTTCAATATGTTTGGTTAATTCCATCAGTTTAACCATCTGTTGTGATGAATCCACATTCGACATCTGTAATTGACCAGAAGACAAAGTAAACTCACCAACTTCTGCATCTAATAAACTATCAGAAATGAGAAAACCCATTGGATGCAAAGATATTTTTGAGCCAACACTAGGTTTAACAATTCTAATTTGATCAATTATTTTTTCTTTAGCAGTCACCTCACCATTAGTCGATATTTTAAGGTTACTTGATTCGACTTTAATATCTCCATTTAGTCCCTGTAGCTTTCCACCTTGATGGGTCACAATATAGTTATCTTCGTTAAGTTTAAATTGATGACTTGTTAGCAGGTGCTCTACACCATTTGTTTCAACTATAAAAAATCCTTTACCATTTATACTTAAATCAAGCGCTCTACCAGTTGTTTGCAACTGACCATTTGACATATTAATCTTCTTAGAAATAAGTTCTGAAGAATTATTATTCAAATTTGCAGAGTTTACTAATCCTAAAAAATCTATAGCATTACTTTGTATAGATTTATATCCAGGGGTAGAAGCGTTGGCAATATTCTGACCAATTAACTTAGTTTGCTCTAAGTCAGAACGGATTGATTGTAAAATTACTGAATTAACATCGTTCATATATCAATTAAACAGCTATACTGCCCTCCGATCTTAGGGTTATAGTTTCAGGAATTTCATTAAGAGCCAAAACAGATACACTAGGGATAATACGATCAATAAATTTTTTAAACGGCGTGCGTAAAGAAGGCGAACAAACAATCACTGGTAACATATTTTTTGTCATCATTTCTTCAGTAGATTTAGCTAAGCTATTTGTCAGCTTATCGAGCTGGGTTGGCTCAACAATTAAAGCCCTTTCATCACCGTTCACTTTAATATTTCTTAGTAAATCTCTTTCTAAATCTGGAGCAATTGTTAATACATTAAGAGAACCAGAACTAGAGATTAGTTTTTCACATATTTGAGAGCCTAAGCTTTGTCGTATATTATCAACTAGAAATTGTGTATTCTTATTTTGAGGTGCAACATCAACCAAAACATCTAGAATTACCTCAATATTTCTAATTGATACCCTTTCTTTCAGCAGCTCTTTCAATACTCGTTGAATATCAGAGTAAGACATTACATTGGGTATAAGTTCTTCTAAAAGACCAGCATTATTTTTTCTAACTCTATTAATAATGCTTTCTGTTGCGCTACGGTTTAACAACTCAAAAGATCGCTTCTTAATGATTTCATTTAAGTGAGTAATTAAAAGAGTATCTGGGTTAACTACCGTATAACCACTCACTTTAGCTCGCTCTCTAGACTCTTCATCTATCCATGTTGCAGGTAAATTATAAGCAGGCTCTTTTGTATGTTCTCCTTCAATTTTAAGTGGTTTACCCTTTGGGTTTATTGCCAATATCTTGTCTGGATAAATAACACCTTGTGCATAATTACTTCCATTCAAACGTATTTCATATCCATTTATTGGTAAGTTAACGTTGTCATTTATCTTAACCTCTGGAATTACAAAGCCTGAATCCAAAGCGTATTGCTTACGAGTCTTTTCAATTTGTTCAAGAATTAAAGCTTTATCTTCATTAACAAAATTTACTAGCCCTTTTCCAATACCTAACTCTATTGGATGAACGATTAACAACTCGTCAAAATCTTCTTTCGATATTTCTTCAGATATCTCATCTTGTTCTTTATCAGAAAGATCAACTTGATGCTTAAAAGCATAAATTGTTAGTGATGTAAATATTGCAAATAGAATAAAAACAGGTATTGCAGGCAAACCAGGTAAAAACATAACCACAAATAATGCTGTAGATACAACAAGTAAAGATCTTGGGTGAGCAATTACTTGATTTACCAGCTCAGTACCTAATTCAGAATCTGTAGCGGCTCTAGTGATAATAATACCTGTAGCAACAGCAATAACTAAAGAAGGGATCTGAGTTACAATTCCATCACCTACAGTTAAAAGAGTGTATGTATGAAGTGCTTCTCCCCATGATAATCCATGCTGTACTACACCAATTGATAAACCACCTATAATATCAATTAAAATTATAATAATGCCTGCAATTGCATCACCTTTTACAAACTTTGTTGCACCATCCATAGCACCATAGAAGTTTGCTTCTTTTTCAATATTTGCTCTACGCTTTTTTGCTTCTTTCTCATCGATGATCCCCATATTAAGATCAGCGTCTATACTCATTTGTTTACCAGGCATACTATCTAATGTAAATCGTGCAGCAACTTCTGCAACTCGTTGAGCACCATTAGTTACAACAACATATTGGACAACAACAAGAATTAAAAATACTACAAGACCTATAACATAATTACCGCCTACCACATATGAGCCAATTGCACCAATTACTTGTCCTGCATCTGCATCAGCAAGAATTAATCTAGTTGCCGCAATATTTAGTGACAACCTAAATAAAGTCGCTATTAACAAAAGAGAGGGAAATGTCGAAAAACTAAGAGGTTTTTCACTATAAAATGTTAAAAGGAAAATGAGCAAACCAAAGCTAAAATTTGTTATTAATAAAAAATCTAATAACGTCGCAGGAATTGGAACAAAAAGCACTAACAGAATGCCAATCATACCAACGATTAGTGCTAAATCGCGTTTCCCGCCAAAACTAACTTGCTTTAAACTTGATAGCATGATCACCCTCTTAATTCAGCTAAATGAGTGCGATAAATTTCTGCAACTGCTTTAAATTGATCAAGCGGAATCGGGTCTTCAATATCACATGATGCATATAAACTTCTTGCTACAAAAGGTTTTCGGTAGAGAGGCTTATCATATTTTTGCGCAAGTACTCTTACCTTTTTTGCCATTTCGCCACGCCCTTTAACAACCACCACAGGTGCTTTCATTGTTGTTTGTTCATACTTTAAACCAACAGCATAATGAGTTGGATTCACAATAATTAAATCTGCCTCAGATACGTTTGAAATAGAAGAAGCTTTTTTGAGAAGTTCTTTTTGTATTTGCTTACGCTTAGATTTAATTTCTGGGCTACCTTCGTGACGCTTATGTTCTTCTTTTACTTCGCGTTTACTCATCTTCATTTTTCTAGCAAATTCTCTACGCGAAAAAATAAAATCTAATATAGTAATTGGCACTAAAGCGATAATTACTGCCAATCCAGCAAGCACTATTTTTGATACCATAAAGTCGCCTACTGATCCCGAGCTTAAGTTCTGCAAATTAAATAGTTTGGGAACTAAAAAGTGATATCCGATATAAATAACCAAACCAATCAGAAGTATTTTGAACACATTTTTAAATAAATCGAATAACTTCATCAAGCTGAATAGTTTTTTAAAGCCTTGTGCTGGATTGAGCTTTTTAAAATCTGGTTTTAATGGATGAGTCGTTATTATTGGACCTGTCTGAAGTAAGTTAGCCAGTACTCCAGAAAACATAATAACTAGTAACAAGGGGCCAAAAATAATCATTAACTCTGAAGTGACGCTCGCAAACCACATAATTATTTCATTAGAATGGAAATTAATTCCTGAACCGCCTAACCATGTTTTGGTTACAAACTTATTATATGAGAAAGCAATTGTTTCATAAAAAGCAGAACCGACTAAAGCAAAAATCAACAGAATTACGGTATGATTAATTTCCATACTGCGCGCAACTTGACCTTTCTTTTTAGCTTCTCTTAGCTTAAAAGGGGTCGCTTTTTCTGACTTATCAAACTCTTCGTTATTCATCAAGTTAACCCCTAGCTAATAACCGTTTGCCAAGATTGTTTAGTTTGTTCAAACAACCTTTCTACAGATGGCATAAAGTGCTTAACAGAGCCCGCTAAAGTAATAATTCCTACCCCTATTTTTAAAGGCAAACCAACAAAATAAATATTCATTTGCGGCATGGTTTTAGCGGAAAATGCGATAACCACATCAACTAAAAATATTGTCATAATGACAGGAAGTAGAGCTAAGAGCGCAATAAAAAAGTGAGCACTTAGAGTTGAAACAATAATTGAAAAATCAACATCAAAAATGGAAGAGCCTAATGGAACAAACTTAAAACTATAAGTTAGAAAGCTAATAAGATCGTGATGAATATTTAAAGTAAAAAACAATAAACTTATCATCATTAAAACAATCATACCAACAATCGACTCACTACTATTTGTATTAGGATCTAAAATTCCTGCGGCACCAAAACCTACTTGCATATCAACTACTCGACCAATGGTGAGTAATGCCGCCATGGCACTCTGTAGTCCAAAAGCAAAAGCTAAACCAAGTAATACCTCACTTGTCATCACCTTAACTAACTGCCACGCTGTTAAATTATTGAGTTCCATAAAATGAACATTATTAAATTGCAATGCTAGAAGCCCAACAATTCCCATAGTTAAAATGCGTATTAACATCGGAAACCGTGCAAATGGTGAAAGTGAGCTAGCGATAAAAATTGGCGCTAATCTTAATAAAGATAGCGTCAATACCGATAGCTCTTGCAAAACCAATTCACCAAACACTTTTTTCTCCTAAACTCTTAATCGATCACATTAAAAATCTGGTATATTTTTAATAAGCTCAGTTGCATAACTAAGCCAAACAGATAACATCCAATTACCAAAAATAATGATCACAAAAACTGCAGCAATTAGCTTGGGTACAAAAGTTAATGACATTTCTTGTATTTGAGTTACAACCTGAAAAATAGAAATTAATAACCCTACAATAAGGCTTGCAAACAAAATTGGGGATGCAATAATCGCAGCTGTTTTAAGCATGTTAGACATTAAAAAAAGAGGAGCATCAGATTCCACGTTGATTACCTTCAAATTTTTGTCTAATCTGGGGCAATTGTATTAATGCATTTTTACCTTCAGCACTTGAGAATATTTTATCAATGATTAATTTCGCTCTTTGATTATCACCTTGCCTTTCTAGTATCAAACTTTTAGCGTAAAGCCCTGTTGCACAACGAGGATCTAGCTTTAATGCACGCTTTACATTCTCTTCCGCTTGTTTAATATCGCCAGATAAAACATCCATCATTGCAATTGCACCATGACTGTCAGCAAAGTTACGGTCTAGTTTTAAAGCACTGTTAAAACTACCTCTAGCACTATCTGTTTTATCCAATATCAATTGAGTCCATGCCAGTAAGTGCCATGTTCCTATATGGTTTGACATATTATTTATCGAAGTTTTAAGAGAAGATTCAGCGCGTTCAAACTGCATATTTAACATTTCAAGCTGGCCTTTACTTTGCCATATTCGGCCTACTTTAGGGTGTTTATCTATTCCTTTTTCAACCCACCCTTGTGCTTGCTCATAGTTTCCTTGAGCAATTAAGCTCGATACCATAGCAATAATCGGCTCAAGTAGATTTTCATCGGAGTCTAAAACTTGCTTAGACAACTCTTCTGCCTCTTTATAAGAACCACTATCGAGTAAAATTAATGACTTTAAACCTATAGCTTCTAAACTGTCAGGTTTAATTTGAATAAACTTTGTTATCGCTTCTAGCGCAAGCTCTAGATTTTGAGTCTGGTGAAAACAACGTGCAGCTAATAATTTTAATTCAGGAGTATCATGCCATTTTTTTTCGACTGAATTGATAATTTCAAGGCTTTGTTCAAATTGATGTAGAGCATATTTTGAAAAGGCATAATTATAGGCGGTAGCGGTGTTTTCAGGGTATGACTTGTTGCAAAAGTAAAAACACTTTTCTGCAAACTGGTATTTACCAATAGTTAAACAAGCCATTCCTACACGGTAAGCAACTTGAGCATCGCTCAATATACTATCTTCAATTTCAATAGCAAATTCTATTAACTCTTCTAAATAATTTTCGTTATAATATAATGTTATTAAATCATTTAATAACTGCAAATTATTTGGCTCTTGAAAATAGAAACTCTTAAGCCGTTCAATTCTTTCAGTTGGCATCAAACTCTCCTAAATACTGATTTTCAGTAGTTATCGATGTAACTGATCCACCATTTTCTTTCTGACTAATTTTTTCATTCAACTTCTTCGCGAACTGGTGATATAAGTTTGTAGATTCCGTTGTGTTTAACAGTTCAGCAGTCAAAAATTTTGCGGAAACATAATCGTCATTCAAAATACAGGTTTGGGCTTTATAAAAGAGCGCAGGCGGAAAATTTGGCTTAAGGCTTAAAACAATATCCCATTGTTCTTGTGATAACTGAGGGTTTCCAAGTTCCATTAAAACCAGCCCTAATTGAAACCTTTCAATGTAGGCATCCGGCACTTGCTCAATAAAGATTTGAAAAGCTTCGCGAGCTTCATCAAAAAGTTTTAACTTTGCATAAACACGGCCTAAGTGAGCAAAATTTTTCACGGAAACATTGCTACGAACGCTTAGTGCTTTAAAATATTTTAATGCTTGAGGATAATCTTCTTGTTGAAAACAATGAAATGCACATGCTTCCAGCTCTCTTAACGAAAAATTTTCCATAACTTTTTTTCTTCTATTTAGTCTGTTTATACAACATAACTAAGATGTTAAATATCTTAGGTTACAATTTAAACTTGGCTCGTTTGTGAGCGAGCGGACTATCTCATATTCAAAATCAATTTGTCTATAAACGATTTACAAATACATTTATATTGACGCGATATTTTTATTATTTTTGCACAACTTTATAGATTTTATTTTTATAAAAAAATAATTTATATTTGTAATATAAATATAAAAAAAACAGCAATGTTAAAAATATAGCTTACCAAACACTCTGATAAAAATTTGATTTGCTTTTATTTTTCAATAAGTTAAAAGCCTTGGAAAATAAAAAAATCATTTAATCAAAAACAAGCCATAAAAACCCAATATAAAAAAAACTCTTTTATTACAAAATGAAATTTGACTTTTTTCATTTTATTAACTAGCAAGGTAATATTACCTATTTTATTTGTGCAATATTACCAATTTTTTAAATAATTAGGTTTTCCTCCTCACAATCCAGCTTAAAACAAATTTATCTTATCAACATACTCGGCACGCATTATTATTTAATGACTTATGAGGCCTATAACTTCAATTAATTCTTTATTTTATAACTTAATTCAAATATAAAGTTTTAGAAAAAACCTTCAATAAACATCTTTTTTACTAAGGTTAAATAATTCAAAAATAATATTTAACACTGTAATAAATAGTTGTTAAACTGAAACTCACTTTAAGAATATAGATAACTAGGAATTATGGATAATCTTCCTTTTATTAATCGATATGAAGAAACAGTTGAATTAAATAAATATTTATTTGCTGAACAAAATATAACTTTATTTGTTGAGGGGGCGTCAGGGTTAGGTAAATCTAGGTTTGTAAGTCAAGCATTCAATGAACTTAACTCTCTCTCAATTAAAATAGAAGTTCCAAATAATGACAATAAACGCCACTCTGCGGGGACTTATCTTTATTCGTTGGCAAAGTCCATAGATGAGCTTGCTAAGGATTCTAAATCTGATTCAAGCTATGATGATATTGAATTATATCAGAGAAGCTTAGCTCCCAACCTAAAACACAGATTACAAACCGCTATTAAAAAAGATATTGCAAAAATAACCCCTGTAAAACATATTGCTGAGACATTGCTAGACCAAGCAGATAGAACATCAAATTATACGAGAGAACAATTATTTGACTCAAACACATCTGAAGTGCATCAATTTTTAATCGAATACGTAACTACACAACTGCAAAAAGAAAATGTTTTTGTCGGGGTTGAAA
Source organism: Aliikangiella sp. (assembly GCA_965214955.1). GTDB lineage: Bacteria > Pseudomonadota > Gammaproteobacteria > Enterobacterales > Kangiellaceae > Aliikangiella. Next base: position 69,624 of record CBDCCU010000013.1, on the reverse strand, counting down.
ACGTCCAGTGTATCGACGATTACTCACTTGAATGCCTTCTAAATATTGCCTCATTTCACAATGTTCGGTTTGTTTATGAATACACCACGGAACTGGAAGAGGCTGACGTTTGGCAGCTTGCGGAATTAAAGAGAAAATTAATAAGTAAAGGGCTACTTTGTGACTCCATAGTAATAGAACCTATCGGCGTTGAAGAGTTTAAAGATTATTTTGAAAAAAACCAAGATATAGCTTGGAGTCTAATTAGCTCAGCTTTTAAAGATTGGAAAGGCAGTTTACGTCCACTAAACGATATAATTGCTGAAGAGTTAAATGAGCAAAAAGTTCGAGAAGCATTAAGTCCTTTACAAAATAGTAATTGCGACCCTACGTTAATATCCAGCTATCGACTGAAAGAGCTAAGTAAAGCAGAACAATTAATTTTTACCATAATTTGTTGTCACCCAGAGCCTGCTCGAGAAGATTTAATAAAATTGGCGATAAAAGATCCTAGTATTTGTAGAATATGTTTTGATATTAACGGTTTACTTTCTAAATTACATAACAAAGGTTTTATTAAGCAGGTTCACAATGAGTGGCAACCCACAGATGACTCTATATCTGCAATTTGGTTAAAAGACCCGGTTTCACAGCGATATAAAGCCATCGCATATTCCTTTTGGTTTCACGAATACCAAAGTTTGTTGAACGGTAATGATATATTTGTTTCAAAAAGTATGGTTTTACAAAGGTTGCTATACTTTTCAACGGTTACCAAATCTCACTACATATTAGAAGTTTTAGAGCAAATAACGGATATTTCATTAACACAAAATGATCCCAGAATGATTGTTGATTATGTTAAGAATGTTCGAAGTAAGCTCTCTTTAGAGTCTTTAAAAGAAAGCGATCACTACATAGATTGGTGGATGAGCATATACCTACACACAATAGGTTGTCCAAAAGATTCTTTGGAGGTTCTTGTCTCAATTACGAACAAAACAGTTCCTAAAATGCTTCTGAACGCTATCTTATTGGAGGAGCTAGGAGAGCAACAAAAAGCACTACGAATATGTAAAGAATACCTTGCTCTAGAGCAAACATCAAACAGAACAAAATTCTGCTTTGAGTTGGTGAGAATAGCTTGTTTTAGAGGATTAGGCTCAATGAATTTATGTCGTTCGTTATTTGATAAACTTTTAACAGAGAAGGCATTTCAAGACTATAGAGAGTATGGTTTTTTATTGAGAAATGCAGAGCTCGTTTTAAGCTCTGAAGAAGCCATCCCATACTTAAAACAAAGTGCAAATCATTTCGAAAATCACAGTTACCCCAGAGCCGCAGGTTTTAGTTGGTTAACATGCAGTTTTCACCAGGCAAGAATAGGTTTATTAAAAGAGGCAAAAAAAAGTATTCATTATGCTAATGAGCTTTTATCTGGTGTAGTATCAGAAAGGCATTCTTTGCTCAACAATGAAGCAGCGATTGATATTTATGCAGGCCATGAATCGAAAGAAACAAAAGATAGTTTATTGAGTGCTATGAGTACAGCTACCAATGACTTTGAACGATTAGTTATTTTGTCAAACTTACTAGTGGTCAATCTAAAAATGCGACAACTAGAAGTCGCGGAAGATCTTATTGAGCCTATAGAGGCCATCCTTGAAACCCCTACTTTTTCAGATAGGCAAATATTTCTTCCTGTACTTTACAACGTAATGAAATTCTACCACTTAAATAATGAGAGTGAAGTTGCAGAACATATTAAAACTAGAATGCTGGATTTAAACCTTCCATTAAACAACGTATGGAAGCACAGGCTTAGTGACTTAGCTTTTAATGAGTTAACTAAAGAAGAAAAACACGTAATCAACTCTGGGTACGGTATTTGTTTCATCAGTCATTGGCATATTGACTTTGATAACGAACTAACGATGCTTCAATGATATTTTTAATAACAGATTTGTAGGTCATCCCTTGCAATATGAAGGATTGCGCAAATTGAGACTTTTCGCCTAAATGTGCATCGGGCGTTAATTCAATAATATACAGTTTATTCTTATACAACTTGGCATCAATTCTCATGTAGTCTAATTTTCCAAGTGATAAGAAAATATTTTTAATAATGCTTATTGTTTCTTCACTCAAGTCATTATTCATATTAACAAAATGTTTTTCACTCCATTTATTACGCTTTTCATGGGCTGTCAGTAAGTGAGAATCAAAATAATCAGGCTGCCCTTTTTGTTCGATAGCGACAGCCTCAAAATAATGCACATCATTTTCGTCACCTATTATACTGATAGAGACCTCTTTTCCAGGGATAAACTCTTCAATAATAATATTCTCAGAGAACTTTGTTATTAACTCTGAACTTTTATTATATGCTTGTTGATAGGAGGTTACTAAAGAGCTGTTATCAATACCTATAGAACTTCCCTCAAAATTTGGTTTAACTACTAAAGGCAAATTGAGCATTTGTATTGCTTCAAGTACAACTTTATCCTTAAAAACAACAGAGTTGGGAGTTAAAGCTCCATGATCTTCGCAGAACTTTTTACACAAGTGCTTATCTTGACAGATTACTCGTGCATACACATCGGCACCAATGTATTTTATGTTGTGAACTTCACATGTTGCGGGCACTAAGGCCATTCTGTTGCGGGACTTTTGCCCACCATATACGGTTAGAGCTAGAGAATTAGGTTCTTCTTGCGAGAGCTCTGCTAACTCTTCAGGGCCTTCGGCATGAATAGTTTTATTTCCTATTTCCTGTAAAATTTCGTATAAGTCATTGAAGTAGCCATCGTCTATCTTTTCTAAATCGTCTAATTCTAAGTTTGCTGAAGTTGAAGTCCTATGAGTGCGATCCGCTACCAATATATAGTTCAAGCTTTCTGGTAAAAGTCCATCTGATTTAGACACAATAATTCCTAGTTATCTATAAAATATCCTCCCTTAAATTAGCTCTAGCAATATTTCTTTGAGTGTCCTTATAGCTAATATGGGTATATAACTGTGTTGTTGTTATACTCTGATGACCAAGCAATTTTTGAACGTATATAATATCTACCCCATTAGCTAATAACTCTGTAGCTGTTGAATGACGACACATATGAGGTGTTGCTATTCGAGATAGTTTGGCATTTTTACTACATTGCTTTAACCAAATTCTTATACTTTGACAAGTTGCCGCACGCCCTAGTCTATTAATTAATAAAAAATTATGATCGGGGGATAACATGTTTCTACACTTTATATAAATTTTCACTAAACGCTTAACGCTATTATCAACCAAAAATACTCGACGTTCTCTTTGCCCTTTACCTCTAATATGTATATATTCCTCACTAAAATAGATATCAGTTAATCTAATTTCTGCTAATTCCCCTACTCTAACACCTGTACTATATAGCAACTCAATACACACTAATGTTGTTAAATCATTAATATTTTTAGGGGTAATGTTTAAAAAATCTTTATATAGATAAGCAGAAATATTTAAAATGCCTAACTTCTTTTTAGAAGCTTTTAACAAAGCACTTAATTCTTGAACACTTAAGTTTCTCGGTAGTTTTTGAGGAACCCTGATCTTTAGATCGAGTTTTGCAAATGGCGTTAAAGGAATGGTTTCATCATTTTCTAACCATTTAAAAAATGACTTTAAACAAGCTAATCGTCTTTTTATTGTTGCGTGCGACAGTTCTTCTAAAAAACAAAAATCAACAAACTTTCTAATATGCTCTTTATTGATTTCAAGTATATTTAACTGTCCGCCAGAAAATATAACAAACTGTTCTATATCTCTTTTATAGGCTTTTATTGAGTGAGCCGATAGTTTTTTGGTGAACTCGCAAAATGCTAAGTATTGATTACCTGCAATAACCAACTTCATATTATCTCCTAGAATTTTTCAACTTAAAATTCTAGGTTAAATAACCCAATAACAATGGGCAACGAATATTCTAAATACAAAGCTGCTTATCAGATTTATAGGAGTTTGAGCAAAAGGTTAAATAACTCTTTATTTAATCTTTGCTTTTAAATAGTTAATTTTATTTGGCTAAATCTCGGTTAACTACATTTCTATTTAAGCCGAATAAAACAACAAATAAAATAAAGAAAATATTTAAGGTACCGCCACCTCCTGATGACTCAGGCTCAGCTGGTGGTGTAACCTGAGGCGCTACCGTTGGATCTGTTCCATTTTGATACTCTGCTAAATTGCTAACGCCATCATTATCAAAAATCTGAGTTTGCATCAGAAGCATCCTTAGAATCAAAACCATAGGTATCTTCCCATTCATCAGGCATTCCATCGTTATCGTCATCAGTATCAGCATTATCCCCAATACCATCCATATCATTATCTAAAACACTCATTAGGATCATCGGGAAAAGCATCTTCATCATTTGCGCAGCCATCTCTATCCGAATCAATTATAATAGTAGCGCTAAAACTTGCTTTATCATCATTTAGTTCAATACCATTAATTGAAATACATAAATCATTTTCATAGCATTTATTAAAGCTATCTTCTGCTCTAAAACTAAAAGTCTCAGCTTCATACATATTGTCTCTTTGAGGTGTTATTCGAGTAACATTGGTGACTGTAAAAGTATCTTGAGACCAATCAAATTCAGTAATTTGAATACCCGACTCTCTTAATGAGCCAGATGCCCATGTATTAGTTGCCCAAATAGTTTTATCATTACCTTAGTTCTCTAACCAACGGTATTCAACTGTAATGTATTTGTTATCTGCTTCATTAAGTGGGATTTTGATCAAGTAATCACCGTCAAGAGACTCTCCATCAGGAATATCTGTAGCATCAAGTGTAAAGGTTCCCGAATTACTAACCTCTAATGGAGAAATCCATCCTCCAAAAATCCATTTTTCCCAAGCCGAAGGGTGAGAAGCATTTCTCCCAATAGCACCAGACAAGGCCCAGCCTCTTACATTATTGCTATTGTAATAATAGTCTTCAAATCCTAAAAATAAATGCCCTAATTCGTGAACAATACCGCCAACATCTAAACTATCTCCTTTTGTTGATGCTGAGGATTCTGGTAAATTAACATAAAAATTCATTAAAGTATTTTGATCTGAAAAATGACTAAAGTTTGGATCATCAATTTCAACCATTTCGGCAATGCGGGTGTAATCAACCGCATGCGACCCAGTTACAGAATCTTCTGGTGTTAATGAAGAACCGACCAAATAAGACATGTTTGTACCATTACATAAACCTGAACCACCTTCATACATTAAAATAGCGCCGTCTGCTATTTTATTTATATTAGAATGCTCGTCACTATTGGTATCATAATCAGCAAAGTTAACTCCATGTACCGACACTGCACTTTTTATAACATCTCTCATTACTTCATCTCTATCGCAGTACCAAGTATCACTATTACTTCTTTGATAAAAATAGTCGGCTCTATTTTTTAAGTATGAGTTAGTATCATTAGTACTAATCCAGTCAATAACATCAAATTCAATGTTAAACTTTCCACCAGAAACATCTTTATAGTATTGCGCTGGCCCAGTTGCTCCATTTAAAAACTCATGAATTTCTTCTCTTGAAGATTTAACATAATTGGGCATAGTGCTTTCTGGATTATTAGGGTTGCTTAAGTCCGTAATGGGATTAAAGTCAGAAAAATCCACTAACAAAACAGGCACTACTACTTTATTAGTTTCCACCGACTCAATGGGGCAACTTGGCAATACTACACTACCGTTTTCAACATGAATTCCATAAAGAGGAAAAACACCTGGCGCTCTAGCACCAAACTCAACTTGATAAATATCATTATTACCTAAATACTCAAACTCATCAGTACAAGCTGAATAAGCTTTAGGCGCTATTAAAAGAAGCAGTAATAAACCGCTGATAAATTTTGGTTTCATTAGATTAATCCCTAATTAATGTTTAATAAGAAAATTTTATTATTGTTCTTTTACTATTTTCCGTAAATTTTAAAATTAGTTTAGTTTTTAATTCAAAATTTCTTATTATTAGGGATTAGAGGGGACTGCCAATTAGGTTAAAAGTAATTTTTCAATAACAATCAATGAGCTTTTAGCTTTACTACTAGTTTATAGTATTTAAAATAACGCAATTTAAACTATTTTATTTTTTTGAGCATTCTTAATACAAGCTCATCAAGTAGTTTTTTTATTCTGTTAACGTACTCCTTAGTTTCATCAAATGAACTAGCCATTTTAATATCACCATAGCCAAACTCATCTGCCACATCAAATGGTTTACCATTAATTTCACCCGCAATTCTCATCTTAAAATAATCTTCCCCTTCTACATGAGAAGTTGAGCCAATAAAAACAGGCAAGCCAGTTTGTGCACTTATTGCAGAAGATACTGCCGCGCTTTGAGCCGTTGCATGTATTTTTTTTGCTGCAATCACACAAACCTCTACAGTATCAAATGTTGTAAGTTTTATATTTATTTTGCCTGCTCCATTAGATAAATTGCTTATCGATTGCTTTAATACGCTAACTTTATCAGGTTGTAAGTAAACATCCCCATACCATCGCTCACAGTCAAGTTCTAAGTTGTACCTAATTTCCTTTTCCTCTTTTGTTCTTAAATCAGTTATTTCAAGTCGATTATCCTTATTAAAAATAGAATTTTTTTCAAACAAATAGATTCGCTGGTTAGAAGCACAACCAACAATAAAGCAAAGTAGTATTGGTAATAATATTATTGATAATTTTTTCATTTTTAATGTTTTTCTTTTATGGCAAAGCCGTACTTTACGCTTTATTTCAGACAAGCTATTAAGGTACATAATATACTGTATCAAGTAATGCAACTCTATAGTCCCAGATTTTTCCTTTTTCTCCATATGCACGCATAGATGTAAACCAATTTGACTCCCTAATTGGTTCAATAATCTCGGCCCAATACTTTTCGAAATTTAAGGTAGTTCTGGCAAACCTAAAGTCTTTGCTAAGTCCTGTAATATTTTTTGAATTTAGGCAAACAAATGTATCTGGTCTTTTCAAGGCTAATAATCGACTGGCAGTAGGAATTTTCACTTTATGAGAAGCATCCTCAAAAGCTCTCACAATTAAATTAATATATTCATCATAATTTTCTTTTAGAATTTCTCCGCTAAGAGGAATATGCTCTAATGCCAAAGAAATAAGCTCATGATTAGTATTTATTCGATTGGCAAAATCTCCATTTGCCATTGTACCAAACCAACCCCAATCAAAATTGTCACCCATAGACGTGACCCCTTCTTGACTTTTAAGAACGCCGGCAATGGCCTGTCGGTCAAATATTCCGAGCTGATTAAAACCACTTACATTCCTAAATAACGTCTGCGCTTTATTCAAAAGCCCTATTCTGCCTTGTAAGTTATGTCTATCATTACTTTTTACTAGCTCAACATATTCATCAAATGAAAGACTTAATAGCTCAGGGTTAGGGGCGTTCGACTTGGCTACTTTAACTTTAACTTTTCTCGAAAGCTCCCTTCTTTGCTTCTTTGTTGCTTCATATTTTCTATTATATGATACTAAAAACTCTTTAGTTATAGCAGAACCTTTTTTATATAGCTGACTCACAAGGCCTTTTATCTCAGACAGATGTGCATCATTTTTCTTGCCTTCTAGTAGAACGCCAATTTCCACATTCTTAGTAACCGCAGAATAAGTAAAATTACCACTACCTATAATAGCTGCCGCATTATCTCCTGATTCAAAATAGTAAACTTTAGGGTGATATGTACCTGAGCATATGTCTGTAGCAACTTTGATTCGTTTACATTCGATAGTGCGTGATAAGAAATCAGGGTGAGTTTGGTAAAAATCAATGCCTATCAGTAGACTCTTTATTTTTGACTGGTTGTTGAATAACTTTTCAGCTTTATCGCTAATTGTTCCCCATGCAACAGCCCAGTAAAATGAATTATATGAATCCATTAAATTATCGAGGCTTTCACTAAACTTTTTTGTATCTAGAATTGTTGTTTTCAATTTTCTATCTCCTTAAAGCAATAAATTATAAATATCAATTCATTTAAATCTAGTATAGCGCTATTTTCAGAGTGCGCTTTGTACTTGTAGGTATGGCTGTTTAAGAAAACAAACTAAGAAAAGCACTTGGGAAAATTAATGTATGTGTGTCTGTACTAATTATTGCTGCAGTTGTGGCACCAAAATCTTTTTGAATTTCACAAAAAATGCCTGCTCTTAAGATTTCTGCAAATGGGTTAACACTTGTTTCAACATCACCTAAACCAAACACCCCATTTTGAATACCACTGCTAACATAAGCTGAGGTTACATTGCGCCACTGGAATAATGTTGGTAAGACAACAACCTTATTAACTGCATAGCCTACAGGAATTTTATGTGGGTGACCTTTTCGTTTTCCCCCAGCGAGCAATTAGGAACTAATTGCTCGCTGGGGTGGGATTCAGAATCAGTTAATCTCAGGTATCCCCGACTGACCATCCAGCTTAGAGATGAGCCATTTCTTAGACTCGGCATATTCATAGTAAATATTGTAATTATAATCAGAGTCAATCCGAAGCAAACAAACACAAAAGTCCTTACCTGCTTCTTTCTTTATTTCGCCCTTTAAATCGACAAATAATTTTTCTACCGAAGAATAAAACTCAAACTTATTCATAGAACGAAAATAAGCAGAATCAGAGGATGCTTGAGATGGTCACTCCCAATAGGCATCGCAATGTGCCAATATTGAAAGAGTAATCAAGCAAATTCAATAATCAGGAGTGACCAAAATGAAATGTACCTTAGTTAGTATCGATTTAGCAAAAAATATTTTTCAGGTTTGCGCCTTTAATAGCGAGAGAAATGTTATTTTTAATAAAAAAGTTAAGCGCTCAAATTTGGTTTATCAACTCAGTCAAATTGAGCCTACTCGGGTTGTTATGGAAGCCTGTTATAGCTCTAATCCATGGGGAAGAAGAATTGAAAAGCTTGGACATAAAGTTGAGCTTATTCCTCCCTTTATTGTTAAACCTTTTTTGATTGGAAATAAGAATGATCATAACGACGCAGTTGCTATTGGAGAAGCGGCATTTAGACCCAAAATAAGATTTGTTAGTCTTAAAAGTGTAGAGCAACAAGATATTCAGTCGTTGCATAAAGTTAAAGAGCTGCTTAACAAATCAAAGCGCGCCATGGTTAATCAACTGAGAGGATTGCTTGCAGAATATGGCTTAGTTTTTCCTAAAACTATTCCAGCATTACTGCAATCAGTTCCAGATGAATTAGAGAATCCAGACAATGAATTAACCCCTGTTAGCCGAAGTTTTATTAAGCGTTTGTATGACAATGTAAAAGACTTAAGTAAACAATCAGAAGAAGTGGCTTTGGCGTTAAATCAATTAGTTCAGAGCAAAGAAGAATATCAAAGGTTGATCACCATACCTGGTATTGGCCCAGTCATTTCAGCAGCGATATTAGGTGCTGTTTCTGATCCGAGAAACTTTAAAAATGGACGACAATTTGCGGCATGGATTGGTCTAACACCTTCACTCTATGCTAGCGGTGAAACTAGCCGCCTAGGAAAAATCACTAAGCGAGGCAACAAAACGTTACGTTTACTACTTATTCACGGTGCCAGGACGGTGCTGAATTGGTGTGGTAAAAAAGATGATCGGTTAAGTCGCTGGTTGAAAGCCTTAAAAAAGCGGATGCATGCTTGCAAAGTTGTGGTTGCACTAGCCAATAAGCTGGCTCGAATAGTTTGGGGTGTGTTAGCTAAAAAGCAAAATTTTGATTTAAAGCTTGCGTGTGCTTAGGGCAAAGGTAATAAAAATGATTCAACCCATTAATCGGCATAAAGGAAATTAATTTAAAAGTTAAACGGTCATTAGCACTGATGAGTTAAACGACTCGTCTTATTTGGAACCTCAGCAGGACAGCTGCCATAATAGGCATTTTGGGTGCAAAGGCAAATAAGACTTCTTTTGGAGCTCAAGAAGGCGCGGCAGTTACCAATATAAAAAACTGCCACAAAGACGCCGGATATATGTCATAAAACCGTTATTTTTTCAGCGCTAAATCGAGAAGTTTTAAAATTAATTAACATGATGAATTGACGAAAAAACAGAATTAAAAACTCTATACTATTGATTTAGAGGGAGTGACCATATATGTCCTATATATACAGGTTACTCCTGTCACATCTTCCCCAGCCTCAAACCTCAAAAATGCCTCTTCCCAATTATCATTGGTCGAGGCTAGAGCATATTCAATAAAAGATTTTGCTAAAGATACTACTAAACTATTCGCTTTTTCGTTCATCGGGCAGTCCTATTGTAAATTTCACCAAATTGGTTCTTAAACGTATTAAAGTAATCAAAAACCATGTTGCCACTAGAATCGATAACATCGTATTGAACGCTTAAACTTCCTGGGCGGCCAGTTGAATCAAAATCACCAAGTACATGTCGAAACTCAAATCAAATGCTCTGACCCCATTGATTCCTGTGATAATCGTTCGCTGACTGCCTAAAGTGAACATATTATATTCGTCACCAGTCACTTGAGTTATTGCCTTGAGATCAGTCATTGAAACAAACTTCTTGTGGAACTGACCAACTGCACCTTGCTCAGTAAGAGCTTCATGGATAGCCAATTGGCGATTATTCAACGATGACGTTGGTAATAGTTCTTTAAAATTGCCTGATGAAGCATTTGCAATGGTTTGGTTGTTTGAAACACCCAATCTAACAGACCTAAAACTCATCGAAAACTGAGCACTAATTCCGTCTACAAACTTTCCTACCGACCTAAACCCTTCGCTTATCCCTGATAAAATCTGCCCTCTATTACTATAAGCTAATTTCGCAGTCGCATAAGAAGCAAAACCATAACTGGCTAACCCGACTCCTTCACCAGCAACAATATCTGCGAGTATAACACCGCCTGTCTGTATACTTGAACCATAATAACTTCCTGTCGCATATATACCTTTAATGCCATGTTTACTAAAATTACCACCAAGTGTTCTGGCAACATTACTGACACCATTAACTGTCCAGCCTAATCCAGATTTTAACGCTCCAAACCCTTTGCCTGCACCTTGAGAAATTACACCAATTCCACCCCATCCAGCCCAAGTTGCTGCACCACCAGCGGCAAACGTTGTTAAAGCTAAACCTACGTTTAAGGCATCACCAGTAAAAGCTCGCTGTCCTGCAATTTCTAAACTTCTATCATAAGTTGCAAAATAATCAGATAGCTCAGCTTGGTTATCGATATGGAATGATGTTGCTTTAATTTGCGCCATCATGGCTTCATTGGCATATTTAGTTTGTAATTGGCCTCTTACAATTCCTGCTTCAAAAGCAGCTTCTGTATTAAACTTAGCTCGTTCTCTATTATCATCAAACCGATACTGATTAAGCCTTTGGTCTAAGTTTAATATTTGACTATTTTGGCTATAGTGCTCACCTAAAAAGTCTTTTAAATGGCCTTGTAAATTTGCCGCTACTTCTGCGCTTGTTACACCACCAACATTAAAGCTACGAGTTTCTCCATTGACTTCAACATCAATAAAGCCATCCCTTTCGCTAGAGGGCGATACGCTAACCTGACTGGTATCTACTCCAAGTGCTCTAAGCTTATCTTCTACTGCTTTTTGTACAACTTCTGGCGGAGCGCTAGGTGATTCTAACTTCACTTCTTCAACTGCGGTTTGAATGGCTTCGGCTGTATTGTCGGTTGTTTCTTGTGCCTTAAACCCTTCAACAATGGCATTACCTATGGCATTGGCAATTACCTATTTATTAAAAGATTTAGTAGATATACTACCATCTTCAGCACTAACTATATAATCAACACCATTCCAATTACCTGCAAGAAGCTCATTTTCAGTGGTTATGAATATCGATGTATATGGTTTATCCACCTCCGTACCATGTGGACTTTCAGCAATTTGCCATTTTATTTTGCCGTCACCATCTAAAGCAAAAATATTTTTGTTATAAATTTTTCCGATATCAGGTTCCACTCTGACTACAACTAACTCATTAAAATTCAAAGCTTGAGCGGTTGGGTAAGGTAAAGTAACAACCCTATTCTCCACGGTTAACACTCCTTCACTTAAAACGTAATTTAATCTTTTCATTCACTTTATTCTCGGATTAACCGCCTTATATTTTACCTTCCTAATATTTTTTTAATACCTTCAGGCAAAATTTCTAGCCCTAAATCATAACCAGGGTTTATTACTAAACCATAACCCTTTGGAGTGCTTTCTAGTAGTTCTTTTCCACCCTTCATCGCTAAACCTTTAACCGAATCAGAATGAATAGCAGTCCTTGTTTTGTCTGTAAATACTGCAGCCATCGGAGTCCCATTACGATCAAATAGCAATGGAATTAAATCACTATTTGGCTTAGAGATATCAATTGTACTAGCAATAAAAAGCTTGGAACTCATCAAAGTATTCATCAACTCTTCAAGCGATTTACTACCAAGCTGAGCTTGCTGTAAAACTTTTTCAAGTTCATTTTTAGGTTTAAGTTTTTCTGTCATTCTCTACAACCTGCTATCGTCAAAGTTAGGAAACAATTTTTTCGCTTCTAAAGTGTTAATTACTCTAGCTGCTCTCTGAGTCTCTAGCCAAAGTGCTTTACAAGCTTTGCATTGATATAGATTTATCTGTTGTTCATCATTTGATAAAAAGCTATAGGGCATTTTTTTTGGATGACTCAACCAAAAATCAAAACACTCACCACAATTTTGTACTTTTCTTCCTTTTAAAAATTCCATAATGGTATCCATTCTCCGTTGCTTCCCAGTCTGAATAATTGTGTATCTTTTGGCATTTGAATTCCACCATCAATTACGAACTCTCTTGTTTGATTGACTATAAATGAGTTTGTGCCTTCTGCATTAACAGCTGTATGACCACCTTCGAGGAAATGCCGCCATCCATCTGCATCAACTTTAGTAGGTGTTCTAGGTGTCAATCCATCTAGTGGGAATGATACTCCATAGATATCATCACCGTTCAGCCAAGCTCTTTGTGCGGATGGAGCAAAGCCAGTTTCAGTAGCCACTCTAACAGGTGAGTTTAACCTCGCTGCATCATCAATAGGCATAAAAAAGAACCCACGACCTTGAGCACCTAGCTTTGGAGCAGAGCCATCAGCATTGGAAGCATAGTACCTCAGATTATCTTTGCCGAAAAACGCTACACCTCTATCGAGCTCTGAAGACAAACTTGAACTTGCCCCGCCTAATCCACCAGACCTAAAACTCAACGAAAACTGAGCACTAATTCCGTCTACAAACTTTCCTACCGACCTAAACCCTTCGCTTATCCCTGATAAAATCTGCCCTCTATTACTATAAGCTAATTTCGCAGTCGCATAAGAAGCAAAACCATAACTGGCTAACCCGACTCCTTCACCAGCAACAATATCTGCGAGTATAACACCGCCTGTCTGTATACTTGAACCATAATAACTTCCTGTCGCATATATACCTTTAATGCCATGTTTACTAAAATTACCACCAAGTGTTCTGGCAACATTACTGACACCATTAACTGTCCAGCCTAATCCAGATTTTAACGCTCCAAACCCTTTGCCTGCACCTTGAGAAATTACACCAATTCCACCCCATCCAGCCCAAGTTGCTGCACCACCAGCGGCAAACGTTGTTAAAGCTAAACCTACGTTTAAGGCATCACCAGTAAAAGCTCGCTGTCCTGCAATTTCTAAACTTCTATCATAAGTTGCAAAATAATCAGATAGCTCAGCTTGGTTATCGATATGGAATGATGTTGCTTTAATTTGCGCCATCATGGCTTCATTGGCATATTTAGTTTGTAATTGGCCTCTTACAATTCCTGCTTCAAAAGCAGCTTCTGTATTAAACTTAGCTCGTTCTCTATTATCATCAAACCGATACTGATTAAGCCTTTGGTCTAAGTTTAATATTTGACTATTTTGGCTATAGTGCTCACCTAAAAAGTCTTTTAAATGGCCTTGTAAATTTGCCGCTACTTCTGCGCTTGTTACACCACCAACATTAAAGCTACGAGTTTCTCCATTGACTTCAACATCAATAAAGCCATCCCTTTCGCTAGAGGGCGATACGCTAACCTGACTGGTATCTACTCCAAGTGCTCTAAGCTTATCTTCTACTGCTTTTTGTACAACTTCTGGCGGAGCGCTAGGTGATTCTAACTTCACTTCTTCAACTGCGGTTTGAATGGCTTCGGCTGTATTGTCAGTTGTTTCTTGTGCCTTAAACCCTTCAACAATGGCATTACCTATGGCAGTACCAAAGGCATTAGCAATTACCTGTTGCGGTTCCCATTTACCTTCACCGCCAAAGCCTTTTTGTACTTCGTGAGAAATACCTGCTCTTAAGATTTCTATAAATGGGTTAACACTTGTTTCAATATCACCTAAACCAAACACTCCATTTTGAATACCACTGCTAACATAAGCCGAGGTCACATTACGCCATTGGAATGATGATGGTAAGCCAACGACCTTATTAATCGCATAACCTACAGGTACATTAATCGCCGCTGCTGCCGCTCTGCCCCAATTATCTAATTTTCCAGACTCAGAAAACAGTGACGCATCTTTTAACTGAGAGCCAATTCCCGCAGTCGCAGCCGATGTTAAACCTGAACTCACCGCTTGTCTAAGCGAGAAACTCTCAACAACCCCTAATGCCTTCCCAACAAGTTGACCGGCAACATTACCAACAAAACCACCAATAGCTGCAGCACCAGCAGCAATACCAGCAGTAAATGTCGTACCTCCACCAGCTAAAGCTGCTGAACCTGCACTCCACAACCCTCCTGAAGTTCCTGCAAATGCATTAGCAGCAGCCCCTGCGGTATAAACAGTCACCACAATAATGACCACAATCATTATTATCTGCCCAATAATCCCACACCCATCATCCGCAGGCGGCGGTGGTGGAACATCAGAAATAGCAGGCGTTCTATCGCCAATAATTTCATCCATGTTATAGGCTTTAAACGTATCAACATCATTCACATTGGTTGCAAACGATGGCGTTTTTAAGGTTTGCCCAGCTTCTAACTTAGGGTTAGAGTCTGCCATACCATTGGCATCGGCTATCACATACCACAGTGCTTCCGAGCCATACACTAACCGTGCTATCGACTTTAAGGTATCGCCATGTTGTACCGTATAACTTCCCGCATTACCTGCATTTTCTGAGCTGGCTATTTGATACCCCGCCACTTCATCAAATAATATTCTGCCGTTTTTACCTATCGAACCTATCAGCTCATTTTGTGCATAATAATAATGACGTTGGTCTTCTTCGGTATAAACTTGTGTTGAAGTGTCGTATTCACCCCAGCCTTTAAAGATAATTTTGCCATCACCGTTGTTTCTAAAGTAACGATGCTGCTGAGTGGTGATTTGACCAGTATCATCGGCATAAGCTTCAATTGTTTTTATCGCTTGATGGCTGGCATTATAATGAGTGCGTGTTGTACCGTTTTTATGGTTTTCTCCGCTACCCGAGCCAGAAACTAAAGTATTTTGATAGGCCTCGTGAGCATTGCCATAGGCATAGCTATAGCTAAAGACATAACTACTGTTTTCTTCTTCATCGTTTTCACCTTTGGCGAGTTTTTCATATTGATAATGGCTTAAATTACCCGCCGCATTATACGAATCATTGCCATAGACTATTGTGGATAAATGGGTTAAGTCGCCAACTTCTACTCGCGTTTGTGCTTCGTGAAGCATTTGAGCAATTTCACTTTGCTCAATATTATCACCATTAAAACTAAAGATATGTTGATTACGCCAGTAGCTCTCGCCAATGCCAAAGTTCATTACCGTTTTAGCGCGCCCTTCCCTATCATAACTAATCGTTTGGCGGCTTTTTAACTGACCATAAACATCGATTGACTCTTCGCTGACTAAATCGTCTTATAAGCTTGTTTATAGTAAAACGTACACGCCCCCTTATTTTTACAGGAATTTTATGTGGGTGTCCTTTTCGTTATCTTTTCGTTAGCTCCTTTAAATTTTTAGCTTTAATACTAAAAACTAAGTCGGCCAAATAAAACCCCTGAAAAAGACTAATGCAAAACTGAAAAAGAAAAACCAAAACCAAAACTAAAATAATGCCAAAACCGCTCATACTAGATACATATGGTTGAGTTACAGCTGCTGAACCAACTAAAAACAGACCTAAAAATCTTAATATGGGATACTCTTTAGGTTTTAATCCTTCGTATTTTACAAATGGAAACCAGCGCGCCATTTTATTATTTTGAGAGAAATCATTAATTTCAAACTCTACAAAAAGCTCAAAACTTCCTTTCCTGAATCTTCCCTGCTCTATACATCCAAGAAAGCCTCTCTTTTCATCAACCTCTCTTAATTTATAAGCTGCGTATGTTTCAATTATGAACAAGAAAAAACCAAACACAAGAATCTCAAAAGGCCAGTGGATCGAATCAATAAACACCCAAGCAACTAAATACAAATACACACTTGAGAGAAAAGAAATTACAAGTTTGGATATTAAATAACCTATAGATAGTTTTTTTCCCAAATATTTGAAGATAAACATTCCGATAAAAAGTAAAAGCAAGCAGGCAAAACTCCATGAAACCAAGTTTTTATGGGGCTCTGCGATAGAAGAAATATATACAGCAAGAGTAATCGAAAAAACGCATATAGAATGCAATAATAAAAAGAAAGAAATTTCTCTTTTTTCTAATGTATAAAGCATTTATCCATCTCCTATTGGTTATGATCCGGGCGCAAATCATAGACTTCGTAGGTTTCCTCTATTCCCCAAGAAGCAGCCCAGCCGACAAGAACCCCTACACCCAAGCCAACTATAGTCCCTACGACTGGTACTGCTGAGCCAACCAATGCTCCAGCAGCGGCAGCCCCTGCAACTCCCCCAACAACTCCTGCTGTTACTCCTTTTGCAGTATCCAATGTGAGATCAGTTTTAAACTCGGCGGTCATATTTCCATGTTCATCCCAAGCAATTTTATTTTCATCGAGATAATAATCTAAACTTGTTCCTGCCGGGGATAATACAGCACCTAAAGCTCCACCACTTAATCCAGATTTCGCAAGCTGGGCTGTTTTCCAAGCAGAGGTCACATACCCTTTAGATGATTTTTGCAGGTACTCCATTGATACCATAGGGCTGTCAGGAGCTACACTCGAGTTTATATTAATTCTCATTCCGTATGGCTCAGAAGGATGCCAGTAAGTTGAGCCAAAACCTAAAGCCCCTCTACCTGCAGCAATAGTTCCTACAATGTTACTCCTATAGTCTTGTATGATACCTCCTAAAGTTGGTATAGCAGACTGCTTTCCTATGCCCTCTTTCAGGAAGTTATGATCTGATTCAAACTCTCCCCAAGCATGAACCCAGTTGCTTCTCTCAACCATGCTTTGTAAGGTTGGAGACTCTTGCTCTTTAGTAGTAATTGACCCTAAATCAAATTCTGGTAAATATGAAAAATCAGCTCCAATTGGCTCTCTTCTCATCGCCCCAAGACGAGCACTTGCTTCTCCCCTAGCCACACTAGCATCAATCGTTGATTTAAGCCTTGCATCAAATCGGTCTCTATTTGTTTTATATTGTGCACCTAAATCACTGACGGAATCGTCTAAAGCACTACTATAAGCTAAGTAATCATTAACAGATGCTAGCTCTCTTTTTTCTTTCTTCTGTTGTCTTTCTTCTAAAACCTGCTCATTACTTTTCTTAACTAGGCTTTCTGCTTCAGAAGCAACATTCTGCAAGTCGTCACTTACCTTTTCATTCCGCTTACTTAAACTGTCGTCAAGGTTTTTCTCAGTAGATTTTTGAATGCCTTTGCTAACTTTTTTAGCTATCTTTTCCATTTTGGCATTCAAGGCTAAGGTTTCTTCTTGGGTAATTAGCGCTTGTTTAAGTTGGTCTTTATATCCCGAAACCTCGGTAATATTATTACCCAGTGCATTACCAAAAGCATCGGCAACAATACTCTGGGTGCTCCATTGCCCTTCTTTGTAAAGTGCTTTTCTTACCACATGAGTAATACCTGCGGCTAATACACCAGTTCCTGTATCAACCAGCACCTTATTAAAATCAAACTGCGATAAATCTTGAAGCTGAGTGACTCGCTCATTTATATCATTACTTAAGCTAACATCTTCACCATCGAGTGCATCGGTTATGCCTGCGGTAACAGCAGCCATTGCCACATTATGCCAACTAAAGCTCGATGGTAAGCCAATCGCTCTATTAATGGCATAACCAACAGGTACAGAGATAGCAGCAGCGGCCACTTTACCCCATCGAGTAAGCTTGTCTGCTTTTCCTGCCCAATCAGCAGCTTTTAAAGCTTCGCCAATCTGCGCCATTGCACCAGCGGTTAAGCCAGCGCCAACTGCTTGTCTAAGTGAGAAGCTATCAACAACTCCTAATGCCTTACCAGTTAACTGCCCTGCCACACTGCCTGCAAAACCACCAATAGCGGCATTAAGGAATGGTGTTATGTTTAGTGAGCCAGCAGTGAAATAGGCAACAACAACTGTCACCACAATCATTATTATCTGCCCAATAATCCCACACCCATCATCCGCAGGCGGCGGTGGTGGAACATCAGGAATAGCAGGCGTTCTATCGCCAATAATTTCATCCATGTTATAGGCTTTAAACGTATCAGCATCATTCACATTGGTTGCAAACGATGGCGTTTTTAAGGTTTGCCCAGCTTCTAACTTAGGGTTAGAGTCTGCCATACCATTGGCATCGGCTATCACATACCACAGTGCTTCCGAGCCATACACTAACCGTGCTATCGACTTTAAGGTATCGCCATGTTGTACCGTATAACTTCCCGCATTACCTGCATTTTCTGAGCTGGCTATTTGATACCCCGCCACTTCATCAAATAATATTCTGCCGTTTTTACCTATCGAACCTATCAGCTCATTTTGTGCATAATAATAATGACGTTGGTCTTCTTCGGTATAAACTTGTGTTGAAGTGTCGTATTCACCCCAGCCTTTAAAGATAATTTTGCCATCACCGTTGTTTCTAAAGTAACGATGCTGCTGAGTGGTGATTTGACCAGTATCATCGGCATAAGCTTCAATTGTTTTTATCGCTTGATGGCTGGCATTATAATGAGTGCGTGTTGTACCGTTTTTATGGTTTTCTCCGCTACCCGAGCCAGAAACTAAAGTATTTTGATAGGCCTCGTGAGCATTGCCATAGGCATAGCTATAGCTAAAGACATAACTACTGTTTTCTTCTTCATCGTTTTCACCTTTGGCGAGTTTTTCATATTGATAATGGCTTAAATTACCCGCCGCATTATACGAATCATTGCCATAGACTATTGTGGATAAATGGGTTAAGTCGCCAACTTCTACTCGCGTTTGTGCTTCGTGAAGCATTTGAGCAATTTCACTTTGCTCAATATTATCACCATTAAAACTAAAGATATGTTGATTACGCCAGTAGCTCTCGCCAATGCCAAAGTTCATTACCGTTTTAGCGCGCCCTTCCCTGTCATAGCTAATCGTTTGGCGGCTTTTTAACTGACCATAAACATCAATTGACTCTTCACCAATGACATCGTCTCTTCTTTCTACCTGAACTGTGCGATGTGTATTTTTTAAATAATAATCCCTTTGCTCTACCATTCTACCGGCAAGGTCATAATCCTTAATCATCGCCTTTTGCCATAGAGAATCACTGCTAGTCACATCATCGGCTAAGGCTGTGGCTCTGTCTGTTGCACTACTCCAATCTAAACCACTATCATCATATTTTTTAACCTTATATGAAGCAATCATTTCGCCGCGAATATTATATTCAAACCGCTCGGCTTCATAAGTATTATGCTCGTTTTTTTGAACCCTTAATATTTGATTACCTGCCGCATCGTATTCTAAATACGTGCCTTGTTCGGCGGTTACCACTAAAGAATAACTACCATCACCATTAGCCACTTGCTTACCTTCGGCTAAAGTCACTCTATTTTCAGCATCGTAGGTATACCAATATTCTTTAAACTGCTTAATTTCGTTATCGGGTACCCAATTATCTTGATCTAACCAGCGGAAGTCATGCTCGTAAAGCTCATCAGGAATAGTCAATGTTTGAGGAGGAGAAACTTCATTGGTTTCGCTCATTGCCATCATGGCAACTGGCTGATTAAAACTTGCTTTTAAAGCAAGTGAGTCTGATGAAGCAACAGATTTAGCTGACAAGCTGCTAGGCGCAGAATTAAGCGATCTTAATCGTATATCATCTATTCCACCCCCTCCACCAGAAGGCCTATTTACTGATATTGTAAAAGTATCACTCACACTTCCGCCTCTACCATCGCTAGCTGTTACCTTCACAAAAGTATGCCCTTGTGCATTTGCTCTTCCAGAAAAAGTGCGTGTACTGGCATTAAAGTTTAACCAGCTAGGAAGCGCATAACCATTTGATTGTGTAGCGGTGTAAGTTAACGTATCTTTATCGGCATCAGTAAATGAATCTGCTGCAAAGGTATAATTTAAAACAGAAAATACCGTTAGCGATTGGTTGTATAACTCTCTATTGAGTACTGGAGCGGAGTTTGGTTTATTAGTAACTGTAATTTTAAATGTGTCGCTCACACTTCCGCCTTTACCATCACTAGCAGTAACCGTAATATTCCAACTTCCTGTTGCAGGGGGAGTTCCAGCAAAAGCTCTTTTTGATGCAGTAAACTTTAACCAACTGGGTAAGCCAGAAGCTGAGTAAGTGAGCGTATCACCGTCAATATCTGAGAATGTATTAGCAGGAAAAGTATAACTAAAAGCCACACCTGAATGACCGCTTCTATTAGGAATTGCAGAATTAACCGTAGGTGCACTATTAGGTGGGTTTGAAATGGATAAGGTAAACTCATCCGACGCAGTTAAACCATCGGGATCAGTAGCTACTACTCTTAATTCCACACTGGCTACAGTATTTCTCGGTGGAGTACCTGTAAATCTTTTAGTGGCGGTATCAAAACTTAACCAGCTAGGTAAAGTGTTTGTCCATGCGGGAGGGATCCATACAAGCTCTAAATCACCATCACCACCAATTCCACCACTCGTAAAATAGCCAGGTTTATAATATTGCGCTCTATAGGTTAATGAGTCACCATCGGGATCACTAAAAGCATTAGATGGTATAGAATAAGACCAATAAACGGTTTCTTGTGCACCGCGATTTGGGATCCCTGCGTCTACAACAGGGGCTCTATTAACTCCAGAATTAACGGTTAAACGAAATACATCTGAGGTTGATAAACTCCCATCGCTGGCTGTTACACGAATATCAAAACTTCCTGCATTGCCATAAGCTGGATTAAAAGTAAATTTACGCGTACTAGCATTAAAGTTAATCCAACTTGGTAAATTTGAGCCATTACTTAACTTAGCACTGTAAGTTAATGGATTACCATCGGGATCTTTAAAGGCTGTTGATGAAAAGGTATAGCTTGAGCTAACTCCTTCTGTCGCCACTCGATTAGGAATGGCTGAGTTAACATAAGGCTCTCGGTTTGGTCCTGCATCCACAGTAACCTTAAAGGTATCAGACACACTGCCGCCGCGTGTATCGCTAGCCGTTACTTTAACGTAATAAGTGCCTTTATTGCCATAAGCTGGGCTCATACTAAAAGTACGTGTCGAAGCATTGAAATCAATCCAATCTGGCAATTCAGCATTATTACTTAGGGTTGCGGAATAGGTCAGTGAGTGACCATCGGCATCAGTAAATGAGTTACTGGCAAAGGTATAGCTTAACGTTTTAGTTTCTTGTACCGACTTATCACCCAAACCAATATTGACTACTGGCGCAACATTCACATAAGCCGTCACATTCAGATCAAAGGTTTTCTTAATGCTGATAGCACCATCATCAACCGTTACCTGCACCTTAATCGTGCTACCAGCAGCACTGGCTGGCGGTGTACCTTGCAAACGACCAGCACTGGTCATTGTTAACCAGCTTGGTAATGTTTGATAACTGGTACCACCTCCTAACCATTCACCTAATTCTGGCTCCCAAGTAGGCGGAATAGTGACCGCTTCTTTAGCCGTATAAGTAAGTGCATGACCATCGGGATCACTAAAGTAACTGGCAACATTATAATTTAAATAACGCTCCGCTTGAGTTGATTTGCTGGCGGGTAAACTATTTTCAACTGGCGCACTATTAACAACAAAGCTGATCACTCGTGAAACACTGGCACCATCGGGATCAGTCGCTTTTAAGGTAACATCATAGCTACCTACATGAGAAGCGCTAGGAGTACCGCTGAATTTTAATTCACTTGCGGTAAAGGTTAACCAACTTGGCTTGCCTGTTACACTATAAGTTAATGGATCACCATTAGGATCACTGAAGGTGTTTTGTGGTAAATCCAGTGTAAATGACTGACCTACTTGTGCAAGATAAGAAGTATTAGGCGAATTTGAAAGCGTTGGCGCATCATTAGCCGCAAGCACAGTAACACTAAATTCATTTGATGCCACTTCATAGCGCTCTGAGGTGCTTGTTTCTGTAACATAGGCTTTAATTCGAACACTTCTATCACGGTTATTAACCGCTTCGGCATTATTAATGGATAAAACACCCGCTGACGAAGCCGTTAACCAACTACCACTACTTGGCAGGGTATATTCTCGATCACCAAAGACAGGAATTGTAAACCCTTCACCGTCAGGCTCTGTACCAATTTGCTCATAACGAATTTCAACTAAACGATAACTTAGTGCATCGTTATCTAAATCATTGGCGTAACTGACAATATTTAAGGAGCTATCGGCATATTCATTAACCGTGATATTACCAATGGTATTCACCGTAGGTACACGATTTGCCCCTTGGTTAACCGTTAAACGGAAGGTATCGCTATCCGATAAACTCCCATCACTGGCCGTTACCGTTATATCATAAACCCCTTGGTGACCATAATTGGGATTAAAATCAAATCTTCTGGTACTGGCATTAAAACTGATCCAACTCGGTAAGTTTGAGCCATTACTTAACTTAGCACTGTAAGTTAATGGGTTACCATCGGGATCTATAAACGCCGTTGATGAAAAGGTATAGCTTGAGCTAACATTTTCTGTCGCCACTCGGTTAGGAATGGCTGAGTTAACATAAGGCGCTCGGTTTGGTCCTGCATCCACAGTAACCTTAAAGGTATCAGACACACTGCCGCCGCGTGTATCGCTAGCCGTTACTTTAACGTAATAAGTGCCTTTATTGCCATAAGCTGGGCTCATACTAAAAGTACGTGTCGAAGCATTGAAATCAATCCAATCTGGCAATTCAGCATTATTACTTAGGGTTGCGGAATAGGTCAGTGAGTGACCATCGGCATCAGTAAATGAGTTACTGGCAAAGGTATAGCTTAACGTTTTAGTTTCTTGTACCGACTTATCACCCAAACCAATATTGACTACTGGCGCAACATTCACATAAGCCGTCACATTCAGATCAAAGGTTTTCTTAATGCTGATAGCACCATCATCAACCGTTACCTGCACCTTAATCGTGCTACCAGCAGCACTGGCTGGCGGTGTACCTTGCAAACGACCAGCACTGGTCATTGTTAACCAGCTTGGTAATGTTTGATAACTGGTACCACCTCCTAACCATTCACCTAATTCTGGCTCCCAAGTAGGCGGAATAGTGACCGCTTCTTTAGCCGTATAAGTAAGTGCATGACCATCGGGATCACTAAAGTAACTGGCAACATTATAATTTAAATAACGCTCCGCTTGAGTTGATTTGCTGGCGGGTAAACTATTTTCAACTGGCGCACTATTAACAACAAAGCTGATCACTCGTGAAACACTGGCACCATCGGGATCAGTCGCTTTTAAGGTAACATCATAGCTACCTACATGAGAAGCGCTAGGAGTACCGCTGAATTTTAATTCACTTGCGGTAAAGGTTAACCAACTTGGCTTGCCTGTTACACTATAAGTTAATGGATCACCATTAGGATCACTGAAGGTGTTTTGTGGTAAATCCAGTGTAAATGACTGACCTACTTGTGCAAGATAAGAAGTATTAGGCGAATTTGAAAGCGTTGGCGCATCATTAGCCGCAAGCACAGTAACACTAAATTCATTTGATGCCACTTCATAGCGCTCTGAGGTGCTTGTTTCTGTAACATAGGCTTTAATTCGAACACTTCTATCACGGTTATTAACCGCTTCGGCATTATTAATGGATAAAACACCCGCTGACGAAGCCGTTAACCAACTACCACTACTTGGCAGGGTATATTCTCGATCACCAAAGACAGGAATTGTAAACCCTTCACCGTCAGGCTCTGTACCAATTTGCTCATAACGAATTTCAACTAAACGATAACTTAGTGCATCGTTATCTAAATCATTGGCGTAACTGACAATATTTAAGGAGCTATCGGCATATTCATTAACCGTGATATTACCAATGGTATTCACCGTAGGAACACGATTCGCTCCTTGGTTAACCGTTAAACGGAAAGAGTCTGAAACAGAAAGCGAACCATCTGAAGCAGTAACCCTAATATTATAAACCCCTTGATCACCGTAGTTTGGTGTAATATCAAACCGACCTGTTGATGCATTTAATTCTATCCAACCTAGCTCTCCACCAGTATTTATATCGACATACGAATAGGTTAAAAAATCGTCATCTAGATCAGAAAAGTTTGCACCAGCCACGGTAAAACCAAGCGACTCATTTTCTTTAATTTGACGATCAACAATTTCATTATCTAATACTGGTGCTCTATTAGGCCCTTTAGTAACATTTAGTGTGAATACAGTTGATACGCTTCCACCGTAATTATCACTTGCAGTGACTTTAATTTGATAAGTTCCTTTATTTCCATAGTTTGGAGAAAAATTAAAGGTGTTATTACTAGCGTTAAAAGATAACCAAGTATTGGGTAGTGGTGTATTGTCAGCAAAAGTTGCTGAATAGGTTAGAGCATTATTATCAGCGTCTGAAAAAATATTCTCTGGTAATAACAACGACTTAGAACTTGTTTCTTGTACTGTTTGAGTTTCAATGGTATTAACCACAACAGGAGCTATATTGACGTATTCTGTAATATTTAAAAGAATATCCCTGTGAACATTAATCTTAGTATCATCAACAAAAACACGAAGCTCTAAAACCTCTCCTTCATACGACATAGGAGGAGTACCACTAAGCAATCCATCAACAGTCATTGTTAACCAGTTTGGCAAATTTATCCATTGAGTAATAGTTGCACCTGGAAAACCTTGTTCAGGAGGAATTTCCTCAACTTCTTTTAGCTTTGCTTTAAATGTTAAGTTATCTTCATCAGAATTAGTAACATAACTAGCTGCATTAAAACTTAATAAACGCCCAGCTTGATTTGATATAACGTTTGGCCAAGTGTTCGAAAATTCAGGCGATGAATTTACTTTCACGTTAAAAGTAATTTCTTTATACAACCCGCCATCATCTTCGGCTTTGATAGTTACTGTATGAACCCCAAAATCAGAAGATGTAGGTATACCACCAAATACAAATTGTGTTGATGTTTTATTATAAGTCATCCAGTCAGGTTTATTGACTAAAGAATAATTTAAAGTATCTCCATTAGGATCAGTAAACACATTATTACTTAAACTCAAACTGAAATTTTGATCAGATTCTGCATAATATTCGCTCTCTGGAGCTACGCCAATTTCAGGCGCATCATTGTCAGCAACAACCGTTAACTTAAATTCATTTGATCCAGTTTCGTACTGTTCTTCTGTATCTGTTTCTTTGGCGTATAGCTTTAACCTAATGTCAGTATTTTTATCGCTAACAACTTCTGCATTATTTATTTCAATTACACCATTATTAAACGTCAGCCAATTTGATGAAGTTGGAATGCTGTACTCAACATCACTGTATATTGGTACATTTATTAAAATTCCTTCTTCAATAACTGGTGTCGTACCTGTTTGCTCATACCTTATTTCAACGGCTCTAAGAGATATAGGATCAGATTCAACGTCATTAACTTTACTATTCAAGTCAATATTAAGATTATCACCCTCATTAACAACATGATTGCCTATATTAAAAATAGTTGGCTCTTTATTAGCATACGGATTAACCTTTACATCAAACATTAATGCTGCAACTTCTCCACTTTCATCCTCAGCTCTTAAGGACAGGTTATAATGCCCAACGCCTTGTGATGAATACCTCTCACTTGCGGCACCCTCAGGTGGAGATTTAATATTAAGGATAAAATCATTGCCTTCTTGAATTAACTCCATCCAGCTGGGTAATTCACCAAAGCCAAATGAATGCCAATAAAGCAAATCATCTAGCTCACTTTGATTATTACCTTCTCTGATCCGCATTTCACCTCGCTCAACGAGCAAGGTATAGCGCAATGAATCACCCCGTGGGATGTCAGCATCAGTAAAAAGTGATGTACCTAAGGCTAGTTGAGTAACATCAAGCTCTTCAACCACAAAGTCACTTAAACTAGTCACTGTAGCCGTTGGTGCTGAATTGGTAATATCGCTGTAGGTTCTATCATATTGGCTCATTACCTGAACGGCGCGGCGATTGCCTACCTTGTCGTACAAGTAATTTGCCCTTAATGTGACAATATTTTGAAGATTATCGTATGTTTCAACACTTTCAATTCTTCCTGCCGCATCGTATGCTGTTGTGGTTTGTGTATCATATCTAATTTGACGAGTATCGGTGCCTTCAGTACGCTCAAAAATTCGTTGACCTGCCTGATTATATTGATAATAGCTGTAGACATGAGAGTCTCGATTAATAATGGCTTTTAGTAGGCCATTTTCATAATACTCATACTCAATTCCTGCAGCGTTAATTGTTTGGCCGTTTTCTTGTTGGGTTTCGTCTTTATCAGCCTCTCTTACTTTACGAGTGAGCTGACCTGCTTCGTTATACTCATAAATATATTCGATACCGCTTAAGTCATTAAACGTTTGAACCTTACCAAAATAATCATAAGCCCAAGATTTACGATGACTATCACCTGATATCCAAAGCCCATTAATTTCATCGACTAATCGACCTTGCGAATCATAAACTGATTTAACATCTGTTCCATTAATACCATTTGCTGCAACAGTTTCTGCACTGCGTTTCCAAATAGCATTACCGCGCACATCATAATCGGTATAAATTTTTGCCCAGTCTATTGTGTCATTACTCTTAGAATGAACAGTCCAAGCTTGAACTTGGTTTCCTAATTCATTGTAAACATACTTTGCCAGTTCTTGGTTATAACTAACGTCACCAGAAGTTCTTACATCACCCAGTGCTATCGCTTGATTTAATTTATCGTAAGAGGTGGTCGTTATGCGACCTGCTTTATTTTGTTTTGCAATCTGCCTACCAAGTGCATCATAGGCATAATGAGTTGACACATTTAAAGCATCCGTTTCACCGATAAGTTGACCAACGCTATTATAGGATTTAGTTCGCATATTCCCAGCTTGATCAATACTGAAAATTTGATTGCCATGGTTGTCATAACCATATTCTTTAGTGAAAGCTTCACGAGTAATATTGACATCGTCAGCATCTTCCCCGACATACCGAACTAATGGCAATACCTCTTTCACTAATTGATCATTTTGATTGTATTCATATAGATAATGTTGGTTGCGGGTATCAATTAATGAAGTCACATTACCCCAACGGTCATATCCTTTTTGTATCTGTGGAGTTAGTGTGACATCTTCACCTTCAACCGATTGAATAAATTGGGTTAGTGTTGTTTTTTCTTCACGACCAAGCTTGTCGTATTCATAACGAGTAACGCCTAAGCCAATCACTTCTTCTTGGGTTTTATTTCCTTGTAGATCATATTGATAGTTACGTGCAGCATCGGTTGTTCCAAACGCTGAATCACTACCCGATGAAGCAATTAATCGACCAGCCGCATCATACTCAAAATGTTCTTGCAAAGCAGTGATATATTCAATGTCGGAGATTTCGTCTTGTTGTATTTGATCGCCTCGGGCAATAACTTCACCAAAGGCATTGTAAGCGACAGCAACGATTTGATCGTTAATAGTTAAACCATTAAATTCACTATGCTGTAACTGGTTATCTGCTCCTAAATGAATAGTTGTAGCAATCTGCCGACCTAAAGCATCATATTCATAAGCAGTTAGTGCTGTATATGAATTAACCCCTTCAGCATCGTGATAAACCTTGCTCTCTTGGGTGACATTACCCGCTTTATCATGTGAAAATTCAGTAAGATTACCATTCGCATCCCACTGTTTTACTTTATTGCCAAAGTTGTCAAATTCAAATCGACTAACAACATTGTCACTATTGTTAATATCGTACAGATCACCAATTTTACCTTGAGCAAATTTTGTCTCTTGCAAAATATTGCCAAACGCATCCATTTTATATTCACTATAAGGAGAAACACTTAACATCTCTGCTCTAATATTCGATGTATCTTGAATCCCTCCAACAACTCCAACAGAACTCGATAAAAGAACCTCTCGCTCACCGAGTGTTACCGATGATTTATGACCTAATTTATTATAACTCGCTTGAACCACATTTCCTTGAGTAGTGACTTTAATGATATTCCCTAAAACATCATAATCGGTATCACTCATGGGTTCATCTGTAGCAGTTTGGTTTCCTGCACCAGAGCCTGCAGTGGTTTGATATTTAAAATCAACCGCTATTTCTTTATCACGACGGCCTAGCTTATCGTATGTGTATTTTGTGATCCTATCTAAACCAAACTTAGCCTCTTCTTCAACCGTATTACTAACCTCTGGATTGGTAGGAATGCTTCTATCCCAAGAGTCTAGCGCTATAGCAAACTCTGTTATTTTTTCTATTTCACCAAAGTCGTTATATTCGGTTTTAGTGTAATAACCTAAAGCATCAACAGTACCTACTCTTTGGTCAAGATCATTATAATAATGAGTCGTAACCGCCCATTCAGGAGAAGCCCCACCCTTTATTTTTATTTTTTCTTCAATAAGTCGCCCTAAACTATCATACTCAAAAACGGTTTCTGGACGATCAGAATAAACAGCAGTTGCATTGCCATCATAAATTGAAACCTCTGGCTGTATTACTCTGATAACTCTGCCAAGAGAGTCAAACGTTTTTTCAACTTTTCGGTAGTTTTCTGCATTCTGAATTTCAGCATTAGCAAAAGCCGTTAACTCGGCAAGAGTAAATGCATTGAAGTTTTCAGGTTTGGAGGTCTCCGAACTATTTTTAGCATCAAAGCCTACAATTTTATTTGAATAACGGATAAGAAACTGTTGATTGCCATAACCATCATATTGGTATTCTGTAACATAACCCTCTGCATCAATGGCAAAGCGTTCGCGGTGCATCGAGTCATACACACGATAACTATAATTACCTGATACATCTTTGTTAACAACAGAGTTTCCATAAGCGTCGTAAGCTGTTATCGTTTGACGAGAATCACTTAAGTCAGATACATCGCCATAATACTTGACGACGGTTTGATTACCATTGGCATTGTATTCATATTCACTCAGTCTAGCCTGCTCGGTGACTTCGGTTGTGCCGTCTCTTAGAATGCCTTCGGTTCTAGAAACAACATTACTTCGATAGTCATAGGTATTACGAGTGACAACTTCAAAATTACCAGTAACCACGGTACCATTTAACCAATAGGATAGCTGCTCTTTTGGTGTCGATTCTTCTACCACTCGCCCTAATTTGTCATATTGATAATGCCAATCATGTTGTTTTTTATTGGTAAATGTAACCACATTTCCAAAGGCATCATAAGTAAAACTTTCTGAAACATTGTTCGCATCTGTTACTTTTATAATATTTCCAACCGCATCATATTCGGTGGTTGATTTACGGTTTTCAATTTCCGATACATTATGGCTAAATTGAGCTTCAAGTGATGCAATAGTGACATCAGACAGGCTACCGCTGTAACTTGTTGTGTATTGATATGTTTCAACCACGCGAGAGGCCGAATTGTAAAAAGTTTCTGAGACATTACCCTGAGAGTTAATGGTATAGCGAATTCGACCCAGTTTATCGTAAATAAAGTATTGTGACTGGCTAGCACTGTCTGATATAACAGACGTTATCGAGCTTTTTGTAATAGTGCCAACAATTGGTTCTGCGTAGGATATGGTTTGAATTAACTGCCCTAAGTCATCATAAATATTCTCGCTAATACTTCCCTCAGCATCAACTTGATATTGCACCCTGCCTAAGCTGTCATAAAAAGATTCTGTCGTTCTTTTTGCCTGATTATTTAATTGAGCTTTAATTGAATCAACACTATCGCTATTTTGCGAAAGCGACGAGCCATCAAACACCTCATATTCATTAACTTTAGTGACTTGCCCTATCGCATCATAAATATATTCTTTGACATTGCCCTCAGCATTAACCATGTAAACCTGGCGGCCTGCTGCATCGTAAATATATTGATTAGAGGAATAAGTTCCCGTCACTAATCCCTCACTCGACTCGTATCGACGAGTTTCAATTAAGTTACCAGCACCATCATAGAAGTTTTCTGTTCTGTAACCTTCAGCATCAATTGAGTATTGTTGTCGGCCAGCAGCATCATAAATATATTGCGTGCTTACTGAGTTTGATAGCGTTGAAATGTTTTCATCAAAGCTTGCACGACTCTGTCTAAAATTAATGTTATCAACATATATCTCACGCCCATTTTTATTAGGGCGAGGATTACTAATCATTTGAAGGCGGGTATTTCCCCAAGCACTATCATCTACAGACATTTCATTAGACCAGCCATCTGTGCGCGCCTGCCCCTTTTCATAAACATAAACGGTAGATGTTGTTGCAGTTGTTTCAAATTCAACAATATAGGTTGTACTGGCTTTTACATTTCCTAATTTTTTAGAGCTGGTTGAGCTGTTTTCTATTTGATAATACTTTAATGTAGAGCCAGATATTCTTATCGAATGACGAAACTGTTCTCCAGTGTTTTTCCCTTTTTTATTATGAAGACCTGCATGAATATAATTATCATCAAGGACTTCTGGTGTTGTTAGTTCAAAAGAAATATTCATATTGTCAGAAAATTTATAATTTTGATTACTGACAAGATTTGGAGAGGAAGGAGAGCTGATATTGGCTCGCTTAAAAACAACATGTCCATCTTTAACAAACAATCCTGCCTCATTGTGAGATTTAACGACCAGTCGAGTCTCGCTCATTTCATTATTGTTAAAGTTATCACTTTGTAGGTAAGATAGCTGATAACGTATCTCTGACTCACTCATTTCTTCACTGATGTATGTCAGTGGCATTTCATATTTTATTGTTTCAGCTAATCGCCCAGCATCGTCATACTTATTTTCAGTCACATAATTTTCTGCATTGATAGAAAACTGTAAAAGCCCCCTTTCGTTATATACATAATGGGTTGAACGAACACTTTGTAAATACTCAGATTCACTCTCAATTGTGGCAACGGTTACTTGTTCGCGCGAAATAGCGCCAAAATCAAATTGAACTTCAAACTGCTTTAGCTCAATCAGTCTACCTAATTCATCGTAACGATTTTGAGTAAGGTAATTTTCCTTATTAACGGTATAAACCAGTTGATTGAGTTCGTTGTAAAAATACAACTCTGAATCACCATAATGATCAACCGTACGGATAAGGTTACTCATATCGTCATAAACATAACTGGTTGTTTGGGCAATACCAGAAGGATCTAATGTCTTTGTTTCTAATTGACCCAGTTTGTTATAGGTATAACTGATTTCACGAGTATCTGAAGTACCGTAACCTTCAGTAACTTTAACTTGGTTGCCTACTTTGTCATATTCGAAATGCGTTCTAATATTAAGTCCGCTTTCATCTTTTGTAACCAAGCTAATTCGTCCTGCTGCATCATAATCCGTTTTGGTTTCAATGTTATTAGCATCTTTGACTATAATTGTTTGACCACGACCGTCATACTTATATTCAGTGACATAAGCTAGATTATCTGGATCAATGATCTGCTGAAAAACCCTGTTTGCATGATCATATTTAAATTCAATTTTGCGTCCATCAGCATCAATAGAAAATGCCAAACGTCCCGCTTTGTCATAAATGCTTTCAGACACATTACCCGATGCGTCAATGGATTTTATTAACTGGCCATTATCATCATATTCAAAACTAGTCACTGCACCTTCACCATCAATCACTTGAATGGTTTCACCAAATTCATTACTAATGGTTTTGGTTGTGACATTGCCAGGGTGAATAACGCTTACACTTCTTTCTACATCGTCGTATTGATAAGTTGTTATTTGATCAAGAGCATTCGTTTGAGTGAGAACTCGGTTAAAACCATCATAGCTTGTTTCAGAGGTTTGATTTAAAGGATCGGTAATTAATGTCACTCGGCCTAATCGGTCATATTTAAAAGCCGTTGATTCATTTGCAGCATTAATTGATTCATAAATTCGCCCAAAAGCATCGTACTTGTTTTGTGTAGTGATTTCTCTTCCACCACTTTCAGAATCAACAATGGTGTGAGTTAATAACCCTCGATTATCATATTGATAAGAAGTAGTGACGCTGCGTGAGTTATCAACCTCAATGGTGCTCGACTTAATTTCCCCAAAGGTGTTGTAAACATTAGTTTGAGTATTGGTGGTTGAATCGGTTAACTGGCGAATGATATCTCTAACTTGGCCTAACGAGTTAAACGTAAACTCGGTGAAACTGTCTTTTAATGGATCGCTTTTACTTTCAATTAATGTTTTAACTGAATGATAAGATCCACCGACTAATCCAACTAAATCAGTTGTTGCTAATTGCTTTGCATATCCAACGGTATGAGTCACATCACCAAAAGAATTGTATCGACTTTCAACAATGTCACCCTCAGCATTGATTGAATAAACTAACTGCCCACGCTCGTTGTAATAAAAAAGGTTTTTTTGACCAAATGCGTCAATCGTTTGAGTTAGCCATCCATTTGAATCAAAAACTCTACGAACGCCTGATTGCTCTAGTTGAATATCAATTTCCGCTGTGGTAGCACTATCACCTAAGCTAGATGAAGATTTAGCGTCTAAACTACCAACTAATCGACCACTTTCATCATAACGGTTGTAAAGATAACGTACTTCTTCATCATTAACTTTTCCTAAAATAGTACGTACGACATTACCTTGTATATCATATTCAAAACGCTGTACATTACCTTGATAGTCTCGTGTTTCAAATAATAACCCATTATCCAAATATTCCATTTCAGTTGTTTGTGCAACAACTTGTGGATCGGTAGGACGGATTGAAGCTAATGTAGAGTTATCTGCAATGGTAAGTGCGGTATCATAAACGGTTACTGATTCAACTTGACCATTCAAGTTGTAAACAGTTTCTGTTAAGTAGCCCTCGGCATTAACTGTTCCAACCAAATCTCCACGATTATTATAGAAATAATGGTTGCTCTGATCATTATCTGAATCAACGGTGATGCCTGAAATTAAAGTAGATAAATCACTATCAGCTCTTTCGGCTTCATCAGCGGCATCGGCATAAGCGGTTTGCTTAACTAACTGACCAAGCGCATTATAGGTATACGTAGTTAAGTAGCCTTCTGCGTCAAGCTCAGCAATAATACGCCCCGCGTCATCGTAAAAAGCTCTAGAAGTACGCGTACCATCAATGCCGCTAATCTCAACCTTAAGAATTTGTCCAGCGGCATCATAAAAATTAGTGCTTGTAGTTACTCCGTTTGAAGTGCTTTCTAAGCGTCCAACTATGTCATAGGTATAAGAAACCATACGATCATCAGCATCACTATTCGGTTTATGGTTTGCTTCAAAATCTGCAGTCGTTATGCTCACTTCACCGTTATCAACATTAAACCAATTTGCTGTTGATACATTTAGTTTGTAAGAAATTTGACTTTGCAATTGCCCTTCGTTGTTATAAATGTTTTTCGGACACAGCACCATAAGCATCAACGTTATATTTAACACGGCCAATTGAGTCATAAAAGGTATAACTGCGATACCCGTGAGCATCGGTTATTGCAACTAGACGATTATTGTTATCATAGGTATAGGTCATTTGACCTAATAGTCCGCTGCTATTTCCAGTTTGAGTAACGGATAATAGTTGTCCATTTTTATCAAATACAGAACTTGTTGTTAAACCAACACCATTATCAATAGAAATTGTCGAGTTAGCATCATCATAAGTACTAGTAACGACTTGCCCTTTAGCATCAGTGGTTGTTAATAAACGCCCTAAACCATCATAGGTATAACTGGTTTCTTGATAACCCGAGGTAGCGTTTGCAACACCTTCTTGTGTGATACTTTTAAGAAGTTGACCTTGCTGATCATAGACATAACTTGTTTTAGAGCCAGCACCAAGGCCAACACCGTTAGCTCCAACTTCATACCAAGTCGTTTGTGCGCTTAATTGTTTTCTAAAGTCATACTCAAAATAAGTTATTTGTGTATTGGACTTATCCGTTATGTTGTTAACCCATGTTTCCATGCTAGAAAGAGAAATAGTTTCACTTTCATTAAGAGATAAAACTGCTCCGTAACGATTTGAGGCGTAGCCAATGGAATGCTCAATTTCACCAGACGCATTATAACGAAACTCTTTAACTTCACCTTCGGCATTAACCGTAAATCGCAAATGCCCTTCAAGATCGTAAATAAAGCGATTAGTTACTGGCTCACTAGGCAGATCAGAGCCAGAACCATCGGGATCAGGAGTAAGATAAATTGTTTCATTAAGAATTAAATCGTGGTTTGAATAAATACGTTCAATAACATTGCCCAAGCTATCACGGCTGTATATTTGATTTCCCTTTGCATCATATTCAAATACTGTTCGATTACCTGACGGATCTTCAACCCAATCTAATTCTCCATCATTTCGATAGCCATAAGTGGTTATTAGTGGTTGACCATTAACTGCGGGGCTTTGAACGCGCGTTAATTGATTATCGCTATTAAAATAAAAACGTGTAGTTTCACCATTTGCTCTAACAACTTCCGTATAATTACCATTGGCATCATCAAGACCATAATTATAAGTCGTGACGTTACTTTCACCATCTGTTACCGTTTTAATAACATATTCGCCATTATATAAATCATAGGTAAAAGAGGACATTGCTACCATCACTCTGAGTCATAGAAGCAATTCGTTTGCTAGTTCCTTCATAAGTATATGTGGTGATATAGGTTAAGCTATCGGAGGTATTTTCAGGTGTTAAATCTACAATAACATTTTCGAGTCTATTCTCAGAATCATACTCATAACCAATCCGAGAAATATTCTTTCCATTGGATTGGGCTTCTAAACTAGACAAAAGACCATTGGTATACAAAAATACCATTTTTTGACCATCAGCTTGCTCAACTTCTGATATAAGACCTGCGCCATTATATCGATACTCAGTCAAATTATTATCAGCGTCAAAGCTTGACGATATTTTCCACTCACTATTTAGACTTAAGTAAACATCACGATTTAAACCGCTTGATGAATACCATGTTATCTCTTGCGAACTTCCATCATAAGTTAGGTAGTCTTTTTGATTAGATACCGATGTCGATTCATAGCGTTGAGTCGCTGCATTAAAGTCATAAGAAATTTCACTACCATCACCACTATGAACAACGATACTACTACCTACGCTGTTAAGTGAACCACTTACCGATAGTTTTTTATTAACACTTAAACGCCAATTATCACCATTATCATCAGTAAACTGCCCTAAGCTGTTGTAGGTTCTTAAAAACATTCGTATCTACCCCTTGACCAACTAAGATTTCATCTTGGTTTCTTAGAACTAAATTCCCTGTTGCTACATTAATAAAATGGCTTTCGTTATCTTGGCCAATATTTGCTTGACCAAAACTGCCATTATTACCTAATTGTAAAATCGAAGAATCTAATAAACCTAATCCATGTGCAGTGAAATACGCAGACATATTACTTTCCTAATTTCCCAAAATGAAACGAAACGCTTTACCAGCGATTATTGTTGTTTGATATTTACTATTTCTGCGGATTTGGGAAAATGTTTAGTAAAAAAATTATTTTTTTCATAGAATGAATCTAAACTAGTTATCGGTCTAATTTTGATTCCAACTCTTAATTATTTAATGTAGTATCCCCAAAATATAATTAATATGGATGGATTCAATGGAAAATTTAGATACACAAGAGTTACTACATTTAGCTATGTTTGCAGCATCAAAAGATCACCATGACGATGCCTTAACCTACTTAAAGCAAGCTTTAAAACAAGAGCCTAAGAACCCTAACGTTTGCTTACTATTAGCTGCTGAATATGCAGAAATTGGTATGTATGATAGAGCCTTAGAGTTTTTTGACAGCGCTGAACGGATAGATCCTAATTTAAAAATAGCGGCTCTACAGTCTTCATTATTATTGATTTCTCTCGATAGACTCGAAGAAGCAAAAACCAAGCTTGAACAGCTCAAAACATTAGATGATACAAGTTATATGGGACTATTTGCATCAGGCTTACTATACCTAATTGAAGAAAATTTTACCTCTGCCCATGAGCAACTGACTAAAGGCTGTCTAGCTAATCAAGATAACTTACCATTGAATGAAGATATCACTAAAATTATTAAGCAAATTGAAAACCATAATGCAGATAATGATAATAATGAATTTGAGCCTGAAGAGACAAATAGTCTTTTAATGTCAACCTACAACACATGATTTGTGTTAATTTAAATGACTAGAATTAATAAAACAACACTACCTCTTTCGAGTATTACAAAGTTAATCGGTAATAAAAGCGCTAAGCTTTTCCAAAAAAGATTTAGAAAACTTTGATCAGATAACCTCTAGTAAAACCTCTAAAGGAGACAAGGCAGAACTCGAAAAAAGATATCTCCATTCAAATAGCTGAATACGATATCAATAACGAAATTGATGCCAAAAAAGCCAGAAAACTATTACTAACAAAAATGATAAACTGGCATTTTTCTGAACTAAACGATCCAAACAATAAATTAGCAGACATCATAAACACGGCTACCACTCAATTAGAAAAAGAGCCAACCATTAGGGACAGAATAAATAGTTTAATTATCCAACTACAATCAAATAGTTGATTGAGTAATACACTTAGCCCCTTAAATTTAAAACCAAATGACGCATTAATGACGAGACCGTTTAGAATTCTGTGTCAGTTAAAAGCTAAATATCTAAAACGTCATCAAGACGACCTTCAAAATAAATAGCCAATTGCGACAATGTCAAATTCCAATTTTTGATTGGCATTGTCCATTTCTTCGTCATTTTCCCAATGCCAGAATACAGTAATTTTAGCCGCCTGAATTCTACTTCAAAGCGCACCGCTTTCTTACATCACGATCACTTCAGTAAATGTTCGGTAGTTTAAAGTTTTCCTTGAACGATTATTGATTTCCCTTACCGCAATTTCAACATCTTTATCGCTATAAATTGTAAAATCACTCCCTTTAGGAAAATACTGCCTTAATAATCCATTGATATTTTTATTACACCCTCTTTGCCATGGTGAATAAAGCTCAGCAAACACTTTAGTTATAGGAATCAAAACACTACCGACTAGCATCATATTAAAATTAAACGGAAGCCCATTCTATACTCGCCCTACTTCTACGGCAAAACCAAAGCTTTACTAACAATTACTAAGTCCAACAATAATTATTATTTTTATGACAATCGCTAATAAAACAAAAAATAAAGCCTAATTTCCCCTAAAAATGGACAAAAGGGTTGGGGTCATTTTTTGGCGATTTGAGAGGATGAAACTTTTACCACAAACAAGTCGTGGTCACAATTTGGTCACATCTTGGTCACAGTTTTGTACTTTTCGGCCATGATTGGCTGTATATTACAAACTAAAAAAGAGTAATTTGGAGCGGGAAACGAGATTCGAACTCGCGACCTCAACCTTGGCAAGGTTGCGCTCTACCAACTGAGCTATTCCCGCTTTGAAGTGCTAAAACTTAGATGATTTTAACAATGGTGCCCGGGGCCGGGAGTCGAACCGGCACGGTGTTACCACCGAGGGATTTTAAGTCCCTTGCGTCTACCAATTTCGCCACCCGGGCATGGGTGACAGTCTATTTTAGGCTTGCTTTTAATGAATTGCTAAACCTGTCTAGACTTTTAATATCAGGGGCTACGCCGTAATATTAATTCTTTTTAACTACTGCAACTTAACCAGTAATTATGGAGGCTGGAGTCGGAATCGAACCGGCGTCCACGGAGTTGCAGTCCGCTGCATAACCACTCTGCCATCCAGCCGTCACTTGAGTGCGCTAAGGATGAGTGTGTTAAGCCTTAGTGCTAAAAAAACCTCAAATCGAATACTCATTTAACTGCTTAAGTAACTCGTTATTGAGGCTTTTAAAATTTGGAGCGGGAAACGAGATTCGAACTCGCGACCCCGACCTTGGCAAGGTCGTGCTCTACCAGCTGAGCTATTCCCGCCTCAAGTGGAAGGGCATTTTACAGCAAGATTAGGAACTGTCAAGCGCCAACTTAATAAGAATTTAAACTTTTTTAAGGTTTTTTCTTACTTGCCCAAATCCTACTTGTTAATGGTTATTTTTCGTCCGATTCAGACTGTTTTTTATACTCGGCTTTCGATAACAAAGGCCATGTAACCTTCATATAGATGTACATTGACCATAAAGTTAAACCAACCGCCACATATAAAAAGATATAGCCCCAAATATAAAGCCAAGAATGATCCCAAATAGCAGTAATATCGGCTTCTTTTCCTGCTAATAATAAAAAGAAAATAGCTGACAATTGCATTAACGTTTTTACTTTGGCTATAAATACCACTTTAATCGCTGAGCGTTCGCCATATTCTGCCATCCATTCACGCAGTGCCGACACGGTAATTTCGCGACTAATAATCACTAGCGCAGGGGCTGCAATCCAAATTGTTGCGTGCTGTTCAACCAATAAAACTAGCGCCGCCGCCACCATTAATTTATCGGCAACGGGATCTAAAAACTCACCCAACGGTGATTGCATATTAAAAGTGCGCGCCACCCAGCCGTCGAACCAGTCGGTCCAACCAACAATCGCAAAAATAATGGCGGCAGTAGTTTGCCCCCATGTAACGGGTAGGTAAAAGAAAAATACCAAAAGCGGAATGCACAAGATCCGAAAAGAGGTTAAAAGATTAGCTATATTCATTAGGTTGCTTTTGCATCGAAATCATTGCCGCATTGTATCATCGAAGAACAAGAAGTCATCATCAAATTATCACAATTAAGATTCATGCAAATAATCATGGATGGTTTGGGCAATACTTTTACTAATTCCTTCTACTTTTTGTAAATCAGAAACCCCCGCCCTTTTCACGCCTTGAATACCACCAAAATGTTGAATAATGGCTTTTCTACGTTTTGCCCCTACACCAGGAATGCCTTCTAAAACCGAAGTCCTGCGTTTTTTATCACGCTTTCCTCTATGACCTGTTATGGCAAACCTGTGGGCTTCATCTCTGATAGCTTGAATTAAGTGTAATCCTGGAGAGTCATCTTCTAAACGTCTGGCTAATGCTTCTGCGGGAAAAAAGATTTGCTCCATGCCAGCTTTGCGCTCTGTGCCTTTAGCCACCCCAATCACAACTACTTGGGGTAAATCTAGTTCTTCTAAAACCTTTTGCGCTTGATTAAGCTGGCCTTTACCACCATCAATTAATAATAAATCGGGCAGGCGCGCTTCTTCTTTAACTAAACGTGAAAACCTTCGATTTACGGCTTGTTCAATTGCGGCATAATCATCACCTGCTTCAACGCCTTTAATATTAAAGCGCCTGTAATCAGTCTTTTTGGCTTGTCCGTTTTCAAATACCACACAAGATGCCACGGTTTCTTCACCTTGAAAATGACTAATATCAAAACATTCCATTCGGTAAGGGAGTTTATCGAGCTGTAGTTCATTCATTAATGACTGCATACGTTTTTTAGTATGATCTTGAGTAGCCACTTTTGTCATGAGCATTTCTGTTAAATTTCGCTCTGCCATTGCAAGCCATGCAGCACGGTCAGTTTTTACTTTTGCGGCAATTCTTACTTTGCATTGACGTAAATTAGCAATTAAATCGGCTATTGACTGGTGATTAGACAATGCAATATTAGTGATAACTTCCTTAGGCACTTGATGGTTATTGGCTGAATAATAATGGGTTAAGAATGATTCTAAAACTTCTGCTTCGGTAACACCTGAGGGTACTTTTGGGTAAAAATTACGACTACCCTGAACCATGCCGTGGCGAATATGCAGCACAAATACACAAGCATTTTTTTCTAAAATACCTGCGCACACCACATCAATATCAACTCCTGTGCCTTGCGCCGATTGTTTTTCTAATACACGGCGCAAATGAATAATTTGATCTCTAACTTGTGCCGCTTTTTCAAATTCTAGTTCATTACTGGCTCGCTCCATTCTTTGGGTAAGCTCACTCACTACCGACTCATTTTTACCTTGGTAAAAATCCCGTACTAGTTGAACATCTTTTTGATAATCAGCTTCACTTATTTTCCCCACACAAGAACCACTACAGCGCTTAATTTGGTACTGTAAACAAGGTCGTGATCGATGTTTAAAAACGCTATTTTCACATTGCCTAATTAAAAATAATTTTTGCATTAAGGCAATAGAATAACGTGC
Organism: Aliikangiella sp.; assembly: GCA_965214955.1. Classification (GTDB taxonomy): domain Bacteria; phylum Pseudomonadota; class Gammaproteobacteria; order Enterobacterales; family Kangiellaceae; genus Aliikangiella. The sequence goes on along the minus strand of CBDCCU010000013.1, from coordinate 28,874 downwards.
CGCAGTTGAACCAGTGAATGGCCCAAAATAATCTCCCGCTTTTTTTTGCGCACCACGATGAATGCTTAAGCGAGGAAATTTTTCTTTTGACAAAAAGATGTAGGGGTAACTTTTGTCATCTTTAAAAACCACATTGTAGCGAGGACGATATTTTTTAATAAATTGATTTTCAAGAATAAGGGCTTCGTTTTCATTGGCGGTGATCACAATTTGAATATTGCGAATTTGTGCCACCATCACTTTTGTTTTGGGTGTGTGATCTTGCTTTTGAAAATAGCTAGAAACTCGGTTTTTTAAATTTTTTGCTTTACCAACATAAATGATCTCATCATTTTTGTTGAGCATTTGGTAAATGCCCGGACGACTAGTGAGCGTTTTTAAAAATTGAGAGTAATCAAATGGATGAGACAAAGTTTTGACTTGCTAACAATGGGCGCATAATAATTAACGATTATACGCTTGTTAAAAATAATTTAAATTTTTTCTGATTCTATAATTCCATGACGGATCGCTAAGTGAGTAAGCGCAACATCATTTTCTATGTTAAGTTTATCAAATAGCCGATACCGATAACTATTAACCGTTTTAGGACTTAAAAATAGTTTTTCCGAAATATCTTGCACTTTTTCGCCTTTGGTAATCATTAACATCACTTGCATTTCACGCTCAGATAAATCATCAAACGGACTTGCATCGGGTGCAACAGCACTAAGCGCCATATTTTGTGCAACTTGTGGATCTAAATAGCGCTTACCCGTGGCAACTTGTTTAATAGCAACCACCATATCTTCAATATCAGTTCCTTTAGTGATATAACCCGCAGCGCCAGCTTGCATAAACTTAGTAGGATAAGGTTCTTCTGTATGAACGGTAACAACAATAACTTTAATATCAGGATCATAACGCAGTAGTCGTCTGGTTGCTTCTAATCCGCCAATTCCAGGCATATTAGCATCCATTAATACAACATCTGGGCGCAACTCTTTAGCTTTACTAATACCATCTTCACCACTGCTGGCTTCACCTACTACAGATATTTTCTTTTCATCGGCTAGCAATCGACTGATCCCTGTTCTAATCAGATCGTGATCATCAACAACCAATACTTTTATCATTAAAGCCCCCAGCAAGTGTAATAATTTTTGTCCCCTAAAGAAGAGAATACCACTTAATTAAGTTTGTGCAAATAAGCGCTATGTTTTGTGTTTATTTAGCCGCAAGACTGCTAAAATAATTTAAGAACATCACTTATTGAATTAATCATAATGCATAATTATCAAGCTCCCGAACAACTTCTTAAAGACAAAGTAATATTAATCACTGGTGCTAGCGATGGTATCGGCAAAGTAATTGCCAAAGAATATGCCCGAGTTGGCGCCACCGTTATTTTACATGGCAGAGACACAAGCAAACTTGAAATCATTTACGATGAAATTGTTGATGCAGGCTATCCAGAACCAGCCGCAGTGCCACTTAATTTAGAGAATGCCTGTGAAGAACAATACAAAAGCTTAGCCAAAACCATTGCAGAAGAGTTTGGACGTTTAGATGGAATCGTTCACAATGCAGGTATTATTAGTGAGCTTACTCCCATTGAATTTACCCAGTTAGAAACTTGGCAACAGATCATGCAGGTAAACTTAAACGCAGTATTTGCCATCACTCAAGCTTGCCTACCATTATTAAAACAGTCAGAAGAAGCCTCAATTATTACCACTTCTTCGGGGGTAGGTAGAACAGGTAGAGCCTATTGGGGAGCTTATGCGGTATCAAAATTTGCCATTGAAGGTTTTACTCAAGTGCTTGCAGATGAGCTAGAAAACACCCACATTAGGGTTAATGCCATTAATCCAGGAGCCATTAGAACAAAAATGCGAGCCACGGCTTATCCTGCTGAAGATAAAAACCAGTTAAAAACACCATTAGATATTGCACCTTTGTACCTTTATTTAATGGGAAAAGACAGCCAAAATGTTAATGGTCAGTCAATTGATGCCCAACCTAAATAACCTTGTTATTTTATAATAGCGGCAAGAAATTGCCGCTTATTTGACACTTCAATTAAAAAATCAATTACCCTTTGTAAATCTTTGATATTTAACGACAAAATTTTGTCATTAAATGCCTTTTTTTTGACTATTTAATTTAAAATACAGTTAACCCTTTGTTTTAAAAGAATTTTACTTTTTTGGCATGTTATTTGTATTAATAACGTTATAACAACTGAAATATGTAAAGATTATTCTATTCGAGGCAAAAACAATGGGTACAAAACTTTCTTCAAAAGTGATTGGTATTGATACATACCGCACAACAACCGAAGAAGATAAAGATGCTTTAGATATTACCTCTTTAGCATTACAGCTTCAGCAGACTTTAGAATTATCTCCATTACTTCAAACTTTTTGCCAAGAAACGGCAAGAATTGTTCCCTGTGATTCAGTAAGCTACAACCATGATCAGGCAATGCTTAATTATCTTACCGGTGAAAAAAGCCCACATAAATGTAGTTATCAATTAGAACTAGAAAATCACCAACTGGGCACTATAGAATGCAGTCGCAAAACGCCTTTTTCATTAAAAGAAATGGCGTTAATGGAGCGATTATTAAGCATTTTAATTTACCCCCTTAGAAATGCATTACTTTACCAAAAAGCCGTTGCCGAGGCGCATCGTGATCCTTTAACAGGCATTGGAAACCGAGCAGCGTTTGACGAAGCGCTCGAAAGAGAAACCTGTACTCACAAGCGTCATTTAACGCATTTTTCATTGCTGATTATTGATGTTGACCACTTTAAAACCGTTAATGACTCTTTTGGTCATATTACAGGAGATACTGTTCTATGTGGTGTTACCGAAAGGATCTGCAAAACCATTCGACGTAGCGATGAAGTTTTTCGATTTGGTGGTGAAGAGTTTGTGGTTATACTCCCCAATACCGATGCAGAAGGTGCACGCTTTATCGCTGAAAGAATTCGTAAAGAAATTAAAAGCCAGCCTTTTAACAACAATAAAAAAACTTAACGTAACCGCATCAATCGGTATTGCTTCAACTAACAATACTAGAGACGTGAGTGATACTTTATATTATGCCGACAAAGCTTTATATGAAGCCAAAGACAGAGTGGCAGAGACAAGGTTGTTTATTAAACCTTAACGATTAACAGTGTAATAAAAAAGGCTTTAGGATCTGTTGATCTTTCAACAGATCCTAAAGCCTTTTTTATTTATAACCGTTCTTCTTCAAGATCTTGAAGAAGAACGGGTATAAGTTTTAAGCAACAACTTTAGCTATCGACTTTTCAAAAGCACTCATTCCTTGCTCAATTTCAGCCTCTGTTACTAAGAGTGATGGTGCCATTCTAACTGTGTTAATACCTGCCATTAAAATCATTAAGTTTTGCTCTAGCGCAGCTGTCATAAAGTCTCGGGCTCTACCTAAATATTCTTCTTTAAGCGCACAACCCACTAACAAGCCTTCGCCTCTAATTTCTTCAAATACATTGTATTTTTCATTAATCATTTGAAGCTTAGTATTAATTAAATTGCGTTTTTCTTTCACATTATCTAAAAGTTTTGGATCGTTAATAAGATCAAATGCCGTGCTTGCAACCGCACAGCCCAGTGCATTTCCGCCATAAGTGCTACCATGAGTACCCACATTTAACGCCGCCCGCAAATTTGTCTTTGGCAAGCATTGCGCCAATAGGAAAACCACCGCCTAATGCTTTAGCACTGGTTAATACATCTGGCTCAATACCATATTGCATATAGGCGTATAAGTGCCCTGTTCTACCCATGCCTGTTTGAATTTCATCTAAAATCATCACTGCGTCAAACTTATCGCCAAAGCTCTCTTATTTTTGCCATAAATGCAGGAGCAGCAGGAATAACCCCTCCTTCACCTTGAATAGGCTCTAAAACAATGGCACAAGTATTTTCAGAAACTGACTTTTCCAGCGCTTCAATATTATTATATTCTAAGTGAGTAATTCCTTGAGGAAGTGGCTCAAAACCTTCGGTTATATTTAGGCTGTCCACCAACGCTTACGGTAAATAAAGTTCGACCATGAAATGATTGCTTAAATGATATAATTTCATTTTTGCTACTACCATACTTATTACTTGCGTATTTCCTTGCCAGCTTAAATGCCGCTTCGTTAGCTTCGCCGCCAGAATTGGCAAAAAAACACTTTATCGGCAAAGGTGTTTTGAGTGAGCTTTGAGGCAAGTTCTAAGGCTGGCTCATTGGTAAAAACATTACTTAAATGCCAAAGTTTTTCACCTTGAGTTTTTAAAGTGTTTACCAAGTCTGGGTGGCAGTGTCCTAAAGCATTAACAGCAATACCACCCGCAAAGTCGATATACTGATTGCCTTCTTTATCCCACAAAGTGCAACCTTCACCTTTTTCAGGAATAATTTTAAGTGGAGAGTAATTGGGAACCATTACTTCATCCAAAAGTTTCGCGAGTAAAGTTAGTCATTTTTTTACATCCTATTGCGTTTATTCTTAAACGCTCCGCAGAGCTGTTGGGCGTATCATCGCTAATTTTAGTGTCATATACTAGAGAAATATAAAAAAATTTCTCTAAACTTCTTAAGGCCTGTTATTGGTATTAGTTTAAGGCTATTGAGAAGTTTTAGCTAAATTTTTAAAGTTGCGTATAATGGTTAGTTTTCGCCAACTAAATCACATTGCCAAACAACATAATAATAACCAAGCAAGATAACAACCAAGCAAGGAATAAACGGAGAAATGCTATATGATGGTGATTCGACCTGTCGAACTTACTGATCTTGACGATATTACTGAGCTAGCCGCAAAAACTGGAAGTGGTTTAACTACCCTACCCAATAGCCGCGATCACCTTGAAGCTAAAATTCAAGACTCTATTAATGCTTTTAATAAAACCGATGGCAAAGCCTAGTGACGAATGTTATTTGTTTGTTCTTACCGATAGCATTAAGCAAAAAGTTGTTGGCACTAGCGGAATTTGTTGCCGCCGTAGGAACCCGAAAACCTTTTTATACTTACAAGCTCAATACCGAAGTGCATTATTCTCAATCAATTGATATGTACACAAAGATCCAGTTTTTAACCCTAACAAATGATTTTACTGGCGCGGCTGAAATTTGCACATTATTTTTATCACCAGATCACAGAGGCGGCGGAAATGGCATGCTGCTATCTAAAAGCCGCTTTTTATTTATGGCTGAATTTCCACAGCGGTTTGGTGAAAAAAGTGTGTGCCGAAATGCGTGGTGTATCTGATCAAAATGGTCATTCGCCATTTTGGGAAAATGTTGGTCGTCACTTTTTTGGTATGGACTTTGATAAAGCCGACCGAGAAAACGGTGAAGGCAATAATCAGTTTATTGCCGAGCTTATGCCGCATCACCCCGTTTATGTGCCCATGCTATCTAAAGATGCACAAGCCGCAATAGGTCGAGTGCATGAAGATACCAAACCTGCGGTACAGATCTTAAAAGCAGAAGGATTTCGTTATTCGGGCTATGTTGATATTTTTGATGCTGGCCCAACTATTGAAGCACCACTCACTTCAATTAGAACGGTAAGAAAAAGCATGGAATTAGAAGCCACTATTGGTGAAGTTGATAGCAGAACCGTGTCTAACGCAATGATTTGCAACACAAAATTTAAAGGGTTTAGAGCTACCCTGTCTCAAGTTGCGCCACCTATCGAACAAAAAGTAACAATCTCAGAATCTTGTGCAAAAGCACTCAACATAAAGTCGGGTGATAAAGTTCGAGTAAGATTTTAACCACTAATTTAATTATTAATTTATAGAGAAAACTCATGCAAGCATTTGAAGTTAACTTTGATGGTCTTGTTGGACCAACCCACAACTATGCGGGTCTTTCTGTTGGCAATGTTGCCTCACTTAAAAATGCCGATCAGCCATCAAGCCCTAAACAAGGCGCATTGCAGGGCTTAGCCAAAATGAAAGCTTTAAGTGATTTAGGCTTAAAGCAAGCGGTGTTGCCGCCATTAGAAAGGCCCGATGTTTATGTTTTAAGGCAGTTAGGTTTTTCTGGCACCGACGCGCAAGTTGTTGAAGCCGCCGCCAAACAAGCGCCACAGATTTATGCCGCCACTTGTAGCGCATCGAGTATGTGGACAGCTAATGCTTGTACCGTTTCGCCCAGTGCCGACACAATGGATAACAAGGTTCATTTTACTGCGGCTAATTTGTCCAATAAGTTTCATCGCTCTATTGAGTCGCCAACAACATCGCGAGTGCTAGCGGCTATTTTTAACAATGACAATCACTTTATGCACCACCAACCATTGCCTTTAGGTGATCATTTTGGTGATGAAGGCGCGGCTAACCATACTCGCTTTTGCTCAACCTATAATAGCCGTGGTGTTGAATTTTTTGTGTATGGTAAATATGCCTTTGATGCATCAAAACCCGCACCGCAAAAAATTTCCTGCCCGTCAAACCTTTGAAGCCTCGCAGGCAATTGCACGATTACATCAGCTAGATCCTGCTAAAACCGTTTATGCTCAGCAGCATCCCGATGTGATTGATGCTGGGGTTTTCCATAATGATGTGATTTCGGTGGGTAATCAAAACTGCTTGTTTTACCACGAAAACGCCTTTTTAAATACGGCTAAAGTGTTAGATGATTTACAAAAAGCCTATGGCGAAACTGAACTTCACTTTGTGAAAGTACCTGCCGCGCAAGTCAGTGTGCAAGATGCGGTTAATTCTTATTTATTTAATAGTCAGCTAGTGACTTTATCAGAAGGCAATATGGCGATTATTGCGCCCGGTGAATGCCATGAGAATGAAAATGTTAAGCGCTACCTTGATGCGGTAATTACACAAAACAACCCAATTAATGAAGTGAAGATTTTTGACGTAAAACAAAGCATGCAAAATGGCGGCGGCCCTGCTTGTTTAAGACAACGTGTGGTATTAAACGAAACAGAAATTTCTGCCGCCAATCAAGCAGTATTTATGAATGAGCAATTGTTTGGCACATTAAACCAGTGGGTTGAAAAACACTATCGCGATCAACTAAGCGAAAGTGACCTTGCTGATCCTAATTTACTTATTGAATCCCGTACGGCACTCGATGAGCTTACTCAAATTTTAAACCTTGGCTCAGTTTATCCATTTCAAATCAATTAAACCTTTATTAACTCAAGCTTGTTGCAAGTCTTGGTTAATCTTTTGTTTTATCCAAGTTCCTGATAGTCTTAAGCCTTTAATACAATAATAATGACTAGAGGCAATCTATGCTAAGTAAATTGAGTAAGCTCAGTTTAAGTGGAAAAATCTTTGTAGGGCTGATTGGCGGCTTTATTTTCGGCTTTATTTTAGTGTCAATTGGTGGCATGAGCGAGTCTGCTCATCAATTTATTGAGCAATATGTCGTCGGCACTTTTACTATCATTAAAAAGCTATTTATCAATGCCTTAAAAATGGTGGTAGTTCCGCTAGTATTGGTTTCGCTGATTTGCGGAACCTGCTCGTTATCTGATCCTAAAAACTAGGTAGCTTAGGTGGTAAAAGTATTTCATTGTATTTACTCACTACCGCAGTAGCCATTACCTTAGCATTAAGTTTTGCTACTTTGTTTGAACCCGGTGTTGGCGTTACTATGGCATCTAGTGGGTTTGAAGCCAAACAAGCGCCCTCTTTAACTCAAGTTTTAGGCGGTTTAATTCCTGATAATCCCATTAATGCCATGGCATCAGGCAATATGCTACAAGTGATTATTTTTGCCATATTATTTGGTATTGCCATTTCTCGCGCGGGAGAAAATGGTAAAAAAGTTGCCGAGTTTTTTATTTCGCTCAATGAAGTTATTTTAAAGCTTGTTACCATTATTATGCACATAGCACCTTATGGTGTTTTTTGCCATTATGAGCGTTGTAGTGTTTGAAACAGGGCTCGATGCCATTGCTAATTTGGCGGTTTACTTTGGGCTCGTCGCAATAACGTTAGTGCTTCATATGATGATCACCTACCCAACCATTTTAATATTGTTCAGTGGTTTAAGCCCTAAAAGTATTACTCACCAAGCTAAGACCCGCTATTTTATTTGCCTTTTCAACATCATCAAGCGCGGCAACTCTTCCTGTAACAATGGAGGTCTGCCGCAAAAGACTAGGTATAGGTAAAACGACTGCATCTTTTACCTTGCCACTAGGTGCCACCATTAACATGGATGGCACAGCTATTATGCAGGGTGTGGCAACAGTATTTATTGCCCAGTTATCGGGTGTCGATTTATCAATGACTCAGTACCTCACCATTATTTTAATGGCAACTTTAGCCTCTATTGGAACCGCTGGAGTGCCAAGCGTAGGTTTAGTTATGTTAACCATGGTGCTCGCTCAAGTTAACTTACCATCAGAGGCAATTGGCATGTTATTAGGGATCGATAGAATACTTGATATGATGAGAACAGCCGTTAATATTACTGGCGATGCAACGGTTGCAACGGTTGTGAGCAAAAGTGAAAACGACTTATCTGTTGAAACCTTTAATGATTTGCAGGCTGGTCTAGAGTTTGAAAAACAAAGCTGATTATTCTGCCCTTTCTTAAGAAAAAAGAAAGGGGCAGAATAAAATAAAGGGTGCAGTAAAGGAAAATGCAATAATCGAAAAGAACAATAAAAGAAAATGGCAATCGCTTAATTAGCTTTTATTAAACACCCTTTGCGTAATGACTTTACGATCATATTTGCCATTAGGTGTACGTGGAAAATCTTGCTCACACACAACCAACTTGGTTGGTGTCATATATTCGGGCAGTTTACCTTTTATGGCATTGGCAAAATCTTGAATGCTGGCACCTTCTATCAATTGCAAATAAGCGCCAATTTCATCGTTTCCGTGAGCGGGGTTCACACCAAAAACCACCACACCTTCAACAACAATATCAATATTAGTAATGGCGGCTTCAATTTCTCCTAGCTCTATGCGATAACCTAAGTATTTAATTTGGTTATCGGCTCGCCCAATAAAAATAAAATCTTCGTTTTTATCTATTTCTACTAAATCACCTGTAGCATAGAGTGGATCGTAAAATACAGAATTATTAGGGTTTTGCATAAAGGCTTTTTGGGTTTTCTCTTCATCCCCTAAATAACCATAAGCTACTGATGTGCCGCGAACCAATAACTCACCTTTTGCACCAATTTGTTGCGATAAAGAGCCATCTTCTTGTTAACAAATAGCTCCATATTAGGACGCGCTTTGCCAATAGGTATTGCTTTAGTCTCTTCATTTGGTGCTTGATTAACAATGTGAAAACTGCAATCTACGGTAATTTCGGTGGGGCCATACATATTGGTAAATTGAATATGCGGATATTTTTCCATCCATGCTTTTAACACATCGGGCGGTAGCACTTCTCCGGCAAAAATAACGTGTCTTAGGTGTTTAAAAATTTCTGGTTTTAAACGCCTCGACTTTAGCAATAATGTCATTACCGAAGGCACACAAAAAAATGTAGTGATTTGATTGTTATTGATCCATTTAATTAATGAGGGCAATACCATGTTTAATTCGTCGTGCACTAATGTAAGGTAGCACCCGTTTTAAATGCCGTGTATAGATCAAAAGTTGAATTATCAAAATAAAGTGGTGCATGATTAGAAATAACATCATTATCAGTAAGCGCATAAACATCAACGCACCAGTCGATATAATCAATGATTGCTTTGTGCGGGATCATTACCCCTTTAGGTACACCGTTGAGCCAGATGTAAACAATACATAAGCAATGTCTATTGATAAATTTTTATAGGTTAAAGGTGCGGTATTTTGCGGTTCAAATTCATCAATATTCACAATAGTGACATGACTGTCCTTGCCAAGCAGCGAAGTTAAAAGCTCAAACTATGGTTATTAGCTACAATCACTTTGGCTTTAGTTGCTTTAACTATATTGGCTAACCTTTGCGCGGTGAATTTGAATCTAGTGGCACATAGGCTGAGTCGGCTTTTAAAATACTTAAGATTGACAGTATTGACTGATTAGTCTTTTTCATAAAAAAAGGCACAAAACTGCCTCTTTTAACTCCTAATGACTTTAGGTGCCTGGCAAATGCATTAGAAAATTCGTCGGCTTGCTGATAGGTGATCTCTTCACCATTGCAACAGATAGCCGTTTTGTTAGGATTTTTAGCCGCAGCGTTAGAAAAATATTGTTGAACTAGATAATGCATAAGTAAATTTGCTCTTCCTTAAACTTTATTATTTTGTCTACATTACTAATACTAGCAACCCTCTTTTGCCAGTCAAGATAATTTTTTATCAGTCAAGGTAACTCTTTAACAGCCAAGGTTATTCTTTATCAGCCTAGGTTATTCTGCACTCATGTTATCTCTTGGCAAAATTCAGTATAATGCGCCCATAAATATTCACCGAACGATTAAACCGAGAAAAAATAGGGACGCGCATTTCAAAACCGTAAAGAATCAATGGCAAAAACCTCAGATCAAAATGCTAAGGTTTACAGCAAATTTAGTCGTGAAATATATGTTTGTGCTAAAGCTGGTGGTAGCGATCCCGATGGTAATTTGGCACTACGTTCACTATTAGAGCGTGCCAAAAGAAGCCAAGTTCCAAGCCATGTTATTGACAAAGCGCTTGATAAAGCCAGCGGTGCAGGTGGTGAAGATTTTGCCATTGCCCGCTATGAAGGTTTTGGTCCTGGTAATTGTATGGTGATTGTCGATTGCTTAACCGATAATCCTAATCGCACCTTTGGTGATGTTCGCGTATGTTTTACTAAAACCAAGTGTAAAATTGGCACTCAAGGTAGCGTTAGCCATATGTTTGATCATGCCGCTATTTTTGTTTTTAAAGGCGATGAAGAAGCAGTATTAGAAAGCTTAATGATGGCCGATGTGGATGTAACTGACATTGAAAGCGAAGGCGACAAGGTCACGGTATTTACGCCAAATACCGAATACTTTAAGGCTAAGCAAGCCTTATTAGATGACTTTGAAGACTTAGAGTTTGAAGTTGATGAAATTCAGTTTATTCCGCAAAATACCATCAGCATTGAAGCTGACGCTCAAGAAATGTTTGATAAGTTTTTAGAAATGCTAAACGATTTAGATGATGTGCAAAACGTTTATCATAATGCCGAATAGATTTTAGTTTTACATTTAAGTTTAGGTTTAGGTTTAGGTTTAAAGATTAAGCAGTGATTTCACCAAAGGAATGGTGATTTTTCGCTTTAGCTCAATACTTGCTTTGTCTAATTTATCAAGAACTTCTATTAAATCATTTACCGAGCGGCTTTTACGCGACATAACAAACTGAATAACATCGGTGGATAAATTTAATCCTCTATTCTTTGCTCTGTGCTCTATAAGACTAATTTTTTCATCATCACTCAGTGGCTCCAGTTGATACACTTCCATTGCCGATAAACGTGACTTAAGATCGGCAAGCATAATCTCACTCACTAGTGGGGCTTTATCAGAAAAGATCACTAAATTTTTTTGCTTTAACAAAATATCATTGTATAAGTCAAACAGAGCGACTTCCCAATTTGGGTTTGATTCAACATGGTTTAAGTCATCAATACAAACCAAATCCATTTCACTCATGCCATTTAAAACCTCTGGCATAAGCGCTGGCTCAGTTAATGGTAAATAAATAGCTAATTGCTGATGAATATTGGCAGAATGCGACAGTGCTTGCGCCAAATGGGTTTTGCCAGATCCTTCACTACCCCAAATATAAATAAGTTGTTCACTCAAATCATTTAACTGCTGCAACTTGTTAACCAGTTGCCGATTACTTGCAACAAAAAAATTCTCAAAGGTTGCTGAGTCATCAAGCTGTATTTGCAAAGGTAATTGCTGCATAAAATTAGTATTAAACGTTAGATCTAGTGACTATTGGGCTCTTGAGAAATCTCGGCTTGCTTTTTGCTCATTTCCTGACGATATTTTTTCCCCAAACCCAACCATAATGAACACCACTAACGATTGTTGTGAGCAGAGTTAACCCAACTAAAGTTTGAATAATTTGTGGATTTATTGCTGAATAACCTAAAGAAACTAAAATCACCAATACCAATAAAATTTGCAGAAATGTATTTAATTTTGAAATAACACTTGGCGACATTTGATAAGGGCCAAGTTGTAATGATAAAAATAAGCACCACAAATAATATAAAGATCTCTTGCCGCAACAATGGAAAAAAACAACCAAGTTAAATGACCATTAAAAGTTAAAATAAACATGGTGATCACTAGTAGTGCCTTGTCGGCAATAGGATCTAAAATTGCGCCCAAAGCGGCTTACCCAATTAAAGTGCTTTGCAAGATAACCATCTAGTGCGTCTGAAAAACCTGCAATTAAAAACAAGTACAATGCGTGGGTATAACTTCCTTGCACTAGCAAATAAGACAAGGGGAATAGTAGTACAATTCTTAATACCGTAATAATGTTAGGTAGTAAACTCCAGTTCATCCTTGCCACCGATAATAAATTATCGACACAAGATCACTAGCTTCTTGTTGATTAATCTTTTGCTGATTAGCCCCTTGTTGACTGATCTCTTGTTGACTAGTCTGTTGTTGGTTGTTTTCAACATCAGACTCTAACAAAAAACGATTAATCTGCTCATCAATCACTGGCTCTGTTTGGCTTTCAGATAAATTTTGGTTATGAGCATTAGTGTTGTTGAGATTACTTATTAGGGCTTGGCTAACTTTGGCAAAATAATCTTGCCTAGGTTCATTTTCTTCAACCAGTGATTGTCCTAATTTAAGATCTTCTTGCAAACTACTAAGATCGCCCAACAAACTAATATTAAGACGTACATTACTACCCGAAATATGAGCAACTTCAACTTTTCTAATTGATGATAAATTATCTAAATAATTTTGCATTTTTTTAATATCGGCAAAGCGATTAACATTAGAAACTTGCATAGTTAATTGGTTACTTTGTAGTTGTTCAACCACACAAAACTTTTGACACAAAAGTTCACTCACATGATCAAGAAGCTGGGTATAAAGTGCTTGCTGGCTGTCTGCATTTAGGTTAATACGGGTTTCTTGATCTTGGTTAATATAAGACAAACGAGCGCTATAGGTTTCGCCTCGTTTAGCGACTCTACCATAAACAATAGTGTCTGCGGCATAACGTAAACTGGCTTGCTCAACAGGCGTTTTAAACAAGCCCCAAATATCACTTTGGGTCACGTTAATTTGATCTTCTAAATCCATTAAAGGAAAAATCACAGGAATGCCGCGTTTTTTAGCTTGCTGATTAATTGATAAAACAGCTTCGCTAAAATCTTCAGTTTCAACCACAACTTTGCGCTCAAAATTTTCTTCTATTGCTAACCAAAATAAACTGAGTGGTCGATTTGCCCCCCAAATTGGCAAACCTGCCTCTTGAATTAACTGATCAATTACCCGAGGTTCAAAATGCAAGATTAAATAATTGGCAAAACCTTCACCATCATCTGCCGTGGCTGGTTCATATTCAAAACGCTGTAAATAAGAGCTCACTTTAGAATACGCCTTTTTTACCTCATGCGATAACAGAACTTCTTGGCTGCCAGAACGGCGAACCATTACTTCTTTAAAACCTGTAGTAAAGGCTTTTAAGCGTTTGGTTTGTGATTGATCTTCTACCCCAACTCTCACTTGAAATAGGTTTTTCTACTTCAACTCCGTGAATATTGAATGGTGTAAACAATAAACTACAAACGATTAAACTGAATGTTTGTAAAAAGCGATTAAGCATAAAACTCTCTTATCATTGAATTCTTTAATCATTAAACTCTTTTATCATTAAACTCTTTTATCATTAAACTATTTATATAGTTATCACGGCATAAGGTGAAACTGGATAAAAGTTTCAATTTCGACAAGCATATGACTAAATAATTCGATTTTCGTTAGACTGAAATGATACAGGTCGTTCTTGCAAACATTTAGGTAATATTTGAGCTTTACCACCTTTCCCTATCATTCTCAGGCTTAGTAAGGGGTATGATAATCTAACTTGTAAACAGAACCAAGAAATTTAAATTGCTTTAAAAATCAAGATGCTAGTTAGCAGGAGCTAAGTCTTTGGATAAGAACATTTTTCCTTTGGAATTAACCATTATGGCGGAAACATTGGGCAGTTGATTAACTAAAGCCATTCCCTTTTCTACTCCTAAAATAAAGATACTGGTAGAAAGCGCATCGGCGGTGGTTGAGTCATTGGCTAATATGGTGGCGCTTTGTATTTCACGGGCTGAATCACCCGTTTTAGGATCGATAATATGATGATAACGTACGTTATTTTGCTCAAAGAAACGCTCATAATCACCAGAAGTAGACAAAGCCACATCTTGCAAAGGCAGGTTAGCGATTAGTTTAGATTCATCTCTAGGATGACGAATGCCAATATACCAAAGTCGATCTTTTTTACGCCCTATTATGCGACTATCGCCTCCGGCATTAACAAAACCGTTTTTAACCCCTGCTTGTTGCAAAATTTTAATGCATTGATCAACCGCATAACCTTTACCTATTCCGCCTAAATCAATTTTAAGCCGAGAATCAGTGTAAAAAACGCTCAAGTTTTCATCATTAAGCTGAATATTTTGGTAGTTTATCGCACTTTGTAAATCTAGGAGCTGACTATTGGTTGGCTTTTGATTATTCCGATAATCATATAAATAGCCCACGCTCGAAAAGCTCACATCAAACGCCCCATTGGTTAACTTCGAAAACTCTTCTGAACGTTTAAGTAAATCAAATAACTCTTTAGAAATTTTAAAAGGCTGTTTAGCCGCGTTCAAATTCATTTGCGACAGCTCGCTGGTTTCAATATAGGGGCTCATTGATTGATTAATGCGCTCCATTTCATCAACCACGGCTTTAATAAGCTTTTTGCCTTGTTTAGGATCGGCGATTTCAAACTCAACTTTGGCTTGAGTTCCCATGGTATGGAAAGAATGAGAAAACCACTCTGCTGAAACTGTCAGAGTAAAAACTGGCAGAATAAAAACTAGCAGTACCAACTTAAAAGCTATTAGTAATCGACACACGATTAGTTTTTCCTGTTAGCTTGGGAAAAAACTGATTAAATAAGAGCCTTCCCATGTTGCTACATTAAGCGAGCCAAAGGTGATCTTTTTAATTTTACGTACAAGGCGTTTTTCAAGTGCAGGATTATTCAGCTCACTTGAAACAATACTACACTTTGAAACCGTACCATTGGGTAAAATGGTAAGTTTAAAATTGACTCTGCCTTGTAGGGTAGGATCTTTACGCAGTGCACGATTATAAATGGCAAAGATTGCAGGTTTGTGTTTTTCAAATGCAATAGCAATGTTTTCATCGCTTCTCTTTTGCTCGCCCGATCTGGTTTTACGCTTAGTATTAGCAACAGCATCACCAATTTCACTTTTAACATTAGTAGTATTTTGCCCCGCTAATGCACCCGTACCCGATGATTGACTAGCAGTTGCAACCTTAATTCCACCACTGCCCTGATTAACATTCTTTTTGGAAATAATGCTACGGGTTACCGTTGCGGCTTGCCCTTGATCGTTAGATAAGCTTTGGTTTTTCTTGAGATCTTGCATATCATCGGGATCACGCAGATCTGCTAGCGCATCAAATACGGCAATGTGCTTTTTAGCCACTTCTTTAGCGGTTTTCTTTTCGGGTTTTGGCGGCTCTTTTTCGGGCTCGGGCTCTTTTTCTTTCTCGGGCTCTGGCTCGGGCTCTTCAGGTTTTTCTTCTTGAATTGGTGGAGGCGGCGGTTTAACTTCTTTCTTTTTTTGCTCTAAAACCATTTTAACCAAGCGAGGCGGAATACTCACGCGCTTGTTTCTATCGGGCTTTTCAATTTCTATAAAAGGAATAATTAAGCTTAAAATAATGCTTAACAATAATAATGTCAGCAAAATATTGCGAAAACGTTTATTTTCTTGCTCGTCAACATCCCAAGGCAGAATAGGATCAATTAATGAACGTAGGAGATAGCTTGCCATTTGTGCTTAACTCCCCGCCTCAGATTGATTATCGCTTTTTTTCATTACCGCCATAGATATGTTGGTGTAATTAGCTTCGCTTAAAGTTGAAAGTATTTTGCGTAATAGTCGATATGGAATTTCTTTGTCGCCCATAACGGTCACATTTAAGCCTTCTTCAAGTGCTTGTTGTGCGGCCTCTTGATCTGCCCAGTTATTTTCTGATTGTTGCTTCATTTCATTGAGCAATTCAGGAATAACCACACTTTCCTGAGATAAAACATTTTCAACTAAAGCAATGACTCTACCTTGAACCAAAATTTGATTATTGTTAACCAACACAATTACCGTTTCTTCGGGTAATTGTTGAGCGCTCGACTCAGGCAACTTGACCGCTTTGCTATTGGGCAGTTGCTGTACAGTTGAAGAATTGACCAATAAAAAGAAAACCAAAATGGTAAATATGTCCATTAACGAAACAAGATTTAAAGAGCTAGAACCAAACCTTTTGTGGTGTCTTTGCATTCTGGCGGCGCGATAGGATTGTTTCATGGCTATTGACCACCTTTTTTCGCGCTTTGTGATTGAGCTGATTGACCAGCAATATCATCTGGTGGCGCATCTCCCATGGATATATTAGGAAATAACTCACCTTGGATCACATTACCTTGCTCGTCTAGCTCTCTTTCTTCACGTTCAATTAAACGTACTGCATCCATAGTTTGAACCAAGGTGTCGTAATTAGTATCCAGCTCCATCAATAAGGTAACACCCGTATCGGTATTAAATTCTTCATGTGCTTTAACTTGCTGTAAAAAGGTATTTAAACCTTCGTAGTCATAATTAGACTCGATATTTGGCAATCTTTTTAACAATCCCGAATTTCGCTCTAGCACATCAAACCTGTCGGCTCTAATAACCACCTCTAGTGCTTTGGGTGGCTCTTCTTCGGTAGGCTCAGACTCGCTAGTTCCAGTAGGCAGATTAAGTTTAAGAATAGAAACTTGAGAGAACACTGCGGTAATTAGCAAAAAAGGCACTAATACCACCATAAGGTTCATAAACGCCGTAATATTTAATTCCGCGTTATTTTCTCTAACTTTTCTTGAGCGTCGTAGTCTAGCCATTGGTCACCTGTTTTAAAACATCACTACTATTTACATCGTTACTTATTAAATAGCTTACATTTCTAAGCGACTTAAGCTTTAGGCTTAGCGGCTGTTTTTTTAGCCTCTACAGGACGAGCTTCGCGAATAATATTAACAAACTTAACCGATGCCATTTCAATACTATCAACAATTTCTGTGGTTTTAGTTTGCAAAAAAGTAAAAAACAAAAGCAATGGAATAGCAGCCATTAGTCCAAACGCCGTTGTGTTCATGGCAATGGAAATACTGGCCGAAAGAATATTGGCTTTTTCAGCAGGATCAACATTAGCAACCGCAGTAAATGCTTTAATTAACCCTAAGATAGTTCCTAATAAACCGAGTAGTGTGGCAATGTTGGCAAAAGTAGCTAGATAAGGTGTACGTTTTTCAAGCCTAGGTAAAATTTCCATTAAACCTTCCTCCATAGCCATTTCTAAATCGTCATGACGACGACCAGAGCCTACCTTGGTAAGACCATAAGCTAAAATTCTACCAACCCCCGACTTTGAATTAGTTGCAACATCTAGTGCTTGGCGAAAGTTACCTTTATTTAAAATAGGAAGTAATTGTTTCCAAGCACTTTTATTTTTAATTTTCATCATATTTAAGAAAATCAATCGCTCAATGGCAATCGCTAAACCAAATATAAAAATAAATAGTATGGGATACATAAAAGCACCACCATCTTGGAAAAAGCTAACAATAGTTGAAAATAAATCGGGTTCAACAACTTCTGTTGGTATGCTAATTGGTTGAGCTTGAGCCATATTAAGTTCTCTTTATGTCAATATTTTTTAAGATCTTTAAGGTTTAACGTTTTTGAAGTTGGCACTAACCAACCCAGCTTTTACTTTTGAATTTAACTAAAGACTTTTTATTAATATTATTTTAGTTAATAGGTTCAGACAGTATAGTCTAAAGTGATAACAAAAAAAGCCTGAATAGTTCACATTAAGTGCTATTTTTTAAGATTATTTATTTAGGATCGGTTGATTGCTTATTTTTTAATGTTAACTGATAGTAAAAATTCACTTGTTTTGTAAAAACTTCGGGCTCAACTGGTGCATAAATTTCATTTACTAGGCGGCTTACCATTGGTGCTTGTAATGGTGTTGCATCACTTTTCCAAGGCACAATATGTAATACATTAGGAAGCTCTTTATTACCTGTAACATTCATGCCTAGTACAGCTTCTTCAATTTTTTTAGGTTTTGCTTTTGCTTGGTTTTGTTTTGGTTGTTGATTATTTTCTTGAACCGTTTTTTCTTGGGCAGTTTCCTCTTGAGCAGTTTCCTCTTGGGCAATAGCGCCTATTGAATAACCCACATTAATGGATAAAACCAAGGTAAATAATATCATTGTTTTTAAGTTAGCTTTCATAGTTCACCTATTGCGGAATACGCCTTTTTAAGTCGATCAACCAGCCATTTACTTTTTTGTCTTCCACGCTAATGAGTGATAAATATTGTTCATAATGCACTAAAGCAAGTGGCAAGTCGTATAAATAAATATCGGCTAAAATGGCTAAATTTAAATGCGTTTGAGGATAGTTTGGATATAGGCTAATTGCTGATAAGTAAGCTTGCTTTGCCGCATCAAATTCTCCTGTTTCACGCAGTATTACCCCTTTTAAATTAAATGCATAATAATTCATCGGCTGAAAACTAACAGCTTTATCAATCGCTTCAATTGCCATTGGATAGTTTTTTAGTTGATATTCAATTCGCGCTAAACGATAAAAAACACCAGTATCTTGAGGATAAATTGAACTAAGTTGTTCAAGTTTGATTTTTGCTTGGGAAAGTTTATTCTCATTTATTAATTTATTTAGGGCTTGGTATTCGGCTTTTAATAATTCTGGAATAATTTGCTCAGCCATAGGGTCAACAACTTGTTTTTGTACTGGGCTATCCTCATTAGCTTGTATCCCTTCATTTTCAGGTAGTTTATCATTTTTAGATAGCTCACCATTTTTAGATACTTCATCTGCTGGCGTTTTTATTTCAGCAGGTTGTTCTTTATTTTCTGGCAAATCAACTGTTTTTTTAACACCAAGCTGACTACAGGCAGATATTAAAACGATAGTAATAAGCAAGCAGAAAACTCTAAAACTCAACATCATTTACTCCCACTAGTTTTTCTTGCTTTGCATAATGTGCAGGTTTTAATTCGGCTAGTGCTTTAATACTTAGTTTTACCGAATTGTCATAAATTTTTTGTTGGGTTCTTTGTGCGTTAATTTGGTAATATTCAATGGCTTTATCTTCAAATGGGATCGCTTGATCTTCTAACAAATAGCCATATTCTTCTAGCTCTTCTTCATCAAGTCCTTTGGGTCTTTGCGAACTCATGAGATCTTTCGATAAATTATGGTAAATTTCTGCTACTTTATGAGTGCTAGCGGTAACATATTCTGCAATTTCATAATTGGCTATTTTATTATAAGCCGCTAATGCTTTTTTCATTGCCGAGCGCTTTTTCTTTAAACTGTTAGCCAGCGGCAATGTTAACTTAATTTTCTTAAATTGATTAAACAATAACTCGCTTAAATAAAGTTGATGCTTAGCGGCTAATGAGCGAGTGCGAGAGTTATTTTTTGCCGCGTTATCATCATAAAAAGCCACTATTTTCTGGCGCCAAAATTGACTCTTTAATTGATCACCTGTTTCAATATAAAGCTCTACCAAATGATTTCTTGCTTCTTGCGCTAATAAATAAGGCTCGGGATAAGTCCAAGCGTAATATTTAAATTGAACAATGGCTTTAGAATAATTTTTTGCTTTTAAGTAAAGCTCAGCAACTCGCCAATAGGCTTCTCTTTGTTGGTTAGGCTCGGTAAAGTTTTTGGCTAATACTAAATACTCTTCAGCGGCGTTGTTCCAATCAGACTTACTTTCATAAATAAGTGCTAGTTTTTCTGGAATTGTTTTAGCTAATGGGTGTTTGGGATAAGATTTTCTAAAGCTTTCAAACAGCTCACCGGCTTCTTGCCAACGCTCTTTTTGTAATTGCAAGGTTGCGGCATCAAAGAGTGCATTAACTGCAATTTTTGACTTAGGCGCTATTTTTCTCACCTTTAAATATAATGCAATAGCCTGATCAAGCTTTTGCTCTGATTTAGCCTGTTCAGCCATTTGGAAAACCGCTTCGACTCTTCGAGTTTCAAAATTTTTCCGCTGCTTTTTATTTAATGAAACAGTGGCAAGCAAATCTGTTATTGCTATTTCGGCTTGTTCGTATTGTTTGAGATCAAAGAGTCCATTAGCAATAATTATTTTGGCGCGATCATTTTGAGAAGAAGTGCGTTTGGCTGGTAATACCAAAAGCTGCTTGCTAGATTCTATAGCACCTTTAATATCATCAACCATTAATTGTTGCTCAGCTATTCTAGCTAAAATTTCGCTCGCTTGCTTATCACTAGGAAAAGCTTTAATAAATTTTTTACCACTATTAATAGAAGGCGTTAGCTTTTGTAAATTAGTTGCCGTTTTAGGATGCTGAATTTGTTGATAAATAACCAACGCCCTATAGCCAGCATCACGTGAAAACTCACTGAGTTTATTGTGATAAGCAACGACTTCATACTCTATAGCCGCCTCTGGTAATTGACCACCATCATTTAAGGTTTCGGCTAATAAAAAGCGATACTTTGAATCAACACTAGGATCATCAAAAGTATTAAGTATTTCCTTATACCATTTAGCCGCAACTAGGTAGTCATTAGGGTTTTTAGAGCTTTGCGCTTTAGCGTGATAAAATTTTGAAATATCGACTAAATGTTGCTTTAGCAATGGCTTTAAGTCATCAAGCACTTTACCGTCATAAGTTTTCCAAAATTGGCTTTGCTTGCCATAGTTGGTTACAAACTTCTCTTTGGCAGGTAAGATCAAACTTGGAAAGCCACCTTGACGATAAATATCAATAACTCGGGAATGAAACTCTGGAGCATTTAGTGACAATGGATGCCCATCAATAAATGCCATATAGGTTTCTGCGGCATTTTGAAAACGCTCTTGGCTAATAAAAAGTTTCGCCAGTGCTTCATAAATATCATGCTCGTAATCTTTACCACCTTGGGTTTTAAAATAAGCTTGTACTGTTTCTGCACCTTCTAAGTTATAAAAACCTAAGCTAATTACACGCCTTGTATCAGTTAGCAGATCATCGGTGAGTCGTGTGGTTTTTTCTCCGATCTCTTTTTGATGTAGCAATCGTTCATACAAAACAAAAAAATCATTTTGCGCTTCTAAAAACAAACTTTGTTTAAATAGTGACCAGCCTCGTTTATACAAGGCTTTCTCATAAAACTCTGTGTTAATGCCTTTATCAATAACCTCTTTATAGGCAAGCTCTGCGGTTTGATAATCTTTGCGAACAAAGTAAGACTCCCCTCTTCTAAATTGGCTTTCAATATAAGAAACCGACTCAGGGTGTTTAACCGCAATTTTATCGAGCAATGCTAATGATGATTCTGGCTCGGCATTTAAAGAATAAGCTCTGGCTAGTTGATAGGTGGCTTCGTCAACATTGATCGACTGAGGGAATTCATCAATCAGTGTTTGATACAGCGAAATTGCTTTAGTAAAAGAGGACTGATGCATAGCGGGAGTAATTTTTTCAGTTTGCTCGGCATCTATAAGTGCAGCTTTAGCTTCAGCTAATCGCATGGTTAAATTTGCCAAACGATGAATTGCTTCTTGTCTTATTTGTGGATTACCTCTATTGAGTAGTCGCTCGTAGCTAGCAATCACTTTTTCAGCATCAATTGACTGAATATTAGAAGTTTTTATCTCTATTGATTTTTCATTATCAACAAAAGAAACTCTTGGCTCTATATCTTCAGGTTTTAGTTCCTCTATAGGAATAATTCTTTTTATACTGGCGCAAGCTGAAAGCAATAAAGCAATCGCTAAAACATGAAAAGCTCTGTATTTACTCATCATCATCGGCCTCTGGTATCAACACAGATTTTTCGTGTAAACGAGCCACCGACAAATCAGACTGTAATAAATAGTTATCAAGAATACTTCTGCGAACATCTAGCACTGCAATAATTTGTTGTTTAAGCGCGCTAGCTTGCAGGTTTATTTGTTGTTTTATTTTCTCTTTTAAACTAGCAACTTTAGCTTTGTGATTGCTTACTTGCGTTTCATAACCGTCAAAACGATTGATTGACAACTCATTAGCTTTTGCTAGTTTTAATTTCCGTTGTTTTATTTCACTTAATAATTTAGAAATTTGTTTTTGTAGTTTTTCCAAATGCCAGATTTTTTCAGCTTTATTTAATTCAAATTGCCACTGCAAAATGCCACTTGCACGACGGGCTTTTTGTCTTTGCAACTCATTAATCATATCTTCTGGCAAACGTTTAATGGTTTGGTTAACTCTCGATACTCTGGCATAAATTTCTAATTGTTGTTTATTGGCTAAAAGGTGCAAATTTTGATTGTTTTTCACCTCTTTTATATCACTTTTTAATTGATTAATTTGCAACTCATAATCATTGAATGCATCTTGGTTTAAATACTTTTTTATCTGTGGCAGTTTTCGCGAAAAACGGAGTTCATTAGCTTTTATAATTTCATCAAAAATGGGTAACTGCTCATCCCATCGAGTTAGTATTTTTGCCAATTGCCCAAGCTTTTGATAGCTTCTGAAATCTTCATTAAATTCATGCTCAGAAAGTAGCTCAAACAAATAGTAATCATACTTATCGCCAAATAATTGAATATCTTTTACACTCTTTTCATCTAGGGCATTTCTTTGAGTTTCTAAAGCATTGAGCAGATAATTTTCAACTAAATCTTCATTAATAACTTTAATTTTAAAAGCGTCAATAAAATCAATTTGCTGCTGGTATTTTTCGGAAGCAATGGTGTAATTATCTAGTGACAATTGCATTGACTGAAGCTGTTGATATGCATAAGGAATAGCAAGTAACGATTCTTGTACAGCAACATCTCTAATGTCTTTTTGTTGTAATTTTAGCCAGTGCTTTAATGCTTGCTGAGGCTTATTATCTTCAAAATAACTCCAACCAATACCCAGTAAAGCCTTATTTGTTGAGGGAGAATCAAGTCGTACCTTTAAAAATGATTCACGAGCTTTGGCATAGTTTTTATTAGCTAATGCAAAATAGCCTAAAGCAGTAAAAGATTTATCTTTTAAGCTTTTTAAGGTTTGAGAGTCTGTATAAACAGGGTTAATTAATGAGAGTAGCCTTTCTGCTTCTGCTAAGTTGCCATTTTTTAATTCAATCATTGCTAAGTTGTAATGACTAAAAGCAAGTAATTTAGAATTAGCTGACACTTTGGTTAAGTAGTTTTTAGCATCTGCCAACTGATTATTGGCCAGTGAAATATTACTTAACATTAACAAGGCTTCGTCTTGTAGTTGAGTTTCAATGCTTTGGTAAACTCTAAACAAACGAAACTCGGCTTGAGTAAAATCACCTTGTTTATAATGAAGTTTACCCAAATAAAACTCTAGCTTTGCTAATAACTGACTTTTAAGATCTTGCTCGGTAAGTAATTGGTTAAATATTTTTTGGGCTTCATTTAACATCCCTAAATCTAAATAAATAACACCCGATAGTAGTTGTGCTTGATTTGCATGATTAGGTAAAGCTTTACGTTTTTGGGCAACCAAAATTGCATTAAGCGCTTTAATGGTATTGCCACGATAATACTCAAATAAAATATTGCCATAAGCTAAATCTTCAAGCTTTTGCGCACTATTAAGCTCACTTAATTTTTTTGTTTGTACTGGCTCAGCGGCAAATAAAGAAGCTGAATAACTACCAACAACCGTTAATAAAAAACTTATACTCAACCATTTGGTTAATTTTGAATTCAACATCAAAGCTTTTTACCACTCAACAATATTCAATTTTGGTTGAAGCTTAGCGGTATCGTCTCTAATTTGAATTTCAAGTGCCTTGGCTTCTGTATCTTTTTCAAAATCAAAAGCAATGGCACGGCGATATTCACGATTATGGGGACCTATACCAATGACAATAGCTACAATTTGATGAGTGCCTGTGCTTAAATTATCTAAAAATAGCTTTTGTATTGCTCCTCTATGTAGCGCATCAATGTCATTTTTAGTATAGAGGTAATGAGTAACTTCTTTATCATCAATTTTAAGCTTTATATTATCAAGGGCAAAAAACTCACCCACATCAACCGATAAATAAATGGCAACTTGCGTGGAAGCAGGAAATAATAGATCTTCTTCTAAAATAAACAAATCACGGTTAACGCTAATCACTTCCTTTTTTAAAGCTTCGAGTTTTTCAGCTGTAGTTTCTTCCTCGGCGTAAGCAGAAAAAGTTGGCAGCATAAAAACTAAAGCCAAAATAGCCCCAACTTTAGTGAAAAGGTTGGTTATTAGTTTATACACGGTTATTTGCCTCAACATAAACAACCTCGCTTGATTGAAATTAAAGGCTGTTGTCTTATTGGCTTGATATTTATCACTTTGATATAACCACATAAAAATTTGTCCAGTTAGAGCATCTTTGATTAGTTATTATTTCTTGGTTAATTATTGTTCAACAATATTATTGTTTTATCAAAAATAGCAGTTTATCTCATCAATAGAAGAAAAAATCGAATCTAGTCCTCAATTTTCTTTACTTAAATGCCGTTGTTCTGCTCTCCTTGTAAGATATTGTTGGTTGAACACCCGAGGGGCAATAAATCAGAATTATTCAATATTATTTTGTATATTGCTGCTGTGCTTTTTCAATAGCAGCCATTAATGAGCTGTAGCTCTGCTCACCTACCAGCTTTAAAGCGACGTTGCCATCAGGGGCAATAATATAATTAGTTGGCAATGTTGGTGGCAGCGAAAATGGCAAAATAGGGTTTGGCTCTGTAGCTAAAACGGGATAATTTATCCCTAATTTATCCACCTTTTCGCTTAGTACCTGATTAGAAAATTGATCATAACTAATGCCAAACACTCTAATATTGGGGCTACTGCTAGAGTCGGCTAACTTATTAAGCTCAGGAATTTCTTTTAAACATGGAGCGCACCATTCTGCCCAAAAATTAACCACAACCCATTGACCCGAAAAATCCCTTAATGAATGCTTGCTTCCGTCTAAGGTAAAAAAAATCAAATCGCTCAGCGCAAGATGATGTCAATATAACTAATGAAACTAGTGTAATTTTTATGAAATATGCTATAGTTTTCATAAACTTGGTATTAATTCACTTGATTTTTAAAAGATTAAGAAAAACTCTCTAAAGTTTTTCCATGATTTACCGACATAACTTTAGTAAGTGATGCAAGTTTATTGGAGATATGGAATATCAGCGCCAATTGCCATCAGCATAAGCACAATTAAGCGCTAAGACAAGCGCGCTGAGTTAATTAAATATTATTATAAGAGTCATTAACCTACTATGGATAGCCTGAGATTAACCATACCTTCGCAACAAGAAGGCCAACACATATTAGTGGAAACCAGCTACGATAAGCTTGCTGAATGGCTAGGCACGCTACCATTAGCTGATATGATGAAAGCCCTTCCAGAAGTTACTCGCGCAATCTCTAGTTTAAACCGTACCGAAATTCCTTATAAAAAGCGCGCTGAGCTTGTAGAGCTTTTTGACGATACTTACCGACTTATTCACGACTATTTTCGCCCTAAAAACAATAATCCTACACTTTCAAAAAATGCAGTTTTTGACCAAAGTGAAAAACTACAAAACCTAACCCGAGAAATGGCGTTTGCGCATAAAATCATTGTTAATGACTGTTTTAACAAAAAAAGTCTTTTTGGAAAGAACAAAATTAAAATCAAAGCAGTAGGTTTTGCTATTTATTATTTAGGGCTTATGCTTATTGAGCAATATGAGCACTACACGCCTGTCCCCAGTTATTTATGGCGAGAAGTGAATGCATTATTTGCCCATGCAGGTAAGGACAATATCGAAAATACAGAATATTTGGTGTCTGATAACTACTGTCTTAATACGATTGAAAAAAACTATATACGTAATTGCTTGATTGCTTTGGCTGATCCTTATCATTTGGCGCAAGGCGAACACTGGCAAATTTTTCACTATTTACAAAACTGGATCCACCTTTCAAGTATTTCAGAAGATCCCGACGACTTTAGAGATTCAGAATGCTTTATTATTGACGTTACCAGTGAAAACAAGCCCAGCTTTGTTACCGCAGAGTTAGACGATCCCGAAGATCCTAAAATTCGCTTACTGCTTACTTTCGACTTAATTAGGCAATTAGAGTTTGATGTTGAATCACTGCAAGAAACAGGACAACTACCAGCTAAAAGCTTCCATCGTTCAATTTTAAATGCCAACGCTAAAGATTTATTTGAATTAATGAAAAAGCATTGGCGCTCTAGAGTTGAACGCTCTGATATTCGTTATCCTATCGTCACAAAAGTTGATGTTGTTTGGGGACTAGCCGACGTAAGCCGAGTGATAGGCAGCTCACAACAAAAAGGCAGAGTTGCTTTAACATTTGAAGAAATTAGCACACTAACCAGAATTAAAAACCATGAGCAACTTACTTGGGATGCCATAAATGTCAGCAGTAGTGGCATTGGTATCTGCTCTCGCCAATATATGATCCCACACATATCGCTTGGTGATATTGCTCTTATTCGTGAATATATGGATGGAGAACCTTCATCACGTTGGCGAC
Organism: Aliikangiella sp.; assembly: GCA_965214955.1. GTDB lineage: Bacteria > Pseudomonadota > Gammaproteobacteria > Enterobacterales > Kangiellaceae > Aliikangiella. The sequence continues at coordinate 2,055 of CBDCCU010000013.1, read as the reverse complement.
TTGCTATTTGTCGCTGGCATACTGGTGATAAACATAACGGAACCCTATTAGGATTAAAATATATTGATGGTCAATATAGTCCTGTACGTTTAATTCTTTATCAGGGTAAAAATGAGAAAGGTGGTCAGCCTGGTATTGTTGTCTCTAACACGGTTGTTGATGGAAGTAACTCTTCTACAATTATTACAGCTCGCGGTGCATCGCAGGGTGATAGAGTTTATGCCATGTTAGGTTTAGAAGAGCCTGTTGAAGTAAGACCAAGGGTAAGAGCCGAGCTAACACCTTGTATCGAAAGATTTTTCTATCAAACTTATGAACTTCGTGACGAACTGGCCGAAGAAGTTCAAGAAGAAGTATCCGATGTGATCCCTTGGACAGCTATTCCACACGAGAAAAAATCACTCGAAGATGAGCTACTCGAAAATAAACCTAATCATGTACTTTCTTTGGATGATCTTCGATTACCGGGTGACATTTAAGCATTTGATTTAGCTGCTGAACAAACCCAATAAGCGCCTGTTTTATCGGTTTAGGCAAATGGGTTTGATCAATTTGCTCTTCCGATGGGATCTGATTACCTGCAATCGAATAAATTGCTAAATAATCAATGTCTTGAGCATTTTTTAGTAGGCAGTAACCTAAATCTTGAGTTTTAGCCACTAATCCAGCCTCTACCATTAACTCTAACCACTCTACATTAGAAGCGCGCTTACCTTTCCTAGACACTAAACGCAGCTTTTCTTCGGTAAGAACCTCTCCCCGCCCTTGATAGTCAGACAAAATTAAAATTAAATTAACTACCTCAATAAAGCCATGCTCTTTTGATTTTTCTCTTTCAATATCAAAGGCCTCCATACCATGACAAAACTCTGCGCCTAATAGTAATAAGCTCCATGTAAGGTAAATCCAAATTAAAAATAATGGTACCGCCGCAAGTGCGCCAAAAATCACCTGATAAGTTGAAAAACTAGTGACAAAAACGCCAAAACCTGACTTTGCCAGTTCAAATAAAACTGCCGTAATTGCCCCTGAAGAGAGCGCGTGTTTAAGATAAATTTTTCTATTTGGGATCAAATAGAAAACCACACTAAATGCCACAAGCTCCATTAAAAAGGGTAATCCCCAGCTAAACCAGCGGCTATGACTGGCCACTACATCAGAAATTAAGGGTAGCGATTTAATATAAGAAGTAATAAACAAGCTAGAGCCCAATAAAATAGGGCCAAGGGTTAACACTGCCCAATACACTAAAAAGGTACGAATAAACGATTTATTTGATTTAGCATCCCAAATTTTATTAAAGCTGGTATCAATGGTTCGCATCATTAGTAGCGCGGTCAGTAGCAACATTAAACTACCAATGCCCGATAACCCTCGGGTTTTTCCCACAAACTCATTAATATAAATTTGTACGGTTTCTCCTGTACTTGGTACAAAGTTTTCAAATAACAGGTTTTGAATTTGCTCACCCAAACTCTGAAAGCTAGGCACAAAAGCAAACAACCCAAATATCACAGCAGTTAGCGGCACTAGTGCTAATAAGCTAGTTACGGTTAATTCTGCCGCAATCGACGAGCAACGATCTTGTCCATATTGCTTAAACACAAAGCGTAAAAATGCGGTAAAGTATTTTATTCTTTCTTCTATCACCAGTTCGACCTACAATAGCGCTCTTATTAAAATCCATTTCATATTAAAATTTTATTAAACAAGTAAAGCATAGGTTAATAATTAATGTCTACTTTCAAAATTTATCATAACCCTCGTTGTTCAAAGTCTCGTCAAACCCTAGAAATACTTAATAACCATTCTGTTGATGTAGAGATTGTTGAATACTTAAAAACACCTCCTAGCGAGAGTGAGCTAGCAGCCGTTATTAAATTACTAGATGTTAGCCCACAAGATATTATGCGCAAAAAAGAAGCTGAGTATAAAGAAAGCGGTTTAAGTGACACATCGCTCGATGAGCAAACGCAAATTAAACTTATGATCCAAAACCCTAAAGTAATTGAGCGCCCAATTGTTGTAACGGGTGACAAAGCGGTGGTTGGTCGT
>CBDCCU010000012.1:0-20761 GCA_965214955.1 Aliikangiella sp. | reverse complement strand
CTAGCGATAGCTACTCTAGTTTAAGGCAACTCAGTACAAGCTTTTTGGCTAAGCACTGCAACAAGTATCTTAGAATAGAGCTGATATAAAAAATATAAATACGGTTCAATAGTTAATGCTTTAATTATAGAAAGCTTTTAACTCTTTGTTTTCTAAAATTATTTTTTCTTTTATTCTAAAATGGCTTCTTCTTAGCTTCCAGTTTAGGTTTTTAAATAGCAGTACCCATCGGTTAAGATTATCAAATTCTTGATAGTTGTATAAAAGATAGTCTAATCCATCCCAGCCTATATAGTCATTATCAAACACATTTAAATGTTCAGATAATAATTTAGCAACTTCAAAATTTTTTTCTTCAACAGCTAGATAAAATAAGTTTTTATTCTTTGAATCTAAATAGTGAAGAGTCCCAACCAGCTTCTATAAAAGTAGAAATATTTTTAAAAATAAATTGAACTTCACGAGTACTTAATGTTTTGTTTTTAAAGGACTTGATAGGCACTTTTAAAAGAAAACTTAAAAGCGTTTCATTTTTAATTAGCAACTTTTGATTAAATATTAAATGTTTTAATACAGTTCCCCAACCAATGCACTGCTCTAAACCTAACTCCTGTTTATTTTCTAAAGCAAGATATGCTTGAGAACTCATACTATTGTTCTTATTACAATTTTTTTTAATCTCATTTGAAAATGAATATCTAAATAGCTCAACTTCTGCTCTACCTAAAATCGCTAAGTCTAGCTCTATTTGTTTTTTTGAAACCCCTTGTTTAAGCAGTTCTTCAATATTTTCAATCAAAACCTCAGTTTGTTCTAAGTTGATATAAAACATTGATGATAAACATTTAATCCACTTATTTTTAAATTGTTTGTTCAGGTTAGAAGGTATGTTTATTGTAGAAATTAACTCAATATATTGAGAATAAACTTCTTCATCAAAAGGAAACTCCCTTTCATAAATATTATCTTCTATTGAAACTCCATTGATGAAATTTTGAGATGCTTTAGTATCCAAAAAATGCCGAAATTTTAAAGCAGATAACTCAATTGGTCTTGCTCCAGACAACCAAAGTTTTTCTATTAATTGAGCGTTGGTGGTATTGGCAAGATCTAAACTTAACTCGAAAGCATTATCTCGATCTATTGGGTTTAATTGGTTTTGTAGCAAATAATCTACGACAACTTGATTATTTTAAAAGTACAGCAAGCTCTAGTAAAGAAAAGTTATCTGCTTCCAGCAAGTCAAAGCGATTAATCTTATGCTTATGGATAAAGCTCTCTAATTCATTCAAAGTTTCTGCTTGTGAATACAAGATAACTTCAGGGGTAATAGGTGCGCCAATTGATGTTAGAAACTCTAACCGATGATCAATGACATCTTTTGATACTTGTCCAATACCTTCGTATAAATAAGTGGAAAAATATCTTAAATGATCTTTATCCTCTGTATTATGGCTTAACTCTAACCAAAGGCTTTTTGCCAACTTAATATCGTCTTGATTAAACGCTTTTAATAAATTGTTAGTTGCTGTGGAGTTTTTATTCCGCCATTGTATTTCTGCTTCAATTTGGGCTTTAATCGTTGATTTAAAGGGTTCAACATCACTAGGATTAATACCATAGTTTTGATATATCCATTTAATCAACTGCTTATCATAACCAGCATCAAGGGCTTCATTGAGTTTAAGCTTAAGGTGTTTTAAATCATTTTTTTCTAGCTTAGCTCCCTTTTTGTATGGATTTATCGAATTGCAATTAGAGTTAGCTGGCAATTTGTTATCAGAAAGTAATATTTTGCTCTGTTTTTGTTTTTCTTTTAATAACGGAGATACTCGACTAGATAATATAAAATCAGGCTCGTTAACACTTTTTATCTTATTATGCTTTTCTGCATTATTGTTGTTCGTATAAAAAAAGACATAAGATAAGTAAGCGATAAAGCCGAGTAAAACGATAACGATTATGAACTTTACATTTTTTTGACTGAAATAAACTTTCCTTTTCTTCATTCCCATAACATTAAATTACAACTCATTAAGCATTAGCATCCTCAGTCAGTTCTCCACCCTCTTCTGTTTGCCGCTTGGCATAATCCCAAGCATCAATTACTGCTACAACTAAGGTTGCTAAAGGAATGGCAAAAAATACTCCCCAAAATCCCCAAATTCCACCGAAAAAAAGTACCGCTGAAATAATAGCGACTGGGTGTAAGTTATTAGCTTCTGAAAATAAAAGTGGCACTAACACATTGCCATCGAGCGCTTGAATAACAAAATAGGTAATCATTAGGTAAAGGAAAGTTTCATTGAGTCCCCATTGAATAATACCAACCAATGCAACAGGTATTGTTACTATCGTTGCGCCAATATAGGGAATAAGAACCGAGAAGCCAACGAGCACACCAAGTAGTAGTGCATAGTTAAGCCCAAAAAAAACAAAGCTTACATAGCTAACTACACCAACAATAAAAATTTCTGATACTTTACCTCTGGCATAAGCGCCTATTTGTTGATCAACTTCTAGCCATACTCGGTTTGATAACTGTCTTTCATTTGGCAACCAGCGCACAAACCAGTTTAGGATAATGCCTTTATCTTTTAAAAAGAAAAACACCAATAGCGGCACTAATATCATGTAAATTAAAATAGAAACAACATTTTTAAAACCTTGCAGCGAAAAAGACACCAAAAAGTCGCCAATATTGGCAAAGTTAAAATTAAACTGATTAATAAAAGTGTTGAGCTGCTCTGTAGTGACAAATTCGGGATATTTTTCTGGCAGTGCTAATAATAGCGATTTAACTTTAGATGCCATTTCTGGTAAATCACTAAATAGAGCCTCTAGCTGACTGCCAGCTAAAGGCACAATACCAATAATAATGGTTAGGCTTACGGTAATAAAACCTATAAAAGCGGTAATAACACTTACCATTCTTGGTAAACCTGCTTTTTGCAAAGCGCTAACCGCCCAGTCCAGTAAATAGGCAATAACAATGGCCACTAGCACAGGCATAATAATTGGCCCTATCAACCAAATGCTTGTGAACAAAATTAGCAATAAAACCGCTAAAATAACCGCCTGAGGATTGGAAAAGTTTCGTTTAAACCATCTAACAAATAATTTGGTCATTAAGTTTCCCTAAGTTTAAGCCTTTTTTGTTATCCAATAATGAAATTGATTACCTTCTTGAGTGTAATCTAATTGATGATTAGTCGTCTTAACATAAGATTGAAAGTCTCTTTGTGAGCCCGTATCAGTTGCTATTACCCAAATAATTTCATCAATTTGAGCATTGTTGAGTGCTTGTTTCATCTTTAAAAGCGGTAAAGGGCAAGCAAGCCCAGTAGCATCAACTTGATAATGATATACTTTTTGTAAGTTTTCTGTGCTTTGCATTAATGCTAGACTGAATTTATATTAATTGATATTGAACTAATAATACTTGAAGTGTTCCTATTAGCAATAGTTTTTAACATTGGTTTAAATTCAATTATTGTTAATAAACAATGTCGTTTAACTAAGGGTTAACCATTGAAAAAATTTCTTATTGCAACCTTAAGCTTTATTTTTGGTTTTTCGGTTCTTGCTAAAAATGAACTACCCGATATGGGTGGCAGTTCGTCACGTGCATTTAGTATAAGTTTAGAACAAGCGGTTGGCGATGATTATATGCGTCAGCTTAGAGCCGTTGCTCCCATAGTTAACGATGCAGAAATTAATGACTATATACAGCACTTAGGTTTTAAATTAGTTGAAAATAATCATGACGCTCAAGATAGAAGATTCTCATTTTTTATCATTGAAGAAAATAGCATTAATGCTTTTGCTTTACCTGGAGGCTATATTGGCATTAATACAGGACTCATTACTCAGTCTGATAACGAAAGCGAACTAGCGTCGGTATTAGCTCATGAGGTAGCCCATGTTACCCAGCGTCATTTGGCTCGCAGAATAGAGCTTCAAAATCAGTTGAGTCTGCCTTCTCTTGCCGCATTTGCAGCCGCTATTTTAATTGCCGCTAGCAGTGATAATGCCGATACAGGGATTGGTGCACTAGTAGGTGCTCAGGGGTTAGCACAGCAAGCCATTATTAATCACACCCGCTCTAATGAGGCCGAAGCCGATAGAATTGGTATCGCAACTTTGTACAATGCAGGTTTTGATCCTCAGGGGGCGATCAGCTTTTTTGAAAAAATGCAGCAAAGCTCACGTTATTATCTGCAAGCGCCAGAATTTCTTAGAACTCACCCACTTTCTCGTTCACGGATTACCGATGCAAGATTACGCGCCAAAAATTATCAACGCTCAAATGTACAAAGCAGACCTATTTATAGTTTAATTAAAGAAAAAATTAAGGCCAATACCCAAAAAGTTAATTCTGTTACCGTTGCACAAGCTACAAAAAAGTTTAATAACGGCGACTATCGCTCACCTGCTGAGCAATATGGTTTTGCTATTTTTATGATTAGAGCAAGGGAGTTTGATCTTACCGAAAAAGTTCTAAAAAGCCTTCGTTTTACCGATCCTACACAAGCAAGTTATGCCATTGCTTTAGCTAAACTTAATGTTGAGCGTAAAACACCTAATCAGTCTATTCCAACAATTAAGCAACTTCTCGCTCAATCTCCTACTAATCAGGCGTTAGTAGAAGCACTTGCACAACTTTATATGGCTGATAATAACTTTGCAGAGGCGCGTGATTTACTATTAGCTAATGTTCACATGACTGAACATGCACCCTACTTACTAAAACTATTAGCTGAGGCGCAAGAAGGTGCAGGATACCGAGCTGAGGTTTATGAAACAGAAGGTAATTACTTGTTATCAATGGGTGATTTAACCGGTGCCCGCATACAGTTTGAGCAAGCATTAAACTTTCATACTGACGATCCTTATTCTCGTTCAAGGATCAATTCACAAATTCAAAGAATAAGAGAATTTATAAGGCAAAGAAGCTTAAGGCATTAAGATCAACAAACTCTGGTTTTATACAAAAACATCAATCCCTAGCGACTCAGATAATGATTCTTGTTGTAACAAGTTTTGATTACTAAGATATTGATTTTGTGGCGTATTTCTTTGTGCGCTATTTTCGGCTCTTGGGCTTCTATCGGCTGAAAATTCTTCTATTTCGATACTGTTTTCAGCCACTTGTATAACCCTAACACGCGAGCCTGAATTAGTAGAAAAGCGCTCTTGCCCACTAGTTGCATTATTGGCCTGTTGATTAAATTCACGTTGCTCGTTTAATCGATTGTTACGATTTAAGCCAAAAGGCGCACTTGCAGTGGAATTTAGGTTATTAAATGAAATCATTATTTTTGTATTATATTTTTAACTCAAATGAGTATATAACCTGTTTTAATTTTTGAATAGAGCAATTACTTTTTCTTATCAGCCACATTATTTCTTAGATACATTGGTTGTAAAAACTCGGGCTCACAAATTTTTCCTGCTTGCAGATATTGCTCTGCCTGCCTTAAACCACAGCTGGCTTTAGGAAAACAATCATCAATAATTTGCTTTTGCTCAACAGAAGTATCATTAAACAACACTTCTTCATAAGCTCTCCATCCACTACCAATTAAACCAAAGTCACTTGCATTAGCTTTATTAAATAATGAATGCCATGCAATCTTGTTAGGTGGCACAACAATTGGCTCTGCAATTAAGTCCGTTGAAAAGCCATTAATAATATAAGCGCCTAAATAAACCTCATTCATACGGGCATCAATTGCCGAAAGCCAATAGCGAATGTTTGGTTTTAGCTGAGCGCCAAGATAAGCCAAGTTATTTAAACTAGATAACCCAATGGCTGGTAAATCTGCACCAAAAGCTAAACCTTGAGCAACTGAAACGGCAATTCTGATCCCAGTAAATGCGCCAGGTCCAATATTGCAAGCAATAGCATCAAGTTGAGATAAGTTTATATCAGAGTCATTAAGCAGCTGTTTAATTTGCGGCAGTAAAAGGCTAGCGTGTTGTCTTGGCGCAAGTTGATATTTTTCAGTTATTTCACTCTCATTGAGCAGAGCAATTGAACACGCCTCGGTTGAGGCATCAATTAAAAGTATTTTAGCCATAAAATTAAATTATTCTTGTGTTTTATCTATTATATCAGTCAAAAACTCGTATACCAATTTCTGACTTCGGGTACGTTTCATATTGGGTAAGCTATTTAAAAAGATTTCACCATAAGGTTTATACACAATTCTAGGATCGCAAATACAAACAACGCCTCTATCTTTTACACTGCGGATCAATCTGCCACTGCCTTGCTTTAGGGTGAGCACAGCATCTGGGATCTGCAAGCTAACAAAAGGATTTTCTCCATTTTGTCTTGCCTGTTTAATTTTGGCGTTTAGTATAGGATCATCAGGTGGTGCAAAAGGCAGTTTATCAATTACCACTAAAACCAAATTATCACCTTGAACATCAACACCTTCCCAAAAGCTGCCAGTTGCAAGTAAAACGGCATTATCAGTTTCGGTAAACTTTTTAAGTAAAGCTTCTTTGCTTTCTTCGCCTTGTACTAAACAGTTAAAAAGTGCCAGTTCTTTCATTTTTACTGCCGCCTCTTTTAAGGCTTTGTGACTAGTAAATAATAAAAAGCTATTACCTTTAGCCGTTTGAATGATTGGCAATAAGTCGTCAATTAGCTGCTCAATTCTTGTCGCACTTTTTAAATGGGGTAAGTTCCTTGGAACATAAAGTAATGATTGCTCCTCATAATTAAACGATGAGTTTAAACATAAGGTTTTAATATTTCCCCAACCTAAAGCATCAATAAAATGATTAAATTGATTATCAACGGTTAAAGTGGCTGAGGTTAAGATCCAGCTAGAATTCTCATACCTAAGCCTGCTATTTTGAAATAATTGATCCACTTGTAACGGTGTTGAATGCAGTCTAAAACCACTTTTCATCGTTTCAAACCAATTTATCATGGCTTTGTTATCAGTGGTTTGGCGCTTAAAATGGCTAAGTGTATGTTTAAAGCCTACTAGGCGTTCAAAACAAGATTCTAAAACTTTGGTTCTACTTGAATTTACTTTAACTATATCAAATAACTTATTAATTTTTTTAGATAAATTATCAACTGCTTTTTCTAATTGGTTATTAATTTTCCAATCCGCTCTCATATCAAAGCTTGGCAAGGCTAGCCTAAACTCGCTCACTTCTTTTGCAAGCCGCTGTGCTTCTAGCATTAAATCGCGGCTATCAGTAACTTGAGTGCGATATTCTATTTCTACCTCTTTACATAAATCTAAAACCTGACGACTTGATAAACTATCCCCATAAAACTGATAAGCAATTTTGGTTAAATGGTGGGCTTCATCAATAATAAATACATCAGTGTCAGGCAACAGCTCACCAAAACCATCTTCTTTTAACACTAAGTCGGCTAATAATAAATGATGATTCACCACCAGCACTTTAGCCTTTTTGGCTTTTTCACGTGCATTGGCTAAAAAACACTCATCAATAAAAGGACAATCAGAGCCTAGGCAATTATCGGCTGTGCTGGTTATCATTGGGATCAAAGGAGAATCTTCGGGTAATGGAGATAGTTCAGATAAATCCCCAGAAAGCGTTTTATCTTTCCATTGCTGTACAAAGCCTAAATGCTTAACCGAGCGAGGATCAGGTAAACGCCCAGATGCCAATGTCGATTGCAAGCGATACTCACATAAATAGTTATTTCGTCCTTTAAGCAAAGCGGTTAATGGTGATATTTTTAGTTGCTTTAAAACATAAGGCAGGTCACGTTTAAATAATTGATCTTGAAGATTTTTAGTGCCCGTAGAAATAACCACTTGTTTATCAGCCAAAATTGCAGGAATTAAATAAGCAAAAGTTTTTCCAACCCCTGTGCCCGCTTCCACTAATAAATTTTTTTGCTCTTTAATCGCTTGAGTAACAGTAACCGCCATAGACTGTTGCTCTTGGCGAGACTGAAAGTTGGGATTGTTTTCGGCTAGAACACCATGATTGCTAAAAATATCATGGATTTGAGATTCGGTTAATTTCAAACTTCACTATTCCAAATCAATTCACCTATGGCTTTATATTTGGCAACAGTCATTGAGCCTCTTTTATCATCAGTGACTTTTTCAAGCTCTTTCTCAATTATATTTCTGTCAACCTGATATATTTCTGTAGGCTGATATTCAGGATCATAAATCACCATTAACAACTGGTTCCAGCCTGCCGACAAATTAAGCTTTCCTAATTTTTGCCTTGCCTTCCCAGCTTTAAAAATAACTCTTCCCTTAATTAAATACTTTACCGTTTTATCATTGGCTGATATTGCATCAACACCATCGGTTTCATCAGCTTTTTGTAAGCCTAATTTATCAATCGCATCAAACTTTGCTAGCTCAATAGTTACTGGTAAGGCTTGACCTGTAGTGTTTCGATAATCTGCCGCAACAAGCCGAGTATGCTCCATTAAAATGCCGACATTGTAAGTGTCGATCTTTTGTGTATTAGCAATACCTACAAAGTTTGTGCTCATAAAACGAATTAGCCTGCCTAAGGGATTAAGGTCATTGTATCGACCCTATTATCTGATAACAATCCCTAAAGCTCTAATCATTTAGGCTTCAAGATCAATATGTTGAAAATTATTAGAATTATCGTATTGATCATCATTGCTATCATCATTTGAGTATGCCTGCTGCTGCCGCTTAACAATAACAGCATCATAGGTTTGCTCTTTGACTTGCTCATCAGGTGTATTTACTGAGTTACGCGTTGTTGCTTTGGTTTTTCGCGTTGCATCAATAGACTCAGCACTAGTTACTTTTTGCGTGCGTTTAGTTTTGCCTAAACCGTCACCTTTGCGAATAGGTCCACTTGGCTTTGAAATTTGTCCTATATTGATCATAAAAGTAACCAGATTTATGCTACGTGCTGTTTATATGTATATATTATCGGCAAAATATTAACAAAGTTTATTTTACCTTGTTAAACCTTATTTTTAGGGCAAGTTTTCAAGTAATTGCTATACTTTAAACAATTTACTTATGGGATCTTAAAGCATGGATAATCACGAATCTCAATTGAAAAAAATACAAAAAAGAGATAAAAACATAAATTATCTACCCGAAGAACTTTGCCTATTACCAATTAGTGAAAGACCGTTTTTTCCACCGCAAACCCTGCCCATTTTAATGAATGAAGAAAGTTGGCGCGAAACCATTGAGCTGATATCAGAGCATCATAACGAAACGACTGGCTTAGTATTAGTTAAAAACCCCACAGCAGAAGATGCAAAACCCGAAGATTTTTATAATATTGGAACATTGGTAAAGATTCACCATCCCGTTCTATCAAGTGGAAAAGTTCAATTTATAGCAGAAGGAATGCAGCGCTTTAGAATTACTCAATGGCTCACTCAAGAGCCCCCATTTATTGTAAAAGTAGAGTACCCTAACGAGCCAGCCTATAAACAAAATGACGAGCTAAAAGCTTATGCCATTGCTATTATTAACACGCTGAAAGAACTTGTTCCCTTAAACCCTTTATACAACGAAGAGTTAAAATTCTTTCTTAATCGCTTTGATCCCAATGAGCCATCCCAATTGACTGATTTTGCGGCAAGTGTAACAACTGCAAAACGCGAAGTTCTACAACAAGTGCTAGAAACTGTGCATTTGCGCAAACGCATGGAAAAAGTTTTAGTGCTTATAAAAAAGGAACTAGAAGTTGCTAGATTACAAAAAAATATTCACGATCAGGTTGAAGAAACGCTTAATGAACATCAAAGACGCTTTTTCTTAAAAGAGCAACTAAAAGCCATCCAAAAAGAACTTGGCATTGCCAAAGATGATAAAACCGCCGATATGGAGCGATTTGAAAGTAATATTGCCGCTAAGCATTTACCTGCCCCCGCCAAAGAAAAATTTTATGAAGAGCTGAGAAAACTTTCAATTTTAGAATCGGGCTCACCCGAATATGCGGTTACTCGTAACTACCTTGACGTTTTTTCTAAACTGCCTTGGGGAATTCACAGTGAAGACAACCTAAAACTTCGATCAGCCAAGATATCGCTCGATAAAGAACATTCTGGTCTTGTTGATGTAAAACAGCGAATTATTGAGTTTTTAGCATTAGGCGCTATGAAAGGCGAAATTTCGGGCTCAATACTGCTATTAGTTGGCCCTCCTGGTGTGGGTAAAACCTCAATTGGTCGCTCCATTGCATCGGCTTTAAAAAGACAGTTTTTTCGCTTTTCTGTTGGCGGAATGAGAGATGAAGCTGAAATTAAAGGGCATCGAAGAACCTATATAGGTGCAATGCCAGGTAAAATTATTCAAGCGTTAATCGAAACAAATACCGCTAACCCAGTTATCATGCTCGATGAAATTGATAAAATTGGTAATAGTTATCAAGGCGACCCTTCTTCAGCGCTATTAGAAGTGCTCGATCCAGAACAAAATAGCCAGTTTTTAGATCACTATATTGATGCCAGAGTTGATTTATCAAAAGTGCTATTTATTTGCACCGCCAACCAAATGGATACCATTCCTCGCCCACTGTTAGATAGAATGGAAGTGATTAGGCTAAGTGGATATATTCTTGAGGAAAAAATAGATATTGCTAAAAAACATTTATGGCCAAAATTAATGAAGCACTCGGGAATTCCAGCTTCAAAAATTAGCTTATCCGACTCGGCACTAACAGCATTAATAGATGGTTACGCTAGAGAAGCTGGAGTTAGAAATTTAGACAAATTACTCGCCAAAATTATTCGCAAATGCGCCGTTTTATTGATTAATAAAAAAGCTAATCGCATTAGTATTTCTAAAAAAAGTTTACCTACTTTTTTAGGCCCACCTGTATTTGACAAAGAATCACTCATAAAAGGCATAGGAATATGCACAGGCTTAGCTTGGACTTCATTAGGTGGTGTAACACTAAATATAGAAGCCGCAAAAGTACATAGTAGCTCAAGAGGCTTTAAATTAACTGGGCAACTAGGCAATGTGATGAAAGAATCTGCCGATATTGCCTATAGCTACATAGCCGCCAATCTTAATCAATATGGCGCAAAAACCGACTCGTTAGATAAAAAGTATCTGCATTTACATGTACCAGAAGGAGCAACCCCTAAAGATGGACCTAGCGCAGGCATTACCATGGCTAGCGCCCTACTTTCTTTGGTTTTAAACAAAAGAATTAAGTCAAAATTTGCGATGACTGGTGAATTAACCCTAAGTGGAGCCGTGTTAGCTGTAGGCGGAATTAGAGAAAAAGTAATCGCCGCAAAACGCGAAGGTATCAATAATATTATTTTGCCAAAATCAGTTGAAGGCAGATTTAACCGATTTCCTAAGCACATTAAGCAAGGATTAAACATTCAGTTTGTGAGCCACTTTGATGAGGTTTTTAAGCTCATATTTTAAATAATACTCACATAACAAAACTGTATAGTAAAAATAAGGTATTCTAGCAAAGTTGGATATTATGCAAACAAAACTGAAGTGAAAAAGTATAATTTTTCGCCAATGTTTTAATTAATTTAAAAAATCATAAATTTTTCCCAAAAGATAGTTGACCGCTCGGTATTTCTTATTTATTATTGCGCTCGCTCTTAAGGAGAGACACTATTCCCCCTTAGCTCAGTTGGTTAGAGCGACGGACTGTTAATCCGCAGGTCCCCCGTTCGAGTCGGGGAGGGGGAGCCAAATTAAAAACCACTCAATTGAGTGGTTTTTTTATACTTGAAACAAATATCCTTTTTGCACAAATCTAGTTAAACTCCCTTTGCTTTATTTCGTTGCAATCTATTTGATTAAAAACAAACGTGATTTCAAAATATATACAAATTAAAGAGTTTATTGGTGTTTCTATTATTGCTTTAGCTTGCTTGCTGGTAATGGTATTTGATCCTGAATCAACAAATTTACTTCGCTATCAAGTCAATGAAGTTAATCAAGGTGAAGTTTGGCGCTTAATCACCGCTAATTTAACTCATTCAAATTGGAATCACTTTTATTTGAATATATTGGGTTTGTTGCTTATGGACTATTTATTTCAGCCATTAATAACGCAAAAACAACGCATTAAATTATTAATCTTTTGCATTTTTACCAATGTTATTTTATTGCACTTATTTGCGAATATGTTTTGGTATGTTGGGCTTTCTGGCGCATTGCATGGTTTTATTTTTGGGCTGGCAATTTTAAGCTGGAGCAAGGCAAAATGGTCAAATTCATTAATTATTGTTGGTGTAATAATTAAACTTTTTATCGAACTTAATTGGGAAATTAACTCAGGAACCGCTGAGCTAATAGATGCTAATGTTGCTGAAGAGTCGCACCTTGCTGGTACAATCTGTGGCGCTTTTTATGCGGCTTTTATAATAATTTTTAAAAAGCTAAACCTGAACGCAAAAAAAAGAGCGTAGATTACGCTCTTTCTTAATTAAACAATAGACAAACTAAAAACTAATCACATCCTCATTTTTAGCTACAGTTGCTACTCCAATCCCTTTAACTTGAACAAGTTCGTCTAAGCTTTTAAAGTCACCGTGCTCGTTTCTGTAAGCAACAATAGCTTGTGCTTTTACCATGCCTACACCTTTTAACGTATCGGCAATTTCTTTTGCGCCAGCGGTGTTTAAATTAACTTTACTAACCTGTTTAGATATTTTTTCTATTGTTTCTTTGCTTGGCTCAGTAGTGGCTAAACTTGGTAGGCTAATAGATAGGCTTGAAAGCATAAATACGATAGCTAATGAAATCTTTTTCATAATTTCTCTCCATAGAAAATTAAAATAGATAATATTGGTTTTGCTCGATTATCTCGAACGCTTTTAAGACTATCGTATAACTTTTTTTATTGCTAGTTGACTACGCAAGTTTCAGATATTTCGCACAAAGTTTTTAGCGGATCTCTTGATTGAGTGATTGGTCTTCCTATAACCAAATAACTTGCACCTGCCTTTAATGCTTTTGCTGGTGTCATAATTCGAGATTGATCATCAATACTCGACCCTTGAGGGCGAATACCAGGTGTTACCAATAAAAATGGCTCAGCTAATGATTGTCTTAATACTTGCGCTTCTAATGCTGAGCAAACAACACCGTCTAAACCACTTTGGCAGGCTAAATGCGCCAAATGATTAACTTGTTGTTCGATGTTTCGCTCATAGCCAATAGCAGAATATTGTTCTTCATCCATACTGGTTAATACTGTTACTCCAGTTAGCAGTGGACGGTTTTGATAATTGGCGATTGACTCAGCGGCAAGTGACATCATTTTAGCTCCGCCACAAGCATGAACATTAATCATCCAAATCCCTAAATCAGCCGCCGCCTGACAGGCTTTTGCAACAGTATTAGGAATATCATGAAATTTAAGATCTAAAAACACTTTAAAATCTTTATCCACTAAACTTGAAACCCATTGTGGCCCAAATCGAGTAAACATTTCTTTGCCTACCTTAAGCTTGCAAAGCTTTGGATTAAGCTTATTAATGAGCAGATCAGCCTCTAATTGATTATTGAAATCTAGTGCGACAATGATCTTAGAGTCATTATCAGTTGAACTTTTACTCATAAATTATTTACTCCCCTTCAATGCCATGAATTGGCTTTACACGCCCCCAACCTTTACAGCTGGGACATTGCCAAAAGAGCATTTTTGAATCAAAACCACAGTAATTACAATGATATACAGGCTTATTTCTTAAAAGCTCAGAAACCACTTCTTTTAACATCATTAAACTTGGTTTTGCGCTTTCGCTAGCATGCTCTAAATGTAAATCAATTAATTTTAATAAGCCTTTAATCGACGGATGTTTAACTAATTGTTTGGCAATAAACTCAGCCGATGAGCGATCTCCTTCTTGCTCTCTTATTGCTTCAGCGTAAGCTAAAATGATGGTAATACCCGCGCCTTTTTCAATCGCAGTTTGTAAAAAGCTTAAATAGCCTTTTTGGTCATTTAAGTGCAAAAATGAGGATTGAATGTTATTAATTGCTTCTGGTAGAAAGTCAATGTCTTGGAGCATTAGCTCACGAAAGGCTTTAATGGCTAATTTAAAACGACCATTTTTGTGCTGAATATTACCGCTAACAAGTAGTGCTCTTGAGTTAGACGGGTCAACTGATAATGCGCTTTTAGCATATGACATTGCTTCTTTGTTATTTTCTGCAACCATACTCATTTCTGCTAACTCACAATAAAAGTGTGCCGTTTCTGTTTTTATTTGAGGAGCATTCTGAGGCTGAATTTTTTCAGACACCCTAATGGCTTTTTCCCAATCTTTAGTTTGCTGATAAATTTGTAATAGCTGTTTTAAGCTTGGCTGCTTATGATTTTGATCTTCGGTCAATTCTTTGTATATATGCTCGGCTCTATCAAGTAAGCCTGCTGCCATATAATCTTGACCAAGCTCAAACAATGCCGTTTTACGATATTGGGCATGCAATGATGGTCTTGCAATAAGATTTTGATGAATTCTTATTGCACGGTCAACCTCGCCTCTTTTACGATATAAGTTGCCTAAAGCTAAGTGAGTTTCAACGGTTTCTGAATCAACTTCTAGCACACTAACAAATGCATCTATTGCTTTGTCATCTTGCTCATTAAGTAAATAATTTAAACCACTAAAATATTTTTTTGATAAATCAGCACTTTGTTGAAAACTTTGCTCAAATGGGACTTTTTTTCCATTTCTATAGCCCATAAACCACGCTAGCGGTAATAGCAGTGCAATTATAATTAATAATTCATTCATCATATTGCAGTTAGACTAAAAGTCACCTTTAAGTGGTAATGAACGTAAACTATTGAGTTCTTTTTGGTGTTTATTAAGTTTTGATTGCGATTGCTTAAGTTGCAACTTGGCTTTCATTAAACTACCAATTACCGAGGCAACACCTAAAAGAAAACCAATAAGTAAACAGGCAACCATTACCCAGTTAAGTTGCCAATTAACAGAGCCACTAAAGTAATCAATGGCAACCATGCTATCATTTTGAGCAAAAAATAATGCCGAAACCACAAACAATAACAAGGCTACTATAATCGTTATAAAGTTACGCAAAATATTCTCCTGATTAGAATATTGATCATTTTAACCGATTTAGTTTCAAGTTGGGACAATAATATACCCTTAAATGTTATCCAAAAAAAAAGCATACCGAAACCGATATGCTTTTTTAATCAAAAGGATAGTTTTAATCTTTTGTAATACTTTCGTTAACTCGCTCTCTGAGTTCTTTACCTGGTTTAAAATGAGGAACATATTTACCAGAAAGCTCTACAGATTGACCTGTTTTTGGGTTGCGACCAACTCTTGGTTCGCGAAAGTGAAGAGAAAAGCTACCAAAGCCTCTTATTTCTATTCTTTCGCCCTTGGCTAACGATTGAGCCATATGTTCAAGAATTGACTTAACAACAAGCTCAACGTCTTTTAGTGATAGTTGAGTTTGTCTTGCAGCTAATTTTTCAATTAACTCCGATTTAGTCATTATCAGTTTCCTATTTGCTAGATAATTCTATTATTTCAATGACTTATACAATAGACAATTTAGTTAAAAAATGCAAAAAAAAATGCCCAAAATCAATGGATTATGGGCACTTATGATATAAAAGCTAAGGACTATTAATCGCGATCCATTTGCTCTTTTAACAAGTCACCAAGTGTTGCTGGTGCAGATGAATCTGCATCTTTACTAAATTCAGCAATGGCTTGAGCTTCTTCTTGCTTATTTTTGGCTTTAATTGATAAGGTAATTACTCGGTTTTTCTTATCAACAGCAGTGAATTTAGCTTCAACAGCATCGCCAACGGCAAAATGTTTAGCTGCATCCTCTACACGATCATCGCTAATTTCTGAAGCGCGTAGATAGCCTTCAACATTTTCAGCTAAAGAAATTTTAACACCCTTAGCTTCAACTTCTAGCACAGTACCGTTAACGATAGTGCCTTTAGCGTGTTCTGCTAAGAACTGTGCAAACGGATCAGAGTCAACTTGCTTAATACCTAAAGAAATACGCTCTCTTTCAGCATCAACCGATAGAACAACGGCTTCAACTTCGTCACCTTTCTTATAGTCACGAACCGCTTCTTCACCAGTAGCTGTCCAAGAAATGTCAGATAAGTGAACAAGACCGTCAATACCGCCGTCTAAGCCAATGAAAATACCGAAGTCAGTGATAGACTTAATTTTTCCAGAAACTTTGTCGTTTTTGTTAAACTTGCTAGCAAATTCAGTCCAAGGATTTGGCACACATTGCTTAAGACCAAGAGAAATACGACGACGCTCTTCGTCAATATCAAGCACCATCACTTCAACTTCATCACCTAAGTTAACCACTTTGCTTGGGTGGATGTTTTTGTTAGTCCAATCCATTTCAGAAACGTGAACAAGACCTTCAACGCCTTCTTCAATTTCAACGAAACAACCATAGTCAGTTAAGTTGGTTACTCTGCCGAATAAACGCGCACCTTCTGGGTAACGACGGTTTAATTCTGCCCATGGATCTTCGCCAAGCTGCTTCATACCTAGTGATACGCGTGAACGCTCACGGTCGTACTTAAGTACTTTAACGTCGATTTCATCGCCAACCTGAACCACTTCTGATGGGTGCTTAACACGCTTCCAAGCCATATCGGTGATATGCAATAAGCCGTCAACACCGCCTAAGTCTACGAATGCACCATAATCAGTTAAGTTTTTAACAATACCCTTAACTTTAGCGCCTTCTTCTAAGCGACCTAATAGCTCTTCTCTTTCTGCTGAGCTTTCTGCTTCAATAACGCTTCTGCGTGAAACAACAACATTGTTGCGTTTTTGATCTAACTTGATAACTTTAAATTCTAATTCTTTGCCTTCTAAGTGAGTTGTGTCACGTACAGGACGTACATCAACTAATGAACCCGGAAGGAAAGCGCGTACATTTTTCACTTCTACAGTGAAACCGCCTTTAACTTTACCAGTAATAATGCCCATAACGTTTTCGTTAGCTTCACAAGCTTTTTCAAGCTCTAACCAAGTTTCAAAACGTTTAGCTTTTTCACGCGATAACTGAGTCGCGCCGTAACCGTCTTCTAGTGAGTCAAGTGCAACGTCTACTTCGTCACCTACATTTACTTCTACTTCACCTTGCTCGTTAACAAATTGTGAAAGTGGAATAACACCTTCTGACTTTAAACCTGCGTTAACAACAACGGTTTCATTGTCGATTGCGACTACAGTGCCTTTAACGATGGCGCCAGGACGCATTTCGACTTCGTTTAGTGATTGTTCAAATAATTCTGCGAAATTTTCGCTCATTGTAAGTTACCTAAATTCACGTAGAATAAATCTACGCATGATCAAAAACGCCGAATAACTTCCAGTTATTACGGGATTACTAATAAATAGCCTGCCAATCCTTTAGCAAACTTAGAAAAAATATAGTTTGAACCTTTACTGTATTATTAAGACTAAACCTTAAATTGAGCCTATTTTTCTACAATGTTTGGTAGGCTTTTAGAAGCAAATTCAATGACTTGCATAAAAACTTCCTGAATAGAAAGTTTTGAACTATCAACAACAAAAGCGCCCTCTGCTGCTACCAAAGGTGCCACAGAACGCGTTCTGTCACGCTCATCGCGTGCTTTAATGCTGTCTAAAAGCGCGCGCATATTAGCACTCACGCCTTTATTTTTCAACTGGTTAAAGCGTCTTTCTGCTCTACATTCGGCACTTGCGGTTAAGAATATTTTAACCGGAGCCTCTGGAAATACAACCGTTCCCATATCCCGACCATCGGCAACTAAACCTGGCGGCTGATAAAAATCTTTTTGACGTTTAAATAACCCTTCTCTTACCTCTGGAATAACCGCAACTTGCGAAGCACCTTGCCCCGCTTCATCGGTACGAATTATTGCGGCTAAATTCTCACCTTCTAATATCGGCTCCATTTCACCAGATTGCTCATTAGTAATAAAACTAACGTCCAAATTTCTTGCAAGCTGCTGAATTTGTTGAGTATTTTCGATATTAATTGAATGCCGCTTAGCCGCAATACCTAAAACTCGATACAGCGCTCCACTATCTAGCAAGTGCCAGTTAAGCTTTTTAGCAAGCAGTTGACTAATCGTTCCTTTTCCAGAGCCTGATGGACCATCTACGGTTATGATATTAGGGATCTGGTTATTAGGGATCTCGTTTTTAAGGCTATCCATATTGTTTTTTAAATTCCTGCATAAAACTAATTAACGCATCTACACCTTCAACTGGCATCGAGTTATATAAGCTTGCTCTCATACCACCAACACTGCGATGCCCTTTTAAACCAACTAAGCCTTGTTTTTCAGCACTTGCCACAAATGTTGAATTGAGAGAGTTATCTTTTAAGATAAATGGAATATTCACTAATGAGCGATTTTCAGCGTTTATTGGATTATGATAAAAGTCATCTTGATCGATAAACTCATATAAGCGAGAAGATTTTTCCTTAGAACGGCGTGCCATTTCAGCCACACCACCATTGTCGAGTAACCACTCAAATACTAAGCCAGCCAAATACCACGTATAGGTGGGCGGCGTGTTTACCATTGAGCCCTGCTCTACTTGCGCTTTGTAGTTATAAACTTTGGGTACTCGGTCAAAATTCATGGCATCAATTAATTGATGTTTAATGATTGCAATGGTCATTCCCGCAGGACCAATATTCTTTTGCGCGCCCGCATAGCATCCAAGCATCATATCAAAATCATTAACGTTAATTTCTTCGGCTAAAATGCAAGATGACATATCTGCAATAACCGGGGCTTGAGAATGCGGCACTGTTTTAAATCGCATTCCTTCAATGGTTTCATTGGGTGTGTAATGAGTATAAACAGAGTTTTCGGCTCTTTGCCATTCGCCCTCGGTACTTAAAGAGCGTATGCCGTTATCACTAACTTTTAATGCATTAATGGTATGAACATGGCCATAACGCTTAGCCTCAATACCCGCTTTACCCGACCAAATACCGTTTTGAATATACTCGGCTTGGGCATTAGGAGCCAACAAACACATAGGAATGTTAGAAAACTGCAATGAAGCACCGCCATGCATAAATAGTACGGCATGAGAGTCATCAATGTTGAGCAACTTTCTTAAATCAGATTCAGCTTTATGAGCAATTTCTTGGTACTCAGTGCTTCGATGGCTAACTTCCATTACCGAAACACCTAAGCCTTTCCAATTAAGCAGTTCTTTTTGTGCTTTTTGCATCACTGGTGCTGGTAAAGCAGCAGGCCCTGCACAAAAATTATAAACTGGATTTAACATTAACTTCTCTCCAGAATCTATTGATTTTCATGCAGTTATTCTGAATCACTCGAAGATTCAGAGTTATCTGAATTTTCATTTGGTGTGTCTTCTACAGCTTCATTTTCAGCACTTTCCAATTCACTATCTTCAAGCTCATCAATGCGTTGCAAACCAACCAGCTTTTCATCTTCTTGCAAGCGAATGAGTCTAACACCTTGGGTATTACGACCCATGGTACGAATTTCGTCAACACGGGTGCGAACCAATGTGCCACCTTTACTGATCAACATAATTTCATCGCCATCAGAAACACGAACCGCACTAATGGCTTTACCATTTCTTTCACTGAGTTGAATCGAAATAACCCCTTGTCCGCCACGTCCACGAACAGGATGCTCGGTCATACAAGTTCTCTTGCCGTAACCATTTTCGGTAACGGTTAAAATTTGGCTATCATCATCGGCTCTAGCTAAAGCAATCACTTTACTTTCTTCGCTTATACGCATTCCGCGAACACCACGAGCAGTACGTCCCATTTGACGAACATTCTCTTCATGGAAACGAATAACTTTACCTGCATCACTAAATAGCATGAGTTGATCGTTACCGTCAGTAACAACAGTACCGATTAGTTCATCACCGTCATCTAATCTAAGCGCGATAATGCCGTTTGAGCGTGGTCTTGAAAAGGCTTCGAGTGAAGTTTTCTTAACCGTGCCGCTTTGAGTTGCCATAAACACATAGTGCTCATCATCAAAATCTTTTACGTTGAGTATTGAGGTTATACGCTCATCATCTTGTAGCGGCAGAATATTAACAATTGGCTTACCTTGCGAGCCACGGCTAGCTAATGGTAGTTGGAAGGTACGCAACCAATAAACCTTACCAATGCTAGAGAAACATAAAATAGTCGCATGAGTAGAAACCACAAGGAGCTTTTCAATAAAGTCTTCATCTTTCATTTTGGTGGCTGATTTGCCTTTACCGCCACGCCTTTGTGCTTCGTAAGAAGATAGTGGCTGATATTTTACATAACCTTGATGCGATAAAGTGACCACTACATCTTCTTCTGGAATAAGATCTTCAATTAATAAATCCGCAGAGCTATTGGTAATTTCAGTGCGACGCTCATCACCAAAAGCCTCTAGAACTTCGGTAAGCTCACCACGAATAACTTCCATTAATTTTTCTGTGCTACCTAAAATTGACAATAGCTCGGCAATAACGGCAATTAAGTCTTTATAATCATTAATAATTTTTTCATGCTCAAGCCCCGTTAGCTTATGTAATCTTAAATCTAAAATGGCTTGCGCTTGGGTAGGTGAAAGATGATATAAACCACCAATTAGTCCATATTGCTCTTCTAAGTCTTCGGGTCTGCAAGCATCAGCCCCCGCACCTTCAAGCATTGATAATACAGCACTTGCTTGCCAACCTTTTGCAATTAACTGCTGTTTGGCTTCGGCTGGTGTTGGCGCGTTTCTGATCAGTTCG
>CBDCCU010000011.1:0-46964 GCA_965214955.1 Aliikangiella sp. | reverse complement strand
CGCCTAGTGATCCCATTCCGCGATATGATTTATAAGAGCGACCTTGAAATAGCTCTACCTCACCTGGTGCTTCTTCGGTTCCTGCCAGCATTGAACCTACCATTACCGAAAAGGCGCCAGCGGCTAATGCTTTACACATATCACCTGAATAACGAATACCACCATCGGCAATTAGCGGAACACCAGTGCCCTCAAGTGCTTCGGCAACATTGTTAACCGCTGAAATTTGCGGCACACCAACACCGGTTACAATTCTTGTGGTACAAATAGAGCCTGGTCCAATACCAACTTTTACCCCATCGGCACCAGCGGCAACTAAGTCTTTAGCGCCTTGTGCGGTAGCTATATTTCCGCCAATAACTTGAACCTTAGGATAATTAGTTTTTACCCATTTAACTTTATCTAAAACGCCTTGCGAGTGACCATGGGAGGTATCAACCAAAATAATATCAACACCCGCCTCAACTAAAGCGGCAACACGCTCATTAGTGTCTGGCCCTGTTCCTACCGCCGCACCAACACGCAGATGACCTAACGAGTCTTTGCAAGCATTAGGTTTATCTTCGGCTTTTTGAATATCTTTAACGGTATATAAACCGGTTAAATTAAAATCATCATCAACCATTAGCACTTTTTCAATGCGATGATTATGCATTAGCTTTAAAACATCTTCTTGGCTTGCTGATTCAGTCACAGTAACAAGATCATCTTTAGTCGTCATAACCGTAGAAACAGGTCTGTCTAAATGAGTTTCAAACCGAATATCGCGACTGGTAACTATGCCTAATAACTCACCATTATTAACCACTGGCATACCAGAAATACCGTGCATGGCAGAAAGTGCTTTTAATTCTTCAATAGTAGTGTTTGGCTCAACAGTAATAGGATCGGTTACTACACCGCTTTCAAACTTTTTAACCTTTAGCACTTCAGCAGCTTGGGCTTTAATATCCATATTTTTATGAATAAAACCAATACCACCTTCTTGGGCGAGTGCAATAGCCAAGTTTGATTCGGTTACCGTGTCCATTGCCGCAGACACTAAGGGAATATTGAGTTCAATCTCACGGGTTATGCGAGTCTTTAAAGAGACTTCATTAGGCAAAACTTGAGAGTGAGCAGGAAGAAGTAAAACGTCGTCAAATGTGAGAGCTTCTTGAGTGATTCGCATGTTAAAATTCACCATTTCGAGAAGGGCTTTTCAGCCAAAGCGGGATTATACAGATAAATTATGTGGAGTAAAAATATTTTTTTTAAGAACTATCCTTTACAATAACGGCAATTCTCAACAAAAAAGTCCTAATCAATGATCCAACCTGTTCTTAAACCACAAACACCTAAGCAAAGAGAAGTGCTAACGGTTAGCCAGCTTAATCAAAAAGCTAAGTATGCACTTGAGAGTCAACTGGGATCAATTTGGCTAAGCGGCGAAATTTCTAATTTAACCCGTGCAGCATCGGGACATTGGTATTTTTCGCTCAAAGATGACAACGCGCAAATAAGAGCGGCAATGTTTCGCTTTAAAGCCAAAATGGTTAAGTTTACCCCTAAAGAAGGTGACCAAGTGGTGGTAAAAGGCAAAGTAAGCCTTTATGAAGCTCGCGGTGACTATCAATTAATTGCTGATTTTATGGAGCCTGCCGGTGTTGGTGATTTACAGCAAAAACTTCGCGAATTAATCGAAAAATTACAACACGAAGGTTTATTAAATAACGAAAACAAACAACCGCTTCCTAAGTACCCTAAAAAAATAGGCATTATCACCTCGCCCACTGGTGCGGCTATTTTTGATGCTTTAACGGTTTTACAAAGACGAAGTCCAATGACTCCTATAGTCATTTACCCAACTCAAGTGCAAGGTGCTAGTGCCGCCGCGCAAATAAAAAATGCACTCAACCAAGCCATTAGCCGTAATGAGTGTGATGTGCTGCTAATTACCCGCGGCGGAGGTTCAATAGAGGATTTATGGTGCTTTAATGATGAGTCACTCGCACACGATATTTTTAACTGCCCTATTCCAACAGTTGCAGCAATTGGACATGAAGTTGATATAACTCTTGCTGAATTGGTGGCTGACTTAAGAGCGCCTACCCCTTCAGCAGCGGCTGAGTTATTAGTAGAAGAGCAAACAAGTTTACAACAAAAGGTTGATATTTTATTTTCGTCATTGAATAAAAATATTCAATTTATTCTTCAAGAAAAACAAAGCCAACTTAATTATACCAAACTGACTTTGAACGATCCTGCATCGAGCATACTACAAAGCCAATTAAAATTGATTCAGCTACAGCAAAGACTACAATTTACAGGCGAAAAAAATATTGCAGAAAAAAAAGAAAGACTACTGCAATTAAGCGCTTTACTTGCTAATAACAACCCAACAGATAGGCTTAATCAAAATAAAAATCGTTTGGCTCATTTAAGCTATCGTTTAAATCAATCAATTAATCTGCGATTGGTTAATAAGCAACAGTTTTTTGAACAAAAAATAGCAAAACTACACCTAATGAGTCCGCTAGCAACTCTTGGCAGAGGTTATTCGATCATTCGTAATAAAAATAAAATGGTGATTAATTCAATTAATAAAGTTAAGCCTAATGAGATGTTAGAATTATTGGTTGAAGATGGCTCGATAAAAGCCAAAGTTGATAGCACGTTTAAGGACTAGTTGCTAGTTGCTAGTTGCTAGTTGCTAGTTGCTAGTTGCTAGTTGCTAGTTGCTAGGAGTATGCGTGATCGGTCATAGTTTT
Source organism: Aliikangiella sp. (assembly GCA_965214955.1). GTDB lineage: Bacteria > Pseudomonadota > Gammaproteobacteria > Enterobacterales > Kangiellaceae > Aliikangiella. Next base: position 44,214 of record CBDCCU010000011.1, on the reverse strand, counting down.
TGAAATTTTGCTATACAATATACTCCACGCATCTTTTACTTCTTGCGTAAATCCACTGCCTAAACCTTTATCCAAAGTGTATAATAGCGTTTCCCCCACGGTATCATAATCTTTTTCGCTAACACCATAACTAACATGAGAATCGGCTAGATCTTCGAGAATGGGCTTAAGTGCAGCAAAGTTATGAATAGATTTAACTGAAACACCTAATGTTTGCATAAGTTTTCGACCTTGCGACTCAATATCACCTTTAAATAAATGGCGAAGCTTTGGCTCAACTTCAAAAAGCCTATCATAAAAAATTGATGCGGCCGTTTCAGAAATAGGTACTATCTTTTCAAAGGTTTCTTCTATTATTTTAATTTGTTGGGGATTTAGCATCATAATAACCTAAGACTCTGTTGGTTCTTCTTCACAAGAATCTTCACTAATTTTTGTAAAGTCTAAAGAATAAGAGTTTATTTCTGCTTGTGCTTTAAATAACCTAATTTTAGGGTTAAGTTTAGCTAAATGTTTTTTCAATTGTTCACAAGTTTTTTCTGGAACAAGAGCACCAAGATAAATACTTCTAATAGAGTTCGTTTTAAAATGCCACCACTGATCTTTTTGCTCGTTGCAATCTACTACTAAGCGCCATTCTTTTTGTTTTCTGTGGCTATAGTCTTGTCTAAGTATGATTTTTTCAACATCGATCTCAACTTCTGGCAAAAGTCCCATCATATACTCAACATATTGTTTTAGCGAAACGGTAGAAGCTGGCATTTTATGATAGTCAGCAGGCATACAGTTTTCAAATTCTTCGTTAGAACAATTAAATTTAATTGCAGCCCCTCGGTGTGAATGTCCAAGTAGTTGCCACATAGCTAGCTCTTGGTTTTGTTCATAAAAGGCGGCTACTTTTTTACTACTAACAAAATTAACCCAGTTAGAATGGGCTAATTTTGCATGTTCGTATGCCTTTTCAACCATGGCTGGTAAAAGCCCTTGTAAAGCTTCGCGAATTTCATGTTCATCATTAAAACGATTTTCCATACGCCAGCGTAAAATAGCCTTTTGCAATGGATGATTGGGTTGGCCTCGCGGAGGTGACACACCTAAAATATAATGGGCAACTTCCTTTACCGCAGCTTCAAATAACTGATCATAGCTAAATGGCAAAGGAGTGAAACGATTAGGTAAAAATGGATCGCAAAGTTCATGAGCTTGTAACAAAGGAACTGCTGAACGATTTAAAATTTGTCCAATTTTTTGAATTGAACCAAAATAAGTTAATGTGGCGGGTAGATTACTCATTAAGTTATTAGACTCTTTAATTATTTTTTATACATCTAAATAAATGTATAACCAGCAAGACTAACTGATCTTAAGTTTAAAAGTAGGGTAATATAACATTTAAAGCAAAAGAAAAATAAACATAATAACAAAAATAATAGGAAAACTTCGGCAAATACAAGATTCCTCAGTATAATTTCCTTAAACCTCTAAACTAAAGTGAGAGATCAGCCTTTAAACTGATCTTTCAACAACTCAATTAAAATGAGCAATTAGTTTAAGTAGATCCACCACCAAGGTCTATTATCATTACTACCACCATTATCACTTTCTTCGCCCGCACAAGAACCTACCCCTACAGCACACCATGCATCTTCCAGTGCTGCAACTTCGGTATCACCATATAGATCTTCTGCTGCTTGAATAGTGCCTGTTCTTGCACCACTAAAGTTAGTATTTTCGCTGAAATAGGTGGTTAAAGCTCGATAAAAGATTTGTTCTGCTTTTTCCATTCCAATTCCATCGACTACAACATCAGTTTTATCTCTGGGGTGACTACCACCGTCAACCAAAAGCGAAAAAGCTAAATTAGCAATACCCGAATTCCAATGAACTCCGCCGTTATCCTGAAATCCTAGATAGCGTTCGGGGTAATAATCATAAGAGTTTCCATCTTCAGTTGGGTCGTCCATATAGCGCAATGGTGTAGCCGTTACAGAAGAGTCTTCACCTAAATCCCAAGAAGGAGAAGTTAGTCCGTTTTTGCGAGCCTCTGCGCACACACCAAAAATATCAGCCCAAGCTTCATTCAGTGCACCCGACTCATTTCGGTAAACTAGCCCCGCAGTAAATTGAATAACACCATGTGTTAACTCGTGAGCAATAATGTCGTAGGCATTAGTAAAGTCAATATAGTCGGTTCCATCACCATCGCCATACATCATTTGATTTTGATACCAAGTTGCATTATTCCAGTTTGAGCCAGTATGTACGCTTGAGATCATTTCTAAGTTATCATCATCAATGCCATCTCTGTCAAACTGCTCTTTAAAGTAATCATAAACGCCAGAAGCACCATCGTGAGCACGCTGAGCACTTTCATCATCACAAGACTCACCTGTTGAGCACACTAAAACACCTGGTCTAAACGAGCTATTATAAACATTCTCTTGCATATCGTAGGTTGTATAGGTTTTTGCCGTATGTACTTGCGGATGACGAGTAAGCTCTTTATTACTGAAAGGATCAACAAAGAGAATATCATGCTGGAAGAAACCCGAATCATCGTTATATTTAACATCAATCTTCCATGCTAATTTTACCGATGCATCTTTAGGTGAATAAACATAAGACAATTCTGGCGCACCAGCTATATTGCCAACGGTTTTAGCGTACTCTGTTGCCGCCCTACCACCATCAGTTGCACGTCGAAGCGATGCAGTTGATGCCTTTTCAACGTTACCACCAAAAGCCCCTGTTAACGCATAAGCATTGCTATTGGCATTACCATCAAGATGCAAAGTCACACTCGTTCCATAAACTTTTAATCCATTAATTGATTGTTTATAACGAATATGCGTTTTACCTAATTGATCGGTCCATTCAAGTGTTTTATTCAGCGCTTCTGCACCACTATATCCAAAGCTTGGATCACTTTTAATATAGTTAGTAACAAAGTCTTGAGCATCTATTCCTTGCAAGCTACCTAATTGCCCTTTGATAAAACTGGGCGCTCCATTGGCTTGATAATTAAGGATATTTTGATAAGTCGATTCATTTGCACTAGCAATATTAGCCGAAACTAACAAAGCACAAGACAAAAGTTTAAATTGACTGTTTTTTTTCATTATTTTTCTCCAGTTTATTTTTATAGAGTTGTTTTATAAAAAACTTGTGATGTTATTTTTATCAATTAGCAAGTTTTTAAAGCCACCATGAAAGAGGAGATCACCGTGACGAATAAAATATAGCCGAAGAAATTTTGTAGGAATTAGACGTGCCTCACAGTTAAGACAAATAAAAAGAGAATTTTAAATACCTTTTTGTTATATAAATTTAATTTCCTGATTTTAAATTAAATTATTAAGAAGGGACATTTTTTAAATGAAAAAGCCCTAAAAATTTAGGGCTTTGATGAGACCGTTATTTAGTAAATAGCGTAACTAAACAGGCTTTTGCAGATCCTCAATAACCGCAGCTAAAAACCTTGCCGCTTCACCACCAGTACAAGCTCGATGATCAAAAGTTAATGATAGTGGTAGCATTTTGTGTTTTGCAATACCTTTATCGGTTAGCTTTAGCTCTTCTCTAAAACGACCAGTGCCTAAGATGGCGACTTGCGGCGGAGAAATAACCGGGGTGCCATATCGCCCTGCAATTGAGCCAAAGTTAGATAAGGTTATGGTTGCGCCTTGTTGATCGTCTTGTTTTAACGATTTAGTTTCAATTTTTTGACGTAGCTCTTGCACGCGTTGGCGAATTTGATTGCCATCTTTTTTATCTGCATCAAATACTACTGGCACATATAAACCATCAGGAGAATCAACCGCAATACCTACATGAACATTAGGATGAACTAATCGCTCATAACGCTCACCATCAAACCAACAATTAAGTGCTGGCTCGGTTTTAGCCGCAAAAACTAAAGCGCGTACATAACGAGCCAAAAAGTCTTGCTTAGGCCAATGAGTAATGTCGGCATCTTCAACCAAAGTAGTAGGCACTACAGTTGCGTGAGATTTTGCCATACCCATTGCCATTGCTCTGCGTACACCGCGAACCGCTTGTGGCTCAACACTCACTTGAATAGTCGGTAACCCTTGACCCGTAGGCGTAGCAGGCTTGCTTTGAGCTGGAGCAGATACAGCAGCAGTAACAGGAGCCGACTGACCAACAGCGGCGTCAACATCGGCTTTGGTTATCGTTCCTTTCTTGCCGCTTGCTTTACAAGCTGAAAGCATTACACCTAAACGGCGAGCGTGTGCTCTAACCGCAGGAGAGGCTTTAAAGTCTAATGGATTTTCATCACCTGCGGCTACTGACACGCTCGCTGGCGCTTGAGCTGGAGCAGACGATGTGCCAACTAGCTTGCCGTCTTTTTTGGCTTGTTTAACATCGGCTTGAGTAATTTTTCCATTTTCGCCAGTGCCTGTTACTTGTGATAAATCAACTTTTAATTTTCTGGCTAAAGCTTTCACCACGGCATTGGCTGATTCAGCAACCACTTGGTTGCCCACTTGTACTGCGCCAACTACAGTTCCTGCATCACCAGAAGGCTCTTCTGCTTCTGCCGCAGGCTCTGCTTGAGCAGTTTCACCCGCATCACCAAATGATATTAATGCCGCACCAACTTCAATCACATCACCAGCTTGACCGTGCAATTTGGCAACTTTAGCCGCAAATGGCGAAGGCACTTCTACGACCGCTTTGGCGGTTTCCATTTCAACCATAGGTTGATCTAAACTTAAGTCATCACCTTCTTTCACTAACCAGCGAACGATTTCAGCATCGGGCAATCCTTCCCCTAAATCGGGTAGGTTAAAAACTTGTCCGCCTGCTGAAGCTGGAGCAGCTTTAGGAGCTGGCTCTTCCGCTTTTTGAGCAACAGGTTCTGGCGCTGGCGCAGGTGCACTGCTTCCGTCGCCATCAAATTCAACTAGTGGCGCTCCCACATCAATAACATCGCCAGCATTACCATTGAGCTTAGTGATAGTACCATCAAAAGGTGAAGGCACCTCAACAACGGCTTTAGCGGTTTCCATTTCAACCATGGGTTGATCTAATGAAACTTTATCGCCTTCTTTAACTAACCAACGAACAATTTCGGCATCGGGCAAACCTTCGCCTAAGTCGGGTAAATTGAATATTTTCATCGGTACTCCACAATCTTTTTAGCTTCTTCAACAATATGCGCAACTTTAGGCATATATTGTTTTTCTAAACGATAGTAAGGCATCATAGTGTCGTATCCTGAAACACGTCCAATTGGTGCCAACAAGTGCATCACCGCTTTTTCGGCAATTTCTGCCGCAATATCAGAGCCTACTGCGCCTGATTTTGGCGCTTCTTGTACAATGCAAGCGCGGCCTGTTTTTTGTACTGACTCTAGTATAGTATCAATATCTAAAGGGTTAACCGTAGCAACGTCAATAACTTCTGCGCTAATGCCTTCTTTTGCTAAAGCCTCGGCCGCTTGCTTGGTTTCGTGCATCATAGCACCCCAGCTAATTAAAGTAATATCCGTACCTTCTCTATCAACAAAGCACATACCTAGTGGATATTCTTCGCCATTATCTTCAATTTCGTGCTTTTCAATTCGGTAAACCCGTTTTGGCTCTAAGAAAATTACGGGATCAGGGTCGCGCATAGCCGCCAACATTAAGCCATAAGCACGCGATGGGTTTGATGGAATAACCACTTTTAATCCTGGAATATGGGCAAAAATAGCTTCGGTACTTTCTGAATGATTTTCTGGCGCATGAATACCGCCACCATAAGGCGCGCGAATAACCATTGGCAAAGTTAAACGGCCACGAGTTCGGTTACGCATTCTGGCGCAATGAGAGATAATGTGATCAGCGGCAGGAAAAATAAAACCCATAAACTGAATTTCGGCAATCGGCTTCATGCCTTGTGCCGCCATACCAATGGCAACACCAGCAATCATCGCTTCGGCTAATGGCGTATCAATAACTCGCTCTTCACCAAACTTAGCTTGTAAGCCATCGGTTGCTCTAAATACACCACCGTTAACCCCAACATCTTCACCAAAAACAACAATCTCGTTGTCTTTTTCCATTTCGTGTGCCATTGCTAGATTAACGGCTTCAATTAATGTAATTGCAGACATTATTTTGCTCCTCTTGCAATTGCCAACTCACGTTGTGCTTGAGTTCTTTCGGGGAGTTCATCATATAAATAATCGAACATGGCTTCGGGTTTATCGACTGGTGTGTTTAAGTAGTTATCAACGCTTTGTTGAACTTCGGCAACCACTTCTTTATTCATCGCTTCTTCTTGCTCTTGGGACCACTGCTTTTTAGATTCTAAATATTGACGCAAACGAACCATCGGCTCTTTCTTCCAACCTTCATCGAGCTCACCTTCTGGGCGATAGCGCGTAGCATCATCAGCTGTTGTATGATCACACAATCTTAAGCTAATACATTCAATGACTGTTGGCCCGCCACCATTGCGTGCTTTTTCAGCCGCGTCTTTTGATGCCTCATAAACCGCTAAAATATCGTTACCATCAACTTGAATGCAGTCAATGCCTGCGGCAATGGCTTTTTGTGCGTATGTTTGGCAAGCGGTTTGAATTTCACTGGGAACCGAAATAGCCCATTGATTGTTATTAATAATAAATACAACCGGTAAATTCCAAATTCCTGCCACATTTAAGGCTTCGTAAAAATCGCCTTGCGAGGTTCCGCCTTCACCAATTTCAGTAAATACACAGCGTTTTTCGCCGCGCATTTGAATGGCTTTAGCAACACCAGTGGCATGAAGCGACTGAGTAGCAATTGGCACAGCAATAGGAAAGTCTTGTTTAGCGATTTCATTTTGAAAGTCTGAGCCGCGCTCATCGCCGCCCCAGTATAAATAAACTTCTTCCATGCGAACGCCATGCTGAACCATAGATGCTTGTCCACGGTAATAAGGCACTAGTACATCTTCATCGATCATAGCTGAGCCAAACCCTACTCCAATGGCTTCTTGTCCAGTTGCGGCAGGGTAAGTTCCCATTTTACCGGTTCTTTGCAATGCGTAAGCTTTGGTATCCATTTGGCGAATTAATGCCATATCACGGTAAAGTTTTTTTAATGTCTCGAAATCTTTTGCAATGGCTGGGGCTTTTTTGCTAACCAGTTTGCCATCTTTGTCGAGGTACTGCTTATACTTGACTTCAAATTTTGCAATCGTTGTCAAAACGGCTACTCCTTCGTTGGTGAAACGTCAGTCTTGGGTAAGTATAGTCGCTTATCTTTTAAGATTAATGACTAAATACTCCCTCATCACGTTTAAACTGAGGCGATTTAATGCTTGTTGATTAACCCTACGTTTATAAAGGTTAAATCGGTTTAGATCGCTAGAATTTTCTGGGTGTGGATGATAAGGCTTAACAGGCAGATTGTATAGGGAAATTAGCGAAATTCACTCTATTTTCCTGTCATATATCAACATTTAGCAGAATTTACCTTTTTACTGGTCAAACCTCAAAGCCATAAGCTTAGACAAAGACTTTCACATCTAATGTATCACTGATAGTATCGTCACCATCAATAAAATCAGTAAGTAAGCATTACTTAAACAATCTAAAAAACTTATTTAAGTGACACAAAAACCCAATGTTAAAGGTTAGCTCATAATGAAAAATACCGCACAAACACCTCAAGTAAAATACCGCAAAGACTATCAGCCAAGCCAATATTTAATTAAACAAACCAAACTAAAGTTTGAATTACATAATGAGTTCACTTTGGTGACAAGCCTGCTCACAATTGAAAGAAACCCTAACGATCCTAGAGAAGTGCTTGAGCCCTTGGTTTTAGATGGTATTGAGTTAACCCTTGAATCGATCTCGGTTGATGGTCAACCTCTATCAAGTGCCGACTATCAAGTTGATGATGAATATTTAACACTTCATAAAGTAGCAGAAAAATTCACTCTATTAACTCAAGTTAAAATTTATCCACAAAACAATAAATCGTTAGAAGGTTTATATACTTCATCAAACAAGTTTTGTACTCAATGTGAAGCCGAAGGTTTCCGTAAAATCACTTATTATCTTGACCGCCCAGAAATTATGTCGGAATTTTTTGTTCGGGTTGAAGGTGATAAAAAAGCTTATCCGTTGTTGTTGTCTAATGGTAACCCCATTGAAAAAGGTGACTTAAATGATAATCGTCACTTTGTTGAGTGGCACGACCCTTTCCCTAAACCAAGTTATTTATTTGCATTAGTGGCAGGTGATCTCGACTGCTTAGAAGATACTTTCACCACCATGAGCGGGCGAGCAGTTAAGCTTGAGCTTTATGTTGATAAAGGCAAACTCGATCAATGCCGTTTTGCGATGGACTCGCTAATCACGTCAATGAAGTGGGATGAAGAAAAGTTTGGTCGAGAATATGATCTCGACCTTTACATGATAGTTGCCGTTAGTGACTTTAATATGGGTGCTATGGAAAATAAGGGGCTTAATGTATTTAATACCAAATATGTTTTAGCCAATCAACAAACTGCCACCGATGCCGACTTTGAAGGGGTTGAACGGGTTATTGCCCATGAATATTTTCATAACTGGACAGGCAATCGTGTGACTTGCCGCGATTGGTTTCAGCTTAGCCTAAAAGAAGGTTTAACCGTATTTCGCGACCAAAAGTTTAGTGAAGATATGCAATCAAAAGATGTACAACGCATTGATCAAGTTAAAATTATTCGTGCCGTACAATTTGCCGAAGACTCAGGTCCAATGGCACACCCTATTCGCCCTGACTCTTACATAGAAATGAATAACTTTTACACGGTTACTGTTTATAACAAAGGTGCCGAAGTGATCCGCATGATGCATACCTTACTTGGCGAAGAAGGCTTTAGAAAAGGCATGGATCTTTATTTTGACCGCCACGATGGTCAAGCGGTTACCTGTGAAGATTTTATTAAAGCGATGGAAGATGCCAACAATAAAGACTGGTCATTGTTTAGAAATTGGTACAGGCAAGCAGGCACACCAGAAGTTAAAGCCTCATTAACAAAAATTAACGATAACCAATTTGAATTATCTTTTCAGCAGTCTTGCCCTGCTACCCCTAATCAAGAACAAAAACCCCCATTTATGCTTCCAATTAAGGTGGGCTTTATTACCCCACAAGGCGAAAAGGTTTTATTTAAACTAGATGATGCTACTGAACAAACACAAGAAGCCTTGCTAATTGTTACAGAGCCTTCTCAAACTTTTACCATTCATACCAATGAAAAAGCAGTGATCCCATCTATTTTAAGAGATTTTTCAGCGCCAGTTAAACTCAATTACTCTTATCAACAATCTGAGCTTTTAGCGTTATTTAATGCCGATCCAAACACTTTTAATCGTTGGGATGCGGGTCAAAACTTAATGGCTAATATCTTGCTTAGTGATGATAAAATCATCAGTGAAGATAACTTAGAAGCGGTTGCAGGTGCTTTTAAAAATATATTAGCCGATGACAAACTCGACTTATCACTCAAAGCTCTAGCCATTCAGTTGCCCGAACTATCAAGCTTAATTGGTGCATCTAATCAGGTTGATGCCGATGCTCTTTTTGCCAAGCACAAGCAACTAAAAACCTATTTAGCTAAAAACTTAGAAGCTAACTGGCAAGCTATTTATAGCGATACCCGCGGCCAAAATGCGGGTGAACGCAGGCTTAAAAATATGGCATTACACTTTTTAATGATTGCTAATGAAGATCAACATTTTGAAAAAGCATCGGCTCAATTAACTTCTGCTAACAATATGACCGATGAGTTAGCGGCTTTGCAAGCTATTGCCAATAGTAAAAATTCTCTTAAAGAACAGGGAATTGCGCAGTTTTATAATAAATGGCAAAACGAAGAGTTGGTGTTAGATAAATGGTTTAGCGCACAAGTGGTTAATGATACTGACGATATATTAAGTACCATTAAACGGCTTTTAACTCATGACAAATTTTCAATAGAAAACCCTAATAAAGTGCGCTCAGTGGTTACTACCTTTGTTGCAGCTAATATTCCTCAATTTCATAGTCCAACAGGCACAGGTTATGAATTTTTAGCGGATATTATTATTAAGCTCAATCAAATTAACCCCCAAATTGCCGCAGGGCTTGCTAAGCAATTTAATCAATGGAAAAAGTTTGATGGCAAACGCCAAGCACTGATTAAAGAGCAGCTCGAAAAAATAAAGCTCACTGAAAACTTATCAAACGATGTGTTTGAAATTGTTGATAAGTCTTTAGCAATGTAAAAAGTAGTCATCTTTTTGATAAAAAAAATGCTAAATCAGTAAAAAAACTTAAAATCACAGGTTCCAGCAGTTTCCCAGCTGGAACCTTATTGAAAGATTTTTTTACGCGATTATTTAATTAATCAAACAGACATAGATCAATATCTTAATCATTCCCAGCCTTAATACCCCTATTTTTTTTGTTGTTTAATAAAAACTAATCTATAACTTTATAAATATTTAACATATATAGACGTTTGAGATTCTTAGGTTTTTGATAGCGTCATTTAAAATAGTAGTAAGAGAGCAGTTATGTTGGGTAGAAAAAGTTTAAAGTCAAAGTTTACCACTTTATTTATATTATTAGGGCTCGCGCCAGCGGTTATTGTGAGCATTATCTCCACGTTTAATGCCAGCAATGATGTGAAAGAAAAAGTTTATAATCAGCTAACCTCCATTAATCAAATCAAAAAACAATCGATTAACCGCTATTTTAAAGAGCGGCAAGGTGATATGGGGGTTTTAATTGATATTGCAGATACTATGCAGCAGCAAGCTTTTCAAAAATTATCAATTGTTAACCATCTAAAGAAAGCTCAGCTAAAAGATTACTTTAATAATAATTTCACCCAACTCAAACAGCTAGCCTCAGAGCATCAAACATTTACCACCATTGCAGAACTATCAGCTTATTTTTCTGAACAAGCAACTTGGCAAAAATTGCTTGATAAATATGATGATGAATACAAAGAACTACTCGAAAATTTTGGTTGGTACGACTACTTTATTATTGATCTGAGCGGCAATATTATTTACTCGGTTACCAGAGAAAGCGACCTTGGACAAAATATTTTAACCGATCTAAAAGATAGTGCTTTTTACAACGCCTTTATTAAAGCTCAATCCTCAGATCATCATGATGTTCAGTTTGCCGATTTTCTACCCTATTCCCCTAGCAACAATGAACCGGCTGCTTTTGCTGTACACCCAGTTGAAGAAAATAACACCCGTATTGGTTATATTGCTTATCAACAACCTTTAGATAAACTTAATATTATTCTTGGTTTAAGAGATGGTATGGGCAAAACGGGTGAGTCTTATTTAGTTGGCTCTGATAAACTAATGCGCTCTGATTCTTACCTAAACCCAACCCACTATTCGGTAATAGCTTCTTTTAAAAATAACAATCAAGTAACAACCGAAGCCGTAACCAGTGCTCTTGCAGGAAATTCAAGCACCAAAGTTATTATGGATTATAACAACAATCCAGTGGTTAGTAGTTGGGATTATATTGATATTAACAGTTCGGTTCGTTGGGCTATTATTTCTGAAAAAGATGTCGCTGAAGCATTCAACCCCAAAACATCTAGTGGGCAAGATTTTTACGAAAGCTATATTGAAAAATACGGTTATTACGATTTATTTTTAATCGCACCCAATGGTCATATTTTTTATACAGTAACCAAAGAAGCCGACTTTAATACCAATATTATTAACGGAAAATACTCAAGCTCTAATTTAGGTAGCCTAGTTAAAGAGGTATTTCAAACCAAACAATATGGCATTGTCGATTTTTCCCCATATGAGCCAAGCAATAACGCCCCTGCCGCTTTTATTGCCCAACCACTAAAAGATAAAGATGGAAACAGCTCGCTTGTTGTTGCGCTTCAACTTCCTTTAGAAGGCATTCAAGAAATTATGGGAATTAGAGAAGGTATGGGGGAAACAGGAGAATCTTATTTAGTTGGTAGCGATATGCGAATGCGCAGCAATTCGTACCTTGATCCAAAAGGTCATTCAGTTGAAGCCAGCTTTGCAGGTAGTGTTGAAAAAAATGGGGTTGATACCGATGCAACCAAAAGAGCTTTAAACGGAGAAAGTTCAACCGACATTATTATCGACTATAATGGTAACCCTGTTCTATCATCTTTCGACTTAATAACCTTCAAGGGATTTAAGTGGGCAATTCTATCAGAAATGGATGAGCCCGAAGCCTTTCAATCAATTAATGAAAATATATGGCAAATGACAGGCATAATAATTTTGCTCGTTTTTATGATTGCAGTTGTTGGAACAATCATTGCCAAACAAATTGCTACACCAATAATAAACACATCAAAAGCTGTTCAGCGCGTTGCTAAAGGTGATTTAACTCAAAATATTGATGTAACTTCAAAAGATGAAGTTGGCAAACTGCAACAAGCGGTTAAAAACATGATCAATGATTTATCAAAAATGATGAAAAACATCAGCAATGTTGCCATACAACAATCTTCAACCTCAGAAGAGTTAGCCGCTATAACAACCCAAACCAATGCCACTATGGATGAGCATAAACAAATTTCTGAGCAATTAGCAACGGCTATGCAAGAAATGGGAGCAACCGTAGATGAGGTGGCTTCTAATACCGCTTCAACATCTGACGCAGTTGGTAATATACAAGGGCGTGTCGCTGAAAGTAGTGAAAAACTCGAAGAAACCTATACTGCAATTGTTAATATGACTGAGCAAATCCAAATATCTGAAGAAAGTGTCACTAGAGTGAGATCAGATATTGATCAAGTTGTAAAAATTCTTGAAGTGATCAAAGGCATTGCCGATCAAACAAATCTTCTTGCTCTTAATGCCGCTATTGAAGCCGCTAGAGCAGGAGAGCAAGGGCGCGGATTTGCGGTTGTAGCAGATGAAGTTCGACAGTTAGCTCAGAGAACTCAAGAGTCAACTAAAGAGATTGACGATATGATTGACACGATCACAACGGGAGCAAACTCTTCTGTAAGAATAATGGCACAAAGCGTTGAACAAGCCAATAATGTTAAAGAACAAGCTAATTCTGCCAATGAAGTTAACCATATTGTTAGCAAAGAAATGCATCAAATTGGCGATTTAAGCGGTCAAATTGCAACCGCTGCAGAAGAGCAGTCTATTGTGGTTGGTGAAATACTCGAAAATGTTGAGCAACTCAGCTCAGGAGTGTCGGAAACAAGCACTGCATCACAAAATATTGCTGAATCTAGTGTTGAATTAGCTCAATTAGCGACTAAACTACAAGAAGAGACTAGCTTCTTTAAAACAAAATAAGGTAATACTCATGAAAAAAATAATTTTATTAGGGTTTTTTGTAGTAGTTATTATTTCGGCGTATTCTAACCCAATACAAGCAGAAGAGAGTTTGTCGGCCAACGTAGGAGCAACCAGCAACTACATTTGGCGCGGACTAGAGCAAACCAGTGGCAATGCTGCTGTTTTTGGCGGCATCGACTACACGCAATCTTCTGGATTTTATTTAGGTACTTGGGCATCTAATGTTGATTTTGGTGACTCAACCACCTACGAACTCGACCTATATGCAGGCTGGTCGGGTGAAATTAATGGCTTTAATCTGGGTATTGGCTATATACATTATGCTTACCCCGACAGTAATCCCGATTTGGACTTTTCAGAGGTATTATTGAGCTTTGGGTTCAGCAATTACACCATTGGTTATGCCACCATTGCAAGTGGTGAGGGTGTAAGTGCGGGAGATGACTCGTACATATCTTTTGATGCCAACTTCGAGCTTAAACAAGATTTAGCCATTAATTTTCATGTAGGTCATGGCACCGATGAATTTTATGCTGGAGAGTCATATCTAGATTACGGTATTAGTCTAAGTAAAAATGAGTTTACTTTTGGGTTAAGCAATACCGATTTAAACGACTCAGATGTTAAGTTTTATGTGTCTTATACTATGGCTCTTGATCTGTAGCCTTATTTAATTATCAATATAAATTAACACTATGAATCATAAACCTAAAGTTACTTTTACCCATAGCCTTAAAGGCAGAATTCTACTTTTTTTAACGCTTCCAACCGTTGCAATTATTATTGCTATGGTGATATTAATTGCTAACTCTTCTCTTAATTCAACTCGCTTACAAGCAGAGCATTCTTTACAACAAGCAGCCCAATTGGTTGCTTTAGAAATAGAAAAAAGAAATGCTAATGCCATTAGAACAGCAAAAATGATGGTTTTGGCACAAGAAGAAGGGCTTTTTGCCAACCGCAACGCATCAAGCCAATTAGCTCATCGAGTGCTCAGTGAATTTCCTGAATACACGGGCGCTTATTTTGGTTATGAGCCAAACATCAATAATAATGATCACCTATACACTGGAGAACAATACGCAAATAAAACGGCGGATAAAGAAGGTCGTTTTCTCCCCTATTGGTTTAGAGAAAATGGTCAGCTAGTTGTTACTCCTTTGGTCGATATGGAAACCAGCTTATATTACGACGGTGTAAAAAAGCAGTTTGAACAAAATGGCAAACCAACCGCTTTAGTGACCGAGCCTTATGAATATCAAGGCAAAATGATTGTAGAACAAACCTACCCAATCACTCAAAATAGCCAATTTTTGGGAATCGCTGGTGTTGATCGCTCCTTGGATAATATTGAGAACTTACTCAAAACCATTAAGCAACAAACCCAAAGAGATCTTTATTTAGTCAGTAGAAATGGTCACTTTATTTCTGCCACCATTGAAGAGGAAAACCTGCAAACTCAAAAAATATCCGAAACAGCTTACAATCAGCTTTTTACCCCACTTTATAACAATAAAACTCAGCCAACCGTTTTATTAGATTCTGATCCTATTTCTAAAGAAAACTACTTTTATTCAAGTCATTTAGTTAAAACTGGCGAATGGCTATTAATACTCAGAGAATCAGAAGAGCAAGTATTAGCCCCTATTCGTTCGTTATTTATACAAATTAGCATATTTGCATCAATAGGGATCATTATTTTGGCCTCACTATCCATTTGGTTTGCTCATGGGATCAGCTCAAGAGTTAATAAAGTGGTACAAACCGCCGAAAAAATCGCCACGGGACAATCGCATAGTGTTGAGCAATCTAATCAATTAAAAGACGAAATTTATGTTATGCAAATGAGTTTAAAAAATGTTTCACAATCTTATGAGCAAATAGACACAGTATGCCGAGCAATAGCAGAAGGTGACTATAGCGCTAAAATGGATAAAAGAAGCGAGCAAGACTCAGTTGCCGAATCATTAAACTTTATGTCTAATAAACGAAAAGAAATAGAACAAGCCCTAGTTGAGCGTTCACAGCAAATTGAAGCAAGCACCAAAACGCAAAGCGCCGAAATAGAAAACATTGCCACCTCAATGAATGAAATGTCGGCAACTATCAATGAAGTTTCTAGTTTGGCTGTTGCATCTGCTGATAATGCCACCGAAGCGGTGAGTGGCAGTAAAGAAACTCAAACCCTACTATCAAGTACCGTAGAAGAAATTAAAGCGTTATCGCATGAAACCTCTAAAGTTAACGACGTTATTTCTCAGGTTGCATCAAGTAGTGAAAATATTAGCCGCATTGTAGAAGTAATCAATATGATCGCAGAGCAAACTAATTTACTCGCACTTAACGCGGCCATTGAAGCTGCAAGAGCAGGAGAAAAAGGCAGAGGCTTTGCGGTGGTTGCCGATGAGGTTAGAGGGTTAGCTTCTAAAACTCGCTCATCCACAGAAGAGATCACCGATCTGATCGGAAAACTACAAAATGAAGTTGAAAGTGCCGTATCGCAAGTTGAAAAAAGCGTTACTCGAACACAAGCAACGGTTGAAATGAGCGATAAAGCTTACAACGCTTTAAGCTCAATCACCACTAAAGTTGATTCCATTAGTAACCACATGACTCAGGTTGCCACGGCGGTAGAAGAACAAAGCATTACTTGTGAAGAAATTAATAAAAATATCACCAGTGTTCAAGAGGCAGCCTCTCAATTGGCAACTTTTACTACGCAAAATATATAATTGGGCATTGATTAGCCATTCCATACTTTAGCAATTGAGAATATAATTTGATCAATTAAAAACTAATGTTTAGGCTAGTTTATGGCATTAATCAATTGCCCCAATTGCAAAAAGCGCGTATCAAGTAAAGCTAAAGTTTGTAGTCACTGTAATAGCAACCTCACTATCAGCGAAGATGGCAAAGAGCTTACCGAAGAACAAATTGCCTCTAGAGCAAAGTTAGCAAGAATCAAAATGCGTTATTCTCTGCAAATGCAAGCTATGGCCGGCATTATTTTATTTATCGCAGGCTTTATGCTTTGGTATTTTGTTGGCAACAAAGGGTTAACCGAAGTTTCTCACTTTGTACAAATTGGTATAGCTTTAGCAGGTGGTGTTTGGTATTTAATCACCCGAGTAAGGCTTATCACCTTTAAGGCAGCTAACAAAAATTAAAGCCCACAAATCTTAAATTTGTTTAAGCTCACAATAAGCTTTTTGACTCATTAAGTCGGTTTGCATTGCATTTTTGTCAGCAACAAAATCATACTTTTTACATAGTTGCCAATATTGCTCCATATTTTCAGGATCCCAACTTAAAACTCGGTGATCATTAGGTATATAAGCTTTCATCTTTATCTCCTTTGTGTTTATTCAGCTTTAATATACGCTGTTGATATGGCTAAAATTGAGCGCATTTGCGACAAATTAAAGACAAAATCTGCCGAAAATATGCATCTTGAAGTAGAACGGGTATATAATCGATAACGAAACTTAACTTGGACTTTAATTATGGATAATTTGAATAAAGTAAGCTTTAAACACTCTAGCATTTTTCTAATACTACCAATCATCTTCGCAATCACTTTTACACCCAGTGTTTATGCAAAAATATATAAGTGGGTGGATGAAAATGGCAAGGTTCATTATTCTGATAAGCCGTTCAACAACAAAGGCAACGAAGTTAAAATAAAAGATCCTAAAGGCTCAACCGCTGATAGAGCGACTAAAGATAGAATGGATCGCATAAAAAGCCGAGCAAAAGCAGGATTAGAAATTCAAAAAGAACAGCAAGCTATTGCTCAAGAAAAAGAGAAAAAACAAAAAAAAGCTAAAGTTGCTTGTGCAGAAATACAAAAACAAATCAACACATTGAACATGCCAATACGAATTGGTGAAGCCGACATAGATGGAAATATTAAATTTATTAGCGAAGAAGAACGCGCAGCTAACTTAAAAAAGCTGAAAAATGCACAAAAAGAATTTTGTACTTAAAATTCTACTTCATGTCTTTATTGTAGTGGAAGACTGATCGAAAATTTAGAGCCTTTACCAATTACCGACTCAATTTTTAATTGACCGCCATGCAGTTCAACTAAGTGATTACAAATAGAAAGCCCTAGTCCAGCACCTTCGCGTGTGCGGTTTTCGTGTTTGAGTTGGCGGAAAGGCTCTAGTATGGTTTCTAGTTGGCTTTCTTCTATACCAATTCCAGTATCGGCAACAATAATTGTAACCCTGCTTTTAGACTTGTTTATTGACAGAGTGACACCGCCTTTATCGGTATATTTAATGGCATTATCAATTAAAATGGCTAAAACTTGCCTTAACCTTCTAGGGTCGGCGTGTACTAATACTGGAATAGTTTTTTTAAATTGCAGATTAATAGCTTTAGATTCGGCTTGAGGAACAAAAGTTAATACGGTTTTTTCTATATGCGAGCTAATATCTATTTTTTCTTTGTATAAATTAATCACTTCTTTACGGGTTTTCACAAACTCTAGTAATTCAGAAACTAACTCTTTTAAATGTTCACCACGCGATGCAATAATTTCTAAATATTCTTTACGCTCTTTTTCTGAAACATCGGCATCATCATCAAGCAAAATTTCGGACAAACCAATTATTCCATTAAGCGGTGTATTAAGCTCATGTGAGGTTCTTGCTAAAAACTCGTCCTTTAAATCATCTAACTCTTTTAAGGCTTTATTTGACGACTCAAGCTCTTCGTTTTGCGCTTGAATAAGCGCTCTGGTTTGTTTGGCATAGCGGCCGGCAAGTTTCTCTGATTCAAGCTCTTTTTTAAGCAGTATATGCCGCATAGTTTGCATTCTATCAACCATACCTAAAGCTAGTAAAATCCCTTGTAAGGTTGAAGCAAATTGTGTCATCCCTATAATTGAAAACGGCAAATCACTCCACCGCACTTCGCTAATTTCAACCACTGACCAAATCAATATGGTTAAAATAATCATAAAATTACCTGCAACAAAATACCAAGCATATCGCTGACCTTTAATGGCAAGGTATAATGCAGATCCCAACAATAACAAACTGGCTATATTGGTTAAAATGGCTTGAGCAGCAAGCAGATCAATGGATTCAATAAAAACCGCCACTGAAGAGAGTATAATGGCGTAAAACAAATAAATAATAACTTGATTAAGTTTAGCAAAGTGAGTTTGTAAATTTAAATAACTTGCCCCAAACCTTATGTAAATAGCGGGAGCAACGGCAGATAAAATACTCGAAGAATACTCATTCCAAATCAACCAATTAGGCCATAAGTCAGTTAACCCAAAACCTAATATTGAATGGAAAAAAATAGGGCTACCCATCATAGCAGCCACTAACCACAAATAAGTATTTTCTCTAAACCATAGCCATAAAATAAAGTGAAAACCTGCAATCGCAATTGCAAATCCCATATAGCCACCTTGGATCTTTTGTGATGCGGCCTGCTCTGACATAAAAGCAATTTCAGAAAATAATTTTATCTTTTGTGCCGATGGTTCTCTCCCAAATCGAAAGCCTTTTGCCTGAATATAAAAAGTTGAACCTTTAGGTGTAATTTCAACTTTAACCATAGGCAATTCGCTTTTAATTGCTCTTTGATCTAGCGGGGTAAAAACACTGGCATCAGCCACTTGCCAATCTTTAGTATGGCCACTTTTATTTTGATAAAACACTTTTCCTTGATGCCATAAACCAGGGGTTAATAACCACTGGCCTTTTTTTTCACTACGCAATTTAACTTTAAACCAATAAGTTAATTGATTATTGGGCATAAAATTATCTGTAAGCTTTTTCCAGGTTACCCCTTGCTCACTAAGCACCTGAGTTTGAGTAGGGTTGCTGTAAAGAGGATCAATATATTCAATAGCAGTAATATCAACATCACCATGCTGAGATTGACTAATAGTATAAAAATTCTGCTCGTTTCTTTGAGGGTTTATATTTTGCTTTGCAGATGCAAATGAGCTCAATAAAACACCAAAGATAAAAACTGCGGTGAGAATAGTTTGGTTATTCGAGGTAAAATTTAATAGCATTAATAATTATTGTTTCATCCCTAATAGCATGGCTTTATTACTTAATAAGTATAAGAATAAATAACCTGCTCGATAATTTTTTTTACTATCACATTTAAACTGATGCTAGCCTTGTCGTCAATACTAAGGCAGTTTTGTTTGTATTTGTTCCAATTTAAAATATACCCGTTTTCCTTCAAGATGCTTGTTACAGTGTTCAGCCAAAAAGCTTGAACAAGGCGCAGCTTGCAGGAAATGACTAATCCTGCGCATTAATGCCTCAAATAGGATGGCTTACTGTCTTGCTGAAACATGCATATTGAAGGAGAGCGGGTATAAAAAACCGTATAACATTAACTATACGGCTTTGTGTGTTTTCAATTATTTATTAGCTTTGATATTTTTCAAATACCAAGCTAGCGTTTGTGCCGCCAAAGCCAAAACTATTTGATAAAAAGCGATTAATTGATGTTTCTTCGGTTTGCTGAACAATGGGTAAACCTTCTGCGTTTGGATCAATTTCATTAATATTAATTGAGCCCGCTAAAAAGTTATTTTCCATCATAATTAAGCTATAAATCGCTTCATGTACCCCTGTAGCACCTAATGAGTGACCCGCTAAAGATTTTGTTGATCCAATTTTAGGCACATTGCCATTAAAGGTTTCTTTAATTGCCGCAAGCTCTTGAGTATCACCAACGGGTGTGCTGGTGCCATGTGCATTAATATAATCAATTTCACCATCAACCGTTGATAAAGCTTGTTGCATACATCTAACTGCACCCTCACCCGATGGAGCCACCATATCGTAGCCATCGGAAGTTGCACCATAACCCACAATTTCAGCATAAATTTTTGCGCCACGTGCTTTAGCGTGTTCTAGCTCTTCTAACACTAAAATGCCGCCACCCGACGAAATCACAAAACCGTCACGCGTTGCATCATAAGGGCGTGAAGCGGTTTCTGGTGTGTCATTATACTTGCTAGATAGTGCCCCCATTGCATCAAACAATAGGGTTAAACGCCAATCTTCTTCTTCACCGCCACCCGCAAAAACAATATCTTGTTTGCCAAGCTGAATTTGCTCATAAGCGCTGCCAATACAGTGCGCGCTAGTGGCACAAGCTGAGGTGATTGAGTAATTAATGCCGCGAATTTTAAACGGTGTTGCTAAACAGGCTGAGGTGGTACTAGCCATCGTTTTTGGCACAGCGTAAGGACCAACGCGTTTAACCCCTTTTTCTAAACAAATATTTACCGACTCAACCTGACTTTTTTGTGAACCACCGCCAGAGCCAGTAATAATTCCTGTACGAGGATTAGATACTAATGACTCATCAAGCCCTGCATCTTCAATTGCTTGCTGCATTGAAATATAGGTATAAGCTGCCGCATCGCCCATAAATCGTAATACTTTACGATCAATATGCTCTTTAGGTTCAATATCGGGTCTTCCTGCCACTTGGCTTCTCAAACCAATTTCTTTATATTTTTCCATATACTGGATGCCTGATTGGCCTTCTCTAAGAGCCGTTTCAACGCTCTTAACATCATTGCCTAAACAAGAAACAACACCCATTCCGGTAACAACAACTCGTTTCATCATTAACCTCTTTAAATTTCTAATTCGTTGGTAATGTGTGATTAAAAATCATCAGTAGATTCAAATAAACCTACGCGTAAGTTTTTAGCCGTGTAAATCTCTCTATCATCAACCAACATTCTGGCATCGGATATAACCATAGCCAAGCCTTTTTTAAGAACACGCTTAATATCAATTTCGTATGTTACTTTTTTTGCTGTTGGCAAAACCTGTCCAAAAAACTTAATTTCACCCGCACCTAATGCTCTGCCTTTACCTTCATACCCCATCCAAGATAAGAAAAATCCGCTGAGCTGCCATAATGCATCAACCCCTAAACAACCAGGCATTACAGGGTCACCTTCAAAGTGACAATCAAAAAACCAAAGATCAGGATTAATGTCTAACTCTGCAACCACTTGTCCTTTGCCATAAGCTCCTCCTTCATCACTAATTTTAGTAATGCGATCCATCATTAACATATTTGGTAATGGTAAACGAGCAATTGGTCGCCCCTGTGTTGCTGTACCAATTAATTCACCTTTACCACAAGTGATAAGCTCTTCTCTAGTGAAGGACTCTGTGCGACTCATAAAACTAACCCTTAATCAAAAATTTTGACTGACTTTTATCATCAGTAAACACGTATTAATAATTTGCTAATTTTCACTAGCTTTGAAAAAAACGCGCTATTATCCCTTTTTTGATCACTAAAACTGGTACGACCTTGGCTTACAAGTGTTCGCTCAGTTTAATATTATTGTTTTGTGTTAAGTTTTAACTACTTAGCGACAATAAAAAATTAAATTAATCTCTTCGCCAAGTAGTAACACCGCCCTTATCTTCAAGTACAATGCCTAATTGTTGAAACTGATCACGAATTTCATCGGCTCTTGCCCAGTTTTTATCGGCTCGGGCTTGGTTTCGCTCAGCAATAAGCGTTTCAATTTCATCTTCAGACACTGAATCATCATTGCCAGCGGCTGCTTTTAAGAAATCTTCTGGTGTTTGTTGCAATAAACCTAAAACATTGCCCATGCTAATTAAAGCGGCGGCTAAAGTTTGGGTTTGTGCATTATTTGATGACTTGGCTCTATTTAATGTTTTTGCCGCATCAAATAACACAGCAATCGCCTCAGGTGTATTAAAGTCATCGTCCATGGCTTCTTTAAAGCGGGCAATAAAAGCATTATCACTGGATACTGCTGGTAAATTAGATAAATCGACATCGCGCAATGATAAGTACAGTCTTTCTAAAGCCGCATCGGCAGATTGTAGGTTTTCTTCGCTATAGTTAAGCTGGCTACGATAATGGCTAGACAACATAAAATAACGTACCGACTCAGCTCTATACAGTGCTAAAACATCGCGAATGGTAAAAAAGTTATTCAGTGACTTAGACATTTTTTCGCGGTCAACTTGCACCATGCCCGTATGGATCCAAGTGTTGGCAAACCCGCAACCATTGGCCGCTTCTGATTGAGCAATTTCGTTTTCGTGGTGCGGAAACTGTAAATCTGAACCACCACCATGTATATCAAAGGTTTCGCCTAAGCATTTTTTTGACATTGCCGAGCATTCAATATGCCAGCCTGGTCGCCCATTGCCCCAAGGTGATTCCCAATATGGCTCACCAGCTTTAGCTTGTTTCCATAATACAAAGTCCATTGGGCTTTTTTTGTCACTCGCCACACCAACCCGCTCACCCGCTTGTAATTGCTCTAAGTTTTGCTTTGAAAGCTTGCCGTAATCATCAAATTTAGGCACATGGTAATAAACATCGCCTTTACCGCTTTCATCTTCTCCTTGATACGCAAAACCTTTGTCGATTAAAGTTTCAATAATAGTAATAATTTCCGCAATAGATTCGGTCGCTTTAGGCTCAATATCGGGTTTTATCATGCCTAGCGAGTCAAAATCTTCGTGCATAATTGTTTCAAAGCGCTTGGTTAAGTCGTTGATATGTTCATTATTTTCGTTGGCACGGGCAATAATTTTATCGTCAATATCGGTAATGTTACGCACATAAGTTAAATCATAACCCGCATAGCGTAAATAACGCGCCATTACATCAAAAGAAACAAAAGTACGAGCGTGACCAATATGGCTATAGTCGTAGATAGTGATCCCACAAACATACATTCTCACCTTGTTTGGCTCTATTGGCTTAAAGGTTTCTTTAGTTTGTGAAAGACTATTATAAATACGCAACATTAGATTTAATTACTCCAATCAATAAGTTTGTTTCTATTGCTTTTAAGCTTCGCTCTACAAAATTAAACTACATTTATAAAACGTTTAAAAAATTTGCGCCTATTATAAAGCGGTTATTTAGCGAAAGCATCACTCTAGCGTTTATTTTTAAAGGACTAATCGGTTAAAATTGCCGCTTTATTTTAAACCACCATTTAGGAAAACACTTATGGTTACCATTCATACCAATTTAGGCGACATTAAAATTAACCTCTTTGCCGATAAAGCACCACAAAGCGTTAAGAACTTTTTAGAATACGCTAAAAGTGGGCACTATAATGGCACTATTTTTCACCGTGTGATTAGCAATTTTATGATCCAAGGTGGTGGTTTTGATACCTCTATGCAGCAAAAGCCAACCAATGCACCAATTGATTGTGAGTCACAAAATGGTTTATCTAACAAACTCGGCACCCTTGCTATGGCTCGCACTATGGATCCCCACTCAGCCACTTGCCAGTTCTTTATTAATGTTAAAGATAACAACTTTTTAGATTTTAGCGCCGAAACCGCTCAAGGTTGGGGTTATGCCGTATTTGGCGAAGTGGTTGAAGGAATGACTGTGGTTAACCAAATTAAAGAAGTTGAAACCGGTAGCGTTTATGGCATGCAAGATGTGCCGAAAGATCCGATTGAAATCACATCAGTTACCATCGAAGAAGAGCAAGAATAGATCAAGCCGATATCCAAGGAATCGTTAATGAGTGTTGTTCATTTTATCTCAGACTTGCACTTGGTTAGTGCTAAACCGCATTTAACTAAGCTATTTCACCATTATATGCAAAACATTGCGCCAAAAAGCAATAAGCTGTTTATATTAGGCGACTTATTTGAAGTTTGGTTAGGCGATGATGCGCAAGATGAAATGAGCCAACAAATAGTTACAGCTCTCTTAAACTACTCACAAAACCATGGTCAGCTTCATGTTGGTCATGGTAATCGTGATTTTTTACTTGGTAAAACATTCGCTGAACAAACAGGCGCAACACTGATAGAAGAACCCCATCATTTTGAATTTAATGGCAAAAAAATAAGCCTTATTCATGGTGATTCACTCTGCACCGATGATAAACCTTATCAGCAACTGAGAGCCATGGTAAGAGATCCCAACTGGCAAAATGAATTTTTAAGCCAAACCATCGAACAACGAATAGCTTTTGCCAAGCAAGTACAAGCGCAAAGCGCCAATGATAAATCAGAGAAAAGCGCAGAAATCATGGATGTTAATCAGCAAGCCGTTGAGTCATTTTTTAATCAATGGAATTGCGATATTTTAATTCACGGACATACCCATCGTCCTAAAGAGCATACCCACCCCATAAATGGCGTAGATAAAACAAGAATTGTATTAAGTGACTGGGATAAACAGGGGCATTATTTGCAGTTGGATAAAGCTCAAGGTTTTAGTGCTTATGATTTTTCTTGTTAGCTGGCCTTATTTTTAATTTGACTTGCTGTTAGTTTCTTACTTCTGGCAAACAAAGTGCTTCGAGCACGCACATGGTAACATCATTCATAACTCCAGCATCATGTAAGCCTTGGGCACTTTTGTGGACGACTTTTAATATTGATTTGTCCATTGTTTTCAACCTCAATTAACTCACTTTTAATAACTGTTATGGTTAGATCTACATTGCCAAAAGCGAATATTTACACGAACGCTGTTATTCGCGTGCATTTTCTAATTATGTTTCTCTTTCCTGTTTGATGATATCCCTAAATAGAAGCCTAATACGAGCAGAGCAAAGTGAAAAACAGAGCTACTAAACTTAACACTGTAAGTAAAATAGAAGACGGTATATGGTACGGCCAAGCAAAATGCAAAAAATGCAGTTGATTTTACAGTTTCGATACGTCTTGATTTCGAAAGAGTTTTAGAAAAAAGAAAAGAGCAAGCTGTATAGAACAACAACGCATAAATTCCATAACCTATTATTTGGAAAGTTTCATAAACTTTAATAGAGCTTTTACAACCAGAATACTTATCCCGCTTTGAACAAATTCCTTCAGGTAAATATAGCGAAGCTAACCAGTCGATAAAGTGACGCAACCACTCGTCATACACTAGATAGACCACGGGTAGTGACAAACAGACACTAAAACAAATTAATACAATTCGAGATTGGCTCAATTGTCGATTCCTTCAGTACATATAACTCAGGTCACAGCGGTGGTAAAGTTGGCTTTTTTTGTGTGCTAGGACAGAAAGTAACAGATTTGACAACCCGCTGGTATTCCTTGTTATGCACGACTATGACCATATCAACCACCCAGTTAATACACCTAGTACAAATACCGAAATGCTAAACTTTAAACCTAACTTATTTTTCGCCCGATGTTCCAATCTAATACCCAAGTTATACAAATTGATTAGTGATTCTGAGTACTTTTCGTTGAGGAGCTTAACGTAAGCATTTAACAGAATGTTCTGAACTTTAGGCACCCAGATTGATGGATGATCGTTTTCATCATCATAATCTAAAATATTAGCAAGCTGACTTGCCTCTTCTGTTTTCGAAAAAGAGGGATCGTTACCTAGACTCTTTGCTTTATCGTAATATTCTTGAATATCCATTTTTCTCAATCCACCTAATGAGCCTATAGAATTGCTTTTTTCCAGTATTTTTTCATGGATGCATCAACCATAAACGAGTTCTTTTTTGATTCAATCCATGAATTATTTTTTATTTTTAACTTTATTGTCATGATTTAGCCGTGTTTTACGGATTAATAAGGCGGCTTTCTATGGTATTTTGAAATTAAAAAGTCTAGCGCGATATATCGGTGTTTTTTAGCTTTTCTAGATTATGAATCTTCTTATATTTTTACTAAACCATTGCAAAATTAACTTCATGAACATTAGCCAAGTTTAAGTTCTGCTTAGCATGCCAAAGATCATAGTTATCTTGCATAGCTAACCAGCTTTCTGGTGTTCTACCTAGCGACTTAGATAAACGGAGAGCCATTTCTGGCGATATTGCGCTCTGCCCCTTTAAAACTCTATTTAAAGTTGATGACGCTACATCTAGTTGCTTAGCTAAATAACGACAGCTAAAACCTGCGGGTTCAAGGTATACGTCACGTATAAACTCACCTGGGTGAGGAGGGTTATGCATACTCATTAGTGATAGTCCTCATAGTTAAGAATATAAGCATTACCATCAATAAACTCGAAAGTAATACGCCAGTTGCCATTTACGGTAATAGACCAAATCCCATCACGATTTCCTTTTAACTGATGTAATTTAAAACCAGGTAAGTTGATATCATCAATTTCTTGGGCGGTATCAATTGCTGCAAGCTGTATACGTAATTTACCTTGATGCTTTGCTTGAATACCCGAAGTGCTCCCCGTTTCGAAGTACTTCTTAAGGCCTTTGTGCTTAAATGACTTAATCATAAAACAAGTGTAGCGTGATGCGCATCAATACTCAATACAATTATCCCATTCATAAATCCTTTCATTAATTTATTTTTCGCATAAATCGCACGATTTAATTAAATTGAATGTTTCGAGCGATCAATTATAATCTTAATGTAATTCTAGTTTTGGAGACTGATCGTGCAAACATTAACAGCAAACGATGCCAAGCGTAATTTTGGCGAGCTACTTCTTAGCGCCCAGCGTGAGCCAGTAAAGATTAGCAAAAATAGTAAAGATGCCGTGGTGGTAATGTCTATCAAAGACTACGAAGAGCTAGAGGCTATGAAAGCTGATTACCTTAAGCACTGCTTCAAATCAGCTAAAAAAGACTTGGCGCAAGGCAATGTAATTGATGGTGAAGACTTCTTAAACGCTTTATAACTCGCTATGCAAAAGAATAAATACAAACTAAGTCAATTAGCTCAGGCTCATTTACGAAAAATAAAGAGCTATACCGTCAACAATTTCTCCAAGATGCAATGGCGAAGCTACAAAGATACATTACTGACTGGATTTCAGATGCTTGCGGACAATCCTGCCGTAGGTCGTAGTTGCGATGAAATTTACCCAAGCGGCTTCTATTTTCCCGTAGGAAAGCACACTGCCTACTTTACAAAGGAAGATGGCTTCATTTTAGTTGTGGCTGTACTCGGTCAGTCGCAGCTCCCACAAAATCACTTGTAATTAACGACTCAAGCAAAAGCAAATAATTGTTGGCTAAAGTTAGCGAAGAATGAGCACCAGCAAAGCTTTAAACGTCTTAATCATAATTACCTTGTTAGTTGCCGGTAAACTCTGTTATTTGCCAAAGTTCACCTGAAGGTCCCCATAGAAAAATAACTTTGCCCCAACGTTCCTCTTGAATTGGCTTATATTTAAAATCAAAACCTTCCAAGTTTGTTATGCGATCATACGCTTCATTTATATCTAAAACTGATAATTGAAGGACTAAGTTATTTGCCAAGTCGTGGTTGTAAAATCTCTGCAAAAAGAAATAGCAGTCGCCATTCTCAAATAGAGACAGCTCTTCGGACACATAGTCCATTTTAAAACCAAGAGCTTGATAAAACGATTTACTAGCTTCGTAATCTTTGCTTGGAATGAACACCCTGATGTCGTCTACTTGCACTATTATCCCCTTGATATCTAACCAGCCTATAGAATTACTCGTCTTTAATATGTTTTCATTAATGCATCAACCATATCCAAGTTCTTTTTTTGATTCAATTAGTTAGTTATTTTTTATTTTTAACTTTACCAACCAACTCATCACAGACGCATAAAATCCCACTAAGGCAACCATCATTTATAAGCGCGCGATCTATGGGCTACTTTTATGACATTTATACCCGTTCTCCTTCTTAATGTATCGTGTTTTGCAGTTTTTCTGGATTATGCACTAGAGCCAGAGAATAGATAAAAATTAATCCAAGTGATAAAGCTATAGCCTAAAAATTTAAAAGTGTTAAGATTTGTTCATAGCTGTTTTAACTAAGCGCCATTTAAGTGACATTACAAATACCAGAGGCTGTTGGTATTCAGTTTGTATTAATCTAAATACGTTAAACTAATCTCTCACTAAGCAACCATGCCCTAAGTAAAGTTATGTAAATACACTAAAATCCCACCCTATTTTGCTATTCTAATTAAATATTATTCAACCCGTTTTTGGTTTACTGAGAGGATTATATGCTTAAAAAGCATTTGCTGTTAGCTGCTAGCATACTAACTATTATTGGATTATCTGGATGCGGAGGCGGTAGTAGTGATAATAACACTTCCACTTTCCCCCTACCTACCTTATCGCTTTTAGCCTCGGTAGAAAGTACCGAAATCAATTCTGAATTCAGCTTGTCTTGGTCTACAACCAATGCTAATTCATGCTCTGCCTCTGGCGATTGGAGTGGAGTAAAATCCATATCAGGTAATGAAACTATCACAGAAGCCGAAGCAGGCAATAAAACTTATACACTTTCATGCTCTGGTGAGGGCGGCGAAATTTCTTTAAGTGTTGAGGTTGAAATTACCAACGAAATTAATAACGGACTTTGGGATCATACCAATGTTGTTTATGGCATGGATGAGCCAAGTCGTCAGTGGTTAAACATCCGTTTAGCTGATGATCAAACAAAACCGTCCCCCATCTATTTATTTGCACACGCTAATGGCGGCACAGCTTATAGCATAAGTGAAAAACAGCTAAATGCCATTACCAGTGAAGGTTATTCAATAATTAGCTGGGAATCTATTCCTACCATTAATGCTGATGAAGATCCTGCAATAGGCTTTGCTGATGCACAAGTGATGTTTGATTGGGTTATTGCTAACGCCGAAACTTATAATTTAGATCCCGAACATATTATTATTGGCGGTCGCTCTCGTGGCTCAGTGATTAGTTGGCAATTAGCGCACAGTAATCACCCTTCTATAAAAGGGATCTATATGTATAACGCCTTACCGCAAGGCGCATGGCAAAATACTGAAATATGGAATCCTGTCAATGAAATTACAGTTGATAGCCCTTTAACTTATTTAGTTTATGGCCCTGATTTTGACGACGACGATGGACATAACCCTTCCTATGTTGATCCAATTATTGAACAATATGATACGTTAGGTATTGGCGATAAAATTACACGCTATGTCGATATGTGGGGAGATTTTCAAGATAGTGACGGCCACTGGACTAATGATGGGCAAATCATGCACTATTTTCCTGAGTTTGTCGCCAAGCTCAATGAAACAGATATTCCATTAACTACTGGTTATAACACTTTGTTTATGGGGCATAGCTTTTTCTCACCTATCGCAAGACAAATGTCTTTTCATATGGCGCAACTTGGCGTTAATGATCACAGCCAATATATTGAGTTTTCACCAGGTACAACAGGTACACCATCGGCATTATGGGAAGATGAAGAACATCGAAACAATGTTCAAGCGGTTTTAAACTCTGGAACCATTGAAGTGTTTGGTATGACTGTTGATCGTGATATTGAAAGCTATGTTCTTTGGATTGATTATGCTTTGTCTAAAAATTCAGACACAAAAATTGTATTAGGCTCGCCTTGGCTAGACTTCCCTGCTAACTATAACAGTGCCGCTCAGTACGAGAACGTATCAATTGGTTTACAAAATGCGGCACTAAATCAAATTGATATATTAAAATCACTATACCCAGATAACGAAATTATCTTTATTCCTTATGGATTTGCAGCAACACAGTTAAGGCATTTGTTTGAGTCGGGTCAACTACCAGGTGTAACTGATCTCATAGGAAACAACTTGGTAACGTCTATCTTTGCCGATCAAAAAGGCCATGGTCACGGAGGAGGTTTTTTACTCGATTTATCAGAGTTTATTTGGTTAATTGCCATATATAATATTAACTTAGATAACTACGATTACAGCGCTGGACACAGCGTTAATTTAAAAGAAGTTGCCAATACTATTATTGAAGAATATGCCAATTACTTTGACTAATTATTGTGTTTAAAGGCCCATGTAGAATTTCCTATTAATTTTTCTTGAACATTTAATAAGATTATCTACACTTTATTTTGGATAAACAATAGATAATAGGACTTAATTAATGGGCGCTTCACTAAACTCTGTTTTTGAGAATATCGATCAAATCAATCAACTCGACCCTAATCTAGAAACAATTGATGGTCAGTCAATTCCTAAAGAGTTGCTTTATGGGCAGCGCATGAGCGAATGCCTTAATCAATACTGGCCCGATGCTGATGAATATGTACAAATTGCGGTTCGCGCGCAACATATTAAGCGTTGGCACATAAAGCGCAGCGAATATCCCGAAGGTAGAAAAGGTTATCATCAATGGCGAAGAAACTTAGGCAAATTTCATGCTGAACTTGCTGTAGAAATTATGCAAGCTCATGGTTATAACGAGCAAGCAATTGCCGAGACAGCATCAATTATTCGTAAAGAAGATCTTAAATCTAACCCTAAAACTCAAACTTTAGAGGATGTTGCTTG
Source organism: Aliikangiella sp. (assembly GCA_965214955.1). Lineage (GTDB taxonomy): Bacteria > Pseudomonadota > Gammaproteobacteria > Enterobacterales > Kangiellaceae > Aliikangiella. The sequence goes on along the minus strand of CBDCCU010000011.1, from coordinate 13,616 downwards.
TTTGGTTTTCTTAAGCTACTACTTTGAGCCTTTTGCGGCTAAACACAGCGATGAAAAAATTATTGCTATTGTACAAAAAACTTGGGGGAAAATGTCGGACAAAGCGAGAGGCATTGCACTCTCGCTCACTTTACCACTGCATTTAAGTAAGCTAGTTGAACAAGCTTTAGCAGGCTAAAACTTTTACTCAAGCTTTTAATCCAAATTTATTTTGACTCTAACATTAACTCAAAATGGTCAAGCATTGGAAAATACAGCCCCGCCTTAATGGGGCTTTTTTCTAGCTTTGCAAACATATTAAAATAGTCAGTAATTTGCGATAAATAGGCGGCTTTTTCTTCGGCTAAAAAAGCTTCTAACGTTTGATTAGCTTGTGGCATCGAAGATTTATAATCTACAATCCATCTAACATCATTGTCTATAAAAGTTCTATCAATCACTCGGGTTAAATAAAAGCCGTTTTCTAGCTTTTTTTGCAAAACAAGCTCTGCATCTGCGACTTCTCTTGGTTTTAAAATAAACTGCCCAAGCGGTGAAGATAGTGTTTTGTTAATCGCTAACAACACTTTATCGGTTAGTTGCTCTCTTATGATTTTTTCGTTAACTCCTTCTAAACGAAGCTGTTGATTAATAATGCTCTGCCAATTATTCGGTAAACTAAACCCTTCACTCCATTGATGGCTGATCCACTCTAACTGCTTATGGATAACATTTCCGAGTTCAACTGCATAATCATTTCTTGAAAGATTAACTTGAGTGTTACGAGTTTTAACTGGCAGATTATTTTCTAAATTAACCAAATCACTAGAATCAATAAGATCACCAGAATCAATAAGATCATTAGAACCAATAAGATCGGTAGACTCAATTAATGTAATTGCTTGTAGATTATTTCTTTTGATTAATCGGCTGTCATATAAATTATACTCGCTCTTATTTTGTTCAATATCTAGCTCATTACTTTCAACATCAATTAAATCAACTTGGGCACTAAAATTTTGACATAACATTGACCATAACAACCCTAAATAACTTCGCTGACTTGGAGCTTTAATTGACTCGGGTAATGCTTCAGCTAATTTGTTTTTATCAATAGCAACATTGGCAAATAAATAGAGTTGGCTTTTAGCGCGTGTTGCCGCCACATATAAAACCCTTTGCGCTTCGTATTCTGATTTACGTTTATCCAAATAATTGATGTATTGGTAAACCTCATCAGACTCTTTGCCAACCTGTTTAGAAACCGCTAGCAATTGGTTTGCATTGCCTTTTGAGTCAACCACTTCGGTCCATTTAAGCAATGCACTTTCTTGTGGCGGCGGACTTTTATCTAAACAAGGCAGTACAACCGTATCAAACTCTAACCCTTTAGACTTATGAATAGTCATTAATTGAACTTGGCTATCAGCATTAGGATTAGGCGCGGCATAAAGTTTTTCAATGGCGGTTAACACCTCATCACGATCATTAAGTTCGCCGCCCATTTCTAGTTCACAAAGTTTATTTAAACAAGCTTCAAAGTCGTCAACCTCAGAAGGTAAATCAAGTTGAGAAAAACCGCCAACGGCCTCAAAACAACCAAGCAGCCAAGGCCTAAAAGGTTTAACCGATTTGTGCTTAATAGTGAGATTTAAAATCGGCAATATTTTTTTGCAACGCTCAATAGACTCTGCACTAAAAGCTTCATTATTATTGTCAATTAAAGATTGAAGACGTAAATGTATAGGCAAATATTTTTCTGTTTGGGTAAACACTAATTTTATTTCATTAAGATTTAGCCCAAACCAAGGCGAGCGCATACAGGCTGCCCAACTTAATTCGTCATATCGATCAGTTAATGCAAAAGCTAAATTGACCAAATCGGTAACAATCATTTTCTCGGATAACGCATCTAACTCTACCGCTTGAAAAGGAATATTAGCTTGATTTAAACAATCAACAATCAACCTTAAATGACCTCGGCTTCTTGCCAGCACCGCCAAAGTTTTATTTTGGTTATTATTTAAATTAGAATCTAAATGTGTTTTAACCACTTCAAGCACACCATTAGCTTGAGCATTATCTAAAATAGCCGAGTCGGTTGTTTCACTTTTATATAACTGACATTTAACAATATCGTTCTTTTTTGCCTGATTAAAAGCAACCGAATTAGCATAACTAACTGCCGATAAAGTTAAGTCATCTTTATCTGGCATAATCGAAGCAAACTGCTCATTTACCCAATTAACGATTACTTCGCTTGAACGAAAGTTTACTTGTAGCTGCTGAAAATTAAGCGCAATATCACCGATGCCCTGCTCTCTAATTTTCATAAACAAACTTACATTGGCATCCCTAAAACGATAAATGGATTGCATTGGATCGCCAACAAAAAATAAAGTTCTATGCTCGTGTGGTTGCCAACCTGCAATCAGCGACTCAATTAATTTAATTTGCGGATTAGAGGTGTCTTGAAATTCATCAATAAGAATATGCTCTAACTTATAGTCTAGCGCTAGGGCTAAATCGCTGGGTATATCTTTATGATCTAATGCATCTAATGCGGCAAGCGACAGCTCAGAAAAATCAATTACATTATGCTGGCTAAAAATCAACTTTAAATGTGCGGCGACTCTTGGCAGTAATTCTATAACCGCTTTTAAACTGGCTTGTTCAATCGCATTTTTATTATCACTAGGTAATAATCGAATTTGTCCAAAAACTTCAAAGATTTTCTTATTTTTAGTTAAATCTTTAATAATACTTAAAGTATCAGTTTTAATTTTTTCATTCGACGCTTGCTGTATTTTATCTTTTACCGAGGACTTTGCAGGAAAACCAATTGCTTTGGTTAGTGACTTTCTTGGCTCATTTTTTTGCGTCATTAATATTTCGGCAATTGCTTGCCAAGTTTTAATATCACTGGCTTTTGGTTTTGTTAAAGCGTCAAGTTCTTCTCGCTCTGAAATAATTGGAACTTTAAGATTTTTTGCTTCGCGTAAATTATTGGCGGCAAAATTAATAATATTAGAAAACTCACTAACAATATCATTAGGTATTAGCTCATAAAGTAAGTTCAAACTATCCTCTGCCACATTATTTAACGCGTGTTGCAAAGAGGCTTTATCAAATGAGCTAGCATGATCTTTTAATGGCGCAAACCATTGCAATCTTTTCGCTAACATTTGCGCCAACAAATCACAAACCAGTTGATAGTTATTATCTTTATGCCTGAGTAGTTGCTTGATATTTTCAGAGATTTTTTTACTCTCTGCATCACCAGTATCGCTAATGGAGTTCATCAACTCTCTAACGGCTAAATGGTAATAAACGCTCGCATCTTCAACAATATTAGGCATGGCGCCAGTTTGTGAAAGTAATGGTAAAGCGGCACTTAAGCCAGCAGATAAACTATCGATAGTGGTAATATTTAACCGCGATGGATTACCAATAAGCTGCCAGTTAAAAGCTTTGTCTTTTGCTAAAACTTTTTGAGCGAGTTTCCAACGAAATTTTTCATGGGCAATTTTAGGTTCATCACCTAAGCCGAGCATTAAAGCCGAAATCACCCTCTCGCGCATTTCGGCTGCGGCTTTTTTAGTAAAAGTAATGGCTAAAATATTTTCAGGTTTTTCAACCGTACATAATAAAGCTAAAATTCGCTGAGTAAGTAACTCGGTTTTTCCTGATCCCGCTGGCGCTTGCACAATAAAAGATTGATTAACATCTAGCAGTAGCTCACGAACAGATTGATCAACAACTTTAACCATTATGCTCTCTCCGCTTTATTATTTCCTAAAACCTCTGCGCTTGGCTGGTTTTCACCAATTCGGCAGAAACCAGCATACTCACAATACTCACAAGATTTAACTGCAAATTTTGGCGAAACAGGCATATTTCCTTGCTGCATATTAGTCGCCAAATCGGTTAAGTTTTTGCGCCAGTTTTCTATCAGGTTTTGTTTAGGAACTTCTGCAAGTGGCATTAACAACTCATTGATGTTAAGCCGTGCTTTTTTTTCATCACCATTAGGTTCTTGGCTAAAAGCATAAGGCTTATTATCGCTATCAAACTGAATTCCCGTTCGTAAAATTTCACCCGTTTTAATTTTTGCGTAAGTTAAAGCGTTAAGATTAAATTGCTCTTGGTTATTTTTAATCGCATCAGTCATTGCAATAACATAAGCAGGCATTTGAGCTTCTTCGGGTCTAGCGCCCATCCACTTTTTAATATCAACTTTGCCTGTTTTAAAGTCAATGATTTCTTGGCTACCATCCTCATAAGTATCAATTCTGTCAACTTTAAAATTAAAGTTTAACCCTTCTAAGGTTAATGTTTTTTCTAATTCAGCCTTAGCGCTAAATGCGGGTTTGTTTTTGTCGATATTTAACCATTCAATAATTTGATTGATAATTTTATTGTTTTCAATTTCAATCACTTCTTCGCTGGCATTAGCATATAAATCGGTTTCATATTTTTGCCTTGCTTGTGCAACAGCCAACATCACTTTATTGTTAAGATCTGACTGTTCAATTTTGTTAAGTTCAATATTTGTTTGTATTTCACACCATAATAATTCCATTGCCAAATGCAACCAAGAACCGCGAGTCATCGCACTGACACCTTCGGTTATTTCCGGTGCAGATTCTAACTTAAATAAATGAGCTGTTAACGCTTTAAAAGGGCAAGTTGCATAATGACTCAATAAATATGCACCACCTTTAATTTTACCTTTTGGAATATCAATTTTTTCATCAACAATCCATTCGTAATTAGGTGTTGCCTTTCGCTTGATTAAATTAAGATCATCAAGTATTTCATTGTTATACTGATACTCAGAAAAAAACAGCGACACTTGGCTTTGCTGATCTTCATAAACATCGGCAATAACAATATTTTTTGCCGAAGCTAATAATGAGTTCGACAAGCTTTCTGTGTAATTAAACTCTCTTTCAGCCGAGGCATTAGGCATTTGATTTATTCGTTGCACTTCAAGTGGTATAAATGGGCTAGGTTGAATTTTTTGTGGCCAATTATCACGATTAAAACCAACCATAATTGCTTTATCAAAAATAAGTCCTGTTGCTTCTAATACACCTAGCACATGTACGTTAGTTCTATCGCTAGGTATTTGAAATGACGTTTGTTTTAACTGCTGTGTAAAAATTTCTAGTGCTTGTTTAACCGAAAGTGACTGATAATTATCACTAATAACACAAAGCGATTTTAGAGACTGCAAAAACGATTCAACGGTTGCAGATAATTCAGTTTCATCTAAACTTCCCCAACCCCACGTTTGCAGTTGATTAAACCAAACATCTTTCCAAACATTCATTTCTCTTTTAGAAAATGCTCGCTCTAGCACAGATTCTAATCGCTTTTTTAATAATCCAAGGCGTTCTACATTTTCGTGATTGTCAATGGCCTTAATTAAATAGTCTATTCGATAATTAGCTAGGCCTTTTTGAATTTGCTCGTGTAAAAAACCACAAATAATATTTTCCTCATTACCCCATTGGATAAAAGGCGACGACTTTAATAAGTTTAATGTCGCTAGATCAAACTTCTCTCGATTCATTTGCAAAATATTTAATGCAACAACAACTTCTGGAATTTCAGCAAGGGTTTGTCCAACAGAAACATTATATTGGCTTTTTTGAATCACCACATTGGGTTGGTTTTCTTCAGGGTGAAAATGCTCACTAAAATATCGTTGAACCCAGTCAATTTTTGACGATAACTGATTAACCACAACGGCAATTGATTGATTAGGCTTTTCATTTGACCAATGTTTTGCTAATGCCGCAGCGTACTCAATTTCTTGCGGCTCATCTCTACAGATAAACTTACTAATTGATTGTGGCTTAACTTGAGGAAAATATTGTGTTATTTCGATACCACTTACCGATAACTTTTCTAAAAACTGCTGAGTTTGCGGGGTCAACTGATTAAACCCAGCCAAAATAATTTTTTCAGGTAAACTTTTTAATAGATGTTCAAAATGCTGCTCAATAAGAGACAACTTTTGCTTCGCTAAAACAACTTGATTATTGTTTAGGTATTCGCTCAACAAAGTTGATAAATTAACAAAGTAAGCCTGTTCAGGTGTATCAATAGATTCAAAATGATCAACCGATAAATTCCAATCAATAAGTACTTTATGGCTCTCTAATATTTTTTCGGCAATCCCAAGCTCATTACTCAACTGCCAGTTAGGATCATTAGCCACCTGCTCTTTAAGCCAAAGCTTAACTTCTAAGTCATTAATAATACTTGGCAGCTCAGTATAAAAGCTTAAGTTTTGCCAAAGCAAAGCAACCCAAGACTCAAATGCCAATACGTTGGGTGAGTAAGCAATATCATTACGCGAGTAATTTGCCATAAATCCAGCAATAACCGCTTTTTGAGTACGCGAATTAGGGGTAAGAATTAATGTTGATTGTTGAGTGCCACTATTCCAAGCATTAATTCCAGCGCTACTGATTAGTGATTCAAAGTTAATTTGAATGGTCATTGATGTAGTCCATTGAAAATGATTTTCCAATAATACTAGGGTGTATGCTTAAGGTATAGCTTACTATTATTAGATAGGCTTAACTATTGTGAGATAGATTTAACTATTATTATACCCGTTCTTCTTACTATTTAAATTGAACAAACGCAATAAAACAGGGTAATATATTACCCACTTAAGCTTAATAAAACTTAAAAGAGACCGTTTAGAATTCTGTGTCAGTGAATGCTAAATATCTAAAACGTCATCAAGACGACCTTCAAAATAAATAGCCAATTGCGACAATGTCAAATTCCAATTTTGGATTGGCATTGTCCATTTCTTCGTCATATTCCCAATGCCAGAATACAGTAATTTTAGCAGACTATTTTCATTAGGAAATGCGCCTTTGGTTTTGGTGAGTTTTCTAAACTGGCGGTGCACCGATTCAATCGCATTGGTGGTGTAAATAACTTTGCGTATTGGCTCTGGATATTTAAAGAAAACCGACAAGTTATCCCACTTTCTGCGCCAGGACTTGAGCACAATAGGATATTGTTTGCCCCATTTAGTTTCTAACTCATCGAGCGCTTGCTCAGCCGCTTGTTTGGAAACAGCACGATAAACCGGTTTTAAGTCAGCCATAAAAGTCTTTTGATTTTTTGAAGCCACATATTTCATCGAGTTGCGAATTTGATGAATAATGCAAAGTTGTACTTCGGTATTAGGATAGCAACTATTAATCGCTTCAGGAAAGCCTGTTAGACCATCCACACAGGCAATGAGAATGTCTTGAACACCACGATGGCTCATGTCGGTTAGCACAGATAACCAGAAATTAGCGCCTTCATTTTCTGATAAGTAAAGCCCTAATATCTCTTTTGTGCCATCAAGTTTTAGTCCGAGAACGGTATAGATGGCCTTGCTAACATAACGTCCTTGGTCTTTCACTTTATAATGAATGGCATCCAGCCAAACAAAGGGATAATGGCTTTCTAATGGCCGTTGTTGCCAATTTTTAAGCTCAGGAATAAGCTTATCGGTAATACTGCTGAGTGTTGCAGTGGATATGTTGACACCATACAAATCGGTCAAATTTTGTGTAATGTCTCGGTAACTCATGCCATGAGAAAAAAGTGAAAGTATTTTCGTTTCGATTTCATCGGTGAGCGTTGTTTGGTGTTTTTTGATGATTTGCGGCTCAAAATTACCTGCGCGATCACGAGGCGTATTGAGTTCAAAATTACCATGAGAAGGCTTAATTGTTTTGGCTGTAGTGCCATTCTTACGATTCGGTTGCTCATCATCGTCTAAATGAGCAACTAGCTCAGCATTGAGAGCCGCTTCAGTCAGCTGTTTAATCAATGGAGTAAGCACTCCACCTTTACCAGTTATTGGTTTACCTGACTGTAACTCTTTTAATGCTTTTTCTAAATCAAATGATTTATCCATAATATGTCATTCCTCTTTTTAAGAGTTTAGTTGAATGACACAGAATTTCTAACACTCCCAACATAAATCAAATGCTACGACCCCATTGATTCCGTCAGGTTTGATAGCGCTTTGGGGTGAGGTTTTCTCTACTATATTAAGAATAAACAAGATAATTAAAATCAACTGGTACGACCCTCTATTGATTCTTGTTATTTATAGTAAAACGTACACGACCCCTTATTTTTCTATTATAGAACAAGCGTCTTGACCCCTTATTTCCTTTATAATATCTCTAAAACCGTTTCATCATTTTGCTCTTTAAACCTAAATATAGCTCCCTTGCTAAACATTAACTCAAACACTCCATTTTTCATTGTCGCTCTCTCAATTTTGTCATTTCTAACTTTGTGTAAATCTGCCAAGTTTATGTATTCCTCTCCATCATCTAAGTCATCTTCAGCATCAGGTGTTTCGCGAGTATCAACAAATAAGACACTATTATCCAAGAACACCCTAAGCCACACACCTTCAATTTCCATGTAAAACAAAATTACAAATTCTTTTGTGGCACCACACACAGCCAAAATGTTGTCGCATTTTTTACCTTTAATTTCAGAAATCTCAGTCTCGCAGTGTTGTCGGCTTATCATATAATCTCCCCCTTACAAACCTTTCGGTGCCATGCTCATAACACCTTTTTTTGTAGCGTCTAAAAAAGTTACGAACTCGCCATTCATTCTTCTTACCACAACGGCGTCACCTAGTCTACTCCACTGAAGATAAGTGAATAAGGGGTCAGGCACGTTTCACTATATACAACTGCCTTTCAAGCTTCTTAACCTCTCTTTCCCAACTCCCTTCCTCAATCTCCTTTCTCACTTTAGTTATCGGTGCCGACACACTGCCTTTATGCCCCAAATTAAAATACTCGGCAATATCCTCATACCGACCATCACTATATTCATTTGCTGCATAAATCGCAAAAGCTCTCATTGGTGTGCCTAACTTTCTTGCCAAGCATTTGCGCCTTAGCTCACTGACTGTCGTCTTTGTCACTACAGCCACCATTTCAACCACTTCTTCTATCGAAGGTTTATCTTCTAATGCTTTTTGTAATACATCAAGCGCTATCGTTTTATTTTGTCTGATTCGCTCTTCTTTAAATGCTTTATCACCAAGTACCGATAATGTATTACCTTTGTTATAAAATCGACTAATATCGGCATCAATCCCTTGCTCTACATAATTCGCATAACCAACATAGCGTTTTCTATGTCCTAGCATTTGATAGGTCTTTTCTCGATATAGCCACTCTGGTGCTTTAACTTGATTAATATAAGCAGGATAACTCGACCATTGATAGTTTTCTAACTTATCAACAATTGAGCGTTTTACTTCTAATGGGTTTCGATGAATATATCGACTTAATTGAAGTAAGTATTCATCAGCATCAACTAATACCGATTTGTATCGACCTCGAAATAACGGGCCATCAACTTTTTTTAAGCGATTATATCGCTGGGTGTAAAGTCCATTAATGTGTTTCATAATGAGGTTAAGATTGGCTTTAGGGGTTTCTATCAATAAATGGTAGTGATTTCCCATTAAGCAATAGGCATGAATAATTGCACCATAGCGTTTGTGGGCTTCTTCTAGTGTTGTGAGGAAAATTTGATAGTAACGCTCATCATGGAAAATCATTCGACGATGACGACCACGATTCATCACATGATGAAAAGCACCTTCGTATTCTATTCTTGCGGGTCTAGGCATGGTTGTAGACTATAGCATACTTGTTATTTATTGTTAAATGTGCCTGACCCCTTATCTTGACCCTTATCTGTAATTGCTCAAAAATCGTGGGCAAAGTGATGTTCACTTTATAATAAACTGACTTAAATCGGGTATTTTTTCTAGGTTTTCTATTCGATCTTTAAGATAAGCCCAAAATGATATTTGATGGCGCTGACAGGTTTTCTTTAATGAAAGAAACGTATCAATCGCATCGCGACCATCATCGCTTTTAGTGCAACCACTCAGTTTTCGTCGTTTGACATACTCTCTGATATCTGACTCGCTCAGATTGTTATGTAAAGGAACTAAAGGTTGCTCTAAACACTTCAATAGTGTGTCTTTCATACTGAGCAAATGATTAAGAGCCTTGTTAAGCGACTCAAATTGCTCAACGGGTTGACACAAGTTGTCAAATCGTTTTCGTAACTGCCATTTTCTTTGGCTACTGAATTTAGGCTCTACTAATTCTTCTTTGAAGGATTGGTAGAGTTGCCAAAAGCAGGCAAGCTTTTTCTGCTTTTGATGACTTTGTTTATCTTGATTAGGAAGGACTTGAGTCAGCTTTCTTTCAGCATGAACCCAGCAAGCTGCATTCCTTCCCACATCAAATTGTTTGGCTTCATCACTTAAAATCACTAAGTTCGGTGGAAATACCACCTCCGACAAGTAACCAATCATCGCAGCTTCAAGCAGAAGTTTATCGGATGAGCGATTAAAGGGCTGACAACGTAAATAGTTTAAGAATTCATTTTGACTGGTATAAGTCAATGCCCCATTGATTGCTAGTTCTATTTTAACATTCATCAAGTCAAAGTTTGAAAATTGTTTTCTACTGCTCAAGTAATCAACTGCGGCTTGGTTGAGTCTATAGCCACAATGGTGCTTTTGTAGAAGCGATAAAAAGTTGGTCTTGCTTTTACTTGGGCTTGTGCTGAAATAGGCGAATTGCTCGTTACCCAACTGAGTGCAATAACCATTTTTTCCTTGATGTCTAGCTCCCGTGTCATCTACTTGGATATAAGCACTGGTTTGTAGTGCACAGGCCAACAATCTTTCCTTTTCATTGTGCCATGTTAGTTTGTTCTTAATCAGCAAGTTAGATAGTTGCCCTGATGATATGGAAATACCTAACTCTCTTAATTGATTCAGCAGTAGAGGCTGAGTCACATGGTTATGATAATACTGATAAAGAATAAACTGGCGAAGTTGAGTACCAAAGTGGTTACCTTTTATTGACTCGGGCAGTTGACCGAGTAAGGTTTGACCTTCTGGAGTTTGCCAGCGCTCTCTTCGATAGCGAATATGGCGCGCTTTAATTTCAAGCTCTTGAACATAATAATCTTTATAGCCTTTAAAGCGACAACCTCTTGGTAATTCTGTAACCTTTATAATATGTGACTGGCTCACTTCAAGTGTTGATTTCTTAGGGTTTTTGACCTGAGTTCGTTTTCGCTTGGACGCTTGATAACTTTTGTCACTACTGGCAATAACACTGGGTTTGAGTTTCGGCTTTTGAGCGCGCCCACTTAGTCTGGCATTTTCTGCTTTAAGCTTTTGGTTTTCATCATAATAGCGCTGTGCCATATCTTTTAAAATATTTAAAGTTCGATAGAGTTGGCACTCAAATTGGCTACTCCCGTAATGAGGCTTTAAATCGTCAAAGATATTAATAATTCCGTCTTTAATAGAGACTAGTTTGCTGTGGACACTGTTGACGTCTGAAGTTATTTTATTCATGACTGTGATTATGCCCAAAGCTGGGCTAAGTGACTGTGATCTATTTTAGGTAGTTTCTTTGAGCTATTTCTGAAAGTTGTGTGATCTTTGGCTTACATTCTGCCCACGATTTTTGAGCAATTACCCTTATCTTAAGGCAAACTACTCTGTTGAAATAAGTCCTGCGGGTGTACGCTATATCTGGCTAAGAGAAAATATGAATACTGCTGCACTAAGGCTAGCTAAATTAGAGTTGCTCCCCAAGTCGGCCTAAGTTGCTAACTTGGGTTGAGGCTGTTAGTGTTGCTACGTCAAAATCTCTCGGTAATTATACCGTCAGACTTCCTTGGTAATCACACTAATACACATATATATAGCAACCTGATCCCGAACACCTATGGGGATTCGTCAGGGTTAAAACTCTTCCGCCAACTCATCAACCGTACTAATGCAAATTTGTTCATTCAATACAAGAGCACCTGAATGAGCTTCTTTTTTTATAGAGCTACTCTTGTATTGAATAACTCCCCCCCAAAGCAAAAAAAGGCATTGCTCTCCTAGTTTATCCTCCAAGTTTGAGAACATGCGGTTTAATTTAATACTGAAGCTGAATGTCTCATTAGGGGATAAATTTAATTCATTCCAACCATAATCTATCGATCTCCATAGGTCACGCTTAATAAGTTCGCCATTTAGACCTATCACTTTGAATACAAGTTCATTACGGCTTAATTCAAAACGTTGAATTAGAATATTATTTTTAGACTTATTCGTGAGATTAAATTCCACCTCGCTTTTATTATCTAACTTTACATCAAAATCTAATTCTTTCGCTGTTGTTTTTAAACAAGCAGATGAAAGAAAAAGAAATATCAATATGCTTTTCATACTCCACGATTCCTATTTAGTACGTTTCTTAAATGATATAAGTGTTTTACCAGCCATTTTATTCCATACTTCCCAGTAACGTTTTCTACGCCCATTGATGTGTGTTTTATTTTCAGCTATCGCTTTTTTAGAGCGTTAATTTGCTTACCTGACAAATTGCCTTTTGAAATCTTATCCATATTAAACACCTCAATTCAACATCAAATGCTCCGACCCCATTGATTTAGCGAGTCAGATATCAGAGAGTATGTCAAACGACGAAAACTGAGTGGTTGCACTAAAAGCGATGATGGTCGCGATGCGATTGATACGTTTCTTTCATTAAAGAAAACCTGTCAGCGCCATCAAATATCATTTTGGGCTTATCTTAAAGATCGAATAGAAAACCTAGAAAAAATACCCGATTTAAGTCAGTTTATTATAAAGTGAACATCACTTTGCCCACGATTTTTGAGCAATTACGACATTTGGAATTTCGATTGATGAATTATTAGAAAATGACGATAAAAAAACACGGAGTAAACGAGGGCCGGTTTCTATGCTACAACGACAGATCGAACAGATCTCATTGATGCCAAGAACCAAACAGAAGTTTATTTCAGAAATGCTCGAAGCAATGATCCAACAACAACGATCTGCTTAGCAGCTAAAAAATAAGTTACTAAAACTAAAAAGCTCCGCCATTTCTGACAGAGCTTTCGGTGGATCTTTTTCTACTATTTAAGTATTTTCTTAGCTTTATAATTTAATCTATAATAAATATATCAGTAACAACTCCTTCAGCTATCGGTTCGTTTGCTAAAACCAACTTAAATGAATCTCCTTTATTTATTTTTTTCGAGATTAGTCCACCAGACAAAAAATCAACTTTACATTCTTTTTGTTCATCTACTTTAATTTCTCCATCTTCTATATCGTAAATCAATGAAGAATAATTTTCATTTTGAAATTCAAAAAGACATCTTGAAGAATCTATTAATTTAATCCTCCAAAGATCTTTTGATGGCTTAAGCCTTGTAACTAACGCTTGAATTGTTAAATTACTCATCTCGTACTCAACTCCTTGATCCCACCGTTTGCAAGAACACTGGTATTAACCCTTCCTAGAACTTTTCTATTTGGTGCCGTCAATATAAGTGATGCTCTACTATGATCTGCAATTATAGTAGGAATCATTGTGCGAGCCGCATCCAATGAAATTTGAGCAGAAAATACAGTGTGAGGTAAGCCAAATCCACTATTATTATTCTGGTTTCCAAATGTTGGGAGGCTCTCCTGGAATCCTACAGCATCTTGTAAGAGCACTGTAAAC
>CBDCCU010000010.1:0-484383 GCA_965214955.1 Aliikangiella sp. | reverse complement strand
AAAAAAAGTGAGTAGAGAGGCCAATAATGCAGCGACGGCAATTAATACTAAATTCATAATCTAAAATAAAAAGTCGAATAAATTTAAGTTTACTCGACTTCTATTAATAAGGTATGAAATTTTTTAGGCGTTGGTTTAGGTATCTGATAGCTCAAAATTCATGGTGTAGATCATGTTATGCTGCTCAACCGCTTTGCCGTCAATAACCTTTGGTTTAAATTTCCATTTGTAGATCACTTTTTTAGCCGATCTTTCAAAGGTTTTTTTGGGGTAAGCGTCAATAATCTGAATATCTTTGGGAGTACCATCGGCAGAAATAGTAAATTTAAACTTTACCCAGCCTTCTATGCCATCAATAGCAGGTTTTCTCGGGTAATTAGGTTGAATAACAACAAGAGGGACAGCATCACCATCGGTTAAGTAATTTTGTTGGTTTGAGCCACCTGTAAATATACCATCACCATTTGCGGGTTCAAATTTTACTGTTTGAAATGAAATTTTTGTAAGGTTAGGCTTATCATCTTGTTTATCTGGCTTATTGTCCAGTGGTGGAGGCTCTTTCTTCACCTCTGGTTGTGGCGGTATTTTAATTCTATCAATAAGCTTAGGAGGTTTTTCTTTGAAAGTGGTATCAATAACTATAGGCGGTAATTCGTTAAAGCTTGGTGCCTCAACTTTTGATTTTATCAAGAAAGACATTATGGCAAATAATACCAATGTAATACCCGCGCTAATGCTTAAACCCGTTGTTAATCGGAACATAATTGATCTCCTATTGATAAATTGACAATAACTCCCAATAAACATTTTGTTACACTACTCTTTAATACTAAGAGCTTCGTAGTTATAAGTCAAGGACGGGTATATCTATAGCGAAACAACTCTGTTTCTACCTTGTTCTTTAGCTAAATAGAGTGCTTTATCACTTCGGTTTAGTAATTGGTCAAAAGATTCTCCACTGCTATCTAACTGTGCTACGCCAAAGCTTGCGGTTAAATCTAATCCTTTGGGCTTTAGTTGGGAAATCGCTTTTCTGAGATCTTCTGCTTTTCTTAGGGCATCTTTTAGATCGCAGTGATCAAAAATTACAACAAACTCTTCACCGCCAAAGCGAGCGGCAATATCTTCTTTTCTGACAACGGATTTTAACAAGTCAGCAATAGCTTTTAGTGCGAGATCACCCGTTTTATGACCATATGTGTCATTTATGTGCTTAAAGTGATCAAGATCTATTACTGTTAGCGATACTGGTGTTTTATGACGCATTGACTTTGAAATTTTAATATGGGCAGATTCTAATAAATAATGACGATTATAAAGACCAGTAAGTTGGTCGTGCAGTGCCATTTTAACCAGCTGATCTCTTTGATGTTTAATGATCAGCTGAGTTTTTACTCTGGCTTTTACAATAGCGGGTTTAATGGGTTTTGTTATGTAATCTACCGCACCTAAAGCTAGTCCTAATTCTTCATCAGAATCTTCACTTTTTGCGGTAACAAAAATAATTGGAATAGTCGATGAGCTTGATAGTTTTTTTAGTTCTCTACAAACTTCATATCCATTCATGTCTGGCATTTCAATATCTAATAAAATTAAATCAGGCTTTGGCGATTTAGAGACTAACTCTAGGCATCTTTTACCGCTTGTAGCAACTTTCAGCTCATAATGTTCATTTAATATGCTCGCAAGCAATTGTATGTTTGTTGCAGAATCATCAACTATTAAAATTTTAGAGCCTTTTGTTTCGTCCATTATTTTCCTTGATATGTCTATATACGCTATTGTGCTAAATGTTCTAACATTGCGTTGATAATTTTTTCAGACTGATTAATGTTAAATTGTAAAATATTTATTTGAAGATCTTCTGCTAACTTTTTACTCCAATCAAGTGTTTTTAAAGGCTCTAAAAAAGCCATTTCTTCATCGGGAATAAAGTCACCTGATTGAAGTTTGGTTTTTAGTTCATTTAAATTAATTGAAAGATCTGTTTTAGAAAACTTGTCGTTACCAGTAGTGTTGAGTTCATTTTTATTTGTAAGCTCTAAGGAAATAATATTTTTTAAGTTGTCATATTCGGCCAATAGGTTTGATATTAAGTATTTCATATTAGTCGTGGTTTTATTTAAAGCATCTTTTTCAATTTGACTTGCAATTTGTTGAACCTTTATTCCACCAATATTAGCACTTGAGCCTTTTATAGAGTGTGAAATTAATCTGATGTTCTCAATATCGTCACTTTCAGTAGCCGCTCGCAAACTTAAAATTAGCTGAGGTGTGTCTTCTAAATACATTGTTATAAGGTTTTTGAGTATATTTTCTTTTCCTAATACTCTTGATAATGCTGCGCTTTTTTCCCATATATTTTCGTCAATCATAATTGTATTGCTTGTTGTTGACTGAGATTTTGAGCAAGTTGCTTTAGGAGGAAACCAGATTGAAATTTTATCTATCATTGTTTCAGGTAATATTGGTTTTGCGATATATTCATCCATTCCAGCCTGTATGCATTTATCTTTATCTCCTTTCATTGCATTTGCAGTCATAGCAATAATTACCACCTTTTTATTTGCATTGCCAGCATAACCATTGCGAATTTTTTGTGTTGCTTCGTAGCCATCTAATATGGGCATTTGGCAATCCATAAAAATAAGCGAGTAAGGTTCGTGCTCATTAGCGGTTGAGGCAAGCATATCAATTGCTTCTTGACCATTTGCCGCAATATCGGCTTCTAAACCAACCTCGGCAAGAATTCCTTTTGCAACCTCTTGATTAATTCGGTTGTCTTCAACGAGTAAAATTTTTAATGACGATGGCCACTCAAACTCCTCATTAGATGATGATGTTTTTAAGCTTCTTAAATAATGTTTAGTAACAAGGGGCTGCGCTTCGCTTAACGCGCTTCCATCGTCTACTACTACGGCTAGCGCGTTAAAAAGATCGTTAGTTGTTGCAGGTTTTGGAAAATAAGCACTAAAGCCGAGTTGTTTAAAATATTGTGCATCACCTCGATGAGTCATTGAGGTCATCATCACTAGTTTCATTGGTTGAAAACGCTTATCAGCCTTTAATATTTCACCTAGTTTTGCACCATCGGTTTCTGGCATTTGCATATCAAGCAAGCCAACATCAAATGTATTTTGTTCGCTGATATATTTTTTCTCACAAATATCAATAGCCATAGCAGCGCTATCGGCTTCTACAACACTTGCTCCCCAAAATGATAACTGACCTTTGAGCACTTCGCGATTAGTTGAATTATCATCAACAACTAATACACTGATTTTATTCATATCAATGCTAGGTAATGAAATTTCGTTTTGCTGACTTTGTCCAAGCTGAATTGAAACGAAAAAGCTGGTTCCTTTATTGATAGTGCTTTCAACCCAAACGCGACCATGCATTAGTTCACACAACTTTTTAACAATGCTTAAGCCTAAACCTGTACCGCCATATTTTCGAGTGGTTGATTTATCTGCTTGACTAAATGCATCAAATAAAGTTGATTGCTTTTCTTTTGGAATACCAATTCCAGTATCGCGAATTTCACACTCAAATTCTAAAGTATCATGAGGTTTTTGACTGATTTTAGCCTTAATAACAATTTCACCGAATTCGGTAAACTTAATTGCATTGGCAACAATGTTGGTAAGAATTTGTCTAATTCTACCAGGGTCACCCAATACCATTGATTGCTCAACTTGAGTAATATCCAAAATAAGCTCTAAGTCTTTATCGTGAGCTTTTATTGCCATTGACTCGGCAAAATCACCGAGCATTTGTCTAATATCAAAATCAAGCAGTTCTAATTCTAGTTTGCCAGCGTCAACTTTTGAGAAGTCGAGAATATCATTAATTATTGTTAGTAACGATTCTGCACTCGATTGAGCTAAACGAGTTTTTCTTTCTTGATCTTGAGATAATTTACTATTAAGAAGTAAACCTAACATACCAAGTACACCGTTCATGGGAGTACGAATTTCATGGCTCATGCTGGCTAAAAATTCACTCTTAAGGTGATTAGATTCTTCGGCTTGCATTCGTGCAATTTCTAGCTCGTCACTAACCCTTTGAGCAACGATTTTTATTGCAATAATATCGGCAATTTCTTGTAATAAAAAAAGTTTGCTAGGAGAGTTGTCTGGTTGTATTTCGGTAATTAAAAACAATAGTCCCACAACATTGTTTTGAGATTTGTTTTGGCTAGTTAAAGGAATAATATAGGCACCTGATTTTTCAAGTGACTGCCAATACTGACTGGCTTTAGGTTCTTCTTGTAATGAGTCAATTACGGTTAATTGTTTTGATTTAGCAACTTCACCTAGTAATCCTTCTGATAGTTTAAAGTTAGATTCGTTTTTAATAAACTCACTATTTAAACTGCCTTTAAAAGTATACAGGTTAAAAGCTTTAGCTTTAGAATCATATAAGTAAATACCACCAATATCAGTAACACTTGAAAGTTCAAGTAAGGCACTTAAAGCACCGTCTAATCGCTCGCCAAAAAACACATTATTGCTCAGTTGTTGAGAAACATTAAGCTTTACTTGCAATGAGTCGAGTTGTTGTTTTTGTTGTCTTGAAATTTGTATTCTTTGGGTAATATCTCTAAAGCTCCACACTCGACAATGACCTTTGCTTTCAATATACATAGGTATTGAAGCTCGCTCTAAAATTTTTCCATCAAGAAACTCTATTACATTAAATGATTTTTTCTCATTATCTTTATTTATTGCCTTAATATCTTGTAAGAAATCATCAGGGTTTTTCAGTTGGTTTATGGCTTGCTTAAATAAAAGATCGGCATCTTGTGTTTTGATTAAATCATGCGATATATTCCATAGCTCAGCAAAACGAGAATTTGTTTGTAAAACTTTTCCTGAAGCGCTAGTGACTAAAGTGCCATTATCTGTTGATTCAAGGGTTGATTCTAATAAACTGAGAGCTTCTTGAGTTTTTATTTCGGCTTGTTTGCTTTCGGTAATATCTAGGTGTGTGCCAATCATTCTAATGGCTTTGTTGTTTTTGTCGCGCTCTACTATTCTTCCTGTGTCTTGAATCCAAACCCAATGACCTTGTTTGTGCCGCATTCTAAGCTGACAACTATATCGTTTTGTTCTGCCTTCTAAATAATCAGTTAGTATTTGCTCGATACTTTTTAAATCTTCTGGGTGTGAGTTTTTTGTCCATGTATCAATAGTGGTGGGTTCTAGTTCACTGAGTTTATAGCCTAGTATGTTTGCCCAACGTTCATCAAAAAAGGTTTTTCCAGTGGGGATATGCCAATCCCACGTGCCAACCTCTGTGCTTTTTACTACCATTTCGAGGCGTCGATTGCTTTCTAGTAGTGCATGTTGTGTTTCTTTTTGCTTGGTAATGTCTTTGGCAATTTGCAAGTAACCGAGAATGTTTTTCTCATCATCTAAAATGCAAGTTACCGAAACAGAAACTCTAATAATGCTGCCGTTTTTTCGGTAATAAGTCCATTCGTTTTCGTCAACTTCACCCTTTGCTGCTTTAGCCGTTATTGTTTCAAAACTAGAGTTAAGGTTAAAGTTGTTTTCTTTATTAAGTTTTTTTGTGTGCTCTTCTATTTCATTAATATCATGAAAAATCATCGGCTTTTCTATATCAATAAGTTCTTTGGCTGAATAACCCAACATCTTTTCAGCGGTTTGATTTATCGACTGAATAACCCCATTTTTGTCGGTTGATATAATTGCAAGCGCAGCGGCATCTAACAATGCATTGGTAAAGCTAAGCGATTGAACTAAGCGTTTTTCAGCTTTTTTTCTTTCTGTTATATCGGCTCTTATTGCAATATAGCTTGTTGGTTTTCCTTGAGCGTTTTTAAAAGGAACAATGGTTGTATCTACCCAATAAATATCGCCGCTTTTAGCAATATTTTTAATTTCTCCATTCCAAACAGTTCCATTAGCGATAGTTTTGTACATTTCTACCCAAAATGATTTTGGATGATAACCCGAATTAACAATTCTATGGTTTTGATCAATTAACTCCTCAGTAGCATAACCACTAATATCTGAAAACTTCTGATTAGCATAAGTAATGGTTCCTTTAGTATTTGTAATTGCCACAATTGCATGTTGGTCAAGTGCAAATTTTTGCTCGGCAAGCTCTTCATCTCTAATCTGTTTTAGTACCAACATATTATGAAAACTGCGCGCCAAAACACCAACTTCATCTTTGGATTCAATAGGTAAAGGCAGTAGCTTATTATGTGTTTCAAAATAAGTTAATGCTTCTTTGGTTTGTTGCAGTGGCGCGGTAATTCTTTTAGTACCAATAATAGTAAATATTAATGCCAAAAAAGAAACACCAAGTCCAACCATTAAGCTTTGATTTCTATAAACCAGAAAGCTCGCTCTCAAGCATTTCTTTGTCAAAAGTTAAAAACAAGTAAAGAGGGTAAGGATCTTCAAAATCATCAAAATGAATTGATTGAAAAAAACCTTGCTTTTGCTTGTTTGCATTAAGAATTTGCTTGTTTTTATTAATTAAATTTTGATGTTGAAATTCACTTTCAAATAAAGGTTTTAAAAATTCAAATTCTTGATAAATAAAGTGTCTGTTGTTGAGATCAAAACCAAATCTTTTGCTGTTATCTGGGTGATATAAATAGTCACCATTTTCATTAACGATAAACAAAGTTAATGATTGGCTTATAGAGTTTTTTAAGTCGTTATATAGGTGGTTGACGTTAGCATTAATAATAATAAAACCAAACAGTTTCTCAGTTTGAGGATGAAATATTGGCGTATAAGCTTTAAGCTCTGGAAGATGTGGTTCACGTAATTTATTCTGTTGTTTATACAGTTCAATAGAAGAAAAACCAACCTTCCCTGATTCAGCCGCTTTAATTTGTAAAAAATACTCTTCGGTACTCGTTGTTAAAAGCTTTGAATCGGGGGTTCGATAAACGCCAGTATTATTTTTAAAAACATTAACTAGCTCTTTACCGCTATCATGAATACCGACAAACCGAATTTTTAAATAATCGTTTCTGCTTTGCAAAATACTTTCCAGTATTTGTTTAAAACGATCTTTCCATACATTTTCTTGTTCAAAATTATTTGTTTCAATAGCATTCATAATGCCATTAATTGGTGGGGTTTTACTTAAAAAAAGCACATCATTATAAAGGCGAGTATAAAAATTTTTTATTAAAGGCTCTACCAATGCACCTTCAACCATAAGCTCCTGGTTTTTATATTCAGTAATTAAACTTTTGGTATCTTTATAAAAACTGAATGCAACTAAAAAAGTAATTGTGATTGAAATGGTAAAAGCAATTAATGGAATGGTAACCGACTGCGGGTATTTTGCTTTTCCTACATTGAGTTTTCCTGCAAATGATAATGCTTTAAGTGATTTTGCTTGAGACTCCTCTGTTTTTTCTTTGGAAGATTTAGCCATATCCCACAAGACACCGCTAAACAATATAAAATAAGAAATGGTTTTTAGAATATGCGCAATATTATATTCACTATCATAGAGCGAAGTGCTACTAAAACTGATATGAAACTGTGAAAAAATTGCTGGAATAATAGCAACTAGTAATGAAAATTTTAAAGCCGAATGCTGGCTTTTATTCCAGTTCCAGATAGCAACTGCGGTTAAAATAAATAATATTAATACCAGTGCGTCGTAAGGTTTTTTTATTAGTGCAAAGGGGTATAGGGTATCAGGTAAACTCTCTGAATTAAGTAACCAATTTATTACAACTGAAGCAACAATAGAAAAAACTATAGCCATAAAAGCCATTGTTTTTAAACTATTGGCAAAGCTGAAGTGGTTGTTAGTTTTATGACTATGTAAATAATATTGGAAGGCAATGCCCACAACAATGAGTACAATGTTAAATAGCCTTGCTATTGTCCAAGTGAGGGCAATTAAATTGGAGTTATTACTAGAGGTTAAAGTAATATTAGATACGGTTATTACATGAAAAATATCCATGACAGCCGTAAATATTAAAATAATTGCAATAATAGGAGCTGAAATATCTTTTGTTCGGTAAAAATGGATAAAGCAAGCTACTGCGGCTATAAGTGCTATACAAATAGAAATCCACTCGATAAAAGCATGATGAAACTTGCCCGTAATAGATTCAATGATGGCTATTTGTGAACTTTCTACAGCAGTTTCTTGTTGTAATAATGGTGAGTAAAAATTTGCAGTGGAAAACTGGAAACCTAATTGATTTAATAAAAATGGAATACTGCAAAATAATACAGTAATTATTATTAACAAAGTTTTATTTTTAGACAACATCTATTGTTTGAACGCTCTAAATTTAATGATAAAGCCTTTTATCGCTAAATTATGATAAATAAGATTCTTATCAATGAGTTATTATATCCACTCTACTTCGATATGCTTGTTTTTAGTGTTAAGACAACAAGTTTGAATTAAGTACAACTTACTGAGTCATGCATCTTGAATTAGAACAGGTATATTGTTAAGCAATGAAGCTTTAAAATTAATGATACCAATAAAATAAGAATAGTCGGTCTGAGGGGATCTTCAAGAATTCTTTTGCTAATTTTAATATTGGTTAAAATGAAAGAACGGGTATATGATTTGTTGCACGAATAAAAAATTCTATGTTAAACACTAAAAATAACTCGGCTTGTCTATGGCTGGCTATTAAAATTTTATACTAGCCAGTATACTTCTTGTCATTAACCGTTATCTTACATTGAGAAAATAATGCCAAAATTTATTATTCTAACTATGATGTCGCTTGTTATAGCGTTGCTTGGTTTTAATGGGTCTTTAGCTTCGGCTGATGAAAAACAATTACAATTAAAGTCGGTTTATTCAGGACTTAGTGTTCCTTGGGGAATGGACTGGGTGGGAGCTAATCAACTTTTAGTAACAGAGAAATCTGGCAATTTAAAGTTAATTAATTTAGCAACTCAAAAAGCAACTAAAGTACAAGGATTGCCTGCAATTGAAGTAAACGGCCAAGGTGGTCTGTTGGATGTAAAAGTAAGCCCCAATTTCACCAAAGATAATTGGATATACTTTACCTACAGCAAGCTAATTGACAATGGCGAGTCTGCTACAACACTTGCTAGAGCTCAGTTGAAAGATAGCCAATTAGTAAATTGGAAAGATCTATTAATTACTCAATCTCAGTCAAGCAACGGCAGGCATTATGGCTCTCGTATAGCATTTGACAATAACAATCACATTTTTTTTAGCGTGGGTGATCGAGGAGAAAGATCAAACGGGCAAAATTTAAACACCCATGCAGGCACAATTATCAGGCTTAACCTTGATGGCAGCGTTCCTTCTGATAATCCATTTATTAAAGCTCCTAATGTTCTCAATGAAATTTGGAGTTACGGACACAGAAACCCACAAGGGCTTGCTTTTGATAGTAAAAATAATCGTTTATGGGCCATTGAGCACGGTCCAAGAGGCGGTGATGAAATTAATTTGATTAAAAAAGGCGCTAATTATGGCTGGCCAGTGATTTCCTATGGTAAAGAATATTGGGGACCTGTTGATGTTGGTGAAGGTACCCATAAAGCGGGAATGGAGCAGCCAATTAAATATTATGTTCCTTCAATTGCACCCAGTAGTTTAGTGTTATATCAAAATTCTCTTATCCCTAAATGGCAGGGTAGTTTGTTATCTGGCTCTTTAAAGTTTACTCATTTAAATAGAGTAATACTCGATAAAAATGGTAAAGCTGTTAAAGAAGAAAGGCTATTTGAGTCGCTAGGGGAAAGAATTCGCTCGGTTTTAACTCACCCTTCGGGAAAACTTTATTTCTCAACCGATAACGGTAATATCTATCAAGTTGCTGCAAAAGGTAGTACGCCTAAATAAGGTGGTTAACTTTAATGGGGCAATCAATTTAAATACTGATCCCAATAGGGGGTATCACCTAATTCTTTTATCATAAAGTCAATAAACTTTCGGCAGCGCTGCGATAAAAAGCGGTTTCTTGGATAAACCGCATAAGCATTTAAGCTTGGTAAATCAAACTTGGGTAAAACGCTAACCAGCTTATTGGGAATGGTGTTTGGCTCTAATAAAAAAGTGGGCATATAGGTAATGCCATGATGGTTTTCAGCCATATATTTTAAAACATCACCATTGTTCGCTTTAAATTTGGCGTTAATTTTTATTGTGGTGCTTTCTTTATTATTGCGATCAAGCGTAAAACGAATTTGATCGTTATTACTGTATTGTAAAAAGGAGTGTTGGTATAAATCTTCGGGCACTTTGGGTGTGCCATGTTTTTGTAAGTATTGCGGACTAGCCAATAAAACATGATTAATTTGGGTGATTTTTCTGGCTTGCAAATTTGAGTCGGCTAAATCACCAATACGAATACCTAGCTCATATCCTTCTTCAACCAAATCAATATGTCTATCGGAAAAATCTAGCTGATATTTAAGTTGCGGATAACGGCAAGCAAATGCTTCAATAATTTTGTTTAAATGCATTAAACCAAAAGAAAGCGGAGCCGTCATTTTCAATGTGCCTTCAACACCGCTAGTGTTACCACTGGCCTTTTCATTGGAAGCTTGCACTTGTTCTAATATGTGTAAACATTGATGATAATATTCTTCGCCTACTTCGGTTAAATTTGATTTTCGAGTAGTACGACTAATTAATTGCGTGGCTAAACGCTTTTCAAGATCACTAAGCTTTTTACTGACCGCCGATTTAGCAATATCTAATTGCTCTGCCGCTTTGCTAATGCCGCCCGCTTCAACAATGCGCACAAACATTGCCATATCTTCTAGTTGCCCCATAAAAACTCCAAAAGAATATCAGGTTAAATTGTTCTAAATGTAAGAACAATTATTTCATTTTATGTCTGTTTATTCAATTAATATGATTAGCTATTATTTCCCCACACTTTGGTAAGGCAAACAACTTACTAATTAACTTTGTTACTTTTTACACTTAATCGAGGAAAATATCATGGAAAAATTATTATCATTTAGCGCACCAGCAGGCAGAGTATTTTTAGCTTTAATCTTTGTTGTTTCGGGCTTAAATAAAATTGGCAACTATGCAGGTACTCAAGGTTATATGGATGCTATGGGTGTTCCTGGTGCTTTACTACCTTTAGTGATTGCGCTTGAAGTCTTAGGTGGGCTAGCCATTATTGTGGGCTGGAAAACGCGTCTTTGGGCATTTGCTTTAGCGGGTTTTAGTTTCTTATCAGCGATTTTATTCCATGCCGACTTTAGCGACCAAATGAATATGATGATGTTTATGAAAAATATTACCATTGCAGGCGGCTTTTTAATGATTGTTGCTCATGGTGCGGGTAGTTATTCTCTTGATAATCGTCAAAAAGTTGCTTAATAAAGCCCGTTACTTTATCAGTCTAAATTGAATTAGGAGCATAAGATGAAAAACTTAAGCGATACAAATATTAATTCGCCATCAGTTGAAAATCGAGCTTCATATCGAACAATCATCCAGCGGTTTGAAGGTATTCAAACTGCTGATGGTGCAGGTGTTAAGCTTACACGAATTATTGGCTCGCCATACTTAAATATGCTCGACCCATTTTTACTACTCGACTGTTTTGAAAGCGATAATTCAGCCGATTATATTGGCGGCTTTCCTACTCATCCTCACCGTGGATTTGAAACAGTTACCTACATGCTCGATGGCTTAATGGAGCATAAAGATAGTGCGGGTAATCAAGGAGTGATTGAATCAGGTAGTGTGCAGTGGATGACCGCAGGTAAAGGCATTTTACATTCCGAAATGCCTGCTCAATCACAAGGATTATTAAAAGGGTTTCAGTTATGGGTGAATTTACCTGCATCAGCCAAAATGACCGAGCCTAACTATCAAGAGTTTCCCGCTGATCAAATTGCCATTGAGCAGTTAGATAATGGTTCAACTATTAAAGTGATTGCTGGAACTACTAATCAGGGGACAACAGGAGCTGTGATTAATGACTACACTCAGCCAATCTATTTAGATGTAAAATTAACTAGTGACAGTGCATTGGCTCAAGACTTACCCGTTGGTCACAATAGTTTTATTTACCTTATTGATGGTGAATTAACCCTTCTTGATAAACAAGGAAATTTAGATCAGCCATTAACAAAAAATGAATTAGGCGTATTAAGCTTGGGAGAAAAAGTTAGTGTAAAAGCCAGCTCAAAAGGTGCACGCTTTTTATTAATTGCAGGTAAACCATTAAATGAGCCAGTTGTTAGAGGCGGCCCATTTGTGATGAATACTAAGAGTGAGCTAATGCAAGCTTTTGCCGACTATAGTGCAGGACGGTTTTAGCTAATTAATATTAGCCAGCTTTAAGATAGAGTCAATAAACAAACAATACACCGTAATTGGAAGTGGTAAACCAATTATGGTGCCAATTAGGTAATCTCTAAATTTAACATTTGATAATGCCAAACTATAGTTAAGCAGCGGCTGAGTTTGAAAAACGCTGCGTAAAATAAAAATACTGCGAATAGGGTAATTGCCCAGTTGATTAAAAATCTTATTTGCCCATGCAAATTTAAGGTTAGTTAACGCTTGCCCACCAATGGCTCTAATCACAAAAAATGAAACCATACAAGAAGTGATAGCCGCTAGATAAGTGACTATTCCGCCATGTACTTTTCCTAAAGTTAAAACTGCAGCAGCTAAAAATATTAATCCTGGTATTTGAATAAAGTTGCCAATCACAAATAAGCCGACAAATATAGAAATGCCAATCAATAGATTATCCATAAAAAGTATTTTAATGGCTTCGAGGTTAAAGCTTTCTTTTAGATCAAAAGCATAAGCAATAAGTGAAAGGCTCAGTAAAAAAGCCGCTACTAATACTAATCGGGTTTTAAAATTTAATGATGAGTCTTTCAAAATAATGGACTTTTGAGAAAAAGAGGATTTTAACAGAAGTTAAAAATTCAGCATAATTTTGTAGCAATGTTAGCGTTGAAATTAAGAGCGTAGTTTTTATCAGGCTTGTGCAAGAAATAATCAATTGACAGATTGTCTTAAATTGTTGATCCAATAAATTCATGGATGCATAAAAGTAGACAGCAAGCAGAAGAAAGGTATTTCAACTATCGGTGATGCGTTTGAGCATCCATGTACTTTCTCAGTAACCTATTAATTCGTGTCTGGTAGCCTTTTCCCTGAGATTTAAACCACTCCAATACATCAGCATCAAGTCGCATGGTTACCGATTTTTTCTGTGGTAGTTTGATTTCTGCGTGGGTGAAGAAGTCTTCGTCCAGCTCAGGTATTTCACTGGTATCGATCTCTGCATCAGTCATGGCTTCCAGTCGTTTCCAGTCAGTTTTTAAAGCTTTGTTCATATCTGCGCACCTCTCTTTTCGTGGCTTTACGTGCCGAGATTATTCGTATCGTATCACCGATTTGTTCGGTATAAACAACCACGCCAACCAACGCTTTTAGCCAACCAATGGCAACCCATCGAACCTCGCCATATGCTGCTCTGGTATCTTCTAGTGTCAGCATCGGATGGTTAAATATGTCTGTAGTGTCGTTAAAGTCGATCCCATGCTTGCGAATATTGATTTGGTTTTTATTCTCATCCCACTCGAACTTCATGTAAATATCCGTACATACACTTGTAGTTACGAGTATAGCGCTATTAAACTATATTGTCATCGTTTTTTGCTGGCTATCTTAATGAAGTCAGCGACAAATAATTCAAAAATATCTTTAAAAACAAGTCACTATGTAAATTGTCAAAAATTTGATATTAAAGATCAAAATACTGATAACTAATATCTCAAGCGATTAATACACTCCTATCTCAGTTAACTGACTGCACTACAAAAATTACAATAATCAATAAAGGAGTTTTACTATGCCTGATGTTAAAAAACTAAATAGTTTTTTCTTATCTTTCTTTTTTCTATCTTTAGTAGCCTGCGGTGGTGGCGGAGGGGGAAGTGATGATCCTGCACCCCCACCAACTCCTGAAAATATAGCACCAAAAGCAGATGCTGGTGACGATCAAACGGTTGATGAGCAGACGCAAGTGAATTTGTCGGGCACAGGAACGGATTCTGATGGAACAATTGCCAGTTATAGTTGGAGTCAAGTTGATGGAGAGAGTGTGACTTTGAGTGATTCTGGAGAGGCATCTGCATCATTTGATGCACCAATTACTACAAGTCAGTTAACATTAAACTTTCGGCTAACAGTTACTGATGATGATGGTGCAACTGATACCGATGATATAACTATTCAAATCAATCCAGTTAATGCTGCTCCAGTTATAAATTTAGATGCAGAAAAATCAGTAAATGAGAGGGATATTGTAGAGTTAACGGCTGAAGCCAATGACAATGATGGTAGCATCACAACTATTATATGGACACAAACACAAGGGGAAAGCATTGAGTTAATTGATAGCGATACATTAATAGCAAACTTTACTGCGCCAGATGTAGAGCAAGATACTATTTACAGCTGGGAGTTATCAGTAACAGATAATGAAGGGGAAACAAGTAAAAGTACCATCAATGTTACGGTCAATCCTTTTTATCCAACCTTAGATACTAAATCAATAACTTTATCAGCATCTGCATTTACTAATGCTGATATAGATACCAGTAATTTTGATGTTTCAGCATTTGACTCTGAGGTTAAATTAGTTCCTTCAACAAACCCTATACTGGAACTTTCTGATGCGAATGAAGGACAGTTAATATTTGTATCAGATGAATCAGATAATTTAATTACTGTGGCTTTTGTTAATACTGTCGCATATGAGTCTGGCGAGTTTGATATATCTGCGAACACAATTGCTGATGGGATGATTTTATCCGTTCCAAGATTGCATGGTATTGAGCGTGAAACACGGTTTGAAATTTTAGAAGCAGCTCAAGAACATGAAAAATATGAGTTACTAGTTGAGTCTGTTGAAAGTGGTATTGAAAATAACCTTAATTCGTTTATTGATCCTGAACTGACATTGAGTGTTTGGCAGCCCGCTTTTGAGATAGTAAACGAGGTACTAGAGGTTGTAGAGAGGCAAAGTAAGTTACAAAAAATTAAATCTGTAGATTTAGACTTACCACATATTCTTGATAGTGAAAATGTGGATGATATTGAAATTGTTAATCCAACCATGATTTTTTATAACTACATATTTGGCAATGATGTTAATGACTATCTTATTGCCGGAAAAGATCAAGCATGGAAATTTTCTTTTACTTCGGGCATATCAATCACAGAGCCAAGTAAAGAGCTATTTGGTCATGGGCTTGGGCAATCAAATGTTCGATTTGATGCTGGTAGCAATAAAGCATCAGTAGGGAATTTAGTTAGAGGTTTTTGTATCGCATTAGATATGGCGCTATTTTGTCCAATTACAAGCAAGCAAATTGAGAACTTTATAGAAGGGAATATACTTAGCTTTGACAACTTACCTGACTTTAAGAGTGCAAATAGTTATAAAGAAATTTTAAGCGGCGTTATCAGTTATTTTGACCCACAGGAACATCCAGAGAGGCTTGATAAATTTATAAAATTTGCATTTAAAGGTGTGAAAGGGGGCTATAAAAAATATATTGGATTAATAAAGAAACTTAACGCTATTGCTTATACTGCAAATTTATTGATTGATGGAACTCAGTCAGCAATACCGTTTCTTTGGGATTTATTTACAAAACCAACTGTAATAGATTGTGTGATTAATAATGAGGCTAGTGCTTTCTCTTTTACCTGCGATAACCAACCTCCAGTAGCAATGATTGAACGTTCACCTAAAGGATATGTGGCAGTAAATCAAGCTGTTACCTATACAACCGAAGGGACATCGGATGATAACGATTCAATTGAAGAGCTAGAAACTAGGTGGGACTTTGATAATGATGGTAATTTTGAGTCAAATTGGTCTACAAATAATAAAGTAATTGAACATACTTATACTAGTGAAGGGGTTTATGAGGTTAAGCTTGAAGTAAGGGATAGCGAAGGCGAAGTTTCAACGGCAATATCTGAGGTTGTTGTTAGCTCTACTGGTCTTATTGCACACTATCCATTTAATGGGAATGCAAATGATGAAAGTTCTAATGGATTAAATGGAGTAGTAGATGGAGCCGTTCTTACTTCAGATAGAAATGGAAACTCAAATAGTGCATATTTTTTCGATGGCATAAATGATGAAATTACTATCGATAGTGAGCTTTTTTCCTCTGAGGTTTTTACTGTCTCTGCTTGGGTTAAAACAAATCAATTAAATAAGTGGAGTGCTATTGTGGCTTATGGAGAATCTTTTGATACTGATTCTATGCAATATAGTTTGTTTATTGATGATAATAATCAATATTTAAGTTGGTTTGAAGACAGAGGCGACAATAGTAATGATGAGAATTATGCTTATTCAACAACACAAGCTAATTTAAATGAATGGAATTTTGTTGTGGCGCTTAGAGATACAAGTGGTAATTTTAGAATTTATATAAATGGTATATTAGAGTCAACTGAAACTAATACGTTACCTCCAGTTAGAATTAATCATTTTTTATCCATTGGATTTAGGACAAATAGTGGAAATATTAGACAAGATTATTTTAATGGAAGCATTGATGATGTCAGAGTATATAATCGGGCATTGTCTCAAGAAGAAATTACTGCTCTGTATAATGATTAATTTTAAGCCACTGGCCAATTGATTATATTGGCCAGTATTATTCTAAGGTGTTTTTTAATGTTAAAGCTAATCATACTATCAATGATTATCTTTTGTAATAATACTTTTGCGACGGTGCTTTTTTTAAAAGAAAACACTGTGAATCAAAATAACAGCAACCCTATTTATTATCCTAGTATTGACTCCGAAGGTTTATTATGGATTTCTTCTGAAGAAGATATTTTAATAGATTTTGGGACTGTAGAGGAAATGAACTCTTTTATTTACAATAATACAAAGAGTGTAAATGCAACTAAAGGAATTTTTGAAATTAATAAAAAGCTATTTATAACAGTAGATATTTTGGGAAATGTTTATATTATAAATAAAGAAAGTTTAGTAATTCAGAAATTGGAGTTTGAAAATAAAGAGCAGTTCTCATCAAACACAATAAAATATATAGAAAAAATTAATGAAAACTTTGCAGCTATTATTTTTAACAAAGATATAGCTATTTTAAATACTCTTAATAATGCCTTAAAATTATTACCATTTAAGCGGTTTAATCATACATTTGTTAAATCAAGTCAATTAGTTATATTGTCTGAAAACTCACTGTTTTTTTATGATCATAACACCTCAATGTTAAATGAAAGGAAAATACCTATAATAAAACAACAAGAAGTACAGTTTATAATAAAAACCAAGCATGAATACCTTGCTGGGATAAATAGCACTATATTTAAATTAGATAATGAACTTAATTATCCTAAAGTAACTTTTTTCAAAGACAGCAATAATTGCAAATACAAAAGAAAATATAAAAAAAACGCCTACTTTGATTTGCTGAAAAAAACAGATAAATATATTTGGTTTGCTTCTAATTGCTCTATTTATTTATTTGACTTGGAAAATAATAAATTTAGAAATAAGCAGTTTGGTGATAGTGAATGGTATATAGCGTCATTTAATAAAAAGGAAGAAATATTGGTTTTTGAGGATGGCGCTCTATATCAAATTGATACAAATATGGAAGTTGAATCTAAGTTTCATTTCTTAGATAAAAAAGAGTTAAATAGTCCCTATGTACAAAATTGGTATAGAGCTTTCAAAACGAAAAGGCAAGGTATTGTTGCTTTATCCAAATATAGAAGTTGGTTTTATAATTTTAATGCAAAAGAAAAAGTAAATACTCAAATCAATATTCGCTCAATATATAAAGACAAAAAAGGAAATCTATATATAGGTACTCAGCTAAATGGAGCCTTCAAACTGAACCCTAAGGATAATATTATAAATCAATTTAATTCTAATTCAGAAGAGCCCTCACTTAAAAATAATCATGTTAGAGACATTGTACAGTTAAAGCCCAATGAAATTTGGTTCATTAGTGAATATGGAGGTGTTCAAAAATATATTCAAAATAAATCAAAGTGGTTAGATTATACTCATCAACTACCCACAAATGAAGTTTTCGGCAGTTTTGAAGATAGAGATAAACGTTTATGGATTAATCATAAAAAAGGAGTCTCAGTAAAAGGTGATGAAAATTTCATAAACTATTCTGACAATGATGTATTTGGTAAATTAGGAGCTATTCGTGCAATTGAACAAGATGCTAGAGGCATTATGTGGTTTGGCTCTCATAAAAAAGGTCTATACCGCTTCGACGAAAAAAATAATAACTGGCAAATATTCTCTCACGATGAAAATAACACTAAAAGCATAAGCCATGATTATATATTCAGCCTGCATTCTGATAAAAAAGATCGATTATGGATTGGAACTTGGGGCGGCGGATTAGATTACTTTGATCAAAAAAACAATCGCTTTATTCACTATACAAAAGCCGATGGATTACCCAGCAATGTCGTTTTTGGTATTTTAGAAGACGAAAGCGGCTACCTTTGGTTTAGCACTTTAAAAGGGCTTGTACACTTTAAGCCTTGTGAAGATATTAATGGTAATGTGACTAAGTCGTGCAAACACTTTATTCGTGTATTTGATAAACGAGATGGATTAATAATAGATGAGTTTGATTCAGAAAGTTATTATAAAGCGCCAAATGGAGATATGTACTTTGGTGGCTTGGGTGGCTTTATTCGATTTAATCCAGAAACCGATATAAAATTTAATGATATACCGCCTAAAAATATTATCTTTACATCGCTGTCAGTTAACGGGAAAAAACAGCACCCAAGCGATAGTATTTATATTGAGAAAGCCATTAATTATGTTGATAAAATAAAACTCAATTACGATGATATATTAATAAAATTTGAGTTTGCGGCTTTAGATTATGTATTGCCAGAAAAAAATCAATATAAGTACCGCCTTAATGGGGGCGACTGGGTTCATCTAGGCACTGAGCGTTCAGTAACTTTTACACAATTAAAACCAGGTGAATACCTTTTTGAAGTATTAGGTTCTAATAATGATGGTGTTTGGGCTTTAGCACCTAAAAAAGTAAAAATTATTATTGCTGCACCTTGGTACCAAACAAATTTTGCCTTTATTTTATATTCAATAACAATAATTATTGGTATTTGGTTATTTATCGTTTATAAACAAAAACGTCTTAAAAAGATTAATGTAGAGCTTGAGCAAACAGTTAATACCCGCACACAAGAACTAGCTAAAGCATTAGATGATAAGCAAAAACTATTTGAAAATATTTCGCATGAATTTAGAACACCATTAACACTCATTTTAGGACCTGTTGAGCAGTTATTAAAATTAAATCACTCCCAAGAATTTAGTGATAAACTTTTTTCAATTCAAAATAATGGTGAAAGATTATTGTATTTAGTTGAGCAGCTTTTATCTTTAGCCGAAGTAAGAGCGCACAAACCTCAGATTAAAACATACGAACTTTATGAGCTAACTAAAAGGGTGGTTAAAGGTTTTGAAGCAATTGCTAAGGAAAATAATTTAACGATTAATCTTACTAACTTACCTACGACTTTGACAATAGAACTAATTGAGCAGTCGTGGGAAATAATTCTTACTAACTTGCTTAGCAATGCTATTAAACATAGCCCTAAAGATTCTAGCATTAATGTTAGCCTTTCATACTTTAAAAATGAACTAACTTTAAGAGTTGTAGATCAAGGAGAGGGAATTAACGAAGATAAACTAGCATTAGTATTCAAACGGTTTTATAAGCTTCCTAATAATACTAAGCAAGGCTCTGGAATTGGTTTGGCACTAACTAAAGAATTAGTAGAAAGCATGAATGGAAAAGTTTCGGTGTCTAATATTATTAAAGGCGAAAAAATAACAGGATGTGAATTTTTGGTTAGATTACCATACGAAACCAAGGCGCCAATTGAAACTAAGACTGAAAACATTAAAACTGAAGGCATTCAATCATTAGAGCCGCAATTTACAGGAACAGTTTTGTTAGTTGAAGATGATCCTGAGTTGCAAAATTATATCAAAGGTGTTTTATCTGATATTTTTAGTGTGAAAACAGCAAATAATGGAAAGCAAGCTTTAAAACAGATAGCTAAATCTTTACCTGACATAATTATTTCTGATGTAATGATGCCTGAGATGAATGGTTTTGAATTGGCAGAGTCAATTAAAAATAATAACGAGCTAAAGCATATCCCCTTAATTTTGTTAACCGCAAAAGATGATTTACAAAGCCAAAAACGCGGTTTTAAAGCTAAGGTTGATGACTATATGGGCAAGCCTTTTAGCAGTGAAATTTTGTTAATGAAGGTAACCAATTTATTAAAATCTTTTCAGGCATACAAAGCGCATATTAAAAGTAACTTTTATCGACAAAACTTTGACTTAGAAGAATTGGCAAGCAAGGATAAACAATTTATGCAAAAGTTTGATCAAGCTTTAAATGAAATGCATAGGGATAGTAAAATTAAAATTGATCAAATTGCTAATCATATTAATATGGATAAGCGAACTTTAGCCAGATATTGTGAGCGTTTATTATCACAAACCCCCAGCCAAGCATTAAAAGAATACCGACTTACTAGAGCAATGGATATGCTTAAAAAAGGTTACACTGTTACTCAAACCAGTTTCGATTGTGGCTTTAGCTCTGTTGCCTATTTTGGTAGTTGTTTTAAACAGCAGTTTGGTGAGCCGCCGTCATCTTTTGTGTCTAGTTAGGTGATAGCACGTTTATCTAATTTGGTTGTAAACAATGTCAGATTTCATTAGTGACTTTAATGAGGCAATTAATGTTTGGTCGTTTTGAGATCAAAAAACCTGTAACAAACTCGCCCTGCAATGCAACTAAAAATAGTTGCATGGTGCATCAAGCACAATTATAATTAATTGAGCAAGGTTGAAGAGCAAAATGAGTAAAGCCGAGAAATTAATCACTAAGTTAAATAATTCAAAGAATACTTTTTCTTGGACGAACTTAGTTTCTTTGTTGAGCAAGCTTGGATATGAGAAAAAAGAGATGGCTGGTTCACGAGTAAGATTTTATAACGCAAAATCAGATAGCTTAATTCTTTTACATAAACCTCACCCTGAAAGTGAAATCAAAGGTGGCACATTAAAAGCTGTTAAACAGGTATTAAAGCAAGAGGACTTACTATGACCTATTTAAAATACAAAGGTTACCTTGGAACCATTGAGCCAGACATAGAGGATGGTTCATTATTTGGGAAGTTAGCTTTTATTCGTGATCTTGTAACTTATGAATCTGGCACACTTAAAGGCTTAGAAAAAGAATTTCAATTATCGGTTGATGGTTATTTGCAGTCTTGCAAAGAGTTAGGTAGAGAGCCTAATTTACCTTTCAAAGGAACATTTAATGTTCGTACAGGTGCAGAGTTACATCGAGCAGCTGTTATTGCTTCGGGGGAACAAAGTTTAAATGCTTTTGTTTGTGAGGCAATTAAAGAGAAGCTTGAGCGCTGTAGTGCTTAACAAAATATATACCCGTTCTCCTTCAAGATGCATGTTTCAGCAAGTCAGTAAGCCATCCTATTTGAGGCATTAATGCGCAGGATTAGTCATTCTAATTCAAGCATTGATAACGAAGAAGAGGTTGGCTTACTGACTTGCCCTTCGGGTGCTCAGCCAAAAAGCTTGCACTGCGTTGCAGCTTTTGAAAAGGGCTTGCCATTTCCTGCAAGCTGCGCCTTGTTCAAGCTTTTTGGTTGAACACTGAAGCATGCATCTTGAAGGAGAACGGGTATAAAAAGATAGATTTATTTCTAAACACTAATTAAGTGAGTCAACATGAAGCCTTATGGTCGTCAATTTTTTCTGTAGTATCACCCGCCATACCACTATGATATATTCAAACCCAAATTAACCTCACTAGGAATTCACTCTTTGTCCATTATTTTAGGGATCGATCCCGGCTCGCGTATTACTGGTTTTGGTGTGATCCGCTCTAGCGGTAAAAAGCTGGAGTATGTGGCTAGTGGTTGTATTCGGGTAAAAGAGGGAATATTGTCTGATAGGCTAAATCAAATTTTTAGCTGTATTGCCGAAGTGGTGCAAGAATATAAGCCAAATGAGGCGGCTATTGAGCAAGTATTTATGTCTAAAAATGCAGATTCAGCATTAAAGCTGGGGCAGGCTCGTGGTGCGGCTATGGTGGCTATGGCGCAACATGCTTTGGTGGTGGCGGAGTATTCGGCAAGGCAAATTAAACAGTCGGTTGTGGGAACGGGTGGTGCAGATAAATCACAAGTTCAGCATATGGTAACTAGTTTATTAGGTTTAAGCTCAACACCACAAGTCGATGCTGCCGATGGTTTAGCTGTGGCTATTTGTCATGCCCATGCTTTGCAAAGTGCTTTATTAAGTGCAGGTGCAAAAAAGATTGTAAGACGACGATTAAGATAATTTTAGTATGATAAAAATTTAGGGTTAAGTAATGATTGGTCGATTAAGCGGAATACTTTTAGAAAAACAACCACCATTTATTTTAGTGGATTGCAATGGCGTGGGGTACGAATGCCAAGCACCAATGAATACCATTTATCATTTACCCGATGCAGGGCAAAAAGTAGTTTTGCACACTCATTTATCAATCAATGAAAATGCCCATACGTTATTTGCTTTTTATAGCTTAGAAGAACGTAAGTTATTTAGGGAGTTAATTAAAGTGAATGGAGTGGGACCCAAACTGGCTTTAGCGATTTTATCAGCCATGAATGCTAATGAATTTGTACAAAATGTTCATCATGGTGAAGCCACAACTTTGGTTAAAATTCCGGGGGTTGGTAAAAAAACTGCCGAGCGATTAATTATTGAAATGAAAGATCGCTTAAAAGATTGGGATGTTGCGCCAGTTGAAAATATTGAGCAGTCAGTCCAGTCTCCAATTAGTTCATCAAATAATAACGTGCAAGAAGCCATTAGCGGATTGGTTGCGCTTGGTTATAAACCTGCTCAAGCCAGCAAAGTGATTAGTCAGGTAAATGATGATAGTTTGCCAGCGGCTACGCTGATTCGGTTAGCGCTTAAAAATATGATTTAGTTAATTGAGCTTATTTAACATATTTCTTTTTAAAGTAAATGGTATTTAAGTTACTTAACTGATTTTTTTTAGCAATTTCTTTTAGGCTTTCTAGCGATCCACTAAATGAGGGTTGAGGTTTAGATTTAAAGACCTCTACCTCTAATGACTCTAAATAATCTTCACACTTATTATCGGCAACTACAATATGATCAAAAGGGCGTTGTGGTGTTATGCGATTGAACAAGTAGGTCACTTTTCCACTGCGTACCGAATAGTATTTTTCGTATTTTGAATAATTATTTTTGCGCTCTGTTTTTTGCATTTGTCGATAAAATAAAGCTCTCATAGTGGCTTGGGTTTCTATTATGGGGGCTTTAGTTTCTTTATCTTCTAGTGGCTCATAAATTTTAACAGCAATATCAAATGGTAAGCCTTTTTTTAAATCGGTTACATTCAAATTAATGGGTTCTAACCTATAGTATCGTTTACTTTTTGCCAATTTCTTTTTAATTTTTTTGTTCACTTTTGGATCGTCAAAAGTTATTTCTATAAACGATTGAAAATTAAAAGGAGATTCCCACTGAGGAATATGCGAGGCAAAAAGGTGCTGTTCTCCAGACATTAATAGCATTTTATGAACAGGTAATGACAGTTCAATGGCGCTTAATTTGGGAGTTAAAATTAACAAAAATAGCGCTAGAGCGCTTGAAATAAGGTTTTTTATCATTATCGAGTCAAACTACTAAATCTTTAATATTACACCCTCTACTATAACCGATATTAAAGGCTTTATCTGCATTTTAGTCTTAACTGACTTTCTGTTTACCGAATATTAAATCAATTTAATCGGATTAAATTTTGATCAAAGCATTGATTGCTGTGTATATGTGTGTATACTGTGTATATTCAATATGAACAGTGAGGCAGTTTGTGTCTTTACAATCACAATTTATTTTGTCACAAGCCGATAGTCGCCCAATGTACTTGCAAATCATTGAGCAGATTAAAAATAAGGTTGCTTTAGGCGAGTGGCCTAGTGGTTACAAACTGCCATCAATTCGAGAATTGGCTGTGGCTGTAAAGGTGAGCGTTATAACCATTAAGCGTGCTTATCAAGAATTAGAGCTTCAAGGTGTGATTGTTACCCAGCAAGGTAAAGGCTCATTTGTGGCATTAAATAAAGCCGAAAGCCAAGGTATGAAATTTGAAGTAATTGATGATCATTTAACTCAAGCATTAAAAGCGGGAAATGAATTGGGGTTATCTGTGAGTGAAATTAAAGATCGACTAAAAGGATTAGCCGATAGTTTATTAGACTCATCAAATAATGATGAGCGAGGAGAGTAAAAGGTGGAACAAATTTTCAACATCAATAACGTGAGCCAACAATATACTCACTTTAAGTTAGAGCAAATTAACTTGTCGTTAAACGAAGGCGAAATCATGGGGTTAATTGGCCCTAATGGCGCGGGTAAATCGACCGTTATTAAAACATTAATGGGGCTTATTAAACCAGATTCTGGCAAGGTTGAATTGCTAGGCAAGTCAATTCCAGAGCAGGTTGCCAAAGCCAAAATGGATGTGGGTTATGTGTCGGAAGAAATGCGACTATATAAAAGCATGACGCTGCAATGGCATATGGATTTTATTGCTTCTATTTATCCAAGTTGGGATAACGATTATGCCAAAAAGCTGTTAAAACACTTTGATTTAATTGCGGAACAAAAAGTTAAGGGTATGTCGCATGGACAAAGAGTAAAAGCGAATTTATTACTGAATTTTGCCAGACGACCAAAGCTGTTAATTTTAGATGAGCCAACTACAGGGCTCGATCCTGTTGCGCGAAAAGAAGTGTTAAACGAGCTAATGGAAGTGATGCTGGATGAAGAAAGAAGCGTACTATTTTCTTCACACAACACTCAAGATGTTGAACAGCTTTCTGACAAAATAACGTTTATTGATCGCGGAAAAATTGTGAATTCAGACGATAAAGAAACTTTTATAGAAAATTGGAAGCGAATTCGTATTGAATTTTCGCAAGCATTTGATGAAAGCAAAGTTCAAAATATTGTTGAATCACAAATGCAAGAGTCTTCGGGTGTATTAGTGACTAACCAATTTAATCAAACGCTTATTGATAACATTAATCACTTAAATGCCAATGTAAAGTCTATTGAGCCAATGACGCTAGAAGAAATATTTGTGGCTGATGTTTTTGCTAGCCGACAAGGAGCAGAATAATGAATACTTTTATGATCAAAAAATTAATTGCAAAAGACTGGCGACTATTTAGCTGGATACCGTTAATTTATTTGCTAGGCGGATTAGTGGCTAGCTTTGTTTTAAGTATTAATAATAAAACCGCGTTTTATGTGGGTTTTGTGTTGATCCTTTCATTGTTTGCAACAATTGGCGCTCACTTAATTTTTGCCAGCGTCGTTCATGAAAAGAAAAATCAAAACCTACCATTTATTTTTAGCTTGCCTGTGTCATTTTTAGATTATTCACTAGGTAAATTATTTGCCAACTTAACCATGACGCTATTTTTTTGGGTGGCTATGTATTTAATGATGGCATCGGCAATTTTTACCAGCCCTAACTTGCCCAATGGTTTATTTGTTATGGCAACCATTATCACCGTTTATATGTATTTGCTTTATATGATTATCTTAAGCGTAGCGATGATAACTGAGTCAGAAGCCATCACAATATTTATAATGGGTATTTCACATGTATCAATTTCTATATTTTTGTTTGCAGTATCTCAGCTTGAAGGTATTCGACCATTTATTGAGAATGCAAGTCCAGTTTGGAATTCAACAACATTTACAGTGATTGCAGGAATGAAGCTACTCATAGTAGGGCTAATTGCAACCATTTATTTTCTTCAAGGCAAAAAAACATCATTTAGTTAAGCTTTAAATAGCACTTAACTATCAAAATTTAATTTTAAATTAAGAGGGTTACATTATGTCATTTACTCAAGTAAATGCGGACTCGCTCGTGCCGAATAAAACAGAGCGCTTACATTATATGGATAACTTAAGAGCACTTGCTATGTTGTTAGGAATATTTTTTCACGCTGCATTAGCCTACAGCCCTTTAATGCATGAGTTATGGATGTCTTCGTCGGCAGAGAACTCTAAAGTGCTTGATAGTATTGCTTGGTTTACACATTTATTTAGAATGCCTTTATTCTTTTTTATTGCAGGTTTTTTTACTTTAATGTTGCTTGAAAAAAGAGGAATTAAAGGGCTGATCAAAAATCGTAGCCAACGAATTATTGCGCCGTTTATTATATTTTTACCTTTAGTAATTGTTGCCGTTGTTGGCGGAATAACTTGGGCAATTGGCAGTGTAGAAAATTTATCACCAATGCTACAAGGAATTTCTTATATGCAAAATATGCCAGATGCACCACAGCCACCAATTAGTACAATGCATCTTTGGTTTTTATTTAATTTAGCTTGGTTTTATGTGATTGCAATTTTAATTTTTAAATTAAAAGCTCATGAAAATAAAGCATTAAATTGGCTTAAAACACCTGCATTTGCATTAGTTTTATTACCGCTTTTGATGGTGCCAGCAATGCTGACTCAACCAGTTCCACACCCTGCGGCTGAAAGAATCTATCCAGAAATTTGGTCATTAGGATTTTATGGTTTATTTTTTCTGTACGGACTATTTATTTATAACGATCAAAGCTTAATTGAAAAAATAGATCGCTATAAATTAGTTTTACTTATTTTAAGTGTTGGTGCCTACAGTTACTTTCAAACAACCATGCCAGAAAAATTAACCTTTATGGAAGCTATGCAGTTTGCAACTCAGGGTATTCCATTAACTTTAGAACGCGTTATTCAAGTGGTTTTAGAGTGCTTTATTGCGGTTTATATGACATTAGTTTGTGTATGTTATGGAAAAAAGTTTTTAAATACTAAGAATAAAGTTTTTAGATATATTAGTGACTCTTCTTATTGGGTTTATATTATTCACCTGCCAGTGATCTTTTTTATTCAATACTGGTTGCTTGATCAAGACTATAACCTTTGGACTGAGTTTTTAATCAGTAGTTTTGGCACGCTAATTATTGGTTTTATCACTTATAGTTTACTTGTTCGTTGGACACCTCTTGGCACATTGTTAAATGGTAAAAGAAAACCAATATTTTCGGTTAATTAAATTATTATTAATAATATTTAAGCCTTCCACTCTTCTTAAGCCCTCTCTGTCAAAAGAGAAGGAGCTAAAAAGCTTGCATAGAGCGCAGCCTCGATTTTAATCGAGGTTTATTTATGGGTTGTCGTATTATTAAAAACAGTTCTCGCACCCATGCTTCTGCGTGAGAATGCATCTTGAAGTAGAGCAGATATATTGGCATTTGAGTTTGTCTTGAGAAAACCTCGATTAAAATCGAGGCTACAAAAATGAGAGCTCTAGCTTTTCTTAATGATTAGAACTTAAATTTTTCATATGAAATTGAATATGCTCTGCCATGAAAGATGCAAT
Source organism: Aliikangiella sp. (assembly GCA_965214955.1). Taxonomy (GTDB): domain Bacteria; phylum Pseudomonadota; class Gammaproteobacteria; order Enterobacterales; family Kangiellaceae; genus Aliikangiella. The sequence continues at coordinate 456,781 of CBDCCU010000010.1, read as the reverse complement.
AAAGTAATAACTATGGTCGTAGCCTTTGTGTAATCGTAAGTTTAATGATTGACCATTTTTCTCACAAGCTTGTTTAAATAGTTCTGGCTTTAATTGTTCAACTAAAAAATCATCAGCCAAGCCCTGATCAATTAATATTGAGTGCTCGCTTTTATTGCCTTGCTCAACTAATTTACACGCATCATATTGTTTCCAGCTTTCTTTGTTATCACCTAAGTAACCCGTAAAAGCCTTTTCTCCCCAAGGACATTGTATGGGAGCAACAATGGGGGAAAATGCAGAAATTGACTTAAACTGTTTTGGATGTTTTAACCCAATAGTTAATGCACCATGACCACCCATTGAGTGACCAAATATGCCTGCTTTTCTACTATCAATATTAAAATTAGATTCTATTATCTGAGGTAATTCCTGCACGATATAGTCGTACATTTTGTAGTTCTTGTTCCAAGGAGGTTGCGTAGCGTTTAAATAAAAACCTGCGCCACTTCCAAAGTCATAGCTTACATGCTCATCCTCAAAATCAGTGCCTCTTGGGCTAGTGTCAGGACAAATAATAAACGCGCCCAGCTCACTTGCTACCTGTTGATAAAAGCCTTTGGTCGTTACATTTTCGTGAGTGCAAGTAAGCCCCGATAAAAAATATAAAACAGGGCATGGCTTATCCTTGGCTTGTGGCGGGGTATAAACACTAAAAGTCATTTCACACTGGGTAGTTTCGGCAAAATGACTATACACCCCTTGAATGCCAGCAAATGATTTTTGTTGTGATTGAGTTGTAATTGTCATTAAAAATTATCCTTAATCAAATAACACAACACTGCGTATGCTTTCACCTGCGTGCATTAAGTCGAAACCTTTATTAATATCCTCCAGCGTCATGGTATGAGTGATTAAATCATCAATATTAATTTTGCCATCCATATACCAGTCAACAATTTTAGGTACATCGGTTCTACCTTTTGCGCCGCCAAACGCACTGCCGCGCCATACACGTCCAGTAACAAGCTGAAAGGGTCGAGTGTTAATTTCTTGTCCTGCACCCGCTACACCAATAATGGTGCTTTCACCCCAGCCTTTGTGGCAACACTCTAGTGCGTCGCGCATTACATTAACATTACCAATACATTCAAAGGAATGATCAGCGCCGCCATCGGTAAGGTCAACTAGGTAAGGCACTAAATCACCTTCTATTTCTTTGGGGTTAACAAAGTGAGTCATGCCAAATTTTTCGGCCATGGCTTTTTTATCAGGGTTCATATCAACCCCAATGATCATATTGGCGCCAACCATACGGGCACCTTGAATAACATTAAGTCCAATACCGCCAAGTCCAAAAACAATGACATTATCACCCGGTTGCACTTTTGCTGTGTTAATTACCGCACCTACACCGGTGGTAACTCCACAGCCTATGTAGCACACTTTGTCAAAAGGCGCATCGGGGCGAATTTTGGCTAAAGCAATTTCAGGCACCACGGTAAAGTTTGAAAAGGTTGATGTGCCCATATAGTGATGGATCTTCTCACCATTAATTGAAAATCGAGTACTACCATCTGGCATTAAGCCTTGACCTTGAGTTTCTCGAATGGCTTGGCAAAGGTTGGTTTTACCCGACAAACAGTATTTACACTGGCGACATTCGGGGGTATACAAAGGAATAACATGGTCGCCTGGTTTTAACGAGGTAACTCCAGCACCAACTTCGCGCACAATTCCTGCACCTTCATGACCTAAAATTGCGGGAAATATTCCTTCAGGATCGGCGCCCGATAAAGTGAACTCATCGGTATGGCAAATGCCAGTTGCTTTTATCTCAACCAAACATTCTCCAGCGCGAGGTCCTTCAAGTTGTACGGTTTCAACAGAGAGTGGCTCTCCAGCTTTAAATGCTACTGCGGCTTTGGTATCCATAATTATTTCCTAGTTGGTGTACTGTTTCGTGTTCTTTGAGTTGACTCAATAACGGTGCTTTTGTTTCACTATTAGATGAAATTAATAAATTTCAATCAGTGACATGGCAAAGTTTAGTTTAGTTCATCAATGCAGATAAAATCTAGTTTAAAACAAAACACCTTTCGGGTTAGAATGCCTACACAGACCTAGTACTACTTAAATAATTAGTTTTAAAAGCCCTATGATTGAAACCGACCGAATAATCAGCGCCGTTACTCAAGGAACCGAAGAGCAAATTGATCGTGCTATTCGGCCAAAAACGCTTAAAGACTATGTAGGACAGCCAAAGGTAAAAGAGCAAATGGACATTGCTTTTCAAGCTGCTCGAAAACGTAATGATGCGCTTGATCATACTTTAATTTTTGGCCCCCCCGGGCTTGGCAAAACTACATTAGCCAATATTATTGCTAGCGAAATGAATGTGAGTATTAGGCATACATCGGGGCCGGTGCTAGAAAAAGCGGGGGATTTAGCCGCTTTGCTTACCAACCTAGAAGAAAACGATGTGCTTTTTATTGATGAAATTCATCGCCTTAGCCCAATGGTTGAAGAAATATTATATCCCGCCATGGAAGACTACCAGCTAGATATTATGATTGGCGAAGGCCCTGCGGCGCGTTCTATTAAGCTCGACTTACCGCCATTTACTTTGGTTGGTGCCACAACAAGAGCAGGTTCACTTACTTCACCGCTTAGAGATCGCTTTGGTATTGTGCAACGGCTAGAGTTTTACAACATTGAAGATCTTACCCATATTGTTGAACGCTCAGCTAATATTGTGGGTATTCCCATTGATACATTGGGGGCAAAAGAAATTGCCCGTCGTTCGCGCGGCACACCTAGAATTGCCAACCGATTATTACGCCGAGTAAGAGACTATGCCGAAGTAAAGGCCGATGGAAAAATTTCTCAGTCGATTTCTGATTTGGCGCTTAATTTGCTTGATGTTGACGATCAAGGTTTTGACAATATGGATCGAAAGCTCATGCTGGCAATTATCGAAAAGTTTGAAGGTGGTCCCGTTGGTTTAGATTCACTAGCGGCAGCTATTGGCGAAGAGCGAGACACCATTGACGATGTGTTAGAGCCGTTTTTAATTCAGCAGGGTTTTATTCATCGTACTCCGCGAGGGCGTATGGCAACCAAATTGGCTTATCAACATTTTGGCTTAAAGTCGCTCAAGCAAGATTTATTTGATTAAACACTATTGACCAAAAAGCTAGATTAAATTGAGTTTATTGCACCAGTTTTTATGCTCAATGGTTAACTGCTTAAATAAATTAAATTGTACTTGAGCACGTTTTAAATTTTGATTGTAATATTGAGTTTTAAAATATTTGTCGCCGTTTAAGTAATCAGTTAAAAACCTTACGCCCAACATAAAAATAATAATTTCTGCACCCGTTAATAAGTTTTGTTTTTCAAAAGCGCTGAGTTTTTTTGCGCTTGATAAATAGCCTTTTGTAACTGCTTCTAAAATTGACCAATCTATATAAGAGTTTTGCGGTTTTTCTTCATCTTTAACCGCGCTAAAGCTTCTTAACATATCGCCAAAGTCAAAAATAAAATAACCAGGCATTATGGTATCCCAATCTATAACTGCTTGAACCTGGTTGCTGTTTTTAGCAAATAGTATGTTGCTAAATTTAGTATCGTTATGAGTAATATGCTTAACGATTTTTTTGCTCTTTTCAGCTTGAGGTATCCAATTGGCAAGCTGTTTATATTGCTCAATTAAGGCAATTTCATCAGCGCAATTTTTTACTCGATTGTTTAGATCAGTTTTTAACGCTTGATTAAATTGTTTAAGCCTTTTATTTAAGTGATGAAAATCATTAATGGTAATTTTTATTGCATGATAATCTAAATCGGCTAACGCCATATCAAACTCTGCAATGGCTTTAGCGCCATTAAAGGCTTGCTCAAGATTGCTTACTTTAGAATGGGCAATACTGTTAGTAATATATTGAGTAACTCGCCAGTATTGGTTGTTTATGTATAAAAAAGTTTGATTATCATTAGCTTTTTTAACCACTAAATTTTGTAGCGGAAAGTCTGCATTATTGGCTAAATGATTTGATACCACTTCAAAGTTTTTAATAACAAGTTTGGGATCAGCAAAAGCGGTTTGATTAATTTTTTGTAAGATCCATTCTTGAGATTGATCTTTTAAATAGAAGGTATCATTAATTAGTCCGTTTTCAATTTCTCTTAAATCACTAAAGCCGCACTCAAAATTATAAGCTCTTTGAAATTGCGACCAATACTTTTTTAAAAAAGGATTCATAAGGCGGGTTTTGGCTTTTTAGCGGCGCCTTTTTTTAGAATTTGATACGAGTCTATTTTAAAAGGTTTTCCCCATTGTTGAATGCTAAATTTAGGGGTTAAAAATGTGCCAGAAAAAGCAATTTCGGTATTGTTAAGTTGTAATTCATTAGGTAATTCAATTAGCCTTAAATTTTGTCCGCCTTTTAATTGTATTCCCCAAAAGCCACCTTCTAAATTAATGTGCTTTATCACACCGTGATAGTCATACTGTTTGTTTAGCGCTTTCATATTAAGCGATATAACACCAACTACAAAAATACTGAAAATAATTAATGCAATATATTTGCTATTCATCGATGCTTTCCTTAATGGTTAGTGCAAACAACATTTTTTAAACTTTTTACCACTGCCACAAGGACAAAGATCATTTCTACCCACATTTTTTAATTGGTTAATTGCGGGAGAAACGGCTGAAAAAGATTGCGGTTTGCTTGTTTCTTGGTTTTGCGCAATGTCTTTGCCTAACATACCAACCGCTGAAATTAACTTTGGCACTAGGCTAATACATTGTTCTAACTCGGGCAATTGCTCAAAAATTTCTGGCTCTTGACTAGCCACTTGTTGTTCATTGATAAAGCGCCCTAACAGCACACCTAAAAGCGCTAAGCTTCTTACTGCTTCGGGGCTATCTTTGGGTAATAGTTTATCCCAACTACCAGAAAGCCAGTTATAGGCATCGAGATAACCGGTTGCAAAATCAACTAATGATTGATCGGCTTTGCCTGCATCGTTAGCTTCAAGCAAACAAGGAAGGTTAAGCCCTGTGCCATGTTCAAAGGCTAAGTCGCATTCTTGCCACCAACTCACAAAACCTTGATTAAGGTTTTTAACGAGGTTTTCTTCTTCAAAAGTTATATCGGGTGAACCGGGTTTTACCAGTTGCGGCATCCATTCTTTGGCTGGGATTTTCTCTGGCGCACTGGCAACGGCGGTAATAAACCCAAGGCTGTGGTACAAGTTGCCAAATGCCAACTGCACTTGTGGATGGTTAAAACAGGTTTTTAAAGGCTGGATATCGAAACTAGGCATATTAACGGGCTAAATGCTTCCAAGTTGAACTTCATCTGGCTGATATTGTACCTGTTTTAATTGGGCGGTGAAAACGGGTATATATCAATTATTTTGTTAGTGAGCGCCTATTAGTTAACAACGTAATGATTATTTAGTCTGCTTTTATGCCCTTTAAGAAAGGATTAAACCAGTTAATAACGCTGAAATATTAATTAATTGATAAAAAAGACTAATTAAATTGAATTTTCTGATTATTAACCTTTGTTTATGAGTGGTTATTAGGGTTTGCTGTTAATATCAAAAAGGTATTAAATACGTTAAACGAAAGTTTTCGTAGTGTTTGTGTGTCAAATTACTTATATAATAACGCGTTATAATATAAAAATGGTAATATTACCATAAAATAATGTCTTTTATAGTTGTGCAATATTTTCTAGTTGTCCTATATTTACTTCGACTCAACGAAATCTAGGCTTAGTGGTAGATGAGCCAATAAAAAATAAATATTGAAGTTTTCTTTGAGTTATCAAATATTTTTTTAACCTGTTAGGAGGCTACATGAAATATCCGATCCAAAAAGTTGCCAGTGCGGTTACCGCCGGCATTTTGGGTGTATCACTCTCGGCTAGCGTTGGTGCAGTTAACCAAACTAGTCCCCAATTAACCCCAGTAAGCATTAGTGCTGAAAGCCAATTACCTGTTCGTTATATTGTTAGATACAAAAAAAATACCGCTAATAGTATGATGAAATCTTCAGGCGCAATGGGCTTTAATTCGTTAGCGGCTAGGCAATCGTTAAAAGCTAGAGGTGCCACTATTAAGCGTAGCATTGATAGCCAATATGCAATTGCTGCTATGTTAACTCAGGCAGATGTTAAAGCGTTAAAAAAAGACCCTATGGTCGAAGAAGTAGAAATTGACGCTCCTAGAAAGCTAATGGCTTTATATAACGATGATGCGGGTGATCCAAATACCGCTCAGCTTACGCCTTATGCTATTTACCAGTCGCAAGCGGATCAGCTGTCATTGCAATCAGGTCAAAAGGTTTGTGTAATTGATTCTGGTATTGCTGGCTCAAATGGTGAAACTGGTGGTAGAAACAACGACTTTGTATGGTCAAACATTACGGGAACCAATGACTCGGGCACTGGTAACTGGAATGCTGATGGTGGACCACATGGAACTCACGTTGCCGGTACAGTTGGTGCTGCTGATAACGGCTTTGGTGTAGTAGGTATGGCACCTGGTGTTCCAATGCATATTGTTAAAGTATTTAACAATGCTGGCTGGGGTTATTCTTCTGATTTAGCTCAAGCAGCTTCTATTTGTGCAAATGCTGGTGCCAATATTATCACCATGAGCTTAGGTGGCGGTGCTGCTAATAATACCGAAAGAAATGCTTTTAATAGCTTTACCAATAATGGCGGTTTAGTTTTAGCTGCGGCGGGTAACGATGGCAATACCGTTCGTTCATATCCTGCGGGTTATGACTCTGTAATGATGATTGGTGCAAATGATGCCGATAACAATATCGCTTCGTTTTCTCAGCATCCTTCTTGTAACTCTGCACAAACTAACTGTGTTGAGGCAACTGCTGGTGGTGTAGATACTTTATCGACCTATCCATCTGGTGGCGCAACTATTGCCGGTTTATCTGCTGATGGCAGTGGTTATGCTGCTGCTGCAATGGAAAATACTGGTAGTGTTCAGGGTTCTACCTACTTTATGGGCACTGCTGAAAGCACAAATTCTGGTGCTAACGGTAAAATTTGTGTGATTGATCGCGGAAATATTTCTTTCCACGATAAAACTAAAAACTGTCAAGACAGCGGCGGTATTGGCGCAATTATTGTTAATAATGTTGAAGGTGTTCTGCAAGGTACTTTAGGAACTTCTAACTCAACAAGCATTCCTGTTGTTGGTGCCGATCTTGCTGATCGCTCTGCTTTAGTAGGGTCTTCTTCTGCTTCTATCTCAGTAGGTCCTGGTGATTATGGCTTAATGAGTGGTACTTCAATGGCAACCCCTGGTGTTGCTGGTGTTGCTGCGCTTGTTTGGTCTAACCATCCTAGCTGTACTGGTACTGAAATTAGAGAAGTGCTTAAAACAACTGCTGAAGACGCTGGATCTAATGGCCATGATGTTTACTTCGGTAATGGTATTGTTAAAGCCAAAGATGCAAGTGACTGGATAGCGGCTAATGGCTGTGATGGTTCTGGCGGAGGCGGCGGTAATGTATTACCTGTTGCGTCATTCTCTAGCAACTGCTCAGATTTAAGCTGTGCATTTAATGGTACTGCAAGTTCTGACAGTGATGGTAGCATTGTTTCTTACGCTTGGAACTTTGGTGATGGTTCAAGTGCTACTGGTGCGGCTCCATCGCATTCGTACGCTTCAGCAGGAACTTATAATGTTCAATTAACAGTAACTGATAATAATGGTGGTACTGACTCTAGTTCACAATCGGTAACTGTTACTGAACCCGATCCTGTTAATAGCCTACCAACCGCTTCATTTAGCAATAGCTGTAGTGATTTAGACTGTTCGTTCAATGGCTCGGGTAGCTTTGATAGCGACGGTTCAATTGCTAGTTATGCTTGGAACTTTGGTGATGGCTCAACAGCAAGTGGAGCTAATGCTTCTCACTCTTATGCTTCGGCAGGAACCTATACCGTTCAATTAACAGTAACCGATAACGACGGTGGAAGCGATTCTACTTCTCAATCAGTAACCGTTACCGAAGGTAGCACAGGTGGTGAGAATGAATTAGTAAATGGTGTGGCTAAAACTGGTTTAGCTTCGTCAACTAGCTTGTCTTACACCATGGAAGTACCAGCAGGTGCTACTGATTTATCATTTGCAATTTCAGGTGGTAGTGGTGATGCAGACATTCATGTGAAGTTTGGATCTCAAGCAACTACTTCAAACTATGATTGTCGTCCATACCGCAATGGTAATGCAGAAACTTGTAGTTTTGATTCTCCACAAGCTGGCACTTACTATATCTTAGTAAATGCTTACAGAACTTTCTCTGGTGTATCTTTAGTTGGTTCGTACACTGAAGGCTCTGGTGGCGGTGGTGGAAATGACGGCGGTAGCGGTGCAGTTGATGATTTAGAAGGTGCCCGTAATAGTTGGAAACACTACACTATTGATATTCCTGCAGGAATGAGCACCTTTAGCGTGGTTATGTCTGGTGGTACTGGTGATGCTGATCTTTACGTTCGTGAAGGCGCTCAGCCAACAACCAGCAGTTATGATTGCCGTCCATACAGAAACGGAAACGATGAAGTATGTACATTTAATAACCCAGCAGCGACTACATGGCATGTTAGTATTCGCGGATATCGCGCATATACTGGTGTTAGAGTAGAAGCTTCATGGTCGCCATAATCGTTTATTAAATAACGATTTAAAAGTAAAATGCCGATAGGGAAACTTATCGGCATTTTTTATTGAATTACCATTTTTCGTGAGTGCTTGAGCTATCTTTTTTATGCCATTTTTTCTTGGCTTCTTGCTGCATATCAACGGCTTTATCTTTTTCGTCAACAATCTCAAAACCTAGCATGGTTTCCATTACATCTTCCATGGTTAAAATCCCTTGAACCGCGCCATATTCATCAACAATTAATACAATATGTGTGCGGGTATCTAACATTAAATTTAATGCTTTAGAAAGTGAACTTTCGAGTAGAATTGCGGGTAATTTTTTAGTGTAGTTTTTTAAACTCTGAGAATCATTTTCACGAGCTTTGGCTAATAAAAGATCGTTCCTTAAAACATAACCGGTAATGTTTTCTTGGTCGCCATCATAAATGGGAATGCGTGAAAAAGTGGTTTGGTCGTGTTTATGAAAAAAGGTTTCTATGGTGAGTGATTGATCCAATGAAAAAATCACCGTTCTTGGTGTCATTGCTTCTTTAACGTTAGTTTGGTGCAGTTGCATTAAGTTTTTTAAAAAATGCGATTCTTGCTCTTGCAAGTGACCTTCTTTACTACTGAGATCTGCCATTAGGGCAAATTCTTCGCGGCTTAAGCCCGATGAATGTCCTTCGTGAGAAATTCTGCGAGTGATAAACTCAGAAAGTTTAATCAGTGGGTAAGTGACAATGATTAAATATTTAAGGCTATATGTAGTTATAGGAGTGAGTTGTTTCCAATAACTGGCACCAATAGTTTTTGGAATAATTTCAGAAAAAACTAATATTAATAGCGTTAATATCGCAGAAAATAAACCCAAATAAACATCACCAAAAACCGCCGCCGCCTGAGCACCAGCCCCTGCCGCGCCAATAGTGTGAGCAATGGTATTTAATGAAAGTATGGCGGCTAATGGCTTACCTATGTCCGATTTTATTTTATCAAGCTCTTTACCTGCGGGATGCTTTTGGCTTTTAAGCAATGCCACATGAGCATCGCTAACCGAAAGCAAAACCGCCTCAAAAATAGAGCAGGCAAAAGAGACTAAAATAGCGAGAAGGATATATAAGATTAGTAGGGTCATGGTTGATTCGATGGTATGTTTAGGAGTAGCTCAGTAATTAACGGCTAAGAGTGGTTTACTTAAGAATAGAGTTTTAGCGTTCAATTTGCTATGCATAATTGTATTTTCTATCTTGTGCTCAACTGCAAATGTGCTTTTATATTGGTTTGCTCAGTTGCAGCTGAGTACAAAAACTAATTACATATTTCTACGATACTGCCCACCCACCTCATATAAGGTTTGGGAAATTTTACCCAGTGAACAATACTTGGTGGCTTCCATTAGCACTTCAAAAATATTTTGATTATGCAGTGCGGCATTTTGAATGGCTTTTGATTGGGTGTCGATTTCATCGGCATAGCCTTTTTGCAAACGCTCTAGCATTTCAATTTGATACACTCTTTCGGCTTTGGTTGAGCGAATAACTTCACCGGGAATAACCGTTGGCGAACCTTCGGCTGATAAGAAAGTATTAACCCCAATAATGGGGTATTCACCTGTGTGTTTTAGCATTTCGTAATGCATGGATTCTTCTTGAATTTTTGAGCGCTGATACATGGTTTCCATTGCACCTAGCACACCACCACGTTCGGATATTCTTTCAAACTCTAACAGTACGGCTTCTTCAACTAGGTCGGTTAGCTCTTCGATAATAAATGAGCCTTGCAGTGGGTTTTGGTTTTTATTTAAACCTAGCTCGCGATTAATAATTAACTGAATTGCCATTGCGCGGCGCACTGAGGCTTCGGTTGGGGTGGTAATTGCTTCGTCATAAGCATTGGTGTGCAATGAGTTGCAGTTATCGTAAATGGCATATAACGCTTGCAGGGTGGTGCGAATATCGTTGAAGTCAATTTCTTGCGCGTGCAATGAACGACCCGATGTTTGAATATGATATTTCAGCATTTGCGAGCGCGCATTGGCTTTGTATTTATGCTTCATGGCTTTTGCCCAAATGCGGCGAGCCACACGACCAATAACCGCATATTCAGGATCAACACCGTTAGAAAAAAAGAAACTAAAGTTTGGTGCAAATTTATCAATATCCATGCCGCGTGCTAAGTAGTATTCTACAAAGGTAAATCCATTGGCGAGGGTGAAAGCCAATTGCGAAATAGGGTTAGCACCTGCTTCGGCAATGTGGTATCCCGAAATGGATACAGAATAGAAGTTACGCACATTATTGTTAATAAAATATTCTTGCACATCACCCATTAATCGAAGTGCAAATTCGGTTGAGAAAATACAGGTATTTTGCGCTTGATCTTCTTTTAAAATATCGGCTTGAACTGTGCCGCGTACTTTGGCGATGGTTTCGGTTTTAATTTTGTTGTAAGTTTCTTGCGGTAAAACTTGATCGCCAGTAACCCCTAATAGCATTAAACCAAGTCCGTCGTTTCCTTCTGGAATATCGCCTTGATAAGTGGGAACAGGCAAAGATTTTTTGGCATAAATATCGGCAATTTTAGTTTTAACCTCTTGCTCTAAACCGTTTTCTTTTATGTAAACTTCACACTCTTGATCAATGGCGGCATTCATAAAAAAGCCCACTAAAATGGGGGCAGGACCATTAATGGTCATCGACACTGAGGTGGTGGGTGCGGTCAGTCTAAAGCCTGAATAAAGTTTTTTAGCATCGTCTAAACAGCAAATAGAAACACCCGAGTTGCCAATTTTTCCGTAAATATCAGGGCGATAGTCGGGATCATCACCATACAGAGTTACCGAATCAAATGCGGTTGATAAGCGTGCCGCAGGCATGCCTTTTGACACATAATGAAAACGTCTGTTGGTACGCTCGGGGCCGCCTTCACCCGCAAACATACGGGTAGGATCTTCGCCTTCGCGCTTAAATGGAAAAACCCCTGCGGTATAAGGAAATTGCCCTGGGTAGTTTTCTTGCAGTTTCCATTTTAGTCGGTCGCCCCAGCCTTGATATTTAGGCACAGAAATTTTGGGGATAGATTGGTGAGACAATGATTGACTGTGGGTTTCTACTTTTATGTCTTTGTTGCGCACTTGATAAACAAAAACATCATCTTGGTATTGTTTGGCTTCAAGCTCAAAGTTTTCTAGCAGTTTGCTATTTTCGCGAGTTAAATCAAGTTCGGTAGTTTCTAACAAGCTTTGTAAAGGCGCTTTGGCAGAGTTGTTTTCATCATTCAGCAAGTTAATGGTTTGGTTAACGCTTTGCACTTTTTGGGCAATTTCGGATTGCTCAATAACCCATTCATCATAACCGCGATTATTTTCGGCAATTTCGGCTAAATAGCGCGTACGCTTTGGCGGAATAATATAGATTTTTTCTGACATATCATCGGTAATTTCAAAACTAGTTTTTAGGTTGGCGCTAGTTTTTTCATTAACCAAGTTCATTAAGTTGCGGTAAAGCTCATTGGTGCCAGGATCGTTAAATTGGCTAGCAATGGTGCCAAAAACGGGCATGGTTTCGGTGGCTTCGTCAAAACGTAGGTGATTACGCTGAAATTGTTTTTGCACATCGCGCAGGGCGTCGAGTGCGCCGCGTTTATCGAACTTATTAATGGCGATAATATTGGCAAAGTCGAGCATATCAATTTTTTCTAATTGCGTTGCCGCGCCATATTCTGGGGTCATTACATAGAGTGAAACATCAGAATGTTCTTCGATTTCGGTGTCAGATTGACCAATGCCTGAGGTTTCTAAAATCACTAAATCAAATTTTGCCGCCTTAACAATATTTACTGCTTCTTGCACGTGCGGAGAAAGTGCAAGGTTTGACTGGCGCGTTGCTAAAGAGCGCATATATACACGATTATTGTTAATGGCATTCATGCGAATTCTATCGCCAAGTAGTGCGCCGCCTGTTTTTCGTTTAGAAGGATCAACCGAAATAATGGCAATGTTTTTATCACTAAAGTCGAGTAAAAAGCGTCTAACCAGCTCATCAACCAATGATGATTTACCCGCGCCGCCTGTTCCTGTAATACCTAGAACGGGGGTATCGGCTTTATCAGCGGCTTCTTTTATTGTGTTGAGTAATGCTTGGTTATCGTTTGGCTTATTTTCTGCCGCAGAGATTAATCGGCCTAATTCACGGTGATCTTTTACATTAGGAAGTTCACTTGGTGGGTTTTCGCCAGTTGCAAAGTCTGATTTTTCGATTAAGTCGTTAATCATGCCTTGTAAGCCCATTTCACGCCCATCATCGGGTGAATAGACTCTGGCAACACCGTGTGTGTGTAGCTCGTCCATTTCTTCGGGCAAAATAACGCCTCCGCCGCCAGCAAATACTTTGATATGCCCACAACCATTTTCATTAAGCAGATCAACCATATATTTTAAATATTCAACATGACCGCCCTGATAAGAAGTCATGGCAATGGCTTGTGCATCTTCTTGAATGGCGCAATTGACGACTTCTTGTACGCTTCGGTTATGACCTAAGTGGATTACTTCGCAGCCACTGGCCTGAATAATGCGGCGCATAATATTGATGGCGGCATCGTGACCATCAAACAGTGATGCGGCGGTAACAATACGAACTTTATTTTTAGGCTGATAAGGTTGTTGAGACATAACTTACCTATTTGAATGAAAAGAATTATGGTGCAATGAGTTTTGTGGCGCGGATTATAGCAAAATTAACTTAAATGAGGGAATCTATGGCGAAAATCATTAAATAGCCATTGCTAAGTTAGGCAATAAATGAGAAATTCTCAGTTGGGACTAAACCGTTTATTTGGGGAAAATAATGTCAGAAAACAACAATAATCAGCCTGATAATGATAATACAGAACAAAATAGTGCTGAAATGCCTAACAGAGATAGGCGTATAGCCATTACTGCTCAATCGTTATTTCTGGCCAATATTTCATTTTTACCTATTTTGGCTTTTTTTATGTTGCTCCCTATTTATAACTCAGCCAAACATAATCTTCATCCACGAGCCATTGAGCATTGTAGGCAGTCGATATTAGGTTGCATTGCTTCGGGGATTTTACTGGTGATTGTTAGCGGAACGATTGTACTGCTTGGCGGGCTTGAAGAAGCTTATACTTGGGTGTTTTTAATCACTTACTTTATCAGTATTCATTCGGCACTTATTTTATATGGTGTTTTTGCACTGATTAAAGCAATTGTAGGCGAGCCATACCGATACCCATTAATAGGGCGTTTTTGGCAAGTAAACTAAGTAAATTAGCTTTTGCTTTTTCAGTTAAAACCCCTGAAATATAAGACAAGAAAAGATCTTTTATAGCTATTTTAATAGATAATTGGACTATAATATTTGTTTCGTTTAGCAAAATATATTTACATATGATTGATGGTTTAACTCAATAAAAATGAAGTAAGATCTTCACATATAGCCGCTTAAAACGAATCGTAAAAAATAGCCAAGGACTTTTCTTTGATGGAAACCAATATTGCTCAAAACCATAGCTGGTGGGAGCGATTACTTAACTTAATTAGTATAATAAAGCCCGGCGAAGGCAAAAGTTGTTTAATGCTAACGTTAAACGCTTGTTTGCTAATGTCGGCTTATTATCTACTGAAAGTTATTCGAGAGCCATTAATCTTATCTTATGGTGGCGCTGAATATAAAAGCTATGCCACCGCCGCGCAGGCAGGTTTGCTGATATTAATTGTTCCGCTTTTTTCTGCGATTTACCATCACTATTCTCAGCATGAACAACGCAGCGCTATTATTAATCGCATTTTAATTTTCTTTATTGCAAACTTGGCAATATTTGCCGTTCTTCAGTATCTACAAGTTAATGTTGGTATTGCCTTTTATGTTTGGCTTGGAATATTCAGCTTGCTAGTGGTTGCTCAGTTTTGGGCCTATGCTGCCGATCTTTTTAATGTGAGAAGTGGTCAGCGTTTATTTGTTATTTTGGCTGTGGGTGCAACTCTTGGGGCGTGGATTGGCTCGCGAATTGCGGGGGTTATTTTTCCCATTGTTGGCATTAGTGGCATTATGTTGGTGGCTACAGGTGTATTGATTTTGTCGGTGCTTTTAACCGCGCAAATTGATAATTGTGTACCTTTGTCTTCTTCTAACACCGAAAAAAATACGGTTGAAGAAAATACCAATCGCTGGCTTGATGGTTTTGCCGTTATTAAACAAAATAACTATTTAATGCTAATTGCTGTTTTTGTTACGGTTTTGGTGTTTGTTAACTCTACGGGTGAATATATTTTGGCTCGTTTGGTTGATGAATATTCTCGCGATTTGGTTGCCAGCAATGCTATTAGCGATATTGGTCAGTGGCAAGGGCAGTTTTATTCGAGTTATTATTCATGGATAACACTGGGCAGTTTTTTAATTCAGCTTTTTATTGTTTCTAGAATATTTACTTGGATTGGGGTAAAAGGAGCGCTGCTAGTATTGCCAATTATTATGATTATTGGCTATGGTGTAATGCTATTTTTTCCTATATTTAGTTTTATACGTATGGCGATGATTGCTGAAAATAGCACTAATTATTCTTTGCAAAATACCACCCGCCATGCTTTGTTTTTGCCAGTTCCTAGACGTTTAAAGTATTTAGGCAAAACCACAATCGAAACCTTTTTCTACCGATTTGGTGATTTGCTTTATGGCGGTTTTATTTTTGTTGCAACGCAAATGTACGACTGGCAAGTGTCGGCCTTTATTTTAAGCAACGTGATTGGCTCTATTGTATTATTGTTAGTGGCATGGCGAGTGGGTCAAAGTAATGTAAGACGCGTACAAGAATCTATTGGTAATTCACCGCCTCAAGTTGTAGCAACAATTCCCGATCTGCAAATGCCTGCTGGAAAAACTTCTAAATTTTCGGTAAGTGAATGCACTTTTTATGATCCTGACATTGGCGATGCTTTAAAGTATAAAGCGGTGCAAGAGTCGGGTGGATCATTACCTCAATGGGTTAATTTTGACAAAATTACCCGCACCTTTACCTTTAACCCTCCTAAAAACCATGAGTCAACCATGACAATCAAAATATCGGCTACCGATTTTGAAGGTCTTACTGCAAGCACCCTAATGAAAGTTCAGTTTGTTAAGGCTGAAGGTTAGGGCGACAGTCATTTTATTTGCCGCTATAATGAACAATAGTGTAGCTTATTAACACACCGAAATAATAAAAATATAGGTAGCGTAAAAATGAAAAGGTTAGCAATAATTACCTTTGCGCTCATACAATTGCTTTGCTTACAACCAGAGATTGCAGCACAAGAATATGAGTTCAAAACTGATCAAGATATTATTGTGGTTGGTGACATTCATGGAGCATACTCCGAATTAACCACAAGTTTACAAAAGCTTAATGTTATAGATAGCGATTTAAATTGGCAGGCGGGTAAAAAGCATTTTGTCAGCTTAGGCGATATGCTCGACCGTGGTGCCGATAGTCGTAAAGTGATGGATCTATTAATCAAGCTACAACAACAAGCCACAAAAGCTGGTGGGCAAGTTCATATCGTGCTTGGCAATCACGAAGTTATGAACATAATAGGCGATTTGCGTTATGTGTCTGATGGTGAGTTTGCTGCATTTGCCGATGAAGAAACCAGCCAGCAACGTAAACAAGCTTACAAGCACTTTTTAGATGTTTATAGAGCGCGAGACTCTAAAAATATTAGGGCTCAGTTTGATGAAAGGTTTCCTCCTGGTTATTTTGCGTTAACCAATACCTTTAGACCCAATGGAAAATATGGTCGCTGGTTATTGAGTTTGCCTTATGTGATTAAAATTAATGAGCAAGTATTTTTGCATGGCGGTTTATCTGATGCGGTTGAGGGTAAGTCGCTGGTTGATCTTAACAATGAACTCAGTGGCGCATTAAATCGTTATCTCAATTCATGGGAGAAAATTAGAAATAATCCCAAGCTCTTTTACCCTCAATACAAACAACGCTACAAGTTAGTAAAAAAACTGGGTAAAGGTCGTGAAAACAAAATGTTTTTAAAAACTGAAGACAGCCTTTTGTTTTCTCAAAAAGGGCCTACTTGGTATCGCGGAAATGCTTTGTGCCATCCGCTATATGAAACGGATATTTTATTTAATATTTTAACTTCATTAGGAGCCAAAAGAGCATGGGTGGGGCATACCGTAACCTTTAACAACAAACCGTTAACGCGACTAGATGATCAGCTAGTGATTATGGATACTGGTATGCTAAAAAAATATTACGGCGGTAAGCCTTATTTAGCGGTAATAGCAAATAGTGGCAAATATCAGTTATACCACGGCAATACTGGTAAAGCGTACCAAGCAAAACAAGCACCTGCACGCGAAAGCGCTAACCCATTTGGTTTGTCTGATAAGCAAATGAAAGTGGTATTAAAAAATGCCAAAGTGGTTAAAGTGTCTGGCAAAGCAAAAAAAGCACAAACGGTTACTTTAAACTATGATGGTCACGAATTTAAAGCCAAGTTTTTCAGTTTAGATAAAGTGCCGGATTTGCTTAATAGCCAATGGGATAGTGATTTTGAGTCAAGCAAGCGCTATCAGCATGAGCTTGCAGCACATACATTAGATCGTATGCTAGGTATTGGTTTAGTTCCAACAACTATTGAGCGAGAAATAAAAGGTAGGAAAGGCGCGCTGCAAGTGATGATTGATAACCTTATATCGGAAGCAACATTATTAAAAAAATATAATGGTCAAATTGGTGTTTGTAAGCGCAGTGATCAGCAAAACATGAAATATGTTTTTGATTATTTAGTACAAAATGAATCGAGCAGAAAAAGCCAAAACTATTATTCTAAAAAAACAGGACAAGTATGGTTTTTGAGTAATGAGCAAGCCTTTAATTCTTCTACTCGATTTACGGCTAAAAATAGACCCGAGACAGTGTTTGTTACCGCTGCATTTAAGAAAGCATTATTAGGGTTAGAAAAGTCTGATTTAGATAAATTGGCCGCATGGCTTCACCCCAAACAGATTGATGCAATTTGGGAAAGAAGAAAACGGCTATTAGATAATAACTAATAAGCTTAAAACTTTGTTGTCTTATTTAGGTATTTAAGGATCTCTTTTGAATTCAACTACCATTAGTGACCAGCATAATTGGTACGAAAAACTTCTCAATATTTTTGGAATTGTAAAGCCGGGAGAAGGGCGCTGTTGTGTTTATCTTACCCTAAATGCTTGCCTTTTAATGTCTGCCTACTATTTGCTTAAAGTGGTAAGAGAGCCTTTAATTCTAGCTTATGGTGGTGCAGAATATAAAAGCTATGCTACCGCTATTCAGGCTTTGGTTTTGGTAGGAGTTGTTCCGCTTTTTTCTGTGTTTTATCACAAGTATGCGGCGCATCAGGCAAGAAATATTATTATCCAAAAAGTGTTAATGTTTTTTGTGGTTAATCTTTTAATTTTTGCCGCCTTGCAGTTAATGTCAATTAATATTGGCATGGTATTTTATATTTGGCTTGGACTTTTTAGCGTGATGGTTGTTGCGCAATTTTGGGCGTATGCCACCGATTTATTTAATATAAAAACGGGGCAACGCTTGTTTGTTATTATCGCTATTGGTGCAACACTTGGCTCTTGGATAGGTTCTCGAATTGCGGGGTTAATATTTCCTTTTACGGGAATTATCGGAATTATATTACTTTCTGCTTTTTTATTGCTTTTATCCTACTTGCTTACCTCTAGGATCGACAGATCCATACCCGAATTTGCAGCCAATAAAGAAAACGCTCAACAAGACGAAAGTGCTCATCAATGGATGGAGGGCTTTTCGGTTGTCTTTAAAAATCAATATCTATTAATGATTGCAGTATTTTTAATGACATTAGTGTTTATTAATTCTACAGGAGAATACATTTTAGCTCGCTTGGTTACCGAGCAGAGTGCCGAGTTATTAAAAACAAATCAAATTGCAGATACAGGTGTTTGGCAAGGCGAGTTTTATGCCAGCTATTATTCTTGGATTACTCTTGGAAGTTTTTTAATTCAAGCATTTTTAGTATCACGCTTATTTAGAAAAATAGGGCTTAAAGGGGCTGTTCTTATTTTGCCCTTGATTATGATAATGAGCTATGGAGTCATGTTATTTATTCCGATATTTTCTGTGATCAGAATGGGCATGACTATTGAAAATAGCGCCAATTATTCCATTCAAAATACTACTAGGCACGCACTCTTTTTACCCGTGCCAAGAAAGTTAAAATATTTAGGTAAAACCACAATTGAAACTTTCTTTTTTAGGTTTGGCGATCTTTTATACGGGATCTTTATTTATTGGACCGCCACTTATGCCGATTTAAGTATTTATAGTTATATTTTTATTAATTTATTGTTATCGGTTTTTCTTTTGTTTTTAGCTTATATGTTGGGGCAAAGAAATCTTTATGTTTCAAAGGCCATTGCAACAGCCGACAAGCTATCAACCAGAGCTATGTTCCCACAACAAATTATGCAAGCAGGACAAGTATATAAGTTTGGCGTGAGTGAAAGTGCTTTTATGGACTCTAGTGTTGGAGACGCTTTGCATTATTATGCCAAGCAAGTTTCTGGAGAGGAACTACCCGACTGGATCGAATTTGACCAAATGACTCGTACTTTCACTTTTGAACCACCAGAAGAGCTACAAGGTGAATTTGAAATTAAAGTGATTGCCATGGATTTTGACGGCAATGTGGCAAGAATTTTTATGAAATTAACGGTACTAAAAGCTGAACTTGAGCTGCAAGGAGCTTAATAGATGAATCAAATTTTAACTGCGCTTGGCTTAATTGTTTTATTAAGCTTTGCATCGGTGCAAGCGCAAAATGTTAGTGATGATATTAGTGTTGAAAAAAGCCAATCTATTTATTTGTTTAGCAATATTCAAGGACGAGAAAAGCTTTTAAATGATACGTTGCTGGCACACAAAATAATCAATGAAAAAGGTGAATGGCAAACAAGCAATACTGAGCTAGTGCTATTAGGTGATTTAACCAGTAGTAAAGAGCCACAAACAGCAAGGCTAATTGAAAAGATAAAGCTACTCCAAGCTACAGCAATGCAAAACAATAATGCTCTTACTATTGTTTTAAGCGATGAAGATATTGACTATATATTAAAAAATGCTCATTTAATTGATAAAGAAAATGCAATTGATTTTAGTTGGTTAACAAAACAAGATTTTATTGTTACTCGTTTAGGTCAAGTTTTTACCAATGGCGGCTTATCGTTTCGAGTGCAAGATAAAAATATTAAACAAATCAATCAACAGTTAAAGCAAGAGTTAAGCGCTTATATTAAAGGCTGGAATAGCTTGATTGCTGTAAATTCTGAAATTGCTAATGTTGAATATAAAGAGCGATTTTCTGCGACTGAAAAATTAAAAGACTCAAAAGAAAAAGCACTATTTTTAAATGAAAAAATGGCAAAAATCCAATCGAAGTTTTGGCCTCATCGTTATACAGGTAATTCATTTTGTCACCCGGTGATTGAAGAAAAAAATGTTACACCTTTATTAGAACGTTTGAGCTTAAAAAGAATTTGGAGTGCGTCGAGTGAATTTGAAAAAAATGGCATAAAACAGCGCTTTAATAATAAACAAATATTTATTGATGTGGCTAATCAGCTAGCTGAAAATAAAAATATTTTGTGGGGTGCAAAAATTAATAATGACAACACATATCAATTATTAGCTGGTGAAAAAACATTAACCACTAAACCCAGTCACTTATCACAGCGCTTTTACAATTATCCATACCAATTAACCGCAGATGATGTTAAGCGTGATTTAGTGGACGCTAAAATTGTTCGCAAAAAACAAACTAAAGAAGGGCGAACAAAACCGACTAAACTTTATTTAAATAAAGAAGGTAGAGACTTAAAAGGCATTTTTAAATCGGTTCATCAGGTTCGCAGAAATAAACAAAGAGGTGTACCAAGAACAGGAGATAGTTACCAGTTTGAATTAGCCGCTTATCATTTAAGCGAAATGCTTGGCTTAGGTGTGGTTCCGGTTACTGTAGAGCGAACCATTGATAATCGCAGAGGCGCAGTACAAATGTGGGTTGAAGGTTTAACTTCGGGCATTGCAATGAGCGATGGTAAAACATCATACAGTGGTATGTGTGAGCTATTGGCGCAAGAGCATTTTATTAATTCGTTTGATTATTTGGTTAAAAATTTTGATAGAAACCAATCGAATATCATGTTTACTACTAATGACTGGCAAATTTGGTTTATTGATCATACCCGCGCATTTGGCTTAGGCACAAGTGTTCCGCCATTAATGAGAGGCATTAAAATTATTCCTACACAGGCATTTAAAGAAAGACTAAGAGCGTTAAAAAGAAGCGACTTAGATAGTTTAAAGAAATGGTTAAGAGATTCTCAAATTGAAGGTATTTGGGCGCGAAGAAATCGCATGCTTGAGTCGGAGTTTATTTTGGATGATTGATGAAAGACTAATGGATCTTAGGTATTTTTTGAAAAATTAAACTAAAAGTGTACACTGGTAATGAAATACTGAGGTAAATTATGGCACTGCAAGAATCACTTTTATCACAAGCTCTAGAGCTTAGCCCTGCTGATAAGGCTAGGTTAGTGAATAGTTTATTAAATAGCTTAGATCAGGCTGATACGGCTATTGATAAATTATGGTCAAAAGAAGCTGAGAATAGAATAGAAGCCTATAAAAATGGAAAATTAAAAGCTCGCTCAATTGAAGATGTTTTATCTAAATATCAATAATGCTGTCTATTAATTTTCTTGATGTTGCTGAACAAGAGCTAGATGAAGCTGTTGAATATTATAACTCTGAACTTTCTGGGTTGGGGTTAGAATTTCTGGATGAGATTTTAGCCAGCTTAAAACGCATTTTGGCATATCCGCAGGCTTGGCCAACTTTTTCAAATAATGTTAGAAGATGCTTAACTAAAAGATTTCCCTATGGAATTCTGTATCAAATTGAAAAAGAACAAATATTAATAGTTGCTATTATGCATTTACATAGAAAACCCAATTATTGGCAGGATAGAATAAATCGTAATTAACTGAAACAGATTTATAAATGATATTTATCATTATTCAAAATGCCTACAGTTATAAAAATAACTGGGCGCTCTTCAAGTATTACTAATGCGTTTATTAATTCGATAATTCCTGTTATTCAGCCCAATGAAAATGACATAAAGAAAGCATTAGAAGTTCTTGCTATAAGTATAAATGAATTTCAGAATTTAACTCCTTTATGTAGTAAATGTAATCAATCAAAGGGAAATAAATATTGGCATGATTAGGTGATTAGTGATGCGCTCATTTTCTTATTTTAGTTTATGTTTGATTGGGTAAATATAAAAATAATTTAAGGCTTGAGTTTGGATAACTTTATTGCTACTTTTTATTTTCTAACTATTAAAGGATTAATAATGAAAAAAATTATTACAACTTCATTAGGCGTAATTATTCTAGGATTAGCATTTTATCTTGTATTTGGCGGTAATAATATTAGTGAAAACCCTACAACAAACCTAACAAAAACACCTAAACACGATGTAAATAACAGTGAGCAAGATTCAAACTTTGAAGCCGTTAGTGAAAATAACACTCAACTATCTCTAGCTTCTACTTCAAATCGCGACTTCAAAAGATCTTTAAAGCAAGAGCCTTTGAAAGAAGCTGATTTAAAAACAAATGAGGAAAAAGAATACAGTATAGAAACACTAAATAACCTAATTAATGATGACTCTAACTTTAATATGAAAAGTGCAATGTCAATTCTTTTGTCAGACAAGTTTGATATTGCTTTAAGCGATTTATATTCTGTTACTGCATCTAATATTGAATATCAAAAAATTACACAAGATCAGACAATACGCTTTAATGAATTACCATTGATAAAATATGGAAATGTATATTTGGAAGACTTAGCATGCAATAATAGATTTTGTATGACATCACTGCAATTGCTTGGTAATACCGAATGGGAAGATATCGCTGCTGAATCTAAAGGCATAATTGATATGTATAATACTATAACTACAAATCAAAAATCTGACGGAATTAGTAGACAGCTTGTAATTTACTCAATAACACCTAATATTGAGGGAGTAGAATTAAGAGAAGATTAATTTTAATTAAATTAATCAGATAACATTGAAGTAAATTTCAGTTATTGCGTTTAAATAATTTCCTTATATTCACATCAACCCCCTAATATGCGCCACAACACTTCTACCCAGTGCACTAAGCGAATAACCGCCTTCTAACACCGAAACAATTTTGCCATTACTATATTTGTTAGCAATGGTTTTTAGCTCTTTAGTTACCCAGTAATAATCATCATCTATTAAATTAACTTGTGACATTTCATCTTCTATATGGGCATCAAAACCTGCGGATATTAAAATAAGTTCGGGCTTGTAATTATGTAATGCGGGTAGCCAATTTTCGGTGATTACTTGTCTAAAACTTTGGCTATTGGTTGATGCAGGTAATGGGGTATTGATTATATGAGAAGGCGCTTTTTCTGTGCCCGAAAATGGATAAAAAGGATGCTGAAATGTGGAGCAAAATAAAATGCCTTTTTTATCGCGAATTATTTCTTCGGTGCCATTGCCGTGATGAACATCAAAATCAACAATAGCAATTTTTTTTAAGCCATATTGTTTTTGTGCATATAGCGCGGCAATGGCGATGTTATTAAAAATACAAAAGCCCATAGCTTTGTTTCTTTCTGCATGATGACCTGGCGGGCGAGTGGCACAAAATGCAGTGTTAAAATTCTCATTCATCACCTTATCTACAGCATCTATTGCTGCACCAGCTGAATAAAGTGCAGCGCCTAAGCTATGGGGGTTCATTAGTGTATCGGCATCTAAAACTGTTTCACCTTGTTCTGGCGAATGATCAAAAATGTATTTAATGTATTCTTGAGTATGGGCTAAAGATAAAAGCGTTGGCTCTATGCTATTGGCATCAAATTGACGGATTGAGAAGTCGAGTCCACTGGCAATAAGTTGATCTTGAATCGCACCAAGGCGAGCAGGGCTTTCTGGATGGTGATCACCCATATTATGTTTGGAGCACTGGGCATGACTAATAATACAAACTGGCATAGTAGATTATGATTGACAGAAAGTTGTTAAGTAAAAGATTGATCTAATCATACCAAAGCATGCTAAGGGTTGTTGATCTTTTATCAACTACCACTGCACATGCTTTGATGTTATCAAAATAAATTAAAGCTTTAGCTCTAAAATTATTTCGTTTAAATCACTGCTTGGTAAACGAGTAAATCCATTATGCTCAAACACCGCTAACATGGGTTTATTGTCTTGCCTTACCGTTGCAGTCATGGTTTTTAAACCGCGCTGTTTTGCAATGGCCGACATTTCTTTTAACAAGTTGGTTGCCATGCCTTTTCCGCGTTTACTTTCTTTGATCACAAACGCGGTTTCGCAGCTTTGATTTGCTTCATTTAAATAGTAACGAGCAACGGCTTGTATAGACTCACCATTTTTATCGGTTTCGGTAAAGCATAATGCTAGGTCTTTACTTTGATCGACACTCACCAAAGTGCAAGATTTTTCTCGCGACATTCTTGAAACATGATGATTATAACGCATGAGTAAAGTTTCTTTATTATGCGAATAGAAAAACTCTTGCAGCTTTCTTTCATCAGCAGGATAAAGTGGGCGCAGGGTGTATTCATCGTTATCTAAATTAAACTTTTTAATTTCAACTGAGCCTAGTTCTGGAACTGAGGTTGGGGTTTGCTCTTGATGCTCGGGAACCCAATAGTGTTTTCTTACTTCTTTAAGTAATTGATCTCTAAATTTGGGGTGAGCAACTCTAATCAACTCTAGTGATCGTTCGCGAATACTTTTACCGCGTAAATAAGCAATACCATATTCTGTGACTACATAATGAACATCGCCGCGTGATGTAACTACACCTGCGCCTTCAGTTAAGTGCGGAACAATTTTTGAAATTTTTCCATCTTTGGTAGTGGAAGGCAGGGCAATAATCGGTTTACCGCCTTTGCTCATAGCCGCTCCGCGAATAAAATCTACTTGCCCACCAATACCACTGTAAAAACGATAACCAATAGAATCAGAAACTACTTGCCCTGTTAAATCGACTTCAATGGCGCTATTGAGCGAAATCATATTGTCATTACGGGCAATATTAACCGGTGAGTTAACGTGTTCCGATGGATAAAATTCAACGTGTGGATTTTGATCAACAAAGTCATAAAGCCTTTCGGTTCCCATGCAAAAAGTTGTAATGGTTTTGCCTTTATGAAAAGTTTTTTTGCGGTTATTAATAACACCACTTTTCATTAAGTCGATGATACCATCGGAAATCATTTCACTGTGAATACCGAGATCTTTGTGGTTATTTAAATAACGTAAAACCGCATCGGGTATTTTGCCAATGCCCAACTGCAAGGTTGCGCCATTTTCAATCAGCAATGAAACATACTGACCAATTTGTTCGGTAATTTGATCGAGTTTTGGTACAGGTAACAAAGAAAGTGGCTCTTCGGCTTGTATCCAGCCACTAATTTGGCTGGTATGAACAAAGCTATGTCCATTGGTTCTTGGCATTTTAGGGTTAACTTGTGCAATAACATATTTAGCCGACTTCACCGCAGCCGAAACGATGTCTACGGTTACACCCAGTGAGCAGTAACCATATTCATCGGGTGGGCTCACTGATATTAATGCGACATCTAAGGGCAAAATATTTTCACTAAATAAACGAGGAATTTCAGATAAAAAACAGGGGGTGTAATCAGCTCGTCCTTCGGCAATAGCTTCACGAACATTTTTGCCGCCAATAAATAGCGTATTAACCTTAAATAAATCTTTATGTTTTTCCTTTGCCCATTCGTTTTCCGATAAGGTTAAAATATGCACCGCTTCAATATCTTTAAGATCGCCACTATTTTCAATTAAGTGATCAACTAATTTATTGGGCACGGCAGCATTTGAGCCAATAAATATTCGATTGCCCGACTTAAGAAAATCTTGCCACTTTACGGCTTGCTCAGTTTGAGGAGAAACTAGCATGATTACTGCTCCTGTTATCAATAGATAGGAATAAGTGTAGTATTATGCGACCTAATTTCTAGGTTGATATGATCGAAGTCAATTTAATGTACTAGTTGAGCATTTGTGTTTATTAACACTATAATAGCGACGAAGGAATTGCCGAACATACTATGTGCCTCAATAAAAGCTTTAAATATCATTGTATTCTATTAGCGTTATTAATTAATGGTTGCGAGATGAAAGCGCCTGATATTCTAGAGAAATACTCTTGTGAATCAAAAAACTATATCGCAACTTTTGTTATCAAACGGTATGACGGAATGTTACCTGACTGGCAATATTTTGTTTATATAACTCAAAAGTCTTCAAATGAAGTGAGAGAGATTTTAAAAATGGATAAAACCTCAGATGTTCTTTTAGAATGGAAAAATGATAAGCAATTAAATATTTTTTTCCCTAGTGATGCAATCATTGAAAAATGGACTAATACTGTGTGGTTTGGTCATCCACAAGATAATAACTTAGAGAAGGTTAGAAATAGTATTTATGAGCGCCCTTCAAAAAATGGAGCATTTATTAAAGCTTCAGGTGGCTGTGTTTTAAACTAACTTTTCGTTTTAACTCAACTCAACCGCGGGCAAAATAAAATCTTCAATGAGTTTCAGTGGCAGGTTTTCTTGATCATTAGCGTAATTTTGTGCGGTTATGGCAATAACCATCTCATAGTCAGGAATAACAACAATTAATTGTCCGCCAAAGCCGCGGGCAGAATAAAATGGGATGGCTTTTGTTTCTTGACCGTCAATTTTTTGGAGCAAATTAAACTCACCTAACCACCATTGATAACCATACCCAGTTGTATATTCCCAGTTGAGTTTTACGTGTTGGTTTAATGATTGCTCTATCCATTGCTTGGAGATGATCTGAGTTCCATTCCAGCTACCATCATCTAAGTATAGCTGCCCTAGCTTTGCGATGTCTCTGGTTTTTAAAAATAAACCACTGCCTGTATTGGGGTAGCCCTCTGGTGTGGTAAGCCATTGAGGTTTATCAAATTGAAGTGGGTCAAACAGGTAGTAATCGGCAAAATCTTCTAAGGCAATACCCGATGAATTTTCTATCACGGCACCAAGTGCTATAGAGGCGAGCGTATTGTAGGCATAGTGACTGCCAGGTTGTTCAAGCATTGGTAAGTCGAGCATCGACTTAATATAGTCATCAGAATTGGTGGTTGCCGCCACTAGGCTATTTTTATCATCATTAAATGCGTGATCCCATTCATTCCAAGTGAGTCCTAGGCGCATGGTAAGGGTGTCATTTAAAGTAATTTGCTCTTTACTTGCTTGCCAGTTTTGGTAATTAGAATAGTCAAAAAAACTAATGAGTGGTTGTTCGGTTGATTGAATATATCCTTGGTCAATTGCTATACCTAAAAGGCTAGATACAAAACTTTTGCTAGTGGAGTGTACTAGGTGACGCTCTAACGACTCATTGCCAATCCAGTCATCATAAATTGAAAAATTAGTGCGAATATCTTCGTGTAAAACTAGGGTGTTGTTTTTAACGATAGAAATTGAATCTATACCATAGCTTGGCTGTTCATATAGCTCTGCAACTAATTGAGTAATTTGTGCTGGGTTTATACCAACATCCGATAAGTGTCCAACTTGCCACCCGTCGTCACTAAATTTAGGGGCGGCATATTCATAATTTTTATCTTCGGCAACAATCACGCTGTTATCACTACAAGCGCTCACAAACACTAGTAATACTAGTGTTTTTGTCAGTGCTTTTAAAAGCTGAGTGAAATTAGTTTGCGTTGCCATAAATGATCATTAATGCGATTAACTCTGCTTAGTTTATCATAGCGTAAGATTAATGGGGTAAAAGTCGTTTATTAAAAATTAATTGAAAATTGTACCCCAGTAAAGACTTCTGAATCGGCCTCCCAGTGGCGGCTATCAATTTCTCTAAGTCTTGAAAAGGCTTTTATGCTGAAAGGCCCTGCATTAATCCCTGCGCCTATACCCGCATAGGCGTCAATATTGTCATGATACCGATAATCGTCGCGGCTATCGTATCTAAGATCATGAAAGAAAAGTTCAGATAGGTCGATACCAACTTCGCCGTAAAGTTGTATTTGAGAAAAAAGACCAAACTTAACACCAGCTTCCCAGGCAAAAAAATCTTCTAGGTAACCATCGGTTGCCAATACTTCTGCATAGTTTAACTGAGTAGTAACTTGGTAGCCTAAGCCTAGCTTCTCTGATGATTTTGTAAAAGCAATGCCAACGGATGAAATATAGTCTTCACCATTGGCTTCATAGCTATAGAAAGTTTCAACATTTTTAGACGAATAGTGATCAGCATAAACCGAATTTGTAACAAACAACAAGCTAAATAAAAGAGACAAAGATTTAATCATGGTTTAGTTTCCATTGAAGTAGAAATATTAATGAGTAGATTAAACTTAAAAAGATGAACTTTTCCTGAACTGCTTTTTGCTTAATTAAAAAACAAGTATCATTAACGCACTAAACCAAGGAGTTATAATGACAAAATTATCAGTTGTTGGTGCATTGTCTAAAATGCGAGCCACGCTTAACGATACGGTAAGTTATCGCTTACCCTTAGGTGAGCAAGAAATAGAATTAAATCCCTTTTTAGGTAAGCCAATTAAATTAACTTATCAAGAAAAAATTAATTGCTTGCATTGCGGTAAGGCAACCAAAAAAAGCTTTTCACAAGGCTATTGTTTTCCTTGTATGCGCTCTTTAGCCAGATGCGATATGTGCATAATGAAGCCAGAAACCTGCCATTTTCATGAAGGTACTTGTCGTGAGCCAGAATGGGGTGAGGCTAATTGTTTTGTGCCGCATTATGTTTATCTTTCTAATACTTCTGGTTTAAAAGTGGGCATTACCCGACACACTCAAATTCCTACTCGTTGGATTGATCAAGGCGCTACTCAAGCCACTATTATGTTTAAGGTAAATACTCGCCAGCAATCGGGTTTTGTTGAAACCGCTTTTAAATCGCTTATTGCCGATAAAACTAACTGGCGAGCGATGCTTAAGGGCAATGCTGAGCCAAAAGATTTAATTGCCGAAAGTAAGCGTCTTAAAGGTGAGCTATCAAACACCATTGAGCAATTAATTACTGATTCTGGTGAAGGCGAGATTGAGTCGGTTGAAGATAAAGTAGTAGAAATTAATTATCCTGTATTGGAATTTCCGCAAAAGATTACATCCCACAATTTCGATAAAAATCCTGTTGTTGAAGGCAAACTAATGGGAATTAAAGGTCAATATTTATTATTAGATACAGGTGTGATAAATATTAGGAAATTTACGTCTTATCAAGTTAAATTTGAGACGTAAAACGGGTATAAAATGCCTAGCGTTAAGCTAGGCTTCCTCGCCCAGTCAACATGAGTATTACTATAACAGCAATAATAAACACAATAAGACCCACAAATTGTTTTTGAAACTTTTTGTGGGCGGCTTTTTTTTCTTCTTCGCTTACATGATTATCCATAAGATCTTACCTGCTTAAAGTACATGGTTTTTGCTCATTTGAGCGCCTAAATATTTTAATACTGACCGAGAGTGCGTTTTTGGCGAAACTTCTTTGTAATGCTTAACAATAATATTGTCTCTATTAACGATAAAGGTTTGTCGGCTAGCATGTGGCCACGGAAATATTTTATTTACTTTAAGTTTTTTGCTTAATATCGCGTCGGTGTCTGCAAGTAGGGTAAAGGGAAGCTGGTAAGTGTCGGCAAAGTCTTTATGCGATTCAACATCATCATAACTAATGCCAATAACTTGCGCATTAAAACGCTGAAACTTTTTATAATCGTCGGTGAAATTTTGTGCCTCTATGGTGCAACCTGGGGTTTTATCTTTGGGGTAAAAATAATAGACCTTCCAGTCGGCTTTAAAGTCCTTTTTAGACTTAATAACACCATCTTGATCTTTTAAAGAAAAGTCAGGAAATGGAATGCCCTCCCATTGATTGGTTGAGGCGCTAATATTTAAGCTAAAGATCCATAAAACAAGTGATAGTAAACGCATTGTTATTACCTTTCATTAAATTGAATGCTAAATTTAAGCATTTTCGGTTGTTATACGCAATTATTGTTATGAAAGTTGGTTGCTGAATGTTCAACTGACTTGAGAAAAAATAGATAAAACACGTCCTAATTTATCTATAGTTAAACAGAAATTGAACTATGCTTAATATATCCGCTCTTTTTTAAGGTGCTTGTTTTTAGTGCCTAGCCAAAAGTTTAAGCAAAGCACAATTTGCTAGATTAAGCTTTTAAAACCGAGTGGGCATTAGGCGTTAATTTTAACCAACAGAGAAAAAAATGATAAGGAAAAGCTTTTTATTGCTTGGTGTTATTTATGCCTTAGTTGTTTTAATGATAATGCTTATTTCGCGCAGCTTTTGGCTTGATGATATTAAGAGCAATACCTTACAAAGCCAGCAAGCATTATTAGAGCAAATTTCTAAGCTAAAGTTATCGTTAGCCCAACCCAGTCAATCTATTGATACTCGCCAGGGATTATCGTCAGTTTTACAGTTTCTTAATAGTGATCCGCAAATTCTTCATTGGCAGCTCAAAGATCCTAAAGGCAATTTAATTGTCAGTAAGTCAGTAGCCGTTAATACAAACTTAACCAATGAGCAAACATTAGCCTTTGTTACCTACGTTCCAATTGCAAAGCAAGAATATTTAACTTTAATAATCAATTATAAATCTCAAGCGTCTAACAACACGCCACTTATGCAGAAATATGAATTTTTCATTTGGTTGTTGCTTGTTGGTAGTTTATTACTGTTAATATTTGCCAAATTCTCTTGGTTATTAAAGCTAGAAAAGTTTTCTGAATCAATATTAGTGGGGCAATCAATTGAGCAATTAAGCTTGCCCAAAAGTGATGCAAAAAAGCCAATATTTTCTGCTTTGGCAAAATTAATTCACCAAAACCAGTTGTTGAGTCATGATAAAAAGGCACTAACCGAGCAAATACGTACAACCAATTATGTTGATGAAGTAACCGAGTTAGGTAACAAAGCCTTTTTTAAAGCTGAGTTTCAGGTTCGATTATTTCACCATCAATCACCAGAGCAAGGGCTATTATTTTTATTTAGCTTTGTTGAAAAAGATGAACATAGCAACTTTAGCTTTGAACAAACAATTGCGCGGCAAGTGGCTAACATTTTACGAAGCTTTAGCGAAAAGTTTACCGATTCAGTTGTAGCAAGACTATCTCATACCGACTTTGTGTTATTAACACCTAACCAATTACAGCAAGATGTTGATTTGCTGTGTAAAAAAATTGTCACTCAGTTAAAAAAGACGGTTTTTGATAAAACTCAAATTGCCGATGAATTTGTTGATATTGGCATATCAGCTTATAAACAAGGTTTTGATTATTACAAGGTGATTGCAGAAGCTGATATGGCGTTAAGAAATGCTCAGCTTCAAGGCGGTAATAGTTGGTATATGTATGGAGAAGCTTTGTCTTTAAATAAGGTAAAAGGTTTTTATAAATGGCAAAGTTTTCTGCAAAGTGTTTTAGATAAAAGAACAATTCAGCTCTATGGGCAAAAAATTATTTATATTAATAAAACGGATTTTACTCACCAAGAAGTTCTTGCTCGAATAAATGATAATGATGAGTTATTGAATGCCGAAACCTTTTTGCCTATGGCTAATCGGTGTGGGTTAGCCAGCCACTTTGATCGACAAATTATTAGTCGTTTAATAAAGCATTGTTTAAGCAATAGTCAGTTAGAACAGCCGCAAAAGTATTCGATTAATTTATTTTACACTAGCTTGCTCGATGATAAATTTGTTGGCTGGTTAATTGGAAAGCTTTCTAGTTTTCCCGAGCTTAGCCAAAATTTAATATTTGAAATTAAAGAGTCTCAACTATTTAAGTTTGCTGCGGAACTACAAAATGTAATGCAACAAGTGGCAACCTTAGGGGTTGAGTGGTGTGCTGATAGAATTGGTGAGCCTGAGTCAACCTTAGACTTTATTGAACAGCTACCGATTTCAATGGTTAAAATTGACAGACGACTAATTAATCAAATTGCTCATAATAAGCAAAAACAATTATTATTAAATACACTCTTAATCAACTTATCGAGCATGAAACTAACCATCATTGCCGAAGGGGTTGAAAATCAGGCCGATGCTGATTATTTAAAAACAACGTCAATTAATGCTATGCAAGGGTTTTATCTGGGAGAGCCAACTGAAATTGAATCTTGAAGTAGAACGGGTATATAAAAAAGGCGCTTAAAATTAAGCGCCTTAAAGAGCTTGGTGGCAATTAGAATTTTTGCACAATACCAATTCCAAAAATTTGATCTTCATCGCTAGTTGCAGCAACATCACCTTGAGTTAGGTAAGTAAAGAAAGTGGTTTTCTTACCGAGCTTTTTATCCCAACCCAAAGAAAATTGTGATTCATAAACATTTCTTGAGCTTACATCGGCTTCCCAAATATCAGATTCAACAATCTGAATTTTAAGGGCATTATCACCTATCTTATATTTAACGCTACCTACCATGCCGTCACCAGAAAGCGCACCATTTTCAGTATCTTGATATAAAAAACCAAACTGCCAGTCACCTGTTTTGTATTGAGCAACAGCACGAGTGGTATCAACGTTAGAGCCTTCAATGTCAGAATCGAAAGATACACCAAGGTTTAAGCCGCCTGTTTTGTACTCTAGTGCAATCGAGGTTCCATCAGCTAATCCATCGTTAACGTCGGTTTCTTCTCCTGGTACAAAGGCAATCTTGGCTTTAAAACCGCCCATTTTAGGTGTGGAATACTGTACTATATCGCCAGTACGAACTTCGCCATTGAATGTGTATTTAAGATCGCCTTGCAAATCATTAAATAAATCGACTTTCTTTTGTAGTTTTTTAGTTGGAGTATCGTGACGACCAGCAAATACTTCACCAAAGCCACCGCGCAAACCAACAATTTGATTTCTGGCTTTAATATTATCGCTTGAAGATTTATCACCAGAAACATCAACTTCCCATTCTAGTTGGTAAAATGCTTCTAAAGAGCCAGCTTTGCCTTTACCTTTAACACCAAAACGAGAAGCGTTGCTATTAAGCTCCCATTGGTCATCGCCATTATCATTATCCACTTTATCTAAGGTGAGCATGATTTTGCCATAAACATTAACCCAGTCATCTTCAGCATAAGCTGGAGTGGCTGACATGCAAGCAAGAGCAATACTTGATAATGCAAAAGTTTTAATCTTCATTAGTAATCTCCGATAAATGAATTAATTTAAGTATTTTGTTAATGGTCGCCATTGTATTGATTGTTTTTGACAGAAATATGACAGAAGCCAATGATTTGTCATAAATGTCATAAAAAGGTTAAAAATTGGTTAGGTATTGTTAATAAGTGTTGTTAAATAATGAAAAAATAACAAGTTTATAACCTTAATATTTAACAAAATGGTCAATTTAATGTGTAGATGACAATAAAATGATTAAAATATGACAGGTTTTTTCATATCTCGCTATGTGATAAAGTAAAAAATATTCACCATTTACCTTTTAATTTAGCGCCAATTGTCTGTTTATTGTTTGAAAAATAACCAGATTATTCTAAAATGATGAGAATAATTATAAAAAACGACTAGGATCTTAAGTAGGTTGATTTAGATTTAATCAGTGATACCTATGCTAATTTAGGGTTTATCGTTCACATATATTATTAATGCAAATGTAGTTGAGTAGTATGACTACGAGGTTTCTGTAATGGAAAATAAGGTTACCGCAGACTCAAGTTTCCGTTTTATTAACGGTGAGAAGATCTATGTTGGTGAAGAGCGTCGTGTTGAGCGGCGAAGATGTCAACACAGTGATCGTATAGAGCGACTGATCAAAAACTTTGGACTAGATCGTCGTATTAAACAAGACCGTCGTAAAGAAAACACTTCTTGGTTGGTTACTTCGCAAAAAGTTGTAAACTTATAATTTATACTCATTCATACTAATTATACCCGTTCTCCTTCAAGATGCTTGTTTCAGTGTTCAGCCAAAAAGTTTGAACAAGGCGCAGCTTGCAGGAAATGGCAAGCCCTTTTCAAAAGCTGCAACACAGTGCAAGCTTTTTGGCTGAGCACCCGAAGGGCAAGGCAGTAAGCCAACCTCTTTTTCGTTATCAATGCTTGAATTAGAATGACTAATCCTGCGCATTAATGCCTCAAATAGGATGGCTTACTGACTTGCTGAAACATGCATCTTGAAGGAGAATGGGTATAAAATGCGTTTTAAGCGTGTAATGCATTTGTGTTCAATACTGAATACTCCCCCAATTCAGTCTCTTTCACACCCACTATTTTGTAACAAAAGCCTTAATATTAAAATTAAGCGTGATGATCTCATTCATCCAATTATTTCGGGTAATAAATGGCTCAAGCTAAAACACTGTTTATTAGACATTGAAGCAAAGCAAATGAGTTGTGTTGCTAGCATGGGAGGCAGATATTCAAATTTATTACACACCTTAAGCTATGTTGGTATGTTATTAGGTTGGCAGGTTGAGCTTTTTATTTTAGGTTATAAGCAACAACCAGAAACCCCAATGATGAAAGATGCTAAAAGGTGGGGAGCAACAATTCATCTAGTTGATCGTAAAACATTTCAACAGCTTCGCTATCAGCCACCTTATCTAAACGCTAAAACTTACTGGCTTCCTGAAGGAGGCTATAGTCAATTGGCGCTAAAAGGTGTGGCAGAATCTTTAATGGATATTAACGAGCATTATGACTATTTAATTTCAGCCTCAGCAACGGCTACCACTTTAGCTGGCTATTTATTGGGCAAGCAGAAAAGGCAGTTAAAGACCAAAATGCTTGGTGTGGCGGTACTTAAAAATGATGACGAGATTGAAAAGCACTTGCAAAGCTTAATTAACTTTCAACCTAAAGATGTATCGGTGATACGCGGTTATGAATGTGGTGGTTATGCCAAATCGAATGATAAACTTAAATCGCAGATCCTATTCGCAAAACAAAATTTTGCGCTCGATTTAGAACCTATTTATAGTGGTAAAGCTTTTATGGCATTAAATGATTTGGTGGCTAAGGATTATTTCCCCCCAAATAGTAATATCTTGTTTGTACATTGTGGTGGTATGCAAGGTATGAGGGCAAGTTAAGGTGGAAAAGGGAGCTGGGAAAGAGAGGTTAAGAAGTTTGAAAGGTAGCCTTATATAGTAAAATGTGCCTTACCCCTTATCGCTCTATCTGGTTGTGCAGGTAGTTGAGTCTGAGCGGAGTGTCCAACGACTTACCATATTTGCTTCATTACAATTTCATTAAGCATCGTTATATTTTGAATCAACGTCCTTAACTACCCTAAAGTCATAGCTCCATACTATATATTGAATAAGGCGCCCCAGCTATTTTTGGAATATCTTTTACTTTCGAAAAACCCAATTTTAAATACATTGGTAATGCTACTTCCATAATTGGACTCGTATGTAAACCAACACAACTCACGTTTGAATCTTTTGCTCTATCTAAACAAGCAAAAGTAAGCTTTTTGCCGATGCCTAATCCTCTATATTGAGGCAACACAACCAACATACGTATACAAGCCCAATCATCAGGAAACATTCCATTGGCCGATAATCCGGGGGCTACATAACCTACTGCGCCAACGATTTCGTCACCCAACAAAGCCACCAATATATCGCCCTTTCCTATGATCCGTTTCATATCACCAATTCTGGCTAAAATGGGTTCCCATTCATCGGGATCATAACCTGACTTTAGGCTTTTCCAAGATTCAAGAACAACATTATTAATGATTTCAAATTCAAACTCGGCAGCATCACGAATCGTTAATTCCATGTCGTTTCCTATATCGTATTAAGATAAATCCCTTACAAGGGAATCTAGTGCATTGAAAAACTTAGTTATATCATCATGGGAGCTTTAAATATATCTCGATGCTCTTATTGCTTGACTTGAGTGGTAACTGTCAACTAATGGCTGAGCACACATATGACCGCTACGACACATAATACCAAAGCTATCACTGAGAGTTCTAACCAAATCCGTAGCTTTTTTTATACCTTTTATATGAAAGGAAATAAGTGCAGCTCGTTGACTTGCATCAATATGATCAATAAGAGAAATATAATCACGCTGCAATGCCTGTTCAACCATGTACTCAGATAACCATCATAAGCATTTTTCACCATGGTGGTATGCAAGGGCTGAGGAATAATTAAGGCTTACAAGGTTTAAGCAATCATTGCAACCCAATAGTCTAAATCGAGGACTACATTGCTGTGGTATTTAAAACGATTGTTTTCATTTTTAATAATAAAAGGCATATCTTTGATAGAGCTGTTTTTTACGCCTATTGTTCTTAACCGTATTAATCCTAAATCATCACGGTCATTTACTACTTTCTTATCAATAATATAACTTTGGCTATAAATGGTATCACCTGCATAACTTGGGTTAGTATGGCTGCCACCATTAATGCCACAAAGCCATTGAGCGTTGGCTAAACCTGTATAAGAAAGACTACGGCAAAGCGAGATAATATGACCGCCATAAACTAGCCGTTTGCTACTTTTAGTATTTTCCATAAAATGCTGATCAAAATGTACTCGGGCATTATTTTGATATAACCTTGTAGCGAGTGAGTGATCACTTTCGTTAATTGTTAAGCCATCTCGGTGATTGATAACATCATTTATATTTAGATCATAAAATTGATATTGGTTGTCGCTTACTGAATAATCCCATTGAGAAAAATTTAGCGTATTAGGAATTAAAGTTTCTGGATTATTAATGCTGGTTGAATAGTTTGGGATAATGGGCTGAGTTTTTACTTCACGGGGCACTTTTTTCTCAATCATAACCCAGCGTATCCAGCTAACAACTAATTGGTTGTGTTGGTTATAAGCTTTCGACCTTACATAAACCACACCATTTTTGCCGCTAGAATTTTCCTTTAACCCAATCACTTCGCTACTAACCGATAGGGTATCACCGCAGTAACTAGGCTGATGAAATTTAACTTCGGCATAGCCTAAATTAGCCACTGCGTTTAATGAAATATCATTAACAGTTTTGCCAAAAGCTAAATGAAAAACCAAAAAGTTATCAACGGGCAAGTCTTTAAACCCACTGTTTTTTGCAATTGGCTCGGCACAATAAAGAGCAAACCGACTATTGGTTAGCGCTGTATATAAGGCAACATCTCCTTGGGTAATGGTGCGAGGTACACCGTGCTTAAAAGTTTGCCCTAATTGAAAATTTTCAAAGAAATTACCTTCGGGAGTTTTTCTTTGGGTTAAATTATTGGGTAAAAGCATGGTGATCTCGTTAGTCAAAATAAACTTATTTTTCAGGGCCAATTAAGTCGCTTTGACCTAATTGATGCACTTGATTATAAAGTGCTATGACTCGGCGCGCCCACTGTTCTAGCGAGGGCTCAATTAATCTGTCGTCAATAACTGCCGTTGTTCTACCTTGCTCATGAGCCTGACCAATGGCATCAATAATTTTTTTAGCGCGTTTTACATCTTCACCTTTTGGGGTAAAGGCATCATTGGTATAAGCCAATTGCACAGGGTGAATAACGGCTTTGCCATCAAAGCCTAAATCTCTAGCCTGACGACAAGAAAACTCGCAAGCTTCAATGTTTTTAAGATCAAAGTGTGGACCATCAATAACACAAATATTATTGGCTCTGGCAGCTAAAATACAAAGCGACAAGCTTGTCATAAGCCCCATTCTATCGGTTGTTAGGTTAATTCTTAATGCATTGGCTAAATCGGTTGTGCCTAAAACTAATGCGTTTAAGCGATCAGATGCCCCTGCAATTTCATCGCTACGCAAAACGCCTTTGGGGCTTTCGATATTGGCCATTACTTTTAAATGACTACCACCTAATTCATCTAATGTGGCAATAGCTGCTTTAAGTTGTCCCTTTGATTCAACACAAGGGAATAAAACGGCATCAATATCGAGCCCTGCGGCAGCACGAAGATCGTCCATTCCCCATTCGGAATCTAATGAATTTACTCTTAGCACTTTTTCAGAATAACCAAAATCATTGTTTTCAAAAGATTTTTGTAAAAGATTGCGGGCTTCAACTTTGCGTTGAGGCGGAACGGATTCTTGTAAATCAAAAACAATTGTATCAACTTGAAGTTGGCGCGACTTTTCGATATGTCTTGCATTATGTCCCGTAACATAAAGCACACTACGACGCGGTCGGTATTGAAAAGTCATGATTTACTCCTTGTAGAATTATTTCGCTTTTGCTCTAACTCTATTAGCATTTGTTTTCGTAATACTTTTCCATTTTTTGTGCGTGGAAAAGTTTCATATAAGTGGGCAATTTTAGGCGCTTTGTATTTAGCTAAATTAGCTGCGCCAAATTTAATAAGTTCATCTTCGCTGAGTGAATTTGGTGATGTTGGTATCACACAAATACTCACTAAAACTTTATCGGTATCAATTTCTTCACCAAGGGCAACACAGTCTGCCACTTTGGGATGAGTTTTAATTACTCGCTCAATTTCATGCGGGGATACGCGATAACCAAAAGTATTAATAATGTCGTCTTTACGACCTAAAAACCAAATATAGCCTTGTTTATCACAGCGAGCATAGTCACCGGTAAAAAAGTAGCCATTATTTTTTGCTTTTGCTGTTTCTTCGGGAAGTTGCCAATATTGTAAAAATAATCCAGGATCATCATCGGGGATAGCAATCATGCCTTCTTCGTTGGCTGAAACATTATTCCCTTCGCTATCAAGCAATTGAATATTATGACCTGGCTGTGGAAAACCTGCCGCACCCGGTTTAATTGCTGCGCCTTTATGCTGAGAAATATAGTAAGAAAACTCCGACATACCAATGGCTTCAAACACATCCATATTAAACCTTTCTCGCCAAGCGAGTAGCATTTCATCGGATAAATGTTCACCTGCGCTCATGCAATGCCTTAGCGAGGGAACATCATTTGCCTTAAAATCAGTCTTTTGGATAATTTGCCGATAAATGGTTGGAACCCCAATAAAAATAGTGCAGTTATGTTTTTTAATCAGCTTTGGCCAAGTTGATGCATCGTTTTTTCCCTCATGTACAATCACCGTATGACCATGAAAAAGTGGATCCATTAGCGCCGAGCCTAGCACATAGGTCCAGTTAAACTTGCCAGAGTGCATAATTCTGTCGCCCGATTTAAAGTCAAACCAATAACGACTTGCTGGAATGCGACCAATTAATGAGCGGTGAGCGTGTAATACACCTTTAGGGTAGCCTGTAGTTCCTGAGGTATAAACCAAATAAGCAGGATCATTAAGGCTTGAATCAACAATTTTGTGCTCGACTGATTGTTGCGACAAAGCCAACTCAAAATCAACAATATTAACTTTACTGTTTTTAGGGAGTGTTGGCATTTCACCAACTCCTGCAAGCATAATGGTGGTTAGTTGAGTTTCTTCGTCTAATAGACTTTCTAACTCCGTCCACATTGATTTTGCCGTTACCAATACTTTTGCACCTGAATCTTTAGCCAAGTAACTCACTTCTTTAGCTGCAAGTAGGGTAGAAGTAGGAACAGCAATAGCCCCTTGCCTTAAACATCCAAAAAAACTCACAGGGTAATCGGTGGAATTGGGTAAACGAATAAGCACTCGTTCGCCTTGCTCAATATTAAAAGTATGTAAGGCATTAGCAAATTGGGCGCTTTGATCGGCAAGCGTTTGATAGCTAAGCGCTTTAGTGCCTAATTGATCGTCTTCAACAATTAAGGCTAAATCATTTGCCTTATCTTTACTTAAATGTTGGGTAACACAAGCTTGGGTAATATTAAATTTATCTGGTAGTTGCCACTGCCACTTGCCCTCAATATGCTTTAGGTATTGAGAAAAGTGATCAGCTTTAGTTGGGTTTTGTTTTATATTGCTGCTCATGGCTATATTCTTCCGTATGGCCAGTTTTCGCGGATCACGTGGATAGGCAGTTTTTTCAATACATCCATAGCAAATTGCTTGTCGTCAATTGACAATGATTTTAGTGCATAAGCGCGTAATAGGGTTTGTAAAGCCTTGCCAAACATGGGTGGATCAAGCATTTCGCCTTCAAATTTTATCGCTCCGCCTAATAAAGCATCGGCATCAATGGCGGCTTTTAAAATATTAACGTTGCGCTCAATTATCATGGGTGAAGGGGTAAATGCCACTTTACATAAGTGAATGTGATAGGGGTGGATCACTTGTTTTCCAGTGAGTCCCATTTGCGCTTCAACAGTGGCATGACGGTGAACCACATGGCTTTCGTGATCACCATGTAAATCGAGCCAGCGCCTTACATCGTGTGGCTCTATGTTTTTTTCGGGCATTGGGGTGTCATTAATTAATACTTCTACGCCGCCAATAACGCCTGTGCCAGAAATTCGGGCTTCTAATAACAGATTACGCAAATAGGTTTTTAGCTCATCAATCCAACCTTCGGGGGTTAAATGAATAGCCATGGCTTTGGAAAAGTCGTGTATGCCAAAAACCACGTGCTTTACGGTGGAAAATGCCATTAAATCGGGGGCAATTTTTAGTGAGCGAGGATGTTCAATAATAGGCTGAATTTCAATTTTTGGATTAACACCCACTAGCCAAGCCGATAAATCTCTAATTTCGGCAGGGCCATACATTTCACCCGCTTTAGCAAGAATGATTACGTCGATATGCTCGGCAACTTCTTGGATCATGGCAAGATCTTTCTCGTACTCTTCGGTACGAAAAGGGTTAATTCTTAAGGCAATTTGAAATTTTCGCTCAGGAAATTTGGGTAGCTCGTTTTTTAACAGCTCACGGCTCATGGCTTTTTGTCGGCAACCATCTTCTAAATCAAATAACAAAGTATGAGCAGGGCAATAGTGAGCATGTTTGCGTAATCGCTCAACGGCTTGCTCCATGGTTTCATACTCACCTTTTGCAGGAGAATATTTTACTGGCGGATAATAAAGCTGAATACCTGGCCAAAAGCCGCCAAGAACGTCTTCTTCATTCACTTGTTCTAAAAACTCATTATGATAATTCATATTTGTTATTCCATTTTTACTGGTCAGACAACTTGTTGCTATCATTAAATGTAAACGATAGACTCAAAATATTCAAACAGGTGTTTAAAAAAAAGGAGTAATCAGACTAAACTATAGCGACTAAATGTTGTACAACAATTTGCCTATAGGAAATATAGGCAGAACAAGCTTGTTTGAAGATTGTATAAGTGCGATAAATATTTAAGATCTTATTTTGAAACAATGATATTTTAAAACGACCTTTATAAATGCAGGAGCCACAAATGTCTGAAATAAATGCTTTACAGCCCGTTCATCCCAATGATGCACTGTTTGATGAAGAAAAACCGTTTCCTGTTATTCCTAGTTGCGAGCATTTTGCAGGTAGTGAAAAACTCATTTTAAAAGCATTGGAACTGCAAGATAAAATGGGACCCGTTTTTGATATTACCTGTGATTGCGAAGATGGCGCGGCATCGGGACAAGAAGCTCAGCATGCCAAAATGGTTGCCAGAGTGATTGCCAGTGAACAAAATAAATTTGCTATGATGGGGGTTAGAATTCATGACTATTCTCACCCGCATTGGCAAGCTGATGTTGATATATTAGTGCCGCAAATCGGTGAAAAAGTGGCTTATATTACCTTACCAAAATCTACAAAAGCGAGCCAGATTGCTGAAATGGTGGCCTATATTCAAAAGGTTGCAAAAGACAATAATATCAGCAGACAAATTCCTATTCACGTTTTAATTGAAACCCATGGCGCATTAAAAGAAGTTTGGCAAATTGCAAAGGTAGATTGGGTTCAGGTATTAGATTTTGGCATGATGGATTTTGTTAGCGGGCATAATGGGGCTATTCCCGCAACCTGTATGCGTAGCCCTGGGCAATTTGAGCATCCATTATTAGCCCGAGCCAAAACC
The DNA here is from genome assembly GCA_965214955.1 of Aliikangiella sp. Taxonomy (GTDB): domain Bacteria; phylum Pseudomonadota; class Gammaproteobacteria; order Enterobacterales; family Kangiellaceae; genus Aliikangiella. The sequence goes on along the minus strand of CBDCCU010000010.1, from coordinate 414,997 downwards.
GAAATGGTAGCTGCTGCTTTAGCTAATGGAATTATTCCTGCACATAATGTGACTTTGGATTTAAAAAATGCCGAGCAAACTTTAGCCGATGCAAAACGTGCCAGAAATGAATTTGGTTTTTTAAGAATGTGGAGTATTTACCCAACACAAATTCAAGCCATTGTTGATGCAATGAAACCCGACTATTCCGAAGTAGAAGATGCCGAAGGCATTTTATTAGCGGCACAAGCAACAGACTGGGGACCCATTCAATTTAAAGGTGAACTACACGACAGGGCAACTTATCGTTACTATTGGCAATTATTGCAGCGAGCAAATTTAAGTGGACTTAAATTATCCGACAATATTAAGCAGGCATTTTTCGCTTAAAAGAATTTTAAAACAAAGTTTTTTTAGTTCAGTTTTAATTAAGTTAAACATGATTAATCTTATTGGGAACTTTTTAAAACCCAAAAGGATTAATCATGAAAAAGCTAACCATTACTAGCATTGCACTTGCCACTTTAGGCATAAGTTTTACCACACCAATTTTTGCCGAAACACCTAGCTATGACTATCTTCAAGTTAGCGCAACAGAGCTTGAAGATAACTTTGCCTTTGATCTTAATGGCTATGAATTTAAACTCAAAAAGTCACTCACCAATAATATTTATTTTAGTTTAGATACGCTTAATGTAGAAGAGGGTAATGCCGAATTTGATTTTACCAATATTGGTATTGGGTTTAATTCATCAATTAGTAACTACACTAGTTTATTTGCTCAAATTGATTATAGCCAAGCAGAAAATTCAAACGGTTTTGATGATTCGGGGTATCGGTTAAGCATTGGTACTAAAAGTCGATGGGGTAAAAAAATTGAAACCAAGGTTGCCTATGAATATACCGACATTGAAGATAGTACCAAGCTCTGGGTTTTAGAAGGGGCTTATCGGCTTAACAGTAAATTTTCTTTAGTGTTAGATATTAAAAATGGATCAGATTTTGATCAAACGGGAGTTGGGTTTAGGTATTCATTTTAAGCAATAATATTTTTGATTAGCCTTCTCTTATACCCGTTCTCTTTCAATATGCTGAAACATGCATTTTGAAGGAGAACGGGTATATAAAAGCGGAAGGCTAATTCGTTGTTTTGTCTCTATGAATTTGATGGCTGTTTGGTTTTTTCTGCAAGCATTTCAATAGACACTAGTTTATTCATTTCTTTGTTATTAAATTCGACAACTGCCAGTTTTGAAAACTCAGCAATTAACCTAGGCTCTGCAAGCACTTTCATTTCTGGTGTATCTAATGATTCAATAATTTTCACATCAAATAGTGCGCCTTGCTCAACTTCCTTGATTTTAATGGCAAGCTGTAAATCATTTCCAATTTTCACAAAAGCTTGTTTGTTAAAATTAGACCATATTTGAAATTCAGCCGTTGTAAGATGTTGTACATTTGATGAGTCAGTTGAAGTGATTTTAATATTAAAATTAACTAACGCACCATCTGGATTTTCAATACTTTGATAAATGATTTCTTCGGCTGTTTTAAAACCGCCATTTAACGGTTTTACATTAATGGTTTTATCATCAATAGAAATTGCAATGTTGTGTTTTTCGCTTAGCTCTTTAAAAAGTGTTCTAAGCGGTATTGTCTTTACATTAAGGCTTATCTTTTGATTACTCACTGTGCTATCAACATTGACATTATCTAGTTTTGCAAAGCTGGCAACTAATTTGAAAAACTCTTGGAGTGGAATGTTTTCAAAATTAGCCGACATTTTTTCGTCTAAATTAATCATGGTTTCTTGATTAGCATTAATTGCTGTTGAGATGGCTTTTGAAGAAAAGGTATAAAAAGTTATTGAGAAAATAGCAGTGATTACAATAGAAAAATATCCTAGCTTTTTTGTGAAGTTCATTGTTGGTTTATCCTTTAACAGTTTTATTCGATTAATATTATTGTTGTGGGTTGAAAGTGCATAACTTGATAAATTGGGGTTTAGGTTTTGTGTTTGAAAATAAATAAGCTCGCTTAAAGCTGTTAGATATTGGTCTTTACCAACGGCTTTTTCTGCCGCTTGATCACATAAAACTTCAATTAAAAATCGAGCTTGTTTTACTAGAGAAATAACCAGCGGATTCCACCAAAATAATGATTCAATAACTGTCAGAATTAAAAGCTTTACATTATCGTTGCGATAAAAGTGTTGCTTTTCGTGTTCAATAATAGCGTTTTTTATTGAGCGGCTTTTAATTGATGAAGAAATCCATATTTTTGGCCTAAAAAGTCCAACAAGTACCGCACCGGAAATAGCGTTGCTTTGATAGACGGCAAGTTCTTTATGTTCTAAAACTTGATAGTGGCTAGCTTGTAACTTTTTAACCCATAACCAATGAATAACTAGCTTTTTTATCAGTAGCACGAAGCCTATAGCGAATAGAGTAGTTAGTAAGGCATGCCAGTTTAAAAAAGTATGCCAATTGTTTGAGTTGTCGGCTTTAAAATTGTCAGATGAAAAAGCAATTTGTGGCAAAATCCAATGACGAGCTATTTGGTTTTTTATAGGAATAAGTGTATCTAATAAGTGCCAAGGAATAACCCACATGGCTAATGCAAAAGAAACCAGATAAAAACGATAGCTGGCAGATGCAGCTACATATTTGCTAAAAGATAGTACAACTATTGTTACTAGGCTATTGAAGATAAAGTAATATTCCATATTATTTTAGTTCCTTTTTACGCTCTTTTAATAAGGTTTCTAAAAAAGCAATATCCTCTTTTGATAAAGGTTCTTCTTCTATAATATGAGCGACTAGCGGTTTGCTTTTACCTAAAAATACTCGATTAATAAAATCTTTTATTTTGGGCTTACGATATTGCTCTTTGTTAATGGTTGAGGTAAAAAATATGGTTCGACCTTGTTGGCTTGTTCGTTTTATAGCGCCTTTTTTCTCTAGTCGATCAATAATGGTTTTAACCGTTGTATAAGCTACGCTGCGCGATTGAGCTATTTGCTTATGAATATTAGGCGCACTCGATTCACCCAGTTGCCAAAGTATTTGCATTACTTCGAGTTCAAAGTCTGATAATTCCATAATAATTGTGATAGTTGATTATTTATGTCTACAAATGTAGAGAATGCAATCTGAAATGTCAATTAAAAACGTAATAAATAAATTTTAAAGAAAATTTAATCAGAAAAAAGCCAGCATTGCTGGCTTTAGAGAGAATGGGGTTTAAGGTGTTAAATCACTTTTACCACGGGTAATATAATAGCGAATATTACCATTATCGAGAAATTGACTTTTTAATGCTCGATCAAGATGATTTTCTCTTGCATCGGGTTTACTGCCAAGCTTCATTAAAGCATACATTAGTCCAGATCTTTGATCATCCCATTGGGCTATATCGTCAGTTACTCTACTAAATTCAATTCTGCAGAGTAATTTTTTGCAATCTAAATCCTCAACTTGTAAAGCAGAAAAATTATTATTGCCATTGGTGTAAAGCACTTGTTCGTTAATATTGTTGAGCATTTTAGCTGACCATTCACTATCAAACTCATCATTTTCAAAAGTTTCGTCCCAGTCTTTTATTTGATCTATATACCCATAAGCTTGTTCTCGTAGTTTTTTATCTTCTTCGTATTCTTGCCTAAGTTCTTCTGGTATTTCTATTTCCCCGTAAAAAACGGGTGATTCTTTTAGGTTTGATGGCTGATTATTAGTATTCTGCTTGGCTTTAGATAAGTTGTTTTGTTTTAAACTATTTTTTTTGATATTGTTATTAGGTTGATGAATAGTAGTGTTGTTACCGTGTTCGCTTGATTTGGGGTTTGAATTTTCTAAAGAAATTTCTTCTTCGAGAGGGGAATTTGAGTCTACGCTAATAGAGTAAAAAACATAAAGTAATATCGATATTAATATTAAGCCAAGAGCTAATTTTTTATTAATTAACATTAGATTTCCTTTTAGGTTAGCTTTTAGATGGTCAGTATAAACTCTATGTCAATGTAATCGTTTTATCACTATTCGTAAAAACCGTCAAATAACTTTTTAAATATAGCGAAGTTGGTCATTCTTTACGTTTATGCTTATGTGAGATGGACATAACTAACATTACTACTAATAATAAAAAAGGCCAGCAATGCTGGCCTAATAACAGGATGATTATTAAGTTTAAATTTTATAGCTTATGGCTTCTTTTAAAAGATCTTTACCTGAGTCACATGATTTAACATCGCTATATTCAAAAACATAAACTTGATCTTGTTGGTCGTTGTAGTTTTCAAAAATTATGGTTACAAACTCATCATTTTTAAGTGACTTTAAGGTTGCACCATAATCACAAAGCGTTGAGATAATGGCATCTGATTTTTTCTTGCTAGAAGCCAAATATTTTTGGTCACGTTTTTCTCGGTATTCTTTCATAGTTTTAGAGTATTCGTCTTTTTTCTTTTCTAAAACACTGAGTTTTTCCTGTAGCTTTTTACGTAGTTTTTCGGCTTGTTTTACTTCTTGCTCTTGAGCATGTCGTTGTTCACGTTCTACTCGCCTAATTTCGCGTTGTACCTCTCGTACTTGCTCGCGTTGTTCGGCTAATCTTTCACGCATATATTCTTGAGCTTCTATACGCTCTTGGTAATCTTCATAATACTCTTCTAAATTAACAATAGCCTCTGGCGCTTCGGGAATTTCAACTTCGGCAAAAGCATTGCCAACCTCCGATGCTATTTCACCCACTAAATGACCAACACCTTCACCAAAGGCTGCCCAATCACTGGCGGTATCAAAAGTGTTTCTGCCAAAATTAAAACTAAACACCATACCTTGTTTAGCTAAGTAAGTGGCACTTGAGTTTTGCGAGCTTAAAAAGCGTCGTTTTCCTTCATTGGCTTCATTAAGTGAAGTATCAAAAATACGACTCATAATTTTTAGCTCTTTTTGCGCGCGTGCAAAACTTTTATCAGCGGCGTTGGCGGTTGCTGAAAATAGTGTTGAAACACTTAATGCGGCAATTAATGTTTTAGAGATAAATGGTGACTTCATTGGTTTTCTCCCTTAGTGGTACTTGCAGACTGGATTAACTGGTTTAAATACTGGTTATTTTCAATTTGGTTTTCGGCAATGGCGGTTAAGCGCTGATTAATTTTTGACTTATCTTGTTGCCTTTGGCTTTGAATGCCGGTGACCAAAAAGCTTAAATCGTCGCGGCGCTCATCTCGGGTTTTAACGAGCAAATCATTCATGGCGATTTTATTTGCCGCTTGTAGCTTTTCAGTTTGTGAGGCTAAACGCGCATCTAATAATGCCGCTTGGCTTTGTTGATATTGATTAATTCTGTCGTTAACCAGTTTTTCAACTTGCGCATTAGACTGACCACCAAAAGCAACGCTAAAGCCTGTTTCGCTACTTTGAATATTCACTTGAAATACCACCATTAAAATGGCCAAGGTAGAGGTTGCCATTGCGCCCCAATTTAACCAACCATTTGAGCTTTGCTTTGGGCGAACCGCATACTCAGTTCTGTGCCAGTTAGGTACGGGCTCATTTTGCCACTTAAATGCCGCTTGTTGCATTTGCAGAGCTTGATGATAAGTAGCCATGCAGTCACTACAGTTATCAATGGATTGTTCAAACTGTTTTTTCACCGTTGGTGACAGTTGATTGTCGATATAGTCGATTAAATGTTCGCTAACGAGCTTGTGATCACAGCGCATTTTGCACCTCCATCTGACCTTTTAACTTTTGCAAAGCGGTATAAAGCCGAGTTTTTAATGTGCTAACGGCAACACCAGTTTGCATACTAATTTCTTCAAAAGTGAAGTGTTGGAAAAACTTTAGCTCCACTACCATTCTTTGCTCATCGGGTAGTTTTGAGAGCATTGTCATTATCTGGCGATTTTCGCTAAGTGCCTGATAATCTGACTCTGGACTATGGTGTGAATGAAAATCACCATTGTCCACTTCGTCAGCTTGGTGCAGTGGATTTCTGCCCCTTGCTCTTAAAAAGTCGGTGGTTTTATTGGCGGCTATTCGCATCATCCAACTCTTAAATTTTCCTTCGCCACGATAGGCTGGTAAGTTTCTATAAACCGCAAGATACACTTCTTGCATTAAATCCATTGCATCTGACCGATTAAATGTCATGCGTAAACAATAGTTAAATACCAAGCCTTCGTAGCGCTTCACTAATTTCACCCAAGAGCCTTGTGAGCCGCCGAGTGCCTTATCAATGAGTTTTTCATCGCTACTAAGATTAAACATTCAATAAACCTAGGTTGTTTTTAATATTTCTATTTTATCGTTGTTGAATATTGTATTTTAAATACTCTGTTACGATAGCTGTTTGTTAATGTCGTTGCTAGGGTAAAAATAGTTTGAATTAATTGAGGATTTTGTGTGCTTAGCTCAAAATGGTATTATCTATTGGCTTTCAAGTATTATTTGCACAAATTTAATGCTTTTTAGCGATAAAACAATTTAATAATAAAACTTCATTGATTGAATAAGGGGCAGCATGCAACAACCAATTAGCTATTTAGTAACCAACGATGCCGTGGTTTTTGGGCTTTTGGCTTTAATTTTAGGTTTGGTTTTTTATACTCACAAAAGTGAGCACCCTAAACTTAAAGCTTTTTATAAATATGTGCCAGCATTGCTGTTGTGCTATTTTTTACCTTCAATTTTGCATTCTTTTCATATTGTTCCTTACGATTATGCCTGTAGTGATGTACTAAGCGGAGCCGTTGATGCTGGCGGTAAAGTGTTGGCACAGTGTCAAGGTTTTGAAGATCCTTCTAGTGCAAAAGTTAAGGCCAGTGGCGCTAATCTTTATTATGTGGCTTCGAGATTTTTATTACCTGCCAGTTTAGTGCTATTAACTCTTAGTATTGATTTTCAGCGTATTAAGGCGCTTGGTGGTAAAGCGGTTATTATGTTTTTAACGGGGACATTTGGCATTGTTATTGGTGGTCCAATTGCTATTTTATTAATGGCAGTGATTAACCCCGAAGTGGTTGCAGGTGATGTATGGCGTGGCATGACAACGGTTGCTGGTAGCTGGATTGGTGGCGGTGCTAATCAAGCGGCAATGAAAGATGTGTTTGAAGTTTCGGGCTCGTTATTTTCGAGCATGATTGCGGTTGATATCATTATTGCTAATATTTGGATGGCAGTATTACTATTAATGGCTGGTAGAGCTAAACAAATTGATGCTAAAACAGGCGCTGATACCCAAGCCATTGAAGAATTAAAAGAGACGGTTGAGCAATTTAATAAAAAGCATTCTCGCAACCCCGATTTAACCGACTTAATGATTATCATTGCCATTGCTTTTGGTGCAACGGCATTTGGTCATTTGGTTGCAGATAATCTAACTCCTTTAATTGGACAGTGGTGGCCTGGGGCTAAAGATTATTCATTAACCAGCAAATTCTTTTGGCTGATTGTTACCGTAACCACTATTGGGCTTATTCTTTCAACCACTAAACTGCGTACCTTTGAAGCGGCAGGGGCTTCTAAAGTGGGCTCGGTGTTTATTTATATTCTTGTGGCGGCAATAGGACTACACATGGATATTTTAGCCATTTTTGAAAAACCTTGGTTATTTGTTGTTGGCGCAATTTGGATGTTGGTTCATGCAACGCTTATGTTAACTGTTGCCAAATTGATTAAAGCGCCAGTTTTTTATATGGCTGTAGGCAGTCAGGCAAATGTTGGTGGTGCGGCATCGGCGCCAGTTGTGGCATCGGCATTTCATCCGTCGCTTGCACCTGTTGGTGTTTTATTAGCGGTATTTGGTTATGCTTTAGGCACTTATATGGCTTATTTATGTGGTATTTTAATGAAAGTTGCCGCTGGCTATTAGTTTTGGATAATGGTTTTAAACGCTGAAACAATCATCTTGAAATAGATTGAGGACATTGGGGCATTTTTTTATAAAAAATTTTAAAATGGTGCTCTTTTTTCTATAATGCAGTTTAGTAAACGGCTTTAAACCGTTATCATATTGGTTTATTGAGTGACATGGCTTAAATAAGCACGTAAAGAAAAGGAAGCGTTTGTCTCTATGCTGAAAATTCAATTTAAGGATCGAAGAAAACCAGCCATTTGGTTGGTAGATTCTACATTTTTAATTGGTTCTAATTCAGGCTGCGACATCACTATTGAAGAAGATGGTGTTGCGCCCCAGCACGCAGAACTAACCATTAATCAAGATGATATTTTACTCAAAAACATTAGCGAAAATCGTAGTGTTTTTATTAATGATATTCCAGTGATAAAAGAACAGGCTCTTAATGCTTGGGATGTTATTCGACTTGGTGGGACAGAGCTTGAAATTATTGATCCTTTAAGTGAGCGTTCTCAACCGCCAAAAGCTCAACAAGAGCCAGAGCAACAAACCATTATTAGAGCTGCGGTTAGCCCTTGGATGTTAAAGGCTAATTCTGCTCCACTGGATGGGCAATATTTTTCGTTAACTGATGGTGCTATTTTAGGTAGAGATAAAAGCTCTGAGGTTGTTGTTCCTTTAAGTTACATCTCTCGTCAACACGCTAAGTTTGCCATTCGTAATGAGAGGCTTTATGTTGATGATCTTAATTCATCGAATGGAACCTTTGTTAATGGTGAAAAAATTAAATCTTGTGAATTGTTTAATGGTGATGAACTAAGATTAGATGAATTTATTTTTAACTTAATTGGCCCAGAAAATAAGAATAATAAAAAACCACGAACCATTGTACGCGCTAAAGACGATAAAAAACCTAAAAGCGCAAAAAATGCCACAAAATCAAAGACTAAAAATAACTCTCAAGCAAAAGTTTCGAGTAATAGCGAAGCTAGTAAAAAAGTGTTTATGCATGGTTTGTCTCATCGCATAGAAGGAAAGGTGATAGAAATTACTCAATCTCATAATCACTTATCTCGAATGCTAGGTCATCATTTATCAACCAGCGAACAAAGTGTTTCTGCAAGGCATGTTTATCTGCAAGAAACCCCGCTTGGCTGGGAAATTAAAAATGACGGCGCCTCCGATGGTTTAATGGTAAATGGTAAAATGCAAGCCAAAGCTATTTTACAAGATGGTGACGAGTTGATTGTTGGTGGTACTTTGTTAAAGTTTCAATCAACTGGCGATAAGCCGCTTAGTTATAGAAAACCTCAACCGAAAAAGTCGAGCGGTAATGGATTGTTAATTATGGGGATATTAGTGCTAGGTATTGTTGTTGCCGGTGCGGTTGCTTTTGGCTTTATTTAGCGAACAAGCATCTTGAAGTAGAGCGGGTATACCCGTTCTAAAAATAGGTTCTAATAATTAGTGCAGCATTAACCATTAATGATGCTGCTAGTGCAACCGATAACCATAATACTTTATAACTAGCTTGCTGTGGCGCTGATTGTTTGCGCCTTTTTATTCTTATCGCTTGTTGCTCGTTTCCCTTTCCCATTTGTGATTTAAGTTTTTTGTTTGAGCTTGAGTTAGCAATTTTTTGTAATTCTACTAAAACCTGTTGTGCTGTTGTTGGTCGGTTAATGGGATCAATTGAAAGCATTTGATCAATTAGTTTTTGTAGTCTAAAAGAAATTTTTTCTTCTTGGGGTGGAATGGTGTTACCAGGTGGAACACCATAGAGCATGTGGTGAAACACAGCCCCCATTGTATATATGTCGTATTGTTCACTAAAAGCTTGTTGTCCAGGAGGCTGGTAGGCTTGCATTGAGTTTTTATCGTCATTACTGCTGAGCTGCCCAAAATCACAGATCTTTAAGTTTTGCTTGTCATCAAATAGTATATTGTTAGGTGACAAATTACTGTGTAGCACTTTGTTTTGGTGAGCAAAGTAAATGGCAGAGCAAATTTGACAGGCTTGCACTAAAAAACTTGCTTCGCTCAAATTTTGAATTAACTGGGCTTTTAAACTGCCGCCCGATAAGTATTCGGTAATAATTGTGCTGTAGTTATTGTTTTTAACCGCAGCTAAAATATTAACAATGTTGGGGTGTTTAATACTCGATAAATACTTTGCTTCTTTTAGCCCTGCAAAGTCGCCAGTCATTCTTTTTATCACTAGCAGTTGTCGATTGCTCTTTTTTTGAAACAAATAAACTTGCTTGGTTTTAGTTTTGCTGAGTACATCGAGCAAGTTAAAATTTTGGGCTAAATCTTTATTGTCTTGCTCAACCGCTTTTAGATTGCTTTTACTTAAATGGCTACCCTGAGAAATTCTTAATAATTGATCTCTCACTTCGGTAAGGGTTTGATAACGCTCAGTTGGATCATTATGACAGCATTGTTCTATAAGCGATTTAAGCGCTTTAGATTCTAATTTTTTAAGCCTATTTGGTTCTCTTTTGTTTGCCCCAGATGGTTTAGTACCAAAGAGATCATAAAATAAAATACCAACAGAATAGATATCACTGACAAAAGTTGCCTGGCTATAGTTTTCTTCTTGTTCTGGAGCAACATAACCTTGTGTACCTAAAACGCTAGTTTGAGCTTGAATATTTTGATCGCTTTCGGCAAGTGCTATGCCAAAGTCGAGAATTTTTACATTGGCATGTTGATCAATGATTACATTAGAAGGTTTAATATCTCTATGTATAACACCATTTTTATGGGCATAAGCCAGCCCTTTGCAAAGTTGAATGGCAATATCTAGTTTTTTGCCAAAGGGTAATACACCCTCAGATAGCATTACAGATAGATCAATCCCCTTAATTTTTTCCATGACAAAATAAGGTTGAGACTCGCTAGTGATCCCTTTATCAATAACTTGCACAATATTAGGGTGGTTGAGTTTGGCAATAATTAAAGATTCGCGCTCAAAAAGCGTCTTGGCTTCTTGGTGAGAAAGTAGGTTTTTACTTAAAAACTTAATGGCTACAGGGCGATTTAATGAAATTTGAGTGGCATCAAAAATCTTTGCCATACCGCCAGAGGCAATTTCATTATTGAGTCTGTAGCCATCTAACGTTGGGAGTGCCATATTCTAGATTATTTATTTTTTATGTTTTATTAAAGTTTAGTCTAATTTAAGTAAAATATCTCGTATAATCAAATGTTTAGCTTAATTGAGAAAAGTTTAACACTGGCTAAGGAAATTTTCTGCCAACATGCATCTTGCACTACCTCCACCAATGTTTTCTATTGTTGGTATATTAACAGCAATTAAACTACCGTGTTTTTCCAATATTCGAATTTGCGCAGCGGTAAAACCTTTTAAAGCTGAGTTTGACATTACAATACAAGGCTCTCCTTTTTGAGACTTAAGTTGAAGAATATTTCCACAAAATGATTGAGTCATTTGTGATTCTGATATTTTAATCAGATCGTCGCAGTTTTCTGCAAGAGAATTTAAACTTTGCTGACTTTCAGGATCTTCAGTAATAACTTGATCACAAATAACAGCAAAATTTTCACCACAAGAAAGTAGCACATTGGTGTGGTATATCGGTAGGCCTTTGCTACTTTTGGTGTAAATTATTTGTGGCTGATAATGATATTGTTGGCAAAATTGTATCAGCAGTGTTTTATCACAACGCTCAGAAATTGAAGCATAAACTTTTCCCTGCTGATGCTGAAAAATCAAACTACCCGTTCCTTCTAAAGCCAAATTTGTAGCAGAGTCCCTAATGTCTAATACCGAAGAGACTTGATAATTTTTTTGCCAAAAAGATTGAACCAATTGATCAACTTGAACTTCGGCTCTACGGTTGTTGGTTTTCATGGGATAAATAAAAACTTCACCGTTAGCACGGGTACTGAACCAGTTATTAGGAAATATAGCATCGGGTAGTTTTTGTTTTGTATGGCTTTTTCCTAAAACTAATACTTCTAGGTTATTTTGCTCTAAGCGCTCAACCATAGATTCAAATTCTTTTTTTGCCAAAAATTTAATCTTATCAACTTGATTATTGGCTGGTCGGTGTTGAAATTCATTATCAAGCCCTGTTTCTTCGTTAAATCCAAAGTCAAAAGGCTGAACCATAACAACTGAATGAGTTAAATGAGGCTGTGTATAGTGCATTAGGGTGAGTTATTGATTTTACATGAGTAAATTTTAGCAAAAAAAAAGGCTTGCAATGCAAGCCTTACTAGTAATTTGCTGTGAAAATTAGGACCAAATAAGGGTAGGAGGCCACAGCATTTCTCTAATCAAATCTGTTGGGACAGAAAAAAACAACTCTCAAAAATGAAACAAAGAGGAAATCCTCAATTTGAATATTTAAAGACAACCAGTAAAAAAATATTCAGGTTCGCTGTTTCAAGCGAAGGTTCAAGCTGTCGCTGAACATGGGACGAACTATACGCAGTCAATTGATAGTTTTCAAACGATTGTTTATAATGCTTCGCATTAGAAAAACTAATGAATAATGATTTATTATGTCTAGACGTCTACCTCCACTAAAAAGCTTGCGTGCCTTTGAATCTGCGGGACGGCATTTAAGTTTTACAAGAGCAGCAGATGAACTTTTTGTGACACAAGCGGCGGTTAGTCATCAAATTAAATCACTCGAAGACTTTTTGGGTGTTCCCTTATTTGTACGCAGAAATCGAAAACTATTGTTAACGGATGAAGGTCAAAGTTATTGGCCAAAAATTAGAGATATTTTTGAAATACTTACTAATGCAACCGAGCAAATTAAAGCGCAAGGAGCGAGTGGGGCGCTAACCGTTAGTGTTGTTCCCACTTTTGCTACAGTTTGGCTTGTGCCGAGATTATCATTGTTTAATCGGCAATATCCTGATATTGAGGTGCGACTTAAAGCCAGCGATGAAGCCGTTGACTTTGTCCGTGAAGATATTGATGTGGCTATTTATTATGAAAGGGGAGATTACCCTGGAATGCACTCGCAAACATTATTGTCTGAGCAGCTAACCCCCTTGTGTTCTCCCACGTTATTAGAGGGTGAGTGCCCACTCCGCTCACCTAAAGATCTTATTCATCATACCTTGCTACACGATGGAAGCACATCCGATTGGAGAAGGTGGCTAAAGTATGCTGGTGTGAAAGGAGTAAACTTAAATCATGGTCCGGTATTTAGCCATACTTCTATGGTGCAGCAAGCGGCAATTTATGGACAAGGTGTAGCCATGGGGCATTCAGTATTATCACAAGCCGATGTATCGGCTGGCAGGTTAGTGCAACCTTTTGAATTAACCTTAGAAAGTGATTTCTCTTATGATTTAGTTTGCCCTAAAGAATCTGCCCAGCGTCCAAAAATTAAAGCATTTTGCGATTGGATCACCGAAACGGTAAAACAAGAATCGGGTGTATAGGTTGTAATTGAGTTTGTATACACTGGATGCATGGATGCATTGGAATGTAACAGCTTGTTAATATCTTTGTACCAAACGTTTCATTTTTACTTAAATGTTTTAGTATTAACTGTTGTTATTTTATTAGTGTTTGGTTTAGGAAGTAAAAAGTGAAAAAATTTTGGCAAAATAACCGTGGCATTATTGTTTTTTTAATATTGATGTTATTTTTTAGAAGCGCCATTGCAGATTGGTATCATGTGCCAACTGGCTCTATGCAGCCAAATGTATTAATTGGCGATAGAGTTTGGGTTAATAAACTGGCTTACGATGTAAAAATTCCTTTCACTGATATTAACCTTAATAGACACAACGATCCTAAAGCTGGCGATGTTATTGTTTTTCAGTCTGCGGTGAGTAACGAAAGACTCATTAAAAGAGTGGTTGCCGTTCCAGGTGATAAAATATCAATGCACTCTAACCAACTTGTTATTAATGGCAGACCTGTTGCGCTAGACTTTTTAGAAGAAAACCAACCATTTGATAGTTTTTTAGCCGATAGAGAGTCTGCCGCTTATTTTAAAGAAGCGCTTCCGCAGTCTGCAAACAAAAATTACCCCATAAGAGTCACTAAAATTTATACTAATCCTAAAAACTCTTTTGCAGAAATTGAGGTGCCTAAAGATAGTTATTGGGTGTTAGGTGATAATAGAGATAATAGCCAAGATTCTCGCTGGATTGGATTAGTGCCAAGAAATGAGCTTATTGGTAAAGCAGAAACGATTATTGTTTCTTTAGATTCTGATAATTATTATTTACCGCGCAGTGGGCGATATTTAAATTCACTATAAATGAATTGTAACCTCAACTTAAAGCGGATATAAAAAACCACCTCTAAGCCCAAGGCTTAAAGGTGTTTTTAACGAATTATTTAACTTAGTTAACTAATGCAAGATCCGAGATAGCAATATCTGCTCCTGCTTCAAATTTAATTGAAATATCAGTTACTGCGGTTAAGTCGATATTCTTAAAAGCATTGAGTGGTACGTTAGCTTGATTAAAAATTAATCTTGAATTATTCGGTAATCCTGGTGCCAAGCTAGAGGCAGGTGAATATTGATTAATATTAATTGCTTGAACGTTACCGATGTTATCGGTTAACTCAAGAAATACGTCAATACTTGAATGATAAGTTTTAGTGTTATTACTTGCAGTGAAACGATTAGCGCTTTCTTGCAAGCTGTTTTGATGACGCGCTTGACAAATGTCTAGGCTGTCTTGATCGCTACTAATGTACTGCTCAAATGGAATAGCTAGTCGGAACTGCAAGCTATTGTAAGCTGAAATGTCTGCATCGCCATTAATTTGATGAGTGATGATAGCTGATTGATCATCATTAGCTTTTGCTCTTACCGCACCAATACCATAAACACTGTTACCTCTTGAATGAGGTTCAAGTTTAATGGTTTGGAAATTAACCTGAGACAGATCTTGGTTAATGTCTAATAAAAATGGGTGGTTTGAATTAAGATCAACTTGCGCTTGGAAGTTAGGACCTGCGCCAAATCGAACGTTGCTAACATTATCATAAAGAATGTCTGATCCTAATGAGCTTGAGTAAACAGCATCTTGAGCAAAGTCAATGCGGTTGATGTCAAATCGGTTATTGATTTGATCAGGGCCATGATAAACCACAGAAACATCCGTTGGTGTTAACAATGTTGAAGCAAAAGGATCAGCTTGTCTGCCCGTTAACACATCTTTATGTACTTGATTATCGTTAAGATAAAGCTCAAAGAAACCTGTTGCATAAGCATTAAGCATTTGCAATTGCTCTACAGGTGTATAACGACCCGTATAAGCATGGTTTGGATTTAAGAAACAACCTTGTACTCGGTTATCGGTATCATCGAAGGTACCGGCTGGGAAGTAGCCAGGGATCCAAAGGGTATTAAAGTAGTTATGGTTAGCCCCCATTGCATAAATAAGATGCTTAGGTGCTAAGTCAGCTTTTCTTCCGCCGTATAAAGAAGAATAGAGCGATGATTCAAAGTGAGCTGCGCCATCTAAATCAACATCACCGTCGGCATAACCTAATACTAATGCCATTGGCGTGTCGTTAACTTCTAGTGTGAAAGCTTTGGTTGGTTGAACTGACATTACCGCGCCAATTTTAAATTGTGCTTCGTCGTTTTGCGCACCACCAAATAGCTCGGGGTTAGGCGCGGCAGGAAATTGACGTTTACCATCACCATTGTTGATAATAGTATTAATTAATACTGCTTCTGCGCCGCGTGAATGACCTAATAAACCAATTTTATCACGGTTGATTTTACCAACTAATTTATCTTCAATTTGTGCAACAGATTGCTCATTAGCATCTAACAACAGTTCAATATGTTTTTGGATAAGTCTGGCACGACCTAATTGACCTGACAGGGCAAACCAAAAGCTTGCATTATCTGCTTGGGCAAAACCATTGGCGCTGATGCTTGCCACAACAAATCCTCGGCTTGCCATGTGTTCTGCTAATTGGTTGTGACCTAAATGGTTATCAATAGGAGCAAAACCTGGAAGTGGCGGCCAAATATCACTGGCTAAATTACCTTGAAAAACATTATAAGATGCCCAGTGACGACCGTGTAAAATAACAATTAATGGCGCAGAGTTATCGTTAATGCCTTCTGGATAAAATACTGAACCTCTAAACTCAATGGGGGCTGGAAAATCTTGGAATCTTAACGCCGTTTCACCAAAGTTATAATCTACTTGTGAAACCGAATAGTCACCTTTTATACCAGGATCATCATTTAGGTTAACATTGCTGCCTGCAAAAGCGTTAGAGCCACTAATATTTGCTGTAATAACAACAATGGTGAGAATGGTTTTGATAATAGTGTTAGGGAAATTTCATTTACTTAATCTCCAAGTTAGTGGTTAAAACTGTTTTAGTGTATTGAGCATTTTTATGACCAAAACCAAAGCTTAATTGATCACCGTTTTTAGGGGCTTCATCTTTTTCAAAAATAAAATAAATTTTCTCAGATGAATCATAAAGATGTCCTGTTATTTCTTGCTCATTAATTGAAAGAATAGGCTTTACACTAGATGCAGAAGGAAAATTTTCACCTGTAAGGGTAAGACGATAAATACTGCTTTGATCATTGATCGAAACTTCTTCAAGTAGTAATGAGTCAATCTTATGCAGGTAGTCTTTTGTTGTGCTTGATACCGATTGTTTTGCAATAACTTTTTTAGCCACTTTGGTTAACTGAGTGACATATTCATTAAAGTCAACTTTACTTTCGGTTGCGGTTAAGTAACTTTGTTGCACAGGCTCTTCTGCCATAACAAATGTTACCCGTTATAAAAGAGCAAAGTAGTAGCACTTTGCACTTTTTTAAGTGTGATATGAAGGTCATGATATTCTCCTAAAATTAATAGTAATAGTAACGAGCGCTTTTTTTGTGCGCTAAAAAGTGAATCAAGTTGGGCGGAATTTAAACAGATTATGGCGGTTAATTTAGGATACTAGTTCACACTTTATAGTGACTAATTGGGGGTATAACTAATAGGTATTAAAGAAAATATTGACTTTACTTGGGATTGAAAAAAATGGGTTAAAAAGGGGGTATAAATAAACTGTTAATGATGTGATTAATCAAGCTCTCTATGTCTTAGTTGTACGTTAGAATAATTAATTGAAAAATGCTTAGCGAGCTTCTCTGCCAAGTAAACTGAGCGGTGATGACCACCAGTACATCCAATGGCAACGGTTAAGTAATTTCTATTGTCGGCTTCAAACCTAGGTACCCAAGTTTCTAAAAAGATTTTAAGCTGCCAATAATATTCTTGGGCGCTTGGTTGGGCTTCTAAAAAAATCAATAACGGGTTGATCTTTTCCTTTATATGAGCGCAATTTTTCATCCCAGTAAGGGTTAGGTAGACAACGAGCATCAAATACAAAGTCGGCATCATTTGGCGCGCCATTTTTAAAGCCAAATGATTTAAACAATAAACTTAAATGAGAGGCTTTGGCTCCTAATACTCGCTCAACAACCACTTCGCACAATTCGTGAGGTGATTTTGAGGTAGTGTCTATCACAAGTTGGGCATAACGTGTAACTGGCTCAAGGCGCTGTTTTTCAATGGAGATTGCTTCAGAAAGTGAATAGCCTTCGTTAGTTAGGGGATGTCTTCTACGGGTTTCACTAAATCGTTTTAATAAAGTGGGATCGTTGGCGTCAATAAAAATAACGTCAAATTCATCTTTACTGCTTTGTAAATTTTTTACTAGCGTATCAAACTCTTCAACTGTGTGGCTCACATTGCGGGTGTCTATTCCAATTGCAATGCCAGGGTAGTGCGAATCAACCTGTTTTACTAAATCAGGAATCAGCTTGATGGGAATGTTGTCAACCGAGTAAAACCCTTGATCTTCTAGTGCACGAAGAGCAACCGTTTTTCCTGATCCTGAACGACCACTAACAATGATCCTTTTCATTATTGTTCCCAATATATAGGTAGTACCCAGTTAAGTTGGATGACTTAAGATGAGTCTAAATTATCAATTTTTAAACAGATGTCAATAATAAGATAAAATTATCTAATAATTATTACATTAGATCTTAGTTTGTGGGTGAATTATCTTTTTCAATGGCTTGATTTATAATTTGAAAAAGCGCTTCACCGCAATGAGCGTTTCTAATTTGGTTGGCGGTTGTTTTTTGAGATAGGGTTTTGGCGATTTTAGCTAAACACTTAAGATCTGACTCACTGGCTTCTTCAGGAACCATAATTGCAAAAACAATATCTACGACTTGTCCATCGGGAGCATCATAATCAATGCCTTTTTCTAGTAAAATAAAAACGGCTGTGGCTTTTTCGCAAGCGGCAACTCTGCCATGAGGAATAGCGACACCATTACCTAAAGCGGTGGTGCCCAAACGCTCTCTGGCGAAAAGACTTTCAAATATTTCGTGTTCAGAGCAGTTAATTTGCTGTGCCATTTCGTGGCTAATTTTTTCAAGAACTTTCTTTTTGCTAGAAAACGAAAGACTACAGAATGTCGATTCCGAGGAAAGGAGCTGACTTAAATTCTTCATGCAAATTTAACTAGGAAGGTTACTAGGGCAATTGAGGTGTAACTTTAGCACAATTGCCCTAAGGTTAGAGAGTAAATTTTACCAATAAACCAAGTTTATTTAATGTCTAGTCATTTTTTCTTTGTGCTTAATGACCTGACGATCTAGTTTATCGACTAAAGAGTCAATAGAGGCGTACATATCTTCTGATTCGCTATTTGCAAAAATCTCACCACCATTAACATTCAGTTTTGCCTCGGCAATTTGTCGTAGTTTTTCAACTTCTAAGATAACATGAACATTATTGATGTGGTCAAAGTGTCGCTCAATTCGCCCAAATTTCTCATAAACATAATTGCGAAGAGAGTCAGTAATTTCTACATGATGACCAGTTAAGTTAATTTGCATAGTAATATTCCTTCTATGGTTGACGGAAAGTGTTTTCACATTTGTCAGTTTTAGATTAACGCTAACTGACAATATGAATGATGTCTTAGATCAATGAGTGTTAGATCAATTGTTTTCTTTCATTTGATGGCGGGATCGACATGGCTTCGCGGTACTTTGCCACGGTTCGTCTTGCCACCTTAATACCTTGCTCTTTAAGTAAGTTAGCTAGTTTGCTGTCGCTAAGCGGTTTGGCTTGGTTTTCGGCAGCAATTAATTTTTTAATGACCGCTCGAATGGCGGTTGAAGAACATTCACCACCCGAAGTTGTACCAACATGACTTGAAAAGAAATACTTGAGTTCAAAAATTCCACGCGGAGTATGCATAAATTTCTGTGTTGTGACGCGTGATATGGTTGATTCATGCATTTCAACCTCTTCGGCAATGTCGTTTAACACCAGCGGTTTCATCGCTTCTTCGCCATATTCAAAAAAGCCTTCTTGTTTTGCCACAATACAGCTACTTACTTTTAATAGCGTTTCATTACGGCTTTGAAGGCTTTTTATAAACCATTTGGCTTCTTGTAAATTATTTTTAAGATATTGATTATCAACACTATTATCGGCTCTTTTAATCATTGAAGCATAGGTTGAATTAATCGTTAGCTTAGGAGAGCTGCTATTGTTAAGCTCTACCGTCCATTCGCCTTTTGCGTTTTTTTGCACAAAAACATCGGGGATCACATACTGTGCTGAGTTTTCAGTTAATTGATTACCTGGGCGAGGATCGAGCGATTGAATAACCTCAACAGCTTCTTTAAGCTGAGTTTCATTTAAACTCATAGCTTTCATAATTTGCCGATAATTACGGCTAGAGAGATGATTAAATTCTTGTTCAACTATTTTATGCGCTAGCCGCGAGGCATCACATTTGTTAGGTAGTTTTTGCAGTTGAATTTGTAAGCATTCTTGTAAGTTTCTTGCGCCAATTCCCGCTGGTTCAAAGCTTTGAATTAAATGCAATACCGCTTTTACTTCTTCTATTTCTACCGATTGACTTTGCTCTTCATCATCTGTGAGCTCAGGTGCTTCTTCGGCAAACATGGCAACAACTTCTTCGAGCGATGCTTGCATATAGCCTCGCTCATCAATTGAGTCGATTAATATTGTTGCAATGGCATTATCAACATCGCTTAGGTGCATCATGTCTATTTGCCATTGAAGTTGATCTTGCAGTGACTCTGTTGTTTCACCTTGATAATCATAGTTAGATTCATCGGAATTTCTTGCCGAGCCTCCACTACTACCGGTGTAACCCCAGTCTTCCCACTGGCTATCAATATTAAGCTCTGAATCTATTTTGTCACTTTTTATTTGATCGCTTGAATCTGCTTGAGGTGCTTCTAATTCAGCAGTTTCACTATTTGATTTATTAGCATTGTTAAGGTTGTCAGGCTGATTATCGGCTTTAATTTCACTTTGGCTATGTGCTAGCTCAGTAGGCTCATTGGTAAGTTCTTCATTGGACTCTCTTTCTAGCAAGGGGTTAGAGTCTAAGGTTTGCTGAATTTCTGTTTGAAGATCTAAACTAGATAGTTGCAATAGCTTAATCGCCTGTTGCAACTGAGGTGTCATAGTTAAAGACTGACTAATTTTAAGCTGTAAGGATTGTTTCATTAATATTTTTTTCCAGAGGCTAAAATCACTTTACCCCTCTTATTTTTTAACTATAGCAGTATTCTTAAATATTTGAGAAAAATTCATTACTCGTCACTCATTATATGTGGTTTTAGCCGATGAGATTCAAGTTAAAATGGTGAAAAACTTAAAATTGTTTTGAGCTGATTAAAAGTTAGCCGATAATACCTATAGTTTAAAGTTTTCACCTAAATAAACCTTTTTGACTTGTTCATTCTGTAAAATAGCTTCTGGCTCGCCTTGTGCTAAAAGTTTGCCTGATTCAACAATATAGGCGCTTTCACAAACATCAAGCGTTTCTCTTACATTATGATCAGTGATCAATACTCCTAGCCCTCGGCTTTTTAGTTGCTGGATAATGGATTTTATTTCACCAACTGAAATCGGATCAACACCTGCAAAAGGTTCATCGAGTAGAATAAACTTGGGATCATTGGCTAAAGCTCGGGCAATTTCAACGCGTCGTCTTTCTCCGCCAGATAAAGCCATTCCAAGGCTTTTTTGAATATGAGTGATATGAAACTCTTCGAGTAGAGCATTCATTTTGTTAGTGCGCTCTTTTTTACTAAGTTTTGGATTGAGCTCAAGAATTGCCATGATATTATCTTCAACCGACATACTTCTAAAAATAGAAGCTTCTTGGGGTAAATAGCCAACTCCCATTTTAGCTCTTTCGTGCATAGGAAGCTGGGTAATTTCTTGCTTATCAATAAAAATTTTTCCATCATCGGCGCTAACCAAACCCACTATCATATAAAAAGAGGTGGTTTTTCCTGCGCCATTAGGACCTAAAAGTCCAACCACTTCGCCGCTGGAGACATTTAAAGAAACATCAGATACTACTTTGCGACCACTACAAATTTTTGCCAAGTGAATGGCTTTAAGAGTAGGCATTATTCATCGACCTTTTGGATCATTTTTGCGCGCTGGTTAGGAATTTTAGGAATGGTAATGGTTTGCTTTTTAATATCATAAATAAGTTTACCTGCCGAAATTGTTTCTCTGCCTGAGTTTAACTCTATATTGTCAGTAAAAGTAAGCGTTTGATTTTTTTCATTATATTCAACTTGTTTTGCAGTTGCTAAAATAGGCTTTTTTTGCGGTTGAGAGATTTCAATGGTTGCAGGGTTGCCCGAAATGGTCATAACACTAGTGTCTTGAGAGCCTAATAGCTCCAAGTTGTGACCAAAAAAATTCAACTCACTACCTTCAAAAAATGTACTCACCTTAACTGCATTTTTAGCGCTGAGTTTTTTATTGAAATCGGTATATACAATGTTGAGCGCAGATAAGGAAAATTGCTTTTGACCTTTGCGTTTAAGTGTTGCGGGATTACCCGATACTTTTATGTATTGTTGCTGCTTTGAGCCGGCACTTACTGCTTTGAGGTTATCACCTAAAATTAAAAGTTGATCATTTTCAAAGCGGGCATTTCCTGAGTATTCTGCAATGCCTTTGGCTAAATCAATATTGCTACTGTCACCATCGAGCTGCCATTTTTCTGATGCGGCATAACTTAGACTGCAAAATATCATTGCAAATAAAGCATAGAAATAATTATTTTTTTTCATGATTGATTCTTTGGGTTGATACTTTTCCTGTTAACTTAATTTGATCGTTTTTTATATCTGCTATCATACCGCTGGCTTTTGTGAGCAAATTTTGAAAGCCTACCTCAACAGCATTTTCAGCAACTATTTTGTTGCTATTTAGATTTATTTGTAAGTCAGTGGTTTTTATTTGAGTAACGGGTTGTACTGAATTAATATTTTTTTTAGAAGGTTCATTTTCTTGAGTAATGTTAATTTTGCCTAAAAGCTCAATGTTGTCTGATTGATGATCAAGGGTGCCACTGCTGGCTTGTAGATGCCAGATTTTATTTGAGCTGCTTGATAAAGTGATATTTGGCGCGTCAATAAGAGAATAATTTTTAATTTTAAAGTGCTCTATTTTTTCAGCATTAATTTGATTGGTTTGCTCGCCATTTTTATCAAATCGAGTAATCGAAACACCTTGTAAAAAATAGTCGGCGTTAGTTTTAGGTTTAATATCAATAGTGTTTTCATTAGGTGTCTTTGACCATTCGCGCACTAAAAAAAATGCTAGTAGAGCGAGCGCTAGCAGACTAGTTATTTTAAGCAGAAGCTCTTTCAAAACAAATTACTCACAATAACTTTCTAAAATACCGTTAAGGTGACCTTGGGTTGTAAGGAGTAAATCGGCAACATCTCTTACCGCACCTTCACCGCCTTTGCTAGGTGTTTGCCAGTCGGCTTGCTGCTGTAAATAATGGTAAGCATCAGCCACGCAAATACCTAAACCCGAACGCTTCATTAAAGGTAAGTCGGGGAGATCATCACCAATATGAGCCACTTGATTTGGTGTTAGTTTTAATTGACTAAGAATTTCATCATAGGTGGCGCGTTTGTCTGAGCGACCTTGATAAATATGTTCAATACCAAGCTCTTTAGCTCGACGCTCAACAATTTTAGATTGCCTGCCAGTAATAATGGCAACTTTAATATTATGTTTTTGCATCAGCTTTATGCCTAGTCCATCTTTAATATTAAAGTTTTTAAGCTCTTCACCATTATTACCAAAATAAACTTTACCATCACTTAACACGCCGTCAACATCGCAAATGAGTAGTTTTATTTGTGCAGCTTTGTCGCGCAAAGTGGCAGAATAGGTAGGAAGCTTGTTGTTTTTTGTCATTAAACCACTCCTGCTTTTAAAAGGTCGTGCATATTAAGGGCACCTACAGGGCGCTGTTTTTCATCACAAATAATTAACGCATTAATTTTGTTTTGTTCCATTATTTGTAGAGCTTCAGCGGCAAGACAATTAGCAGCAATGGTTTTACCACCAGTTGTCATTATATCTTCAATTTTAGATTGAGTGAGATCAACATTAGCAGCAAAGGCACGCCTTAAGTCGCCATCGGTAAAAATTCCGCAGAGTCTTTTTTCACTATCGACAACGCAGGTCATGCCTAACCGTTTATCGTTCATTTCAATGAGTGCATCACTGAGTTTGGTATCTAGTTTAACAACAGGAACGTCTTGTTCCTTATGCATAATATCCTCAACTTTAAGCAATAAGCGCCTACCTAAACTACCGCCAGGATGCGATAAGGCAAAGTCATCTTCGGTAAAACCTTTAGCATCAAGTAGCGCAACGGCTAAAGCATCGCCCATCACTAAAGCAACCGTTGTAGAAGCGGTTGGAGCAAGATTCATTGGGCAAGCTTCTTTTTCAACGCTGGTATCTAAATTTGCATCAGCAAAGTTGGCAAGCGTGGAGTTTGGGTTTCCTGTCATACTAATCAATGGAACCCCTTTACGTTTAATAACCGGCAATATACTGGTTAACTCGCTGGTTTCGCCAGAATTTGAAAGTGCTACCACCACATCATGTTCGGTGATCATACCTAAATCACCATGACTAGCTTCACCAGGGTGAACAAAAAATGCTGGTGTGCCTGTGCTGGCAAGGGTGGCGGCAATTTTGTTGCCAATATGTCCCGATTTTCCCATGCCAATAACAACCACGCGCCCTTGGCAGTTAATAATTAACTCGCAAGCTTTGGCAAAGTCTTGGTTAATTTTATTGATCAAAGAAAAAACGGCTTGTTGTTCAATTTCAACGACATTTTTACCACATTGGATAAACTGGTTGGAACGGCTCATATTATTTAAAGATTGAAAAGATCGAATGAGATAAGTATATCGCTTATAAAAAGATTTTATTAGTAGTTTTTATTCGAATGGTTATCTTTAAAATAGTTAAAAATAAAAAAGCCCCAACCTAGTTAGGTTGGGGCATCAAGGGAAGTACCTATAAAATAGGTTAGTTATTATTCTACGGTATCACCAAGATTGTTAAGTGATGCAAACTCAGCAACAGTTACTTCAACAGTAACCTCTGTACCATAGTAAGATAAGCTAGAAACATCGTTAACTGAACCTGATAGCGAACCTTCTACTGCAATGTTAACCGTAGCATTACTTGCGGTATAAAGATCTAAGGTTACCGAAGTAATTGGCGCTGTGTTATCAAGGTCTAAACTTGCGGCGTCATTGATTGTGCCAGTAAGTGTAGTAATTGCTGCACCTTCGTCAGAGCTAATGCGGGCTGCTTCGCTTAAAGTAACACTTACATCATCTGCTGTAGTGTTGTTAAGTACAATATGACCAGCACCTGATGCGGTAAGCGCAATTTCAGTTTCAGTAAATCCATCAACAGTAACATTTGACGCTTCGGTTGCAGTAATAGCAGTGATTGAAGGTAATGTAATTGTTGCTTTAAGAGTTTCAATATTAGCTGAAACACCATCGGGAACTGAAATTTCAAGGTTTAACGCGTTTTCTTCACTAGTAACATCTAGGAAGTCAACCGCATCTTCATCAATTTCTACAGATACACTATAGGTTTCGCCATAAGTGATAGTTGTTTCAAAAGCTGATGTAGAGTTAACTTGAGAGAAGTTAGCATAGTCATATTCAATAATGGTTGTTGGATCGGGTTCGCCGTCATCGTCACCACCTGTGCCGCCGTCGCCGTTTCCGCCGTCAGTACCACCGTCGCCACCGTCAGAACCGCCGCCGTTTCCGCCGCCTTCTTCAATTGCGTCATCTTCCCAGGTGAAATCAGTATTGAAGCCTTCAATCACTTGAGCAAATTTAGTATTAAGCGTGCTATCGCTCCAATCACCCACAGCTAAAACGTGGTTATCGTTGCTAATTGCTAAGAATTCTTCAAGAGTAAGAATACCTTGCTCTGTGCTTGAGTATATGGTGGTCTCACTTGTTGTGATGCTAATGCCTGCTATTGTAATAGTAGACTCATCAGTATTTTCAGCTAAGCCAAAAACTGCCGAATCTTCTAGCGCTTCGGTTTTAACAATTTGATAAGCCGTTGTACCTGCATCAGAGTAAACTGCAACTACATGAACATAGTCACCAGCAACAATGCTTGATAATTCGATAGGCGCAATGTTTGTGCCGTCAAACTCAAGAATTTCAGTAATTGTTGCGTCAATGCTTGCTTCAACACCAAGTAAAGTGATTGATGTATCGCTGATTGCATCAACAGTGCCTGATAAGCCTGTGTTAGGTGTTAAGAAGTATTCAATTTCATCTAGTGTTAATGAACCATCTTCGTTAAGAGTGCCTGTAACAGTAACAATTTTTCCAAGAGCAAGATCTTCTGCTGTGCCGTTTACATACTCAATAGAGTCACTTACGCTGGCTGGAATAGTATTAATGTCAAAGTCTTCAGTAGATTCATAACGAGTAACTACACCACGTAAACTAACTGCACCATTTTCTGCGTCGGTATAGGGGTCGTAAAGTACCGTTACAAACTCGGCATTAAATGACTCTTCGGTTGAATTGGTTGTACCAACAATTACTAGTGCACCGTCTTCTAAAGCTCCAATTGTTTCATCAACAACAGTTGCTTCACTGTAATCAACTAAAACATCTGATATATAGAAAGTTTGTGCATCGGTGTCTAGCTGATCAACATGACCTAAGATAGTCATTGCTTCAACATCAGTTTGTTTTTCGATGTAGCTCGCTTCTATATGATTAGTGGTTACCTTTGTACCGCTAATTTCAACAATGTCGCCTAAACTAAACTGATTTAATAGCGACGTGTTAACAAATGAGCTTGCTGCATCTGACGAAAAGCTAATGGTGTGTCCAAACACAACAATTTCGCTTCTGTCTAAATCAATTGACTCAATGGCACCGATAAGGTTGGCATTGTAAATAATATTAGATACATCAATGTTATTCGATGATTTATTGCTGGTTTTTGCTTGGCTACTGCTAGTTGTGCCTTCAAGCTGAACAATTTGGCCTTCTCTTAAGTCAGAGATTTCACCTGCTTGTCCATTTTTTGTAAAAGTAGCATTAGAAGTGTTATAGGTAACACCGTTAATTTCAACGGTTCCATCACTCGATATAGGACCTTCTACAATGGTTTTAGTTGCTGGTGGTGGTGTTTCTGGTTCTGGTGAAATAATTTCTTCTTCAGTAGAGCTACTGCCGCAGGCAGTTAATCCAACCAAAGCCAAAGCCGTAACTGTATTACGGAATAAAGCATACATTTTTTTCTACCTCAATTTTGGGGTCACTAGAGTGACGATTCATTAAATTTAAAAAAACTATTTTGTATATCGGCCAAACTCAGAAAGCTTTAGTCGATAGAACATTTTGTTATTAGAGTGACAATATTATAAGTTGGTTGCTCAATTATTAGCCATTGAGTAGTTTGCAAAAAGAATTGATAAATAAGCAAGATATTGATATATAATGACTTTATTGGCTTTCGATGTGAATAGTTTACAATTTTTTTGAGAACCTTATCTCAATAAAAATGTTCAATATTTTTATCTAAATACAAACAAGCTTGATCATTGTAAAGTTTAACCTGAATTAAAGGTTATAGAGCTTAGTTATGCGAGGTAAAAGTTGAATTTAAGTTGGTTAAAAGATTTTATTGCTGTAACTGAAAGGGGGCACTTTTCACAAGCATCAGAAGATCGTCATATTACTCATTCTGCATTAAGCCGTCGAATAAAATCATTAGAAGATTGGGCTGGTACTTGTTTGCTTGATAGAAGTGTGCATCCTATTAAACTGACACCAGCGGGACAAAAGTTTATTGGCATTGCAAAAGAAGTTGTTTATAAAATTGAAAAAGGGAAAGCCGTTATGACAAATACACTAGCAATAATCACTACTGGCGGAACAATTGATAAAATTCATGACTCTATTGGTGAATCATTAACTTTTTCTGACGATCAGCAAACTCAGCTTAATACTATTTTAGAAGTGGGAAAGTGTTACTTTCCGCAGGTAACACAGTTGTTACGAAAAGACAGTTTAGATTTTAATGATGAAGATAGAGAAGCAATTTTAGAAGCGGTATTAAAGCGAGAAGAAAAACGAATAGTTATTACTCATGGTACAAGCACTATGGAAAAAACCGCGCAGTTTCTCGAAAGTAATAAAATAGCCAATAAAACCATAGTGCTAACTGGAGCAATGAGACCTAATTCTATTGGAAACTCTGATGCAGGCTTTAATGTTGGCGGAGCAATTATTGCCGCGCAAATACTGCCCGCAGGTGTTTATGGTGTGATGAATGGAAAATGCTTTAGCTCTGCAGAGCTTGCAAAAAATTTAGATACAGGGCGTTTTGATATCTAGTTATTAGGTAATTTGTTATTGAGAGGCAACTAAAAATTGATAAGCTTGATATCCAATAAATAACGCTAATAAAACAGAGCCTTCTAAGCGAGTAATTTCACCCGGTTTGTCTTTACTTCCCCATGCCATAAAGCAAACGGCAATGGTTAGCCCAAACATAAATGCATAATCAATAATCAAAACGGTTTGGTTAACTTCTACTAGGGTAATAATTGCTGGAACACCAAGCACTGCTAGCAGATTAAAAATATTTGAGCCAATAACATTACCAATGGCTAATTCATGTTCACCTTTTAGTACCCCAGTGATTGATGCAGCAAGCTCGGGTAAACTGGTTCCTACTGCTACAATGGTCACACCAATTAAAAAGTCACTAACACCCATTGAAGAAGCAATCTCTGTTGCCCCCATTACTAATAATTTAGAACTCACTTGTAATAGTAATAAACCTACCAATACCCAGCAGGTTGCCCGCCATGTTGGCATTTCTTCAGGAAGCTCTTCGATAATTTCTTCAAGCATTAAGTCTTTTTTCTTATTGCGAGAATGAATAACCGAAATGGTTAACCAAGCTAAATATAGCACCAAGCTAGAAAGTAATATGATGCCATCAAGGTGAGATATTTCTAAATCCATCAATAGCACAAAGGCTAAAACCATTACACCAAATAGAACGGGAATTTCTCGCTTGAGAGTGGCTGATTGAACGTGCAAAGGAGTAACAATAGAAGCAATACCTAGCACCAAACCAACATTAGCCACGTTTGAACCAATAGCATTACCTATGGCAAGTCCTGGAGTATTGTTAAAAGCGGCATTAATTGATACGACTATTTCGGGAGCTGATGAACCCATTGCAACAATAGTAAGTCCAACAATAAGTGGTGATATTCCAAAGTTTCGCGCGATAGCGGCGGCGCCATCGGTAAACCGGTCTGCACTCCACACTAATAGTGAAATACCTGATATGACCATTGCAAAACTCAACAACATCGGAATTAAAAGACCTCTTAAATTAAAAATAAATAACGATTAACTCTTATTAAAGAGATAAGGTCAAAAGATTTAGTTACAAGTAAACATTTGTTTTTGCTTACAATTTTATTGTTAGATAAATCAATTGCAGGCAAACACCTGCTCAAAAAGTCGGCTATTATACGCAATAGTAGATAAAAAGTACCTTCTAAAAGAAAAAATTAAGTAACAGAAAGTTTATACTTAGGAATATTTCGCGGTACAATGCGCGACGTTAATTATTAATTACTTAAATGTTTGGACGTTAAATGACTGAAAATGAAGTAAAAAACCTGATTGCCGCAGGTTTAGAGTGCAGTTCTGTTGAGGTAGGTGGCGATGGCTATCATTTTGAAGCAAAAGTAGTTTCAACCGCATTTGAAGGTAAAAGACCTGTTGCACGCCAGCAGATGGTTTATGCAACGGTACAAGAGCAAATTGCTTCTGGTGAACTCCATGCCTTATCAATTAAAACATTTACACCCTCAGAGATAGGTTAAGAGCTCTAATTCCTACGCAATTGAAATCAATCCAAACTAAATAGTTTGCGGAGAAACAATGGATAAACTAAAAATTACCGGTGGTAAACGACTCGACGGTACTATCAAAATTTCGGGGGCAAAAAATGCCGCATTACCGATTTTAATGTCCATTCTACTGGCAGAAGGTGAAACTTCGATCAGTAATGTTCCTCATCTTAATGATGTAACTACAACCCTAGAGCTACTTGGGCTTTTAGGTTGTTCAATGACATTAGATGAGAAAATGACGGTGCAAATTGATACAACACCCATTCATTCCTTTGAAGCGCCTTACGAGTTGGTTAAAACCATGCGAGCATCTATATTGGTTTTAGGACCGTTACTAGCTCGTTTTGGTAAAGCAGATGTTTCTTTACCTGGCGGTTGTGCCATTGGGTCGCGCCCCGTTGATTTGCATATTAAAGGTATGCGCGCAATGGGAGCCGATATTGATGTAACTGATGGTTATGTTAAAGCTAGAGCGCCAGAAGGGCTAAAAGGCGCGCATATTTTTATGGACACGGTGAGTGTTACTGGAACAGAAAATATATTAATGGCGGCTACGCTGGCAGAAGGAACCAGTATTATTGAAAATGCTGCAAGAGAACCTGAGGTTGTTGATTTAGCCAATTGTTTAATTGCTATGGGCGCTAAAATCTCTGGTGCAGGCACTGACATTATCACCGTTGAAGGCGTAGAAAAACTTAAAGGCTGTGAGTATCGAGTGCTACCTGATCGAATTGAAACAGGCACTTATTTAGTGGCGGCAGCAATTACTGGTGGCAAGGTTAAGCTTAGAAATACAAATCCCGACATTTTAGAAGCGGTTATCCTAAAACTTGAGGAAGCAGGGGCTGAAATAACTTATGGTGACGACTGGATTGCGCTAGATATGCACGGAAAGCGTCCCCAAGCGGTTGACATAACCACTGCGCCTTATCCTGGTTTTCCCACTGATATGCAAGCGCAGTTTTCTGCATTAAATGCGGTAGCTGAAGGAACAGGAGTGATTAAAGAAACCATTTTTGAAAATCGTTTTATGCATATTAGCGAAATGCAGCGGATGGGTGCTGATATGAACATTCAGGGTAATATGGCAATTTCAAAAGGGGTAGAACAACTATCAAGCGCGCAGGTAATGGCTACCGACTTAAGAGCTTCTGCCAGTTTGGTTATTGCTGGATTAGTTGCTACAGGTGATACCATTGTTGATAGAATTTATCATATTGATCGGGGTTATGAGTGTATTGAAGAGAAATTGCAGTTAATGGGCGCCAGTATTCGTAGAGTGCCATGATTAAAGTACCATGATTAAATGCCATGATGGTTAAAAGAAGAATAGAAGAATAAAAGAGTAGAAAAGGCGAAGGAGCGCTTTATTTTTTTTCAGCTAGTTTTATAACCGCTTTTTGCAGCTTTCCATTACGATAAAATTCAACCTCTAACTCTGCGTTTAAATCGAGCGCATAAAAGGTTTGATAAAAACCTGCAACACCGCCAGAAGGTTTGCCATTAACCTTAATGATATAGTCTCTTATTTGTAATCCTGCGATTTCTGCTGGACTACCCGATTCTATGGTTTTAACAAAAAAACCTTCTCCAAAAGGAAGCTCGGGGTAATATTGCTTGTGATCAGACTCAATAAGCTCAACAGACTCAATGCCTAGCCAGTTTCTACGGTATCGACCATATTTTATTATTTCATTGACAATTATTTTTACTCTATCAATAGGGATCGCATAGTTAATGCCTGTTTGACCTCCCCCTTTTGAGCTCAGCTGAATTTGATTAATACCAACAACATTGCCTTTTGTATCAATTAATGCACCGCCAGAGTTGCCCTGGTTAATTGATGCATCAGTTTGAATTTTTGGCGGAAAAGGCGGTTGATCAATAATGGCACTCACAATACCTAATGATACCGACTGGTTACCACCAAAAGGGCTGCCAATTGCCATGACTAAATCGCCAGATTTTAAGTTGTTAGAGTTGCCAAAATTGGCAGGAGGTAAAAAAGTACGTTCGGCTTTTAGTACGGCTAAATCGGTTTTAGCATCATAACCAACTATTTCGATGACTTTTTTACGACCATTAGAGAAATTAGCACTAATTTGGCTAGCATCTTTAATGACATGGTAATTAGTAACAATGTGCCCTTGCTCTGTCATTATTACACCCGAGCCCACGCTTACAAATGTATCGACAACACGTTGGCTAGAAGGTAAGCGCGCATCGGTTCTAACCCTACCCCTAAAAGCGTTAATGCTAACAACCGAAGGTGAGGTTTTTTCAACCGCTTGAGCGAGTGAAAAATTTTCAATGGTAAGCTTGTCTGTTTTTAACTCTGCATTTTTGCTCGCTTTTTGTTGCTTATAAAAATCAAACATATCTTGAGCAACTTGCCAATTAAAACTGAGTTTGCTGTTTGGCATAAAAAATAAAACTAACCCGCCAACTAATAATCCCCATGCACATGAGATTAAAATTAGCTTAATGGTAGATAATATTTTCATCGAAAACTTTTTTGGGTAACCGTTTTTTTCTGATGGATAGAGATTTAATCCTCCTCGAATTAATAAAGCATTCAAGGAGAACTAAACTGTTTAAAGTCCTAAAGGAATTGGATTTCCATTTAATAATGCTTGCCCTTGGTTAAACGAAAAGTTGAACTTAAGTTTACCATTTTCTCTAACTAAGAAATTTTGCTGAACCATAGGCTCTACTTGTTCGCTCATTCCAAGCAACATAAAGAAGGCTTCGGGTGCACTGCCATTGGCTTTTGCATCTAAAGCAACCATCATTGTCATAGGATTGTTAGGATCGTATACCTGTTGATCAAACTGTACTGTAGCAGTGGTTTCTATTTTGCCCTGCTCAGTTGTTACCCCAATATTATTGATCTTTAAGATAGGGTTGTGCTTGATAAGCTCAGGCAATAACCCTTGAACTTCTGCCATAGCAACCATTGGATTGGCTTGAGCTTGGGGTGTAGACATTAATTCATTCATTTTCACAACAATATCGTAGTTAAGGTTATTTAATGCCAAATCGTATACTGCGTCGGTAAACTTCATTTGCATGGCTTCAATAGATTTGGCAGATATTACTGCGCCGCCATCAGCCAGATCACCATTCATTCGGGAGAAAAAAGTTAAGCTTAAATCACTAGCATTAAAAGTTTGCTCAGGTGAATCACCTTGCCCTTTAATGTTATCAATGGTGAGCTCAAACTCGGTATCACCTAGCGCATAAGGGCTAAATACACTACTGCCATTAGCAAGTTCTTGCGTTGCCGATAACTGCATTTTACCAAAACTAAATACTTGAGTGCCGTTTTTGGTAACGGTCATTCCGTCCCAATATCCACTCGACTCAATATGAGTGCTTGATGTTGCCGCAGAGATAAGTTCCGAAGCATTTACCGAAACTTTCACATCTTTTTCTTCAAACTCAAAGGCTTTCATCATCATGCTCATATCAAAAGCGCCATTAAAGTAAACGCGCATATCAACATTGAATGTGTCTTCATTTAAAAAATTGAGTTTATCAATTTCGGTTTGAGCTTCTTTGGGAAGATTTAGGCTAAATGTTGAGTCACTAATACCAAAAGCAAAGCCTCTATTACCCATTAAAATAGGGCCATGACTTAATTTTTGAATGAGTGAAAACTCTGGAATTTCGGCATTAGGTATACCATCAATTACTAATTTTATTTTCGCCTGTGAAGAAAACCAACCTTTGTTATATTCTGATACTTCTAAGCTATATGAAGGGTGAGCGCTCATTTGAGCATACATTTCTTTTAATTGTTTCTCAGCACTGCTGCCAATAAAATAAGGTGAAACCAAAAATGCTGCCGCTAAAAGTACAACAATAATGAGTATTTTTTTCATTTTTTATCCTAAATTTAATGTCTATCCTGTTAACTATTTCTACCAAAAGTAGAAAGCTGCGTGATTCTATCACACCTCAACGAGAGTTAAGTGTGGAATATTCCACTTATTTTACTCATAAAGTAATTTATTGAACTGCTTTAAACAAAACAGCCCGCTAAAAAGCAGGCTGAGTTTTTCATTTTTTAGAACTTAGAACTTAGAACTTACGACGACTTAACTCCATCAACATCTAAACTATTATGGTTAATCACACCTTTCTCTTTTATGGCGTAATCTAAAGCGGGCTCGTTTTTGTCTTCTTTAACCGACTCAAACGATACAACTTTTTCATCATCGTCTTGAGCATTTGGCTCTTCGACTGTTTCTTCTTCGTGATTTCGATAATCGTGAGCATTATAAAGTTTATTATCATCAAAAAGGTTTTCGTCTTTACTTGCCGCTGGTGTTTCGGGTATTGCGTTTAGCTTGGCTTGCTTTTCGGTATCGGGTAGCGATTGAAAGCTCGGCGCCGAACAAAGCTGATTAGAGCTTTTAGCAATATGATCATATAGCCCTTGGTAGCTATCTGAAACCTGATTAAACAGATCTGCGGTTTTCTCAAAGTGGCTTGTCACTTTATTTCTAAACGCATCTAGCTCGGCTTGTTTTTCTTTAACTTCATTTTCAAGGCGCGATTTTTCTTGTGCATCGCTAGAAAAGCTACGCCCCATTAAAAAGCCTGCACCTGCGGCGACTAAAATCCCTATAACAATTGAAAATACTTCCATTAGCATTACCTCAAATAATTTTCATAATTAACACAAAAACGTTAATTAACGGTATTCTTAAAAACATACCTAAAATATATACCAGAACAGCTCATTCGTCGAACAACATTTTGTTCAAATTTGTAATTGTCATAAGAAATTCAAATATTGGGGTGCATTCCTCTAATGAGCATGGCAGATTGAATAAATTAATGAGAAAATATCTTATCTTTCTAGTTAATATTTAGCGCACATGAAAATTCAAAGTAAAAACCTGGTTATTAATGGAGCCGAAGGTGATATTGAAGCGGTTTTAGATCTTCCTGAAATTATTAACCATCAATATGTTTCGGTTAATTGTCATCCGCATTCACTGCATGGCGGCACTATGACCAATAAGGTTGTTCATACCGTGTCACGAAGTATTGCGGGTTTGGGTATTCCCAGTATGCGATTTAACTTTAGAGGTGTCGGCAAAAGCCACGGTGAATATGATGATGGCATAGGCGAGCAAGAGGATCTATTGTCGGTTGTAAACTGGATGAATGAGCAATATCCCAACGCTCAGCTTATATTATCAGGGTTTTCTTTTGGCTCGTTTGTTTCAGCTTTTGCCGCAAAAAATATTGAGCCATCAATGCTGATCAGTGTTGCACCACCTGTTAAGCGTTTTGATTTTAGTGGTTTTGTAAAACCAAATGGAAACTGGCAGGTGATAATGGGCACCGAAGATGAATTGGTTGACTTTAATGAAGTGATAAAATGGGTTAACTCATTTAATCCAAAGCCGAATCTTTATGCAATGGATGGGGCTAGTCACTTTTTTCATGGCAAGTTGCTCGACTTAAGAGCGCATATTGAATCCATTGTACTAACGCATGTTGAACAGTAAAATCACCGTTAACATTAATGCTGAGAATTCTTAGTGATCACACCGCAACAAAAATATGATCAAGATATGAGCTCAGGCGAGTTTACTCACGACCCTGCCCAAGCCGAAGCGATTAAATTACTTGATGATTTATTTCATCGAATGATTGAAGCCAACAAACCTAAAAGCTCGCTTAAACGTTTAGTCAAAAAACTATCAAGCAAAAAAGAGCCAGTAAAAGGGCTTTATTTTTGGGGCGGAGTAGGGCGCGGTAAAACCTATTTAATGGATATGTTTTTCGATCAACTGCCCATTAAAAACAAAATGCGCCTGCACTTTCATCGTTTTATGCATCAGCTGCATGAACAATTAATTGCCCATAAAGGCCAAAGAGATCCACTGCTAAAAATTGCCGATAATATCGCTGAGAAAACTAGTATTATTTGCTTTGATGAGTTTTTTGTTACAGATATAACCGACGCCATGCTATTGGGCGGATTATTTCAAGCATTGTTTGATCGTGGGGTAAGTTTAGTGGCAACCTCAAATATTCCCCCACCAAAACTTTATTGGAACGGCCTGCAACGCGAAAGATTTTTACCCGCCATAAAACTCATTGAAACCCATACTACTGTTTTTAATTTAGATGGCGGAATCGATTACCGGTTAAGAACCTTAGAGCAAGCCGACATTTTTCATACCCCACACGATCAAGCCGCAATTGATAATCTTAACTACAGCTTTGACCATCTAGCCACCGAAGAGTTGCCCAAAGCAACCCCTATAGAAGTTGAACACAGAATGATAGAAACCGTGCGAAATGCCGAAGGGGTTATTTGGTTTAGCTTTGCGCAAATTTGCCAAACTGCCCGAAGCCATGCCGACTATATCGAAATTTCCCGTTGTTATCACACCGTAATGGTCAGCGAAATACCGCAACTTGCCGCCAAAGATGACTCAGCCGCTAGGCGTTTTATTAGTTTGGTTGATGAGTTTTATGAGCGCAACGTAAAACTTATGATCACCGCCGAAGTAGAACTAGAAGCACTTTATATTGGTAAACAACTATCATTTGAATTTAAAAGAACCTTAAGCCGACTACAAGAAATGCAGTCTAAGGATTATTTGGCTAAGGAGCATTTGGCTTAACGGTTATTTTTAAAAAGAGTGACGTAGCTCAATAAATCAATTAAAAAAAATCAGTATTTATTGACGACTAAATAAAAAAGCAATACGTTAGCCTACTAACAACATAAAATTAATCATCTAAAAAATTCAGGGAAGAAGTCTTATCAATCGTTCATTCGATTACCGCTGAGAGTTTCCTTGAGTGAATGTTAACACTAATTGGGGATAAAAAATGCGTCAGCTTTTCCTTTTTTGCTTAATGATAATTTCTTTTAATATTTTTGCAGGGCCTGGAACGGGTGAGTTTTATATTCAAGAGATTAGAGCCGAATCGGGTAGTATTTATATTTACCCAAAAACCGAACTCAATAATGATTTGGAATGTGAAAAAAATAGTCCAGTAAAGCTTGAGCCAGACGATCTAGGTTTTGAGCAAATGTTTAGTCTTGCCATTACAGCCCAAACCACCAAGCAAAAAATTAAATTTTGGCTAAGAAGTTGTGTTTCGTCCCCTTGGGGAAAAACCGTACCTAAGGCTTATGCTGCGGGCTTAGTAACTGACTAATCACCCTTTTAAAAAGAATATTATGATGAACAATAAAATAATTGCTTTGGTTTTAGGTTTAATTTTTTCAACTCAAGTCTTTGCTCAAAGCGTGTGGTTTGGGGGTACTATCAAGAGAATTTACCCAACTTCTTCTGGGGCTGTTGTGGTTATTTTTAATGAAGATAGTCCTAGTTGTACAAATGGGAGCAACCCTAAATATCACTATTTAACAGTGGGTGAAAATAATGTTACCCAAGAAGGATTTAATGCAATGTATGCTGCACTGTTGACGGCTGCATCAGCTAAAAAGAAAGTGAGCATTAATTTTGATAGTAGTGCTAACGCTTGCTATATCAATAGGCTACAAGTTCATTTTGAATAACAATTAATAATATAAAATAAGGAATAGCTTCATGAAATTAAAGTATTTATTTGTTTATATGAGTTCGCTGTTGAGCGCTATTTCGTTAAACACTAGTGCGTTTGAGTCCACAGGAGCAAGGGAAATACTATCTTATGGTTGTCATAGGGCAGATAATACTTGTTATGTTCAAATTTCAGGTAACCCTGTGGGGCCAGAAGAATGTCAATCTACATCGGTTCGTTGGAATGAAAAGCTTGACGCTAATGGCAAAGCGGTATTGTCAATTATTCAAGCAGCATTTTATGCTGATAAGAAAGTGAGCTTTAATATTAGTTCTAGTTGTTATTCACAGCAAACTAATTTTCCAACAATGTCGTATTTAAATGTTCATAAAGATTAATGGTAGAAGCAATTAAAAAAATATCAAAAGCATCACTTACCTGGAGAAAAAAATTGAAAAAACCAGTAAAAAAAATAACAGGGATTTTAGGTTTATTAGTCGGTTTATTGAGTTTTTCTGCCCATGCAGGCTACATTACCGTTTTTCCTCAGGTTGAAGAATGTAGTATTCCGCAAACAACAACAACTCACACTTGCTCGGTAAACTTTAGTTGGAGCTTCACTGGTGAAGATAGTGCTTCAATAGGAACAAGCTCTCCTGTTAAGAGAACCCTAGTTGTTAATGGAGAAACAATTGGTGCAGGAATTTCTGGAAACTTTGATGTTGATGTCCCCAGAGGTAATATCACTTATTCGTTATCTCAAGTAAGAAGCGGCACTTTAACCATACGTTATAACGAACACACTCCACTTTTTTCTTATACATCAAGTAGCCACAATGAAATTTTAGGTGACTTTATTGGTAATGATGTGACCGATAAGTTTGTGCAGTCCAAAAGTCAGTCAGAACAATCTGCAATAATGCCAGAAAATCTCGATGAATACCTCGACCCTGACTATCATGTTCAATGGACAGGTGCTCATTCTTCCATTGTTGATATTGATGATTGGAGCGAAGAAAGCTATGGCGCTTTTGCAGCCAATTTAACCGCTTCGGCTGGTGATGAACTACTACTATTGGGGCGTAAAGATCTCTTATTATTACATGGCGATATCGTCACTCCTATTGCTATACCACAAGATATTCCCAATGCAATTATTGCTTGGGATAGCAATGGAAATCCATCATTTACGCAATTTGATATTGATGCTGATCCCGACAGGCATGTTGTGCTATTTGGTGATTTTGATGGTGATGGCTACCAAGAAATTGTACTTCAAGGTAACTCTAAAGGAGATTCACTACGCATACTTAATAGCGATGGCTCAATAAAACAAACGATCCCAAGTGGCTATAAAGGACTAGACTGGTCGGCAGCCAGTTATGAGCTCACCATTACCGATATTAATAATGATGGTCGTGCCGATATTCAAATGAGTAGCAAAGTGAGTGGTGTTTCGGATAACTTTGCTTACAGTAATGCTTCGGGCAATATCGATAATGTTGATATTGCCTTTCATCAAGAGTCTTCTCCTAAGTCAGCCAGTTTAGCAGGCACAACCGGTGGCACCTTTAAGGTAAGTGAATCGGGGGCAGCAACCTATAGCGTGCCGATTACTTCACCCAAAGGAACCGCAGGAGTTGAGCCTCAATTAAGTATTAACTATTCGAGTCAATCGGGTAATGGGCCACTGGGCATAGGGTGGAATATCAGTGGATTATCGTCGGTTCATCGCTGTGCGAAAAATTTTGCTCAAAACGACGGGCAAATTTCTGAAATTCGTAATAACTCTGATGACAGATTCTGTCTCGACGGTCAGCAACTATTTATCGAATCAGGAACCTATGGCGCTAATAATGCTACCTATAAGGTAGAGTCTTTTTCAAACAATACTATTACCTCGTTTGATACCGACAACAACTTAGATAATGGTCCTGAATACTTTATTGTAGAAACGCGTGCTGGTGAAAAGCATTACTACGGGCAACATAATTCGGATGCCGTTAACGCACTCGTTAAAGCAACTAATAATTCAGCTAATAAACTTTGGTTGCTCGAACGAACAGAAGATATTGCGGGCAATTATATGCAATATAAATACGCTAAAACAAACAATGGCGCCGAGCATTATATTGATGAAGTTTTATACACGGGTAATGACAAACTTAACTTAGAGCCCTATAACAAAATTAACTTTGTTTATGCCTCAGAATTAAACTCTAATTTTGAAAGAGAAGATAAAACCAATGGTTATTCATCAGGCTCTGAAACTGCGCTGAGTAAATTGTTAAAACAAATAGTTGTTTATTCCGAAGATAAACACGTTAAAACTTATCAGCTTTACCACGATCTATCTCCTGTTAGTGAGCGATATCGCATTACCAATATTCAAGAATGTAGTTACTTAGGTAACTGCTTTGAGCCTGTTTCATTTGAATGGAGTTCAACTTCTGATAAGTATATAAAAAAGTATTTTACATTAAGCCAAAAGCCTACCGCAGGCTACATGAAAGCCATTGATATAGATGGTAATGGTATTAGCGATTTACTCATTAGAAAAGGCGGAAAGCTTTATATTAAGCCTAATAATCAATCGATTGTTGATACGGGTACTAGCATTACCGATACAGAGTTTTTCTCTATTAAACCGATTGATATTAAAGGTGATGGTGTTATTGATTTGGTGGCTAAGTCTAGCTCTGGTTGGAAGCGGTGGCGCTATACCAATAACTATTTTAGTAAAATCAATATGAAGCTTCCTAATAGTTTAGATGCTGACCGACTTTTTGTAGTTGATTTAGATGGTGATGGATTGCAAGATTTCCTCGATCTAAGTTCGAGTAGTGCAAAGTGGTATCGACAAGATTGGTTTACTGAATCTTCTAGAGAGTGTGAGCCGCCGCCAGATGATAATATTTGTTTTGATAATGATATTGTTTATTTCTTTAAAGCAACACCCAAAACAGTCACTTTTTCAAGTGGTACTGTAACACCGACTTCACTCACTACTATTAATATCAAAGATGTTGATAAAAGTTTGCGCTTTAACGACTTTAATGGCGATGGTGTAACTGATTTAGTTGTTAAAGCTGATGAAGTAGAATGGAACGAAGATTTTCAAAGGGTTGAAAACTTAGATATTCCAGCGAGAGTTAAAACTTCGGGCTATTTTGCTTTTGTTTTTAACCCACAAAATGAACGGTTTGAAACCTATGGCAAAATCACTGTTGGCACTGCCGAAAATATTACACCAACCGATCTTAACCAAGATGGTTTAACCGATGTTGTTTATGTTCGAGATGGAAAATGGAAATATAAAATCAACTATGGTGGAGATGAAGGTTTCTCTGCAGAAAAAAGCTCTGGTTTAAATGCCAATGCAAACTCTGAAGTTAATCAACGAAGCTTAATGTTAGATTACAATAATAATGGTAAGCCCGATTTTTGGTTAAGCAATGGTGGCAGTTTATACCTTATTTATGAGTTTAATGAGTCGAGCTTTAATTATTTAGCTGCACTTAGAAATATACCCGAAAAGCCAGTGGCGGTTTATGCTGATTTTAAAGGCGAAGGGCGATACGATTTACTATTAGCAAGTGCTAATTCTAACGAGTGGGAAAAGTGGCAAGCGCCACAGTCTGACTCTAACAGCACTCCAAGTGCTGACATGATTACTAAAATTACTGGTGGATATGATGTTAATACCGAAATTAATTATCAGCCATTAACGAATAGTTCAATTTATACCAACCATAGTAACAAGCCCGAATTTCCAACCATTCAGGTCACTTCACCAATGACCGTTGTATCTAAGGTAACTAGTGATACGGCCACTTATGATAATGGTAATGAGCAAACGGTTTCGGTGTCTTATCAATATGAAGATTTTAGGGTTCATGCTCAAGGTCGCGGTGTATTAGGGTTTAAAAAATTAATCACAACCGATGAGCAAACGGGGATCGTAACAGAAACGGAGTATCTTCAAGAGTATCCCTATATCGGCATGCCTTATAAAACTGTTCGAAAGCTTTCTGATGGCACCGTTTTAAGTGAAGCTGTAAATACCTGGCAAGAAAAAAGCTACCCCAGAGGCCGCTTTGCTTATCTTGAAAAATCGGTAGAAAAAGTTTGGACCTTAAATTCAGACTCAACACCTAATGATCTAACCGATAATACTCGTGTATTTTTACACCAAACCATTACCGAAAATACCTATGATGATGAATTTGGTAATTTAATTGAGTCTAATATCAGCAACTATGACTCCGAGTCGGACAATGGCGCTGGTGCAACACAATGGTTTAAAACTAAAACGTTAAGCGAATATGGCAGTAGTGATTGGGAGAAAAAGTACGCACGCTTAAGTGAAGTGACGGTTACTAAATCTCGCTGGGATGTTAATGATGATGAAGTTGAAACAAGCCATTTTCAATATTACCCGCAAGGTTCAAATCATAATGGTAGCGACTATGGCGGTTATGCTGGAATGCTTAAATCTGAAACCATTCATCCTAATACCGATAAGTCTGTTAGCAAGTATCACTATTACGATCAGTTTGGTAATAAAACTAAAGAAGAAGTTAAAGCTAAAAGCAGAAGTAGTAACGATTTAACCTTTGGAGAAATTTCAACCAGAGCGACTAGAACAGAGTATTCAGATAACGGACGCTTTGTGGTTAAAACCCTAAACGATTTAGATCATGCAGAAACCTACACCTATGATAAACGTTTTGCCTCGGTGCTTACTCAAACAGGACCTAATGGATTAACTAGCAGTTTTGAATATAACGAAGTAGGCATTAAAGAAAAGTCAGTGGGTATCGACCAAACCTATACAACCGAAGAATTATTATTGTGTGGTGTTGGCGGGGCTAGCTGTCCTGATGACGGTGAGTTCTATAAAGAAATACAAAGCTTTGATGCCGCAGGCAACACAATGTCGGGTTACTCAAGAGAGTTCTACAATAAGCTAGGACAAACCATTGTTACAACCAAACAAACCTTTGATGGAAAAGTGATTGTTGAGCGTATGGAATACGACAAGTTTGGTCGAGTGCTTTATGGTTATTTGCCTAACTTTGGCGATGTTGATCATATTGATAGTTATTACACTGAAGCTAAATATGATGCACTAGGCCGCTTATATGAAGAAGTTGCACCGGGCAACCGAGTTACCACTCGCACTTATTCGGGTTTAGAAACCAAAACGGTTAATGCCATTGGTCAAATCACTCGCGAAGTAAAAAATATTAATGGTGAATTGCTTAAAGTTATTGATAACTCAGGTAAGTCGGTTACCTATACCTATAATTCTGCGGGCGAATTCTTAAAGTTAACCGACAGTGCGGGTAACCAAGTGGTCAATAGCATTGACTATGCAGGACACAAAGTTTCAACCGATGATCCCGATAAAGGGTTATGGACATACCAATACAATGGCTTTGGTGAGCTTATTCGGCAAAAAGATGCACGTGGTGTGGTGATTACTCAAACATACGATCAACTTGGCCGCATGATAAAGCGGGTTGATAATGCCGCGGTTGAAAACCATAGCAGTATTGCCGATATTGACGTTCAAACCACCTGTTGGACTTACGATTCTGCGCCACTGGGTGAAACCTCAAACAAAGTGATTGGCGCGCTACATAAAGTGAAGCTATTTAGTGGCCAAATTGACTGTGATAGCACAGGAAATTTAGTGCCATTGCAAGAAAAAATTAGTGGCTACGATGAACTGGCTCGACCTTATTATTCTCAGCAAAAACTTAAAGCCGAAGACAGTGATGAAATTGAATCTTACGCCATTATGAATAGCTTTTATGATGATAGTAGCCGAGTTGAATTTACCATATTGCCAGAGGAAGTCACCCTTAAAAATCACTACGATGATTACGGTAATTTAATTAAAATTACCGACGGTGAAGATACCAGTAAAGTCTATCGTACAATTAACGATATTGATAAGTTTGGTAATATCGTTAACGAAAACTTAGGTTATGGTAGTAGTAAAGTGCTATCAACCAAAACCTACTATGCCGATACAGGTCAATTAAAATCAATTTTAACCGATAAAGACTTAGTGTCTTTAGAGCAAACCTTTGATCTCATTGGCAATGTTACCCACCGAAAAGATTTGCTGGTTGATAGAATCGAAACCTTTTATTACAACGAAGGCGGCGAAGATAACTTATTAAATCGTTTAACCTCATTTGCAATCTCAAGCACTACAAATAGTGAAACTACGCAAAAAACCTATAGTTACGATGCACTAGGCAACATGTTATCTAAATCGGATATGGGAGATGACTATCGCTATGGTGAAGGCAATGCAGGGCCTCATGCCGTAACTAGCATTTGGGACAATAACGTTAAGCAACGAACGTTCACATATGATGCCAACGGCAACCTTACCGACGATCTCGATCATTTAAACAATGCCAATAATCGACAAATTGAATATGGTGCATTTGAAAAAGCAGTTTATATTAAAAAAGGGCAAACTAACCCTGCGCAAGTGACTTTTAGGTACGGTAGTAGCCGAGAGCGTTATCGCAGAATAGACAATCTTTATGAAGGTAATACCCCAATTACCGTAGAAACCACCTATATGTCGGGCTATGAAAAAATAGTGCATAGCGGCGGAACTATGGATGGTAAAACCGAGCATAAATATTATATTGGTGGAGTAGCCTTACTGATTGAAACCGAAACCGAAGGGCAATCGGGCAAAACCAGTAAAACTCACTATATGCATAAAGATCATTTAGGCTCAGTGATTGCTAT
This sequence comes from Aliikangiella sp., assembly GCA_965214955.1. Taxonomy (GTDB): domain Bacteria; phylum Pseudomonadota; class Gammaproteobacteria; order Enterobacterales; family Kangiellaceae; genus Aliikangiella. The sequence goes on along the minus strand of CBDCCU010000010.1, from coordinate 371,487 downwards.
TTCCGATGACAGTGGAAATGCGCTTAAACGATTCCGTTACGATCCTTTTGGTAAACAACATGAAATTACCGATTATTCGGCCAATAGCTATACCTTTGCACCGGTAACTGCAAGGTTAGGTTTAACCCAAAAAGGCTTTACAGGTCACGAAATGATTCATTCAGTGGGTATTATCCATATGAATGGTCGTATTTATGATGCTGATATTGGTCGATTTATGCAGGCCGATGCTTATATTCAAGCACCTAAAAATATGCAGAGTATGAATCGGTATTCTTATGTGTTGAATAATCCGTTGAGTTATACCGATCCCAGTGGTCATTTCTTTAAGTTTATTAAAAAATATTGGCGTTCCATATTAGCTGTTACATTATCAATAATAGCACCATTTGGAACTGGGTTTTGGGCAACTATTGCTAATGGTGCTTTATCGGGTGCTGTTGCAACAGGAAGCTTAAAAGGGGCATTAACAGGTGCTTTTAGTGCGGGTGTTTTTTATGGTATAGGAGAAGCATTTAATCAGCTTTCTTTTTCTCACGAAAACCTTGTTGCAGGTTTAATGGCTGCGGAGAATGTAAAAGATGTAGCAGGTGTATTAAAAAATGGCTTTTTAACAACGGCTCAGCAAGTTGGAAAAGTTTTAGCACATGGCGCTGCGGGGAGGTGTAATGGCAACACTAAGAGGAGGTAAATTTGGTAATGGATTTATTTCAGCTGGTGTTACTCAAGCATTTTCTAAATCGATTGATGGATTAAAAACTAGAGAAGGGCGAATTTTTGCAGCATCAATGCTTGGTGGTGTGACATCAAAGGTTAGTGGTGGTAAGTTTGCTAATGGAGTGGTAACTGCGGCTTTTTCTCGGGCGTTTAATGATGAGGAACATGGTGATGAAAATGATAGTGAAAGGAGTGTTGAAACAGACTCTGATCCTATCGTAAGGGTGCTTAAGACATTAAAAGCTTATGGTCGTATGGCCGCAGGAGGGCTACAGGTTGTTGCTGGAAAAGGTATGTGTGCGACAGTGGGCTTATGTTCTATAGGAGCGCCATTAGCTGCTCAAGGAGTAGGAAATATTGGTGGTGGTGCCAGTGATTATTTAGAAGTTTTGGGATATAAAACAGATTTTAATGTAACTCAGCAAGCATACGAGACTTTATCGACTGGAAATGGCGAAAAAATATTTCTCAGTGTTGATGTAGCTACTGGTATTGCTGGTTTGGCTGCTGGTATAAGACAAGTTCCTGTTACAATTGATCGAGGTATGACTATAACTCAATATACAAAGGTCTCTGCTTATAGAGTTGAGGGGACTACTGCTCCAGCAATTTTAAACGATATATTGCAGACCTCTAACTCAACAAAAGGGTTGACTGAATAATGAGTGTATTTTGGATGTCTATATTAATATTGTTTTCTTCCATTAATGTTATTTTTGTGATGGTGATGACTTACATGTTAAAACGCCAATTGAAAGAATCTCATAGAGATACATGTTATGGTGTGTTTTGTTTGCAACTTAGCGTGATTGCATTTTACTTAATGTATTTTGATAGAAATTTTGTGTTTGTAAGTGCATATATCATATTAATGTGGGTTGGTTTTTTTTGTTTCAAAGGTCGAGAAAATATTAAATAAGAGTGTTAATGTAAAGTTGAAGTGATTTAGCCTCGTGAGGATTTGAATTCAGCTTTGGCCTATATTTAGCTTAAGTTAATTTTAATGCTTAAATCTTTACTATGGCTCGTTTACCCAGGCTTGATTTACCCAATATGCCTCAGCACATCATCCAGCGAGGCAACAACAAAGAGCCATGCTTTTTTGAAGAGCAAGACTACAAAGTTTATCTATCAAAACTCAATGAATTTGCAAAACTCAATCAAGTATCAGTTCATGCCTTTGTATTAATGACTAACCATGTGCATTTGTTAGTGACAGCAAGTCATGAAGGCGGAGTTAGTAAACTAATGCAAATGCTAGGTAGTTACTATGTTCGATATATCAATAAAAAATATGAACGTACTGGCACTTTATGGGAAGGTCGTTATAAATCGACCTTGGTTGATAGTGAGCAATATCTATTAACGGTTAGCCGATATATTGAGTTAAATCCCGTAAGGGCAAATATGGTTGAATTGCCAGCGGAATATCCTTGGTCGAGTTTTAGAAAGAATGCTTTAGGCATACCAATTGAATTAATTACATCGCATATAACCTATAAACGACTAGGAAAAACAGATAAACTTAGGCAAAAGTATTATTTGGCTTTATTTGAAACTGAGTTGACTGATACAACTTTAGAAGCGATAAGAAGCTCAGTGAATAAATCGTGGGTATTAGGCAGTAAGAAGTTTTGTAGTAAGATAGAAAAAGTGACTGGTAGGGCTGTTAAGCCAAGGGAGCGAGGTGGTGATAGGAAATCTAAAGCTTATAAATTGAAAAAATCAAATGCTCTGACCCTATTGATCCTGCCCCATTTAGTTTCTAACTCATCGAGCGCTTGCTCAGCCGCTTGTTTGGAAACAGCACGATAAACCGGTTTTAAGTCAGCCATAAAAGCCTTTTGATTTTTTGAAGCCACATATTTCATCGAGTTGCGAATTTGATGAATAATGCAAAGTTGTACTTCGGTATTAGGATAGCAACTATTAATCGCTTCAGGAAAGCCTGTTAGACCATCTACGCAGGCAATGAGAATGTCTTGAACGCCACGATGGCTCATGTCGGTTAGCACAGATAACCAGAAATTAGCGCCTTCATTTTCTGATAAGTAAAGCCCTAATATCTCTTTTGTGCCATCAAGTTTTAGTCCGAGAACGGTATAGATGGCCTTGCTAGCATAGCGTCCTTGGTCTTTCACTTTATAATGAATCGCATCGAGCCAAACAAAAGGATAGTGGCTTTCTAATGGCCGTTGTTGCCAATTTTTAAGCTCAGGAATAAGCTTATCGGTAATACTGCTGAGTGTTGCAGTGGAGATGTTGACACCATACAAATCGGTCAAATTTTGTGTAATATCTCGGTAACTCATACCATGAGAAAAAAGTGAAAGTATTTTCGTTTCGACTTCATCAGTGAGCGTTGTTTGATGCTTTTTAATGATTTGCGGTTCAAAACTACCTGCGCGATCACGAGGCGTATTGAGCTCAAAATTACCATGAGAAGACTTAATTGTTTTGGCTGTAGTGCCATTCTTACGATTCGGTTGCTCATCATCGTCTAAATGAGCAACTAGCTCAGCATTGAGAGCCGCTTCAGTCAGCTGTTTAATCAATGGAGTAAGCACTCCACCTTTACCGGTTATTGGTTTACCTGACTGTAATTCTTTTAATGCTTTTTCTAAATCAAATGATTTATCCATAATATGTCATTCCTCTTTTTAAGAGTTTAGTTGAATGACACAGAATTTCTAACACTCCCGTTGTATATAGTAAAATGTGCCTGACCCCTTATTTTTTCTTATTTTTATCTTTCCTTGTAATTGCTCAAAAATCGTGGGCAGAATGTAAGCCAAAGATCACACAACTTTCAGAAATAGCTCAAAGAAACTACCTAAAATAGATCACAGTCACTTAGCCCAGCTTTGGGCATAATCACAGTCATGAATAAAATAACTTCAGACGTCAACAGTGTCCACAGCAAACTAGTCTCTATTAAAGACGGAATTATTAATATCTTTGACGATTTAAAGCCTCATTACGGGAGTAGCCAATTTGAGTGCCAACTCTATCGAACTTTAAATATTTTAAAAGATATGGCACAGCGCTATTATGATGAAAACCAAAAGCTTAAAGCAGAAAATGCCAGACTAAGTGGGCGCGCTCAAAAGCCGAAACTCAAACCCAGTGTTATTGCCAGTAGTGACAAAAGTTATCAAGCGTCCAAGCGAAAACGAACTCAGGTCAAAAACCCTAAGAAATCAACACTTGAAGTGAGCCAGTCACATATTATAAAGGTTACAGAATTACCAAGAGGTTGTCGCTTTAAAGGCTATAAAGATTATTATGTTCAAGAGCTTGAAATTAAAGCGCGCCATATTCGCTATCGAAGAGAGCGCTGGCAAACTCCAGAAGGTCAAACCTTACTCGGTCAACTGCCCGAGTCAATAAAAGGTAACCACTTTGGTACTCAACTTCGCCAGTTTATTCTTTATCAGTATTATCATAACCATGTGACTCAGCCTCTACTGCTGAATCAATTAAGAGAGTTAGGTATTTCCATATCATCAGGGCAACTATCTAACTTGCTGATTAAGAACAAACTAACATGGCACAATGAAAAGGAAAGATTGTTGGCCTGTGCACTACAAACCAGTGCTTATATCCAAGTAGATGACACGGGAGCTAGACATCAAGGAAAAAATGGTTATTGCACTCAGTTGGGTAACGAGCAATTCGCCTATTTCAGCACAAGCCCAAGTAAAAGCAAGACCAACTTTTTATCGCTTCTACAAAAGCACCATTGTGGCTATAGACTCAACCAAGCCGCAGTTGATTACTTGAGCAGTAGAAAACAATTTTCAAACTTTGACTTGATGAATGTTAAAATAGAACTAGCAATCAATGAGGCATTGACTTATACCAGTCAAAATGAATTCTTAAACTATTTACGTTGTCAGCCCTTTAATCGCTCATCCGATAAACTTCTGCTTGAAGCTGCGATGATTGGTTACTTGTCGGAGGTGGTATTTCCACCGAACTTAGTGATTTTAAGTGATGAAGCCAAACAATTTGATGTGGGAAGGAATGCAGCTTGCTGGGTTCATGCTGAAAGAAAGCTGACTCAAGTCCTTCCTAATCAAGATAAACAAAGTCATCAAAAGCAGAAAAAGCTTGCCTGCTTTTGGCAACTCTACCAATCCTTCAAAGAAGAATTAGTAGAGCCTAAATTCAGTAGCCAAAGAAAATGGCAGTTACGAAAACGATTTGACAACTTGTGTCAACCCGTTGAGCAATTTGAGTCGCTTAACAAGGCTCTTAATCATTTGCTCAGTATGAAAGACACACTATTGAAGTGTTTAGAGCAACCTTTAGTTCCTTTACATAACAATCTGAGCGAGTCAGATATCAGAGAGTATGTCAAACGACGAAAACTGAGTGGTTGCACTAAAAGCGATGATGGTCGCGATGCGATTGATACGTTTCTTTCATTAAAGAAAACCTGTCAGCGCCATCAAATATCATTTTGGGCTTATCTTAAAGATCGAATAGAAAACCTAGAAAAAATACCCGATTTAAGTCAGTTTATTATAAAGTGAACATCACTTTGCCCACGATTTTTGAGCAATTACCTTTCCTTATCTTTCGACCCCTTATCTTTTTTGGTGCTAATTTTTAAATTTGCTTATTAATTTAATGCCTTACGTGCGGCTAAATCGTTGATTCTTGACCCTATTGATTCTTAGGCACCAATGATTTGTTAGTTGCACATTACCGTATCGCAAAAGTAAATATGGTTGATTTTAGGATAACTATAACTCCCCATATTTTCACATCCTACTAACTGTAAACTGATTTTTCCCTTTGATGCTTTCGCAGTTAATAAAGCTGAAATCAATTTATTCTGTTGATTGGTTGGTGTAGGCAAGTAATAAAAATTTTGGTTTTCACAACTCTCTGCAGACTTCATACTTTCAAGTTTTACTCGAACTCCGTCTTGGTTAAACGTTAATGCTTTGACTGTAGTCACTTCTGAATAAGTTACTGCATGACATAGCAAAGGACTGACTAACGCTACTATGGCAAAAATTTTCGATAGTTTCATTTGTACTCCATTTGGACAATCTTAGTTTTGAGCATTAGTCTTACCTTGCTAATCAAACAAAAGCTTTAATGTTGCCAGTAATCTACTTAAAAAGGCTTTTATAAACAAGTAATTAATTCAAATTCATTATCTAATAACCGCAAACGTTTAAAATTACGCCAAATACTCAAGTTCATGTATCATAATTCAATTTCACAAACTCATTAACAATCAACTAGTTAGAATGATGAGGGTATGAAAGTGAGCATGAGTCCGGTTAAAAAAAGATTAAGAATAAAAATAGACAGTCGCCGAAATCCCAATAAATTTCGCTAGTGCTAATTTTAAATTTACTCATTGATTTAATAATTACGAGGGCTAACGGATGTTTCTGAGTGAGAGGAGAAGTAGTTTTGTTTATCTGCACCAATAACCTTTTTGCTTTATGAATTGTCTGGCGTTTTGAGTGGTGAAGAATCTATGTTGATTAGCGGGGTTGTAAGTGCCGCTATTCTTTGCCCGCTAGTGACCGAAAATGTCTCGGCTTTACTTATGCAAGAACTTGGTAAAGGTAAAACGGTTTTATAAAAATCACTCCCAGGCAGTTACACAGAAAAGGTTACATCCTCATTGATTATGTTTATTTAAGTAATATAAAACCAACTTTTGGCCTTGTTGAATTGCATTCGTATATATGGAAAGCGATATCTTTTTTCGCAGCAAACGCAGCCATAATAATTGAGATCTCTACAGAAGCTGATTCGGAACTATTTCTATCACTTGTATATACAAAATCATACATATACGTTTCGCCGACAACTGCTTCACAGACTTCCATGGAAAAACCAAAATCTGTTTGAATATGCAGCCCCCAAGCCCTAGTCTCTATACCTACAATTTTTCCATATGAGGTAGTTGCGGCAACTGAAGTGCCGGAGAGAAAAATAAAACTCAAACTAATTAGCTTTAAAATAAACCTATTCTTCATATTCACCTTATATTGTTAACTTAACGCTCACTCATTGTAATAAATTGTATTAATACTCAACTAATATACCCATGGCACATTTATTTTTATTTAATTCAGCAAATTACAATTCTACTCAATTAATTCAGAAGCATTTTAATAAGATTTGCTGAATATAAATTTATATCTCATCAAAATAATATCATATAAAAACCAGAGAGGGCAGCCATTAACCCATTGTGTCAAGTAAACAATAAACGCTCTTACTTTCATAATTGAGTCGTTGTTCTAAGTTTCATATAATTATCTATGTTAGCTTACTAAAATTACTTTTTATTAACAGTGTTGAAACTTATTTACACCAATCATTTATTTGAAGAGCAATAGGCGAACTATTGATTTAAGGAAAAAACATGAAAAAATTTATTATTATATTGATATTAGGATTATCAGCTATATTATCAAACCCCGCTTTGGCTGGAGGGGGATTATCTAAAAATAAAATAACCCAAGTTAAATTTATGTCTGAAGGACTTTTAATTTATGGCAGTGCATGGCCTAACCCAAATGATTGCGACACCTCTATTGCAGTATTGTTGTCAAAAACAGATTCTAATTATGACAAAGCCTATTCCCTAATACTTGCCGCTTTTACTGCTGGTAAGTCTGTTTCTGGTTACTCAGATGATTGTAAAAGTGTCGATGGTAGCACTTACAATACAATTAGAGGTTTTAAATACTTGACTGTTGAAGGCTGATTGCTATTGAGTTTTACATAATTAGAAAGAATTCTTAAGTGAAAAATAAAGCACATATTTAATTTTATCTATATAAGGATATTACAATGAAAAAAATGCTATTACTTTTATTAGTGAGTGCCTCTTTTCCAATATTAGCTAGTGGCTGGACAAACACTGCCAAAGTTGATGATATAGAAATTATTAGAGGTCAAGGATTTCAAATTAGAGGGGACTTTGGAAACCCATCACAATGTTCAGCCGAAAATACTCTTTTTGTGTCGAAAAATCATGTTCAATATGATCAGCTATTATCTTTAGCTTTAACGGCGTTTACTTCGGGAAAAAAATTAAAGATTTTTTCACATTCTTGCATTAGCTATGGGTGGCATGGTGGTACTCATAATCAATTAACTGACTCAGGTAGTATGTACATTAAAAATTAAGGAAAACAAATGAAAACAATTATTTTATTAGCAATAGTGTTATTAACATCAGGGGTTAATGCATCAGGATACTTAATACCTTACGGGCAAGGCGTTACAATCAATAAAATTCACGCTCATGCTAGTGGTGGATTAACGCTTTGGGTGAATAGTAACGAACTTCAAAATCCAGACGAGTGCAGTCGAAGAGATAAAGTTCATATTCGCTCAAGTTTAGGAGGGTATGACGCAATGGTTACGGTAATTATGTCTGCATATACGGCCAACAAAAAAATAGGGCTGTGGAGTACGGGGTGTTCAACTATTCCATTTTGGGGAGGTACTCAAACATTCCCTATTGTTTCTGATGTTTGGATAACCGATTAAATATAAAAGGAAGGAATATGAAAAAGATACTTTTATTAGGCACGTTGCTGTTTATTAGTTTTAAGTCAAATGCTAATACCACGGCTAAAATAGAAAGAATACTCATGTTTGAAGGTGGTAATATGGTTTATATTTATCCAGAGGGTGGTGTCAAAAATCCACCTGATTGTCATGGTTCAAATGGAGATTATTTATCCTTTAAGATGGATAGGCCAATGGCAAAGGAGTATTTAAGTGTGTTAATGATGGCTTTTTCAGCCAATAAAACGGTATCTTTTAGAACTGCTGGAGACTGCATTGACCAGTCGGTTTCTGAAACTATTCGTTATTTTACGGTCTACAAGTAATAAATATATTGAAAATTTAATTATGAGATTCTTTATATTTGCTGCTTTAACTTTAATTTTTTCTAGTGATGTTTTTGCTGGAGATGTAGAAACGACACCTTTTGTTATTAGTAAGGTAAGAATAAGCTCTAATACGGGTATTGTATATATTAAGCCTCAAGGAACTACCGAAGCAAAAAATAGTACCTGCTCAAAAGAAGGGCTATACGCTTTTCATAAAGATGTTAACTTGTTTAACCAAATTTATTCCACTGCATTAGCTGCCGCATCATCTGGTAAGCCTGTTAAAGTATGGATTTCTACAGACTCAAATGATTGTGTCAATGGTTATCAAAAAGTTACCGTTATGGAAGTAAACTTTTAACAAACATCGGTAATATAAAAAGCCTAATACCTTCGCTCTGTTCCTCTTAGTCTCTTCAGCCGATCACACAAATCTTTCGTTAATAGTTGGTGTCTGTTGGAGGGTTTGTGAAGCTATCGGGCTTTAGTTCCGTCAAAAATAGCAGCTAAATGGCTTGTAGTTGGTCGATATAGGATTGGTTGAAGCAGGCGGTTAAATCAATTAACCGTTACTTCACCTTTAAGTAAGTAGGTTACTGATCACGATAAAGCATTTGTCAAAAGCTTGAGTAAAAAATAGTTGACGAAGCAAGGGATATAACCAACAAGGCGGGCTGAAGCATTAATCATACAGCCAATATCAGGTGTCAGTCTAAAATACTTGCCTTTATTGAAAATTGACGCGATGATATGGCGACTAATTAATACAGGTGTTTTTTCGCCTGACAGAAGACACAATCAACCATTAAAAAACAAGTAAAATTAAGTTAAGGAATTCAATGTCAGATAACTATAATTCCGACTCCATTGAGGTTCTCAGTGGTCTAGATCCGGTTAAAAAACGGCCGGGTATGTACACCGATACCACTCGCCCTAATCACCTAGCTCAAGAAGTTATTGATAATAGTGTCGATGAGGCATTGGCAGGTTTTTGTAAAAACATTACCGTTATTGTTCACAAAGATAATTCTCTTGAAGTACAAGATGATGGTCGCGGAATGCCGGTGGATATTCATCCCGAAGAAGGCGTGAGTGGGGTTGAGCTAATTTTAACCAAGCTTCATGCCGGTGGTAAATTTTCTAATAAAAACTATCAGTTCTCAGGTGGTTTACACGGAGTTGGTATTTCGGTGGTTAATGCGCTTTCTACAAAGGTTGAAGTGCATGTAAAACGTGATGGTAAAAAATATCAAATTAATTTTGCCAATGGTGATTTAGCTTCACCGTTAAAGCACGTAGGTGATGTTGGTAAACGTAATACGGGAACATCGGTAATATTTTGGCCCGATCCTAAATACTTTGATTCACCCAAATATGCCATGTCAAAGCTTAAGCATTTACTGAGAGCCAAAGCCATTTTATGCCCAGGTTTAAATGTTACGCTTATCGACAATACTAACGATGATAAAATTGAGTGGTGCTATGAAGATGGCCTAAAAGATTATCTAAAATCATCCGCTGTTGATATGGAACTTGTTCCCGACGAGCCATTTTGTGGCAGTTTTGCAGGTGATACCGAAGCAGTTGATTGGGCGTTATTTTGGCATGTTGAGGCGGGTGAGCTTTTAAATGAAAGTTATGTGAACTTAATTCCCACACCGCAAGGCGGAACGCATGTTAACGGGATGCGTAACGGTTTATTAGAAGCCATGCGCGAGTTTTGTGAGTTTAGAAATAGTTTACCGCGCGGCTTAAAACTAACCGCCGATGATATTTGGAATGGGTTGTCTTTTGTGTTGTCGGTAAAAATGCAAGATCCGCAGTTTTCAGGACAAACCAAAGAAAAACTTTCTTCGCGTCAATCGGCAGCTTTTGTTTCGGGCATTGTTAAAGATTCTTTTTCCTTATGGCTTAATAAAAATCCAATTTTTGGTGACAAGCTTACCGAAATGGCAATTGCCAATGCGCATAAAAGAATGCGTTCACGTAAAAAAGTGGCGCGTAAAAAGGTGACTAGTGGGCCTGCCTTACCCGGAAAACTCTCTGATTGTGTTGGTCAAGATCCCATGGCAAGTGAATTGTTTCTAGTAGAAGGTGACTCGGCTGGTGGCTCGGCTAAACAAGCGCGAGATAAAGAATTTCAGGCAATTATGCCGCTGCGCGGAAAAATATTAAACACTTGGGAAGTTGATTCGAGTGAAATATTAAGCTCGCAAGAAGTCCATGATATATCGGTTGCCTTAGGGTTAGATCCTGGCTCTGATGATTTATCTAAATTACGCTATGGCAAAATTTGTATTTTAGCCGATGCCGACTCCGACGGCCTTCATATTGCTACTTTGTTATGTGCGCTATTTGTTAAGCACTTTGTTGCCTTGGTAGAGGCAGGGCATGTTTATGTGGCAATGCCGCCACTGTATCGAATAGATATTGGTAAAGAGGTTTATTACGCCCTTGATGAAGATGAAAAGAAAGGCATTTTAGATCGCATAAAAGCCGAGAAAAAACGTGGCAATGTTAACGTACAACGCTTTAAAGGTTTAGGTGAAATGAACCCCAAACAACTGCGCGAAACCACCATGGCAACCGAAACTCGTAGATTGGTTCAGCTAACTATCGACTCACACGAGCAAACCCAAGAAATTATGGATATGCTGCTTGCTAAAAAACGCTCTGGCGAACGTAAAACCTGGTTAGAAGATAAAGGTAACTTGGTTGAGATTGGTTAGGGGGTTAATCGTTGAGGGATTTGTTTAGATAAATAATGAGATAGTTAAAGATTAACGATGAAGAAAGTTGAAATTTATCAAAATGAAGATGGCGCACTTGAATTACCTGTTGCCATTAATGCCGATACAGTATGGCTGTCTCAAGCGCAAATGATTTTATTGTTTGGCCGGGACAAATCAGTGATTTCTCGCCATATTAATAATGTTTTTAAAGAAGGGGAGTTAGAGCGAGATTTAGTTGTTGCAAAATATGCAACAACTGCTGAAGACGGAAAAAGCTATCAAGTTGAATACTACAATCTTGATGTCATTATTTCTATCGGATATAGAGTGAAGTCGCAACAAGGCGTGAAATTTCGCCAGTGGGCAACGAGAACATTAAAGCAACATTTAGTCCAAGGTTATACCCTTAACCAACAACGCTTTAATAAAAATGCACAAGAACTAGAACAAGCTTTAGACTTGATTAATAAAGCGTTGAAGTCACCAGATATTGATTCTAAAGCAGGCAGAGGTTTAGCTGAAATTGTTAGCCGCTATACCCAAACTTTTTTATGGTTGCAGCGTTACGATGAAGGTTTGTTAGATGAGCCTAGAGGCATTAATGGTGGCAAGTTAGTGTCTCATGATGAGGCAATGCAAGCCTTAAATGAATTAAAAGCGCAACTCATTGATAAAGGCGAAGCAACACAATTGTTCGCTCAACCGCGCGGCGATGGGTTAGCCAGTTTATTAGGTAATTTAGAGCAAACCGTTTTTGGTGAGCCTGCTTACCCAACAATAGAAAGTAAAGCAGCACACCTGTTGTATTTTGTAGTAAAAAATCATCCTTTTTCTGATGGCAACAAACGCAGTGGTGCGTTTTTGTTTGTTGATTTTCTCCATCGCAACCATCATTTATATCGAAAAAGTGGAGAACCAGTGATTAACGACACGGGTTTAGCGGCATTAACATTACTGGTTGCTGAGTCAGCTCCAGAACAAAAAGAAACGATTATTCGTCTAATTATGAATATGTTGGCGTAAGAATTATAAGAAATGTTTTAGTAACCAAAAGTGGTATGAAGAAACTTGCAGAAGCTCGACTAGAAGCCGCAATCATTAAGTTATTTGTTGAAGATCCTTTCTATGTTTCGGGCAGCGTGCTTTTTGTAGCTGTACTGGCGTGCTAATTGAAGATGAACCGCAAAAGTTTTAACTGATAAAATGTTACTGCTGGTGAGATTGACTCGCTCATTAGCTAGATAGAATCTCTAACAGCCGTCTGTGCTTGTGAAACATGACGATAGCATAAAGAAAACTTCAAACAAACTGAGAATTATTAAAAATAATAGAGCTTTTTAGTTTTGAGTTAAAGCTAATAGGAAATTTTAATGGAACTAGACATAGAACAGCTGAAGAAAACCTATTTATTTCTAAAAAGCTACACATATTTTGAAAATCTAAATCTATTTATGAAGCAGACGGTATCGGCATTTGAGTGCGGAAATAATGATGAAGATCTTCAAGCGTTACTTGAAGTAATTAATGCTTCAGATATTTGTGACAATCAGAGATTTAAAAGCTGGTTGGAAGAGATTAATTATAGGTTGTTACCCAAGGGTGCAAGCAGACCTGAAGAAAAACAGCAAAATGAACATAATAAAAACAATGGACTTTACTTATCTAATGTAACTGCATCCGCAGCATATGAAGTTAGCAAGTTAAATTACCTAATAGAAACGCCAGCAGAGCTTCATATAATTGAGATGTTGTGGTGTTTGGTTGTAGCACCTGCTCTTGAGCGTGACTTAACTAAGGACTGCTACGGTAATAGATTAAGTGATGCAGCAATTTCGTTTAATGACAGTTTTTTCTTCGGCACTGAAAAAGCAAAGTCTGAAGTTTTTAAGCGTTACTTTGATCAATACAGTGCTTGGAGAGATAACGCCTTAGATAGTGCTACTGAACTATCTAAGGCTGGTGAAAATGCGGCATTTTTATCACTCGATCTCAAATCTTATTTTTATGAAATCGAAGTTGATTTCACTAAAATCAGAAGAGTTACATCAAGTGAAGTTGATGATGATATTTTACCTTTAGCTCAAAAGTTGAATGATGCTCTTGAGGCAATATATCAGCGATACTACTTGAAAATTAAAGAAAACTTACACATTACTCACCCGACATGCAGCTCCAAAAAAGGTCTGCCAGTTGGATTCGCTTCTTCAGCAGTTATCGCTAATTGGTACCTAAGTGAATTCGATAAAGCTATAACTGCAAAAGTAAGATCTGAATATTACGGTCGATACGTTGATGATATTTTAATTGTTTTTAAAGACCCTACCATACAAGCTAGTGATCAGATTGAGTTATTTATTACAGAGCACCTTGCCAATTTAATAGAAAAGTCTGGCAGTGACTCAAACTATATTGTGAAGGTGGATGATAATGTTCTGACATTGCAGCGTGATAAGCTTATTCTCCAATATTTTGATAAAGAACATAGCCGAGCAGGACTAGAAGTATTCAAAAAAGAAATAGAAGAGCGAAGTAGTGCATTTAGGTTTTTGCCTGAAGAGCATATAGATAATGAACTGGATAAATTTGCCTATGACATTTTATATGATGGCTCTGCTAATAAATTAAGAAGTGTGGTTGGATTAGCTGAAAACGAGACTGAATTGGCTAGATATTTGTCTTCCCATATAACAGCTCATCGTTTAAGTAAGCTTGATAAAAAAGACATTGTAATCCCACAACTGAAGGTTTTTTTCAATGGAGTCAACACCATTACTTATAGTAGGTTGTGGGAAAAGGTTTACCAATATGGAGTTATTTTAAACAAACCTTCATTTATTATTGATTTTTATAAAATAGTCGTTTCAGAAGCTGCAAAGATTAAATTTGTTACGGACGTTCAAGGTATCTCAGGCCCGAAAAAAGCGAGTTTAACCAAAAAACTACGAGCGGACATTGAGCATTACAATAATCTTGCCTTGAGTTTATGTGTCGGATTATTAGATATAGAACCCTATGAAAAACTTACTCAAGAAGAAGTTGTAGCATTAATTTTTTCTAAAGACATCACAGAGCTTGAAAACTTACCTTTTGATGAATGGCCTTCTTCAGATGGGTTATCTGGCCTACCGTTATTTGCATACTATAAAAAGTTAAACCCCTATGTCAGGAATTTTCGCAAGGCGAATATGATTAGACATGCGTTAGTGGCATGGCCTCTTGCAAACTTTACTAATTATAAAGGGAGCCTCGTTGATGATTCAAACTTCTTGGCGTCTGATACTTATGAACTAGTCCAAGATAAATTAGATTTTTCACCTCGTTTCATCCATTTTGATGAATTTCAACTCTTTAAATTGAATACGGCATTAAGCATTCTAAATGAAGACTCAGCATTAAGTGATTGGCAACGAGAATCAATATCTGCATACTCAGAACTTGCTGAATGGAAGGATATCGGTGTTAAATTTGAAAAGTTAGATGAAAGTTCAAATGACTCTCTAGTTGTTGAGCATTTGAAGATTGGAGGGAAAGAAAAATCTAAAGCAATGAGGCTAGCTTTAGGTAATGCGCAGCTTAATGAAGTTGATATTGAAAATGCCGTCAGGGAAGACAAATCACCAAATGTTTCTTTTTCTAGGCAACTCAAGCTATTTCACATATTAAATAGCTCTTTAAAAGAAAAAGCTGACTTACTAGTTTTACCTGAAGTAGCAATACCTGTTTCGTGGTTACCGTTTATGGTGTCATACTCAAGAAGGCACCAGATAGGCTTGGTATTTGGTTTAGAACACTGGGTCGTTAATGGTAGAGCTTATAACCTTTTAATTGAAGCCCTACCTTATAAGTTAGGAAATAAGTATAACTCTTGTGTAGTAACCGCACGAGTAAAAAACCACTACGCTCCTGCTGAATTAGAGATGTTAGACTCATTGCGCCTGACTCCTGCAAATCAAGCCTTAAAGCCCAAAAATTATTACCATAGTGTTAGTTGGAAAGGGGTAAGTTTCGCTACATACAATTGCTTTGAACTATCAGACATATCTCACCGTTCTATATTCAAATCTGATATTGATCTATTACTCGCCTGTGTATGGAATAAAGATACAAACTATTATCAACACATATTGGAATCGGCTGTTCGGGATTTGCACTGTTATGTTGTGCAATCAAATACTTCTCAATATGGCGGTTCTTGTGTTCTAAGGCCAACTAAGACAGAAAGTAAGACGATGTTATACGTCAAGGGTGGTGAAAACCCTTGTGTTTTAACTGTGGAAATTGATGTTGATGCACTAAGGACTTTCCAGTTTAAGTCAAAGCCAAATAGCAAAGATAAATTTAAACACTTACCACCGGGCTATCAAAGTGAGAAAGTGAAGAATAGATAAATAAAGGAGTGAATGTGGACGATGATAATCTATTGAAGTGGCTGATTGGGACCTTATTTTCAGGCTTAGGAACAACTTTGTTATTTAAATGCTTTAAAGACAATAAACCTGATAGTAATAGTGGTGTCGAAGAATCTTCAGCTATTGAAAATGTTTCAGAGTGTGAGGAAGTTAAAGAAAATTATAAAGCTAGGCTTGGTACTCGTCATAAATATATTAGAACTATGTTATTAGAGCTTTCAGCTCGAAAAATGTCTGACTTTTACGGCTTTGAAACAGTAACAGAGCTGCTCGACCTTGAATCAGGTGTAAATGAGATCCCTAAGAGTATGCTTAAAAGGCTCTGCGAATTTTTCTTTGTGAAAGAAGAGGTGTTTGATTTAGAGATTGACGTAAAGTATCCATTTAAGTCATTCAGCTTGCATAGCTCTGAAGTTGAAAAATACATTGGAAGTGGCTTTAAACCAGTTATTGCTTCAAGCCCAAAGGATAGAGATACAGATTTGTATTGCTACATATTGCTGTCAAAAAAAGAAAACGGATTTTACAGGGTAATTCGCTCCGACCGACAAGGAAGATTCAAGTCAGGTCATGGTGGCAAAAACAATATTGAGGAATTAATTCACGCTATGATTAAATGCAGAAAATATGATTCTGACGTCACTATCATTGAAGTAGACGAGGCACAATGGCAAAAGCTCGAATCTAGTGAGTTTTGTCAAAACGTTGAAAATAGAGACTTAGACTGGGATAGCCAAGATATTTTCGATAAATGGTTTACTAATTACAATATTAGGTTTGGAAATGAGCTTCGTGCTCAATGGGTGAGTGAACATCAATCGAGAGAAAAATGTAATTTATGACATAATATGGTGTCCAATTGGTTTTCTTCGGCATTTTATGATGTTTTTTTGGAGACATTGAAACGGAAAAAATAGTCATTTGATAATAGTTGTTGATATTTTCATACTATCCACATAAATTAAACTCTACAGAATAATGACATCGTAATATGAGAAATTATGGTGTTTTTATGCGCCAAGGTTAAACAAAAGTTAATAAAAGATAAAAAACTATGACATTAAATTTTGACGGTGTAGAGCAACAAACGCTTGCTGATTTTACCGAAAAAGCTTATTTAAATTATTCCATGTACGTCATTATGGATAGAGCCTTGCCGCATATTGGTGATGGTTTAAAGCCTGTGCAAAGGCGTATTGTTTATGCCATGAGCGAGCTGGGGCTTAAATCGACGGCTAAGTACAAAAAGTCTGCAAGAACCGTGGGTGATGTGCTAGGTAAATTTCATCCTCATGGTGATAGTGCTTGTTATGAAGCTATGGTGTTAATGGCGCAGCCATTTTCTTATCGTTATCCTTTGGTTGATGGTCAAGGTAACTGGGGCGCGCCTGATGATCCAAAATCTTTTGCGGCTATGCGTTATACCGAGTCGCGGTTGTCAAAGTATGCTTCGGTTTTACTTTCGGAGTTAGGGCAAGGTACGGTTGATTGGACACCTAATTTTGATGGCACGTTAAAAGAGCCTAAAGTTTTGCCCGCGCGTTTACCGAATTTATTATTAAACGGCACAACGGGCATTGCGGTTGGTATGGCAACCGATATTCCGCCGCACAATATTAAAGAAATTGCGAGTGCGGCTATTCATTTACTCGATAACCCAAAAGCAGGGCTTGATGAAGTTCATGACATTGTTCCAGGACCTGACTTTCCAACCAATGCCGAAATTATCACTCCTAAAAGCGATATTCGTAAAATTTATGAAACAGGGCGCGGCAGTATAAAAATGCGCGCGGCTTACACGGTTGAAGATGGCGAAGTAGTGGTTTATGCATTGCCGCATCAAGTGTCGGGTTCTAAATTACTTGAGCAAATAGCCGCGCAAATGCAAGCGAAAAAACTCCCTATGGTGGCTGATTTACGAGATGAATCGGATCACGAAAATCCAGTAAGGTTTGTGATTGTACCGCGCTCTAATCGAGTGGATATTGATGGCTTAATGAAACATTTATTTGCCACGACCGACTTAGAGAAAAACTATCGGGTCAATATGAACGTGATAGGTATTGATGGTAAACCACAGGTTAAAGGCTTGGTTGAGTTTATTAAAGAATGGCTAGTTTTTAGAACCGATACTACTCGTCGCCGTTTAGAGCACCGATTAAATAAAGTCAACGAAAGACTCCACTTGCTCGAAGGTTTATTAATTGCGTTTTTAAATATCGACGAAGTGATTCATATTATTCGTACCGAAGATGAGCCGAAAAAAGTATTAATGGAGCGTTTTGATCTGTCGGTATTGCAAGCGGATTATATTCTTGACACTAAACTTCGCCAATTAGCTCGCTTAGAAGAAATGAAAATTAAAGGTGAGCAAGAAAAGCTTGCCGAAGAAAAAGCCAAATTAGAGCAAATTTTAGGTTCAAAAACGCGCCTTAAAACTTTAGTGAAAAACGAAATAAAACAAGCGGCCGAAGAGTTTGGTGACGAGCGTTGTTCACCGATTGTTGAGCGCGAAGAAGCCAAAGCCATGAGCGAAACCGACTTAATGCCAAGCGAAGCCATTACTGTTGTACTTTCTGAAATGGGCTGGGTAAGAGCGGCTAAAGGGCATGATGTTGATGCCTCAGGATTAAACTATCGCTCTGGCGATAAATATCGAGCAAGTGCGAAAGGCAAAAGCAATCAAATGGCGGTGTTTTTAGACTCCACTGGGCGCAGTTATGCGGTTGCCTCACATACCTTGCCTTCTGCAAGAGGACAAGGAGAGCCGCTGACAGGAAGGTTAAACCCCATTGCAGGATCAACCTTTGTGACCACATTAATGGGCAATGATGAGCAAGCTTATCTATTTGCTAGTGATGCCGGTTACGGTTTTGTGGCTAAGTTTTCTGACACCATTACCCGCACCAAAAACGGTAAAGCTTTGTTAAGTTTGCCATCGGGAGCTAAAGTTTTAACACCTTGCGCGGTTGAAAACTACCAAGAACAATGGTGCGTAGCCGTTTCAAATGAAGGCAGAATGCTGGTGTTTCCTTTGTCAGATTTACCGCAATTATCCAAAGGTAAAGGCAATAAAATTATTGGTATTCCTGCGGCTAAATTGCAACTGAGAGAAGAGTTTGTTGTGTCGGTGGCAGTAGTCTCTAATGCGCAATCACTACTGGTTTATTCTGGCAAACGCTATTTACGCTTAAAGCCAAGTGACTTAGAACATTATCGCGGCGAAAGAGGGCGTAGAGGAAATAAGCTGCCAAGAGGATTTCAAAAAGTAGATAGCTTGGTGGTTGATGAAGATTGAAATTAAAATAGATTAAGCTGTCAACTTTGGTCTATATTTATTAAAGCTTAACTCTAACATACTTTTATATTAGGTGATCAAAGCTTTGAACTCTCCAACTAGTGATAAAAAAATACAGTGTGTCTCTGGGGGAATTTATATTCCGCCTCAGCCTGGGATCATTTATGATGTTGAAAAGTGCGGCGCCGATCTTGACCAAATTGCTGAAGTGATTGCTCAAGATCCTGGTGTGAGTGCCGAGGTTATTAAAATTGTTAACTCTCCTTTATTCGGTTTATCACAAAAAATCGGCTCAATCCACCAAGCTGTAGTAATGTTGGGAGTTGAGCGAGTTGTTGGTATTTTAAAAACCCTGTTATTGCGCAAATCAATGGATCATATTAAAACTCGAATTGATATGAATCTTTTTTGGCATAGCTCGGTAGCGGTTGCTTCAGTTGCGTGTACTATTTGCCGACAATTAAATCTGTCTATGGCCGATGAAGCCTATACATTAGGGTTATTTCATAACTGTGGAATTCCCGTTATGGCAGCCCGTTTTGATAATTTTCAGTCGGTTATGGAGTTTTCTTATAGCCGCGAAGATGGTCGAATAGCGAGTGAAGAGTTTTCTAACTTTGGTGTTCATCATGCTGCCGCAGGGTATAGGATTTCCAGAGTTTGGAATTTACCTAAAGTGCTTTGCCTTGCGGTTAAAAATCATCACTCAGTTGATCGGGTGCTTGATGATCAGTCCATTGAAAATCCAACCTTAAAAACATTGCTTTGCGTTTTAAAAATGGCAGAGCACATGGTTAATTTGCCCGAGCGACTTGCTCAGTCTGACGTTGATTTTGAATGGCAAAAAATTGGCGCACAAGTGCTCGATTTTTCAGGGTTATCTGAGTATGACTATGAAGATTTAGAAGATGCAGTAAAATACACCATTAGCGATGTTTTTTAATTTAACCTACTCAGGGCGTGCTACACTTGTTTTGTTACGTCCTATTTCCTTAGCATGATGCAGTGCTTGGTCGGCATAGCTTAACCACTGAGAAGTGTTTTTTATTGCTGGAGTCAGCTCGCAAACCCCTAAGCTAATTGTAAACCGAATAATATGTTCACCCGATTTTACCTCTAGTTGCTCAATCGTTTTTCTAAGTCTTTCTGCAAATACATAGCCACCTTTAGCTTGTGCATCATAGAGCAACACTACAAATTCTTCACTGCTGTATCTTCCACAAATATCCACTTCTCTAGAGTTGAGTTTTAACTGGTTTGCACAAGCTTTAATAACGTCATCACCGCATTGATGACCATAGGTATCATTTACTAATTTAAAATGATCAATGTCAAATATCACCATCGAAACGGGTAATGGGTTACGTTTAAATTGTGAGAACATTTTTGCTTGTGTTTCTTGCCAATAAGCGCGGTTGTATAATTGGGTTAATTGATCAATTCGGTTAACTTTTTCGAGCTGTGCATTTAAGTTTCCTAAAGCAATTTGGCTAGTGGCTATGTCGGTAACATCATAAACAATGATGCAAATATTAGTCACTTCTCCCGATGCAGATGTAATTGGCAAAATGGAGATGTTTTGGTACATGTATTCAACAACTCCAGTAATAGGACGATAGTTTTTAAACTTAAAAAGGTAAGGGCGTTGCTCCCAAATGCTAAATGCACGAGTTTTTAACTCTATAACAGACCTTACTTTTTGTTTAAACCAGTCTTCTTGAATTTCGGGAAATAGAGAAAAAATATTTTTTCCTTTTGCCTTACTGGCAATTTTTCCACTGTGATTTTCCATAAACGAATTCCAAACCTCAACTTCGTTATTAGTGTTTAAAACAACTAGTCCAACATCTATGCTTTGTAGCATATCCATCATCCAGTGAAACTCTCTAAGTTGATTAGTATCTTGAGGCATAAGCATTGTCTTTTGTAAAACTACATAATGTAGCTAATTCGTTGTTTTAAAGTTTCTAGGCAGTCTTCGGTAAATAACAATAAAAGATCACAATCAATATCTCGGTTTTCTATTTGGTAATTTATTTCAATACTCAGTGTTTTTTTCCAGCGATGATTATTTTGGATGAGTTGCGGAATTTTAATGTGTTGACCTAGCACAACGGGGTGTCCTTGGCTTAAATTAATATCCAGCTGCTCACTTAATCCTTTTAAACAGGTGCCAACAATAATATTTGAAACGTCCATTAAAAGTTCAAGCTCTATATGTTCATCTAGGGTTGAACTGCTATTCATTAGCTTTGCCATGTTTTCTATTGATGAGTCGTTAAACAAAACCAATGCTTCACCTGATATTCCTAGTCCATTAAAACCTTGGCATACAGAAGATACCGTATCGTTATTGTGGCTAAACTCTAGTGCCATAGTGAGCTCTGAAATTTCTATATGGTTAACTTTTGGAACGGGCAAGTTAACAAAGACATCTAAAAAGCGTGCCAAAGAGTCACCCGCTTTACCCATTGCAACATTAGCCACTTCTTGGCAAGCATCAATAAAAATATCTTTTTGTTGTAGCGACTCTAATTGTTCTTTGTGTTGCTGAGGTGCTACTTGAACTTGTTTTGAACCTAATATTTTATGATAGTGCAAAGTTTCAAGCATTTTTTCTGCACTAATGGGTTTGCTTACAAAATTAATTGCGCCAAGTGCCATAACTCTTGAGTGAGCATCTGGCTGAATATCACCAGAAACAACTATTACATCAATGTCTATATTGCGAGCATTAAGCTCTTCGAGTGTTTCGTAGCCGTCCATAACAGGCATGTTGAGATCTAAAAAGATAAGAACGGGAGAGTGAACTTGAAGTAATTCAAGACAATGATTGCCATCTTCGGCAAACAAAATCTCAATATCCCAATCCTTGGGTAAGCATCTGGCAAGCTGATTGCGCGCCATTCGAGAATCGTCACAAATTACTATGGAACAGGTCATTAGGTTAATTTCACTATTTTGCAGTGATTAATGTTATTAACCATAGCAACGAACAAGTGATTTTGCTAATTTGCCAAGGTTAAATAGTGAACACTAATTAAATTATTGTTGTCTGTCCAAAAGGCATCGCTTTTTAAACCCGCTTTTTTAGCTAGGTTGATAAATGCTTTATTAGAGTATTTGTATGAGTTTTCGGTGTGGATTGTTTCATCTTTAGCAAAATTAAATGCTTGTGATTTAATATTAACTGTTTGTTCACGTGTGCTTTTTAAATGCATTTCTATGCGGCTTTCCTCAGTGTTAAAAATGGCCTCATGTTGAAAGCTGTTAAGATCAATTTTTGCGTTTAATTCACGGTTAATGCGAGTTAAAATATTTTTATTAAATTCGGCGGTAACCCCTTTTTTATCGTTATAAGCGGCTTTAATTTTATTTGCTGATTTTTTTAAGTCAAAACCAACAATAATTGCACCATTATAATCAATAATGTCAGCAAAATTTTCTAAAAGCTCAGACGCTTCTTCTGGCGAAAAATTGCCAATAGTAGAGCCTGGAAAAAATACAATTTTATTGTGATGTGTATCCGAATCTTGCCAATGGGTATTTTGAGTAAAGTCAGCTTGAATAGGTTGAACTTCGAGTGCTGGAAAATTAATATTAATTTTATCTTTTGAATACTTTAAAAAATCTTCAGAAATATCTATGGGAATGTACGCGTTGGGGGCATCTAAAACACTAAGCAGTTTTTGAATTTTTTCACCAGCACCAGCGCCAGGTTCAACAATGGTAGCATTTTTGCCAATTCGTTCAGAAAGCTCATCTTTTATTGATTCTATTAGCGCTAATTCGGTGCGAGTAATGTAGTATTCTTCTAGCTCACAAATGGCCTCAAATAGTTGACTTCCTTTGGCATCATAAAAGTATTTACAAGGAAGTGTTTTTGGAGATTGTGATAAACCTTCAATAACATCTTCAAAAAAAGTGTTGGGATTTTGCTGTGGCTGTTTCACTAAGTCGTCCATTAAATACTCTCCGCTAAACGTATGCCAGAAAACTGCCAGCTTGCGCTCGGATAAAAAAAGTTTCTATAAGAAGGTCTAATGTGTTTATCGGGTGTAGCAATTGAGCCACCTCTTAAAACGTATTGATTGACCATAAATTTACCATTGTATTCACCTATTGCGCCTTCAACAGGCTTAAACCCAGGATAAGCATTGTATGAGCTTGAGGTCCATTGCCATAACTGATTAAGCATTTGGGTTAAATTTTGCGCATTACTTCGTGCTGCAACTTCCCATTCTTGTTCGGTTGGTAGTCGTTTATTTTTCCAATTAGCAAATGCATTGGCTTCAAAGTAATTAACGTGTTTTACTGGCTCGTTAATATTAATAGGCTGTTTGCCCGTTAAAGTGTGCTCAAACCATTGGTTATTGTTGTTTTGCCAGTAGATAGGATGTTTAGTATTGTTTTGTTTAATTTGATACCAAGCCTCAGATAACCAGTATTCAGCCTTTTGATAACCGCCATCATCAATAAAAGCCAAGTAATCAGCATTGCTTGCAAGTTGTGAATCAATTGAGAATGCTTGCAAAAATACGCGGTGTTGAGGGCCTTCATTATCAAAATAAAATGGCTCGTTATTATGCCCTATAGGGTATAGATCTTCGTTAAAACTAATGCTGGTTAAGTTTTCTGATTGACACTGGGTTAGTGAGCTTTCAATTTTTTCTCCGTAGACGGGTAATTGAGGAGAGAGTGGATTAAATGAAAATAAATGTTTTAGATCGGTAAACATCAGCTCTTGATGTTGTTGTTCGTGATTAATCAGTAGTTCAAACAAAGCAATTAAGTGATGATTGGCTGTATCTAACTGCTCAAAAAACTGATGAATTGCACGATCAACGTGTTCCCTATAATTCAATACTTCTTGATAACTTGGTCGGGTTAACAAGCCACGATGAGCTCTTGAATATTGTTTGCCAACAGCATTGTAGTAAGAGTTAAACAAATACTCGAATGTTGAATTAAATTGAGTATAGTTTTTGATTGCGGGTTTACAAATAAAGGTTTCAAACGCCCATGTTGTATGAGCCAAATGCCATTTTAAAGGAGATGCATCGGTCATTGATTGCGCTTGTAAATCTTCACTGGTTAACTGTGCGCAAATAGCCGTTGAATATTGGCGAGTAGTATCAAAATGTTTGATAAGCTGGCTTAATCTTAAGGTTGGGTTTGATGCTACCTCGGCTGTGCTTGAGGTTTTTTTTAGACAATGTTGTGTCATTAACCAATTAATCTCTATTTTATAATAATGTTATCTAACTTACTGATTTTTAAGTGAACATGCATCTTGAAGTAGAACGGGTATATTTACACTATAAGTGATTATGCACCTAAGAACAAACGGTACTAACTAATGTGAGGAAAATATGTTTTGTATTAATAGACTAAGAGCGACAGTGTTAAAATGTTACGGGTATAGATAATTGAGCTACTTAACAAAAATTTCACGTCCTACTTGTGTATTTGGTGTTTTTTTATCGAGTTGTTTTTGGTTATGGGTAGCCAATGCCGCTTGAAATTCTTCCATAGATATTTCTTCAACCGTGTAATGTAAGCGCTTGGTGAATGGTGATGCATTAACTTTTCTAATCATTACTTTATTCCTTGTTGGTAAGGCTAAAAAGTTTAGTGCATCTAAACTAGAGATAATAGGCGTAAAAACTGAAAGTTTTGTGAGAGATTGTCTATTGATAATAACAGTTAAGAATAAAAGAGGTGGTTTATAAAAATTGTACTACGTTAAAATTATTATTTCTTAATGTGTGGGCTAAGGGTTAATTTGTAGCGATCAGTTATCTGATCCATATCAAAAACTTGCTTGTGTAGCTAATTATAATATCGCACAAGGTCAATAAAAAACTGGATTTATGTTAATGGGGAGAGTGACATCGCTTGCAACCCGACTATCATTAGTAACTGTAGCTTTCTATTTTTTTTGTTCTCTTTTGATTTTTCTAGCCTATGATGCCGATGCTAAAGAAAGTTTAAAAGCTTTAAACAAAAAGCAAAAACAAGAGCTAATTTACTTGTTAACTCAAGACTGTGGCTCATGTCATGGGCTAACGCTTCAAGGTGGACTAGGGCCTCCTTTATTAAAGAAAAACCTTAAAGGCAAGCCAAAAGCTTATTTAACTACAATTATTAAACATGGGCGCTCAGGTACTCCAATGCCGCCGTGGAAAGACATATTAACTGATCAGCAAATCAACTTTTTAGCTGATTACTTGCTCTCAGATAAAAATGTACTAGCAAGTTATCAATTTGGCAAAAAACCTGCTGAAAGTGTTATTCCTAATCAAAGTTATCTTATGCCCGAAAGTACAATGCAACCGTTAAAACTTCAATCATCAATTAGTGGCCAATAAATAATGAAAATTAAAACCTTACTAATAAGCTTAGGCTTAGTTCTTTGTTCATTTTCTGCAATAGGCAAAAGTTGCGATCCCAAGCGAAGCACTGGCGACATGGGGATTATTATAGAGCGAGCAACAGGTAGCTTATTAATTGTAGAGCACTCAAACCAACAAATTTTGTGTCGTGTAGAAGGACTTGGTGATTTATCTCATGCTTCTGCCGTTTATTCGCGTGATCAAGCTTATGCTTATATTTTTGCTAGAGATGGCGGTTTAAGCAAAGTTGATATTCGTAAAGGTAAAATTGTTAAACGCATTGTTCAAGGTGGAAACTCGATTGGTGGCGCTATATCTCAAAGTGGAAAATATATAGCCGTTTCAAACTACGAGCCTGGCGGGGTTAAAATTTTTAATAGTGACGATTTATCTTTGGTTGCTGATATTCCTGCTTTTGTTGATCAATCAACTCGCTCTAAAACCGTAGGCTTGGTTGATATTCCTGGTGAGCAATTTGTGTATAGCTCTTTTGAGGGTGATGATATTTTTAAGGTGGACTTAACTGATCCTAAAAAACCTCATATAACTCAAATTGAAAATGTTGGTCGTCAGCCGTATGACGCTTTAGTGTCGGATGATGGTCGTTTTTATATCGCGGGTTTATTTGGTGAAGACGGTTTAGCCTTAGTAGATTTATGGGATAAAGACTTAAAAGCTAAACGTATTTTAAACCACTATGGTAAGGGTGAAAAAAAGTTTCCTGTGTATAAAATGCCCCATTTAGAAGGCTGGGCAATGAATAGAGATCATGCTTTTTTACCTGCTATTGGGCAAAAGCAGCTTTTAGTTTTAGATTTAGCAACATGGAAAGAAAAAACTCGCATTGATGTGAAGTCGAACCCTGTGTTTGCTATGGCTCAGCCCGACGGAAGACAAATATGGGTGAACTTTGCTTTCCCCGATAACCAGTGGCTACAAGTAATTGATGCTCAAACCCAAAAAATTGTAAAAACCATTGAGGCGGGTAAGGGTGTACTACATATGGAATTTACGCCAAGAGGCGAGCATGTTTGGGTATCGGTAAGAAACAAAAACGAAGTGCATATTTATGACACTAAAACCCTAGAAAAAATTAAAACGTTAAAAGCAGAAAGCCCTAGCGGTATATTTTTTACCAATCGCGCGCATAAAATTGGCTTATAAATGATGACCAATACTGCGTTAAAAATTAATTCAACTCATAAAGAAGCTTTGTCTGTTATTGAGCTGAGTGAACTTGATAAAAAAATATTAAATGCCACACAAAAAGACTTTCCTATTTGTGAAAAACCGTTTGCAAAAATTGCTGAGCATTTAGGTTTAACCGAACAAAAGGTGATTAGTCGATTACAGTTTTTATCTCAGCAAAAAGTGATCAGTCGTTTCGGCGGAGTCAATAGTCATAAAAAAATGGGGGCTAGCACGCTTGCAGCGCTAAAAGTGCCGCCTGCTCGTATTGAAGAAGTGGCTGAAATTGTTAATGTTTTTAAAGAAGTTAATCACAACTATGAACGTGAACATGAATTTAATCTTTGGTTTGTGGTGACTGCGGTTGATAAAAAGTCTTTAGAGAATGTATTGCAAAAACTCACTGAAAAAAGTGAGTGTGAGCTGCTTAATTTGCCCATGGAAAAAAGCTACTACATTGATTTAGCTTTTCCCCTATAGGATGTAAAAAATAATAATGATAACACCGCAACAACAAACCGATTTACTCAATCAAATTGCTAAAGGCTTACCCATTTGTGAGCGCCCTTATCAGGCACTTGCTGAGCAATTTGATTTAAGCGAAGAACAAGTCATTGAATTTTTAAATGATGCGCTAAATAAAGGTACAACTAAACGCTTTGGTATGGTGGTTAATCATCACCGTGTAGGCTATCAATCTAATGCAATGGTTGTTTGGAATGTGCCAAGTGATGTTGTTGACAAAGCAGGTGAGAAGTTTGCTAAAGAAAAGCGAGTTACCCTTTGTTATAAAAGACCAAGACGATTACCGCATTGGCCATATAATTTATTTACTATGATCCACGGAAAATCGCGCGATGAAGTTTTAGGGTGTTTAAACGCTATTATTGAAACACATAATATTGATTATCCTCATAACGTGTTATTTAGCACCCGAAAATTTAAACAAACTGGCGCGCGCTATGAAAAATAATTTAAAAAGAACCAAGCTTCTACAACAAAAAGTTGATTTAACCAACTTTGAAAAAGCGTTAATTAATCGCTTGCAACTCGACTTGCCACTAGTAGAGCGCCCTTTTATTGAAATTGCACAAGAGCTAAATAGCACTGAGCAAGAAGTGATCGAAACGGTTAATCGGTTAAGAGAAAGCGGCGTTCTAACCCGCTTTGGCCCTTTATTTGATATTAGTAAAGCCAAGGGGCATTTTTCTTTATGTGCTTTAGCTGTTCCAGAAAATCGCATTGATGAAGTGGCTGAGCTGGTTAATGCTCGCCAGTCGGTTGCACATAATTATCTGCGCGAAAATCAATGGAATATGTGGTTTGTTTTAGCCGCCAAAAGCGAGCAATTAGTGAATGATGAGTTTGATGCTATTGTGGCTGAAACAGGTTGTCCTGGGATTAATTGTCCAAAAGAGAAAGAGTTTTACGTTAAGCTCATTTTAAGGGCTTAAGATTGACATTATGAATGAGCTAGAACAAAAAATTATTGAACTCACCCAAACGGGATTACCAATTTGCGAGTCGCCTTATCAAGCAATTGCTAGCGAGCTAGGAATTAGCCAACAAGCCTTGTTTGTTGCACTTGATAAAATGAAGCAAAAAAAAATGATCCGCAGAATAGGCGCTGTGCCTAATCATTTTGCTTTAGGCTATACTTTTAACTTAATGACTGTTTGGGACGTTGATGATGCGCATATTGATGAAGTTGGTGCAATGGTTGGACAACTCGATTTTGTAAGTCATTGTTATCGACGCCCGCGCCACTTGCCAGATTGGCCATATAATCTTTTTGCTATGGTGCATGGTAAATCCGAAGAGGAAGCCAAGCAAAAAATGGCAGAAGTTGAAAATTTAGTTAAAGCACATTGCAGGCAATTTACCGCATTAAAAAGCACTAAAATTTTAAAGAAAACTGGATTAAGAATTTAACTTATTGAGCTTAAAAAGGCTCATCACTGATAGAGAGGTTACCATGTTTAGAGTGACTCAGTTTATGCACGCATTAGCGGCACCAGAAAATACTCGTCCATTAAGAAAACCACCAGGCCCTGTGGTTATATGGAATTTAATTCGCCGTTGTAATTTATGTTGTAAACATTGTTACTCTATTAGTGCTGATACAGACTTTCCTGGGGAGCTTTCAACTGAGCAAGTTTTTGAAACTTTAGATGATCTTAAAGGTTACAAAGTGCCCGCATTAATTTTATCAGGCGGAGAGCCACTTTTGCGTCCTGATATTTATGAAATTTCTAACCGTGCTAAAGAACTTGGTTTTTATGTTGGGCTATCAACTAATGGCACGCTTATTGATGAATCGAATGTCGATAAATTAGCCGCAACTGGCTTTAACTATTTAGGCATTAGTATCGACGGCATTGGCAAAACCCATGATGAGTTTAGACAAATGGACGGCGCTTTTGATAAGTCGATGCATGCGATTAAATTATGCCAAGAGCGCGGCATAAAAGTAGGATTGCGTTTTACTTTAACCAAAGATAATGAAAAAGAATTGCCTAAAATTTTAGATTTGGTAGATGAACATAAAGTGGATAAATTTTATCTGTCACATCTTAATTATTCTGGTCGTGGCAATAAAAATCGTGGTGACGATGTGGTTCATCAAATGACACGTCGTTCAATGGATTTTATTTTTGATGAAGCTTGGAAACGACTAGGAACAGATCGCGAAATTGAATTTGTAACGGGTAATAACGATGCCGATGGTGTTTATTTTTTACAATGGGTAGAAAAACATAAACCAGAACTTAAAGAATTTATTCATGAGCGATTAATTCAATGGGGTGGAAACTCTACAGGCAAAAACATTGCCAATATTGATAACTTAGGTGAAGTTCACCCCGACACTTTTTGGTGGAACTACAACTTAGGTAATGTTAAAACCCGTAAATTTTCAGATATTTGGAGCGATACCAGCGAGCCGCTAATGGCGGGACTAAAAATGGAAGAGCGTCCGCTAAAGGGGCGCTGCGGACTTTGTGAGTTTAAAAACGTTTGTGGTGGTAACACGCGTGTAAGAGCCTATCAATTAACGGGTGATCCTTGGCAAGAAGATCCAGCTTGCTACTTACTTGATGACGAGCTTGGGATTAAGAATGAAGCCGAAAGAATTCAAGTAGTGCCTTATGCAAAAGGCAAAGAAGCTAAAAAGATGAATCAAAAAATTCAGCAAGACAACTTAAAAGTTGTGGATGCCAGTTAGGAAAAAAATAATGAAAATTATCAATAAATTTAGCGCATTTTTTAGTGCGGGATTATTTTTGCTTGGTGTAATGTCAATCAATAATAATGCTGTTGCATTTACCAGTGAACATCAAGGTCAAGCAGATTATGTAAAGCATTGTGCTAGTTGTCATGGTGAAACGCGATTAGGCGGAATTGGGCCTGCGTTACTGCCTGATAACTTAAGTCGCACCCGAAAAAAAGCAGCGATTGATGTTATAAAAAACGGACGTGCGCTTACTCAAATGCCCGCATTTAGTGAAGTGCTAAACGATCAACAAGTCGAAAATATTGCAAGCTTTATCTACACCAAACCTAAAACTAAACCTGTTTGGAACGCAAAGCATATTGCCTCTACTCGCATCGATCATTTTGATCAATCTAAATTATCAAATAAGCCGATTTTTAAGGCTGATATGCAAAATTTATTTATTGTGGTAGAAACGGGTGATCATCATGCAACTTTGCTCGATGGTGATACTTTTATTCCTATCCACCGTTTTAAAACGCGATTTGCCGTGCATGGCGGGCCTAAATATTCACCCGATGGACGCTTTGTTTATTTTGCTAGTCGCGATGGTTGGATTTCAAAATTTGATATTTATCATTTAAAAACTGTTGCCGAGGTAAGAGCAGGAATCAATACGCGCAATGCGGCGATGTCTTATGATGGAAAAACCGTTGCTGTGGGCAATTATTTACCTAACAACATTGTGCTATTAGACGCACACGATTTATCGCTAATTAAAATAATTGATGCCAAAAATGATGCAGGTAAAAGCTCGCGAGTGAGTGCGGTTTATACTGCGCCAACGCGTGGCAGTTTTGTCGCGGCGATGAAAGATTTTACCGAAATTTGGGAAATTCCTTATACGGGTGATAAAAAATTTAATGCCCGTAAAGTGAAGTTACAAGACTACTTAGATGACTTTTTCTTTAACCAAGATTACTCATTGGTGATTGGCGCTTCTCGCCCTGCCAACAGTAAAGGCAGGCAAAAAGATTTAACTGGTAAAGTGATTAATTTAGATACTGGAAAGTTAGTGTCAAATATTGATCTTCATGGATTGCCGCATTTAGGCTCAGGGATCACTTGGGATTATCAAGGCACCGAAGTGCTGGCTTCACCTAATTTAAGTAAAGGCGAAGTCAGCGTGATTGATATGAAAACATGGAAAACGGTTAAAACCTTAAAAACTGAAGGGCCAGGCTTTTTTATGCGAAGTCACGAAGGCAGCAAGTATGCTTGGGCTGATGTGTTTTTTGGCCCCAATAAAGACAAAATTCATGTGATTGATAAGTCCACACTAGAAATTGTTAAAACTTTACAGCCAGAGCCAGGTAAAACAGCAGCGCATATTGAATACACTAAAGATGGCAAATACGCCCTTTTATCTATTTGGGATATGGATGGTGCGGTTATTGTTTATGATGCCGATACACTAAAAGAGATAAAGCGCATTCCCATGAAAAAACCATCGGGTAAATATAATGTGTATAACAAAACCCATTATGAGCGGGGGACAAGTCACTAGAATCAACAGAATCGAAATAAAAACTCAAAATAGTAAAGTCAATTGATTGGTTTTATTTATTGATTTGTCTATTATTAGATCAATAACCAAATAATAATACAGGGATAAAGTAATGAATAATATTTCTGCTAGTGCTATTTTGGGTTTTTGCTTGGTTTTTCTAATCGGTTGCTTCGATGATGAGTCACCTAATCAAATCGATAATTCCAAAGCAATCCCTATTGATGTTTCGGTAAAACTGCCTAGCAACGATGTTGACGAAACAGCTCAAAATATTGATTTAACTTCTTATGAAGCACTTTCTGATTCTATTTTGGTTTATAGAAGTAATTTTAGAGCGTTTGATAATGATAAAAATGATTTTTTTGTATCAATATTTTTTGCTCTCGCCGAAGCTTCATCTCGCACATGGGAAATAAGAGTTTCTGTTGATGGGCAGATATTACCAATGGATGATTATGGTATTCTTGGTGATACTAGTGACGACTCATTATTAGCATTTACAGCCAGTGGCGAGCTAGATTTATCTCGCACTAGTCATGCCGCGAAAATGTCATTATCACTCGCATCATTAAATGATGAAACCCTGCCTGAAAAACTGATCTTAAATTTTAGTCATAATACTTATGAGGATGAATCTGGTTTCTTAGATTTGTCTTTGAGAATAAGAGCAAAAGGAAAAGGGTATTTCATTACGCAACCTCAAGAACAAGCTGGTGCTAATCGATTCACTCGAATTGGCTCTTTCTACCGCTTAAGATCGGGTGAAGTGGTTAACCGATTTAACGAAAGCCTAAAAGTTTTTCCAGTTAATTCTGATGGTACTGTTACTGCTACTAGCTTATCTGCAACCTTACCTCTAGTGATTCCATCAAATATTGATGGGTTTGCACTGCAATTTTGGCAAATATCTAATGTGGGAGTTGTGCAGGCGTATTATGAAGAGCAAGGATCGATTGCATTAGGAAAAATTGCATTAGCACATTTTGTAAATCCACAAGATTTAACCATTTTAGAAAACACTGACTCTGTTGAACGCAATGAGCAAACTAACCCTTTGGTCGGTGAAGCTGATCTTGGAAGTTTTAGTGAATTGATTGTTTATCAGTTTGAGTTTGAAAATTTAACAGAGCATTATTTTCCATTTACGATAAGTGTTGAAGGAGAAGATTATTTGCTATTGAAAAACTCTGAGAACGCTGAAGAATACTCTGTTACTAAAGATAACCAGTATCGTACAGATATTAACAATCAAATTATTAATGTAGACAACGAAAAGCTATTAGCATTAACTGCATTAAATGAAACTATCCCCGAGCTTAGTGGAAGCTTGCAAGAACTTGAGAGCATCAGCTTGCCTTTAACTTCTGGATCATCTAAAGAATCTAGTAATATAGAGCTATCAATCAACTTAAGTAAAACTAGTGCTTCGCTGGATGTTGCTGAATTTGATGGAAGGTTGTCGTACACATTTAACCACTCATTGACTATGAGTGTTTTTGATAATTTAGGTGACTCACATAGCTTGAGTTTTTTCTTTGTAAAAGATAATAATGCAGATAACCAATGGGCATTATTTTTAGAGCTTAATGACGAGCCTTTAAATATTGTCAATGGTATGGCAAGCCATTTAGGACATCAATATGCACTAATGAACTTTGCTGAATCAGGTGAGTTAATTTTAATTTCTCCAGAATTAAACTTAGATATTATGCTTGATAACGGCGCTGAAAATTTAGATTTAGGGGTTGTTTTTGGGGAACAAACCACACAAATTAATCAAGCCTTTACTATTAATGAGCTTTCACAAAATGGTTATCCTGTCGGTCGTGCTAGGGAATTAACCATTGATGAAAACGGCAAAATAAGACAAGCGTTTTCTAACGATCTTGATCGTTTAGTTTCTCAATTGGTACTGGTTAAATTTAGTGATGAAAGTTGCTTACAAGCGCGTGATAATAGTGATAGTTTAACCATTGGTGATGATTGTGAGTATGAATTAGGCGTGCCAAATACTGAAGATTTTGGACGTATTGAGTTTAGTAGTAAGTATTAATAAACTAAAAATAGTAGGAAGAATACATATGGAAAATAGTCAAGCTAACACAATGATTGAAGAACATGAAAATATGCAGACAAGCGAGTTAATTAAAGAGCTAGAATCCCTTAAACCATCACCTTACCTGGGAATGATTAACTTTATATCTACTTTAGCTTTAATATTTTTTGCGAATTTGTTTTTAGAATTGAATCTATTTGAAGGAAGAGGTTTTATTTTTACTGGATTATTATTGCTTTTATCGATCTCTATGGATAATAAATATTCAAATATCAATCGAAGAGTCGATATATTAGCTAAGTTAATGATAAAAAAATAATAAGTGACAATATTTCATTAGGAGTAGATTTACATGAGTGAAAAGAAAATGCTTTTTGCATCCTTTTGCCAGTATTTTTTTATTGTTTCAACCGCAGTTGCTTTGCAAGCCTATATTTTTGGACTTTATCCAGAGGAGAGCTTATTTGAAAAATACCCTTTCCAGATCTATTTTGCAGTAATTGGTTTAAGTTTTATTTTTGCAATTATTGAAAAATATTCGAAGCGTAATAAAGCAGTTACCTAATAAAAAAGGGCTAAATATTTAGCCCTTTTTTTTGACTTAAAATTAAATATTACTTTAAATCATTTAATAAAACTTCAACCGCTTTTTTAATTTGCCTGTCTTCGCCTTTGGCTAAAGAATCAGGTGTGTTGTCAATTAATACATCGGGTTGTAAGTCGCGATTTTCTTGTAGGTTTCCATCGTTATCTAGCATGCCGACTTGCGGAATACCAAATACAATATCACCTGTAAATAATCGTTCCCACCAAACCGCAGTTCCTGTTGCTGGCACTGGCATACCAATTAGTTTGCCAATTTTTAACTGCTTGTAGGAATGAGGGAATAGGTAAGCGTCGGAATAGTTACCTTCACCCATAATAACCGCAGAAGGTCGGTTCCATTTTGCCAAAGGCTCTTCACCTAACTTTTGTCCGCGAGGCAAAAACTGATAGTATTTTTTGCCCGATAGTAAAGTATTTAAGTCATCGTGCAACCAGCCACCACCATTAAAGCGAGTATCAACAATAAGCGCTTCTTTGGCAGCATTTCGTCCAAGCACTTCGCTATACACTTGTTGAAATGATGGGGTGTTCATGCCTCTAACATGCACATAGCCTAAGCGACCATTCGATAGCTTTTCAACTAGCTCACGGCGCTGTTTTACCCAGCGGTGATATCTTAAGTTATTCACTTGACCTAATGATGCGGGTTTAACCACTTCATCAAATGCTTTTTTGCCTTTCGCTTTAACCGTTAAGCGTACACGTTGATTGGCTTTTTGATTAAGTAGTTGGTAGTAGTTAACAGAATCGTCTAACTTAACATTATCAATAGCGGTAATAACCATACCAGCTTTTACTTTAGAGCTATTTTTATCAAGAGGCCCTTTTTCGATAATTTCGGCAATCTTAATACCTTCACCACGATAACTGCTGTCGATATAAATACCGAGAGAAGCGGTTCTATCTCCATTGGCTTGAGAAAAATATCTTGCTCCAGTGTGCGAGGCATTTAACTCACCTAACATTTCGCTCATTAAAAAAGCAAAGTCACGATTATTGTTAATGCTTTTTAGCTTTTTAGCATAGTCTTTTTTAAGGCCACTCCAGTCAGCGCCATGCAAGTCTTCAACATAAAACTTTTGTTTGGCTTGTCGCCAAATATGTTCAAACATGGCGTCTCTTTCGGCATTACCGTTTAAGCTTAAGTTAGCTTTAAATGAAATCCCTTTAGATTTACCATCTTTTAATGACACTTTTTTCAAGCGACCATCGGCAAGCAAGAAAATATTATCTCCCTCTTTATCCATTTGCATAGAAATAGCATTAGCGCCAAGCTTAGTTAGCTTTTTGGTGCTTTTTTCGTGATAGTCTTGCACCCAAAGATCAAAGCCTTTTTCATACTGCGCTAAGTAGTAAAGTTTTTTGCCATCTTTTGATAATGCGCTGCCGCCTAGGTTTGAGTTATGCAATGTTAAGCGTTGCTCTCTATCATTGATGTCATCTAGCTCAACTAAAATAGGTTTAGTTTTTTTGCTATCGTCTTTCTTGTCCTTTTCATCTTTTTTGTCATCGGCTTTATCAGATTTTTTCTTGTCTTTCTTTTTATCTTTTTCAAGCTCTTCCATTAAAGCAAACTCTTCTTTGCTCATATTGAATTTATCGAAAGCTTTTTGATTAAGAAAAACCCCTAAAACATTGGCATCGGCTCCCCAGCTACCATGATTTCTGCGACCATATTTGTTACTGCCCCAGATCAGCATGTTGCCGTCCATTTCCCAACGTGGAGCGAAATCGTTATAGCCCGAGTTTGAAATATTAATAGGCTCAGATTTTCCATCGGCTGCAACTATGCCAATTTCACTGATCCAACGAGAATTATCCAAGAAAGTCATGGCTAGCCACTTGCCATCGGGTGACCATTGAAAGTATTGATCGCCATCGCTGTATGAATAGTTGTATTTAGCCGGTAATACCATACGTTTGTCGCCAGACTCTAAATTAATGGCTTTTATGCTTTGGCGGTTGGCAATATAAGCTACTTCGCTGTCGTCTGGTGAATAAGCCGGTTGGAAAGTTTCGTCACTGTCTGCAACGATGGTTTTTTCTTTTAACGCGGTTGCCGCAAAGAAGTATTTTTCATTTTTATCAGTGAGTGAGGTTTGATAAATATTCCAGCTTTTGTTTCTTTCGCTAGCGTATAAAATGCTGCGCCCATCACTAGAAAAAGAGATATTACGTTCTTGCTCTGGTGTGTTGGTAATTTGCTTAGTAGTGTTAAATTCAGTAGAGGTGACATAAATTTCGCCGCGAATAACAAAAGCTACTTCTTTTCCATTAGGAGAAACTGCAAACTCGGTTGCGCCATCGGCCTTTGATTGGCTGACAATATCATTAATACCTTGATCTTGAATAACCGAAATATTCAATCTTTTTGGTTTTTTAGATTTTTTATCTAAGCGATAAACTTCACCAAAATAGTTGTAAACCAAGTTTCCATTTTCATCCATGCTTAAATCACGAACCGCATGAGTTTTATGCTTTGTTATTTGAGTGGCTTTGCCAGATTTTATATTTTGCTTCCATACGTTAAAAGTGCCACCACGCTCAGATAAAAAGTAAAAGCTTTTACCGTCACTTGACCAAATTGGATTGCGATCTTCGCCTTTATATTCGGTTAATTTGGTGCGCTTATTTTTTTTGCTATCTAACACCCAAATATCACGAGTAACCGATGAAGTATGATGTTTTCTAAACGCATCTTCATAGCCTTTGTAGTCTTGATAGATAATTTGTTTACCATTATCTGAATATTGCGCTCTTTCCATAGCAATAGTGCTAACTTGTTTGGGTGTGCCGCCTTCTTCAGAAACTTGATAAAGCTCGCTTAATCGACCATAAGGAAACTGTGATGATTGAGCACTGTCGATTCTTACTGAGGTAAAGAGAACATTATCGTCAGCATAATCGGTTGGTATATCACCGGCTGAGTGATAAGTTAAGCGCTTGGCTTTTCCGCCTTTGGCACTAATGGTAAAAATATCAAAATTGCCATATCGCTCTGAGGCAAAGGCAATATTTTTGCCATCATCTGACCAAACAGGATATCCATCGTAGGCTGAGTGCAAGGTTAAAGGTGTGGCTGTACCACCTTTAGAACTGACTAAGTAAATGTCACCTTGATAACTAAAGGCAACTTGTTTGCCATCGGGTGATAAGGCGGTTTGTCTAAACCAATCGCTATCGGCAGCTAGTAATTGCCCCGCAGAGGCGGCTAATCCTAATGCCAAGAGTGTTTTTTTGATCATGCTCTTTGCTCCCTAGTTTAAAGAATAGTTATTATGGAAATATTAAATGGGAACCGATTCTACCAAATTAGCTATTCCGCAGTAGTCGGATGAGAATACTTGTTACATTTTAGTTATAATAACTTCCACTTTTCCTTATCTATGCGAATAATATTTTGCCTAAAACACCATTAGAATTACTTTCAGACTGTGCTGAAGCCGCTCATGCAAAAATTCAAAAAGACTTCGACTACATAAACCCTATCGTTGGAATAAACCGAGGTATGCGAAAAATAGGCTTTCCTGCCGATACCATGACCATTGATTGTTTAAGAACGGGCAAACGAATTATC
This sequence comes from Aliikangiella sp., assembly GCA_965214955.1. Lineage (GTDB taxonomy): Bacteria > Pseudomonadota > Gammaproteobacteria > Enterobacterales > Kangiellaceae > Aliikangiella. The sequence continues at coordinate 333,839 of CBDCCU010000010.1, read as the reverse complement.
ATTATTTTGCACGATGAACAACCCAATATTTTAAGTTATCAGCTTGCCTTTAGAGATAAAGATCCTAGCGATCAATTTGAATCACTCAATTTAGATAAGCTATCAGCAGAGCTTTTATACCAGTGGATTGCTGAGTATTTTGGTGATTAGCCATAATCTTGCTAGCTACTCAGATTAAAAGGTTAAACTTTAAACGGGTAAGTAAAAAAGATCAGGTGAACCACATTTAAAACAGTATGTGCAATTATTGCTGCTTCTATTCTTTTAGTGATTTGATAAACCATTCCATAACCAATACCCGCAAATGTTGCAGCAATCACATAGCCAATACCACCGGCAAAGTGAACCAACCCAAATAATAATGAGGCCACTATTAGCGGAATGGTTGATTGCAATAAACTGTTAGGCTTAAATAACGAGTAAAGTCGTTGTTGAATAAATCCTCTAAAAAATGTTTCTTCGGCAAGGCAGGTTGAAAACAGTTGCATCGCGATAAAAAATATTAAAAATTGCTCATCAAAAAAGAAAGTATTATTAAAGTCAATAAGCCCAGTTAGTTTACCAGCCAAAAGAACACTTGTGGTTGTTACTAAAGTAACTGCAAAGGCGTAGCTTATCTGTTTTAGCTTGGGGAGCTTTGCTTGAGGGATTAAAATCAAAAAGAAAACTAAGCCCGCAATTGATTTGTCAAAATTGATATAGGCTGTATAAGTTGATGAATTACCTTTTACAATCTGCTGATTAATATAAAGCTGATTTTCAAAACCAGAAATAGCATGAAAGCCCAAGGCTAGAAATATTATTACCGTAAAAACACCCGAAATAACTCGATAAATAGTGCTAGTTGATAGCTGAAATATTAAGCAACAGGCAACAAATAGTAAAACAACACTTAATGCCACTATTGATAAAAAACCTGTGATAAAACAGTAAATTAAAAATATTGCTCCCAATAAATACCAGCAGGGAATTTCAACCGACTTTAATTTTATATTGTTAAAATACTTTGAAATAACAGTAATAATAAATAAAAAAATGGCAATAATAATGGGTAAATTAAATTCGTTAGAAAAGCTCATTGGTATAGTCCTGTTATATAGCTTTTTTGTTATATCGTTGCGTTAATTAATCTTACTGCATAAGTCGAAAATGCACTGTCTTTAGACATCAAATACATTCCTTCTGCCTGTGCTTGGGCAATTAGTATTCTGTCGAATGGATCTTTATGAGGTTTTTGGGTTGTCGGGTGGGAAACAATTGGCAAACTACCTGCTTGCTCGGCATGAAATAACGAGATAGGCAGCGCAGTAAAACCTTTTTCTTCAATAACCGACTCTAAGTTATTAGGAGTAACAAGTGCTCCTAAGCTTTTTTTAATGGATATTTCCCATAGGCTTGCAACGCTAATGTAAATTTCATTGAGCGGATCGGCAATAAAAGCCTTACTGGTTTTTCCAATTAATTGGTGCTTTTGGTTGTCTAGCCACCATAAGAAAACATGCGTATCGAGAAGAATTTTTTTCATTCAGGGCTATCTGATTTAGAATAAAAAGATGACTCAATTTCTTGATCAAATGAATCAAACTGACTGAGCTCTAAATCAAAGCCGCCAGGCTCTCTTATTTGTCTTTCTTGGTGAGGAACTAAATCGACATAAGGTTTTCCCGCTTTGGCAATGACAACTTTCTCCCCCGCATAGGCTTTATCGGCTAATTGAGACAGTTTTGTTTTTGCTTCGTGCATATTGGCTTGAGTCATCGTGCACTCACCTTGTTAGCTAAGCTTAGCTATATCATAATAATTGATAATGTTTAAATCAAATTAACCATAAAAAAGCCAGCAAATTTGCTGGCTTTTTAATCTCGCTCAACTCAAGAAAGCTTGAATTTATTATTCAATCAAACTTAACGCCTGCTCACCCCAGCCGATTAATTGATCATTTAAAAATACTAATGGTGTGGTTTCATCTTTGGTGGTTTGGCTATCAGAGTGACGGTGTTGAGTTCGGTAATAAAGTACCTGATAGGTTTTACCATTTTTATCAAAAGCTTCTGAAATATTGGGGGCTCCCAATTTGTCTAAAACACTTTGGCGGCTTGTGTTTAATGACAGTTGAGAAATGTGCTTTAAATTCTCTTGCTGGGTTTTTTGCCAGTCTGACTGTGAGCCGTAGTCATGATCAGGGGCTACAATGACACAACCAGAAAGGGAGATAGAGATTGCTGCCGCAATTGCGGTTGATAATAGCGTTTTATACATCTTAATACCTTGTGTTAATCGTTATTTAACGGATGCTGATATAGTGTGTTATTTAACTATAACACCAGTTTTGATTTTTTCACAAGGTACAAATTATTTCAAAATGTTGCGTTAAGCTAGGTTGTTTAACTAATAGGTCTAACTCTTTTGCTAGAGCCCATCATTTCTTGTGCTTCCATCACTATCATTAAAGCTTTGGGATCAATGGCTAAAACAATTTCTCTTAATTGTGGAATGCGACGTGCGCCAACAACAACAAACAAAAGTTTTTTGTGTTTGCTATGGCCTAAATTTTCACCACTTAAAATAGAGCCATCTCGCTCTAAACGACTATAAATGGCTTCGCCAATTTCTTCGGCTTGATCAGAAACGATATGAACAATTTTTTCAGGAACTGCTAAGGTTAACACCTTGTCAATCACTTGAGTTGTCACATAAATACTCAGCATCGCCCAAAGCACTTTTTCCATATCTTGTAAAATAAAGCCCGCCGCTATCACAATTAAAGCGTCTAAAATCATTACAACCTGTGCAGGCTTGATATCAAAATAAGTAGAAATAATTTTTGCAATAATTGTTGTTCCACCGGCCGAAGCATTACCTTTAAGCACCAAACCAATACCAGCACCAACACAAGTACCACCATAGAGTGTTGAAAGTAGATCGCTGTGAATTTGTGGAAAGCTAACATAGTTAGTGAGTAAATCAACGGTTAAAGAAATTGATAACATAGTTAATACTGTGCGAATAGCAAAGCCAGTATCAATAAACTTTATGCCTGCTAACAACAAAGGAATATTCAAAATTAACATGGCTTTACCCGTTGAAAGCCCAGTTAAAAAATGAATTAACATACCCATTCCTGGAGTTCCGCCTGTAGCTATTTCACCAGGTAAAAGAAAAAAAGCGACACCACAGCCAAGTAAAATTGAGCCGCTTAAAATTTGTAGTAGGTTAATGAGTTCTTTTTTTGTGTTCACAAGAGACATTCGCTAACTAAAGAGTTTAAGAATTTATTATAACTGAAAACTAGGATTTGCTTTGAGTTTTCTTATAGCGATTATGTCTTTTAATTTAAGGGGGATACTTGCGATAGATCAACTTGGGTATATTTGATGAGTCACTGGTGTATTGAGACCAATATTCTTTTTAGCCGCTAGCTCAAAGGCGGTGGTTTGAATAGTGTTTGATGCATCGTGTAGTCTATAAGGATTTTTAACATAAAATAATAATCGCCAAGTGACGGCATGGTCGCCATTACTCGTCACTACAATTTTAGGTTTAGTATCAGAGTTTATAGCGGCTTCGCATTTAGCGGCTTGTTGCCAAACTTGCTCTAAAAAATTGATTACTGTTTCTGCTTGGTTGTTATAACCAATTTGAAAATCAACAAAATCTCTAAAGCCTTGGCTTGCGCTGTTAGAAATGGTTTCTACGGTTGCATTTCGGAGTTTAGCATTAGGAACCGTAATTTCATGCTTTTGCACTAAATCTCTAATAATGGTTTGTGATAATGTAATTTGCATTACCACGCCAGTTAAATTGAGCTCTTTTACTCTGACTACTGCGCCCGCTTCAACGGAATGATTGTAGTGCATAATTAAGCCGCTGATCATATCACCTAAAAAATAATCTTTAGAAGCAAATAAAATCAGTAATACGCCACCAATAACCGACGTTGCTTGCAACCAGTCATTTAAACGCCAAATATTAATAATAATTAAAAAGACAATTGAAGCAACTAAAATAAGTCCAATAAGCCCTACAATTTCACTGGCGTAAGATTCACCTTTAAATTTTTCGCCATTAATTTCTTTTTCTTTACCAAAACGATGAATCACCCAAAGTTGCAAGTAATGAAAAACAATATAGGCCATTAAAATTGTTAAACCTGTTTGCGAAACTTCTTGCAGGTGACTCATTGGGCGAGCAAATAAGTATTCTAATGATCCTGCAACGGCATAAATTAAAAACAGCATTAAATTAATGGCTCTTAAACCACGCATTCTGTTTTTTGTTGAATGACTATTTTTAGTTGATGCTGAATGTTTAATGATATAACTGGCAAAAATGAAAATAAAAATATTAAGCCCAATCACTAAATAGTCGAGTAATTGAAAGGGGAGTTTTTCGCTTAAGCTATTGAGCCAATCAATTGACATAATTAATCCTTTTTCGTTAGCTTTAAATTATCAATATGCAAAATAACAATCTCACTTAAGTTAGTTGTAAAAAAACTTAAAGTATGAATATTTTGCAGGTCCATTTCTCGATTTTGAGGAGCCAATTGAATAGAAGTTAAAGGAATTTTAACCGTTGAAAAACCCGCAGGAATATTCAGGATGTGATTAAAACGGTCGTTATACACATATTGGTTTTTAGGGTGCTGGTGGTCAAAAATTTTAAGCATTACCGTAGCATCCTTTTCCCCTTGCAAATTAAGGTCAAAACTTAAGCTATCATAGCCTTGCCAGTTTTTAGGTAAGTGAATCATTGATGCTGTGGAGTAGGGTGCCGTTTTAAATATAACTTGTAGCGCTTTATTATCAGTATTATTGCTCTGATTAAAGTTATCGTTCACTCGGCTAATGACCGTTCTATCAGCTTCCCAACGGCTAAGTTCAAATGGTGTATCAAAGGTAGCAATTAGCGGAAAGTTTTTTTGTAGCTGTGATTGATCGTAAAGTGTAAAAAAGATATTTCTTGCGCTAAATAATGCCAGCAGAAAAAATATTCCAATAAACAAAAAATTTACATTACCTTGCTTAATTATTGTTTGTGCTTTCTCTGCTTTTTGATCGTAAGGATATAAAGCTTGATATAAAACAAAACCAGAAATACCGCCTAAAAAATCACTAATAATGTCGTCAAATTCAAAACTGCGATTAAAATACTGTTGCAAAATTTCAGTCACTAAGCCTAAACAAAGGCTCATACTAGCTAAAAAAATGATTTGAATAACCGGTGAAATATTTTTTAGTTCAGTATATTTAAGAATAGAAAAAGTAAATAAGCTAAATAAAACAAAATGACCTAGTTGCCATATTTGTTTTAAGAGTCGTCCTTCAATAATATTATTGTCACTAATAAATAATAATAATGTTAAAAGGGTTAAACTGGTTAATATAGCGTAGTCTAGAGCGGATTTTTGAGTATTAGACGAAGGTTGCGACACTTTAATGCCTTATTAAAGCAAACATTGATACAGGGATGCTAAGGCAATCATTAGTGGAGATCAAATAAAAACTTACGCATTCGCCATAACCATATCCCAATATAGCCTGGTAGGGCATAAATTAAACAAATAGCTACAATAGAAGCAAAAAGATAAAACCAATAAGTTTGCTCAAAATGACTGGCAATTAGCACACCAATCATGGCTAATAGCCCACCAACAGTTCCAACTAATAACTGTTTTAGTTGTTTACGAGGCGTTAATGCCATTTGTTTAAAATGGGCAATAATTTGAGCTTTAGTTGGCATAAAAAAGGCGATTTATTATCAAAGTTTAATCATAAATTAAACCTTGGATAAAATCGCCTATTATATCTGTTCTATTATCCCCGTTCTATTATAAGCCAGAGCTTAATAGTAGGGGTTTTCACCAGCGCTATGTTCGGTTACGTCTCTAACACCGGTTACTTCTGGAATGCGCTCTTTTAAGGTTTTTTCAATGCCTTCTTTTAAAGTAACATCAGCCATACCACAACCTTGACAGCCGCCGCCAAACTGTAACACTGCAATGCCATCTTCGGTAAACTCTGATAATCCTACTTGACCACCATGGTTTGCCAGTTGTGGATTAATTTCTGATTCAATCACATAACGAATGCGATCAATGGCAGGAGCATCATCATCAACTTTACGTGCTTTAGCATTTGGTGCCCTTAAAGTTAATTGACCACCCATTTCTTCGGTTTGATAATCAATTTGTGCTTCTTCAAGGTATGGAATGCTTTCTTCGTCAACATAAGCATTAAAGGCTTCAAAGCTAATTTTAAGATCGTCTTTTTCTACCGCATCTTGTGGGCAGTAAGAAACACCACATTCAGCATGAGGTGTTCCAGGATTAACAACAAACACTCGAATTCCAGTGCCTTCACCTTGTGAAGCCAGTAATTTAGAAAAATGTTCTTGTGCTGATTCGGTTATTTCAATCATACAGGGTATTACCTAAAATAAATTTGGCGAAATTTTAACAGATGTTGAGTAAAAGGTATCCATACGGTTTATAGGGATTATCTATAGTTTTTAAGTTTTAGTATATGTTTTTACTCTTCTAGCGTTCTAACAATCTTGCAATAATTTTCCCAACGTTGCTTAGAGATTTCTTTATTTTCAACGGCTCTAATAATCGCGCAACCTGGCTCGTTTAAATGCTGACAGTCTCTAAACTTACAGATCCCCCAGTAGGGCTCAAATTCTTTAAAGCCAGCAAAAATTTGCCCTTGCTCCATGTGCCATAGTCCAAACTCTCTTATGCCAGGAGAATCAACAATAAAACCATTGTGATTTTCAAATAAAAAAAGTCGAGAGGCGGTGGTAGTGTGCTGACCTAAACGCGAGTTTTCAGATACTTTATTAACTAAGCTTTCTTGGTTAGGAAATAGCCCATTAATTAAAGAAGACTTTCCAACCCCTGACTGCCCTACTAATATCGAATGCTTATTTTGTGCAGCTTTTTCTAAAGCCGCTAATTGATCGGGTGAATGGCTGCTTAAGCGTAAAACGGGGTAGCCAAGGTTTTGGTAAATTTTTAATTGCGCATCTATGTTTTGTTGTTTTATTTCTTCTTGTAAATCCCACTTATTAGCCACAATAACGGCTTGTAAATTGGCATTTTCTACCGCAACTAAATAGCGGTCGAGCAACACAGAGGAAAAATCGGGCAGAGGTGCAGTAACAATAAACACACAATCAACATTAGCAACAACAGGCTTTACCCCTTGGTGCTGAGCAGGGCGAGTAAGCGCTGAATCTCTTGGTAAAATCACCTCAACTACACCAGGGCCACTTTTTGCGGTTTTAAACAATACTTTATCACCCGGCACAGGTGCGCCTAGGTTTTGCCTTAAGTAGCAACGATAAACGTTACGATCTTTTAAGCTAATAATGTCTGCTTGTTCGCCAAAGCGGCTAGAAATTAAACCTTCTAATGCTGGTGAAAGATCGTCTTCGTTGATTTGCTGGGCTTGGGCTAGTTTTTGTTGCTGCTTTTTAGCAACTTGACGCTTTTGCCGTTGAGTCAATTTTTGTCGCTTGGCCAAATGATGATCCTAAAAATGAATCGCGCTTAGGTTTGTTGAATGGACTATTATATACTATTAGGATCAACACACTCTAGATCGTTTTTAACACGGAGAAAACCATTGACTCAACAAGCTCAGTTTCATAAAGATAATTTAATTTGGATCGATTTAGAAATGACAGGGCTCGACCCCGACAAAGAACGAATTATAGAAATAGCCACCATTGTTACCGACAAACACTTAAATATTCTTGCCGAAGGGCCTATGCTAGCGGTGCATCAGCCTAAAGCAGTTTTAGACGCAATGGATGACTGGTGCACCACCCATCATGGCGAGTCTGGGCTTACTCAAAGAGTGATAGATAGTCATATTACAGATGAGGAAGCTGAGGCTCAAACCATTGAATTTTTACAACAATGGGTACCACATGGCGCTTCACCTATATGCGGCAATAGTATTGGTCAAGACAGGCGATTTTTAGTGCGTTATATGCCAAAACTGCACGAATACTTTCATTACCGTAATTTAGACGTTAGTACCTTAAAAGAATTAGTAAGTCGTTGGAAGCCTTCACTTAATGAAGGCTTTACTAAAAAAAATAAACATTTAGCGCTTGATGATATAAAAGAGTCGATTGAAGAGTTAGAGTATTATCGCGAGCATTTTATCGACTTAAGTTAATTTTATTGGGCTTGTTGTAACAATGACTTTAAATGTTCACCTTGATGTTGGAATTAAACTTTATACCGCCGAGCAAGTTCGCCTAATTGAGCAAAATTACGCGCAAACCGATCCTAACGGCACCTATCCATTAATGGAAAGAGCAGGACAAGCGGCTTTTAATCTGGTTAAAAAGCACTGGCCTAAAGCTCATAATATTGTGATATTAATTGGCAAAGGCAATAACGGTGGTGATGGTTTTGTGTTAGCTCGGCTTGCCGCTGAGCACCGATACAAAGTTACTTTATGCTTGCTTTGTGATGAAAGTGCGATTAAAGGCGATGCAAAAATCGCGTTTAATAAACTACCAAAAATCGGTATAAAAACTAAATCTTGGCAGTCGCTCAACTTTTCAAATTATGATCTCATTATTGATGCACTCTTAGGCTCTGGCATTAAAGGGGCTTTGCGAGAACCCTTTGATCAAGTTGTGGGGTTAGTTAATGACGCTAAAACTCCCGTGTTAGCCATTGATATTCCATCAGGATTAGAAGCCAATTCGGGCACTGCTTTTGGGCTTGCCATAAAAGCCGACCTAACCGTTACCTTTATTGGTTTAAAACGTGGGCTTTATACGGGAGATGCCGCAGAGTATCGAGGCGAAGTGACTTTAGCATCGCTTAACGTGCAAAAAGATCACTACCAAAAAGCTAACTCTTCAGTTACCGCACAAAATTGGCGCAGTTTAAAGCACTTGCTTAAACCCAGAAGCTTTACTGCACATAAAGGTAATTATGGTCACTGTGTGTTGGTGGGCGGCTCAAAAGGCATGACTGGCGCTATGGTTTTAGCTGCTAAAGCTTCATTGCGGGCAGGCAGTGGATTAACTTCGGTAGTTGTTGAGCAAGGAGCAGACAGTTTAGTGGCCTCACAACCTGAAATTATGGCGCAAAATGTTAAGTTTCCAACCAAGTCATTTTTTGATCAGTTCCCAAAACTAAATAGCTTGGTTGTAGGGCCTGGGCTAGGGCAAGATGAACGAGGCAATCAGTGGATGCAGTTTATTAGTGAAAGCACTAATGGCGGTAATAAAATATTCGGTAATAAAGTATTCGGTAATAAAGTATTCGATGCCGATGCCCTTAACTGGCTTGCATTAAATCCCAACAAAGACTCAAACCGAGTTTTAACACCTCATCCCGGTGAAGCGGCAAGACTGCTTGGTTGCAGTATTAGCCAAATTAATCAAGATCGCTTTAGTGCTTGTGAGCAAATTACTCAAAAGTATGGCGGAGTTTGTGTGTTAAAAGGTGCGGGCACTATTGTTGGTGACGAGCAAGGAAATATTATGGTATGCCCTGTGGGAAACCCCGGCATGGCAACTGGTGGCATGGGTGATGTATTGTCAGGTTTAATAGGCGGGTTAATGGCTCAAGGGTTTAGCCTTTTTAATGCTGCGGCATTGGCGGTTTGTATTCATGGTGAGGCTGCCGACAGAGCCGCGGGTAAATCTTTATTGTATCGAGGTATGGCTGCTAGTGATTTGTTTGAATATTTCCCCGCATTATTAAACCCAATAAACCAAGCAAAGACTTTTTGATTGGCAATTAAAGTTAAGCCATAATCCACCCAATAAAATTAAATTTTAGAGTGTGTTAATGACAAAACGTTTTTATCTTGCCGATGAAACTCAAACTTTAGCATTAGGCAAAAAGCTTGCATTTAGTTTGCCTGCAAAAGCCATTATTTTTTTAAATGGTACATTAGGAGCGGGAAAAACTACTTTAGTGCGTGGCTTATTAAAAGCAGCGGGTCATCAAGGAAGCACCAAAAGTCCCACCTATACGATTGTTGAGCCTTATCTAATTGGTGAGAGGCAATTTTATCATTTTGATTTATATCGCCTAGGTGATCCCGAAGAGCTGGAATATATGGGGATCAGAGACTACCTCGACGAACAAGCGATATGCTTATTTGAATGGCCAGAGCAAGGCAAAGGGCTATTGCCCGAACCTGATTTACAAATTGATTTAGAATATGATGATAATGCAAGAGGAGTAACTTTAACCGCAAAAGATTCCTCATGGGCGCAATTATGGTTACAATCGTTGCAGTTAGAGGCATAATTAACAAATTATTAGCGCTGACTAACGTGTTATTCTTGGGCTGTAAGTTGAGTAGATTAAGAAGGTAAACCAATTGTTTAAAATAGCAACATTCAAATCGGTATTATTGTTGGTGCTTTTGCTGTCTGCTAATTCAGTGTTGGCAAGCCAAATTAAAGGCGTACGCTTTTGGCAAGATCCTGAAAAAACACGGCTGGTTTTTGACGTTAACCAAAAAATAAACTACAAGTTATTTGCCCTTGAGTCACCTCACCGTTTAGTCATTGATTTTAAAGACACCCAGCTTAAAGTTAATTTGAATAATGTTGATATTCCTAAAGCCCTAGTTAAGGGTATTCGCTCTAGTAAAAACAAACAGAAATTACGCATAGTGATTGACTTAGCCAACGGTGTTACTGCCAAAGACTTTACCCTTAAGCCTTATCAAAATTATGGTCACCGTTTGGTGGTTGATCTAAAAGATAAAAACGCCAAAAAAACCGTGATAAAAACTGCCGAGTCGGCTATTAGAGAAAAAAACAGAGACATTGTAATAGCCATTGATGCAGGGCATGGCGGCGAAGATCCGGGTGCTATCGGCAAAAGAGGAACTCACGAAAAAAACGTGACCTTAGAGGTGGCTAAAAGGCTCGCAAAAAAAATCAATAAACAGCGCGGTTTTAAAGCCTTTTTAACTCGCTCTGGTGATTATTATGTGGGCTTAGAGGCCAGAACTCGATTAGCACGCAAAAATAAAGCAGATTTGCTGGTTTCATTACACGCCGATGGTTTTACCGATCCAAGAGTCAAAGGCGCATCGGTTTGGGTGCTTTCTACCAAAGGCGCCAATACAGAAATGGGTAAATGGTTAGAGCAACGAGAAAAAAGCTCTGACATGCTAGGCGGGGTTGAAAGTTTGCAAAATAAAGATCCTTTAGTGGCGCAAGTTTTAATTGATTTATCCATGCATTATTCGGTTGGCGAAAGCATTAAAGCGGGTGAGCAAGTGCGAAAACAATTGCGTGCTAATATGCCTAAAATGCATGGTAAAGGTTTGCGTAAAGCGGCTTTTGTGGTGCTTAGAATGCCTGATATTCCTGCAATGCTGGTAGAAATGGCTTTTATTTCAAACCCGCAAGAAGAAAAACTATTAAATACTGCCAAACAACAAAACAAAATTGTTAATTCGGTATTTAAAGGGGTAACCCAGTATTTTAAAACCAATCCACCCGAAGGCACATTGTTAGCTAATTTAGATTCTATAAAATCGCATAAAGTGGCTCGTGGAGATACCTTATCTGAAATTGCTCAAGCTTATGGGGTGTCGATGACGCAACTAAAAAAGCATAACAAGCTTGCCAGCTCGCAACTTAAAATTGGTCAAGTTTTAACTATTCCTCAAGGCTAAATAGTGCAAAAGCCCATAAGAATTCACTCGCTTGATAATCGACTGGCTAACCAAATTGCCGCAGGTGAAGTGGTTGAACGCCCGGCTTCGGTGGTAAAAGAGTTGCTAGAAAATAGCATTGATTCTGGTGCCAGTCGCATAGAAGTAGAAATTGTTCGTGGTGGCACGCGCCTTATTAAAATTACTGATGATGGCGCAGGCATTCACAAAGACGATTTGGCTTTGGCTTTAACTCGCCATGCGACCAGCAAAATTAAAACTATTGATGATTTAGGCGCCATTGAAACCCTAGGGTTTCGCGGTGAAGCACTTGCCAGTATTAGTTCGGTTTCGCGATTAACCTTAACTTCACGCCAACAAGAAAGTGATTCGGCATGGCAGGCAGTAGCACAAGGAATGGATATGGCGGTAGAAGTATTGCCCGCCGCAGCGGCAAAAGGTACAAGGCTGGAAGTGGCAGATATTTTCTTTAATACTCCTGCCAGACAAAAGTTTATGCGAACCGAAAAAACCGAGTTTTCGCACATTGAAGAGGTATTTAAACAACACGCTTTGGTTAATACAAATATTGCCTTTGTGCTCAAACATAATCATAAGGTGGTAAAGCGAATTCCCGCTATTGCTAGTGGTGAGCAAGCGCTTAATCGAATTGCTTCAATTTGTGGCAAAAGCTTTGCCGAAAACACCATTGCATTAAAATGTAAGCACGAATTGATGAGTGTTTCGGGCTGGCTAGGTAACCCAAGCTTTCATCGTAGTGAGTCGGACATTCAATATGTATTTGTTAATAGCAGACCGGTTAAAGATAAAACCTTAAACCATGCAATCAAACAAGCTTATGCCGATTTGCTACCAACAGGGCGAATGCCTGCTTATGTGATTTTTATTAATATTGATCCATCAACGGTAGATGTTAACGTGCATCCAACCAAGCACGAAGTTCGCTTTGATCAGCAGCGGCTAGTGCATGACTTACTGGCAAAAAGCGTGCGTGATTGTTTGCTTGATTTTCAGCCCGAACAACAGGTTTTTAATTCTAACACTGAAAACACAGAAGAAAATATTGAACATAAGCCCAATGCGATTGAGCCGAATAACGAAGAAACCTTTTATTTTACCGAGAACCAGCCTTCATTAGTAAATCCGTTGAGCTATCCAGTTAATAAGCCCTCTCAGGTTAATGAACCTTCTCATGCAGTAAGCCATTTTTATCAGCCTGAATCAGCCGCTATAATACAGTCATCCCCTACAGTGCGGTCTAATAACTCACCTGTTTTAGCTGAAAATCAATCAACATTAACAAATTTATTAAAACTGAATGATCTTATCTGGCTAGGTGAATACCAGCAGCAAGTTGTAGCGTTTAAGCTAGCACAATTAGCTAAAAGCTATGTGATGGGTTTATTAAGCGGTGAGCATATTGCTGAAAGTAAAGCTTTGCTTTTTCCGCAAAAGCTAGAGGTGGGCAATAACATTTTAGAAAATTATAGCGCCCATTTGTTAATCGAAAAGCTAGGTTTTAAAGTTCAATTACTACCCCAAGGGTTAAAACTAATGAGCGTGCCTAAATGGCTAACTCATATCTCAACCGAAGAATTAACTTATTTAGCAAAAAGCTGGCTAGAGCAACAGGTTAAAATAGTGGGTGATAAACTATTATCTGCGCAAAAGATTATTAATCAATTAAGCGGCTGGGAAAAATTAACTCAATCACAAGTTGAACCCCTATTTATGGCTGAATCGGCTAAAACCCAAAGTTCATTATTTAAGCCTATTGAACAATCTGCGGTAGAAAACTTATTTGCAATTAAAACCGATAAGGCGGTTTAACGTGAGTGATTCGGTAACCATTGAGTTTCCTGAGAAACCCGTAATCTTTATTATGGGGCCAACCGCTAGCGGTAAAACGGCTTTAGCCATGGCGCTTTATCAGGTGGGTGGGTTTGAAATAGTGAGCGTTGACTCAGCGATGATCTACAAAAGCATGGATATTGGTAGTGCCAAGCCAACACTTGATGAACTTAAACAAGCGCCACATCACTTAATTGACTTTTTAGATCCTAGTCAAAGCTATTCTGCGGCCAATTTTGCAGCAGATGCTAGGGAATTAATTAATCAAATTCATCGGCGAGGTAATACTCCGTTATTAACTGGCGGAACCATGCTCTATTTTAAAGCCCTAAAAGAAGGGCTAGCCGATTTACCTAAAGCCGAACCTAAAATTAGAGAAAACTTAAAACAACAGCTTGAAAATAGTGGTATTAATGCTTTACATGACAAGCTTACCAAGGTTGATCCACAAACCGCGCAAAGGCTTCACCCAACAGATACACAAAGAATATTACGCGCGCTTGAAGTTTATTTAGTGAGTAAAAAGCCGTTATCACAATGGCATAAAGAGCAAGCTTTAGACGCCTTGCCCAACCCAACTTTATCATTAGCCTTAGCGCCAGAAGATAGAAGCATTTTGCATCAGAGAATTGCTGAGCGTTTTGATATTATGATGAAAAATGGTTTTCTCGATGAGGTGAAAGCATTGTATCGGCGAAGCGATCTTAATTTAGATTGTCCTGCGATTAAGTGCGTAGGTTATCGCCAGCTTTGGATGTACCTTAATAACGACTATACTTTAGATGAAGCAATTGAGCGGGCAATTATTGCCACTCGTCAGCTCGCCAAAAGGCAGTTTACTTGGCTAAGAAGTTGGCCAAATATAAATTGGATTGACCCACTTATCCCAGAGCAGCTTGCTAAAGCCACACAAAACGTATTAGACTTTTGTGATAGCCCTCACTAATTATCAAGGAAGATAATGCACTCTAATCAATCCAGTGAATTAATGACAAAAGCCAAATTAGTTCTTAATAAAACTTTTGGCTATGCGGATTTTCGTTTTAACCAAGCGGAAATTATTGAATCAATTTTAAACCAGCAAGATGTTTTGGTATTAATGCCAACTGGTGGCGGTAAGTCACTTTGTTACCAAGTGCCAGCGATGGTATTTGAGGGTTTAACCGTAGTGGTTTCTCCATTGATTGCCCTAATGCAAGATCAAGTTGATGCTTTAGCTCAAGTGGGTATTAGTGCTAGCTTTTTAAACTCAACCTTATCGGCATCGCAAGAGCAAAATGTTTTAGCACAAATTCACGCAGGTGAAACCAAACTGCTTTATGTTGCACCAGAGCGGTTAGTAACACCGCAGTTTTTAAACCTGCTTGCCAACATAAATGTTAGTTTATTTGCCATAGATGAAGCGCATTGTGTTTCTCAGTGGGGGCACGATTTTAGACCCGAATACCAGCAGCTTAATATTTTATCGCAGCAGTTTCCCAATGTGCCCAAGGTTGCCTTAACCGCAACTGCCGATCAGCGCACCCGAGAAGAAATTGTTACCCATCTTAACTTCAATCACCCTAAGCGATTTATCAATAGTTTTGATCGCCCTAATATTCGTTATTTTAATTCAAGAAAGCCATAATGGGCGCGAGCAAATGTGGCGCTTTATTAGTGAAAATCATGCCAGTGATGCAGGCATAGTTTATTGTTTATCACGTAAAAAAGTCGAAGCGGTTGCCGAGTGGCTTACTAACAAAGGACGTATTGCTTTGCCTTATCATGCGGGTTTATCTAAAGAAGAAAGAGCACAAAACCAGCAGCAGTTTTTAACCCAAAAAAGCGTGATTATTGTTGCCACCATCGCTTTTGGTATGGGCATAGATAAACCCGATGTTAGATTTGTTGCCCATTTAAGCCTGCCTAAAAGTATTGAAGCCTATTATCAAGAAACAGGCCGAGCGGGTCGCGACGGCGAACCTGCAACTGTGTGGATGAGCTATGGCTTGCAAGATGTTATTTTGCTTCGGCAAATGCTGGCTCAATCCCATGGCAGTGAGCAATTTAAGCAAATTACCCAGCAAAAACTTGATGCCATGCTAGGTTTATGCGAGCTAACCAGTTGCCGCAGACAAACCTTACTAAAATACTTTAATGAAGATTTAGCTAAGCCTTGTGGTAACTGCGACAATTGCTTATCACCACCCAAAACTTGGGATGCCAGTGTTGCCGCACAAAAAGCTTTATCTTGTGTGTTTAGAACAGGGCAAAGATTTGGTATTGGCTATTTAATTGACGTATTAAAGGGCAAAGAAGACGAGCGAATTATCAAAAATCACCACCACCAGCAATCAACCTATGGCATAGGAGATGACTTGTCAGTTGCCGAATGGCGTAGTTTGTTTAGGCAGTTGGTTGCTTTAGAATATGTGTATGTTAACCCTGAAAAATATGGCGCTATACAGCTAACCGAAAAAAGTAGAGCGTTGCTAAAAGGTAAAGAGACTTTAATGGCAAGAACTTTTGAAGCGCCTGCCAAATTGAGCAAAGCTAAATCTAAAGCCAGCAAGGTTAGTGAAATTAATAAACCATTATTCGAAGCTTTAAGGGCACTACGCCGCGAGCTTGCCGATATTCAAGGAGTGCCGCCTTATGTGATTTTTCATGATGCCACCCTAATTGAAATGAGCGAAAAAAGACCTAGCCGAAATGATGAGCTTCAATATATTAGCGGTGTTGGTAGCCGTAAACTTGAACAATACGGTAAAGAATTTCTAGCCGTTATTAAAGCTAATCCTATTCCTGAGTCTTATTGCCAAGATCTGTCCGAAACGGTTAATCACTCATTGCAGCTATTAAATGATGGTTTAACCATTAATGAAGTTGCTGAAAAGCGAGAGCTGGCAATAGGCACCATTTATGGGCATATAGACACGGCTATTCAAGCCGGTTATTTAGATTTACTAGAGGTTTTAGAGCTTGAGGAAGATGACTACCAGCTTATTGTTCATGCTTTAGAAGTTGATGATGAAAGTGAGGTAGGAAAAATTAAACGAGTGTATCAGGTACTTGGCGAAGCTTTTGACTATGGTGTGATACGCTGTGTGGCCAATAACCGATAACTACTTAACAAAAATAGAAATTATTGTACAAAATAAAAAAATTAACCATTAGGATTGAACTTCAACCGCAAGATCCCCACTAAGGGGGTGGAATGGTTAATTTTACGTTCTGTTGATAGTTTTTTAGCAGATTTAAAAATAACTGCTAATATTAACTAAAAGTGTTCAAGGCTTTGATATTTTAGTCTATCTAAAAGATTAAACGTTAAAGCCGTTGGTCAATTCAACATGGGACGTTTTTGTATCAATTTGCAATCAGTCTGCAGGCATATACAAGAACAACAATAAACAATAGAGACTTCTAACCAACTTTTTAAAAAGTCTCAAAATAACAATTACAAAGGAGACAGTCATGTCAAAAGGGCAATCACTACAAGACCCTTACTTAAACGCACTTCGTAAAGAACGAGTACCCGTTGCCATTTTTTTGGTTAATGGGATTAAGTTGCAGGGGCAAATAGAATCATTTGACCAGTTTGTCGTTTTACTTAAAAATACCGTTAGCCAAATGGTTTATAAGCATGCTATTTCAACCGTGGTTCCAGCGCGTAATATAAAGCTTCCTCATGCGAATGAAAATGGTGAGCACGCTGACAATGGTGAAGGTGTTGGTAACTATTAGTTTGCCTTGCACTTTAATTAATAACGATTTTATCAATCACTATTAATTACCCTAAAACAATTTAAGTTGTATAAAAATGCTAACCAATATTAGTTTTGGTTGGCATTTGCTGTTTTTAATAAAAATATTTAGCACTTAGCTTTATAACAGTAGAGTTTATCCTTTGTTTGAAAGACACGCCGGCGGTGAAAACGCCATTCTTGTTCATATTGACTTTCCAGATGCTCATAATAAAGAAGATAAAGATGAGTTTATTGATCTGGTGATTTCTGCTGGATTACAAGTAAAAGATGTGGTTGGTGGTAGCAGAAGCTCACCCCATTCGCGTTATTTTATTGGTACTGGTAAAGCCGATGAAATTGCACAGCTAGTAAAAGATAAACAGGCTGATGTGGTGCTGTTTAATCATCGACTTTCCCCAGCCCAAGAACGCAACTTAGAAGGCTTAGTTGAGTGCAGGGTAATAGATAGAACGGGATTAATCCTCGATATTTTTGCCCAAAGAGCCAAAACCCATGAAGGTAAGTTACAAGTTGAACTCGCTCAACTTAATCATTTATCAACTCGACTAGTTAGAGGCTGGACTCACCTAGAGCGCCAAAAAGGTGGTATTGGGTTAAGAGGACCTGGTGAAACTCAGCTAGAAACTGATCGCCGATTATTGCGTGATCGAATTAAAACCATTGGCAAGCGCCTTGAAAAAGTGGAAAAGCAGCGAGAACAAAGTCGTCGTTCTCGAAAACGTGGTAGTTTGCCAACGGTTGCTTTGGTGGGATATACCAATGCGGGTAAATCCACCATGTTTAATCGTATAACCGAAGCCGATGTTTATGCAGCTGACCAACTTTTTGCTACGCTCGACCCTACCCATAGAAAAATTGAGCTAGTGCCAGGACAACAAGCCATTTTGTCTGACACGGTTGGGTTTATTCGCCATTTACCGCATGATTTAGTTGCTGCATTTAAAGCCACTTTGCAAGAAAGTCGTCAAGCGGACATTTTGTTACATATTATTGACGCATCGGACGAAAGAAAAGAAGACAATATTGAGCAAGTTTACGAAGTATTAGAAGCGATTGGTGCAAGCGATATTAAAACGATAGAAGTTTTTAATAAAATTGATGCACTAGAAGAAGTAAACCCAAAGATTATCACTGGAATAGATGGAGAGCCAGATAGAGTTTGGTGTTCGGCTAAAAACGGTGATGGGTTTAAAACAGCTATGCGAAACAATTTCAAAGCAACTAGAGATCCAGTGGCTAAACAAGTCACTCAAAATTGAACCAAAAAACCTAAATATTCGTAGTGAATTACATAACTTAAATGTTGTTGAAAACGAACAAGTTGCAGATGATGGTAGTTTTATCTTAGCAATAAAACTTAATATAGCTGACTGGCGGCGCATGGTAAGAAAAACAAATGGACTAATCGAAGAGTGCGAACTTGCTGAATAATTGTTAATGATGCTTGAAATCAGTCGGAATAGTCCCCACTGTAAAACGATGATTATTCATTGCATACAAGCTATAAGCTCAATAAAATAGCGCAAGATCATAAATAAAAATTTAGGCCAACGGTACATTGTTTGTACCAAAGTATTATAACTGAAACTGGAGAATAAAATGCCTTGGAATGAACCAGGTAATAACGGTAATAAAGATCCTTGGGGGAATCGCAATAAAAACGATGGTCCACCTGATCTTGATGAAGTCTTTAAAAAAGTCACAGGAATTTTTGGTGGCGGTAATAAACGTGGTGGTAGCTCAAGCTCGGGCTCAGCAAAAGGCTTTGTGCTTACAGGGCTTATTGCTTTAGTTGCGGTTTGGGGATTTAGTGGTATTTATACCATTAACGAAGCCGAGCGAGGTGTGGTATTACATTTTGGTCAATATGATAGAACCGTTGGTGCTGGTTTAGGCTGGGTTCCACGCGGCATTGAAAAGGTCATTAAGGTAAACACCGATGAAATGCGTAGCACATCAGTTCAAGGGGTTATGCTTACCAGAGATATTAATATTGTTGAAGTAGATGTGGGTATTCAATATCGGGTTGATTCGGCAGAAGATTATTTATTTAATTTATCCAATGTTGAAATGACACTCAATCAAGCGGCAGAGTCTGCATTACGTCAAGTAGTGGGTAATTCAACCGTTGATGCGATTTTAACCACCGATAAAGAACGTATTCAAAACGAGTTAAAGCTCGAAATGGAACAAGTGCTTGCTGGCTACCGCAGTGGCTTGGGTGTAAGAACGGTAACATTAGAGCGAGTTAAACCACCACGTGAAGTTAACGATGCCTTTGAAGAGGTGAATCGTGCGGCACAAGATGCAAAAAAGTTTAAACAAGAAGCTGAAGCTTATGAAAATCAAAAATTGCCATTAGCCATTGCTCAGGCAGAAAAATCTCGTCAGCAAGCTGATGCTTATCAGGCAACGGTTTTAGCTAAAGCCAATGGTGAAGTGGCAAGGTTTAAACAACTGCTTCCACAATATGTGGCGGCTCCCGAGGTGACTCGAACTAGGCTTTACCTCGACACAGTTGAAGAAGTGATGTCTAACTCAACCAAAGTAATGATTGATACCGAAGGCAATAACAACATGCTGTATTTACCGCTCGATCAAATTATGAAAAATACGCGAGGTCAAAACAATGAGTAATCGTAGCTTTGTTTTTATCTTATTAGGTTTAGTTGGACTTATTGTTTTATCTAAATCCATTTATATCGTTGAAGAAACCGAAAAAGCCCTAGTTTTACGCTTTGGAAAAGTATTAAGAGATGCCGATAACAACCCTGTAGTTAATGAGCCAGGTTTACACTTTAAAATTCCATTAATGGACAGAGTGGTGGCTTTAGACAAGCGGGTGCAAATTATGGACGGTACGCCTGATGTTTTCACCACGCAAAATAAAGAGTTTTTAGAAGTCGATACTTATGTTCAATGGAAAGTCGTTGATTTTGCTAAGTTCTATATTCGTACCAATGGTAACTTTTCTAATGCGGAAGGTTTCTTGGAAAACTATGTCGATAACGGCTTAAGAAATCAGTTTGGTAATCGCACTTTAGAACAAGCGGTTTCGGGTGAAAGAGAGCAGTTAATGGGCGAAATTAAAAGCTTTGTTAACCAAGAAGATAAAGCACCTGCTTATGGTATTGAAGTAGTTGATATTCGAGTTAAGAAAGTTAATTATACCCCAAGAGTTTTAGCAAATGTTTACGAGCAAATTAAATCGGAGCGTAAAGCGCAAGCGGTTAAAATTGTTTCAGAAGGTCAGCAAGAAGCTAACATTACTGTTGCTAAAACGGATGCTGAAGTGCTAAGAACTTTAGCTGAAGCTGATGAGTACGCCAGAACCGTAAAAGGTGATGCCGATGCACAAGCGGCAAAAATTTATGCTGATACCTATAATCAAAACCCAGAGTTTTATGCCTTTTTGCGTAGTTTAGATGCTTATAAAGCCTCATTTAACAAAAAAGGCGATGTGATTATTGTTAAGCCAGATAGTGATTTCTTTAAATACTTTAAAGACGCTAGCGGTGAAAGCAGCAAGTAAGTACATTAAAACTTTTAAAAAGCAGCCATTTTGGCTGCTTTTTTATTTTTGGAGTAAAAACAATGAGTGAATTATTAGCCGCTTTTGCACTCGCGATGATCTTTGAAGGCATGATGCCTTTTATTGCGCCCAAAGGCTGGCGTGAAATGGTTTTAAAAATCAGTCGCTTAGCTGACAATCAATTAAGACAAATGGGGTTTGTGATTATGCTAACAGGGTTAGCTTTGCTGTGGTCTGTACGATAATTGAACAAAAAGTACAAAAATCCTTAAAAAAATAGAGAAATTTACTTTTGATAAGAGTAAAATGCGCGGTTTCGTGATTGGGTAAGACTGCTTGCCCACTTTAAGCAATTGAGTTAAGAACTTAAATATGTCTAAAAATGTCGTAGTGCTTGGAACCCAATGGGGTGACGAAGGTAAAGGCAAAATTGTCGATTTACTAACAGATCGCGTGAGTGCTGTTGTTCGCTATCAAGGCGGACACAATGCGGGTCACACGCTTGTGATTGACGGCAAGAAAACCGTATTGCATTTAATTCCATCGGGTATTTTACGTGAAAATGTTAAATGCTTAATTGGCAATGGTGTGGTGCTTTCGCCAGAAGCACTAGCGGTTGAGATGAAAATGCTTGAAGACAATGGCGTGCCAGTACGAGAGCGTTTACGTATTAGCGCCGCTTGTACTTTAATTTTGCCTTATCACATTAAGCTTGACCAAGCGCGCGAAGCGGCAAAGTCGGGTGATAAAAAAATTGGTACAACTGGGCGCGGCATTGGTCCTGCTTACGAAGATAAAGTGGCGCGTCGCGGATTAAGAGTGGATGATTTATTTTATCCCGAACGTCTTAAAGAAAAACTTGCCGAAGTGCTTGAGTATCATAACTTTGTGCTCACTCAATTTTTTAAACAACCGGCAATCGACTTAGAAGAATCTTTCCAAGAGTGTTTAGGTTATGCCGAAATGCTCAAAGACTTAGTTGAAGATATTCCTGATAGCTTGCATAAAGCTAGAGAAAATAACGAATCTTTACTGTTTGAAGGCGCGCAAGGCACATTGTTAGATATTGACCATGGCACTTTCCCGTTTGTAACCTCTTCTAATACCACTGCTGGCGGCACTGCAACAGGCTCTGGTTTTGGTCCACTTTACTTAGATTATGTATTAGGTATTACCAAAGCTTATACTACACGTGTAGGTGGAGGCCCTTTCCCAACTGAATTATTTGACGATATTGGTCAGCGTTTAGGCGAGAAAGGTCATGAGTTTGGTGCAACTACGGGCAGGCAAAGACGATGTGGTTGGTTAGATGCCGTTGCATTAAAGCGTGCCATTCAAGTCAATAGTGTCACTGGCATTTGTTTAACTAAGCTTGATGTTTTAGATGGTTTAAAAACCGTTAAAATTTGTACTTCTTACCAGTGCCCAGAACAAGGTGAACTTTCTACAACACCTGTTGGTGCAGAAGGGTTTGCCAGAGTAACTCCAACTTACATTGAAATGCCGGGCTGGAGTGAAAATACCTTTGGTGTAACCTCTTGGGATGAACTGCCAGAAAATGCACGCAACTACATCGCTAAAATTGAACAACTAGTTGGTGTGCCCGTTGATCTTGTTTCAACTGGTCCAGATAGAGTAGAAACTATTACCAGACGCGACCCATTTGAAATATAAATAGTAAATAGCGCTCTACTATTTAAGGCTCACATTGTGAGCCTTTTTTAATTCTCTAATTGGTGCTCTTCAATATATTCAAAAGCTTTAATTACTCTTGCAACACCACCCACATTGCGAGTAATTTCTACTGCTTTTTCGGCTTCTTGATTAGTGACTAATCCCATTAAAAATACTTCGCTATTTTCAGTGATCACTTTAATTTTGGAAGAGGGAAAATCGCTAGTAAAAAGCATAGATGATTTAACTTTAGCGGTTAAAAGCTCATCGTTACGACTGGCAAAAAAAGATATGGGAGCCGCTATTCTAATTTGGTTGAGTACACGCTTTACTTTTTCAATTTTCTTGATGGCTTGGGTCGCTTTGGTTTTGAGATCTGCTGTTGGCGCTTGACCAACCATTAATACTGTATTGTTAAAACTCACTACCGAAATATTAGTATCGGACCAAATTTCATCATTTTCAAAAAGCGCATTAAAAGATTTTAGCTCGATGTTTTGATCTTCTAATTGAGTGGGCACTGTGCGTCTATCGTTGCTAGCAACTGCACCACCAGCAGCCCCCGCAATAAGTAAGCCTTCGCATCCACTTAATAAACACGTTAATACAATAGCAATTAAACCTAAACGCATTAGTTAACTTCTCCAAATAATCGGTTATCAATGTAATCACATAAACTATGTACAACTACTAGATGTACTTCTTGAATTCTGGCTGTGCTGTTAGATGGTACTCTTATTTCAACATCGTTTTCGCCAATTAAACCCGCCAATTCGCCGCCATCTTTACCTGTGCAAGCCACAATGAGCATATCTTTTGAAAGAGCGGCTTTCATGGCTTCAATAATATTTTTAGAATTACCACTGGTTGAAAAAACCAATAAAATATCACCCGACTGCCCTAATGCTTTTACTTGTTTGGCAAACACCTCTTTGTATTGATAGTCATTAGCAACTGAGGTAATTGTGGCGGTATCGGTAGTTAGCGCAATAGCGGGTAATGATGGTCTTTCTCGTTCAAACCGATTAAGCATTTCCGATGAAAAATGTTGTGACTCGCAGGCTGAGCCGCCGTTGCCGCAAGTTAATATTTTGCCGCCATTAAGCAAAGCATTAACCATAATATCGGCCGCTTTAGTGATCTTTTCGGGCAAGGCATCGGCTGCGGCTATTTTGGTTTGAATACTTTCTGTAAAAGTGTTGCGTATTCTTTCTATCATAAATGGGTTCTTAAAGTTTTTAGTTGAGAATAAAAGCGTTTTTTATCCAGTCGTATTTTAGCCGATTTATTGACCCTTCAACGGCAAACACATCAAATCGGCAGATGGCTTTATTGGTTAAACCATTCTGTTGCAAATATAACTTAGCAGCTCTAATAATTTTTTGCTGTTTTTTATGATCTACGCTGGCTATTGCACCGCCAAAGCTCGACTGCTTTCGATATCTTACTTCAATAAAGGCTAAAGCTTCTTTATCTTTAGCAATAATGTCAATTTCACCTAGCTTGCAAAGATAATTAAGCTCAACAATTTGGCAGCCCTGTTTTTGTAAAATGGTCTTTGCAAACTCTTCTAGCTGATCACCAAGGTTGCGCTTAGTTAATGGTTGAAAAAGTTTCATGCAGCTTATTACTTATTAAGCTTTGCCACAGGAATATCAGCAGGATCGATATTTTGTTTAACGGGTTCTCGCTCTTTTATAATTTGCGGCACACCTTTGTTAAATTTTGCCCAAGTTAAATAGCGGTGGATAACACCGTTTTCATCAACACCAAGTTCTCCTGTTAGCCCTTGCCAACGATATTCAGGAAATGCTCGCAATACCGCAAGTTGATTAATGACTTTATAAGCATCAAACCCTAATGCAAAAAGTCGCCCTCTGGCATCAAGTGCATCTGGCTGCACTTGAGCTAAAGTATCGCGAGTTTCTACAAATTGTGGCAATTGGCTGATAACCAGTGGCATATCGGGAAAACTAATACCATTAAGATCAATATCTTTTTTAGCTGAGGTTTCTCCAGAATAGATCATAGATGTTGCTATTACGGGTAAATCATGGGCGTAGTGAAAGTCGATAAAGGGTTTAATGCTTCTGCCCAAATTGGGTCTTGCTACTAAAAACACAAATTCACCATCTTTGCGCCGACGCATTTCAAACTCTAAATTTCTACCTAATAAAGATTCTAACGAACGCTTGCGCTGCATACTTTTATCAACACCTAATAATTGTTGAATATCGGTTTTTAGTGATTTAAATCCTTTATAGGTTTTAACATCTATTAGCTCACCGCCAAGCTGCTCAAAGTATTCTCTAAAGGCTATTTCTGCACGCGCGCCTTCTCCATTTTCGGGTAAAAAAGCGATGGCTTTTCGATAACCATTTTCATAAGCATAGTGAGCGGTTTGAATGGCTTCATCTTCGATAGGCAAGCCAAATTGAAATACATTGGCTTCTTTATATTCAAATGAAGCTAAACGATTTAATGTTAACAGCGGGGTGCTGATAATTTCTTGTCTTAAAATGGTTTCAATAGACTCTTTTGTTAAAGGGCCTACAACAAAATCGGCACCATCTTCAATCGCTTGTTGGTAAGTAGTGATGGCTGACAGGCTTTTAGCAGTATCGTAAAAGCGCACTTGCGGCGCTTGGTTAGCATATTGCGACTGATAATGTGCCGATAAAATGCCATCTTGGATCATTAACCCCGCAACGGTATTTTTGCCGCTTAAAGGCAATAATACTGCAATTTGTTTGGGTTCAAAAACCTCAGCCGAAGCCGCGCGTTGCAGCGTTTCGGGTTGATGAATTTGTGCGGGATGCAATGGAAAGCGATTTTTCCATTGCTCAATTTGCCCCATTAACATTTTCGGTTGATGTCCCCATTGTTTGTTAATGTAAACAATTTCTAGCCAGCCATTTAAGCGCTGAGAATTAAAGTCAGTAATTAATGATTTTAAAAAGCTCGATTCAATATTATTCAGTGACTCCCATATTTTTTCATTATTGGCTTGTAGTAGTTCATCGTTGTCGATTAGATCTTCAAGCTCAATGCGAGTTTTTGCCGACTCAAAAGCATTACCATTGGCTAAATAGCAATTTGCATGGCTTTGCGCATAACGAATTTGCCATGCCACAGACTTCATTTGCGGTGAAACAATAGAGTTAAGTTGTTGTAATGCTAGATCGTAGGCTTCTAAACCATAGAGTGTTTCACCATAAAATAAGTGAAAATCATCCACTTGCAGGGGAGTTAAATATTGTTGCTCTATACGAATAAGAAGTTCTTGGGCTTTTTCAAAGCGCGATTCCAAAACCAGCAGACCTGCGGCTTGTAAATAAAGTTTACTGCGTAAATTAGGCTCTGCAAGCTGCGCTTGTTTAATTAATTGTTCGAGATCTGCTCGTTGTTCAGACGATGTGATCTGAGTAGAAGGCGATTTATTGCCGCAAGCTTGAATGCAAATTAGTAACAAGCTTGTTAATAGGATTTTGTTGCTTTGAATGATAAATTTCTTCATTATCCAAATATCTCTCTTTACTCAGTAATTTTATCATTATGAATGATAGTCAACAGTTGTCGGAATCTAATATTCAGCAAGGCGCGTTATACGTTGTTGCCACACCCATTGGAAACCTTGGTGATATTAGCATGCGTGCTATGCAAGTGTTGTCTCAAGTTTCACAAATTGCGGCAGAAGACACAAGGCGAACCAAACAGTTATTATCCCATATTGGTGTGAATACGCCATGCTTTTCTCTGCACGAACATAATGAAAGACAAAAAGTTGAGACAATTGTTCAATTATTGCAAAAAGGCGACTCTATTGCCTTGGTTTCTGATGCAGGTACGCCATTAATTAGTGATCCGGGTTATCCATTGGTGAATAGGTTAAGAGAAGAAGATGTTAAGGTTATTCCTATTCCTGGCGCTTGCGCCTTTGTAGCAGCGTTAAGCGTGGCAGGCTTGCCAAGTGATCGGTTTATTTTTGAAGGCTTTTTACCGCCCAAGCAAAATGCAAGAATAAATTATTTAACCAACGTATCTGATGAAACCGCAACGCTCATTTTTTATGAATCTTCACACCGCATAAAAGCCACCATTGACGATATGAAACAGGTTTTTGGCGCAAATAGAAAAATAGTGATTGCCAGAGAGCTAACTAAAACTTTTGAAACCGTATTAAGCGGAACAACAGAGTCTTTAACCGAGCAACTAGCGCAAGATAGTAATCAATCAAAAGGCGAATTTGTTATTTTAGTGCATGGCGCAAGCAAATCAAAAAGTGCCCTATCTGATAATGCTAAGCAATTAGCGATTAAATTATCCGAACATCTACCCGGTAAAACAGCCGCTAAAATTACCGCTGAAATTATGGGGGAAAAAAAGAATCTTATTTATCAGTTTTTATTAGACGAACAATCGGAATATTAATGATTGAATATCGTTAGTAAGCCTGTGGCTTAAATTTTAGGAGATATTATGTACCTATCGGCAAAAATGGATTCACTGGTTTTGGTGATCACTTTTTTAACAGGTTTGTTATTAATTTTATTACCCGTTGGCATATTAACCTATTCAGGTGCTTCATTAGCTCTCGCTTTACCTTTATTGCTTTGCCCGTTAATTTTAGTTTTAACCTATTTGTATCAGGTTACAGGGATCAAAGTTAATGAAAAAGAGGTTGTTATTATAAGGCGAATTGGAAATTTTATTATCAGCCGTGAAAGTCTAATTTCTGCAAAGTTTATTCCTAATGCAATGAACCTTTCTATTAGAACTTTTGGCAATGGTGGGCTCTTTGGTTTTTATGGGAGCTTTAGAAATTCTACATTAGGCAGTTATAGAGCATTTGTCACATCACGAGAAAATACAGTTGTGCTAAAAAGCTCAGATCAAACCTATGTAGTATCACCTCAAGATCCTCAAGCCTTTGTGAATGAATTGAGCTAGGAATTTATAGTGATTTAAGATGTCAGATTTTATTGAAGAAAATAAAATTATTTTTTCACCAGCCGTTAGCTTGCCACTTACTGAGCTAGAGCTAACTGCCATGCGCTCGCAGGGGGCAGGCGGACAAAATGTAAATAAAGTTTCTTCGGCTATTCATTTAAGATTTAATATTAATCAATCATCACTGCCCAGTTTTTATAAACAAAAGCTTTTAAATTCTAAAGACTCTCGTATTACTAAAGAAGGTATTTTAATTATTAAAGGGCAGGAGTTTAGAACTCAAATACAAAATAAAAAAGCCGTATTGCAAAGGTTTTATGAGCTCGTTAAACAAGAAACTAAAATTATTAAAACGAGAAGAGCAACAAAACCCAGCAAAGCTTCTCAAAGAAAGAGAATGGATAAAAAATCGCAACGAAGTCAGTTAAAATCTACTCGCAGAAAAGTTGATTTTTAGTTGCACTAGCTCAAGTTTAAACTAGTGCATATTATTACTAATATCGCTTCTACAATTTTATTTAAAGCGTTTTAACCCAAGGCTGTAGTGGTAAATTAATTTGCGATGATAAATACCACTTTAATTTCATCGGTTTACCTGCGTCAGAAATTGATTCATGGTTTACTTGCTTACCTGATCCCAAGTTGACTTGTGCATCGACGTTCTTATTTATATTTAATACAAGCACTATTTTACTTCCTTTTTTGATCAGTTTAGAGGTAAAACGTGCGTTAACAATAGGAATGCGGCGTTTAATGTTTGGGGTTAATAAGCGTCTTTTACTCATATTATCAGCATAGCTTGCACGACTACGATAGTTGTTTAAATGAAAAGCTTCACCTTCGGCGGTAACTTCAAAAAAGTTAAAACCGATATCGACATCTTTTTTGTTAATGGCGATATCAAAGAAGCCTGAAATAGCACCAGTTAATTCCATATCTTGTTTAAATACGGAAGTCTCAATTTGAATGCCGCCTTGTTTATCTATTTTATCGCTGATCACAGGCCATTGTGCTCGGTTTCGTTGTTCACTTCTATCTTTCATATCAACCGCTTGTTCGATGTATTGGCTAGCTTGTGATGAAGGCGTTTGTGTTAATAAATAGTTATTATTGGTATTCGACTTTGTTGATTGAATATAAAACTTTAAATTCCGTTGATTGAGTGTTTGCAGCGAGTCAGAAAAACGCCATTCGTTCGCGCCCATTATCTGATAATTCACTTTGTTTTGTACTAATTTTGGTTTAGCTTTACCTTTTAAAATGTGATCAAACCAAGCAAAAACAACTTCATCAGTGTCTTTTTCCAAAGCCACGGCATCAAGCTTATAATTACTATGGTGTGAACGCGGTTTTCCTTGGGCTGAGCCATGATTATAGGGGCCAATTATTAGTGAATGATTGGCATTTTTATTGTACTTATAGTGCTCGTGCAAATAATGTAAGGCAGAGATTTGCCCCCCTTCAAAATATCCCGTAATACTTAATACTGGTATGTTTATTCGTTTGTAGTCTTCCTTGTGTGGAACCATTTTCTGATAGTAAGAAGAGTCTTCTGGGTGCGCTAACCACTTTTGCAACCAAGGGCTTGGTTTTTTGGCTATTTTATCAATATCAATGATAGGGCGACCACTAGTGTAAAGCTCATTAATAATGTTATTTGTTCTCTGCCAGTCGCTGTAGATACTATTATCAACCGTTTTGTTATTGGTAACAAACAATGGCCATTCAAAATTTCCTGTTAATGCAATATTATTTTCATATGGAAGACCAGTGATTAAATTTGCCGCTACATAAGGAGCCATTGCCTTTAAACCTTTAGGCATATGCTTTGCTGTTGCCCACTGAGTAAAGCCATTGTAACTTCCGCCGTACATGACGACTTCACCATTGCTCCAAACTTGCTCGGTGATCCAGTTAATCAGCTCTGATGCATCTTCTCCTTCATGTTCCCAAGGCACTATGCGGTTGATACTAGATCGCTTACCGCGAGAATTAGCGACTATACCAATATAACCATGGGCAGCAGCATGCATAGCGGTTTTTATATGTGTGGTTTCGTCTGCGTAGATAGTGTATTGCAAGGCGGTGCTATTAGGTTTGGTTTGATCTCGATTTCTTACAATGGTTGTAGAAATTTCAATGCCATTTTTTAGTTGAACCAGTACATCAGGTTGAATGATAAAGCGGCGCGATTGATCTAACTTGATAATATCGTTTGCAATCGGAATGATGGCATCAAGGACATGATATAAATGGGTATTAACTGCAATATTTATCATATAGTCTTTAGTTAAAAATGATTGACCTTGCAACTGTTTAAATAGATTAAATGCATAATCTTTAGCATTCGAAACAGACCAGCCTAGGGCTAGAGACATTTGAACAAATTCTTCGTTATCCATGGCCTTAAGCTTTTCTTCAATTAAACTTTTGGCTTCGATTGCAAAGCTTTGCTTTGATGGATTTTGACTATTTAATGTAAGGTTAACCTGATGAAAAAATTGATAATGAGAATACTCTAATGTGTTTTTCTGCTGTTTAATATTGCTAGAAATCGCTTCAACATCTGCTCGCAATGACAACAGAGCAATTTTATTAAACATACTTTGTTGATCGATTTCATCTTCTGTGAGGCTTAATGCAAATGATTTTAGATCTCGTTTAAACTTTTCAGAAGTCAATATTACTTCAGCACCAGCTAGCGTGCTTAAATCAGCCTCTGAAATAATACTGGGTATAGGATTGTTTTTGCCGTTAGCTGCATAGGTATTTGGCACAAAATGTAGTAGGATGATGCTCATAGATATCACTAATGACATAACACTTAACTTTTTCATTCTCTTTTCCGTAGTCAATTTTTTGTAAAACGTGGGGGCACTTTATAAAGGTGTGAAAATAAAGTCCTGACAAAGAGGTGAATAGTTATGACTTTTTATGACAACCTTTATTTTAAAGGGCTGTACAGCAACAATAATGAATTGATATGCGCTGGAAAATAAACGATGTTGAGTTTAGTCAACAGCAACAAACCCTAATATATAAACAAAAGACAGTTCGAATAGAGCCGATGATGAGCGAGCTTTTAGCTTATTTTTGTCGCCATCAAAATAAAGTTATCACCAAAGAACAACTCCTTGATGATGTTTGGCATGGTCGCTCTGTTAGTGATAATACGGTCAGTAAACTGATCACTAAACTTAGAAAAGCATTACAAGATGATTCTCGAAACCCTAAATTTATTACAACTTTACCTAAAAAAGGTTATCGATTTGTCGCTTCTGTTAAGCCGATAGAAGACTCAAGCACTTCGCATTCACAACAAGAAAATGGCTCCAATAAACAATTTAATAATCGTTTTGTTCTACTTTTATTGATCCCTTTAGTTATTACTTTGTTTTATTTGATTTCGGGATCAGAGCATCAACCGCCAGAAACTTTTGTATCATCTAAGGCTGTCACAACCGATCTTGGCAGTGAGTATTTTCCAAGTTATGCCCCCGACGGTATTCACTTAGCCTATATGAATAATGATGGTGAAAAGTATCGATTGTTTGTAAAAAATGTTTATTCTGGTGAGCAAGTTGAAATCAACCATGGAGAAGGAAAAGGTGTTGGTCCTGCTAGTTGGAATAACTTGGGAAGTAAACTTGTGTATTTGGTTGCTTCTGCAAAAAGCTGTCAGTATTTTATTCGAGAATTTGATGGTTTGGTGATGTCTGAGCCCAAATTAATCTATACGTGTAAAGCGGGTAGTTATGGCGCTATAAAATTTACTCACGATGACAATAAACTTATTTTTTCTGAATCTCCAGCAATGAATGCGCCTTATTCGCTTTATTCTCTTGAGCTTAATTCTGGTAAAACTCAATGGTTAACGCAACCTGAGTTACATTTAGGGGGTAATTCTCAGTTTGATTTGCACCCCAGAGAAAACAAACTTCTAATATCTTCGCCTAATAAACAACAGTGGGAAGGCTTTTATCAATTAGACTTAGAAACACAGCAATTAGATTTATTATTTGAACTAAATGCTTATATTTGTTGTGGTATTTGGGCGCATGATGGAAAGCACATTATTACTATGGGTGAGCATCCTGCCCGAGAAATTGTGCAATATTCGCCTGACGGAAGCAATAAACAAGTGTTATTTACAAGCTCACAACAGTTACATCGACCAGAGCGACATAGCAATGGTATTGATTATGTGTTTTCAGTATTTAAACATGATTTGAATGTTAGTGAATACCATGTTGCAGAAGATCAAACACAATCAATATTAAATGATACCTTTGATGAAAGACTTGCTGTGTTATCACCAAATTCAAATCAAGTTGCCTATATTAGTTTAACATCGGGTAATGAAGAACTCTGGCTGTATGATCGTGTTACCAGAAAAAAGAAAAAGATCACCCGTTATGCTGATGGCAGACATTATATTGATTTAGCTTGGTCGCCAAATGGGCAAAAAGTCGCGGGGCTTACATTAAACTCAATTCATGTGATTAACATTGCCTCGGGCGA
Source organism: Aliikangiella sp. (assembly GCA_965214955.1). Lineage (GTDB taxonomy): Bacteria > Pseudomonadota > Gammaproteobacteria > Enterobacterales > Kangiellaceae > Aliikangiella. Next base: position 301,881 of record CBDCCU010000010.1, on the reverse strand, counting down.
AACTAAAGTATTGCCATTAGCTGAAAAAGAATTTAGAGGTTTATCTTTTAAGTCACCTAATAAAATAGCTTTTAGCATAAAGTTAGCTTCAAACTGGCAAGTTGTTGAATTTAATTTAGATGACAATTCAATGCAGCGCCTTGATTCTAAGTGGAGAAGCATTCAGTATGATCAGTCAAAAGATAATTGGCTGTGGAACGATCAAAATGGAAATTGGTATTACGGAGAACATGCCACATTATTAATCTTGCCCAAGCAAAACTTAAAAGCTTTTTATGGAAGGCAATTTAACGTTAAAAAAAGTGGTAATACAATTGTGTTTTACGACTCCCAAGAGGAAAAATTTAATATTTACAGTCTTGAGTCTGACAAAATTATTACTACAATAAATAATAAATTAGGGCATTTTTCAATTGTTGATGATGTTCTTTTATTGAGTCAAAAGTCTTCAAAGATCAACAATAGTGATATTTATCAAACCTATCGAAATATCTCGGAATAAAGAGGTGTTTATAAAATTAATAACACCATATATAAATTGGCGCTTTCTTTAGGTTTTTTCTTAATTTTTTTCAAATACTGGTTTGATTAATCCTTCTATGATTTTACAAGGTATAGAGTTACTCCCTGTTAATATTTTGCAAATTGTTTTTGCGTTCCAAGTGAGTTTTAGTGCGCTACTTATATGGGATAAAGAACGATATCGTAGCTTAGCGGTATTTTTTATTTTTCAAGCATTCCTTAGTGTAATGAATGTGCTGGAAGGTACTAATACAACTAGTCAATATTATCTAGTCACTCCAGCATTAACATTGCTCATTGGGCCAATACTGTACTTTTTTATTCGTTCACTCGTGAATGATACTCCTCTCAAAACTCAAGAAAAAGGCGCGCATTTTATTTTTGCATTGCTTGCGCTTCCATTTACGCAATATACACAAGTGATCATCGCTTTAGGTACGTTAAGTCAAATTATATACTTACTGTTATCATTTCGACTTATCGCTCGATACCATGCTACCTCTAATGCGGTAAGCTCTGATGCAGACCGATATAAATTAACTTGGTTGGTAAAAGCCTTAACGGTTTTCACTATTGTTACGGTGACTGATCTTATTAGAATGAATTTGCAAACAATAACGCCAATTTCTATTAAAGGACTTTGGTATTTAGTGAATGAAGCTATCTTTTTTAGTTTTTTCTGTTATTTAACGTTTAAAGTATTTCGGCAACCTGCATTGTTTGATGGAATGACCGCTTATGAAAACTTAGATGAACATAAGAGCACCAATGATGATAGCGAGGAAAACGCGCTGGCTAAAAAACTATTTAACAATATTCAACATCAAATTCTGCAAAATGAACTGTTTAAACAGCCAAGGTTAACTGTAACCGACTTAGCTAAAAGCACAGGGTTTAATGTAAAAGATATTTCTTGGGCGATTAACTTAAGCAGTAAGAGAAATTTTTGTGATTATATTAATAGTTTGAGAGTTGCCGATGTAAAGAAAAAACTCTTAGCGGGCGATAGCGATACAACTTCGTTATTAGAAATTGCTTTGGCATCGGGCTTTAATTCCAAGTCTACCTTTAATGCAGTATTTAAAAAAGAAGTCGGTAAAACGCCATCTCAGTTTATTAGTAAAAGCTGATCTCCAGCTTAAAGGCTTAAATTGCTACTAAAACCCATGTTTTAAGGGAGTGTTAGAAATTCTGTGTCATTCAACTAAACTCTTAAAAAGAGGAATGACATATTATGGATAAATCATTTGATTTAGAAAAAGCATTAAAAGAGTTACAGTCAGGTAAACCAATAACCGGTAAAGGTGGAGTGCTTACTCCATTGATTAAACAGCTGACTGAAGCTGCTCTCAATGCTGAGCTAGTTGCTCATTTAGACGATGATGAGCAACCGAATCGTAAGAATGGCACTACAGCCAAAACAATTAAGTCTTCTCATGGTAATTTTGAGCTCAATACGCCTCGTGATCGCGCAGGTAATTTTGAGCCGCAAATCATTAAAAAGCATCAAACAACGCTCACTGATGAAATCGAAACGAAAATACTTTCACTTTTTTCTCATGGTATGAGTTACCGAGATATTACACAAAATTTGACCGATTTGTATGGTGTTAACATCTCCACCGCCACACTCAGCAGTATTACCGATAAGCTTATTCCTGAGCTTAAAAACTGGCAACAACGGCCATTAGAAAGCCACTATCCTTTTGTTTGGCTCGATGCGATTCATTATAAAGTGAAAGACCAAGGACGCTATGTTAGCAAGGCCATCTATACCGTTCTCGGACTAAAACTTGATGGCACAAAAGAGATATTAGGGCTTTACTTATCAGAAAATGAAGGCGCTAATTTCTGGTTATCTGTGCTAACCGACATGAGCCATCGTGGTGTTCAAGACATTCTCATTGCCTGTGTGGATGGTCTAACAGGCTTTCCTGAAGCGATTAATAGTTGCTATCCTAATACCGAAGTACAACTTTGCATTATTCATCAAATTCGCAACTCGATGAAATATGTGGCTTCAAAAAATCAAAAGGCTTTTATGGCTGACTTAAAACCGGTTTATCGTGCTGTTTCCAAACAAGCGGCTGAGCAAGCGCTCGATGAGTTAGAAACTAAATGGGGCAAACAATATCCTATTGTGCTCAAATCCTGGCGCAGAAAGTGGGATAACTTGTCGGTTTTCTTTAAATATCCAGAGCCAATACGCAAAGTTATTTACACGACCAATGCAATTGAATCGGTGCACCGCCAGTTTAGAAAGCTCACCAAAACCAAAGGCGCATTTCCTAATGAAAATAGTCTGCTAAAATTACTGTATTCTGGCATTGGGAATATGACGAAGAAATGGACAATGCCAATCCAAAATTGGAATTTGACATTGTCGCAACTGGCTATTTATTTTGAAGGTCGTCTTGACGACGTTTTAGATATTTAGCTTTTAACTGACACAGAATTCTAAACGGTCTCTGTTTTAAGTCTGAAATCCTAATTTCGGACGATTTTCACCCATTAATTATTATTATACCCGCTCTCCTATTTAAAATTTCCTCAATAAAGATCAACAAAGAGAAGTGTCATGTATTTTAATCGGATTATTTATTGTTTCATTATTGCCTTGTTTACCTCCTATTCAATTAATGCTTTTGAAACCAATAAAGCCAGTGAAATGACAAATAGTGCTATTGGTCAATCTCCAACCATTGTTCATGTAGAAGCGCCAGAAGTCTATTATGCAAAACGAGTTAAAGCACTAAAACTAGCACGACAAGAAAACTGGCAATCTGCAAAACCCATTCTTGAATATTTAACCGCACATTTCCCCGACGATGGAGATACTTGGTACCTATTAGGGCTAACATATTTTCAATTAGCACAATGGGAAAAATCAATCAGTGCGCTTAAGAGAACGCTGTCTTTAGGCACGACTCTTTCAAATATTCCTACAGGTTCTGCTCCTGCTAATGACATTATGATAAAGATTGCTGAGACTTATGCCGAACTTGGGCAAGAATCGAATGCGATTATTTGGATCAATCAATCCTTGCAAGCGCGTTATGATGACAGAAAAAATTTGATCGACAATTCTCACTTTAAAAAAATTGCTAATTCAGAAGCATTTCAAAAAGCATCGGGCAGTTTTATTCCCCCCAATTTATCTAGAATTCAGTCGTGGCAATTTGACCTCGATTTTCTAGTGGCTGAAATAACGCGACTTCACGTTAATATTTATCATTCTGTAGAGAAGGAAAAGTTTGAACGAATGGTCGCCAGCATTCGTAAGAAAATACCTTTGCTTTCCGATCAGGAAATCGTTTTTGAAATGATGAAACTGGTTGCAGCTACAGGAAATGGGCATAATTTTATTGTGCCAACATACGCTAAGATAGGTTCATTCAGTCAACTGCCGTTACAATTCTATCAATTTAGCGATGGTCTTTTTATTGTGGGTGCAGATAAGGAGTATCAACAATTAATTGGCAGTAAAGTGCTTCGTATTGGAAATACCCAAATAGAAGATGCACTAGAGAGAACTAAAATAGTTAACGCCAGAGACAATGAAATGCAACACCTTTGGTTAGCGCCGCACTATTTAAGCTTAGGCGATGTGCTTAAAGGTTTAAATATAGTCAATGATGCTAAAGAAATTGCGCTTACTATTGAGAGTAATAAAGTCGAGAGTAAAGGTGAGCAATTGGAGATAAAACCAAAGCTTAAAGCTATGGCGTTCAACGGATTTCCTAAATTACCTGAACTCGCTAATAGCAGTGCAATCCATAACCTGCGGATCAAAGAGAATTATTGGTATCAGCATGTACCAGAGCAAGCCGCTCTCTACATGCAGTATAACTATGTACATAATGCCGCTTCGCAATCTTTTGAGGATTTTAATCGCGAACTTAGAGAAAAAATGACCCAGTTAAACACTGAACATTTTATCTTAGATCTCCGCCATAATGCAGGCGGCGATGGAAGTACCTATCCTCCGTTATTAAAAACGCTTGTTCAATTTAAAGCGTTAAAACCTAGAGGGAAATTATTTGTTTTTATTGGCCGCAATACTTTTTCAGCCGCGCATAACTTACTGCTGGATATTAACCGACTTGCGGATCCGATTTTAGTTGGCGAACCAAGTGGCTCCAGACCCAACGCGCTAAGTGAGGCTGGTTGGTTTAAGCTACCTTACAGCGGCACATGGGGCATTATTTCATCACAGTTTCACCAAGCATCTAAAGCTGAAGATCATCGAATTTGGGTTGCCCCGCATGTTCCTGTTTATCTTTCATCAAAACAGTATTTTGTGGGGAAAGATCCTGCAATGGAGGTGGTAGCTAAAATTATTGCCCGAGGTAAAACACATTAAGCTTGGCAGTGTTAATGGTTGCTAGTTCTCCTTGCTAGTTGCAGGGGTAAATGGATTGCTATGAGCAGGGTTTGTTATAAATGTTTGATCCGTTAATGAATGCAAAAAATTAATTAAGTCTTGTTTTTCGTCATCACTAATTTCAAAGCCTTTTATAAAACGGCTTTTTAATGGGTTGTTGCGTCCATCACCTTTAAATTTTCCCTCAGTAATATTTCGACCACCGTCGGCGTAAAAATCAATCACATCACTTAATGTTTTTAAGCTACCATCGTGCATATAAGGGGCGGTGAGTTCAATATTTCTTAAGGTTGGCGCTCTAAAGCGACCGCGATCTTTATCGTTTAGGGTAATTTCATAAAGCCCATTATCTTTAGTTGGGTAGTCTCCTTTTTCAGAAACATTATAGAGTCCGATATTGTGAAAGGGTTTGCGGTCGAGTATTTGTTTTTCGTGAAAAGTTGATTGGGTAAAATTAAAGCCGCCGTGGCAATGATGGCATTCAAACTTTTCTGAAAAAAACAATCCCATGCCGCGAATAGCCGACTCACTAATGGCACTGTCATTTAAGTCATAAGCGTATTGATCAAAAGGAGAATTAAGAGAAATTAAGCTTCTTACAAAACTTGATAAAGCTTTTACTATTAAATCAAAACTGACTTCTTGGTCGGGAAAAGCTTGGTTAAATAACTTGAGGTATTGTTGCGTTTTAAATCGACTTATTACGGTTTTTTCGTGCCCCGTTACGCCAAGTTCAATCGGCTCTTCACCAAAAATAGGCAGTAATAATTGACGCTCAATAGTTTTTAATTCGCTATGAGCCCAAGTTAAGGTTTTGTTATAGGCAATATTAACTAAAGCGGGTGAGTTGCGCCGAATAGGTTCGCCAGTTGAGCCAGTTGGCGTTATTTGGTTATCGGCAAATGCTAACGACTGAATATGGCAAGTTGCGCATGATTGGGTTTGATTAGCCGATAGGTTAGCGTCATAAAATAAGTGCCGCCCCAAAGAAACTTTAGCACTGCTCATGGGATTATTTTGGGGCACTTGAGGTTTTGGAAAATTCTCTCTTAATGACCAGTTATATTGGCTTTCTAAATGTTCAGATTGTTGCTCGCAAGAAAACAAAAAAACTATCAGTAAACCAATGGTGGTAAGTTTAAATAGATTGGCTTTCATTATTTGCCTCTAAATACAACAGGCTTGGCTTTTTTATGATTAAAATCAATGCCCGTTCTTAACATTAGCGGTTCACAACTTGGGTTATTTGGAGAGCTTTTGCAATTAATATTTTGGGTAAGATCTAAGTCAGATATTAATGTGGCCACATCAAAAATAATCGGGTTGTTAACATTAAATTTTTCAATGTTAACGGTAGTTCGGTTAGGGTTTTTGCATTCTACTTTTGGGGCTCTAACAGGGCTAACCGACTCACAACCTGTTGAGCCTAAATGGTAGGTGAAATTGTTTTGATTATTGGATAATTCTAGCCTTAAAAATTTATGTCCTGTTTGCCACACCCAAAACATATCACTTTGATTGAGCGGCGCAGGTTGAGTTAATGGGTTTTGATGGTTTAGGTTAAATGGTACGCCTAAGTTAAATTGAATTTGAGTAATTTTTTGTGGGTTAAATGGGGCTTTTATTGTTGTCTGCCACAGAGAATTTTGGGTTTCTGAGCTATCACAGCTAGTACCTATCAGTGCAACAGGATTAGTTTTTTCTTGGTGAATAATTGAAGCTTTTATCCAGTTATTTTCTTGGCTTTTCACTTGAACATTTGAAATAAAAAATTGCAGCTGAGAAAGTTGCCATGCTTGGTTTTGATGCTGAAATGGTTGTTCACAGTGAATAGTTTGCTGATTAAATTGCGGAGAAAAAACTAATTTAAAATCGTTGTTTTTTTGCTCGCAAGCCGCTAAAAGAAAAAAACTTATGCTGATAAATATGAGTTTAGTGAGAACAAATAGATATTTAAAATAGGCAGACATGATTGAAAATGCTGTGATTTACCGAGTTAATTTAGGCAAACCTATCACATTTTTAACCATCTATCATAAAATCTTTACAATATGTAATTATTCAACTTTTTTCTTAATCAATTGAATGATTTAATAGAATGAGTATAGGATCTGTTGATCGACTAAAAGGATAGGAATATAAAATGCGATTATTATCAACCGCAACCATTTTGGCTTTACTGTTATCGGTAAGTGGCAATATTGATGCTCATTCTGAACATGGTAAAAAAAGATATGTTTCAAGTGAAGGCAAAAATATTGGCAATTGTGATAACGCACTTCGACCGTGCCTAAGTATTAGTTATGCCGTGCAGCGTGCTAATAAAGGCGACAAGGTTTTAGTGGCAAGTGGCAGTTATAAAATTAAGTCGGCGGAAGAAATTTTTTATCTAAAAAGTGAAATCGTACAAATTACCGCAGGTTATAATCGATTTGACCATTTCCAAAACCAAAGCCCTAAAATAAATCAAGCGTTCTTATCGGGAGTGCCAGAAGAGTTTAGACAAGAGCTTACTCAAAAAGGCTTTACGATTATTAATGATGGTAAAAGCTATGCTAATGATCCTGTGCTTAAAGCGAAGTTGTCGCAAATTGATTTATTAAAACAAGCTCAAACTGAAGAAGCTTGTGTTGGCGGTAATGCGGGTGGGTTTTCTTGCAATAATTTAGATCTGGTTGCACATATGCCGCTCGATGCTTTTTCTCCTAGTCAAAGCGAAGGCAATGATATTTGGGGGCATGTTGATCTTAATACGGGTTTAGAATATGCCATTATTGGTTTGAGACGCGGCGCGGCAGTAGTTGATTTATCTGATCCTGAAAACCCATCGCAAGTAGGGCTTATTAGTGGCTCGTCGGCGGGTTGGCGAGATATTAAAGTTTATCAATATTTTGATCGCACTAGTTTTGAATGGAAAGCCTATGCTTATGTTACCGCAGATGGCGTATCCGATGGCGTAACCATTATTGATTTAAACGACCTTCCCAATAGTGTTTCATTAGTTGAAAGAAATGCTGCGGTAACTAATTCGCATAATGTTTATATTAGTAATGTTGATCACTCACTTAATATTGCCCAAGAAGGGGTTGAAGCCTCGCTGCAATTGGTTGGCGCAAATCGAAATAGCGGCTCTTTTCACAGCTATTCTTTAGAAGATCCTGCCACAATCAGTTTAAGCAACAATCAACCTGATAACGGCTATACCCACGATGGCGCTTCGGTATTAATTAGAGATAATCGGGTAACAAGCAACTGCTTTAACGGTACAGAATCTTGCAGTGTGTTTGTTGATTTTAACGAAAAAGAGTTCTCTTTTTGGGATATTACTGATCCAGAAGATACCAGAATGTTATCAACCGCTACTTACAGCGATGTGACTAATTCAAACAAATATGTTCATTCTGGCTGGGTTACCGAAGATACCAATTATGTATTAATTCATGATGAGTTTGATGAAAACCGTGGTGGACTTAATTCAACGGTAAGGGTTTATGATATTTCTGATCTAACAAGTCCATTTAGGGTTGGCACTTGGACTGGTCCTACAAGAGCCATTGATCATAACGGCTTTGTCCGTGGCAACAGGCATTATATGTCAAATTATGAACGTGGTTTAACAGTATTGGATATTACTGATCCCGGTGATCCGCAAGAAGTTGGCTATTTTGATACCTTTCCTTCAAGTGATAATGCTTCGTTTAATGGCGCGTGGGGTGTTTATCCTTATTTACCTTCGGGATTAATTTTAGTTAGTGATATTAATAGCGGTCTTTATATTTTAAGAGATAACACTCAAAGCCAAGAGCAAGGGAGTTTGCGATTTAATGCAAGTAGCATATCAGTTGAGCGAGGAACTACTGCAACTATTGAAGTGAATCGAGTGGATGCACCTGCTAGTGCCACTTCAACTCAAGTGAGTTACGAGATGATTTCTGGTAGCGCAACTAGCGGCGAAGACTTTGAGATTTCGCGTGGTGATTTAGCATGGATTGGTAATGATTCAACCGCAAAGTCTTTTGATATTGCGATCCCAGCAGACAGTAGTGGTAGTCAGCCCAGAGAAGCATTTTTTATCCGTTTGTACGATCCAAAATCAGGCGCTTCATTAACATCGCCTAGTTATTTAACCGTAAATTTAAACGGTGTGGCTAATTCAGGCGCTGTTGAATTTCCATCATCCTCAATTAACACTAACGAATCAGTGGGAACATTAACAATTAACGTTAATAGAGCTGGTGGCAGTGAAGGCGAAGCCAGTATTGATTATGCAATATCCGGCGGTACTGCAACAGTTGATAGTGACTTTACTGCAAGTTCAGGTACTTTAAATTGGAACGATGGTGATGCCGAGCCTAAATCTTTTTCGATTAATATTCTTGATGATAATGATTCAGAAAACGATGAAACCATCAATATTGAATTATCCAATGTTAGTGGCGCTTCTTTAGGTGCAAATACGGTGCTTGAGGTAACTATTTTAGATGATGAATCGAACTCTGCGCCAATAATCACCTTAGATAATGATTTTCAGGTGAACGAAAATCAGTTAGTACAACTGGTTGGTAGTGCAACCGATGAGCAAAATGATGAGCTGACTTATCAGTGGCAGCAAACCTCTGGTGGTAGTGTTAACCTAAATAATGCCAATCAAGCTACGGCTGAATTTGTTGCCTCTAGCGTTGGCGCATTAACTTTTGAGCTTACGGTAACTGATAGTCGTGGTGCACAAGCAAGTGAGTCGATTACGGTTACAGTTATTGAATCGGCAGCGCCAGATTCATCAAGTAGTGGTGGAGGAAGTTTAGGTTTAGCATTATTGATTGGCTTGTTTGGATTTGCTCGAAACAAACAAAACTAACCAATAAAAAGCGCTCGTATCGTTATTCGCTTCTTGTTATGATCGCGCTTGGCTAGCTAGACAGTCGCTACAAGCTTCCACTTGTAGAGGAAAGTCCGGACTTTACAGAGCAAAGTGCCAGGTAACGCCTGGGGGGCGAAAGCCTACGGAAAGTGCAGCAGAAAATAAACCGCCTAATTGTTGATTATTCAATCGTTAGGTAAGGGTGAAATGGTGCGGTAAGAGCGCACCGCGCTGGTGGTAACATTCAGCGGCAAGGTAAACCCCACTTAAAGCAAGACCAAATAGGGTTCCTATAGAGCATTTATGCTCTTAAGGCGTGGCTCGCGTTGGAACCGGGTAGGTCGCTTGAGCGGTTTGGTGACAAATCGCCTAGACGAATGACTGTCCACGACAGAATCCGGCTTATCGGTTAGCCATTAAATACAAGCCTTTTCTATTCGGTGGGATAGAAAAGGCTTTTTTGGTTTTGGGTTTAGGTTATCTGTTTTGGTCGATGGGTTTTGTACTAAAATGAAGAAGGGAGATTAAGAAATTTGAAAGGCAGTTATATATAGTGAAATGTGCCCGACCCCTTATCTCCTAAAAGATTAGTAAGAATTTCAATCTTGTTTTTTCTTTATTATTTCATGTATTCTATTTCCAGTATAAAATTAATAGACTTCAAGAAGATCCTAGAACTTTAGAACTAGAACAAGGTTAATTTTAATAAAGCCTTTAAGTCATAAAACAGGAAACAGCATGAAAAAAAGAATAGTTTTAGTTCATGGGATTCTTAACACCGGGCATATAATGTATTGGATGAAGTACTTTCTTCAGAAAAAGGGATATGAATGTTACTCACCAACTTTATGGCCTATTGACGGACGAAAAGGAATCGAAGATTTAGCTCAAAAATTGAAAAACAAGTTAGATACTAAGTACGGAGATGATCAAAATATAAACATCGTTGGCTTCAGTATGGGGGGAATAGTCGCCAGATACTATATTCAAGAACTAGATGGACAAAGTAAAGTTGATAATTTCTTTGCTATTTCTGCACCTTTTCAAGGGACTTGGTGGGCTTATTTACCTTACCCCAGCAAAACGATTAAACAACTTAGACCTAAAAGCGAGTTTTTGAGAAAAATGTCTGATGGCGCTGTAAAACTAAAAAATGTAAACTTATTTTCTTACTGGTCGCCAATAGACAGCTCTATTATTCCTCCATCTAGCTCGCACTGGGGCTATGCTAAGAACAAGAAAATATTCGCGATATTACATTTATTTATGGTCACGAGCATGAAAATAATAAGAGATATAGATTCAGTTTTGAACAAACAAAAATGAGACTCGTGCTATGAAGATTAGTGCTTAACTAAGCCGAAATAAAAAAAGAAACAACTGCAAATTCATAAAACGGAGTGACCATATATGTCCTAAAAGATTTTCTAAAAGATTTTGTGGATGTCCAAAAAGATTTAAAACGGATATTGACCCTGCTGCTCATTTAGGAGGTGAATCATGTGCTGCAAATTAAATTTTTTAGGATTTTTTTAGAAGATTTTTTAGGGACACCCAAACAAAAACTTGACAAAATCTACTCATACAACTGGGTTTAAGTTAACACCATCACTGAAAAGGATTTCAAATGACCCGCGCACGCCAAAGTATTATCGACTTAGACTCAACGCCTTATTATCACTGTATATCCCGCTGTGTTCGTCGGGCTTTCCTATGCGGAGAAGATGAATTCTCAGGTAAAAACTTCGAGCATCGACGCGACTGGATAATTCAGCGAACTGCCTATCAAGTTAAAGCCTTTGCCATTGAAGTTGCCAGTTATGCCATTATGTCAAATCACTATCATCTGGTGCTTAAAGTTAATACCAAACAAGCAGAAGACTGGACAGAATCTGAGATTATTAATCGCTGGTCAATGCTGTATAAAATCCCTGAAGTCATCAAACAATATCAAAGTAACCCCAACAACCCAGGCATCGCCGAAGTCGCCCAATCACTCATTAAAACCTACCAACAAAGACTCACCGATATTTCATGGTTTATGCGAGGAATCAACGAGCACTTAGCCCGAAAAGCCAATAGAGAAGATAACTGCAAAGGCAGGTTTTGGGAAGGACAATTTAAATCACAACCCTTACTTGATGAAAGTGCCGTACTCACCGCCATGAGCTATGTTGACTTAAACCCCATTAGAGCCAAACAAACTAATACTCTAGAAACATCAAACTACACCTCAATACAACAAAGAATAAAACAACATCTCAATCCCAAATATCAATCACCCATACCGTTAATGCCATTAACAAATAATCAAAAACAAAAGACCATTGAATTTAAACCCAAAGATTATATTGAACTCGTTGACTGGTTAGGCAAAGCCATACTGCCGAATAAGCGCGGTTACATCCCTAATAATATTCCCCCCATATTTGACAGACTCAATTTAGAGCAAAATGAATTTATTAACTTAATGCAAAACAAAGATGATTTATCACAGCTGACCATTATAGGCTCACCACCAATGATTACTCATTATCTCAACAAAATAGAGCAGAAATACTGCAAAGGAAAATCCATTGCACAAAGGCTTTATTGTTAGATAAACAACCTAAAAGAAGAAAACCAACCCAATCAGCTAGGCTGAGAATAGCTAGTGCGTGGGATTCAAGAAATAAGCGATTAAATTTTAACTAACTCCAGTAACATACAAGAAGTCTTCAAGATTAAAAAACATTGTTGAGATTGATGTGAATTGAGTGGTATTGTTTTTTAATGTGGATGTCCTAAAAAGTTTAAAAAGTTTTTGTGTCAGCTTCAAGATAAAAGTAACGCTTGAAGCGAAAACAGAAGATGGTAATAAATTGGGAGATAGTTGGGAGATCCCATTCGACAATATGTTTAATCAGTGTGGTGGATGATAAATGAATAAGAAATTAGTTTTGCTATTAGTAGCTTCATTAATTGTTGTAGTTACAACCATAACTTTAGTTTATTTCAGCGCACACCAATTGAGATACGTTCCATACAAAAGTTACTCTGGAAAGTACGAATCTTCTGGAGTAGTTTTTAGCGCAGAAATTAATGCTGTGAACTTAGGGTTGGAAAGCTTTCTTGAACGTCAGCCTAGTGTTTCGATTAGAGAATTTGTTAATGCGATTATCGAACAAGACATAGAGAGTGCATTATCAAAAGTCGTGTCGGCAAAAAAAGAAGCTAATCAGAATGCTGTAAATGAATTGTCTGGCTATTATTCAAAATTTGAAGATATTGTGGTTAACACAGAAATTCGATACGGCGATGATATGATGCTTTTGTTGTCAGCGAAATATGGAGCGAGGAACGTTAATCCGATACTTACATTTAAGAGAATTAATGGCGATTACCTGTTTAGCGCCATTGATAATAGTAGTTTTGCAACCGAGATTGCGGGGATGTGGTCGCTTCATTCTAATCAAGATAATCTAGATGCTGGAGTCTTAGAATTTAAAGTCTGGCTGTTCTTTGATCGTTCAGATTACATAAGACATGAAGTGGAAAAAGGATTTGAAATATATGTTCGTTACTTAAAAAAGACTGACGATGATGTTGTTGCCGTTCGAGCGCTTTTAGAGCGTTTAAAATCCAGTGTTGACGGCGGAGCGAAATTTGCCGTGTTGGATGCGATTCTCGGTCCTCAGTCATCTAATAACTCTCGAGTGATGTCGCAGTTTTCTGAGGAAGATATTTTGGTGCTAAACGAAAAGTTTAAGAATAGCTCCTTACATTCCGTGTTAGTTTTGGGCGAAGTTAAAATGGTGTTTTTATCTACTGATGGAGTCTTTAAAGCGGGTGATGATATTGTTTTGTTTGTAGAGAAAAATAGTGAAGGTAAGTTTGAAATCGCATTCTTGGGAATGCAAACGTTTTGGCATAGGTTGTTCTTGTACTCAAACTTTAATAATAACATTATTTCAGGTGCTGTTAGTCTGAATTGATTGGTGAGCTTGCTTAGAGTAAGTGTTTTTTAATAAGTAATTGCTCAAAAAGTGTGGGCAGAATGTAAGCCAAAGATCACACAACTTTCAGAAATAGCTCAAAGAAATTACCTAAAATAGATCACAGTCACTTAGCCCAGCTTTGTGCATAATCACCGTCATGAATAAAATAACTTCAGACGGCAACAGTGTCCACAGCAAACTCGTCTCTATTAAAGACGGAGTAGTCAATTTGAGTGCCAACTCTATCGAGCTTTAAATATTTTAAAAGATATGGCACAGCGCTATTATGATGAAGGTTTCTTTGGGGACACCCAAACAAAAAACTTGACAAAACCTACTCATACAACTAGTTTTAAATTAACTCCATCACTGAAAAGGATTTCAAATGACCCGCGCACGCCAAAGTATTATCGACTTAGACTCAACTCCTTATTATCACTGTATATCCCGCTGTGTTCGTCGGGCTTTCCTATGCGGAGAAGATAAGTTTTCAGGTAAAAACTTTGAACATCGACGCGACTGGATAATTGAACGAATTGCTTATCAAGTTAAAGCCTTTGCTATTGAAGTTGCCAGCTATGCCGTTATGTCAAACCACTATCATCTGGTCCTTAAAGTTAATACCAAACAAGCAGAACATTGGACAGAAGCTGAGATTATCAACCGCTGGTCAATGTTGTATAAAATCCCCGAAATCATCAAACAATACCAAAGTACCCCCAACAATCAAACCATAGCCGAAGTCGCCCAAACACTGATTAAAACCTACCAACAAAGACTCACCGATATTTCCTGGTTTATGCGAGGAATAAACGAACACTTAGCCCGAAAAGCCAATAGAGAAGATAACTGCAAAGGTAGATTTTGGGAAGGTCGATTTAAGTCACAACCCTTACTTGATGAAAGTGCCGTACTCACCGCCATGAGCTATGTTGACTTAAACCCCATTAGAGCCAAACAAACTAACACCCCAGAAACATCAAACTACACCTCAATACAACAAAGAATAAAACAACATCTCAACCCCAAACATCAATCACCCATACCGTTAATGCAATTAACAACCAACCAAAAACACAACCCCATTGAATTTAAAACTAAAGACTATATCGAACTCGTTGATTGGCTAGGCAAAGCCATACTGCCTAATAAGGGAGGTTATATTCCGAATAATATTTCCCCCATACTCGAAAGACTCAACTTAGAACAAGGTGAATTTATTAACTTAATGCAAAATAAAGATGATTTATCACAACTCACCATTATTGGTTCACCATCAATGATTACTCATTATCTGAGTAAGATAGAGCAGAAATATTGCAAAGGAATATCTATTGCACAAAGGCTTTATTGTTAGATAAAAAACCTAAAAAAAGAAAACCAACCCAATCAGCTAGGCTGAGAATAGTTAGTGCGTGGGATTCAAGAAATAAGCGATTAAATTTTAACTAACTCCAGTAACATACAAAAAGTCTTCAAGATTGAAAAACATTGTTGAGGTTGATGTGAATTGAGTGGTATTGTTTTTTAATATGGATGTCCTAAAAAGTTCCTTAATATGGATGTCCTAAAAAGTTCCTCTAAAAAGTTCCTAAAAAGTTCTTTTGTTTTTTTATATGGATGCTTGAGATGGTCACTCCCAATAGGCATCGCAATGTGCCAATATTGAAAGAGTAATCAAGCAAATTCAATAATCAGGAGTGACCAAAATGAAATGTACCTTAGTTAGTATCGATTTAGCAAAAAATATTTTTCAGGTTTGCGCCTTTAATAGCGAGAGAAATGTTATTTTTAATAAAAAAGTTAAGCGCTCAAATTTGGTTTATCAACTCAGTCAAATTGAGCCTACTCGGGTTGTTATGGAAGCCTGTTATAGCTCTAATCCATGGGGAAGAAGAATTGAAAAGCTTGGACATAAAGTTGAGCTTATTCCTCCCTTTATTGTTAAACCTTTTTTGATTGGAAATAAGAATGATCATAACGACGCAGTTGCTATTGGAGAAGCGGCATTTAGACCCAAAATAAGATTTGTTAGTCTTAAAAGTGTAGAGCAACAAGATATTCAGTCGTTGCATAAAGTTAAAGAGCTGCTTAACAAATCAAAGCGCGCCATGGTTAATCAACTGAGAGGATTGCTTGCAGAATATGGCTTAGTTTTTCCTAAAACTATTCCAGCATTACTGCAATCAGTTCCAGATGAATTAGAGAATCCAGACAATGAATTAACCCCTGTTAGCCGAAGTTTTATTAAGCGTTTGTATGACAATGTAAAAGACTTAAGTAAACAATCAGAAGAAGTGGCTTTGGCGTTAAATCAATTAGTTCAGAGCAAAGAAGAATATCAAAGGTTGATCACCATACCTGGTATTGGCCCAGTCATTTCAGCAGCGATATTAGGTGCTGTTTCTGATCCGAGAAACTTTAAAAATGGACGACAATTTGCGGCATGGATTGGTCTAACACCTTCACTCTATGCTAGCGGTGAAACTAGCCGCCTAGGAAAAATCACTAAGCGAGGCAACAAAACGTTACGTTTACTACTTATTCACGGTGCCAGGACGGTGCTGAATTGGTGTGGTAAAAAAGATGATCGGTTAAGTCGCTGGTTGAAAGCCTTAAAAAAGCGGATGCATGCTTGCAAAGTTGTGGTTGCACTAGCCAATAAGCTGGCTCGAATAGTTTGGGGTGTGTTAGCTAAAAAGCAAAATTTTGATTTAAAGCTTGCGTGTGCTTAGGGCAAAGGTAATAAAAATGATTCAACCCATTAATCGGCATAAAGGAAATTAATTTAAAAGTTAAACGGTCATTAGCACTGATGAGTTAAACGACTCGTCTTATTTGGAACCTCAGTAGGACAGCTGCCATAATAGGCATTTTGGGTGCAAAGGCAAATAAGACTTCTTTTGGAGCTCAAGAAGGCGCGGCAGTTACCAATATAAAAAACTGCCACAAAGACGCCGGATATATGTCATAAAACCGTTATTTTTTCAGCGCTAAATCGAGAAGTTTTAAAATTAATTAACATGATGAATTGACGAAAAAACAGAATTAAAAACTCTATACTATTGATTTAGAGGGAGTGACCATATATGTCCTAAAAAGTTCTTCTAAAAAGTTCTTGAAATTTGTGATGAAAATATCGTAAAAAATATAATTCTTAATTCTTAATTCTTAATTCTTAATTCTTAATTCTTAATTCTTAATTATGAATTTGAAAATATACCCAGTGATAATTCAAGAAAACGAAAAGGACGTCCAAACAAAAAAAACATTGTTGAGATTGAGGTAAATTGAGTGGTATTGTTTCCTGATATGGATGTCCTAAAAAAAGATTTTTTGCTTAGGTGCTACTATGAGAATAAACGTTAAGATTGGATTGGTTATTTTAAGCCTAACGGTATTTTTACTATTTACTAATAGTAGTTACTCTAAAGACAATTCAATCAATTTATCTGAACTTACTTTAAAGCAAGCACAAGAGCTAATGCAAATGGGTAAATTAACCAGTGTAGAACTTGTGGATTATTATCTTGATCGTATTGAGCGCTATGATCAAAACGGTGTAAAACTTTTTTCAGTTGCGCAAATAAACCCTAAAGCAATTGAAATTGCTAAAGCATTAGATGCTGAAAGATCTCAGAATAAGTTACGTGGTTTATTACACGGCATTCCTATTTTATTAAAAGATAATATTGATACTAGCGATGGAATGGCCAACACCGCTGGCTCTTTAGCATTAAAGAATAATTACCCAAAAGATGATGCTTTTTTAGTTCAAAATCTAAGAGAAGCGGGTGCCATTATTTTAGGTAAAACTAATTTAAGTGAGTGGGCTAATTTTCGTTCAACTAAAAGCTCTAGCGGCTGGAGCGCTAATTGGGGGCAAGCAAAGAATCCATACAACATAAAAAAATCGCCTTGTGGTTCAAGCTCGGGTTCGGGGGTATCGGTGGCAGCAAATTTAACTCTGCTAGCGATTGGTACTGAAACTGATGGTTCGGTGACTTGTCCTGCGGCAATGAATGGAATAGTGGGAATAAAGCCAAGTGTTGGCACGGTAAGTCGTGACGGAATTATTCCTATTTCTCACACACAAGACACCGCAGGACCAATGGCTCGAACTGTAGCTGATGCTGTTGTATTGCTACAAGCCATGGTTAAAGTTGATAAAAATGATAGTTTACACCAAAAAGGTTTAAACAATTATAGTCAACACCTAAAAGTAGATGGTTTAAAAGGAAAACGCATCGGTATTGTTAGAAATCTTATGGATTATGATCATTCATTTGATAAAGCATTTGATTTAGCGGTGAAAGTGCTACAAGAAAATGGGGCAATTATTGTTGATAATACAAATTTGCCAAATTTAGATAAGGTTTATAAAAGTGAATTAACTGTACTGTTGCATGAGTTTAAACAAGGCATTAATCAATATCTTAGCAATGCTGCTACAGGATTAACATTATCTCATTTGATTGAGTTTAATCAGCAAAATGCAGCAAAAGAAATGCAATATTTTGCTCAAGAGCTTTTTGTTATGGCAAATAGCTCTGGCGGATTAAATGATAAGCAATACCTTAAAGCTAAGCAGCAAGCAAAGCTATTAGCAGGCAAAGAAGGTATTGATGCTATTTTAGCTAAACATGATCTCGATTTATTGGTCGCCCCTACTACTAGCAAAGCTTGGGATATTAATTTAGAGTCAGGTGATAAATTTTTGGGCTCGGCAACTTCGCCTGCCGCTGTTGCAGGGTATCCACATATTACCGTGCCCATGGGGTTTATCGACGGACTTCCCGTTGGAATTTCTTTTTTTGGCACCAACTTATCCGAAGGCTTATTAATTGAAGTCGCATATGGTTATGAACAAGCAACAAAACACCGAAAAGCACCAAGGCTGTAAAAGATTAAGTGTTTTAATGATTAACGATTTTGTTTTATACGTTTTTTTGTTGAGTAGCTCAAAAATCTCAATAAGTGAAGGTTTTTAAGCTTTTCCTTCCTCACTTTACCCCATAACTTAAAGTATTACTTTAAGTTTGAAATGTAACTACCTGAATTAACTTCTTATTCAAATTTAAGCTTAAACTAAAGTCTTTTAAGTACAGCTAAGTCTTTGTGAAATAAGCACTATTTCTGGTTTTTCCTTTGGGTTTTTCCTTGACAAAAGTGGGTATTCATCCCTATAGTGCAAGGAAGTGGAGAAAAGTGTAGTAAAGTGTCGTTTTGTGGATTGGGTTGATCTCCAGTCACACAAAACAAGATCTAACTGATCATTAGATCTTTAAACCCTTAGGATAAAACAGTGTTTCGTGGAGCCAATTCAATCAATTTAGACGCCAAAGGTCGTATTGCGATACCTGCAAAGTATCGTGACGGCATTAAAACGTCTTATGATTCGCACATGATAATCACCTGTGATCCCTATGACAATTGCTTGTTGATTTTTCCTCTCGAACACTGGGAATCAACCGAAGCAGATCTACAAGCGCTCTCCAACTCTAAAAAACTCCACCGACGACTAAAGCGAATTATGCTGGCGCATGCAACAGATGTTGATATGGACGCTAGTGGTCGCTTACTTATTCCAAGTGTTTTGCGCGAAAGGGTCGGTTTAACCAAAGAAGTCATGCTGGTTGGTCAAACCAAAACATTCCAATTATGGAGTGAAGCAAACTGGAATGAATTGACTAACGAAGATATGGAAGTGTTATCAGATGACGAACTTAACTCTGACGACCTGCCTGATCTCTACTACTAGCGTTTATGCAAAATCAAAAACAACATATTACTGTCTTGCTTGATGAGGCGGTTGACGGTCTTAATATTAAGCCCAGCGGCGTTTATGTTGATGGTACTTTTGGGCGCGGCGGACATAGCCGTTTGATATTAGAGCGGCTAGGTGACAATGGTCGGCTGATTGGAATTGATAGAGATCCACAAGCGGCAGAGTCGGCAAAAGATTTATTAGCTGACAAGCGTTTTGAGTTTTGTCATCAGAACTTTGCCTCAATTGAGTCACTTTTATTGCAGAAAGATTTGTTAGGAATGGTAGATGGAATATTGCTGGATTTAGGGGTGTCTTCACCACAACTTGATCAAGCCGAGCGAGGATTTAGTTTTTTAAAGGAAGGTTATTTAGACATGCGTATGGATACATCACAAGGACAGTCGGCGGCTGATTGGTTAGCTGTTGCCGAAGTTGATGAAATAAAACGCGTATTAAAAGAATATGGTGAAGAGAAGTTTGCCACCAGAATTGCTAGAGCAATTGTTGCAATAAGAGAAGAAGAAAAAATTGATTCTACCTTGCAACTGGCAAAAATAATTGATGAAGCTTGTCCAGTTAAGGATAAATTTAAACATCCAGCAACTAGAAGTTTTCAAGCGATAAGAATTTTTATTAATGATGAGTTAGGCGAGCTAAGAAAAACACTTGATGTTTCATCGAAAGTTTTAGCCAAAGAAGGAAGACTATCAATTATTAGTTTTCATTCGTTAGAAGACAGATTAGTTAAACGGTTTATTCGCGATAAATCTAAAGGCGATCAATTTCCAAAAGGATTGCCCGTGTTAGACAGTGAATTAAACCGTGAATTTAAACCAATAGGTAAGGCAGTAAAGCCTAGTAAACAAGAAATTGAAGCCAATAGTCGTTCACGCAGTGCGGTATTAAGAGTGGCAGAGAAGCTTTAGTTAATAAAGAAAATAACAGGAAAAAATAAAACTAATAAAGGTAATAAAGCAAAATAAAATGGCAAAAAAGGACAACAAAAAATCAACAAAAGTAGAACAACCGGTTTTAGTGAAAGCCCTGTTCACTGATATTTTTGTGCGCCACTGGTTTGTAACTTTGCTTGCTATATTTTTAGTTTTTTCGGCAATTCAATTAACTCAAACAACGCATAAAGCGCGTAGTTTTACTGCTGAATTACAAATTGAAAAAAAGCGTCAAAGAGAGCTGCAAATTCAGTGGGAGTCATTACGTTTAGAATTTACCACGTTAACCGAAGCAGATCGCATATCAAGCGAGGCAAAAAAACAATTACAAATGGAAGAGGTTACTCTTAAAAATGAAAAGGTGATTTCATTATGAGTAACAAAAAAAATAAACAAGCCAGAAAGCCAAGTTCAGTTCCTATGGGAAGCGGGCGTTTTATGGTGCTAATGGGAGTGCTTACTTGTGCCTTTTGTGTGCTATTTGCTCGTGCGGCCTTTTTACAAGTTGATGAAGCTGAAGGGCTTATTAGCCGTTCAGATTCAGCCAGCATTCGTAATAAAGAAGTGGCAACTCACAGAGGCAGAATTTTAGATCGTAATGGAGTTGAATTGGCGGTTAGTGTGCCAGTGACTTCGGTATGGATGGATGTGACTCAGGTAATGAAAAAGTCTCCAACATTAAACGAGTCGGATTGGGATCGCTTAGCGATTATTGCGCGAAAATCGATTAAAGATTTTAAACAATGGATTGTTAAACGAAAAGGTAAACAGTTTGTTTGGGTGGCAAGACATTTAGATCCCAGTACTTCTGCGGTGGTTAAAACTTTAGATTTACCGGGTGTGTATTTAAAAGATGAATTTAGGCGCTATTATCCATCAGCCGAAATTGCCGCGCACTTAGTGGGTTTTACCGATGTTGATGATAAAGGGCGTGAAGGTTTAGAAAAAGCTTTTGATGAACATTTAACGGGCAAGCCAGGACTAGAAACCGTTTTGCTTGATGTAAAACGTAATGTGATTGAAAAGCAAGCGATTAAAAAAGTGGCTGAAAAAGGTCAAGATCTTAAACTGAGTATTGATAGCCGAATTCAAGCGTTGGCTTATAAAGCACTAAAAACCGCAGTGCTTAAAAACCGTGCTAAATCGGGTTCATTAGTTATGCTTGATGTTGAAACTGGTGAAGTTTTAGCGCTGCTTTCACAGCCGTCATATAACCCAAACCGCTTTGATACACGTAAGCCCAAATACACCAGAAACTCTGCATTTGTTGATAGCTTTGAGCCCGGCTCTACGGCAAAACCTTTTACGGTTGCTAGTGCATTAGAGGCAGGTGTGGTTTCACCAAGTACAAAAATTGATACTCGGCGAGTTAAATATAATGGACATTGGGTGAAAGACATTAAGCATTATGACTCTTTAGATGTAACGGGTATTTTGCAAAAGTCGAGCAATATTGGGGTATCAAAACTTGCCCATATGATGAGTGATGAGGACTTTTTATATACATTCAACCAGGTTGGATTTGGTGTTGATACCGCTAGCGGTTTTCCTGGGGAAAGTGCTGGAAGATTTGAAATTAGAGAAAACTGGAGCAAGGTAGAAAAAGCCGTTCTTGCTTATGGATATGGGTTTAGAGTTACACCGGTTCAGCTAGTGCAAGCTTATTCTGTATTAGGAGCAAACGGTATTAAACGTCCAGTTAGTTTAGTAAAACTAAAAGATAAGCCTTTAGGTGAACAAGTATTATCAAAAAAGGTCAGCCGCCAAGTGGTTGCCATGATGGAAACCGTTGTTGGTGAAGGTGGAAGCGGACAACGCGCAAAAGTTGATGGTTACAGAATTGCTGGAAAAACGGGCACCGCAAGAAAAGCGGTACGCGGCGGTTATGGTGATGAATACACGGTTTTCTTTGCGGGGATTGCACCAGTGAGCAACCCTAAAATTGCCATGGTAATTTTTGTTGACGAGCCGCAAAACGATGATTACTACGGTGGGCAAGTGGCGGCACCTGTTTTTGCCAAAGTGGCGGCCGAATCTTTGCGATTATTAAACGTTAAGCCCGACCAAAAGCAAGCGGCATTAAAGACTCAATCAAAAAGGGGAAACTTAGATGGTTAACCCTAAATTAAAAGATCTATTACTTAATATTGAGGCAAATATTCGCTCAGAAAAGCAACTTGAAATAGTGGTTGGTCAACCGGTTTTAGATAGCAGAAACATAAAATCAGGAGACACTTTTGTTGCCTTAAATGGATTTAATTTAGATGGCAGAAAGTTTATTCCTAATGCCATTGAAAATGGTGCAAGTTTAGTTATTGCCGAGGCTAATAATAATGCCAAATGGCAAGAAGCATTTGAGCAAAACTCTAGTATTGATGAGAAAAAAATTATTTGGATAGAAGATCTGCAAAGCAAAGTGAGTGAGCTGGCGGCAAATTACTATCAAAACCCGTCACAAAATTTAAAAGTGATTGGGGTAACGGGTACTAATGGAAAAACAAGTTGTAGCTATTTAGTTGCAAAGGCATTACAACAGCTACATTTTGAGTGTTATTTGTTAGGAACCCTAGGGGTTGGTGAGTGCAATAACTTACAAACCTCTGATAACACCACTGCCGATCCTATTACTACTCAAAAGGTATTAGCCAAAGCACTGGCTGTAGGTGCGCAATTTGCTTCCATGGAAATTTCATCTCATGGCATTCATCAGGGGCGAACCAAAGCGGTTAATTTACACACGGCTATTTTTACCAATTTAACTCGTGACCATTTAGATTATCACGGCACAATGGATAATTATTATGCCGCTAAGCGCCAATTATTTGTGCAGCCTAATGTGAAAAATGCAGTGATCAATATGGATGATCGCTATGGTCGCAAGCTAGCCAAAGATGATGCAATAACGGCGAGTAAATGGTTAATTACTACAAAATTGCCGACCCCAGGCTCTAATTTAGATCGTTGGATTTGGGCTGAAGATGTGGTTTATTCTATGCGCGGAATTCATGCTAAAGTTTACACCCCTTGGGGAAGCGGAGAGCTAGAGTCACCATTAATTGGCGAGTTTAATTTGTCTAATTTATTAGTGGTAGTTGCTTGTTTAGGCCAGGTATTTAAAGATATTAATTTAACTTTAAAAGCTATTAAGCGAGTAAGCGGCGCACCAGGAAGAATGGAAACTTTAAGCACCGATAACTCACCTTTAGCCATTGTTGATTATGCTCACACTCCCGATGCCTTAAAGCAAACTTTATTAACTATACGCGAGCATAATGTAGGCAATATTTGGTGTGTGTTTGGCTGTGGTGGCGATAGAGATCCTGGTAAGCGTTCACTTATGGCAGGCATTGCAGAAAAACTAGCTAACAAAATTGTTGTAACTAATGATAACCCCAGAACTGAAAATGAATTAAAAATTAAAGACGATATTTTCAGCGGTTTTAAACACGCAGAAAAAGCAATATTTATTGCCAATAGATCCGAAGCAATTAGTTATGCAATTAACCATGCCAGAGCGGGTGATGCGGTTTTAATTGCCGGTAAAGGACACGAAGATTACCAAATTATTGGCACTCAAAAATATCATCATAGCGATATTGAAGTGGCAAAAAATGTTCTGGAGGCTTTAAACAATGATTAAGTTAAAGCTGAGCGACATTGCAGAATATATTGATGGACGATTAGTGTTTAGTGATGCTGAAGTTTCTAACGTATTTACCGATAGTAGACAAAGTAAAAAAGATGCACTGTTTGTTGCATTAAAGGGTGATAATTTTGATGCTCACCTGTTTTTAAATGATGTCGTTAAACAAGGCGCAAAAGGGTTAGTTGTTGAGCAAGAGAGCGCCATTGAAATTCCGCAAATTGTTGTTGATGATACGCGTTTAGCCTTGGGAAAAATTGCAAAGTTTAATCGTATACATTTAACCCCTAAAACTATTGCCATAACGGGAAGTAGCGGTAAAACAACCGTTAAAGAAATGACCGCAACAATTTTAAAAAGATTAGGCAAAACCATTGCAACGTATGGCAATTTAAATAATGACATTGGCGCGCCATTAACCTTATTAAAACTGGATAAATCTCATGAATTTGCGGTGGTGGAATTAGGCGCAAACCATGCGGGTGAAATTAAATATACATCTAATTTAACCCTGCCCGATGTTGCCATGGTGAATAATGTTGGGGCGGCACATTTAGAAGGTTTTGGTAGCCTACAAGGTGTTGCTAATGCCAAAGGTGAGATTTATCAATCGCTTTCTGATAGTGGTGTTGCCGTTGTTAATTTAGATGAACCTTATTCAAAACAATGGCTAAAAACAATAACAAGCCAAGTAAAAACTTTTTCAAAAAATAAAAGTGCAGATGTTACCGCCAAAAATATCGTTATGGATAAAAACCAGGTGGCAAGTTTTGATTGCTGCTATAAGGGACAAGTGCAACCAATTAAGCTTGCCATTGCTGGTGAACATAATGTGTCAAACGCATTAGCCGCAGCAACTTGCTGTTTATCAATTGGTGTTGAGCTGAGTGATATTGCCAAAGGATTATCTCAAGCACCTGTGGTTTCAGGACGTTTAAATACAACTATTTTAGATAACGGTTGCCGAATTATTGATGATAGTTACAACGCTAATTTATCGTCAATGAAAGCGGCGATAAAATTATTATCGGGTTATGACGGTAAACGTATTTTTGTTGCAGGAGATATGGCTGAGCTTGGTGAGTATGCACAATCTTGCCATCAACAAATTGGCGAATATGCAACACAAAAAGGTATAGATGCCGTTTATGCTTGTGGAAAAATGACACAGCACACTATAGAAAAGTTTTCGGGTGATGGAAATCACTCTAGTAGTCAACAGGATTTGATTAAACAATTAAAACAACAACTCAAATCAAATACTTCAATTTTGATCAAAGGATCAAGAAGTGCACAAATGGAAAAAGTAGTGAAAGCCTTGCTCAATGCTTCACTTTGTGGTGTTGAAGAAAATGATCCCACGGTGAGGAATAACTAACCATGTTACTTTGGCTATCAGAATACTTACAACAATACTATTCAGGTTTTAACTTGTTTGGTTATTTAACCATGCGAGGCATTTTAGGTGTGCTAACGGCCTTAGCTATTTCTTTGTTGTTAGGACCATTTATGATCCGTAAATTAACGGGCAAGCAAATTGGTCAAACAGTGCGTGACGATGGCCCACAATCGCACTTAAGTAAAGCTGGAACCCCAACAATGGGTGGGGCATTAATTTTAATTGCGATTGCGGTTTCTACACTGCTTTGGGGCGATTTAGATAATCGTTATGTATGGGTTGTGTTATTAACTACGCTTGGTTTTGGTATGGTTGGTTTTATTGATGACTACCGCAAAATTAAATATAAAGATTCAAAAGGGTTAGCCTCTCGCTGGAAATATTTTTGGCAATCGGTTGTTGGTTTAGTGGCGGCATTTTATTTGTATTCAACCACTCAAGTTGATGCCGAAACTATTTTGATTATTCCATTTTTTAAAAACGTCGCCATAGAGCTTGGCGCGTTTTATTTGGTATTAACTTATTTTGTGATTGTAGGAACCAGTAACGCGGTTAATCTTACCGATGGGCTTGACGGTCTTGCGATTTTACCAACCGTATTAGTGGCAGGTGCGCTAGGCATTTTTGCTTATGTAACAGGTAACACTAACTTCTCTGAATATTTATCTATTCCGTATATTCCCGGAACAGGCGAGTTGATTATATTTTGCGGAGCCATTGCAGGTGCAGGACTTGGATTTTTATGGTTTAACACTTATCCCGCACAAGTATTTATGGGTGATGTTGGCTCATTAGGTTTAGGTGCGGCGTTAGGTGTAGTTGCGGTAATTGTAAGGCAAGAATTAGTGCTTTTTATTATGGGCGGCATTTTTGTAATGGAAACAATTTCGGTCATTTTACAAGTGGCGAGTTTTAAGTTAACAGGCAGAAGAATTTTTAATATGGCGCCACTACATCATCATTATGAGCTAAAAGGTTGGCCAGAGCCAAGAGTGATTGTGCGCTTTTGGATCATCTCGGTAGTGTTAGTGCTTGTTGGTTTAGCCACACTAAAAATTAGGTAGAAGAAATTAGGTTATATGAATAACATTAATCAGCCAAACTTAACTTGCGTATTCGGTTTAGGTAAAACCGGATTAGCGGCTGTGCGTTATTTAGAAAGAATTAAACAACCTTACGTTATTATTGATACTAGACAAAATCCTCCAGGTTTATCTGAGTTAGAAAAGCTAGAATATTGCGTGGATCATTATTTTGGTGATGTACCTGAAAATATTTGGACGGATTTAATTAAAGATTGCGAGCAAATTATTTTAAGCCCCGGTGTTGATCCTAAAATTTCAATTATTCAACAAGCAATTGGTCTTAACATTCAGGTTGTGAGTGATATTGAAATTTTTGTTCAAAACACTAAAGGTAAAACCATTGCAATTACTGGTTCTAATGGTAAAAGCACAGTAACCGATTTAACCCATAAACTATTAATTGCCGCGGGTAAAAATGCAAAAATTGGCGGCAATTTTGGCATTCCTGTTTTAGATTTTTTACCAAATGATAATGCCGACTATTATGTGCTAGAGCTTTCAAGTTTTCAGTTAGATATTACTCAATCATTAAATGCTGATGTCGCCACGGTGCTTAACATAACCGAAGATCATATGGATAGATATGAGTCTTTTGAGGATTATCAAAAATCTAAATTATCAATTTATAACAAGGCTAAAAACTGCTTGGTTAACGCTGATGATCCTTTAATCAAAACATCAAACTTAAATCAATTAAAACAGTTTTCAGTAAAGCGTAATGCAGATTACTGCTTAGTTGAAAAAGATCAAGCAACACAATTAACTGTCAATGGTAAAACAGTTTTATCAACCAATGAACTCGGTATAAAAGGCAAACATAATTGGAGTAACGCATTAGCCTCATTAGGGTTACTAAATGCGTTAGAAATTGCAATTGATAAACCAGTGCTTGAAGCGCTAAAAAGTTATCATGGACTTTCGCATCGCTTTGAAACGGTTGCTGAAAATAAAGCCGCTATTTGGATTAATGACTCAAAAGCGACGAATGTGGGCGCAACGATTTCTGCGATTGAAAGTATCGACAAAAATCAATTTGAGCCTATTGTTTTAATTGCGGGCGGAGAATCAAAAGGTGCCGATTTATCACCATTAAAACCTAGTTTGGAATCCAGTGTCGATTTAATGGTAACTCTTGGAAAAGATGCTAGTAAACTAGCCGAGTTAATTGATAAAGCTAAAGTTAAATTAGCCAGCTCAATGGAGCAAGCAGTAAGCTTTAGTTATGAATACCTAAAAAGCTTTAACGCAAAACAAACCAATGCAAAAAAAGGCTTAGTTTTATTATCGCCAGCTTGCGCCAGTTTAGATAAGTACAAAAATTTTGAAGTGCGCGGCAAGCATTTCACTGACTGTGTGGAGGCTTTGTTATGAGTTCAAACACAATGCCTTTACCAAAACATTGGTACGATCCAATGTTGTTAGGTTCAGTGTTTTTCTTGGTTGCACTGGGTGTGGTTATGGTGTCATCAAGCTCGCTATACCATGCAGAAACTTCACTTAATGGTAATGCCCAATTTTTTGTAACCAGACACTTCTTTTATTTAGGCGCGAGTCTAATCGCGGCACTGGTGGTTTTAACCCAGCCGATTATTCGCTGGCAGCAATATGGACCTTATTTATTGGTGCTAGGTTTGGCGCTTTTAGTTTTAGTGTTATTTGCAGGAAGAACCGTTAATGGTAGTAAACGCTGGCTTGCCATTGGCCCTTTAACTTTTCAGGTTTCTGAAGCGATTAAATTATTTGTTGTGGTTTATTTAGCGGGTTACCTGGTGAGAAGAACCGACGAGCTACAAACTCAAATTATGGGATTTGCTAAACCCTTATTAGTGTTGGCGTTAATTACAGGGTTATTGTTGTTGGAGCCAGATTTTGGTGCATCGGTGGTTATTTTAGCCACTTCATTAGCCATGTTGTTTTTAGGTGGCGCTAAGCTTTGGCAGTTTATTGGTTTAAGTGGCGCGGTCGCTGGAATTTTAGGCATTATTGCCGTCAGCCAGCCTTATCGACTAGAAAGGCTAATGACCTTTCTTGATCCTTGGGCTGATCCTTTTGGCAGTGGTTATCAATTAACTCAATCGCTAATTGCTTTTGGTCGAGGCAGTTTGTGGGGTGAAGGTTTGGGCAATGGTTTACAAAAGCTATCTTATTTGCCCGAAGCGCATACCGATTTTATTTTCGCCATTTTTGCTGAAGAGTTTGGATTAATTGGCGTGTTCTTAGTGCTTGCTTTATTTTTTACTTTCTTTTATCGCGCAATGAGAATTGGTAGAAAAGCTTTATTACAACAACGGCCTTATGCGGCTTATTTGGCTTATGGTGTTGGTTTTTGGATCACTTTTCAGGCGCTGATTAATATGGGAGTCACCAGTGGTGCATTGCCAACTAAAGGGTTAACACTGCCATTTATTAGTTATGGTGGAAACAGCTTAGTTATTTGCGCGGTTGCGGTTGCAATATTATTAAGAATTGATTTTGAAACTCGGCTTGTTAATGCCAATTTGCAAAAAGCCGAAGAAACAGAAGTTGCTGAAGGAGAGCCGCGTGAATAAGCAAGCACCTAAAGCAATAATTATGGCTGGTGGTACAGGAGGACACATTTTTCCTGGAATTGCGGTGGCCAAAGGATTGATTGAAAAAGGTTGGCAGGTAAGTTGGTTAGGTTCAATCAATGGCATGGAAGAAACCTTAGTGACTAAAGCCAATATTTCAATAGATTGTATATCGGTAAAAGGCGTGAGAGGCAATGGAATTATTGGCTGGTTAAAACTTCCGTTTACTTTAAGTAAAGCGGTTTTAGAAGCGATGAAAATTATTCGTAAACAAAGCCCCAATGTGGTGCTTGGGTTTGGCGGTTTTGTAGCAGGGCCTGGCGGCATTGCTACAAAAATAGCGGGTGTACCACTGGTTATCCATGAACAAAATGCGGTGGCAGGAATGACCAATAAAATGCTAGGTAAATGGGCTAAAAAAATATTTCAGGCTTTTCCTAATACTTTTGCTCAAAGTGAAAAAGTTAAAACGGTTGGTAACCCCATTCGAGAAGAAATTAAATCATTACAAAAAAAGAAAATAGCCGATGATTTAACCATTAGTATTTTGGTGATTGGCGGAAGCCGAGGCGCTTTAGCACTGAATAAAAATTTGCCTAAAGTTTTTGCTCAAATAAATCAGCAAGCGCCAATAAAAGTGGTTCATCAAGTGGGGAAAAATAGAGCAAAAGAAACTAAAAGTTTTTATCAAAATATAATGCCAAACTGGCAAAAAAATATTGAAGTGGTTGAATTTATTGATGATATAGCAAAAGCTTTTGTCCAAGCTGATTTAGTGATCTGTAGGGCGGGGGCTTCTACCGTATCGGAAATTGCTGCGGCAGGTAAAGCGGCAATTTTTGTACCTTTTCCTTATGCGGTTGATGATCATCAAACGGCTAATGCTAATTGGTTAGTTAAAAAAAATGCGGCGTTATTATTTAAAGATAATGAGCTGGTGACGGATGATTTTTTTGCGCAACTTAAAACGCTGATTAGTAAGCCTAAACTCATTGAAAAAATGGCAGAAAATGCGGCAAAAGCAGCGATATTAAATGCAACGGATAACGTGGTTGAATATTGTGAACAATTTAGGAAACAGGCAGCATGAAAAAATTTGAACAAACATTGCCAAGTAATCTAGTGATTGATGTGCCAGAAATGGGGCGTATTCGCAATATTCATTTTATTGGTATTGGCGGCGCGGGTATGTGCGGCATTGCCGAGGTATTAATTAACCAAGGTTATTCGGTTTCAGGGTCGGATCCTGCTACTAATCAAAATACTACTCGACTCGAAAAGTTAGGTGCAGAAATTTTTCATAATCACAGTGCTAATAATATTTTAGGCGCCGATGTGATTGTGGTTAGCACCGCAATTTCTAATGATAACCCCGAAATTGAAGCAGCACGTTCGCGCAGAATTCCTATTGTGCCAAGAGCAGAAATGTTGGCTGAGCTTATGCGGTTTAGGCATGGTGTTGCTGTGGCGGGTACCCATGGTAAAACCACTACAACCAGCTTATTAGCTACGATTTTTGCCGATGCTAATCTTGATCCAACCTTTGTGATTGGCGGACTGCTTAATCGCTTAGGTGCTAACGCACGATTAGGAAAAAGTCGCTATTTTATTGCTGAGGCGGATGAAAGTGATGCTTCCTTTTTGCATTTACAACCCATGGTCTCAATTGTAACTAATATCGATATGGATCATATGGATACTTACGATGGCGATTTTGAAAAAGTAAAACAAACTTTTATCGAGTTTTTACACAATATGCCGTTTTACGGTTTAGCGGTTTTGTGTATTGATGATGAAGGTGTAAGAGATATTATTCCTTCTTTAATGCGTCCTTATGTCACCTATGGGTTTTCTGATGATGCCGATTATCAAGCGGTTGAATTTCAACAAAGTGCTGGTATTAGTCGCTACAAAGTTAAGCGTAAAGGTAAACCCGGTTTACTTGAAGTTGACTTAAATATGCCGGGCAGGCACAACGTACTGAATTCTTTAGCAGCATTTACTGTCGCTAACGAAGACGGAGTAAAAGCCAAAGCCATTGTGGAATCATTACAAAATTTTGCAGGAATTGGGCGGCGTTTTCAGTTTTGCGGAAGCTTTGCAACTAAAGCCGGTGAGATTGAATTAGTTGATGATTATGGACATCACCCAACCGAAGTTGCCGCAACAATTAATGCGGTAAGAGATGGTTGGTCAGATAAACGCTTGGTTATGGTTTTTCAGCCACATCGTTATTCGCGAACCCGAGATCTATTTGAAGACTTTGCATCGACTTTATCTAAAGCAGATGTATTAATTATGCTAGAAGTTTATGCTGCAGGAGAGTCTCCTATTGCAGGTGCCGATGGTCGCAGTTTGTGTCGTTCAATTCGTCAACGTGGTCAGCTTGATCCCATTTTTGTTGAAGATCAAAGTGAGCTAAAAGCCGCATTAGCCGCTGTAGTGCAAGATGGTGATTTAGTGGTGACTCAAGGTGCGGGAAATGTTGGTGCTATTGCCAAAGAGTGGGCTCAAGAAAAAATGAGCTTTGTTGACGAATTTTAATTGAAGTTAAAAAAGTATTGCTGAGAAATTAATGAGAGAACTTAATCGAACAAAAGAAATTTCAGACTATGGCAAAGTCGGGGTTTTGCTTGGCGGAAATTCTGCCGAGCGAGAAATTTCTTTATTGTCTGGCGAGGCAATTTACCAATCATTAATTCGTAGTGGTGTTGATGCGGTAAAAATTGATCCTGCACAAAATTTACAACAGCAATTATTAGAGCACGAAATTGATAGAGCATTAATTGCTCTTCATGGTCGAGATGGCGAAGATGGTGTTATTCAGGGTTATTTAAAAACTTGTGACATTCCCTTTACTGGCAGTGATGTTTGTGGCGCCGCATTATCCATGAATAAACTATTAAGCAAACGTGTATGGAGAGAAGCAGAAATTCCTACGGCAAGATTTGCTGTTGTTAATAAAAATGAAACATTCGATGAAGTAAAAGCTAGACGTTTATTTGCCAAGCTTGGCACAACATTATTTGTAAAGCCTGTTAAAGAAGGCTCTAGTGTTGGTATGTCTAAAGTTACTAGTGCTAAGGAGTTAGTCGATGGTGTTGCTGTTGCACACCAATATGATGATGATGTTTTAGTAGAAAGTTTTATTAATGGTCGTGAATATACGGTATCTATTTTAAATGGTGTAGCACTACCAAGTATTAGCATGGTAACACCAAGAGATTTTTATGATTATAAAGCCAAGTATCAGTCACAACAAACCCAATATTTTTGCCCAAGTGGCTTAAGTGATAATGAAGAAAATGAACTTCAAAATTTAGCGTTAAATGCTTTTAGTTTATTAGGCTGTAGTGGATGGGGGCGAGTCGATTTTATTCGCGATGGCGATAAAGGCGAGTTTTTAATTCTTGAAGCGAATACGGTGCCAGGTATGACAGAAACTTCCCTAGTGCCTAAATCGGCTTTAGTTCAAGGTTTATCTTTTGATGAGCTGGTTTTATTAATTTTAGAAACCAGTTTTATGGTTAATAAAAAATAACTAAATAAGGAAAAAGCAGAGTAAATACCATGACAAAAAAAATGGCAGTTAAAGTAGAAAGCAAACAGAAAAAGCTTAACCTTAAGCTTCCTGCTGTAATGCGCTTTAAGCCAAATAAAATAGTGCTGGTATTATTTTTAGCCGCTATTGGCGTGGCTGGCTTTCAGTTAAATTCGCTGTATCAAAATATATGGCCAGTTAAGAAAATATCGCTTCAACATGAGCTGAAATATTTGAATAAAGATGCATTAACACAAATGATAACCGCAAAAACTAACAAAGGTATGTGGGCTATTGATATTAATGCAATACAAAACGATATACAGAAAATTGATTGGGTGAAATCGGTATCTATTAGAAAAGTTTGGCCTGATCAGTTGGTGTTAAATATTAAAGAACATCAGCCTGTGGTTAAGTTTAATCAACAAATTTTAACCAACGCTGGCACTAAGGTTCAGATTGAGAAAGAGCAGCCTTGGATGAAAAACTTAGTGAAGGTTAGCTTAATAGATAACACCCATAGAAAGGTTGATTACTTACAGAAAACATGGAGCGAATATAAAGCTATTCGTCGTCAGTTAGAAATTTTAAATTTGCAAGTTAACCACTTAACTATTGATGAAATTAATAATTGGCAATTAGAAATGACCAATGGTTTATCAATAAATTTAGGGCGTAAGCAACATAAGTCTAGAGTGGATTTATTGGTGCAGGTTTTTAGTGAAATTGAAAACCCAGATAAATTGGAAAAAGTAGATTTACGTTATAACAATGGTTTTGCCGTTGCGTGGAAACTCGAAGAACAAGAAAGGAAAGGTTAATCCTTGAAAAAGGAAAGTGAGCCGAAAATTATGTCAAAAGTAATAGATAAAAAATTGATTGTAGGTCTTGATATTGGCACTTCAAAAGTGGTTGCCATTGTTGGTGAAATTGGTACCGAAGGACAAACCGATATTATTGGTATTGGTAGTCATCCTTCTACGGGTTTAAAAAAAGGCGTGGTGGTTAATATAGAGTCTACGGTGCAATCTATTCAACGGGCGGTTGAAGAAGCAGAGCTTATGGCTGGTTGCCAAATTCATTCGGTTTATGCGGGCATTGCGGGTAGTCATATTCGCAGCTTAAATTCTCACGGCATTGTGGCTATTCGCGATAGTGAAGTGAACGCCAGTGATGTTGACCGAGTGATTGATGCGGCAAAAGCGGTTGCAATACCTGCCGATCAAAGAATTTTACATATTTTGCCGCAAGAGTTTGTGATTGATAATCAAGAAGGCATTCGCGAGCCAGTGGGTATGTCGGGGGTAAGGCTTGAGGCTAAAGTTCATATGGTTACTGGCGCAGTGAGCGCGGCACAAAATATTGTTAAGTGTATTAAGCGTTGCGGTTTAGATGTTGACGATATTATTTTAGAGCAACTGGCTT
The DNA here is from genome assembly GCA_965214955.1 of Aliikangiella sp. GTDB lineage: Bacteria > Pseudomonadota > Gammaproteobacteria > Enterobacterales > Kangiellaceae > Aliikangiella. The sequence goes on along the minus strand of CBDCCU010000010.1, from coordinate 267,775 downwards.
CGTCTTATTCGGTATTAACCGAAGATGAAAAAGAGCTAGGAGTTTGCATTGTGGATATTGGTGGCGGCACTACCGATATTGCCATTTTTACCGAAGGTGCAATTCGTCATACTGCGGTTATTCCTATTGCCGGTGATCAGGTTACTAACGATATTGCTGTGGCATTAAGAACACCAACTCAGCATGCTGAGGATATTAAAATTAAATATGCTTGCGCGCTAAGGCAGCTTACTTCACTAGAAGACACTATTGAAGTGCCAGGGGTGGGTGATAGAGAAGCGAAAAAAATGTCACGTCAAACGTTGGCCGAAGTAGTTGAGCCTCGTTATGAGGAGTTATTTACCCTAGTTCAAGCCGAGCTTAGACGTAGCGGCTTTGAGGAAATTATTCCTGCGGGCATTGTACTTACTGGTGGCTCATCAAAAATGGAAGGATTAATTGAGCTGGCTGAGGAAGTTTTTCATATGCCCGTAAGACTTGGTATGCCGCAAGGGGTAAGTGGTTTAGTTGATGTTGTGAGAAATCCAATTCATGCAACAGGGGTTGGTTTACTGCTTTATGGTCAACAGCAAACGGAAAATAAGGGTTCGTTCGATGAAGAAGAATCTGGTTTTTCAAAAATGCTACAGAAAATGAAGCAATGGTTTAGTGGTTTTTAAGATAGACAGAATTGATTGGTGCGAACTAAGCACTAAAAGTATTTAAATTGAAATTAAGTTAGTTAACAAAAAGGGGAAATAAAAATGCCTAATATGTTCGAGTTTGTAGAAAACTGCCGTGAAAACGCAGTCATTAAAGTGGTTGGAGTAGGTGGCGGCGGCGGCAACGCTGTTGAGCACATGCTTAAAGCCAATGTTGATGGAGTTGAGTTTGTTTGTGCTAATACTGACGCGCAAGCATTAAATCGCTCTGCCGCACGTACAACCATTCAACTAGGAGGCCAAATTACTAAAGGCCTAGGTGCTGGTGCTAATCCTGAAATTGGTCGTCAGGCGGCTATTGAAGATCGAGAGCGCATATCAGAAATTTTGGCTGATACCGATATGGTGTTTATCACCGCGGGTATGGGTGGTGGTACTGGTACAGGTGCAGCACCCGTTATTGCCGAAATTGCTAAAGAAATGGGCGTATTAACCGTTGCTGTTGTAACCAAACCATTTTTCTTTGAAATGAAAAAGCGTATGCAAGTGGCCGAGACTGGAATTGATGAGCTAAAACAACATGTTGATTCGTTAATTATTGTGCCTAACGACAAAGTGCTTAATGTAATGAAAGGCAAAAAGCTTACCGAAGCCTTTAAAGCTGCAAATGATGTTTTACATGGTGCGGTTCAGGGGATTGCCGAGCTAATGACTTGTCCTGGTTTAATTAACGTGGATTTTGCCGATGTTAAAACCGTTATGTCTGAAAAAGGCACTTCAATGATGGGTAATGGCTTTGGTAGTGGTGATGATAGAGCCAGAAAAGCTGCCGAGCTTGCCGTATCTAGCCCATTACTTGAAGATGTTGATCTGTCGGGTGCTAAAGGTATTTTAGTTAATATTACTTCTGGCGAAGATATGAGTATTGATGAATTCTCAGAGGTGGGCACTGTTGTTCAAGAGTTTGCCGCAGAAGATGCAACGGTGGTAATTGGAACCGCAATTGATCCTGAACTTAAGGATGAAATTCGTGTCACAGTGGTTGCTACTGGCATTGGTGGTCATACCGTTAAAGCACCTGAGGTAAGAGTTGACAATACTCGTAACCCCGATGGTTCAAATAATTATGGCGAATTAGAACGCCCAACCATTATTCGTCAACAGGCAACTCAACCAAAACAAGCGGTTGGTAGCGATTTAGATTATCTTGATATTCCTGCTTTTTTAAGAAAGCAGGCAGACTAACCTAGATCAACCCTGTTGTATGAAAATTGATGTAGGCTATTTGTAGTGTGAGCTTAAAAAGCTTGAGGTAGCAAGATTAATAGCAAGAATTATTAATTTTACTTGAAATTAATAATGATTATCACTATTAATAAGGCTTGGCGGTTTATTGATTATGTTCCCCTTATCCATAATTAATGGGTGCTAGGTCTTAATGGATGGTTAAAAATTTAGTGGGTGGTTAAAAAACTGGAATAACTAGTAAAACCTTAGGCAGTTTTACTGGTTGATAAAAGTGGAAAAACCACCCTAAAAATGCCTCGATATGTCACAAAAGATTAATAATTGAACGGCTAGACGTGTTATAAGCCCAATAATTGTGATAGTATGCGTCAAGTTTTATTTCAACTCATCCGATGAGTTTGAAAAATTGAGCAAGATGGCCTTGGTGGCAAAATTAGCAATAATCGATTGGAGAGTAATTCAAAATGATTAAACAGCGTACCCTCAAGACCGCAATTCGTGCAACAGGTGTTGGCCTACATACGGGTCAAAAAGTATACCTAACATTAAGACCTGCTCCAGTTGATTCAGGTATTATTTTTAGGCGTGTTGACTTAGATCCTGTTGTCGAAATTTGTGCGGCGCCAGAAAACGTAGGAGACACTACGCTTTCTACCTGTTTAGTCAAGGATGGCGTAAGAATTTCTACTGTAGAGCATTTACTAGCTGCTATGGCGGGGTTAGGAATAGATAATGCTTATATCGATGTATCGGCACCCGAAGTACCAATTATGGACGGAAGTGCAGGTCCATTTGTATTTTTACTACAGTCGGCTGGTGTAGAAGAGCAAAGCAAAGCAAAACGCTTTATTCGTATTAAAAAACGTATTGAGGTTAAAGATGGCGACAAAGTTGCTATTTTTGAACCCTTTGATGGTTTCAAAGTATCATTTGGTATTGATTTTGACCATCCTGTATTTACAGCTGGTGCTCAGCATTCAGAAATTGACTTTTCAGCCACATCATTTGTTAAAGAAGTGAGTCGTGCTAGAACCTTTGGTTTTATGAACGATATTGAAAATCTTCGCTCTAAAAATCTTGTTCAAGGTGGAAGCATGGAAAATGCCATCGTACTTGATGAATATCGCGTATTAAATGAAGACGGCTTAAGATATGATGACGAGTTTGTAAAGCATAAAATTCTTGATGCTATTGGTGATCTGTATTTACTTGGTAACAGCCTAGTTGGTGCATTTACTGGAATTAAATCGGGTCATGCACTTAATAATAAGCTATTAAGAACTTTAGTTGCCGATGCCGAAGCTTGGGAAGTGGTTACTTTTGAAGATGCCGATGCCGCTCCTATTTCTTACATTATGAAGCCAGGTTTGGCGGTATAATTAATACTTAGATTTAGGTAAGTGCAAAAAAAGCCGACTAATGTCGGTTTTTTTATGTGTGCTAATGTCGGTTTTTATGTGTGAAACTCTTTGAGTTTGTAGCACTAAAACTGTGAGCTATTGCAAATTATCAAATAAAAAATGGTATAAAAGGTTAATATTTATCGAGGACTGACGATAATCTCTATATTGGCAAGTCCAAAATAGCCATCGTTTCTAAACTCTGAGATTAGCTCTGGAATTTGAAATCGAAGCTTATTGGCCCATGCGGCGCTATCAACGGCTACAACTAATATATTTTTTCTGTAGTTTGCTACACGGCAGTGAGTGGAAAAGTTTGCATTAAGTTTGCTTTGTAAGGTATTGTTTAGCGCCTCAATTTTTGCCAGCTGATCAAGTAACGATTTAATTTCTCCCGAAGGGTTTGAAATTAACTGATTGAGTTGTTTTGAAGAGCGACGGCTCATAATTGAATAATATTTAATTTTTTAGCAAAAATGGAAGCTTGTTAATTCAGATCTTACACTATTTTTATTAAATTAAGTTTATCTTAATTGTGTTTATTTTGAGAAAGCCATGAGTATAACAATTTTACAGCGCTCTTCTAATGGTATGCGCAGTGTTAAATTAAAAAATAGATATCTCTATTCTCTTTTAATTGCCCTATTTATACTACCGTTAGGCGCAGGAGTAAGTGGTTACTTCTTAGCTTGGAAGCAGTCTAAAGCCGCTAAAATAGAACAGGTGACTATTGATCATTGGGAGCAAGAAATTGTTTCTCAGTGGAGTGAGCTAGCTAATGCAAAGAATGATTCACAGCAACAAATTAATGCTCTTACGGCTAAAATAGGCCGATTGCAAGCACATATACGAAGACTTGATGCTGTTGGAGAAAGAGTAGTTAGCGTTTCTGGGCTTGATGCAAAAGAGTTTAATTTTAATGAGCCTCCCGCTATGGGCGGACCTGAAAATGCAAGTATTATTGATCCGCAAAGACAGCTTGCTGCTTTTGAATCTCTTGATCTTATTGACGAACAGTTACTTTCTCGTGAACAACAATTAGCGATGTTAGAGTCTTTATTAATGGACAAACACATGGGTGTTGAGCGCTATATTTCTGGGCGCCCTATCGTTAAAGGTTGGTTATCTTCTTACTATGGTGAGCGCAATGATCCTTTTACGGGTAAACCTGCTTGGCATGGTGGTGTTGATTTTGCTGGTAAAGAAGGAAGTGGTGTTGTTGCAACTGCTGCAGGAGTTGTGTCTTGGGTTGGTGAGCGTTATGGCTATGGTTTGTTAGTGGAAATAAATCATGGTGATGGCTTAGTTACTCGTTATGGTCATAACAAAGAGACGCTTGTAAAAAAAGGCGAGGTTGTGAGCAAGGGGCAAATTATTAGCCGAATGGGAAATACAGGACGCTCTACCGGAGCTCATGTCCACTATGAGGTTCTAAAAAATAATCGTACGGTTAATCCAATGCCTTATATAAACCGTCGTTCGCGAGGATAGTTTTACCTTTTATTGAGAAAACTGGTGAAAATATAAACAAAAATTGTGATGCAGTTCACATTATTGTAATATGCGCCTAAGTAGAACTAAGCAATTTGCGCTTAGTGATGGAATTTACTAGGTTATTTATTGCAAATATGAACTCCCCTCAATTAACACAAAAAATTGAACAAAAAGTCTTATCCATTATTGATAGTCTTGAAAATAATGCCAAAGCAGAAAAAAGCGAAATTTTTGCCAAGTATTATATTCAGCTCGCCGACTTGTATCATTTTGAAAAAAACTACCACAAAGAAGCCAAAATACTTAAACGGTTTTCACAACAAGAAACCGCCTCTAATGATGATTTAGTTGGGCTTTATGAAAGAATTGACCGAGCAGTGAAACTGAGTGAAATTAAGCAATTAGCACCACGGCAAGCTGCTAACTTAGCCTTAGTTCCTGAAGCTGAAGATAAAGATAACATTTCGATTGAAAGCAAAAAGCCAATTGCCAAAAGAATTAACCAGTCAAAAGCGCCTTTTCATACTAAAAGCCATAAAGTACTAAATGTTTGCTCTGCCTATACAGGAAGAACTGACAATGATGAAATCGCTCAGCTCGCCTTGGTTCTTATTGAAATAACACCTAATGAAAATAAAGTTAAAACAATTGATACCTTTGTAGGGCTTAGAAAAACAAAAAAAGCCGTTCCTGCTAAGACTAAGCTTAAATTTGGCTTAGCTAATTATGATTTAAAATTAAATCCTTTCAATAAACCTAAAGTTTTATCTTTGTTTAATCAAGCTGATTTTATTGTTGGTCATAATGATACCGATATTGAACGTAAACTACTCGCATTGTTAATTCCAGAAGTTGCAGAAATGGAATGGCATTCAAGTCAAAAAGATATTCCTTGGGGAGCTTTGGGCTTTGAGTCAAAAAAGTTAACTTCACTATGTAGAGCGCATGGAGAGAAGAGTTTTCGCTCTTGCTTAGATAGAGCCGCTGGTATTGGTCGATTATTAAATCATTTAGAGCCAAGTGGTGAGCAAACCTATTTTGAGCGGCTTTATAGCATGCCGCCAATGAAGCCATTTGTGTGGACTCCTGAGCTTATTAAAAGAAAAAATCAGCTTGAAAGCGGCTTTTTTAAAATTTTTAAATGGCCTCTGGTTGCGTTTTCAATTGTTTTAATGACCAGCGGTGTTTATTTTCTTAACTTAACATTTGCTTAAAACTTTCGGCAAAGGCATGAAAACGCTCTTTCATTGATTTACGTACTTTAATTTCAACACTACCTAAAACCACGGTGCCTTCGATATAAATGGTGGGAGCATTGCGATCAGCTATAGATGGCGATAAGTTTTCTATACTACCCAACACCGCAAATGCTTTTGAAACCACATTTACATTTTCGGGCACATAAATGGTTTCACCACCCATAATACAAGTGATATCAAGGGTAACACTAGGGTGCGAAAACTCTGCGTCGGTATAGTCTATTTTTGAACCACCCAAGATACTTAGCAAAGACATTTTTTTAGGAACTTGCCAGCGACCACTGCGTTCATTATTGCCTAAAATATTGTAAAGCTTATCTTCTTCATTGGCTGGCTGAGTTGCATGATTAATTGAAAAAGTAGATTTTTTGCTATCAAGATATTTATCATCAACTTTAAGTTTTAAGTCGGCAACCTGCTTGGCAATTTCTGCATTATCATCACTTTCCATTGCAATATTAAGGCGTCTTTCAAAAGCTGCCTCGGAAATTTCTCCGTGGGCATAATTCATAATTAATTGATCAACAATTTCATCACGTACTTTGTCGATAGGTCTGTCTTCTATTGGAATTGCCATTATTACTCTTCTTATGTGTCAATAAATTAGAAATTAAAACAGCAATATTGGTGCCATTTAATAAATTTTAGTAAAATCAAATAGTTAGGTTTGTTGTTGTAATAAGCTATCGGTTAAGTTTAATACTAAGTTGTTAAATTAACCAATTATTAAGTTGATTTAGCCAAAATACTATCTAGGTGTGCAGCAAAATTTTTACGATCAGTTTGACCAAGTGGGGGCGGTCCACCAGTATTGACACCACTGGAGCGCATTGTCTCAAGAAAGTCACGCATATTAAGGCGCTGTTTGATTGTGTCGGTAGAAAATAATTCACCTCGTGGGCTTAATGCACTTGCCCCTTTGGTTATTACTTCATCGGCTAAAGGAATATCTGCGGTAATCACTAAATCACCAGCTTGGCAAAGTTTAACGATTTCATTATCGGCAATATCAAAACCTTGAGGCACTTGGCGCATATTGATCCATTTTGATCGAGGAGTGCTAATAAATTGATTAGCCACCAAAATAAGTTCAATTTGCGTGCGCTCAGCAGCACGAAACAATATTTCTTTAATAACCACCGGACAAGCATCGGCGTCAACCCAAATTTTCATTGAATAATTATCTCTAAAATAAAATAGCATATTGAAGGAGAACGGGTATAAAAGCCAAGAAAATAGCCAATTTGGATAAAGATTGTCTCAACATAGCCTTAGAACAACAAATTGCTGAAAAAATAAGCAGATAAAGCCATTGTTCACTAGCTTTTTTGAGTAGATTTTTATATCATGCGGCGCGAATTTTATGCAGTTTCGGAGATACAATTGGAAAGAGAAGATTTTGAACTTCAGCTAAAAGTTTGGAAAGACCTTGCTATTAGCAAACAAGTTTTAATGCAAACCGCCGCTAAGTCATTAGGACTTACCGCAGAATGCACTACAGAAGAGTTAGAGATTGCTCTAAACAAAACCATTACTCAAGTTAATGGCTTACAAGCAGAGCTTAATGAAGCGCGCGAAAGAGCGGCTTCTGAAATTGAAAAACTCAATAGTGCAATTGAAATTAAAGACAAATCAATTAAAAAGCTAACCGCTGAACGTGATGAAGCTTTGTCGGGTAAAGAAGCCGCTGAGCACAGAACAGAAGCAGGCCGAGCAACTAACTCAGAAGAGTTGAAAAAAGCTAAAGCGCAAGTTGTTCAAAAAGATAAAGAGTTAAAAAACATCACTAAAATCTTGGCAGATACTCCCGAGAATGTGGTGAAAAAGCTTAAGACGCTTAAAAAAGAGAAAATGGACGAAGCAAACTTGCGTAAAAAGTCGGAAGAAAACGCCCGTCGCTTGCGTAAAGAAAAGCAAGAAAAAGAAGCTGAATTAAAAGAGTCAACAGCGCTAGTTGATAACGCTGCCGAGCTGGCAACACAAGTGCGTGAGTTGCATCAACTAGCCAATAGCCAATATGATAAATTGGCCGAAAGTGTTGATGATAAGTCTGAATTAACTGTGGTTCCTGCACTTAACGAAGATTTAATCAAAGCCTATGAAAAGAATGAAGACGAAGATAAAGGCAAAAAAGCCAAAAAATCTTAGTTGCAAATAACTGCTAAATTCATAAATAAGCCAGCTGATTGCTGGCTTTTTTATTTTTGTGTTTTATTAAAAGCATTGAATCGCTTTTTATAAATAGTAAGCTGCTTATATTTACCCATAGCAACAAAGTTACCTAATAAAATGGCAAGCAAGCCAAAAATCGCCTCGGGCGACCACTGGTAAGCTTCAAAAAATGTTGATAACAACATGGCTATTACGGGATAAACCAATGTGACATACCCTGCTTTATCTGGCCCAATTCTGCCAAGTAAAGTTAAAAACACGCTAAAAGCAATAATAGAACCGAATATCGACAAATAGAGTAATGAGCCAATATAGGTGAAGTTCCAGTCAAAGTTAAAAGTTTTGCCGCTAATTAAGGCAATCACTCCAATAAATAATGCGCCATATCCCATACTAAAAGCATTGGCTTCTATTACGGGGATCTTTTTTCGTTGTGATTTAGCCGAAACGATGTTACCTAATGATGCAAATAAACTGCCTGCCAAAACTAAAAGTATGCCTTGTTTTGCGGTAAATGCTTGTTCGGATATTTTTATTTCTGGCAGAAAGATTAAAATTATTCCAACAACCCCAATAGTGGCGCCAATTAAAACCTCAGATCTAATTGAGTCACCTAAAAACACGCGAGCAAAAAGCACATTAAAATAGACAATACTGGTGCTTAAAACTGCGGCTAGAGCGCTGTTAATGTTTTCTATGGCTAAATAGGTGAACCAATAATTAAAGCCAAATAGAAACAAGCCTTGAGTAAAGATCAGCAAATGCTCTTTAGCAGTAAACTTAAGTTTCTTTTGAGTGGCTAAGCAATAAATAAAGAGAATAACACTGGCTAAACCAAAGCGATAAACAACAGAAACAATTGGATCAACCTTTCCAAGTTGGAAAGTGATCATTATCCAAGTGGAGCCCCAAATAAGGGACGATATGGCAAATAATAATATATTTTGCATAAGATTAACTAAGCACAGAACTAACAGCGAACCTTAATCGAAAGCTTATTATTTTACTAGCCTATCATTTGAAATTATATTTTGACTAAAGTGTAATAATTTGAATGGTTTTACCTCTATAATTAGGTTCAATTAATCAAAGAGATATTTTCAATGAAAATACAGTTAAAACACCTTGTCGGTTTAATAATGAGTGTAGTGATAAGCTTAGCTAGCCTGTCTGCTAGTGCCGATAATCATTCTAAAAGTGAATACCAAGGAAAAGATTGGGAGCTTATTAGCTTAAATGATGAAAAAATCCGTTTATCTAACTATCAAGGGCAGCCTGTTTTGTTGGTGTTTTGGGCAACTTGGTGTCCGTTTTGTAAAAAACTTTTGCCAAGGTATTCAAGCGCTTCATGAAAAATACAGTGATAAAGGCTTAAAAATAATCGCAGTTAACATACGTGAAGATTGGAAGCCGCACGTATATTGGAGAAATCATGAATACACTTTTGATGCCGTGTTAGAAGGCGACAATATTGCACAAGAGTATGGAATTAGAGGAACCCCTGGTCTAGTGTTTATTGATCCTAAGGGCAAGGTGCTAGCGGTTAAATCTTTTTCTGATCCCAAGCATCCATTGTTAGATAAATTTGCTTCTACTTATACGCAGCCAAAAGCAAAAAGTAATAATAATTAGTATTGATTTTAACTAAAAAAATGCCAATAGCTTGCAACAAACTATTGGCATTCTATCGGTATAACCGAATAATATTTAACAATAATCTGAAAAAGGATTATCAGAGTTAAAGTTTAATTTATTTTTAAATTTAGAAAGTTTAATACCTTCGCTAGTGATCTCCACATCAGTGCCTTCCATAACATCAGTACCAAAATGATAAATAAGGTTATATTCACCTTTTATCATAGACTCATCATAAGCTTTAGCGGCGTTTTGAATCGCTTGGTTTTTAGCTTGATAATCAGCCATTTTTTCAGCACCATATTTTTTAGCTAGCATGGTTTGAGTGGTTTGCGGAGAAAGCACTAAGCCAGAAGCATTATTACCACCAAACCCTTTAGAATTAAGCACTACACCTTTCATTTGCTCACCTTTTTCACCAACAAATTTATGCTCTAAACAAAATTCCAAGTTTGAGTCGAATACATCTTCGGCTAGTTTTTTAGTGGTTTTAATACCAGGAATGTAGCCGTATTCCCAAACTCCTAAAGCGGCAGCTAGTTGATCACCGCCAGCAGGCCCTAAAGAATGTCCTAAATAAGCCTTAACTCCCGCAACTGGCCATTTTTCAATATCGAATGCTTTAGCAACTTCATTAAGAATATGCGATTCAGTAACGCGGTTTTGTGGTGTGCTAGTACCGTGCGCCGAGGCGTAGGTTTGTTTAACACCTTCTTCGCCTAAAATATTTTTAGCCAGAGACATACATTTGGCAACGGTTAAATAGTTTCCTATTCCTGGTGATGAAATAGATTTTTTATTGGCGTCGGCATTAACAAACACATCGGCAACCGAGCCATAAATGGTTAAACCCAGCTCTAGTGCTAACTCATCGTCCATTAAAATAAAAAATTGCGAAGCTTCACCAATGGTAAAACCAGCATTTTCGGCAAATGGACGGCTAGCTGCTCGGTTGTTGCAAGCATCTGTGCCATCAAGTGCGGCGATTTGAGCGTCTTCTGCTAATGCTCCCATAGCTTTAAAGCCATCTATAACCTCTGGCTCTACTGGTGCTTCTGCGCCGCCTACTATGGCTATTTTGGCTCTGCCTGCTTTAATATCGCCAATACCTTGGCGCAAGTTATACAAAAAAGTGGCACAAGCGCCAATATTAGCCCCCGTTGAGCCTGCGCTATTGATCATGTAGCTATTAATAAAATCGGCAGGCATTTGAGTAAGCATTAATGACATAAGCTTAGAAGAAACCCTTCCGCCTTTTAATCTCGCTTGTTGTAAGCCTCTGCCGCCAAGATCGTCGAGCTGACCAATGGCTGAAGCGGCATAAACAGAAATTTCATCGGGCTCTATATGGCTTATTACATCATCCCAATCCATACCTAAAGAATGTAGTGCATCGGAAGCACCAAATACGGCAAGCTGTAATCCTTTTGGTTGATTACGCGAATTATATAGCTCGGCAGGATTAAAGCCCGTTGGGATCTGAGCCGCGCTAGTAATAGCAGGGCTGTAGGTATCTTGTGTCATTACTTCCATTTCGCCAGTAACGGTTACTTGAACTTTTCCTGCGCCTAAATCTTCAACTTGCCAGTTTTCGGGGAGATTTTCGGGTAATTGACGCTTGCGAGTTTCAAACTTAATTGGCTCATCTTGAGCTTGCATAGTAGTTTTACGATGCATTTTTAGATCGTTAATATCAAAGGTTTGTGGCTCAATTTTACGGATTAGGGTGTGATCAAGCATATATTGGCGATCATCAGTGTTTTCAAGTTTCATTAATTTAGCCAAACCTTCAAACATTGGTGCATTATCTTCTTCATTTAATGCTTCAACCACCAAACGACGATAAGCATGATGAAAAGAGCTACGGCCTGCGGCGTTAATACCGCCAAAACCAACAATTACAGGAAGCTTTTGCATAAAGATCACCTATTTCAAAAAATTAAAAGTTGTACTAAATTGGGCGCATATTTTAGAGAAGGAAAAATAAAATCGCTAGTACAAAATAGCCAAATCATTGTATATTATAGCCAGTCAATTATAGTTGAGTGACTTTAATAACAAAGCCGTATTAGCAATGACACTATCTTTATTTATTGGTTACCCCAAAGCGCTTTCAACCAGCATTAGTTTGCCTATGGAAATGTTGTCGGCGGCCAATGCCATTGCGCGAATTAATCAAATAAAAAAGCCATCATGGAAATGTCAGGTGGTTTCAGCATCAAATAATCAGCAACCTATTCAGTTTATGAAAGGCTTAAGCTTATTGGCCGAGCTTAGTGTGAGTAATGCGCCAGAAGCGGATAGTATTTTTTTACCACCCATTTGGGGAAACCCTGACAGCGTTATAGATAATAACCCTTATTTAGTTGAATGGTTAAAAAAACAAAATGATCGTGGGGCAAAAATTATTGCTACAGGCACAGGTGTTTGTTTGTTAGCTAAAGCGGGGTTACTTGATAATAAAGTAGCAACGACCCACTGGTATTATTTTGATACTTTTTTAACCAAATACCCCAAGGTTAATTTACAAAAACACCACTTTATTACCCAGGCAGGTAACCTATATTGTTGTGGTAGCATTAACGCGCTAACCGATTTAACCACTTATTTTATCGAGTCGTATTTTGGCAAGGCTGTTACTCAAGTTATTGAACAACACTTTAATCACGAAATTAATCGAACTTATGATAAGCCATGGTATGCAACGGGAGCTGCTAGGCATCCTGATGAAGGCATTATTGAAGTGCAAGATTGGATGAAGTCGCATTATTCTCAATCATTTAATTTAACCGCACTGGCCGAAATGGCAAATATGAGCGTTAGAAACTTTTCTCGTCGATTTAAAAATGCAGTGGGCAAGTCGGTATTGGCTTATGGGCTTGATGTAAAAATGGAAGTGGCTCGTTCATTATTAAAAGAAACCAATTTAAATCATCAAGATATTGCTGATAGGCTAGGCTTTAAAGATGCGGCATATTTTTCTAAACAATTTAAACAAAAAAATAGTGTTTCACCCAAAGAATATAGAGAAATGGTGAGAGGAAAATTATTTAATATTGAACTGTCAACTGATCCTAATAACAGGAAATTAATATGAGTTTTGAACTTCACTCTCAATTAGAAAAAGACACAAACTGTATTGGTGAATTTAAACTATGTAAAATATTACTGCATAAAGACAACGCGGTGCCTTGGGTAATTTTAGTACCTAAAAAAGAAAACCTAAAAGAAATTCATCACTTATCAAATAGTGATCAGCATCAACTATTAAAAGAGTCACAAATAATTTGCTTGGCTTTAGAGCATTTGTTTGCTCCTGATAAATTGAATGTTGCTGCTTTGGGCAATATGGTTTCTCAGTTGCATGTTCATCACGTTGCCCGATTTAAAAATGACATTGCTTGGCCTGCACCAATTTGGGGAAATACGCAAGGCATATTAAGAGATAATTCTCAGCAGTTAGCGATGTTAGAACTAATTGAGGGACATCTTTTATCCAATGAGAGTTTTAAGATCAACAGATCCTAAAATTGATAAAAGCTATGCAGTTATTAAACGAGTTTAATGGTTTAGGTTTGTAGTAACAAATTCTGAAAAATCTGCATAATTCATTGGTTTACCTAAATAATATCCTTGACCGAATTCACAGCCTAAATCTTTTAGTCGCGATAGCTGATAAGCTTCTTCTATGCCTTCGGCTACCACTTTAATATTGAGTCGCTTTGCCATCAACAGCATTGATTCAACCAAAGCGTCACTTGTTTCATCTTGTGATAACTTATCAATAAACTCACGATCAATTTTTATGATGTCAACAGGAAACCTAACTAAATAACTTAACGATGAATAGCCTGTGCCAAAATCATCAATGGCAATTTTTACACGATAAGTTTTCAGTTGATTTAATATTTCTAAAGCTTTAAAGCTGTCTTGGGTTAAAAGTCGCTCGGTGATTTCTATGGTTAATGGTATTTTTTGTGAAATTTTTTCAACACAGTCTAACCAGTGTAATAGATTTTTATCTTTAATATTAAACAAGCGAGGAGATATATTAATTGAAAGCTCAACCTCTTTTGTATTTTGTTTTATTTGCTGTAGCATTTTTGCAGATTCTTTCAACATATATAAGTCGAGTTGATTGATTAATCCTGACTCTTCGGCAAGCGGAATAAATTCATCAGGTGATATATAACTTCCATCAGATCTTTGCCACCTTGCTAAAGCTTCACACTTAGCAATGGTATTAGAATTAAGTTGAAAAATAGGTTGAAAATAAGGTTGTAACTTGCCTTTTTTTAAATCAATAATCAGCTCATTAAGTAAGCGATGGCGTCTTTCTGATTGCACTTGCATCTCTTGGGTATAAAACTGCCAATCATTACGACCCTTTGATTTTACCTGATACATCGCTTGATCGGCCTTACTGATTAACGATTGAGCATCATTGCCATCATTAGGGTAAAGTGAAATACCAATACTGGCGCTGCAATGAATAATAGAATTAGCAAGCTGGTAGGGAGTTTGCAGTTTAATTAATATGGTTTCAACAATTTTAGTAATGTGATCAAAATTGTGAATGTTGGTTAATAGCACGCAAAATTCATCACCACTAATTCGAGATACTGTATCTGATTCTCTTAAGCAACTTTTAATTCTTTGTGCTGTTTGAATTAAAAGTTTGTCACCTATTCGATGACCATAATTATCATTCACTGGTTTAAAACGATCAAGATCAATAAATAGTATTCCTAATTTATAATTGGCTAGTTTTGCATTTTTAATATCATTGCTGAGGCGACTGTTAAATAAAAGCCGATTGGGTAAATCAGTTAATGCATCATAAGTGGCTTGATGCTCAATAAGTTTTGCCGAATAAACTTTATCACTAATATCTTGAAAAGTTCCAGTAACTGAATGTTTGCTTGGTGAGTATAAAGAAGGTTTGGCAAAAACTCTGATCCATGTTTCTTTATCCTTGTTATTATTATTATTGTTATTGTTTAGTAAAATTTTTATATCTATTTCAGTTTTGTGCTTAAAAGCATGTTCTAGTTGTTCTTGAAATAACTCAAAGCCTTTTTCCTCAAAGCAAGGCAATAAATCGAATATTGTTTTGGGTAAAAAACTTGCAGGTTTATTCAGCGTTTCAGAGGTTTCTTTTAGCCATTGTGTAATTTCAAAGTTAGAATTAACTTTCCAGCCGCCAATTTTAGCAACACTACCCACTTTACCAAGCAATCGACGATGCTCTGCAATAGTTTGGTTTAGCTTTTGTTTTTCATTTTCTTGACGAGTTTTAATATAAATAAATATAAGTACAACTACAGATAATATTATTGCAGTAATGCGAATTGAAATTACTAAACTGGGTAAGCTTATTTGTTTTTTTGTTGCCGCAATAGTCCAAAAGCCACCGCCAACCTGCAAGGCAAGTTCAACTCTTTCTTGAGAATTAAATATTGAAGAGTCGCCAAAAAATACCGCTTCTTCATTGCCTAAAAGATCAAAGTTTTTTAATGCAATATTTAACTCCTTTTGTGACGAAGTTAATCCTGCTTCTCTATAGAGTGACATTTCATCCAGTGGTGCAGAAATTATTCCCCATAAATGTCTATTTTCTCCATCACCAGTAAATATTCCCGCTCTACCAATAAATGCTGTTCCTCCTTGCACTAAATTAATAGGTCCAATAACCACAAGTTTATTTGAATTGGCAACTTGCAATACCATTTTTTTCTGTTCGGGGTTTTTATTGTAGTTAAGACCAATAACTTGTTCGTTGCCCTTTAGTGGATAAATATAATTAACTTTAAGATCTTTTGCGGCGGCAAAATTAATGAGTAAAGGCTCTTTTTTAAAGAGTTCTTTGGCATAATTATTAAAATCTTGTTGGCTTAAATTAGGGACTGCTGAAATATAAGCGGCAAATCCAGTTAACATAGAAAGGTTGGTTTGTAATACTCCTTCTAATCTGGCGCTTAAAGAGGCAACTTGCTCAACTAAATCGATAACCTCAGCATGCTTATGATTGTTTTTGATAATGAACTCTAGCCCTTGACTGATTAAAAAAATGCTAACAAAGCTAAAGATAAGCACTATTTTTAATTGGTTACGATACCAAAACAAAACAGCTAAAAATAAGCTAAAAATAGAAATAACAAAATAAATAACATTGGTTGATGCAGTACTGACATTGGTAGTAGGGGCAAAAACCAAGGTTCTAGAGCGAGAATGACTTTCACTACTGGTTAAATAGTTAATACTAGTATTAAGAGCTAGTTGGTTAGCCTGTGGCGATATGGCGGTATTAGTAGAAAGTGAAGTAGGGTGATTAGTTGATACCTCAGCAATAATAGCTAACGTGCCTATCAATAGGCAGCTTATTGCTAAAATTATGGCACTAATAAATTTAAGCATAACACTTAGATAAAGCTACATCGATTTTAATTTAAATGGAGAATCTTGGAATAGAACGAATATATATAAGTGTAGATGAAATATTAAAAAACATTTTTTAATTTTGAATTTGTACCTAAAAACTAATTAGTTAAGGTGTGTTGGGGTTATTTAGTATTTTAAATTTGGCTTTTATATAAGCACTATGTGGAACAAATAATAAGTCAGCAATTTTACGAATAAAATGTTCTTCGTGATGATCTATTTTTCCATCAGCTAAGGCTATTTGCCATAATTGCTCAATCATGGTAACTCTTTGCTCAGCACCAAACTTATCTTTAATTAACGAGGTAAATTGATAGTAATCGGTTGCTTCTTTTAACTCATTATAGCTGAGCGTTTGCAAGGCTTTAATTTCATCATCACAAAGGTCAAGTTGAGATTTTAATAGTTGCCCTATAGCGGCTTGCTCTTCGTTTGAAATTTCATTATCAATGGTTGCTACTTCGGTTAATAGTGCGGCAATAGCTAAGTTTAGTTGGTGGGCGGAGTCTTCTTCACTGGTGCAATCTGCTCCAAAGTGTTTATTAAAAAATGATGTAATAGAAGAAATCATAATAGTTTAAATAATATTAACTTAATAAAGTAAAACGACATTGGTTGAACTATAGTATTAAAATCAAACGCTTAAGTACAATAAATTGTACAAAGTTGCTACACTATTAATTATACGCGAAAAAATAACTTAATTGGCATAATTTCAAGCGCTAGGCTATGAGCATACAAGTTAGCACAAATACTCCACAAGAAAGAAAAGCTTTAATTCAAAAGCGAATAGATAATGATTTATTATCAAGATCATTACCTGGCGTTTTGATCTATGCGATTCTTTGGCCAATTATTTTTTATGCTAATGATCTTCACAAGGTTTTGCCAAAATTATGCTGGGGATTGTCGATTGCATTTTTTGTGCTTAGCTTGCTAAGAGGAATTCAAGCAAAATATACCGATGCTTGGTATCGCGGACACGAAGAAAGCTGGCTTTATTTTCTTGCCTTTTGCTCATTGGCTCAAGCTACACTTTGGGGCTTTTTGTTTTTTTCAGCGTTAACCGATCCGCTTTTTGAGTCAGTACGCTTAACCTTAATTTTAGCCGCGGGTGCTATGTCTAGCGGTGCTGTTACTGCGTTAATTCCTAGACGCTGGATAGCATTAACTAATATATCTTTGATTTTAGTGCCTGGCATACTTGGCTCATTATTAATTAATGGCGATAAATCGCTTTTTGTTTTATTAGCCATTTATTTAGTTTATTTGTTAATCCTAGGTAACCGAGCTTATGCAGAATATTTAAGAGCATTTGAAATAGAGAGCGAGCTAGATAAACAAAAACAAACTTTAGAGCAACTGAATAAAATTGACCCTCTCACAGGAATTTATAATCGAGGTTACTTTAATTCAATGTTTGAATTTCAGTGGAATAATGCTGTGCGTACTCAACATGAGCAGTCGCTTATTTTAATTGATATAGATAACTTTAAATTAGTGAATGATAAGCATGGTCATTTAGTTGGTGATGAAACGTTAAAACTAGTTGCAAAGCAAATTCATGATATTGCCCAAAGAAGAACAGACATTATTAGCCGCTTTGGTGGAGAAGAGTTTGCTATTTTATTAAGTAATACCTCTTTTAAAGAGGCGATTAATATCGCTGAAAATATTCGCAAAAAGGTTGCCGAGAAACCACTAAGCTTTAAACAGAAAATATTGAATATGTCGGTAAGCATTGGAGTGGCTAGCATTATACCTAAAAAAAATGGCAACCTAAATGAGCTGATAGAAATGGCTGATCAAGCGCTTTATAAAGCCAAAAGTGATGGCCGAAATTTAACGCGATTTTATGATCCTAGAGTGCATTTGCCCGTTGATATTAGAAGGGTAATGAAGAGAATTTAGTAAAGTTTTTTTATTTTACTCAGCGATTCAGCAGCCCAGTAGCCGATTATGCAAAAAACCTTTATTTTGTTTTAATTCAATTTCATTCGTTTCTTCTAATGTAGGTTTAATACCAGAACTAGCTTAGCAAATAAAAAACAACAAATGAAATAGCAAATACAGGCAAGCCAAATTGAAAAAGTGCGAGTGCAAAATTTTCTAACATTTCAGATCCTAAAATTAATAGTTGCTATTTACTACTTGTGCAGGTAGTATTTTGGTGTTCTTTTGTAATTGAGATTAAAGTATCAATCCTAGCCAAACAATGCAAAAAAGATTGGCGCAAAGATTGACAGTCTCAGTTATTAAAATGGTATCAATAATTAAACGGAGTAAATCCTATGGCAGTGGTGACGTTATATATGTCTGATAGAGATGAAAATAAAACTTTTACTGATAAAAAAGAAGCCGATAATTACGACAAAATGCTTGAGCTTGCAGAAACGGTAAGCGTTTGGATGGAAAGAGAAATAAAAGATCTTAGTGAAGAGCAAATTGAAGCCATTGGTTTATTAATTGCAGAAAATAAAGAGACGGTATTAAAAGCAATTAAAGGTAAGCCAGAACTATTATTAGCAGAGCAAGGTGAAGATAAAAACATTACCCCCATTAGTGCTGCTAGCTAATTTTAATTCGTACTACCTTCATTACCTCAAAATCGAGACCAGCAACGGTTTCGGTTTGAGGATAGTAGGTTAAGTTGACTCTTTGCCCTTTAGATAATTGTTTATAGGCTTGCTTGCGTTTAAATTTAAAGGGCGCATCACAGCCTTCAATCATTACACTATTAATAAACCAGCCGTCTTTTTCGCGCTGAGTATGGGTTAGCACTTTTTTAAAGTCAGACTGAATTAAAGACTGGTGCTTTTTTATTAGTTTTTTAGGATCAGTTTTTATCACAGAAATATTGTTTAAACTATTTGATAGGAAAAAAAGGAATGATGGCAATATACAATATTGCCATCACAAAAATAATACTTAGCAAACTTCTAATTGGAGAACTTTTAAAGGCTTGCCACCAAGTAATATTTTCGCCTTTTTCAATATCATCAAATTGCTTTTGTTTTGCGGTTTTGTATCGCGTTTTCTGATAGTCATTTAAAGTTTGTTTAGCCTGAGCATATTGCTCATCTTGCTTAATCCAAATAGCGGCAAAAGAAAGTCCTAATAACCCAGATGAGGTTTCATAATAATCAATTTCTTCTGCTTCTAATGCATTGCGTACGCCTTCAATTTCATCATCAGGTACGCCACTTAATTTGAATAATAATTTTGCCATTTAAGATTTTTATTAAGTTTTAGCAAACTAATATTTAAACTTACTCACCAAATTTTTAAGCTCTTTGGCTAGCTCTGTTTGCTTTAAGGTTGTCGATACGATTAGTTTAACATTATTTGTATTTTCTATCGCCTGATCATTAATATGAATAACCTTTTGATTAATGTCATCGGCAACCGCATTTTGCTCTTCTGCCGCACTGGCAATTTGTGTACTCATTTTATTTATTTGATCAACTTGTCCCGTTACTGTTTCTAGCGATTCGCCAGCCACTTGAGCGTTAGACATGGTTGAGTTCATTTGGTTGAGATTACCATCCATAACTTCAACAGCACGCTTAGAATTGGTTTGAAGTCGCTCAATAATTTCATTGATTTCTTCGGTTGATTGCTGAGTTCTACCTGCAAGGGTTCTTACTTCGTCAGCAACAACGGCAAAGCCTCGGCCTTGTTCGCCTGCTCTAGCGGCTTCTATTGCGGCATTAAGCGCTAATAAATTTGTTTGTTCGGCTACACCACGAATAACTTCTAGTACTTTAGTTACATCGACGCTATCTTTTTCGAGAGAGTCGAGCACTTCTTTTGCCATTTGCATTTGCTCAACCATCACATTAACTGATTTAATAGCTTCGGCTACTTTTTCTTTGCTCATACTGGTTTCATTAAAAGCTTCATCAGCAGAATTTGAGGTTGATAAAATATTACTAGCAACGTCTTGCACCGAAGTACTCATTTGGTTCATTGCTGTGGCAACCTGCTCAATATGTGATTGCTGTGTTGTGATATTCGTTGATGAGTTATTGTTAATTTCTACCAATTCTTGAGATGAATTGTTAATTTGATCGGCAGCTTTATTAATTTGATTGAGCACCCGAGTAAAACTTTCCATCATTGAATCAAAAATACCAGATAGCATTGCTAGTTCATGATTGCCTTGAATATTACAACGAACTCCCAAATCATGATTATCACTAGCTTTAGACATGGTTTCGGTTAGCTTTTGTAAAGGTTTGTTAATACTGCGATATATTATAATAATTAATGAAATCATTATCAGAATAATCATTGATGCTATGGTTAAGTAAAACTGGTTTGTGGTTTTTTTAAGATCATCAATAAAGCTGTCGAGTGATTTAGAAACTTGCTCCAATAAAGTTTCACTTTGATGAATGGTTGAACGCATAGTACCCATTTCGCCCGACTTAGGGGTTAAGCCCAACTCCGTTTTTTTCTGTGCAAATTGAATAAATTCAGTTCGATATTTTTGCATTAGCTGAGTAACTTCGTTTTTACCGCGAGTATCCATAGATAAACTCGCTAAATGGTTTTGAAACTTGGCAAAATCTTGTTGATATTTTTCTATGTATTGAGGATCCCAACGAAGCATAAAATCTTTTTCTCTGCGCCTGAGCATTAAAATATCGGCTAACAGTTGATTGTTATTTAAAGGTTTAACAATTCCTTCTGCATCTCTTACTGCGTTTCTTAATGAGCCATAAAGTCCCGACTTATGATCTAAACCAATTTCTTGCTGTAGATTAAATACTCTGTAAAAAGCTTGTTTATACTGCTGAAACACTGAACCCATATTTTTTATAGTGTCAATATCTTCAAAGTCAATTTGTTCAGCGAGCATCATTAGCTGATTATCTAAATCCATAAGTTGATTATGATTTGAGTCAAATTTTTCAATATATTTAGCATCTAATCGAGCTAAAAAGTCTTTTTCGTTGCGACGTAGCTCAAGCATTTTGGTTTTAATTTTTTGGTTAGTTATAACCGCTTGATGTAGGTTATCTAACTGGTGGTTATAGTGATAGCGTAAAAAAATTAATAACAGTGCACCAAACACAGACAAAACCGTTATTAATGAGAGTTTTTGCTTGATAGAAATATTGTTCATTGATAAAAAACTAAGCATATTGCTTCCCTTTTAGCATAAATTGCTAACTTTTTTGAAGAGTCAATATTAATCATAGACTTAGATAAAGCGATTTGTATAATTAAGTTGGTATATACTTTAAATTGTTCGCGTTATCATAAATATTAATGCAGATAACTGATAAACGGGTACGTCCATTTGCGTTTAATCGCTAAAAAACATTAAGAATGTTGCAAATTAGCCAGTTGTTCTTTTAAAGCAAGTACTTGTTCTTCCCAGTATCTGGTGGAATTAAACCAAGGAAAATTAATTTTAAAACTGGGATCTTGCCAGCGCTTAGCAAGCCAAGCACTATAATGGAGCATTCGCATGGTTCTTAATGGCTCAACTAGCTTTAGTTGTCTGTCGTCAAACTCTCTAAAGTCTTCATAGCCTTCGATTATCCAGTTCCATAGCTGTTGGTTTTGATTATCATTAATTAACATCCAAAAATCTTGAATGGATGCGCCATTGCGGCTGTCGTCAAAATCAACAAAATGCGGCCCATCATCGCTCCAAAGTACATTACTCGGATGACAATCGCCATGCAGGCGAATATGTTCTAGCTCACCATAATTAGCAAAAACCTCATTGCAAGCTTCTAACAATTGCTTAGTGATCACTTGATAGGCCTCAAAAATATGGCTGGGGATAAGGTTGCTTTTAAGCAAATAGTCAACACTTTGAACACCAAAAGATTCCAAAGTGAGCGTAGGACGGTGCTTAAAAGTTTGAGTTTCGCCAAGTAAATGAATGCGCCCTAAAAAACGACCTAACCACATAAGCGTGTCTTTATCGTCTAAATTGGGTGAGCGTCCGCCTTGGCTAGGGTAAATAGCAAAGCGAAAATTTTGATGGGTAAATAATGTTTGGTTTTTGACGACTATTGGGGCAACCACAGGAATTTCTTGTTTGGCAAGCGCTAAAGAAAAGTCATGTTCTTCAATAATTGCTTCATTCGACCAGCGATTAGGGCGATAAAACTTTACCACATAGCGCTGATTGTCAAAGTCTCTAAACTGATACACGCGGTTTTCATAGCTATTAAGCGCCAAAAGCGCCGCTTCGGGCTCTATACCTACCGATTCAATCGCATCGAGTACCTGATCGGGGGTTAATTGATAAAAACCTCGGTCGTTATTCGATGTATTGTTATTCGATCTACTTTGATTATCCATAACTGATAAAAGCTTTAGTGAAGCTTAATTTTTGCCCACTGCTTTTTATTCCACAATGAGGCAAACCAAAAGGTTTGTAGTAATCGATATAAACCTTGAGTTAACCAAATAGCCGTGAGTCCCATGCCCATCATTGGACCGATTATCCAAGCGAGTGGTAAAAAGATTAACCATTGGGTGACTATGCCGACTACCATAGTCATTTTGGTTGCACCTGCGCCTTGTAGCGATGACATTAATACCAAATTAACCGCATCAATAATAATGGCAATACCAACCAATTGTAGCGGCACTCTGGCAATATCTATTACAGCTTGCTCGTGTAAAAACACGCTTAAAATTAAGTCGGGTACAAATAACATAGGAATGGAAATAATAGAAATTGCTAACATCGCAATAATTGATGTATCCCAAGCCCAGCGATAAGCATCTTCTACATCTTTGCGCCCTAATGCTTGCCCAACTAAAGTCGCAGAGCCCATGCCAAATGCAATAGAAGGCAATATGGCGACTAGGGTTAAGGTGGTTAGCACATTGGCTGCGGCAAGCTCGGCGGTGCCTATTTTTCCTACAATCCAGAACAGTGTGGTAAACCCAAGGGCAAAGAAAAGCTGCTGTAGCGAAGATGGAAAAGAAATTTTTATCACTTGAATAAAAGTTTGTTTGCTGGGTAAATGCAAGCCAAAGCCGTATTTTTTAGTGTATTTAATGGTAAGGAAAAAATACAATAATGTTCCACCAATCATTGATAAAGAAGTGCCTAGCCCAGCACCTTCAGTTCCTAATTCAGGAAAGCCCCAATTACCAAAAATAAGCACATAGTTTAGTAAGATATTTAAGCTATGCATAATGATCAGGGTTTTAAAATAAAACTGAGTCATTTTTATCGCGCTTAAATAACCGCGAAAACTAAAGTTCATGCCAATGGCCATAATACCAATTAAACGTGCGTCTAAATATTTTGCGCCGTCTTCAATTACGCCTTGATCATCATTAAGTAGAGTTAAAATTGCGGTAGAGTAATGGGTTAACAGTAAAGTCACAGGAATGGCGGCAATAAAAATGGCTAAAAGCGCGCCATTGAGCGGATTAGCCGCTTCGCTCTCTCTTCCTTCACCAATTCTTCGAGCCACCATGGCTTGTACACCAGCTGCCATTCCCATAAAAATAGCCGCCGCAACAAAATTAATAAAGCTACCTAGTCCAACACCAGCTAAAGCCGTTGAACCTAGTTGACCGACCATGGCAGCATCGACAAGATTGAGAATGTTTTGAGACATCATGCCGCCAATAATTGGCAATGCTATCTGGAATATTTGAGCCGAGCGTTCGCGAGAAACCAAAAAGTAATGCTCCAATGCTAAATTTGGTTGTTATAAGGCATGAAAGTGTATCACTTATCCAAATAACTGGTTAGCCCCATTTTTAATCAAAACCGCTATCTTATCTGAAAATAAAATCTATTCAGCTTAATACGCTCTAGCCACACACCAAATATCCACTTGTTTTGCTCCCGCTTTTTTTAGCTCATTAGCAATGACTTGTGCGGTGCTGCCAGTGGTCATCACATCATCAAGTATTGCACAGTGGTTGGGTGGCGGCCTATTTATTTTAAAGGCGAGTTTTAAATTTTTGTGCCTTTCTTTGGCCGATAAATTTAATTGTGGCGCAGTATTAATAACTCGTGAAACCAGTTGCTTAGATATTGAAATAGGTAAACTTTTATTCAGTTGCTTGGCAATTTCTAAAGCTTGGTTAAATCCTCTTTGCCTAGTTCGCTTTGGATGCAACGGTACTGGAATAATGGTTTGAGGCAGGCTTGATGATCGGTATCGATCCTGAATTTGGGTCACTAATGAGTCGGTCAACAATTTTACTGAAGTGAAATTAGCGTTAAACTTTATTGATTGAATAAATTCACTAATTGGGCTTTCATAATGAAAAGCAATAACCGCTTTATCAAAACGAGGTGATGACTTTAAACATTGCCCACAAACTGATTGAGAAGCCGCAATAGGCAATGCACAAATATCACAAACATTGCTTAAATAGGGCAGTCTGTTGATGCAGTCATTACAAATAAAATGCAAGCTTGATTGAGTGCTCTGCAAACAAAGTGGGCACTCAGTAATTAATTGACTTGAAAGATTGCGGTTAAAAAATGAGCAAATGTTATCTTTTATTGTTTTCATTGCTTGACAGAAAACCCCTTTTCTTTAAAATTTTGGGGTTTGAATAACTAGATCAAGATCCCTCTACTTATCTAATAGTCTAGCAAACATATGACTTAATTACTTAAATAGCTTATTTTTAGTCGGACAAATTAATGACAACTGTAAACTCAATATCTAACCCAACTAACCTTGCCCAGCTAGCTGAGGGTGAAATTCGCCACAACTGGCAAACCACTGAGGTTCAAGCGCTTTATGAAATGCCGCTAAATGATTTGTTGTTTAAGGCGCAAACCGTGCATCGTTTGCATTTTGATCCTAACCAAGTACAAACCTCTACTTTAATGAGTATTAAAACTGGCGCCTGCCCCGAAGACTGCAAATATTGCCCGCAAAGTGGTCATTACAATACTGGATTAACCAAAGAGCAGTTGGTGGCTATTGACGAAGTGATTAAATCGGCTAAAAACGCCAAGCGCTCTGGTGCTACCCGTTTTTGCATGGGCGCGGCATGGAGAAGTCCAAGAGGCAAAGATTTTCCAGCGGTTTTAACAATGATTAAAGAAGTTAAAAACTTGGGTATGGAAACCTGTGTCACTCTTGGCATGCTTAATCAAGAACAAGCAGGACAACTCAAAGAAGCTGGCTTAGATTACTACAATCACAATCTTGATACCTCTGCCGAATACTACAGCGAAATTATTACCACGCGTACCTATCAAGATAGACTAGATACTTTACAGTCGGTGCGTGATGCAGGTATTAATGTTTGTGCGGGTGGCATTTTGGGCATGGGCGAAACATTAACCGACAGACTCAACTTAATTAAAGAGTTAGCCAATCTGCCTGAGCACCCTCAAAGCGTGCCGATTAATCAATTAATTGCGGTTAAAGGGACGCCGCTTGAAGATGCCAGCAAACTTGATCCTTTTGAATTTATTCGCATGATTGCGGTTGCCCGAATTGTGATGCCTAAGTCTTATGTGCGTTTATCAGCAGGGCGAGAAAATATGTCCGATGAAATGCAGGCTATGTGTTTCTTTGCGGGGGCTAATTCAATTTTTTATGGTGAAAAACTGCTAACCACCAATAACCCTGATCAAAACCACGATTTAAACTTATTTAATCGCCTAGGGATCACACCAGAGGGTGGCACTCCCGATTATAAACCTTGCGCGCGTACCTTAGCGGAAGAAGCGGCTAAAATTGAAGCACTAAAACAAGGTAATGTTGTGCCTAATAAAGAAACCGCAGCACAAACAAAACCTAAGTTTTACAACGCAGCTAATTAAATTTTAGTTGAATGAAGTTTCTTGATTTAGATTCACAGCTAAAAGCGCGTGATAAGTCAAACTTATTGCGCGAGCAAATTACCGTGTGTTCTAAACAATCTACTCAAATAACGGTTGATGCTAAAAACCTTATTAATTTTGCTAGTAATGATTATCTTGGCTTAGCCGCAACATCTGAAAACACTCAAGCTATTTCGCAAACCGCAGAGAAATTTGGTTTTGGCTCTGGCGCGTCACATTTAATTTGTGGACATCAAAAGCCACACCAAATGTTTGAAGAATCTTTGGCTGAATTTTTACAGCGTGAATCAGTATTAAGTTTTTCTTCGGGCTATATGGCTAACCTTGGAATTTTGCAAACCCTAGCTAAAAAAGGCAATTTAATTTTAGCTGACAAGCTTAATCATGCTTCGTTAATTGATGGGGTAAAACTTTCACAAGCGGACTCTCAAAGGTACTTGCATTTGGATATGGGTGCTTTAGAAAAAAAGTTATCACGCAGCACGCAAAATGCTTTTGTGGTTACCGATAGTGTTTTTAGTATGGATGGCGATATTGCTCCGCTCGATGTGATGGCAGATTTATGTGATAAGTATAATGCAATTTTAATTGTTGATGATGCTCATGGTTTTGGTGTGCTGGGTAAAAATGGTCAAGGTGCAGGCGAGTATTTTGAGTTAAATGAAAAACGCTTGCCAGTGCTTATGAGCAGCTTTGGCAAAGCCTTAGGCGGTTATGGCGCGGCGGTGTCTGGTGAGAAAAAATTGGTGAGTTACTTAATGCAAACCGCGCGTAACTATATTTATACCACTGCAACACCTGCGATTATTGCTGCTGGTAATTTGGCTAATTTACAATTATTAAAATCGAATAATCAGTTAATCAAAAAACTCAAACAGAACACCAAAAATTTTCAACAGTTAGCAAAGAAAAAAGACTTAGCAATAAGTGATTTTAATACCCCCATTCAGCCAATTATTATTGGTGAAAATGAAAGGTTAATTGTGGTAAAAAATAAACTCTACCAGCAGGGCTTTTTAGTTGGCGCGGTAAGACCTCCAACAGTTGCTAAAGGAAGCGCAAGACTCAGAATTACCATAAGTGCCAAACACACTTTTGAACAAATAGAACAACTGATTAATGCCATTGACCTAGCATTAAGAACGAGTAATTAAATAATGACATTAAAGCCTTTTGTAAATATTAGCGGACAAGGCTCTGCCATTGCTTTACTGCATGGTTGGGGGTTGCATGGCGGTATTTGGGAAACATTAGTACCTAAGTTAGCCGAAAATTATACGGTGCATAATATTGATTTGCCTGGTTTTGGTTATAGCCCGGTTTATAATGGTGATTATAACCTCGATTATTTAGTCGATTCAGTGGCTGATGTTTTACCCGAAGAGTGCGTATTGCTAGGTTGGTCGCTTGGCGGTTTGGTTGCAACTAAACTGGCGATTAATTATCCAGAAAAAATTAAAAAACTTATTACCGTTTCTTCTAACCCTAGTTTTGTCGCTAATGATAATTGGCAGGGCATGAAACTTGATGTTTTAGAGTCGTTTATTGGTTATTTAGAAGAAGATTATGAAGGCACTTTGATTCGCTTTTTAGGCATTCAAACCATGGGTAGTAAAACTCAAAAAGACGATCTTAAAATGCTTAAAGATACGGTTTTTATTCATGGGCAACCCTCTAAAAAAGCCTTGCGAGGCGGTTTACAAATTCTTAAAGATAACGATTTAACCGAGCAACTTAAACAAATAAAAATACCCATGCTAAGACTGTATGGCAGGCTCGATGCACTTGTGCCTAATAAAGTTTGTGCCGCAGTCGATAGCCTACATCAACTGAGTGAATCTAAAGTTTATAGAAAGTCGGCGCATGCACCATTTTTATCACAATTTGATGAGTTTTATGCCGATCTTTCTCAGTTTATTGCTACTGGAAGCATTAATAAGGAACATAATTAATGGGTATTGATAAAGCCTTAGTGGCAGAGTCATTTAGTAAAGCGGCTAGCACTTATGATGCTTTTGCCTTTTTACAAAAAGAAGTGGCCGAAAGAGTTTTCGAACGGCTTCAACTAATGAATGTAAAGCCTAAAAATATTCTTGATGCAGGGTGCGGCACAGGGATCTGTAGTCGAATGCTTCGTGATCATTTTTCTAGCGCAAAAATCAGTGGGGTAGATATTGCCCAAGGAATGATTGATTTGGCTAAAAAAGATCAAAAATTGTTTAAAAAAATTGATTATCAAGTGGCTGACATTGATAAATTGCCCTTTGAAAATAATACTTTTGATATTGTATTTTCTAGCTTAACCATTCAATGGTTACCCGAGCTTAAAAATACGTTTAGCGAGCTTAATAGAGTGCTTAAACCTAATGGTTTAATTATTTTTTCAACCCTTGGCCCTGATACACTAAACGAGCTGAAACAAAGCTGGCAACAAGTGGATGATAATGTGCATATTAATGAGTTTTTAGATATGCACATCGTAGGAGATAAAGTCTTTAACAGCGGTTTTGAAAATGTAGTGATGGATAGAGACATTATTACCTTAACTTACAAAACTATGAAAGGATTAATGAAAGATCTTAAATCCATTGGTGCACATAATATTAATGATGGACGATCAAAAGGTTTACTCGGCAAACAAAAATATCAAACCCTTACTAAGGCCTATGAAAATTTTCGCAAAAATGATGTGCTGCCTGCAACTTACGAAGTGATTTATGGACACGCTTGGAAACGAGCTGAAAATCCGCAAAAAGACTATCATACTTACCCAGTAAAAATGCAAAATAAAAATGCAGAGTAAAACTGAGTAAACAAAATATAATGCAGAATAAAATATCATGCAGAATAAAATATTAATTACAGGCACAGATACCGAAGTGGGTAAAACATTTTTTACTTGCGCGATGATTCGAGCATTACAAAATAATCATCAATCAGTAATGGCGATAAAGCCAATTGCATCAGGCGCAGAAATTATTGATGGCAAGCTAAAAAACGATGATGCGCTTAATATTCAGAAAACACTTAATTATAAAAACAACACTTCAATCAATTATAAACCAATAAACCCCATTGTTTTTCCCGAGCCAATTGCACCTCATATTGCGGCGAAAAAGCATAATTTTGATTTGTCGGTAGCGTCTATTTCGGCAAGTATTAATTTAGAGCAGTTTCAGCAAAATTATTTGTTAATAGAAGGAGCGGGTGGTTACTTTGTGCCGCTTAATGATGAGCAAACTTTGGCTGACTTTGCAGTAGAAAAAGAGTTGTCTGTTATTTTAGTGGTTGGTTTAAAATTGGGTTGTATTAATCATGCATTACTAACTCAGCAAGCCATTTTATCGGCTGGATTAACGCTTAAAGGGTGGGTGGCTAATCATATTGATCCTAATATGCTGGTTCAAAACGAAAATATCGACACCTTAAAAGTCATGCTTAAATGTCCGCTTTTGGCTGAAATACCTTATATTGAGCATAAACAAGCCGGTGATAAATTAACTGATATTGCCGCTAGCTATGTTAAACTTGAGCGATTAAGCTAAAACTCTTGCCTTAACAGTTTAGGTACATACTTCATGGCACAAATTGGTCAATTTAATTTTTTAAAAATTTTACGTAAATCTTCTCGTGGTACTTTTTTAGAAGGCGGAAATTTAGGGCAAATTTATCTGCCAGCTAAACTTACACCTAAATACAACGAAGTGGGTGATAAAATTCAAGTGTTTTTATACCACGACTCACACGATGAAGTGGTTGCAACCACTAAAAAGCCAAGGGTAGAAATAGGTGGTATTGCCTGTTTAAAAGTGGTCTCAGCTAATCAAGTGGGCGCCTTTTTAGACTGGGGCTTGCCCAAGGATCTATTTGTTCCCTTTGGTCAGCAACAACAAAAAATGAATGTCGATGAATTTCATATTGTGCACGTTTATGAAGATAACACTGGCAGAGTGTGTGGCTCTAGCAAACTAAATCAAGTGGTTAAAAATGAAAGCTCAGGATTAAAAAATGGCGATGCGGTTAATTTAATTGTGGGTAGCCAAACCGATTTAGGTTATAAAATGATAGTGAACGGCACATATTGGGGTGTTTTGCATAAATTAGATATATTTAGAGAGCTTCGGTACGGTCAACACCTTAAAGGTTTTATCAAAAAAGTACGTGATGATAAAAAGCTCGACATCACATTAAAACAAGTAGGGTTTCAATCTAACGAAACATTAACCGATAAAATAATGCAAATTTTGCATGATAATAATGGTGTTTCAGATTTTAGTGATAAAAGCCCGCCAGAACTTATTTATCAAGAGTTTGGCGTGAGCAAAAAAGTGTTTAAAGCGGCATTAGGAACTCTTTATAAGCAACGTAAAATTGAAATTAGCCCAAAAGGAATTAAATTAGTTTCTACAGAATAAATTCAACTATTGGAGGTTTTATGAAAATGCTTAATATAAAAAGATTAAACCCAAAAAAACGTGTTGTTTTAAGTTGTTTATTTCTATTTTTTTGTAGCTTTTCCATTTCATCGGTTCAAGCTGAAATCGTTAAAAGTGACGATAATAGTTTTGATCTTCAATTTGAATTTTTGATCGATGCAGATCCAACAAAAGTCAGCAAAACTTTTGAACAAGTATCGCTTTGGTGGCATCCAAGTCATACTTATTCTGGTGATAGTAACAACCTTTCTTTCGATAAAACCAAAGGTTGTTTTTGCGAAACATTAGAAAATAATGGTTTTGTTAGGCACTTAGAATGGGCTTTTTATCAACCCCATGTTAAAGCACGTTTTTTAGGTGGCTTAGGCCCGCTTCAATCGGTTCCTGTTGATGGAGTTCTTACTTTTGATTTTTCTGCTAAAGATAAAAAACAAACAATGCTCAAAGTGAGTTATTTAGTCACTAGCCGAGGCGAAAAACTCAAAGGTTGGGCTAAAGCGGTTAATGGTGTGATTAATGAACAGCTTACCCGGCTTAAAACTGAGGCGGAAAAATAATGAAAAACCAAGTTTTAATTTCCTTATTTATCTTATTACTAAGCGGCAGTTTATTGGCCGCACCACAAAGTGCACCTAAAAGAGAGCGCGGTGAAGGGCCTTTTGAAAGGCTGATATTAAGAGGTGTTACATTAGTCAATGGTGAAGGTGCACCACCACGAGGACCTGTGGATATTGTGATTGAAGATAATCGCATTACTCAAATTAAAAATGTGGGTAACCCAGGTGTTCCCATTAAGGCCAGCCGTCCTAAAGCGGGTAAAAATGATAAAGTTTTAGAGCTAGAAGGGCATTATGTGTTGCCAGGGTTTATTGATATGCACGGGCATATTGGCGGCTCTCATCAAATTACTAGCGCAGAATATACATTAAAATTATGGCTTGCTCATGGCATTACCACCGTTAGAGAACCGGGCAGTTTTAATGGCGCAGATTTTGTTTTAGATCATGTGAAAAAAAGCCAAAAAAATGAAATTACCGCGCCAAGAATTATTCCTTATTTTGCTTTTGGTTTAGGTGCAGTTAACACGATTAACACTCCTAAACAGGCAAAAAATTGGGTGAAAAAAATTGCCAAACAAGGGGCAAAGGGCATTAAGTTTTTTGGTATGCATCCTAGTATTTTTAAAGCCGCTTTAACCGAGGCAAAAAAACGCAACCTAAAAACCATGATGCATCATGCCCAGCTCAATGTGGTTCATCTTAATGCATTAGATAGCGCACGACTTGGTTTAAATACCATGGAACATTGGTATGGCTTGCCAGAGGCAATGTTTGAGGATAAAAAAATCCAAGATTATCCGCTTGAT
Source organism: Aliikangiella sp. (assembly GCA_965214955.1). Lineage (GTDB taxonomy): Bacteria > Pseudomonadota > Gammaproteobacteria > Enterobacterales > Kangiellaceae > Aliikangiella. The sequence continues at coordinate 235,872 of CBDCCU010000010.1, read as the reverse complement.
TATAACTATAACAATGAGCAACACCGCTTTGGCGAAGCAGGTAAGTTATGGTTACAAACGGCTAAACCCAATAGTAAAAAATGGAATCAAGTGCGTGATGAGTTAATCGACTTAGACTTTACCATCAATCCTACCATGACCATTTATGAAGCCAGCCGAGATTTAATGCGCGAAAAAAATGCTGACTGGCATAATGAATATACCTTGCCATCATTGTGGAATTTTTTTCAAGCAAGTCGTTATGCTCATGGATCTTACTGGTTTGATTGGACAACCGCAGATGAAATTAACTGGAAGAAAAACTATCAGCGTTGGATGCAGTTTTTAAATGACTATAAAAATCATGGCGGCCGAGTAACCACAGGTAGTGATTCGGGGTATATTTTTAAAACTTACGGTTTTGGTTATATTAGAGAGCTTGAGCTATTGCAAGAAGCCGGCTTTCATCCATTAGAAGTGATTAAATCAGCGACTATAAATGGTGCAGAAGCTTTGGGGATGTCTGACTCAATCGGTTCGATTGCCGTTGGTAAGCTAGCCGACTTAGTGATTGTTAAAGAAAATCCCATTCGCAACTTTAAAGTGCTTTATGGTACAGGCCATCAAAAATTAGATGAAAATAATAAAAATGTCATTGTTGGTGGAGTAAAATACACCATTAAAGACGGTATTATTTTTGATGCTAAAGCACTATTAAGTGATGTTAGAAGCATCGTCAAAGCTGCTAAAGATAAAGCTAAAAGCAATAAGGAATAAATTTTAATGTCAAAACCTGGCAAAACTGGAATCGCACGAATAATTGATGCCACAGGTTATTCTATGCAAGGCTTAAAGGCCGCATGGAAAAATGAAGCAGCTTTTAGACAAGAAATTATGCTTCTTCTTGTTGGTGTGCCATTAGCTTACTGGCTTGCTGAAAATAAGTATGATTTTTTATGGATGATATTACCTTTATTTTTGGTAGTCATTGCCGAACTTGCCAACTCTGCAATTGAAGCCGTAGTTGATAGAATTAGTAGCGAGCATCACTACTTAGCAGGTAGAGCCAAAGATATTGGATCGGCAACGGTTTTTGTTTGTTTAGTATTTTTAGCCGTTGTTTGGGGTGTGGTGCTGGGGCTGTAGTTTTTAGCTTCTAGAGGAATAGTTCAAGTCTCCTCGTAAAAGAGGGAGAGGTGTTCAAATTTGCATACCAAATAAGTAACTTTCTAACTCTCCCTAACCCTCTCTTTGCAAAAGAGAGGGGACTGGTGAGGGAAGATGTGTCTAGATTTACATACCAAATAAATAATTTTCTAATCCTCACTAATCTTCTCTTTGCAAAAGAATAGGGCACTGGTTACCTCGTAACTTTTAGCGTTTAGCTCCCTCTCCCAGCGGGAGAGGGCTGGGGAGAGGGAGAGTATTTTGAGTGTATCTTTAATTTTGTGTCATGCATTTCCATATAGAAAGCAGGAGCGGATATAACAATTATTTAAAAATAAACTAAAGTCCCAATAAATAAAGCCGATAAAACATATACAGTTGTGATGAAATTCCAGCTGATTTTCAATAGTTTTGGATGGTTTTATCAGCTTAAAAATATCCAAATAAGTAGTAGAGGCTTTAGTTTATGCGCATTGATAATGCTCTCAATATTGGTTTACAAGGCTTTCAAGAGGCTTCGCGAGATGTCACTGAGGCCGCGCAGAATATAGCTTCTCAGTCGGTATCAGATGCTAGTGTAGAGTCAATTAATCAAACTGATTTGGTTGAATCATTAGTTGATCTTAAAGTGGCTGAACTTGATGCCAGAGCTAATGCTAAAGTGATTGAAACTGCTTCTAATTTGGTTGGAACGCTACTTGATGTAACGGCCTAATTTACCAATAATTTTTAAAGTTCATTAAAATGTTAATTGCTACTGCGCCAATTGCCCTGCCAATTAACACCGCTAATCCTCCTACCGAAGCGGTGGCAAGCGAAACTGCGCGTAAAACCCCCATTCCTGAACCTACAACCACGGCTGAAAACCCGGGTACAAAAAGTAGTTTAGATACTGGTGAGCAACAAAAAAGCACTATAAATATTAGTGATGAAGCTATTGAATCGCAACAAGAAGGTGGTGATGAAAATTCTGCTGATGATGACTCTCAGCAAGAGCAATCGGCAAGCGAAGAAATATCTAATCAAGAACGAAGAGCTGAAGAGCAACAACAGCAAGAGGTTGAAGCACTTCAAAGGCGTGATCGAGAAGTAAGAGCCCACGAACAAGCTCATGCTGCGGTTGGAGGCTCACTAGCTGGTGCGCCGCAGTTTACCTTTAAAACAGGACCCGATGGCAAACGGTATGCGGTGGCAGGTGAAGTTTCGATTGATATTTCGAAAGAGGCAACACCAGAAGCTACTCTTCGCAAAGCTGAGCAAGTTAAGCGTGCGGCATTAGCTCCTGCTGAGCCTTCTGGGCAAGATAGAGCGGTTGCTGCTAAAGCCGACCAATTGGCGAATCAGGCGCGTATTGAAATTAGAGAGCAGGCTTTAGTTGAAGAATCTAGTGAAACTAGCAACCAAGAACCTCAAGAGCCTGAAAATGAAACACAAGCGAGTTTTTCATCATCCTTTAGAGAGCGTTTTTTAAATTCTCAACCAAACAGTTTAGCAACGGTTTTCTCGCAAGCAAGAGTTGCCTCTTCTCGACTTAATCAGCGTATTTTATCGAGTGGCGCGCTAGATGAGCCAAACCAAGTTAATCGTTTTTCAGCTTCGGTTTAATATTATCTTAGTAATTCCTGATAATTAGATTCCCAAACTCAGCGAATTTCCGTAAACTCTGTTTTTTTAATTTGTGTTGAATTGCATTTATGCCGCAAACTGGCTCTCGATCATTTTTAAAGTGGGCGGGTGGAAAATTTCGTTTAATCGAAAAACTAACTCCTCACTTACAAGGGCGAAAACTCATAGAGCCATTTGTGGGGTCTGGTGCGGTTTTTTTGAATATTCAGTTTGAACGCTATTTGTTGGGTGATATAAACCCAGATCTTATTGAACTCTACCAAATATTAAAACAAGAAAAGCAAAGTTTTATTAGTTATACCAAAACATTATTTTGCAATGATAATAATAATCAAGAAACTTTTTTAGCGTATCGTAAAGAGTTTAATCAAGGTGCTACTGGTAAACGTAGAGCCGCGTTATTTATCTATCTTAATCGACATGGGTTTAATGGGTTATGTCGTTATAATCAATCTGGGCAATTTAACGTGCCTTTTGGCAAATATAAAAAAATTTATTTTCCCGAAAAAGAATTTAACTATTTTCTAACGCGAATTAAAAAAGCCCAGTTTGTTTGTGGTGATTTTGTTGCAGTAATGAACCGATCCCGTAAAGGTGACGTGGTTTATTGCGATCCACCTTATGTGCCTCTTTCTCCCACCGCAAGTTTTAGCAGCTATGCCGCTCAAGGCTTTTCTTATGATCAACAAGTTGAGCTGGCTTTTAAAGCCAAGCATTTGGCTAATCGTGGAGTAAAAGTGGTGATCTCTAATCACGATAATGAAATTACTCGTAAAATTTATGAAGATGCCAGTATTGAATCTTTTCCTGTTAGGCGCTCAATTAGTTGTGATGGTAAAAAGCGTGGTGATGCTAAAGAGCTGATGAGCGGTGTTTGAGTAAACTTTACTTACCCGATCTTTCTTTTGCAAGGGGAAAAAGCGGGTAAGAAAAGTAAAGGAGAACGGGTATAAAATTAATAATAATACTGAACCGTTAGTTGAATATGATCATCATCTCTAAATAGGTAGGTAGGATCATCAACTTCATCGGCGCTAAATAATCTCACATCAAGTGAAACTTTGGTGCTTTCGCCAAAGCGCTTACTGGCTTCCACTAAAAAACTAGACGAGTCATAATCAAGATCATAACTAACACCCGCTAAAAGCTCGGTTGAATCAACATCGTTAAGCGCTAAGCGTGTGCCTAAAAATAGATCATTTTGAAAATTAGATCCGCTTTCTTCGCCGCGTTCATCCCAGCCATATTCAACCAAAAAACCTAATGTCCGCATTCGATTCCATAGATGCCGTACATTGAATACTCAAAACCGCCTTGGAGCGCCCAATAGTCTTCAATATTATTTTGGTTATGGATCATTTCTAGCTTCCATAGGGTATCTTCAATATTACCTTGAAGCTCAAAACCTAGCTGGGTAATTTGCTGATAAAAAGGCACTAGCTCTGCTTGAAAACCTTCGGGAACTGTTTGTGCGGGGTTAGCAATTAACAAAGGCTCGCGGCTTGTTCCATCAAATAAAGATACAGCCACTTCAATAATCGCCAATACTGTGCGCCCAGCGAATGGCAAAATCAGCATGGTTTTCTTCATCTGATGATTCATAATAAGCTTCATCGCTATTAATAAAAGGCCAGTCCTGGTCTACCTTCTGCACCAGCAAAGGTTCTTTCTCTAAAATAAGGCAGTACAAAAAAATCAACAATTCCCCAGTCTTTAACCAAGGATAAATTTATCATCGGTTGACCAAGTTTGTCTTCATTATCAATATCTTCAACCGAGTCGCTTTGGTTAATGATATCCACTAAGTGTTGAAACTCTGTAACTCCCCAGAATACTCGCCTAACACCAACACGAGTTTCCCCAATCATCACCCACATGGATCCATGCTAACTCTCTTATATCGGCATGAGTTCTTTCATCATCGTGTTGATCGACTCTGGCTGACGGAATAAATTCAAATGTGTCTGCTCCATCGTTCCAACTCCAAAAAAACTCTGGTGCGGCCGCTAGTGATAAATAGTTATTTTCTTGAGAGTTAAATAGTGGATCTTCAAGAAAATAACGGTTTTGTACCTCAATGTTGCCGCGAACTTCAAACTCGTTGGCGGCAATTGATTGACTGATGCTTGCCGTTAAACAAGACATAGCCGATAAAAGAAAAAGCTTTTTCATCATTAATGCTCTTTAATATTTTTCAATGATTAGGTTAAAATTTATCGCGCACGCTTTAATGCATTTTTGTTAAAGTCTTTTTCATTAAGTCCTTTTTTAAATTGGTAATCTTTCCAAGTTAAAATAGTGCTTTTACCAGATTGATGATTAATCATTTCTAGTTTAGAAGCGCGCCAATGTTTGTCGGCATATTGATTAAAGTCGCTAAAGGTTAAGGTTTTTAATAAGGTATTTTTGCGATCATAAAAGTCAGTTTTTTGTGTGCGATATTCTGATTTATCAATCCAAACAATACGTCTTTTATAACCTGAATATTTATCTTTTGGAAACTGTTCAACCACATAACAATCTTCACCATTAACCACTTCGTCTTTTAAATATTTATAATCATATTTTTCAACTTCAAACGAGGTTAAATCTTCAAAAGAAAATTCACTGCCCATAAATGAGCCCGACTTATTACGCGAAGAAATTCTTTTTACTCGTTTTAGCGCGGGTAAATATAACCACTGCTCATCATTAGTGGTTGGATGCGAAAAACTTAAAAATGCGGTGCCTTTAACATCACGCGGTGAATCAAAAATAGTTAAGCTTTTATCACCATCGTTGTGTTGCTCCATGCTTTTAATTCGCATTTGACGAGTTGAAGTTTCGCCGTGTTGATTTTTTAATACCATTTCCATTTGCGCTTGACTATCCACCCAGCCTAAGTCTCTTTCTTTGGCTTCTTTTGAAATAGCCAAACCTTTATCAGCAGCCTCATCAGCAACTGTTAAAGTTGCACTCGATAGAGCGACTAATGCCGATAATGCTAAGGCGCTTTGTTTTATTAATTTCATTTTTTTCTCCAAAAATATAATCTTTAATTCGTTTGTTCAATCATTGTTTAAATTCAATTTTTATCGGCTTATTACTTGTTCTCTATGCTTGTCTTTGCGGCTTTTTAGTAGCATTAAAAGCGGCGGCAAGAATAAAAAGTCGATAATTAAGGCTATTAGTATGGTAATTGCGGTCAGTAATCCCATATCGGCATTGACCTTAAAGCTTGAAGTTGCCATTACCCCAAAGCCTGCCACTAATACCGCAGTGGTAACCGATAGCGCTTTACCCACACTGCTAAAGCTGTATTTAACCGCCTCTTCCGAGGATAGACCTTTCTCGCGTCTGGCGCGGATGTATTTGCTTAAAAAGTGAACCGTGTCATCAACAATAATGCCAAGGGTAACCCCCATTACTACCGATAAACCTAAACCTACTTCACCGACAAATAGACCCCATAATCCAAAGCCAACGGCGGCGGGTGTTAAGTTAGGTATCAAGCTAATAAGCCCAAATTTTACCGAGCGCAATGCAATGCCTAATAAAACTGAGATTAAAATCAGTGCTAAAGACGAGCCTTTAATCATGCTTTCAATATTGGTTGAGCCAATGTGAGCAAACATTAAGCTTGGACTTGCTAAGTTCAATTCAAACTCACTATTTTGTGACTCAAAATGATTAAGCACTCGTTGTTCTAATTCTAAAATTTCGTTACTGGTTAGGTTTCTAAATGTTGCAATCACACGGGTAGATGATTTATCAACATTGAGCTGGTTATTCACATCTAACCCTTGCGGTAGTGATAACTCATATAATAATAAATATTGCGCGGCCAACTCTTGCTGTTGTGGCAACTTATACCAAGCGGGATCATCACCATGCATATTGCGATTTAAACGTTTTAAGGTATCGGTAATGGTATTAACATGATCGGTTTCTTCTTGTGCGCGCAGCCAATCAGAAAAGTCAGACACAAACTTAATAAACTTAGGATCGTTAATGCCGCTACTTTTTTTAGAGTCAAAAGATAATTCTAAGGTTGTCATGCCCGACATTTTTTCTTGCATAAAGTCGGTTGCGTTTCTAAAAGGTACGCTGTGATCAAAGTATTTTACAAAATCATCGTTGAGTTCATTGCTTGGTACAAAAGCCGCAAAGCCAATAATTACCGCAGTTGAAACAGGCAATAACCATTTGCGATTTTTAACCACATAATTTCCTAGTTTATCCATGCTATCTTCTTTGTGCTCAGTGGTTGGCTTAACTTTTACCGGAAGCACCATTAATATTGCTGGAAATATTGTTACCGAGAAAAAGAAAGCTAGGGTCACACCAATGGCAACAATATTACCTAAGTCACCAAAAGGCGGCGCATCAGAAAAGTTCATGGTTAAAAAACCAATAGCCGTGGTTAAACTGGTTAAAAATATTGGTTGCATATTAACGCGCAAACTATCTTTAACCGCAGCACGTTTGTCCATGCCGTGGCGCATATTGTAATAAAAGGTGGATAATATATGCACACAATCGGCTATGGCTAAGGTTAAAATTACTGTAGGAGAACCTGCCGAAGGGCCGCTTAAAAACCCGCCTAACCAGCCCCAAATTCCGAGTGAGGCAGTAATACTAAAAATAACAACAATTAAAGTGCCTATGGTTCCTGTAACCGAGCGTAATAAAACACCTACGGTAACAATAACCACTATCAACATAATAGGAATTAATATTGACGCATCTTCTTGCGAGGCTTCAGGAAAGCTGGTGTTCATCATGATCATGCCTGACAGCATAAAATCAATATTAGGGTATTTTTCTTGAAACTCGGCTTGAATTGCTCGAACCGATTCTGCCACTTCGGGAACTTCTGCCGACATATTAATGCCCGGCAAGCGAATGGTAATGTTAACAATGGCAACATCACCTTTTTCTGAAATCAGTTTTTTAACCAGTAATGGCTCTGCTAGTGCAACACGTTTAGCTCTAGCAATACTTTCATCATCGAGCATGTCGGCTTCGAGCACTAAATCTTCAATAATGAGATCGTCTTCTTCGGCAAAGCTATATTGAAAGTTGGTAATTGAATCAACGCGCGAGTTGTAGGTAACTAACCAAGATTCATTAGTTAATTCCCAAATTGCGGTTAAGGCTTCTTTGCTAAAAACATTGCCGTCTTTAGGCGCAACAATAATCGCCACGTTATCGCTTTTACTGTAAATTTTTTGTAAATCTAAATAATCGGTTAGTTGCTTGTTGCTTTCTTCAAAAAAGATTTTGTAATCGCTTTTAAAAGTCATCTTGCCCGCGCCCATTGACGCTATGCCAGCAAGTGAGATGGTTAAAACAATAATTAACCAACGAAACTTTATAACTAAATCTGAAAATTTATCCATTGTGATGTCTCAGTATATTAATAAAGGTTTAAAATTAATTTATTCAAAAATAAAAGGCGTGCCATTATCAGCCAGTGCTTTTATTTCGGGTTGAAAAAGTTGTTCGGTAATACGTTTAATGCTGGCTTTATAATCCCAGTCTTTTGATAAAGGTAACCAGTTAAAGCCGTCTAAAATAAGTCGTGTGTTAGTAAATGACTCTCGCTCTAACTGCATAGGCTGTAGCTTTTTTGAAGTGCCTTTGCTCATAATTAATGCCATTGCTCCCCAAGAGGCAGACCACATGGCAAAGGTGACTTGCTCAAAACACATATTGGCGGGTAGGGTTAAATCACCGTTTTCAATGGCTTTGCCAATTTCAACATTCATTCTACCCATAAGTTCCGCTTCAGATTGCTGGTGAAGCTCATTTCGTTTATCCGAAGAACACGCCGAAACACTTGGAGAGTGAGCCGAAAGCACGATAAATAGCTCTGTTGGGTGCAACTTTGCCCAAATAATATAAGAAACCATTACCGCTAAAATTCTTTCTCTACTGTTACCTTTAAATGTGAGTGCGCGAGAAAATAGCGACTCAACTTCGTGCATACAGGTATTACAAATGGCTAATAATAAATCTTCTTTACTAATAAAGTGTTTATAGATAGTGCCTTTAGAGTAAGGGGATGCAGCAACGAGCTTATCAATGGTTAAGGTTGTTAGGCATTCTTGGTGAGTTAAAGAGCGAGCAATAGCTATTAGCTCGTTTTCACGGGCTTGAAAGTCTGCTTCGCTCATTATTCTTGGGCTCATAATTATTACCAATTGATATTATTTCATAAGTGACGAATCGTCACGTGACGATTCGTCATTATAGGCAAAAATTAAAAATGATCAACCTAATGATGATGAAAAAATATTGAATTAAACAAAATTAAATTGATTTTTTATAAAATGTTGAGAATTATAGTTTTGAAATTAAGGTTAATATTCTATTTGAAATATATGCTAAACTGTTGAAATAATTATAAAATCATCATTTATCTGTAGCATAAGAGGTTAGCATGGAAAAAGTTTATAGCGATGAGAGTTTAATGATTACCCATCATGTAAAAAACCTGCTCGAAAACCAAGGGATCAACTGCATATTAAAAAATGAAGCTATGCAAAGTGTTGTAGGAGAAGTGCCCCCCATTGTTGCTTGGCCCGAGGTATGGATCGTTAAACAAGAAAATAAGACAGAAGCAGAATTAATTGTTAATGATTTTATTCAATCCCAAAAAGAGCAATCTAATCAGCCGCAATGGCAATGTGATAAGTGTAATGAAACTAATGACGGAAATTTTGCCATTTGCTGGAACTGTAATAGCATCCAATAGCTTTTAGAGACTGACAGTGCAGTGAAAGCGTTACCAATAATAATCTAGGTGAATGGTTGCTACTGCTTAGCAGACAAAATAGTTAGTATTTCCTCAATATGCTCAACGACTAAAGGTTTATTAACAAAGCTTCTTACCGCAGGGTAGCTCATAGCAATCTCTTTATCCTGAGGATCCATTGAAGTTGTTACCATAATGATTATTGCTTGAGTAAATTTATCTCCCATTTTTTTACTCGCGGCTTCAAGAAACTCTAAGCCACTCATTCTGGGCATGTTAATGTCTAAAAATATTACATCAGGGCGAGAGTGGGGATTTGAAACCAAATAATCTAGCGCCTCGTCGGCATAAAGAAAGGAAATAACGTTTTCTACTAAGCCCGAACGCTTAATAATACGCTGGTAGAGTTTTTGATCAACGGCGTCATCGTCAATCATCATAATGGTATTAATTTTCTTCAAAATTAACTCGCTTTTTGTTGAGGGTGAAAATAAAAGTGGTTCCTTGGTTTTCTTTTGATTCAATCTTTATATCGCCATTATGGTTTTTAACCACTCGCCGACAAAGTGCTAAACCAATTCCTGATCCTGAATAAGCATCTTGGGTATGTAGTCGTTGAAATAAACCAAAAATTTTATCGTGATATTTAGCAGCAATACCAATACCGTTATCATTAATGGCAATTTTAACTTTATTTTTATTGGTTGAAGGTAATAAGTCTACCTTTACCAAACATTGATTTTTAGACTCATTAAATTTGATTGCGTTAGATAAAAGGTTTTGAAACAACATACCTAGCTGAAAACTACAACCTTCAATAACTGGTAGCGAATCCACTTCAATTTTTGCATCAGCAACTTTAATCTCATATTTTAAATCATTGAGTGTTTGCTTAACCGTTTGGGTTAAGTCAACCTCTTTCCAAGTCATATCGCTGCCTACGGTTTTAGAATATTTAAGAACGCTTTCAACTAAATTTTTCATTCTTAAAACGGTTGCTTTAGCATGTTCTATTATTTCTTTGGAGTCTGAGTCTAACTGTTGATCATTAACTTTCAACTCATTAAGAAGCATGCCTAAAGTATTAGCTGGTGACTTTAGATCATGAGAAATAGCATAAGTAAACTCTGATTGTTCTCGGTTAGCATCTTTTAACTGGTTGTTAGTGAATTGCAGTTTTTTGGTCGCTTTACGCAGTTTTTTAGTGGCAATATCTCTTTCTGTAACTGCCGCAGAAAGCATTAAAAAACTTACCGCTAAACAAACAATAAAAATTTGTAAAGCGGTAACATCATGCACGGCACCTAATGACGAAAATGGCCCAACCCCTAAAATGGTATAAAACAATGCAATGCCAATAACTAAAATGGAACCTGTTGTTGCACCTATAGGGCCAAACCTGAGGGTAGCCCAAATAATAAAGGGTGTTGGTAAATAGAGCATTACAAATGAATAATCACCCGATAGCTGAAAAATTGCCAAGGTGGAAGCCGATAAAAGTAGTAGTAGAGCAATGGCCTCTAAGTATTTACTTTTATTTTGGAGTAAAAATTTAAAATGGTAACTATAAGCAATAAGCAAAGGTAATATCAAAATATGGCCACTAAAAACAGAGATGCTCCAAGACTGAAAAACGGGTAAAAACTCAACACCTGTTGCGGTGAGAACCGCCGTGCTAGCACCTAATGTGCCTACAACAAGCGATACAACTAAGGTAATAAGAATAAAAATAATAATTTTATGCGGAGAGTTAATAATTTGCTGTGCATTCATAAACCGACTAGTGGTATAAACAATACAAGCGCAACCTAATGTGTTAATGGCAGAATAAATAAAACACTGAATGGTTGAATATCCTATCCAAAACTCACCAATCAAATAACCAAAAAAACCAGCCACTAACTTTAGTGGCCAACTCTGTTTATTAGTTGATAATAAATAGGCACAAAGAATGGCATCAACCACCCAAATTGGGGTGATATTGCTTGGCGGCACCGAAAATATACCACCAAACCGAGTGGCAATTGCCACTACAAAAATAATGCTGATAAATGTTGGCAATAAATTAGACCAAACATGGGGTAAAGGTTTAAGTTTAGACATACAACGAATTTCAAAATACTATTACTTTAAATATAGTCCAAACTTCATTCTTTTATTGTTTTAATTGGCAAAAAACTACAGGTTTATTGATTACCACTTAAATTAACAATAAACGGAATACCCGGCCATAGCTCGATATGCAAATCAACTCGCCAAGATTCTAGTAAGGTTCTAAAATTAGTGATTTTCCCTAAGTTGGAATTTGAATCTAGCTTTAGTTCAATATCGCGCTTTTCGCCTGCGGGTACATTAAATCCACTAATATCAATAGTTGCTATCACCTTGTCTTCTTTTTCAATCCATAGTTGACTTTGCTCAACTAAAATATCAAATTGAGTAGGGTTTTCTATGCTTAAGTTAAAAGATGCATTGGTGAGGGCTTTGCCATTTAAAAAATTATCGAGCGAGGGTAGGTCAAAGTTAAAAGAGCTAAAGTCGATATCGTAATTAGCCTTTAATAGTTGGCTTTTATGGTGCAAACTGGCGATTAATCCGCCATGTAAAAATATCATTGCGGCAAGCGTTGTTAAAATTGTTGAATAACCAATAATTTTTGCTTTTGGGCTTGGCATTTTAGTCTGGTTAATTATTGGCATTATGCTTACCGCGATTGTTGTGCCTGCTGGAACCGCTAGGGTTAAAAAGAGAATATTGCTAATAAACAATATTCCTGTCATTTCTATTAGGGTGAGATCGTCAAATAAAAATACTATCTGGCTAATGCCAATAACTGGCAAACTAAATAATGCGCCAAAAGCAACAACAATAACTGGATGCTTAAATACTGTTTTTAATATAAGCGTATAGCTTTTGCGGTGTCTTTGTAAGGTTGGGGCAATAAAATCTAAGCCAAAGGTAAAAAATAAAAACAGATAACTTAAAAAAATTGAAATCCATGTTGTCCAAAAATAAGGATAGTAACCTATCCATAAAATCACCCCTTGCGAAGCTAAATAAAATAGCAGTAATTTAACTTCTTCCCAGCCTTGTAGCCATAATGGAAATTCTTTTTCACTGCCGTCGCTTAAGCCAGACTCTTTTTCAAATACGGCTGAAAATTGCTCTTTTAGCGGGAATAAAAACATCGCAGCAAACACAAGCGAGCCTGAAATAATTGCATTGGCTATAACGGTTTTGGTTTGGCTGTTATATAAAAATTCGGTAAGTTGCTCTGATATGCCTTGCCAAGACTGAGGGAAAAAGTAGTCAAAAATAGCTGACTTAATTAATTCTTGGTTATCAATTAACTGCCAAATAAAAACAGAAAACAAAAATATGCCAGCAAGCAAATAAACCAAAAGCCACTGGGCAGACTTTTTCCCTAATAGTCGTAATGATAATGGCGCATGAAATAAAGCTTGTTGTAGTTGTTGAATGTTTGTCATATTTTTATTAGATGGTTTTTTTGTTAATGGTTAAATTATTATTGACCTGTGTAATGTGTCGTTTGGTTGTGATAAATAGTTTGAAATTAATTTGCTGAATAATAGCTTAATTTATCCAGTTAACTTTTAACCTAAATGCCTTTGCTGCCTTGCCGAGCGCTTTTGGTGAGTGGCTTGCTCTTGTTGCTGGTTGGCACTGAGCTCTAAACGTAAAAAATTGCCTTTTAATTTAGAGTCGGCATAGTCTTTTTCTAAGGCGCTCACAAAGTTTTTATATTGATGTGGAAATAATACTTCAACCGCTTGCGCCACATACTCATAAAGTTTTTTAAGGTTAATTTGATGGGTTTGCCCTGTTTTATTATAAATCCAATCGGTAATGGCTAAAAACTCTCTAAACGGGTTATCGGTTAATAAATGGCTGAGCGAGTGTTTAAATCTACCTGAATTACCAATCATATCCCAATATCGAGCAAAGCGATTAATACGCTGCATACCAATAAAATCAACGCAGTTATTGGATAAAATATTAAACGGCGGCAGTGGGTTAAACCTTAAGTCAAAATTATCGGTATGGCGAATAATAGGGCTACCTTTTAAGCGCTTTAATATGCCCATTTGAATTTCATGGGGTTTGCATTCAAATAGCTGGTTAAAGCTTTGCTCAAAGGTTGCTATGGTTTCACCAGGCAGTCCAAAAATTAAATCGGCATGAATATGCGCGGTAGTATTTTCTTTTAACCAAATTAAATTGGCTTTAGATTTTTGATTGTTTTGCTTGCGACTAATATGAGTTTGTACTTCTTCATTAAAAGTTTGAATACCGACTTCAAATTGCAAAGATCCCGCTGGAAATGCCTTGAGTTTTTCTTTGAGTTTATCGGGCAGGTGATCGGGGATCACTTCAAAGTGCAAAAATAAATCATCACTCATTCGCTCTAAGAAAAAGTCTAAAATTTGCAGTGTGGTTTTTATTTTTAAGTTAAAAGTTCTATCCACAAATTTAAAATGCCTAGCGCCGCGTTGATACAATTTATCCATTTCATTCATAAAGCGTTCAAGCTCAAAAGGGTACGAGGTTTTATCGAGCGCAGATAAACAAAATTCACATTTAAATGGACAGCCGCGCGAGGCTTCTACATAAAGCAGTCGGTGCTTAATATCATCGTCACTGTAAAGATCGTAAGGCAAACTTAAATCTTTGAGTTCAACAGGTTTAGAGCGCAGTGTTTTTTGCACTGGCGCTTGCTGGTTTAAAATATCGTCACATAATTTTTTAAAGCTTAAATCTGCCGCGCCAGTCACTACATAATCGGCATATTCATAAATAGATTGAGTTTCAGTTTCGTAGCTAACCTCGGGGCCGCCTAAAATAATTTTAATTTCAGGAGCAATGGTTTTTAATTGGCTAATGACCGATTCAGTTTCAACCGTGTTCCAAATATAAACACCAAAACCAACAATGCTGGGCTTGGCTTCGAGTATTTGCTCTACAATATCAATTGGGCGAGTTTTAATGGTAAATTCTTTAATTTCACAGTCGTTTTGCAGTTCACCTAAGTTGGCATATAAATAACGCAAACCTAAACTGGCATGAATATATTTGGCATTAAGTGTGGTAAGTAAAATTTTGCTCATAATATGCAGTTAGTCTTTTTATATGCGTTTAGTCTTTTGATCTGTAGTTAGTCTTTTAAACTGCCGTTAGTCTTCGACTTTAACACCCCATAAATCGTGCTCATCGGAATGAATAATTTGTGCCCAAATTTTATCGCCAGGTTTAACATCAAATTCGTCAGTTAAATGCACAACACCATCAATTTCTGGGGCATCACAATAGGTTCTACCAATGGCGCCATCGCTGGTAACTTCATCAATTAACACTTGATATTCTTTACCAATTTTTTGCTTGAGTTTTTCTTTACTAATTTCCGCTTGAACCGCCATAAAACGTGCAAGGCGCTCTTCTTTAATTTCTTCGGAAATGTGATCAGGCAACTCATTGGCGCTAGCACCTTCTACAGGCGAATATTTAAAACAACCCACTCTATCGAGTTTGGCTTGTTTTAAAAAGTTAAGCAGTTCTTCAAACTCTGCTTCGGTTTCACCAGGAAACCCAACAATAAAAGTTGAGCGAATAACAAGCTCTGGACAAATTTCACGCCATTTAATAATACGCTCTAAGGTTTTATCAATATTACCCGGACGTTTCATAAGTTTTAATATTCTAGGGCTAGCATGCTGAAAAGGAATATCCAAATAAGGCAGAATTTTTCCTTCAGCCATTAGTGGAATAACATCATCCACATGCGGATAAGGGTAAACATAATGCAGTCTTACCCAAACACCCATTTTCCCCAGTTGGCTCGCAAAGCGCTAACATTTTGGTTTTAACGGGCATACCTTCCCAAAAGCCCGTGCGATATTTTATATCAACGCCATAAGCCGAGGTATCTTGCGAGATAACAAGCAATTCTTTAACCCCTGCATTGGCAAGCCTTTTCGCTTCGCTAAGTACATCACCAATAGGGCGAGAATCTAAATCGCCGCGCATAGAAGGAATAATGCAAAAAGTACAGCGGTGGTTACAACCTTCGGATATTTTTAAATAAGCAAAATGCTTTGGTGTTAATTTAACCCCATGATCAGGAATTAAGTCGATATAAGGATTATGCTTAGGCTTTTCTACATGCTCATGTACTTGGGCTAATACTTCTTCATAAGCATGAGGTCCTGTGATCCCTAAAACATTCGGGTGAATTTCTTTAATTTCATCTTCTTTAACGCCTAAACAACCCGTCACTAACACTTTGCCGTTTTCAGCTAAAGCTTCGCCAATGGTATCAAGCGACTCCTGCACCGCAGAGTCGATAAATCCGCAAGTATTTACAATAACAAGCTGAGCATTGTTATAGCTAGAAACCACCTCATAGCCTTCAGTTTTAAGTTGAGTGAGGATACGTTCAGAATCGACCAAGTTTTTAGGGCAACCAAGGCTAATAAAGCCAACACGACCATTGCTTTGAGAAGGTTGAGTAGCTTTTTCACTCTCGGCAATCACCTTATTAGGTGTTTCAAGGGTAGTGGTTTGGCTAGGATCGAATTTTTGAACGGGCATAAAAGTATTAATAAAGAATGAATAGGTGCCGAATTATAAGGCTTATAGATTTATTTATAAATACTTGCTTAATACTTGGGTGTTACGAGTTTATGGTAGGTATTCACCAGCAGACTCGCATATTTTTTGTTGGACTGTTTTAGCGATGTTAGATTAAAAAAGATTATTGAGATTTATGTGGGTTGGGTGGTATTGTGTTTTGTGTGGATGTCCTTTTAAATTTGCTTTTAAGTTTTACATGTGAGTTTAATAATAATGCCTGTCGAAATAATTGCCTTAATTGCTGCTGTTGTGGCTGCTATTTTTAGTGGTATAAGCGTCATTTATGCTCGGCGCGCAGATATTCGAGCCAGATTACCTGATATTTTAATTTTTTCCCGTTTAACCAAAAAGGGCAACGAAGTTGTCATTGAGCTAGAAGTAGAAAACATAGGCTCCCCTAATATAACAATTAAAGGTGTAGCATTATCCTGTTTTGAAATATGGGACAATGAATCACGATTGAGAGTCTCTGGGTTAGCCAAAGTTCAACGAGCATTCGAAATATTCACTAACGGCCTTATTTATCTCACCGAAAATACACCATCAAAGGCTTACCCCGTATGTTTAAGTCACTCTGAAATACTGCAAGCGACTGTGCATATTGAACAAACGATTAACCGTTTTTATCAGTCACATCACTCATTTGGTAGCAAATTTTGGTATTGGCTTCAGATAAAAAGGTTAAAATTTGTAGTTGTTGCTTCTGCTAGTAACACTTTTTCTGCTAAGGCTGATAGTGATACTAAGCGATATTTATGGGAAAAATACAAATCAGATAGTAGACTTTTTGGAAAGTAGTCAATATTTCTTAAGATCTAGGTTTTGCTATTTCTGTCTGTAATTTTATGCGCTCTTGACGAAGCTCTTCTCGCTACTTTAATAATTTTTTTGCAATTCCACTTGATGATCAAGGCGTTGCTGTTGGACTTCGGTTTGCTGTTTAAGTTTTTGCTTTTCCATATCAGCGCTGAGCCTAAGTTTTTTGATTTCCAAGTATAGGAAAGTATAAAAGCTACTATGCCGTATTAAAGGCTACTGGTAAGAAGCCAAACATTGGGACGCTTGTGAATCTATATGTTGCATAGAAATATCATTCAAGTTTAATAGATGGCTCAAGGCATCGAGTATTGGATAAATCAAAAGGGCCACAGATAGAATTAAGTTTTCAGGTAGTTAATGGGATCGAGTCTGTTAGCCAGAATAATTTTTTGCAAAGAGCTAGGAATAACTTGGCAACTTAATCGTAGCATTCTAAATAAAAACAAACTTAAAGGGGAAATTATGATTTTGTTTCACAGAGGTATTGCACTTTTTATATTATTAGCTTCACTTATTTGGGGTTGTGTAGCATTAGATGTAAACCCCTTTTATTCTGCGCACAATTTCGAATTTTTGAACTTGCTGTACTTTACTTACATTATTGGGTTTTCAGCAGCATTCTGGACGATTTTTTATCTAGAATTAATAGATATTATTTATTCTACAAATGGAAAAAATGGAAAGCTTTACAAAAATTACTTGGAGCCAATTCAAGAGAATTTGATTACTGTCATGTTAAGCTCCACTGCTCTTGCTAGTATATACTGGTTTGACTCTGTTCCATATGACTTCTCAGGTATCGATTTAGGTTTTTCTGGTTTTCCTTTTTTGATTACGTCGTTGATAAATCTTTACAAGATGAAAAGCATAAATGTAGCAGGAAAAAGAGTGAAACAATTTCCGTTAATCATTATGTTTATATTTGTTCTTGCAGCATCATCAGGAGCATTTTATATATTGTTGTCAAACTCGGGGAGAAACTACGAAGCTAATCAAGCAATTTGGTATCAAATTACCATTTTTTCAGCATCATTTTTTGTGTATATGTCTACTTGTCTTCAAAGGCATTTTCTAAATGCAGGTAAAATTGAACTTTCTTTTTTTAAAAGACAGTTTTTGGGGATACTTCCGAATAATCCCAATATTTATGAAGATCTAGCAGCTCCTGCCGAACAGCTAAATAAGCAAATAGTACGGGATAAAGTAATTTATAGTTCATCGAATAGAAAGAAGAAGTGATTTAATTTTTGGCGAAACCATTATAACTGACCAATTTGCTGATTGAATTATTGACTACAAAGATCAATACGCTCTAATTCAATATAACCTTTTAGCTTCATGGATAGCACTTTTTCTTTAATGCCTCCTTTAATAGATTCTACTGTTTGGATTAATTGCTCTTGTGATAATTGCTTTATTTGAGTTTGAATACTGGTTTGCTCAGAATGTTCAAGTTTTTGATTCAGTCCTGCTCTAATAAATTCAAAGAGGACATATATGGTCACTCCCTCTAAATCAATAGTATAGAGTTTTTAATTCTGTTTTTTCGTCAATTCATCATGTTAATTAATTTTAAAACTTCTCGATTTAGCGCTGAAAAAATAACGGTTTTATGACATATATCCGGCGTCTTTGTGGCAGTTTTTTATATTGGTAACTGCCGCGCCTTCTTGAGCTCCAAAAGAAGTCTTATTTGCCTTTGCACCCAAAATGCCTATTATGGCAGCTGTCCTACTGAGGTTCCAAATAAGACGAGTCGTTTAACTCATCAGTGCTAATGACCGTTTAACTTTTAAATTAATTTCCTTTATGCCGATTAATGGGTTGAATCATTTTTATTACCTTTGCCCTAAGCACACGCAAGCTTTAAATCAAAATTTTGCTTTTTAGCTAACACACCCCAAACTATTCGAGCCAGCTTATTGGCTAGTGCAACCACAACTTTGCAAGCATGCATCCGCTTTTTTAAGGCTTTCAACCAGCGACTTAACCGATCATCTTTTTTACCACACCAATTCAGCACCGTCCTGGCACCGTGAATAAGTAGTAAACGTAACGTTTTGTTGCCTCGCTTAGTGATTTTTCCTAGGCGGCTAGTTTCACCGCTAGCATAGAGTGAAGGTGTTAGACCAATCCATGCCGCAAATTGTCGTCCATTTTTAAAGTTTCTCGGATCAGAAACAGCACCTAATATCGCTGCTGAAATGACTGGGCCAATACCAGGTATGGTGATCAACCTTTGATATTCTTCTTTGCTCTGAACTAATTGATTTAACGCCAAAGCCACTTCTTCTGATTGTTTACTTAAGTCTTTTACATTGTCATACAAACGCTTAATAAAACTTCGGCTAACAGGGGTTAATTCATTGTCTGGATTCTCTAATTCATCTGGAACTGATTGCAGTAATGCTGGAATAGTTTTAGGAAAAACTAAGCCATATTCTGCAAGCAATCCTCTCAGTTGATTAACCATGGCGCGCTTTGATTTGTTAAGCAGCTCTTTAACTTTATGCAACGACTGAATATCTTGTTGCTCTACACTTTTAAGACTAACAAATCTTATTTTGGGTCTAAATGCCGCTTCTCCAATAGCAACTGCGTCGTTATGATCATTCTTATTTCCAATCAAAAAAGGTTTAACAATAAAGGGAGGAATAAGCTCAACTTTATGTCCAAGCTTTTCAATTCTTCTTCCCCATGGATTAGAGCTATAACAGGCTTCCATAACAACCCGAGTAGGCTCAATTTGACTGAGTTGATAAACCAAATTTGAGCGCTTAACTTTTTTATTAAAAATAACATTTCTCTCGCTATTAAAGGCGCAAACCTGAAAAATATTTTTTGCTAAATCGATACTAACTAAGGTACATTTCATTTTGGTCACTCCTGATTATTGAATTTGCTTGATTACTCTTTCAATATTGGCACATTGCGATGCCTATTGGGAGTGACCATCTCAAGCACCCAAATAAAAAACTTGACAAAAACTACTCATACAACTAGGTTTAATTAAACCCATCACTGAAAAGGATTTCAAATGACCCGCGCACGCCAAAGTATTATCGACTTAGACTCAACGCCTTATTATCACTGTATATCCCGCTGTGTTCGTCGAGCTTTTTTATGCGGAGAAGACAAGTTTTCAGGTAAAAACTTCGAGCATAGACGTGATTGGATAATTCAGCGAGTTGCCCATCAAGTCAAAGCCTTTGCTATTGAAGTTGCCAGCTATGCCATTATGTCAAACCACTATCATCTGGTGCTTAAAGTTAATACCAAACAAACAGAAAACTGGACAGAAGCTGAGATTATTAATCGCTGGTCAATGCTGTATAAAATCCCCGAAATCATTAAACAATATCAAAGTAACCCCAACAACCCAGGCATCGCCGAAGTCGCCCAATCACTTATTAAAACCTACCAACAAAGACTCACCGATATTTCCTGGTTTATGCGAGGAATCAACGAGCATTTAGCCCGAAAAGCCAATAGAGAAGATAACTGCAAAGGTCGATTTTGGGAAGGCCGCTTTAAATCACAGCCCTTACTCGATGAAAGTGCCGTACTCACCGCCATGAGCTATGTTGACTTAAACCCCATTAGAGCCAAACAAACTAATACTCCAGAAGCATCAAACTACACCTCAATACAACAAAGAATAAAACAACACCTTAACCCCAAACATCAATCACCCATACCGTTAATGTCATTAACAAATAACCAAAAACACAACCCCATTGAATTTAAAACTAAAGACTATATCGAACTCGTTGATTGGCTAGGTAAAGCTATTCTGCCCAATAAACGCGGTTATATCCCAAATAATATTCCCCCCATACTCGAAAGACTCAACTTAGAACAAAATGAGTTTATTAACTTAATGCAGAACCAAGATGATTTATCGCAACTCACGGTTATTGGCTCACCATCAATGATTACTCATTATCTCAACAAAATAGAGCAGAAATACTGCAAAGGAAAAACCATTGCGCAAAGGCTTTATTGTTAGATAGGCAATCCAAAGGATATAGAAACAACTTAATCAGCTCGGCTGAGAATAATCAGTGCATGGAATTCAATAATTTTATTCTTAAATCGTAACTAACCCAAAAATTATATAGCCAATCATCAAGAGCAAAAAATTGTTAGTGAGATTGGTATGACTTTAATGGTTTTGTTTTATAAATGGATGTCCTTATCATTCTTATCATTTTGAACGGGCATAAAAGTACTAATAAAGAAAAATAAGAGCTGAATTATAAGGCTTATAGATTTATTTATAAATACTTGCTTAATACTAGGGTGTTAAGAGTTTATGGTAGGTATCCATTAGAGGGCTCACATATCTTTTATTGGATTGTTTTAGATATATTAGATTAAAAAAATGATTATTGAGAATTATTTGGGTTGGGTGGTATTGTTTTTTGTGTGGATGTCCTTTTAAATTTTTAAATTTTGTTTATAAATAGCTGCCTTATACTTAGAAACTTCCGCCTTGAAAACAAAGCGGCCGCTCCCAATTGATGTAAATTAAGGCTCAACGATAGGTATCCACCAACGAACTTGCATATCTTTCATAGGCCTAAACGCCACTGGAAAATAGGCAGCTATATCTGGCTTGCTTCCATCTCTTTCATAACCCGTTTCTGAGAACCACTCTCCATAAATATATTTATTCATTTTTGCGGAGGCGTTGTAAGTACAATTAAATTCAGCATAAGTTGCGGCAGGTATAGTAAATCGTTCTAAGCTAGGAATAACCGAATCACTATCATCCTCAACAGCTAGAACATCGGTAAATGTACTTCTGCGACCATTCTCATCGGGAATATAAACTGACATTAAGGAAGCTTGCGACACTTTACCGCATCTACCATTATTTAGAGAGCAAAGAGATTGATATTCTTTTGTTGCCACATACTTTTTCCAAAATTTAGGTGCTTCTTTCATAAATTTGTCGAAATCGAATAACTGACCTTTACCTATTATCTCGAAGGCTGGCTTTTGAATAATTCTATAATTCATAGTAGGGCTTCCCTTAATATCTATGCGACAGGATTCACGAGGAAATACAGATAATGCAGCTTTAGAAGAACGCACTTCACTAGGGTTTATGTCATAAATATTTCGAAATGCACGAGTAAAAGCATTTGGTGATTCGAAGCCATACTTCGAAACTACATCCATGACTTTTATATTTTCTGAAGCTAACTCTTTCGCAGCTTCAGATAGTTTCCTACGTCTAACATATTCCGCAGGTGTTACCCCTAACATAGCATTAAACATTCTCTGAAAATGAAATGGCGAAGAGTATGCAGTTTTTGCAGCGGCATTTATATCAAGCTTGCTTTCAAGATTACTCTCAATATAGTCAATGGCCGCATTTATTCTTTTATTCCAATCCACAATAAATCACCTCAATTTAACTGCAAGAAGTCTAACGAAAATAAGCGGATACTGTCTCACCTTTTTATGCTAAAAAATACTGGAATACTGAATATTTTGAAGGTTGAGCAATACTTTATTTTTGGATTGGTGTTATCGCTCTCGGTCAGCCAAGGCTAATAAAACCAACACGACCATTGCTTTGAGAGGGTTGAGCCGTGTTTTCACTCTCGGCAATCACCTTATTGGGTGTTTCAAGGGTAGTGGTTTGGCTAGGATCGAATTTTTGAACGGGCATAAAAGTACTAATAAAGAAAAATAAGAGCTGAATTATAAGGCTTATAGATTTATTTATAAATACTTGCTTAATACTTGGGTGTTAAGAGTTTATGGTAGGTATCCATTAGCGGGCTCACATATCTTTTATTGGATTGTTTTAGATATATTAGATTAAAAAATGATTATTGAGAATTATTTGGGTTGGGTGGTATTGTTTTTTGTGTGGATGTCCTTTTAAATTTTTTTATATAGGATAATTAAAGTTAGTTCATTAATAGGCATAAAACTAAAACTTGGATTCCATAGATGTTAAATAATTAAGTAACTTTTTCACATTACTACTGGGTGTCAAATTGTTAGGCCATAATGCATATAAAGGTATAGGTTCCACCTCCCAATTTGGCAGCACATGTACCAACCTTCCTGACTCAAGCGATTCAGTCACTTGAGACTTTGCCAATGTCGCTAAACCCACCCCAAGTAAACAGTAGTGATGCATGGCTTCAACACTATTTACACTTATTTTGTATTGGTATTTAAGTCTTTTTTCAATATTTTCAGAACGAAAGTTTCGTTCACTTGGGATTTGTTCAAGTTTTATCCAACTCCAAGTTGATAATTCATCAAGAATTTCAGGCGTTTTGTGTTTCTTTAGGTATGAGGGAGAGCAAACAAGGACTCTATCTAAATAGCCAATTTTTTTTGATTTCAAATTACTATTATCAAGTTCTCCTGCCCTTATAACTAAATCTAAACCATCATCAATTATATTACTTCTAGTGTCAGTAAAACTTAAATTAAGGGTTATTTTAGGGAATTGGCTAGAAAACATTGTAATTAGATTATTTATATATGATCCGCTAAGAGCCGTTGGTAATGAAATTTTAATTGTCCCTGATGGTTCTATATTTTGACCTAAAAGTTGTTCTAAACCTTGATTTGCGGCATCCATCATTTGTTTTACGTATGAGTAAAATATATCTCCATCATGGCTTAAAGTGAGTTGTCGAGTTGAACGATATATAAGTGCTGCACCGACCTTATCTTCAAGTTGTGAAATATGATAACTAACTACGGAAGGTGATAGTGATAATGATTTTGCCGCTTCTCTAAATGAACCTTTTTTTACAACCTCGGCAAAAATGGCCATTGCTTTCAATTCATTTAACATTCTACTTATTCCAAGAATTAGAATTATAAAATCAAATTAAACCATCTAGTAAAATAAATTACAACAATGCAATATTTCATTTTTATTAGGAGTATTACTATGTCGTTAATTATTGCTATGAGTATTTTTTCGCTGTCTATGTCAATTAGCCCAGGTCCAGTAAACTTTATTGCGCTTGCTAGTGGTGTTAATTACGGTTTCTGGCGCTCATTTCCTTTTGTCTCTGGTGCGACAATAGGGTTTATTTTATTATTATTTTTAATAGGCATTGGAATGGGGTCATTATCTAGTGGTTATTCTCAATTATTGGGCTATTTAAGTTACGTTGGCTGCACTTTTATTTTCTATATGGGAGTAAAAGTTTTTTCTATGGATGCCGCACCAATACAAGGTTCAAAGCGTAAAAAAATCCCTTCATTCATACAAGGCTTTTCAATGCAATGGCTTAATCCAAAAGCATGGATGGCGTGTTTGGCTGGTAGTTCTGCCTTTAATGTTTACGAATCTAAAGAAACTCTTTTACTTTTTATAAGTGTTTATTTTGCAATTTGCTACTTGGGTATTTCTTGTTGGTCATTATTAGGTGATAAGATGAGTATCTGGTTGAATACCCAACACCGTATTTCTATATTCAATAAATTTATGGGAGTGGCACTATGTATGGTTGCCATTTATTTACTGTTTTTTTAGGTTGAATCTGACCGTCAAACGGCTTTACCGTGTGTTCATTAAACGAACAACGGTAAAGCATAATGAATCAACAACAAAACCTAATAATTCCTTACCAAAATAACACTCGACGGCACCCCACTTTATATAGTATCTATAAGGGATTTCTTTGGGAGGATTTCTTTGGGACACCCAAACAAAAAACTTGACAAAGGATTTCTTTGGGACACCCAAACAAAAAACTTGACAAAGCCTACTCATATAACTAGGTTTAAGTTAACTCCACCACTGAAAAGGATTTCAAATGACCCGCGCACGCCAAAGTATTATCGACTTAGACTCAACCCCTTATTATCACTGTATATCCCGCTGTGTTCGTCGAGCTTTTTTATGCGGAGAAGATGAATTCTCAGGTAAAAACTTCGAGCATCGACGCGACTGGATAATTCAGCGAACTGCCTATCAAGTTAAAGCCTTTGCCATTGAAGTTGCCAGTTATGCCATTATGTCAAATCACTATCATCTGGTGCTTAAAGTTAATACCAAACAAGCAGAAGACTGGACAGAATCTGAGATTATTAATCGCTGGTCAATGCTGTATAAAATCCCTGAAGTCATCAAACAATATCAAAGTAACCCCAACAACCTAGGCATCGCCGAAGTCGCCCCAATCACTCATAAGGACCTACCAACAAAGACTCACCGATATTTCATGGTTTATGCGAGGAATCAACGAGCATTTAGCCCGAAAAGCCAATAGAGAAGATAACTGCAAAGGTCGATTTTGGGAAGGCCGCTTTAAATCACAGCCCTTACTCGATGAAAGTGCCGTAATCACCGCCATGAGCTATGTTGACTTAAACCCTATTAGAGCCCAACAAGCCAAAACCCCAGAAACATCAAACTACACGGCAATACAACAAAGAATAAAACAACACCTCAACCCCAAATATCAATCACCGATACCGTTAATGCCATTAACAAAGAGCCAAAAACACAACACCATTGAATTTAAAGCTAAAGACTATATCGAGCTCGTTGATTGGCTAGGCAAAGCCATTCTGCCAAATAAACTCGGTTACATCCCTAATAATATTCCCCCCATACTCGAAAGACTCAATTTAGAACAAAATGAATTTATCAACTTAATGCAAAACCAAGATGATTTATCCCAACTCACCATTATTGGCTCACCATCAATGATTACTCATTATCTCAACAAAATAGAGCAGAAATACTGCAAAGGAAAAACCATTGCACAAAGGCTTTATTGTTAGATAGGCAATCCAAAGGATATAGAAACAACTTAATCAGCTCGGCTGAGAATAATCTGTGCATGGAATTCAATAATTTTATTCTTAAATCGTAACTAACCCAAAAATTATATAGCCAATCATCAAGAGCAAAATATTGTTAGTGAGATTGGAATGACTTTAATGGTGTTGTTTTATAAATGGATGCCCTTATCATTTTATCATTTACCTTTAACTGAGTCTGCCTTCAATGCTAGCAATAACGTTTCGCTCTCAATTTTTGACTTGAGTTTACCTGTTGAGTCAAGACTGTCTGACGTAGCGATATAGCCTCTGAAAACCAGCTTACTATTTATTGTAATTTCACCTTCAGCAAATGGAGCAAAACTAGTTACCCAAATATTCTTTAGTCCTGCAATATTTAGATCTAATTTATATAGTTTTTTGCCTTTATGACCATCAATTATTTCTACAATATCGCCTGATAAGGCTGTAAGCTCACCTTCGTATTTCGGGTTTAACTCGCCATTTAGAAAAGGGTTATCGTTTGCTTCTTTTGCGTATTGACCTGAAAAGGCACTAAACGACATTGATAAGATTAAAAGGATAAAAATATTACGCATGACTTTCCTTAGTTGTATAACGCCTAATTCAGGTGCGCCGTAGGCGTCACCTGGAATTTCTTGTTAGCTTACAGCTGCTATGGACTCAAGCCAATCTGAGGATGTGTGCAGATCATCACTTTCAAACCACAGAATACCAATATCAAGCCATTCTAGCAATTGTATGGTTTTGCTGTCAGGTTGTTCTGGTAAAAGAATAGCAATGTGTGCTACTTCATTACCTTTAAGTTCATACCAATAATCATATAACTGACCAATAGCCATTCGAATATTTGATCTTTCAATCGAGCTTTTTACTTCTATTATAAGATCGTTATTTTTACCGTTATAATTTTGCACGAGCACGTCGAACATACATAAGTCATCACAGCCCTCTAGAAGAGTATATCTAGACAGAGTATTTAATATCTTGTTAGTTAATTTGTTATGTATTCTTCTTTGCGTAATAGTTCCTGAGCGTTTTATTGCTTCCACATCAGTTTCATCTTTTAATGGAAGTTTAGTTGTATTTTCAGTATTTTTACCTTCAAGAAGTTTCTTTCTCGCCTTGCTCTCAGGAGTTCCTATAAAATCAGGAATGTCTCTTCCAACTTGATCTAAGTCTGCAGCATCAGCAATACCACCCACACCATAAAGATCAACCATAGCTTCATATTGTTCAGGTAAGCTTCTACCTTGGACCTTTAACTTTTTTAATAGATTTTTTACCCATTCATTTCCATTGATTAGAGGAAACTTAATCTCTTCATCAAGCATAAAAAATGTTGGTGTTAAGAAGTACTCTGGCTTCATTAATTGTTCTGGATGATTAGCTTTTGGTATTCCTGGTGTGTTTGATATTTTTATAATTAATTCTTTCCGATCCTTAGCATTTTTTGATGAGAAGGCACTCTTATACATAGGTAACAAATGGTCAAAATTATCTTCGATCCACCCATAAACGCTATTACGATATGCTTTGTAGAAGTTGGTAAAACCAGTGTGCTGCAATACTCCTGCATTAATTGTCGAGTCTTTAGTGATTTCTTTTATATCTTTAGCAACGTGATTAATGCTTGCTTTATCATAATCCCGATTAAAAACCGCAGCTAAGGCAGGGATTTTTGTACTTGATATATAGCTAGCATTTTCGCCTTCATAACTGTTCGTAATCCACGATAGTTTTGAAAGACCGTAAAGCTGCTCGGCAGAAACATCACCGTGTGAAAAGATATAATCTGCAACTTTCCGCACAAACCTGTTTGTATCCCTTTGTCTATTTGCCCAATCTACGGACATACTGCGATTCCTATTTAGTGAGCTAACAGTAATTCTATTCAGTAAAAACATAAAGCCAACCAGTAAAAAAATTTGGATTGCTTAAATGCTCTTACTTATCAATAGGTTATTTTAATTTCGATATACTACCAGAATTGGCTTTATGTTTTTAGTGAATAAAGCCAATTTATCGGTGCTTTAAAATAACGATTATTATCAATGGTTTAGACTAAGTTTAGCAACCTATCCAATCTAATAAAATCAATTTTAAGGATCAGGACGTAAAGTCACTTATTTTTTTAATTAATTAAATGCTCAATTCCAACGCCGACTAATATAAAAACAAGCTAACCCACCAAAAATAAACATTAATGCAGGTGCAAGAAACCAGCTTTTAGAATGGTTATTGGTTGAAATTTGAACCCCAACTTTTTCATATAAACGCCGACCTTTTAACGTAGATTTAACGCGAGGATCACGCGAGGATCAGAGGATCAAGAGGATCAGGACACCCAAACAAAAAACTTGACAAAAAACTACTTGCATAACTAGTATAGTTTGAAGGCCTAACCGAAAAGGATTTCAAATGACCCGCGCCCGCCAAAGTATTATCGACTTAGACTCAACCCCTTATTATCACTGTATATCCCGCTGTGTTCGTCGGGCTTTTTTATGTGGAGAAGATGAATTCTCAGGTAAAAACTTTGAACATAGACGTGATTGGATAATTAAACGAATTGCCCATCAAGTCAAAGCCTTTGCTATTGAGGTTGCTAGCTATGCCATAATGTCAAACCACTATCATCTGGTGCTTAAAGTTAATACCAAACAAACAGAAAACTGGACAGAAGCTGAGATTATCAACCGCTGGTCAATGCTGTATAAAATTCCCGAAATCATCAAACAATATCAAAGTAACCCCAGCAACCCAGGTATCGCCGAAGTCGCCCAATCACTGATTAAAACCTACCAACAAAGACTCACTGATATCTCATGGTTTATGCGAGGAATCAACGAACATCTTGCAAGAAAAGCTAATAGAGAAGATAACTGCAAAGGCCGATTTTGGGAAGGTCGGTTTAAATCCCAACCCTTACTTGATGAAAGTGCCGTACTCACCGCCATGAGCTATGTTGACTTAAACCCCATTAGAGCCAAACAAACTAAAACCCCAGAAATATCAAACTACACTTCAATACAGCAAAGAATAAAACAACACCTTAACCCCAAACATCAATCACCCATACCGTTAATGCAATTAACAACCAACCAAAAACACAACCCCATTGAATTTAAAACTAAAGACTATATCGAACTCGTTGATTGGCTAGGCAAAGCCATACTGCCTAATAAGGGAGGTTATATTCCGAATAATATTTCCCCCATACTCGAAAGACTCAACTTAGAACAAGGTGAATTTATTAACTTAATGCAAAATAAAGATGATTTATCACAACTCACCATTATTGGTTCACCATCAATGATTACCCATTATCTGAATAAAATAGAGCAGAAATACTGCAAAGGAAAATCCATTGCACAAAGGCTTTATTGTTAGATAAACAACCTAAAAGAAGAAAGCCAACCCAATCTGCTAAATTGAGAATAGTTAGTGCGTGGGATTCAAGAAATAAGCAATTAAATTTTAACTAACTCCAGTAACATACAAGAAGTCTTCAAGATTAAAAAATATTGTTGAGATTGATGTGAATTGAATGGTGCTATTTTTTAAAGTGGATGTCCTTATCACTCCTTATCACTCTTCTAATGGCCAGCCAGAATTCAAAGATCTCTTGGCTGGCCTTTCCTTTATTGACCCTTATATTTGGCTAAAAGCAACAGGTATAGAGCTGCGAAGTATCGAGGGGGCCTTTTGGTCGCTGTATGTTGAATTTAAATTTTATATCATTGCAGCGATTATTTACTTTTTAATTGGAAGTGAGCGTTTAGTTTATGCGCTTTTTTTGTGTTTCATCACTTGGTTTTCTTTAAATTATTTACATTATGGCGATTCAACAAAAACAATATCTATACTTCATTCCTTAGCAACCATACTGAGCTTTAAATATTTCGGGTGGTTCTCTGCTGGTGCTGCTTACTACCTATACGTAAAAACGCATAGATCGAGATGGTTTTTTTGGGGGGTGTTTTTTTCCTTGGTTAGTTCAATCGTTGAAAGCAACTTTCAGGCTGAACCATTTTTTGCTGCAACTCTAATCTCTTTGTTTTTTATGGCATCAATTCTTAGTGTTCGATTACAGTTAATAATAAGCAATAGATTTTTTCTCTATTTTGGATTTATTAGCTACCCATTATACTTGCTTCACGAGAACATGATGATATCAATCACCGTAAAACTTAATGCTCATATTGACTATGTACCGACATTCCTATTTCCCGTTATAGCTATCGGATTTATCAGTACACTATCCTACATCATAGCAAAACGTGTAGAGCCAGCTGTAAAACACGCTATTTTGTTAGGCAAAAATAAAGTATCAAATTTAGTAGTATCTAACAAAAACATCAACACAGACAACTAAACACCGACTGTTATGTTGGTATTATTGTAGGTAAGAGGGATATGGATGTTTCGGTACAAATAAGTAAAGAAATCCAAGTAGGTGAAGTCATTGGGCTATATCGTGCCAATAGTTGGTCGTTAGCAGAGACTCCAGAGAAGCTGATACCTGCATTATTGAATTCAGATATATTATTACTCTTCGTAAAGTTGGAATCATCGGAATAGGTAATGCAATTTCTGATGGCAGTTTAGTTGTCTACTATTCGCGCATGCTTATTGACCACTACAGCTACATCTAAAGGAGCCATAGATACGCTAACTAAAGGGTTATCTTTGGAAGTTGCCAGTCAAAAGATTAGAGTTAACTGCGTTCGCCCAGGCTTTATTCATACCGAAATGCATGCTGATGGTGGTGAACCTAACAGAATAGAAAGATTAAGTTCACAAATACCATTACAACGTGGAGGGACTCCTGGGGAAGTGGCGAACTCAATAGCATGGTTATTATCCGATGAAGCTTCTTATGTTACTGGCTCATTTATTGATATAGCAGGTGGCAGATAATTCATCTTTATAACTTTAACGCTATTGTTTTTTAGTGGAAAAACAGCAATGGGCGGCATAATCTAATTACAATATTTCTCTCTACGCTGCATTGCAATTGGACTGATTTTTACCCATTTAAACAGATACATGATTATTAATTTTGTGATGCCGCTAGTGATAGCAAGTACCATTAGTGGCCAACCATTGGAAATGCCCATGCTTAGAGCAAAAGCAACTGTCGATATATCCATCATCAAAATAAACTGACTCATTTTCAAGTCAACTGCTCCTGTCGATCCTGATTTTATAATTAACCTTATTTGGTGGTAGTAACCTTGTGCTATTAATACTGAAATAACTAAAATAATTATTGTCGATACATAACGTCCTTTGTCAATGAAGGTATCACCATAAAACAGCCCATATGATCCAGCCAGTAGTAAAAGAAAGGCTGTAATTAAAATCGAGAAAGACATTCTAGTTTTTCTGTCTAGCCATATCTCATACAAAATAATACCAACTAAAACTGTTGCTATTAAGCGAGGCCAAACAATGTAATGATTAAATGGTTCAATTGAATAACCGTAAATAAAGAAAGAAAAATATGCTAGGTAACTGACCGTAAATTGATTAATAGAAAGTAATTCGGTTGAACCACCATTGATTTCTTGTCGCTTTCTTTGCCAGATTGTTTTTACCTGCGACAAAACACCAATCAAACTTACAAAGATAAAAATAGTGTTAATTGAGCCTAAAAAATTATAAATGTTCATTACAACGAAATTTATTTAATTAAGCCGCATGCGGACGAATAATTTTAAGTTCACTATCTAGTTGCTTGCTAACTTGTTTTAAATCGTAGGCAGTTTGAAGGTTTAACCAAGATTGAGCATCACCACCAAAATATTTTGCAAGTCTTAGTGCTGTATCTGGTGTAATACTTCTTTTTTCTCGCACAATATCATTAATGCGTGGTGCTGGAACTCTTAGTTCACGAGCTAAAGCACTAGCGCTCATTGAAAGAGGAAGTAAATATTCTTCTCTTAATATTTCTCCTGGGTGAATTGCTCTCATTTTGTTAACAGTCATTTTGCCTCCTAGTGATAATCAACTATTTCGACATCGTAAATACCACTATCACTCCATACAAAACAAACCCGAAATTGTTTGTTAATACGAATGCTATGTTGTCCAGCTCTATTACCACTTAGTGCTTCGAGTCTGTTACCTGGTGGGCTGCGTAAAAATGTTAATGTTAGTGCAGAATCTAATAGTTGAAGTTTTCTTTCCGCCACCTTTTTGATCGCTGTAAATGCTTTAGGGTACTGATCTTCAAAAGTTTTCGAGTGTGCTTACATCGAAAAGATTTAATCATCCGACAACAATATAACGACTGGTGTTTAATGACAAGTGTTACATCTTGAAGGAGAGCAGGCATATTCCCCAATAGCAACTTAAATTGGTTGCTATTGGGTTTGTCGCTATTAAGCGTTAACGGCTGCCAGTTCATCCAATACGGGAAATAAATCACTTGGCTCTGGGCGTTGAGTGTAATCAGGGTTTACTTCTGCATAAGCAATGGTGCCATTAGTGTCGATGACATAACGTGCTGGCATAGGTAAGTTCCACTGACCGTCACTATGAATATTCGGCAATACCACGTTGAACATTTTCTTGAATTCAATTACGTAATCTTGTACCTGCCAGCGAATACCTAGCTTGTTGGCTAATTCTCCTGCTTTATCAGTGAGAATAGGAAAGCTAAGGTTGTTATCGCGTTGTGATTTACGGCTATCAGCAGCGCCTTGCATTGAAATTGCCACTAAGGTTGCACCTTTCGCTTTGATTGCCTCATGAGCTTTTTCTAGCGCTTGTAATTCAATGTTGCAATACGGACACCAAACACCACGATAAAAACTTAAAACAACAGGGCCTGAAGCAAGCAAGTCTTTTAGTACTACTTCATTACCATCAGCATCGGTTAAGTTAAATTCAGGTGCTTGTGCGCCAACACTTAATGCTTGTTCTGCTTGACCCGTTGCAATTAAGTCTTGGGTTGATTGTGCAAAAGCTTTAAAGGCTGCTTCAGGCGCTTGTTTTTTAAACTGCTCTTTAAAAGTGTTTAATTGAGCTTGTAATGTCATGTTCTTAATCCTCTAAAATATGAATCTAAAAATGTTATGGTTAAGTGAGATTTCTTAAAAGCTTAAAAAAGAAATGTCTGTCTTAAACCAATGAGCTCAGTCTATTAGATACAAATAAATCAATAAACATGTTAAATTGAAACTTATAGTATCAATTGAGGATACAATTAATGTTTCAAAAAGCACTGTTAAATGAAATTGTCGCCTTCATAGCTGTTGCTGAATATGGCAGTTTTACTTTGGCTGCTGAGCAATTAAATTCGACCAAATCAGGAACAGGTAAAGCCGTTAAAAAACTAGAAGCTGAACTTGGTCTCAAACTTTTTAACCGAACAACCCGCTCGGTACGTTTAACTGAGGAAGGCAAGATTTTTCTTGAAGCCGCTAAGCATGCCATTGAAACTATCAATGATGCTAAGTTGCTACTGGATGCTAGAAAAGATGAGCCGGCTGGACGGTTAAGAGTAAATTTACCGATAGGTATCGGCCGTAATATTGTCTGCGCCTTAAAAGACTTCACTCAAAATTACCCCAAAGTTACCGTTGAACTGTCATTGAGTGACCGTTTTGATAATGCAATTAAAGGTGAATGGGATATTGTGGTCAGAATTGGGGAATTAGATGATAGTAGCTTTATTGCAAAAAAACTCTGCCATGTTAAGCGGGTATTATGTGCATCACCGGAATACTTTTTACGCCGTGGCAAACCGAAAAATCTAAGTGAATTAAGGGAGCATGACTTGTTGATGTTTCGTATGCCAACAGGGAAAGTAAGACCTTGGCAGTTTCAAGAAAGTACTGGCTCAAAAATAGAAGTAACACCAACACCTTTAGCTTTATTTAATGACGGCAGGACTTTAATCGATGCTATTGAATCTGGTTTAGGGATCGGGCAGGTCTATGATAAGGCATTAGGCCGGTTAATAGGTTCGGAAGAAATTGTAGAGTTGTTTCCTGACATGGCAATTCAAGGTCCACCAATTAACGCACTCATTCCCAGTGGACGAGTCATGCCTGCCAAAACAAAAGTCTTTCTTGAGTTTTTGCAGCAGCAGCTTAAGTAACTAACATATCTAAAACTGAACACTTTAGCTTTGTGTTTGAACTTGGGCACGACTATGTTTCTAATGAAAATGTTAGTGGCGGTTTAACTAAATTAAGCGCTGCACTGCAATTAGGAACAAAACCTGGTTACTGGTCTCGCCCTGTACTGAGACTTTTTGTAACCGTGGCAGCTTGGGATGATGAGTTTAGAGGACAAATAGGTGGTGATGTTTTTGCCGATGACACTTTTGGTTGGACTGTTGGAATTCAAGGCGAGTGGTGGCAATGGTAAGTTTTTTTAACTTGTTACCAAATATTGCTCTTCTTTTATCTCCATTTAACCCTCTAAAAATAATGTGATATTTGCTATCTCTACTATACTAAATAAGCTTACGTTGATATTAATTTTACAATTGTTAGTTTAATTGATTGATTTTATTTAAAAATGTCAACAGGGGTGTAAAAATGAAAGTAAGCTTTATAAGATTTACTTTCAATAATCTATTAGTAAGTAGTTGGTAGATGATGAACGTATTAGTTGTTGATGATGATAAATTAGATCGCATAGCCATTAGGCGAACACTGGCAAAAAGTAATTTACAAGTTGCAATAACCGAAGCTTTAACGGTTGATGAAGGTTTGGATATTTATGCAAAAAACGACTTTGATGTTGTATTGCTAGATTACCGAATGCCTCAGCGTGATGGCATTGAAATGATTGTTGAAATTCGCAACGAGCCTAAAGATACCAGTACCGCAATTGTAATGATGAGTAGCTCAGAAGATGAAGAGCTAGCAATGAAATGTATTGAGGCTGGCGCACAAGATTTTTTAGTGAAGTCGGAGCTTACCGAAAACCGTTTACGAAGAGCTATCCAACACGCAACCACCCGTTTTGAACTAGAAAAAAAGCTTTATCATACCTACCAAAAAGTTAAAATCTTAGCAGAAACTGATGCTTTAACAGGCCTTCCTAATCGCTATTTTTTTGATGAAACATTAAAGCAGTCGCTCACCAACAACCGAAGAAAAAAACATAAGCTAGCATTATTATTACTCGATTTAGATAACTTTAAAGTGGTTAATGATACCTTTGGTCATGATATTGGTGATCAACTACTAAAAAAAACGGTTGATAAAATTAAAAACTGTTTACGTGGCAATGAAATTTTTGCTCGGCTAGGTGGCGATGAATTTGCCATTACCTTGAGTAATCTTGAATCTAGTAATCATGCAAATCTTGTTGCGCGTCGTATCATTGAATCTATGCAATCACCGATAGAGATTGAAAATACTAGCATTAATGCCACAGTGAGTATTGGCGTTGCACTGCATCCTGATAATGGAGATAGTAGTGAATCGTTATTTAAGTATGCCGATATCGCAATGTATAGAGCAAAAAAAATAGGCCGTAATCAGGTGTGTTTTTTTGAAGAAGAAATGCAAAATAAATTTTTAAATCGAGTAAAGCTAGAATCGGAGCTTAAAAGTGCGCTAGCTAAAGAGCAATTTAAACTGTTTTTTCAACCCGTGGTTAATCCTGCTAGTGGAGAGGTAAAAGGCTTTGAGGCATTACTTCGCTGGAAGATTAACGATGAAATACGAGCACCTAATAAGTTTATTAATATTGCCGAAGAAACTCAGCAAATTACGCCAATTGGATTGTGGGTAGCAAAAGAGTCGATAAAATCTTTGGCTGAGTGGAATAAACAAAGCAAAAAACAATTTCGTATGGCAATTAATGTTTCTCCCATTCAGTTGCATGATGAATTTTTTTTAGAAAAACTTCAGCAGTATTTATGTCAATATAAAGTTGCCCCCCATTTATTAGATATTGAATTAACTGAGACCGTTTTGTTTGAAGATACTAATAAGATAAAAACAATTATTTCAAAACTCCACTCAATGGGTTGTCATATTGCCTTGGATGATTTTGGTACAGGCTTTTCTTCTTTATCTCATTTAAAAAACTACCCGATTACCACATTAAAAATAGATAAAAGCTTAATGCCCAAAAATAAGCTAGATAGTAAAAATATAATGTTGGTTGAAGGTGTTGTTTCTATGGCAAAGGTTTTGCAGCTAAACCTTGTTGCAGAAGGTGTAGAAAATAAACTACATGCCGATTTATGCAATAATTTACAAGTTAAAAATGCGCAAGGCTTTTATTTTGCAAAGCCAATGCCTTATCAACAAGTTGTTAATCATTTTATCAATCCGCAGTAAAGTATTAGAACGATGAATTTAGCTAATTCAAATGAGCAATCTTATTTTTATCAGGTGTTTAATGCCTCGCCGTGTGCCATGTTGATTTCTAATTGTGATGGCTTTGTTGAACAAGCTAATCAACAAGCACTAGAGCTTTTAGACTGTAAAAAAGAAACCGTTATTGGTAAAAATATTGAACAGTTAATCACACCAAAAGATACAGCGGTTTACTACGAAAATGTTAATCAATTAGTTAATAATTCAAAACAAAGCAAAGCACAAGTGATTGAAATTATTGCGTATATAGCAAAAGACAAGCAAAAAAAATCAGTTAAACTGTCTTTAACCAGCGTTGATAATAATGGCGATAAAAAGATTGTAGTTTCTATTATTAAGCAACAAAAATACGTTGAATTAAGCAATAAATTAGAAAAAAGCCAACAAGAGCTAGATGACTTTATTTATGTTGCTTCACATGATTTAAAAGCACCTATGCGAGGAATTGTTCAATTGTCAGACTGGATAATTGAAGATGTTGAACCATTTGCTAATGATGAAATAAAAGAAAATCTAAGCTTATTAAAAAGTCGAACGTTACGATTGAATGGTTTGCTTGAAGGTTTATTAGCTTATTCAAGGGTAGGAAGTATAGAAGATAGTATAAAGTTGGTTAATACCAAAGAGTTGGTTAACAGTATTTTTCAATCCATAAAAACTGACAAGTCATTTGAATTAATTTGTGATGAAAATCTACCTAACTTTAAAACACACGCAACACACATTGAAATTGTTTTTACTCACTTAATTGATAATGCAATTAAACATCATCACAAACCAAAAGGAATAATTAAAATTGGCTGTCAGCTAGTTAATAACCGCTATATTTTTTCTGTTGCCAGCGATGGTCCAGATATTGACTTAAAGTATCATAAGAAAATATTTGAGCTTTTTAAAACATTAAAACCAAGAGATGAAGTAGAAGGGAGTGGCATGGGGTTGTCTATTGTAAAAAAGATACTCGACAACCTTGAGCAGTCAATTGAAGTTAAATCTGATAACAAACTAGGTACAGCGTTTTTGTTTAGTTGGGCAAAATAATCTTTATACCTTTCTTGCAAGCTCTTTTTTATTGACTATGCCGCTCAGTATTAACTCCACCGGCGGCTGATATAAAAACAAGCAAACGAACTAAATAACAACATAAATGTAGGAGCTAGAAGCCACTGCCTTGAAGGCCAAGCAATCACTAAAAGAGTTCCTCCTATCAACAGCATAATAAAACCCATAAGTAGCCAGCTGCGGGTGGCTGTTGTTTTAAGTTGATCTTTTTTCGCAGCAATAGTGCTAACTTGCTTAAACTCTTTAAGTTTTGAAAGATCGGTTGAAGAGATTTTATCGTAGAGCATATTAATATCTATTTTATACACTTCAACTAACTTCTCAAAAACGGCTTCGGAAGGATAAGATTGACCTGATTCTAAGCTAGATAAATGAGACTGTTCAACGCCGATCTTTAAAGCCGCTTCTGGTTGAGTCCATTCAAGCTTATTGCGACAATTTTGTAAGTAGTGACCAAACTTCATGGTTTTTTCCTCATTAATCGTAGATGCTAGTTTATCTTTAGCGTTATTCTTGTTTTAAATGCCAAATAAATATACAGGATTTTTACAAGAATAGTAATGAGTAGGGTAGGGAATAACAGATCCTAGTTAAAAGAGTAATAATGAAATCACTAAATAGAAATGGAAAAAATAAAATTAAAAACTTTCTGTTTTTATATACCCGAACAGGCTGTTTAATCTAGTTCGTAGGCAGAGATTATAAAAAACTGATTGAATTCTAAGTTCTAAATTTAACATTCAGATTTTTGCATTTAGCAACCAAAGCTAATTGCTTAAGGTTGTTGTGCTTTATATAAATTAACTCTCTATTTTAAGGTTAAATATCACACAACGCTTTGTAAATGCTATGAGTAACTAGCTACAAACTATTGACATTTGCAATCATTTTGTTCAATATCGTTTCTTGTTTGGAAACAAGAAACCCTTAAATGAAACCCCAAGATACGCTGATATTGTTGCAATACATCGCTATAAACTCATTCATTAATAATGGTGAAGGAGTGAAAAAAGGTGAGACTGAGCCTTGGGAAGTTAAAATATCATATAGGTATGTATCCACAGAATGTGGTGTTAGTGTTGGTGAGGTTAGCAAAGCTGTAAATAGGCTTGCCAAAGTAAAAATGCTCTCTATTTCAAAAGACGGTGTTTTAGTCAATAAACACAACCTGACTGAATGGATGCTTTATGGTGCTAAATACGCTTATTCTGTTGAAAAAGAAGGTTATGGTAGAGGGTTTCCTACTGCATGGAACTGCAACTTAATAGAAAGTGAAATGGTTATTCCCGAGGTTGGAGTGGCATGGGCTACTGATTATAGAAATGATAGTGACATTAAAGCAGAGTTAATAAGCCCTATTTATCCTTCAGTGCCTTATGCGTCTGCTAAATACCACTATATTCACAAAGCGTTAGCTTTATTAGATATATTACGGATAGGCTCAAGGCGAGAAGTTAATATTGCGGAGCGATTGCTTAAAGAGCATTTAATGAGTAAATGATGAGCCGAAATAACACTTTAGGTTTGATTGAGCTTGTAGCCAGTGGTTTGGAAGAATTGACCAAAGAAGTTGTTTTTGTAGGAGGTGCTAGTGTTGTTTTTTTAGTACCAGAAATGGCGCATGATCAAATAAGAATGACCGATGATGTTGATGTTATCGTTGATATTGCTACAACAATTGAATACCACAAGTTTTGTGAAAAGCTGAGGGCAAAAGGTTATCAGCATGTAATGGAAGGGCCGATTTGTCGGTTTAGAGATCCAAATAATATTA
This sequence comes from Aliikangiella sp., assembly GCA_965214955.1. Classification (GTDB taxonomy): domain Bacteria; phylum Pseudomonadota; class Gammaproteobacteria; order Enterobacterales; family Kangiellaceae; genus Aliikangiella. The sequence continues at coordinate 196,898 of CBDCCU010000010.1, read as the reverse complement.
TTGTAGATGTAATGCCTTTGGATGAGTCCGTTTTAGGTTTTTCTAATTACTGGTACAAACAAGCAATGGAAAATTCTGAACTCTACCGTCTGCCTTCTCAGCAGGAAGTAAGGTATTGTTCAATTCCTTACTTTTTGGGAACCAAGTTTGAAGCATTTAAGGGGCGAGCTGGAAGAGACTACTATGGAAGGGATTTTGAAGATATTTGTTTTATTTTGGAGCAGGGAGAAAATATAGAGCTTATCATTTATGATCTAAAAGACTTAGAACTAAAAGAATATCTAAAAAATGAGTTTGCTTTATTGTTAAATAACCCTGATTTATGGAATATCTTTGCTGGAATGCTCAATAATGAAAATGAACTAGATGCCGTAAAAAGTAAAATAAAGTTTATTGCCCAGTTAAAAATATGAACTGAAATGTAAGTAGTATCGACTTAGACTCAATTTTTATTATTGCATATCTGGCTGAGGTCTTCGGACTTTTTTATGTGAGGAAGATGAACTCACTGGCAAAACTATTGGGCATAGACGAAACTGGATAATATTGAGCTGGGTTGATTAGGCAAAGTGAGTTTATCAACTTAATGCAAAAGAAAAAACATTGCACAAAGACTTTACTGTTAGATAAATAAATCAAAAAAGAAAGCCAATCTAATCAGCAAGGCTGAAAGTAGTTAGTGTGTGGAATTTAAAAAATTTACTCTCAAATACTTAACAAATTGCAATAACAAATAACAAGTTTTTAAGATTAAAAAATGATTATTGTGATTATTGTGAATTGAGTAGCATTATTTTTTAAATGGGTGCTTGAGATGGTCACTCCCAATAGGCATCGCAATGTGCCAATATTGAAAGAGTAATCAAGCAAATTCAATAATCAGGAGTGACCAAAATGAAATGTACCTTAGTTAGTATCGATTTAGCAAAAAATATTTTTCAGGTTTGCGCCTTTAATAGCGAGAGAAATGTTATTTTTAATAAAAAAGTTAAGCGCTCAAATTTGGTTTATCAACTCAGTCAAATTGAGCCTACTCGGGTTGTTATGGAAGCCTGTTATAGCTCTAATCCATGGGGAAGAAGAATTGAAAAGCTTGGACATAAAGTTGAGCTTATTCCTCCCTTTATTGTTAAACCTTTTTTGATTGGAAATAAGAATGATCATAACGACGCAGTTGCTATTGGAGAAGCGGCATTTAGACCCAAAATAAGATTTGTTAGTCTTAAAAGTGTAGAGCAACAAGATATTCAGTCGTTGCATAAAGTTAAAGAGCTGCTTAACAAATCAAAGCGCGCCATGGTTAATCAACTGAGAGGATTGCTTGCAGAATATGGCTTAGTTTTTCCTAAAACTATTCCAGCATTACTGCAATCAGTTCCAGATGAATTAGAGAATCCAGACAATGAATTAACCCCTGTTAGCCGAAGTTTTATTAAGCGTTTGTATGACAATGTAAAAGACTTAAGTAAACAATCAGAAGAAGTGGCTTTGGCGTTAAATCAATTAGTTCAGAGCAAAGAAGAATATCAAAGGTTGATCACCATACCTGGTATTGGCCCAGTCATTTCAGCAGCGATATTAGGTGCTGTTTCTGATCCGAGAAACTTTAAAAATGGACGACAATTTGCGGCATGGATTGGTCTAACACCTTCACTCTATGCTAGCGGTGAAACTAGCCGCCTAGGAAAAATCACTAAGCGAGGCAACAAAACGTTACGTTTACTACTTATTCACGGTGCCAGGACGGTGCTGAATTGGTGTGGTAAAAAAGATGATCGGTTAAGTCGCTGGTTGAAAGCCTTAAAAAAGCGGATGCATGCTTGCAAAGTTGTGGTTGCACTAGCCAATAAGCTGGCTCGAATAGTTTGGGGTGTGTTAGCTAAAAAGCAAAATTTTGATTTAAAGCTTGCGTGTGCTTAGGGCAAAGGTAATAAAAATGATTCAACCCATTAATCGGCATAAAGGAAATTAATTTAAAAGTTAAACGGTCATTAGCACTGATGAGTTAAACGACTCGTCTTATTTGGAACCTCAGTAGGACAGCTGCCATAATAGGCATTTTGGGTGCAAAGGCAAATAAGACTTCTTTTGGAGCTCAAGAAGGCGCGGCAGTTACCAATATAAAAAACTGCCACAAAGACGCCGGATATATGTCATAAAACCGTTATTTTTTCAGCGCTAAATCGAGAAGTTTTAAAATTAATTAACATGATGAATTGACGAAAAAACAGAATTAAAAACTCTATACTATTGATTTAGAGGGAGTGACCATATATGTCCTTATCATCTTTTTGAGCAAGGAAAATTGGACAAGCAATTAGTCCAAGAAATTATGCGCGTTAAAAACTTAGTTGATTGGGCTGATGGTATGAAGTTCGTGCCTGAAATCATCGAAGATCAATATCAGGCTTATAAACATCCAAATGAAAACAAGGTTATATCGAAAAAGAAAGAAGGCATTTTCTACATTGATGATGTGAAGTTTAAGGGGAAAAATAAGCCTGCTTGGTTAAGTCAAATATGAAAACAATTAACTCTATTGAAGAATTAAAAAATATACTGTCAAAATATGATGATAGTTATTTATTTAGAGGCCAGACTAAACACCATGAAAAAGATGGGAAAATTTCTATTGTTTCTTCATTTTCTCGCTTAGGCTGTCACCCTCCATCAATGCAGAAGTGGTGGCATTACTGTGATGAGGTAATGTTATGTATGTTCGGGCCTGATAGTGACAGAACCCTTACTTTCGACGAATCTAATGCCTTACTACAGCATTACGGTTGGCGTTCTTTTTATATCGATGCGTCAAAAGATCCTACTGTAGCCACTTGGTTTGCTTCGCACAATTATATTGGTAAAAAAGAACTAGTTATAACTGAAGATTGCTATGAACTAGGGGTTTGTTGTGTAACCAACCGTGGAGCCTACGAACAAAGCCAAGAGAATGGTTATTTGTATATAATTTCCAAAGATAAACTCACTGAAAACAATGTGGACTTTCACGATCTTCATAAGTTAGGCTTCTCTGATTTTTCTCCTAGGTACATCAAGCAATCTGGCGTAATGATTGGCTCATGCGATCAAATTCCTTTAAATGCTATTGTTGAAACATTAAAAGTTAAGTCGTCAGTTTTGACAGAGCACTCCGCTAACCACTCTGTAGAGAGCCTATTCCCTAACAGGCATGAAGATAAAATCTACAACATATTATTATCTACACCATTTGAAGAAGTTAAAGGTAACGGAGAAATAACAAATTTTTTCTATAAACGTTCTTTGGATATACCTGAATATGACTTTAAATTTACGAAAATAAATTCTCCAAATATTGCTTTTTATAATCAACAACATGCTATTAAAAATGAAGATTTCATTAATAACACCATTTTTCGGTGCCCTGATAGTTTTCTTTTTCATACCAGTATCGATGCACCAAACGCCTTAAATGAATTGGTCAACTTATTACCATTAGGGGCTAGGGTTACTGTAGAGTGTGATGGTTTACTTAGACTTCCACCATTCCATGACCAACCTTTGTATTTAAAAGGGGCGCAAATACATCGAGTTGAAGAAAACCTTTTTTGTGTCGGAGGTTTAACTGTAAAGTACCAAGGAACAAAACTTAATTATGTTCAACTTGATGATGGATGGCATTATGAAATTAACGGCAATTTATTAAGAAGAAAGCCAAATAAAAACGATTGCCCTTGTAATTATGATAGAAAACACAACTTGGTCTTTACTATTCTAAAAAAAGCAAACCTTGCACTTGCTCACAAGGCGTACACAAAATCAGATGATGTTACGTATTTAACAGACGAATATTAAATGCCTATAGTTCCAACGTAAATGTTAGGTTGATCTAACTCTACTATTTGGATTTATTCAATTCAGCCTGCAATCTAATACGTTCATGAGGAAGTTCCTCTCTATATTTTAATAACTCCTTTTGTAAATCTGCTTGGTGATCCAGACACTGTTGCTGGAGTTTTTGTTTCTCCATGTCCGTTTAGAGTTTAAGTTTTTCAATTTCCAAGTCAGATAAATTATTAAGTTTCGTTTTAAGTAAATCAACACGCAATTCATCACTAAGCCCATCTTTGTTACCGTACATGATATGAACAAACTTTTTGTGATCAGCAATCTCCTGTTTACGCGCATCACTGGCTTTTCGCATTTTATTTAAATTAATTCCAGACAGCCACTATACCCACAATCACCCACACGAACAATAAACAATCTCTTACCTGCTTTTCTGTTTTCGCTTATTGAGTTCAAGAATTTCGGTGACTGTCTGATTTTGTTATTGGTTAAGTAAAGCCATTCTTCCTAATAAGCATTACTGAAAGCTTTAAGGAATTAAATACTACCTACAATAATGCTTATTTTTTTAAACTCATTAAATACTCAATTCCAACGCCGACTAATATAAAAACAAGCTAACCGATCAAAAATAAACATTAATATAGATTTAACATAGGCATTGCCTTTATCAACATTACTTATTTTGTCTATTTGGCTGAGCCTTTTTAACAATGTTTTTTGTTTTGCAATGATTGCACTGTTTCAGGTATATCATCGTACTCTTTATCAAAAAGACTTTCGGTGTTTATCTGATACACTTCTACAGGCTTATCAAAGACTTCTTCGGATGGATAAGACTTACCTGTTTCGAGCTTTGATAAGTAAGATTGCTCAATTTGTATCTTTAAAGCGGCTTCTGGTTGAGTCCATTCTAGCTTATCTCGGCAGTTTCTTATAAAGAGGCCAAATTTCATTATTTACTCCTAATTCATTAAAGGTGTGGGTTTGTATTTGGCGTTATTCTTGATAAGTCATGCGTTGAATGCCAGATGAATATGCGTGAATATACAGGATATTGCTAGGAATATTAATGTTTGAAGAGCAACAGATTCTAAAAGGATAATAATGAAAACACTCAATCGACAACAAATTATAGATACTAGCTGGGATCTCCACGCTCAAGTGGAATCTTATTATTTAAGCTTAACAGCTAAAAAAGGTGATCCTGACTGGCTTGATAAGCAAAGAGTTTTGCTGGCTGATATGGCATTGCATTTATTACAAACCGCCGTTAGTCCTAATGAAATAGCACTCGATAAGCTTAAAAATAATATTAATTCTATTTTAGTAATTGCCGATCAATTTTTGCCAGAGGCAGAGTTAAAAAAGACGGCGGATAAACTGTTTTAGCGGTCAATATTGGTATTATCAAATTATCAGGGTATTATTCTTCATATACCTTATAAAGCGGACAATTAGAGACACCTATGTCATCAGAAGACTATCAACTTAGCATGCTGGTTAACTTTTTACGCCAGTCTACTATCGAAGGGCTCCTTAATCCTGCGGTGGCGAAAAGCCGTTTAAATGCGGTTGAAAATTTGCAGTCTGAAATGACTGAGGATGAAAAAAGCGATTTAAAAAAGATTGATGTAGATAAACTTTGTGCGCGTTTTCATAAATTGCATGACAGTAGTATTCGCCCAGAGGTTTTAGAACTTTACAATAAGCGTTTAAAGGCGGCTTTAGTGGATTATTTTGCTTGGCTTGATAATCCTAAGTCTTTTTATTCTATTGGTGGCGATACTATTCGCAAAGAAAAACGCTACAAAATGTCAGATAAAGAAGTTTCTTTTGAAGAAAAAGCGCTCGAAGAAATTACCTTGGCAACTTCTGATAAAGCGAGTGATATTTTTTCTATTCCACTGCGTGAAGATCGCACAGTTTATGTGCAAAACATTCCTCTCGATTTATCGGTTAAAGAAGCTAATAAAATTGCCAAAGTGATATTAGCACTGGCTAATGGCGAAAACGATAAAGATGCCAATAATGAGGTGTCGAATGAAAGCTAAAACCAAAATGACCAGTTCGCGTATGCTGCTTATTGCTCCAATGGTGCTGTTTGGTAGTTCGGGGTTGGGGCTTTATTTTTATTTTATGTATGTGCCAGCCACAGGGCCTTTCCACGATAATTTAGTACCTGAATTTATTGGTTTTTGTTTAGAAGGTTTTTTCTTAGTGGGGCTATTAACCCTTATTCAAGCCTCGCGTGAAAGAGCCAGAAAACAAGAGTTGTGGTTGTCGTTGCGCGGTGTTTTACGCGGATTATTATCTCATGTGGATATTGCTTACCTGCCACCGAATACTGAGCCAACCGATAGCAAAATACTTGAAGAAGACAAACCCATTATTAGTCACTTTATGAAAGAGCTTAAAGCTAATCGGTTAAATTTAAGAGCCATGACATCACTTAAAAAAGAGTCGATAGATTCAATAGAGCTTGCGCGAGATATGATCCCTGTTGCGGCACAACTAAGTGCTTCACATATGCGTTGGTGGGTGGCAATTGTTGACTCTATTCGTCAATTATCTAAATCAGGTTCGCGGGTTGAAGTGGAGCAGAGTTTATATTTATTGCTTGAAAATATTTATGAGTTTGACTCGCTCGATATTTAAAATGACAGTCTTATTTAAAGTGATTTTCTTATTTAAAGCAGCAATCTTAAGCCAATAAAAAAGCGACATTAACGTCGCTTTTTTATTGTGGATAGTTTTATCGGTTTCAATTAGTTTGAAATTGACTCAACACCCATATTGAACAAGGTAAAACCATAAATGTCGGCATATTGTTCAATGGTTTTTGAAACCGGTGTTCCCGCACCATGACCTGCATTGGTTTCAATGCGAATTAAGGTTGGTGCATTACCCGCTTGTTTATCTTGCAGTTCGGCCGCAAACTTAAATGAGTGAGCAGGAACAACGCGATCATCATGGTCGCCAGTGGTAACCATTGTGGCTGGGTATTGAACGCCTTTTTTCACATTGTGAATGGGCGAGTAGCCTTTTAAGTATTCAAACATTTCTTTACTTTGCTCGGCAGTACCATAGTCATATGCCCAGCCAGCACCAGCGGTAAATGTGTGGTAACGCAGCATATCTAAAACACCTACTGCTGGTAGTGCAACCTTCATTAAATCAGGGCGTTGAGTCATTACCGCACCAACCAATAAACCACCATTTGAACCACCACGAACCGCTAAATAGTTGCTTGAGGTGTAGTTAGCTTCAATTAAATATTCACCTGCGGCAATAAAGTCATCAAACACGTTTTGTTTGTTTAATTGAGTACCTGCTTGGTGCCATTTTTTACCATACTCACCACCACCACGAAGGTTAGCTACGGCATAAACACCGCCATATTCCATCCAAACCGCATTAGCAATGCTAAAGCTTGGTGTTAGGCTTACGTTAAAACCACCATAGCCATATAAAATGGTTGGGTTTTTACCGTTAAGTTTAATGCCTTTTTTATGGGTGATAATCATTGGTACTTTTGTACCGTCTTTTGAGGTATAAAATACTTGGCGTGATTCATAGTTGTCGCTGTTAAATTTAGCGCCAGACTTACGATAAACGCTCGACTCACCTTTTTCTACATCGAAGGTATAAATAGTGCCTGGGGTTTTGTAGTTAGTGAAAGTGTAATAAAGGTTTTTATCTTCTTTTTTACCGCCAATTGCACTTGAGCTACCAGGGCCTGGAAGTTCAATTTCTCTTACCTTTTTGCCTTCATAGTCGTATTGATAAACTTTAGATAAAGCATCAACCATATATTCAGCAAAGAAATACCCACCACCCGTTGAAGGAGATAATACATTTTCGGTTTCGGCAATAAAGTCTACCCAGTTTTCAGGCGCAGGATTTGCCGCATCTACGGTAACAATTTTACGATTAGGCGCGTTAAGGTTGGTGACTAAATAAAGCTTAGAGCCTTCGCTTTCAATCACGTTAGTGTCTGAGTCGAAGTTATCTAAAATAGTCACTAATGGGCTATCTGGTTTGGTTAAGTCTTTAATATAAAGATCGTTACCCGATGTAGAAACTGCGCCAGAAATTAATAAGTAGCGATCATCTTCGGTGACACCGCCAAATACATAGCGGCGTTTTTGCGCTTCGGTTGCACCAAAAATAACTTTATCTTCTGCTTGTGCTTGACCTAGCTTATGGTAATAAAGCTTGTGTTGATCAGTTTTAGCCGAAAGCTCGCTTCCTTCTGGCTTATCGTAGCTAGAATAAAAGAAGCCTTCGTTACCTTTCCAAGAAATACCTGAGAACTTAACATCAACTAACGCATCTTCCATGACTTCTTTGGTTTCTGCATTAATGATAATAATTTTGCGCCAGTCGCTTCCGCCTTCAGAGATTGAATAGGCGGCAATTGAGCCATCTTTAGAAAAGCTTAAGCTAGCCAGTGAAGTCGTGCCATCTTCGCTGAATTTATTGGGATCTAAAAAGACTTCTGGTTCACCACCGTCTTTTTGTCGCCAAACGACATATTGATTTTGTAAGCCGTCGTTTTTGTAAAAATAGGTATAGTCGCCTTCTTTAAATGGAGAGCCTACTTTTTCATAGTTCCATAACTCTTCTAAACGATCTTTTAGCTGAGCGCGATAAGGAATGTTTTCGAGATAATCAAAAGTCACTTTGTTTTGTGCTTTAACCCATTCGCCAGTTTCTAAACTGCGATCATCTTCTAACCAGCGATAAGGATCGGCAACTTCAGTTTCAAAATAAGTATCGACTACTTTGCCTTTTTTGGTGGTTGGATACTTTACAGGTTCAATTTGGTTGTCCATAGCTGGTTGGACTGTTTCAGATTTGGCTGCTTCTGATTTTGATACTGCGGCAGTTTCATTTTTTTGCTCTGGTGAATCTCCCGAACATGCGGCAAGCAAGCTTGCTACAAGAATAGGTGTGATCTTTTTTATCATGTTATTTTCCTAGTCTTAAAAAACAGGGGGTTGAGTGTACCAGAGCAATTTGGTTTTGCCTATGCAACATAATCGCCTATTAACATTCGTTAACATTCATCTTGAAATAGAACAAGTATATTAGCTTGGTTTATCGGTTAAAAACCGTTAAATTGGGTGAAATATTAAAACGAGCTACAAGGCTAAATGAATAAAGAGGTAAGCAAATGCTGATTAAAATGACTCAATTAATGATTATCGGTTTAATTGGCGTTTTGCTATCGACAAGCGCAATAAGCCATGATTTTTCGGGTAAAGCCCATTATTTAGCCAATGAAGGAGTAATGATTGAAAGCGGTGGTTCAAAGTTATTATTTGATCCTTTTTTTCATAATAACTATGGACATTATCAATTAGTCCCTGAAAAAATGCGCAAAAAAATATTTGCAGGAGAGGCCCCTTATAACAATATTGATGCTGTTTTTGTAAGCCATGCTCATGGCGATCATTTTAGTGCCGATGACACAATCAAATATATGCTTGCGCATTCAAAGGTAAAACTCTTTGCGCCTAATCAAGCGGTTGAGCAAATTAAAACGCATAAAAACTTTAAAACAATTGCCAGTAGAGTGGTGAGTGTTTCATTGAAAAAAGATCAGCAAGCCAAGCGATTTAATCACACCAACTTAATTGTCGAAGCGGTAAGAATACCCCATGCAGGCTGGCCGCAAAGAGCCGAGGTTGAAAACATTGTTTTTCGGGTGGGCGGCAAACAGCAGATCACCGTAATGCACATGGGCGATGCCGATCCTAACCCAACCCATTATGCGCCACACAAAGATTTTTGGAATGCACAACAAACGGATATTGCTTTTGTACCTTATTGGTTTGGGCTATCTGAATCGGGGCAACAAATTATGAATAATGTGATTAATGCAAGCCGCTCAGTAGGTGTGCATGTGCCTAAAAATGTGCCGCAAAATTTAAAAGACTCAAATTTAGAATATTTATCTAAACCTGGTGAGATTGTAGATATTAAACCGAGCAATACAAAATAATGGATAAATTTGAAATAACTATAAACGCCCCAATATTGACTTTAGCGTGCAAGCTTATTGGCTAAAAATGTTAATTAATCAACCCTTCAAATCTCATTCTAAACTCAAGCTGATTCAATTAGCTTGTGGATTATTGTTTTTGTTAGGGGCATTAATTTTAACTGCAAATAAATCGAGTGTTGTCTCAACTTATAAGATAAATAATAGTAGTATTGAAGTTTCCTTTTTATTCGATAAAAGCCATTTAAGTGTGGATAATCAGGAACATAAAGTTTCTGATCTTTATTTAACGTCTCACTATTCAAATATTATTTCTCAAGCGGCAAAGTTTAATTTAAGGGCTCAACAACTCCCCGACTTAGATCTAATTAATGCGCAATTACCATTTGATACCAATGATGTTTTTGTCCAAGGTCGGCAAGCGCTTAATCCTGGAAAGCCTTGGTATTTGACAATCAATTCATTCAATAAAAATAGGCTTGGCGGCTGGAAGTCGAGTAATCTTATTTATCAATCGCTACTAATCTACTCTTAATTTTTCCTGTCTCAAATTAAATCTTTCTGATCAATCTAGGTTGAATTACTTACGCGTTTCTTTGCGGATTTATTGACCTGTTTGATTTTCAATTAAAAATTTTAAGAGAACAGGTATACTTATGAAAAATGCTCAAAAGCCGAGCAAAATTAAAATGGCATTGTTGTTATTGCTGATTTTATTTTTTGCACTTAGCGGACTACCTAATTTATTTATTCATCAAAAAGATAATATTCCACAATGGGCTCAACTGATTAATGATGATCCTATTGATTTAGGATTAGATTTAAACGGTGGCGTTTTATTAGTGTTAAATGTCGATTTAGATTATGCCCAACAGCAACAACTTAAATCTTTTAGACAAAGTTTAAAAACGCAAATAAGAAAGCTTCGCTTAACTGATGTGAAGTTATTAAAATTACAAACAACATCAAATCGCTCAGAGCCATTGATAAGGGTAACAAGTAAAAACTCAAAAAGTATTAATTTACTGGTTGAATATTGTGAAAAGAATTTCCCTGAAATAGCTATTAATAGAAGTTCTAGCACCCAACTGTTATTAACCCATAACGAGTCAAATTTAACCCAGTTTAATCAACAAACTATGGTGCAAGTTTTATCAACCATGCGAGAGCGAATTGAATCGCTGGGCATTACTGAATCTGTGGTACAGCGACAAGGTAAAGATAGAATTAGAATTGAGCTGCCTGGTGTTAATGATCCAAAAGATGCTCGAAAAGTGATTGGTTCAACTGCAACGCTCAATTTTTATCATCAAAGTATTTCAGGTAGTAAACAATTTAAGCAGGGTGAGAGTTGGATAAAAGTAAAAAGCACTCCTATTTTTACTGGCGAAAATATTAAACGCGCAATAGCAGGTAATGATCAGTTTGGTATTCCTCAAGTGAATTTAATGTTAGATGAGGTTGGCGGGCAAAAAATGCTGGCTTATTCGAGTAAAAATGTCGGTGAAAAAATGGTCACCGTTTATTCAGAGTTCCTAAAAAATAGCAACGGAGAAATAACTAAACAAAGCAAAGTAATTTCAATTGCAACGATTCAAGGCGCTTTAGGAAGTCAGTTTAGTATTACTAATTTAAGCTCTAGCGCGGCAGCCAATGAGTTGGCATTACAAATTAAAGCGGGAGCGTTAGCTGCACCTGTGACTATTGTTAAACAACAAACCATTGATGCCAGACTAGGTGAATCAAATATTAAGAGCGGTATGGCTGCTTTGGTTTTAGGTCTAGGATTTACCCTTGGTTTTATGCTGCTTTGGTATCGTAAATTAGGGGTTGTTGCCAATGTTGCTTTGCTGGTTAATTTAGTCTGTTTAATTGGCGTGATGTCGCTACTTCCAGGAATGGTTTTAACTTTGCCAGGTATTGCTGGTTTGGTGTTAACGATTGGCATGGCGGTTGATACTAATGTGATTATCTTTGAGCGAATTAAAGAAGCCAAAGCCAAATTAGGTTCTATGTTGTTGGCGATTAATCAAGGTTTTGAAAATGCACTAAGCAGTTTGGTTGATGCCAATATCACCACTTTTGTGACAGCAGTTATTCTTTACTCAATTGGGTTTGGTCCAATTAAAGGTTTTGCTATTACTTTAGGTTTGGGGGTTTTAACCAGTTTATTTAGCGGTATTTATCTATCTCGTTTGCTTTGCTTATGGTGGTTTGGTTTAAGAACTAACTCCGCTAAAAAAATGAATCAGGCAAATAAACAACAAGGAGAAAGCCATGTTTAGCCAATGGATCACCTTAAATTATTTTCGTAAAGCCAGTTTATTGATTGGTTTTGTTATGATGATTGCTTCGAGCGTTTTATTGAGTCAAAAAGGATTAAATTTAGGCATTGATTTTAGCGGTGGCTATGTAACTGAATTTAGCACTAATAAACCAATTTCTAGTAAACCGTTATCAGCAATTATTGGGCAAGTTATAGATGAAAAATTTGTGCTAACCAGTGCCCAAGATGATCATTACTGGGTACTAAGACAAGATATTAGTAATTGGGATAATTTTGAATTATCACAAAGTCTAGAAACGCAAAAGCAGCAGATAAAACAAATTTCTGACCGTTTAAACGAGCACTTCATTCAGTTAAAAATATTAGATTCTGATTTTTTAGACGCCCAACTCGGAAAAGAGCTGATTGAGCTTGGCTTAATGGCGCTTTTAACCGCAATTGCCTTAGTGCTAGTTTATTTAGGGTTAAGATTTGAATGGCGTTTTGCCTTGTCTGCAATTACCGCATTACTGCATGATTTAGTTTTTGTTTTTAGTGTGTTTTCGCTGTTTGACATTGAGTTTAATTTGAGTGTATTGGCAAGTATGCTTGCAATTATTGGATACTCATTAAATGATTCGATTATTGTGGCAGATAGAATTCGTGAAAATATGCTTAACCTTGGTAATAAAAAGTCAATTAATGAAATTATCGATCAAGCGGTAAAAGCAACGCTTTCAAGAACGTTAATTACCTCTATTACAACTTTAGCAACGGTTGTTGCGTTATGGTGGTTGGCTGGAATAGAGTTAAGCGGTTTTTCAATAGCACTATTTTCTGGCATATTAATTGGCACTTTATCATCCATTAGTATTGCCGCAAGCTTGCCGGAGTTTTTAGGCTTAAAAGCCAATTACTATCACCAAAAAGCTATGGATAAAGAAGCCCTTGATAAGCAGTTAAACGAAATCCCTTAATCAGTATCGTCACTTTTAGCGGGGCGAGTTAATGCTTTAAATATGCCATGGAGCATACTCACCTCGCTGGCTTGCAATTCACGTTTGTTAAATAACGATTTTATTTTGTTCATGGTATCTGTCGGTTGCTCTTCGCGAATATAACCTCGCTCGGTTAATAAGGTTTGCAAGTTATCATAAAGGCCATTAAGTGTTTGTTGTGAAGGCAGGTTGGATTTATCGGCTTGGATGACTAAATTATTATCAGCTTGACTGGTATTAAGTTGCTTAAAAATTTCATAACAAACAATTTGTACCGCGGCAGCAATATTTAAAACGCCATACTCATCGCTACTTGGAATATAAATGTGCTTTTGTGCCATTTGAATATGCTTAGCGCTTAACCCTGTTCTTTCAGGGCCAAAAATAATGCCAACCTGAGATTGAGGATTATCTTTTAACCATTTTACTGCTTGCTCGCAAGCCATTTGAGGGCGGCTAAACTCATGTTGTAAGCGAGCACTGGTAGCAAATACTAACTGACAGTCGGCTATGGCATCTTCTAATGAGTAGGTAATATTAGCTGATTCAAGAACATCTTTACCGCCAGCGGCACGACGTAAAGATTCTGGGTGTAAAAATTCACTGGGGTTAACTAAAACCAAATCACTTAATCCCATAGTTTTCATCGCTCGTGCTGCTGCGCCAATGTTACCTGGGTGATAGGTTTCAACAAGTATGATTTTTATTTTTTGCTGTATCATTTTTTCAACCAATTTAATGAATTTTATAGGGTATTTTAACAGAGTAAAATTTCGATTATTATATTGAGCACTCTCAAATTAATTCTTAAAAAGAACAAAGTAATGGACAGTATAAAAAATCAAACGGGTATATTCAAAGTAAAATCAGAAGGTTGGGGTGAACAAGAAAAAGCCAAGTGGCTTACATTGCAAACGGTTAAGCGTTGTTATCAGTCGATGGTGGTTGAAAAAATTCAAGCCTTAAGCGCAAATTTTAACATTGAGCAATATGGCGCACTTTCTTATGATGAAGATAAATATCCATTATTTTTACTAAAAAGCCAAAATATCACACCGAACAAACCTACGGTTTTAATTACAGGTGGCGTGCATGGATACGAAACTAGCGGCGTTTTAGGTGCGCTTGAATTTGCCAAGTCACACGCAAAGAATTATGAGCAAACATTTAATTTTTTAATTGCACCTTGTGTAAGCCCGTGGGGATTTGAAACCATTAATCGCTGGAATCCTAAAACGGTTGATCCTAATCGGTCTTTTATGCAAAACAGCCCATCCGAAGAGGCGGCAAAAGTAATGGCTGCGGTAGAAAAACAAGGTTTAAATATTGTTGCACATATCGATTTACATGAAACTACCGATACCGACAATAGTATTTTTAGACCATCATTAGCCGCGCGCGATGGTATTCCGCAAAACAACTGGAATATACCTGATGGTTTTTATTTGGTTGATAATGAAGATCTGCCTCAAGATGATTTTCAAAAAGCCATGATCGAGGCGGTTGAAAAAGTCACTCACATTGCCGAGCCCGATGAAAATGGAGAGCTGATCGGTAAGCCTATAGTGCAAAATGGGGTGATCCGTTATCCGTTAAAATCACTCAATCTTTGCACCGGCTTTACTGGCGCAAAATATACTTCAACAACCGAAGTTTATCCTGATAGCCCTCGCTCTAGTGCACAAAATTGTATTGATGCACAGGTGGCGGCATGTGTTGGTGGGCTAAATTATTTGCTTAAAAGCTTATAAGAATTGAGACTGTTTTAATTGTCTGACTTTTTCGGCGTATTCGAGCGTTACAGGTTCAAAATTTACTTTATCACCAGCACAAAGTTGTCCAAGAATGGGTAAGTCGGCACTAATAATGCTGGCTATTCTTGGATAGCCACCAATGGTTTGTCCGTCAACCGATGAAATTATCGGCTTGCCCGATGGCGGAATTTGTATATTGCCTTCGGCGATACCTGAAGAAACCATTTCAATTGAATGTTCTTTATTTTTTTCTTGCGCGTTTAGTCTAATACCCATTCGATTAGATTGTGGCAAAACTTGATAGCTATGTTGATAAAAATTATTAATTTGGTTTTGAGTAAATAATTGAGTTTCAACACTGCTAACTGTTCTTAGTTGGTAATTACCTGAATAAAATACTTTTTGCTTATTGGGCAATTTCTTTTCTGAGCCAGTTTCATCTTTAATAATAGGTATTTCATCATTATCTTTAACCGCACGATGATTAAAGCCGCCAATATTTGCCGTTAAATGCGTTGAAAAGCTATTGAGTGTTTTAGCAAAGTTAAATTGTCCACAAAAAGCAAGATAAGCTCGGCAACCGTTTAAGCGCTTACCAAATGATAAAGTATCATTAGCTTTCACCCAAAAACTTTGATTTGATTGAACCTGCTTGTTATTGAGTGAAAGCTCAAACTCTGCGCCACAAATTGCGATTAATAAATCACAAGAAAATAAAATTGTAGGTCCTACTAGGGTTATTTCGAAAGCTGCCGAGTCTTTAGGTTTACCAACAAGCCAATTAGCTTTTTGCAATGAATCTTTATCTATTGCGCCACTGGGTGAAACACCTATATCCATTAATCCTTTGCGACCAAAATCTTGAATGCTAGTTTGCAAGCCCGACTTAATAAATGTAATTTTATCACTCATTAATTTTGCTCGCTTTTTAGCTGATAAAAAGTTTCTTGATCAATCGGCTTAAATTGAATTTCATCTAAGGGTTTTGCAATGGTTGGTGATGCTTTATTAATATTAAAAAGCGATATTGGTGTTTGCCCTATAATTTGCCAACCACCAGGACTAGCTAATGAATAGACTCCCGTTTGGCTACCGCCAATTCCAACTGAGCCAGTTTCTATTTGAGTATTAGGCATTGGCTTTCTTGGGCAATGAAGCGCTTGATTAAGCCCGTTTAAATAAAGAAAACCTGGCTGAAAACCTAACATATAAACCCAATACTTTGCTTCTGAGTGTGTGTTGATAACTTGCTGCTGAGTTAAACCGCAGTGTTTGGCAACATAAGCTAAGTCGGGAGCAAATTCTTTTTCATAGCACACGGGAATTTCTATAACTTGAGCCTTGTTTGAAAAATTAAAGTTATCATCATTCCAGCGCCATTTTGATAAAAACTGTTCAAGTAAACTTTGAAGATCAAAAAACTGAATAGTTGAAGGCTCAAAGTTTAAAGTTATACTTTGGTAGCTAGGAATAAAGTCGGTGACATAATTTTTTAATTGAATATGAAGCTGCTGGTTTAAGTGAGCAATTTTACAAGCCAAAGAATAAGAGGCAACTTCATTAAATAAAATGCTGATTGAGCTGTCGCCATTGCCAATGATTTTGTAGTGTTGATGATTATTCATTTTTTATTTGAATATTATTTTGACTAAAAACACGGTGTAGGTTTTTAGCAATGCTTAACGAGTTGGGATTATCGCCATGCAAACAAATGCTATCGACTTTCAGGCTTAAATTATGTCCATCATGGGTTTTTATTGGATGATTTAAGGCTATATTTTTAGCTTGCTGTATCGCTTGTTCTTGATTGGTTATTACTGAATTTTTTAAGCTTCTTGGAGTGAGACTTCCATTGGATAAATAAACTCTATCCATAAATCCTTCGTTAATAAAATTCATTCCAATTTTATTGCAAGCTTTTGCGAGCTTTCCATTGGCTAATCCCATGATGGCTAAATTAGGAAAATTATCATTACAAAAATTGGCCATTGAATTTGCCAAAGTTTTATCTTTTTCAATATCGTTATACAGCGCGCCATGAAACTTGATATGAGAGAGTTCAATATTGTTTTGGTTAGCTAATTTTTCCAATTGACTAATTTGTTTTAATACGGTTTCTTGTAATGATTCAAGTGAGATGTCTAATGATACACGACCAAAATTTTCTCTATCGGGATAACTTGGATGTGCGCCAATATAAAGTGAATGTTGGTGCGCATTTTTTAGTGATTGCAACATGATTTTATCGTCGCCAGCATGTCCGCCACAGGCAATATTACAGCGAGAAATAAAAGGCATGTGTAATGCGTCTTTCTCACAGTCAGACAAATTATTGCCTTCACCTAGGTCGCAATTGATGTCTATTAAAGTGGGTGTCATTTTAGATTTTATTTTAGATTATCAGTTTAGTTTTATAAAAGTCCAAAGGCAGACATTAAACTGCGTCCGCTTAACAATAAAGTAATTAATAGCACAATAAACCCAAGTGTATTTTGCCACCAGTTGTTTTGATATTTTCCTAGCGCTTTAGTGTTCATCATCCATAGTAAAAATAAAGTCACTAAAGGTAATAAAACGCCATTAGCCACCTGAGCAAACAAAATAATTGAAATGGGTTTATAGCCCGATGCGGCAACCGTAACACCTAAAACTAAAATGATTAACCAAATGCTTTTAAAAGGTTTTGATGATAGTTTACCATCAAGATTAAGCGCATCGGTTAAGGCAAAAGCCGCAGCCAGTGGTGCGGTTATTGCCGATGAAATGCCTGCGGCAAATAATCCAAAACCCATAAATATTGGTGCCCAATCACCTAAAATAGGTTTTAATGCTGGGGCAATATCGTTAGCCGATTGAATGCTTATTGCTTTGCCAAAAAAAGCACTAGCAGCGGTAGATAAAATAGCAATAGAAATTAAGCCGCCAAGTGAAATTGAAAAAGTTAAATCGCGCCTTGCTTCGGGTATTTGTTTCGTCGATTGCCACTTTAGTTTTGCTGTGCTAGTGTGTAAAAATAAATTATAAGGAACGACTGTTGTACCAATTAATGCCACAACGGTTAAGGTTGCGCCATCGGGTATTGTAGGGATAAATAAGTTTGAAAAAAGCTCACTTAAACTTGGCGCACTAATAATAAAGGTGAGTAAAAAAGCTAAGCTCATTAAACCAACTAAAGCAATTAAAGCACCTTCAATTAATTGGTATTTTCCGCTCCATAATAGTCCAAAAGCTATTGCACCAATGAGTAGTGGAAATAAAGGAAAATCTGTTGTGATAATACCTTCGAACAATCCAGCCATTCCTAAGCTAGCACCAGAAATATTTCCGCCCTGGTAAGCCGCATTGCCAATTACTATTGCACCAACAATTAATGTCATTCCAAGGGTTTTTAATATTGGATTAGAAAGTGCAAGACGAATATTTTCACCTAAACCTTTTTGCGTCACTATGCCGAGTCTGGCGGACATTTCTTGTAGAATAATGGTTGCAATTGTTGAAAATACTAAAGCCCAAACTAGCGACATACCAAAATTTGCACCCGCTAAACTGGTGGTTATAACAGTGCCAGGGCCAATAAAGGCGGCGGTTACAAGAAAAGCAGGGCCAATTTTTGAAAATTGCATAATGACTCTTTTATTATTGTTAATTATTTAACCTCACTATAACCTAATATTTATAGTGTTGGTAATCTAATATAGTGTCGGTAATCTAATCGCGCTAATTAAGTGTCTTAGCGGTGAATGTAATTCTCCTTGCTGTGGTGGTAAACAGGTTACTAAGCTGAGCCGTGATTGAGTTTGGTCAATTTGAATAAAATCTGTTTCAGCGTTAGCTATTGTGAGCCGATCAATGATGAAAGTAATTAATTTACCGTTATTATTTTCGACAATTAATTTATCGCCAATTTTTAATTGTGTAATTGATTTAAAGTGAGTGTCTCTATGTCCCGCGATAACTGAATTTCCAGTTTCACCAGGCAATAAATTTGTTGTATGTAGTCCTGGACCAAAAGCTAAGCTCTGGCCGCTTGAACTGTTTAGAACAAAATAAGATTCTTTTAAACTAGGCAAATCAAGCTTCAATATTGGATAAGTATCGGCCCAAGGCCAAGGCTTAAAAGTTCTTAAGCCTTTTGCTAATTGGGTTTTAAGCCAAGCATTAGATAATAAATGTTGGGCAAGTTCTGCTTTAGTATAGTAATAAAAGGGCTTTAAAAAACTAAGCCCACTGACTAAAATTAACGTAAGCGCAACAAATTTAATGAGTTTTTTAGCTTGCATTTTTACTTCCTACTTAAAAAATAAGCGCAAACTTAATAGTCCTAATAATCCTAAAAACAATAATACTAAAGACTGCTGTGTAAGCTGATCTAGGTTTAACCCTGTATTTGGAAATGCCGCTAATTGTAGATCGCGAGCTTTAGATCCTTTAGGTTTATGCTGAGGAACTTTTTTGCTATAAAGCGTTTCGTTAAATCTAACTGGTGTTTTATCGACAGCAACTAAACTAGTAAAACGGCTAACTAAATGATGAGATAATGCCGTACTAATAATAGTTTGCTTATCATGCTCATCCACTTTGCCATGTTTAGCATTGTCCATAATGCCTTTTATTTTTTCGCGTGCCCAAAGGCTGGCAATACCTAAATGCTTTTTGCCTTGTGATAGGTCAATTTTGGTTTGCCAAAGTGCATTGGTTAATCTACCAGATATTTTTACTTTTCCTTTTAACTCATTGACCTTTGCTTTTATCCATAAAGGCTTGCCCGCGTATAAGTCGAGGGTTTTTTGTGGCCACATATCTGCTTGGTTTGGCCAATCAATATTAATGTGAGTGAGCTGTGGGCGCTCAATGGTATTCAATAACTCTCGCATTTTTATTTCGGCTTGATTGAGATCGGCAATATAGGTAAAAGTTCCTTTGCCGTATTGAGCGGCACGCTTCATAAAAAAACTATTTGGCGCAGAGCCAATGCCAATGGTAAATAATCTAGCGTTGTTTAATTTATTTTTGATCACTTTAAATAGCGCCGATTCATTAGAAATTGCGCCATCGGTTAAAAATAATATTTGTGAAAGTTGTTGATTATTGAGATCAGACTTAGCGGTGCTTAATGCCATATCCATGGCTTTTAACATTTCGGTTCCACCGTCGGCTTCTAATTCACTCACAAAAGCTTTGGCTTGGTTAAGGTTATAAGCGCTAGCGGGCATTGATGAATTAAACAATGGGTAGGGCTTATGATTAAAGGCAATAACATTAAAGTTATCTTGGTTTTCTAATCTTGTTAATCCATAAAGCAAAGCGTTTTTGGCTTGACGAATTGACTCACCACCCATTGAGCCAGAGGTATCAATCACAAATAGCGTTTCTCTCGGCAGTCTATTTTGCTGGGTAAACTCTTGAGCTGGCGGGATCACCATTAAGCTCACAAAATGTTCATCATTTTGTTCAAGGTTTGACTTTGTTTCGGTAAATAAAGCAGCTTTAGGTTTGTTTGAGGCTTGCGGTTGCCAGTTTAAAACAAAGTCTCTATCGCTAATATTATCTTTAGTTGAAAACTCAATTTTATATTCGGTTTTTTCTAACTGATGATGGTTAATTGAGTGAGTATTGCTTTCAATTTTATTGAGTTCAAACCCCGCATTAAGATGAATATTAATATTCACAGGGTTCGTGCGTTGGCTGTTGTCATTGATATAAGGCGCATTAATTGTTTGCTCGCTTGTGCTATCAGAATAACCATTAGCGCTTAAAGTAAAGGTGTCTTCAATAATGATTGCAGGAGTATAGCGCTCGGTTACGGTCATAGGAAAGCGAATACTAAAGCCTAAATTAGCATCAAAGTGAACATCTTGCAGATATTCTATTGTAACGCTTATTGTTTCTAATGGTGCGATATTAGCAATAGAGTTTTGAAAAAGGTTGGGGCGCTTTTGTACAACTAGAGAGGCTTTTTTACCTTGTGATTTAGCTTTTTGATAAATATTTTTGGCTTGTTGCTTTTCTTTAATTTCACCAACAATCAATCGTTCACCAATTTTTATGGTTAAGCGATCAACGGCGGCTTTTTCGGGAAGTGGAAAAAGATATTTGCCTTCAACCCATACTTCTTCAGTATTGGTAAAGGTTTGAGTGACTTTTACCCTGGCAACTAAACCAGAAATATTCATATCAACTTGGGTGCTAAGAAGCGGAGCTTTAATAGCATTATTATTCTCACTGGTAAGCGTTAAGGTACCTTGGGTTACTTCTGAATTTGGTTGTGGACCAAAACTGGCGGCTTTATGGTTAAAACTGATTGCAAATAAAAAGAAGAGCGCAAAAAATAGTTTATTGTTCATTTTGTGTTACTAGGGTGATGGTAGAGTCTTTCTATTACACCTAGTAAAAGTGGGTATAAAGTCGCTTAAAAATGCTAGATAAAGGCAGATTATGGCAAAAGTATGGCGAGCAAAGAAAAGCTAGATTTATTTGGAAATTACTAAAGAGCGGATAAAACCGCTCTCACAGTGATGATGTTTGAAAGATCAACAGATCTTAATTATTGATCTTTGTTTTCTGGTTTTTTCTCTTTGTCTTGTTGTTTTTCAAACAAAGGGTTTAAGGCTAGTTCTGATGGAACGATAAATGATTGATAACGGCGACCAGTAACATATTGCTCATTAACACCAAATGATTTTTGCCTAGCGTTGTCGAGGTAGCGCTGAATTTCTTCTAGCTTTTGTTGTTCTGCTTTGTCTGCGGGAGTAAGCTCAAAAGTTTGAGGAAAAGTATTGGTTTCAACATCTTGAACGGTAAATGAAGGAGAATCAATCGTTTGTGGTTCAACGGGTGAATCAATAAATTGAACCGAAAAAACCATCGCAAATGCCACCGATGCAGCAACAGCTAAGCCACCAGAAAGCTTTCGCCAGCTTTGCCAAGCGCTAAATTCAATAACATTGTTGCTAACTGTTTGATCGTTTTGTTGACTGTAAACAGGCTCTTTGGCGATCTGAGCCGAAATAGATTGGGTTAAAGAAAAGTCACTATAGGCGGAGTGCTGGTTTTTTAAAACCGCACTAATTGTTTGGTAGCGATGCCAAGTTTTGTTATTTGAATCATCAGCTAAAATATCGTCGATAGATTGGCTAGAGGCAAGATCATCCATTAAGTCTGAAATTGCTTGATTTTTAGCGTTTTCTTGTTGGTTACCCATATATACTATTGCTCTCAACCTTATATGCTTAATCTTATTAGCTATTATTATTGATTTTTAGCTTGAAAATTGTGTTTAAAATAATGGCCTAAAAACCCATTTAATTCAAACTCGCCAAATCTGACATAGTTATTTACAAAAAGTTCATTAAATTGGTTAAAAATAAATATTTTTTTATTAGGGGCTATCGATCTTAGACTCACAGCGCCCCTTCCATTAGTGGCTTAATATTTTCATCAATGGCTTCTCGTGCCCTAAATATTCTTGACCTTACCGTGCCCACAGGGCAACTCATTGATTCAGCAATTTCTTCGTAGCTCATACCTTCTATTTCGCGCAGTGTTATCGCCATTTTTAAGTCTTCGGGTAAGTTGTCGATAGTATCAAATATTACCTTTTTTAGCTCATCTCGCATCATTAACTTTTCTGGTGAAGCATTTTCTTTAAGTAAAGTGCTTAAACCATAGTTTTCGGCATCTTGTGAATCTATATCGGTTGCTGGTGGTCTTCGACCCTTGGCGGTTAAATAATTTTTAGCTGTATTGATGGCAATTCGATAGATCCAAGTATAAAACTGGCTATCTCCACGAAAATTGGGTAGGGCTCTATAGGCTTTAATAAAAGTGTCTTGCGCTACATCATAAACCTCAGCCTGATCATTGATAAATCGGCTAATTACCATAAGAATTTTGTTTTGATACTTTGAGATCAGTAAATCAAACGCTCTTTTATCACCCGCTTGGACTCTTTTGACTAGTTCGGCGTCGGTATCATTATTCATTAACTACTACTATCCAATTAATATTCCCAAAAATAACTGACAGGTATTTTGGCTGATCTTTATTTTAGTCGTTTACTGCCATAAACAACAAGATCGATATATCTGTTTTCCTTCACTTGAAGGCAAGCAGATATTATCTCATGAGTTGACCTACATGGGTGTTAATAAGTTCAACTTGAATAAAATATTTGTGATTAGTTGATCATTTTAAGTGTTAAGTGGAGAATTATTATGAACTAATGGATTTTATTCGCATTTTTTTAGAAAATAGCGCCTATCAAAATAAACCAATGAGTTTTTAATGACCTTACACCATCAATCCGATGTTTTAATTATTGGTAGTGGAGCCGCAGGTTTAACCTGCGCTCTACAGCTAGCAGAGCATTTTTCGATTAATGTTTTATGTAAAAGCCATTTATCCGAAGGGGCAACTTACTATGCTCAAGGTGGTATTGCCGCCGTTTTAGATGATGATGATTCCGTTGACTTACACGTTAAAGATACATTGGTGGCTGGTGCCGGTTTATGTAACCCAAATAGCGTGAAATTTACCGTTGAAAACAGCAAAAAAGCAATTGACTGGTTAATTGATAAAGGGGTTAATTTTAGTCAAGAAACCAGCAATACGGGCAAAAAAAGCTATCACTTAACTCGTGAAGGCGGTCATAGCCATAGGCGAATTATTCACTCTGCCGATGCCACAGGTAAAGCCGTGCAAACCACACTTTCATCGTTGATTAAGTCAAACCCTAACATTCATTTGTATGAAAATTATAATGCAGTGGATTTAATTACCGTGCATAAGCTTGGTGTTATAGGCCCTAAAAATCGCTGTTTAGGCGCTTATGCATTTAATCGCAAAACCCGAAAAGTTGAAGTTTTTAAAGCCAAATATGTGGTTTTGGCCACTGGCGGGGCGAGTAAGGTTTACCTTTATACTTCTAATCCAGATGTTTCTAGTGGTGATGGCATTGCAATGGCATGGCGTAGTGGTTGTAGGGTTTCTAATATGGAATTTAACCAATTTCATCCAACGTGCTTATTTCACAGCAAAGCCCATTCTTTTTTGATAACCGAGGCACTGCGCGGCGAAGGCGCTAAACTTAGGTTGCCAGATGGCACTCGTTTTATGGCAAAATTTGATGAGCGGGCAGAGCTTGCACCAAGAGATATTGTGGCAAGAGCGATTGATCATGAAATTAAACGCCTAGGAATTGATTGTGTGTATTTAGATATTACCCATAAAGATCCCGAATTTATTCAATCGCATTTTCCAACCATTTATAAGCGTTTGCTTAAACTGGGAATAGATATTACCAAAGCTCAAATACCTGTTGTTCCTGCGGCTCATTACACCTGTGGCGGGGTAGTGGTTAATCAAAATGCATTAACTGATCTTGCTAACTTGTATGCCATAGGCGAGGTTGCTTCTACGGGTTTACATGGTGCTAACCGCATGGCGAGTAACTCACTTTTAGAATGTTTGGTTTATGCTAGAGCTGCCGCACAAAATATTATTAGTCAAAAAGATAAAGTTTTAGAAGACATTTCATTGCCCGACTGGGATGAAAGTAAGGTTTCTAATTCAGATGAAGAAGTGGTGGTATCACACAATTGGCACGAGCTTAGGCATTTAATGTGGAATTATGTGGGAATTGTTAGAACCACCAAACGATTAGAAAGAGCGCATCGAAGAATTCAACTTTTAAAGCAAGAAGTTAGGGATTACTACGCTCACTTTAAAGTAAGTAGTAACTTACTTGAGCTTAGAAACCTAATCACTGTTGCCGAGCTGATTATTGAATGTGCCCAAAGAAGGCAAGAGAGCCGAGGCTTACATTATACTTTAGATTTTCCAGATGCAGATAAAATTGCAAAAGATACGGTTATTTCAAAGCTTGATTAGAGCGTGCCAATTTTAAACTAGCTTGTGCCAAATAGACTAGCTCACCATAAGATCGACTGCCAAGTTGATCTCGGCTAAATAACCAGTAATGCTTTTGTAAATCATCTTTAAAATGTAGCACACAGGCAACGCTGGTTATCCAGCTCGATGGTAAAAGCGTAAGCTCGGTACTATCAAACTGCTGGATATTGGTTTTATCTTTATTGTTTTCTCTGGTGAGAGTGTTTTCGCTGATGAGACTGTTTTCGGTGTAGAGAGTATTTTTACTGGCAAGCTGCATCCACCAGCCTTCGTTATTCCAGCATAAATCATCAGGCGCGTTGGTTAATTGGTGACATTGTTTTCTTGAGTAAAAATAAGAGATGACAATAGTAACGGTGATGATCCCGCAATGAAATAAGCTATTGATCTGAGCCCATGTGAGTAGCAATAAAGCCAAATGCAAAATAAAAACACTTAGTATTAGCCAAGGGCTATTTTTAATGGGAAATCGGGCAGCAAACTTCAAGCGATTGCCATTTTGTCTCTGATAACTTCAACGATACCCTGTAATTTTAGGTTGTTTGATTTGCCATAACCCATTATCCAAGTATAAAGATCGGGATCGGCTTCGGCTAACAGTTGAGCAAAGTGATGCTGATTTTGCTGATTAAGTTGGGAGTAGTGTTGCTCTAAAAAAGGGATCAAAATAACATCAAGCTCTAACATACCTCGGCGGCATTGCCAGCGCAGTTTTTTGAGATCATTATCAATAGGTTGCGACATAAGCAGTTCTCGTTATTTTTTAAGCAACAATTAGCCTTTGATCTTATCAATAGCCACTAGTTAATAAAAGTGGCTCATAATAAAAATCAACCAAATGCTTTGTTTTGGGTTAATATTTGTTTTGAGTTAATATAGGCAAAACTAACAAACTGATTAAGCCACCATTCTATGCAACTTTCATATTTACACGACTTTGGAATTTTAGAAGTTAAAGGGCAAGATTCTGCTAAATTTTTGCAGGGGCAATTAACCATAAATGTAGACAAACTCGATCCCAATGTATTCCTTAACGGTGCAGTTTGTAATCCGCAAGGTCGCTGTATTGCAAGCTTTTGGGTTAAATCTGTAGATGAGCAATTTTTGTTTGTTATGCCTAAAGATAATATTGATACCTTAAGCCAACACCTCAAAAAATATGCGGTGTTTTACAAGGTTGAGCTAACTGAAAAGGTTAACTCAAGAGTGCTTGGCGCTTATGATTATTCTGATAGTTCACAGGCAATTGATGCTATTGATTGCTTCACAAACCAACTGGGGTTAATGATAGAGCCTAAAAATGCTGAAACGACTTGGAGTTTGGCACAAAATGACTGGCTATCGTTTTTAGTTAAAAATAAAGTCGCGTGGATTAGCCAATTAGCTAGCAGTAACTTTTTGCCTCACAATATGGGATTAACCGAAATTTCAGGTGTTGATTTTCAAAAGGGATGTTTTACTGGCCAAGAAGTCATTGCTCGAATGCAATACAAAGGCAAACTTAAGTCACATATTCAAAAACTTTATGCTGACAACCCCCTAGATATTGCGCCAAACTCTAAAATATTGGCAGAAAATAAAAATGCGGGAGAAGTGATATGCTCTGTTTGCGACTCCAGTGGTAATACTTATGTGTTAGCCGTAATAAAAGATCGATATATTGAGCAAAATAATTTTCACTTAGATAATGAAAATACCTCTATACTTAAGCTGATTAAATAATAATGTTTAAATACCATGGAACAACTGCAAGATGAGCCTAGAAAAAGAATTCCTAAATGAGCTAATCGACGCCATTACCAATGATCGCCTAACTTTACCCACATTGCCTGAAGTAGCGTTAAAAATTAGAGAAGCGGTTGAAGATCCCGATGTATCTTCTAGCGCATTGGCTTCGGTTATAGGTCAAGATGCAGCCTTGGCGGCAAGAATAATTAAAGTTGCTAATAGCCCATTAATGCGAGGGGCAGTTATTGTTGATAATTTGCAATTAGCCATTACTCGAATGGGAATAACTTTTGTGCGAAACTTGGCTACTGGTTTAGCCATGGAGCAAATGTTTCAAGCTACTCACGATGCGGTAGATAAAAGACTACGTGCCTCATGGGAGCATTCATTAGAGGTTGCCTCAATTAGCCATGTGCTAGCAAGCAACTTCACTAAACTAAAACCCGATCAAGCAACTTTGGCTGGCTTAGTTCATGAAATTGGTATTTTACCCATTCTTACGCTTGCCGAGGAAAACCCGCAAATACTAGAGCACGAAGCCGTTTTAGATAAAATTATAAGTCGTTTGCATGGAAAAGTTGGCAGAGCCATTTTAAAAGCTTGGGATTTCCCCGAAGAGTTGAAAGCTGTGCCAGTAGGCTGTACTAATTTTACCCGTGACAGTGGAGCAGTTGCCGATTATGTTGATGTGGTTACCGTGGCAAAGCTACAGTCTTATTCTGAAGACAATAACCCTTATGCTCATATCAATACATCAACGGTTCCTGCTTTTCATAAGCTTGGTTTTTCATCTGAGGTTGCGATCCTTCATGTTGATGAGTTAGCAGAAGAAGTTGAAGGTGCTAAACAGGCGCTTTCTTAGAAAAGTATTAATTTTGAAAGAAATTAATTTGTTATTAAATGGTCAGTTATTTTCAAAATTACTCGCAATAACAACTTGTTTAGATGATAAAATCAAACCGATAAAATTTTAATAACCTTTTGTGTGGCTCAGCTAGTTTGTTTATCAGTCTTTTTAAAAAAATATTACTACTACCAATTTTTTTGGTATTAACGATATTTTCGCCCGCGCTTAAAGCTGATTATGTGTTCCAAACCGTAACTGGCGAAGCTTTCGATACCGTAACTACCGATGTTGTTTGGGGAAATGATCCTGCCAATACTGGTTTTCCTATTGATGATGACTTTCAAGTGGTCAATATTGGGTTTTCTTTCTCATTAGGAGAAACTGAATATACCTCGGTTAGAATTTTATCAAATGGAGCGTTACATTTTGGTGATAACCAAGGTTTTCATAAAGATTACACTAACGAAGCCTTACCAATCACAAGTTTTTTTAACGGCCCAGGTTTTGAAGAAGCTGCCGACAGAGTTATTGCGGGTTATTGGGATGATTTAGAGCCGTTAACAGGAGGCACTGTTCGTTACGATACGTTAGGCACGGCGCCTAATCGACGATTTGTTGTTTCATGGGAAGATGTACCTAGATTTGATGAACCTACAACAAGCTACTCTTTGCAAATTGTGCTTTATGAGAATGGTAATATTCGGTTTCGTTATGGAGATGATGAAGTTGATGGAACCAGTGCTACTATTGGTATAGAAGTTGATAATACCGATTTTACTGAGTTTTCTTTTAATACAAATTCTGTTAGTGATGCAAATGATCTTTTGTGGATAAGAGAGTTTCCTACATTATCTTCAGCATCATCTGATTGTGCTAATGATAATATAGTTATGGTGAATTTTTCAGCAGCAGTATCACCATCAAGAGCCAATGATCCAAGTAACTTTTCTATTGATAACGGTATCACGGTAACAGGGGCAACCTATATCAATGCGACAACCGTTGAGTTAACAACGACTAGTTTATCTACTGGTGTTGATTATACCTTATCAAGCACTTTTCCTAATCAGTCTGTTACTTTTCAAATGTCTACTTCATTGAATGAAACTATTGGGGATAATTTTTCAACGGTTTCTTATGCAAATAACGATGGCTCACAAAACTGGACAACCAATTGGATTGAAACTGATGATGATGGCTTGGTTGGCTCGGGAAGAGTTGGCATATTTAATAATAATCTTGGTTTGACAAATAGGTCGGGACCAAATGCTGATCCATCAGTAGAAAGAGAGGCCGATTTATCAGATGCTACCACAGCATCATTAAGTGTAGATTTAGACACCTCTGGCACATTGGAAAATGGTGATAGGTTTGATATTTCTGTCTCTAGCAATGGTGGTGCTAGTTGGAGTTTATTACAAAACTTTATTAACGATGTTGATAATACCTTTACTTATGATATTTCATCATTTGCCAGCGAAAATTTTAGAGTAAGGCTTAGAATTAACCAAGGTTATCGCTCTAATAATGAGTTTATCTTAATCGACAATGTAACCATTAGTTACGAGTCATCCACTGCTTGTATTACAGTGACTAACCACTTTCGTTTTATTCATGATGGTAGCGGAATTAATTGTTTGCGCGAGGCTATCACTTTAAGAGCAGAAGATGCTTCTAATAATTTAGTAACTGACTATTCTGGGTTAGTTAATCTCTCACTATCAACTAATAATGGTAATTGGTATGTTAATGATGAATCAGGCTCAAGTAGCGATTCTGCACAAGGAGTGCTTACTGATACCAATGGTGATAATAATGGCGTAGCAACCTATCAATTTAATGCCGCTGATAATGGTGCTGTGGTACTTTATTTACAAAATACGGTTGCCGAAGTTACTAATGTTAATGCAGCTGTAGGCTCTATCTCTGATGACAACTCAGAAGGTAATATCACTTTTAGACCTTTTGGTTTTACTTTTTCGCCTAGCCCAATTAATACCCAAATTGCAGGCCGACCTTTTGATATTACTTTAACCGCCGCAGGGCAAACACCCTCTGATAATGAATGTGGGATCATTGAAGAATATAATGGTGACAAACAGGTAAATTTTTGGTCAGAATTTTCCATACCAAACTCAAGTACAACTTCGGTACAAGTTGATACAACTAATATTGCCAATTCAGAATCAGTCTCAAGTGCACAATTGGTAAACTTTAGTAATGGTGTTGCGACCATTAGTGTGCAATATAATGATGTAGGTGAAATTAGTATTCATGCTAAAGACGAAATTGACTTAGGTGAACCGCCTACTGGTAATGTTGATGAAATTATAGGAGGGATCTCTCCCTTTGTTGTTAGACCATTTGCATTTCATATAGGGATTGATGGAGAACCCGATGCAACTGATGAAAACTCACCTATTTATCGTGATGCTGGTGAATCTTTTGATACTACTTTAAGTAGCGTAATTTGGCAGTTGGCTGATGATGCCGACAATGATGGACAAGCTGATATAAACGCTGATTTAAGTGATAATAATACAACACCTAATATCAGCTTAATTTCGGGTAATGTTGACATTACTAATACGGCACAAGTGGTTACTCGTTCTAATGGCATTATTGCAGATACAAATGTTGATTTTTCAGAGTTTGCTGCCGCAGGTACTGCTCAAGAAGGAGTTGCAACGGTTACTCAATCTTGGGATGAAGTTGGAATATTGCAACTCAATGCTTTGTCCTCAAACTTTATGAGCACAACAGAAGATATAAATGGGGTGCGCGCTAATATTGGTCGCTTTATTCCAGCGAGTTTTTTACTTACACCTCAAGATATTACCAATCAATGCGGCACTTTTACTTATATGGGCTTTTGGGATAGTGTGAATGCAGGACTAGACAGAAATGGTCAAGTTTTTGATATTCAAGGAACTATTGCCGCGCTTAATACTGGTGGCTCTGTTACTCAAAACTATAGTGGTGTTTTTGCTAAGATTTTGCCTAGCGATTTTGATCTACAACCTTTTGATGATGATCTTTCTGCCAATGCAACAGGTCGAGTTAATTCTACTGCGATTAATTTAAACTTTGATCAAGCTGGCTCTTATGGTGTTAGTGATTATGCCTTTAATTCAGCAGATTATCAGCATAATACTCTCGCAGCTCCTATCAATTTGAGCATTAATTTAACCGCAACCGATCCTGATGAAGATAATACAACTAGCGGGACAGTGAGCTCTAATATTTTTGAAGTAAGGCTAGGTAGAGCCCGATTAATAGACAGCTATGGCTCTGAGCTTAGTGATCTTGAAATGCCAATCAACACTGATTATTTTAACGGCTCTGATTGGCTACTTAACACCGATGATACTTGCACTCAATATATCCAAACCGATGTCTCGTTATTAGCCAGCTCATATACCGATAATCTTAATGATGGTGAAACATCAACATTTGCACCAACAAGCATACAAAACTTAGTTAATGGTAGTAGCAGTTTAGGCAATGGTTTTTGGTTTGATGCGCCAGGTGAAAACAACTATGGTTCGGTTTTAGTTGAGTTAGATTTATCAAGCCGCACTTGGCTACAGTTTGATTGGGACAGCGACAATACCATTGATCCTCCCTCGGCATTGTTAAGCTTTGGTTATTATCGCGGTAGCGACAGAGTGATTTATTGGCGCGAAGTGAGAAACTAAATTAAACTCTATCAACTATCAACTATCAACTATCAACTATCAACTAGTAACTAGTAATTCTAATTCATTTTCAATTCAGGCGACTTTGCGATAATAACCTTAAGCAAACACAAACGAGGTCGCTTAAAATGAAAAAAGTTATCAACAAACTTCCGTTATTCGCTATCGCTTTTTCATTAGTAACAGCTAACACAGCATTGGCAAAAACCAGTGTTGAGATTCAGGTTAAGTCTAAATCAGTGCAAGCCGAAGTGAGCAGAAAACATCGTGCAAACTGGAACCAAGTAACTTATAAACCTCATGTTAAACTTTTTAAATGCCGTGATTCTTGGGGGCATAAATTGCATGGAAAATTCACTCGTGATCAGCAGTATTATATTGAGCTTGGCGGTGGTAGTTGTAGAGTGCTAGGCAGAGTAGCCAACAACTCACAATTTTACCAGTCATTTAGACCTTATAATGTTCACTATAACGACTGGGCTCAAGCGCTTGATCAGGTGAAATATCAATATGGTTTAGCTAATGCTCGATTAGTTGAAGCCGATAATATTTCAGCCAGCCGAAAATCACTAAAATATACGCTAGTATTTAAAACTAGCCGATATGGTTATAGAGAGTTTAGAGTAAAACTTAACCGCAAAAATGGGCATGTTAAAGCGATATATGAGGTGTAAAATTGGCTAATACACTTGCTATAAATCACAGGATAAAAACTAAAACCACTTAATCGTGGTCTTTTTTTGTCTTTGACTAATCGGGCAATTTGGGTGGTAGTTTATTTTCAGTATATTCAAAATCCGAAAACTTTATTGGATTGCCAATATATCTAAACTCACCATCAGCTTGCTTAATCGACTTCACTAAACCTCGTGCCTTGGTTTGTGGGTGATTAAGTGCTTGCTGGATATTATTGACTAAGCTACAAGGCACATTGGCCTGTTTTAAAGCCTTGGTTAATGACTGACTTGTCCACGCTTGAATAGTGTCTTGTAGCTTATCAATCAACAGTTGTCTATTTTTTACCCGTTGTTCATTGGTTAAATATTCAGGTTTTTCTGCTAAATCATTAAGGTTTAACACCCGACATAAAGCAACAAATTGTTTATTGTTTCCAACCGCAATCATGATATGACCATTTTGAGTTTGAAATGTTTGATAGGGAACAATATTAGGGTGGGCGTTGCCTAGTCTTGTTGGGTTTTTATTCGTTGCTAAATAATTAGCCCCCTGATTTGCCAGCATGGCAAGTTGGCAATCGAATAAGCTCACATCAATATGTTGCCCTTTGCCCGTTTTTTGTGCGCCTATGTATGCGGCTAAAATACTATTAGCGGCGTACATTCCTGTGATTAAATCGGCAACTGCCACCCCAACTTTGGTTGGCTCGCCATTTTTATCATCGGGTTGACCCGTAATGCTCATTAGCCCGCCCATGGCTTGGATCATGGCATCAAAACCTGGCTCTTTGGCTAATGGTCCTGTTTGACCAAAACCAGTAATAGAGCAATAAATCAGTTTAGGGTTTATTTTAGATAAGCTTGAATAATCCAAACTAAAACGCGCTAAATCACCAACCTTAAAGTTTTCAATAAACACATCACATTCTTTTACAAGCTCAAGAATGGCCGACTGACCTTGTTTTGACTTTATATCAACAGCAACACTTTTTTTACCACGATTAGCGCAAGCAAAATAAGAGGCCACTTTTTCACCATTAATATCAACCCAAGGAGGCCCCCAATAGCGGGTATCGTCACCTTTTTGTGGCTGCTCAACTTTAATCACTTCTGCGCCATAATCGGCTAATAATTGAGTTGCCCAAGGCCCTGCTAAAATGCGGGTGAGATCAAGAATTTTTATACCGGTTAATAAAGACACAAACCTGCTCTAATAGTGAAAATATTGCTTATCATAGCATCATACTATTTATCTCGATAATAGGCTGTGCTGGCAGAATAATAATTTGCTATGATAGCTCGCATTGATTTTTATTAGGATTAAACCGTTTAAAATGATCACCGTTATTTCACCTGCTAAAAGCTTAGACTTTGAATCACCGAGTGCAACCAAACAGTATTCTCAACCCGAGTTTTTAGCGCAATCTCAACAGCTTATCGATCAACTTCAAGTGCTTGAACCTAAAGATATTGCCAGTTTAATGAAATTAAGTGACAAATTAGCCGCGCTTAATTTTGACCGTTTTCAATCTTTCAAAACACCGTTTACACAAGATAACGCTAAACAAGCAGGGTTTGCATTTAGAGGTGATGTTTATCAAGGGCTAGACTTTGATAGCTTAAGCAAAAATGATTTTGAATTTGCGCAAAACCATTTAAGAATACTGTCGGGGCTTTATGGACTACTCAAGCCGCTCGACCTAATGCAAGCTTATCGCCTAGAAATGGGTACAAAATTTGAAAATAATGCGGGCAAAAACCTCTATGATTTTTGGGGGCTAACCATCAATCAAAAAATTGATGAATTATTAGCGGAGCAATCTTCTTCAACCTTAATCAATCTTGCCTCTAATGAATATTTTAAGGCGGTAAAAGCTAAATTATTAAACCACACAGTTATCACTCCAGTATTTAAAGATTTTAAAAGCGGTAAATATAAAATAGTGAGTTTTTACGCTAAAAAAGCACGCGGCTTAATGGCAAGATATATTATTGAAAATAAAATAGAGCAGCCTGAAAAAATTAAGAAATTTAATGTGGCGGGTTATTATTTTGATGAAGCATCGAGTACTGATACCGATTGGGTTTTCTTAAGAGACGAGCCGGCTTAAACCGTTATTTTTAAACAAGCACTCTTAAATTAAACAAGTATTCTTAAACTAAATAAGCACTTTTAAACAGAGACTACCAGTTACCATTCCAATCGTCGGGTACAACAAATACTAGCTCAATAAACTGACCTATGTTATTGGCTGAGTCATAATCAAAACTTGCCACTAACACAGGCAAGTGTTTTTGCTGCATTCGTTCAAGAATTTTTACTTTTATTTCATCAGTTGATTGGAGTTGATTTTTTTTGACATTAACTTGCTTTAACCAAAAAGGTTTTTCTATAACCATCCAATAAGAATGAGGATAATCATTAAGCTGGCTTAAACTGAGCCAAACACCTTTATTATGATTTTGAGTGGTTTTTATTGGTGGTGAAAGCGTTTGCCCGTAAGGGTAAAACAAATAGCCTAGCAAGCATACTTCTGACTCAACCAAGCTAACTTTCTCACTCGGCACACCAAGTTTTTCGAGCCTTAATTGTGCCGCTTCTCCTTTAGATAGCTTAGACTGATGCTGGAAGAGTTTATGAAATTTTTTATCTAAACTGTCATTTTTATTCGGACCAATCCAAGCATTTAAACTCGACTGTTCTGTTTGAGTATTAAGCTCAGGCACACCTAAATAATATTTAATGGCAACTTCTAAGTGTTTGTATTTATTCTGTAATTTATCTAAATAAATAAAGTCAAATTCGCCTAATGTTTGGTTATTTTCAAACACTTGAATATTTTTTCCTAACAATTGAGTTTTATCGCTGGTTATTAAACAAAACTCCCACAAGGCTTCAAAATAAGTGCCTAGCATTTTTAGATTTTTATTCTGTAAATGTGCTATTAATTGTTGTTGAATGTCCGAGCGGTTTAATAAGCTTTTAATGTTTGTGATATGAGAAAACTGAAAGTATTTTGGCTGCATTAAAGGTTGGGTATTAAAGATCCACTCAATATCTAATATCACTCTATCAAGCCAGTTTTTATTATCTAAGTTAAGCAAGGCAATTCTCTTTATTTCACAATTTGTGACAAGCTATCAAAAGCTTGTTTGATTTGGTTAAATTTTTTCGCATCTCCGCCTTTATCGGGGTGATGCTTTTTTGCCAGTTTTTTAAACTGCGTTTTCACTTTATCTAAACTCAAGTTACTTTCATTGGTAAGCTCTAGCGTTTTGATTGCATCTGCTTTTTGATCAAGTGCTAAATATTTTTGCCAAAACTTTTGTTGCATTTGAGCAATTTCTTCATCAGTTAACAGTAGATTTTTATCATCAAGATAAAAGCCTTGTAATGGATCAACATCACTTAATGACATTGTAGAGTTATCAATTTTACTTAAACGAATATCTAATGCAGAAATAAACAGCTTTTCACCCGACTCATTGAGTTTTTTATTCAGCAGATATAAATGATGAAATAGCCAAAAGTGCTTTTTAAATAAGCTTGGACTGTCGCCTAGTGGTAAATAAAACTCAGCATGATGATTCTGCAAATAGCTCATTAACTCAAACTCTTTGGTTTGACCGCCAAACTTTAAAATGGTGTTGTGCAATAACTGAAGCATAATAAGCCTAATTGTGGAAATATACCCATTCTCCTTCAAGATGCATATTTCAGCAAGACAGTAAGCCATCCTATTTGAGGCATTAATGCGCAGGATTAGCCATTCTAATTCAAGCATTGATAACGAAGAAGAGGTTGGTTTACTGTCTTGCCCTTCGGGTGCTCAGCCAAAAAAGCTTGCACTGCCTTGTAGCTTTTGAAAAGGGTTTGCCATTTCCTGCAAGCTGCGCCTTATTCAAGCTTTTTTGGCTGAACACTGAAAATGCATCTTGAAGGGGAATGGGTATATTATGTCAATCATAACCAAGCCATAGCTAAAAGCATAACTAATCGGTAAAATTATTACTTTAGCATTTAAATAATAGTTAAATTGGCATGTCTGATTGGATCATTCTTAAATTTGGTGGCAGTAGCGTAGGTGATCCTAAGCACTGGAATACCATTGCTAATCAAGTTGAAAAACAGCTTTTGAAAAAGCGTCGTCCGGTATTAGTGCTTAGTGCATTAAAAAATGTTTCTAATTTACTTGAAGCACTTTTGCATCAATCATTAGCTGGTGTTTATGAAAATGCGATTAACCAACTACAATCATTACACTTAGGTTTTGCTTCAGATTTAGGTTTATCAATTAACCAGCAAATAACCGGGTTATTTACAGAGCTAAGTGCTCATTGTTTACATATTCACCAAGCCAAAAGAATTAGCGCTCAGAGTCATGCTCAGGTATTAGCTTATGGTGAGCTTTTATCAACAACTATTGGTAATTACTATTTAAACCAACTAGGGATAAAGTCTCAGTGGGTAGATGCTAGAAATTTACTAACCTCTCAAACCCAAGAAGACAATTGGCACCATTTTACTTCAACACAATGCGATTATGAGCCCAATATTGCAACTCAAGAAGCCTTATTAAAATATAACTCAGTTATTGTCACTCAAGGGTTTATAGCCGCTGACAAGCAACAGAGAACGGTTTTATTGGGTAGAGAGGGTTCCGATACCAGTGCTGCCTATTTAGGCGCAAAGCTTAATGCTCAAAAAATTGAAATTTGGACTGATGTGGCAGGGATCTTTAGTAGCAACCCCAAAGAAATTAATAACACTCAACCAATCTCGCAATTAAGCTATCAACAAGCACAGTTAATGACTAAATTGGGCGCTAAAGTTTTACACCCAAGAGCGGTTAAACCAGCAGAAAAATTTCACATTCCCATTAAAATTAAATCAACCATTAAACCAAAGCAAGCAGGAACGATAATATCAAATACTTCAAGTGATCGTGCTATTGTGGGGATCTCATTTGAATCAAATTTATTGCAGATTTCAGCAGATCAAACACAAACTGATCTTTTAACTCGCATTCAAGAGCCTTTAGAGCAATTTGGTTATGATTTAATTGAAGTATTCAACAGTTCAACAGCAAAACAGCAGTCTATGAGTTATTGGCAGTACCGCAACAGTGATAAGCCCGAACCAACAAACGATAAACTACATGAAGCGATTGGCTTTTTAGCGACTGATAATGCAACAATTGTTAACCAGCTAGCTTTAATTAGCGTAATTGGAAAAGCTCAAATGGTTTTGTGTGAGATTAAAAAAAGTGATTCTAGTCAGTTGATAAAGAAAGAATATATTAGCTCAGAAAAAGCATCATTTTGTGTTGCAAAGGAAGATTGCCTAAGGGTTGCTCAAGCCATTCACGATATTATTTTTTAAATATTCACGATGTGGTTTTTAAATATTCACGATGTGGTTTTTAAACATACACGATAGGGTTTTTAAATAAAAATTGAGCCAGCCAAATGAACTGCTGACTCAATATTAATGAAATAAGCTGCTATGAAGATTCTAAAGGATATTCACGTTGCATTTTAACCGTTGAAAGCACCACTGAAGATTTAATTTTGCCAAGATTATTTAAAGGAGCAAGCTTTTCTCGAATAAATAGCTCATACTCTTTAATATCTTTACAAACAACTTTCAGCATAAAGTCATCATCACCCGTTACATGATAACACTCCATAACTTCGGTTAGCTCAAACACTGCTTTATGAAAGTCATCAATTGATGTTTTAGAATGCTTGTGTAATGTCACAGACACCATCATTGTTGTGCCAAGTTCAATTTTGTCTGCATCTAAAACGGCTTTATAACCTTTAATAAAGCCAGCATTCTCTAGTTTTTTCACTCGCTCCAAGGTTGGAGGCGGAGAAAGACCAAGTTTTGAAGAAAGCTCTTTGTTAGTGATTTTTGCGTTATCTTGCAAAATCTTAAGAATTTTCTTATCAGTTCTGTCTAGTACACCCATATCAAGACTCCCTTTTGTTACTACTCACAAACTACGTATCAGCGCATTTACTAATAATCTTAACGCTGATAGGATAATCATAAATCAAGTAATTTCAAGTACTATTGTCATAGGTCAATATTTGTTCAGATCAGACCAGATTTTATTCTGTAATTTGACAGGTTTTGCAGTTTTTATGACTTTAATGTTAACTTATCTATTCATTTAATTACGGGAAAATGAAAAATGAAGACTAAAAAAAGAATTTTTAATTCCAGAGGTATCGCTGTTATTTTTGCTTTCTTAACGGCTTTTTCTTTCAATAACAGCGTGTTAGCCGACGAAAAACTTAAATCGGTTATCGCAGGTGAGCATCGAAGTGACAAAAATAAAGCACGTGATCAGTATCGCCATCCTTATGAAACACTCACCTTTTTCGGCATTAAACCCAATATGACCGTTGTAGAGCTATCACCTGGTGGTGGCTGGTATGCAGAAATTATCGCACCTTATTTAAAAGACAGTGGTCAGTATATTGGGGCAGGTTTTGATCCTAATTCTGATATTGAGTTTTTTAGTAAGAACGCTAAGCGATTTGCTAAAAAGCTTAAGGATAACGCTAAACTTTATGGTAATGCCCAAGTGTCGGTTCTACAGCCACCATCACTGCTTAACTTTGCCGATGCCGACTCAGCAGATATGGTGGTTTCATTTAGAAACGCCCACCACTGGCATAGAAAAGGTGATGCGGCCAATATTTATCAATCAATATTTAAATCGCTTAAGCCAGGTGGCGTATTTGGCATTGTTCAACATAGAGCAGGAAAAGAGTTTCCTACTGATAAAAAAGGGAACAAAGGTTATTTACCACAAAATGATGTGATTAAAATGGTTGAAGCTGCTGGTTTTAAACTGGTTAAATCGGCACCAATTAATGCTAACCCTAAAGATTTAAAGAATTACGAAAAAGGTGTTTGGGCATTAGCGCCATCGTTTAGAGGTGGAAAAACTGATGAAATTGCTGCCATTGGCGAAAGCGATAGAATGACACTTAAGTTTATAAAGCCAGCGAGTAAGTAAATTAGTTACTGCTAGCTTTTGTTTTTTCCTCGTTCCCACAAACCGTGGGAACGAAGAAAAAACCACTGAAACAAGCATCTTGAAGTAGAACGGGTATAGCTTAGCTTTTCTTATCTTCAACGAACACCAGTGCTTTAATAATTTTAACGGGTGAAAGCGTTTTACCCGAACGAGTTCCTTGTTCTTCTAGTTTTTTCAAAGTATCCATTCCTTCTACCACTTTGCCAAAAATACTATGGCGCCCATTTAAATGTGGTGTAGGTTTAAAGGTAATAAAAAACTGACTGCCGTCGGTATTAGGACCTGCATTAGCCATACTTAAAATACCTGCGCTATCGTGTTTAGTATGTACGTTAAATTCCCCAGGGTATTTATAACCAGGGCCGCCGCTACCAGTACCTAGCGGATCGCCACCTTGAGCCATAAATCCAGGAATAATACGATGAAAAGCAATACCATCATAAAACTCTAAAGTAGTTAAATAAATGGTGCTAGAGACATGCATAGGCGCAATGTCGGGCATAAAACGAATTTTAATATTGCCGTGGTTGGTTCTTAATAACCAAAAGTAATCTTTGTCTTTACTAAAAGTTAGTTTGGGCGGCATAGTCAGCAGGCTTTTCCAGCCAACACTTTCTTTGTTAATTTGTTGTTGGCTAATAAATGATTTTATTTCTGTAATTGCGGGATCTTCAGCTTTTTCTGAATTACATCCCCAAAGTATTGTGCCTAACAGGGCAACTAAAACTAGGCGTGTTGAACGAGTAATAAAGTTCAGTTTTTTCATTGTGATTTCCTACTTAATTTTATCAATTTAATATTTTTTTAGCTTGCATGGTGCGACTATAAAAGAAAAGCACTATTGCTACCATAATAACTAATGTGGGCATAGCTGCTGCTTTGAGCCCCATTTTTTGAATAAATTCGCTGATAACCAAAATATAAAAATTCTGTATTAATACGCTAACTAATGAAATGGTCAGTAAAATAACCGCTATTTTTTTTCTAAACAACAAGGCTAAACAGCCAAAAGCACCGCCCAATACGGCAAGCGCATAAGGAATATTTAACCAAGCAGGGTAACTTTCATAAACCGCTCTGTCGGCTTCGGGCAAAACAGCAATCATTTCTGGTGTAATCATCATATGGATTGAAAAAGCCAGTAAGCCAAGTAAGTTCCATATTAACCCTAATCCACCAACTCCCCAAAATACTCCTGAAACTAGTGCTTGTTGTTCATTTTGTTCGGTGTTATTCATTATTATTCTCCGATTTTTTTGGAATTAATGTTTTAGTCAATTGCCAACCCCCTAACACGATTGTTCCCGCTATTATGCCAAAGATAAAGCTAGTAATTAACCCTGTTGCCGCCGCTAACACCTGACCAATTGCAGGGATTTTCTCTAAGGTGAAGCTGAGCTCTTTTAATAGGGGATCAATTCCTGGAATACCGTGTAGTAAAATGCCTCCACCAACTAAAAACATAGCGGCGGTTCCGGCAATAGAAAGCAGTTTCATTAAAAATGGCGCAAATATTAAAATGCCTTTACCAATTTGTTGTTTAAGTTTTCCCCAAGTGTTTTCTGCTTTTTGTTTTAGCAAATAAAGTCCAGCATCATCCAGCTTTACAATACCTGCTACTAATCCATAAACCCCAATGGTCATAAAAAGCGCTATGGTAGAAACCACTGCCGATTGCATGGCAAAACTTTGCTCAGCAACCGTACCTAAAGCAATGACAATAATTTCAGCTGACAATATAAAATCGGTTCTTATAGCCCCTTTAATTTTGTTTTGTTCAAATTCCACTAAATCAACATTAGGATCGGTAAGTGCATTCATTACGGCTTTTTTATTTTCTGCTTTTTCTTTTTTGTGGAAAAAAGCATGAGCTAGCTTTTCAACCCCTTCAAAACATAAATAAGCTCCTCCAATCATTAACAGCGGAACAATTAACCAAGGGGCAATTACACTAATAGCTAATGCAGAAGGCACCAGTATGAGTTTGTTTTTAAACGAGCCTTTAGCTACCGCCCAAACAACGGGCAGCTCTCGCTCTGCTTTTACGCCAGAAACTTGCTCAGCATTTAATGCTAAATCATCACCTAGCACTCCAGCGGTTTTCTTAGCCGCCACTTTGCTTAAAATAGCGACATCATCTAAAACCGTTGCAATATCGTCGAGTAGTGCGAGTAAACTTGATCCTGCCATGCTAATTGCTCTCTTATTTTTAAACACACGCTAGCTTATACTTTCGTTACAATAATTGATAGATACAAAACTAAAACTGTAACTAATCAAAAGCATTTGAGTCATCTAAGTTAAATCAACCAAAAACAAAAGGTCTTATTAATGGATCAGACAGTATCAATGGATCAAACAATTAGAATGGTTTGCGGTGAATGCAATACCGTTAATCAGTTTCCCGTATCACGTTTAGATGAGGTTCCTGTTTGTGCAGAATGTAAAGCGCGATTATTTTCCGGTAAGCCTATTGACGTTGATCAAGACAGTTTAAAACACCATATTCGTCACTCGGGTGTGCCTGTGTTGGTCGATTTTTGGGCACCTTGGTGTGGGCCTTGCCAGCAATTTGCCCCTGTTTATGAAAAATTTGCAGAATCGGTTGGTAATCAACTGCGATTACTAAAAGTTGATACCGAAGCCCTACAACAAGTGAGTGCACAATATAATATTCGCTCAATTCCTACCTTGGCGCTTTTTGTTAACGGACACGAGGTTGGTCGTACATCGGGGGCAATGCCAATTCACAAGCTTCAGCAGTGGGTTGTTCAGCAGTTAGAAGCCATTCATTAATGTGTACCCGTTCTCCTTCAAGATGTATGTTTCAGTGTTCAACCAAAAAGCTTGAACAAGGCGTAGCTTGCAGGAGAGCGGAAATATCCCTATGTTTATGTTTATGTTTATGTTTGGGCATAAAACCAGCAAAACACTAACAATTTGTTACATTCATCTTTAACTCGCCTTTAAACCAGTTTAGTCATTTTCTCGTCTAGTAAAAACAAACCATTAAAACAACCACTAACGAGGAAAGAAAATGAAATTATCATCAAAAAAATTAGGACAAGCATTTTTATGCGCTATAGCGGCTCTCAGCCTAAATTTACAAGCTGAAATTAATGATTCTATCGACAGAGTTTTTGATTTTAGCGACAACGGCAAAATTGAACTTTCAAATATTAATGGTGATGTCACCATTACCGCATGTAGTTGCAACCAGGTAACACTTAATGCGCAAATTATTGCTTCTTCACAAGAAGTAAGAGACAGAATTAGTATTGAAATTGATGACTCGAGTGATTTAATTTCTATTCAAACGCGCTATAAAAAACAAAACAGAAAAAGCTATTCTAATCGTCAGTTTTCAAAAGTTACTTACACCTTAGAAGTACCTGAAAATACCAATTTAAAATCAATGGAGCTTGTTAATGGTAATTTATCTATTGAAGGTGTAAGTGGGCAATTAAAAGCAGAGCTAGTAAACGGAGCATTAATCTCAGATGGTTTAACTTCAAACACTAAAGTAAGCCTAGTAAATGGCGATTTAACCTTAAAATTTGCTCACTTAGATAATGCCGAATCAGTTGATTTAGAATCGGTTAACGGCAAAATTAAAGTCTACTTACCCGCTAGTGCCGATGTTAATGTTAACGCTGAAACGGTTAGTGGAAAAATTTCTAATGATTTTGGTTTTGAAGTGATTAAACATAAATATGTGGGTAGAGAAATGCATGGCAGTTTAGGAAATGGCAGAGTTAAACTAAGTATGGAAAATGTGAATGGCAGTATTCAATTAAAGTCGCTGTAGCTAAAAAGAAAAACCTCTTACATTGTAACGGTAAGAGGTTTTAGTTTTATAAAAAATAAGCTTGATCTTCATTGCTATTTCAAAAGAGGATGTTTTAGGTTTTTTCCTCAATAAAAAGCAGTGCTAAACTTTCAATAAACTCGGCAAGTGATTTTGTCATTAAAGCAAAATCAGCATCAAACTTAACTAACTCATCTTCACCATCGACATCATCATTTTCGGCCAGCAGTTCATCCATATATTTAATGCTTTTGATCACTAGATCTTGCTGCAAGTTGGCTCTTAACAATCCTTTAAAATAAATTCCCAGCTTTTGAACTTGGTAGCCATCTTCAAGCAAATCGCCAAGCACGCCATTTTCGGCTTCATTATCTTTAAATTTAGCCACACGCTCATCTTGCAGATCTTTAAGCTCGTATTCACCACTAAAACTAAAATCTTCTGGCAAACCATTTTGTACCCAGCTATCAAAGGTAACACCTGCATTGTCTTTAGCAACAAATTTTATTGCGCCAAAGGAGCCAATCGTTTCGGTGAGCAACTCAATAAAATAAGTCGGCTACTTTATCACTGGCAGCATTGATCACTAAATAATGGTTTTTAGTGTCAACATAAGCATAAACATGGCTCGATTTAGTAAAAGCACGTGGTAACATTTTAGCTACGACTTCTTCTTTGATACTTTGTTTTTCCTTCGAGAAAACTTTGCGTCCCGTTTCATCTTGAATGGCTAATACTTGCTCTTCAACTTCTTCTTTTACCGCGCTAGCAGGAATAACCTTTTGTTCTCGGCGCATGCACAGCAATATGCAACCACTAGCGGCATGAATTAAATAATCTTTACTACGGTGAATGGGAGATACCCAACCCACACTTTCTTCTGCCATTTTGGCGCAAGGTTGAAAGCGTTTTTCATTGAGTTTTTCGGCTAGTGCTTCGGCATCAAGGCTAAATGGTGTTGAAAGTCGATATAGGTGAAGATTTTTAAACCACATAGTGAATCATTGATCTGTTTTGAAAAGGGCGCTTAT
This sequence comes from Aliikangiella sp., assembly GCA_965214955.1. Lineage (GTDB taxonomy): Bacteria > Pseudomonadota > Gammaproteobacteria > Enterobacterales > Kangiellaceae > Aliikangiella. Next base: position 153,292 of record CBDCCU010000010.1, on the reverse strand, counting down.
TATCCATAAAAGGTGTTTGGTTGGCTATTATTTTATTTTAAGCAAAACATAGTTTCACCTTTTGATTGAGACTTATCCATAAATAGGCATTTTGATTAAAGCTTTGCTGTAGGCGGTTTGCCGCTTGCTGAGTAATGTTAAAGATCATTATGCTTGTTTCATTAGGCCAGCTTTTTAACGGATCACTACTAAACCCGTGAATAAATGACAGTTTCAACTGGTTAACTTGGGAGAGTAAAAATTGATGCTGCTGTTGATTTTGTTGATCAGTTAATTGCTTGCTTTGTGGGTTATAGGCAGTAAAAAATACTGCTGAATTGGCTTTAAATTTTAACAACAGCCGATCAAGTGCTTTATAATGATTACCCACCTTAAAACAAAAGGCTTTATCATTAATTTCAATCACATAGTTCGCATTATTATAGGCGGTAATTAGTTTTTCACTGATCAATTACTGTCTCAATTTATCGGCCTTTAGCATTGCGTAATAATACATTAATTCCTAAAACCCCCATATCCATACCATCAAATACAGGAAAACCCTGCTTTTCAAATACGTTTTTATAGTCTTGATAGGGAACCCCTGCATCAATCACTATGCCAATTAAACGTCCGCTATGATCGGCTAATTTACGGAGTTTAGCTGCAAATATTGCAGCTTGAGTCAGTTGCTCTGTGTCGAGTTGTTCTGAAAGTGGTACTAAACCAAGCATTACCACTCCAGCACCAAACTCAATCATCGAGGCAACACAATCAAAATAAGCCGCTTCGTTTGCCATAGGGGTTAAATCGAGTGGATTGGTGGGGGCGACTAAACCTTGCAATTGATGACGTTGCAATACTTTTTGCAGTGACTTTTGGTTTTCTTCATTCAACTCGTATAGTCTGCCAGAGTCGTTATCACCCAAAATATCAACACTACCAACGGTTTCGTAACCTGCATTGGTTACAATGGCGAGTTTGCCAAGGGTGTGTAAATCGGGATAAGCCGCCATCCATTTGAATACCGCATTAAACTGATTAAATGATTCAACAATAACTGCCCCTGCTTTTTGCAGAAGTCGCTTTTGCACCACATAATCACCCGTCATAGCGCCAGTATGACCTGCCGCCGCCGCTTGTCCTAATGATGAGCGACCCCCTTTATAAATAATCACGTGACGATTTTTATCACGAAATTTTTTCACTAAACTCGAAACCGCACACACATCATTTTCGGCAAATCCTTCAATATAAAGCCCTAAAACCTTAATGCTGTTATCACGCTCCATTAACGCCATAAAGTCTGACAACTTCATATCGAGTTGATTACCAATAGAAAATCCGTACTTTAAGCTCAAATTTGAATGGCGTGACAAACGAGTAATTAAAAATGCGCCGCTCTGACTGATAAGCGCCACGGGTGAATCGGGAGAAAAATTAACGTTAAGCTTGCGCTGCGGAATAAACAAACTATTGAGCTTTAATGGCGAAATTAACATGCCTAAACCATTAGGGCCAACAATGGCAGGACACCATAAATTGGCATTGCGTCGCTGGTTAATTAGTTGATTTAGCCGTTCGCCATAACCGCTCTGATCCGCGCCATCACCAATACCGCCTGCCACAATATAAACGGCTTGAGCGACACCAGATTTACCGTTACTTGATTTATCTGCTTGCTCACATAGTTGCTCAATGGTTTCTACCGTAGCCGGTGCTGGTAGCGCTAAAATCAAAATATCAACAGGAGTATCGTTTAAAGCGTTTACATTTTCTAGGCATTGAATGCCTGCAAATTTATTCACTCCGGGTTTAATAATGACCAGATCATTTTGGTTAAGATCTGACTGACGAAGATTTTCTAAGATTAAACTGCCCACATTACCCGATTTATTTGAAACACCCGCTAAAGCAATGCGTTTAGGATTTAAAAAGCTATCATCTTTCAGCGGCACAGGGCAGGTTTCTATGTGCGGTGAAACCGACTGGGTTCCCACACCATCTAGGGCGATAAACTCTCCTTTTGGGTCAATAACAAAAGGATTTATTTCTAGTAACCCTATTTGTTTAGCTTCCATAATTGGATCAAGTGCCCAAAGCTTAGTTAAAAAGCTGAGTAAGGTTTTGCGGTTAACTAAAGCTTTTTGTTGTCGCTCGAAACCTAATAGAATTTTACCTAACCAATGCTCCTCTAACTCTTCTAAAGCTTCTTGCGGCGAGTAAACTGAGGTTGGCCACACTAAAATTGATTGCTTAAGCTCTTTTGCCCAAGCTTCGGTTAAAATGCCGCCAAATCCTAAACTGATGATTGTGCCGCAACATTTATCATTTTGTAGGCTAACAAATATTTCGCTTGGCGCATTGTTTGATTTAACAAAAGGAACTTTTTCGGTTATTAATGCGCCTAGCCAATCAAATTGTTTTGATACCTTAACTTGCATATCATTGATGTGAGTTTCAATAGTGGTTTGAGAAAAATCAACAAACTGCAAAGCCGCATTGTCAGATTTATGCCACAAATTATCTGCCATGCCTTTTATTACTACTTTTTCGCCTTGCTCAAAAGGCCATAAGTTAGGCAGGGTTGAATCTACCATTATATGTTTTGGTGTCTTAATTTCTACTTGAGATAGCAAATCATAAACTGAGTATTCAGCTATAAAAGGTGCATTCATAAAGGGAGCTTAAGTAAAAGAATTGGTAAGCTAACATTATAGCAAGGCAATATGAATATACCGCTGATTTGGATCAACAATCACCAGAACCTAGGGAAAATTCGATTAAATTTTATCCAATGTTTCTTGGAATAAGCGTTGGTTTCGCGTAAAATTCCCGCCGTTTTAAATCTGCTCAATTGAGCTGTTTTTTATCGTATCATTTTAAATTCTGGGGAGAACTCTAGTTTGTTTATAGCAGTTGCAGGTGGTTCTGCCTCGGGTAAAAGTTTTTTTGCTCAGTACCTTCATCAGTCATTATCTCGGGAATTTCCTGCGCTTAGCGTAGATGTTGTTGTAGAAGATAGCTACTACAAGCCACAATCTCATTTGTCTATTGATGAGAGAGCAGTGCTTAATTTTGATCACCCCAACGCTATCGACGGCCAATTGCTGATTGAACAAATGCACAAACTTAAGCAAAAAAATACCATTGAGCGACCAGTCTATAGTTATAAAACTCACGATAGAGTGGGTACTCAAACGGTTAATTCAGCAGATATTGTGATTATTGAAGGGTTGCATTTGCTAGGTAGACAAGGTCTTGCTGATTTATTAGACATGAAAATATTTGTTAATACGCCGCTCGATATTTGTTTAATGCGCCGCATTGTTCGTGACACACAAGAACGTGACCGCACGCTAGAATCTATTTTAAAACAATATCAACAATTTGTTCGCCCAATGTTTGTTGAGCATATTGAGCCAACCTTAAATAATGCCGATATCATACTCGATGGAACCATGCCATGTGAGCAAATGTGGCAAAAGGTTTATCAGTCGTCTTTATATAAAAGTTTATCATATCAACTTGGATAATAACCTCTATGTTAGAAATTTTGCAGGCAGTTTTCGGTGTATTTGCCATTTTATTTATTGCTTTTTTATGCTCTAACAATAAAAAGAAAATTAATTGGCGCACTGTTATTACAGCCTTTATTGTGCAGTTTCTTTTAGGAATGTTTGTATTATGGCTACCAGTAGGCAAGTCAGTTTTATTATCTATTTCTAACGGTATTGGCAGTGTAATTGAATTTGGTAGTCAGGGAATTAATTTTCTGTTTGGCGATTTGGCTCAAAACAAAATTGGTTTTATTTTTGCCTTTAATGTATTGCCAGTAATTATCTTTTTCTCGGCCTTAATTTCGGTGCTTTATCATTTAGGCATTATGGGGTGGATCATTAAAGTTATTGGTGGTTTTCTGCAACGCTTTTTACACACTTCACGTGCAGAATCTATGTCGGCAACGGCTAATATTTTTGTTGGGCAAATTGAAGCGCCATTAGTGGTTAAACCCTACTTACCCAAAATGACTCGCTCAGAATTATTTGCGGTAATGGTTGGGGGGCTAGCCAGTGTGTCAGGCTCGGTATTAGCCGGATTTGCCAGTATTGGTATTGAGCTTAAGTATTTAATTGCGGCTAGCTTTATGGCGGCACCCGCAGGGCTATTAATGGCAAAAATGCTAGTTCCAGAAATTGACAAACCAGAAACCGATATAAAAATTGATGGTGATGTTGAGCATCATGCTAATGTGATAGATGCAGCCGCCGGTGGAGCTATTACGGGTTTAGAACTTGCCGCTCGAATTGGTGCGGTGTTACTAGCTTTTGTTGGTTTAATTGCCTTGTTTAATGGATTGTTTGGGCTGATTGGCGATATTTTTGGTATTGAAAATTTAACCATGCAACAAGTGTTAGGTTATTTGTTTCAACCGATTGCTTTTTTAATCGGTATTCCGTGGGCAGAAACCAATGCTGCTGGCGCTTTTATTGGTCAAAAAGTGGTGATCAACGAGTTTGTGGCTTATCTTGACTTTGTGCAAAACCAGCAAGGTTTATCTGAAAAAACAATTGTTATTGTTACTTTTGCCTTATGTGGATTTGCAAATTTTGGCTCAATTGCCGTGCTGTTAGGCGGTTTAGGTAGCCTAGCACCAACAAGGCGCAGTGAAATTGCTCGCTATGGTTTTAAAGCGGTGATTGCAGGTACATTAGCAAACTTGTTATCGGCAACTATTGCAGGATTGTTTTTTACTATTGCCGCGATTTAGTTTTAAATTAAGCAATGGTTAACTTTTTATAGCAAAGGGATTATTTTGCAAAAAATACTAGTTTTTGTTTCATTTTTGTTGGTCTCTGCTTGTGCAGGGTATGTTGGTTGGTATTTTGGTCATATTTCAGGCTTTGAAAAAGCAAAAGCACAATATTATCCTAGTATTCAAAACAACAATAACGCAAATGTAAGCCGCAAAACTGCCCCAAAGTCCTCTACAAAAAAATCTAATAGATTACCCAAATACCAATACAAAGATAATTCAAAATCAGTAAAAGAAGCACAAAGAATTATTAATAAGGCAAATAAAATTAAGCGCAAACAGTCAAATTCTACAGGTAAAGTTGCTTCAAGCAAATCTAAGGTTATTGCCGAAAAATCTCCTATTTGCCGTTGGACAATAGGTCGCTTAATAGAGTTAGAGCGAATAATTAATAGCGGTGGACGAGGTGTAAATAGTCGGTTTTGCGCAGAATATAAACAACGTGATCGCGAGTTATCAAGCAATCATTGCTTAAATTCGAATAAGCATAAAATTAAAGACCCCTGCTAATACTTAGTTTAAACACTGCTAACCCCACCCAACCTCCCCTTGCGAAGGGGAGGAGCTTAGTTATGGCGGTCGTCTTTAGCTCGTTCCCATGCTCCTGCGTGGGAATGCATAAACTCCGTTCCCCCTGAGCTTGTCGAAGGGTGGGCTTAAGTTGTGTGAAGTGCTGCATACCAAAAGTAATAACTTACTTTAAACACTGCCAACCCCACCCAACCTCCCCTTGCGAAGGGGAGGGGCTTAGGTATGGCGGTTGTCTTTAGTTCGTTCCCATGCTCCTGTGTGGGAATGCATAAACTCCGTTCCCACTGAGCTTGTCGAAGGGTGGGCTTAAGTTGTGTGAAGTGTTGCATACCAAAGCTGATAGTTTACGCTAAACACTGCCAACCCCACCCAACCTCCCCTTGCGAAGGGGAGGGGCTTAGTTATGGCGGTTATCTTTAGCTCGTTCCCATGCTCCTGTGTGGGAATGCATAAACTCCGTTCCCCCTGAGCTTGTCGAAGGGGGGGCTTAAGTTGTGTGAAGTGTTGCATACCAAAGCTGATAGCTTACTCTAAACGCCGCCAAGTCCACCTAACCGCCCTTTGCGAAGAGGAAGAAATATTTAAAATTTGATCTTTTTAATAATTAGGTGTACCATTTATGCTAATGGGTCGTATGGCTTTTGTGGTACAAGCATTATTCTTGTAAAGCACTACGTTAATAATTGAACTAAATATCAAGCAAATTAATTGATTTATGGAAATAGTTATTGATTTAGAAAGTAGCGAGGCTATTTTTTCTCAGCTTATCCGTCAAATTAAAGAGGCGGTAAGTAAAGGAAATTTAAAGTCTGGTGATCCTTTGCCTTCAATTCGTCAGCTAGCTAATGATTTAGATGTTAACAATAAAACCATTGCTAAAGCTTATAAGTTATTAGAGCGCGACCAAATCATTCAGGCGCGGGGTTATCGTGGAAGTTTTATTCATCCTAATGCTAAAGAGCATTGCGATATAGATTTAGGAGCATGGGTAAAAGAGCGGCTTACTGATGTTATTGATGAACTTAAAAGTGAAGGTGTAACTAATTCAGAAATTAGAATTGCATTTTCAGAGCTAATGAATAACCGTAATTAATCAATTTTAGTAGAGAGACACATATCATGGAAAACAACTTATTTTATCTATTATTTTTGATACAAATATTTTTGGCGTCAATTTATGTACCCAAAAGAATTATCAATCAAATGACCTATGTATTAAATACTTTTTCAGTTGAGCAATATCCAAAACTCTATCCTGTTTCTAAAAACCAAATTATGCAGTGGATTAGTTTTTATCAAAATGCAAACTGGCTTTGTGTTGGCATAGGTTTATTTATTGTTATTTTTGATCTTATCAATCTACCTGAACAAATGTTAGGTTTTAATACTACCTTTGTGCTAACCACATTTTTTCTACTTCAATTTGTGCCTATCATCATTTTGGAGTCAACCAGTGGCAAGTATTTAAAAAAGATGCGAGAAAAACATCCGGTTAAAAAAGTTAGCGTTAATCTTACCCGTAGAAGGTTTATTGATTACTTTGATAAAAAATGGATTGTAATCACCATATTAATGCGTATGGTTTTTGTAGCTACAGTCATTTATTTTACTTATCACCCATTTGATGGTTTTGGTGGATTTGAAAATTTAGCCATATTAATGGCGACAGATGTATTCTTTATTCTAATGGTTAGTTGGCAGATATACCGAAAACGTCCAGTACCACATCAAACTAAAGAAGATCGCTTTAAAGTGATGAGCATGGTGGCTAAAGGGGCAATTATTACTAGCAATATGCTTATTTTATTTGCTTGTTTTTCTATGTTTAATTCTGCCTATGGCAATGGTGAGGCTAAACAAATTGGTTTACTGGTTTATTTTATTATTCTTATTTTAATTTCATTACAAACCATGTTGGTTGATGTAAAAAAATTGAATTTTGATGTTTACCGTAAAGACCAATAGAGGCAAATTATGAAAACAATAGTCTGCTTTATTACGGTTTTATTATTTCATTTTTCTTTAACAAATATTCAAAATGAAAATAGTCAATATCAACAAGCTAGTTTAGTGACTTCTTATCAAATTCAATTAGAGAATATTAAAAAAACAGTTAGACAAAAGCTCATTAAACTAATTGCTGAACACCGAAAAAACATAAAGGTTGAAGTCATTAAAAAAAATAGTTTAAACCATTTGTTCTCTTTTTACGTCAATGGTTTAAATGATTAATCAAAAATCAATAGAGAAAAAAATCAATGATTTTTAATACGCCACTGTTTTATGCTTTTTTTGCGGTATTTATTCTTATATATGGTTTATTAGTCATTCGGCACCGGGCTAAAGTTTTTTTAATACTGATTTCAAGTTTGGTTTTTTATGGTGCTTGGAATTATCACTTTATTCCCTTATTAGTTGGCAGTGGAGTTGCCGATTATTTTATTGCCCAAGCCATTGCTAATGCGACAACCAAGCAACACAAGAAAGCTTTGGTAACATTATCAATAGTCATTAATTTAGGCATATTAGGGTTATTTAAGTATGCCGACTTTGTTTTAATTTCGGTATCCGATTTTCTCGGTGTATTTGGTGTAAATACTGAATTACCGACCTTGTCTTGGGTTCTTCCCGTTGGGATCTCTTTTTATACTTTTCAAAGTTTAAGTTACACCATTGATGTTTATCGCGGCGATATGAAACCGCGCAAAGGTTTAATGGAATTTGTTGCAGCGCTGTCTTTTTTCCCGCAACTAGTGGCAGGGCCTATTCTTCGTGCTAAACATATACTCCCGCAAATGCATAATATTGCATTGCCCACTTGGGAAGTTGCTAAACACGGTGTTTTATTAATTACTATTGGTTTAGTTAAAAAAACAGGTGCTGACTTATTGGCTATTCCCGCGCAAAAAGCCTTTGAAGCCAAAGAAGCCATTAGCAATTTAGAATTGTGGACTGGAGTCATTGCTTTTGCAGGTCAAATTTATGGTGATTTTTCGGGTTATACCGATATGGCTATTGGCATTGCACTTTTGCTTGGCTTTAAAATTCCACTCAATTTTAACGTGCCTTATTTTGCTATTTCACCAGTAGATTTTTGGCGACGTTGGCATATATCTCTGTCTAGTTGGCTTAAAGATTATTTATATATTTCGCTAGGCGGTAACCGTAATGGCAAAAGAACACGCAATGTTTTTATCACCATGTTATTAGGTGGCTTATGGCATGGTGCCGCGTGGACATTTGTGGCTTGGGGAGCATTTCACGGGTTAATAATTACTGCGACTCATTATCTTGCGCAATTAAAATTATTTGCCAGCTTTAATCAAAAGTCTCATTTTGGTATTACAGTATTTAAGTGGGTATTCACCTTCTATTTAATACTTATTGGCTGGGTATTCTTTAGAGCGGCAGACATAGATATTGCTTGGAATATGTTAGTGCAAATGCATACTTTTTCATCGGATATTGGGGTAGAGCGTTCAGCCAAAATACTATTGATTATTGTGGTGGCATGGATTGGAATTACCCATTTTGTTGATTATTTAATTATTAAAGGGAGCAAAGGTTTTGAGAATAAGGCATGGTTATTTTGGATTGTAATGATCTTGCTGCATTTTATTTGCTTAATGATAGGTAAGCCCAGTAATGAATTTATCTACTTTCAATTTTAGTTCAAAGGATATAGGTGAATAAAATGAATAATACATTAAACATTAAAACTGATTATCCTATGGTAGAAAACTATATTTCTAGCGATCAACGAAAGGGTTATTTAAAAATTATTATAGCGATTGCACTATTAAGTGTTATGGCAGTAGGTAGTGTTCGTTTGTTAACTTTATCTATGGGGGCGGACGCTACAACATTTTTAGGCCGAGTGATTGAGGCCAGAGCGGCGCTTCCACAAATCGTTAAAGAAGAACAAGACTTAGTAATGGTATTTGGTTCTTCTATGGTTGATGCTGGTTTTTCACCAAGAATATTTGATCAAAAAATAAAAGCAATGGGTAAAAGCGCCAAATCGTATAACTTTGGCTTTGGCGGACTTAACCCTTATTTTCAAGACTATTTATCGCTAAGAATTAAAGAATCATTTAATGCTGAAAACAAAAAATTAAAACTAGCGGTTATTGAATTTAATCCATTTCAAACGACTAAAACTCGATGGAATGGGGCAGTGTCTTTAGTGGATTCTTTTTTAACGGTTTTAGTGAGCGATGAAGAAATGCGCGAGATTGCCATGCAAGATCCTGAGCGCGGCGCATTGCTTTATAACATAAAATATATACGCGACAATATTTCATCCGAAATGTTTAGCTCTTTTATTGGTCGCGAAATGTTCCCTGAACCACGAGCTAAACGACTCGATGAGCCAGAAGGAATAAGGGAAGAGCGAAGTGAAATTGGAAAAAAGCTCAGTGAGCAATTTGAAAAAGAATTTCCAGATTATGTTGATTCAGATTGGAGTTATGAATGGCAAGGCGGCGGAACTATTCCATCGGAGCGATCTCAAGAAACACTCGATTTATTTGCCGATTATTATAAAACTTTTCAAAACGATGCCAACAAAAAAAATCGACTTTTAAATAGAAAAGAAAGAGCGGGTATTGAAACTTTGCATTTTGAGCCGATTTTAGTTGAAAGCTTTATTAACATTGTCGAAAACTTTAAACAATTTTCTGAGCAAGTAGAGATAGTGATGTTACCGCGAGATCACAAGTGGGTTAAATATTCTCCCGAAGCGCAAGCAAGGCTTAATAAAGCAGTTAAACAAATTGAACAAGCCACTGGAATAACAATTAAAAATCATCAACGGTTAGATTCAATTAGTTCTGATATGTTTAGTGATGTAACCCATCTTACTCGATACTCGGGGCAAATTGTTTACACTAATCATTTAGCCGATACTTTTGCGCATTTGCTTGACTAAAGTCTTCCAATATACCCGTTCATCTTGAAGTAGAACGGGTATAACTTAGCTTTTTATAAAGCCCTTTTGCAGTGCAATCATTTTTTCAAAGGGCTTTAATAACGGTTTAAAATCAGACTGTGGTTCAATCTTTTCAAATGCCAAAACAATGCTTTCTATAGTTGCTAAACCGTTAGGGATTGAGGTTTTTCTGATCTGATAGTTTGACGTTAAATTTCCGCTTAAACTGAGTCTAGGTAACTGTTGTAATTGCGGATTTAAAAATAATATTTTTTTAGCCTTTCGCCAAGTGGCATCAATTACTATTAATTGTTTTATTGGCAAGTTCTGTTTAACGGGTGGCTCTTGTAAAAATGGTGGAGTATTGGGGTAAAGCAAGGCAGAGTGGTTATCTAGCTGGCTAAGTAAATTATCATTAAGCTTTTCTGCAATAATCACTTCACTATTTGTTAAACATTGTGAAGCGATAATACCCGTATTAAAAGGATGATTAACCTCTTGAGGATGCTGAATGATTAACAATTTAATTTCATTATTAATAGAAGCTAAATCATTACACAAACACACTTTTTTAGGGCGTAAACATTGTTTGCAAACTGATCTTTTTGTGGCAAAATTTTTATCCATAGTCTGCTCTAATAGGCTTTAGCCAATTGTTTAGCCAGAAACTCAAATACGGTTTTTACTCGTTGATTGGTTCTTAGCTCTCTATGAGTAACAAGCCATATTTCACCTTGATGAATAATTTTATTGCTTAAAACGCGAGCGACTTTAGGCTCTTTATCCCCTATATTTATGGGCATAACACCAATGCCTAGTCCCTGTTTAGTCATTTCCCAATGTGAAATATGATCATTACATAAAACCGAAAAACTATTTTCATTAACAGCAAAGCCAAGGGTATTAAGTTTATCAATATAGCGCTTATTGTCAGGGTAAAATCCAATAAAATTAGCATTATTTAATTGTTGTGGTTTTGTGGGATGTTTGAGCTGGCTCAGATAACTTAAATTCGCATATAAAGTCGCTTTCATAACACACAGCTTTTTAGCAATCAGATCACTTTCTGTAGGTCTAAATGATCGAATGGCAATATCCGCTTGTCGGCGTTTTAAATCGGTGGCTTCATCACTCACTAAAACCTCAATTTGAATACTAGGGTGCGCTTTTTGAAGCGCTTGAATAACTTTAGGTAACTCAAAAGCAGCAATAACATCGGTGCAAGAAATAATAATTTTGCCTTCAATTTTAGATTGTTGCCCCGTTGCTAATAAGGATAATTGATTAGCGGCTTCTCCCATTGTTTTTAAATGAGTTAACAATTGCAATGCGTTTGGGGTTGGCTCTAGCTTTTTACCAGTGCGCTCAAATAACACCATATTAAGTTGGCTTTCTAAAGCGGCAACTTGGCGACTTAATGTGGGTTGTGTGAGTTTTAAGGATTTTGCCGCAGCAGACAGCGAGCCTTTTTCTAACGTTACTAAAAAGGCTTTTGCATAATTCCAGTCAAAATTAACTTGTTGCCAGTTGATTGTCATTGTGTAGATTGTATACATAAATGCATAAATAAAATGCAATTATAGCTAGTTTACATTATTAAATGTATATGAAAAACTAAATATATCTTAGTTAATACACCATGGTATGGTGAGGTTTAAATATGGAATCAATACAAGAAAATACTCAAGGTGCAAAAGTGAACAAAAAAGTAAAGTTTTGGGATAAAGTTGCCGAAAAATATGCGAAAAAACCAATAGATGATGAAGAAACCTATCAGCAAAAACTAAAACTTACCCATCACTATCTAACTCCCCAAATGGATGTTTTAGAGTTTGGGTGCGGTACTGGCTCTACGGCACTTATTCATGCTGAAAAAGTGAAAAGTTATTTGGCTACCGACTTTTCCCCAAAGATGATTGAAATTGCCAAAGACAAAGTAAAAAAGGCTCAAATTAAAAATATTGAATGCAAAGTTGCCATGCTTAATCAATTAAATCCTAACTCACAACAGTTTGATGCCATCTTAGGCTTAAATGTTTTACATTTAATGGAAGATTATGAGCAGGCTATTGAACAAGCCTATAACTTACTTAAACCAGGTGGTGTATTTATTACCAGTACAGGTTGTTTAAAAAACCATAAAAATTATTTGAAATGGGTGTTTAAGCCGCTTAGTTTTTTCAAACTTATTCCTAACGTAATGTTTTTTAGTAGCCAACAACTTAACTCTGTTATGCAAGAAAAAGGATTTAAAATTGAAAAGTCGTGGTGGCCACCAAAAAGTAAAACCAGTTATTTTTTGATTTGTAAAAAGCCAAAATAAATAATACTAGCAACTAGCAACTAGCAACTAGCAATGATCTGCATTCCCACGCAGGAGCATGGGAACGAGAAAAAAATACCCTCACAACCAGTCCCCTCTTCTTTGAAGGAGAGGGATAGGGAGAGGTAGAAAAGCTTAAAGCTATAACACTTTAGATTGATAGGAACTATTTTCACCTTTCAATAATGTCGAGTAAAAAATTAGCGGTTAAATTAGCCAAAAAATTTCAACCCCTCCTCAATCCTCTCCTGCTAGGAGAGGAGGACTAATGAATTTACTCTAGCAACTTAAAGCTTAAACTGTGCGACAAGATCACGTTGACTAAAGGTTAGTTCCGATTGTTTTTCAGTAGCATCTAAAATTTGCTGGCCTTGAGCAACACTTTCAGAAGCAAGATCATCAATAGCCCTTAAGTTTGCGGCAATTTCATTAGTAGCAGAAACCTGTTCTTCCGAGGCAGTTGCAATTTGTTTACACATATTGGCAATTGAATCAATTGAGCCATTAATTTCAGATAGCTTGTCTTTAACAGACACCGCTTGAGTGCTTGATTCTTGAACATGAGCAAAGCAAGTTTCAATAGAGTCTGAAATGCTGTTAGCTTCTGATTGAAACTGTGAAACAATTTGCTCTATTTGTTGAGTGGAACTTTGAGTTTTTTGAGCGAGTGAGCGAACTTCGTCTGAAACAACCGCAAAACCTCTTCCTTGCTCTCCAGCTCTAGCCGCTTCTATTGCGGCATTTAATGCGAGCAAATTAGTTTGTTCGGCAATGGCTTTAATAACATCAACAATGCCACTAATGTCTTTGCTAGAATCCCTAAGGTTAACAACTTGAGTGTTAGCATGAGACATTTTTTGGTTTAGGGTTTCCATGCTAGAGGTATTCTTTTCCATTTCAGCTAAACCGCTTTGAGAAAGGTTATTAGCTTCAGTAGCGGCTTCTGACATTTGTATTACATTGTTTGATATTTCATTAACTGTTGCACTCATTTCTTCAGTTGCACTAGCGGCCTGAGTTGTTTCGTGTTTTTGGCGTTCTAAGTTTTTACTGCTTGCTTCAACAGATGTTTTGTTATTGCTAGCAGATTCAGAAAGTGCTTCGCTACTAGACTCAATTTTATTGAGCATTTTAGCAATCACCTCAAGCATATTATTAAAGCTTTTAGCGCTACGACCTAACTCATCTTTCGATTGAACATTAGTTCGAACCGATAAATCTTTATTAGTGGAAACTAAGTAAATTGATTTAGCTAGCCTTGATGCTTGAGAAATTAACTGTTTAATGATGATAAAGCCTAATATCAAGGTGAGAATTAAAACAAAAACAATAACCAAAGAAGAGATAAAAATTGCCTTATTGGTTTGATCTGCATGGAGTTTAACGACATCATTAATTTGGTTAGCAATATTATCTTCCAATGCTTTTAATTGATTAATTCTATCGGTAGCCGCATTAAACCATTCTTCACCAGCTATACCAAAGTTGCCTTCAATATATTTATTGTGGGCAACGTTTCTAATTTCATTAACCCGTAACGCAGATGTACTATTGTTAATATTTTTTAATTCGTTTATTTGTTGCTCATTAGCAAATTGTTCAAAGCTTTTAAGGTAGGCATTTTGTGCAGACTCTAAAGAAACAAACTTACGATAAATACCTTTTGGAAAAGCATCAGAAGAAAGGGCAATATTTAATATTGCCCTTTCTTGACCCGCAGATTCTTTAGCTTGTAAAAAATTATAGTAATTTCTTAAGTTGGTGGTTAAATCACCAAAGGTTGACAAGTTAGAAATTTTTCCACTTAACGATAAAAGAGCAGCATTAGTGTCGGTGTAATATTTAGCGGTTTCGCCGCCAGATAGTGATAAAGAGTCAACTTTTTGCCGATGAGATTCACGTTGATTGATTTGAGTTAAAATTTGACTAATTTGGTTAGATAAAGCAGGGTTATTGGTTTTTAATTGTTCACTTAGCAATTGAATTGATTTGGTTTCTCGATTTACAACTTTATCAGTTAATTCTCTTTGCTCGCTTAAAATATTACCAAATTTCTCTCCTTTGGAGCCAACAAAACCCGTTGAAGCTCCACGCTCTTTTTGAAGTTCGTGCACTATAGCGCTAGCTTGCGTAGATAGCATAACTAGTGGCGATATTTCGTCAACAATGGCTTTTTCTTTAAGCTCTAAATTTAAGATCGAAAAAGCAAAGTATAAAGTGCTTACAATAGGTGGCGTAACCAATAAAATAAGTTTTTCTCTAAATGATAAGTTTTTTAAAAAGTTCACACTATCCTCTCTTGCTTACTAACCGTTTAATTTAAAACAATAAATAATTAATATGGCTTTAAATGCACAAATCCATTTAACGAGGCTATTGAGCATAAATTAGATTAGCCAATATAAAAGTAGAAGATTATTTTTACTTTGTCTAAATATTCACTGTTCTAATAATCAATAATATCCATTGAGTTTGTATGGTTAATGTAAGGTAAAGTGTTGAATAAATGATCGTGTGAAAAAAATTAAAACTAGGCTATATTTTTAATATAACGCGATTACTATAAGGCAGTTTTCTAAAAAAGCATGGAGCAATTAACCGATTTAAAAGCCATTTTGCATTCTAAACGCGCTAATATTTTTTACCTAGAATATTGCCGAGTGATGCAAAAAGACGGACGAGTGCTTTACCTAACCGAAGCCACCAAAGAAAACCTTTATTATAATATTCCCATAGCCAATACCACAGTTATCTTATTAGGCAATGGCACTTCTATAACCCAAGCCGCCATGCGCATGCTAAGCCAAGCAGGTGTACTCGTTGGATTTTGTGGTGGCGGCGGCACACCTTTATACATGGGCTGCGAAATTGAATGGATGACTCCTCAAAATGAATACAGGCCAACCGAATATTTACAGGGTTGGCTAACGTTTTGGTTTGATGATAGCCAGCGACTTGATGCAGCAAAACAATTTCAACAAGCTCGCATTGCCTTTTTAAAACAAGTTTGGCAAAAAGATCGCGATTTAAAAAATGAAGGGTTTGACTATGAAGACAAAAACATACAAGCCGCATTAACCACGTTTTATTCGCGAACTGAAAAAGCTAAAAAATCACAAGAGTTATTACTTACCGAAGCCCAACTAACCAAAGCGCTTTATAAATATGCTGCAAATGCCACAAAACTAACTGATTTTAAACGACAACACCAAAGTACAGACAAAGCCAATGATTTTCTTAATCATGGCAACTACTTAGCCTATGGTTTAGCCGCATGCACTTTATGGGTGTTAGGTATTCCGCATGGTTTTGCAGTAATGCATGGTAAAACAAGGCGTGGTGCACTGGTATTTGATGTAGCAGACTTAATTAAAGATGCACTAGTGCTACCTTGGGCTTTTATTTCCGCCAAAGAAAATGCAACCGAGCAAGAATTTAGGCAACAAATACTGCAAGCATTTACCGATCATAAAGCGTTAGATTATTTGTTTAATATCGTTAAAAAGGTTGCTTCAACCGATTTAACGGATAAACAGATCCAAGTCAGTAAAAGTATTGATAAGAGTGATACCTTATGATGGTTACCTTTGTTAGCCAATGTGAAAAAAATGCCTTAAAGAAAACAAGGCGAGTGTTAGATGCATTTGCCAACCGCATTGGTGATAACACATGGCAAACGGTGATTACTCAGGATGGTTTAGATGCAGTAAAAAAACTGCTGAGAAAAACGGCCAGTAAAAGTACGGCGGTAAGTTGCCATTGGATACGTAGCCGAGCTAGAAGTCAGTTTTTGTGGGTGGTGGGGAATAGGAAGAAGTTTAGTTTGGAGGGTGTAGTGCCAGTTAATTACACCACAGTCAATGATATAAAAATGGATGAAACAAAGATTATGTCTGAAATTGTTTATGCAAACACACAAAAACAACTGTTATCAGAGCATTTATTTGCTGTTGGATATGTTGCGGCATTATTAGTAGAGCAGCTTTTTGGTAGTAATCAAACAAGATTAAAACAAGCCGCTTTTGTTAGTGGTTGCCTGCACGATTTAGGAAAATTAGATCCTGAGTTTAGAGCATGGCTTGATAAGTCGATTAATAAAAATAAAAGCTTAACTGTAGAAGTACCAGATGATGGTTTACATATTGATGCAGCGAAATTTTCTTTTGAAAAACATCCTCGTCATAATGAAATATCATTGTGGTTATGTCAGTTTGTAAGCCTTTCACCAGTTCTAGCAAATAATAAACTAAAAGATTTTATTGAGCATGTGGTTTATTGGCATCATGCAAAGCCAATTCGTAAAGACAGTTATATAAAACTGAATGATATACATCGCAAACTTAATGCGGCATATAAAGACAAAGGAATGCAAGAGCTTGTAGAACATAGCAAGCTAATGATGAATGCCGTAGCAGATATTCAAAAAAGCTATGCTAACTTTACAGGCCATGTAGATTTTACATTGTGCCCTATTAAATATGATGAAAATGTGACATCAAGCTTTCGTAAAACTGACTTACCTGAATATAAGCAATACTCGCCGGAAGAGTCATTGCATTCATATCAACAATATATAAATTTTAATGCAAAAGCTAATATCTTAAGAGCTTGTGTGATTAGTGCTGATCGTCAAATATCAGCTCTTACGGGAGAAGATCTAACTAACTATATTGCTACAGGCACGCTTGATTTACTTGTAGACAAAATGCTTAAACAGCAAAGTGTTTTAACTCAGCAAATTCAAGACTGCCTAATAGGGTTTGAGCAAAAATATCCAGAAAGTGATCGAAATAAAGCACAAACTATCACTGCTACATCATTACTTGAAGCCGAAAGTGTTGCTGTGTTAAATGGACCAGCAGGCTGCGGAAAAACAAAAATTGCTTTGGAATGGGCAAAGTTAAGTGAGGCAAAAAAAATCATATGGGTTTGTCCGCGAGTACAAGTGTGTGAAGGCCTTTATTATGATTTAACTCATACAGATTACTTGCCTGATAGTAAAATTGAAATGTGTACAGGAGAATTTAAATTTACTAACTATCAAGGAGAGAAAGTAGCAACACCACAAGGACAAGAATTCTCAGGCGATATTGTACTAACCACGATAGATCAAGTGATTAACAGCATAACCACACACACTAATGTTACGGCATCTGTTGATTTTTTAAATAGTCATGTTGTGTTTGATGAGTTTCATGAATACATACCCATGCCAGCATTTAACTTATTATTTGCAGAATTGGTACAAGCAAAAAAATTAATGGAATGCTCAGCGAATACCTTATTGGTTTCAGCAACACCTAATTATTGTTTTATTGAAAATGTGTTAGAAATAGATAATCAAGATATAAAATCAATTAAGAGCTTCAACCAGAGTCAATACAAAATTAACTTTGAGTTATTTGATGAAACATTAAAAAATCAAACAAATCCATTATTTAAGCCACAGCCAAAAAACACTATTGTTATTAGTAATACTGCAACACTTGCACAACAAGCCTTTATTCAAAACCAAGAGACTGAAAACGGTATTGTGTTTCATGGAAAGTTTAAAGCAGTTGATAAACAAGCTATTTTTGACAAAGTGTATGCCAGCTTTAAAGAGCAAGGTACAAAGGAAATTGATGTATTACGAAGTGGCCCTATTGTACAAGCTGCACTCAATATTACTTGTTCGCAAATGACCTCCGAATTTACCATGGCGGAAAATTTCTTACAGCGCCTAGGCCGATTAGATAGGTTTGGAAAAAGTGAAAAATTAAATCAATATACTATTGCTGTGCCAAGTGAAATACCCAATTCAAACGGAAAAATCAAAGGTAATTGTGCCCGTTTTTTAAATGGAATAGATAGCTATCATAGTGCATATGCATGGTATGAATATCTACAAAACAATTTACCGCAAAAACCAATATTAATTAACGGTATTTATCAACTCTATTACGACTTCTATTTGTCAAACCAAGGGCAAAGTGCTGTCACACAAGACCTAATTGCAGCACTTAAAAAAAGTGTACAAGTCATATCCGCAAAGGTTCATGATCCTATTCGCTTTATTAAAAAGCAAAAAGTCAGTGATAAAAAGAAACTTAAAAAGTCCTCGCTTCGTGGAGATAGTCGATTTGTGCAGATGGTAGTTATGAATATCGAAAGCGAAACAAACTACACTATAACCAATGAATACGCGATTAATTGGAAGGAATCAGACAATGACTTTTCAAATTGCTATACAGAATCGTTAAATATCATTAGAGAAACTGGAATTATTGATTATGTAGCAAAAACACATCATCAAATAGATGAGTCTAGTCCAAGTAAAGGGATACCAAGAAGAAATATCGGACTACGAAAGCAAGTGTTAGAAGGTGCCGCTATTGAGCCTCAACACCCAATCTATTTAAGTTATACCCCGTTAGATTTATCAAGTAAATTGGGTGAAAGTGAAGGCGATGAATCGGCTGTATATTATTTAAAAGGCACCAAACAAATAATTGGTGCAATGCCACTTAATAAAATTATTCAATCATAAATGAAAAAGGAAATACTTATGGAAAAAGTAACAGGTATCAAAAGTGTAGATTTTAAAGTTGTAGCATTAGGTCACGGTGTTGTTAATTGGAATGGGCCAACAACACTTACTGGAGATGATGGTAAAACTGTTGATAACCACACCTTGCCTAAGTTACGTGGATATACAAACTTAACAGGAAAAATTAAAGAAGAGACAGGTTATAAATACAAAAAACAAGCGACTGATATAGATTTCAATGAAACACCTCTATATATAAGCCAAAATTGCATTCGCCATCATTTGTTTAGATCACAAGCATTTGATATTCACTATGCTAACAAAGCAAAATTAGATAATTTAACTCAAGTTCTTTCCTCGATAACAGGCTTAGTACGTGGTTATGTTGTACCTAACAGTCAAAATAAACGTACAAGCCCACTGCTAATTGAAGATTTTGTCGATCAACTAGGGAATGGTAACTTTGAACAATTTGGTCAAGCAGGAGAGCGAGATAATTCTTCGTTTTATTCTAAAACTACCTTTGGTGATACTAAATATATTTCATATGGCTCTATTAGTATCGAGCAATTGCAATTTATTTCTCTAGATAAAAAGTTTGATCGTGAAGCTATGCAAATTAAAGAAGGTCAAGGTGAAGAAGTAGCTAAGAATATTGAGGGGTTTATTCAACAATTAGCACCAGAGCTTAAGCCTAAGGCAGCATTCCATCAAAACTATGTAAGAAAAGGCACCATTTTTGATGAAGGTGAAAATGGCATACTGCTTAACCAAGATGCGATCAAAGCGCTAGTATTGTTTACTTTAAATTTAATTAGAGAGTTATCTATTCGCCAAGCTAAATCTTATATGTATGTTGATGAATTGACTGTTGACTATAACGATAGTAATAAAATGATGCGTATAAAGCGCGATGAAAGTGATATTAGCAGTCAGCCAATTGGTGAATTTGCAACGTATTTTGAAGCTAAGTAGAGGTGGTTATGATAGTAACCATAGAATATGAATCTAGTTGGAGAAATTCTTTCCTAGATGGAACTAATAATGAAGCTCTACCGAAAACAGGACGTAAGTTTATTGGCTCCATGACTAACTTGAAAAAAACAGAAAACTTTATTAAACGCGATATATCATTAGATACAATTATGGGTATATTGAATCGTTTAATTGGCGATCAACGTAAACTGTATCAGTCACGCGTTAGTAAAGATTACTTTTTTAAAGATATTGAATCACTCATTGATTTTAGTGATAAACCAGCAGTAATTAATAATGAAATAACCTATATCAGGAATATCACAGGTAGTACGGATCAAAATTCATTCACGGGTATGATAAAAGTGAATGACCCTATTTTCTCATCAGATTACACTCAAGAATTTTGGGGGGTGTTGAACTTTGATTTATCAGAGTTAACACGATTTATTCTAGGAGAAGAAGTGGTGTTCAAAACTATAGATGCGACACCACTTGCGCTTATTGCTAGGTTAGAAGAAATAAATAAACAAAAACCAGTAGAAAAAGAAGGGGATATTGAAAAAGCTTATCTATTACTTTCCGGTATGTTTGAAAAATTTAAAGGAATAAATAGTAAAGGGTTACTTCTTCCCATTAGCTTGTATTGTTCAGCTCTTTATTTACAACTTGATAAGCTTAGCAATAAGTATGACATGAGCAGTGCCAAAACAAAGGCTGGCGGTATTGGTGGAATTTCTAATAATGGTTTTACCAAAAAAGACTTTATGGCGAGATACACTACTGGCGAAAAGAAAAGAATTTGGGGTAATCCATACATACGAGAAGAGCTTGTTAAAGGTGAGGGGAAAACCAAGCATTTAATGACAAAAGCATCTGGTACTTTAGAAATTGACATAAATGTGGATCGAGATAAGGCAAAAGAAATTGCTAAGCTTATCGAAAACGCTGGCGTATCTTCATTTTACTTAGGTAAAAAAGGCCTAGCGTATGTCAGTAAAATACGAACTTAGGAGGTAAGAATGGATAGCTATATTGATGTAACCATAAAGCCTGATGCTGAAATGCGTGAAAACCTCTTGCTTAATAAGGTTTATACCAAACTACACAAAGGATTAGTAGCATTGGAATCTGATAATGTTGGTGTGAGCTTCCCAAACTATAAAGCAAGGTTGGGAAAAGTTATGCGTATACACAGCAATAGCACAATGCTTAACGATTTAATCGGATTAAACTGGCTAGGAGGATTAATAGGTTACTGTGAAGTAAGCAATATTAAGCCAACTCCTGAAAGCTGTGAATATCGAACCATTTCACGTATTCAAAGCACTATGTCGCAAGCAAAACTAAGACGTTTGATAAAACGTAATGACATTAAAGATGCAGAAATAAAAGCTTATAAAGCTAAAATGTTTAGCAAAGGACTTGAAGATTACCCTTATCTAGAGTTAGAAAGTAGTTCTACTGGTTACAAACATCGGCGTTACCTTCAATTTGGAATATTATTAAACAAACCCATACAAGGAAAGTTTGATAAGTTTGGACTAAGCAAAGAAGCAACTATTCCTTGGTTTTAAATTTAGTTTCAATTGCTGGATCACCTAAATTTCGCTCTTTAAAAATTAGCTAATAAAAACAGTAGGTTACAACAATGTATGTTTTTTTGGTATTTTTCATAAAATATCCATAACTGTTTGTTGTAACTTATTTTTTTGCCTGTAAAATACTCTTCACTGCCGAATAGGCAGCTTAGAAATGCAAAGAAACCTTTATCTTTATAGACTTGCTCTTCACTGCCGAATAGGCAGCTTAGAAAACTTCATCATGAACGGCGGCAATATACTTACACTTCACTGCCGAATAGGCAGCTTAGAAATTCATCAAACCCGCCGATTTCAACCCCGTTAACTTCACTGCCGAATAGGCAGCTTAGAAATTCTTTATCAAGTGAACGAATAGTAATACCAACTTCACTGCCGAATAGGCAGCTTAGAAAAATTATCAAAAGAACGTTCACAAAAAACTAATCTTCACTGCCGAATAGGCAGCTTAGAAAAACTGAACGAACAGGAATAGTTGTTTCTTTACCTTCACTGCCGAATAGGCAGCTTAGAAAAAGTGTACAGCGTTTGACCATCGTCTCCTGCTCTTCACTGCCGAATAGGCAGCTTAGAAAAGACGTTAGCCTCGTGCCCCAAAGCAAAACCACTTCACTGCCGAATAGGCAGCTTAGAAATCGTTTTGTTCATGCAAAAGAGGGTTATCATCCTTCACTGCCGAATAGGCAGCTTAGAAACAACGGTGTAGACGATACTGGCACACCAAGCTCTTCACTGCCGAATAGGCAGCTTAGAAAAAAGCAAGTAAACCATCTAAATTATGGTGGTTCTTCACTGCCGAATAGGCAGCTTAGAAATTGGATTGAGCCTTTGCGCGAAATTAAGCAACCTTCACTGCCGAATAGGCAGCTTAGAAAGTACTTCTACAAGAAGCAATTGAATTGCTTGACTTCACTGCCGAATAGGCAGCTTAGAAAGCTCAATTAAGTCTCAAGTCCCCAATAATTCACTTCACTGCCGAATAGGCAGCTTAGAAATTTACCGTCTGCGCGTAGTGGCGTAGCGGTCACTTCACTGCCGAATAGGCAGCTTAGAAAGGTTGGGGGCAATTGGTTCGCCGTGGCCGAAACTTCACTGCCGAATAGGCAGCTTAGAAAAGGCAGCCGGTACCCAGGCCGCTAAATGGGGTCTTCACTGCCGAATAGGCAGCTTAGAAATTTCGCAGAGTCCGGCAACAGCTTAGAACCTCCTTCACTGCCGAATAGGCAGCTTAGAAAGTTATATCTCCAGTACATTGGGTCACTATCTCCTTCACTGCCGAATAGGCAGCTTAGAAATGGGGCGACAAGCTCTCCTGTTTTTGAATCGACTTCACTGCCGAATAGGCAGCTTAGAAATATCATTAATATCATCAATTCTTTCATGCGCTCTTCACTGCCGAATAGGCAGCTTAGAAAATCGGGATAATTTAAATAATTATCTATTTTACCTTCACTGCCGAATAGACAGCTTAGAAAAATATTGGGTTCCACCGCCAGCATCGACCGCACTTCACTGCCGAATAGGCAGCTTAGAAAAAGAAAGAATTTCAAAAGTGGTAGATGCTTTACTTCACTGCCGAATAGGCAGCTTAGAAAAATAATTGTTAGGTTGCGCATGGCGGCTTGGTCTTCACTGCCGAATAGGCAGCTTAGAAAATTAACCAAGCGTAGCCGCTCGCTCAAGCTGGCTTCACTGCCGAATAGGCAGCTTAGAAAAATTAACGCGGGGAAAATTAGCAAATGAAACACTTCACTGCCGAATAGGCAGCTTAGAAATAGATGGTATAGCGGGCGAAAGCTTAGCAGTCCTTCACTGCCGAATAGGCAGCTTAGAAAAAGCCAGCAACATCATTGCCGCATTATCTTTACTTCACTGCCGAATAGGCAGATTATATCCGATTTTCGTTTTAGCTACTGTAGGGTTCTTGATTGCCGCTCTGGTTAAAATATTTTCATAAAATAATGGCCTTGCATCTATTTATCTTGTTAGCTAATGTCATTATAAAAGATAGTCAATTAGGTATTTAACTATGGAAATGTCTAAATCTGAATTTAAAGCTCACGCGCTTGAAGTGTTTAGAGACATTGAAAAAAGTGGCGTAACATTAATTATTACTGACGATGGTAAACCAAAGCTAGAGATTAAAAAAATTAGCAGGTAGAAGCTATCTCCAATGGAAGTGCTGAATGACTGTGTTATCAGATTTGATATGCCGACCGAACCTGTGACGATAGACAATGAAAAATAGACTGGACTGCCTTGCTTAAATCACGTTTATTGAAGGAGAACGGGTATCAAAACCTCAACAACAACCAAAATGAAAACAACTTTAAAAGCCTCTGCCGTTCAAATGGTGTCTTGTGATTGTGTAGACACTAATTTAGCCGCGGCTGAAAAATTAATCGCTAAAGCGGCTTCTCAATCGGCGCAGCTTGTTGTTTTGCCCGAGTATTTTGCGATTATGCCGAGTAAATCTAGTCAGCGTGTAGAGGCTGCGGAATCTGAACTAGGTGGTAAGGTTCAAGAGTTTTTATCGACTATGGCAAAAAAATATAACCTTTGGATTGTTGGTGGTAGTCATCCTGTTAAATCACAAAATGATAGTAAGCGCTTTTGGGGGCGATGTTGTGTTTATAACCATTTAGGGGAAGAGGTTGGCTTTTATAATAAAATTCATTTATTTGATGTGGATGTTAGTGACTCGCATAAAAGTTATCGCGAGTCTGATTATACATTAGCAGGAAACCAACCCATGGTATTTGACTCGCCTTGGGGCAAAATTGGTGTTGCTATTTGTTATGATATTCGATTTCCCGAAATGTTTAGGCAACTGGTAGATTTAGGCGCCAATATTATTGTATTCCCTGCGGCTTTTACTCAAGTAACGGGCAAGGCGCACTGGCATTGTTTAATTAAAGCGCGAGCGATTGAGAATTTATGTTTTATGGTTGCTTCGGCACAAGGCGGGCTGCATAGCAATGGTCGCGAAACTTATGGTCATTCTTTAATCACTTCTCCTTGGGGTGATACCTTAGCCGAAATTGAAAAAGGTGAGGGGGTGATAACTGCTGAGCTGAATTTAAAACAGGTAGAAAAAATTCGCAGTGAGTTTCCCGCTTTGTCTCATAGAAGGTTATAATGCGCCATTAATAATTATCGTTTTACTCATTGAGAATAATAATGTCTGATCTTAGCGCGATAAGCCAAGAAACTTTTTTAACACCCGCCGACGCCGACGTTGAGGATATTAATAAAATCCTTAATTCAATGCTCAGTAATAAAATTGATTTTGCGGAAATGTTTTTCCAGTCGAGCAAACACGAGTCTTGGGTTTTAGAGTCGGGCATAGTTAAAGATGCAAGCTATAACTCGGATAAAGGTGTTGGGGTAAGAGCTTTGTCGGGTGAAAAAACGGGCTTTGCTTATTCCGAAGAAATTTTATTGCCCGCTTTGCAAAGTGCAGCTAATGCATCAAAAAGCATTGCTGATTTAGGTGGTAGTGAGCAGATAACGCTTAACAATAATCCGCTTAACACTGCGCAAATGTACGAACCTCATAACCCTTTAATGAGCCTAACCGAGCAAGAAAAGCTGGTAATTTTAAATAAACTTGATGCTTTTGCTAGAGATATTGATAAACGCGTGGTTGAGGTTATTGCCTCAATTTCTGGTGTTTATGAAACCATTATGGTGTGTGCTACCGATGGCACTTGGGCAACCGATATTCGTCCACTAATTCGCGCCAATGTGTCGGTAATAATGAAAGAAGGCAGTAAAACCGAACGCGGAAATGCTGGCATGGGTGGGCGCAACGATTATCATATTTTAACCGACGATATTTTAAAAACATTGGCAAAACAAGCAGTGCACCAAGGCGCGGTTAACTTACAAGCCATTGAAGCGCCAGCGGGTAATATGCCTGTTGTGTTGGGAGCTGGTTGGCCGGGGGTTTTATTACATGAGGCCATTGGTCATGGATTAGAAGGTGACTTTAATCGCAAAGGTTCATCGGCATTTAGCGATAAAATTGGTCAAAGGGTGGCTTCTCCACTTTGTACTATTGTTGATGATGGCACCATTTTAGCCAAGCGAGGCTCATTAACTATTGACGATGAAGGTACACCTACTGAATCAACCACACTAATCGAAAACGGTATTTTATTGGGTTATATGCAAGATAAAAAAAATGCACGCTTAATGAATGCTCGCTCCACGGGTAATGGCAGGCGCGAATCTTATTCGAGCTTGCCTTTGCCTCGCATGACCAACACTTATATGTTGGCTGGAGAATCTGATCCACAAGCGATTATTGGCTCGGTAAAAAAAGGCATTTATGCGCCTAATTTTGGTGGTGGTCAGGTAGATATTACTTCGGGTAAGTTTGTATTTACTACCAGCGAAGCTTATTTAATTGAAGAGGGCAAAGTAACACAACCTGTTAAAGGCGCAACCTTAATTGGCAATGGTCCTGATGTGCTTACCAAGGTTTCAATGGTGGGTAATGATTTGGCGTTAGATCAAGGCGTGGGTGTGTGCGGAAAAGATGGGCAAAGTGTGCCTGTGGGAGTGGGGCAACCCACATTAAAAGTTGATGAGCTAACCGTTGGCGGAACTGGCAGTTAATTTTTTAGGGCTAATTAAGAGTTTTTAAATATGGTTAATAATGAACCACTAGAAAATCAAGATGATGATTTTATTAGTAAAACCCAACTAAAAAAAGATGCCAAAGCCTTGCAAGCTTTTGGTAAGCAGCTGATTGAAATGAGTGATGTTCAGCTCGAACAATTACCACTGCGTGATGCCACTAAAAATGCGGTGCGAGACTTTCATAAACAACAAGGCAATATTGCTAAAAAAAGACATTTATCTTTTATTGGTAAATGCTTGCGTAATGACGATGCACAAGCGGCTATAACTTTTATTCAAGAGGATCAATTTAGCCAACAAAGGCAAGTGGTTCAAAAGCCAAAACAAGCTGATCCTTTTGAGGTTATTGTTGAGCAATTAATCAGTGATGGTGAACCAGTCATTCAAAGCTTAATAGAAAATAATCCGCAAGTAGAAAGGCAAACGTTGCGTCAAAAATTAAGAAACTTAACCAAAGCGAAAGAAGGTGTTAAGCAGCAACAAGCCAAGCAAAAATTGATTCAGTATTTAAAAGAAAACCAAGTAGAACAAGAATAACCAATATGACAAATTTAACTCAAAATAACGCAACCAATTTAGCCTCTCAAAATCAAGATGCCGCCGACAAAATTGATATTGAATTAGAGGTTGAACAGTTTCATGCGATTGGTGAAAAACTGATTAATTTAGCCAAGCAAAAAGGTGCGAGCGAAGTTGAAGTTGGTGTAAGCAAAGATATTGGTTTGTCGGTGCAAGTGCGTAATCAAGAGGTTGAAACTTTAGAATATAATCGCGATAACAGTTTTGGTTTAACCGTTTATTTTGGCAAGCAAAAAGGTGTTGCAACAACCAGTGATTTATCACCACAAGCTTTAGAAGAAACGGTTAATGCCGCTTGCAATATTGCCAAATATACTCAAGCTGATGAATGTGCGGGGCTAGCCGATAAGGCTTTAATGGCAACCAATGAGCAAAACCTTATGCTTGATTGGCCAATGAATATTACTGCCAATGCGGCAAAAGAAATTGCCTTAGAGTGTGAAGATGCGGCACTTAGTTTTTCGAATAAGGTTAGTCAAAGTGAAGGCGCTACTTTTAATAGTCATCGCAATATTCGATTTATGGCAAACTCTCATGGGTTTTCGGCGGCAGTTCCTTCTACCCGCCATAGTTTAAGTAGCGTGATGATTGCCAAAGACAACCAAGGAATGCAGCGTGACTATTACTACACCATTGCTCGTGATAATAAAGATATGCAATCGGCAAAATGGGTTGGAGAAAAATCAGCAGAAAAAGTGATTGAGCGTTTAGGTGGAAAACAAATCATCACTCAAAAAGCACCAGTAATGTTTAGCCCCGAAATGGCGCGCGGATTAGTCAGTCACTTTTGCTCAGCAATTAAAGGTTCTAGTTTATATCGTCAATCGAGCTTTTTACTCAACTCAATTAACACTCCAATTTTTCCCGAATTTGTGCAAATGCAAGAAACGCCATTTTTGCCCAAAGGATTAGCTAGCAGTTGGTTTGATTCAGAAGGTGTGGCGACTAAAGAGCAAAGTATAATTGACGCTGGGGTACTACAAACTTATTTACTTAATAGTTACAGTGCGCGCCGATTAAACCTCACACCTACAGGTCATGCTGGTGGACTACATAACTTAAATGTGTCATCAACAGGGCAAAGCTTTGAGCAAATGCTAGCCAAAATGAATACCGGTTTATTCGTTACCGAAGTAATGGGGCAAGGTGTTAATTTAGTGAATGGCGATTACTCGCGCGGCGCTTCAGGCTTTTGGGTTGAAAATGGGCAAATCAAACACTTTGTTGAAGAAATTACCATTGCCGGTAATTTAAAAAATATGTTTGCCAACATTGTCGCCATTGGTAGCGATATTGATACTAGAAGTAGCGTTTTAACCGGCTCTTGGTTAATTGAGGAAATGACCATTGCGGGGATATGACTATTGCGGAGACATAATTATTGCGGAGACATAGCTATTGCGAAGACATAGCCATTGCAGTTGCACATGAATTTAATGTCGTATAAACCTGACTAACCTGAAATACAGTTGTTTATACGACAAAATCAATCTAAAGCGACAACAAATTTTAAGTGTTTCCCTGCACTTTGCTTTTATTTTCCTTCACTTTATTCAAATCAGGGGTGATCTCAAAACAAAAATTATGCGTGCCTTGCCAGTTAATTTCACTAACAATGCCTTCACTATCATAAATGACTAACCGACTACATTGATCATCTTTAGCGCCTAAATCAAACAGGGTAAAACCAATTCCTAACGCACTACTTCGGTTGTGTGTTCCAGTGCCTATGCTAATGGCGGTATTACCCGGCTCGCTACTTTTATTAAGCCATTCGGCATAGTTTTTATCACCCACTTTGTTTTGTTTGCTTGGTAAGCCCCACAGCTTGATTAGCTCGTCGATATGTTGTCCTTTCCAAGCTAAAATACGATCATCAACTTGTGCTTTGGGAATACTTGAACAAGCCGAAACTAAAAAGATTAAAGCAATAATCATTAAAACTTTGAAACTGAAAATTATTGTAGTGTTTTTCATCGTTATAGCTCTTGGTTATGGGGGAAAAGATCGCTAGGCTAAACTGTTGATTTTTAGTAGAATAGCGCCCTTTAAATTTAATCCTAACAGATACTTTACGCTTTTACTTGGCAAAAGTCACAGCTTAGTAAAGTCAAAGGCAGTGTTTAAATCGATCATGATTGAAGTTACATCAATAAAAGAGCAAATCAAAGAACTTATCGCGCGCAAAAGCTCGCTTAGGGGGTATCTTTGACTACGAGGTTAAAAAAGAGCGTTTAACCGAGGTTGAGCGAGAGCTTGAATTACCCGACGTTTGGAACCAGCCAGAGCGGGCGCAAGCTTTAGGCAAAGAGCGCTCTGAGCTTGAAATTGTGGTTAACACCATTGAAAACCTTGATGCGGGTTTAGATGATCTTAACGATTTACTGCAAATGGCGGTTGAAGAAGACGATCAAGACACCGTTGATGAAATTATTGCCGATTTAGCTGAGCTCGATAAGCAATTAGCAAAGCTAGAGTTTCGCCGTATGTTTAGTGGCGAAATGGATACCCAAGATGCTTACATTGATATTCAATCGGGCTCGGGTGGAACCGAAGCGCAAGACTGGGCGGATATGTTATTAAGAATGTATTTGCGCTGGTGTGAAGGTCGCGGCTTTAATGCCACATTGATTGAAAAATCTGACGGTGATGTTGCGGGTATTAAAAGTGCAACTATTCAAGTGAAAGGTGAGTATGCTTTTGGTTGGGTGCGAACAGAAACTGGGGTTCATCGTTTGGTGCGAAAGTCACCGTTTGATTCAGGTAATCGCCGACACACCAGTTTTGCCAGTGTTTTTTGTTATCCCGAAATTAAAGATGATATTGAAATTGATATTAATCCTGCGGATTTACGCATAGATACTTATCGTGCCAGCGGCGCAGGTGGTCAGCATGTTAATAAAACCGACTCGGCGGTAAGAATTACTCACTTACCAACTAATACGGTGGTGCAGTGTCAAAATGATCGCTCGCAACACAAAAATAAAGATCAGGCCATGAAGCTTTTAAAAGCTAAACTTTATGAGCTAGAAATTCAAAAGCAAAATGCTGAAAAGCAAGAAATGGAAGATGCTAAATCGGATATTGGTTGGGGCAGTCAAATTCGCTCTTATGTATTAGACCAATCCCGAATTAAAGACTTAAGAACCAGTTATGAATCCACCAATACTCAAGCGGTGCTTGATGGTGATTTAGATGGCTTTATAGAAGAAAGTTTAAAAGCTGGATTGTAAAGCTGGGTTGTAAATCTGGGTTGTAAAGCAATACATCTTTCAAATACGACTAAACTTATTTTTAGATATAAACTTTAAAGACAAAAATTATGAATAATCAAACTGAGCAAAACTCAAATACTGACGATAATAAACTGATTGCTGAGCGCAGAGCAAAATTAGAAAATATTCGTAAAAATTGCGAATCTAACGGTCATCCTAATCATTTTAAACCGCAAAACCACGCTCAAGATCTGCAAGATGAATTTGCAGAGCATAACAAAGAAGAGCTGGCCGAGTTAAACCATATTGTTAGCATTGCGGGTCGTGTTATGGCAAAGCGTGGACCATTTTTTGTGGTGCAAGATATGACTGGCAGAATTCAAGCTTACGCCAGTAAAGATGCACAAAAAGCCATGAAAGAAAATTGGGGCGCATTAGATATTGGTGATGTTATTGGGGTGAAAGGTCAGCTTAAGTTATCAGGTAAAGGTGATTTATTTGTGAGCATGGATGAATACCACTTACTAACTAAATCACTACGCCCATTGCCCGAAAAATTTCATGGTTTGGCGGATCAAGAACTGAAATATCGTCAGCGTTATGTTGATTTAATGATCAATGAGCAAACGCGTAAAAACTTTATGGTGCGTAGCCAAGTGGTTGAAGCAATCAGGCAGTTTTTGGTGGAGCGAAACTTTATGGAAGTTGAAACTCCTATGTTGCAAGTGATCCCTGGCGGTGCGGTGGCGCGTCCATTTGTAACCCACCATAACGCGCTTGATATTGATATGTACTTAAGAATTGCCCCAGAGCTTTACCTAAAGCGCTTAGTGGTTGGCGGTTTTGATCGCGTTTTTGAAATTAACCGAAACTTCCGCAATGAAGGATTATCAACTCGTCATAACCCAGAATTTACCATGCTTGAGTTTTATCATGCTTATGCCGATTATAACGATCTTATGGACTTAACCGAATCGATGCTTAAAGAAGTGACGCAAAAAGTATTGGGTAGCTCAACGGTTATTAACACGGTAAAAGATAATGAAGGCAATGTAATCGAAGAAATCACTTATGATTTTGGTAGTAAGTATGAACGTTTATCAATGGTTGATGCGATCATGAAATACAACCCAGAGTTTGATGAAGCAGTATTTAGAAACCCCGAAGAAAACTTTGAGCAAATTAGAGCTTACGCTAAACAAGTGCATGTAAAAGAGCCAGATGTTGAAGGGGTGTGGGGCGCAGGCAAATATATTTGCGAAATTTTTGAAGAAACCGCCGAGCATCAATTGATTCAACCAACTTTTATTACTGAATATCCGTGGGAGGTTTCACCACTGGCGCGCAGAAATGATCAAAACCCATTTATTACTGATCGCTTTGAGTTTTTTGTAGGCGGAAGGGAAATTGCCAATGGATTCTCAGAACTTAACGATGCCGAAGATCAAGCCGCAAGATTCCGCAAGCAAGTGGAAGAAAAAGATGCTGGTGATGATGAAGCCATGCACTATGATGAAGATTATGTACAAGCTTTAGAATACGGTATGCCACCAGCTGCGGGTGAAGGCATTGGTATTGATCGTTTAGTGATGCTGTTAACCGATTCACCAACCATTAAAGATGTGATTTTATTTCCGCATATGAAACCGCAAGCTTAAAGGGTATAGATTAAGATCTAAAGGATAAAGAGAACGCATTAATGCAGCCTGTTGTTATTTTCAGTCACGGAAAAGAAAGCGGCCCTAAAGCCAGCAAAATTCAAGCCATGCAAAAAGTTGTGATGGAGCTAGGGTTTAAAGGTTATAGCTTAGATTACCAAGGCATGGACTCGGTTGAAGGAAGGCAAAATAAACTCAATCAGTTTATGCAAACCATTGGTCGCCCAGTAATACTGGTTGGTTCAAGTATGGGCGCTTATGTGAGTTTGGCTGCGGCTAGTAATAATACTAACGTAAAAGTGACAGGGTTATTTTTGTTAGCACCAGCGGTAGGCTTTGAGGGCTATGAAACCGATAAGCTTAACATTAGTTTTCCGCAGCAAACCAAAATTATTCATGGCTGGTTTGATGAAATTGTGCCGGTTAACAATGTGATAGATTTTGCTAAAAAAAATTCGCTTAATTTACAATTAGTCAATGATGAACATCGGCTTGCTGATTCTATCAGTTTAATTTGCAGATCCTTTAAATCATTGCTGGTTTCTGTAAATAAAGATTGCTAACTATCCTTTTTCGTTGTCATGCTTGTGCATGGGAATAAAAAACTTAAAAATAAGGACACGCTGGATTAGCGGCAATTGTTTCAGTTGCAATCTCTTTTAACTGCGCTTGAATGGTTTGGCTAACATTGATGGTATCAACATAACCTAATTCACTGGCTAAGTTACCCGTTAATACTTCATAAAAAACAAATGCGGTAAGTAGCGCGCCATTTAAGTTAGAATGATTATCGTCGCTACTGTGCAAATTTAACGTTGGGTATCTGGCAATGGATAGATCCCAAGCTAAACCAACTGGCGCAACACAAGCAGGCTCAACAGAAGCGATAGAATGATGCAACTGGTGAATGCGAGCTCCTTCTTCAAAGTTATTTTTTCTTGGCCATTCAGGAAACATAATGGGCAGTGCATTTTGTGTTTTTACTCGCCTTACCCATTCTTCAGCTGCGTCAGTTGAATAATAGTAAAGCCCTGTAGTTGAATATTTTTGCGCTTGTAAAAATACATGGGTCCACTCTCTGGCTTCTAGAGTTGGCTGGGTAACACCATCACCTATGCGCTCGTCTAAAAATTGCCATCCAGGGGCGTTAAAAGTATTAACCGTTTTATTGCTTGTGCCTGCGATAATTAATTTTGCAACTAGTTCAGGAAGATCGTTAAGACTACTATGGCTATTACCAATAAATAACAACTCATAGTCTGACTTGGCAGCACTATTAATATCCGATTGAATGTTGGGGTTATTGACCGTTGAGTTTTGTCCACCACAGGCAATAAGGGTTAAGCTAAAATAGGCAATAATTAAGCAATTTAGCAACTGTTTCATAAGGGCTTCCTAAAGCATGAATATCAGCGATAATTAAAGCCTAAATAGTGCAAAATTAAGACAATAAAAAAGTGATGGATTGGTGATTAATTCATAAACCATCTGCTAAGTTATTGTATTTAAAGTAAGTTAATTATTCGCTTAATAATGAGTTGATGGTTTCATTAGAAAGATAAATGTCGCTCTGGGTTGAATCAACTTGGCTAAAAACTATATGGTTTGAACGATTAGAAATAGAAAAATCATTCGACTGATTGGCAGATTTTTTAAGAACTAAACTAGATTGATTGGTTTTAAAATCATAAAAATAAATACCGGCTGCTTTAGTGTTAACATCAATATAGTAGGCGCCTGTTTCGGTAAGCTGCCAATGTAACCAATTAATAATACTAAAATTATCAGTCATTAAGGTTTCATCACCACCACTTATCGGCATTTTCCATAATCCTTTTTGATGAAATTTAGTGTAATAGATCCACTGTCCATCTTTTGATGTTCGAGGGCCATAGCCGCCTTTTTGAGTGAGTTGCGTTGGTTTGTTATTAATTGAGTTGGTTATCCAAAGCTGCCAATCACCATTGTTTTTACTACTAAATATAATGTCTTGATTATTGGTGGCAAATTCAAAATTATAAGCGCCTAATTTTTTATCGAGCCTTTTAGTTACTTGTTGGGTTTTTATGTCGATCTGAACAATATCACCATTGAGTTTAAACAATAAAAACTGATCATTATGCGACCATCTTAATGGGGAAAAAGCCAGTCCGCCGACTTCATGGGTTAATTGCTTAAGCTTTCCATTTTCTCTTTGTAACCAAAGTTGCAGGTTGCCACTGCGAGTTGAATAAAAAGCGATATTATCGCTTAAGTTGGCATATTTAGGCGAAAAATCGGAACGACTAGAATGAATGATTTGTTTAGGTGAATGCTTAATATCACTATTAGATAAATTGGCTTGCCAAATATTACTTTGGCTAATAACCTCGGTTGCTGCTAGTTTGTCTTGCGCGGTAAAATAAGTGGCTTGAGTGAGCCGAGGCGGTAAATGGTTTTTATTTAATGCTTGTTGCTTTTGAGTATTTATATCATAAACCATTAGCTGATTATTCGACTCTAACAAAAGTTTTGAATTTGATAGCCAAGCCAATCGAGACAAGGATTGATTAAACTTCTTTTTTAACTGTGCTTTGTTGTCAGATAAATTAATAATTAAAATTTCAGTTTGTTTCTCGTCAATATAATTAAGTAGCGCTACTTGTTTTCCATTAGGTGATATTTCTGCGCCAAAGTGACCAACATCACTTTGTGGTGGTAAGGTAATTTGTTCTTTTTGAGCGGTATCGGGTGAGTATTGATAAAGCGCATAAGCGTCACTAATGGATTGGCGATCATTAAATACAAAACGGTTACTTTGCGGATGCCAACTAATGTGCGGAAAACTGCGTGCGCCACAATCAAATAGCTTTTTGCTAGGAGGGTAATTGTTTTCAAATAAATCCGTGAGATCTAGTTCAATTAAATAAACGGCGCAAAGTTTTTCGTTAAGATTATTCCACTCAACAAAAGCGATCTGTTCATCATTGCCCGACCATACGGGTTTTAAATTAACCGCTTTTGATTGATAAATTATCGCTTCTTGTTGCGTATCTAGCGCTTTAATAATGATCTGCCAGTTATCTTTATTAGATTTTTGATAACTATAAGCTAGGTATTTTCCATTATTGGAAAAGGCAGGGTAAGCCTCTATACCCGATTTACTGGTAAGGGGAGTAAAAGAAAGTGGTGGGTTATTAGTTGATTGAGAGGAAAAAATATCAAACTTAATAATAATAAAGATCCCTAACAATACTATGCCAATATTGACAAAGCTTAACCAGTGAAAAGTTTTTTGTTTGCCCGATAAATGACTATTTTTGGTTTGAGTCTTTTCAGATTCAGATTCAGGTTCAGATACAGACTTAGATTCAGATTGGACATTTTGACCTGTGGTAATTTTAAGGCGGTAACCTTTTTTGGGAATGGTTTGAATAAATTTTTGCTCGCTAGCCGAATCATTTAATATTCTACGTAGCTGAGTAATGGTGCGGTTAATTGCATTGTCACTCACAATCGCGCCTTGCCAAACATGCTCAATTAAATCGTCGCGAGATACTAACTGATTTTGATTTTGGTATAAAAAAACTAGCACCGACATTAATCGAGGTTCAATTTTATTTGTACCTTTATCACTTTCTACAACCAATAAGTCTGGCTTAATGATTAAGTTAGCAATTTTAAAATGCGTTGTATTTGGCACAGCCTTTCCCTAAAAATCACTTTTTCATCACCTATTATTAGGTGCTTGTGGTCGAATATTTAACTAAAAATAGTTAGTCTAAATAAAAGATTACGAAGGATTTAGGTTTTATGCAAACAGAAATTTTAAAAAAAATCATCTGTCAAAAAAATTTAGTAATCAGCGTTTTAATGACTATCTTTTTGTTTGTTACTGCGCCTCTGGTGTTTAGTGCAACAAAACCACTACCAGCATTTCATTTAAAAAAAATAACCAATACGGTTTGGGCAGCATTAAAACCCATGCCGCACAGAATAGTGGATAGCAATGTTGTGATTATCGCCTCTGATCATTGTTTAACCATTGTTGATGCCAATGAAAACTTAACCAATGTAGATAAACTTATTGTTGAAATTAAACAACTAAGCAAACAGTTAACCAAACCTGTTTGTTATGTGATTAATACGCACTGGCACTTAGATCATATTTTAGGTAATCAGCGTTATCAGCAGAGTTTTCCCAAATTAAAATCAATTATTGGTCATCATTCGCTAACTCAAACCATTCCGACTAAAGCGCAAAAAATGCTCAATGAAAAAATTCAACAGTGGCAAAGCGCAATTACTAATGCTGAAGAAAAGCTCAAAGCAAGCGAAGATAAAAACGAAATGTCGGCAAAAATTGAGCGAGCCAAAGCACATTTAGCTACGCTAAAGAATACTCAATTGATAACCCCTGATGTTACTTTTAAATCAACGATGGAATTAGCCGTATCGGGAACTCAAATAAAACTATTAAATTTTGGAAAGGCGCATACCGAAGGCGATACCATTGTTTATTTACCCAATGAAAAAATTTTAGTCTCGGGTGATTTGTTTGACCATTTACCCTTTGCAGGGCATGGTTTTCCATCTGATTGGCTGCACACGCTTAACGAAATAGAAAAACTTTACTTTGATAAAGTGATCCCCGGACATGGAAAAATTCAATTGGGTAAAGCAAGTTTAATAAGAATTAAAAACTTACTAGCAGATAGCCTAAAAAAGGCAAAAAAAGCGGTTGCTGATAATCAATCGTTAGATGATTTTATGGCAGAAATTGATCAAGCTAAGTTACGCGAAAACTATGGTGAGTTAGATGATTTAGGCGAGCGAGCTTTTAAACAGTTTATTCCAGAGTTTTATCGTCGTGCTTATAAAGAGGCAAAGGGGGAGCTTTAATGTTCAGCTCTATCCTTCCCGTTAAAAAAGGGAAGGATAGAAAAAAATAATCAGCTTAAAAGCTTTAACCATTATTTTTTAAAGGCTTCACCAAAAAAGTTACCTTCGTGCCACTGCGGACGAGAATTTGAATTGGCAATTTCTTTGCCAATGTTATAGTTGATTTTAGTAAAGAGAGCGCCTGCATCATAGTTAATTGGCAATGATAAATCATCTGATGGCTTATGGTAATGTTTGCTCAAAAACTGACCCATAACCGCAGCGCCATTAATCGTTGGATCTTTTGATTGCATCCCTGGCACTAAATAAATAGAAGGCACGCCTTGTTTAACAAAAGAGTAGTGATCGCTTCTTACAAATATGGCTTGCTCGGGAGCGGGATCGGGGCTTAAATTAATATTATCTTTTGCCGCTGCTTTTTTTACATAATTTCCTAAAGTGGAATGCTGCGCGCCAAAGGCGATAACATCGCCAAAAGGGTAAAGGATCATTGGCATATCAAGGTTAATATTAGCCACAATATTTTCAAGGGGTACCGTAGGATAATGAGCAAAATAGTTTGATCCTTGCAGTCCTTTTTCTTCTCCGGTTACCGCAACAAATAATATTGAACGAGCGGGAGCCTTGCCTTGCGAAAATTGACGCGCGGTTTCTAACATGATGGCAATGCCCGATGCATTATCGAGTGCGCCATTATTAATATGATCGCCTTCTTTTTCACCATGATGATGTGCGCCAATATGATCAAGGTGAGCCGAATACACCACATATTCATGCTTTAGCTTGGGATCGCTGCCCTCAATCATGCCAACAATATTACTGCTACTAATGGGTTTATGGCTACTTTGTCGTTTAAGTTCAACTTCGATATCAAGTTCAAAACCAAAAGGGGTTTTGCCTTTAGCAATTTGCGTGAATACCTTTTCAATATTATGACCAGCCAGCTTAAATAAGGTTTTGGCCGCAGACTTAGAAATATAAGCCCCGCTTTTTAGTGAATCATAAGTGCCAAAAATATTACCGTCTTTTTTCTTCCAGCTAGTTGATGGAAGTCCTGCAAAGGCTTTAGTGGCTTCATAGGTTCTTACTTTATCGCGAAGCGGAGTATGGATACTAATAAGACCAATAGCGCCTCGCTTTGCTGCTGCTTTTGCTTTTTCTCTGCCCGAGCTAACATGAGCACCTTCTTCACTAGGAAAATGAGCTGGCCTACCAGATAAAACCGCCACAATTTTTCCTTCTACGTCTAAATTTTCATAGTCGTTGTGATTAAGCTCTTTTGATTCTATGCCAAACCCCGCAAAAACCACTTTAGCTTTAACCTGATCTTCTGTGGTAATCGCCGAGCCTCTAATCAAAAAATCATCGGGATAATTCAGTGACGTTGTTTTTCCTTTTTTATGTAAAATCATCTGCCCACTGTTTTCATTTAGTTGATACTCCACAAAATCCACTTTTTGAAACCATGTGTTGTTATCGCCTTTTGGAGTAAGCCCAAATTGCTGAAAATGGCTGGCAACATAACGTGCAGCAATTTCGTATTCAACACTACCAGTATCTCGACCTAGCATTAAATCGTCGGCTAAAAATTCAATATGACCTTTAAGGGCTTTGTTAATAGTGAACCCTGCGGGTTGAGAGTTATCGGCTATTGTCCAACTGCTCGATAAGAAAAAACTAAAGGAAACTAAAAAGTATTTAAAAGATTTGTTATTTAAGTTCATTGATAGAGACACATAGGTGTTTGTTATTATTGGGAATAAGCATACTAAAGGATTAACGATTAAAATTTAAGCAAAAAAGTTTATACCCGTTCTCCTTCAAGATGCTTGTTACAGTGTTCAGCCAAAAAGTTTGAACAAGGCGCAGCTTGTTAGGAAATGGTAATCCCTTTTCAAAAGCTGCAACGCAGTGCAAGCTTTTTGGCTGAGCACCCGAAGGGCAAGGCAGTAAGCCAGCCTCTTCTTCGTTATCAATGCTTGAAGTAGAATGACTAATCCTGCGCATTAATGCCTCAAATAGGCTGGCTTACTGACTTGCTGAAACATGCATCTTGAAGGAGAACGGGTATAAATAGATATTTCACAGTTAAGAGAGCCTAGTGTTTTTTAATCATGCATCTTGAAGTAGAACGCCTATAAGTAGGCATGATACAATCGCCCACCATTTTATTAATGTATGATTGAATAGGAAAATTAATGAGTAATTACGACTCTTTTGAAGAAAAAGCCAGCTACGGCATTGGCAGAAATATGGGCTCTCAGCTATTAAACCAATCTTTTGAAGGGGTTGATATTAGTGCGGTTGCTCAAGGTGTTATTGATGCATTTACTGGTAAAGAAAGCGCGGTAAGCAACCAAGACCTAGAAGCCGCATTTGCGCATGTAACCCAAATTATGCAGCAAAAACAGGCTGAACTTTCTAAGCAGGCGGCTGAAGAAGGACGCATATTTTTAGAGCAAAATGAAAAGAAAGATGGGGTAAAGGTTACTGAGTCTGGGCTGCAATACGAAGTCATTACCGAAGGTTCTGGCGATAAGCCAAGCCAAACTTCTACGGTAAAAACTCATTACCACGGTACTTTAATTGATGGCACCGTATTCGATAGCTCTTATGAGCGTGGTCAACCGGCTGAGTTTGCAGTAAATGGCGTGATCCCTGGTTGGACAGAAGCACTACAAATGATGAGCGTTGGTTCAAAGTGGCGTTTAACCATTCCTTATGAACTAGCTTATGGTGAGCAAGGTGCTGGTGGCGCGATTGGTCCATATTCAACCTTAGTATTTGATGTTGAACTATTAGAAATTGTTGCTTAACTAAGACTAAGCATCATTAAAAGTGCCTTAGCTTATGCTAAGGCATGTTAAAATCACTTAGAACTTAGAACTTAGAACTTAGAACTTAGAACTTAGAACTTAGAACTTAGAACTTAGAACTTCCCCATTCCCTCCTTTTATAAAGAAGCCATTTCCTGATATCAGGAGCTTGAGTTTAATAAAATCAAGTTAAAAACCTTAACTCATTGAAAATAAAGGGCTAACTAAGGTTGGCACAAAGATTGTAATACAAAAAGAGAATTTATTTTAAATTAGGCTTTGAGGAGCAATTACATGAAAAAACTTAAAAATTCTTTAATGGCATTTTGTATTGGTGCAACGGCAATGGGTAGCTTGTCGGTAATCGGTAGCGATGCAAAAACGGTTTTAATTAACGTGAATAAAAACAACGATGAAAATGCCGTAGTTGATATTAAAATTGATGGCGAAACCGATATGTTTAACTTGCCCGATCTTCAAGAAGGCGAATCAAAAACCTTTACCAGTAGCTCAGGCAAAACCATTGTTACCACTAAAACTGCCGAAGGTTATATTGTTGAGGTTGATGGTAAGGAAATTAATATCCCTATTTTTGTTGGTAAGTTAGGCGCAAAGTTGCATAAGTCTATGCCTATTCATCAGGTGAAGGAAAATGTGATTAATGTTTCGGGAGCTGATCTTGACGAAACCCAGCAACAAATTATTAAAGATGCTTTTTTAGCCGCAGGCATTGAAAAGGAAGTCCGTTTTAATAAACATAAAGTAATGGTGTTTTCTACGGGTAAAGAGTTTAAGCTAGATGGGAATGGTCATGCTTTAGAATGGATTGCTAAAGATGGTGATTTTGATATTAAAATTGATGGTGAAGATGGTAATAAAGTGCTTCACAAAGTTATTAGAATTGAAACTACCGATGAAGAAAATTAGTCTTTAATAGTTAATAGTTAATAGTTAATAGTTAATAGTTAATAGTTAATAGTTAATAGTTAAGTCCCTTTGTATTTTAACAAAGGGGCTTTTTTATTTTAAGTTATTGAATATGTTGGGCTAAAAACTCAATGATCATTTGATAGTGTTTTTGCCTGTTTTCTGTTTGCGTTAAGAAAA
Source organism: Aliikangiella sp. (assembly GCA_965214955.1). Lineage (GTDB taxonomy): Bacteria > Pseudomonadota > Gammaproteobacteria > Enterobacterales > Kangiellaceae > Aliikangiella. The sequence continues at coordinate 112,705 of CBDCCU010000010.1, read as the reverse complement.
AATCATCAGCAGGTCTCTCCCAATGTTTATAGGCTTTACTTTTTTTATTGAGCACTTCAATTAAAAAACTGGCTTGTTCAAAGGCTCTTTGCGCTTTACCTTTTTTTCCGTATAAAACTAAAATAGGGGTTTTAAGAGAGTCAATTTTATCAACTAGTGAAAAACGATTTTTGCTGGGATCTTTACTGTGCTGAAAATAAGCCGAATCGCTTATTACACATTGGAATTTTTTTGGTGCTAACATGGCGGTTTTTAATGCTTGTTGACCACCATTATCTTTGCCCATAATACAAACTTTTTTGGGATCAATAATATTGTTGGTTTGCAAGTAATCAATCGAGTCAATAATATCTTGCTGTAAGCTTTGCTTGTGAATCGGGCGACCAAGTTTCTTAAATGCTTCGCCAAAACCAACTGAGCCTCGATGATTAATTTTTACTACCGCATAGCCTTGGGAAACAAGTAATTGAGTTATTGGTTCAAACTGCCAGTTGTGTCTGCCGTTATAAATATTATCGTTGGCAATAACAACCGCAGGCGCATTTTTTTGTTTGTTTGCCGGAAGCGTAACATAACCTTGCAGGGTGACTTCATCAATGGTGTTAAACTTAAAAGAGTAGGTGGGTGACAGGTTTTTATTGTTCAGTTGGTTGTAGCTGGCAATTAAAAATGAGAGTTTATTCTCGCTTTTTTCATTATATAAATACCAAGTGTTTGGGTTTACATCACCATTAACTTTAATTAAAGCCACTTCTGCATTAGGGCTCCAATTAACTTGCGTGTTTAAACCTTTAAACTGCTGATAAATTTGCGCGGCTTTAACGGTTGAACTTTTATCTAATTGATCGATAAATTCAAACTGAGGATACTCACCCATAAAGCTAAAACCTAAAGCGCTACCATCGGCCGACTGAATAACCGAACTTACGCTATAAGTTTTGTTGTTATAAATGGGTTTTAGTTGATTATTGTTAATTTCACAAATGCTAACGGTGTTATTGCCGCAGTAATCTTTCACTAAAATATTTTTTGTTTGATTATTCGTTCCTATTATTGCTAGTTCACTGCTTGCATCTTTGGTAACTAATTGCCATTCGGTTTGATTGATTGCAAGTTTAAAAATTGACTCACGGCTTTTATTGCGCTTGCTAACATAGAGTGTTTGTGAGGCTTCATCAAAGTATAGGTTTTCTGGGCGATAGTCTAACTCGGTAAATTGTTCTAGCTGTGCGGTATTAACATTGAGTTTATAAAAGTAAGTGTTACTGCCACGGTAAGTATTGATAAGAATATGATCTTTATCGTCGAGATAAGCACTTAAAAAGTGTGGCTTTCTTTCGTGAGTAAAGCGTTTTTCGCGGCTGACACTATCAATGGATTTGCCTTTAGGCTGAATAAATCGACGACCAAAAATAAATTCGCCTTCGGCTTGATCGATATTAACCGCATATAAATCGGTAAAGCGTTGTATGTTTTGATTGCTATAGGCTTTATTAATTTTAAAGCTACGTTTTTTATTAATCCGTTTGTCAAATTCGCTACGGTTTTTTCGCACATATTTGCGATTGTAACTAGAGGCAAGGGTTAAGACGATTCGCTCATTATTTGCCCAAATAAACTCATTAACTTGATTGTCTTTAGGAAATAAAATTTGGTTCATGGCTTTTTTACTTTGGCTATTAATAATTAACAGCTCTTTGCTTGCTTCTGCTTTTCTTAAGATCGCAACGTGTTTGCCATCGGGTGATAAAGTTACTTGGGTAACATCCGCAGCGTTAATTAAGGTTTTAGAAAGTTCGCTAAGTGTTGAATTTTCGTAGGCAACACTGATTGAAGAAAAAACTAAGCTTAAAACAAGAGTATTAATAAGCAGTGATAATGGTTTAAAAATTGATTTCATAGTCGCTTCCACCAGAGAACAAATGAGTAACTCATTTTAATTGGGCGAAATTAGAACAGATTTGCCAATAAAATTAAACGTCATTAGCTATTATTTTGTTCATTCAACGGATTAAAAAATAAAAGCTAATTTGTCTTTTTAATGAAATTTTTTCCAGTTATACTCTCGCTCCCAGTAAAAACGCGCATTTTTTGAACAGTTTGTTTTAAGGCGCTAAATCTCAATAAATAGGTTGTTGTATGAGTAAATTTGGTTATCCTATGTCTTTAGCTATTGTCGCTTTTTCTTTATCGTTCAATAGCTTAAATGCTAATGCGGACATCCCCGATGGATACTATGATAGTGCCAACAATGCCAATGCAGCGGCACTAAGAAATTCATTACACGCGATTATCGACGATCATCAGCGTTTTCCTTATACTTCATCATCCACCGACACTTGGGATATTTTAGAAAGTGCCGATCAAAACCCGAGTAATGCGGCTGAAATAATTACCATTTATCGCAATATTGCTTTTGCTAAAGAAGGCGGTGGTAACAGTAACTATAATCGCGAGCACTCATGGCCAAGATCGTACGGGTTTCCCGACGATGATTTTGACGAAAACTATCCCTTTACCGACACTCATCATCTATTTTTAGCCGATGCAAATTATAATAGTGAACGTGGCAATAAGCCTTTTAACGAGTGTGATTTAGATTGTACCGAATATACAACTGTAGAAAATAACGGACAAGGCGGTAGTGGTTTTTCTAACTGGACAAAAGGTGAGTTCACCGATGGTGACTGGGAAACTTGGAGCGAGCGAAAAGGCGATATTGCTAGAGCTTTGCTTTATATGGATGTGCGTTACGAAGGCGGCACTCATGGCGAAACAGGACACAGCGAGCCTGATCTTATTTTAACCAATGATCGCTCACTCATTGATTCTGCTAACACGGGCAATAATGAATCGGTTGCTTATATGGGAATGCTCGATGTACTTTTAGAGTGGCACGAAAGTGACCCAGTTGATGATTTTGAGCGTAATCGTAACGATGTGATCTATAGCCATCAAGGTAATAGAAACCCGTTTATTGATCACCCAGAATATGTGGCTTGTGTTTTTAATGGTTTATGTGACGGTGGTTCACAAGATACAACTCCGCCAGAAGCGCCAACAGGATTAAATGCAACGGCAGAGCGAGGTGCTATCGCTTTAACTTGGACTGCCAATAGTGAAACCGATTTAGTGGGTTACCATGTTTATACCAGCGATAGCAGTAATGGGAGCTTTTCACGAGCCAATAGCGAGTTAATCACAGCCACTGAATATACATTACAAGGTTTAGGTGATTCTCAAACCGTATTTATTCAAATTGTTGCGCTAGATGATAGCTCCAATGAGTCTGCGGCGAGCGAAACCGTAGAAGCCACCACCTTAGAGGGGATTACACCCGATAATAACCAAGTTTGGATCAATGAATTGCATTACGATAACAATGGAACCGATGAAAATGAATTTGTAGAAATTGCTAGCCTTGCTGATGTGAATTTAGCTGGTTGGACATTGGTTTTTTATAACGGCAGTAACGGAGAAACTTATTTAAGCCATGCTTTATCGGGCATTATTGCTGAGCAAGATAATGGCTTTGGAACATTAGCCTTTGATATTGCTGGCATTCAAAATGGCGAACCTGATGGGATTGCTTTAGTTAACCCAAGTAATCAAGTCATTCAGTTTATTAGTTACGAAGGGGCTTTCGAGGCTGTAAATGGTGTGGCGGCAGATTTGATGTCAACGGATATTGGTGTTAGTGAAAGTTCTAGCACCGATGCGGCTAGTTCTTTATCACTTGCGGGCACAGGAAGCACTTTTGAAGACTTTACTTGGGAAGTAACTGCTGAAAATACAAAAGGCGCGGTTAATCAAAATCAGTCTTTTGAAACCCAAGTGGCTAACCAAGCGCCAGTGGCTGATTTTAGTTTTTCGGCTAATGATTTAACGGTAACTTTTACCGATAACAGCCAAGATCCTGAATCGGCACTTGCTGAGTGGTCTTGGGACTTTGGTGATGGCAATCAATCTAATGAGCAAAACCCAACGCACACCTATCAAGCGGCAGGCACTTATTCTGCTTCATTAACGGTTACCGATGCGGGTGGCTTATCTCATTCAATCAGTTTATCGGTTACGGTTACTGCACCAACACCGCCAACTCCTACGCCTGATACTGGTGGCGGATCAGGTGGCGGTAGTTTAGGTTTTTTCGCGTTTGTTTTGATTGGCTTAAGGCTAATTGTGGTTAAGCTAAGGTAGTTTGAGTTTGAGTTTGAGGTGTTTTTTATGGGAAAAATTGTTTTAATTTTGGCTTTAATAATCTTTACACCACAAGCCATGAGCTTAGGGCAAAATGGTCATAGAATAGTTGCTCAAATTGCCGAAGACAACTTAACACCAACGGCAAAAAAGAATATTAGCCAGTTAATTAAAGGTGTTCCGCTGGCTAAATTATCAACCTGGCCCGATGAAATTCGCTCGGATAAAAAATGGAAACATACTGCACCTTGGCATTATATTTCGGTTGCTGATGATGAAAAAGTTAGTGATGTGAAAGCGGGCAGGGAAGGTAATATTTTGGTCGCTATGGGCAATATGGAAAAAACCTTAAGCGATCCTAAGGCATCAAACCAAAACAAATGGCAAGCATTGGCTTTTTATGTTCATTTTGTCGCCGATTTACATCAACCTTTTCATGTTGGAAGAAAAGAAGACCGTGGTGGTAACGATATTAAACTTTCTTGGTTTGGTGAATACAGTAATATACATCGTGTGTGGGATACCGATTTAATCGAGCATCAAAGAATGTCATATACTGAGTATGCCGATTTTATTAATGATATTGAGCCTAAAACTATCGCAAAATGGCAGTCTTCCGACAAACTCGATTGGGCGCAAGAGTCTAAAGACTTGCGAGAGCATGTTTATAATCTTCCTGAAAATGGACGTTTGCATTATGAGTTTGCTTATAAAAATACGCCAATAATTAATAAGCGTATGGCGCAAGCTGGATTTAGACTAGCAGCTAAGCTTAACCAATGGTTTGGCAAAAAATAAATATTAGGATCTGTTGATCCCGCTGATATGCCGCATAGTATTTTTTACTCTGCGGCATTTTTGTATCTGCCCATAAATCATTATACATAATTATTTTAAAAACAAAGGCTATTAGTTAAATATTGTTTAACAAAATGGTGAAATAAGCAAAATTCAAGGCAAAACCCAATTACTGACTATGAATTCTGGGGTTTGTTCAATAAAAAATAACGTTATTTATATAAGAGTCATAATTTTTTCATAAATAACGGGTTAAAAATAAGTATCATAACGCCTCTTTTGGGTGTAATATACGCACGATTTTTTTGGGCGCTTTTTGAACAATGATTACGAAAAGGCATTTAAAATTCGTAATCTTGGTATTAAAAAGCACTATTTAGCAAATATTTTAATATTTCAGGAATACTGATGAAGAAGAAGCTAACGGTATTGGCATGTGCAGCAGCACTTGCCGCAGCTCAGCCAGTTTTGGCGAGTGACACATCGTCTTCAATCCGTGGATTAATTTTAAATCCAATGGGTAAAGGCGCGGTAAACACAACCATTACGATTAAACACGAACCAACAGGTGCAACAAAAGTGGTTAAGCCAAATGAGTCTGGCGCTTTTGTGGTTAGAGGGTTGCGTGTTGGTGGTCCATACACTTTAATTCTTGACTCTGAGAAGTATGAAGATCAAGAAGTTAACGATGTTTACCTAGAAGTTGGTAAACCTTTTCAGTTAAATCATATTTTTGAAGCAGAAGGAACTGAAAATGTATTAAAAATTACTGCAACTCGTGGTGATTTACGTTATCCAAATAGCGGCTCAAATAGTATTTTTAGTAGCCAAGATATTGAAAACTCTGCCTCTTTTGCTCGTGATTTAAAAGATACCTTGCGTCGTAATCCTTTGGTTAACTTAGATCATGATGATGGTTCTTCAATGAGTATTGCAGGCAATAATCCTCGTTTTAATAGTATTAGTGTTGATGGTGTTCGCCAAGATGATGACTTCGGCTTAAATTTCAACGGCTATCCAACCCAGCGATCTCCTATTTCAATTGATGCAGTTGAGCAAGTTAGCATTCAAGCTAATCCTTTTGATGCCTCTCAAGGCGGATTCTCTGGTGGTAAAATTAGCGTTGTAACTAAATCGGGTACCAATGAATTTAAAGGCAGTGCTTTTTACGAGAAAGCTGATGGCGATTGGACTGGTGATCCACTTGAAGGCTCAATTGAAAACCTAGATGAAGAAACCTACGGCTTTGGTGTTGGCGGGCCTTTAATTAAAGATAAGTTATTCTTTTATGCGAATTATGAAAAATACGAAAGAAGCCAAGATCCAGCATTATTTCCAACTGCTGGTACAAACCAACAAGAAGTGCTAGAAGAAGTTATTACTATTGCTAGAGACGTATATGGCGTAGACGCAGGTCGCTGGGATGTTGCCCCTGTTGAGGAAGATGAGAAAATCCTAATTAAACTTGATTGGGACATTAATGAATTTCATCGTGCATCTTTTACTTATCAAAATACCGATGGGCAAGTAACTCAAGGCTGGCCACGTAGCACAACTGATAATCCTGACTTTGAATTATCATCTGACTGGACAACTCGTGGTGATGAACTACAAAGTATTTCAGCTCACTGGTATGCAGATTGGACAGATCGTTTTTCTACCGAAGTAAAAATTACTAATAAAGAAACTGATAATCTTCAAGTGCCACTTAATGGTAAAGGTTTTGGTGCTGTAACGGTAACCACTCAAATGGAATTCTTCAATGAAGATGGTATTTTAGAGTCTGACTCAAGAGATGTTCGTTTAGGTCCTGATAGTAATCGTCATGCTAATGATTTAACTAATGATACTTTCTCTATTAACTTTGATGGTCAATATCTTTTAAATGATCATACGATTAGTTTTGGTTGGCAACATGAAGAGCTTGATGTATTTAATATTTTTATTCCAGATTCATTAGGAAGTTGGGAGTTTGATAGTATTGAAGATTTCAGAGACGGAATTGCTTCTGATTTTGACTATCAAAATGCAGACTCAAACAACCCTGCTGATGGTGCAGCAGCTTTCTCATATACTTATGATAATTTCTATATTCAAGATATTTGGGATTATAGCGTTGATTGGCAATTTGGCTTAGGTTTAAGAATTGAAACGGTATCAACTGACGATGCTCCACGTTTAAATGAAAATTTTGTCACTCGTTACGGTTTTAGCAACCAAGAAAACCTCGATGGCGAAACACTGTACTTACCAAGATTTAGCTTCAAATATTTAGGATTTGAAGATGTTGAATTAACAGGTGGTTTTGGTTTATTTAGTGGCGGACGTCCTAATGTTTGGATCTCAAACGCTTTTACTAATGATGGTGTAACGATTGTAAGACCAAACTTTAATAATATTGCCAGCAATAACTATTTACAAAATGCTGATATTACCCAAGTTGACCCTGAAGTGATTGCCCTTTTAGAAGCGGGTGACGGAAACAGCACACCAATTGATCCAGAATTTGAAATTCCTACGCATTGGCAATATAGCTTAGCAGCTAACTTTAAGACTGATTTAGGTTGGTTAGGTGATAACTGGGAGCTAGCTTCAGAGGTTATCTATAAAGACATCGTTAAAGATGTACGCTGGATTGATTTAGCTCGTGGTCAATTAGGTACTACGGTTGAGGGGCGCCCTATTTATGGTCGTTATGATCCAGTAACCATGAACGAAGAGCATTATGATATTTTAATGACTAACGGTGAAGGTGGTGACAGCTTAATTACAACCTTCTCTGCGTATAAAGCATGGGATAATGGTTTAAAATTAAATATTGGTTATACCCACCAAGACATTAATGAAATTGTTAACGCTGCTAGCTCAACAGCTAATTCGGGTTATCAGTTTAATGTTGCAGTTGATCGTCAAAATCCAACAGTTGCAACTGCCTCTTATGAAACCGAGCACGCTTTAGTTATTAGTTTAGATTACAGCACTGAATTTTTTGAAGGCTATGCAACTAACTTTAATGTTTTCTTCAAGCGTAATTCAGGTAGACCGTTTAGTTGGACCATGGGGGCATTTAGAGATGATGACCTAGGTGATCCAGATGCATTTGATGATGCTGATTCATACCTACCTTATATTCCAACGGGTGCAGATGATCCTGCGGTAGATTTTGTAAATGGCTTAAGCTACGAAGAAATCATTGCTCACTTGCAAGCAAATGGTATCTCAACCGAAGGCGGTTACTTAGCTAGAAACGCTTACAATAGCCCTTGGAATACCACAATGGACGTTAGCATTCGCCAAGAAATTCCAGGATTATTTGATGATAATAAAGGTGAATTCTACTTTATTATTGATAACTTCTTAAACTTACTTGATGAAGATAAAGGCCAAATTTATTACAACCGTTTTGGTGATACCACTCAGATTTTATTTGATTATGATATTAACGAAAATGGTCAATATGTATATGACGAGCCTTTTGGTGGCTATAACTTTGGTGATCCTGCGACATACCGTGCCGACCGCTCGGTTTGGAGAATTAAAATGGGCTTTAAATACAAGTTCTAATTATTGCAAACCCGAACTGCGGCTAGCTTAAGTTAGTTAGCCGTAAAGGATAAAAATTTTTTTATAGGTAAAATTATGAAACTCAATAAATTTATCATATCAGCGCTTTTAGCGGCTGGTGTTCAGTTTGCAAATGCGGCTGAAGAACCCATTTTAACGGAAGATTTTGAAAATACTGACGTAACTACTTGGAACTGGGATATTGTTAGTATTGCAAGTGGCAATGACTGGCGATACAGAGACTGGAATGGCTCGGGCGTTGCTCAAATGAGCGGATTTAACGCCGATGCTGATTCTAACGACTGGTTAGTGTCTTCTGAAATTGAATTAACATCATTAAATTTAGAGTTTGTGTATGTTAACTTTCAAAATGAAATTGATTTTAGTGGTCCTGCTACACGCTTATTACTTTCTACCGATTATGCTGGCGATGTAACAACAGCAACATGGATTGATCTTTCTGATGAAGTTGTTTGGTCAACTGACGATCCCGCTGATTCAGGAAAAATCAATTTAACCGACTATGTTGGGCAAAATATTTATTTAGCCTTTCATTACACTTCTACTCCTACCGAAGCAACTCGTATTAGTATTGATAATCTTAATGTAATTAACACCGATGAAGATCCTGCGGTTGTTACAGAGTATTTAGAAACATTCAGTGGCTCTTTAGGCGAGTGGACAGAAGAAAGCTTATCTGGCGAGAGTGTTTGGGAAGCTCGTAGCTTTAGCGGCAATGGCTTTGCGCAAATGTCTGGTTTTGGTGATGATGATTTCTCTAATGATTGGTTAGTTTCACCTGAATTTGATGTAACCGATTGGGAAGCACCTTACTTACAATTTAGCACAGCTAAAAACTTTGATGGTGATGCTCTTCGTGTTTTTGTAACCACTAACTACAATGCCGAAGGTGTTGAGGCGACGGATTGGGTTGAAATTACAGATTCTTTTGCTTATTCAGAAGGTGGTTACGATTCTGTTGAATCAGGTCGTTTAGATTTAAGAAGCATTATTGGTGATGAAGATGCTATTCGCGTTGCTTTCCAATACACCAGCTCAGAAGCAGGCTCTGCTCTTTGGCAGGTTGATAATGTATTAGTGGGTCGTTTTAACCCTGCGGTTATTCTTGAAGTTAACACTACAGATGAACCTCATTTTGAAGGCTTAAATGACGGCTTTGAACTGTGGCAATCGGTTAATCTTTCTGGTTCGCGTAGCTGGGAAGAGAATGTAAGATTTGATGGTGCTCTATATACGCGCATGTCAGGTTTCCGTGACGATGCCGATTCAATCGACTGGTTAGTTTCTCCGACCTTCGATATGAGCAATTGGGCAAGTCAAACCATTGAGTTTTGGTCTGCAACTCGTTTTGATGGTCCTGTTATTCAAGTATTAGTTTCTACTGATTTTGTTGATAATGTAGAAACCGCAACTTGGACAGATATAACTGAGCAAGCGGCATTATCAGAAGGCGATTATAACTGGGTGAACTCTACCGTTATTGATGTATCAGATATGGTTACAAGCAATGCAACTTTTGCTTTCCTTTATACCTCTGATGACTCTGGTGCGGCCACTTGGCAGTTAGACTCACTTAATGTTGGCGGTGTTGTTCCAGTTCGTCCAACTGAGTTTACTTATACCACTTACAGCTTAGAAGAATTCTCAGCTGGTTTCACAGGTTGGTCAGCAGTAAGCGTAGCCAGTGATCGCGATTGGGAAGCAGGTGTTGCGGTTGATACCGATTATGTTTCTATCTCTGGCGATGGCGGTGATGTTGATTCTAACGATTGGTTAGTTTCTCCAACCATTGATACAACTGCTAACGATTGGGATACTGCCTTTGTTCAATTAGCAACGGCTAAGCGTAATGACGGTGAGAACTTAAAATTATTAATTTCAACCGATTATGCTGGCGATGTAGCGGCTGCTACTTGGACTGATTTATCGGAGCAAGCTGGCTTTGCAACCCGTGATGACGATGGTAACTTAGTGACTACTGAATGGAGTGGTGATATTTATGAATGGATTGATTCTGGTGAAGTTGATATTAGCGACTTTATCGGTGGAAACATTACCGTTGCTATTCAATACACCAGTGGTGCAGATGCGGCTACATGGCGTGTTGATTATGTTCGTGTTGTAGAAATTGATGACGGTTTCTCTGATACGCCAGCGGTTATCAACCGACCAAGCAGTGGTTCAACAGGCTTAATTGCGCTAGTTGGATTAGCATTAGTTGGCTTCAGAAAGCGTAATTAAAACTTTGGAGTTTAAAGCTCTGAACAAAGTTATTCAGAGCTTTAAATAAAATGGAAATAAGGATATTGTTAAATTAATGATGCGATCAAACAAAATAAAAAATAATATTGAACATGCAGAGTTATCACTATTAAAGGGCTTTTCTCAAGAAAGTCCTATTTTTGAAGTAAATTCAGAAGTAAAATTAGTTAGTATATTTGGATTTAATATTCAGCGGTTTTATTCGCGGTATTTATGTGGGTATGAGAGCCTAAGAACAGGAAGAAATGTATCGAGAAAACGAATAGCGCTAGCCAAAGTAATTCATGATCTAAATGTAATTCCAAACGATCCAGAAGCGCTTCTTTTAGCTTTTCAAATTGAGCAGTTTGAAAAGTCTAAAAGTTATTTAAAATCTAGTGAAATTATAACAAAAGATGTTTTATGTAAAGTTAACAAGATGTTAGCTTCTGAAAAAAGCAATACAGGCTCTATAAGAAAAAGTCAAAATTTTATTGGGAAGTCACTATCTAAAGCGAAATATGTTCCTCCTAGTCCTGAAAAGCTTAATGATCTTCTAGAAGACCTCGTCAATTTCATTAACAAGAAAGCACTTTCAATTAATGATATTTTAGCTATACATTGCCAACTCATTGCTGTACATCCTTTTGCAGACGGTAATGGAAGGTTAGCTAGAGTTTTATTTGAAGCTTTATTAGAAAGTTTTTATCCATTAACTCTACCAAATCCATGGTTATATCGTTTGCACTGTAGTGATGGTAGGTTTCAACGTTCTATTGTTGAATTAGGAGAAAAAAATACTTTCAATGAAAATACTATTGCATTTTGGAATGAAGCTTTTGGGTATTCAGAAAAAATAAAACAAGAGTGCAATTTTATATTAACTAAATCACTTGAAGAGTTTAACAAAAAATTTAGTAGTCTAGACTTAAGTTCAAATATATCACAAGAACTACTTAATTATTTATGGAATCAGCCGATTGTAACTGAAAATTATTTAGTTAAAGTATTCAAGCTTCAGAAAAAAGAATTGTCAAATTTAATAACCGTTTTTGTGAAAGAGGGAGTAATTGTGCCTCGTAAAGTTCGTTATCCATTTGGAACAGTAATTTATGACAGCCCATTTATTTTCGGTGTATGGGCTAAGTTAGACCAACTTATAACTAAAGAAATATAATAAGGATATATAAATGAAAAGTAAAAAATTAACCATTGCAGTATCTGCTGCTTTATTTTGTGCAAACATAAATATTTTGCCAGTGGATAATGAAAATTATTATGAGGATGATGCCGATTTTTATGAATCATCCTCTAAGTTAAAAAGTGGATGGGGCTGGTCAATTGGATTTAATAATTTGAAAGCAAATTCTGATGAACATGGTTGTGATACTGCTGAGCGTACTGATTGTGATGTTATGAAAGTCCAAGGTACAAGGATAGAGAAGGAGGAGCCCGATTATACGCTATTTTTTAGAAACCTATTAAGAGAATTAAATGATCAGTTTTACGGATTATCGGCCGAAGACTTTCAAAGAAATGGCCAATTATCACCGAATAAAAGTGTAATACCAGAAAAATGCTCAAGTGCAAACCCTAAAGGTGGGAATCCTATTCAAATATCAGACAGTAGAAAAGTTCAATTAAACACTGATGTTATTGGACGTGGAACAATGCCTGTTATTTTGACAAGAGAGTATAAGTATGGAGGAGTAGAAAATCGTTACACTGGCTTGTTTGGAAGACAGGGTGTATCTAATATTGATGATTTAGGAATGAGTGTTATTGAAGGAAGCTGGACTAACCCAGCTATAGTTTCACTTATACGCTATAGTGGAGAACAACTTATACTTACCAAAAAGTATGTCGAAGTGGAAAGTACACAAGAAACTGAAGATACTCAGGCATACCAATTGGAAGCAAGATGGTTTGATAAAAATGACAGTGAAGTTCATTTTTATCAATCGTCAACAAATAGTAACCAATGGAATCTTGTTGAGGGCGGATTTACTGAAGTTTACAATAACATTGGAGATGAAGGGGTCTTAAAAAGCATAAAACATGATCCTTCGGGTGAAAAAATTGATTTCTTATATGATGCAAATGAACCTACTAGAATAAGAACTTTGTCTCATAATAACGGAGATAAATTAAGTTTTACTTATAATTCTCAAGGATACATTAAGACAGTATCACTACCTAGTTATGAAAATTTCTATTATACATATAATAGTTATGGCGATTTAATTAAGTTATCGACGCCAAAAAATGATTCAGATACACAGGATACAAGTAATCAAGATACAAGAAATGTTGAAGAGTTTTTATATGAAGAGCTTGGTCAAAATGGTTCTCCTTTAATGACGGGAATATTAGATAAAAATGGTGACCGATTTGCGACATGGGAGTGGGAGTATGCTAGTCGAGCAATTAAAAGTTACCATGGGAATAATCAAGAAGTCTTCAAGATTATAGAGACAAAACAAGTTCATAATACGCCATACCAAAAAAGAACAGTTTTGACAGAAAATGCATTGGGAAAAAGAACGACTTATACATTTGAAAAGCAGGCAAAAACATATATTGGTGAACCAGGGGAAGGCTATTGGGATGATCCATATGAATGGAATGTAGTCAAAGTTGAAGGTCATGCAAGTGATAGCTGTCTTGCGGCAAATAAATCTTATGAATATAGTAATAATTATGAATTGCTTCTTAGCAAAACGAATTGGACAGGTAAAAAAACTGCTTATGAATATGATACTAAAAAAAGAGTTATAAAAGAGACTACTTTTGATAATAATATAGAGTATAAATCTATCTCATATGAGTGGCATGATCCTACAGCTCAGTTATCTAAAATAACTGATGAAAACTTAACTACTGAATTTACTTTTGATAGCTTAGGAAGGTTAGAGACTAGGTCTCAAAAAAATACAAGTGAAAATGGAGTAGCAAATCAAACAAGAACATGGAACTATAATTATACTACACATGGTAATGGGTTGATAAAAACTAAATCTATAGATGGCCCTCGAACAGATATTAATGACACTTATGTATATCATTATGATTCAAAAGGAAATCTTATAGAGCTACCAAACACCACCATCTATTGGTTATTCAACTTATTACACTGATTATAATTTTTATGGGACGCCAAAAACTATAACTTTGCCAGACGGAACAGTGAATAAGTTTACTTATGGTAGACTGGGTTGGTTGATGAAAGCTGAGTATGATTTTTATGGTGATAAACGAACCACTATTTTTAGCTATGATGCCGTTGGTCAAATTAGCTCTATTGTTAATGCAGAGGGGCTAACAACTTATTTTTACTATGACAGCGCACATAGATTAGTTAAGTCTGCAACTGGTGGAAAGCACTATGTTTCATACGAGTATGATCCAGCAAGTAATTTAACTTCAACTTTAATTAAAGAGTTGGCAATTAGCGCTACAAATTGCAATTTTAATGATGAAAAACTGTTTTCTGAAGCATGTATTAGTATTAGTGATAAGGTAATAAAATCGGATAAAAAAACTTATGATGAACTAAGTCGATTGAAATCAATAATATCTGGTAGTCAAATCGTTAGCTCATTTGAATATGGGAATAGGAGAACATCCTACTACGGTTAAAGATGCAAAAGGTAAAGGTATTTACAATGCTTATGACAGCTTGGGTAGACTGAAAACATCAACAGATAGAAATGGTGGAGTTACTCAATATTTTTACAATAAAAACAGTTTGGTTAGTAAATTGACTGATCCTAATGGTAACTCAACGTATTATTACTATGATGGTTTTGGCAACTTAATCAGGCAAGTAAGTCCAGACACTGGTAACACTCGTTTTGAGTATGATGAAGCTGGTAATATGGTGAAAAAAATTGATGCTAAAGGAAATGTTATTACATTTGTTTACGATGCATTAAATCGTATAGTTTCTAGCTCAATTGGACATAATTATGAATATGATCTTGATAGAAAAGGTTATTTAAATAAAGTAACAGATAACTCTGGCGTACAGTATTATTCTTATAATGCTCATGGTGAACAGACAGAGAAAACTAGTGTTATTGATGGTGAAAGCTTTACTCTTAAATGGCAATATAATAAGGCAGGGCAAATAACAAAAGAAGTTAGACCTAATAATGTTATTGTTGATTATATGCGTAACCAACTAGGTAATGTTGTATCTATAAAAGTCAACGGAAATCAATTAATTTCTAATGCTAGTTATAAACCGTTTGGTCCAGTTACTAATTTTACCTTTGGAAATGGGCTACTTAGAACTTATAGTCGAGACAATCGTTATAGGCTTACAGGGCTTTATACTCCTGGAGTTATGGACTTAAGTCTTTCATATGATTTAAATAGCAACATTAGTCAAATAGATGACACACATAGTACTAGATTACAAAAGTACAAAAGATATGTTTATGATAATAATGAGAGACTGATTAGCTCTAACGATTATGGGGTCAGTTCCTTATATACTTATGATAATAATGGAAATAGGCTAACGAAAAACTCTACGAACTATATTTATGCATTGAATAGCAATATTTTGGAGAAAGTTCAAGAAGAACCTGTGATCACAGACGCTAATGGGAGTATAACGAGTATTGGGAATAAATATTATTATTATAATGAAAATAATAGAATGCGTCGATTTGTTCAAGGAAACAATATTGCGGATTATACCTACAACTCTGAAGGTGAAAGAGTTAAGAAAAGTTTCGAAGGTGTGAATACTTATTACAGCTTTTCTTCATCTGGAGAGTTGATATATAAAAAATCAAGGAATATAGAAAAAAACTATATTTATTTTGAAGGAGAGTTAGTTGGTTATTTAAAAAACAATGAATTGTATTTTGTAATATCTGACTATATGGGTAGGCCTGAGGTTGTTGTAAACAATGCTAAGTCAGAAGTGTGGAGAGCAGAGAATAGGGCTTTTGATAGAATCATAAAAAAAGATAATATACAAGGATTTGAAATTGGGTTTCCCGGACAGTATTATGATGAGGAAAAAGATAACTGGTATAATTATTATAGGGATTATGATTCCAGCTTAGGTAGATATATTCAGTCTGATCCCATTGGTCAAAAGGGAGGAATTAATACTTATATATACGCAGAGCAAAACCCGATATCATACATCGATCCTTTAGGTTTAAATTCTTTATCCAAGTGTTTAAACCCAGCAAACGCAGCTGCCTGTAGAGCTGCAGGTATGATTACTAAACCCAAACTACCTAAACTTCAAACTCCCAAGAAACCAAAGGGAAGGGGGTTAGTAACTTGTACATGCCGAGCTATAGCTAATCAACACAGTATTTCAACAAGCAATGGAGATGTCAAAACTGCATTTGGAACTGCTACAGATAAAAGTTTAGCTAAGTGCCAGAAAAAAGCAAAAACTATAGCAAAGAGAGCTCTAGGGCAACAACCAAAACATGATAGCTGTGTCTGTGTTGATAGTAAGGGGAAGATTACAAGAACAAAAGGTGGATAAAACTTAAATGACAAAACTTTATATGATAGAAAATAATGAAAAATTTGGCTTCATGGATAGTAAGGGAACTATTGTAATTAATGCTAACTTTACAAAGCTATCATCATCATACTTTAGTGACGGCTTATGTCCATTTGAAGATAATAATAAGTGTGGCTTTATAGATAAAAAAGGAAAAATTATTATTACAGCGGAATATCAAGCGGTAACAGATTTTTCTTGCTCACTCGCTGCAGTTTGTAAGAGTGGAAAATGGGGTTATATTGATACCGAAGGTATAGTTGTTGTTCCGTTTCAGTATGATGATGCTTATCCATTTTCTGATGATTTAGCTACAGTAGAATTAGAGGGTAAGTGGGGGTATATAAATAAAGAAGGAGAATTTGTTATTACACCATTATATGATGAAGCCTTTGACTTTGATGGTGATTTGGCAAAAGTTGAAATTGGAGACAAGTTTGGTTATATAAACGTTAAAGGTGAAGTTGTTTGGTGGCAAAAATAGTTAGATGCATAAAAGGTCATAATTATTTATAAATTTTACTGTTATGGAACCAATGGGGGCGTAGCATTTGATTTTATAAAAACAGGCATGAATACCAACTATGGTAAGCGTTTAAGAAGACGCTTTGCAAAATAGTTAATCACTATTGTGTTATGACTAAAGCCGCTTTAATTAAAGCGGCTTTTTTTTGCTTGCAATGTAAGCAGAACAATTTATAATTTGCGCAAATAAGAATCATTATTATTGGAAGGTCAATGAAAAATTTTATCAGTAAAAAAAGTTTTGCATTATTGAGTGCAATATTATTTAGCAGTGCAACTCTTGCCGAGGATAGCGTTAATATTTATTCGTATCGTCAAGCTTATCTAATTGATCCTGTGGTTGAGCAATTTACTAAAGATACCGGCATTAAAGTGAATGTTTTATTTGCTAAAAAAGGCTTAGCCGAGCGTTTGCAGCGTGAAGGAAAACACACTAAAGCAGATTTGGTTTTAACAACTGATATTAGCCGATTAATGGATTTAGTGAATAAAGAGCTGACTCAAAAAGTTGATAGCAAAGTGATCAATGAAAATATTCCAGCTCATCTACAGGGAGCTGATAATCACTGGTTTGCGCTAACTACTCGCGTGCGCAATATTTACGCTTCAAAAGAGCGTGTAGGTAATATTGATATTACTTATGAAGATTTGGCGGATGAAAAGTTTAAAGGAAAAATTTGTACTCGTAGTGGTAAGCATCCTTATACCATTGCATTAGTTTCTTCTATGATTGCCCATCATGGTGCTGAGTCAACCAAAGCTTGGCTTAAAGGGGTGAAAGGTAATTTAGCGCGTAAGCCTCAGGGTAATGATAGGGCTCAGGTTAAGGCAATAAAAGAAGGGATATGCGATGTTTCATTAGGCAACAGTTATTACTTTGGC
Organism: Aliikangiella sp.; assembly: GCA_965214955.1. GTDB lineage: Bacteria > Pseudomonadota > Gammaproteobacteria > Enterobacterales > Kangiellaceae > Aliikangiella. Next base: position 94,932 of record CBDCCU010000010.1, on the reverse strand, counting down.
AAAATGCTTGCCGATGAAAAACAAATTGCTTGGGCAAATTCGGTCCATATTTTGTTTCCAAATCAAAAAGATCGTGGTGCGCATGTTAACGTGAGTGGAATGGCTTTAACTAAACATGCACCCAATAAAGAAGCGGCTATTAAACTAATGGAATACTTAAGTAGTGGTTCGGCGCAACAAATTTATGCTGAAGTGAATATGGAGTATCCAGTAAAACCTGGGGTAAAGTCTTCTAAAGTGGTTTCTGCTTGGGGCGAATTTAAGTCGGATAAGCTCGACATGGACAAAATTGCTAAAAACCGAGAGCAGGCTATTAAGTTGATTGATGAAGTAAAGTTTGACCTATAGTATTATTAAAGCCTATTAATTAAAGTTTAATTAAGCCAAGTTTGTTGCTAGCAAACTTGGCCTTTTATTAAGGCGCTAATGAAGTTAACTATTGCTAAAACTTGGTCTGTATCAAGTTGGCTTATTACTCTAATTCTTTTTTCTCCTGTTGTCGCCATTTTTGGTTTATCTGTTTATGCCGAAGATTCATTGTTTTCACACCTTTGGCAAAGCGTACTACCTGACTATATTCTCAACTCAATAAAAGTTACTTTAGGTGTTGTTATTGGTTCGCTGCTGTTAGGGATCCCTTGTGCTTGGTTAGTTGCCAATTATAATTTTCCAATGAGAAAGCATTTTATTTGGCTATTGCTATTACCACTGGCTTTGCCTTCTTATGTTGTGGCTTTTGTTTTTACGGATCTGTTGGAATGTGCAGGTTTAGTACAAGGTTTTATTAGAGGTCTTATGCCTACACAATCAGGTACTCAATGTTATTTTGAGGTGCGCTCGATTGGCGGTTCTATTGTAGTGTTGAGCATGGTGTTGTTTCCATATATTTATATGCTTGCGCGAGCGGCATTTATGGGGCAGTCGAGCGATATGCTAAATAGCGCAAAAATTATGGGCGCAACAGGATGGCAAGTGTTTTATCGAGTTTCTTTGCCGCTTGCAAGACCTGCAATTATTGTGGCTATGGCATTAGTTGCCATGGAAACCTTAGCCGACTTTGCGGTGGTTAAATATTTTGCAGTTTCTACCTTAACAACTGCTGTTTATGATACATGGTTAGGCTATAACGATTTAGCTGCGGCAGCAAAAATATCTTCGTTAATGCTGTTGTTTGTTTTTAGCTTAATCTATTTAGAAAAATATGCGCGGCGTAAACAAAAGTATTATCAAAAAAATAGCACGAACATAGGTCATAACAGGCAAAGCCTCTCTGGTTTTAAGCGCTTTTTTGCCTTACTTTTTTTGTTTTTAGTTTTTGCACTGTCTTTTTTGCTGCCATTTTCTGCATTATTAATTTATGCGTTAGATTACTTTGCTCAGTCGTGGAATGCTAAGCTATTTGAACTAAGCGCTAATAGTTTTTTAGTGGCTTGTATTGTGGGTGTTTTATGCCTATTGATAGGGCTAGTTTTAGTTTATTTTAAACGACTATCAAATACTCAACAGAGTGAAACAACCAACAAGTTATCAAGCACTGGCTATGCTTTACCAGGCACGGTGTTGGCTATTGGTGTGCTGATACCTTTGTCGTATTTTGATGGTGGAATTAATCAGTTATTTGCAATGTTAGGGCTTACCGAGCCAGGGCTAATACTTTCGGGAAGTTTATTTGCAATCATTTTTGCTTATACGGTTCGTTTTGCGGCAATTGCTATTGGCGCAGTAGAATCTGGCTTATCAAAAATATCACCTTCTTTAGATATGGCAAGTATCACCATGGGATATTCACCTTTGCAAACAATGATTAGAGTTCATTTTCCATTAGTTAAAAAAAGCTTATTAGTTGCCTTTGTTTTAGTTTTTGTTGAATGCATGAAAGAATTACCTGCGGCACTTTTAGTGAGACCCTTTGGGTTTGAAACATTAGCCACTTATGTTTTTCAGTATGTATCTGATGAGCAGTTAGAGGTAGCCGCATTACCTGCGTTGTTGATTGTTTTTGTGAGTTTGGTTCCGGTAATATTTTTAAATAAACTATTAGAAAAAGAGTCTTAATAATGAGTTGTTCCAATTCATCAAATAATAATGTTCAGCTATCAATTGATGACATTAGCTGCCGATATGAAACTGATACCGTTATTAATTCACTGTCATTAAAGGTTAAAAAAAATGAAATTGTCGCAATTATTGGACCTAGTGGTTGTGGCAAAAGCACACTTTTTAAAGCAATATCTGGATTACTTCCTATTGAGCAGGGTTTAATTAAAATAGGGAGTATTAAAGCTAACTCTGCAAACTTTACTTTGCCCAGTGAGCAGAGAAAAATTGGCATGATTTTTCAAGATTATGCACTATTCCCCCATTTGAATGTTGCTGAAAATATTGCTTTTGGGATTAAAGCGTTAACTAAAGCACAACAAACTGATCGCATAAATAAACTTCTTAAACTGGTTAAGTTAAGTGAATACATAAATAGCTATCCACATGAGCTTTCGGGAGGGCAACAACAAAGAGTAGCAATTGCGAGGGCACTAGCCTATAAACCAGAAATTGTATTGCTTGATGAAGCGTTTTCAAACCTTGATAGTCAATCTCGTTTTAGCTTGCTAAGTGAAATGAGAGCGATTTTTAAACAACAAAAAATTTCGGCAATATTGGTTACTCATAGTAAAGAAGAAGCTTTTAATTTTGCCGATAGGGTAGCGGTAATGAACGATGGAAAAATTATCCAAGAAGGAGCGGGTGATCAGCTATATCATAACCCCAAAAATAAATTTGTAGCGGATTTTTTAGGCAAAGCTAATTATTTACCAATATTAAAAAGCAGTCAAAATTCATTTTATACGCTATTAGGTGAAATCTTCTGCTCAGATATTCATCAAATAAATGCCAATGCTACAGAAATAATTGTTCGCCCTGAAAATATTAAATTGAGTCTTTCGAGCGCCGGAGAGTATCAAATTATTGATAAGCAGTTTTTTGGTGCTTATTGGCATTATCAAGTGCAAAGTTTAACTGAAGAAGAACAAATGTTTATTGTGTCTGATTCGGTTGATTATAGTGTTGCTGAAAAAGTTGAACTAAAAATTGAGCGAAGCAGGGTTATTGCTTGGTAGTTTTAGTTTAGGAATTTAGTTCACTTCACTATTTGATAAATAAAAACACCGTGATTAAAAAAAATTTAGACTTATTGAAAAAAAACATAACAATGAGATTGATTCGCAATTACAAATGCAATAAGATTCAGTTTCTAACTAAATGACGGAAACCTGTTATGAAACATAATAAATCTAAATTTTCACTTTCTATCGTTACTGCATCAATCCTTGTTGCATTGACGGCTTGCGGTGGTGGTAGTTCAAGTAGCCCAGAGCCTGATCCAGAACCAACCAATAGCGCACCTACAGCGATTAACTTGTCAGCTAATGCTGTTGTTGAAAATGAAGCTGGAGCAACAGTAGGTACATTATCTGCTACCGATCCAGATGCAGGTGATACTTTTACATTTGCTACATCACATGAAGACTTTGAGATTTCTGGAACAACTTTAAAATTACTCGATGATGTTGCATTAAATTATGAAAAAAACCAATCAGTAACCGTTACTGTTACCGTAACCGATTCTGGTGGCTCATCTCTTGAAGAAGATCTTACTGTTGATGTAACCGATGTTCTTGATACTTATTCTTTTGTTAATGGCGAAGGCGCTTCTACCGTTTCATATTCTGGACAAGTGACTAGAATGGTATTAATTTCTGAGCTTAATCAATATATTGGTAGTGAATTACAAGGTGAAGTAGAAGCCGGTATGTTTGCTGACAGGCAAGCGGTTATTGATAAATTAAATTCATTTTATAATATTTCTAGTGATCAATATGACCTTATAGCAGACAGCTTTGCAGTTGATTTTATTGACACTCCTCTACAAACAACCTTAAGAGACTTATCTTCTTCGCAAAAAGATTTGTTTGGTAAAATTGCTGGTAGTGATGCTGAAGGACAACACAAAAATTGGAATGACGGCGACTTTGAAGGTTGGGGTGAAGCAGGAGCAACCACACCACACGATTTAGTACAAATTTTCTTTGGATTGTTAGCTGATAATGCTCAAACTTTTTTAGATGGCGATACACGTACCGATTTTAATGGTAATGAAATTACAACTATTTACCTGACAGAAGACGGTCGCGATCTTAAGCAACTTATTCAAAAGTTTTTATTAGGTGCTGTTGCATTTTCACAAGGTGCAGATGACTACTTTGATAATGACACTGAAAATAAAGGTTTATTAACAACCAATATTGCTGGTGATAACGCTTATACCACTTTAGAGCATCAATGGGATGAAGGTTATGGTTATTTTGGTGCAGCTCGTGACTACTTAGAATATACCGATGATGAAATTTCTGGTAAAGGTGGCCGCGAAGAATATGCAACGGGTAAGCATGATAGTAATGGTGACAGCTTTTTTGATTTAAAAGCAGAAGTTAATATGGGTAATTCAGTTAATGCTGCTAAGCGTGATAGAGGTACAGTAGATTTAGCCAATCCAACTGATTTTACTGCCGCAGCATATAATGCATTGTTAGAAGGACGTAAAATAATTAATGATAATATCGGCGCAGAACTATCAACAGAACAGATGGAAAGCTTAGTTGAGCAGCGAGATATTGTTGTTGAGTTTTGGGAAAAGTCAATTTCTGCCACGGTTGTTCACTATATTAATGATTCGCTTGGAGATTTAGATAACTTAGGAACGGATGACTTTAATTATAGTGACTTAGCAAAACATTGGTCAGAAATGAAAGGTTTTGCGCTTAATCTTCAATTTAGTCGATTCTCCCCATTAAGCGACGAAGATTACGCGCAAGTTCATGTTTTAATGCAGGACGCACCAGCTGTAGCAGAAGACGAACTTGAACAATATAAACTAGACTTAATTGCAGCTCGTGATTTACTTCAGGCCGCCTATGGGTTTACCGATGAGCAAGCTCAAAATTGGTAAATCTAGATTTATACAATAGTCTTAAATGGTAAACATAAAAGGTTGAGCTTAAGGGCTTAACCTTTTGTGGTTTAAAAGTATTGTAAATTTTTAAGTAATAAAACGGTTAGTAATAATTATTATAAGGTCATAAATATGAAAAAAACACCATTAATTAGTCCCATTGTTCTTGCAGTATCTCTTGTTTTATTTGGTAATGGATGTAGTGATAGTTCGAGTGGCACTTCTGGTGAAATGTTTGTTGAGCCCGATAATGATAACGATGATGGCAGCTCAAGCTTTGATGAGTTTGAGTTAGTTAGCCATATTACTAATAATGTTATTTCTCCAGCTTTTGAGTCGTTTAACACGGTAGCAAATGAGTTTGAATCTGCGGTAAGCCAGTATTGCATAAGCGAGCAAGCATTTTTAGATGGCTCAATATCGGAACAAGAGCGAAGTGATAACAAAGCAGCCGCACAGCAAGCTTGGCGAAATGCTATGGGGCAGTGGCAAAAAATTGAGGTAATGCAAATTGGTCCGCTAGCAGTGAGTAATGGCTTGTTGAGAAACAAAATATATTCTTGGCCTACTACCAACTCTTGTGCGGTTGATCAAGATGTGGTGTTTTTTAATCAAGGAGAAATTAATGGCACACCTTATGATATAAGGAATAGGGTTGTTACTCGTAAAGGTTTAGATGCTGCCGAGTATTTACTTTTTGTAGAAAATCTTAATCATTCTTGTGATATGAATACGGCTCCTGCTGGGTGGGATGCTTTATCCGATAATGAAAGAAGCATACAAAGATGTGAATTTGTTGAAGAAATAGCGGGTGATATTATTACTAGTACACAAGAACTATTAAATGAGTGGAATGGCAACTCGGGTTATGCCCAATCATTATTAAATGCTGCTAATGAGCCTGGTAGTGACTTTGATGATGTTCATCAAGCGGTTAATCGTATTACTGATGGGCTTTTTTATGTAGATGCAGTGACAAAAGATGCAAAATTAGCGATTCCATCGGGTATTGCTAGTAACCAATGTGGGCAAAATCCATGTCCTGAAGATGTTGAGTCGGTTTATGCCAATCACTCAATTGAAAATATTCGTAATAATTTATTGAGCTTACAAACCATTTTTACAGGTGAAGTGGAAAATACAACCAGCGAAATAGGGTTTGATGACTTTTTAGTTGATGTTGGCGCTGAAACTACGGCAACAAATATTAATAATGCGATCAATAATGCGCTTAATAATTTAGATTCTTATGAAGTTTCATTAAGCCAAACTTTGGTTGATGATCCTAACCAAGTTCAATTAACGCACGAACAAGTTAAAGCAATTACCGATCAAATGAAAACTGATTTTATTAATGAGCTAGTGCTTAATTTGCCTGCAAGTTCAGCCGGTGATAACGATTAGTAGTCTATCAATTTAGCTTTAATAAATAGAGTTAAAAACGTTAATAAAACTTAGCAAGAATATCTTTTATAGGGTTAACTGAATGTTTAATAAACATAATAAATTGAATCGATATTTTATTTTAGGATGTGCCGCACCTATTTTATTTATTTCAGGTTTTAGTCAAAATACTTTTGCTGAATCAGCAGATAAGAAAAATGAAGAGAAACAAGAAGAATATTCTGAAAGATTGAGAATTATTGGTAAAAAAGACACGCTTAATACAGAAGCGGGTGCGATAACATTAATTGATGAAGAGCAACTTGAAAGATTTGAATATGATGACATTCATCGAATATTAAAACAGGTACCTGGCATTAATCTTCGTTTAGAAGATGGTTATGGTTTAAGACCCAATATTGGTTTTCGTGGTGTAACCCCCGAGCGAAGCAAAAAAATTAATATCTTAGAAGATGGTGTCTTAATCGGTCCTGCGCCTTATTCTGCACCAGCAGCTTATTATTTTCCTTTAGTTAGTCGTATGACATCAATTGAAGTGGTAAAAGGACCTTCAGCAATATTATTTGGACCTAATACCGTAGCAGGCACAATCAATTTAAATACCAGACAAGTTCCCTCAGCCGATGAAGGAATGCTAGATATTTCTATCGGGGAAGATAATTATCAAAAGTATCATGCTTATACGGCAAAAAATATTGGTAACTTTAGTATTTTATTAGAAGGTATTCACATAGAAACCGATGGCTTTAAAGAATTAGATACTGGTGGTGATACTGGCTTTAATAAAAATGATTTTACAACAAAACTTAAATATGAGTTATCAGGAAAAGATTTTGATCAGGTTTTTGAGCTTAAGCTGGGATATGCCGATGAAGTGTCTGACGAAACTTATTTAGGTTTAACCGATAATGATTTTGCTGAAAACCCTAACCGACGTTATGCCGCTTCACAGCTTGATAGAATGGAGTGGGATCACCAACAAGTTCAGTTTAACCATTTTATTATTGGTGATAAATTTGATGTTATTACCAGAGTTTATCGCAATGAGTTTGAAAGAGCTTGGCGTAAAATTAATGGTTTTGTAGACAGTGCAAATCAGCGAACTTTGCAAGATATTTTATTAAATCCAGAAGACGATTTAAACCCGATTTTTTATGATGTGTTAACTGGGGCTAGCGATACTTCAAATGTTTCAGAGCGAATTGTTATTGGTACCAATGATAGGGCGTTTGTTTCGCAAGGCATTCAATCGGACGTTCGCTGGCAAGCTGATTGGTTTGGATTTGAACATTCAATAAAAGTTGGGCTTAGATATCACGAGGATCAAATTATCCGTAACCACACCGAAGATACTTTTAACATGGAATCTCAGCTTTTGGTTAGTACTGGAGAGGAAACATTTTTGCGCACAGCAAATTTAGAAAGCTCTGATGTGTGGTCTATTTATGTGCAAGATACCATTTCTTTAGGTAAGTGGGAGCTAAGCGCAGGACTCCGAGGCGAGCATATTAAGTCCTTTTATCAAAATAATTTAGAAGATAGACAAAACGATTGGATATCTAAAACCAACACAATTTGGTTGCCCGGTATTAGCGCTTTTTATGCGCTAGATAAAACCTCTGGTGTGTTTGCTGGTTTGCACAGAGGATTTGTTCCTACGAGCCCTCAGCAAGATGTAGAACAAGAAATTGAGCATTCATATAGCTTAGAAGTAGGGTATCGTTTGTTTAATCAACTAGAGCGCTTAGATCTTGTTGGCTTTGCAAGTGATTTTAAAAACTTAAATGAAAGCTGTACTTTTTCAACTTCTACAAGGTGCTCTATTAATATTGATGAGCAATATAGCGCAGGTGAAGTAAGTGTTTTTGGTTTAGAAGCAAGCTATTCAAATGTACTTGAGTTAAACGATTCATTCGACATGCCTTGGGGAATTATTTACACCTATACAAATGCTGAGTTTAGAGAAGAATTTAATTTGGATTTTGAGTTATGGGGTGATGTTGCTGTTGGTGATAAAGTTCCTTACTTACCTGAAAATCAATTAACCTTAAGATTTGGTTTAGCAGCAGATAAATGGACCACTGATCTGTTGATTAATTTTGTTGATGAAATGAATGAAGCCGCAGGAGAAGGAGTAACATTAAGTGGTGTAACCACAGATTCATATTGGATTGCTGATCTTTCTGCTAGCTACAACCTAACCGAAATGGGAACCCTATATTTTAAAATAGATAACCTTTTTGATGAAGAAAATATCGTTAGTAGGCGTCCATATGGTGCTAGACCTAATAAGCCAAGACAAGTTTTCCTAGGTTATAAATATCGTTGGTAGTTAACAATATCCTCTAAGTCGAGTTTGCTAAATCGTGTAAAATGATCATTAAGTTTGCTCAGTGATATAAAGATGAACTATTTAGAAAACATTAACAGCAGTTTAACTGAGTTAAGTCGATACCTTATTGATCCTAGCCAAAGACTCTATTTTGGCTATTTAATTGGTACGCTTATTTTAGCTTTTGTTGTTTTTATTAAAGCAAAAAAAAATCCAAGTGCTAAAGCTTTTATTCAATATCTTTTTCCCAAAAAAGTTTGGCTTGCTCAGTCGGCAAAACACGATTATATTTTATTAATAGTCAATAAACTAATACGCGGGCTATTACTTGCTCCTGCCATTGTTGCTATTGCCCCTATTGCTTTAGGTGTATCGGGTTTTTTTGAATCAAGTTTTGGTATTGTTGCCCCTGTAAGTGAGCAAAAGTGGATAATAATGCTCTCTTTTACCTTAATTTTGTTTTTACTCGATGATTTTTCACGCTTCTTTTTGCATTATCTTTTACATAAAGTTCCTTTCTTGTGGGAAATCCATAAAGTTCATCATTCAGCAAAAGTGTTAACGCCAATAACTATTTATCGCTCTCATCCCATTGAAAATTACTTATTTGCTTGTAGATTAGCAATTTCGCAAGGAATTGCCATTGGTGTTGCTTACTTTTTATTTGGTCCTACTCTATCGGTTATTGAAATAGCGGGTGCTAATGTTTTTGTGTTTGCGTTTAATTTTATGGGCTCAAACTTACGCCATTCGCATATTTGGCTGAGTTGGGGGAAAGCATGGGAAAGGTGGTTTATAAGCCCCGCTCAACATCAAATTCATCACAGTGATAACCCTAAGCACTTTGATACAAATTTAGGATCGGCACTAGCTATTTGGGACAGAATGGCAGGCACTTTAATTACTGCTGATACGGTGGGTAAAATTAACTTTGGCGTTGGTCAATCATTCACAGAGCACGATTCAATTATTGGAATTTATATAAATCCAATTAAAAGATCGTTTATGAAAATATTTTCATTGGTTAAATTTAGATCGGGTTCAATCTAAATATACCCGTTCTCCCTCAAGATGCATGATTCAGTGTTCAGCCAAAGGGCAAGGTAATAAACCAACCTCTTTTTTGTTATCAATACTTAAAGTAGAATGACTAATCTTGCGTATTAATGCCTTAAATACAATGGCTTACTGACTTGCTGAAACATGCATCTTGAAGGAGAACGGGTATATGCTCACTGAAACGGGTTTAGTTACTCGCATTGAAAACAATATTGCTTGGATTAACACGCGATCTAAGCTAGCTTGTTCGAGCTGTCAGGTAGAATCAACCTGCGGAAATGGAATTTTAGAAAAATATTTGGCAGATCGTTTATTTGTGTCGCAGCTACCTAATGAGCTTAACGCTAAAATAGGCGATGAAGTGACAATTGCTGTGCCTAAAGCAAGCGTTACTAAAGCGGCTTTGGTTGCTTATTTGCTGCCAATTGTTGCAATGTTTTTAGGTGCAATAATTTTTTCGAGCAATACTGACTCTGAACTAATGAGCATTTTAGGTGGCGGGCTAGGCTTTTTAGTGGGCTTGGTAATACTGTCTTATTATAATAAACAGTTTGCCCAAAATACTGATCACTTCCCCAAAATGATTGCAAAAAGAGCTTTAAGTGTAGATGTGTCACAATTTGATACGATTAAGGTTAAGAATTTATAGCCGATCTATTATAAGCTCTATAGATAGTCCTAACCCAACGCAGGAGACAAAGTTTGAAGCAGTTAAAGTTGATTATTTTGTTTATTGTGGTGATTGCCCTTCAGCACTGGTATTTTATGTCTGAAATTCAATCAATTAAACAAAATGCAAATAACGATCTCACTAAACAAGAGAAATATTTTTCTCAGCCAGTAGCTATTCAGCCTAGTGCTAATTTTTCTCAGATTAAAACTTCGCTTCCTAATTTTTCTGTATTAGCAGAACAGTCGAAACCAAGCGTTGTTAGTATTCAAGTATCTGGTGATGATTCCCCCATAGGGATTGATGGAATGGGATCGGGTTTTGTAATTTCTGATGATGGCTTTTTGCTTACCAATAATCATGTCACTCAAAATGCCGAGGAAATTGAGGTTAAAATGGCTGATGGGCGTATTTTTGATGCAGAGGTTGTAGGCAGCGATAGAGAAACCGATATAGCCCTACTAAAAATTAATGCAGAAAACCTAAAACCATTGCAGTTTGGGCGCTCTGATAAAGTTAAAGTAGGTGAGTGGGTAATGGCAATAGGGGCTCCTTTTGGTTTAGAGCAATCGGTTACTGCGGGTATTGTCAGCGCTAAAGCGCGTAGTGCAGGTGAGCAATATATTCCTTATATTCAAACCGATGTTGCCATCAATATGGGGAATTCGGGTGGGCCATTAATTGATATGGCAGGTAATGTTGTTGGTGTTAATACTAAAATTTTTACCACCGATGGTGGCTCTGTTGGGCTTTCGTTTACAATTCCAATTGATTTAGCGATTGATGTGGTTAATCAAATTAAGCTTAATGGTAGGGTAAGTCGGGGATTTTTAGGGGTGGGTTATCAAGCCGTTTCTCGTGAGTTGGTGAAAAACTTTGAGCTTAAAAATTCGTATGGTGCAATGATAAATGCAGTTAGCCGCAATTCACCCGCCGAAGAGGCTGGTTTACAAGTTGAAGATATTGTTGTGGGTGTTGATGGCAAAACAATTCAAGATTTTAATGAACTGCCTTTTCTTATTGGAAGACTAAAGCCCGGAGATGAAACTCAGCTCGATATTATCCGCAATGGTCAACCACTGAGCTTAAGTTTAACTGTGGGTAGCAGAAACTAGCGAATTAGTTTAAGTATCACTTAAGTGCTAAACGCTAAGTGTTAAGTGCTTGCGGCTTTTGATTGCTTTTGCTGTCGATAGCAGTTTAACCAACCCGCGATGGCGCCAACTAATAACCCCAATAACATTGCAAATCCATAAAACTTAAACAAATCCATTGTGGTAAAAGAAAACTTAAACAAGAGTGTTGCAATTATTGAGACTAAAATAACGCCAACTGTAATTCCACCAACACAACCAAGACAGATATTTCCAGTTAGATCTTTCATTTTACTCACCAAATAAGCATGAATTATTAAAATTATGGCTAAGATACTATCAATATCGGTAAGCTGTGTAAATCTTGAGCAAATAAGTTTTAAGTTGCGATGCAAGTCTCACTTTTTTATGCTCGAAATTTAACTAAGCCTATGTCACACTTGCTAACCTTGAAAATCAACTGACTGAATAACCCTAGGGTTTTAAATGCAACAAAAAAAATTATTGATAATAACTTTCTTATGTATTGCTATTTCTGCATGCGGTGATGATCGCAATACAAATCAATCGCAAACTGAAAAAGTAAACGAAGAAGCAATGGTTTCTCAAAAGGATAACCAAAGTTTAGATAGTTTGTACTTACAAGCTAAAACAGTATTATTTAAGCAACGCCAAATTTCGGCAACGGTTTATGGCTTAAGTGAGAGTGAGTTGGGCTATTATCAAGATCAAATTGAAGATTACTCAGTACAATCAGAGCAAAATTTAAGAGAGCAGTTGCTTTCTTTATCGCAAAAAATTGAAGCCTGGCCAAATGATAGTTTATCAGCGGATGAAATTGAAAATAAGCAGGTAATGGCAAGCATTACTCGTTATTATGCAGGACACTCTGAATTTGGTATTGGTTATATTGATACTTGGATGGGGTTGTCGCCTTTTGTGGTTAACCAAATTAATGGGCCCTTAATTGATATCCCTAAAGTTTTGCAAAATGCTCATAAAATTGAAACCGAGCAAGATGCACTTGATTATATTAGTCGGTTAGCAAAATTTGACCAATTGTTGGCAAGTATCACTCAAAAGCTAGAAGCCGATGTTGCTAAGGGGTGGATTGCTCCTAAGGTTATTTTGCAAGGTGCGGTCAATTTTATGAATGGCTTTGTTGCAGCAAAACCTGAAGATCACTTTTTAATTCGATCATTGGCAACAAAGTTACAAGACACTAATCTTTCGCAATTAAAACAAAAGGCGCTAATTAATCAAGCCAAAGCCAAGCTTGTTGAAGTGGTTTATCCTGCGTATCAAGCGTTAAGCGAAAAAACCAACAGCTTAGTTGATAAAGCCCGAGATGAATCAGGTATTTGGGCGCAGCCTAATGGTGTAGCTTATTATCAAGATGCGATTTTGCAACTAGGTGATAGTCAATTAACTGCCGATCAAATTCATCAAATAGGTTTAGATGAAGTAAAGCGAATTACCACGCAAATGGATGTAATTTTAACCAAAGAAGGATATACCGAAGGTAGTGTGGGCTTAAGAATGATTAAGCTATTAGATGAACCTCGGTTTTTATATGCAGACAGTGATGAAGGACGTAAAGAGTTGTTGGCCGATCTTAATCGCTATATCGAAGAAATTACTGCCAAAATGCCGCCGCTGTTTAAAACAAAGCCACCTTATCAGGTTGAAGTTAAAGCATTTCCTAAGGCGGTCGAAGAGGGCTCACCTGGTGGTCAGTATACTTCACCTTCACTTGATGGCACTCAACCAGGAGTTTACTGGATTAATCTACGTGATATGAAAGCCAACCCTAAATTCGGCTTAAAAACCTTAACTTATCACGAGGCAAATCCTGGTCATCATTGGCAAGTGGCTTTAAACTTAGCACAAGATTCTCTTCCCTTTTTACGCCGAATAGCACCTTATAATGCTTATGTTGAAGGTTGGGCGCTTTATTCTGAATTAGTGGCTTTTGAAATGGGGATGTATAAAGACGATCCATTTGGTAACTTAGGGCGTTTACAAGGCGAGTTATTTAGAGCCGTAAGATTAGTGGTTGATACGGGACTCCATTATAAAAAATGGACGCGTGAAGAGGCGATAAAATATATGGCTGAAACCACTGGAACCGCAGAGTCTGATGTTGTGGTGGAAATTGAGCGCTATATGGCATGGCCAGGACAAGCGCTAGGCTATAAACTTGGAATGATAAAAATTATAGCTTTAAGGCAAAGTGCAGAAAAGCAATTAGGCGAAAAATTTGATCTAGCAGAATTTCATGATTTAGTGCTACTTGGTGGCGCAGTTCCCATGCTGGTGCTAGAGAAAAAAATTAATCAATGGATTAGCTCAAAATAATTTGTTGTAGCATAATATTTTAAACAGACTTACAGCAACGTAGGTCATTTTCATTTAGTTATTTATAAGGTTAAAAAGTAATGAAACCCAATTTTGTACCTCTCAACAAAGATCAACATAAAGGTAAACGCTTAATTTCTCAAGTTGACTTTGCTCGTTTTGATAATCTTAACTCTACATCAATTGTGCCACAGGAGTTTGCTTTTGCTTCGGTAGAGTTGCCGATTGTTTTTGTAAAAGCAAACGAAGATGATTTTGCCTGTGTTTTACTTTTAGGTAATAACGAGCCTAAAAACCACTACATTAAAGATGGCAAACCAAGAGGTCGTTATGTACCAGCTTCGTTTACTCATTTTCCATTAGGAATGACACGCAACCCTGACGATCAAAATAAAGTGATGATTTTAATCGACGAAGATTGTGAATTGCTTAATGATGATAAAGGCGATCAATTATTTAACGAAGATGGCACCGAGTCTGATTATTTAAAACAACGCGCTAACGCCATGTTTAATTATTACAACAGTGGTCAAGCAATGCGCGAGTTTTCTAAAGCCTTGCAAGAAAATGATCTACTTATTCCTCAGGGGATTGAGTTCGGTAAAGAAGGTAAGAAAAATAAAATTCAAGGCTTCTTTGTAGTAGATGAGAAAAAATTAAATGAGCTATCCGATGAAACCTATTTAGAGTTTCGTAAGAAAGGCTACTTACCCCTTATATATGCCCATTTAGTTTCTGTTAATAACATGCCTAAACTCGCCTCTTATATTGGTGTTGAGTAAGCTTATTTTATAGGTTTAAGTTGATGTCTCAACAATGGCTAAATGATGTAGAGCTTAAAAGCACAAGTGTAAAGCTTGTGCCTTTATCTTTATCGCACGCTAATGGTTTAATTAATGCGGTTAAAGATGGTGAGCTTGATAAACTTTGGTTTACCTCGATTCCAAATGAATCTAGCACAATTGGTTATATTGAAACGGCGCTTGATGATAAAAAACATGATAAAAGCTTAGCTTTTGCGGTTGTTAGACTCTCTGATAATAAAGTGATTGGATCGACTCGTTTTTGTAATGCCGAAGCCAGTAATCGCCGAATTGAAATTGGTTACACTTGGTATGCTCAATCGGTACAAAGAACAGCAATCAATACCGAGTGTAAACTGCTAATGCTGACTCATGCATTTGAGCATTTAAAAGCCTGTGTGGTGGTGTTTAGAACCCATTATCATAATCAAAAATCGCGCAACGCCATTTTAAGGCTAGGCGCAAAGCAAGATGGGATCTTAAGAAATCATCAAATAATTAATGGGTTAAGCAGAGACACTGTGGTGTTTTCTATTTTAGAAAATGAATGGCCAGTG
Source organism: Aliikangiella sp. (assembly GCA_965214955.1). Lineage (GTDB taxonomy): Bacteria > Pseudomonadota > Gammaproteobacteria > Enterobacterales > Kangiellaceae > Aliikangiella. The sequence continues at coordinate 79,647 of CBDCCU010000010.1, read as the reverse complement.
GTTAAACAGTCTTTATCGTTTCGGTTAAAGTGATAATCAGTCAAAATAATAACCAGCTAAAGTAATAACCAGTTAAAATAATAAGAAGTGAAATAAAAAAGGTTAAGATCAAATGATCTTAACCTTTAATTAAAAGATTTAAGTATTATTTTAAATACAACCCTGATAAAGCCAATATGGGTGCGGCAGTTGGCTTATCATGTTGCCAATCACCTGCTTCAACACCACTACCTGCAATATCTACATGAACATAAGGAATGGGGTTTTCACTACTATTGCCATGCTCATCGAGCCCTGAAGCTAATGATAAAAATGCCATTGGGAACTGATGTCCTCGTGCAACTGAAACCGAAGGACCATTGTTAGATGACAATACATCATCGGCTTTTGAACGAGGGCGAATAATTTTCCAGTCTTCGCGGCGTGAGCGGCTAATTTCGCAGCCGTCAGTCCACAGCTCGCCAGAGGCGGCTATTTGAGCGGGGAGGTCATTTTCTCTGGCTGGACCGTTAGCAACTAATATCGTGTAAGGTCCTGCGGTTAATGCTGCGTGCCCAGTTAAAGTGGCAACGGTAAATAGTTCGGGATTTATTTCATTAGTTGCTTGCTGTCTAAAGTGAGATAAAGCGTCAACCATGGCTAGTCGGCCTTCGGCATCGGTATTGCCAACGCGTACTCTTTTGCCTGAGTGACCAGTAATAATTTCATCGGCAACATAAGCATCGGCACCAATTGAATTTCTTACCGCAGCAATTTTGGCGATAACTTTAATGCCTTTAGGTTGCAGTTTTGCGACAACTTCCATAAAGCCTGCAACTGCCGCACCGCCGCCTTTATCACGACTCATTCCAGCCATATGCCCACCGACTTTAACATCCGCACCACCAGTATCATAAGTGACCGCCTTACCAACAAGCATCAGGGTTTTAGTAATTTTACCCGAGCCAGTATATTCAAGCTCAATCATTCTTGGATGATGGCGTTCAACCGAATAAGATGCCCTAGCAACGGCTGAAAATACGGGGTAATCTTTTTCTAGTTGAGTGCGATCTTTAATGATATTAATACTTACCGCGCTATCACTAAATGCTTGCTCACAATAATCGGCAAAACCAATAGGTGCCATTCTTTCTGGCTCGGTGCCGCATAAATCGCGAGCGAGTCTTCTGCCTGATTCTGCGGCATCAATATAATTAAGATCGATTTGGTTGTCAGGATCATATATACCAATGGTTTCTATTGGCTCTAAACTTTCACTTGGGGTATCTTGTCTGGCTTCTAATGGTTGCCATAGTCCTTGGCAAGCGCCTAAATAAGCTGCTTCGCGGGCGTATTGATAGTCAGTTGAACTAGGAATGCCATTAACAACGAGTGCCAATTTTTTAGCGCCAGCTGCGGCGGCAATCTCTACGGCTTTTTTTGCTGCATCGGCAAAGTTTCTCACATCATCATAGTCATTTTTTAGATTGCCTGTATAGGCATGAATGAGCTTGCCACCAGCAAAATTTTCGGCATGAATAAGTACAGTGTCTTTACCAATGCGATTATCTATTTTTTGCGCGTTACTTAAGGTATTTGAAATATTATCTGCAAAGGGAACATTGATACTAGGAGATACTAAAATGACTGCATCAAAGTCGTTGGATTGACTTGAGAGTTGTTCTAATTGGTTAATTCTTATGGGGTTTGGATAGGTCATAAAGGATCCTTAGATTGCATTTTTAGTTTGTTAATAACTTTTATTCGCTTGGGGTTATCATACTGATATTCTTGAAGTTGTAAAATTGCATCTCTATTTTTTGTAGACGGACATACATTGTATTGTTGATAATGAAAAAATCAAAAGATTACAAAGTTATTATAATGGAACAATCAAAATTGCCTAGTAAGCAACAAATGCAACATGCTCTAATGGAAAAAGATCCTGCTTATGAAGGGGTTTTTATTGTTGGGGAAAAATTCACAGGAATATTTTGCCGACCCACTTGCCCTATAAAAAAGGCTAAAGCTGAGTCGCTAGAGTATTTTAATAATACTCAGCAAGCATTAAGCATGGGCTATAAACCCTGTGAAACCTGTAGTCCAATGTCGCCTTATAAAAATGAGCCAAATTGGCTAAAACCTTTATTGCAAAAGCTTTATGCTGAGCCAAGCTTAAAAATTAATGATCAAGCTATTAGAGCCATGGGATTAGATCCCGCTAAAGTAAGGGATTGGTTTAAACAACATCATGGAATGACTTTTCAAGCTTTTGCCAGAGCGCTTAGATTAAATGAAGCTTTTGGTTTAATAAAATACAATGATAAAGAATTAGATAACGAGATAGAGCTGGATAACAAGGCTGGATTGGATCACAAAGTAGAACTGAATCAAAAGACTGAGTCGCTAATTTACATTACCCGAATCTTAACACCATTAGGCCCCATGTTTGCTGGAGCGTCAAGTAAGGGGATTTGCTTATTAGAGTTTACCGATAGACGAATGCTAGAAACACAAATAAAGCGTTTATCTAAGCTTTTAAATGCCACATTTATTCCAGGAAGATCAATTTATTTTAAGCTTTTAAATGAGGAGCTTAAAAAATACTTTAATGGCAAATTAACCCAATTTAGTGTGCCACTAGACTACCCTGGAACCGACTTCCAAAAAAAGGCTTGGCGACAGTTGTTAACAATTAACTATGGTAAAACTCGCTCTTACCAGCAGCAAGCCATAGCAACGGGAAATGCCAAAGCAGTAAGGGCGGTAGCTAAAGCCAATGGTGATAACCGCATTAGTATCATTATTCCATGCCATCGGCTTATTGGAAAAAACGGCGAATTAACTGGCTATGGTGGCGGTTTATGGCGTAAAAAACAATTGTTGTTATTAGAGCAAGGCGAAATTAAGAGCGAGTAAAAAAGAAGTGGGCAATAATCAGGTAAGACCTAACAATACTAGCCTTTAGCCAGCAACATGGGTATAGTGCGCGCAATTGTTGAATACGCTGTTAAGCCTTTAATTGACTGCACGATAGGATATTTTTATGTTTGTTGAAAATTATTATACCGAGATCAATGATTCACTATTAATTTCTCGTGAGCAAGCCAGTAATTTTGCCAAACACATTGCTGGTGATTTTAACCCAATACACGATCCTGACAATAAACGCTTTTGTGTTCCTGGGGATTTACTTTTCTCAACAATTCTTACAAGGCTTGGTGTTAGCCAATCAATGAGTTTTGATTTTCAAGGTATGGTTGGAAGTGATACTCCCATTTATCTTCAAGAGTCTACCGATCAAGTTGTGGTGAATAATGGCGGCGACAAAAGCTATTTAACCGCTAGCAGAAGTGGAGAAATCACTCAAAACAAAATCTTTATCGAAGGTTTAATTCGCTCTTATGTAGCTTTTTCGGGTAAAACCTTTCCACATATTTTGGTTGAGCTGATGGAACAAGAAGGGGTAATGATTAACCCATTAAGACCTATGGTTATTTACGACCTAATGAGCTTAACCTTTAACCAGTTTAGTGATGTAGCTCCAGAGGTTGTTCTATTGGAAAATCGTTTTGACGTTGATGGAAAGCGCGGCTTAGTAACTATGATATTTGATATTCAAGTCAGTGGTGAGTCTATTGGTCGCGGTGAAAAGCAAATCATTATGGGTGGTTTAAAGCCTTATGAGCAATCTGGGATTGATCAACTTGTTGAAAATTATGAAGTGAGTAAGGCTAAGCATACGAGCTAATTCGTTGAGTTTATTGCTTTAATATAACTGAAAATCATAAAATAACGACCTAATATTTGATTTCTTAGCCAATAAATCCTAAATTATCAGGTAAATAAAGCAAGGTAATAAGGCATTAGTCGCTATTTGTTTTAGCTGATTAAGGCAGAAATGGAACAGTAAGCTTATGACGGCAAAAATCATTTCAATAGCCCAAGCAAAAGGCGGGGTTGGTAAAAGTACAATTTGTGCTAATTTAGCGGTAACTTTCTCGCAAACCTCGCGAGTACTAATGATTGACTGCGATCCACCGCAAAACTCATTATCTATGTGGATGCAAATTAGGGACGATCTTTACGAAGATACAGGCTTAAGAATTGTAAAAGCCACTACACCAGCACAACTGACTAAGTTGATTGAAAAAAACAAATCTGAATTTGATATTATTTTAATTGATGGCTCTCCGCACGTTAATGCATTGGTTCGTTGTATGTTATTAGTTTCAAATTTAGTCTTGGTGCCTTTATCGCCATCTTCGGTAGAAATATGGTCATTTGATAGCTTTGAAGCATTGCTTAGTCAAGCGAAAAGTTTCAATAAGTCTTTAGTGACCAAAATATGTTGGAATCGAGTAAGAAAAAGAGTTAAGTCTTCTGATCAAGTCATTCAATCGGTAGCAAAGGGTTCAAAGTTAACCGCATTTAAAAATCAGTTAACCTTTAGAGTGTCTTATATGGATTCTTTTGCCGAAGGTTGTAGTGTTTATGAGTGGACTGATCAAGTAGCCAGTGCAGAAATTTGGTCTTTAAGCTCAGCAATCAAAAGAACAATCGCTAAACTTCCTAATGTTAAATTAAGCCAAACAGCTAAAGCCTTTATTAAAAAAGGTTAATCTTCTATAACTTTCTGAGGCAGCCACTGGTGAAGCGCATTATATAAAGCCGTTGGATCTACGGGTTTAACGATAAAGTCATTCATGCCTGCATCGGCGCATTTTTCTTTATCTTCTTTGCTATGATTTGCAGTAAGAGCAATGATAGGAATATTAATTTGTTTATCCCGCAAATTAATTGTAGCTTGGTAGCCGTCGAGCTTAGGCATCTGACAATCCATAAAAATTAAATCATAATCTTTTTTATTAACCGCTTCGACTGCTTGCTCTCCATTATTTGCAATATCTACATTAACGCCAAATTCAGACAAAATTCCTTGAGCAACTAATTGGTTGGCTGCATTATCGTCGGCCACTAAAATTTCAGCTTTAAATTTGGGTAAGCTCTTAAGATTATTTTGATCAATTTTTATATTTGCAGGCAGATAATGATTAGGCTGTTCGGATTGGCTCAATGCTTGATAAAGTTTTGACTGCTTTAAAGGCTTACTCACAAAATTTACATTATCTAAGTTAGAAATAAGTCGATGAGTGGCTAAAGCTACAATTTGAATATTAGGATATTTAAAAGATAATTGCTCTACAAAAGGTTCAAAGTTATCTGCCAACTGATTGGCATCAATGAGTAGTTTTATTTTTTTATCGGTATTTTCTGATAGCTCTGCTATTGCTTGCTCCACCGAATGAAGATCTTTAACGATAGTAAAACTTGCTTGCCAGTCGGTCATTATTTCAGTTAGCAAATGACAGTAAGTTTGGCGATTATTAATAATAATAACTTCGCTATTTTTTAAGGTTTTTTTCTTAGCAATGTTAGTCGTAGTAGCAGGTAAATTGATTGAAAACCAAAAAAGCGCGCCTTTACCTAGCTTACTTTCTACACCAATTTCACCACCCATAAGTTCAACAAGTTGTTTGCAAATGGCTAAGCCTAAACCTGTGCCACCATATTCTCGTGTTGTTGAAGTATCTGCCTGACTAAAGCGTTTAAATATTAGTTCTTGCTGTTCTTTACTGAGTCCAATGCCATTGTCAGTAACATTAAATATAAGCCGGTTATTATTATTTTCTAAAGGCGTCACTTGGCAGCTTACGGTAACTTCTCCCGACTCACTAAATTTTATCGCGTTATTAATTAAGTTTGTTAAAATTTGTCCAATACGATTAGGATCGCCTTTAAATTTAGCTGGGTAGATATTTAAATTTGCGGGGCAAATGAGCTCAACATTTTTATCGTCAGCTTGTTCAGAGAATAACAAAGCATGATCATTTAAGAGGTGGTTAATATTAAAGTCAATTTCCTCAATATCCATTTTTCCTGCTTCGGCTTTTGAAAAATCAAGAATATCGTTGACGAGTGAAAGTAAGTTTTCTCCACTATTTTTAATCACCCTAACTCGGCTTTTTTGTTCTTCCTGAAGCTGGCTAGACTCTAGCAAATGAGCCATTCCAATAACACCGTTAATTGGAGTTCTGATCTCATGGCTCATATTGGCCAAAAAGTCACTTTTAGCCTTTGAGGCTGCCAAGGCTTTTTGAGTTGCAATATTTAAGTCGCGAGTTCTTTCGTCAACGCGTTTTTCAAGATGCATTTTTGCCGATAGCAAAGCGTTTTCTCGCGCTATTATTTTTTGCGTCATTTGCTCAACGGCTTTGGTTAAATAAAATAGTTCACTTAATGGGCTGTGTAATGGCTTGTTGTTTAGTTTATTGTTGTCTTGATATTCTTGATTAGCAATTTGTCCTGCATGTTTACGCAACTGTTTAAGTGGGAGTATTAAAATCCGTTGATTAATGATAAACAGTATTAACGCAATAACAAGGGCGAGAATACCTGTAATTAATGTAATTTTATTGATGATTTGCTGCTTAGTTATTAGCAGATTGCTATTGTCTAAATAACCAATAATCTCAATATTAAAATCATCTAGTACAACTTTAGAGTATTGAGACAACTGCATGGTTTGTCCAAAAGCAATAAAAAGCTCATGGTTAAAATATAATTCAATTCTTTCTGACTGATTATTGCTTTGCCAGTTAAATGTTGTATTAAGCGTGTTAACAGGGATCTCAAATAGTAGTATGCCCTCTGCTAATTGATTGTATTTTACGGGTGCTGCTAGGGTAATAAAAAACTGATTGTTATAGCGGCTAATTTCAAAGTAATTTTCTTTATCATGACTAATGATTTGCTCAACCCATGGTTGGCTTTGATAATCTAAAATAGGCTCATCCTTACTGGCATGTATTAAAGAGCCTTCAAAATCTAATAATGCAATTTGTATTTGTTTACCTGCAACTTTCAGTTCATCGAGATAATCTCTTAAATTATCTTTCATGGCCTCAGGCTGAAGAACTGATTGCACAAAAATAGAATGTTCCGACAAATCATTAAGTAATAACTTGCGGTTAATAATAAAATTATTTAATAGCGTTTTGTAGTTAACCATTTGTTGCTCAAAATCTCTTTTTTGCAACTGATTAAAGTCTTTGTCTAGTACATAATTAACCTGAAAATAATGGGTAGTAGCAAGAAGGAGCATAGCAACTAGCAATATCAAGGTAATAAACCATGATGTTGATAATGACGGTTTCTTTGGCTTATTGGTTAATCTTGTCACTGATTGTTTTTCTCTACAATAATTTCATTTTGACTGCCAAAACGAGCCATAACAAAGTCACTTTCATTTAATGCTTCATGAGCGTCAGTATTTTGAGAGGAATATTCAGAAAATGGTTGAGTATATACTTTAATTAATCCTTGCACTGGGGTTTTAATATTTTCTAATTCTTCTCTTAATTGTTTTCTTAGATTTTTTATATTTCCGTTAAGTGGCTTTTGTTTAAGGGCTGCTATCATTATTTGTGAAAGGTCGTAAGCATGAATAAAACCTGTTGGTGCTTTGATATCAATTGCTTGATTAATGCTATTAGGAAAAAACTTTATTGCATTGTTTAAAACTTGTTGCTGAAACGAATTAAGCTCACCTAAAAAAGAAAAAGAGGTTTGAATAAATGAGAGAGAAAATTTTGAGCGTGTTTCTAAATTGATTTCTTCAGCAAAGTTACCACCAGTTATTCCCCAGTGACTATAAATAGGTAGTCTGTGATCTTTGGGTAATGAGGCCATTGCTTTGGCGATAACTTTACCTTCGGGGGCGTTGGCCACTAAAAAGATAGCATCAGCACCATTTTGCTTTATTTCTCTTAACATAATTCGAGCGTTATTAACCGACAAGCCCCAGTTGAACCACTTTGTCAGTAAAGGCGTTATCATTTGCTTATTAAGTGCTGAGTTCATGGTTTTAAAATTAGATTTTCCCCAACCAGTTTGCTCTAACAACAAAGCAGGGGTTTTCACGCCTTTGCTCATAGCATAATCGGTGATCACTTTGCCTGCTTTAGTGTCATCAATTGACAGCCTAAATATCCAATTTTCTTTTGCAGGATAGCGAGTAATAGGACCTGCTGCTGCCCAAGGATCGAGCACCAGTATTTGGTTTAAATTAATAAATTCTCTATTGGCTAAAAGTGGTGGTGAATGAAGCCCCGAAAATAGCACTAAAGCTTGCGGATCATTAAGATATTGAAGCAAGTGCTTTTTGGCTCTTGGGCTGCTGCCTCTATGGTCAAGAGTTACAAGCTTAATAGAGTAGTCACCAATTTGATTATTTATTTCCTTAAGAGCTGTTTCAATTCCTTGCTTAATTGAAATTCCAGACTCTTTTGTGCCAGTAAAGTCGGCACTTAAATAAAGTTTAATGGTTTTTGTTTGTGCATCAGAATTTGTACTGATAAACATTAACATCAAGCAGGTTAGTAAAAATTTAAAAAAGGAGCTTTTCATGGATTAGAAAATTCTCAAAGGTAACTCATTTAAGAATAACTTTATATTGTTTAATTGTCAGCTATTATAGCCGCTCTCTTTCAAGATGCATGCTTTTGATTTGATGATCGTGAATTTTGAAGGAGAGTGGGTAGATCGGTAAATCTCGCATTTAATAATCATTATTTTAACGGCTAAATATTTTGAATAAGTACAAATAAATTTTGGTAATATTCACACTTTTATGATTTGTAAACATTGTGAAACAATTCGCCATCACTTTTACTTGAAATTACTTTTATAATAATGCCAAATTTTCAAATGCTGTATAGATAATTAATGCTAAGCATTAGAGATTAACAGCGAACTAAAAAACAAAGGAATCCTATGAAAAACATTGTCCTAAAAACACTGTCTGCAGCAGTTATTTTAGCTGGTTCTGCAACCATTACATCGCCATCTCATGCTTATACTGTAGAAACCGAAGTTAAGGTGAGTCCAAATGATAAGCGAGACTATCAAGCAATTACGCTCGATAATGGTATCACCATTGTTTTGGTATCGGATCCAACGGTAGATAAATCGGCAGCAGCATTAAGTGTTGGTGTTGGATTATTACATGATCCTATGAGCCAGCAGGGCATGGCACATTATTTAGAACATATGCTATTTATGGGAACCGAAAAGTATCCTGATGTAACTGGCTATAGCAAGTTTATGTCTAAAAATGGCGGATCATCAAATGCATACACCTGGTTAGATATTACCAACTATATGTTTGAAATTAATAATGATGCATTTGACGAAGCGCTTGATCGTTTCTCAGACTTTTTTAAAACTGCCAAACTTTACCCCGAATATACCGACAAAGAAAAAAATGCGGTTAATGCAGAATGGTCTATGCGCCGAGAAATGGACTTTTTTGGTATGTATAAGCTCAACCGTAGCATGATGGGTGATCACCCAGCTAACCGTTTTTTAATTGGTAATCTTGAGACTTTAGGTGATAAAGAACATTCTAAACTTCATCCTCAAACAGTGGATTTTTATAATCAGTATTATTCATCCAATATTATGAAGGTGGCTTTAGTTTCTAATTTACCACTTAAAGACATGAAAAAAATGGCTGTGCATCATTTTGCTAGCATTAAAAACAAGTCAATTGAAAAACCTTCGGTATCTAATCAATTAAATTTTGCAAAACTTGGTGGTAAACGTATTCACTATGTGCCTAACCAAGACATTAAACAGCTACTGATTGATTTTACGATTAAAAATAATAGCAATGACTATTTAACCAAACCTAATCGTTATCTTTCCTACTTAATTGGCAGTGAAATGCCAGGTACACCATCATTTGAGCTTAAAAAGGCAGGGTTAATTTCTAGCTTAAATTCTTCGGCAACCCCAGCACATTATGGTAACTATGGTAGTTTTTCTATTCAGGTTGGACTTACTGATGCGGGTATGAAACAGCGCGAAAAAATTACTAGCGTTATCATGAATTACATTGAAAAAATTCGTAAAAATGGTGTTGATAAAAAGTATTTCAAAGAAATTAAAACATCATTAAACAACCAATTTAGATTTTTAGAAAAAGGTAATGCTTTTGGCTATGTGTCGAGCTTAGCAGGACAAATGCAAGTTTATCCTGTGCAAGATGTTATTGCCGCGCCTTATACTTACGAAAAGTTTGACGCTCAATCAATTCAAAACGTGTTAAATCAATTAACGCCAGAAACTTTACGAATTTGGTATGTGAGCAAAGAAGAGCCGTCGGATAAGAGTATGCATTTTTATGATGGCAAATATAAAATCGTTGATATTGACAAAAAAGAAATTGAGAGCTGGAAAAACAAACCTAGCTTTGCTTTATCATTACCTAAAGTAAATACCTTACTGCCTGAAAATTTTGCTTTAAAATCGCTAGATAACAAACAGCAAAAACCAGAAGTGGTTTATGACAGCAAAGGCATTAAAGTTTGGCAATATCCTTCGCAAGCCTTTAAAAATCAACCTAAAGGCGTTTTAAGAGTGTTCTTTAATAGCCCCGAAAGACAAAAAGGTATTGATGGACAAATTTTATTTTCAATTTGGGCTGATTTATTCCGTTTAAAACAAAGTGCATTAACTACCGAAGCATCTATTGCTGGTATGGGGTTAACTATTGGCGCTTCTAATGGGTTAGAACTGGCCGTTAGTGGTTTTACCGACAAGCAAGCCCTATTGTTAGAGCGTGGCTTAAAAGCCATGAAGTTTAAAGTTGATCCTGTGAGCTTTGAGCAAGCCGTTGATCGCTATGTACGCGGTGTAAAAAACCAAGAAAAACAATTTCCAATTTATCAATTGTTTGGTGCATCCAATAGTGTGATTAACAGCGCGGGCTACAGCAATGATGATTTAGTTAAAGCAGCTAAAAAGCTAAAATCTGAAGATTTAGCATTTTTTATGGATGAAGTGTTAGCCAACAATCAAATTCGTGCTTTTGCGTTTGGTAACTATAACAAAAAAGATGTGAATTACTTTGTTAAACAAGTAGAAAAGTCATTACCAGAAAATCGTAAAACGACTGATTATGTTAGAACTCAATATTGGAAGCCTAAAGCGGGTGAAACCTTATCATTGAAAAAAGATCTCGATGTTGCTGATGTGGCGCTTTATGATGTGAGAGTTCACCCAGAGCCAAGCTTAAAACAAGAGGCAAGAGGGCGCGTTTTACAAAGCCACTTGCAAACTAATACATTTGAAACACTAAGAACAGAAGAGCAACTTGCTTATGCTGTTACTGGTTTTAGAACCCAAATTAAAGATTACACGGCGGTTGGTTTTGCAATTCAAACACCAGTTAAGGATGTAGTGGCAATGCAAGAGCGATTTGATAGTTTTAAGCAAGAATATGCAAAAAAACTTGATGCGGTTACTGCAGAAGAGTTTGCAAAACTTAAAAATAGCGTGTTAGTTGCACTTAAAGAAAAACCAAAAAATTTAAGTGAAGAGCAAGCGCCAATGTTATCTGATTGGTATCAGGAAAACTGGAACTTTAATACTCGCCAAGAATTAATTGCAGAGGTTGAAAAGGTAACTTTAGAAGACATAAAAACCTTTTATAAAGAAACCATTGTTAATGACGATGCAGCAAGGCTTTCTGTTCAGCTAAGAGGCAGCAAATTCCAAGATAAACCATTTGCTAAACTTAAATCCGAAAAGGAAATTAAAGATCTATCTTCATTGCATAAAAGTATGACTTATCAAAAGTAATCTTTGAATAAGCTATATTAAAGGTAGTTTTAAGCCAGTAAATTTATTTGCTGGCTTTTTTCGTTGTTAGTTTGTAGTGGTACAGTTTATACCTGTTCTCCTTCAAGATGCTTGTTTCAGCAAAACAGTAAGCCATCCTATTTGAGTCATTAATGCGCAGTTTCATTCAAGTTTTTTGGTTGAACACTGAAACAAATATCTTGAAGGAGAATGGGGATATACGCTCTTTTTTTGAGCTGAGTGATTTAAACAAGTTAGCAAACCACTGTATTTTGAGTAAACCTTCACATTGATTATGATGAATTTTGTCAATAGGATGAGTTATGGTCTATGATTAAATATCAATAAGTTATAGATAATTCCCACTGTTTAATTTTGTAATAAGCTATTATTTTATGCCATCTGTAGTCAAACTTTTTATCTGCATTATTTTTCTGTTAACGAGTATTGCTAATTCTGTAGCGCTTGAGCCTTTATCAACAGAAATGCCCTTATCAATAGAAGCACCTTTATCAATAAAACTAAAGGGATCAAAGCAAGAACAAAAAGCATTACTTGGTCAGTATCTTTTTCATTCTAGTGAACTATCAGCAAAAGAAGGTAAGAGCTGTGCTACTTGCCATATTATTAAAGATGGTGGTGATGATAATATTGCCCTTGCTTCGGGAATGAATGGTGAAAAAAGAACCACTAATTCGCCCTCAATATTACACGCCTACAATAATTTCAATATAGGCTGGACAGGGGAACATGCGAGTATAGAAAAACTTATTGACGCAGTAATAAGATCCCCAAAAGCCAATGGGGGAGATAAAGACACAATCATTAAAAAACTGTCTTTAAATACTGAGGTTAAAGAGCATTTTAAGCAGTTATACGCAGATGGTGTTCAATATAGCAACATTATTGATGCACTAGTACATTATTTAAAATCAATTTCTAAGCCAAACTCTCGCTATGATGATTATTTAAATGGTAAACATCAGGCATTAAATGCGGTTGAAATTGAAGGTTTGCACTTATTTAATAGTTACGGCTGTAAAACTTGTCATCAAGGGAAAAATATTGGTGGCAATAGCTTTCAAAAACTAGGGGTTTTTGAAAATTATTTTGAGCAAGAAAAAAACACTATCAATGACACTGATTTGGGACGTTACAATATTACCCAAAATAAACGTGATACTTATTATTTTAGAGTTCCTTCGCTACGAAATGTAGCGCTTACTGCACCATACTTTCATGATGGCTCTGTTGAAACTTTAGATGATGTTATAGTCGTTATGGGGAAGTATCAATTGAGCCGTAACATTCCTAAACAAGATAGAGAAAAAATTATTCAATTTCTTCGTACATTAACCGACAAGGAATTGACTGGAAATGACTAGCCAGAGCAAATTACCTGTAATAATGAAATGGATAATATTTCCCTTGCTACTAGTGTTTTTAATTAGTTCGGTTGTTAGCCGTTTAAATTACGCTAGTTTAGAAAAAGAAACCAATAATACCATTGATCTGTTACAAACACTGGTTGAGAACAGGCAGGGTTTAAATATTATTCTGAATAATTTAAAAGTAGGTATTGACGTTAATTATGATCAAATTAGCATAAGTTTAAAGCGTATTGATCAAAATATTCTTCAGCTACAGAATCTACAACAAAATGAAGTATTAACTCCCTTAATTGATGAGCTTATCAATAAATATCAACAAGAAAAGCTGATTATTGAACATATTAAATCGGATATGTCGATCATTAAAAATTCATTGATTTATAGTTTTGGTATTTTATGGAACGATGAAATTTATTTAGATGCTATACCAAATAGTACTAATCAATTAAAACTGTTGGCTAATGCGCTAAATTATAATGCGCTAGTGTCTAATGTAAACTGGAGTAGCGAAGTTAATTTGTGGTTGGAGCAAATAGATTTTTCTATCACAGATAAAGCATGGTTAGATTTGCTAAAAAAACATGTTAAGAAGGTAGAAAAAACTTATTTTTTAGTTAAACAGAGCGATAGAAAATTAAGCTACATTAATTTAGTTGCTCATGCAAATGCCATTTTGCGCGAGGCCATTAACGCTAATGAAAAAGCAAGAAACACAGCAAGATTTTTCTTTAGTGGGCTGGCTTTAATGGTGCTTTTATTAGCCATATTTTTAGCGTGGTTAGGGCATCAAATGCGAATAATTAACCAACAGCTAAAGATTGAAGTTTTAGAGCGTAAAAAAAATACGCATGCTCTTGAAAAACTATCTAAGGTTAACCAAGTTAATTTTCAGCATTATTTGCAAAGTATATTAAAATCACTAAAAAGCGCTGGTGATGCAGATTTAATTACCGTTGCTTTTTTTGAACAGCCACAAACCAAGACTGCGGCACAAGAGCTTAACAATACGCTAACAACACAGCTTATTTTATCCGAAAATAAAGTGCTAGATAATATTTCTTATTCTGCGGCTGACTCACCATGTGAAAAGGTGCTTGAACGTGGGGCTGCTTTTTATGATGATAAACTTAGCAAAAATTTTCCTAAGTATGCTTTGTTATCAAAATTTAGTGTTAAAACTTATATTGGTTATGTTTTAGAAAATAGTCAGGGCGAAAAACTAGGAACTTTAGCCCTAATGTATTTTAAGCAGAAATATTTAAGTCAATCAGTTCATTCTATTATTTCGGCCTTTGCTGCCAATATTTCTGCTGAATTTGAAAAGCATTTGCTTTTTAAAAAATTACACGAACAAAAGGAGCTAGCAGAAAGAACTTTAGCAACTATGACTGACGGGGTAATAACTGTTGATGAGCAAGGATTAATAAAAACACTTAATCCTGCGGTGGCTAAAATACTTAATCTTGATAATCGCCACCATTATATTAACCAAAGTATTGACGAAATTTTAAATATTGAAGGAATAGAAAAAATATCCAAATTAATTCATCAATGTTTATCTGATGACAAAGCAATTGCAATGAAAAATCAAAAGTTAACCTGTTATAAAAAGGTTAAAGGTTATGATATTTCCTTAGTTATTGCGCCAATCAGAAATGATAATCACCAACATGTTATGTTTTTTATTCAAGACATTACTCAAGAAAAACAATATCGCGATAGGCTTGCTTATAAAGCGTCTCATGATAGCTTGAGTGGGCTAAAAAACCGCTCATATACGATTGATAAATTAAAAGAGATACTCAGCGTTGACTTTAAGAATTTAATGCTATCGGTAATGTACATTGATTTGGATAAATTTAAAGTGATTAACGATGCTTGTGGCCATAACGCAGGTGATATAGCATTAAAAAAAGCCGCTAACATTTTAGTTGAATCAACTCGAAGTTCGGATATTGTTGCGCGGTTTGGCGGTGATGAATTTTTTATTGTTTTACAAGATTGCGACCTCCAGAGTAGTCAAAAGGTAGCCAATAAAATCCTTAATAAATTTGAGCATTTAAGTTTTGTTTATGACAATAAAGAATTTGAGCTTTCGGCAAGCATTGGACTTATTGAAATTAAAACAAACAATATTGATTATGGTGATATGGACTATAGCGATCTTGTTTCTATTGCTGATCAAGCTTGTTTAGAAGCTAAAAGACAAGGCAGAAATTGTGTTGTTGCAAAGAAGTTAGAAGAAACTAATTATGAAATAAAAAATGAAACATTGTGGGTGCCAAGAATTGCGGCTGCTTTAAAAAATAATTATTTTGAAATTTATGTTCAGCCTATTGTTCACTTCGAACAATTATCAACGGTGAGTGATCAGCATTTTGAAGTGTTATTAAGACTTAATGAAAATGGTGAACTAGTATATCCCAATGAATTTATACCTGCCGCAGAGCGATTTGAATTAATGTATGAAATAGATAAATGGATGATTGAAAATACATTTAAGCTGATTGGACAAAAACAAACCTTGCAACAAGCAAAAGTTATTGCAATTAACTTGTCTGGTCAATCTATTAGCCAAAGTGAGTTAGCATCATTTATTAAAAATAAACTAAAGCAATATAAAGTTAAACCAAGTAGCATTTGTTTTGAAGTTACAGAAACTTCGATTATCACTAATTACAGTGTTGCTACAGGTATGATTGATGAGCTTAATACTTTGGGATGCCAATTTGCTTTAGATGATTTTGGTAGTGGCTTAAGCTCTTATGCTTACCTTAGAAATATTCCCGTAAAGGTGATAAAAATAGACAAGGCTTTTGCTAATAACTTAACCACCGATAAACTTAATCAGGCGATAGTACAGTCGATTATTAAATTGGCTAAAAAACTCAATATTACTTCAATTTGTGAGGGAGTAGAAACCGAAGAGGTTTCACAAATGCTAAAAGAGTATCGTGTAGATTTTCAACAAGGTTATTTCTTTTCTAAGCCTTTTTCGGTAAAAAATATTATTTAAATTAACGCTTAATAAACCAACAGTGTAATGGGATTAACTGCTACATTTTTAACTGAAAGATTAACTGCAATTGATTTTGTCTATTTTCTTGTTCCCAGCCCCACAAGGCTCTATTTTCGTTATAGGAGTTAACGCTCAAATATTCTACTCCAATTTCGTGATGTTCAAAAATAGGCATTCGCCAAGCTAGTGTTATCGCACTGCCATCACTGTCATTAGGATCACTTGGAAAGCGATCTTGTTCATTCACAATAAAGCGCTCAACTCTTGCGCTAAAGCGACCAATGTCAGTTTTTTTGCTTAACATTACATACATTGAGCCAATATCAAGTTCAACCATGTCATTGGTGCCCATTAGGGTTGAGCCGTACATAGCTTGAGTGAGTAAGTGAGTGCTAGCATTAATTTGATATTTCCATGCAAGCGAAAGAAACTTTGTTCGCCAACTATATTGGTGATCGCTATCAATTTCCGTTGGGTTTCCTAAATTATCATACCAATAAAGTCGAATATCATGCTCTCTTTTGGTTTTATAGTGCACGCCAAAGTAATAACCCAGTCGATTGTCAATTTCGGTAAAAGGCTCAACCCAACTCGGTTGGGTAAAGTTTTCGTTATCAATTGAAGGGTAGTTAGCCATTTCTACTCGTTCATTTAATTTGGTTTGTCTATCGTGAATGGCCCAGCCACGCCAAGTTAAAAGTGAGCCGATTGGATCATTGGCAAAATATACAGCTCCAACTAAGCTTAAGTCGTAGTTTTTTCTTGAACGTCTTCCTAGGCGGGTAAAGGTGGCTTCAACACCGTTAACTCTTAGTTCTTCGCCAATCCAGCTATTAATGGCAGAATAAGAATAAGTGAAAGGGCTTTGCCATCCAGCGGCTGAGTTTTCAGTTGAAAATACGGGGTAGAATGCGCCAAATTTATAGCGTTTAAGCCAGCCTGGCGAAAGCGGTTTATAGGTTAAGAAAGCTTCGGTTATTCCAATATGAACTTCACCGTCTTCATGAGCATAAGCGGTGAAATTGAAGTTAGTATTATCTGATACTTCGCTGGTAAGTTCAAAAAAGCCTTGCCGTAGTCCAAATGCACTAGTTGTATCATCGTAACGAGTAATACCTGTGCCTTGCTGTTGCCACGATTGTAGCCAAGGCTCAGAAACATTAGTGTTTATATAACTGATGTCAACGCTGTAATTAATATTAGTTTCTGCCAAAGCCAAATGAGTGCTCATTGCAGTAGCCAAAATAAATTGCGATGTTAGTTTAATTATCTTTCGCTTAACCATTGTTCAAATGCTTTCGCCTCTAAAGGTTTCGCTATAAAGTAGCCTTGACCTAATTCAACATTAATTGACTTTAAAAATGATATGCAAGCTTCGGTTTCCACACCCTCAGCAACAACAGATAGTCCTAAGCTGTGGGCTAATGATACGGTAGAGGTGACAATTTTTTTGTTGCCAGAGTTCTCTGGAATGTCCATCACAAAAGATTTATCAATTTTTAACTCATCTACTGGCATATCTCTTAATTGTGACATCGAGGAATAACCCGTTCCAAAGTCGTCTATAGAAAGTGTTACACCTAAGTCTCTTAACATATTTAATGTTGAGATAGCTTGCTTTGCATCGTTCATAATTGCACTTTCGGTAACTTCAATTTTCAGCTTGTCTGCTTTAACATTGTATTCTCTTAATAAGCTCGCGACCTTAGTGACTAAGCTATAGTCTACTAAATCAAATGCCGAAATATTTACCGAAACTTGTATGTCATAACCTTTTGCTTCTAAATTAGCTTGTTGGCTAATGGCTTCTTTCACTACCCAGTTAGTTAGCTCTCTAATTGCACCTGTTTGTTCAGCTAAAGGAATGAATTCATCTGGGCCAATAAATCCATGCTCAGGATGGATCCAGCGAACCAGTGATTCAACACTAATGACTTTGTTATTTTTAAGACAAAGCTTAGGCTGATAATAAAGACTGAGTTGATTTTTTTCGATAGCCAAACGTAATTCAGACATCAAATTTAAGCGTTGTACGCTGTAGTGATTAAAGCATTCTCGGTAGATTTCAATTGGCTTATGACTAGTCTTATTTTCATATAAAGCAATATCAGCAAACTGCATGAGTTTTTGAATATCTTTAGTATGCTTAGGGTAACAGGCTATTCCAATGCTAACATTAACGTCTAAGTAAACTTCATTAATAATAAATGGAGTATCAAAAACCTGAGTAATTTGCTCTAACACTACTTTAAGGGCTGGTTCATCTCTATAGGGCAAAATAAAAGCAAATTCATCTCCATCGGTATGAGAAACAAAACTGTTTTCAATATCAAGAGAGGCAAGTCTTTTGCCAATGGCTTTTAATAGTGAGTCACCAGACTCGTGTCCAATGGTATCGTTAATAACTTTAAATCGATCTAAATCGAGTGCCGCAACAGCAAATTGAACAAACCGACCATTTACAACAACCTGATCAAGCTCTTTTAAATAGGCGTTTCTGTTGGGTAGCTGAGTGATCATATTGTTATAAGCTAGGGTTTGAATTTCTTTTTCACGCTCATTGATGCTCACTTGCATTTGATCAAACGCACTGGCTAAATGATTAAGCTCGGGTGTTGAGAATTTTGGAAACTGAGTTTGATAGTCGCCTTCTTGAATTTTTTTAGCGCCATGTTCAATTTGTTTCATTGGCTTACTGATGCTTCGGGCAATGGTAATCGAGATAACTATGGCAACACCTATTGCCAGCAGTATTTGAAGCCCTAATTGGGTTGAAAGGTTTTGAAAGTTTAAATGAGCCGAGCTGTCGAGTGTAGCAAAAAATAAAGATGCGCCCGATTGCTCTGAGTCACTGAGCGAATAACCTTTAATTAAATAATTTTTTTCACTTAATTCTAATGTTGAAAACTGTTTTGAATCTGTTGTTTGTAAGGCAAAAGTTAATTCTGGATTATTAGCAGGGCCGACAAATCGGTTATTTTTATCAACCACAAAAACATCAAATGCAGTTAACTTTTTAACTTCTTGATCAAACAAGCTCGTCACATTTTTTCCGATAATAAGCCATGCATTAGGTGTTGGTTGTCGCTCAATAAATTTAACCGCAACGGCGGCAACTAAATAAATGTTGTTATCGCTTAACCGAATAAATTCGGGGTTGATAAGATCTTGGGGCAAAATGTTATCGGGTAAATGAATTTCACGAGTTGCAGCTAAACGATTAAAATTAGTATCGCTAACCTTGACAAAGGAAGCATTGGTACGACTTTTTAAATTTTGCAGAGCAACCAACAGCGATTCTTTATCATCTTTAGCACTGGCAATAAGCTGTTTAATACTAAAGTTTCGGCTGGCGGTATTAATAACGTTAAATAAAGCCTGACCATCGTTTGAAAATTTGTATTGCAACACTTTGCGAGTGTTATCAAACCGCTGCTCAAGTTGAGCATTAGAGTGACGAAAAGCAGCACTTAATGTAGTGCCAACTAGCAATAAGGATACAATGAGTAAAAAAGCGAGAAAAAACGCCTGTAGCCGAGATTGAATGGGCCAGTTATTCATATTCTGAAAACTCTTCCGCTTCAACATCAAGACTAGGGTAAAGTGAATCGTTGAGTTTAAAAGTCATTTTTTGTTGATTAACTTTTGTTTGGCTAGCGCGACTAATATCATTATCGCTAAATCGAGGGTGCCATATTTTAATACCAGCAACCTTTGCTGGCAAATTAACGCGATAAACGCCTTTTTCGTCGGTTAAGCCCACATAAGGAGAGTCGGCAACATAAATAAAACCCGCCATCCAGTCATGGATATTGCAACCCATTGCAATGATCCCCGCTTTGTCTAAAACAATGGGATCGGGGAGTGCATCTTTATAAAGTTTTAGTTCAAACTGTTTTGCAGGAGAAAAAGAGTAAACATGATGCTTGATAGAATCTTTATTAGGAAAAGTAACCGACGCTCCTTTTACTACGGGCAATATGTGCGGAACAAAGCGTTTGTTTTTTTGCGCCATTGAAGAAACTGTCGGAAGGTTAGTATTGTCGATAATTTTATTGAGCTGTATTTCAACAACTGCGCCAGCAAAGGGTTTGCCCTGATTATCAATAATGGTTACTTCAAGGGCTTGTGATTGTGCCCCTATGAGCATAAATATTAAGCTAGCTATTATTTTACGCAAAAAAATCACCTTTATCGGTTAAATATTCATCAGATGCTGAATAATAAATCTTAAGTCTGCTTGTTAATTATAGTTTAAGCGATTGAATATTATTAGCTATATTAACGCTAATAACTAATAAAGTATTGATTTATTGCAATAAAAAACTCAATGTCGGCATTATTTTTTTAATGATCTTATTTTAAATCGGGCAGGATGTATCGCATTGGATATTGTTTGTGAAAGTGGTGAGATATTATTAGTAACTAAAGCCGATAAATGTTTACTTGCAAGCAATGAATAGATAATACCATGAGATCCATAAGCGGTATTTAACCATAACCCATTAATATTATAGTGGCTTAAGTTTTGTTGCTTAATTCGCTTTTGACCTAAGTTTTCAAAGTCGGCTTCAATTTTCTTGTTATCAAACGCTGCACCAACAATGGGTAGCCTGTCTTGAGAATGCCTACGATATCCTAAGCTTCCTTTAAGGGGTAAATTAAAATACTGCTCTGGTGGCATAAAGCTTAGTTTCATTGCCTGCATTAAATTGCTAGCTTGTTTGAGCACTTCATTTTGGCTTTGTTGATTAAGAACATCATCAACTAAGTTTTCAAAAGTGGTACCTAGTAATAGTTGTTGCTTGTTTTGAGGCACTAAATAAGCTTTGCCACAAACTGTATGAGTCAGTTGTTGGGTTATTGGTTTTGATTCTAATAAGCAAGTTTGACCGCGTGAAATATTGGTTTGGGTTTGAAGATACTGTTCAGTTAATGGGCTATTGGCACCACCACATAAAATAAGCTGATCAAAAACAAAGTTTTGTTGCGGGGTTGTCACTTGCCACTGGGCGCCTATTGGGGTGATTTTTTTAACGGTGTAACCAAGAAACAACTGCAAGTTTTGCTCGGGTATTTGGTTAATAAGCAACTGACAAAATTGGGCTAAATTAATGGCAGCCGCATGAGGAAAAAACACACTACTTTTATGCAGTAAATGATCGGGCTTTGTGATCCAGTCGGTTAGTTGAATTTGCTCTGCTAAAGCGAATAATTTTTCTTGCTCGTTACTATCACTAAATACTCGCTCGATGCCTTGATTTAAAATAACTGAAGTCTTTTGCTCATCGGTTAAGCTTTTTAAAAAATGGGTTAAATAACAATACGCTTGCCAGTTAAATTGGCTATTGATATTCATGTCTGCGGTGAGTTGAGGGTGAAATATACCCGCCGCAGCCCCAGATGCCTTAGCGGCAATAGTGCTCGCTTGGTCAAATAAATGAACCTTTACTCCCGCGTTTGCTAATTCATAAGCGGTTGCACAACCCGCTATGCCTGCGCCAATAATCGCTACATTTTTTGCAGAACGACTGTGTGAAATGTTAAACCAAGGTTTATCATATTTTAAGTTAATATAGGTTTTAGGTTTTTCTTGGAGCGGTGTTTCTAATTGAGCCGTTAACATTTCTCGTTTACGCCCAAACCCTTTGCGTTTGCTAATTTTAAATCCAGCTTTAACTAGCGGACTTTTCACCTGTTTAGAAACGCTAAAAGTGGCTAGTTTGGTGCCTATTTTAGATAGCCTACTAACTTGCTCGCAGATACTGTGTTCCCACATACTTTGGTTTTTGGCTGGTGCAAATCCATCAAAGTACCAATGATCAATGATGATTTTATTTTGTTGAGATCGAGACTCTGCAATTAAATCGTTTAAGGCTAACTCTACGGGCATAAAAAACAGGGTGAGCGTAGCGTTCCAGTGTTTAAATTGAATTTGGTGGCGGCCAAATGTTAATGATGGATAATTGGTTGATAACTGCTCAACTAGATTGCTAAATAGTGGCCAATGTTTTGCCGCTTTTAGAAAGTCTTGCTGTTTAAATGGACGTTTTTCGATAGAAATATAGTTAAGGTGACAACGGGGTTTATCAGTTCTTGCATTAATGGCTTGTTGCCAAGCGTTGAGGGTCATTAAAAAGTTTAATCCACTGCCAAAGCCTAACTCAGCAATATTAAATTGTTGTTGCGCTAAGTTTTTCCAGTCGTGGGGAAGATTATTACCTGCTAAAAAAACATATTTAGATTCAGCCAACCCATCTTGAGGATTAAAGTAGATATCATTAAACTCTTTGCTAAAGGGGATACTATGATTAGTGGTTGTTTCTCGCCATTCAATATCTGCGGGTTTAATTTGCGCAAACTGTTTTAAAAATCCACTACTCATTAGTGCAAGGAGTTTAGTCTTTAATTAGCGTTAAAAACTCGGTACGAGTGGCTGGCTTTTGCCTAAATGTGCCTAACATAATAGATGTTTTCATGCTGGAGTTTTGCTTTTCTACTCCGCGCATCATCATGCACATATGTTTAGCTTCAATAATCACTCCAACCCCCGATGCACCAGTAACTTGCATAATGGCTTCGGCAATTTGTTTGGTCATGTTTTCTTGAATTTGCAGGCGGCGCGCAAACATATCAACTATGCGTGCTATTTTAGATAAGCCAATAACCTTACCCGTTGGTAAATAGCCCACATGGCATTTGCCAATAAAAGGTAGTAAATGATGCTCACAAAGCGAGTAAAGTTCAATGTCTTTAACAATAACCATTTCGTCGTTATCCGACTCAAAAATCGCATTATTAACGACTTCGTCAAGGTTTTGGTGGTAACCTTTGGTTAAAAACTGCATGGCTTTTGCCGCTCGCTTTGGTGTGTCGAGTAGTCCATCGCGATTAATGTCTTCACCTAGCTCGGTAAGAATATCGGCATAATGCTTGGCAATTTTATCTGTCATTGAAGTTTCTCTTTATAAATAATTAGAACCGCTTAGAATTAAGCATTATTTCTAGCGGTTTAAATAACGCGCTTATTGTAGTTGAGATGCCTCAATTAGCCAAGCTGATTGCAATATTAACCTAGGAAGTTAAATTTGAAATTAAATATTGTTGCCGATGAAAATATGCCGCAGATTGAAAAGCTATTTTCTAATATTGCCAATATTACTCGCTTATCGGGGCGACAAATTAAGCAAAAAGATTTAATTAACACAGATGCATTGTTATGTCGTTCTGTTACATCGGTTAATCAGGCGCTTTTGGCGAATACAAAAGTACAATTTGTGGGCACGGCAACCATTGGTACCGATCATCTTGATATTGACTACTTAACCGCAAAAAAAATTAATTGGGTAAATGCCGCAGGTTGTAATAGTGAAGCTGTTGCTCAGTATGTATTAAGTGCAATTAGCAGTTGGCTATTAAAAACGGGTAAGCAGTTTAAGCACATTTGTGTTGGAATTGCGGGGGCTGGAAATGTCGGTAGCGCATTAGAAGTTTATTTGAAAAGGCTGGGAGCTAAAGTGCTATTGTGCGATCCACCGTTAGAGCAAGCCCAAGATCCACGCCAGTTTCATAGGTTAAGTGCTCTACAAAATTGTGATGTGATCAGCTTACATGTGCCATTGGTTAAAACAGGAAAAAACGCTACCTACCACATGGTAAATTCGCCTTGGCTTGCCAAACTTAATTCAAATCAGCTAGTAATAAATGCTGCTAGAGGTGCGGTTATTGATAATAAAGCTTTAGTTAATTATCTCAGCGGCTCCAATTGTGCAAGCTTTGTGCTTGATGTGTTTGAAGATGAGCCAAACATTAATAGCGCTTTAGTTAAGCAGTGTTTTCTGGCTACGCCACACATTGCAGGACATACATTAGAAGGCAAATTACGTGGAAGCTATAAGGTTTATCAGGCTTTTTGTGAGCATTTTGATCTTAAAACACAGTGGCCTGAAAGTTGTTTATATCCAAAGCTTCAAGAATACCAGTGGTGTGAAGAGGATGTAAGTAAAAACTTACTTTCAATTTATAATATTAATAAAGACAGCCAAGCATTGAAGTTAATTAAGCCAGAGCAAATGCAAGTTAACTTTGATCGAATGCGCAAAAACTACCTTAAAAATACATATCACTATACTCGCCGAGATTTTAGTGGCTGGTTTGAGCCTAATAAACAACAAACCTTAGAGCAGTATTTAAAGAGCTAATAATCATAGGCAAATAACCACAGTCTAACAACCGCTTAGTCTTTAAGGTGTTTTACGCAGTTTCGACCCGATTTTTTAGCATGATAAACGCTACTATCAGCTTGATGAATGAGTTTGTGCTGAATTTCTTGAATATGTGCTTTGTCTTGGGCTGGGTGGCAAGTTCCTAATCCAATTGATGTGGTAATGTTTAGGGTGTTTTTTTCATCTATTAGCAGGGGAGAGTTTTGTACGGTAAGCCGAATGCGCTCGGCTATTTCTAAGCTATCGTTTAACTTGGTGTTGGGCAATAAAACCGTAAATTCCTCGCCGCCAAAACGCGCTAAAACATCGGAGCGTCGCAGTTGAGTTTGAATGGCTTTGGCAATATGTTTTAAAGCCTTATCGCCAATTGAGTGCCCATACTGATCGTTAATTTGTTTAAAGTGATCAATATCTAAAAACAAACAGGCAATAGGCTGTTTAGCTCTTGTTGCTCTGGCAATTTCTTTGCTTAATGCTTGAAAAAAATAACGCCGATTTTTAACCCGAGTGAGCATATCAACCAAACTTAAATGCTTATACCTTTCTTGGTTAATTGAATTATCAATACACACGCTAATAATTGAACTCATATGATCTAAAAAATGAGTCGCTAAATTAGGCTTAAAACGCGATTTGTCTTTACTAAATAAATGAAGTTGACCAATATGTTGGTTAGCTCTTTTTAAAGGTAGAAAAGCGGCGCTGTAAAATAATGGGTTGCCAATGGCTTGTGGGTTTTGAATGCCATTTGAAAATTGTAATAGTTTGGTAGAGTTAAGTGGTACTTTTAATTCAAGCTCAGGGTAGCAAATATGATCTACTGCATAAATAAAGTTTAAACCAGATTGAGCTATTTCGTCATAAACCTCAGTGAGTAGCTGTTTTATTTCTTGCTGTGGATCGCATAAGTAAAGTTGTACCTCATCGACCCTAAATTGATCTTTTATGTCAATTAAAATGCGTTTTAGTAGCTCTTCAAAGGAGTTGGCCATCAAAAAGTAAAGCTCTAGCTTTTGAAAGCGCTCTTGGGTTTTTTGATTACTATTGGCATTCTCTATAAGCTGATCAAAAGAGCGCTGCAAAACACGATGTTGGTGTTTTAGCAAGTCAACTTCATCCTTGTTGTCACTCATTGAAGGCGGGCTTTGCAAATGATAGTTTGAGTTACTCATTTTGATATACCAAAAAAATGCCCAAGCATTCTGACATATTTATATTGAGATTACATTACTTTGGTCACGCTTTTTAAAAGAGAGCGGGCATAATTCAACCATCATATTAAATTATTTAGCCTATACTTAAATTAAAAAATAATTCACATTATTATGGCACTGCTGTTTTTTAGCCATAAATCAACAGCTTAAACTAATTTAAGGCCTAATATGGCAGAAAAGAATATGACAATAGATAACCAAGGTGAGCCAGACGATCAGGAAGATAGTGTCACTTGGTCTGCTAAACAGCCAGAATCTAACACTAATACTCGAAGCGGAATGGATAGGCGCACAGGTCAAGATCGCCGTCAAGTCAGCTATCGGGCAATTACCGTACCTAACATGCGTTCGGGTGTCGATAGACGCAGTGGCGAAGATCGTCGCAAAGTTCGTTTAGTGATCACTGGTAGAGCAATGGATGCATAAAAATACTACTTGATTAAGCAGTATTTATTTTGCTAGTATAACTAGCATTGAAAACAACTGCTTTAAATCCGCAATATAGCCTCAGTTTTCTCCACTAAAGATTATTATCCTGAGGTGGCTAAGGTGAGTTGACATTAATTGGTTTGAATTTTTAATCAAAAACCAAACCATAAACGCCAACATTAGTCGTTGTTTTCAACATTTAATTATTTTTAGCAACTAGCAACTAGCAACTAGCAACTAGCAACTAGCAACCAGCGATTAATGGATATCAAACGCGTGTGATTTCTCAATATTTCTCAAGTTTAAGTCAGAGTGAATGGCTAATTATTATTGCTATTATTGGTTTACTCATTGTGGGCTTGTTAATTCGGCTTCTTTTACTACAAAAAAATGTCCAAAATTTATATCACTTAATTATTAAGCTCGATACCAAAACTGATCTCTTATCACAAAATTTACAAGCATCTCAGCGAGATTTTTTTGAGGATCATAAACAAAAAATAGCGCAATTAACTGAGTTTCTTAACCAAGATAAAACACGACAAATTGAAGCCGTTGCAGATTTAAAATTATCCCTAGAACAAAGACTTGGCAACTTTGGGCAAAACCTTAATGAAAGCCACACAAACTTTAAAACTGAAATTATCGAAAAGCTTTCAAAGCAGCAAAAGCTAATTAACCAACTGTTAAACGAAGGACTGCAAAAAACACAAGATTTACTTACCAATAATATTCGTTTAAGCATTCAATCAATTCAGGCTGATCTTGATAGAAATCTCGACAAGCAAAATAAATTGTTAAATACATCAATTACTCAACTTACCAATTCAACTAACGAACGCTTAAAGGAAATTAGTGGTCAGGTGGATAAGGGGTTGAACGAAGGTTTTGAAAAAACGGCTAAAACCTTTAACGATGTATTAAAGCGTTTAGCGTTAATTGATCAAGCGCAACAAAAGATTACCGAGTTATCAACGAATGTTGTAGGTTTACAGGAAATTCTTAATGACAAGCGTTCTCGCGGCGCATTTGGTGAAGTTCAGCTTTTATCTTTAATTAGCAATACCATGCCTGATAGCCATTATACAATGCAATACACTTTGTCTAATCAAAAAGTGGCTGACTGTGTATTAGAGCTGCCAGAGCCAACAGGGAAAATTGCCATTGATGCAAAGTTTCCTTTAGAAAATTACCGCAAAATGATGGATATAGAGATTGCTGAAAGCGATAGAAAAGAAGCTAGCAAGCAGTTTGCCAAAGACATTAAAAAGCATATCTCAGATATAGCAAACAAATACATATTACCACCTGAAACCTCTGATGGAGCGGTTATGTTTATTCCTGCTGAGAGTATTTTTGCCGAAATACATGGTCATCATGCTGATTTAATTGAGTATGCTTATCAAAATAAAGTTTGGCTAGTTTCCCCAACAACCTTGATGGCAATATTAACGACAGCTGTTGCGGTGATTAAAGATGAAAAAACTCGTCAGCAAGTGCATATTATTAAAGAGCATTTATTAGTGTTGGGTAAGGATTTTGGCCGCTTTGAAAATCGAATGAATAACTTATTTAAACATATTGGGCAGGTGACTAAAGATGTATCACTTGTACATACATCGGCTCAAAAAATATCCAGTAGATTTAATAAAATTGAAAAAGTTGATCTTAAGCGAGATGATGAGTCTCAAAATGCTACTGGGCATGAAACATTGCCGCTTATTCATCAATAGAATATTTTATTTCCCTAAATATTACTAAACCTCAATATTTTGGCTATTATATACTCGTTCTCCTTCAATATGCATGCTTCAGCAAGACAGTAAGTCATTCTATTTGAGGCATCAGTGCGCAGGATTAGTCATTCTAATTCAAGCATTGATAACGAAAAAGAGGTTGGCTTACTGACTTGCCCTTTGGGTGCTCAGCCAAAAAGCTTGCACTGCGTTGCAGTTTTTGAAAAGGGCTTGCCATATCCTGCAAGCAGCGCCTTGTTCAAACTTTTTGGCTGAACACTGAAACAAGCATCTTGAAGAAGAACGAGTATATACTTGTTAAACTTAAATCAATTAAGGTGTGATATTTGACTAATCCAAAAGTTATTAATGCAGTATTAGAAGAAAAAAATATTGAGTTTGAAGTAGTTAACACAGCTGAGCTAACTAATATTTTTGCGGCATCTGACTATCTTGCTGAAGAATCGTCAAACCTGTTGCGTGTGGTTTGTTTTCGGGGAGAATCAAAGCCCTACGCAATAGTTGTTCCTTGCTCTTCTTTACTAGACTTACAAAAGGTTGAGCATTTTTTTGGTCATAAAGTCAGTTATTTAAGCGAACAACAGTCTGACAACTATTTTAAACCTTATGCCACGTTTCAATCACCTGCTATTCCTGCTGCCTTTGACTTAAATTGGATGGTTGATGAAAGCATTTTTAACCTGCCTTATGTTTATATTCAAAGTGGAGATAGCAAATCTCTGGTTAAAATATTGTCTAATCAATTGAAAAAGTTGTTTGATATTTGTGAAAATAGGAGATTACTCCTCTCCGATTGCTTTACTTAATACAAATAGCCTATCAAATGATAAACAAGCGCAAAAGCTTGATAACAGCTTTACTCCCATACGTTTAAAGCAACTTGTTGATGAAACTTTTGATTTACCAGCAATGCCCGAAATTTCTAAAGATATTATGAAACTAAGGGTTGATCCAAGTGCCGATGCGGGCAAACTGGCGGCTATTGTTAGTCGTGATCCTTCTCTTGCGGCTCAAGTTGTTAGCTGGGCAAGCTCACCTTATTACGGCTATCAGGGCACAATTGATTCAGTAGAAACTGCCATTGCCAGAGTGCTAGGATTTGAGCTAGTGATGAATTTGGCTTTAGGTATTTCTATTGGAAAATCGCTTAAAGTGCCTACCGAAGGACCGCTAGGGCTGCGAGCGTTTTGGCGGCAAGCCATTTATTGTGCCAACTTATCAGAAAAGCTTTGCATGAGTGTTCCCAAAGAGCAAAGACCAAAACGAGGGTTAATTTATTTAAGTGGCCTTTTACATAATTTTGGTTATCTTCTATTAGGGCATGTTTTTCCACCGCAATTTAAGTTAATAAATCGTACGGTCGAAATTAACTCGCATATACCCGTTGAGTTGATTGAGTATTATTTTATGGGGGTCAGCCACGAACAAGTGGGTGCGTGGTTAATGAAAAACTGGAATATGCCCGATGAACTATTAGTTTCGGTACTACATCATCATAAGGAAGAGTTTTTAGAGGAACATGCTATTTACTCAAATATTGTGTTTGTTGCTAACCGACTGTTAAAGCGGTTAGGTATTGGTGATGTCACTGAATCGTCGCTTCCACCTTCAACATTAGCGCTGCTTTCTCTTAGTAAAGATGATGTAGAAAAAGCTTTACAAGAGATTGAGTTAGACTCTGAAAGTTTAGATATTATGGCAAATCAACTAGTAGCCTAGAGCTAAGATATTCAGTTTTTATTCAGGCATTAAACATTATCTTGATCTTATTGGCTTACTTTTAATAAACCATAACCTTTAAATTGCTTGTTTCAGCCTATAATGACTGCTAAGGTTTTTACACTATTAGCAATATTTGAGTGTTAATTTATTCCATGAAAACTTCATCATTTAAACGACAATACTTCTTGGGCTTTTTCAAGTGTTTGCTTGTGATGCTAATTTTCTTTGGCTGGGTAAATAATCCTCTTCATGCGAAAGAAAAAAGAAAAAACAAAGAATGCCAACTGATTTCTAGCCAACAAGCAATAAAAAAAGCACAACGCATAACTAAAGGTAAGGTGGTTAGTATTAAATTAAATCGTTCGGGAAAACGTTCCGTTTATAAAGTAAGAGTGTTAGTTAAAGACAAAAGAATTAAAAACCTCTCAATTAAGGCATGTAGATAAATGAAAGTATTAATCGTAGAAGATGAAGACAGACTTCGTGAAAACTTAACTAGCGCTTTTAAAGATGCAGGATTTGCTGTGGAATCTGCTGATTCAGGTGAAGATGGGCTTTATATTGCCACTGAGTATCCACTAGATATTGCGGTAGTTGATATAGGCTTGCCGGGTATGTCAGGGCTAGAAATGATTGAATCAATGCGAAGCAAGGGTAATCAATTGCCCGTTATTGTGCTTACGGCGAGAGATTCATGGCAGGACAAAGTAGAAGGACTTTCAACTGGTGCCGATGATTACATGGCAAAGCCTTTTCAGTTTGAAGAGCTACTGGCACGGTGCAATGCTTTGTTACGCAGAAGTGCTGGATATGCTTCTCCGACCATTCAGTTTGCTGATATAGAAATTGACACTATGGCGCAATCGGTAAGTAAAGATGGCAAAGTGATTGAGCTTACTGCCTATGAATATAAAGTGATTGAATATCTTTTCTTAAACCCTAAAAAAGTAGTGTCTAAAACTGAGCTAACCGAGCATATTTATGAGCAAGATTTTGATCGTGACAGTAACGTGTTAGAAGTGTTTGTTGGGCGCTTGCGTAAAAAAATTGACCCCAACCAAAGCTTAAAAATCATTCAAACTTTAAGAGGGCAGGGGTATCGACTTAACCCTGAATTTCTGACTTAAAAATAATCAAGAAAAATATTAACTAACATGAAAAAGTGGTCTCTTAATTCACGTTTAACTGCGGCGAGCACTGTGATAATTATGATCGCTTTTTATGCAGTATATATCATAACAAAGTCGGCTTATGTGTCAGCAACTCAGTCTCGTATTCAAGAAAGCTTAACCGCGCAAATTTATGCATTAATGGCTGTTGCCGAAGACTTAGACGCAGAGCTTTCTATTCCACCTATTTTACGTAATGACAGACTCAACCACTTAAACTCGGGAATTATTGCTTATGTTTTAGATGTTGATGGCGATTTAATTTGGCGCTCAAAGTCGAGTGATACTTTTGATGTTTTACCAGATATTAATGCTGAATATAACTTAACACAAATGATCCAATCAGCCCTTGATAATAAGCAAATGTTTTGGATTGGTGAAAAAATTATTTGGGAACATGAAAATGGATTAGAAGGGGAATATTTATTTTTAATTGGTGAAGATCAAGCCATTATGCGTGAGCAAGTTAATCAGTTTAGAACACAAATTTCTTTGTGGTTGTGGGTAACTACCATAATAATTGTAGTGGTACTAACCATTGCAACCCGTTTTTCTTTAAAACCGCTAAGAAACGCACAAAAGCAAATTGAAATGATCAGAGATGGCGATAAAAGCGAGGTCGATGGCAATTTTCCTAAAGAGCTAGAGCCATTAACTTCGAGCATTAATAATTTATTAGAAGTTGAAACGCTGCAAAAAAAACGCTATCGCGATAGTTTAGGTAATTTAGCTCATAGTTTAAAAACACCTTTGGCAGTGATTAAAAGTGAATTGCAATTAATTAAAGATGAACAAAGTCGAACGCAAATGGTAAAGCAAGTGCAACGGGTTGACGATATTGTGAAATATCAGCTTAATCGCTCGGTTATTTCGGCAGGGCAAACTATGCGGCGTAAATGTTTAATTGAACCAGAGCTGTATAAAATTATTGACGCGCTTAATAAAGTGCATGCCAGTAAAAAATTATCTATTAAAGCGCAAATTGAATCTGATGCGAGTTTTCCTGGTGAAAAAGGCGATCTTATGGAGCTACTAGGTAACCTTGCAGATAATGCTTGCAAGTGGGCTGATTCAACAGTAATGGTGGTGGTGGATGAGCAATTTGCTGAGCTATTTTTAACCGTAGAAGATGATGGACCTGGTATTCCCGCCGAAAAAAGAAACACTATTCTTAATCGAGGTAAAAGACTCGACCAACAAGCTGAAGGACAAGGACTAGGCTTGTCGATTGTGATGGATATTATTACTACCTACAAAGGAAAAATTGAAATCACAGAAAGTGAGTTAGGTGGAGCTAAATTTAAATTAACGGTGCCTATTAAAAGATAAACAGACCTTAATTATTCCACATAATAATTCAATAAATAATTTGTCTTAAAAATAACAAAGCTGAGCTAATCAATAAAAACCAGATATTGATATCACATTTTATCAAACGGTTATTCAGTACAATTCGGCCAACTAAAAAAATTAAGAAAAGGTTGATGTGTAATGAAGTTCTATAATGCTTCACTGGTTTTTATGTTGATTCTTGTTTCTGCATGTGGAGGTGGTGGTTCTTCTGATGATACGACTCAAAACCTAACACCACCATCACTTAACAATGCCGAAATTACAGCAACAGTTAATAGTGATTTTACGGTTAATCTTGCTAATAGTGGTGGAGACATTGTTTCTTGCGAAAGCAATATAGATTTACCTAATGAGTTAATCCTTAGCGCCCATTCAGAGCGCTGTAGTATTTCGGGTCAAGTGTTAGAACCTATAGAGCAAACGTTTGAAATAACAGGAACTAATGCTGCGGGTAGTTCAACAGCAAACTTTAAATTAAACATCACATCTGAAGCAGAAATGGCTCCCATTTTTGAGGCTCAGCCAGAATTAAATTTTTCTACTGGTGAAGCGGTAAATATTTTACTCATTAATAATGGTGGTGCAGTTGAAACTTGTGAAATATCCAGTGGTCAATTACCTTCGGAACTCACATTATCTCAGTCGTCAAATTCTTGTTTAATTAGTGGAAACCCAAGCAATGTTGAGACTCAAACCGTCACTATTTTAGGCTCAAACGAGCATGGAAGTGACTCGGTTTCATTATCAATTTCGATAACAAATGTAGAGAGCCCCCCGCAATTTAATAATCCTAGTCGCATTGAATTTGTTTTAAACACCAATGCAAATTTATTAATAGAAAATCAAGGCGGCTCAGTAACAACTTGTGAGGTTAACCAAGGAGATTTACCTAGTGGTATTGAGCTTAGTGTATCTGAAGGAAGCTGTTTGATTGCTGGAACACCAGATAAGGTTGAAACTCAATCAGTTGAAATTTTGGGCGCCAATAATGCTGGTGAAGATACTTTTGTTATTACCATTAATGTGAGTGAATCTATTTCGGCGCCAGATCTTATTCCTGTTTCTTTAACGCAAGCTAACCTAGAAGAGTCGATTAACATACAAGTTAACAATCAAGGTGGCGCTATTGATCAGTGCCAAATAACTCATGGTGCACTGCCTAATGATTTAACATTAAGCTCAACCACCTCAGCTTGTGTCATTTCAGGAACCGCATCGGAAGCTGGTGACTTTGAATGGGTTGTTCGTGCCGAAAATACCGCTGGAACAGATGAAGAAACGGTGCAGCTTACAATCAATAACACTACTGATAAACCCGAGCTTCAAAATTCACTAACCTTAACCTGGAATGACTCACAGGAAAATTCAGTTAAATTTAACAATACAGGCGGCAGTGCAACTGCTTGTTCTTCAACACCTGCTTTACCTCAAGGTTTAACATTGGTGCTTGTAGAGCAAACTTGCGGAATTGTTGGAGCTGCTAAGTCTCACGCTTTAAGTGAGTTTACAATTAAGGCTGAAAATAGCGCAGGAGCCGATGAGTTATTATTAAGTTTAACTATCGAAGAGTTATTAAATGACTGGGGTGATGGCCCTGATCCTGATGAGTATGATTTTGTCGCAAAGATGGTGGAAAATGAGTTTTCAGAATCTGAAGATACGTTTTTAGTGAATGATAGTGATGACAGTCTCTTTTTGTTATCCACCAACGAAACGCAAGTGCAAATTAATAGCCTAATGCCTATTAATGGTGAAAGGCTTACCGAGCAAAATCAAATAGAGCCGTTTTTTAGCTTGTTGGTTAATCCAGAGTCAGGGGAAATTTCGATCATTAAGAAACAGCCTTTTGATTACGAGCGAGATGACAGGTTTTATGAGCTTAGTATTCAACTAGGTGATGAACAAAAATCAGTTTTAATCCGCCTGTATGATGTTCAAAATGGTAGCTCAGAAGAGCCATTAAAAATGCATGACTATGCCGAGTTTGTTTCATTCACCCAAGGTGAGCTTATTTCTAATGGTGAAACCTTTGAATATATTAATGCCGAGCAACCGCATAACGATAACAGTCATCGTGTTGAGTTAGCCAATGACATTGATGCATCCGATTCAGAATCAACTCCCTTTGAGCGATTTACCTTTTCAGGTGAATTACATGGTAATAATCATGTGATTATTAACCTCAATATGCCCAATGGTTTTGCGACCTCATCAACAACCAATGATAGTGACTTTGTATTTAAGCATATTGGTTTAATTGATTTTCAATCGACCGCCACTGAAAGCATTATTAAAAATGTAATGACTCGCGGCGAGCGTAAGCTCAGCCATGTTGCTTTAACTGGAACGGTTCATAATGATATTGGCACTAGCGACGAAGTATTACGTTATGCCCTCATTAACGATAATCAAGGCGGAATGCAACACGACAGTGTTTATACTAATGTTTATCACCGAGCAACAGGTGGAAACTTTAGAGGCAGTAACTTCCCTGAAATTAGCGCTTATCTTGGGCCAGCACCTTCTGATACAGGACAAACCTTAAAGCATGTTTATGTCAATGGCTCATTGCATACCGATGCAACGGGGCCTGTTAAATTAAGTGCAGGCTGTTTGGCGGCCAGCGATTCTCATTCTCGATTTGCGTTAAATGATGACGAGCTTTTCTATTGTAGTTTGGACTATCGGGTAACCGACCATGGCAACGATGAAAGACAACGAGATGCAATTAGAGTGTCAATGATTGAGCCAATTGCTTATAGTAATAATGATAATCCAGTTAATGAAACTAGCAGCAGCTCTAATCTTCGTTTTGTGGTTAACCGAAATAACAACCCCGTTACGCGAAGTGTTGGCAATGGGGTAAGAGATGTTGATAATGATGGTCAGCCTGATGATTATCCTGAGCACCCTTGGTCGCATCGAATTAATTGTTTTGAAGGCTCAGAGATTGGAGAATGCCCTAAAATGGATGCGCATGGGCGAACTGAGGCTGAGTTTAAGCAAGTTGATAATTGGTCGGGCGAATGGGTATCGAGTGGGCGCTGGGATATTCAAGACGGTGAATGGCCGGTGTTAACCAATATGCCGTATCCGCATCAAAGCAATAGTGTTTGGCTGTTTTATAATGATCCTGGTGTTATTTATCAAAGAATGACATACAGAGATTATCTGCAAGCCAGTAAACCACCATTAACGGATGCCTATATCGTATCAGCACCAGAACTGACTACTCCTCAAATAACCTCATTTACTCAAGGGGAAGCCGCAGAGTTATTAATTGAAAATACTGGCGGAGAAATATTTTCTTGTCGTACTGAGCCACCTTTACCAGAAGGCTTAACCCTTCAAGTTGACTCACAAGGGTGTCGTATTACAGGTACGGCGGCTACTGAATTAGATTCAACTAGTTTTACTCTTTATGTAACCAACTCTGGAGGTTCTAGCTCGGTTTTATTGACTTTAGATATACTTCCATCTTTACCCAATTTAAACACAGTTGAACCGCAATCTTTAAATGTTGGTGAGTCTTTTGATTTGTTATTTGCCAACTCTGGTGGTGCGGTAACTCATTGCGCAGTAACGCCTTCTCTACCAGCGGGACTTATGATCGCGGTTGATAATGAGTCTTGCGCTATTTCTGGTGCGCCATCGGTTGAGAGATCTTCAATGGAGTATTCTGTTATCGCAGAAAATAGAAAAGGCTCTCAAAATCTTGAGTTTGCTATTGAAGTGCTTCCTCCTTTAATGCCTCCACAATTGAGCGGGCCAGACAATGTAATAACAACACAAGGCAATTTCATTAACATACGATTTGAAAACCAAAATGATGATGACATACAAGCTTGTCAAGTTAACCCCAGTTTATTTGATGGACTTGAGATCCAAGTTAATGATGAAAAAAATGCTTGTATTTTATCGGGTAAGACTTATCAAACTGGTAGTGAAAATTTTGTGATAAGTGCATCTAACAGTGGTGGAGATGATCAACTTGAATTTAATTTACAAGTCTCTGAACTTGTTTGGAATGGTGATGGGCCTAACCCTATTAATTTTGATTTTGTTGGTGTGATTAGAGAAAATGAATATAACCAAGGTGAAGAAACTTATATAAGACAAAATAACGAAAGCTATGATCAATGGTTAGTGTTTAATTCAGAAGGATTTCCAAATAAAGTATTAGATATAACCTTAGATAACGGTGATGTATTAACTGGTTCACAAGCTCAAGAATATTTTAAATTATTTTATGATGCCAATGAAAACCAAATTTATATTAGTCAAGAACAGTCGCTAGACTATGAAAATAATAGTCATTTTTATCAGCTTACATTACAACTGGGTGATGAACAAAAATCAGTTTTAATCCGCCTGTATGATGTTCAAGATGGAAGCTCAGAAGAGCCATTAAAAATGCATGACTATGCCGAGTTTGTTTCATTCACCCAAGGTGAGCTTATTTCTAATGGTGAAACCTTTGAATATATTAATGCCGAGCAACCGCATAACGATAACAGTCATCGTGTTGAGTTAGCCAATGACATTGATGCATCCGATTCAGAATCAACTCCCTTTGAGCGATTTACCTTTTCAGGTGAATTACATGGTAATAATCATGTGATTATTAACCTCAATATGCCCAATGGTTTTGCGACCTCATCAACAACCAATGATAGTGACTTTGTATTTAAGCATATTGGTTTAATTGATTTTCAATCGACCGCCACTGAAAGCATTATTAAAAATGTAATGACTCGCGGCGAGCGTAAGCTCAGCCATGTTGCTTTAACTGGAACGGTTCATAATGATATTGGCACTAGCGACGAAGTATTACGTTATGCCCTCATTAACGATAATCAAGGCGGAATGCAACACGACAGTGTTTATACTAATGTTTATCACCGAGCAACAGGTGGAAACTTTAGAGGCAGTAACTTCCCTGAAATTAGCGCTTATCTTGGGCCAGCACCTTCTGATACAGGACAAACCTTAAAGCATGTTTATGTCAATGGCTCATTGCATACCGATGCAACGGGGCCTGTTAAATTAAGTGCAGGCTGTTTGGCGGCCAGCGATTCTCATTCTCGATTTGCGTTAAATGATGACGAGCTTTTCTATTGTAGTTTGGACTATCGGGTAACCGACCATGGCAACGATGAAAGACAACGAGATGCAATTAGAGTGTCAATGATTGAGCCAATTGCTTATAGTAATAATGATAATCCAGTTAATGAAACTAGCAGCAGCTCTAATCTTCGTTTTGTGGTTAACCGAAATAACAACCCCGTTACGCGAAGTGTTGGCAATGGGGTAAGAGATGTTGATAATGATGGTCAGCCTGATGATTATCCTGAGCACCCTTGGTCGCATCGAATTAATTGTTTTGAAGGCTCAGAGATTGGAGAATGCCCTAAAATGGATGCGCATGGGCGAACTGAGGCTGAGTTTAAGCAAGTTGATAATTGGTCGGGCGAATGGGTATCGAGTGGGCGCTGGGATATTCAAGACGGTGAATGGCCGGTGTTAACCAATATGCCGTATCCGCATACCGAAGGTGCAGAGTGGCTGGATAATATTGACCCAGGTATTTTATATCAGAGGTTAACGTACGATAAATATTTACAAGATCCTGAGTAAACCCATGAAAACAAAAAATAAATTTGTTTGTTGTTAGGGGATGTTTGAAAGATTAACAGACCCTACTGTATCTTTATTGAAAGGAATTGGATCGTTAAAGCTAATGATGAATTTAAACAATCAGCATAACCATAATGAGACACTTGATATTTCACTGGTGCACGCTCAGGTTATTATATTAGAGTTTGTAAAAGTAGGTTTTGAATTTGAACAGGCCTGTGAGTTTTTAGGTTTTCCTAAGTTTACTTATGGTGCATTAAGTTATCGAGAAAAAGTTTCAATTGATGATTTTTTGCAAGCTTGTGAAAAAGCGGTAAATTATTTTAAAGAGCCTTCATTATTTTTTAGAATAGCAAATAATGTTTCATTTTTAGATCTAGGAACTATTGCATTAGCTTTAAAAGAAGAAGGGACTTTAAGAAAGGCATTGAATCTTTATAATACATTGTTTAGTAGTATTAGTAATATTGGCAGTGCAAGTTGGTTACATGAAGGTGATTTCTCAAAACATATTTGTGTTTATGACGATAGATATGCTGAACAATTGTATGCATTTTCAGAGCTTCGATGTGGCGCATTAATTCGATTTGTTCAACTAGTCAATAAATTGCAATCTCATAAACTAGTTTCACAGGTATATTTTCAACATAAACCTAAAGACAGCGTTGAAGTTTATAGCAAAATTTGTGGCGCTCCAGTTATTTTTAATTCACCATACACAGGCTTTGCTATTAATAATGAGTTTTTAGATTTTGAATATACTGCCGGTGATCCATTACTAAAAGCCGTTTTTAAAGAGAAAATAGAAAGGGAATTAAAAGCTATAGCGAAAGGAAAAATAACTTTAGAGTTAGAGTCTTATTTATCTACAAACTTATCAGAGGACTTGTCGTTATCAAAAGTTGCTAATCATTTTAGAATGAGTGAGAGCACGCTTAAAAGAAAGCTATTACAAGAAAAAACGCAATATAAAAAAGTGCTTGCAGAAGTGAGAAATAGAGAAGCAAAAACCTTATTGTATAATGCCGAATTAAGTATAGAAGAAATTGCTAGTCTAACAGGTTATTCTAGCACTTCTTCATTTTCACAAAGCTTTAAGCGGGTTAACGGTATTGCGCCTTTAAAATTTCAAAAGCAAATTTTATTGTGAGTACGAGTCGTAGCCACTCGATATGACAAGTTAGCTAGAAATTATCAGAGTCTGGTCGCTCTGGCTTTTGTTCTCATGTGGCTACTCATGTGGATTGATTAAAATATGTACTGCAAAGATCAACACACTCTAATGAATCATAAAAAAGTTTTAAATTGATTGGCTATTTCAAAGTATTGAGTTAAATATTTTTGGGTTTCTTCAATACGATTGTTTTCAGAATTGATATGAATGTTCTCAACAATAACAGCAATATTTTTAGCTAAATCTTGCATTTCGCCTTTGCTACTTTGTGCATAATAAGCAATGCTTTTTTCTAAAGAGTAAGTAATCACATGAATTTCATTTAGTGCTTCAGGGGTAAGATTAGTTTTACTTTTTAGTGCAATACTATCTGCAATAAAAACTTCTTGTGCTTTATCGGCCGACTTTATGTCTTCTAGTTTAATGTGTTGAATGGGTTTTTCATCGCTAGCAATAGCATTACTTATCGAATAGCTAGATAAAGTTAATACCAATAAGAGTTTTAAAAACGTTGTGATCTGTTTCATTATTAAAGCCATTTGAGTTTGGTTTAGTTGATTTGTGGGGTGGAGTATATTGGATTTTTAATGAAATTGAAATAGATGCGAATGATTATTATTAATAAATATTGTTATCATAAATATGGTCTAGTGGTTGTTGAAACATATATCTTGAAGGAGAACGGGTACAGATTAAAAAATAAAATTTTAAAAGCTCAACAGATAATTGAATGTGAGATAATAGTAGAAATCAGTTTAACTAGTCGATCTAATTTATAAAAATGAAAAATACAGCGCATCTTTCAGGCTGTCGAAAATACCGATATGCTCTTTGGAGAACATGGGAGCCTATTTTGCCTTACGCCATGTTTATTGGTTTAAATCCTTCTACGGCCGATGAAACTAGTGATGATCCTACTTTAAGGCGATGTATGAACTTTGCCAAATCTTGGGGTTATGGTGGTGTTTGTATGGCAAATTTGTTTGCTTATCGCGCCACTGAGCCTAATGTAATGAAAGCTAAAAAAAGCCCAGTAGGTAGGGCTAATGATCGTTGGCTTAAAAAGCTAGCTACAGAAGCAGGAATTGTTGTGGCTGCTTGGGGAAATGACGGAAAGTTTTTAGATCGCTCTGAGCATGTGAAACTGTTGCTCCCCTGTTTACACTATTTAAAGCTAAATAAATCAGGTGAGCCTGCCCATCCGCTATATTTGAGTGCTAAATTAACACCTCAAAAATGGGTTTATTAAGAGCTTAATAGCTAGCCTCTTACAACAACTACTAAATTAGCTGATTGTTAGAAGCTCTGAATTAATTGATAGTGAAGCTTCAGGTTTTTATCACTTATTTTCTGGTTGCGTCAGGCGAACCTTTTTGTATGGGGAGAGTGAAACAAGCGATATTTTCTATGAGCACTCAATAGCTTACCCTTCGACAAGCTCAGGGAGAACGGTATAGAGGTTAATAGGTATTTTAATTTTCCCGCTCACCCTAAGCCTGTCGAAGGGTATTTTAACCCCCGTTCCCCCTAAACCTGTCGAAGGGTATTTTAACCCCCGTTCCCCCTAAGCCTGTCGAAGGGTATTTTAACCCCCGTTCCCCCTGAGCCTGTCGAAGGGTATTTTAATCCCCGTTCACACTAAGCCTGTCGAAGGGTATTTTAACCCCCGTTCCCCCTGAGCCTGTCGAAGGGTATTTTAATCCCCGTTCCCCCTGAGCCTGTCGAAGGGTATTTACGATAAATTCGTCTCCGCCATTCCTATTTCTCGATTAATGAGCCATTAGCTAAACAAAGTAACTTATAAGATGGGATCAAATGTCATCTAAATAAAAAACTTGACCACCATAACTCGTACCCGAAACCACATTGACAGGTTTGAATTGTTAAACTACTTTTACTCTAATATTTAACTTTTGAGTTCGTGTTATTTTATTTAAGGGTGAATGAAGCATGTTTGAACGATTAAAACTTAATACGCAGTTATATACCTCTTTTGGGGCCGTTTTATTATTGCTTTCAGTTATTTCTGGAACATCTTTGCTTGGTTTTAATAGTTTACATGATGGTTTTGTTGAATATCGAGGACTAGCACGTGATACCAATCTTGCTGGAAGAGTGCAAGCTAACATGCTAATGATGAGACTCGCCGTACTTAATTATGTAAATACTCAATCAGATGATTATGTTGAGCAGTACGATGAGCGTAAAGTATTAATGCAAGAGTTTTTACAAGAAGCAAAAACAGAAATTCAAGATCCTAGTAGAGCGGCATTAGTTTCTAATATTGTGTCTGAGGTTGATAATTATGATCAAGGGTTTCAACAAGTAGTTAAGCTGTTTAAAGATAGAAACGAAATAGTTAAGCAAAAGTTAGATCCTAACGGCTTAGAAATGAGAAAGTCTTTATCAGCTATTATTGTATCTGCCTATGAAGACCGCGATACCGAAGCTTCTTTCCTTGCTGCCCAGTTACAAGAGCATCTTTTACTTGCTCGATTATATGTGACCAAATATTTGGTTACTAATAGCGTAGAAGATGCTGATAGAGCTAAAAAAGAATTGTCAGATGAAATGACAAAATACCTTAGTCAACTTGACGAAAGCCTACAAAACCAAACAAGACGTTCACTACTTGCAAAAGTCATAGAGAGTCACACCAGTTATATGGAAGCATTTGACAGCGTTGAATTGATAATTCTTGAACGTAATAATTTAATTAATAATACCCTAAATACTATTGGTCCTATTGTTGCGAGTGATATAGAAAAGGTTAAACTTTCGGTAAAAAGTGATCAAGATAAACTAGGCCCTAAGGTTCAAAGTGACACCGAAAGAGACTTAACAATTATAACTATAACTTCGTTGGTGGCATTTATTTTAGGAGCAGTTATCGCAATATTTATACCGAATTTAATTAGAAAACCCATTGGCGGTGAGCCGAAGGAAATTGCGGAGATCACTCAAAATATTGCGCAAGGAGATCTGAGCCAAAACTTAATTATTAACAAAAAGAGCTCAGGGATTTATAAAGCAATGTGCAATATGAATACTCAACTAAGAGAAGTTATTAGTACACTTATTGGTACTAATCGTTCTCTTAAAGATTCTGCTAGCCAAAGCGCAGATATTGCTTTGGAGAATGTGAGTACAGTGGAGCATCAAAAACAAACAACCGATCAAATTGTTGTTGCAATTGAAGAAATGTCTCACAGCATCAATGAAGTGAAAGACCTAGCAAAGCGTTCAGAAGATAAATCAAGAGAGGGAATGGCGCGAGCCACTGAAGGTCGAAATATCTTAAAGTTGGCTTTAGAATCTGTAAATGCGCTAGCTGAAAGTATGCAAAGCTCTATGGTTTCAATTAAAAATCTAGAAGAGAAAAATTCAGATATTGTATCTGTATTAGACGTTATAGGCTCTATTTCTGAACAGACAAACCTTCTTGCACTAAATGCAGCTATAGAGGCGGCTCGTGCAGGTGAAGCAGGCAAAGGATTTGCCGTTGTGGCTGATGAAGTAAGAACGTTAGCATCAAGAACTCAAAACTCAACTGCTGAGATCCAAAAAATAATAGATAGTCTACAAAAAGGGACTAAAGAAGTTGTAACTGTTATGGAAAGCAGTACTCACTTAGCTTCTGATACTTTAGAGAAATCTGGACAAACTGATAGTGCATTAGAAGTTATTTATAAAACGATTAATGAAATTTCAGATATGAATACACAGGTAGCTTCTGCGGTATCTCAGCAGACTGTAGCTACTGATGAAGTAACTCAAAATATGTCCAAGATCCTTAGCACAATAGAAAAAACAATGAAAACAGCAAATGAAGCGCAAGACGCAAGCGAAGATGTAAAATTAACAGCTAATAAATTAGAAGAAATAGCATCACGATTTAAAGTTTGAGCCGTGGTTAAAGCTTGAACCATGATAAAAATTAATGGGAGTAAGCCAACCTCTTTTTCGTTATCAATGCTTGAATTAGAATGACTAATCCTGCGCACTGATATCATCAAATAGGATGGCTTACTGTCTTGCTGAAACATGCATCTTGAAGGAGAACGGGTATATTCAATTTAACTTTGAGCTATTTGAATGTAAACCCGTCGATTTAAAGCTCGGCCTTTTTTTGTGCGATTGGTTGCTGTGGGGCTTTTTTCACCAAAGGCTTGTATTTTAAATCGTGAATCTTCTACACCACTAAGTTGCAGTATTTTCTTTACTGATTCTGCACGCTGCTGCGAGAGTTTTTCATTATAACTGCGTGAGCCTTTTGAGTCAGTATGACCATTTAACAAAACCACTTCAATACTAGGATCATATTTAATATATTGGGCTAACGCTTTAAGTTTTTGGGTGTAGTTTGGTTTAATTTGAGAGCGATCAAAATCAAAATATAAAGTCATTTTGGTTAATTCATTTAGCGGGTAGGTTACTAGCCCGCTTAAGCAAGATAAAAACTTATCGTATTCACTATTAAAGCCTATGGTTGATAATGAAACTGCGACTTGATCTTCCAATGCATCAAAATCTTGATAATAAAAGGTTGGCTGGCTTCCTATTTCTAAAGTGTTGAGTAGTTTCCAAGTGGCAAGATCTTTACTTTTAATAATAGCGTCACCAGATAGCAAACTAAGCTCGCCCATTTCTCGGCTAATTTTGTTGGGTTGCCAGCTTGGAGAAACGGCTCTTACTTGCGCTTTTGCTGCTTTTTTTAGCGGATGCCTTTTGTAGCTAAGTTTGAAATCTAGCGAGGTTTTTCGACCGGCAATTTTTGAAAAACTGGCTTTTCCATAAAGTGGAATATCGTGATTTAACTGGCAAGCTAAAGGGTTACCATTAAATTCCCACTTTGCATCAGACATGGGAGCTTCAAACAATTTAAAGGCTGCAAAGGTTGATGAGCTAGTCATTAAAAGACTAGCGCTTAATAATAACGTTGTTTTTTTAGTGAGTTTTATTCCGTTCATTATTGTTTCCAATTAATGGCCTAAGCAAGCACTTGACTAGGTTATCGGCATTTAAAATCGCGACTTAAATCAATTGATAATTTTATTGGTTGATCATAACGAGGGTGCTAGAATGCCTTAACTTTAATTTAGGTAAGCGCACAATTGCTGCTAGCCTTAAGGATTTGATTACAAATGACAATAATGAGCCGGCGCTTTCGCGGATTTTTTCCGGTAGTTGTTGATGTTGAAACGGGTGGTTTTAACGCAAAAACTGATGCGTTGTTAGAAATTGCTGCGGTTT
Source organism: Aliikangiella sp. (assembly GCA_965214955.1). Lineage (GTDB taxonomy): Bacteria > Pseudomonadota > Gammaproteobacteria > Enterobacterales > Kangiellaceae > Aliikangiella. The sequence continues at coordinate 35,619 of CBDCCU010000010.1, read as the reverse complement.
CATTGAAGTTTGATGATCAAGGAAACCTGCAAATTGCCAATAAGTGGCACCATCATATTGCACCTTTTGAGGGAGCCAATATTGAGCAATCTTCGCTAGAATTTACTGGCATTGATCCTTTTCATCCATTGCGCGGTGCGGTTGATGAAAAAACAGCATTAAATGAAATATTTAAAGGGTTAAAGCAAGAACAAAAAGCGGCTGAATGCCAGCGCTGTGTGCTAGTTGGACATAATCCTAGTTTTGACATGGGGTTTTTAACCGCTGCTTCAGAGCGTATTAAAGCTAAAAGAAATCCATTTCATCCTTTTACTACTTTCGATACTGCTTCGTTATCTGGGTTGGCACTTGGGCAAACGGTGCTGGCTAAGGCTTGCCAAAGTGCTAATATAAAATTTGATAATCAGCAAGCCCATTCTGCGCTTTACGATACAGAAAAAACCGCCGAGCTTTTTTGTTATATTGTTAATCGCTGGAAAAAACTGGGCGGCTGGCCATTAGGTGATTAAGTAACGTTTGTTGGGCTTATTTTATGTCAGCGTATAAACTTAAGCCGAAACCGAGGCACGAGACGCGTTAAGCCTGCTACACGAGCCTGTGGCGTTGTATATATTATTATCTGGCTCAAACCCTTTGAACAAATTAAAAATTCTTTTAGTTGAATGATTAAGTAGCTTAATGATCTCGCCATTTACTTCATTTTGATGATTGCAGTCTTGCACAATAGCCATGGTTTTTTCCCAATATTCGGCTAATTTGGGGTTGTTTGTGCATAGTTGCCTAAGTGACTCTAGTGCCGCAGTTGGCAATATATTTAAACTTTCGGGTAATTTGTGCAAACTAATTTTTTTAAGGCATTCATTTTTATTTTTGGTAATTATTTCTAGCGCCTCAAAATTTCTTTTTTGCAATGATGCGTGCTCTTGCTGTAAAAATGCGTGTAACGCAAGATAATCGACCTGCCAGTTTGCCAGTGTTTCCTTAATAGTATTTTCAACGCTCATGATTAGCTCCTAATATTAATAGGTGAGCGAAAAAGTTTAGCGGGTAAACTGTTTGAAATGCTAATACTTTGAAATATTAACACAATGGCATTTCGGTTATGTTAGTAATCGTAGTAACTTGATTCAAAATCTAACATTTTATTAGCAACACGCTCATACTCAATTTCATACTCACCTTTGTTTAATTTATCTTTTACGGGTGAAACTCTGTCTGGATCTAACACTGGCGCTGCCTTCATTTGTTGAACTAACGAGCTAATCTGTGAAGCATGGCTGGTAATACTCACTGAGTCATCAGCATCATCTTGATTAGATGAAGTGCTAACATCATTATCTTTAGATTTAGAACGAGAAGCTTTACCAACAGATGCTTTGGTGTGTCCGGGTACTAAGCTTCGTATATCTAATACCATATTGAGTAGAAAACCTTTGTTAACTCGTTGTTGTATTTAAATAAAAAGAACCAACTATAATAAGTTTTTAACCTATTATATTTCGGTTATTTACCGCTATTAGCGATACTTACTTTTAATTGGTTCTTGCCAGTTACTATAGCATTAAACACTCTTTTTGACCGAGAGTTTCTTACCTTTGCCGTCTCACCTAATGCGGCATCTGCCATTGCTACACCTTCTACACCAATGCTTAAATATTCATTAGATGCAACAACATTAACGGTTTGCCCACGACAAACTAAGCAAACACTATCTGCAAATATCACACTACCAGCGTTAATACGCCGTTTAGGGCTAGTATTAACAATTTTGGCAATATTTTGCAGTGGAGATTTTCTTATTCTACTGGTAGAAATTTGTTTTTTAACCAAGTCGCTTTCGCTGATTACATCGGTTTTATGTAGGTTTCGATTAGCTACCCAAACCCACTCAAACTTTTCTACATTTGCAGGTAAAAATAATTTCCAATTAGCGTTGCCATTACACTTCACACCTACGGTAGTCTTACCTGTTGTTCTCATTCCTGGTGCAAGAAAAGCTTGTAAACTTCCATTACAAGCAATTAATCGTGTTCTAGGATCAATGCTACTGACAATAACCTTAGTATTTGGGTTATCGGCAGGGCTTTGCAAATCTTCAAGGAAATTTTTTGCCGTTTGTTGAATTACGTCTAAAGATTGCCAATTTGATGGCTGAGATTTAGCGGGTAGGGTAAAAATGCTTAATAAAAACAGGATAACCAGGCAAATTAAAAAGCTTTGTGTCATGATCGGCATTGGTATTGCCCAGTTTTTTATTTCTTTATAGATTTTCATGATTTTCCTGTGCTTTTGTAAATTTTGACTATAATTTACTTAAGTTATGAAAATAGCCTTGTTTATCCAAGATATTGATTTGTCTCATAAATTTGAGTTTTTCTACAAATGAGTTAATCTAACCGTCTATTTTTTGACTTTAATTCATCTTGGTGAGTAGTTTAGTTAACACTTTGCAATTAGCGTGCCTATAATAAAGGCTTGCATATTTTAATAGGAGGAAGGGGATGTCTAGCATTCTCGATTCAGTCAATCAGCGTACTCAAATGGTCGGTCAAAATAGACTCGAACTTCTACTTTTTCGACTTAAAGGTAAGCAGGTTTATGGTATTAACGTATTTAAAATTCGCGAAGTTTTACAATGCCCCGAATTAACCGAATTACCACAGCGTAATCCTGTTGTAAGAGGTGTAGCCCATATTAGAGGCATGACTATTTCGGTCATTGATTTAAGTATGGCTGTTGGCGGTCCATCGTTAGGTGATGTAAAAGACTGTTTTGTGATGATTGCCGAGTACAATAAAAAAGTGCAAGGCTTTTTAGTTAGAGCAGTTGAAAGAATTGTTAATATGAACTGGAGCGATATTCATCCACCACCCAAAGGATCAGGTCGTTCGAGTTATTTAACCGCAGTTACCGATATTGACGGTGAGCTAGTTGAAATTATTGATGTAGAAAAGATCTTAGCCGAAATCACGCCTAACAATGCAGAAGTTAGCCAAGAAATTGTAGATAAGCACGCAGATAAAGTGCCTAAAGATAAAGTTGTTTTAATTGCCGATGACTCTTCTGTTGCTAGAAATCAAGTAAAAAGAACGATTGAGCAGCTAGGCTTTAAAACTAAAATTTGTAAAGATGGACGTGAAGCTTACGACTGGCTTTGTGGTATTGTTGACTCGGGCGGTAATATTGATGATGAAGTCATTTTATTGATTTCGGATATAGAAATGCCAGAAATGGATGGATATACTCTTACTGCCGAAATAAGAGCCAATGAAAAATTAAGCCATATGTGGGTTATGTTACACACATCTTTAAGTGGAGTGTTTAACGAGGCAATGGTGCAAAAAGTTGGGGCAAATGATTTTATTCCCAAATTTAACCCAGACGAATTAGCTCAGGCGGTTCAACGCAAATTGGAATCAGAGGATTAGATTTCATCATCCAAATTTAATTATAAGAAGTATTATAAATGGAAATATCCGCCAAAGAGTACACCAGCTTTAAAGAAGTTCTTGAAAAGCAAAGCGGGATCCTTTTGGGAGAAAATAAGCAATACCTTGTGGTAAGCCGTTTAAGTACACTGGCTAAAGAGCAAGGTGTTGCCTCAATTGGTGCGTTAATTGATAATGCGGTGCGCCCTGGTGGTAGCTCTTTGCTTAAAAAAATTATTGACCGAATGACCACTAACGAAACTTTGTGGTTTAGAGACAGATTTCCTTTTGACTATTTAAAATCAACCATTGTTCCTGAGCTTAGAAAAAAATCGTCTAATTTTAGAATTTGGTGTGCTGCTTGTTCTACCGGGCAAGAACCCTATTCTATTGCGATTATGCTAGATGAAATGAATGCATTATCTTGTGCTGAAATTGTAGCATCCGATCTTTCTGAGCGAGTTCTTGAAAAGGCTAAATTAGGCATATACCAACAAATTGAACTAAATCGTGGAATGCCAGTTGATAAGCTGCATCGTCACTTTTCAAAACATGGTGACAACGAATGGCAGATCAGTAGCAAACTTAGAAATAAAATTCGATTTAATACACTCAACTTACTAAATTTACCTTATTCTCAAGGCAAGTTTGACGTCATTTACTGCCGTAATGTATTAATTTATTTTTCGGGCGAAAATAAAACCAAAGTTATCAATGGCCTTATAAATCAGCTAAAGCCAGGAGGCTATTTGTTTTTGGGAGCGTCTGAAGCACTCTCTAGAAATGCCAACTCAATGACTATGATCCGTTGTAATCCGGGTTTGGTGTATCGAAAAGATTAGTTATTTTCTAGTTGCTAGTTGCTAGTTGCTAGTTGCTAGTTGCTAGTTGCTAGTTCTAAGTTCTCAGTTCTAAGTCTTAAGTTCTTTTGTTGCCGCTTTTTCGGTTCTTGGTTGCCGCTTTAGTTTGCTTTTCCTCTTATTAAATTAGCTTATCTTCTTTCCCTGCCGCTAAATTACTGAGACTATCCTCGAAGTATTTAGTTGGCACAAGCTTTGCTTTTATACCTTTAAAGCGATTGACACCACTCCATTTAAGTTGTGTGTCGGTGTGTTCGTAATAATCAATTAATGGTAACGGAAAGTGATTAATGGCTATAAATTTTGATAAGGCACTAGGTGTTCATGCTCAGGCACTAGAGATCCGCTCTAAGCGAGCAGAAGTGCTTGCCAATAACCTAGCCAATGCCGATACACCTAACTTTAAAGCCCGAGACATAGATTTTTCTCAAGCGATGCAGCAGGCGCTATCTAACCAAGAAAGCGGTTTAAAGCGCACCCATATGTCACATTTTGATTCAAAGCTTGGTACTGATATTCCTGGTTTAAGTTATCGCATACCAACTATGGCAGATACGGGAGATGGTAATAGTGTTGATGCCCAAGTTGAACAAGCTAAATTTGCTGAAAATGCGATGGAATATCAAACAACACTAAATTTTTTAGATGGGAAATTTAAAGGGTTAATTAAAGCACTTAAAGGTGAGTAGCTTTAAATTAATGATGATTTTATTGGAGATTAAGCCATGAGCTTATACGACATATTTGATATTAGCGGCTCTGCCATGTCGGCTCAAAGTGTTCGCTTAAATACTACGGCTAGCAACATAGCCAATGCTGATAGTGTTGCTAGTAGTACAGGTGAAACTTATAAAGCTAGGCATCCTGTTTTTTCTGCCATTTTAAATAATAGCCTTGTTGATAATGGGGCAAGTGCAGGAGTAAAAGTAGACGGCATTGTTGAAAGCCAAGCAGAGCCCGTAGCGCGTTACCAACCAGATAATCCATTAGCGGATGAGCAAGGCTATGTGTATGCGCCTAATGTCAATATTGTTGAAGAAATGGCTAACATGATTTCGGCTTCACGCTCTTATCAGTCGAATGTGCAGGTAGCAACCATGACTAAACATTTGCTTAATAAGACCCTAAACCTGGGTAAATAGGCTTAGGTAAATAGGATTAGGTAAAAAAGCCAACTTAAATAAATGCGACTAATTAATCAGCGCAAGCAGCAGAAGCTTTTTAAGAGAGAAAGAAGATGACAACAGGAATAAGCAACGATTACTCAGAGCTCGGTTTAAATCAATATACCGCGCCCACTAGAGAAATTAAAAAAGAATTAGGCCAAGCTGATTTTTTAACGCTATTAACAACGCAGCTAGCTAATCAAGATCCATTGCAGCCAACCGATAGTAAAGAGTTTATTTCACAAATGTCGCAATTTTCTAGCGTTGATAGCTTGCAAACATTGGTTAACCAATTTGACAGTTTGTCTAACTCACTCACATCAAACCAAGCCTTACAAGCTTCGGCTTTAGTTGGCAGAAGCGTATTAGTTGATGGATCGGAAGGGCATTTAATGGATGATTCGGTGATTTCTGGGCAATTAAACTTAGCTCAAACTACTTCTAACATTCGTTTTGAAATTAAAGATAGTGCAGGTCAAGTGGTGAGAAGCATTGAGGTAGGAACCCAAGAAGCGGGTGATATTGACTTTATTTGGGACGGTTTAAACAACTTAGGCGAGAGAATGCCATCAGGCAATTATACCGTTTCGGCTTATGGGCAAGTTGGCGGCTCAACTGAGCAGCTTTCAACCTCAATTGTTGCAAGGGTTCAAAGCGTTAATTTGAACTCTGGTAACGGCAATATTTTGGTTAATTTGTCTGGTTTAGGGCAGGTTGATTTTAATGATATTAAAGAGATTGGTTAATCAAAACAAATGGTTAATCAACAAAAGCTCATTGATAAGATGTAATTTTTTTTAAAAGTGAACAGAATTTAATTTAAAAGCAGGAGAAACAATATGTCATTTAATACGGCGCTCAGTGGATTAAATGCCGCTCAGTCAGACTTAAACGTTACTGCCAATAACATTTCTAATGTTGGTACGGTTGGGTTTAAAGAATCAAGAACCGAATTTGCAGATATTTTCTCTAATTCATCTTTAGGTAGCTCATCAACAGCTATTGGTAGCGGAGTTTTATTGGCGAATGTTGCTCAGCAATTTAACCAAGGTAACTTAGAGTTCACCTCTAATACTTTAGACTTAGCAATTTCAGGAGAAGGTTTTTTTATCTTAAATCCTTCTGAAAGTAATACCGATGCAGCATTTACTCGAAATGGCGAAATGGGGGTAGATAGCTCTGGTTTTGTGGTTAACAATGCTGGCGCAAGATTACAGGTTTTTCCTGTAAATGATGATGGAACAGTAACCGCAACAAGTTTATCCAGTACCTTACCGCTACAACTACCACAAACCGCAGGTGTTCCAACGGTAACTTCACTGGTTGATATTGGTGTAAACTTGCCCGCTAATGGTTCTATACTCGATCCATTAAACTTCGATCCTAACCAAGCCTCTACTTTTAATGCTTCGACCTCTCTAACAGTTTTCGATTCACTGGGCGAAAGCCATGTTGTTACGGCTTATTTTGTTAAAGTAGCAGATAACCAATGGGGCACTTACTACAATACAACTGATGCTAATGGTGCAACATTAAATATTGATATTGCTGGTGGTACTGCGGGGGCTGGTGGACAGCTTTATCATTTAACAGACTTTGATAATTCGGGTAATTTTTTATCAAATACCCCCGATCCTATTACAACAACAGCAATTGATTTTGCCAATGGCTCCGATAACACTCAAACGCTATCTTTTACCTATGCGGGTAATGGAACCACACAGTTTTCATCACCGTTTACGGTTAACGAACTTACTCAAAATGGTTTTCCAATTGGTCGATTAACAGGGGTTGAAATTTCAGAAACAGGTGTGGTTAGAGCCAACTTTAGTAATGGGCAAACCAGCGCGCTAGGAAAAATTGCTTTAGCAAGGTTTCAAAATCCTCAAGGTTTATCACAAATTGGTAATAACTCTTGGCAAGATACCATTAAGTCGGGTGATCCATTAGTTGGTGAAGCATTAACATCGAGCTTTGGGCAAATTCGCTCTGGCGCTTTAGAGGTTTCTAATGTTGATTTAACTGCACAATTGGTTAACTTAATTTCAGCGCAAAGAAATTTCCAAGCTAATGCAAAGTCCATTGAAACCAATAATACGATTACTCAGGCGATTATTAATATTAGATAGTTTCTAGCTTCTAGTTTCTAGTTTCTAGTTTCTAGTTGCTAGTTGCTAGTTGCTAGTTGCTAGTTTTGAGTTGAAACAGGAGAAGTTTTGTGGATAAATTACTTTATATTGCCATGACAGGTGCTAGAGAAACTACTTTAGCACAAGCTTCTGCTGCCAATAATTTAGCCAACGCAAAAACTACAGGCTTTAAAGCCGAGCTAGCACAATTTAGAGCCATGCCTGTTTATGGCGATGGCTTGCCAAGTCGTGCTTTTGCTATGACCGAGCGTTCAGGTTATAACATGAACGCTGGGGCAACTATCACTACCAGTCGTAATTTAGATATTGCCATAAATGGCGAAGGGTGGTTTGTTACTCAAGATGATAATGGTAATGAGCTATTAACGCGCCGAGGCGATTTAAAAATATCACCCAATGGCATTTTAACCAATGGGCTCGATCAACCTATATTAGGTGATGGAGGCCCTATTGCTTTGCCACCGTTTGAAAAAATAGATATTGCTAAAGACGGCACTATCACAGTTTTACCTCTTGGCGCCGAGCCTAACGCTACGGCAATTATTGACCGCTTAAGAATGGTAAAGCCAGAATTATCTGAATTAGAAAAAACCGAAGCAGGACTTTTTACAAGTCGAGCAGGCAATGGTTTTGTTGCCGATGCTTCAGTCACCTTACAAAGCGGTGCTTTAGAGTCAAGCAACGTAAGTGTTGTTGAAGAACTCACCAATATGATCGCTTTATCTCGCCAATTTGAAGTTCAAGTCAAATTAATGGGCTCTGTTGAAGAGCGTGGTCGATCATTGGATCGATTATTGCAACCATAATCACATATAGCGCATTTTAGCCATTAGGCGGCAAATAATCGCCTAACAATAAAATGGTCAACATTGTTTGCTTTAAGTGAGGTATCAAAATGCATCCAGCTTTATGGATTTCAAAAACCGGATTAGAGGCTCAAACCAAAGATTTATCGGTTATTTCAAATAACTTAGCCAATGCTGGAACCGTTGGTTTTAAAAAATCGCGTGTTGCTTTTGAAGATTTATTCTACCAAAACCTGCGTCAGCCGGGTGCTCAAGCCACTCAAGACACCCGTATTCCTTCGGGCTTGCAAATAGGAACTGGGGTTAAAGTTGTTTCCACGCAAAAAATTCATTCTCAAGGTGGTTTTCAAACTACCGACAATCAGCTCGATATGGCGGTGCAAGGTTCGGGATTTTTTCAAGTTTTACTACCCGATGGAACAGCCGCTTACACCCGAGCAGGAAATTTTGCATTAGATGATACGGGGCAAATTGTTACCCAAGGTAGCGGCTATGTTTTGCAACCAGGAATTACCGTTCCGCAAAATGCAACCTCGCTGGATATTGCTTTAGATGGAACGGTTACGGTTCAACTTCAAGGTACCGCAGCACCTTCAAATTTAGGCAATATTCAATTAGCCGATTTTGTAAACCCTAGTGGCTTGCAGCCTATGGGTGAAAATTTATTTATAGAAACTGGTAGTAGTGGTGCACCTACAGTTGGTACACCTGGTCTTGATGGTGTGGGTAATATTCGTAGCGGCATGTTAGAAACTTCTAATGTTTCAACCGTGGAAGAGCTAGTTGCCATGATAGAAACCCAGCGCTCTTATGAAACTAACGCTAAGGTGTTATCGGCGGTAGATCAAATGCTACAGTTTGTTAACCAAACACTTTAAGTTTTTAGGTGACGGATTATGAAAAAACTTTTTATGTCATTGTTAAGTGTTGCTTTTGTTGCTTTAACGGGTTGCTCAAGCGTTTATCATAATGCTAAGCCTAATGATCCTAACTGGGCACCAGCAATGCCAAAGGTAGTGGATAATAGCCAAACCAATCCAGGGGCTATTTTTAATGCGGGTAGCGCTAAAATGTTATTTCAGGATAAAAAAGCGCATCAAATTGGTGATTTAATAACCGTTGTGTTAACCGAACGAACCAATGCTTCAAAAAATGCTGATACCGAATTAGACAAAGAATCAGATCTTAATTTATCAACCGTTGATCTATTAGGTAATTCTAATGTAGGGCTTTCCAATGGTGAAGGAAGTACTTTAGGAGCTGCCTCAACAACTGAGCGTAGTTTTAAAGCCGAAACCGATACATCGCAAAGCAATCAACTGCAAGGCAATATCACCGTAACCGTTCATCAAGTTTACCCAAATGGTAACTTGGTGGTTAAAGGCGAAAAATGGATTTCGCTTAATCAAGGTAGTGAGTTTATTCGAGTGTCGGGCATTATTCGCCCGCAAGATGTCGATAAAGATAATCAAGTGCCTTCTATTCGATTAGCCAATGCCAGAATTTCTTATGGCGGCACAGGTCCTTTAGCTGAAGCCAATGAAGAAGGTTGGATGTCGAGATTTTTCAGCTCTGGTTGGTGGCCGTTTTAATTTTTTCACGATTTTAATTTTCTCGTTTCGATTCAGCATGATTTTATAGGAAACGCTAATGAACAAAATTCAACAAATGTTTTTCTTTTTTTTCACCCTTTGTAGCCTATTGTTTAGTGCTAACTTATTGGCTGAAAGAGTAAAAGATATTACTAGTGTTCAAGGTGTGCGTGAAAACCAACTAATTGGTTATGGGCTCGTTGTTGGGCTAGATGGTACTGGTGAGCAAACACGCTATACCGATCAAACTTTTAGAACCATGTTAGGACAATTTGGCATAGCCGTTCCGCAAGGTAGTCAGCTAAAAATTAAAAATACTGCGGCCGTGGCAATTCATGCAACTTTACCCGCATTTGCAAAAACAGGGCAAACCGTTGACGTTACTGTTAGCAGTATTGGCGAAGCAAAAAGTTTACGTGGCGGCACATTATTGATGACACCGTTAAAAGGTGCAAACGGTGAAATTTATGCCATAGCTCAAGGAAACTTAATTGTTGGCGGTTTTGGCGCGCAAGGTAGCGATGGATCTAAAATTAGTATTAATCATCAAACCGTAGGGCGAGTGCCTAATGGAGCCACCGTTGAAAGAACGGTAGGAACAAACTTTTTAAATAATCAATATTTAGTGTTCAACTTAAATCAGCCCGATTTTACAACTGCAGTTAATTTAGCCAAGGCTATTAATCAGCTAGTAGGTCCTAATACGGCAAAACCGCTCGATCAAACTTCAATTCAAGTTTCAGCGCCAAGAGATCCTTCACAAAGAATTAATTATTTGTCTTTGCTTGAAAATATTCAAATAACCCCAGCCGAAGCCATTGGCAGAATTGTGGTTAATTCTCGTACTGGCACAATTGTTATGGGTAAAAATATTAATTTAAAAGAAGCGGCAATTGCGCACGGCAATTTAATTGTTCGCATAAAAGAAAACCAAGGTGTTAGCCAGCCTTTACCACTTTCTCCACAAGGTACTACCGAAGCAGTGCAAGATTCGCAAATTGAAATTGATGTTGAAAATAATCGTATGTTTCATTTTCAACCCGGTGCTACTTTGCAGCAATTGGTTGAAGCGGTTAATTCTGTAGGTGCTGCGCCTGGTGATGTTATGGCTATTTTAGAGGCGCTTAAACAAGCGGGCGCAATTAGCGGTGAATTAATTGTCATTTAATTGGCAGTTAACGCTTTAAGAAAATTAACGCTTTAGGTAAATCTTGTGCCAATAGAAAATAATCACATAATGCAACAAGCCACTATTTATAATGACTTAAATAGTTTAGATGCTATTCGCAAGCAAGGCTTTAGTGATGAAGAAGGCGCAATAAAAAAAGCCGCGCAAGAATTTGAAGCTTTTTTTCTTAAAATGATGCTTAAATCTATGCGTCAAGCCAGTGAAGTGATCGGCGAAGATAATATGATGAGCAGTAAGCAAGAAAAAATGTTTACTGGCATGATGGACGATCAACTGGCGGTAGACTTATCAACCAAGGGAAGTTTAGGAATTGCCGACTTAATGGTTGAGCAGCTGGTTAATGCTAAAAATAGAAATTCTGCTCCCTCTCAAATACAAAATTTTGTGGCAAATAAACAACATACTTTTAGCCAGAAAAGTCGGCAAGATCATTCCGTTTTAGCAGCAAACAATATCCCAAATCTTCAACCAAATAAAAACATAAAAGATAATGCAATTCAGCAGTCAAACCTAAATGTTAAGGCTGATATAAATGCTGAGATAAAACCTAATAAATCACAACAGTTACCCGCAAAAAAATCACTATTTGACTCCATGCAATCATTTATACAAGGGCTTTATCCTTATGCACAACAAGCTGCCAGTAAATTAAATCTCGATCCAAAAGTTTTAATTGCCCAAGCGGCATTAGAAACGGGGTGGGGAAAATTTATTATGCACGATAAGCAGGGTGAGCCAGGTTTTAATTTATTTGGCATAAAAAGTGCAAATGGTTGGGAAGGTGATGCAATAGAAATTGATACCTTAGAAGTTGAAAACTCAATAGTTAAAAAAGTAAAAGCACAGTTTAGAAAATATCAAAACTTTGCTGAATCATTTGAAGACTATACGCGTTTTTTACTCAACAATAACCGCTATCAAAAAGCAGTTTCTATGGCAGAAAATCCAGAAAGCTTTGTTAAAGAATTACAAAGCGCTGGTTATGCAACTGATCCAAATTATGCAGCAAAAATTATGCGAATTTTTTCTAATGAAATGCTACAAAAATTTGATTTGGGTAAGTGATTCAAATAGGAAAGCATTATGAGTATTTTTAATATTAGTATTTCGGGGTTGTTGGCGAATCAAGCGTCAATATCAACAACCTCGCATAACATTGCTAATGCTAATGTTGAAGGTTATTCACGTCAGAGAGTTGATCAAACTTCGAGGTTACCTGCCTTTATTGGTGGAAATTATTTTGGTACTGGTACCGAAGTGGGGGCAGTAAGAAGAATATATGAAGCTTCACATCAGTTAGAATTGCAATCGACAACATCAGAGTTTTTTCGCTTTGATACTTTTGCCCAGCAAGCTACGCGTGTAGATAGCTTGTTAGCCGATAGCAACAACGGTATTAATGCCGCCATACAAAACTTTTTTACTTCCCTGCAAGGTGTGGTTAATGATCCTGCCTCGGTTCCAGCCAGACAAGTTATGCTGAGTGAATCAGAGGTAATGATTTCTCGTTTTGCTTTAGTTCATTCTGAGCTTGAAAACCAAATAACCGAAATTAACGGCAGTATTGAAGCCATTGCCGAAGAAATTACAGGGCTTGCCGAATCTATTGCCAAAATGAATAATCAAATTGCAGGCTCACAAGGAAGCTCCCCTCCTGATCTTTTAGATCAGCGCGATACGCTAGTAACCAGAATGAGTGAGTTAGTAGCGGTTCAAACTTTAGAGCAAACCGATGGCACCTTAAGTGTTTTTATTGGTACTGGGCAATCATTGGTGATTGGCTCAGTGAGTAATAGCTTAACCGCATCGGTTGATCCATTAGATCCTCGTAGCCGTATTTTAAATTTGTCGGCATCATCGTCAAGTATTGATATTACCGCAAGTATTTCTGGCGGGGAATTAGGCGGTTTATTAGAAACCGTTGAACAAGTGGTAGAGCCGGGTTTTAGTACACTAGGCAGAGTTGCAATGAGCATTGCCGATACTATTAATGCCCAGCATCAACTAGGTATGGACTTAAATAATGAGCTTGGTGGGTTATTTTTTACTGATATTAATGATTCGGCATTAGAAATTGGTCGAATTAGCAACTCTATTAATAACACGGGAAACGCCGCATTTAGTATTACTGTTGATGATGTTAATACCTTAAATGATGCTAACTATCGACTACTTTTTAATGCAGGTAACTACGAACTATATAACTTAGATACCCAAACAACGGTTGCTACTATTGCGCCGCCAGCAGTTATACCAGACTCAGTAACAGTTGGAACCGAAGGTTTTACCATTAACTTTTTATCGGGTGCCCCAGTTGATGGTGACTCTTTTGAAATTCGCAATACTCGAAATTTTGCTCGCGATATGAACACTTTAATCACCGCACCCGCCGAAATTGCCGCAGCATCACCAGTAAAAGCTGAGCAGTTAGCTTCTAATATTGGTTCTGGTGTGATTGATAGCATTGTGGTTACCGATACAACAACTGCGCAATTTACCACTACACCAAGTGATTTAGCGCCGCCCATTCGTGTGACTTTTGATGCTACCGCTGGAGAGTTTTCACTTTATGATATGACAACTGGCACACCAGTGCTTTTAACTGGTGGAATAACAGGCTTTGTGCCTAATCAAGAAAACGATATTTTAGCCCTAGCTGGCGCGCCTTATGATACTTATGGTTATGAAATTACCATCAGCGGCGATCCTCAACCTAATGATAGTTTCGACATAAGCTATAACAGTAATGGTTTTGGTGATAACCAAAATATTGCTGCTATTGGTGATTTACAGTTTGCTGCTGGGTTAGACAATGGTAACTCTAGCTTTCAACAAGCTTTTGGGCGAATTATTAGTAGTATTGGCGTAAGAACTCAATCGGCCGAAATTAAACGCGATGCAGCCGAAAGTTTAATGTTTCAAGCAAACGAAAGAAAACTGAGTACATCGGGGGTTAATCTCGACGAAGAAGCGGCTAACTTAATTAAGTTTCAACAAGCTTATGAGGCCAGCGCTCAAGTGATTAATGTTGCCAGAACTTTGTTTCAAACCGTGCTCGATTCAGTGAGGTAGTTACAAAGCTTATGAGAATTTCAACCACTCAAATGACCAGCTCTGGGGTAAGACAATTATTACTGCGCCAAGCCGAATTACAACACACCCAGCTACAAATATCGACTCAAAAAAGAGTGATTAACCCATCGGATGATCCTGTTGCCGCAACCTCAATTAATGCACTACAAACCGAAATTTCGCAGCTGCAACAGTTTAATCGTAATGCCGATGCTGCAAGTGCTAGCAATACCTTAGAAGAAGAGGTGTTAGGAACCACAACAGATATTCTATTTCGAGTTCGTTCACTCATGGTAGAAATGGGAAATGGAACCTATGGTGAAGCAGAGCTTAATGCCATTGGTGTTGAAGTAGAACAAAGACTGACCGAGTTAGTGGGTTTAGCCAACACAAAAAACGCTAACAATGATTATTTGTTTTCTGGTAGCCAGGTAAAGGTTAAACCTTTTACACAAGATGCCGCAGGTAATTATGAGTACAATGGCGATCAAGGGCAAAGAATGCTTCGCGCCAGTAGTGGATTAGTGGTTCCTGTTTCTGATCCTGGTTTTGATGTATTTGTGAATGTTAAAAACGGCAATGGTGTATTTGTTACAGGTGCCAATGCGGCTAATTTAGGTAATGGAATTATTTCTCCGGGTTCTTACCAAGGGCCACCCGCATTTTTAGACGAGCCTTATACCATTACATTCGGTGTTGATGGCACAGGTAATACTACCTATACCGTAGTGGGTGATGATACTGGAACAACGGTTGTTCCTGCGACTATTTGGGAAGAGGGTGATGAAATTACCTTTAGTGGTGTTACCACTGAAATAGCGGGCACACCCGATGGAACCGCAGGAGACAGTTTTACGGTTCAGCCTAGTAGTTCACAAGATGTATTTACCACCATTCAAAATGTATTAACAGCGATTGAAAATTATAGCTCTACCGACTCTGGCTCAGCATTGTTTTTTAATAGTTTAAATGCAGCGCAAGAATCATTAAACCGTAATATGGAAAATATTGATATTGTGCGAGGTAAAATTGGTAGTCGATTAAATGCGATTGATTCTGAAGTTAGTAGCAACTTATCATTAACTGTTACTGCACAAGCAGCTTTATCAGATGTACAAGATCTTGATATGGTAGAAGCCTCAACTCGATACTCTCAACAGCTAGTGGTGCTAGAAGCTGCGCAAGCTAGTTTTGTCAGAGTGCGTGATTTAAACTTATTTAACTTTTTATAATTGGTAAGTTCTAAGTTCTAAGTTCTAAGTTTTAAGTGATAAGCTCTAAGTTTGGTTTAGCATTTTTCTTGCGGTTATTGAGCTGGGTAAATAGCCTTGCGACTGCCAAAAATTAGCGGCTAATTGGTTATTTGCGGTGTAATTACATTCAACATAATTAATGCCAATAGACTCAAAACACTTTTCCACTTCGCTCACTAATTGTTGCGCAATATTTTGTTGTCTAAATTCAGGTTCAATCCAAAGTAAATGCACTAAACCTTTTAGCATATCTTCTAAAAAACCATTGTCGTTTAATACGCTCATTGCGCCAATAAAACCAACGGGTTTACTGCTAGTTTCTGCCATTAAAAATAAGCTATTAGCATTATTGATTTCTTGTTTAAGCCATTGAGAAAGTTTGTCTTTAAATTGAGCGCTGGTTTTTATTTCACCATCATCTTCATGCTGGTGAAGCTGTAATGTCCAGCTAATAATTTGATTTAAATCTTGTTCAGTTGCTTGGCGAATATTAAGCATAAATTAATTTTAACGATTGGCTCTATAAGCTTTTAAAGCGCTTTGTGCATTTTTTAAGTTAATACTTTGGCTAATAAAGGATTGTCGGCTGGCTTTAATTAATTGATTGATTTTATTATCAGTATTTTCAATTAGCGCAAATAATTGGTTTGCTTTATCTGCGCTAAAACTCTCTTTTAGGTTAGGTAATTTTTGCTCTAACAGTTGTTGTCTTTTTTTTGATTTTTCAGCAAGCTTTTCCCATTCATTATTGTTAGCAAGTTCTAACATTAATTGATTGATCTGTTTTAACTGGGCTAAAAAAGTTTGCATAATAATTATTATCTACATGGTTTGAATGGCTTGCTCTCTAATACCATCCCAACCTTCTTTTATTTCTTTCATTACAGTTAAAACGGCATCGAGCTTTTCTTCACTGTTTTCGATATTCGCTTCAACTAAAGTTACTGTGCAATAGTCATAAAGCGCATCTAAGTTTTGTGAAATTTCACCACCTTGTTCCATGTTTAGGCTGCTTCTTAAACCACCAATAATCGAAATAGCCCAGCTAATATGTTTGCCTTTTTCAGCAGTTTTTTTATTTTTTAAAAAAAACTTAGAGCGGTTAATTTTTTCAATCGCACCGTCAATTAGCATTTGAATTAAACGATGCGGATCGGCATTTTCTACACCAGTTGCCGCGCTCATATTGCTATAGGCTGAAACACCTGTTAATCCCATTGATTTAAACCTCTTAGGTTAAAGTTTGAATTAATATTAATTATCATCATTGCCACTACTAAAGCCAGGTAAATTGGCAAATTGTTGAGTAATAAAGCTTTGCGTGCTATTCGACTGAGCCACAAGTGCATCCATAATGGCAAATTGGTTAGTTAATCTAAATTGTAATGCCTGAATTCTTAAATCTAGATTAATTCTTTGATCGGCGATATCATCAAGCTGAGCGTTGAGTGAACTTTCTCTTGTGGTTATTATTCCATCACTTCCAGTATAGTCATCAATTAAATCTCTCAACTGAGTTGCAAAGCCATCATCACCAGCAAAAAGATTCCCAAAGTTTTCAAAATCACTATTAATAGCTTCATCTAAAGCTACTGAATCAATCTCCAGAGTTCCTTCTTGTGTACTTGAAATGCCAATTGAGCTTAAACTAGTAAATGAGCCAGTTGCAGAAGAAATTGTAGACGAAAATAAATTACGGATCGAACCTGTAACTTGTCGTAACGTATAGTCACCCACTAGTAAACCAGGCTGATTTTCATCGGCAGAGCCTAGTTCTTTGGCTACTTGAATAAAACCATTATAGGCTTCTACAAAAGATGATATTAAACTCTTGGTACTTGCGGTATCTAAAGAGACAGTTAAAGAGTCTGTAGCATCTGTTTCATGTGTGTTAACTGCAGTAATAGTGACATCTTGAATGATATCAGTAAAAGTATTGGTAGAGCTTGTTGCTTCCAATCCATCAACTTCTATTGTGGCATCACTTGCTGCCTGAGTTTGATTTAAGCTGTCTGCTAAAGCATCGAGCGAGGCATCACCAGTATAGGTAACCACTAAGTCATTACCAGTTCCTGTTGTGCTTGAATTAAATGTTAAAATACTGCCTGTATCAACTCCGTTTGAAACGTTATTAAGTAAGTTGACTGAAACGATAGAGTTATCAGATTGATCATTAATATTGTTTCGTATATCTTCCAAAGTATCAGTAGATGATACTTCAACATCAAATGTTTCTGATCCGATGGTAAAGGTTAATGTTCCATCACCAAATGTAGTGCTACTGCCTGTAGTAAATATTTGTGACTCTAATCGAGTTCCTTCGGCTAATGCTTTTATTTCTATATCATAGTTTCCAGCATTAGCATCCGTAGTTGCTGTCGCGGTAAAAAACGAATTGTCAGAAATGCTAACAGATCGTTTACTAAAGCTAGATGATAAGCTTAAATCAAGTGCAGCACTTCTTATTTCATCGAGACTAGCACTTAATCCACCTAGTCCAGTTAATGTTACCGTAACATCAGTTTCTAATCGGTCTAAACTATTTTGTTTGGGGGCACGTTCAGCAGCCACTAAAGCATCTACGATACTTTGAGTATCTAAACCCGAACCTAAGCCACCAATACTAATTAAACCCATGATAAACCTATAAAAGCTGGTATTAAACCTGTGTGTTTGTAACGAATTTATTTTAATAGTTTGAGCAGGTTTTTTTACCAAAACCATTAAAATAAACCCATTAATATTTAATAGACTTACTTATTTTATAAATGCTTAGCAATTCATGCGCCAAAAATTAAAATTTAAAGCAAAGACTAGGGAGCAAGCTCCCTAGCTTTTATACTTTTTCCTGCAACAAAACTCCGCTGTTACCAGAGTTTTCTTCATTGAGCTCCTTCAAGCGTCGAGAAAGATTAATAAGCTCTTCTGGGGGAAACTGTCTGATAAGTTCATCGGTTTGTTTGTCAATGACCCTAACAATAGTTACTCCTAGTTCTTCGTCAACTTTAAATTGGAGGCTGCGGTCGATATTTTGATTAAAGTTTTGTAGCTCCTCAATTTGCGACTCTACTGCTTCTTTGTCATTTTCAGCATTTATCTCGGCATTATTAATGCTTTGCGATAAAGGCTGATTAGAAGGCACAACACTTAATCGGTTTTCGACATTATTCTCAACCTTTGCACTTTGTGTTGAAGGCGCTCCACTAGTTGCTGGCGGCAAATTGGTGCCGCTTTCAGCCCTTAGTGGTTGAAAGTTGCCAGACAAATTATCAATAGCCATAGCAATTTACCTCAATAAAGCAATTAAGAAAGCTAAGCGAGCTTAGCTTTCTTATTATCGCGTTAAATGTATATTTAAGCGATGCCATCAACTTACTGTAATAGTGAAAGCACTGACTGGCTAGAAGCGTTAGCTTGCGCCAAAATAGATAAACCCGCTTGTTGCAATACTTGGTTTTTAGACAAGTTAGCGGTTTCAACAGCAAAGTCAGTATCACGAATACGCGAACGTGCAGCGGATACGTTTTCAATAATACTTCCAAGGTTAGAAATAGTATTACCTAAACGATTTTGAACCGCACCTAAACTTGCTCTATTAGAATCAATACCTTCAATCGCACCATCAATAATAGCAATTGCATTTTGAGCACCTTGTTGAGTGCCAATGTCAATAGATGCTACATTTGAAAGAGTAGAAGCATTCGCTCCAGTACCAGTAAATAAACCACCTGCGTTTCCAGAGGTAACTGTAAATACTTGGCTTGAAGTGAAAGTTAAGTTACCACCAGCTTTACTTGAGTCTTGGTTAGTTGCGGCAGTAGAGTCAAGTACGGCTGCAGCGCCGCTAGCAGCACCAGTTTCATCCAATGCTTGGAAGTTAACGGTTAAACCAGTAGTTGCACCAGCGTTAGTATCTTCACCAAAGTTCTCAATATAAATATCGCGACCTTCTTCATTGGTTAAAATAACTGTGCTACCAGTAGATTCAGCTGTTACACCTGTTGCAGCTGCTTGAGCATTAATAGCTTCTGCTAAACCAGACAAGTCATTTGTGGCATCAACAGTTACATTGATAACAGCATTTTGGGTGGTTAATCCTGCATCGTCACCGCTAGTGGTACCAATGTTGAATGATAAATCACCAGTTCCAGATAAAGTGTTTAATTCAACTTGAGTTCTCGCCGTGGCTTGTACACCAGTTGCAGCAGTATTAGCATTAACTAACGAGGCAATAGAATCTGCTGTTTGACCTAACTGTACATCAAGTGATGCTGTACCAAATGCGCCTGAAATAGTTAAATCTTCTGCAGCGACTACGCCATTGGTTAATGCAACGGCAGTATCAGCGATTGCAGTTGCTACATTTAAAGTACCATTAATGTTAACAGTGTTACTACCAATGCTTGTTCCACGCGCATTATTAATGGTTACAGAAATTGTTTGATTTGCCTCTGAGCCAACCTGTAATGAAGTTGTACCAAAAGTTCCATCAAGTAAGTTTCTTCCACCAAAAGAGGTTGTTTCTGCGATACGATTGATTTCTTGCTGTAACTGAGAAACCTCTTGTTGCAGGGCTGAACGCTCAGTAGCACTATTACTACCATTGGCTGACTGGATTGATAAGTCACGAATACGTTGCAAGATATTAGTGGTTTCTTGCAATGCACCTTCAGCAGTTTGTGCGAGTGAAATACCGTCGTTAGCATTTCGTACGGCTACGCCTAAACCATTAATTTGCGAAGTTAAACTGTTAGAAATTTGCAAACCTGCTGCATCATCTCTTGCACTGTTAATTCTTAAACCTGTAGATAGACGTTGAAAAGTGGTGGTTAAATCGTTGTTGGTTTGACCTAACGAACGCTGCGCACCCAAAGACGATACATTCGTCTGTATTACATTACCCATGATAAATCTCCTAAACCTTCGATATTTAAGCTGCTTGCGCTGAGAACGCTTTATCAACCTAAAATTACAAAGTGCTTAAAAAGTAAGACAGTTAAATTTTTACTTTAAAGGTAAAAACTTGTTTGTCCGCGTATTGTTTAAATTTGAAAAGATGTCTGAGAAACACGTTTTCAAACCATTAGTGTTTCTTAAGAGGTGAGTTTTTGAGAAAAATCATCGCCTGAGAAACAATAACTTTCTATAGTTTTTAGTCTTTAGCTAGACAGCTTACAAATTGCTGAGAACAATTTGCTTACGATATCAATTATCGGCCTAAAAAAAGGCGACTTTACTTTGTGTTAAAAATAATTTGAATGTTTTTTATAGGGTAGGGTTAAGTGTTTGATTTTATAGGAATTAAAAATCCAAAAAAAATCAAAATAAATAATATTAGCGACTTGTGTTTACCGTATTTTAGGTGCGTTTGTTGGCTTTAGGTAAAGATCCGCACTGAGATGCGGATCTTTGCTAAGGCTACACCTAAAGTTGTCGTACGGTAGGGGTGCTTTGGGCTTTCATTATTCTACCCTTGTAGTAGAGATAGAATATTTTGGCTTGCAGAATTCGCCTGGGCGAGCACTGACAATCCTGCTTGCTGCAACACTTGGTTTTTAGCAAGGTTTGAGGTTTCTGTTGCATAGTCGGTATCTCTAATTCGAGAGCGAGCTTGTGCCGCATTTTCTTGCACACTTCGTAAGTTGCTTATTGTGCTTAAAAAACGATTTTGCACCGCACCTAAGTCGCCTCGAATAGAATCTACTGCCCTTAATGCTTGGTCAACAACCGCTAAAGCATTTTGTGCGCCGATTGAACTTGATATATCAACATCGGCAACCGCTTCTAAACCAGAGCCAATAACCACACCTGCTGCGGCATTATACAAAGTATCTCCTGTTGCTTGAGAAAGCGTGTAAGAGCGCTCTGAGTTAAATTGAAGTACACCAACACCAGTTACATCATTTGTTCCGTTTAAAACTGTTGCATCACCTGCTGTAGCTTCAAGTTCATCCGCTGCGACAAAACCACCATCGTAATCGAGTTGTGCAATATCAACTGTTGCGGTTGGGGTACTATGAGAAAGGTTTTCAAGTGAAATATTTTCCCCTTTTTCATTAGTTAACACTAGTGAGGCTCTATCGCTCGATACGGTAGCATAAACTCCTGTTTGCGCGGTATTTCTATTAACAGCATCAGCTAAAGGTGTTAAATCACCTGCATCTAAAATGGATGCAGAAACGGGCACACCTGAGGTGTTGTCACTAATAATCGAAAAAGACACAGTTCCTGCCGCCGATAAGTCATCAAGCTTTATATTGGTTCGAGCGCCAGCGCTAACTCCTGTGCTATCAGTTAATGCATTAATATCTGAGGCAACATCTTTAATGGAAGCGCTAAGAGCAACCGCTAAAGTTGCCGTACCTAATCGACCTGCAATGGTTAATGTTTCAGCTAAGGTTGAATTGGTTAAATTGGTGGTTATGGCAACTCCTGCACCAACTTGTTGAACATTTCCCGCGCTGGCAGCTCCAGGATTGATTTGGTTAGAACCAATAGAAGTTGCTCTTGAATCACCTGTATTTACTGTGATGGTTTCAAAGGCTTGTGCACCAATTTGAAAAGTTTGCGTTCCAAAAGTGCCATCTAGTACTGTTCTGCTGCCAAAACGTGTGGTTTCAGCAATTCGATTAAGCTCCGATTTTAACTGAGCTACTTCTTGTTGCAATGCCGCTCTTTCACTAGCACCATTAGAACCATTGGCTGATTGAATAGCCAAATCACGAATACGTTGCAGTATATTGGTTGACTCCTGCAAAGCGCCTTCTGTTACCTGGGCTAAAGATATACCATCGTTAGCGTTACGGCTGGCAACTTCTAAGCCATTAATTTGAGAGGTTAAGCCATTAGATATTTGTAATCCTGCGGCATCATCTTTAGCGCTATTAATACGAAAACCTGAAGATAAACGTTGGAACGTTATTCTAAGGTTATCGTTAACGCCACCTAAATTTCGCTGTGCATTTAACGAAGAAACATTAGTTTGTAATACGTTTCCCATTTTTTTGACTCCTAATCTAATGCGTTAGCAACATGGTGAGAGAAAGTTGCAAATCGCACGAAAAAATTGATTAAAAAAATAATTGGGAAAGATGAACTGAGAATAAATCTTTCTGATTGTGATCAACCAGCTGAGAATTGGTGACAAGCTTTAAACAAACATCTGAGAATATCGGTTTAAAGTGAACAGGGTTGAGAAGTCCGGTTCAAAAAGGGTATCGGCGGTGAAAATAGTGACTTTAATTTTATTTTTAAAAAATTTAATTTTTTTAGTTGCTAGTTGCTAGTTGCTAGTTGCTAGTTGCTAGTTGCTAGTTGCTAGTTGCTAGTTGCTAGTTGCTAGTTGCTAGTTGCTAGTTTAGATCGTAGCCTCGTATATGGACTCCTCAATGAATGCAATAACACATTCTAAATTTCTATGATTATTTCATCATACAGACTCACATGGATAGCGCACTCTTAAAAAAATTTCACACTTTATGTTAGCTATCGTATATACGGTCTCATGATGGAGAGCTACTCCGGACCTTTACGGCTTTTCCGCCGTGTAAGTCAAACTCCTTATCGATGAATAGGCTTTTATAAGCCGCGAGGCTACTCAGGTTTTGTTTGACTAGCTAAAAGTGCAATGACCGTTTTATCTCATGCTAACTATCTCGGTTGGTCTTCATTTTCATTACGGGCTATTTTTATGCTGTCAATGTGACGGGCTTATAACTTTGTCCTGTTTTCAGCATGGCCAATGCCATTCTGACTAATTTGTTAGCAACAGCTACCACCGTGGTATTGAAGCTTTTGCTTTCAAGCAATTTCTGAATCCAGAGGCTTAATCCATTTGTTTTTTTCCTAGCAAGTATCACAATAGCACGTGCACCATGGATCACCATGCTGCGTACATAGGCATCACCGCGTCGAGTAATCTTACCTATTATTAATTTACCTCCACTCCCTGAATGGGCTGGAGCAAGTCCTAGGCTGGCACTTGCATCACGCCCGCGTTTGAAGGCTTCACCAGAACCTAATTTTGCATAAACAGCACTGGCAACGAGCCAACCAAACCCAGGAAGCTCCGTTAATCGCTTGCAAGGCTCAATAGCTTTAACATAGTTAACGATTGCTTTGGTCGCAGCATCTAGCCTTTTCATGGTTTCGCGTAATTGCTTCTGTAGCTGCTCTAATAGTGTACGGGCGGTAGAAGTGAGTTGGTTATCTGCATTCTCAAGCGCTTCTGGTAATCTTTTAAGTAATGCTTTAATACTTAATGGAAATTTTTCACCATACTCCAATGCAAAACCTCGAATTCGATTGCTAATTTGATTTTGCTCTTTTTTCAGGCCTTCACGAAATTTATGAAGTGTTGCGATATCTTGCTGCTCCAATGTTCGAATGGAAACAAAATGGATTTTTGGGTTTTTACTCGCTTCATAAATGGCAATCGCATCATTGCTATCATTTTTATTTCCTATTCTGTACTTTGCAGCAATCTGTGCGGGAACTAGTTTTACCTGATATTCACGTTGAATAAAAAAACGTCCCCAATGGTGTGCTGTTCCACAAGCTTCCATAACAATAGTGGCGTTTGGGTATTGAGCGATCAATTCTTTCATTTTTGAAGCGGATAGCTTTTTATTAACCAGCATTTTTCCGTGACTTGAAAAAATAGCAACCTGAAAAATTTCTTTAGCTAAATCGATACTAATTGTCGTATTCTTATTCATGGTATGGCTCCTTTTGAGTTTTGTCGCTTCTAACTTTAGCTGATCGTCGCTTTAGTTGGGAGGAGTCCATACCATTGATTTTAATCGAGGTTTATTTATTGGTTGTCACCATAGCTAAAAGCATAAAACTAAACCTTTACTGTGAATGGCTAATTGATATTTGAGTAGTCGTTAAGAAAACCTCGATTAAAATCGAGGCTACAGTTAATGAGTAAATTCAAAGGAGGGGGATAAAAGCACAAAAGTTGGCACACCCATTGCTAAGTTCTAATTAGCCAACATAAATATTAGTGCTGACAAATCATTACCCATGATAAATCTCCTAGTAAGTATGTCGGTCACGTTCTTCGGAACATCGCTTTAGTTTGAGGTTTAAGTTGCTGAGAACAGCTTATTTCAAGGGCTTTAGCGGGAAGATTAAAGGCACGTGGTTGCTGAGAACAGCCACATTGCACTTAAACTTCAGTCGTACGGTAAGGGGTCGGAACACGACCCCTTTTCTTTTTACGGCAAGGTAGTACCTTTAAAATAGGCAATGATTTGCCTGTTATAAAAATAAATTCATTTCGCTGTGCTATTAAGTTTTGCATTAACTTTGGGTGCTTTTTGATTTTTGACTCCAATCAAAAAGTGCCAAGTTATTCATCCCTAATCAAAAAAATATAATAAAGTTGGTCAATTTTTGACACTTTTAAGTAATTAACGACAATTCTTTGACAAAAATCATTTTCTTGACTAGATATTAAAGAGCAAAATTACTGTTGTGAGTATTAAGAGCATAATATACCCGTTCTACTTCAAGATGCTTGTTTCAGTGTTCAGCCAAAAAGTTTGAACAAGGCGCAGCTTGCAGGAAATGGCAAGCCCTTTTCAAAAGCTGCAACGCAGTGCAAGTTTTTTGGCTGAGCACCCGAAGGGCAAGGCAGTAAGCCAGCCTCTTTTTCGTTATCAATGCTTGAATTAGAATGACTAATCCTGCGCACTGATGCCTCAAATAGACTGGCTTACTGACTTGCTGAAGCATGCATCTTGAAGTAGAACGGGTATATGAGCTTAATAACTTATTTTTATGCGGTTTAAATTTGAAACCTATGCGGTAACACAAGGCAAATTTAATAAATGACGGAAAATAAAAAACTTTTAATTATTGAAGATGATGATTCTCGTAGTCACGATTTAGAGACCATTTTTAATTTTATTGGGGAGGCCAGTTTGCAAACCACAAGCAAAAGCTGGCGCTCACATATTAAGCAATCTGAGCAGTTTGTAGGCATTTTGCTAGGTAGCTTAAATGAATATTCTAGCGTATCTGATTTAATTACTGAGGTGATTCAGATAGACCCAACCATGCCAGTGATTTTATTAGATGATGTTAATATGTCGGGCAAGTTGTCGAATAATGTATCGCAGCAAATTGTTGGGCGAATTCATTGGCCTCTTAATCAAAAGGAAATATTGGCAACGGTTCATGCTTGCCAATATTGCCGTGATAATCAACATGCTTTTAACCGAGAAAATAAAACCCTTGAACTGTTTAGAAGCATGATTGGCAAAAGCAATGCTATGCAAGGTATTCGCCGTTTAATAGAGCAAGTGGCTAGCACCGATGCAAGCGTGTTAATTTTAGGTGAGTCGGGCACAGGAAAAGAGGTTGCAGCACGAAACCTTCACTTTTTATCAAATCGCTCAGATAAACCTTTTGTGCCAATTAATTGCGGGGCTATTCCTGCCGAGCTTTTAGAAAGTGAGCTTTTTGGTCACGAAAAAGGTGCCTTTACTGGTGCTTTAACCGCCAGACAAGGTCGATTTGAGCTAGCTCAAGGTGGCACCATATTTTTAGACGAAATTGGTGATATGCCTCTGCCAATGCAAGTAAAACTTTTGCGAGTTTTACAAGAGCGTACTTTTGAAAGAGTAGGTAGCAATAAGCCTATTGAATGCGATGTGCGAATTATTGCCGCAACGCATCGCAACCTAAATGATGAAGTAAAAGAAAGCCGATTTAGAGAAGATTTATTTTATCGGCTAAATGTTTTCCCTATTGAAATGCCGTCACTAAAGCAACGAGTTGAAGATATTCCTTTGTTAATTAATGAGCTTATCGCAAGGTTAGAAAATAACAAGCGTGGCTCGGTAAGAGTAAGCCCTAATGCAATTGCTTCGCTTATGCAGTGCGATTGGCCCGGAAATGTTAGAGAGCTTGCTAATTTAATTGAGCGGCTGTGTATTTTGTATCCTTATGGGGTGGTTGATATTAATGATCTTCCTTTAGAGTACCAAAAAACAGATGGCATTGAGGCTTATCCTCAGCCTCAGTTAGCTGAGCGTCGAGCTGAAATTAATGACGAGCAACAAGAAGTTGCTAGTATTGCTGCTCCAACAACCAACCTGCCAGAAAGCGGTGTTAATTTAAAAGAGTTTGTTACCAAGCTTGAAATTTCTTACATTGAACTGGCGTTAGCTGAAGAAAGCGGAGTAGTCGCTAGAGCAGCTAAAAGACTAGGTATGCGTAGAACCACTTTGGTTGAAAAAATGCGTAAATATAATTTGCAAAAAGCGGGTTAAGATTATTAGTTGCTAGTTGCTAGTTGCTAGTTGCTAGTTGCTAGTTTTATCGTTCCCATGCTCCTGCGTGGGAATGCATACGTAACCTCAAATGGTTCCCCCTCTCCCCATGCGGAAAATAGGCTGATTAAGTGGGCTTGTTGTCACGGCTTTAATTGAGGTTTATTTTATTGCTTGGTTGGGTAAAGTGCTTTTTATAAGCTAATGACTCATGCTAAACACTGCCAACCCCACCCAGCCTCCCCTTGCGAAGGGGAGGAGCCTAGTTTCTCGTTCCCATGCTCCTGCGTGGGAATGCATACGGCAAAATATTGACACTAAATACTTTAAATTCTTATTAAGTCTGTAACTCTTTGAAATAAAACAAAAAATAAATCAGGCATACTAATTGCTATCTTAATTTCTAAGTATTTAACTCATTGGTTTACTGACGCAAATTTTAAAGTTTTATTGCGCGTTTAAGCATAGAGAGGAAGCAATGCCGCAAATTAGTTCGCACTCAATTAATAAAAAAGAGGTTTCTTTTTTACCTAGTTACTCTGCACAAAAATCGAGTTTTGCATCAGTTGACACTAATAAACAAAGTGATGAACTTCATGCTGAGGATAAAAGTCCGCTTAATAATGTGGTTTCGCAACTGAACGAATTATCGCAAAGTTTTGTTGATTCGTTTCAAGATCTTGAAGGTAAAGTTGAGCAGTTAAGTGACGAACTAGAATCTGAGTCGGTTGAAAAACAAAATGCCATTGCTGAAAAAGAAAAACTGTTTAATGAAAAAGTGAGTTTATCAAAAAGATTGCAAGAGCTACTTTCTATTATGCCTGCGGGTGTTGTTGTTTTAGATGCTAGCGGTAAGGTTAAAGATTGCAATGAAATGGCAATTGATATTTTAGGCGAACCACTGCTAGGTGAACTTTGGATAAATGTTATTCAGCGCGTATTTGATCCACAGGTTGATGATGGTCATCAGGTTTCTTTAAAAGATGGCAGAAAAATACACATTGAAACAAAAGGCTTAAATAGCGAGCCAGGCCAATTAATTGTATTAACGGATATGACCAAAACGCGTAAATTGCAAGCAGAATTAAGTCAACAACAAAAACTATTGAGCATGGGGCAAATGGTTGCTTCTATGGCCCATCAAATTAGAACACCTTTATCGGCAGCTATTTTATATGGTTCGCATTTAAACAACCAAAATATTGATGGAATTACCAGACAAGAATTTACTAGTAATTTAGTGGAGCGCTTAAATTTTATGGAGCGTCAAATTGCCGACATGCTCAATTTTGTTAAAGGTGAGCGTAAGCAAAAACAATATTTATTAGTGACTCAATTGTTGGAAAATTTAAAACAGTTAACCAATGAATTTTCTGACATAGTGAGTTTTGATGTGAGTGAAAACATTGAAAATAAAAGTGTTTTTGCCGATAAAGATGCGCTTTTAGGCGCTTTTGTTAACCTAATAGAAAACGCAGTACAGGCGGCTACAACTAAGCCTAATAATGATGCAAAGGTTTGGGTGAAAATAAGTTGCAATAAGCAATTAAAAGTGGTGGTTGAAGATAATGGTGTGGGGATTAAAAAGGAAAATATCTCTAGAGTTTTTGAGCCTTTTTATAAGCACAAAAAAACAAGGTAATGGATTAGGTTTAGCAGTGGTTCATGGCACTGTTTTAGAGCATAAGGGCAGTATTAATGTAACTTCAAAACAAGGTAAGTCAACTTGTTTTACTCTTGAATTTAGCTTGGCAACAAATAATAAAAATAAAACAAAAGTTAAATTACAACAACAAGTGGAGGCTTGCTAATGAGTGCTAGTGTTTTAGTGGTTGAAGATGATAACGCATTAAGAGAAGCCTTGACGGCAAGCTTAAAAATTAGTGGCTATCAGGCGCGCGCGGCTGAATCGGCTGAATCGGCGTTAGGTATGCTAAATACCGATAATTGGCCCGACATGGTCATTAGTGATATTCAAATGGGTAATATGAGCGGTATTGAATTATTAAAAAATTTACGTCAAAAAAAATCAAATTTGCCGGTTATTATGATGACTGCTCATGGTGATGTGTCAAATGCGGTAGAAGCAATGCGGTTAGGTGCTAGTGATTATTTACAAAAACCTTTTGATGCCACCAAGCTGACTCAGTTGGTTGAAAATTATTTGCCACAAGAGATAGAAAATGAAGCCATTATTAAAGATCCTGCCAGCGTAGAAGTTTTTGAATACGCCAGAAAAATTGCCATAACCGATTCTAATGTACTTTTGTCTGGACCAAGTGGTGCTGGTAAAGAAGTGATGTCTAAATTTATTCATCAAAATTCACCGCGCAGTAAGGGAAAATTTATTGCCATTAACTGTGCCGCTATACCAGAAAATATGCTTGAGGCAACTTTATTTGGTTACGAAAAAGGCGCATTTACTGGCGCGCATCAGGCTTGTGCGGGTAAGTTTGAACAAGCGCAAAACGGTACTTTATTACTCGATGAAATTTCCGAAATGGCTTTGCCCCTGCAAGCAAAAATTTTACGGGTATTGCAAGAAAAAGAAGTTGAGCGTTTAGGCGGTAAAAAAAGTATATCGCTAAATGTGAGAGTTATTGCCACGACTAATCGTGATCTTAAAAAAGAAGTTGAAGAAAAACGTTTTAGAGAAGATTTATTTTATCGTTTAAATGTATTTCCTATACGCTGTTTAGCGCTTAATGAGCGCAAGCAAGATATTGTTCCGCTAGCTGAGTTTTTATTATCTAAAAATGAATTTGTTCGTAGTAGAGGTGGGCTAAAAATATCGCCAGAAGCAAAAGCAAAGCTTATGGGCTATAGCTGGCCAGGTAATGTTAGAGAGCTAGATAACTTAATGCAAAGAGTTGCAGTTTTAGCTTCTGATGAAATGGTTGAGGCCAGTGATATTCAGTTTGAAAACGAGCAGCTTTTTAGTAGTGATAACGTAAAAGCTGAACCATTAGAAAATAAAAACAAACTAGTTACCAATGTTCAGCATCATGAATTTCAATTAATTATTGAAGCGCTAAAAAAACATAACGGTAAAAAGAAAGACGTAGCCGAAGTATTGCAAGTAAGCCCGCGAACTTTACGTTATAAGTTAGCCAGAATGCGCGAGCTGGGCTATGAAATTCCAGGTAAGGGTGAGTAACCATGAAAGTCGATATTAATCAGCAAAACTTGCAAGCGCAAATGGAGCGTTTGTCGAATATTGCAAAAAACGGTACGGGAAATGTTGCCAGCGGTGTTGAACAAGTACCTAGCAATAATCAGTTTGGCTCGTTGCTTGGTAGTGCCATTAATAAGGTTAATCAATATCAAATGCAATCGGCACAAGCGGCTACTCAAATAGAAACTGGCGATGGCGGTGCAAGCTTAGTTAAAGCGGTTATCGCTTTCACAAAAAGCCAGTGTTGCTTTTGAGGCAACGGTACAAGTTAGAAATAAAGTTGTTAGCGCATACCAAGATATTATGAATATGCCAATTTAGCATAAGTTGTAAATGTTAATAATATTTTGAACAATTAATCATTAAGAGAGAATCGTTTTGGCAGAAGCAGCATCTACAGACTTAGTTGAAGTTTCACAATCTCAGCAAGATATATTGCCAGGAATGTCATCACTTGCGCCATTAAAACAAGTGGGGGTTTTGGTAGCTATAGCGGCAAGTATTGCGCTTGGTGTTTTTATTGCGCTCTGGTCAAAGGAGCCACCATTAAGACCATTAAATAATTTATCGCCCGAAGCCTCTATGGATGTGATTAATTATTTAGAGCAACAAGATATATTTTTTCAGGTAGATACCAATGGCAAAATTCTTGTTCCGCAAAGTCGTTATAAACGCATTGAAATGGAGTTAGGCGCGCAAGGTATTGCTCTGCAAGAATCGGTTGATGAATCATTACTTAAATAAAGATTCTGGCTTTGGTGTGTCGCAAAGAATGGAAAAGGCGCGCCTTTTGCGTAACCAAGAATTACAACTAACAAATACGTTAAAGCAATTTAATGGCGTGCGTGCAGTTAAAGTGCACTTAGCCATTCCTAGAGAGTCATCGTTTATAAAAAATCGCAGAAAACCCAGTGCTTCTGTATTGCTTAATTTGTATTCAAGAGGCTCACTATCTGAAGAGCAAGTTGATGCAATGGTTGATTTGGTCTCGGGCAGTATTCCTAATTTAAATCGCAATAAAGTGACAATTACTGATCAATATGGTCGCCTTTATCATTCGGGTAGTATGAGCCAAACTCAAAGGCAGTCGAGTAAAGAGCTTGAAGTTATTCGTGAAAGGCGAGAAGACATTAAAAGTCGTATTGAAGAAATTTTAATGCCAATAGTAGGACTAGGTGCATACACGGTGCAAGTGAATGTCGATATGGATTTCACTAAAACAGAGCAAACATTGCAAACTTTTAATCCTGACTTGCCAGCCGTTAGAAGTGAAAGAACCATTGATGATAATCGTACTAATGGGCAAGCTTCGGGTATTCCTGGCGCATTAAGTAATCAGCCTCCTGGTGATGCAACTATTCCAACAGATGCTACTGCCGCTACTGGCGATAATGCTAACCAGAATAATGTAGCCTCAAATCGCCGCGTAGAAGCAGAAAGAAATTTCGATTTGGATACAACCATCAGTCACATTATGCCTCAAGTGGGTGTGGTTAAACGTATTAGTGTATCGGTTGGTTTAGATTATATTGATGATGTTAATAACGC
Source organism: Aliikangiella sp. (assembly GCA_965214955.1). GTDB lineage: Bacteria > Pseudomonadota > Gammaproteobacteria > Enterobacterales > Kangiellaceae > Aliikangiella. Next base: position 4,098 of record CBDCCU010000010.1, on the reverse strand, counting down.
TGGACAAAAAATTGCCAGAGCGCAAACCGAGCTGGCAAGAATTCAAAACCTAATTCAAGCTGCTGTGGGTTTTACCGCGCAACGGGGTGATATTGTAAGCGTAGAGTCTTTTCCTTTTATTCAAGGTGAAACACTGCCCGAGCCCGAACCTTTGCCTTTTTATGAGCAAGAGTTATTTCAAACGTGGTTTAAACCATTTTTAGGATTGATTGCCTTTTTGATCTTGATTTTTGCGGTGCTTCGCCCGACTATGAAAAAGTTATCAACGGTTCATGTTGCACAAACTCCGCTTAATGCAGAAGCCTCTGATGAACTTGACTTGTCAGGTCTGCAAAATGCGAGTAATGAACTTGATGACTCTGTGGTATTAAGTGGGCACGATAGTTTAGAGTTGCCGCCGCCTTCGGTTGGCGAAGTAAAAAAATTAGAGCAAGCTAAAGGTGTGGTAGGAAATAACCCAACCTTAGTGGCTCAACTAGTAAAAAGCTGGATAGACGAAGATGGCTGATGAAGAGCAAGAAAAAAAGGTAGAAAAACAGGCCAAAAGAAAAATAGATAACTTATCTGGTGTTGATAAGGCGGCTATTTTAATGCTGTCGCTTGGTGAAGAAACAGCGGCTGAAGTGCTTAAACATATGGGGCCTAAAGAAGTTCAAATTTTAGGGATGCAAATGGCGTCGCTTAAAAATGTTGGCAAAGGTTCAGTAGAAGATGTTGTTGATGAGTTTTTAGAAAAAGTTGAACAACAAACGGGCATTGGTATTGGTACCGAAGATTATATTCGTAGCACTTTAAAATCGGCCTTAGGTGATGACAAAGCAGGTGCTTTAATTGATAGAATTTTAGCATCGGCCAATACTAAAGGTTTAGACACCTTAAAGTGGATGGATGCTCGCTCTGTTGCCGATGTTATTCGCTTTGAGCATCCACAAATTCAGTCGATTGTTTTATCTTATCTCGACCCTGATCAATCGGCCGAAGTTTTAGCCCAGCTACCTGAAAAAGTGAGAGTCGATTTAGCCTTTAGAATTTCTGCGCTTGAAGCCGTTCAACCAGATGCGTTGCAAGAATTAAATGACATCATGGAAAAACAATTTACAGGCAGTGGCTCGGCACAATCACGGCAAATTGGTGGGGTGAAAAAAGTAGCTGATATTATGAACTTTATGGATGGCTCTAATGAAGCACTTATTATGGATTCAATTAAAGAAACCGACGAAGATTTAGCCCAACAAATTGAAGACTTAATGTTTGTATTTGATAACTTGGTTGATGTTGATGATAGAGGCATACAAGCGTTACTCAGAGAAATTTCTACCGATACTTTAGTGGTTGCACTGAAAGCTTGTGATGATGAAATTAAAGAAAAAATCTTCAAAAATATGTCTAAACGTGCGGCTGAATTAATGCGTGATGATCTCGACGCGATGGGGCCAGTAAAGCTTAGCGAGGTAGAGGCGGCGCAAAAAGAAATTTTAACCGTGGCAAGACGCATGGCTGATTCTGGCGAAATTGTGCTTGGTGGCGGCGGAGAAGAAATGGTTTAATTTTTTTTAAAGTGATAAGTGATAAGTGATAAGTGATAAGTGATAAGTGATAAGTGATAAGTGATAAGTGATAAGAGCTAATTTATGGTAACTAAAGCTAAATCAGAAGACACAATTAAGCCGCTTAAAAACGTGCAAAGTTTTTCTAGTTGGAAACTGCCTTCAATTAATGCGGGCAAAGGAACACATTTTTTTCAACCAGAAGAAGACGAGCCAGAACAAGAGCCAGAAATAAGCGCAGAGCAGCAACAAAGCCATTCAAGCGGCTGAGCTAGAAAAACTAAAACAGCAAGCTAAAGAGCAAGGTTTTAATCAGGGCAAAGCCGAAGGTTTAGCTGCGGCGCAAGAAAAAATTAATCAACAAACCCGCTTAATGGAACAAATTATTCAGCAATTAAACGATCCTTTATCAGCCTGTGGAGAAATAACCGAACAAGCAATTTTAAAATTGTCTTTTGCTATTGCCAAACAAATTGTGCGGCGCGAACTAAAGCAAGATCCTACTCAATTAATTGCCATCATTCGCGAAGCATTAAAAAAATTACCCATTGACTCTGGCAATATCACCATTTGGCTTCACCCTGAAGATGAGGCAATTATTACCGCTGCTTTATCAAAAGGGAGTGATGCTGAGCAAACAGATTGGCAAATTAAAAGCAACCCCACCATCGAGCGGGCAAGTTGCCGAGTTGATACTGAAAACTCAACGGTAGATGCCTCTATTGATAAACAAATTGCGGTTTTGTTTAGTGAACTAGTGGGTGATTTAAGGGCGCATGAGTCGAGTAGAACTAGCCTTGAATCATCTAATGAGCTTGATCCTCAAACCGCTCATCCAAGTAATATAACTGCCGATACTCAAACCCAGCAAACAGATATTGAAGGTAACAGCTAGCATGTTAACTGATCAACAATTTGCTGATTATCTTAATAAGTTTGAATCAAAAGTTAAGGATACCTCAAGTATTTTGGTAGAAGGGCGTTTAACTCGAATGGTTGGTATGACATTAGAGGCTGTTGGCTGTGCGGTAAATATTGGCGAGCGATGCCATATTGAAACCATTAACGGAAAATTTGAAGAAGCCGAGGTGGTTGGCTTTGCTAAAGACAAAAATCTATTTAATGCCCATTGGCAACATTCAGGGTATTGGACCTGGGGCTAAGGTGATCCCAACGCACCGAATGGCAGAAATTCCAGTAGGTGAAGAGCTTTTGGGGCGAGTTTTAGATGGGCAAGGTAAGCCGATTGATGGTAAAGGGCCAGTTTATTGTCATCAAAAAAGACCACTGGCGGCTGAAAATATTAATCCACTGGCCAGAAAACCGGTAACGGAGCCTCTTGATGTTGGTGTGCGATCAATTAATTCTGTTTTAACCGTAGGTCGTGGTCAGCGTATGGGGCTATTAGCGGGAAGCGGGGTGGGGCAAAAGTGTTTTGCTGGGTATGATGACTCGCTTTACCACCGCTGATGTGATTGTTGTTGGACTAGTCGGAGAGCGTGGACGAGAGGTTAAAGAGTTTATTGATCAAATTTTAGGAAGTGAAGGATTAAAACGTTCGGTAGTGGTGGCGGTTCCTGCTGATTATTCACCTTTAATGCGCTTGCAAGGAGCTATGTCGGCAACCACTATTGCAGAATATTTTAGAGATAAAGGGCATAATGTGCTTTTACTAATGGATTCTTTAACCCGTTTTTGTCAAGCACAGCGCGAAGTTGCCTTGGCTGTTGGTGAGCCACCTGCCACTAAAGGTTACCCGCCTTCGGTTTTCGCCATGTTGCCTCAATTGGTTGAAAGGGCGGGTAATGGTGATGAAGGCTCGGGATCGATTACTGCGTTTTACACCGTACTGGCTGAAGGAGATGATCAGCAAGATCCAATTGTTGATGCATCGAGAGCCATTTTAGATGGGCATTTGGTTTTATCTCGTGATTTAGCCGATTCGGGGCATTATCCCGCGATTGATATTGAAGGCTCGGTAAGCCGTGTGTTTAACCAAATTACCGAAAAAGATCATCAAGATGCGGTAAAGCGGTTAAAACACTTATATTCAACTTATCAGCAAAATAAAGATTTAATTACCGTTGGTGCTTATCAAAAAGGTAGCGATCCTATGGTCGATAGCGCTATTGAGAGCATGCCGCAACTGCGAGAGTTTTTGTGTCAAGATCTTAATCAAGAGCATCATATTGATGAGAGTATATCAACCTTAAAAGAGATAATGCTCGGATTTAGTTAGCACCTAGACTGTAGCTAAACAAGTATCTAAACAAGCGCCTAAAAAGTAATGGCTTATAGTCTATACTGTTAGGTGTGTTTTGAAGCTTTACAACACTCTATTAAACCTAAGGAAGTTAAATGGTTAGGTCAAAGCGATTAGCCCCCATTAAGCAACTGGCTAGCAATAAAGAGCAGCAATCAGCTAAGGCTCTAGGTGAGGCTATTGAACGACACAAAAATAGAAACCAATAAGCTTAACCAGCTAATTAACTATCAAAAAGAATATTTAGCTGAAATGGATATAAAGGTAAAGCAAGGCATTACTGGTGCC
>CBDCCU010000009.1:0-1313974 GCA_965214955.1 Aliikangiella sp. | reverse complement strand
AAAGGCCTTTTCTACCGATATTTGGTGAACTTTAATATCTTCTTGCTCATTATCTAATCCTGCATATTCAGGCAGATTTTCAGCCTTAACTTTGCCTAAATAAAGCCAAATTTTCTCGGTTGTTCCACCTGGACTGACTAAATACTCTGTCACTTTTTGCAGTTTTTCTATCTTACACCCTGCTTCTTCAACGGCTTCTCGATAAATAACATCTTCTGGCGTTTCGTTAGGTTCAATCATGCCTGCCACCAGCTCTAATAACCAAGGATGCTGCATTGTGGCAACCGCTCCTGGTCTAAATTGTTCAACAAAAACTAGCATTTCTTTTTCTAAATCCAGTAATAATGCAGCCGATGCATGACCACGTTCAAAAATTTCACGCTCAAATGGTTCACTCCAATCACCATTAAATTGCTGATACTTAAGCTGGTAACGCTCTAACTTAAAAAAACCTTGGTACAAAATACTTTTGCTTATCAATTTAAAGCAAGATTTCTGTTTATCTGTCATTTTGCACTACCCTTTTACTAACTAATGATTAAGATCATTGGCAATATTAAACAGCCTAGGGCAAAATAACCAGCAACAAAAGCCAGATTAAAAACAAGGGGTTAACCTTTATGAATCTTGAAAAAGCGCGCTTTAATATGATTGAGCAACAAGTAAAACCTTGGAAAGTGTTTGATGAAAACCTGCTTGGTGCTATGGCAACCATTCCAAGAGAAAAGTTTATACCAAGTTCACACCAAAGCTTAGCCTATGCCGATATACAAATTCCTATAGGTCATCACCAATTAATGCTTGCACCAAGAGAAATTGCGCGTTTAATACAGGCATTATCACTAACCGGTGAAGAAAAAGTATTAGATTTAGGTTGTGGAAGTGGTTATGCCTGCGCATTACTTTCTCGTATGGCAAAGCAAATTTATAGCGTTGATATTATTGAAGATTTTGTAGTTGGTGCCAAAAAAGTGCTTAGTCAGCTAGCCTTTAATAATGTTGAAATTGAAGAAGGCGACGCTTCAGATAGCTGGCAATCAAAAGCACCTTTTGATGCTATTTTAATTACCTCAGCCATGCCAAGCTTATCTGACGCTTTTAAAAAGAGCTTAAAACCTAACGGAAAGATAGCCGCAATTATTGGAACTGATGGTAATTACCACGCACAAATATTTACTTTAAATAACAATGAATGGCAAGTAGAAACATTATTTCCAATGAACGCAGAGCCCATGATCAACGTTGAGCAACCCAACCTTTTTGCCTTTTAAACAAGATTCGTTTTAAGCAGTTATAGTTTTTAACTGCTTAAAGCAAATGTTTGTAAAATTCATTTACAAATTCAGTCATTTACTAATAACTTATTATTAAGCATGAATTCTCAGGTGAGTTACAATACTAACACACCTTAAATAAAGTCTAATGATCTGTAATAAAACAAACAACATAAAGACTCTTTATTAACAACCAGTTTTAAAACTAAAGATAGGTAATAAAATGAACAAACCCACCAAAGTTGCAATAAGCGTTATTGCGCTATTATCTTCGTCGAGCGTTTGGGCGGATAATTTATTAGAAGTTTATAACTTAGCCAAAGATAACGATCCTACCTATCTGGCAAGTGATGCTGGCAGAATGGCAACTAATGAGCGTGTTAATCAGAGTATGGCATCATTACTACCGCAAATTAATGCCAGTTTATCTGCGAGTTCTTCAAATCAAGAATCTTCTGGTGTTACAACTGTTCTTGGTGCAATAGACGACCCTTCTACTCCTGATGTTGATGAATCATTACCAAGAAACTCATCTAATGATTCTGACTCTACTAATTCTGGAATTTCTGTTAGTTTAAGCCAAGAAATTTATAACCATTCAACTTGGTTAAGTTTAAAACAAGCCGAAAAGCGCGCATTACAATCAAATATTAATCACGAAGGCAGTAAACAAGATTTAATTATTCGCGTAGCTGAAGCTTATTTTAATGTTTTAGCGGCAATGGATAGTGTGGAGTTTTCAAAAGCTGAAACCGAAGCCGTATCAAAAGAGTTAGCGCAAACCAAACAGCGTTTTGAAGTGGGCTTAATTGCTATGACCGATGTACACGAAGCACAGTCGCGTTACGATAGCGCAGTAGCTAACCAAATTAGCGCTCAAAATGGACTAGATAATTCACACGAATCATTACAATTAGTCACAGGGCAATATCATTACGATATACTGCAACTAAAAGATCAAATTCCACTAAAAAACCCGCAACCATCAAATATTAAGCAGTGGGTTAAAGAGGCGGAAACTAATAACATTACTATTAAAGCTTCTCGTATTGGATTAGATATTGCAAAAAAAGCCATTGATATTTCAAGTGCAGGTCACTACCCAACCGTTAGTCTTTCAGCTTCATATTCAGATGGCTCAGGTGAAACGGATTCCGAAGGTACTCAGTTTTTCGGTTCTTTAGCTGTAACCAGCAATACAAACTCTGATGGTGACTCAACCAGTAGTTCTGTTAGCTTAAATGTAAATATCCCAATCTACTCAGGTGGCAGAACTAGCTCACAAGTTAAAGAAGCACAAAGCTTATATCAACAAGCAGCTCACAGCTTAGAAGCCGATCATCGCCTGGCTGTAAGCCAAACACGCTCTGCATATTTAGGGGTTGTAGCAGCGGTTAGCTCGGTTAATGCACTGAAACAAGCGGTTGTTTCTACGCAAAGTGCTTTAGAAGCCACTCAAGCAGGTTTTGAAGTGGGCACTCGCACCATTGTTGATGTGTTATTACAAACCCAACAATTATTCTCAGCTAAACGTAATTATGCTCGTGCTCGTTACGACTACATTTTAAACACTCTAAGATTAAAACGTGCCGCAGGATTATTAACCGAAGATGACTTAGCCCAAGTAAATAAAATGCTGCGCTAGTTATCAGTGTATTTTTAGTTTTAAAAGTCGTCCACCGTGGCGACTTTTTTATGTCTTAAGCTAACTCTTCAAATATTACCTATAAAAATCAATACCCTTACTCTCGAACTCTTAATTCAATTATGCTAACTTGAGCGTCACAATTAATAACAACAAATAGAGAAACTCTTAATGACAGATACTACGGCCTCTTGGACCACTCGCGCACTTAATAAGGTTGAAATCGTCGGTAATAAACTGCCCGATCCAGCCATGATCTTTTTTGTTTGCCTAATTATTGTCTGGGGGTTGTCGGCATTACTGTCAAATTATACCTTTAGTGCAATCGACCCTAGAACAGGTGAAGCAGTTGTAGTAAATAACTTGCTCACAGGTACATCACTGGCCGACTTTTTATCTCGCAGCGTGACTATATTTACAGGCTTTGCACCACTTGGTGTTGTGCTCGTTGCTATGCTAGGTGTTGGTGTTGCAGAGCACAGCGGTTTTATTAGTGCAGGCTTAAAACGAATGCTCGATGTAACCCCTAAATTTTTACTTACACCCATGGTTATTTTAGTTGCCATAGTTAGCCATACCGCTACCGATGCTGGCTATGTATTGGTTATTCCTTTAGCTGGGGTTATTTTTTACGCTATGGGCAGACATCCTTTGGCAGGTATTGCTGCGGCATTTGCAGGGGTTAGTGGCGGTTTTAGCGCTAATTTTATTCCTTCGGCGATAGACCCTTTGCTACAAAGTTTTTCAGAAAGCGCGGCACATATTATCGACCCTTCGGTTGCCCTTAATCCATTGAATAACTGGTTTTTTAATTCAGCATCTTCGGCATTAGTAATATTAATTGGTTGGTACTTAACCGACAAAGTTATTGAGCCAAGACTAAAAGATGTAAAAGTTGATGGCGATCCCGAACAGATCCCAAAGTTTGAAGATCTAAACCCCAAGCAAACTAAAGCGCTTCGTGTGGCTTCTTTGGCAATGCTGTTAGGCATTGGTGGATTAGTAGCAGTTTTAGTGCCCGAAACCTCACCACTTCGCGCGCCAGATGGACAGTTGACAACAGTTCAAGCGCCAGTTATGCGCTCTATTGTTCCATTAATCTTTTTACTCTTTGTGATCCCTGGGGTGATTTTTGGCTATATGTCTGGCACTTTTAAAAATACTAAAGATTTAGTAGGCAGTATGACCAAAGCTATGAATGGCATGAGTTACTACATTGTTATGGCATTCTTTTGTGCACTATTTATCGACGCATTTGGTAAGTCAAACCTTGGCGCATTACTCGCCATTGAAGGCGCTCAGGTACTTAAAGAGCTAGCACTACCAAGTAAAGTAACTATTGTAGGAATTATCTTATTAACGGCTTTTGTTAATTTATTTGTCGGATCTTCGTCAGCCAAGTGGGCATTGCTAGCGCCTATTTTTGTGCCTATGCTGATGCAATTAGGTATTTCACCCGACTTAACCCAAACCGCTTATCGAATTGGTGACTCATCATCAAACATTATTACTCCACTAATGCCTTATTTTCCATTAGTAGTTGTTTATTGCCAGCGCTATGTTAAATCGACTGGCATTGGAACGCTGCTTTCAATGATGTTGCCATTTACTATTACCTTGCTAATCGCATGGACCATTTTCTTGCTTATCTACTGGCAAGTTGGCATTCCATTAGGTTTGCAAGCTAACTATATTTATCCAGCAGGTTAATGGTTTAAAAACGATATAACGATCTTAGCTAATCCTTAGTTAAGATCGTTTTTTATTCAAAGATCTTTTGTTAAATCCTTAAGTTATCTCTAAAAAGTTAAAGCTTCTTATTTAAATTGAAATCATTAAAGTTTTGAGCGGCTTCTTCAAATTCAGAAAATACTTCGTTGATATGTTTATATCTATTACCTGACTCATAACAACGAACTGTTTTTAATTCTGTCCACGGTTTTTTATAATAATCTTTCAATAGCTTTTCATCAGTAGCATGTATATCTAACTCATTGATGTTATATGCGTAAAGATAAAGGCCGATACCATCGTTTTTCTTACTATGACCCAGCTGAATAACAATATTTGACTTACCATCCCATGATTCTGAATAGAACCTAATTGCTGGTCCTTTCTCCCAGTTATGTACAGTTGTGGTAATTTTCTGTTTGGGGAAAAGCTTCTTTAACTTATTTAGCCCAGCTTGTTGAATATGGTTAATATATGATTCTCTCAGTTTTAAAATTTTGTAAATATCTTGAAAGTTATCCTCAACAAAGTTAATTGCTTCTGTACTCATATACCGCCTCACAGCAAATTGCTCTAAATTTAAAATAAAATCACGTAAAAACACAACCCATTTACTGTACGAAGATTCAATTAAAACATCACCGATATTACTTTTAATTTGTTTTACCAGCTGTTGATAAGACAAAGGGTTCCACTTAGATGATATAGAAAACCCTTGGGGGGAAAGAATTACAAATATTGCAGTCTTATCTTTATAATGCTCCCTGATATATTCTTCATACTCTGTAAAAGGATTAGTTTGAACATGGTAAATCTTATTTTCAACAACAAGCACCCATTCATCTCCTTCTAACAAAAGATCAATCCGTTTATGATTTGCTGTAGAGATCTCTCTTTTAGGTGTATCAATAATATCAAGAGATTGAGGAGAACTTGTTAAATTTAACCCCGCAAAAAAACACTCAATAAACAGCGTACCAAAACCATGCTCTTCTTGAGGGTTTAAAAAGAAGGCAAGCACATCGGTAATAGGGTTTTCGTAGTGACCCCTACCCCCAATAGAGAATATTGTTTTTTCAGGTTCTTGTTTAAAAAACAATTTAGCTTCTGCAAGCTTTTTCTTTAAGCAAATATAACTCATTACTCTGCTATTTTGAAATCAAGCGCACATATTAATGACCATACCTTATCAATATTCAGAACATTAAATTGACTAATACTTCCATACTTATACCTGAACTAAAACCCAAAATACGATTTAATATCAACAAGGTAGCCTGCCTATATTTAGCTTAGCAGTTAAGTTTACTAACAGCCATAGAATTGTTCCAACTACTATTAACCATAATTGCAGACATTCTCTCCCAATTCCCCTATAATCTGCCACCAATTAAAGTAACTTTATCTTATATTCTCATGGCTGGTAAAAAGAAAAAAACGCCTGAAAACTCAATTGCTCTCAACCGTAAGGCAAAACACGATTATTTTATCGAAGAAACTTTCGAGGCGGGCTTGGAACTGCAAGGTTGGGAAGTAAAAGCCATGCGCGAGAAAAAAGTGAGTATGGGTGATGCTTACATTATTTTTCATCAAGGCGAAGTGTTCTTACATGCTTGTCATATCACCCCACTAATCACTACTTCAACCCATATAACCGCTGAGCCAACTCGCAATAGAAAGCTACTTTTACATGCAGCAGAAATTGGTAAGTTAATGGATGCACAGCAAAAAGAAGGTTATACCATTGTGCCGCTTAATCTGTATTGGGTAAGAAATAAGGTAAAACTAAAAATTGGTACTGCCAAGGGTAAAAAATTGCACGATAAACGAGCAACCGAAAAAGCCAAAGAATGGAACCGCGACAAACAGCGTTTAATGAAAAATAATTTTTAATTATTGATAGAGTTATTAAAGTGGAAACCATTAAAAGAAGCGCGCTTGTTCCTTATTCGGCGCATAGAATGTATAAGCTGGTTGATGATATCAACAGCTACCCCCAATTTGTTCCGCATTGTAAAAGTGCGCAAGTCATCAGTCGCGATAAAAATGTTGTTTGTGCTACTTTAGAAGTGTCTAAAAGTGGTATTGCTAAATCATTTTCAACTAAAAACTTTTTAAAAGCAGATAGCACTATCGAAATGACATTAATTGACGGACCATTTAAAACTTTGCAAGGTACTTGGACATTTACCCCCTTATCTGAAGATGCCTGCAAAATAGAACTCAACTTAAGTTTTGAATTTAAAAATAAACTCGCCTCAATGGCGTTTGCGTCAATTTTTAATCAGCTAATTCAATCAATGGTTGCAGCATTTACCAGTAGAGCTGAAACCGTTTATGGCAAATAATTTATAGGAATGAGCATGAGTAACAATGCTAAAACCATACTAATAGAATTAGTTTACCCATTACCCAACGAACAAACGCTTTTTACCGTTTATGTTAATGAAGGTGCAACGGTTGAACAAGCCATTGAACAGTCGGGCATTTTAAAGCGCTATCCTCAAATTGATTTAGCCCAAACTAAAGTTGGTATTTTCAGCAAAGTTTGTAAACTAACCGATGAGCTAAGAGAAGGCGATAGAATTGAAATTTACCGCCCTTTAATTGCTGATCCTAAAGAAATGCGTCGTAAAAAAGCTGAGCAGAAAAAAGCTCAAGAGCTAAAATAATTATCTCCACATAAAACAGCAACTAACGTATCCAGTAGCAAAAGAACTACTCTTCGGCACGCAATAATAAACCGCTAGTGGTTACTTCAAGTTGATAAGATTGCGTGCTTTCGGCACTCACAAAACTCGCCGAGCCATGCTCTACATCAAGCAAATACGACAAAGCTGAGTATTCTTGTCGCCAATCGGCAAAGCCTCTACTGCCTTTATTGTTAATAGCAAACACACTTCGCTGATTAGATTTTTCTTGGTCTATAGATTTATATCTACCCGAGATCCTATCGAGCCTGTAAGCGGTGTGAATTCCTAAAAGGTTTGCCCAATTTTTCCATTTAAGCACATAAGCATCAATCACAACTTCATCGCCTTGCAATAAAAAAACTTGCTCATTGCCATTATTTAAAATAAGCCTTGCTTGAAATGATTGTGGTGCTTGTTTGGTAATAACCACACGCCCAACATTTTCTGTTTTAGTTAAAGCATCATAACCTTTTGTACCCACGATAATGGCAGAAATAGAAAGCGTGATTGCGCTAAAGAATAAGATACTAAAAATTCTGCCGAGCGCGCTAATAAACCGCATTTTTCTTAGTTTAAAAATAAAAGAAAATAAATGATAAAGCGCTAACAAGGCGGTAACAGCACCAATAATCATTAGTGGATTTAAATACTCAATTACTGGCACAAAATACTCCTAATATAAGTTGCTAGTTGCTAGTTGCTAGTTGCTAAACAAAAAATATACTAGCCCACCTAACAAAGCAATCACTAATAAGCACATAAATACTAATTTTTTGTAGCTATTCTCATTTTTTCCGACATTATCATCAACAAAAGTAAAAACGTATTCTGCATTAGCAAATTTAACTCTATCGCCAGAGGTAATTAATTTTTCACTCACTTTTTCACCATTGACAAAAGTGCCATTTGAAGAAAGCAAATTTAATACTTTCCAATTTTCACCATCGGCAATAATTTGAGCGTGCATAGACGAAACACTGGCATCATCAATCACTAAATCGCTATTGGGTCTACGACCAACTTCCAGTTTGTTTTTGCCCAAAATAAACCGCTCGCCAGAAACTTTCTCGCTAATACCAATTAATGCCGGAGTCGATGCCGTTGCCGATTGCTCTTGTGCTATTTCTGCGGCCAGCATTTTGTTTACATCATCAAGCTCAAAAACTTGTGTACCTTGTGGCCCCAATGACTGATTTGTTTGATTATTCTTATTTTTGCTCATACCGCCCTCACTTAAACCTAACTCCTTTTAAAAATTGAAACTAATTTATCAATAATAGAAACGGCTGGCTTTATTGGCGAATCTACCATAATCACACTAATGTTATCTTTACCTCCTTTCGATTTAGCTAGCTCAACAAGAGATAATAATTTTTCATTTAATGTATTAGGTTTGGAAAGTTGCTCAATAAACTCAAGCTCAGAAACATCATCACTAAGCCCGTCACTACACAAAAGAATAGACTGCTCCGCTTTCCACTCAAATGAAATGCTATCAACCGTAATATTTTCAATTTCAACAGAGCCTAAACATTGAGTGATCATATGACGCTGGGGGTGTTTTTTAGCTTCTTCTTTAGAAATAAGCCCCGCGTTAATTAACCGAACAATGAGTGAGTGATCTTCGGTTAGCTGAGTAATAGTTTTGTTTTTTTGATCCCAAAGATAAGCTCGGCTATCTCCAACCCAAGCAATTGTTGCCTTTTTATCATTATTATTTAAGCCAACAATGGTTGTTCCCATTCCCGACTGTCCAGTACCATCTTTTCCAGCTTTAACAATCTGGTGATGCGCTTGCTGAATAGCCTCTGCCAAATCACCATTTTTAGCAAAGTGTGATGAAATAACCTGCACTGCAATTTGGCTAGCCACCTCACCACAGGCATGTCCTCCCATTCCATCAGCAACCAACCAAAGATTATCGCCACAAAATAGCGAATCTTCATTTAAATCGCGAACACAGCCAACATCGGTTACTTGCGCAAACTGAATAGAATTGTGATTTGATGATTCCATAATTTTATTTTTTAACAATTAATTTAAGGCTTTTTTGCATAATCCATTTGTTAACTTCACTAAGTGTGGCATAATTTCATATTGCTTTCGAGTGTTAAATTTATACCCAAAGTACAGAGCCACAATATTGGGGGCGACCTGGCTTCGACGGGGATTACAAAACTCAAGGTGCATGTCGAGGTGTCAGCGAACCTCGTACCCACTAGCTGAAATCTATAGTTGCAAACGACGACAACTACGCTTTAGCCGCTTAAGGCTAACTGTTACTCCCGAGCGTCACCGGTAGGGAAATAACAGTCACTTACGGAGACTCGCGTGTAAGGGTGTTTGCCCCCCAAGCGTTAAACTTAAGCAAACTCGCCCTCGACCTCCTGTTAGTCGGAAAAGTTGAGGGTTAACTTGTAGACTAACTAAGCATGTAGTACCAAGAGTAGAGGATTTTCGGACGCGGGTTCGATTCCCGCCGCCTCCACCAAAAAACCAAAACAAAATCAAGAGCTTAGCGGCTCTTTTTTTTGTTATATGTCAACCAAAAACATTAAAAACCACCTGTTGAGCCTTCCATTTAACTTAGCCATCAAAGTCTTTTTGTACTTCGTGATGAATGCCTGCTCTTAAGATTTCTACAAATGGGTGAGCTTTTTTATATGACGAGAAGAATGCCTTTTGTAAGCTTATTTATAGTAAAACGTACACGCCCCCTTATTTTATAGTAAAACGTACACGACCCCTTATTTTTCTCACTGCGTCAATAGAATCCTCACCTAAAGGTGTTTCCAGTACTCGTTTATACAAAAAAACAAGCGCACATAGAGCCTGATTTTGTGTTGCCGGAGCAACTTTCTTTTCAACAGCCAAGTAGGTAAGGAAAATATTTACTTCTTTAATCCCCATGTCTTTCGGGTGTCTTAAGTCAAAAAAATGGATGAAATACTTAATCCAATAAACATAAGTTTTCTCTGTTTGATATGAGTATTGCCTTGCGCGAATTGTTGATCTAACTTGCCACATAAACTTAGATTGAGCCATAACCTCCTCCTTGGATACAACTTAATACTAGTTATACAAGTAGTTAAAATCAAGTTTTTCGTAATTAATACGCATTGCACTCTGTAACTAACTGATTTAAATGATTATATATTTAAGGTTTTGTAATTATATGCAGTAAAACTAATTAACAACGCTTGGAAAGTTAGAAGGACTCCTGTAACCTGTTGATTCAATTCACAAATAATTCTACAAGCGCACTTTCACGAACATTCATGGCGTTTGCTGAATATAATAAGCTGTTAGCATCCACAAGGATCAAGAATGGAGAAACTTTTAGAATATATCTCAAAGGAATGGGCTGTGATCTCACAAGCCCCGTACGCTTTTCTGATACTGGCTGTTTTGATGTTCGGGATCGCTTATTTTGCAGCAAGGTGGAGGTTTACAGCCGTAATTGATCAACTTAAAGCTGCAAACGAAACATTGAAGGAGCGCTTGCTTCTTAAAACCGAGCAGGCTGAATCATACAAAGATAGGGCTATAAAGTATGATGAAAAAGTCCAGGTAGTAGTTGATTCAGATGAGGTCGCGCTAAAAGAAAAATCATTGGATGTTGTAAAAAATCTAAGAGATTTTATTGAAAGGTACAAACGCGAAGATGACCGAAATATGATGTCTTCTCGTACTAACTCGTCAGAGATTTCCGAGGAAGAGCGAAATAAAGACTGGGAAAGGCAAACAAACGAATTAATGCGTTTAAGCAATGAAAGAAACGCAGAGTATGATCGTAGATTCAGAGTGGATGCAATGATGCTTAGAGACGAATTGAGATCTCGATTACCAGACTATGAGCCGGCAGAACGCCATAGTGACTCCGCATATGAGCATCCAACAAACTATTTTGGTTTCAACGATGTTGCGAATGATCTAGAGCGCATGGCAAAAATGCTAACAAGTCAAAGCACGCGGACGCAGTAAACTGCGCCGGTGTTTGAGGCGTTATAAGTTAGAGGAAGGAAATGGGGTACGAAATTTTTATTCAGAAATTTGAGAGAGGCGACTCATCAGAAATTCCTTTTAAGGAATTCGTTGATGTTTTATCTCAATACGGAAGAGTAGAAGAAGGAAACTTCGGTTTTGAATTTATATCTTCTGTAGGGGATATTTGTGATCACGCTTTACTACATGGAGACGAAGAGTCAGGAGTTAGTGGGATAACATTTAGCCGTCCGACAACACATGAAAAATTACCATATGTTATCTACGACTTATTGCAATTCGAAAACACTTGCTTCTTTGGACCTGATTTAGAGTTTGTTCATTCAAGAAATGAAATGGTAGAGCACTTTCCTAAGTCGCTTATTGAGAATTTACCTGATGGACCTGAAGTAATTTCATCTCCCACCAATGAGTGGCCATTAATAAATCAATAGGGTCAGAGTATTTGATTTTTCAATTTGTAAGCCTTCGACTTCCTATCACCACCACGCTCCTTTGGCTTAACGGCTCTACCAGTCACTTTCTCTATCTTACTACAAAACTTTTTACTGCCTAATACCCACGACTTATTCACTGAGCTTCTTATCGACTCTAAAGTCGTATCAGTCAACTCAGTTTCAAATAAAGCTAAATAATACTTTTGCCTAAGTTTATCTGTTTTTGCTAGTCGTTTATAGGTTATATGTGGTGTGATTAATTCAATTGGTACGCCTAAAGCATTCTTTCTAAAGCTCGACCAAGGATATTCAGCTGGCAATTCAACCATATTTGCCCTTTCGGGATTTAACTCAATATATCGGCTAACCGTTAATAGAGATTGCTCACTATCAACTAAGGTCGATTTATAACGACCTTCCCATAAAGTGCCAGTACGTTCATATTTTTTATTGATATATCGAACATAGTAACTACCTAGCATTTGCATTAGTTTACTAACTCCGCCTTCATGACTTGCTGTAACTAACAAATGCACATGGTTAGTCATTAATACAAAGGCATGAACTGATACTTGATTGAGTTTTGCAAATTCATTGAGTTTTGATAAATAAACTTTGTAGTCTTGCTCTTCAAAAAAGCATGGCTCTTTGTTGTTGCCTCGCTGGATGATATGCTGAGGCATATTGGGTAAATCAAGCCTGGGTAAACGAGCCATAGTAAAGGTTCAAGCATTAAAATTAACTTAAGCTAAATATAGACCAAAAGCTGAATTCTACTCCAAAGCGCACCGTTTTCTTACATCACGCATCACTTCAGCAGGTGTTCGGTAGTTTAAAGTTTTCCTTGGTCGATTATTGATTTCTCTTACCGCAATTTCAACATCTTTATCACTATAATTTGTAAAATCACTCCCTTTAGGAAAATATTGCCTTAATAATCCATTGATATTTTCATTACACCCTCTTTGCCATGGTGAATAAGGCTCTGCAAAATAAACATCAATCTTTGACTTTTTCTCAATCGTTTTAAAATCAGCAAATTCACTACCATTATCAACCGTTAATGTTTTTCTTAAATATTTAGGAATTTTCCTAAACTTCTGAGCGGTTACTTTTGATAATGGCTTGGCATGTTTGCTCGGTAACTTGCCTGCAATGAGATATAAGCTTTTCCTTTCCACATGAGTCACAATAGCCCCTGTTCCTTGTTGACCAATGATAGTGTCGCCCTCCCAATCCCCATAACGTCGCTTACCAGCAACAGCCAAAGGGCGAGTATTTATCATTTTACGCGCGGCAATTACCCCTGAATCATTCTTGCTTTTACGACGCTTTTTACGCTTGGCTCTTTGTGCTCTTAAGCACTGAAATGACTGGGGAAGTGCTATTTTTTGTTGATAAACCCATTGATATATTGTTTCAGTACTGACTCGCATATTTAAATTATCAGCATACTTGAGTTTCAGTCGATTTGATATTTGCTGAGGCGACCAATTTTTCTTGAGTCGTGCAATAACATAACGAACAAGCTTTTTATTATTTAAGCACCTTTGGTGCCTTGCTAGTTTTTTTCGGGCAATGCAATAGCGGTGAGAAAAGCTATAATGGTATTTTGATAATTTGTTCTGGTTTCTTTTTATTTCTCTTGAAATGGTTGAGTGTGAACGCAATAAACGACGACCAATTTCCCGAAAACTGTAACCTGAAATATATAAATGAAAGATGACATATCTTTCTCTTTGTGTAATATGGCTATAGGACATAACGACCTCTCTATTAATGTTTAGTCTGCAAACCAAACACTAACAGCTGATGTCGTTATGTTCTAATCTCTATGGTGCACTTTGGTGTTGAATTCAGGAAAAAGTCACAAATCAAATGCTCTGACCCCATTGATTCCATCTTTTATTTTTTATAATCAATTTGAAATATCATGTTCTGCTAATTTAGTAGTGCCAACGCTTAGATAAACGATCTGCATGACTGCTCAACTCGTCAATTATGGTGTTGTATTTATTTATTGCTTCAGCATTTATACATTTATATTTTTTATCAAATTGAATAAGACTAATTAGGTATGAACGATAGCCATTTATCTTATTGAGTAACTGGTGTTTAAGATACATATCGATGAATTCAGGCGATGAGTCATTATGCATTCTGTGCTTCTTTTTGCTGAACTTGAATAGTTCATTTAGAATTTTTAGTACGGACTCATCAACTTTGTTTTCTTTTTTTGCTTTAAGCAACTTCTGGTTTAATTTCTCAATAATTTTTGTTTTCTTATTCGATATTCTTAAATTTCCTGCGTGACCTTCAATATCCTTACTTTCAACTACATATCCGTTTAGCGATATGGTGTGACATGCTTTAATTGTTTTCCTTTTATTGAGTTTAAATTTATGCATCGAAAGCAAATACTCAACCTCTCTATTAAAAGATTCTGAATGTACAAACTTCGAATTTTTTTCTGAAGAAAACAACATATCATCAGCATATCGAGAGTATGAAATATTTTTGGACGAACAATATTTTTGGATCAGAATGTCAACTTTCCTAAATACAATATTAGAAATAATAGGCGATGTTTTAAAGCCCATGGGTAAAATCACCTTATCTCTAAAACGTTCATTGCTTGATTTTTTAGGTACTTTGTACGTTACTAAATTTATTAATCCATCGACTACTTTTTGTTTTTCCACATCATCAACAAATTTTTCTTTAAAAATATCGGAAAAACTATCTCTCATCAAATCCACTGAGATTGAGTGAAAAAAGCTGCTCAGGTCTAATCTTAAGAAATAGTACCCTCTAAGATGCGGCTCCAGAAAATTTAAATAGGATTTATTCTCACGAAATGCTGTTGCAGCATTATTTATCTCAAATTTCGAAAAAACACGGTCAATTAATTTTTTATGAATTAGTTGGTATGCATTGTTGTGAGCCAGGCTATAGAAGTATTTTTGTCCAATATTAAGCTGCTTAACATCAGATGATTTTATAGCAGGTATGCCATTAGCCTTAAATACTGCTTTATTATTTTTATCAATACAATCATAGAATCTGTATTTTTCTAGTTGAGTCATTATCGCTTCCAATTCGACACTAATGAACGTTTTTCACGCCAGTGGAGCTAAAAAGCATTACGTCGAACAGTGCTACCACGGTGTTAGTAAATTCAGAGCCAGGTACGACTAGCATACAACCCATTGATTATTTTCAAGCAAATAATCAGGTTCTCTATTCTATCGAATCAGAAGCGACCTGTATAATATCATATAATTCAGGAAATAACTTTTCAAATTCTGTGTTGAAGGATAAATATCCTCCACTCTTGTTAACAATGTCTTCTTCAATATAGTCAATACTATAATTTAAAAATCTAGTAGCCCAACCACTTGTTTTTCCAAACAGGTATTCTAATTTTTTCAGGCGATTCTTTTTTACATCTGTAGCAAACTTAAGAAAATCACTGTCTATCTTCGTCTGCCTCTGTTTCTTCTTATATTCAATTTCTACACTTACTAATGAGTCTGTTTTCCCATCAAAGATTAATCTAAACAACTGTAATATTTCACTGTCAGAATCACAGTGCATATCAATCTCTTTTTTCAGCGCGTTCCAGTGATCCTTTTTTAATTTGTTAACAAATTTCAAGTCAGCTTTTGATAAATCACCTTCAATTTGATTTGAGCTAAATAGATTCTCAAAAACATATTCCAGACTTTTCCCTTTTTTGTATTTTTTTTGAAATGATGATATTTTATTGCTCATATCACCACTACCTCCTACGTTCACATAGTGAGTAATCTCAAACTCCAACCAATCAAGGAACAATGATAGGTTACTTTTATTGATCAGACACCCTTCGATAGTAGTGTGTGTCAATTTAGTCTTGTAGGCTGATAAAACATTAGCATTTAGTCTTTTTATAAAACTTTCATACTTAAACATTTTGAAGCTGATCTTCTTTTCACATAATGACTTTTGTCCAGCGACTTGTTTCAATTCATTTTCAATGCTTTTTTTTAGCTTATATTTTTCAGAGCCGTAGTAGGTACTAAGAAGCTGACTATGAAGAGTATTTAAGTTAATTTTTTTACTCTTATATGTAATCGTTTCTTCTTTAAGATGTACATCGATTAGAACATCAGCATCGTATAAAACTAGATACGGTATCGCCAAATTAGAATAGGAAGGATTCACATACTTCAAAGTGACAGCGTTAGTTCTGTACACATCAATCTTTCTAAGCACTGAGAATTTTTCAGACAGTTTCAGATTACCAAAAATTTCAAGCTCAGTTTCCCCCTCAACAAATAATATAAAATGACTAAAAAACAGTCTTGCTTCATTATCACTAAAAACATTAAGAAAACGAGAATCATCATATTGAGAATTCAATACGTTTAGCTTTGTGGATTCCCTTTTCTTTTTGGAAAAGTGAACAATCTGTTGGTTTTTATCAAAAAGCCTGACAATATATTTAACAATATTAGGCGAATGAGTCGATATTAAAACTCTAGGGTAAGGTGTCTTATATTTACCAACAACTCTATCACCACTCGTGTTTTTATATAAGCTATAAATACTGTGAAGTTTATATATCAGTTCTTCATTTCGCTTTGGGTGGAGGCCAACCTCAGGTTCGTCAATATATACTGTAGGTGTAATATACTCTCTCCTAGTTAACGATATAAGTAGATCAAGAAATAGCTCCAAATATTTATGAGAATTAGTTCCATCTGATTGACGCGATAGCCCTTCGCCCTCTATTGTGAAAGTGTGTCCTTCTAGACCAACTTTTACATAATTCAATATTTTGTCATGATAACTATATTTTGTTGTACTGGTGATCCTTTGAACTTTTTCGATAAAATCCCCATATGATCTCGATTTATCAGATATTGATTTGTCGATATAATCAATAATATCTTCACTTTTTAGCTGGTCCACATTAAATGATTTAAGTTTACTGATAAGTGTCCATAGTTTATTCCAATCATATAAATCAATGTGTCTTGTTTGAATACTGAAAAATGGGTATAAATGCTTTAAAACTGACCTAATTTCGCTACTCTTTGTTGACCACTCAATAGAATCATTTTTATTTATTCTGAGCGTTAGCTCATAACTAGAACGAGCATTGCCTTTGTATTTTGAACGAGAAGAGAATAAAGACTTAAAGGGTCCTAAAGGCTCTCCCGAAAAAAGCACTTTATAGATGTGCTTTTGAAATTTGCTGTTCGGAGTTTTGGAGGTTACGATACTTTTTATTCGCGTAGTATCGTAAACGATCGTGATTGACCCATATGCACTGTAATTGGAATTGAGACTTGGCGGTAAAACACTATTACCCTCAAGTTTTTCATAAAAATATTCTAATAACTTTAGTAAATTGGTCTTTCCAACGTTATTTTGACCAATAAAACAGTTAATATCCTTGAATTCGTTTATTGATACCTCTTCAAAAGATAGCAAATTTTTTATCTTTATTGCCTTTATACTCACTAAACAAGCCTCTAAACACCTTTACATTGGAAATAGCGTTTTCGTGCTAAAGCTCCATAACAAATCCTAGATCAAATCCTAGACAGCCACTATACCCACAATCACCCACACCAACAATAGACAATGTCCTACAACAATTACTGAGCTAACTGATTGTGTTTATTGAGCTACTCTAGCATGATTAATCTCTCTACTACTCGGTTTAAGGATAAACCATGGCAATTAGACGCTCTGAATTAATTGATAACGAAACCCCTGGCTTTTATCATTTATCTTCTCGTTGTGTCAGACGGGCTTTTTTGAAATCAATAGGGTCGAAGCATTTAATTTTTCCTAAAGATAAGGAGTTTAACCATTTCCAATGGTGTCGTTTTAAACCTTAGAATTAAACCAAATGGCTCTAAACTTTGGAGTTTCAATTACTCCCGACCTTTTGAGCAAACATTAGCTTAGGGATCTTTCCAGCTATCACTAGCTGATGCTAGAAAGCAGCGAGACGAGTTTCACAATCTACTTGCTCAAGATATAGATTCAGAAGGATATTCAATCCTACTTCATATTTTTATTGATAAAGTCCCGTTTTGGGACTACCAGAATCAATAGTGTCAGTGCTTTTGATTTTTCAATTTTTATCTTTAGGCGGTAAAGCCTACATGAATTAGTCTACTAGCTCAGCCTTGACTCGACTAATGCTCAGCCTTCCATTCGGAAAATTCTGAAGGGCGCAAACCATAACGAGCTAATACACCCTCATGCAATCGTCTCAACTCTTCTATAACTAAGGCTTGTAAATCTTCTCGTTCGGATTTAGGAATTTTTGCTTTAATAGCTTGCTGTATAACAGCATAGGGTTCTTGTTCTGGGCTAGTCACAACCAAGTGAATCGTTTGTTTGATAAAATCACGCCATGTTAAACGTAAGGGATCTGGCTCTGCTAAATCCTGCTTAATAGCTAAATACTCTTGCGTAGAACGCTCATACGCCCACACGTAAAGATCACGTAATAATTCGACTCGCGCCATTTCGTACACACCTAGCGTGGCTCTACTGTATGCTTGCTCAGGTACATCGAGAAACGTTAACGGACAAAGATTGGCTCGAAACAGTGGTAGATTAGCAACCAAGCGCGATGTTCTCTTATTAATATCGGCAAACGGTTGTAAATAAGGTAAATGTACCATCATAAAAAAAGATTGCTCAAAGGCATCACTAATTTGGCTAGCCTTGTTTAATACTAGCTTCAAATCATCTGTGGTTTGTGCCGGTACCGACAATGGTCTATAGACACTTTTACCAATATCAACAGCGTGCTGACGAATTCGTCCCTCATCTGCGGGGTTGGGCAGCAAGTTCTCTGACAGCGCACTGTGAATATTCATCAATGTATAATGATTGAATTCAGCTGTATCAATATTTTCTACCAACAGTTCAATAGCCGACTTATGGTTTAGAATCATTTGCGTTTCAATCGCAGCCTTACCTTTCGCCAACCTTCCATGTTCAATCAGTTCGCGAGTATCTAAGCGGGAATAGGTATTCCCTTCTAAATGGCTTGATGCCCAGGATAAATCTATTAATAACCGATTTAGGATAGCGCGAGAATAAGTACCAGCAGGCATCTGGCTATCTGTGGTTTTGCCCATTTTGTGCAATTGCCGACGCAATGACTCTGACAAGTACCAAGTTCTATTTGGCTGATAGGAGTTTAAAAAATCCAGTTGATAACCGACTGGCTTGCGAGCTTCAAGCGCCAGATTGATGTAATTTAAAATATCCTGGCTGTCTGCAGATATCGGAATGAAATCAGGAAATGTATCACCATCGTTTGTTTGAATAGCCGCTTTTTTCGGAAGTTCCACGCCAAAATAGCGCCTTCCCCTACCATCTCCGCGAGCAATAACTTGTCCATTTTCGACCAGCTTAGCAACGTGCCTCTGAGCCGAGCGTCTAGCTATATCAGGATGCATGACCATCAGCTCTGCCATAGACACTCCATTGGAGGATGCTTTGATACTGTTCAATAATTTAGAGATAAATGACATAGTAGTTTGGCGCAATTAAAACTTAGATATGGCGCAATTATGGCGCAATTCAAATAAATGCGCCACTACAAGATAACTTTCTGGCGCAATTATGTCGCCACACCATCGCCAATAACGATCTATCGAACGGCTTTTCATATTGATAATTACCACCAAAAACCAAGGCTCTAAAGATCACTCCAGACCATTTATCGCCATAGCTAAGAAGAGCTGTCAACATCACTAAGTCAGATATGGCAGTGCCTTAAGCTTGAAACAAACGGCGCTGAAGAAGAGATTGCATATCGCGGCGACCATCAGCAATTACCATCACATAAACATGCTTTGTAATAATTCGATAAATTATGCGATAAGGTTTGAAATAGATTTCTCGATATTCACGTAGACCAACAGCTAACAACTCATTTGGGTAAGTTCCGCGCTCTGGATTGTCGGCAAGGCTTGAAAATTTTTCCTCGATTTTATCGAGAAAACAATCAGCCTTTTCGGGAGCATCATAAGATTCAATGTGGTCGTATAAATCTTCAAGATCGTAAGCGGCATCGTCAGTAAGAAATACCTGATAACTCATTGGCTATTCTTGCTTAGGCCACGCAGTTTGGCAGTAACATCACCTGCAAGCTGAACTTTTCCTTCGTCTATCTGACGCTGACCCAGTGCCAACATTTTAAGCAATGCCATTGTCTCTTGCGTCTGCTCATAGCTTTTAATGTCTTGTATTACAGCCTTGGCCTCACCGTTTTGAGTGATCACCAAGGGCTTCATTTGAGTCGTTAAGTTACGCACAACTTCGGCGGCATGAGCTTTTAAATAGCTAATCGGTTTAATTTGCTCTGATAATTTCATAAACACCTCTCATTAGGACTAAATATAGTCCTAAAATAGGTCTTCAGTCAATTTAAGTCATTCTCTGCTGCTTGAAGTAGAGCAGATATATTTGTGATGCCATTGATAACACCAAACAAGCTAACCTTCTTGCAGCTGTTTTCTACGCATTTTTTTAAGCTCTCGCTTTTGCTCTAAAATGCCAGAAACATCACCGCCGATATGTTCTTCACCGCGTGTTTTAGCAAGGGAAATTTGTTTTTCTCTTTCTCTATAGCGACCTTTTTGCTCTTTGGACGTTTCATCATAACAGTGTGGACAACTCACGCCTTGCTCAAAAAGCTCGCTTTGTTTATCGGCTTCGGTAATTGGTAATCGGCATGCATTACATTGAGCGTATTTACCGGGCTTTAAATCGTGATCAACAGTGACTCTATTATCAAAAACAAAACACTCGCCTTTCCAAGTTGATTCTTCTTTAGGCACTTCTTCTAAATATTTTAATATGCCGCCTTTTAGGTGATAAACCTCTTTAAAGCCTTGTTGTTTTAAATAGGCGGTAGATTTTTCACAGCGAATGCCGCCAGTACAATACATAGCCACTTTTTTATTTTTATTAGGATCTAAATTTTCCTTCACATAATCAGGAAATTCACGGAAGGTTTTAGTGTTAGGATCTATCGCATTTTCAAAAGTACCTACAGCCACTTCATAATCATTTCGCGTGTCTACTAACACGACTTCGGGATCATTAATTAAATCATTCCAATCTTTAGGCTCAACATAAGTACCAACCACTTTATTTGGGTCAATATCTTCAACCCCCATTGTCACAATTTCTTTTTTTAGCTTAACTTTAGTACGTTTAAAAGGTGGCTCATTGGTATAAGATTCTTTATAAGAAATATTGTCTAAGCCCTCTTGAGCTTCAAACCAATTTAATAGTGCATCAATTGACTCCCTTGAGCCAGAGACCGTTCCATTGATCCCTTCGTGAGCAAGTAAAAGCGTGCCTCGAATATTATTTTTGAGCATAAACTCATTTAAAGGTTGACGAATTTTTTCAAAACTTGGTAGCGCAACAAACTTATATAGCGCGCAAATTACGTGTTGGTTCATAATGTTTCCTCTGCTGGCTGAAGCGTAAATTCAGTGCATTAAAATTAGAGCGAGATTATAGAAAAATCTTTTCCATAGGTAAATCTTGATTATTACTTAAGCGTTTATTTTTTCGACTTTCTTAAATAATATTAAATAGTGCAACTCGTCCCAAATTAAATCATTTATCCCTAAAATATAGACAAAGTCATTTATTATGATAAAACAGACTCTAAACGGTTTCACAATTAAAAGGTATTTAAGTTATGCGTATAATCCCATTAATTCTTACAAAAATAATATTACTCAATTTAATTTTAATACCTCAATTAACTGCTCACGAAAAAGAAATTACCACTGCAATTAAGCATTTTAATCAACAATGCAAGCAACCAAGCTGGCAAATATGGTCACATTCACTTTGTGGACCATTGCTTTTTGTTGAGCCTGCCAGTCGTAAACTTTATGCTTCACATCCTGATAGAGAAGGTTTATTAAAGCAAAAAAATAACTTATTTATTGGTAGCCTCCCTCAAAATGAAACCATTGCCAATACCGCAAAAGACTGGGCAGGAGTTCGCTGGAGTATGATAATGTTGCCGCTTTCTGCCGACATAGAGCAGAGTAATCATTTAATCACTCATGAATCATTTCATCGCATACAACCACAAATTAACCTTCAGCCAACACCTTCAAATAACGCACATTTAGCCAAGTTGAAAGCCCGATATTTATTGTTGCTAGAGCTTAGGGCACTCGCTGATGCAGTATCGTCTTTTAATAGCGATCAATTCAATAATTCATCTCAAACCAGTAGTTCACCTCAAACTAGTCGTTCACCTCAAATTAATAACCAAGCTATTCAATCGGCTTTGCAATTTAGACAACACAGATATCAATTATATGATCAAGCCGAAATTAATGAGCAAGCATTAGAACTTAACGAAGGGCTTGCAGAATATACCGCAATGACTTTAACGCAAAGTAAATCATCACTTACAAGCTTGATAAAAAAATTAAACCAAGCCAATCAAAAGCCTAGCCTTGAGCGCTCTTTTGCTTATTTAACAGGGGCGGCCTATGGCTTAATTTTAGATCGCTTGCATAAAAACCGAAACTGGCTAAAACTGATTGATAAAGACTTTTCTTTTAGTCAAGCAACTCAAAGTTTTTATCAAATAAAACTGCTTGATAAATTAGCTATAGACAAGCTAGCACAAAAATATAATGGCAAAGCACTATTGCATTCAGAGCAAGAAAAAGAGAGAAAAAAACAACAGCTATTAGCCAAACTCACTAAACAACTGGTTACTGGAAAAACCTTAACTTTGCCACTTAAAAGCATGCAAATGAGCTTTGATCCTAACAAAATTACAAGCTTAAAAGAATATGGAAAAGTTTATCAAAGCATTACCTTAATCGATCAATGGGGAAAAATGGTTGCCACAAATAATTTATTGATCGCTAATAACTTTAAATCTGCAAATGTTTCCGCCGAAGGTTTAGAGCTAACATCAAGCAAAACCATAAGTACAAAAAACTGGACATTAACGCTTAATGACAATTGGACAATAGTAAAAAAAGAAAACGGTTATTCTCTTAAACAAAGATAGATTAATCTTTTAAATATTTAAGCACTGCTTTTGAGCGCGAACGGGCAACAGGGATATCGCTATTATAATAGTTTATTGATAGTGCGTATCCTCTTGAGTTGCCTTTAACTTTAGATACATGATTTAAGTTTATCAAATAAGAGCGATGACAAACTTGGATACAAGTATATTTTGCTAAATTATCACTTAGCTCAGTCATGGTTTTTCTTAGCAATTTATTTTTGATCTGCTTGTTTTCAAGCAAATAAAACTCAATATAATTTTTTTCAGACTTGGCAAATAAAAAGTTATCTAGCTTAAAACTTAGCTCACCATCCTCACCTTTAATACTCAGCATTAAATCGGAATTTTCTTCTAACGAACTATCTGCCATATGACTAGAAATATCATTTGCTATTTTAAGGTGATGCTTTAAGTATTGATTTTGCATTGCCATCACTCTAATAATAATTATTGGCAGTGCAAGTAAAACAGTGAAGCTAATATAACGTATGGCTTGTTCAAGGTGTGCGCTACTATTAGCTAAATATTGATGAGTAAACGCAAATACTATTATAGCGGCAACAAATAAGTTAATAAAAATAATTAAAACTTGATGACCCGTTTTCCATTGCGTTTCATCAACAAAATAACGAGGTATTTTTTCAGTGATTAACCATGAAACTAGTGATAACGATAACATTATTTGGCTTAGCAACAATGTCAGTTGACTGCTTTTAAGAGCGGTTAACCCAAATGGCTTTAAAATATAAATAAGCCCTGCCATAAAAAAAGTGACAAGCAAGATCTTACAATAACTTATTAAACCGCCAACAGGCATAGGATAAGGTAAGCGAGCCCATTTTAAGTAAGTATTAGAATTAAAAATTAGTTTCATCACACATAACTTTCATTGCCTATTTGTCCCAATCATACGCTATTTATCCCAACCCCTTAGTAATCAAAGCGTTAGTTTTAATATTATATACCCGTTCTACTTCAAGCATTGATAACGAAGAAGAGGTTGGCTTACTGACTTGCCCTTCCGGTGCTCAGCCAAAAAGCTTGCACTGCACTGCAGCTTTTGAAAAAGGGCTTGCCATCCTGCAAGCTGCGCCTTGTTCAAACTTTTTGGCTGAACACTGAAACAAGCATCTTGAAGGAGGACGGGTATAAAGCCAATGGCTAGTTGATTAAAATTTATAATTTACATTGAGGAGAATAACAAAAACATGATAAAACAGCTAAAACTTCTAATTATTGTAGTAATGGGCATTTATTCATTATCACTTCAAGCTTCAACAAAAAAACCAATACAAATTTTACAACAAGCAACAAAAGTTCCCTTAACATTGATTATGCATGAATGGCCTAACGCTATTAAATGTGTTGAAAACCGTACCATTAACATTGAGTGTGTAAACAAGCAATTAGCCAATAAAAATAATAACCACTGGGCAATTGCTCTAAAAGCTCGTTGGTTACAATTAAATAATCAAAATGCTCCATCGTTGTTACTCATTGAAAAAGCAATTCAAATTGATAATTGATCAACACTTATTTTATTTTCAACAGGCGGTGAGTGCTTATCAAAATCTTAAGCAAGCACAATCTGGTGCAGAAAAATGGCAGTGGTCTATGAAAACGGCTAAGGCTTACGAAAAGGCCTTTAAGCTTAACTCCAATATTTTTCAATATCGCTATTATTTAATTTATCACTTTATGCAGTTGCCAAAACAAATGGGAGGAAATAAACAAAAATCTCTAAAATTGGCAAATGATGCCATTAACTCTGGCAAAGTTTTATTTTATATCCTGTGCGTGGTGATGTTTATTATTCAATAGGAAATAATCAATTAGCTTTACAAGATTATTTAGCCGCAGTATCAAATAAAGTCTATAAGATTGAATCTTTTGAGAAAGCATTACGTATTGAAACATTAACTGATAAACAAAAGTTACAACTCCACAATTTTCAAATAATGGCTCAAAAGCAGCTTTAACATTACTTAACCATTTGCCGAAAAGTTAAATTGATTCTTGGTGTGGTTACTTTTTTTAGTTTTTTGAATGGCGTGCATCCAATAGCTTTGTGTTTCATCACACATTTCTAGCAGATCACCAGCATTTTAAAATAAAGTCAATTTTGTGTTTGTTGGCACGGTGCTTCATGGAAAAATTTTCGGCTAGCGCCTAATGATAATGACGCAATTGAACCATTAGTGATCAAATCTTTTTCAATCATCGCTATGCCATGCCATGCCTGTTTCGCCGTTGGGATATAAATTAAGCAAGCAAGAGTTATAAGGTTTACCCGTTTTACTTTGCACTAAATCACGTAATGAGCCAATTAGCGGGTTCCAAGGTTGTGCTTTTCGGCTAACTCCCGAATAAGTATATTCATAAGGATGATCAGCATACCAAGCATATTGCCGCTTGGTGATAATATGTTTACCGTAAATTACCGCTTCGTCATTTTTCCAACTGACTTCATTAAGCAATTTAGCATTAATTTTATGACTTTTATCGGGTGCTAAAATACAGCCCCAGTAATACAAACTACCATCAAAAGGCAAACGATTTTTTAAATTAACTTCTTCGCCAAAATCTAACATTATTGCTGCTGCTTCCACTGTTGATAGCTTTGTTTCATGCAGTGCCCGCAAGGTCTATAGTGATTAGCAATAGCCTCAGATTCATCTTTAAAAAACACTCTATTTTTCACCAACATTCTTTTACCCGAGGCACAGCTTAAGCGTCCGTATATTTTCAACTTTTGATTGCCCGCAAATTGAATTAATTGGCGCTTAATTTTGTTGTGTAATTGAGGCTGGCTTAGTTCAGTATGGAAAATCATGGTTTATTTAATGACACTCTCTAAAGAAAAGAGTTTAACCATTTGGAAGTTAGTATAAAACCCGATTCTTGCGATCCGTTACAAATTTATGCTCTTTTACCATAATCGCCTAAACATAAATTAGCAAAAACGATTAAAAAATTTAGGCTCCAAAGAAAAGCCGTTAACAGTAATAAAAATAAATAATGCTCAACATAAACTCCCGCAAAATACCTTGTTATTGCAGCCGTACTTAATAACCCTGCATAAATTAAATAGCTATAACTAACAGGTCGTTTTTTTTGCATTGAAACCGTGATAATGCTACTCGACAATAACCCAAGCCCACCAATACTAAGCAAATGAATGCTAGTAATATTGATTTGTTGACTAATAATATCACCCGCCAAAACCAACTGAGCAATGGCGATCCAACTATAGCCCAATAGTAACCCCCAAATTGCACCATCGTTTTTTGATAAACAAATTAGGGTTGCCAGCGATTAATTCGCACCACAATTAACATTGCTATCGCAATATTAGCTCCAGCTAAAAACCAGTGTAACTGTGGGTAGCACAACCATAAATTTAGCGGTTTGAATGATGAGTGAGAAAATTATAAACCCAATAATTAAGCCTTCTATATGTGGCTGAACTCGATGCTGAGTTTTAATACCTTTTTTCATGTTGGCTTTAACCAGCAATGGCGTGATCATTCTTCCTGCCATAAAAAACATCAGCAACGATAATAATTGCATAAAAACAAAAGTAAGTTCATTACGACTAACAGGGTAAAAACTAAGGATAAAAAATAGAACTGGAAAATAAAGCTAAAATTGCCAAAGTAGGTGACATTAACCAATTACGAATTTTTTTGGCCGCAAAAAACTTTGGCGCAACAATAAAAGCAATATGACCGCCATAAATAACATACAGCCATAAATGCCAATCTTGCGGCATTGAAAATATTTCTAATCCCCGAGTAAAACACCATAATGCCCCTAACCAAACCACTTCTATTAATTTGTCTTTTGCCTGCCAAATATCCCGTTATTAATGCGCTGGTCAACCCAAACAACATGCCTCGCCCATGCTCAACAAGGGTAAAATTTAAGTTGATAAAGGCAAACAAAGAAAGCACAAAAAGCATTGGCGCAAGTGACGCCCATAACGCTGCCAAAGCAAAAAAAACTTTTTTAGTATCAACTTTTTGCGCTAATTTATTATTCATTGTGCTGCCATTTTTATGATTTAACTGATTCGTGCTTTAAACAAAACTGTACAATAGTTAATAACAAATAAACCATAAGCCAACACCCACAGCCCAGCAGAAATTAATATTGCCCAATGGTATTGACTACTCACTAGTGGCATAAATACTCGCACAACAAAAGAGAGTCCTATAGCAATTAGCGCTAAAGTCATGGGTTTACCAACTTGAATAATGCGCCCTGTATGTCCAAGTGATACTCTTGAAATCATTGATAAAATCATAAAACCAATGCCGCCAACGGTAATAGCGTGATAAGCCAAAGATAGGTTATTTAGCAGTTCAAATTTTAAACTAAGCTTTAATAAAATAAACCCAATGCCTATTGCCCAATAGCTTAAATGTAGTGACCAAACTAATGGGGTTGAAAAAGCAACCCAAATTTTCCAGCGCAAGGCTCTGATCAAGTTGGCAATACCCGCTATTAAATAAATAATCGCGGCTAAAAGACTAGGCACATCAACAATATTAGTTGTGACTAAAATGCTCAAAACAACCGATACAATCGACACTTTTTCTAACCATGCAATAGGCATCACTTTAGGGGTACGGGTGCCATTGGCGGTAAACATTGGGAACACTCTACCGCCCATTACACACATCACCAAGCTAACAAGCAAAACCATAATATGACCAATGCTAATAAAAGAAACCGCAACTTTGCCCTGCATGGCTAAATGACTTAGTAAATTAAGTGTTGCCATAATAAGTAAAATGGGAACAAAAAATAAATTGCGCCAAAGTTTGGCCTTAATAATTGGTATTGATAACGCTATTGCCGCTAAGGGTAAAAATAATAAATAAACGGCCACTATTAATACTGGACTAGCCAAGCTAGGCAATAAAAATAACACTCTTGCTAGCAGCCAAACCGTCACCAATATTGCTAAAGGTATCCCTTTAATGCTGGGAACACCTGCCCAAGTTTGTACCGCAGTTAATAAAAAACCGGCAATAATCGCTACGGTGAAACCAAAAAGCATTTCGTGAACATGCCAAAAGTAGCCGCCACCATAAGGAGAAAAATTAATATTATTGGTAAAAGACAAAGCCCACAAACCAATACTTACTAGGCTAAAAAGCGCGCCTAACCAAAAGAGTGGACGGAATGCCTAATTCAAAAAAAGGCGTTATCTCGGCTTTTTTAGCTTGATTTGTCACCTGACCATTTGCTTGTAATGTCATAGTTATCTCTTAAATTTACTGAGGTGTTAACAGGTTAATATTCCATATCTTTAGTTTGGTTAGACACAAGTAATTGTGCTAACTGTGTTTTTTGCGAGCCATCAATTAAGTCTAGCAACGAATATTGCTCTAAATGATTAAAAAAATTGATTAAGCGCACCAGCAAACATTTTTTTAGTTGGCAACCCAGGTGAGATAACACAGTGATTTTCTTCACCAAAACACTCTACCAAGGTGTAGCCTTGCTCAAAATGACGAACTAGTTGACCAATATTAATTTGTTCTGGCTTACGGTTTAATTTTAATGCCGCCATTTTTGCCTCTTGTTGCTTCAATATAGCCTTTAGCGCTTAGCTCTTGCACAACTTTCATTAAGTGATTTTTAGAAACCCCATAGCTTTGTGCCACACTTTCTTATCGTGATAGGCACATCGCTGGCATCATCATTAACACCAAGGTAAATAAGCACCCTTAGCGCATAGTTCGGTAAATCGTGTGATGTTCATCGGTATTATTAGCTCTTTAATTAAACTTTTTGGCATTAAATGTTAAAAATGACCAAATTTAAACCATGCATTTAGTTTACCCTCTTTAAAAGATGCATGTAAAAATGCATTTTTAAATAAAGGTTCACTTTATAAAAATGTTTTACCTTAGCAATAGGTTATTAATTGGAGATCAACATGAAAGACAATCAATCATCAAGCAATGCAGTCACTAAAAACTTGGCAAGCCTTAAAAGGTAAACTAAGTAAAAAATCTAATGATAAAGCAGGTTTTCCAGAATCTGCCATGGAGTCAGAATCAGAGCTAGTTCATGGGCGTTGATTTTTGTTGTGGCTCTTGCGGTTCAAAAAAAATAATCGTAAATTAGGAGTGAGCCAGCAGCCCACTCCTTAAGTCTATTCTTGCAATAATACGCTCTCCTTTTTTTACAATCTTCTAGCTAATCTTATTATCTATACCTGTTCGTTTATCGAACACTAAAAAAACATCCAACGTTCAGTCATGAACGATAATTAATGGATTTAAATCTTTCCACTTAAAGCACCAACAACATAACCCACTATATCTTATTGATATTTAAGTATTTTTATTTATTTTCAACCTATTTTTTTAACTTGGCACACATCTTGTTATAACCACTTTAAATAAATTAAAAAACCATTAAAAACTTGGAGTGATAAATGGATCGGCCAATTAGTGATAATGTGGTTAGAAAATCGCAATACAAAACACTGATTAAAATAACCCTATGGATCAGTATTTTTTGTTGTAGCAATAGTTGGTTTAAGGAAAATTAATTTTTCGCCTTCACTTTTCAAGAGCCGAGCTGCGAACAAGCATTGTTACTAAAGGTAATATTGAAGCAACCTTATCAGCTGGCGGCACGGTCGTTCCTAAACACGAAGAAGTGATAACCAGTGAAGTGAGTGGGCAAGTTATTGAGGTGTTAGCCAGAGCAGGTCAAGCGGTTAAACGCGGTGATATTATTGTTAGGCTCGATACTAATTCGGTGCAAATAGAACTTGATAGTTTAGCCGAGCGCATTGCGGTTAAAGAAAATCAAATCTTAAGTAAGCAGCTGCAAACTCGTAAAACCCTAAATGACACTAATGCACAAATAGAATTAATGTCAGTTGATTTAAAAAGTCGTAAAACACGTTTAGAGCGATTAAAAATGCTGGCAAGCTCTGGCGCCACCGCTAAACACGATTTACTTGAAGCAGAGCTTAATGTTGAACGCACCCAAATTGAAATTAGGCAACTAAAACCTCTCTTATTGATTTAAAAGAAAGTACCGATGCTGAAATTGAAGGCATTGGTTTAGAAAAATCAATTTTAGAAAAAGAGCAAAAAGAGAAACAGCGTCTTTTAGAAACCGCCAAATGTAAAAGCTAGCCGTAATGGCATTTTAACTTGGGTAGAAGATCAAGCAGGAACCAGTATTACACCGGGACAACCCCTAGCAAAAATTGCCGATTTAACCCAATTTAGAGTTGAAGCCACATTGTCTGACTTTTATGCCGATCAAATTAATGAAGGTCAAAAGGGTTCACGTTCGCCAAGCCAACAGCTTATTAAATGGCAATATTAAAACTATTTTACCCACCATTGATAACGGCATCGTTACCATTATTGTTGAACTTGAAAAGCCAAACTTTTGCAGGCTTGCGCTCAAATATGCGAGTTGATGTAGATGTGATCACAGGTGTTATCAATAACACATTAATGGTTAAACAAGGACCATTTGTTCCCGGCAAAGGCGTACACGATGTGTTTGTGATCAGTAACGATATTGCAGTGAAGCGCAGTGTAGAAATTGGGCTTAGGAAATATAGAAAACTATCAAATTATTCGCGGTTTAGAAGAAGGCGATGAAGTTATTATTTCTAACATGACTGACTATTTATCCATGCAAGAATTTTCAATTAATTAAAAAATATATACCCGTTCTCCTTCAAGATGCTTGCTTCAGTGCTCAGCCAAGAAGTTTGGAACAAGGCGCAACTTGCAGGAAATGGCAAGCCCTTTTCAAAAGTTGCAACGCAGTGCAAGCTTTTTGGTTGAGCACCCGAAGGGCAAGGCAGTAAGCCAGCCTCTTCTTCGTTATCACATGCTTTGAAGGAGAACGGGTTATAAACTTAGGACTAAGGAGAAAACCATGCTTAAACTGACTAACATTAGCAAAACCTATCATACTGATCGTATTGAAACCATTGCGCTACAAAATATTAATTTAGAAATAGCCGCAAAAGAATTTGTTTCGGTGATGGGTCCATCCGGTTGCGGTAAAAGTACCTTGCTTAACTTGCTTGGACTGCTCGATGCACCATCGGAAGGAAGCATACACATCGAAGGTAAACCTGTTGCTTCGTATAAAGATAAGCATGTGGCGGCATTGCGCAATGAAAAAATTGGCTTTGTGTTTCAAAGCTTTCATTTAATTCCAGAATTGCGCGTGGTTGATAATGTTGAGCTGCCACTACTTTATCGTAATATTTCGAGTAAACAGCGACGCAAACTTGCCCTTGAAGCGCTCGACCGAGTGGGCCTATCTGCTCGCACCATGCACTACCCCACCCAGCTTTCTGGTGGTCAACAACAGCGTGTTGCTATAGCCAGAGCCATTGTTGGTAAGCCAGAAATTTTATTAGCCGATGAGCCAACGGGCAACCTTGATAGCCATATGGGTGATGAAATTATGAACCTTCTTACCTCTTTAAACAAAGAGGATGGCACGACTATTGTTATGGTGACCCACGATGAAGAACAAGCCAAAGAGTCAGAAAGAATTATCAGAGTTTTTGACGGACAACTGGTTCATTAGGAGAAAGTGGCATGTTAAAAAATTACTTAATTACCGCTTGGAATGTTTTTTTAAGGCGTAAATTTTTCACCTTTATTAATTTGTTTGGCATTGTTTTAACATTGGTTGTTCTTATTGTTGCCGCCGCAATTGCCGATGGTGTTTTATCACCAACAGGGCCTGAAAAATATTCCAATAATTACCTTACTATTAAAAGAGTGAGCGCTTTTTCTGCCGATGGAAATAGTAACTGGGCATCAGGGCTAGGTTATCATTACATCAAAAATCATGTGAAAATTTTAACTACCCCCGAAAAAATGTCTTTTTATACCAGCTCGTTTACTTCTGCGGCTTTTAAAGATGGTGCAAAAATATCTCACACAATGCGTAGAGTTGATGCGACTTATTGGGAAATTTTAGACTTTGAATTTATTGAAGGTCGTGCTTTTAACCAACAAGAATTTGATAGTGGTCAGTTTTTAGTGGTAATCAACGAGAAACTTAGAGATAGCTATTTTAATCAAACCAATGTTATCGGCAAAAGCATTACCGTAAACAACCAACGCTTTACGGTAGCCGGTGTGGTTAAAAATGTATCTCAGCTTGAATTAGAAGCAGCAGCAGATATTTGGGCACCTTATACCACCTCGCCTTCTACTGCTTATAAAGAACAGTTTTTAGGTGATTGGTCTGCCATGCTATACAGCAGTAAACCGAATGGATTAAAAGCGATTCAAAATGAATATTTGAATATTGTTAAAAACAACTTTCGCCCTAAAGATCCCGAAGAATTTGCTAGAGCAATCAGTGCTGCCGATACAAAATTTGAAGCCATTGCAAGAAACACCATTAATAATAATGATGATTTTGATAGTGGTGCTAATCAACTTATTTTGAGTGCCATAGTGCTAATCATTTTATTTATGTTGTTGCCCAGCATTAATATGATCAACATTAATGTTAGCCGCATAATGGAGCGCTCTACCGAAATTGGCTTGCGTAAAGCCTTTGGTGCATCGTCTAAACATTTGGTTGGACAATTTTTAGTTGAAAGTATTTTACTTACGGCTATTGGCGGCATATTTGGTTTTGCCTTTGCCTATGGAGTGTTGCAATTTATTGTCAGTGTCGATCTTATTCCTAACGCGCAATTCACCATTAATCTTAAAATATTTATTAGCGGCTTGGTTCTTATTTTACTCTTTGGGTTAATGTCGGGCATTTATCCTGCGTGGAAAATGTCAAAACTTCATCCTGTTAATGCACTCAAAGGAGAGGTGTAATATGTTACAGCATTTATTAAAACTTATTTGGAGCCGTAAAAAAGCTAACGCATTAATTATTACTGAGGTTTTAATTTGTTTTATTGTGGCTTTTTCGATCCTGACAACCTTAATTTATAACTACAGATTACAGCAAACACCGCTGGGATTTGAATGGCAAAATATGTGGCGAGTAAGTGCGGTAACGGTTGGAAATTGGGATAACGATATTCATCAACCACAAATACAAAAAATTTCTGAAATGCTCAATTCTCAGCCAGAAATTGTGGGCGCAAAAGTTATTCGTACAACCCCATTTGCTCAGTCTCGCTCAATGAGTATTCAAGATATCAACGATGTAGAAATTAGATATATGAATACCATTATCGAACCCGGTGGTAACGAGTTATTAAATATGGAGCTGATTGAAGGTCGTTGGTTTAATGAGGAAGATCGCGGACAAAATTACCGCCCTATTCTTATTGATCAACGCTTTAAAGATTTAGTTTATCCTAACGAGTCAGCCATTGGAAAAAACACCATTAGCGAAGAAAGTATCAAAGAAGGCGCAACCCCCACAAAAATTGTTGGTGTGTTTAAAGCGTTTAGGCAAATGGGTGAATTTAGCGAACTGATTCCCTACCTATTTAACCGATACGATATCGAAAAAGGTCAATCTTACCCCATCACTAACTTTATGGTAAAAATGCAAGAGGGTGTAACAGCGGCTTACGAAGAAGATTTGGCTAAATTGCTCAATAGTATAGCGCCAGAGTGGAGCTTTAGAATTGAAAACTGGAAAAAACTTAGAGACACTCATCATCGCAACGCTATTTTGCCGATGAGCATTTTATCAATAGTGAGTGTATTTTTAATGCTAATGGTTGGCTTAGGTTTATTTGGCGTGCTTTGGCAAAATGTTACTCGCCGCACTCAAGAAATTGGTTTGCGTAGAGCTATGGGGGCAACCAACAATAGTGTTTATTCTCAAATTACCGGTGAGCTTTTAGTGGTTACCTTATTTGGATTAATTATTGGCACCATTATCGTTGTGCAATTTCCATTATTAGGTGTGATCAGTAACCTCGACTGGACTACTTTTTGGTTAGGCCATATTGCCGCCGTAACATTAATGTTTTTATTGGCGCTAATTTGTGCGTTTTACCCAAGCAAAGTGGCTACAAATTATTCTCCAGCAATGGCATTGCACTATGAGTAATCATCAGTATATACCCCTTCTACTTCAACGGTCTTCTATTAATGATTATGAGAAGACCGTTGGATTCATTAACTTTATCGCGCATAATATTGCTTAATAATAGATAACGAAAAACCTAATGAGCCAAATAACCCAAAAGACCATACTAGTTGTTGATGATGATGTTTCAGTAACCACCTCACTCAAACTGCTACTTAAACAAAATGGCTTTCAGTCACTTGAGGCTCATTCTCCAAACGAAGCGCTATCAATATTGCAATCAAAGCCCATTGATTTAGTGATTCAAGATATGAACTTCTCTCGCAAAACCACGGGTGAAGAAGGCATGGAGCTGCTAAAAGCAATTAAGCAGCAAAATACCGATATTCCCGTGCTGTTGATGACCGCATGGGGATCGATAGAGTTAGCCGTAGAAGGCATAAAGCTTGGCGCAAAAGATTTTATTACCAAGCCTTGGGACAACCAACGCCTTATTCAAACCATTGAAACCAGTTTAAGCCTTATAAAAAATAATACTCAAACCACCATGAGCCGTGAGCAGCTTGATAAAGACTATGATTTTTCTGACATTATTGGTGAGCACCCTGCCCTGCTAAAAGTTTTAACTACGGTGGCAAGGGTAAGCAAAACCGATGCGCCAGTAATAATTTTAGGCGAAAGCGGAACAGGTAAAGAGTTGATTGCCGATGCACTCCATAAAAACTCAAAACGCATTAATGAAGCCATGGTAAAAGTTAATTTAGGCGGTATTAATAGTTCACTATTTGATAGCGAAATGTTTGGTCACGTTAAAGGTGCATTTACCGATGCAAAAACTGATAGAAAAGGACGCTTTGAGCTGGCTAATGGCGGCAGTATTTTTTTAGATGAAGTGGGTGATTTAGATAAATCATCACAGGTAAAGCTTTTGCGTGTATTGCAAGATCAAACTTATCAGGCGGTTGGCTCTTCAATTAATCAGAGAACCAATGTAAGAGTGATTTCTGCAACCAACTGTGATCTTGAAACCATGGTTGAAAATAATGAATTTAGAGAAGATCTCCTCTATCGCATTAATTTAATTACATTAACCTTACCACCACTAAGAGAAAGAAAATCAGACATAAAACTTTTAGTAAATGATCATTTAACTAAAATTGAAAAAATGTATGGTTTAGAAAAGCTCATTATTGATGAACAAGCCATGCAATGGTTAAACAATCAGGAGTGGCCGGGTAATATTAGACAATTAAAACAATCGGTAGAAAGAGCTGTATTAATGTCGGGTCAAAATGAGCTTACCATAAAAACCTTTATGCCAGATCAAGACGATAACCAGAATCAATCAACAACTAGCACCAATAACTTGCATAACTTAACACTCGATGAAGCTGAAAAAATGATGATTGAAAATGCGCTAAAAATGCATCACAACAATATTACCCGTGTTGCTAATGCCCTTGGTATTTCACGCGCGGCACTTTATCGGCGGCTCGAAAAATTTGAGATCAGCGTGTGACACTTAGAACAAAACTCTACACTTATTTAATCACATTTCACCTTTGTGTATTAGTTGTTGCGATCTATTTTTATGAAGAATTATCTTATCTGTTATTTGCCGTTGAATTATTTTTAGTGCTGAGTTTTTTGCTAGGCATAAAACTCATTAAATCGGCATTAGAACCTTTCGATTTTATTCAAGCATTTTCCGATGTATTAAAACAAGCCGATTATTCGGCAAGGTTTAGCCCTGTAGGGCAAATAGAAATGGATCAGCTAATTAGCCTTTATAACCAAATGTTGTCTCACCTTTATAGCGAAAGATTAAGGCTTGGAGAACAACGCGGCATTTTAGAAAAACTACTCGATGCTTCACCAGCGGCAGTAATTATTTTTGATTTTGATCACCGTATTAGTTTAGTTAATCCCAGAGCGTCTGACTTGCTCAATAAAAATAATCAGCAACTATTAGGAAAAAACTTAAAATCAGTAGATTCAAAATTATTTGAGCTAGCAGAAAAAGTCACCGTTAACGAATCAAAATTATTTACTCGCTCTAATGGCGAGCGTTTTAGAATTCAAAAATCTAATTTTCTCGACAGAGGATTTGAAAGGCAGTTTTTATTAATTGAAGAGTTCACCAAAGAAGTTGAGCAAACCGAAAAATCCGCCTACGACAAACTTATTAGAGTAATGTCGCATGAGGTAAACAACACCATTGCTGCGACTAATTCGTTATTAAACTCTTGTCTTAATTATGCAGAGCAACTCGATAAAAGTGATAAAGCTGACTTTACCAATGCCCTTAATGTGGTTATTCAGCGTAATCAAAGTTTAAATCAATTTATGCAAGGCTATGCCAGCATTATAAGATTGCCCGAACCAGAACTTTACCCTGTGCAGCTTAATCAGTTAGTTGAGTCAATTTTTGCGGTTTACTCTCAAGCGCTTAATAACCGTAATATTCATTATCAAATAGAAGCCAATAATAAAAACATTACCATTAATGCCGATGCCAATTTATTAGAGCAAGCCCTTATTAACATTGTTAAAAATGCCATGGAAGCCATTGATAAAAACGGCAGCATTAGCTGTATGCTCACTCAAGCCTCTAACGAAGTCATTATTGAAGTTATCGACTCAGGCACAGGTATTGATGACAAAGTTATTGACGAGCTATTTACTCCATTTTTTACCACCAAAGAAGATGGTCAGGGCTTAGGATTAATGTTAATTCGCGAAGTATTACGTAACCAAAATTTTGAATATCAACTGACCAATTGTGAAAACCAAGGGGCTTGTTTTAGGGTTATTATTCCAATCAATTAATGGCTGATTTAACATTCAACTTAAAATAATTGTTTGGAACAATCTTATTCGGGATCGTTTTATTTTGAGCTTTCACCTCGCACATAGCAAATCCAATAAACCAGTGCAACAAATACGCTTCCGCCAATAATATTACCTAGGGTTACGGGAATAAGGTTAGCAATAAAATCCATTATTGAAATATCACTAGCGCCTTGAAACATCACAATAGAAATAAAATACATATTGGCAATTGAATGCTCTAAACCTAGTGTAACAAATGCAGAAACAGGAAAAATTATTGCTAATATTTTTCCTGATAAGTTATGTGCGGCAACACTCAACCATATCGCTAAACAAACCAGTGCATTACATAGCATTCCGCGAATAAAAGCAGTGGTAGTATCGAGTGAGACCTTACCTTTTGCAATGCTAATACTCGTTTCGGCAACAGCGCCATCACCAATGGCGACTATACCCGACAGATAGATAAACCAAGCGGTTATTATTACGCCAACAAAATTAGCAACATAAACAACCAACCAATTTCTAAGCAATTCATATAGCGATACTTTTTTCTCAGCCCAGGCCATCACAATTAAATTATTGCCCGTAAAAAGCTCTGCACCAGCAATAAGAACCAGTATTAAACCTAAACTAAATGCTACGCCACCCAATAATCGAGTTGGCCCAAAACCAAAGGCGCTATCGGTAATGACTATAGTGTAAAACATTGCGCCAAAGGCAATAAAAGCCCCCGCAAGGATCCCTAATGTTGATAAAGGCAACAAAGGAAGTTTAGCTTTTTTAATCGCATTATTTTCAACCAACCGAGCAATTTGTGCAGGCTTATAAGCATCATATTCAAAAGACATTTTTTACTACCATTAAAGAGTTTAGAACAATAAGATAGACTGCTGATAAACCTTAAACTTAATCGTTAAATTAATTATCTTAGTCATACTTTAAAATCAATATAACAAAGCATTTAATTTACCTGAAATCACTAATAATTATAGAGCGATTATTAGGGTTTAACGTTTGTTGAATGTCAGTGATTAACGACACCCATTTTCTTTTAA
The DNA here is from genome assembly GCA_965214955.1 of Aliikangiella sp. Taxonomy (GTDB): domain Bacteria; phylum Pseudomonadota; class Gammaproteobacteria; order Enterobacterales; family Kangiellaceae; genus Aliikangiella. The sequence continues at coordinate 1,276,170 of CBDCCU010000009.1, read as the reverse complement.
GAATTTGATTTTAAAAACTAATTTCGACCGTCTTAAAACTACTGAATTTGAAGTACAGTAATATCTTTATTTGCGGCTCTACCGAAATCATCTACAACACTCACCGAGAATTTTCCACTTGTTGCTTGCCAAATAAAAGCCTCTCCTCTTTTTACGCTTCCTTCGTATTTTCCATTAACAAACCAATATGTTTCTTGGACATCTGAGTCAACTATTGCCGTAAAAAGTATTTGCCTATTGGTAGGGCTATCACTTTGAATAACATAACTGATACTTGATTGTGGTGAAGTAATTATTGGCATTTGCCCTGAACTACTTTTCTTATTTAAGCTGCAATCAGAGCTATATGGCGGCGGTGTTTTAAGTGAAATTCCTGCTTGGTTGAAAAGATGTAAAAAATCCGAAGGCCAAAATTCGTAAACTTTACTTTCTGTCTCACTTGGTTTGTTATGGCAAGCTCGTAAACCGGTTAATTTATCAATAGAAACTTGCCGATAAATATTTGATACTTTAATCGGTGAAACGCCAGGAATAAACCATGTTAATTCAGATGCAGGACAATATTTCTCAAAAAGATCGCCAGTAGTAGCACAAACTTTAACTTGCTTAAGGTTTAGGTTTTCTGGTAAAAACTCATTCTTAATTGTCCACCTTTCATTTGTTAAAATCGCATCAAACGCAGAAAATAAAAGAGGTCCCGCAGCACTTCCTCCAATAAAGGCACTATTGCCTTTACCATTAAAGTTACCGATCCAAACAGCCATGACATAGTTTCCAGAAATGCCTACAGCCCAAGCATCTCGAAATGCCCACGAAGTACCAGTTTTCCATGCGATTTCATTTTTTTGTAAATAATCAACAGCGATATTAAGGGCATCTGGTGGAGGGTTATCTTTTAGCATATCCATTATTAAAAAACTGGCTTCAGCACTCAAGATCTTCTTTTCTTGTTTTATGTGCATATCATTAAGCAAGGTTAAATCAGTATCATTTTTATAGGTCACTATCGAGCGTAAAATGCCATTATTAGCTAGTGCGCTATATAATCTAACTAATTCCATCATGGTGACTTCTCCGCCACCTAGTGCCAAAGCTAACCCGTAAAATTCTTCTTCCTTTAAACCTTTAACTCCTGCACTTTTTAAAAAGTGATAAAACGATTGTTTTTTTAACTGAGATTGCAACTCAACAGCTGGTAGATTGCGGCTTTGGATCAAGGCATCTTTAACCATAATAGGGCCAACAAATTTTTTATCATAATTCTCAGGTGAAAAACCGGCATAACGCTTAGGTGAATCCTTTAAAAGAGTCATAGGGTGTATAAGACCTTCGTCTATTGCCAACCCGTAAACGAAAGGCTTTAAGGTTGAACCTGGTGATCGCTTAGCGGTAGTACCATTCACTTGCCCAAGTAACTGCTCATTATTAAAATCCGCAGAACCAACCATTGCTTCAATTTCCATGGTTTTATAATTTAATAATAGCGCTGACGCATTTTTGATCCCAAGATGAGACTTTGAAGAAATATAATCTTCAATCACTTGTTCCAATTTATTTTGCTGATGCCTATCAAGCGTAGTTTTAACTATGCCATGCGACCAACGTGCCCTTTTATTATCTAGGTACTGAGTAAAATGAGGTGCCAGTTTAGGAAGATTTGATGGCGAGCGTACACTTAAGGTTAACTCAAGATATTTTTTCTTATTTAAGTCAGCCGAAAAAGATTCAACCCATCGCTTAAATAAATTAGCTCTAGCCGTTAATAATTTTTGATATCCACTCTCATTAGCAGGGTTCCTTTTATTTGGATTTTGAGGGATCACAGCAAGCGTTAAAGCTTCGGGTAAACTTAATTGACTTGGCAGCTTATTGAAATATATAAGACTCGCTGCGCCAATCCCTTCAATATTTCCGCCATATGGCGCAAGATTAAAATATGCTTCAAGTATCTCACGCTTACTATAGTGTCTAGATAATTGAACGGCACGAAGGATCTGCGAGAATTTTCCCGAAATATTAGAAGAGTTTATATTCCAACGCAATCTTGCAACTTGCATTGAAATAGTTGATGCTCCAATTCTACGGCTACCGCTAATATAAGTTGACCAAAAAGCTCTTAATAATGCAGAAAAATCAACACCAAAATGTTGATAGTAGTTTTTGTCTTCATAAAGCAAGGTTGCCTGAACAAATTCTGTCGATAAATTATCTATGTTTTGGTAAAGTCGATATCGCTGATCACTCGCAAGAGTAAGCTTTAGCAAACTACCTGAACGATCAAAAAATGCCGTTGAATATGAGGTAAGCGATTTTAACTCTGGGCGCGGACAAAATGCGTAAAATAATAACCCCAATAGTATTATCAACATTACGATCAATAGAACAAGCCGTAAAAACTTAAATCGAAAACCTCGCTTCATACCCACCAGTTAACTCAACTAATCTTGAACAATAGTGCTATTTTGTTCTGTCACAATAAAAACTCCCGACTTAGAAACTGCTTTTATTGAACGGTCATACATTGATTCTGCATAAGAGGGTGGAATCGCAAATGTACCTGCCGCTGTTAATTTCACCTGATAAGTTAACTCTTTTATCTTGCTATCAAAGTCACCATAATAGACTACCCGATCTTCTCTAATATCAACATAGTCGGCCTTCCAACCATAAGCAGTTCGAGAAACACTATTTCTAATCACTTCAAAACCACCAGGTAAAAGGTCGATTACTGCAACATTAGTAAGCTGTTTATTATTCAGTGCTCTTACCCTCAAACGAACAGTCAACTCTTGACCTTGTTCAAAAGAGGTTATGTCATTACCTTTGTCATCAAGAAAGTCTCTGTGTACTTCTATTCCGTTTCTAACGGCTTCTTTAGGTGGATGCTTATCAAATCCTGATTGGCTATTTATATAATAAACTGGCTTATCACCCTCAATTGTTAGCCCAGTAATCGCTTTTCCTTGAATATTGACTGGATAATTTGCACTTAAAAAAGGTTTTAAAGCCGTTTCTAAAATTTTCTTATCACTTTTTTTCACCCAGGATGAAAAAGTGATATTTTCTTCAAATTGGCCACTCAACGCGAGCTTGCTATATGCACCTAATGCCAAGATTGAGTAGGCAGATGAAATGGTATTATATTCACCTTTAAAAATCCTTGAAGTTAATTTCAATAAATTTTCGCTCGATAATTTCTTAGCCCGTAATTCAAAATGTTTTGACAACAAATAAATATACTGAGCATCTTGAGATAATCCAGAATTAAAATCATCTGTTTCATTTTGGTGTTGATTACTTGTGATATTCTCAGAAATAACCCTGCCCATTTTGTAGTTTTTAATTAACGCTTCTGCTTGTACATCTTTTTGTAGTAATTGATAGGTTGCAGCCATATATGCTGCAAGTAAATCTTCTCGCCATGGTTCTATTTTTTTATCTTCTAAGGCGGCTTTGTTTAATTCCTCTTCAAGGTCAACCAAATAATTGGTTGTAACCACACCCAAACGTGTCAATAAATAAATTGCATTTGCCCTATTTCTGGCTTGTGCGATTGAGCTTGTTGTCTTTGCCGCATAGTCCATCAAATAATATTTACCTCTGTTTATCATATCTGGTGGAACTGGATAACCAAGAGACAATGCCTCTACTAAGAAATGCAATACATAAATACTTGGATATTCAGCAACCGTTTGCTGACCTGGCCAAAAGGCAAAGCCTCCGTTTGCAAGTTGGCGCTCTCTTAATTTATCAATTAAGTAAGAAAACTGACTATCAACATTTTCCAAATGCGGCGCATAAGAAGGGTGAGACATTAATCCGACTAAAGGAAAAACTTTACTTACAACCTGTTCGGTACACCCATGAGGATAACTGTCTAAATAAGAAGTCAAACCACTCACTAACACTAAAGGACTCGTTGATGCTGACACGTTTTGAACGGCTAAATTTGAATATAGATTTCGTGTTTGCTCTAAATCCACTACACCACTTTTTGAGAACCCACTTTCAAAAGAATTGCTATAAGGCATAGCGGATCTAACACTTAAACTAGCCGTTCTAACAGAACTTTCATTTTTATGACTAACCTTAAATTTAAGTTCCGCCGCACCTAACACTTTATTAGCCTTAACTTTAAAACTAAATGCTCCTTCGTTGCCTTCAGCAATAATAGTTTTTGCTGAAGATTTATTCACCAAGCTTAAATGTTCCGAAGCACTGACACTAATATTAACCTCAGCATCTTTCCCCGATCCTTTAACAAGGTTAGCCACTCCTACTGTCACCATAAATTCATCATCAGGCGCAACTTGGGTTAAAACTTTTGGCGAAATAACAAAGGGACCACGCACCAAGGTAGACTCTTGAGCTGCACCGACAGCATTTTCTGAAACCGCCACCGCCATCACTCTGAGTGAGCCAGAAAAAGTATCTGGAACATCAAAGCTCACAGTTTGAGTATCGGGGCCAGCCGATTGAATACCTGACCAATAGATCGCTGGATTATCCGCTTTTCTAGAAAAGGGATTAAGGTTTTTTGCGAGTGCTCTATTTGCTGCGAACATGTCACCACCACTAGCGGATAAATTTCTTAGCAATTCAAATTGAGGTAAAATTAAATCCAGTATCTGTAGCGTTTCTACACCTAAAGCCCTTTTCTTTAAGAAGTGATTTAATGGATCAGGTGTGCGATATCTAGCTACTTGCAAGATCCCTTCATCGATGGCAAAAATAGCAATTTTTGATTTTTTAGAGGCGCTATAATTAATTGCCATTGGCTTACCCGGACGAACAATTTCCTTAACGTTTAAAGCAATATCAATTTTACGTTTACTTTTATCAATTGAGAATGGCTTAACCGCATAGCTCAGTGGGCTAGTGAAAATTTCCTTCGAGTTAAAATCACGAACAAACGCAACATTAACATAACCTGTACCTTCCAAATCTAGCGGTAGTTTTATAGACTGAACACTGCTCTGGCTATTGGTTTTAAACCATTTAAAGTGATGAACACGATCAGTTTCAATAGTAATAAGTCCTGCACCTTTGTATGGCGCTTTAATATTCATTTCAATCATTTCGCCAGGCACATAATCTTTTTTATTTAGCTTTAATTGCAGCTCGGCATTTTTATCTATCTTAGCGGCTATATTCCCATGGCCTACAATGGAATACTCAACTCGTGACAATCTTTTGTTTTGGTCAATAATTTCAATTGCATAATCACCAGGCTCACTGGTATCTATAGCATGTAGATAACCTTGCTCAGATATTGAAAGCGGTTTTGCACTTAGCTCATTTTCTTTCTTAATCGTTTGGTATTTATAAGTGCCGTTATGTTGTTTAACCAAAGTTGATACATACTGAATGTTTAACAACCTTAAACTTAAGTTCGATTTCTTTTGTTTTTCAAGTTTTTTATCTATTGCGATAAATTCAACACTTCTTTTACTGTTAGCATGTATATAATCGAGCTTTCCATCAGCTTTATAGCCAACTAATTCTGCAAGTGGCGAAATTAAAGTAGTATTACTAGAAACAACACTACGACCACCTCCTGGCTCAAACCCTTCGACAATAAATTGCAATTGATAAATACCATCATTGAACTGTTGCAAATCAATATCGTATATAGCAAGTCCGTTTGCATCTGTTTTTTGTTTGCTTAACTTTCTATCTAAGTTTAACGATTTATTATTTGAGTCAATAAAAGGTTTTGAAAACTGATAGTTATTGTATTTTTTAAAATTAAGGTTAGTTGGTTTAATAACAACTCTTGCATTTAAGTCTCTATTTTGGGCGGGTACTCCAAATAAATTTTGTAAGGATACTTTGGCTTGAATGTTTTTCTTATCACTCCAACCTTGAGGATCAATATCAAGTAACTTACTTTCAATTTTCATTGTGTCGGGCTGAAATTCTTCAACTTTAAAATTAAGTGAACCAATCTCTCGACTACGATGCCGATTGTTACGAACAAGGTGTAAAGATACTGAATATCTACCTGTATCTGAAGTTGCCTCTGTTTGATATTGAAAATCAAAAAAACCTAATTCGGCTAAGCTTAATTTGTGAACTTTTACTTCATTATTTCTTGGCCCCCTAACCACTAATTCTAAAGGAATGTTTTCAACGTTTGTGAAATCAAAACTTTTAACAACGACCCCTAAGTTTACTTTTTCACCAGGACGATAAATACCTCTATCGGAAAAAAGGAATGCATTTAAAGCTTCATTACCATACCCGGCTCTTACACCACCAATATCAAACTTAGAAAGATTGATTTGACGAGAATAACGATTGAAAGGAATAAATGATATATCGTTGCTGGTTTTTACCACATAAACCGTTGGTTCTTTCTCATCTTTAAAATCTTGAGTAGATGGGAATTTAACGTGTCCTTGGTTAGTTGTTTTTCTTGAATAAAGAGCAATACCATTTTTTCCCAACAGCTCCACGGTAGCATCTTTGACCGGCTTACCTGATTTTATTGACTGAACAAAAATATCATGGCTGCTATCGGCATTATTTTTTACAATAAGCCCCAAATCAGTAATCAAAACAAGACGTTTATCTTTTGCTCTATAAACGGGGTTTCTATTTTTTTTATTCAAACCTTGCACGTTAACAAAAAACAATCCAAAACGATTGTTATCTTTCGGTAGAAATTCGCTGAGATCAACAGAAGAATAATTAGGCTGTTTTGGATGCTGTGCTACCAAATCAACTATTTTATGTTCAAATTCAGCTATATTTTCTGGCTGAAATGTCCATGAAGAAAAGTTAGGATTATTAATATCACCTCGCGTTTGAGTTATTAGGTGATAAAGTTGTCCTTCTAACAAACGGCCAACACTAAATTTTAGTGTTTCTAAACCACGTGATGATACACTCAGCTTATGATCCCCAGAATAGGTTAACAAAGAACCTTCTCCCGCAATCTTCACTTCTTTTGGATAACTAGGAGAGCGTAGTACTGAATCATAAAATGATGCATGAACAAACCGATTTACCGAGGTAAGCCCTCGATTAATTTTCACATAAAGGCTTCTATTTTCAGGAACATCGAGTACAAAGCTATAAAATTTAGAAGATTCTTTTTCGTTAACTACCCTCTTAATATCTAACTTAGAGCGGCTAGCAAGAACCTGCGCATTTACCTCTCTAGGGCTTCCCCAATTATTTTTACCGTTAACTTCTCCTTTTTTAGGTAAGAGATAAACTTGTAACTTACTCATTAATTCTTTTTGTTCTATCTCGTCAGTGAATCCTAGTATTAAAACTTGTTCGGGTTCATTTTTTTTATTTCTCACAATCTGTACTTGTGCAGAATTAACTTTTAAAAAACTATAAATATCAGGGATCAACAATTTCTCTTCAGCTTTTTTTATACTTGCAGCACCACCTAAAATAGTTTTAATTCCTGCTTCAATATTAAGTTTCATATAACTTGGATTGTTTGGCAATGAAATAGGCTGCGATTGTATGTAAGCCTCTCTCATATTCTTGTCATAGCTTATTTCAAAAGGAAAGGCTTTAGCGGGTTTATCAATATCAGAACCCGAAGGTCTCATACTCATGATAACTTTGTCTTTAAAAGAATCTTTGTCTACAGGGTGAGAAAAGCGTACAGTTGAAATAACGCGTCTAACAGAAATATCTTGTGGATCTTGATAGAGCTCTAAATCATCAATTATTGAAGAAAATTCTGGGGTTGAAAATTGATAACTCAGCTCCGATAGCTTGGTTTCATTAACAAAAATACTCGGTTCAAATTCTATTGTATATTGAGTTCCTGCTGGCCAATCACTTTCGGGTATAAAACTGAGTTGTCTCTCATCATTCCATATCCATTTCCCTTTTTTTGCCGGAGATAAACGAATGCCTTGATTAAACTCTTTTCCTAACAAATCAATTCTGGCAACAGAAGGAGAGCCTTGAGGATGCTTTTGATCTTTATTTAAACGGGATAAATCGTATTCAAATTGTATATTAAGGTTATCTGGTTTGGCATTTTCTTTATTAGGAGTAAAGCCAATTTGAGCTATTTCAGCTTTAACCATCACAGGTTGCGGAAGTGACTGATAATACTGATACCCGCCAACAAATAGGACAATGCTACCAAGCAAGCTATAAAAAACCGCAGGTTTATTTTGTCTAAATTTATTTAACCTTATCATCCAAGGTGGTGCAGACCAATTGATACGACCAAAAAGAAAAGAAAATAAAGTAAAAGGAAGCATCCATATTTTTTTCATTGTAAACCCTGAATTAATATTAAAATCTAACCGATTAGTAACAATATATACTGACCAGACTATATTAGAAAGCAGTCTTATTAATGTTCTAATTATGACCAATTATGATATCTCACTTACTGCCTTGCTCTTCGGGTGCTTAGCCAACAAACACCATGAAAGAGAAAATGCATATCAGAAAATATCCCTCTAACTTTACCTTCGATTTAAAATTTCACTATAAAATACTATTTCAATTCACCTTATGTGTGTATATTCCATATTTTTCACCATCAACTGAGAGCATTAATGGTTAAAAGTCGAGACAGCTTGCGTATTTTATTGATGCAAATTAGACAAAGTGAATCCGTAGCTATAGAGGAGCATTCTGGTTTTGCAAAATATTCAGGGCTTAAAAAGTCACAAATTACACCATTTAATATCATTAATACGCCAAATTTTGATGCTTCTATCTTAGCGGGGTTTGATGCACTTTGGGTGGGCGGTGCAAGTGATGCGAATGTACTATATCCTCAAAAATACCCTTTTGTAGAAAGCGCAAAAAAAGTGCTCTCTTTTTGTGCTGAACACTCGGTTCCTGTATTTGCCTCTTGCTTTGGCTTTCAACTAGCCGTACTTGCCCTAAAGGGCGAAATTTTTGATTCAAAAGATCAGTTTGAACTGGGCACCTTACCGATTTCATTAACCGAAAAAGCTCAGAAAGATCCACTTTTTTATGATACCCCAAACCCTTTTTATGCCGTATCTGTTCACAAACAAAAAGCCTTAACAGCACCACCAAACACTGAAACATTGGCTTACACCGACACTTGCGTTCATGCTTTTAAGTTAAAAAATAGTCCTTTTTGGGCGTTTCAATTTCATCCAGAAGTTGATAAAAAATGTTTAATTGAACGGTTAACTATTTATCAAGCTAAATATACCAGTGGTAAAAATCAACTTGAAAAAGTGCTTTTGTCTGCACAAGAAACACCCGATTCCAATAGTCTGTTAACCAAGTTTGTTGATCGCGTTTTACTTGCTTAAAACCGTACTTACTAAAGAAAAAACACAACAGCACTAGGGTCTGTTGATCTTTCAAACATCCCCTAGGATGATATAGCGGCAACGCTAGGATCTTTATTGATATCATTATTTCTGGATAACACAATATACCCAAGCGTACCGCTATAAAAGTCGATAATAATATGCAGCACTATTGCAAGCAGTAACGACTCACTTACCCAATAAACACAGGCAAATAAAACGCCAAGCAAAAAAGTTTTTATAACTCCACTTGCTCCTTGATAAATATGAGGCAGCCCAAACGCAAGGCTTGATAAAAGTATCGCAACAGGCATTCCCAAAAGCTCTAACAAGCTTCCAAGTAGAAACCCTCGAAAAATAATTTCTTCACAGATCCCAGCGGAGGTTGAAACACCAAAAATAAAATAACGCAGCTCAATTTTACGTTCAGGCATCACCCAACGAAAAGGTGCTAGTTTGGTTAACAGCAACTCATCATTTTGAGGATCACTTTTTACTTTAAATATTCCACCTATCATTAATAATGTTACAAACAGTATTAACCCTAAAACAACGCAAAACCCTATACTTGTTCCGCCATACCAAAGCACACTATTTACTCCAGATAAATCAACTTTTCCCGTTAATAAAACAAGCAGAGTCGCCAACCACAAAAAAGCCATAGTCCACCGATAAATAACAATTTTATAGGCGGGATTTTGCTCAGCTTTTTGCCGATCTTTTTTATAAGTCAGCGCAACATAGATAGGGAATATTACAAAGTAAGCCCAAATAAGGTATTCGATATACGGCATTTTAATTTCCTTAAAATATTAGAATTAGTCGATCTTTAATCAACCACCACTAGATTAACCCATTCTAATTTCACGATATATAGCGTATATTTAAAGCTATTATAAACTTATATTTTACAATAAGGGTTGTTCTAAGTGCTCAAAACAGAATCATTAACCATATTTAAAACCGTAGCCGAGTTTAAAAACTTCACCAAAGCGGCAAGCCATTTAAAGCTAACGCCTATGGCGGTAAGCAAACAGATCTCAAACTTAGAAAACCAATTAAAACAGCCATTATTTCAGCGCACTACAAGGCAAGTAACCCTCACCGAATTTGGGCAAGCATTCCTAAATCACACAAACTCAGTGCTTGGCGAATTACAACGCTTAGACGAATGGGTAGACTCACGCAGTAAAACTGTTGAAGGCAATCTTAGGGTGGTTGCTCAGTCAGCAGATGTCTACCAATATACCGTTTACCCTTGGCTGTTAGAATTCACCAAACAATACCCTAATTTAACTCTAGAGCTTGATATTGACGAAGGGGCTATTGATATTGATTCAAACACCTACGATATTTATTGGGGAGTCGGTGCATATTTAGGAGAGCAGCGCTCAAGTTTAATTTCCCGACTATTTTGGCGAGGTGCATACGGTATTTATGCTTCACCAGATTACCTAAAAAAACACGGCACACCAAAAACGATAGAAGATCTTAAAAGCCATAATCTTATTGGTTATTTACACAATAGCCCATCGAATATTCTTATCATCAACCACCAGCCCAATAGTGATAATCAATCTTTAGAATACGTTTTAATGGAATCAAATATAAAAGCCGTAGGCGGAATCGCCGATCTCGTTGCCAATGGAGTTGGTTTAGCCAATCAACCATCAGACGATAAACACGTAAAACAACTCGTTAAAGAAAACAAAATTACCCCTGTTATGCAAGATCACTGGTGGCAACGAGCAGAAGTTTTTCTTTATTATCATCAGGTTAAATATCAACAAGCCAAAGTTAGAGCGTTTATTGATTTTTTTATGGGGAAGAAAGCGCTTTGGGGGTAGGTGTTTTATGTTTTATTGCCCGTACTCTGTCCAAAACGCTGAACATTTCTATTAGCGTTGGAAGATGATACTTAAAATGATTTCTAGTTTTGATTTAGTCGGAGTAACCCTATTTATCCTTTCTGATCTAGTCAAGCTGAATTAATAAGCTTTTCTTTTGGAGCTTTTATCAAACAATAAACATGCGATTCGTTGGCTCTCCTTATCCTGCTTTTTGGGGGCATCCCTCCCTTTCTCTGTTAAGAGAATTAACTTGTGGATAACCTAACACCATTCTTATAGAACTGGTTTGCTAATTCAAATACTCTTACTACTTCTAACCAAATAGGTTTATAAAAGTATTTCTGGTTTAACAAGGCTAGGCACTCATGTTTAATATCTAGCTGTTCATCAAAGTGCTCCCAAGCATTTCTTAAATCTCTATTAAATAGCGCTGAGTTTTCGTCTAGCTTAAATGCGGATCTTAGCTTTTCACCTCGCGTCTTTCGCATCTCAAGTTGATTAGGTATTTTCTTACTTCTGTAGTGGTCAACGTAACACGCTTCTGGACACAAGTAAGTTAACCTCCAAACATGAATGATTGAACGTTAGGCTTAACAATAATGACATTTATTTTAAACAGATCCTAGACAGTCACTATACCCACAATCACCCACACCAACAATAGCCAATCTCTCACCTGTTTTTCTGCTTTCGCTTATTGAATTTAAGTGGTTTTATTTGCAAGATAGTGAGTCTCTACATTTGGTTTAAGGACAAACCATGGCAATTAGACGCTCTGAATTAATTGATAACGAAACCCCAGGCTTTTATCATTTATCTTCTCGTTGTGTCAGGCGGGCTTTTTTGTGTGGTGTCGATGAAGATACAGGCATTTCCTATGAGCATAGAAGAGCATGGATTGAAAAACGAATACTCTTTTTAGCTGAGTTATTTGCCATTGAAGTCTATAGTTATGCGGTGATGCATAATCATTATCATCTGGTGGTTTATTTTAATCCCAAAGCTCCATGGCAATGGTCTGATAATCAAGTGGTTGAGCGTTGGCTGAAGTTATATCCAATTAGAAAGAGCAGGAGTAATATTGAATCTTTAACCCAAACCAAACGGTTATCCATTTTAAGTGATAAAGACAAGCTTGAGGCGTGCAGACAAAAGCTGGGCTCTATTTCAAGGTTAATGAGTTGTATTAATGAGCCATTAGCTAAACGTAGTAACTTAGAAGATGGCGTGAAAGGTCACTTTTGGGAGTCTAGGTTTCACTCTCAAGCCTTGCTGGATGAATCTGCGGCTTTAACTTGTATGGCTTATGTCGATTTAAACCCGATTAGAGCAGGACTTAATCAAACACTTGAAGACTCTGACCATACCAGTATTCAAACTCGAATAAAGCAATTATCACAAACGCAATTAAACCAAGCCGTAGAATCGATAAGTGGCGGGATTAAAGAAAAAGTGTTATCCATTAAGCTCAAAAATTATATTGAATTAGTGGAATGGACGGGTAAAACCATTGTTCATGATAACAAAGCCAGTATTCCGACCAACCTTACCCCAATATTCCAACGGCTTAATCTTAATCAAGATGAATGGTTGAGTCAGGTGAAAGCTTATCGGCAAAACTATTATCGCGCCGTTGGCTCGATTGAGGCTATGCAGGCATTGGCGAGCAAACTTAAAAAGCAGTGGGTTAAGGGGGTTAAATCAGCTAAGTTATTGTATGCTAGTCCTTAAATAATCAAAAAAATCAAAACTAAGTTTTAAAAAATACTGACTTGGTAAACTCCAAGGGGTTGGTATTCCTGAAATTCAAGAAATTGACCACAGTATCGTAACTACTCACTCAGAAACAACAATTTAACCCTTGTAACTCTTAAATTAATGAGCAAATTTAAACATTAGCGCCAGTGTTATTTATTGGGATTTCGGTGACTGTCTGCTTTTGTTGTTCGTCTAGCTTAAATACGGATCTTAGCTTTTCACCTCGCATCTTTCACATCTCAAGTTGATTAGGTATTTTCTTACTTCTGTAGTGGTCAACGTAACACGCTTCTGGACACAAGTAAGTTAACCTCCAAACATAAATGATTGAACGTTAGGTTTAACAGTAATGACATTTATTTTGGTCATCAATAAAGTTTACTCGCTAAAAGTCCGAACTACCTGCACCATTGCTTACTGTTCCAGTAACACATGAAGTATTTCGAGACCAATCTCTGCCTTATGCCGATATTCAATTCCGGTGTTATTCAACATTACAATGGTGATTTGTTCTTCGGGTAATTTGATTACCATCGAGCTATTGCCCTCCAGTCCACCGTCGGCCACCATAAGCTTATAACTTTGGTTGTTTGCTAATGCCATTGTTTGCACATTCCAACTTGCTTGAGTATTGGGGTTAAACAAAAATGCTTTACTACTTTGACTTAGTAATTCATTACCGTCGAGTGCCTGTGCCCAAATTGCAAGATCCATTGTGGTTGAGTGCATCGAGCTACTGGCCATAAAGAGTGATAGGTTGATATTCCCTCCTAAGCAGAATTCACCTTCAACATTGGGACAGAAGGAGTACTTACCCCCTAAACGTTTGTAGGGGCTTGCAAGACCAGCCACTAACTGACCTGGCTGGTATACATCAGTGTTGTCCATACCCAGCGGTTTTAAGATTTTTTCTTGCAGAACTTGCCTAAATACTTGGCCTGTAACTTTTTCTATCACTGCCCCTAATAGATAGTAATTTGCGCTAGAGTACTGTCGTTTCAAACCAGCTTTAAACTCAACTGGCATATCCGCTATCATCGACAAAAACTCCTTTTTATTGAAAAGCAAAACGGATTTTCCACTAGCCCAGCCTGGTATTTTAAAATATCTTGGAATTCCACTTCGATGTGTCAGTAAATGACGCAAGGTCACTTCACTTCCAAAACTAGCAGGAAGATTGGGTAAATAGCGTTTAAGCGATTCATCAATATCCAACCGGCCTTCTTCTGCCAGCTTCATAATCACAACTTCCGTAAAGGTTTTTGACAAAGATGCGATACGAAATTTAGTGTTTACCGAATTTGGGACTTGCCACTCCATAACTGCCATTCCGTAAGCCTGATGAAACAAGGAAGTGCCGTTTTGAGTCACCAAAGCTGTGCCAATGAAGCCATTGTCTACGAAGATTTGATGCAAATGCTGATGCAGTTTTAAACTGGTTTCTTCTGCTCTAGTCAACTCAGGCAATAAAGTCCCAAAGATTAATATTAATGCGAATTTAGTTAGATTCATGCTTTACTCCTTTTGCCTAATGTTAGAAATCCTATGCTTCCAAATCGACCTAAAACACGTTTTAGGCCTCAAAATTTTGAAGTTTTTTGTTGCACAACAAATACCTGGAGTGGAAAATCCTTGGGGTCACCACAAGTGTAAAGAGTTAATCTGAGAGGCCGAACTAAAATGAGTTTGTTACTTGTAAATTTGAATACAGTAATCGCAGTATTGTGCTTGCTGATGGCACTGCATTTGTTTTTTCAAAAAACGACTCGTCAAGTAGCAATACGATTACTTGCTGCGTGTTTTTTAGTACTGGGATTACATGCGTTATTATTGGGCTTCAACTTAACTTATGGCTCAAATGCATTCTCTGCAGCATTGCAACCTGCAATGCCTGTCTTGTTTGGTCCTATAGCCTACCTGATGTTTCAATCCGCGTTTCAAATCAATAGTACGTTGATGCCCTCTCACTTACTGCATCTTATTCCTGCTATTCTGGTTTTGATGTTAATGCTGAGCGAACAAGGAAAACCTTATGCCGATTTTGCTATCCTGATGTCGATACTTGGATATGCCCTGCTGATATCGCATTTGAGTTGGAAAAGAAAATCAGCATTGCAAGTAGTATCAGAAAATGCAGTAAATACAACTCAAGAATTTGACAAAACCATTTACCTTTGGCTTTTGGTATTTACCGCGTATTCTTGGTTGGTTTTAATTGGCGATGTGCTAATCGTTTTAGAAATAGGTGCGGGTAAAATATCTTTACAGTCAATCGCCCTGCTACTGACCATAATATTTAAACTCCTCATCATAAGTTATACGACCTTCCTAGCACTGCAAAAGTCACCTCTGTTCGACTGGCTTTACATCTCATTGAGTTACTCCAATACAAAAGCCGTTGAACCAGAAAAAATTACGATTTACCAAGATATTATTCACGACTTTGAACAGTTAGTTGAAGAACCTTCCATCTATACGAAGGAAGTGGTTTCGTTAAAAACAATAGCTAATAGACTCGGTGTTACAGCTCGACTTTTCTCCAACGCCATTAATCATCAATATGGCGAGAGTTACGCTAAACGTATGAACCGTTTGAGAGTGAACTTTGTCGAAAAATTGCTAGTAGAACAGCCAAAACGGCCAATTATGGCGGTTATGTTTGACTCTGGATTTCAAACCAAGTCCAGCTTTAATAAAGAGTTCAAAGCTATTACTGGGCTATCACCGTCTGAATACCGAGAAAAACATTTGAGTAAAATATAATGACTCTAAGCTTACTGCTTGAATCATTAACTCACTAATAAAACTATATTCACGGACATTAATCCAACTCATATTTGGAAAACTTATTCATTCATATTCATGCATTATTCCATGCAGATTCATCTTGCATTCCTTAATGGTAAAGCGAAGAATATGGCAATATTTTTAAGAGATTAGGAAATTAGAAAAATGAATCTTGGAGATTATCTAAAGGGCTGTCGGGAGAGTTATAAAAGAACGCAACCTGATGTTGCTAGTGAAATGGGCATCGAACAGTCTTATTTATCAAAGATCGAATCGGGCAAATCAATACCCTCTAATGAAGTGTTTAATAAGCTAGTTAAGGTATATAAGATAGAGCTAGAAGACTTAATTAGTAACTTATCCGAGCAGGAAATTCAAAAGTTAATTGAGCTGAGTTCTATCCAACACATTATTTCAAAAAAGAACAAAGGAAAATTAGACTCAGCAAAAAAACTATCAATATTAGGTATTGTTTTATTAACCATCAGTGCAGGCTTATTCGCTTTTGCCATACTGCCAGATCGCTCTCCATCTCAATTTAACTATCGCTCGGAAGGTGTTTTAAAGTCCAACGAAGAACTCAATTCATTCAACTTGGTATATCAAGAAATTCAGGAACTTAAAGATGCCCCTCAACTGCTTGCTAAAAGAAATGAACTGTTAAGTCGATTGGAGCAGAAGGACATATTGTCCGATCTCTACAAAGGAGAAGGTTATGTTGTCAACACTACCGAAGGAAGACGTTTTTTTAAATTGATTGGTAAACAAGAATCTGTTCGCGATTACTGGAATCGCTGGTTTTTGGTTCCGTCATTTATGTTTTTGGTTGCTGGTGCGGGATGTTTCTTAATATCAAGGCGCTGGCAAACGAAATAGGTACAGGGGAAAATTATGAAAAATACAATTATTAACGTTATTTCTCAGTTCTTATTTTTGATGTATTTGATAAGTGCTTCATTTGAAATTAATGCCGAATCCATTGAGAAAAGACTAGTTGAGAAGACAGACGATATATTAGCGGAATATCTTAAAAACAATTGGTTTTCTGGAAATGTTGTCGTTAAGCAAGGGGATCAAGTTTTATACAATAGAAGTTTTGGATACGCTGATATTCCAGAAAAAATAGAGATTACCCCTGAAACAAAAATTAGAATAGGTTCGATTAACAAGCATTACACAGCGGTTCTTATTTTACAGAAAATTCAGTCTGGTGATCTTTCTTTAAATGATAGTTTGTCGAAATTTTCGCTTGGATTTCCAGAGGAGGTTGCCAAAAAAATAACAATTCGCTACCTGTTACAACACACTTCAGGATTTGCTGATATATTCAATGACGAATACATAAAAACATATCGCTCTTTGTTAGATATTAATGCAAAGCTTCCTTTACTGATAAATACGCCTCTTTTATCTGAACCAGGTAGCAAATATCACTATTCAAATTACGGTTACATTGTACTGGGTGCTATTTTGGAAAAGATAGAACAAAAAACTTTTCGACAAATTTTAGAGAAAAACATCTTAGAAAGAATAGGGAGCAAAAATACCCTCTATGCATTGACAGATTCAGTAGAAGGAAAAGCGAGAAGTTATCGTTACAACCAGGATGGCAGCAAGATAGATAAAACCGATATTTTGGAGAATGTAACCCCTGATGGCGGCATGTACTCGACTTCCGAGGATATAGCTTTGTTTTATTCAAACTTGTTTTACAGCAATGTTTTGCTTAACGATGAGTTCAAAGCAGTGATGAGTAACGATTACAGAGAATCAAGCAGACCTTGGTCAGAAATTGTTTCAAAAGATAAATCACGTTGGAGCGCTTATGGTGGGGCTCCTGGGGTAAGTGCAGCGGCAGAAATATTAATTAAAGACAAACTCATCGTAATTGTGCTGGCCAATACTGACGGTTTAGTTGCAGAAAAAATATCTCAGCGCATTGTAAAGGCATATGACAAGCTTAAGAAAAATTAAGCTCAAATATAACGTTAAAGCATTTTGGGTAGAGACCTCTTAAAGTTGATGAAATCTTGAAACAATTTAAGGAGACATCCACACTAAAAATAATTTACACGCTAGTTACTCTTTTAACAGAACAAACGATTATCACCTCAACATAGTAAGCTAATAATGACACACCATAATAATCATTTAAAAATCAGATGCTCTTGACCCTATTGATACGCAAGCCAAAGTGTGGTGCCTGTATTATTGAAGATTTGTGTGAGTTTAAGGATAAAACAGAGTAAATAAGGCCATATGTAAATTTTTTATGGTTAATTCATTCAGTGCTATTTTCACAACCTTCAACATTTAGTTTACAAGATAAATATGATCTAAGATCCTGTATGCTTTTTAATTGGATCTTCCTATATTCGACAAAAGATAATACAGCACCTATCGAACCCTGTACCGCGCCAACAAACTCGTTATCTTGACGCAATGTATCAAAGTTATAGGTGGTAGGTAATTGACCAAATCCATTATCACCGACAGAATAGATTTCATGTTTAAAAGTCGGCCTAATAGTGTCTGTTGACAATCTTCTGAAATTGTCCAATGAGCCTAATACAAAGCGATTTGTTGCGACTTCCTCTTGCAATAGTTTCTTAAGTTTTTCGTCTTGCAAAATAGCCAGCTTACCCGTTGACACTAGCTCGTCGTACGTACCACTAAACAGTTTTACACTAGCAATATCTATCGCTAACATCATCTGAAATACAAGGTTAGCTGGATCTTGAATTTCAGCATTAGTATCCATTAACACGTCTAATGCTCGTTTGGCATTTGTTGCTCTTCGTCTATGTGCCGCTATGACATCTTTAATTTGTTGCTCATTGTAGACAGCATCATCCAACAAACGATGCATATAGTCCTTTTCATCTATTCTATCTTGGTATTCCTGATTTAACTTATTTACTTGTAACGCTACAAATATACCAATCACAACGATAATAAAGTCTAACCCCGCAGCAAACCAGTTTTGCTCTCTTAAGTGAGTTAAAAGTTTACGATAAAACATTTTCAATCCTTTTGAATCAGCCAGCTAAAAAGTTGTAGGCTACATTAAGTATGAGTCTTTCTTAAAGTCAATTTAAAGGGACATCCACAATAAAAGCAATACCATTCAATTCACACTAACCTCAACAATGCTTTTTAAATTTTGTCTATTTTTATTTAGACAACTCAATATTATGCGTTTCTGACCACTGCCTTAAATCTTCTAAAATATTAAGTGCGGAGCGGCCAAATTTTGTTAATTCGTAGGTAACGGCAATGGGTCTATCACTGATCACTTTTCGCAGAACCATTCCTTCTTCTTCCAATTCTTTTAAGCGTTGATCAACCATTTTTTTGGTAGCGCCACCTAACATGCGTGATAAATCGTTGAATCTTACTGGCTCATCTTTTAAATGATAAATAATTGAGCCTTTCCATTTTCCGCCAATCAGCCGCATGCCTTTTTCTATCGCACAAGGCTCTAAACACGCATTTAAAACTTTTTTTCGCCCTTTATTGTCTGTTTTTACTGTGCTTTCCATAAATTCTCCAAACTTTTAATCAGGTTACCAAAAGTATACTGCTTAATTAAATAGATAAAGTATCTAAACTATACTGAACTATACTATAAGTTTGGCAGCAAGTTAATTTCTATGTAGAGCGGCTATAACGGGACTACCAATAACGCTGGGTAGATTGTCGGCTTGTACTTCCATATCTAAACTCTCTTTTATCAGTGATTACAGATGATTTTACTACTCAAACTTTAGTTGGTCTTCGCAGGCAGATCAAACACCCACAAAAACTCAGTTAGTATTCATCGATAACCCAGAATATATCGCCCAAAGATAAAAGAGAAAGATTTGAAAAAAAAATGGTGGGCCTTCACAGACTTGGATTCCGGTGACTGTCTATTTTTATTTTACATCAGGATATACTTATAGAATAGAACTAGATTAGATTCGTAAACTTTTCTTACTTTTATCCCATACTATTTTAAAGTCTTTAAAAGCAGGCCTCGTTTTCTTTATTATAATGTTTTCGTAATTGCCGAACGTACTGGATTTAACATCATCAAAATTAATTTTTGATTGGAATCCTATGAAAACTTCTTTCAGTTCCATTAATGGCGCAAATGGAGCAAAATAAATTCCATTACTTTGATTATAACTATTTAGATTTAGCAATAATCGGTATTCTTGCTCATACTCCCAATGTTCAAATTTTGTTGTGAGTAGTTTTTCTTGTTTATCTAATCTAAGCAATATTGATTGAGAAAGGCGCCTTTTTACATAATCGACTTTATTTAAGGAAGATGAAGGAATTTCAAAGCCAAGACACATTCCAGAATGATTTTCTGCGTAATGGGCCCACTGAACCGGATCATGCCAGTTTTTACTGAAACAAATTAATCCCTTTTTTTGAGCAATCTTCGACTTTTCATATTTTAGCGCTGTTCGAACATTTCTATCGGAAAGTTCGACACCAAGCAATTCAAAAGGATCATTTAACTTATGAAACTCCGATATTTTGATTCTTTGTTTTTCAATATTTTCTAAAGCATGATTTGCTTTCGTGAAATAATACACGCGCATATTTTTTAGCTTTCAATTTAAAATGAGAAATAACTTTCTCTCAATCAAGTTATTTAGATTTTTCGATAAAGATATAATCTAAGTTATTTATTTCAAGGGAAATATATTCTTCTTCAACGTGTGGCTGTAACTTGCCGTACGCAAACCACTTAACGCTTTTCTCACTTCTTCTAGCATTAATTAATCTATTAATCGTCGTTCTATGGTAAGCGGGCTCATCATCAAGACTCTCTGGTATCTGAATCTTGAGATATACAGGAAGTTCTACTTCTTGCTCATTTTCTTTATACAAGCATAGAATATTCGACTTCACATAAATTTGATCTTGTTTTATCAACAACTCACCAGTTCCATTCCAAATCCTCGAATAGTTTGAAAAGTATTTAGTGCTTTTAAAAGCGACCTGGTAAGTAGTAGAAAATCCATCAAGCTCAATGGGTGCTTGACTTAAAGAATTTTTGATCAACTCATTTCTCTCTTGGTTGCCCAATTTATTTTCTTTAGCATATTTAAAGCAAGTTGAGACTATGGCTTTGTACGATGCAGCAAAAGAACGAATTAAAGCTGATGTATATCTAGCCTTTCCAACTTCTCTACCACAACGCTCACGCTTCTTTCGAACTTCATCTTCCGGCCTTAGTTCCTTGTCTCTTTGTGTTTCTTTAGGAGACTCTTTATCTCCTGATGTATTTCGTCTTGGAACGAGCTTTTCCGGAAAGTAGAAATCTTCTTTCCCTATAGTTAACTTGTTTTTTTTACTTGAACTCTTTGTAGACTGTCCATCTAGCAACGGAAACCCATCACAACCATTAATGTGCGGCTTGTTCTTAAAGCATGAAAAGTGGGGAGATTTACCTTGAGGACCTTCAATGTAGATTGCTTTTGCCATTAAAGCAATGCCACAAAAAGGGCAGCTGAAACTGTCGTATTCTAATCTATATAGAATGTAGTCATCATGAAATTCTGATGCTGACTTTTGAATGCCTGTCTTTGTTATAGCGATGTCAGACATTAAAAAACTCCCCTTTATTAACCTATTGTTTTTTTAACAAAGCGTTACCCTTATTCGGCAAATAAACAACTCTATTATCTAATAACGAGTCAGGGTATTTTTCAAGGCCTGTTGTTAATATCACCTGATAATCTTTTTTATATTCGTCAAGCGCTTCTATTTTACCTATACATTTTAACAAGTTGGCTAATTCTATTCCGGCAGTTTCAGGAGTATCAATCAGCAAGAACTTAGGAAATGTAACATCATTGAATTTCAATGACATGTTCATCAAGGCGATATAGTACATTAGTCGAATAGAAACTCTTGAACTAGCTTCTCTATATTCACCATCATTAATTATTGGTAAATAGTCATCAATGCTTATTCGAGCAGAACGGCATTCCGCAAGAGTATCTGTCATTAACTCATTGTAAATGGCACTAAAATCATTAACTTTACTACTAATTTCTTTTTTGGTTTTTATCTCTAATTCTTTTCTAGTGAGCTCAGCTTCTTGAGAATTCGTACGTTTTTGCTCATAATCATTTTGAAGATTTTGAAGTTTTGACTCAATCTCTACTAATTGATCAATTTTTGAAATATCTTCTCTTACTTCTAAAATTTTGTCATCAATGTCATTTAAACTATCTATATCTATTTCCTGATCTAGCTTATCTAAGTAACCTCGAAGGCGGTCTTTCAAATCAGGAAGTTCTGAACTCAAAGATTCAACTTTTTCTTTCTCTTCATTAATATCTATATTGCAATCCTCGATTGCTAATTTTATCGTAGCGAGTGTTTTTGTCTTAGATTTTAGAATTTCTTTGTATTCTTGTGACGTATAGAAAAACCTTTCATATTGTTCTTCATTTATTGCCGATCCACAAACGCAGTGACCATGAGCTCTTTCAACCTTACTTAAACAATACGGGCAAGTATCTGCGGAAAAAAGATTGAGTTGGTCGTGAGTATGAATTATTTTATTAATTTGACCTATTTCATTGACCGTATTGTCTTGAACTGAAACTAATTTAAGTCTCTCGTCGTATAATGAATTTAGTTTTTCTTTACAATCACTAAGCTTTATTTCTATATGAATTATATTGCTCTTTATAGCTTCAATGTTTGGCTCAACAGTAGCTTTTGAGCTTCGATTGTTTTTGAATGCTTCTCTAGATGTATGTAGTTTTTCGAGTTGTTCTTCTTTCTTTTTTAAATCCTCTTTAAGGAAATTAATATTCTTTAGTTCTCCAGAGCCTCTGATTTTGTCAGCTAAAGATGAATACTCATCAACCAACCCTTTAGCTACATTTTTCTCGCGTTCTGTAGACTTAGCTTTAACAGTAGCATCATAGAACTCTGAAAAAGACTTTCCAATCAACAGCTCAAAAATCGCTTTTCTCAATGTCTCAGAATCCGAAACATAGTTTTGTTTTTTATCTAATTTTTTATAAATAATTTCAGGATCTGGTTGTTGATCGTGATATATCAGTCGAAATAAATCAGAAGAGTTTATTTTAAATGTATTATAGCCTTGATATAACTCAACAACTGATATACACAGTTTTTCTAGAAGCCAATCAGAAAAAGTAAAAGGACTATTTTCGCTCCTAAAAATGGGAAGTACTGTGGTTGTTTGTGCAAACTTATCAGTAGAAAAGTAGAGCTCACCTGTGTTTTCATCAATCAGAGATTCGCATTCTGTAATTGTCACGTCGTTATCGTTTAAATAACGCCTTAATACAAACTGCTCGTTTGATACTTCAATATATAACTCGACAAAGTTCTCAGAATCTGAAGTTATTTCCGCATGCTTCTTCTTTTCACTATCTTTTCTAAATTCTTCTACACGACCGCCAAAGCCATAATAAATCAAATTACATAGAGTACTTTTTCCTGTTCCATTATCACCTTCAATCAATACAATATTTTTGTCTAATACGGGGGATTCAAAATAGTACTTGCTGCCCGAGTAAAGAATTTTACTGAGTCTTAAATTGCCCATGTCTTTATTCCTCGTTCAGTATAGATTCTGTTTAACATGGTATCGAGTGTAAGTGTTGATAATCTTTTAATATTTCTTTTAAAGCTCTTGAAGTTGTTGTACTCAACAGTAAATATCGATTTATCAAAAAAATCCTCAGGCACCTTGTCTTTGTTCAAAGACACATTGACCAAGGAAGATATATTTCCTTTTTCTAAATCTAAAAAGCCTCTTTTTTCTAACGTAAATAATAGCTTAAGAATCTCACTTCGTCTCATCATCCCATTGGAGTAGCTATTAAATAAATATTCTTTATCTATTGGATTGATCTTATGTTCTGCTGAGTTTTCAAGAATGTAGGTTAGTTTATCATCATTGATAAAATCGATAATGAAAGCTAATTTACGATAATCCTTAAAGAACTTCCCGCTTTTGCAATCTAATGAATCAAGAGTAATCAATACGGCATAACAGAAAAGATAAAAATCTTCTCCTGAAAGATACATTAAGTTTTTTTTAGTTTCTTTACTAACCATTTATTTCTCATCAAATGCTATAAAACAGCTATCAAACAAATCCATGACGACACCATCAATAACTTTTTGGTTAGATATGGTGTAATCGTAATCTTTTTTTAGTTCTGCGATATGCTCCGCTGACACTTGATTTAAATCCTTGATAATGCCATCTACTTCGCTAGATGAACTTGCGCAAGGGTAATCATTATCAAAAAAATACTGACTACATGCTTCAAAAGTACGATATTTTAATGAAAGATAAGATTTATTCCCAGCTAATTGCTCTGTTTTAGCTCTACTAGCAATTCTTGCAAGGTGACCTAGTTTTCTAGGGGAATAATCAGGACAAACAGCTAAGATCTTTTCAGATAAGTTGCGTTTATCGTCTATTTCATTTTCTAATGCTTGGATATCTACCCATGTAGGATCTGTAGAATGATCCGCTTCTTCTGACTCAGCTTCCTTAAAAACCAACTTCACTTCTGCGGAATGAACAAATCGAGCGGTGTGATTTTTTAGATTTTGCTTTTCATCAATTTTCTCCATGAGCATGGAAAAAATGAATTCTTCTTTATTAACCACACGAGTATTATGTAATCTCGAATTCTTAATCAGTGAAATAACGGTGCTTTTAAGCTGGATATCATCTTCTTCTCCAAAATTCCACTTAATTTTTTTAAGGAAAGACTTAAAATCCTCAAGACTGATGGTTCTTAGTTTCTGAATGTGTCCATCAACCTTCTTGTCTTTATACTGCTTCGAATATTCCTCCATGACAACAGCCTTAACAATCAAAACGATATCATCAGTAATTAAATCATTGTCGGAAAGACACTCTAATACTGGCTTTTTGGGTAAAGTAATCTTTTGACCACAATCAAGTTTTGTTTTTCGTTCTTTGCCGATTCCAGATGTGGTGTAAAATCCAAGGTTTATTTCTTCACTTAGCTTCCATTTATTAACATAAATATCAAAAAAGCTGACTAAAGTATTCTTTACTTCGTCGCTAAAAATAGTGAAATTACTGCTTATATTGTAATTTTTGTCTTCTTCAAAATATTCTTCCGACGAATCTGCTGATTCTGTTGTATGAGATATATCTTCAATTACCTCAATAGCGGTGTAAAAATAGGCATTATCATTATTCTCTATGGATTCAAGCATCAATTTAATAGCTCGAATTTTTTGAAGTCGAAATCCCTTCGTTTTGTCAGCAGCCTCTCGGCTAATTGTTTGATTTTCCATCTATTTCTTGCTTAATATTGTTGTTTTAATACAAAAAAGCCTAATCATCAGCAGTACAGTTGAAATATAACACCTTTCCCCAAATAATACAGATTAAAAGTGCTTGCTTAGAGCAAGATTCGATGAATAGGTATTTCTATTTATTATTTAAACAAAGAGCAAAACTAAAGTCACAAGCAGAACAGCTCAACGCTGTCATTCTCCCTAATAGCTCCAATTTTTACATAGCGCATAACGCCATACATGCGACCTTCAAAGGATTGGCCTACTTATAAAGTATAAGTTTGCCCGTTGCCCTGCCTATATTTTGACCGGATAGTTACCCTAAATGGTTGCTAAAGGTCTTTCAGATGTCAGTCTACAAGCGCAAGAATTCCAAGTTTTACTATTGCGAAATTACCATCAATGGCAAAACCGTTATTCGCAGCACCAAAACAACTAAGAAATCTTTAGCCTTGCGATTTGAAAGCCAACTGCGCGAAACCTTATATCGCCAGCAGGTTTTGGGGGAGAAACCAACTATTAAATTCTCTGAAGCCATACTCGAATACTCGAGAACCAAGCAAGGTTCGGTAAATCAACGCAATCTTGATGCACAAATAAGAGCGTTAAATACTCAACTATGTCGGGTATATCCATTAAAAATTTAAAGGGACATCAATTTAAAGGGACATCCACACTAACAAAATTTAAAGGGACATCCACACTAACAACAATTCAATTCACACTACTCTCAATAATGTTTTATAAATTTTAACGGTATGTTGTCTGTTTTTAGTTAGCTAATACTTAATTCTTACATACCAAACAGCGTTTCTTTTAACCTATCTGAATTAATAAGCTTTTTCTTTTGGACTATTTATAAAACAATAAACAGGCGATCTTGTTGAATTTCTTGAAATTGCTTTTTTGGAGCACTTTCCATTGATATAGAAAGCCTGACAATGAAGAACTACATTTTTATATGCGGGAAATTTACGCCAGATAAAAAACAAAAATGGTGGGCCTTCACAGACTTGAACTGTGGACCTACCGATTATGAGTCGGGTGCTCTAACCAACTGAGCTAAAGGCCCATTTTCGCTTTTAGTGACTTCTTTGACAGTTGGCTTGGTGCCAATTAAAGAAGGAATGCGATTTTACGGTTATTCTTTTGTGCATTCAAGCCTATTTAGCTATCTTGGTGAAAAAAACAACGTCTTTATCTATTACTTCTAGTTGCCAGTTGAGTTTTTGCGCTATCCATTCAA
Organism: Aliikangiella sp.; assembly: GCA_965214955.1. Taxonomy (GTDB): domain Bacteria; phylum Pseudomonadota; class Gammaproteobacteria; order Enterobacterales; family Kangiellaceae; genus Aliikangiella. The sequence continues at coordinate 1,249,906 of CBDCCU010000009.1, read as the reverse complement.
ATGTTTGCTCTGAATAAAAGCTAATATGGGTGGGATCATTCTTATAATGCCAAGTTTTAAAGGCTTGTAAATTAGCCACTCGTTTAGTCATTACTGCTAATATTCCACCATCTACTAGCATTTGGTTGAGCTTGCTTAATTCCTGCATTGGGCTAGCTAAATGCTCAATCACTTCGGTTAGGGTAATAAATTGGTATTGTTTTTCTAGCAGGCTTGGCTGGTTAAAATAATATAGGTCGTAATTATTCACCTTAATACCCTGCTCTTTTGCCATTGCTGATATGGCAGGTCCAGGTCCACAACCAAAATCTAACCCTTTATCCGATAACGCTATTCTTGCAAACAAAGGTTTAGTCACGCGAGATAGAAACTGACGGTAACCTTTATCTCTAGGGTCGTTTTGATGTTTGTTATATTCAGCTAATTCTTGCTCGCTAGATAAATGAAAGGCTCTTGGCACAAAAACTAAATCACAATTTTCACATTGCAGATAGTCGCGCTTTTTATCTTGATAGTAAGCCGTAATAGATTGGCAAGAACAGAGTGGACAATTGTTTGCGATCATAAAATTGAACTATACTAGTTATTAAATAATAACCACCACCAAACCCTTAATGAGCAAAGCACAGGCATTAATTGATAAAAACATCAAAGAGTATAAGTTAAAGCCGCTTAAACCACTAACTTTTAAGGCGCTGTCTGAGTTAGTTAAAAGCCCTGCCGCAACCATAGATTCTTTTAAGCCGCTATATCAGCAAGATCCCATATTTTGTTGGTCGGTTTTAGATATTGCTTACCAGAGAACCAAAAACCGAGCCAGCCAACCTTATGCGGTTGATCATGCCTTTAGCACAATTGGTTTAGGCGGTGTAGAGCAAACATTAAATACAGTATCAAATACACCTGACAGCCCATTAACCGATGAAGTCAATTTTATTTTATCGAGCAGTTTATTGGCTTCTGAAATTGCCCATATTGTTGGTGAGAAAAGCCTAGGTAAATCAAGCACACGATGGACGGCTTTAATGTACCAAATGCCAGACACTCTACTTTGGCACTTGCACCCTAAGTCGATGTGGCGGATCTTTTATCGAAAACTAACACTACCTAAAAATTTATCACTATTTGAAGAATCTAAATTAGGGTTTAATTTACAAGAGTGGCGAATTAATGTTGCGCAAAAATTTCATTTGGGCGAAAAACTGTCAAAAATTTACCCTAAAAACTTACCCGAAAACCCCAAAGCTTTATTGCAATATGCCAAGCAAGGGTTAAAAGATGAATCTGATGAGTTATCAAAATGGCACAGGCAAGAAGAATGGCTGGTGATTTTATGTAACCGTCTTGCAAGAGCTTTACTCACACCGTGGCATTACAAGAGTGTTGAGCGACATAAGCAATTATTAAGGCAAGTTACCAATATCCCTGTAGGCAGTTTAAGTCCAATGGTTTATCAAGCGGTTGAAAATATAAGTAAACAATTAACCGACTCGCCACTAATTTGCCCTGCTGTACCTTTGGTTATGCTACCAAGCAAACCTTACTTTCCTACATGGCTTAATGATAAAAGTAGCGTAAAAAAACGCATTGCTCAACGCAAAAACGCTACCGTAATTCAGTCAAAAAATTCAGCACCAACAAATAAACCAAAGCTACCGCAACGCTTAGCAGCGATAACTTCTACCAATAAAGAAAAACCCAAAGGCAGTGTTGAGCTTGTTGAGTCATCTATGCCTTTAAAGAAAGCTGCGCCATTAAAGGCAGAACCAAACCTCAATACACAAACACAAAAAAAACCATCCGACATTCGCCCTATAATTATTAAACTTACCCAAAAAGCACAAGAATTTAATAGTACCTTAGCACTCGTTCAGTTTGGCTTAAAAGCCATTATTGAAAACCTTGGATATAATCGCGCATCATTTTTAACCATAAACCCCAAGGCGAAATTAGCAGAAACAAAACTTGCATTAAGTAAAAACAAACAAGAAAAAGTAAGACCTGATTTTTCATATTCGTCACCAACGCCATTAATCAAATTTATTGAGCAAGGTGCTTTTATGAAAATTGATAAAATAAAAAATAAAAATAGTTGGCTGAAACTGCCTATTGCGATTCAAAAAAATACCGAGCAGTTTATTTTCTTTTCGGTTAAACCCAGCAGCAAAGTTGTTGCTTTAATTTATATTGACAGCAATAAACCTGAATATTTTTCTAAACAAAAAATTCAGGCTTTAAAACAATTGTTACTAGCCATTACCAAAGGAATTGCGTTATTTAATAGCACAAAAAAATGATAACTAGGTGATCCCTTCCCTTTTTTTCAAAGATAAACACATACTCTCCTATTTTTTCAAGAATAACACTTCAACTCTCACCCTTTTTCAAGGATAAACACACCACCCCTCCCCTTTTTTCAAGGTTAAACACATCATCCCTCACCTTTTTTCAAGGTTAAACACATCATCCCTCCCCTTTTTTCAAGGGGAGGCTAGGTGGGGTTTAAGTGGAGTTTAGACGGCATTAATTTCTTTCAATAACAGCTCTTCTAGGCTCTTCATTACGCCCTAGCATTCCATCAATTAAACGCCTAAAGAAGCCTTTAACATCTTCTAAAATCATGTATAGGCAGGGGATCAATAGCAAGGTAATTACCGTGGCAAATAAAATACCAAAAGCTAAGGATAGCGCCATTGGAATAACCACTTGAGCTTGCAAGCTGGTTTCAAACATTATTGGGAATAATCCAAAAAATGTAGTGAGCGAGGTTAACATTATGGCTCTAAAGCGCTGAGTACCCGCTTGTAAAACAGCATCTAACAATGACAAACCTTCACGCCTTGCGCGGTTAACAAATTCAACCATTATTAAACTATCGTTAACCACTACCCCCGCTAAAGCAATGATCCCAAAAAATGACATCATGTTAAAACTTTTGCCAAAGATTAAATGCCCAACAATAGCGCCAATAAAACCAAAAGGAATAACTGACATTACCATAATGGGTTGAATGTAAGATTTAAGCGGAATAGCGAGCAAAATATAAATAAATATAAAGGCAACGGCTAAAGAGCGAACAACTTCGTTAATTAACTCTCCAACCTCTTTGCTTTGCCCACTTAGCTCCGATTTTACCCCGGGGTATTTGCTTACAAGTTGCGGAATAAATTCATTGCGAATTTCATCGGTAACCAGTGATGATTGAACTTTTTCGGGATCGAAATCGGCAAAAACAGAAACCGCACGTTTGCGATCTTCACGTTGTATTGAAGAAACACCTTCACCCATTTTAAACTCTGCAACCGACGAAAAAGGCACCCAATTTCCATTTGGGGTTCTAATTCTCATTTCTTCTAAATTAGCAATAGAGCGCCTGTCTTCTTTGGGGTAGCGGATCATTACTTTAATTTCGTTTTTGCCGCGTTGAATGCGCTGGGCTTCTTCGCCAAAAAAAGCTTGGCGGACTTGTCGTCCAAGATCCGTTAAAGTAATACCTAAGGTATCGGCGCTAGGTTTAAGCGATAATTCAATTTCTTGATTACCTGCACTATTAGATGTACGAATATCAAAAACACCATCATATTCTTTTAGTTTGTTTTGCAATTCATTAGAAGCTTTTTCTAAATTTTCATAGTCAGTTCCAACTAATCTAAAGCCAATTCCTGCATCACCACCAGGTCCCATTAAAGATTGAAAACGAAGCTCTTTAAGACCAGGAATTTCACCGACTTTTTCACGCCAAGCGAGTAAAAATTGATTAGAGTCTACTTCTCTAGTTTCGCCTTTTGTTAGCTCTAATAAAACCGCGCCACTAATATCACTGTTGGTATAAGAAAGAGAGTGCAACGCCATATTTTGCCCGTTATTACGCACTAACATATCTTGATCAACTTCATTGACTGCCGCTTCAATGCGCTTGATCATTTCGTCGCGCTTTTTAATTGGCGAGCCATCATTTAAACTAAACGAAGCTTGTAGCATATCGCTAGGAATAGTTGGAAAAGGCTCTACTTTTACCAAGCCCGAAGCAACAAAACCTATCGACAAAAACAGCAGCATAAAAAAACTAACTAACGATAATACTCTATGCTTAACCACTTTTTCTAAGAAAGGACGATAAGTATTTTTAGCAAAGTTTTCCATACTTTCACGGGTTGCATGTTGCGCTTTGCCTAACCAATTGGCCTTTTTTTCATCATAAACATCATAATTCATGTGGGCTAGATGAGCAGGCAAAATCCACTTAGATTCAATCAGTGAAAAAATTAAACAAAGAATAACCACAACCGCAATGGCTTCAAAAAATGGCGCAAACATAAAGTCTAAAGTGAGCAAAGGCGCAAAGGCGGCAATGGTGGTTAATACGCCAAATGTCGCTGGCACCGCTACTTTTTTTGCGCCAATAATTACATTTTCAATGTTGTGGCCTTTTTTCTTAATTTCCGAATAAACACTTTCGCCAATAATAATGGCATCATCAACCACTATTCCTAGCACCAAAATTAAACCAAATAAACTTAAGAAATTTATGTTAGTAGAAATTGGTCCCAGTTTATCCATCATTAAAAATGCACCAAAAAAGCAAATGGGAATTCCCACTAATACCCAAAGTGCTACCTTCATTCTTAAAAATAATGACAATAAAATAAAAACAAGCACTACACCCATTAGCATATTGTCAAACATCATATCGAGTCGCTGCTGTAAATAAACCGCACCATCTCCCCAAAGTTGTAGCTGCACACCTTCTGGCAATGTTTGATTTTTTTCCTTAACATATTTGTGTACCGCCTCAGAGATCTCTAAATCGTTTTGCTCACCTAGCGACTGAACTTGAATTACCGAAGTGCGCTTGCCATTAAAGTTAGCGTAACCGTCAGACTCAACAAATCCATCTCGAATCGTAGCAATATCACTTAAAAGCAACCTAGTACCATCAGAGTTAGTACGCAAAACCAAATTGGCAAAATCAATTTCGCTGTAAGCTTGCCCCAACGTTCTTAAGCGAATATCTCCGCCTGCCGCTTTAATTTCACCGCCGGGCAAATCAATAGAAAACTGCCTAATTTTATTGGCAATTTCACTCATGGTAATACCGTATTCTCTTAATGAAGCATCAGAAACTTCTACCGCAATTTCAAAAGGACGACTCCCCATTAAATTAGCTTTATTTACCGCTTTAACCGCCATAAGCTCATCGCGCACTTCTTGAGCAATATTCTGCCTTGTGCGCCTGTCCATATCACCAAACACACTGAGCCAAACAACCGCTTGCGAAAATTCAACCTTGGCAATTACCGGTTTTTCGGTTTCACTAGGAAAAGTAGAAATGCTATCAATATTAATTTTAATTTCGTTGAGTGCTTCACCAAGATCTATGTCGTTATTAAGCTCAATAACAACCGTTCCAGCTCCTTCGCTGGCCGTTGCGTTTACCCGTTTAATACCTTTTACATCTTGAATGGCTTCTTCAATTTTAATAATAACGCTTTGTTCAACTTCTTCGGGGGCGGCACCTAGATAAGGCACAGTAACTCTAACCATATTGGGCTGAATGTCGGGCTGCATTCTTTTGGTCATCATTTGATAAGAAATAATGCCGCCAATAATAATAAATAACATCAGCAGGTTTGCGGCAACTGAATTGCGTGCAAACCAAGCGATAATTCCCGTTTGTCTTTCTGGTTGAGATGGTTGTTTTACTGAGCTTGAAAGATCATTAATACTCATAAATTTCTCCTATTCAGCAATGGCTTATTGCTGCTCAGCTTGTTGAGCATTATTTTTATGCGCTAACATGGCTTTGTCTTGCTCGGGCTTTACTATTGATTTTTTGCCCGCCTGATTATCTTCTCCAGAAACCCTCAGCGACATACCTTTTACAGGGGAAGGAATAGACGTTAAAACAATTCTATCGCCTTTCGTTAATCCAGATCGCACATAGACAAAATCGGCATCGGCTCTAACCACTTCTATTTCTCTAATTTGAAGCTTTTTATTCGCATCACTAACAATCACCGACGACAAGCTATCAAAGGCTTCTCTTGGCAAGCGCATTAAATTATCTTCGGCCTTGCCTTCAATTTTAGCGGTAACAAAAGTGCCCATTTTTAAAGGAACACTATGAGTATTAGTACGAATATTAGTATGAGTATTAGTGTTGAGAATGCTGTATGGATCGGCAATTTTTACTACCGCATAATGCACACGGCTTTGCATATCAACCGTACCTTCCATGCGAACCAACTCACCCATCCACTGCTGTTTTTTACCCGCATAATTGGCAGTTAAAGTCACTGGTGATGTTTGCTGTGATGACCAGTTAGGCTCGTTAATATAGGCTAAGTCGGTATCGGTAAGCGGCAACCTAACTTCGGCATAATCAATGGCAAAGGTCACACCTAGCTGCGTACCTATAGCTACAAATTGACCAATATCCGAGCGTTTTTCTTTAACCATGCCATCATAAGGCGCACGAATAATGGTGCGGTCGAGTTTTTGCTGAGCTTTTTTCAAGTCGGCCTCGGCAGACTCCATATTGGCTTTGGCTTCAAGTAAAAAAGGTTTTCTTAAAGCTAAAATGGGGGCTTTATCTTTTGAGCGCCCGGTAAGCTCCCATTCTTTTTCGGCTTGCTCGGCCTTGGCTTGTTCTTGTAAATATTTAGCTTTTTGACTAGCTAAACGCGCTTTGGCTTGCTCTACACCCACTTGATATTCGGTAGGGTCAATCTCTAGCAGCACTTCCCCTTGCTTAAAATAGCCACCCACTACAAATTTATTCGATACTTTTTCAACCACCCCTGCAACTTCCGACACTAATGTTGTTTCGGTTCTGGGTGAAACCACACCATGGGCTTCAACCTCAAACACGATCCTTTCTGCTGACGGCTGAAAAACTTCGACCATTGGTGCAATATTATTAACTGGTTTTTTAGGTGGCTTAGGTTTAGCCGCAATCATTGCAGCAATAGCGCCAACAGTTGCAACAATAATTAAAACTCCAACAAGAATTGACTTTTTACGGGTCATATTAGCCTCAGGATATATGGTATTGAATATTGTACGTAGTAATACTTCTGCCCGATCAGAGCATTATTTACTCGATCAGTTTACTAAGCGAAATATTAGCTTTAGTCATGATTAAGGATAGATCATAGAAATTAACATAGCAGGGCATATTTTGCCTGATGAAAACTAATAATGCCGCAAGTTAAATGTAACGAAAATTATTGAATGTAAACAAATATTGAAACTTGGTTAAAATACTATTTTTGCCGTTGAAATTGATTACCACAATAAGGACAGCTCACTTGATCTTGTGATGATAAATCTAGGTAAACCCGAGGATGTTGATTCCAATGAGCTTGTTCTTTAGGAGGACAGCACACCGAAGATTGTTCAGAATTAACCATAATCACATTTTGTGAATCTTGTAAATCTGCCTGAGCGGTATTAGTCATAACTTTTCTGCCTAGTAATCTCTTCTTTTTATATTGCTAAGTTTAGTGTAATTGTTATTAAGTTGCATTGAAAATTTATTGTTTTCTAATGTTTAACAGCAGGGTTTCCCAAATAGTAAAAACGGCTTGCATATTGTTAATAAGGCTCTCACTTGCTGCTAACTTATCTTCCACTAGCTCACCTTCTGCCAACAGTGCATTTTCATTTAGTCTATTTCTAAAAATGCGATAATTTTTAATCAAACTGTTGGCATCGGACTGTTTGATTAAGTTTTCATCAATGCAAAACTTTAAACAATCGGTTGTGGCATAAGGAATAGTTTTATCACCTTGATAGCTCAAACATAAATATTGAGCTAAAAACTCAATATCGACTAACCCGCCCTGACCTTGTTTTAGGTCGATTTTTCCTGCGGCTTTCACTTCGAGCTGCTGGCGCATTTTTGCTCGCATATCAATCACATCTTGTTTTAGCTGGCTAAGGTCGCGAGATTTTTTAAGGGCGGCATTTCTGGCGGCTTCAAATTCAGGTAATAACTTATAATCACCTGCAACAAAACGCGCTCTAATGAGCGCTTGATGCTCCCATGTCCAAGCAGATTCCATTTGATATTCTTGGTAAGCCTCAATATGGCTAACCAAAAGCCCCGATGCGCCCGATGGACGCAAACGCATATCAACCTCATAAAGCAAGCCCAAATTGGTGCGGGTGGACAATATATGAATAAGTTTTTGAGCAAGCCGCGTATAAAAACGGCTATTGTTGAGTGATCGTTTACCATTGGTTGATTCATCAACTGGCTGATTAAATAAAAACACCAAATCTAAATCAGAGCCAAAACCTAATTCCATGCCGCCAAGTTTGCCATAACCAATCACCGCAAAGCCAAAATCGCTATCACTAAGACTATTACCATCACCATCAGCTAATGACTGCGGTTTACCATGCTTTGGGGTAATCATTTTCCATGCTAGCTCTATAGCAATATTTAAAATCACCTGAGCCAACTCGCTTAAATAACGGCTTACTTGCGAAATACTTAAACGCTCGGCTAGTAAGGCAGCCGCTACCCTTAGCTCATTAATTTGTTTAAAAGCTCGCAAACTATCAAGTAGATCTTCTTCATCATTATTAGAAACTCTTAGTAAACTTTGTCGCAACTCTGACTCTAAATCAGCCGATTGCAAAGGTGCGTATAAACTATTGGGATAAAGCAGCTCATCAAATAAAATGGGATGCTCTGATAATCGCTTTACAATCCATTCACTCTTACTTGCAAGTTCCACTAAATGAAACAAAATGGGCTGATTTTCGCTTAATAAATCTAAATAAGCGGTGCGTTTAAGAATGGCTTGAATAATGATTAAAGTACGATTTAACGCAACTTGTGGCTCAGGCATTTTTAAACAAGCTGAAAGCAATACAGGAAAAAAAGTTTTTACTCGCTCGGCACCGCGCGCACTTAAACTGATTACCTGTGAGCTAGTAACAAAAGCATTAAGCCGCTCTAAAAACTGAGTAGCCTCTTCTGCGCTATAAGATTTGTTGCATTCGGCGGTAACTTTTTCACTCAACTGCTTGGCATTAATATGTCCTTCAAACAGCGATTGATAAAAATCATCTTGAGTCACTGCGCGATTTCTCTCTTCTCCTAGTAGCTCACTAAAGTGATAATTAACCGCGCTTTGGTGTTGCTGTAAGCATTGGGTAAAAGTATGCCAATCTGCAAACCCCATAACCTCAGCAATAATGTTTTGTTCTGCTTGAGAACTTGGCAGCTGATGGGTTTGTTTTTCGTCAAGCTCTTGAATGCAATGCTCAATTCGCCTTAAAAATCGGTAAGCATTAGCTAAAATTTCTGAGGTTGATTGTGGTAATAACTTAGCCGCAACAATTGATGGTAAAACGGTTAAGATATTTTTTTCGGTTAACTGTTTGTCGCGCCCACCTTGAATAAGCTGCAATGCTTGCACAATAAATTCAATTTCTCTAATTCCGCCTGCACCAAGCTTTATATTGTTGGTTAATCCTTTACGATTAACCTCGCGCACAATCATTGATTTCATGCTACGAATAGAATCAATCACACCGTAGTCAATATACTTGCGAAAACAAAATGGTTGTAAAATTTTTACCAGTGCTGTTTGCTCTGCAGGTGCCCCTGTTATCACTCTTGCTCTTACCATGGCAAACCTTTCCCATTCGCGACCTTGCTCTTGATAATAATCTTCAGCCTGCGAAAGAGTCATTACAAGAGCACCAGAATCACCGTAGGGTCTAAGCCGCATATCAACCCGATACACAAAGCCATCTTCGCTCACTTCATCTAGTAGCTTTATCATTAATACCGCAAGCTTCTGAAAATACCGGCTATTATCAATACTTCTGCCAGCCCCTATGGATTGTCCACCACTTTGGTAAAAAAAGATTAAATCAATATCCGAGGAAAAATTAAGCTCTAACCCACCAAGCTTTCCCATGCCTAATACTAATAAGTTTTGTTGCTCACCTTTTGCATTAACTGCACTACCAAAACGCGGCTTTAATAGTTCGGCGGCATAATGACTACTTGTTTTAATCATTAAATCGGCTAATACACTAATGCGATAAGCGCTACACTCAACCTTGTATTGCCCTGCCAACTCCTTAAGTGCAATAACCGCACTTTGACAATAGCGAAATACTCGCAGTTTTTTCATTGCCAAAGCTTCGGTTAATACCGAGTTATCTTGAGAAAAGTTTTGATAATGCTCGCTAAGCTCACTGGCAAAGACGTGATTTTCGGTTTGGTTTTGCCATACTAAATATTCTGCACAAATAACAGGATAACGAGAAAATACTTTTTTAACAAAAGGGCTTATTGCGCTAATTTGCTCAATAAGTTGGAATAAATCGGCCGACAAATTCGTTTGCCAATAGATCTTAGCCGTTTCCCAGCAGTTATTTGGCTTAGAAATGGGTAAAGATTGGTTATCAGTGATCATTATTAACTGCCATTAATGCTATTGCCTTTAATAATACATTACTTTTAACAATACATTGGTTTTAATGTTACATTGCCTTTAATGATAATAACTAGACAAACTTTGCCTAATGATCTGTTATTTCGTTATAGTTAATATCGGTCTATGATTATTTGAAATTAAGCTTATAAAAATCATAACGCAAATAAATACTTTTTTGGTGATTATGCTTAGATAGAGGATGAACTTATGCATATATTTGAAATGATTGCTATTATCACTGTAGTTAGTATTGTCGCAGGTGTTTTTAAGTCTTACATCGACAAAAAGCAAGTTGATACTAGTGATATAGAAGAGCGTATTAATAAGCTCGAAGCTCTTGAAGAAAGAGTAAAAGTTTTAGAAGCCATAGTAACCGACAAAGGTTATGACTTAAAAACTGAAATAGATAATTTAAAATAATTAGGAGTCATTATGGAGTTTTGGATCTTTATAGGTGTTATCGCCATATTAGGTTTTTATGTAGTGGGTTTATACAATAAGCTGGTGGCACTAAAAAACCAATTTAAAACTGCCTTTGCGCAAATTGACGTTCAACTTACTCGTCGTTACGATCTTATTCCAAACTTAGTTGAAACCGCCAAAGGTTATATGTCGCACGAAAAAGAAACCTTAGAAGCGGTTATTCAAGCCAGAAATACCGCAGTTTCGGCAAATCAGCAAGCAGCTCAAAACCCTGATGATGGGGCAAGTATCAAATCATTAGCGGCGGCAGAAACTTTATTAGGCGGATCATTAGGCAAGTTTTTTGCCTTATCGGAAAGTTACCCCGACTTAAAAGCCAATGAAAACATGATGAGTTTAATGGATGAGCTAAGCAATACCGAAGATAAAATATCATTTTCACGTCAAGCTTTTAACGACAGTGTGATGCAATATAATACCTATCGAGAGCAATTTCCTGGCAATCTTGTGGCAAACTTTTTTGCTTTTACCCCAGCCGAACTATTAGAGCTAGAAGATCCCGCAGCCAAAAAACCGGTTAAAGTCTCTTTTAGTTAAAACAGCTTAAAAGCTAGGCTTATTTGCCTAGCTTTTTTAATTTAAAATAGTTGCTATTAAAGTTTAAACTCAATGTTATCGCGCACTAACTCTCTAGGCAGGCGATTTTTAATTTTGCCTTTTTTATTGAGACCAACCCCCAAGGTTTTTCCTTGATACATTAAAATAACCTCACCCTCTAAAAGATTGCCTTCACACACTTCAATATTTTCACCACGGTAATATCCGCTCGCTTGAACCTGATTAAGCGCAACAAATTGTTTTGATGCTAAGTGGCCAAAACAACTGGCAAACTCAAATGAGCTACGAATGTTTCTTGGAAATATTGTGGCAATTTTTGTACCTGCACGGTTAATTTTTATTGCACGATTAAGCGCAGCAATATTGTTAGGAAAAAGCCAAATATCTTTATCTTTTTGCAATAACTGATAACCGCTGGGCACTATGTCAACACCAAAAGTTTGCTTAAAATAATAGGTCACTAATTGAGTTTGCTTTTTTGCCAAAGGGGTAAAAGGTGTTGAATAAACAGGCTTAGGTTGTTGATTATTGGTTTCATTAACTGGCTTATTAATACTGGCAATAAAAAAACCTTCACTATCAAAATATTGTGGTAAAACTAATAAAGAGCCTTGCTCGGTTAATGCTTTCTCAGAACCTGCAAATAAATTATTTAATGGGTTAATGGTTGCCAGGGTTTGCGTTAGCAAATAATCAACCACTTGTTGGTTTTCTTGCGGTGATAACGTACAAGTAGAATAAATGAGTCGCCCACCTGGTTTTAACGCATTATAGGCAGATACAATTATCTGTTTTTGAAGCTTAGCTAACGATTCAACCTTGTCTAACTGCCACTCTTTTAATGCATCTTTATCTTTTCTTATGGTTCCTTCACCACTGCATGGAGCATCAAGCAAAACAAAGTCAAAACTATTGGGTAGCAAAGAGCCAATATTGCAACCATCTTGATGCGACATACACACATTTAAAATGCCGCACCTAACTAAATTTCCATGTAGTCCTTTTAAACGGCTAGCCGATAACTCATTAGCTAATATTATTCCTTGGTTATTAAGGCTTGCTGCAATTTGGGTAGTTTTAGAGCCCGGTGCAGCGGCAAAATCTGCCACTAAAGGATCATTTAATAAATCCATTTCTATTTGATCAAAAAGCGCAAAAGGAGGAAGCATTGAGCTGGCTTCTTGAATATAAAAAAGCCCTTGGATATGTTCGGGCAAATTGCCTAATGACTCATCGTGATTAGCCTTGGATAAGTCAACCCAAAAACCTTCGTTACACCAAGGAATTTGAGTTAATTGCCAATGATATTTATTGGCTATATTTAAAAACTCATCTTGAGTGACTTTTAAAGAGTTATAACGAATGCTTTTTCGTAGTGGCTTTCCACAATATTCAACAAATTCTGCCAAAGCCTCTTCACTAATAAAATTGGCTTTAGCGTGAATTAAATAATCGCGATTGATGACACCGCCAGAACTAAGCTTTATGTTTGGAACACTTGAGTCGTCAGACATTAACTCCAACCCGATTTCTTACGACCACCACCTAAGCGAGTAATAATAAAACCCAAGATCATACCGCCAAATAAAACCACCGCACCACCAAACATAGCTTCGGTATTAAAACCCGTTTGATACAGATCGGCTTTTTGCTTAACCTGCTCAAACTCAGTTTGCAATGTTGTTATTTTGGTTTGTAGATCTTTGTTTCTTTGCTCAAAAGGCTCTAGCTGGGCAATGCGCAAATTTAAGTTCTTTTCGGTGCTTTCCAGTTGTGCTTTTAAGTTCGATACTTCATTGGTTAATGTATTAACCATTTGATGCACGGTTGGTGACTTAGACGTATATTTAGACTCAATCCAAGCGGTTCTTCCTCTTTCGTCTTGAACTTCAATATATTTAGTTTGTTCATTAGTTTGAAGCACTTGCAGCTTTGTGCCTGGTTCAAACTCATACTTAACATTGTAACCATTTGTGGGGCCAGTACGTGACCAAACTTTGATTTTATCGTCAATATAAACCACTTCTGCCGATACTGGCGAAGATAAAAAAATAGCGGCTAAAAACGAAGTAATAATCGGCTTAAAATTCATTGGAATAAAACTCACAGCAAACAGGGCGTCTATGATGTCAAAGCTTTACAAAGCTTGCAATACACTTATTATTTTCTGCCAATATTTGCCAAATAGGTCGCTTATATTTTGACCAAAATCATCTGTTCTACTGATGGTTGATGACAAACCCTTCATTGAATGGTTAAATAAGCCCTAGTTTTAAGAAACCAAGGCAATATTCATGGCAAAAGAACTTGAGCTTAAGCTCGCTGCAACTCAAGATAAATTGCTAAAAATCAAAAACTTAGACTTCCCTGGCGCTGAACAGCAAACCCCTTGGGAATCGCATCATCTTGCCAATACCTATTTCGATACTAAAGGCTTTAAGCTCAAAGAAATGGCCATTGGTATGCGTATTCGCCAAAAAGGTGAGCAATTTATTCAAACAGTAAAATCTTCTGGCAAAGAAATTGGTGGTTTGAGTGAAAGAAACGAAGATGAAATTGCTCTTAATGAAAACAAGCTCGATACCAGCTTAATTTCTGAACCATATTTACAAATTTTAGTGGAAGAGGCGTTTGAAGAAGATGGTGAGTTTTTGCCTTGCTTTAAAACCGATTTTGAACGTACTTCTTGCTTAGTGACCTTTTCGGATAAAACAAAAATTGAGGTTTCTCTCGATATTGGCTTAATTACTGCTTGTGATAAATCACGCAAAATATGCGAAGTAGAACTAGAGCTAATAGAAGGCAGCCCTGAATATATTTTTGCGGTTGGTCGTTATTTAATAAAAGAGCTCGATCTCACTTTATATAATGCCAGTAAAGCTAGGCGTGGTTTTAGTTTGTGCGATCCTATTTCACCTAGCCAACAAAGAATGCAAGTAACCGAACTTAGTCAAGGCGCAGAGTCAGAGCTGGCGTTTGAGCGCATTTGCTTTGCAGGTCTTAAACACTGGCAATATTTTGAACTATTTTTAAATAACAAAAATGCTCATGGCGCCGTTTTAGAAATGTATAGAGCACTCATATTTTTACATCACATGTATATGGTTTTTGGTGGACTCATTCCACGCCAAGCCACCACTGATTTACGCAACAACTGGAACTGGTTAGCCGAAGCCATGCGCCCTATAGTTGATGCGGCAAAACACAAACGTTATTTAAACCGTTACTTAAAGAAAAAGGCCGATTGGGATCTGGTTGAAACCCAGCAAACCAAAATTGACAATGAAGTCACCGAAGCCATAGAAAACTTTAAATCGTTACTTGCCACACCGCGTTATAATTTAATGATGCTTAATATGTCAGAATGGCTATATTTTAAAGAATGGCGAGAATTTATTCCCGAAAAAGATCACGACAAACTCAAAGAGCCAATTATTGATTATGCACAAAAACAACTTGAGCATATGCTTAAAGAGCTTAAACGTGAACTCGGTCCCAAGGTAGATTTAACCGCCAAGGGCTATTTTAAGCTAATCGCCACCATAAGACGTGCCTTAGATACAGGACTATTTTTTGGTGGTCTTTATGAGTCACAAAAGCGCCTGGCTTATCGTCAACCCTGGGTTGATATTTTAGATGGTATTCGAGAGTTACAAATGAATGATTATATTTATGAGTTACAGCTCGAAACCCATCAGCAAGAAGAAACCGACGCTTGGTTAGAAAAACTTAACCAGCCTATTTTAGAAGCCCTAGAGCAAACAAGAATTGCGGTGTTTAAATCGAACCCTTATTGGAAATAAATGCAATTATTTTTTGCCATAGAATTAGACTTTTCGATTGTGTCAAAACTGATGGATTTTCATTCATCAGTTGAACTAAATGCCCAGTTATTTAACGCAAAAAAAATTCCCGCATCAAATTATCATATAACCTTAAGCTACTTAGGTAAAACCAATGATAATAATCTTGATTTAATTTTAACCAACCTAACAGCGCCGCAAATAGAGCCGTTTGAAATAACATTAAATGAATTATTCTATTGGCAAAAACAGAATATTGTTGGATTAAATATTGTTGATTCTGATCAGACATACCAGCTTAAAAGTTCAATCGAAAAACAGCTTGTTTCACAAGGAATAAATCATTTTGATCGCAAAACATTTAAACCGCATTTAACCCTCTTTAGAAATGCCGAAAATGCGCCAATAATAAACCCAACTTTTAATCAAAGCATGGTAGTAAAAACATTTAATTTAATCCACTCAGAACAACCTAAAAACCATTACAAAAAAGCCCTGCATTCTAAGTATCATACAATAGAAACTTGGCGATTAAGATCGCCTAAAAGCATTAAAGAGCAGTTAACTGGAATATCAAAACCTTAAAACAAATTAACCCCTTTATGCATTCCCACGCAGGAGCATGAGAACGATAAAACTAGGCTCCTCCCCTTCGCAAAGGACGGCTGAGTGGGGTTGAAGGTGTTTAGCAAGAGAAGCATTAGAAAAACTTCAAACCTTTAACCATCAAAAAATTTCCCACGAGAATACTTAAACTTATAATGCGACTGCACAAAGCCATTATCAAAAGCATTACTTTTTAAAAGTTCTAATTTCACATCGTCAAACCCTTTGCCAAACAGTGAAATCCCTCTGCCAATTAGAATAGGAATTTGAGTAACAATAATATCGTCTAAAAGCTTAGCATTAATAAAAGATTGAATCGTAACTCCGCCATCTATATAGGCTTTTTTTACACCTAGGTTTTGTAATTCCACCGCTAATAATTCAACTTTTCCACTAAAAAAATCAACGGGGTATTCTAAATGATTTGGCGCATTTTTCATGGTTTTACTTAGCACAACAACACGTTGATTTTTATAAGACCATTCAGGAAATGAAACAACTTTCTCAAAGGTGTTTCTCCCCAAAACTACACAATCAACATTACGCATAAAATCAAAATAGCCAAAGTCTTGTTTGCTATCTTTTTCAGTGGCATTTTCTAACCAGTCGAGTTGTCCGTTAGGTCGGGCAATATAACCATCGAGGCTAGTGGCAATAAACGCAGAAAACTCAATATTCACTAACTATTCCTTTAAAACTAGGTTTTTGATGTTAAAAAAATGGCGACAATTTACGTCGCCATTTTAAGCCAAACAAAGGTGTTAATCGGCCTTTTTGATCAGGTTAAAGAACCATACAATTAATAAACCAAAGCCAATGGCTCCCGCTATCATGGCAAGAAAATCACTTCCTGCCCAGCCTGTGCCAATACCATCGGGCTTTTTGCTTTGAATAAAGGCAACGGCGGCAATACCAACCCCTAATAAGCCTTCGCCACCAACAAAGCCACTACCTAATAACACCCCTCTTTCACGGCGGTTATCAAGCTGCGATTCGTTTTTGGTTTTCTTTTCAAAGTAATGTCGAATTAAACCGCCAATAAAAATAGGTGTCATGGTTGCAACGGGCAGGTAAACACCAACCGCAAATGGCAATGATGGTATTTTTACTAACTCACATAAAATTGCGATGCCTGCGCCAATAACAACTAAAGACCAAGGTAGGTTTTGATCAATAACCCCATCAATCACTAGCTTCATTAATGTTGCTTGCGGTGCGGGTAACTCTTTTGTACCAAAGCCAAAAGTTTCCGCTAGTAGTAATACCGCTAAACAAACAAAAGTTGCCGAAGTTAACACACCTAGCAGTTCGGATAATTGCTGTTTTCTTGGGGTTGCACCAAGCAAATATCCACTTTTTAGATCTTGTGAAGTATCACCTGAAATAGAAGCCGCAATTGCAACAACACAGCCCACAATTAAGGTACCTGCTTTACCTGCATCATCATCCCACCCCATCAGCAAAAAGATGGTTGCCGTGCCTAATAAGGCGGCAATGGTCATTCCACTTGTTGGATTAGAGGTTACCCCAACTAAGCCTACAATTCTTGCTGCAACGGTTACAAAAAAGAACGCAAATAACGCCACACAAAGCGCGGCAACCAAACGCGTTTCAACCCCGCCAATAGCGCCAAACGCATTAGGCACTAAAGTTAACACCGCAATAATAATTACCACACCAACGGCAACCACTTTAAGCGGTAAATCGTTGCTGGTTCTTAATACGGATTTTGTACCATCACCAATATGTTTAGCGCCCATTTTAAAACTTTCGATCATCACGGGAATACTGCGAATGAGCGTGATGATCCCAGCGGTTGCCACTGCACCTGCACCAATATAGCGCACATAACGCGTCCAAATTTGGCTTGCTGACATATCGAGAATTAAATTTTCAGTTTCTGGATAAAGCGGAATAACCCTAGCATCACCCCAATAAGCAATGGCAGGAATAATAATTAATGCAGAAAGTAGCCCGCCACCGACCATTATGGCGGCAATGCGAGGGCCTAAAATATAACCCACACCAAATAATGCGGCTGAAAGATCAATACCAATGCTGGCTTTTTTAATAAATGGAATTTTTAAGGTGGCGTGGTCGGGAATTATTTTTATCCACGAAGTTAATGTTTTAAACAGCGCGGCAACACCCATACCAATAAAAATAAACTTAGCTTTACTGCCACCCACTTCATTGGCAACTAATACTTCAGCACACGCCGTACCTTCGGGGTAAGGTAATTTACCGTGCTCTTTTTCGATTAAGTATTTGCGCAGTGGGATCATAAATAAAATCCCCAACAAACCGCCGCTCATTGCCAATATGGTCATTTGTAATAAATCTGGCGCCATTCCCCACATAAATAGGGCTGGCAAAGTAAAAATAACCCCACTTGCTACCGAACTAGATGCTGACCCCGTCGTTTGCGCAATATTGGTTTCTAGTATGGTGCTTTTAATGCCGCCTTTTGCCAAAATTTTAAAAACCGCCACCGCCATTACTGCTACTGGAATAGAGGTACTAATGGTTAAACCTGCGCGCAAGCCCAAATAGGCATTGGCTGCGCCAAAAATCACCCCAAATAAAATCCCTAAACCAACGGCTTTAAAGGTGAATTCGGCAATAGTTTCTTGGGCAGGAACATAGGGTGGATATTGTTCACCCTCTTTTAATTGGGTATAGGCTTTAGGATCGAGACCTTTATGCTCACTCAAACTTTTATCTCCTTTAATTTTATTGTTATGGGGTTTCTAGCTTTTAGAACGCTTATTATCTCTCTATTAACCCACGACAACAAACTTGTGTCAAATTAAACACTTATAGAGGTTTTATTTGTTGAGGGTTTTGAGAGATAAGATAGGTATCCCAAGCACCAATCGCAAAAGCCAAAATCTCACTCGGCTTGCCATATTCAAGATCATCTGGTGTTTTTTGCCCTAAATGCTTAAGCGCCTGCACTAACAATTGACTGGCTTTATCAGTTTTTATTGCTGGATCTAACTGGCTTTTACTTAACTTGCGACCTTGCTCATCAACAACCAATGGCAAGTGATAATAATCTGGAGACGATTTGTTAAAACAATGATATAAAAAATTTTGCCTTGGTGTTGAATCTAAAATATCGGCTCCGCGTACCACATGATTAATTTGTTGCTCAATATCATCGACTACAACGGCTAACTGATAAGCAAAAAGCTTGTCGCGTCTTTGGATCACAAAATCTTGAATATCATTGGGACTATCAAAAACACAATCACCTTGAATATGATCGTAAAAATGAGAAAAACCTGATCCAAATTTTACTTTAAGCGCTGCATCACTTTCACCTAAATTTTTATCGCGGCAATATCCATCATAAACACCAGAATTTCTTTGCTCTACTTGCTTACGCGAACAACAGCAATAATAACTAACACTTTGATCTTTCAGCTGACTAATTGCATTGAGGTAATATTGAGATCTTTGGCTTTGATAAACAATATCGCCATCCCATTCAAAACCAAAAGCTTCAAGGGTTTTAATAATGCTTTTAGTCGCACCAGCTTGTTCACGAGGTGGATCAAGATCTTCCACTCGAACAAGCCATTTTCCACCTTGGCTTTTAGCAATTAAATAACTACCAAGCGCCGCCACTAAAGAGCCAAAATGGAGTGGTCCTGATGGGGTTGGTGCGAAGCGGCCTATATGTTGAGTCATATTAATTGATAAACTAAAAAACCAATAACAATGTAAAACTAATTGCTAGTAGGCCATTTACCTTGCGAATGTAACAACTTTAGTTCTTCGGTTGAAAAAACTTTATCAATATTAATGTCAACATAAAAATTTGCTTTACCGTCTTCTATAATTTGATAACTGTTTTTGCTGTTTAGTTGACCCTTTATCATTTTGTCAAACAGCTTAGTTGATTTTAAAGTTGACTTACCACTAGCATTAAAGACAAGAAAATTATGATACGCGGTTATCGACATTTTAAAAGCATCATCTTTTCTATTTAAAATTTTAGCAATCATATGGTATTTGTTGTTAATTTCATTAGAGGTTAAAAAACCTTCTTTACTTAATCTAACTTTTTGACCTCGTTCTTGCCTAAAGTTAATGGTATCTTTTCCTTTAAAATAAACACCATCGGTAAACCCTGCTCCCCCAACAAAAACATGTCCATTACTTTCTACAATTTTTCCTGAGATAGATCCTCTATACCTATCGGCAGCAATTACATTAAAACTGATAATAAATAAGGTAAAAAAGATAACATATTTTTTCATTGAAATTTTAGCCTTATAATGTGCCACTGTTAATCACGATCAATAAATTTTACGAATGAATAAAAAGTATAAAATCTATGCCAATTTTTTCTTTTATTATTCGCTTAAATTAATATCTTCCACTTTAGAATGTATTTCATTTTTTAATTGAGCAATTTCACTCGCTTTAACTGGCCTAGAAAAATAATAGCCTTGTCCATAGCGATAACCCATTTTTTTAATGAGTTGAAGCTGGGTTTTAGTTTCTACACCTTCTGCAACAATGGGAATATCTAGGTTATTAGCTAACAATACAATTGACTCTACAATGGCAAAATTGCTATGTGATTCATTTAGCGCATCAATAAATGAACGATCAAGTTTAATGACATCGAATGGAAATTTATGCAAATAACTTAGTGAAGAAAAACCTGTACCAAAATCATCTAAATAAATTTTTACTCCCATTGCTCGCATTTCTCGTACAAAAGATAATGCCGTAGTGTAATCTTCAATTAAAATACTTTCGGTTATTTCTACACGCAAATATTTGGTTGATATTTTATAAGCGTTAATTGCATTTCTTAATACTTGATCAAGGTTTCGCGATAAAATTTGCACTGGAGAAACATTAATATTGATATATAGTTTATTTAAGTTAGGATCTTTTTGTAGTTCACTCAGTTTTTTGCAAGCCATATCAATAACCGCTTCACCTAGCTCAACTATAATGCCCGTTTCTTCTGCAACCGCAATAAATTTTTCAGGTGAAATATAGCCTTTATCCTTATGTCGCCATCGAACCAAAGCTTCAAGTCCAACCAACTCATTTGAAACAATATCAACAATAGGCTGATACATTAAAAATAATTGTTTTTTCTCAACCGCTTCACGAAGCTCGTTTTCCATTACCATTCTATCGGTTACAAGCTTTTTAATATTAGAATCAAAAACGCAATATTGGTTTTTACCTTGATGTTTAGCTTGATACATGGCTGCATCGGCATCACTCATGATCACTTCGGCAGAAGCATCTAGCGGACTAACTAAACGAACACCAATGCTAGCACTGGTAATTAACGAATGTCCCGAAACTTCTAACGGCTTTTTAAGGGCTTTTAATAACCTTGCACAAAGACTAAAAGCAATACTATTTCTTTTTATTGATGGCATTAAAATGCAAAATTCATCACCACCAAGTCGAGCAACTAAATCCTCTGCTCTTACACATTCTTGAAGCCTATGTGCTACCGCAATTAAAAACTGATCGCCAATATGATGCCCTAAGCTATCATTAATAACCTTAAACCGATCAAGATCTAAAAATAACAATGCCATTATTTGTTGGTGACGAAACTCGCCTAAAAGCAAGTCATTTAGCTTTTTACTTAAATGTCCTCGGTTAGGCAGCCCTGTAAGAGAGTCGTGTAATGTTTCAAAGGCTAGTCTTTCTTCTACTTTTTTCCTTTTTTTAATCGTTTCTTCTAATTCAAAAGTTCTTTCTTTTACCCTTCGCTCTAAAGATTCGTGAACAATTAATAGCGAGTCGGCATCTTTTTTTCGTAAGATAGCCGTTGCTACTTGCTGACCTATTGTGGTTAATACTTGTTTGTCTTGTTGTGTATAAGTTTTGTCTGACTGATAACTTTGGATAGCCAACACCCCAAAAACATTGCCTTTATCATTAAGTGGTACGCCTAGCCAACTTTTACTGCGTGTTCCCACACTTTCGACTTCTTCTATTTCACGCCTTTGGTAAAGAACAGACTTTCCAGAAGTAAGCACTTTTTCGGTAAAATTGGCATCTTTAGAAATACTTCGGCTTTTTGGTACATCATCGAATTCATCTTTAAAAAATGGAAACTCAATATGCTTTTTATCTTTTGTTAATAAAGCAATGTACTGGTTTCTAGCAAACATTAAACGATTAATAATGTTATAAACACCTTGATATAAATCAACTAAATCATTTGAGGTTGAAACGAGCTCGGTTATCTGAAAAAGTGCTTCTTGAACTTGTTGGCTTTCAATTCTTTGATTAATTTCTTCTTTAAGCGCTTCATTTGTAGAGTTAAGCGCTTGAGTTCTTTCTTTTACCCGTGTTTCTAGCTCTCGGTTGGTTGCTATTAAATCTATTTGGGCTTGCTTACTCTTTATCACTAGTGCTGTCTGGCGAGCAACAAACTCCATAATTGCCACATCTTTATCAGAATAGATAAAGTTTTCTTGGTAGCTTTGAATAACCAGTGCGCCCAATATTTCTGAATCATACATTAAAGGAACGCCTAGCCAGTCAGAGCTGGGTTCTCCTACATTATCAACAACGCCATTTTTAATTAAGTTATCAACTTCTTCACTTAATATATGTTGAGTTTTTTTAGTTTTTAGCAAATAGCCTGTTAATGTTCGTTCAATTTCTTTGCTACTTAACTGATTGAGCACCGACTCAATACTTAAACTGTCGTATTCATCGGCAATATAGACAAAGTCGATTATTTGATTGTTATTTTTATATAAAGCAACAAAGAAGTTTTTTGCGTTGGTGAGCTTGTCGATAATAGAGTGAAGCTTTTGTGCATATTCTTTAATTGAATGTGAATCAACAGCACAAGCCGTAATTTCAAATAATGCCGACTCTAATTGGTTTTGTTGAGTTTCTTGAGTTTCGCTTTTAATCATTATTCACTCGGCAACTACACTCGTTCTAATTTGCTCGCCCTAATTTGCTCATTCTAATTATTCTACCCCAAGCACTTGTTTTTCAATGTTTTCTGCGACACTCGATTTAAGCACAATAATGGCTATACGTCTATTGATTGGATCATAAGGATTTTGCGCATCAAATAATATTGAAGAAGAAAACCCTTCAACTCTAGCAATTTTATCTTCTAAAATCCCTCCTTTTAACAGCTCTCTTCTAGCTGAATTTGCTCTATCGGCCGATAGTTCCCAGTTGCCATAATTTTCTTTTTCTACATACGGCGTAGCGTCAGTATGCCCCGTAACACTAAGCTTATTGGGTACTTGTTTTAATACTCCAGCTAAATTATTTAAGATCACTCGTGAATAATTTTTGGGCTCTGCACTACCACTGTCAAACATTGGTCTTTTATCTTTATCAACAATTTGAATTCTTAACCCCGACGGCGTAATGTCAATGATCACTTGATCTTTAAATTGCTCAAATGCATCACTATTATCAACCAAAGACTCTAACTCAAGCTTTAGCAATTCTAGCCGAGCAGTCTCTTGTTCTTCGGCTAATTTTTCAATGTCGGTTTCGGTTAACTCTTCTACTTCTTCGGTTTCTGGTTGAATATTATCAAACTCAATAATTGAAGCATTTTGTCCTTTATCACCAATCACATTGGGTTTTGAGCCACCTTTATCTGAAAAACCCGAAGGATCATGAAAATAACCACTTATTGCCCGCTTTTGATCTTCACTGGTGTTTCCTATTAACCAAAGCAAAAGAAAAAACGCCATCATTGCCGTTGCAAAGTCAGCAAAAGCTACTTTCCAACTACCACCATGATGTCCGTGAACATTCCGTTTCACTTTTTTAATAATTACTGGTTTGGCTTTTTCGTGCTCTTCCATCATTAATCTTCTTAATAGTTACACGGGCTCTACTTAGGGGTATTTGTTTTAGCCTATTAAAAGCAAACAGGTATCAATCAATTTATCTTAACCCTTTAACACAGTCTTCTAACTCATAAAAGTTTGGTCTAACATTACTAGTTAAGGTTTTACGCCCAAACTCAACAGCAATTTGTGGCGGCATTCCATTTATTGAGGCCAAAATACAAACCTTTATACATTCAAAAAACTTACTCTCTTCTGTGGCTCGATATTCAAGTGCATTTGACAATGGGGCAACAAAACCATAAGCGAGCAAAATTCCTAAAAATGTCCCTACCAAAGCAGCCGCAACATGAACACCAATAACCTCTGGTGGTCCACCTAAAGACTGCATGGTAATGACAATACCTAGCACCGCAGCAACAATACCAAACCCAGGCAGAGCATCAGCAACTTTTGCTATCGCATGAGAAGGAGCCAGCTTTTCGTGATGATGAGTTTCTAAATCGATATCCATTAGATTTTCTAGTTCGTAAGATGTCATATCACCTATCACCATTAACCGAAGATAATCACAGATAAAATCCATGGCATGATGATTTTGGCTAATTAACGGAAATCGACTAAATATTTCACTGTCTTCAGGATCTTCTATATGTCGCTCAATAGAGATTAAGCCTTCTCGCCTAATAACGCTAAATAGCTGAAACATTAAAGATAACAGCTCAAGATAAAGCACCTTAGAAAACGGGCTAGGACTAATCAGTTGAGGGAAACTTTTAAATGTATTTAAGGTTACTTTTATGGGGTTGGCAATAATAAAGGCACCAAAGGCAGCACCGCCAATAATTAAAAGCTCAAAAGGTTGCCACAAAGCAGCAAGTTCACCATGAGATAAAACATAGCCACCTAAAACAGCCGCTAAAACAATAATTCCACCAATAAAAACAGTCATTTAGATTTCGCTTAAATATTATCTGTTAATTATACCCGCTCTCCTTCAAGATGCATGTTTCAGCAAGTCAGTAAGCCATCCTATTTGAGGCATTAATGCGCAGGATTAGTCACTCTCATTCAAGCATTGATAACGAAGAAGAGGTTGGCTTACTGCCTAGCCCTTCGGGTGCTCAGCCAAAAAGCTTGCACTACGTTGCAGCTTTTGAAAAGGGCTTACCATTTCCTGCAAGCTCCGCCTTGTTCAAACTTTTTGGCTGAACACTGAAACATGCATCTTGAAGGAGAACGGGTATATATCTTATAAGTCTTTTAACTATAGTTAAAGATAGAAGAATTCGCCTAAAACCTGACATTTATTAACAACCTAGGTAAAATGCGCGTTTTATCTTAAATCTTAAGGCTTACAATGTCGTTTGGTGACCAATTAAAGATCGTTTCACAATATTTACTTCCACAACATGCCGTATCCATTGCCGCTGGTAAACTAGCCGATGTTAAGGCTCCTTGGTTTAAAAATTTATTTATCACCCAGTTTGCCAAAGCCTATAACATTGATATGAGCAATGCTGTTGAGCCAAGCTTAACCGAATATGCCTGTTTTAACGACTTTTTTACCCGAGCCATAAAACCCGAGTCTCGCCCTATAGATAATGATACCCAATCACTTTGCTCTCCAGTTGATGGTGCAATGAGCCAATTTGGAACAATTGAAAAAGGTCGTATTATTCAGGCTAAAAAACACCACTATTCGGTTTTAGAACTTTTAGCGGGAGATCAACAAATGGCAAGTCGTTTTGATAACGGCGAGTTTTGCACCATTTATCTTGCCCCCAAAGATTATCACCGCATTCATATGCCATGTGACGGCAAGTTACATTCTATGGCTCATATTCCTGGCAAGTTATTTTCAGTTAATCCGCTAACCGCCAATAACGTGCCTAATTTATTTGCTCGCAATGAGCGTGTTGTCAGCTATTTTAATACACCATTTGGATTAATGGCTATGGTAGCCGTTGGCGCAACCATTGTTGGTAGTGTAGAAACCACTTGGCATGGCACTGTCACACCGCCCACTAAAAGCAATGTGTCTCATTGGAATTATCAGCAGGAATCTATTGAGATTAAAAAAGGTAAAGAAATGGGTCGCTTTAAACTTGGCTCTACGGTTATTTTGCTGATGGAAAAATCAAATTGGCAATGGAAAAAGTCAATGATTAGTGGCGACGATTTAATTCTTGGCGAAAAGCTAGTGACTCAAAGTTAAGGTTAAATGACAAGCTCAGCAAATAATTTGACCCACTATTAAGGTTCTGTATAATCAAAAATGCTTTTAGATCAAGGCTATATTTGTGTCTGCGCCATTATTAAAAAAATCTTGCCGATTTTTTATTGATTCTGCAATTCATAAGTAACCCCGATTTTTTAGCAGAATATATTTATGTTTGTTTAAGGAATGTTTTTATGTCTACCGTAACTGGAAAAGTTAAATTTTTTAATGAGAAAAAGGGTTTTGGATTTATCGAGCAAGAATCTGGCCCAGATGTTTTTGTTCACTTTAGCGCTATTCAAGATGAAGGTTTTAAAACTTTAGCAGAAGGCCAACAAGTACAATTTACTATTTCTCAAGGCCAAAAAGGACCTCAAGCCGAAAATGTAGTTGCGATTTAATCGTTGATTGTTAGGTTTGATAAAAATGCACCTTCAACTGGTGCATTTTTTTTACCTTTTAAAAATACCCACTTTATCTCAGCCCTTAAAGCTCATGGGTAAAACCTGACGAATATTTTCAGATTGTGTTGCTAACATAAGCAATCGATCAAAACCAACTGCCACACCAGAGCAATGAGGCAGGCCACTTTCTAACGCACTGATAAAATCAGGATCTATAGATTGTGTGGTATAACCAAGTTGTTGCCTAATTTGATTATCTTGTTCAAATCTTAATAATTGCTCTTTAACATCGGTTAACTCTTCAAATCCATTGGCAAGTTCTAAACCGCCACAATAAGCTTCAAACCTAAGCGCTACATGGTTTTCATTAACCCATTTTTTTTCTGCAAGTGATGCCTGACTGGCTGGAAATTGAGTGACAAAAGTAATGAGTTTAGGGTTAAATTCTGGCTCTATTTTGCTAGCAAATAACAGACTGAGATAGTCATCTTTAAGCATATTATCAGGAAGCTCTCCAAGTTGATTAATTGCAAATTGCCTTAATTCATTCATTTTTATTTTAAAAGGATCAATCCGCAAATATCGAATAAATGCTTGCTTGTAAGTCAGTTCAGTAGAATGATTAATGTTTGTAACCAAACCAATAACCGTTTTAACTTCTTCCATCAGTTGCTGGTAATTCCAGCCTAACCTATACCATTCAAGCATAGTAAACTCACAAGCATGAGCGTTGCTATTTTCATTGGCTCTAAACACTTTGCCTAATTGGTAAATATCACCCGAATGATAACTTAAAAGTATTTTCATGGCATATTCGGGCGAAGTTTGCAGGTAACCAAGAAATTTCTGCTCATTGCAAACAACTTGCATAGCATTCATATAAGGATCGGTAACCGTGAAATGACGTAATTGTGGAGTGTCCACTTCTATTGCGCCAGAGTTATCGAAGTGCGCTCTAAGCAGGGCTAATTTTTGCGCTCTAATTTGTAAAATGTTCATCTAAAAGGAAGTTAAAGGCATAGCATAAAAACCATGCCTTTTTTAAAGGTGTTTAAGCGCGAGAAACATACTCTCCGTTTCGAGTATCTACTTTAATTTTTTCGCCAATTTGCACAAACAATGGCACTCGAACAACTGCGCCAGACTCCAAAGTTGCAGGCTTACCGCCACTGCCACTAGTGTCGCCTTTTAAACCAGGATCAGTATCAATTACTTCTTGCACAACAAAATTAGGTGGGGTAATTGAAATGGGTGTGCCATTAAATAAAGTTACCATGCAAGAGTCTTGCTCTTTTAGCCACTTTACATTGTCACCTACCGCTTTTGCGTCAGCGGCTACTTGCTCAAAGCTACTAGGATCCATAAAGTGCCAATATTCACCATCGGTATATAAATACTCCATATCGGTGTCCATTACATCGGCAGGTTCAAAGTTTTCACCCGACTTAAAGGTTTTTTCAACGATACGACCGGTTAATAAAAAGTGTACTTTTGTTTTCGCAAAAGCCTGTCCTTTTCCTGGACGAACAAAGTTATTTTCTACAATCGACACAGGCTCGCCATCGAGCATAAATTTCATGCCTGATCGAAAATCATTAGTAGTATATGTAGCCATTTATTTCTCTCTAATGGTGCGGTTAGGTAATATTTTAGCCTTTTAAGATCTTGCCACAATTATGTAGCGACCATTTTTAATAGCGGCTAAAATAACATGATGAAAAATTTGTCACCAATAATACCCGTAAACACCCCAGAATGTCAGGCATATTCTTGGAAAAGTTACTTAAAAAACGCAATAAAAGAGCCTCATGCATTATTGCAGCAGCTCGGCTTAAACAATCACCCCATTGCAAAAACCATTTCTGAGCAAACTGGGTTTAAAATGCGAGTTCCGCAACCTTTTATTGATAAAATGCAGCCCAGCGATCCCAATGATCCGTTATTACTGCAAGTGCTCTCAACTCAACAAGAGCTTATTTCTCCTAGTGATTATAATACCGATCCACTACAAGAATCTGCGCTTAAAACCACTGGTATATTACATAAATATCCCAAACGGGCATTAATGATCTTATCGTCTGCTTGCGCAATTAACTGTCGCTACTGTTTTCGTCGTCACTTTCCCTACCAAGACAAAGCAGCAACCGGCGAAAGCTTACAAAAAGCTTTAGATTACATTAAAGAAAATAAGAGCCTATCGGAAATTATTTTAAGTGGCGGCGACCCATTGATAATAGACGATAAAGCTTTAGAAAAATTAATTACCCAAATTGCAAATATTTCGCATATAAAGCGATTAAGAATACATACAAGGCTTCCTGTGGTGATCCCACAAAGATTAACACAATCACTACTTCAAATATTAACCCAAACACCATTAGAAACCTCAATGGTACTCCATATTAATCATAGTAATGAAATAGACTTAGCCTTAAAACAAGCATTAACACCTTTTAAAAACTCATCCATTACCTTATTAAATCAAGCGGTATTATTAAAAAACATCAACGACTCTACTGAGCAATTGTGTCAACTGAGTGAAGATTTATTTTCAGCAGGTATTTTGCCTTACTATCTTCATTTGCTCGATAAAGTGCAAGGTGCCGCTCATTTTGACTTAGATGAAAAACTGGCAACCCATTTAGTCAACCAATTAAGAAACACCTTGCCGGGTTATTTAGTGCCCAGATTATGCCGAGAAATTCCCAACAAAAGCGCCAAAACCATTATTGTTTAATCAACTCAATATTTAGGCTTTGTTGAACTTTGGTTAATTTTTGTCCACCTCCGTGATAAAAAGCTTCTAAGTTAGTGACTTTTAAGCAAAATTTTTATAATTAGACTAAACTAGTATTAACTTATACCGATAAAAAACACATAATAGTCATGTTTTTTTAGCTCCTAAGTTAAACTTTGTGAGCTTATGAGTTAAAACAGTGGAAATTTTAGTATTTAACTTAAATTAATTGTTGCTCAAACTATCATGGTTGATACAAGAAATTGTCAGACAAAGCAGGCTTTTTAGCAAAATTAAATTAGGGAACCTTTAATGAAGCAAGGAATTTCAGGCCTTACATTAAGAGACATTCAGGCTTACTATAAGCCTATAGTCGAGTTAACACCTCGTAAGGTAGATCACTGGATAAAAAATTTACCCATAGCTAATTTGGGTGAAAGTTCTCGGGCAATTTATCAGCTATTGGTTGATATGAATCAAAGCTTAGTTGATCCCGATAAAAAACTAAGTATTCTCCAGTCGATAAACAAAACCGCTAACCATTTAATTGCCTCTTTAGAATCACAATTTCTAAACCACCATATTGCCCTTAATGAAAAACAAAGAAAAATTGCGGCGTTAGTTCAAGCCATAGAAACCGAAATGTCGCTTTGCTGCCACTCTATTATTGAGTCAATCTTAAGTGATGAAGTAAAGTGGAGTAACAAAAAAGTTTTTGCACAAAGCATTGCTTTAGCCATAAAGTACCATGGCACAGTAATGCTGCGTTGCTACCAGCTTTATGCATCGGTTCCAGTAAGAATTTGGCGTGAAAACTACATCCTCTACCAAGTTGCTAAAGAGCACAATTTGTTAGATACCGAAGTGCCTCAATCTTTAAACTCAAATGAAAGCATTTCACATTACTTTATTAAAATGCTTTTACTCAGCATTGCTACGCCTTATCAGTTGCGTCAAGGTGAAATTACTTCGCTTTGGAAAATGCTTAGTGAACTTGCTCCATACGCTAACTTTAGTTCTCATGCCTATAATAACCACCATTATATTGTTGCGCTGAGCTCTAGCACTCCGCCAATTCATAAATCATTATTTGAAGGCAATATCAGTCAACAGCATAAACTGACCTTAACACCTGTTGTAGAATATCTTAAACAGAGTTTAACATTGGATAAAAACCCCAATACTAAACTGGCACGTGAATCTATGCTGAAAAAACATTTGATCCAAGTGTGGAGCCAAGGTACTCATAGAGCGTTCGCTAGAACACCAGCCAATGAAGACTTAAATATTTCCATCGGTTTAGGAGCCACTCACTTTTTATTAATGCAAGAACCTGGGGCAACCGATGATGATAGAAGTGGTGCCACTGATACACTAGAGGCAATGGAAGGCAGTTTAAAGCATGTAGAGTTATTAGATGTTGCCCAGCGAGAAGATCTTAACCTTAAAAGTAACTATAACTATTTGTCATCAACCCAAACCAATAACGATGTATGGGCTAAATTATATCGCCCCGATCAAGCCGTTTCTCAACCCGAAGAAAATAATATAAAGCAACGCTCAAGAGATGCTATTGTTAAAGAAAATTATCAACTGCAAAGTGCCGATTTAATCAATATGAGCCCCGGGGGATACTGCATTCAAGTTTCTACCGATAAACTCCCCAAACATGCGCAAACAGGTGAAATATTAGGTTTTTTGGAGGAAAACACTTGGAGTATTGGGGTTGTAAGGTGGGTAAGAAGACATGCAAAAAGTGGCGTGGTTCAAATGGGAATTCAACTTTTGGCACCCGATGTTCTTCCAATTAACGTGCAATTACGCAACAGTAAAAGCCAACATAATAACGAATATCAAAGAGCATTATTATTACCTGAGTTAACAGGAATAGGCCAACCGCAAACATTAATTACCAATTCAATTTCTTATGCTACTAACAATAAAATTAGAATTGTTGATCGTGGTGAAGAATACGACGCAATTTTGAGTAAAGAAATTTCTGCTACAGGTAGTTTTAAGCAGTTTCAATTTGAGGCTATTGGACAAAAGAGGGAAACAAGTAAAAAAAGCAATAACACTAAAGATTTAGATTCTGGTATAGATGGTGTTTGGGATATACTATAGTTGATCTAAGTTGATCTCCTAAACCAATTAATATTGTTTATTTGTAGGCATAAATAAAGGCTTACAAAACATAAAACTCATTAATTTTAGTTGGTTTTGTGCGCTGTTCACTATTTACTATATTCGACTCTCGATTAGAATCTCATTACAAAATAAAGATCGCAATCATTGATATGACAGATACAATAAAAACAATTCATTTATTATTAGCTGAACCCTCATCGAATCAAGCTGAAATAATTATTAACGCTCTTCGAAATCGTGGTTTTGCCGTAAGAGCAACACAAGTATTAACCTCAGAAGAGCTATCTGATTCGCTCGAAAAAGGCTCATCGGATCTTTTTTTATCCAATATTGAACACAAAGATCTTCCAACCTCTCAGGTTATTGAGTTAATTAATTCTTACGGGCGTGATATCCCTTGCATTGTATTATTACCTAAACATGATGATGAGCAGCTCATTAAAGTCATGAATTTAGGCGCTAAAGATGCCGTAACTTTTGATAACTTATCGCTACTTATCTTAAAAATAGAAAGAGAAATACAGGCACTAGAAACTCGGCGTAGCAAAACAAAAACAGAATTACTGTTAAAAGCCACAGAAAAACGCTGCACACTACTTCTTGATAATTCGCAAGATGCTATTGCCTATGTGCATGATGGTATGCACGTTTATGCCAATAATACTTATATGGAGCTTTTTGGATATGAAGATCACGACGAGCTAATGTGCGTTCCCGCACTCGATATGATATCCAAAGAAAGCCAAAATGAATTTAGACAATATTTAAAAGGCATGTCTGAAACTAGAGAGCAACAAAGCTTTAGTTTTTCTGGAGTTAAATCTGACTTTTCTCAATTTGATGCCGTTATGACTTTATCCACAGCTAATTATGATGATGAAGTTTGCACCCAGCTCCTTATTCGTTCTGCCGCAGACAACGCCGAATTAGAAGAAAAGCTCAAAGAGCTAAGCTCTCTCGATACACTAACCGAGCTTTATAATAAAAATTACTTTATTGATCAGCTCCAACAGGCGATAGAGCAAGCCGCAGAAAAAGGTGATACTGCCAATGTGTTATTTATTGACTATCATCAACACTCTCAATTGCTGGATGAATACGGCATTACTGGTGCTGATAAAATAACCCAAGACTGCGCGAAATGGTTGTCTGAAGAATCTGAAGAAAACTATAACCTTGCTAGAATAGGTGATAATACCTTTGCGATGCTAGTGCCTAATAATGCAGAGCAAAAAGCCAAAACCTTAGCACAAAATTTATGTCATTCAATTAAAAAACACTTATTTGATATAGAAGGTCACACCATTAAACTCACTTTAAAAATTGGCATTTGCGCCGTCAGTGAAGACTTTAACGATCCTGATCAACTTATGTCAAACGCACACCAAGCAGCAAACCGCGTAGAAAAAGGTAGTGGAGTAAAAGTTTATAACAAAACGATTCATGAAGTTAGTGACAAAGAAGACATGGAGTTACTTGATAAAATACACGATGCGCTAGAGTCGAAAAGAGTTAAACTGCTTTACCAGCCAGTGGTTAAACTTCATGGCGATCCAAGAGAGCTTTATCAAGTTTTAGTAAGGGTTACTGATGAAAATGGAGAGCCTCTTGATTCTTCCAAAATTTTTCACGTTGCCAAAGCCGCAGGCATGGGTGAACAGCTCGACTTGTGGATAATTAAGCAATCATTCAAAATTCTTATCGCTCAAGGAGACAACGATAAATCACAATTATTTGTTTCTTTAAGTGGTGGCTCGCTAGTTAATTCTCAGCTAGTAACCATTATAGATAAGGCTTTCCGCTCTTCAGGTTTAAGAAAAAATAGAATAATCTTTCAAATAGACGAAAGCGATGCAGTCAATCACTTAAAACGCGTACTTGTATTTTGTGCCGAGCTTAAGCAAAAAGGTTATAAAACGTGTTTAGCTAACTATGGCGCCGATCCGTCACAAAAAACACTATTAGAGCAACTTGATGTAAATTATGTCAAAGTGTACGATAAAATTACTAGCCAAATAAACAAAGATCCCGCAGCTGCCGAACAAGTACAATCATTACTTGATGACATTCACTCCAGAGACAAACAAAGCATAATTCCAAAAGTGGAAGAAGCAGCCATGCTAGCGGCATTATGGCCAATGAATGTTAGATATATTCAAGGCTATTATTTAAAACGTCCTGGCAGCAAACTAGATTATGATTTTTCTTCTAGTGGATTTTAAAAAACAGGCTGATCTTTGCTTAGTTCTTAGTTCTTAGTTCTTAGTTCTTAGTTCTTAGTTCTTAGTTCTTAGTTCTTAGTTAGCCTAAATCTAAAATAAAGCGGATATATACCCTTTTATTGCCAGTTAAACACCTTAGCTAACTGGGCAAAATTGCTCGTATTTATACGGCCTTTTGCCCTAGCTTGAACTTTGCTTTTAGCCTTATAAGCCAAATCAAAACCGGCAACTTGCATCATGTTTAAATCGTTGGCGCCATCGCCAATTGCCATTGCTTGTTGTGGAGATAAATTAAGCGACTGGCACAGCTTAATCAAAAAGTCAGCTTTGGCTTTTGCATCAACAATATCACCCAAAACTTTACCACTGAGCTTACCATTAATTATTTCTAACTGATTAGCTTTAACCGCATACAAATCAAAATCACGTTTAAGCTTTTCAACAAAAGGCATAAAACCGCCAGAAACAATCGCTATTTTAGTTCCGTGGTTTTGAGCTTGGGTAAACTAACTCAACAATACCTTTAGATAATGGCAGCTGTTGTTTAATTTCATCAATAGCTTGCTCTGTTAAACCTTCTAAACAAGCAACACGCTCAATTAGGCTTTGAGAAAAATCAAGCTCTCCTTGCATTGCAAGCTCAGTCACCTTTGCAACTTTTTCGC
Source organism: Aliikangiella sp. (assembly GCA_965214955.1). GTDB lineage: Bacteria > Pseudomonadota > Gammaproteobacteria > Enterobacterales > Kangiellaceae > Aliikangiella. The sequence goes on along the minus strand of CBDCCU010000009.1, from coordinate 1,215,761 downwards.
CAACATTATGGTAAGCGGCAAGCTGATCGATGACTTCAATTTCAATAAAAGTAGAGTCCCATGTCAAAAACTAATAGCTTTGGCGCTTGAACATTTATGTTAGGCCAAATTAAATAATCAAAAGAAGAGTCTGTTACACAAGACTCAAAATCATTAAAATTGCATTTTTTGATGTAAAGTACCCAGCATAAAGTTTCAATATTTAACTCGCAATAAAGGGTTAAACCAAAGTTTTTAACCAGTTTTTCAAATGCTTGTTTTTGCCAGTTGAGTAACTGTGTAGAAAATAAGCTTACTTTAGTCCAATTGTCTTCTGTCTCGTCTAAAGGATAACTAGTAGAATGATATTGAATTTTATTATCGCCTATGGTCACTCGATAAAGCTTATTAGAAATTAAGGTCGTCATTATTGTTTAAACAGTAGTAAGGAAACTCGGGTTATTGTAAACGATTTACTCTTGTATTCAATTATATACCCGTTCTACTTCAAGATGCTTGTTTCAGCATCTTGAAGTAGAACGGGTATAAAGGGTGTTGATCTTTGGTGTTCATTGCTACAATCAAAAGATGGAAAAAATAATAAAATCATTTAAATCTAAGCCGCCAAGTCTGTTACGTGGATTACTTAGCATCATTATGCTGATTACTGGTGTGATCCTTTTTATCAGTTGCGGTGATCATTTAATTTTTCAAATAGAAAACTTTGTAACCGAGCGAACTTCCGAATATGCACATAGTATTACACAAGTTGCTGCAAATGCCGCTACCGAGCCTTTAAACCGCTAAAAATAACCAACAACTTCAAAACTTGGTTAATAATATTGCTGCTGCGCGCCTTATATAAAAAGCGCTAACTATTTTTGCCGAAGATGGACAAATTATTGCAGAAACACAAGCCCAAACTGAGCTAAAAGATAACGCATCAATTTCAAATAACTCAAATGCAAGCACCGCAATAGAAGAGCCTTCGTCACAATCACCTCAGCCAGTCAATAACAAACAACAAGTCAAAACTTTTATTACTGAGCAAAAAAACATTCCTTTTATTGAAAAAATCACCCTCGATAATGCCACTATTGGCTGGTTTAAAATCACGCTTAACAAAAAATCAATTAGAAAAAAACTTTAGGCATTCAATTATTCAGTCTCAAAAAATAATTGCCGCTGTTGCTATTGTTTGCTTTTTTATTCTGTTTTTAGTTACTCGCAAATACAAACGCAGAATTACCCAATTGGTAAAGTCTAATCATAAGTTGGTTAAACTTAATGCACCGCAATTACCCAAAAACAAACAAGAATGGTTGAACTATATTGATGAGCTATCAAACAAAAAACAACAAGAATTAATTGAGCATCAACAGCCATTACTTAATGATTACACTTGGCAAACTAGCCGTAGAGAAGAAAAAGTGATCTTTTGTTATTGCCAGTTTGCAATGCAAGAACAAGAAAATGAGCAAACGGCTTTAGTGCTTTCTACCACCGAGGGTTATCTAAAATCGGTACTTCAAACTTATGGCTTGCAATCACAAGGTGATATTTTATCGGGTTGTTTAATCCCCATATTTATCGACGGTAATCAACCTGACAAACTTAACGAAGCATTAAGTTTATTAAGCTTAATGCAACAGCTTTTAGCCGACTTGCCTTTAGTAGTAAAAATGAAAGCTTTTATTGGTTGTGGCACACTATTAATATTAGAAAATGAAAGAGGCATTATCACGGGTATTTCTTTATCTAATCGCTTAATGGCAAAAATTAATCGTCTTTCGGCACATACTCAATATAACAAAATATTAGCCATAGGCATTGAAGAAGAAAGTTTTGCCGATTTAGCAGAAACCAGCCCAATTAAAAATGCCGAAACTACGTTAAAAGATATCGCGTTAAAGATCACAAAAGTTAACCCACTAATAAAACAAAGAATTAATCGGCAAATTGCCTATGTTGAAAAAAGTGTTAAGTAATTAGGGTACACTTAAGAAAACCTTAAGGAACAAACAATGAAAAATTATCTTTCTGTTATATTTATTTTTACTACTTATCTATTATCTTCCCAAGCATTTGCACAAACTCCTGAATTTGCCATAGCCATTCATGGCGGAGCAGGCACCATAGAAAAATCAAAAATGACTGCCGAAAAAACGCAAACAATACGAACAAAAACTTACCGAAGCTATTAATGCTGGCTATCAAATACTTGAGCAAGGTGGTTCGAGTCAGCAGGCGATTATTAGCGCCATCCAAATATTAGAAGACTCCCCACTTTTTAATGCTGGTAAAGGCGCCGTTTATACCTTTGATGAAAAGCACGAGTTGGATGCATCAATAATGGACGGCAAAACTTTAAATGCTGGTGCTGTTTCTGGTGTTACCCAAATTAAAAAACCCAATTACTCTTGCCAAGTTAGTCATGGATAAGTCGGTGCATGTGATGTTAAGCGGTAAAGGCGCCGAAGTTTTTGCTAAGGAGCAAGGACTTTCCTTAGTTGATAATGAATATTTTAATACAGAGTTTCGTTATAACGCTTTAATAAAGGCCAAGAAAAAGCTAGCAAACAAAAAATTTTAAATCTGCTCACATTCAACTGCCCTTAGCATTTAAAGTTGGCACTGTAGGTGCGGTAGCGCTTGATAAAAATGGCAATCTAGCGGCAGGTACCTCAACAGGAGGAATGACGGCAAAGCAGTATGGTCGTGTTGGTGACTCACCAATTATTGGTGCAGGCACTTATGCCAACAATAATAGCTGTGCGGTATCTGCAACGGGGCATGGTGAATATTTTATCCGTTATCATGTTGCGGCTGATATTTGCCGCTCGAATGCAATATCAAAATATTTCATTAGAAAAAGCGGCCAATACTGTAATTAATGACGTTTTGGTTAAGGCTGGTGGTTCGGGCGGTATTATTGCCATCGATAAATATGGCAATATCACTATGCCATTTAATACCAGTGGTATGTATAGAGCCTCTCGTAAACAAGGTGAAAAAGCTCAAGTAGGTATATTTAAATAAGCTTGAAAGAAGAACGGGTATAAATATTTAATTAAACCAGTGACGTGTTTTATTGACAAAGTAAACCAACGATAACATTACAGGCACTTCAACTAAAACTCCCACTACGGTTGCTAATGCTGCCCCCGAATGTAAACCAAACAATGAAATTGCCACAGCTACTGCTAATTCAAAAAAATTAGACGTGCCAATTAAACAGGCTGGAGCTGCAATATTATGAGGCAAAGCTAATAGCTTTGCTCCCAAGTATGCGATAAACAAAAATGCCATAGGTTTGTATTAACAGCGGTATCGCTATTAGCGCAATGGTTTGAGGCTGATCTAAAATGGTTTGTGCCTGAAAGCCAAATAACAAAACCACAGTACCTAACAGACCAATAACTGACCAAGGTTTCATTGTTTGCAAAAAAGAATTTAACTTGTTTTGGTTATTTTTTTGTTCAAGTTTTTTACGAGTAATTATTCCTGCAATTAATGGCAATACCACATATAAAATAACCGACCATAATAGTGTTTGCCACGGAACAACAATGTTAGAAACACCCAATAGAAAGGCGGCAATAGGAGCAAAGGCAAATACCATAATGACATCATTTACTGACACTTGTATTAAAGTATAGTTAGGATCGCCTTTGGTTAACTGGCTCCATACAAATACCATCGCTGTGCAAGGTGCAACACCAAGTAAAATCATTCCCGCTATATACTCATTGGCACTTTGCGGATCGACAATATCGGCAAAAAACACCTTAAAGAATAACCAGCCTAAAGCGGCCATAGAAAAAGGTTTAATTAACCAATTAATAACTATTGTTAAAACTAATCCTTTGGGCTTTTTTCCTACATCTTTAATCGCAGTAAAATCAATTTGCACCATCATTGGATAAATCATAACCCAAATTAGCACTGCCACCACTAAATTAACATGGGCGACTTCTAATGAAGCAATAAGCTCAAACTGTTGTGGAAAAAAATATCCTAAACCTACACCAGCAAAAATACATAAACCAACCCCAAACCGATAAATATCGTTCAAAAATTCCCATTGCAAACCTAGCGCTAAAAATCAGTAAAACCTATAAAAAATTATTATAACTTGATTATATATTTATCAAATTTGATCGCTATCAAGCGGTTTGTTAATAGCTCTTATTGTTTCTCTTAAGAAAACAGAGCTTGCTTTAGCCCGTTTTCATACGTTTAACTGGCGTTACAATCGTGGCGCAACCTACATTAAAATTAACGGGTTTGCTTTTCCATGTTTTTTTTAGCTCTTGCTATACCTTGCTTTATTGTGTGAGTGACTTCTAGCCTTACCCAACCGGTCAATTGGTTTTTATTGGTGTTAGACTTTAATGAGTTAATTGATTTAGGTTTTTCAATATTCCATATATGTTTAACTGACTTTTTACCAGAGCGATTAACGGCAATTTCTTTTTTGGCACTTTTATATCCGCCAGCGCCAAACCACTGAATTGAAACTTTTCCTGGTTTTTTAAAAATAAGATCCGCATTAACTTCTACTTTTGATGGACACTGGGCTGTAGCATTAACAACAGCCGATTCAAAAACCTTAATCACCTTAGCTTTTTTAGGATCAGCCGACTTTGTACTGGTTTTAGATTTAGAGCGCCCAGCTAAGGGATTGGGCGCACAAACAATATGCGCATCAACATCAATGCTTTTGCTTTTAATGCTTCCTCTTTGTAATCCTTTACCTTCACAAACCAAGGTCGATTGAACTTTAAGTTTTCTCGGCAATGTAACAACAAACCCTTTTTTAACGACATCGGCTAATTTCAATTTATGTTTAGCGGCTAAATCTTTAGCCGAAATATTACATTGTTGAATAGGCTTAAGCGCTTTAAAATCATTTCGAGGAATGATTAATTGCCATTGATCATTTCTAAAACTACGCCCTTTAACCTTTTGCTTAGGCCCAGAGCCCGCTAAAACTGACAAGCTACTCACTTTTCCTTTGTTAGAACAAGTTGCATGAGTTTCAGCAATAATTTGAGTGTCAGTGTGCAACTCAAGCACTCGATTATATTTTGTATTATTAGCCGTCACTTCAACATAAGGACCATCTTGAGGATAAGAAGTTTTAAAACCCAAGGCATTAGCCCTTTTATAGTCAAACTCATTAACTTTCAAAGTCCCTTTAGACTTAGATAAAACGGCTGAGCTAGAAAAAAGAAAAGCGGTAGAGAAAATAAGTAATACAGTGGCATCCAGTTTCATAAAACACCCTCTTAAAGACGATATTGGTTTACTAAAACCTTAGCATGGAAAAAGCGTAAGTATTAACTTTTCAGTTATTATTAGAATAGGTTGTTATATGTTTTGCAGCTTTTATTACTAATTAGGAATTGTAACTATTTAACAACCTTTAAGTGTGAGTTATTTTTGTTTTGAGGGGTATTATTTTTCTTGGGTGGTAACTCTTTATTGCTATCTACCACTTTTGGCTCAATTTGAACTGACTCTTCAGGCAATGACTCATTTTCATCTGACAAGCCAGACTCTAATTGCTCTTCTTCAATTGCAGGAAAAGCCATTCCTAAGCCATTTTCTTGAGAATAAATGGCTAGTATTGCTTCCATTGGCACATAAATTTGTCTAGGTTTACCTGAAAATCTAGCACTAAATGAAACCGCATTATTATCAACCAGCCAATGTCTAATTGCCGAGGGGCTTGCATTTAACACAATTTGCCCATTTTGAATATGCTCATTGGGCACTTCAACATTAGCCAAACTAGTGTCCACTAAAATATAAGGCGTAGCATCATTATCGAGCAACCATTCATAAATTGCTCGAAATAAATAAGGCTTATTAGAAGTGAACACAGGTGTTTGCATAAAATTAAGCTCTTATGTCTCTTTCAGAATCTGTAAGGCTTGCTTCAAAAGAATCACGCTCAAATAACAGCTCCATATATTGTGAAACTTCTTTAGAGCCACGCCCCGTTAACTTAATGTCCATTGCAGGCAGTCGCCACATTAGCGGTGCTAAACAGCAATCAATTAATGAGAACTCTTCACTTAAAAAGTAAGGGGTTTCACTAAATACTGGTGCTAAAGTTAATAAGCTTTCAGTGAGTTCTTTACGAGATTTATCCGCTTCTTTTTCTTTACCGTTTAAAATCACGTTCATTAAGCTATACCAGTCTTTTTCAACACGGTGCATCATTAAGCGAGAACGCGCACGTGCCACAGGATAAACAGGCATTAAAGGCGGATGTGGAAATCTTTCGTCTAAGTATTCCATAATAATTGGCGCTTCAAATAAAACAAGCTCGCGGTCAACCAAGGTTGGAACGGTATTATATGGGTTAAGATCAATCAGATCTTCTGGTGGCTGTTGATTACCAACCACTTCTATAGCTTCAAAGTTAACGCCTTTTTCAGCTAATACAATACGAACCTGATGACTATAAACATCGTCAGATCCGGTATAAAGGGTCATTACTGATCGTTTGGCTACTGTTGCCATTGAGAACTCTCCCTAAGTGCGAAAAAAGAGCAGTTAAAAACTTAACTACTCTTTACTTCGATTGAGTCAAATAAAACTTTAAAACTTGGCTAAATACTCAAATTAATGAATATCTTTCCAAAACTCTTTTTTCATAAAGTATGCTAACACACCAAATACAGCGATAAATAAAAGTACCCAAACACCTAAACGCTCACGTGCTTTTTTGCCAGGTTCACCGACATACTCTAAAAAGTTAACTAAATCGGCCATAGCTTGATCATACTCTTGCGGTGTTAAAAGTCCTTCTTTAACAATGGTGTAGTATTCACCCGCAGTTGATAAACGAACTAGCTCAGCTTCGGCATCATGAATGAGCTTTTGTGCTTCGCTAATAGTCTTTTTAGCCGCAGAGTCAGAAGATCCCTCTAAAATTTTATTAGCGCTGGCAATATCGCCTTTAGCATAGGCAATATCATTTTCTAGACCTTTTACTTTTTCAGATTTAGCCTGTAAGCCTTGCATGTTTTCTAATACGTGCGGCATACCAACATCTTTAAATACACCGTTGTTCACACCATAAGGACGAGATTCATCTTGGTAAAAACCACGCAAATAGTTATAAAGCCAATCGGTACCTCTATAGCGAGCAATTAGTGATAAATCGGGCGGAGCCGCACCAAACCAGTTAGCCGCAGCTTCTTGGTTCATATTATTCGCCATAGGATCGCCAATTTTGCCACCCGAAAATACTAAGTTTTCAAGCATTATCTCTTCAGGGATCTTTAAATCTTCTGCCGTGCGCTTATAGCGTTGAAACTCTAAACCATGACAACCCATGCAGTTATTCATATAAACCTGCATACCGCGTTGTTCAGAAATAATCAGCTGTTCGCCATTAAGCTCTGGCAAAGGATCATTAGGAAATGTTAACCCCTCTTCGGCTGCCGATAATGACAGCGAAAATAGCGCACTGATGGTAATTATTAATTTTTTCATTAGTGTGTCACCCTCTCAGGAACAGGCTTAGTTTCGCCCCAAGTACTCCACCATGGCATCAAGAAGAAGAAGGCAAAGTAGTAAACAGTACAAATTTGTGCAACTAAAGTTCTCATTGGTGTAGGCCCTTTCATACCTAAATAACCAAGGATCACAAAGGTAACAACAAAAACGGCTAACCAAAGCTTAAAGCTCCAGTGCTTGTAACGAATTGATTTTACTTTTGCTCGGTCTAACCAAGGTAAAAAGAATAAAATAATTAATGAGGCCGCCATTGCAATAACACCCAATTGCTGATCAGGAACCGCACGCAGTATTGAGTAGAAAGGCGTGAAATACCAAACTGGCGCAATATGAGCCGGTGTTTTTAGTGGATCGGCTGGGGTAAAGTTTGGTGGCTCAAGGAAAAACCCGCCCATTTCTGGAGCAAAGAAAATCACCAAGCAGAACAAAAATAAGAAGCCCGCCACACCAACAATATCTTTAACCGTGTAATAAGGATGGAAAGGAATGCCATCTAATGGAATGCCGTTTTCATCTTTATACTTTTTAATTTCAATACCATCTGGGTTGTTTGAGCCTACTTTATGAAGCGCAACAATATGCAAGAACACCATTAACAATAATGCCATTGGCAATGCCACAACATGCAGTGCAAAGAAACGGTTGAGCGTGGCACCAGAGATAATAAAGTCACCTCTAATCCATTGGGTAATGTCGGCACCATAAACAGGAATAGCGCTAAATAAGTTGATAATAACCTGCGCGCCCCAGTAAGACATATTACCCCAAGGTAATAAATATCCCATGAAGGCTTCAGCCATTAGTAGTACAAAAATAATCATACCAAATAGCCAAACTAACTCGCGTGGTTTTCTAAATGAACCGTAAATTAAACCACGGAACATATGCAAATAAACCACTAAGAAAAACGCCGAAGCACCAGTTGAGTGCATATAACGTAAGATGTCACCATAAGGCACATCACGCATAATAAATTCTATAGAAGCATACGCTTGTTCACCCGAAGGTGTGTAATTCATTGTTAACCATATTCCCGTTAGAATTTGATTAACCAATACCAATAACGCCAAAGAACCAAAGAAGTACCAAAAGTTAAAGTTCTTTGGGGCGTAATATTCGGCCAGATGCTCGTTCCAAACTTTAGTTGCTGGAAAACGATCATCGACCCATTGCATTAATTGAGCCATTTTAGTCATTATGCTGCACCCTCTCCCACGCCAATGATAATTTCATTATCTGCAAGATAAGAATATTCAGGCACTTTTAAATTTTTAGACGCTGGAACACCAGAGAAAACACGTCCCGCTAAGTCAAAACGCGAACCGTGACAAGGACAGAAGAAACCACCGCCCCAATCAACTTCGGTTACTTTTTTATGCTGAGGTACACAACCCAGGTGAGTACAAATTCCTTCTAATACCGCAATGTCTGGTCTAATAGAACGAGTAGACTTGTCTACATAGGTAGGTTGTTGCTCAGGATCGGTCGATTCGGGATCTTTTAATTCAATTTTAGTATTTTTTAACGCATCTACTAAAGCCGAGCTTCTTTTTACCACAAAATAAGGTTTACCACGGTATTCAACTTTTACCATAGAACCTTCTGCAATTTTATCAAGCGACACTTTAACAGGCGCACCCGCTGCTTGCGCTTTTGCGCTTGGATTCCAAGACTGTACAAAAGGCACAGCAACACCAACAACACCCACCGCACCAACGGCACTGGTTGCTAGCGTTAAGAAACGGCGTTTACCGTTATCTACACCATCATTACTCATTCGGATAGTCTCCCCATCGACCGGTAATATTTAACTCATATTAATTACTTGTTTAAACGGAAACTTAAACCCCGAGGTTAGCGTTTTTTTGCCTCAAAATTTGCCGATAAACAGTACTCGCGGGCAGATCATAAAGAAAACCCATGGCTTTTACAAGGAAATGCCCCTTTTTGTTTACAACTTATTGAAAATAAAAGGAATTTATTTTTTTAATGATATAGTAATGTTCTCTATTCAAACTCACGATAATAAGCATGATGAGCTAGTGCTAACATTGGCTTGTCACCACTGGTATCGCCATAAGCAAAAATGGTTTCAAATTGGTTTAAATCGTAGTTTTTTTGTATTTTGTTGACCTTTTCTTCCCCATGACAGTTTTTATCCGCAAATAGTCCACTAATTTTACCGTCAACATTTGCCATTTTGGTTGCGATCAGCTCAAAACCTTGTTTATCACACCAAGGTTTAAGCCAAGCATCTATTGAGGCAGAAACAATCACCACTTTGTGTCCTTGACTTAAATGCCAAGTGAGTTTTTGTTTTGCTTTGGGGCGTAAAATTTTATCAATTTGTGTGAGCGAATAATCACTAGCCACTTGCTCAAAACGCTCAACAGACCAACCTTTAAAAAAGTGACCTAGCATTTTTTGCTTGGCAACATCATTAACTATCAGTTTTAAAACAAAACCAACTAATATTGGGCTAATGACTAAAAGCCCCCAATAATAACGAGGTTTACCCACGGCAAATTGAATAAACTCAAGCAAAGAATCTTTGCTTGTTATGGTTCCATCAAAATCAAAAAAAGCAACTTGCATTCTATTCTCTATCAATTAATGGCTTATTGTGACAAACCATACTTCTCTTTAACGCGGCAACGGGCTTTGGGTAGCCAGTCGGGCACAGAGTAAAACTGCTCACAAATTGGCTTTAAATAGTTTTCACGGTAAAGCTCAAAGTTAAAACTAAAACCTTTAACTAAAGTAAATTCAGTGCCATTACTTAAAATAAGCGGCTTAACTTCTACCTGACTAAAATAGTCTTTTACTTTATCGACTAGGTTTTCACTTTTATCAACAATCCACAAATCTTGCCCAGCATAATCATTAAAGTTCACTCGTTTATCATCTTCGCGGCCATATTTAGATAAGTCAAAGGCCACATGAAACTGAGTCTCTTTACAATGATAAGCCAGCACCGAGTTTTTGCTATAGCCTGTCGTAAATATCACTGGTGTATCGGGCAGCTGCTTGCAAATTTCAGCCGTTTTTAAATAAAAATCGAGATCTTTTTGCTTATCTTTTTTATCCAACGCTTCAACTAACTGACTACTAAATAACACCAGCAATAATAAAGCGCTACCAATAACAATTGATGTAATCGCCGCATAGTTAAAGGTTCCAATTAGTTTTTCTTGCGGTAAAAAACTTAGCAAAACAAAAGCAAATGGCATCATTAAAGCAAACCAATGCAAACCAACTGTTTTAGAAAGGCTCACCAATAAAAACACCAGCAAATAACTTATACAAACCGCAAGCGCCATTCCCCTAAAAGGAATGCTTTTATTTGGCTGAACAGCTTTTGAATTTTGGATAAATGCTTTAACGGAAAACGGAGAAATTAAAAGAATAAAGGTTATAAAAAATAAAATAATATTCTTAGGTTCAAAACCGCCTTCTTGAGTACGAGCGACTAAATTAAATAAAATATTATTCCAACAATATTGCAAGTTATAGTAAATATTTTCGCCAACTGCGAGTAAAACAATAACACCAACTAATACTGAAACTTTCCAATTGGTTTTGTTAAAGTTGATCAGCGCATAAACCAATAAACCAATAAATAACATGGCCGATAAATATTTAGATAAAAACGCCATGGCAAGTAAAAGCCCTGCCAGAGCAGCTAATTTTAAATTATCTTCTTCTGATGCTTTTTGATAAAAATAAAAACCACAAAAACCAAAAAACGTCAGCACTACATCATTGGCTAACAAAACGCTAAAAAGAGAAATGGGTGAAACAAAATAAGCCAAGCTAATTAAAACTGCCGCATCTTGCTTAGTCTGTTTTAGGCAAAGCTTATAAATTAAAACGCTGATAACGATTGAACTAACAAAGGCAAATAAACGATAAAAATAGTAACTGTCATTTATCCAGCCAAGTGACCAAATTGTCCAGCCAACCATAGGCGGATGATCATAATAACCTAATGATAAATCTTTACCCCACTGGATAAAATAAGCTTCATCACCAGTAAGCGGCAACACTCCAAGCAAACTTAATTTAAGCAGAAAAAAAACAATCAACAATAACTGTTGCAAAATAGATAAGGATTGAACTCGCTCTATTAAACGCATTGAACTTTTCCTAAATTAACCACTATTAAGTTAGCTCTCTAAATTGATAACTTCTTAAAAATAAACTCAGGAATATTTTTAATCACAAACATAATATAGCGCCAAATCCATTTACAGTAGATAACATCTTTACCTTTTTGTTGCGCGTTATAAACCGATTTAGCAACCTCACTAGGCTGTGCGGTTAGTTTTTCGGGCAGATCCATTCCTTCAGTCATTCTTGTTGCTACAAAGCCTGGTTTAACGGTTAACACTGGCACTTCAAATTCAGCAAGGCGGTTTCTTAAGCCCGACAAATAGGCCGTTAATCCCGCTTTGGCTGCGCCATAAATATAATTAGCCTTTCGGCCTCTATCACCAGCTACCGAGCTTATTGCCACAATAAATCCGCGTTGCTGCTCTTCATAATCGTTAGCAACAATATTTAAAAAGCTTACAATTCCAGTAAAATTAGCATTGATCACTTGCTCACATTCAGCAAAGTCTTTTTCGTTTTGTTTTTGCTCGCCCATATAGCCTATAGCGCAAATCACACCGTCTGGCTTTTGTGCCAATCCTTCATAAATGGCTTGGTGAGTATCGGTAGCTAAAATATCTAGCTCGACACAATCCACTACTTTTTGACAACGCGTGGTAATATCGTTAGCTAAAGATTTTAGTTCGCTACTATTTCTGCCCGCCAAAGTTAAATTATATCCATTTTTGGCGTACTCTCTGGCAATAGCCACAGCCATTTCGCTTTTAGCGCCTAATATGAGAAGGTTTTTCATCGTTTAAATTCCTAGTCTTTGCGACTGTAATGACTGCAACTTGCCGCTTAATTGATAATCATTTCTTAAAGTTTTAAATTCATTCAGTTTGTGATAACCCGACTCAAACATCGACTGACTCATTCTGGCATCTTTGGCTAAATAAATTCTTCCCCCCAAAGATTCAACAACTTGGTCAAGCCTATTAAGTAAAGTCATTAATCCTGGCTGAATTTTAAAGTCTAATGCCAAACTATATCCTTCCATGGGAAAAGAAAGGTAATTATCATTTTGCTTGCCATACAGTTTTAAAACAGCAAGAAAAGATCCCATTTTTGAATCGGCAATTTTATTTAATATGGCTTTTAAACCTTTATAGCTTGTTTCAAGTGGCAGAATAAATTGATACTGAATAAAGCCTTTTTTGCCATAAATTTTGTTCCAGTGCCCAATCGCATCTAACGGATAAAAAAAGCTATCAACCGTAACCTTTTGATGTGAAATAGCTTGAGTTGTTTTTGCATAATATAATTGATTAAATACACCCACGCTTAATTGATTAAGCGCAAAACTGGGAAAATTAATAGGTACGTCAATTTTAGTTTTAGCCTGATAATCAAAAACCTTATCTTCAGCAAATTCACCTACCGTTAAAAGACAACGCCCTAAAGATTTTTGTTTTGCTAAACAATCAATCCAAGCCACCGAGTAGCTCGCGTTTTTATGTTCTTCAAAGGCTTCAAAGGTTTCTTGTAAATTAGCAGTTTTAATCGTGGTTTGATTAATTTGGCTAGAGTTTACTTTTTTAAGGGCTATTTCAGCCGTTAAAATGATCCCCGTTAAACCCATTCCGCCGCAAGTGGCTTTAAATAGTTCAGCGTTTTTCTCCCGAGAGCAATAAACTTTATCACCACTGGGTAGCATTAATTCAAAAGCCACAACACATTCACTAAAACAGCCTTCAATATGATGATTTTTGCCATGCACATCACTGGCAATGGCTCCGCCTAAAGTAATTAATTTTGTTCCTGGTGTTACTTTTAAAAACCAACCTCTTGGTAGAAAAGCTTCGATAATTTCACTGAGCATTACCCCTGCTTGCGCGGTTAAAATGCCTTTATTTTCATTAAAACCAATAAAGTAATTTTGCGGCAAAAGCGAAACTACATTGTCACTTAAAGCACTATCACCATAGCTACGTCCGTTGCCTCTGGCGATATAGTGTTTACCTTTTAAATTTAAATCGCTCAGTGAGTTTTCACTTCGTAAAGCATAAACATTTGCTTGTGTTTTTGGAAAATTACCCCAGCCAGAAAGATTCATCGTGCCGATTCCGTAAATACATAGTTTTTATCGAGTAAATATTTAGACACATAGCCAATTGATAAACCGATAATGGCGCCGATGTATTTAGCCGCTGGATGTTCAAAAATTACATCAAAAGCAATTTCGGTTCCCCAAAAGATAATGGTAGTAAATACGCCAGTAAAAGAATAAGCAAGAAATTTTTTTAAATCTTGTGACTTACTTTGTGGCTGATGAAAAAAAATATATTTTTTATCCAAAACATACTTGGCAATAAGCCCTGCAATTGTGCCAAAAAACATTGCTACATAAAGATCTGCCGTACCTTGATAAAGACTAAAACTAAAAAATTGAAATAATAAATTGATCAGTGTGGCAATAACGGCAAATACGGTGTATTTAATGGCGATCATAAATACAAAATCCACACAAAAGAGAACATCCAGCCAATAACAACCAACTGCACAAAGCGATCTTTTAATAATACTTTAGTAGGTGAGCCAGAGTTTTTTTCTACAAAAGCAATTTGCAAATAACGCATAATGCCTAAAATCACAAACAAAGAGGTAATATATAAATATTGCGAGTTTAATCTTTCAACCACTTCTTTTGATGTGGTGTATAAAATATAGGTCACAATCACTACCGAAGACATAATCATCATTGCGCCATCAATCATTTGCAAATTGTAACCTTCAATTACGCTACGCATTTTTTTGCCTGTATCCATAAAAATTAACACATCATCGCGGCGCTTTGCTAAAGCTAAAAACAGTGCTAATAAAAAAGTCATCATCACTATCCACATAGACAGCGGTACGCCAGTAGCGTGGGCACCAACAAATAACCTCAGCACAAATCCTGTAGCAATAATTGAAATATCCATAATGGCAACATGCTTTAACTTTAAGCTATAGGCAATATTAAGCCCCACATAGCCGCAAAGCACATAAAAAGCGTTCATTGAAATTGTAGCCATGACTCCTAAACAAAAAGCCAATAACAAAACAAAAATAACTTTTGCCTTGGTTTTAGAAATAGCGCCAGAAGCTAAAGGACGATATTTTTTGCGCGGGTGAAGTCGATCTTCTTCAATATCTTGGTAATCATTAAGAATATAAATAGCACTAGCCGCCGCAGAAAAAGCCACAAAGGCACCTAATGCATTGAGCAGTAATTCAGCATTTTGAATTAACCCTGCGAAAAATACTGGCAGAAAGATAAATAGGTTTTTAACGTACTGATGAGGCCTCAGTAGTTTTAATGTCACTTTCACTTTAGCAGTCCCTATTAGCAAACAAGCGTTTACATTAAAGTTTAATATTGTACCTTTGCAAGCTCAAGAATAATTCAATCAGTTAAAATGCTTACTTTTTCTTAGAAAACTTTTTATAACGTTTTTTATTACGACGGGCTTGCTCTTTCAGTTCGTCGGTTACTTTTTTCTTGCGATTAGCAAATGGGTTAACACTTTCTTTTAGCTCAAACTTAATCGGTGTACCCACAACTTTAAGCGATTCTCTAAACGCTTTTTCTA
Organism: Aliikangiella sp.; assembly: GCA_965214955.1. Taxonomy (GTDB): domain Bacteria; phylum Pseudomonadota; class Gammaproteobacteria; order Enterobacterales; family Kangiellaceae; genus Aliikangiella. Next base: position 1,200,519 of record CBDCCU010000009.1, on the reverse strand, counting down.
AATAGCGAACATAAGACTTAGGCAGTGCCGAGGTTTGATTTCCATGAATAACAATTCTTGGAGGATTATGACCACCAGGATGAGCATATCGAAGCTTAATTTTAAAACGCCCGCCCGCAGGTGGTTGGTGTTTAGTAACCGCCATTTCTAGCACACGGGTTAATTTTGACGATGTCATTTTCACTCGTGCGCTTGCATAAGCTTCATCAACCGCTTGCCATAAATGTCCTACATTAGTGCCATGTAATGCCGAAATAAAATGTAATCTGGCAAAATCAGCAAAATGTAAACGTCTGCCAATGGCTTCTTTTACATCAATACGTTTATCTTCGGGTAGGTTATCCCATTTGTTAACCCCTAAAACAATGGAGCGCCCTGCATCAAGCGCAAAACCTAAAAGGTTAAGATCTTGCTCGGTAATGCCTTCTCTGGCATCAAAGATCATAATGACTACATTGGCATCATTAATGGCTTGCAGGGTTTTTAACACCGAAAACTTTTCTACTGCCTCATGTACTCTACCGCGCTTTCTTACTCCCGCAGTATCAATAAGGGTATATTTTTTCTCACGCCTTTCCATTTCAATATAGATAGAATCACGCGTTGTGCCTGGCATATCGTAAACCACGACCCTATCTTCACCAAGCATACGATTAACCAGTGTTGACTTACCAACATTGGGACGTCCAATTATGGCTAATTTAGGCCCTAGATTATCTTTGCTTTCTTCTGGCTCACCAACAATTTCACCGGTTTCTTCATCAATAACAGGTACATTTTTTTCAGCTGGCTTTAACTTGGCTTGAGGCAGAATAACATCTTCAATTAATCGAGAAACCCCTCTGCCATGAGCCGCCGCTATTGCTGAAACCGACTCAAAACCAAGGGCATAAAACTCACTTAAAACCGTGTTGTGATCCAAGCTATCAACTTTATTAACCACTAGGTTTATTGGCTTGTTTTCGGCACGTAACTGTTGAGCTATCGCTTCATCTACACCCGTTAATCCTTCACGGGCGTTAACAATAAATAATACAATATCGGCTTCTTGTACCGCCTGCATTGATTGATCCGCCATTAGCCCATCAACCCCAATTTCACCGCCAGTAATTCCCCCTGTATCAATAATGATAAAAGGGTTATTCATCAATTGGGCATGACCATATTGGCGGTCGCGGGTGAGTCCTGGTAGATCAGCTACCAATGCATCGCGACTACGAGTGAAGCGATTAAACAGCGTAGACTTACCCACATTAGGGCGTCCAACAAGTGCAATAACTGGTAGCATTAATTTAAAACCTACAAATTAAAAAAATCTTATTCTGGCTTAACCGCAAATAAAGTTCCGCTATTGCCTAATAAAATAAGTTTATCATCAATAACTAAAGGAGCAGCACTGATCCCATCTGAATCAATATGTTCACGACTTAATACCGCACCATCTTTACGCGATAACCAGTGTAAATAACCTTCAAAATCAGTAACTGCAAGCTTATCTTCCATAGAAGCGGGTGCCGATAAGCGGCGACGATGCAATGATTTTTGTGTCCACAAAATAATGCCATTAGAGCGATCAACAGCAGACACATAACTATTTTCATGCGTTACTAATAATAATAGCTCAGAAATACTCAATTCTTGATGCGTTGATAATTCTCGTTGCCATTGAATTTCTCCACTGCGGGCATCTAAGCTCACCATGTTGCCATTATAAGAGGCAACATAAATGTTAGTACCTGCCATTTGTGGTCTTACGTCAACATCCACTAGTTTTTGAATTTCGGTTCTACCGCTAGCTGCTGTAATGGTTTTTTCCCAAGCCACTTGGCCTGTTGTCAAAATAAATACGGCAAGCTTGCCATTTGAAAATCCCGAAATAGCGCCACCACCGGCAATAATAGGAGAAGAATTACCGCGCAAAGTTAATGCAGGTATAGATTGGTCATAAAACCACTTTTGCTCACCAGTTTGCCAATCGAAAGCGGTAATTTTTCCATCAACGGTAGTCGCGACGACAAAACCTTCACCCACCGCAGGGCTAGAAATAACTTCACTTGATATTGGTGAACGCCACTTAATTTCGCCATTGGTTGCATCAAGAGCAATAATTTCACCTTGTTGGGTACCCACAACTAAAATGTTATTTGATACCGATGGCCCACCACCAATTGCAGTTTCAAGCTCCACTTTCCAAATAATTTTTCCATCTTTAGGATCAACCGCCGCAACAACACCTGAATTGTCAGCAACATAGATTTTCTGCTGTGCATAAACGGGTGCTAGCCTTGTGGTTACATCGGTAACGCCATCACCAATATCTACTGACCAAAGCGTTTCAGTTTCAAACTGGTTTTCAACATCAACCAAAGGATCAGGCTCATAGATATCAACCTCATCACTACAGGCCGAAACGATAATAACGGTAAGTGCCGCCGCAATTAATCGCCAGTTCATTATTGTTTTTCCTCAACCGCTACAGGGGTTTGTGGTTGCTCTTGGGTAAGTTGATCAATTTTAATTTGCAGTGAAGGATTGCGCGCAACAAAGTTAACATCCGCTGATGCAATCTTATAAGCAGAAAGCGCTTCAGTTGGTTTGTTCATCATAACCAAAGCGTCACCTTTAATTAAGTTTGCTAAAGCATAATAACCAGATGCTTCATCAACATTAACTAATGCAAGTGCATCGGCAGCTTTGTCTTGACTAACAAAAATACGCGCTAACCTGATTTGTGCTATTCCAACTAGCTCGCTACTTGAGTGGTTATCAATAATCCAAGTTAATTCTGCTGCGGCGTTATCTAGGTCATTGGCATCAACAGCTAACTTTGCCAAATGTAGTGTTGCTAAAATTGCATAGCTAGAATCGGGATATTCGCTTTTTACCGCTTGAGCACTTTCTTTTAAACCTGCTTTTTCTTCAGTATTTAAAATATCGGTTACTTTAATATAAGCATCACTCGCCGACTTTTGATAAGCAACTTGCTGCTCATTCCAAAATTTCCAACCACTAAAACCAGCAATACTTAAAACAGCACCTACAACAATGGGTGTGCCATTTTCGCTCCACCATTCTTTTAGCCGCTCAACTTGTTGTTCTTCTGTATCGTAACTCACTTTGTACTCCTAAATATTCAATCTTTTAATTTGTTTATTGCTCACTAAAATAATTAGTTAAGCTTTTCCCAAAATACTGTCTAATTCTGTTAACAATACCGCTTGGTCTATGGTTTGTTGCGGCTTGTTTTCTCTTAAATACTTAATGCCAATTGTGCCTTCTTGCACTTCGTTTTCACCTAAAATTAAAGCAACTTTTGCATTTGATTTATCGGCTTTTTTAAGCTGCTTTTTAAAGTTTCCACCACCACAGTGATTTTGAAGCTTTATATTTGGAAACTGCGATCTTAACTTTTCGGCAAGTAATAAACCTGCATTTTCAGCCTCTTGACCAAGCATGCACAAGTAGACATCAACACTAGGGGAAAGTTTAGTTTGAAAGTCACTTTGCGACTCAAGCATTAAAATAATACGCTCTAATCCCATTGCAAAACCACAAGCAGTCGTTGGTTGACCACCAAGCTGCGCCACTAAACCATCGTAACGACCACCAGCACAAATTGTCCCTTGAGCACCTAAGCTATTGGTTACCCATTCAAAAACCGTACGGTTGTAGTAGTCTAACCCACGAACTAAAGTAGGATTTACCCGATATTCAATTCCTAAAACGTCAAGCTTTTGCTTAAGTGACTCAAAATGCTGCTTAGACTCTTCATCTAAATGCTCATCTAGCTTTGGTGCAGCATTAATTAGTGCTGCCATTTTAGAATTTTTGCTATCTAAAATACGTAACGGGTTTTTGTTAAGGCGCCTTAAGCTGTCTTCATCAAGCTGCTCTTTGTGCTCAACGAAATAATCAACCAAAATTTGTTTATAAGCTTCGCGAGCCTCATTACTACCTAAAGAGTTAATTTGTAGCTCTACCGAATTGGCAAACCCCAACTTTTGCCAAAGCCTTGCCGAAAGAGCAATCAGCTCAGCATCAATGTCTGAACCATTAAAGCCAAAAGTTTCTGCGCCAAATTGATGGAATTGTCGATACCGCCCTTTTTGCGGACGCTCGCGCCTAAACATAGGCCCCATATACCATAAGCGTTGTTGCTGATTATAAAGTAGCCCATGCTCAATACCCGCTCTCACACAGGCCGCAGTGCCTTCAGGACGTAAAGTTAAGCTTTCGTCGCCTTTATCAACAAAGGTATACATTTCTTTTTCGACAATATCGGTTACTTCACCAATAGAGCGAGAAAAAAGTGGTGTATATTCAGCAATAGGCGTGCGAATTTCCGAGTAGCCATAACTGGCAACAATTTCTCGCAAACAATTTTCTAAATATTGCCAAGCTGGGGATTTATCAGGAAGACAATCATTCATCCCTTTTACCGCTTGAATAGACTTAGCCAACTTTAAATTCTCACATCACAGAAAAATAAACGCGCAATTATAGCCCAATTTAAGCTGATAAACAGTCCTCAATAGATGGTTTTTGATATTAATTGATGAATATTCACGAATAAAGTAAATAGAACAATCTATTTGGTCGATATATCCGCTCTATTGCCGTTCTCCTTTAAAGTGCTTATTTGTAGCTGTGCTCGCCAAAAGGTAAGGCGGCCTAAAAAGAAGAGCGGATGTAAGAAACAATAAAGCAGTTAAAACAAACTACTTTGGTGCAGTTGTAACATTGTTTGATGTATAGCGGTTACTAATGATGTTATCAACCTTAATCGACTTTTCTAAATCAATATCTAAATGGGTAATTGAATACTGAAGTAACAAATTATGGTTGCCCATTTCGCAGTTATCGGGTTGAGTGTTAATTACTCTGATTGAGTTATCGTCTTTATTAACAAGCTCTACTTTAAAGCTATTTACAAAAGTGCAACCATGACCAATAGTACTAATTTTAATAAAACCATCGTCTATTTCATAATCCATTAAGGTAGCAACTTCATGCTTTTCAGCTTTAGTGTCATGATGATTAGATCTTATTTGAAAACTAGAACATGCCGTTAATGCGCATAAGGCTAATAACATAAAAATTAATTTCAAACTTTTCATTTTTTTCCCTAAAAGTTCTCTCAGTATAAATGCAAAAAAACAATGCTGATATTTTATTAAAATATGAATTGGCTTTAGTTGACCTAAGTCGCAATTCAATCAAAGCATTTAATACTGAGGGATTATATACCCTTAATTAAAATTTACTTGTTAAATATTTACTATATTTTAATGGTTATTTTTTATCTGTTTAAGTTAAAACTGATTCACTTTAATTGCAGTTTCGCCTTTAGTTTTTTCAACAATTTGCTCTTCGCGCAAAGCCAGTTTGTCACGAATTTGCTTCTCTATGGAATCAACCAAATCATTATTATCAATTTTATGGCTTTTCTCACCGCCCTCGTATAACAAGCTCGCATTTAATCCGCCTGTTAAGCCAATATCTGCCTCTTTCGCTTCACCAGGACCATTAACCACACAACCAATAATAGCCACATCCATCGCGTCGCGAACATCTTCTAAACGTTGCTCTAAAGCATTAACGGTTTTAATCACATCAAACTGCTGACGCGAGCACGAAGGACAAGCAATAAAATTAATGCCGCGCTGTCTTAAGCCTAAAGACTTTAAAATATCAAAACCCACTTTAATTTCTTCAACAGGATCGGCCGCTAAAGAAACTCGAATAGTATCGCCAATACCTTCTGATAACAGCAGACCTAAACCAACCGCAGATTTCACCGCACCCGCTCTTAATCCGCCCGCTTCGGTAATACCTAAATGTAATGGTTGTTCAATTTGACTAGCTAATTGTCTGTAAGCCGAAACGGTCATAAAAACATCAGAAGCTTTTAAGCTAATTTTATAATTTTGAAAATCGTGCCTGTCTAAAATATCAATATGTCGAAACGCCGATTCAACTAAAGCTTCTGGTGTTGGCTCGCCATACTTAACCTGCAAATCTTTTTCTAATGATCCCGCATTTACCCCAATTCTTATTGGAATATTGCAATCTTTAGCCTTATCAATCACCGACTTAACTCGATTTTCGTTGCCAATATTTCCTGGGTTAATACGTAAACAATCTACACCATAATCAGCGACCTTTAAGGCAATTTTATAGTCAAAATGAATATCTGCGATCAGTGGAACAGGAGAATCTTGCTTAATTAATTTAAAAGCTTCTGCCGCATCCATAGTTGGAATTGAAACCCTAACCACATCGGCACCAGCATCGGCAATATTATTAATTTGCGCCAAAGTTGCCGCAACATTACAGGTATCGGTATTAGTCATGCTTTGCACCGCAATTGGTGCATCACCGCCAATTGGTACATTACCCACCATTATTTGACGACTTTTACGGCGTTTTATCCAAGAAATACCTTTCATTGTTAACTACTCAAGTGTAAATTTTGCAACACGACCCGAACCAAATTGGCTCAAATCGTACGGTTGATTATTAAATGTCATGGTTACTACCGAAGGCTCTCCAAGCGTTATTTGCCACGGTGCAATGCCAGAAATTGGCATCACTTTGCCTTCGCGTTTTACACCCACAGCTAATACTTCACCATTAGCATCGGTGATTTGTACCCAACAATCATTACTAAAAGTAAATACTGCACTAATTTCTTCACCTGAAATAAGAGTGGGACTATCAGGTATTTGATCTTCATTTGCATTTTGCTCTGTAGCGGTAACATTATTGTTTAACTCATTATCCGCTAATATATTATCACCTAACCCATCACCATCTGCATCATTAAGAGCTGCTCGGTTATCTGTAGCATCAGCATTGGCTAACCCAGCATTATCTAAACTAACACTATCAACTTGTTCATTTTGGTTGCGTAAATTATTATTTTCAACACTTTCATTATCAACACTTGAGCCAGCAACTGAAACCAACTGGTTATTATCTGCATTGTTTAATATTATTTCGGTTGAATCGCTTTCCGATTGTTCTTCTGAGTGATTAAGTGATAATTGAATTTCATCTTGCGCTGTTTGATTACCAAAGTATTTTGGCGCTAGCCTTTTCCAAAGTTCCCAGCCACCAAATGCAACTAAGGCTAAAACCAATAATATTGTAATTATTTTAATCAAAGGGCTGTTTGAATTAATTTCTTTACGCCTTTCGCCAAAGGGAGAAATTCGTTTAATCGTCTGAATTGGCTGCTCATTGCTTGAAATTAAATTATCAAACTTAATACACAAGGTTTCTACATCCATTCCTACTTTTTGAGCATAAGCTCTTACATAACCTCTGACAAAAGCAATAGGTAAATCTTGTTCAAACTGATTTTGCTCTAACTTTTCGACAACTGTAACGGTTAAATTCAGTTGTGAGGCTATATCTTGGGTAGATAAATTTAGATTTTCTCGCGCTTCAACAAGTGCCGCGCCAATATCAAAGCCAGTGTTTTCTTTTTCTTGATTTTCTTCCGCTTCCATTACAGCTTTTCGTCCAAGTAAATTGCAGTTTCCTCACTGTCAGGGAAACGTTGCTCTAACAAAGTAGAATAACGAGCTACAGAGTCATTATTTTTGAGCACTTTAGCAATGCGTAGTCCCAACCATGCTGATTCAGAAGAAACATTAGAGTAAGATTCATATCTTTTTAAATAATTCATTGCGCGGTTATAGCGTTTTTTATTGTATTCAATTTTTGCCATTTCAATCAGCGCAGCAGTCATTTTAGCGTTACGATTAAGCGCTTTGCGAAAAAAGCTTTCTGCTTTTTCTACATTATCTTGTTTTAAGGCGCAAAATCCAATATTAAAAAGCGCAAAGGCTGCATCAGAATAGGTAGGAATAGCGATTGCTTGATTAAACATTTTTTCTGCTTTTTCAAAGTTGCCAGCTTCACATAAAAAAGCACCATAGGCATTCATGTATCGTGGGTTTTTACGTTCAATATCGAGCGCTTCTTCAAAGTGCGCTTTAGCTTTACTATGCTCTTTTACTCGTTGAAAATATATCCCCAACGAATAATGAACATCACCAGAATCTGGATCATACTCAAGCGCTTTATCTAAATGAAACTTTGCTCTGGTATAGTTTTCTCTATTTAAGTAAGTTAAACCAGTGCTCACCCTTACAGCAGCGGCTTTTTCTTTATCAAACCCCGCCTTAATGGGCACCGAGCTTGAATTAGCTCCAATATTGTTGGTTTTAGTTTCTCTTGTGGTTTCACACGCAGAAAGTAAAAAAGTACACCCTAAAACAAATATGATCCTAATCACGGTAAGCTCCAAGCATTATTAAAATTTTTCATAGTGCTTTTAGTGACAAGCTAAAAGCTTAATGAATTTGTTGTACCTCAATTATTTTTTGACGTCTTTGTTGACGTTTAGTTCTATCGGCTACCTTTCCAACTAACTGCCCGCAAGCCGCATCAATATCATCACCGCGAGTTCTTCGCGTTACTACTACAAAACCTTTTTGAAGCAGTATTTCACCAAACTTATCAATATCAGCTTGGCTCGATGTTTCAAACCTTGTTCGAGGGAAAGGGTTAAACGGGATTAAGTTTATCTTACTGGGTAAATCTTTCAAGAGTTTCGCTAACTCTCTTGCATGAGCTGGGGTATCGTTCACACCTTTAAGCATTACATATTCTATAGTTACCTTTTTACTGGCCTTAGAATCTTTAATATAGTTTTTAACTGCTGGCAGTAGTTTTTCGATAGGGTATTTACGGTTAAGTGGTACCAACTCTGAACGCAACTCATTATTTGCCGCGTGTAATGAGAGCGCTAATGCAACATCAATTCTGCCTAACATTTTCTCAAGACCCGGTATAACACCAGATGTGCTTAAGGTTACCCGACGTTTCGATAAGCCATAGGCAAAATCATCCATCATCAGCTCCATGGCATTAACCACATTATCAAAGTTAAGTAGTGGCTCGCCCATCCCCATCATAACCACATTGGTCACTTTGCGTTCACCCGTTGTTTTTAGGCTACCAAGCCTTTTTGCCGCAAACCAAACCTGCCCAATAATTTCAGCGGTAGACATATCGCGGCTAAAGCCCTGCTGAGCCGTTGAGCAAAACGCGCAATCAACCACACAACCAACCTGCGATGAAACACATAAAGTGCCACGTTCGCCATCGGGGATAAACACGGTTTCAACTGCTTGCCCATCTTGAGTACGCAATGCCCACTTTATGGTGCCGTCATCAGAAATTTGTTCGGTAATAATTTCGGGGCCTTTAATTTCGGTCACTTCCGAAAGCTTAGCGCGAAGAGATTTTGAAATATTGGTCATTTCATCGAAATTTTCAGCGCCAAATTGATGGATCCACTTAACAACTTGAGGCGCGCGAAAAGGTTTTTCACCGATATCTTCGAAGAACTTAACCATTTCATCGCGTGTCAGGTTGAGTAAATTTAATTTATCACTCATTGCATCACCTTTATGCGAATATTGAAATTTTAATTCTCTGCTCATATTAAATGAGAGAGCTTTTATCCTCTTATTTCTTTAATAGAGAGAACTAGACCTAAGTCATTGTCCTCTCTACTTTGAAAGAGAACTAGACCTAAGTCTTTATCCTCTCTTCTTTGAAGGAGAGCTAGACCTAAGTCTTTATCCTCTCTCCTTTGAAGGAGAGAGTTAGAGAGAGGTAGAAATCTTAAACCAAGCAAATAGCCTAAATTAATCTTCCTCTCTTCACTCCTTTATAAAAAAGGAGCCATACAAAAAACTATCGAGTACGAGGGCAAATTTCTTCTTCTGAGAAAAAGTAAGCAATTTCACGAGCCGCAGACTCAGGCGCATCAGAACCATGAACCGCATTTTCATCAATAGAATTTGCAAAATCAGCGCGTAATGTACCGCGAGCCGCTTCAGCAGGGTTAGTTGCACCCATGATTTCACGATTTGCTTTAATTGCATTTTCACCTTCTAAAACCTGAACCATAACAGGACCAGAAGTCATAAAAGCGACTAAGTCTTTAAAGAAAGGACGCTCTTTATGCTCAGCATAAAAACCTTCAGCCTTTTCTTGGCTTAAGTGCATCATTTTGCTAGCAACAATTTTAAGATCAGCACTTTCAAAACGCGCATAAATTTGGCCAATAACATTTTTAGCCACTGCATCAGGTTTTACAATTGAAAAAGTACGTTCGATAGCCATTGATAAACTCCAGTTTAATTATTTATAAATCAATAAGTTATAAAAGTTTTGTTAAATTCGGTTGCATCTACTGGATGCTAAGGGCGCGTATTATACACGGCATAAGAGTTTGGGTGTAGATTTGATTGGGTTTATTGGGTGTTTTTTATTCAGTATATGAATCTTTACGCAGCGGTTGAGTTTTTTCATCAGCTCTTAGCTGGGAATAACCATTGTTCAGGCTTACAAGTTTATTGTAGGTTATTTGTTTCGCACCGCTAAAGCTTGCGTGCGACCTACTTTTTTCAAGAGCGTAAAAAAGTAGGCAAAAACGCCCTTTTCGTTGCACTAGCACTCTTACATAGTGACCGTTAATAATGAGCTTCTATTATTTGATAGCAATATAACTGATGATTGCTGTCGCATGGTGTTTGAAAATTAGGAGTTTGCCGATAAGCCATAGCACTCGGTTTTGTTAGGTTTGTTTTTGGTTTTAAAAGTGTCCTAGCAAACAGAGCACTGGAAAATAATAATGGTAGACCCTTTAGGGGCGAGGCAGGAAGCCGAGCTTTTTTGACAGTTAGGATAACTGATTCAAAAAATCCATTATTATTTGAAGCGCGCAAGGTACTGGGCAGCTTTTTCGCCCAGTTTGATAGCGCACGTAAGGGCTCTTTTGTGACCTACATGGACGTAGGAAATGCAGTTTTTGCAGGAGCAAAAAACTGTCTTACTTTTGCAGCTCTTGGCAAAAGTAGCTCGCACGCAAGCTTTAGCGGTGCGAAACAACAAAGCTAAAAACTACTGCGAAAATAATAATAACTTTTGTGTTAATTCTTCAATACTAGCGTTAATACTTTTAGTTTTCTCCATTTGATCATTCATAATAATCAAACTATTTTGCGAAAAGGATAAAGTCGCACTTTTAGCATCCACTAAATTCAACCTTAGCCAAAGCTGAGAGTTTTGCTCAACAATGCTCCCTTCAATAATCCAGTCGGTGGCAAATTCTCGGGCAAGATAAGAAAAATGATTTTGAGGCCGGTTTCTAACTGCACTTTTCGCTAATACTTTTATTTGGCTATTTTCCATTAAAGCCCTTACTAGATGTTGTTCAATTTGATCAGCCAATGGTTGATGTTTAATGCTAACGTCAATGGGTATTAGTGCAACTTTTTGCTCACTATTCGACAAATACCAGTTAACCAACCAAAGACTACTGGTTGAAATTAATAACAAACCAACCACTAGAAATAATATTAATCGTGTAATGCTAAAGTGAAAACTGAATGTTTTATCCTGATCATCTTTAGTCTTTTTTGGTGCCGCTTGCTCGATAACAATAGGCTCTTCATTTAGAGATAAGGGTAAAGTCCAGCGATAACCTCTTTTAGGTAAAGTTTCTATGGTTTTTATATGGTTAAAAACCTCTGCTAATTGCTTTCTTAGATCAGAAATGCAGCGCGTAAGCACATCATCGGCAATCACTTGATTACCCCACACTTGCTCAAACAGTTGGTTGCGCGAAACAACTTGCTGTGAATTGTCGAGTAACACAGCAAGCACTTTCATATTATTAGGCGCTATACGTACAATATTACTGCCTTTACTCACCACACCCGCATGAGTATCAAAAGTAACACCTGCACAAAGGTAAATACTTTGCTGGCTAGTTAATGTGTTTGAGTGTTTTGTTTTCATGCAACACAGTTTAACAGCATAAATAACAGTGAAAACCCCCAACCATAACCCACTCAGGTTTTTAGGAGCTTTTACTCAGGTGTTAAATCACGGCTTTATCGATAATATCCTAAGCAAATGACAAGACCTTGAGGGCTTTATGAACAAGATAAAACTAAAACATATTCCGCTATTACTTATTGGCTTATTAGCAACTTTTTGCTTGCTAGTATTAATTATCAACCTGTCAATATTTGATGAGAAACCTTCAGAAGAAGTAATAGCAATAATGAAACCTCATAAAATGCCAAATGCGCAAAACAATGCTTTTATTATGTTGCATGGTTTGCAAGCCGATAGCAGCAAAGATCCTATTATCGCAGGACAAGCGCTTATGGAGAGGTATCAACATAATTTAACTCACTTAAACAAAGATGAGCTTACCGATGAAGATTATTCAGAGCTTATTGGTGATTTAAAGCTAGACGATCACTGGAGTAAAAATATTAAACATTGCGCCTCAAGAACTAAAGCTAATTGTTTAGCACAATTAAAAAAACAACCTAATGTTTGGAGCAATAAAAGCCCAAGGCTAAAACTTATGCTAAGCCGATACGAGCAACTATTAAATATGACCGAATACCAAGTTATAAACAATACAACTTTAGCCACAACATTACCAAGCTTCTCCACCCCACTTAATCTTCAAAAAATTCTTATTGTCGAAGCATTAGATATTCAAGATTACGATCTCTTTATTCATCATAGTGAAAAAGCCCTTAACTTTTGGCGTATGGTGCTTGTAAAGGGTGACTCGTTATTAGATAAAATGGTGGCTGTTGCAGCCATTTGGAACACCACAAGTTATTTATCGGATGTTATCTTTGAAGCTAATTTAAACCAACAACAATTAACTCAAATACAAAATATGCTTGGTTTATTAACACAAACAGAGCTGGATATTAGTGATGCATTAACCTTTGAAGCCAAACTCATGTATCAACAACTAGCTAACCTCTCTAACGATGAGCTTACTAGCTTTTTTGGTAAAAGTTACTGGTTATTCAAACCCCTTTTACAAATTAATACAACTAATAATACTCATGCTGAAAAGTTTTTATCTCCGATATTAAAGCTAGCCAAACAAAATAGTTTAAACCTAGCAAAGCAGTTTAAGACATTGAATAATCAACTAGAACAAAGCACTCAATTAAGCTGGAGCCCATTTAATTTGTATAACCTTACAGGCAAAATAATTTTAACTGAGGGCGGAGGTCGGGCACTCAGCGACTATATCGCTAGAGTTCATGACTTAAATGGTTATATTCAGTTGGTTAACTTAAAACTAAAATTGCTTAATCAACCTAAGTCACAATGGCAGCAAATCATTAATCAGTCTGAGTTTAAAAACCCTTATACCCTTAAACCTTTTGAGTTTGATCAAACAGCAATGCAGCTTGGATTTGAGTGTTTGGATAAGGGGTCAAGTTGTGTTATTAAGCTTTAGTTCTTATTTTTTCATGCGAATGTTAGATAACCCCTCCCTAGCCCTCCCCTTGAAAAGTGGAGGGAACTAAAAGCCTTAACTACCCCTACCTTCTTCACAAGGGGAGGTTGCGTGGGAGCCGTACTTACCTCTCCCCTTCGCAAGGAGAAGTTGGGTGGGAGCCCTACTTCGCCCTCCCCTTCGCAAGGAGAGATTGGGTGGGAGCCTTACTTACCCCTCCCCTTCGCAAGAGGAGGTTGGGGTGGGAGCCTTACTTACCCCTCCCCTTCGCAAGGGGAGGTTGGGTGGGGTTGGCAGTGTTTAGCGTAAGTTATTAGCTTTTTAAAAGGCTCATTATTTAACCAAGCAATAAAATATTTTGATTAAAATCGAAGCTACAAGCTAAATGCATTACAACTTAACCCTAAGCGCCTCTTTAATAAGGTTAATTTTGGCAATACTAAATCCGCTCATATAAGAAATACCATCTTCTTTACCTAGCAACTTAATCACAATTTGTTTATCACTAAACCCTTGTTGATGAAGTGCTTGCGCATTTTTACATAGCTTGGTTAAGTTATTAAACTTGTCAATCATCGCTTGTTTGCCTTCTTCAACAATGCCGCGATGCGGGCAAAATAATATTTCAAAATCTAATTTTAAAACTTTCTCAATACTTTTTATTAGTTCAGCTAAATTTTCATCGGTTCGTAAATAGCGAAGTGAACGAGAGATATAGAGATCACCACTAAATAGCCATTTTCTATTGGGGACATAATAACAAGTTAAATCCGGTGCATGACCTGGGGTATGCACTGGAATAATTTCGCTGCCATCGTAAAGCTTTAAATCATTTGCAATACTTTTAGTTTCCACTGGAATAGGGTTACCCCAAATAACCTTTTGTACCAATGGGATTTTGTAACCATTAACCAGCATTTCTTGACTTAAACTTGGCGCTAGCGGCTTTAGGTTAAAAGCCTTGGCAATTGAGTTGGCATTACCGCTGTGATCTTCATGATGATGGGTAAGTAGTAGTTGACGTATAGGCTTATCACCTAAAAACTGTTTTACAAAGCGCCACTGATTAGGTGGTCCGCAATCTATCACCGTGTCATCAATTCGATAGACAATAAACGTGGTATTAATGCCAAAATTAAATCGCCCTACTCTTGCGCCTTTAACTTCTTGGTATTGATAGTGGTTTCTAATTGGCATTGTTATACTCGTTTCACTATGGGCGATTGTTTCTAACTAAAGTTTATATTCCAATCCATCTTTTCCAAGTGCTTTTTTAACCGCAATTCGCTGATTTTTTCCTAGCAAAATTTTAATTTGATTTAAGGTTTCTTTAGCAAGAACTCGCCTTTCACTCATTCCCCAAAGGTTGTGATAAACCTTTTTAATTAAATGGTTAGTATCGGGTGATCGCTCAATAAGCTGATTGGCTAATGCTTTAGCAGACTCTAATGGAAACTCAGAAACTTGAGTAACCAAGCCTATTTTTTCTGCCTGCTGTGCACTAATTGGCTCGGCTGTTGAGGCTAGCTTTATTGCTTGATCCGATCCCACGCATTCTTTAAGCCCAATGGTTCCGCCCATATCTGGAATAAGCCCCCATTTTGCTTCCATAATAGCTAACGAACAATCTTTAGCGGCAATTCTAAAGTCTGCCCCTAGCGCAATTTGCATTCCGCCGCCCCAGCATTTTCCATGTAGCGCCATAATCACAGGAACCTTTAATCGTCGCCAGCCAACAGTCACTCGTTGAGCTAAATTAGCATTACCCGGTAGCCACTTCCAAAGTAGTTTTAATGCCCCACTACCATTTGATAAAACCGACTTAACATCAAGCCCCGAGCAAAAACTCTCTCCTGAGCCACTTACAATAACTACTCTAATTTTTCGGTTTGCGCGTATTTCTTTAATCACTTTATCTATTTCAATAAACATCGCCATATCAAGTGCGTTATGTTTTTCAGGTCGATTGAGTACAACTTGAGCTACACCTTGGTTGTCAACGGTTAACTGAACTCTTTTATCAGACATAGCAGCATATCTCGCAATTGAAAATTAAATATAAATGGTAGGATCGCCCACATTAGCATCTTCAAATGCTTTAGCGCGAATAATACATGAGTCACATTCTCCACAAGCCGCGCCATTCTCATCAGCCTGATAGCACGAAACAGTTTGCGAGTAATCAACACCAAGGCTTAATCCTTTTTGAATGATTTGTACTTTGGTTAAGTCAATTAATGGTGTTTTTAATTGAACTCCATTGCCTTCTATACCTGCTTTGGTGGCTAAATCAGCCATGGTTTGGAACGCGTTAATATACTCAGGACGGCAATCGGGATAACCAGAATAATCTACCGCATTAACCCCTGCAAAAATTGCATCGGCTTCTAAAACCTCAGCCCAAGCCAGAGCAATGGATAAAAATACGGTATTGCGTGCAGGTACATAGGTTGATGGAATACCTTCGGTACCGCCTGTAGGAACCTCAATATCATCATCGGTTAATGCCGAGCCGCCAAAGCTGGCTAAGTCGAGGTTAATAATTTTGTGTTGTTTTATATTTGAGCTTTTAACAATGCGTTTAGCCGCTTCTAATTCAGAAGAGTGTTTTTGTCCATAGCTAAAACTTAAAGCGTAGCACTCGTATCCTTCATTTTCAGCAATTGCCAAACAAGTGCTTGAATCGAGTCCACCCGAAAATAAAATTATCGCTCTTTTTGCCATTAGATTGATCTTAATAGTTAATAGTTAATAGTTAATAGTTAATAGTTAATAGTTAATAGTTAATAGTTAATAGTTAATAGTTAGAAGACTAGTGCCCTGCGGCATCATCCCAGAGTATTTTGTGCATTTGTAGTTGGAACCTAACGGGCAAATTATCTTCGATTATCCACTCGGCCAAATCGCGCTCATTGATTTCACCAAAACAAGGAGAAATAATCACATTGGTTTTATCTGCCAGATTATATTGATCCATTTGCATTTTCGCCCAGTCGTAATCTTTGCGGCTCATGATCACAAACTTTATTTCGTCTTTATCGCTAAGATGTTCAATATTTTGATAAAGGTTTTTGCCCATTTCACCCGAATCAGGCGCTTTAAGATCCATCACTTTAGTCACACGCTTATCAACCCCTGAAATATCAATGGCTCCGCTAGTTTCAATGGATACCGCATAGCCTTTATCGCAAAGCATTCTCATCAATTCTTCGCATGGTGCTTTTTGTGCTAAAGGCTCGCCACCAGTAATACAAATATTTTGCGGATCATACGACTCAATCTTTTCAACTAGCTTTTCTAACAACCAGTAATCGCCGCCAGTAAATGCATATTCGGTATCACACCACACACAGCGCAGTGGACACCCTGTTAAGCGTACAAATAAGGTTGGCTTGCCAATGGTTGAAGATTCACCTTGGAGAGAATAAAAAATTTCTGTAATTCTAAGTCGAGACAAAAGAGTTATTTTAAAGTCGTTGAATATTAGGAAAGAATTTTACCCGAGATGCTAGGGGAATTATAGGATTGAAAAGGGTATTTTTAAGTTTCGTTAATTTTAAGAATTTTCCGCTTGTTTGCATAAATACAAACACAAATAGCTTTATAAAAAATAACCCCTTCCCCAAATAAGGGGAAGGTTAAGAATGGGTAAAAATTAATGCCCTTTCTGCTTTATATCTTGCAAACCTTTTCTGGCGAGCTGTTGAGTAGCCCCAGAATAGCTTGTCATAATTTCATTATATAAAGCTTTAGCCTCGCTCCATTTTTCTTGCTTAACTTTAATGTCAGCTAATTTCAGCATAGCGGCAGAAATTTTACTCGACTGAGGAAACTCAGTTCTAAGCAAGCTAAATTGCTCTTCGGCTTTATCAAAGTTCGATTGAGCAAAATAAACCTGACCAATCCAAAAGCGCGCATTATCAGAATAAGCACCATTAGGATATTGCTGTAAAAATGCCTCAAAACTTTGAATCGCTTGGCTATATTGTTTATTTCTAACCAATTTAAAAGCATCTTCAAAAGCAACCCTTCCATCATCACCATTTGCATTACTGTCGCTATTATCTGTAGGAACCTTTTGAGGTGGCTTACTAACGATAACAGGATCAGCATTTTGAGTTGTTGACGGTTGAGTATTGCTTGATAACGCTTGTGGGCTTGTAGAAATAGCGCTCAAACGATTTTCAATATCGCGATATAAGTCTCTTTGTCTTTCTAAAATTTGTTGCAATTTATAGTCATGCTCTTCAACCATGCCGCGCAATTCTCGCACTTCTTTTTGAAGCTCGATGATTTGCTCATTCATTTGAATTTGAAGCTGTTGACGAGTTTGAGCTTGTTGCTCAAGACGTAAAATGCGTTGTTCTAAAGAAGGGTTAGACTGGGCGAAAAGCGGAAATGATTGAGTGGCGACAAAAGCCGCCACCAACAATAAGGAATTAACCTTCATACTTGAGTTCACCACGACGGTTCTTAGACCAAGCACTTTCGTCATGACCTAATACAGCTGGCTTTTCTTCACCGTGAGAAACGGTTTTAATTTGTGAAGCAGAAACACCGTTTAACATTAAAATTTGTGCAACCGCTTTGGCTCTGCGCTCACCTAATGCTAAGTTGTATGCTGGTGTACCACGCTCATCGGCATGACCTTCAACCGTGATCACTAAGCCTGCATTTTCATCGCGAGATAAAAACCAAGCATGAGCTTCTAATAACGCACGACCTTCAGAAGTAACTGTATCGTCATCAAACGCGAAATAAACAGTACGACCTTCACGTAGAACAGCATTTTCTTCTAAAGCAATTTCTTCAGCACTTTTTACTGGATCAACCGTTGTTGTATCAACAACTTGCTCATTACCAACATCAGTTGAAGATGATGATTGATCAGTATCAGAACCGCCACTTGCACATGCAAATAAGAAAGTTGACGAAGCCAATACAACCAATACTTTCCCCAATTTAGTGATAGACATTTTAACACTCCTATAATTTTTACTATTAATTAAATTCATAACCCTGCTAACACAGCATTATCTATGATTTTTACCCCATAAAACAATGGCAGAATGGTTAAATATAGTGATTAAATTCATTCTTTTATTGATTTTTGTGGTAATTGTCTAGTTTTTCTGACTTTATTGACCTTAATTTTGTTACCAAGATCATTAACTTTTTCTAAACCCCTAAACTATCGCTAATTGCTTAGTCTAAAAATGGCGACCAAACAGGTGCTTTTACTTCACCTTGTTTTGCTGGCAAACGCGCTTTAAATCGACCATCGGTTGACACTACCGACAACACTTGACGATTTCTATGTACGGTTGCATAAATAACCATGCTACCGTTTGGCGCTAAACTGGGTGATTCATCGAGTGAAGTTTTGGTTAACGTGCGCAAAGCATGAGTTTCCATATCTTGCACCGCCACATGAAACACCCCATTGCTACGACTAATTAGCACCATGCTTTTACCATCGGGGGTTAAAGAAGCGCTAGCGTTATAATCGCCTTCCCAAGTAATTCTATGTGCCTTAGGGCTGGCTAAATTTTGCTGATAAATTTGCGGGCCTCTGCCGCGATCAGAAGTAAATAAAAGTGACTGTCCATCAGGAGTCCAACTGGCTTCGGTTTCAATGGAGCTACGGTTATTGGTAATTCGAGAAAATCGAAAACTGTTAAGATCTAACACATAAACTTCGGCGTTGCCATCGCGCGATAAAGTTAATGCTAGGCGGCGACCGTCGGGTGAGAATGATGGTGCGCTATTAATGCCTTGAAATGCAGCTACACGCTTTCTGTCACCAGCCACATAAAGGCTTTGAATAAACACCTCGGAGCGACCATTTTCAAAAGATACATAAGCCAGTTTTTGTGCATCGGGTGACCAAGCGGGTGACATAATTGGCTCTTTTGAAGCAAACAGTATTTGCGGCGCATAACCATCGGAATCAGCGACCATTAAACGAAAAGGCTTAGCTAAAGAGCGATCAACATTTACATAAGCAATTCGGGTGGCAAAAGCACCACGTTCACCCGTGAGTTTTTGATAAATTCTATCGGCAATTCTGTGCGCATGAAAACGTAAATTTTTAGCCGTTACAATAGCGGCATAAGCATCTAACCTATTGCGGTTTGTGGTAAAAAGTTCACCATCTTTAACTTCTTGCGCTTTTTCAAACACATCCACTAACTCATAACTTACCTTAATTCGACCATCGGGCTGCTCTTCGGCTTTACCCACAACAACCGCTTCTATGCCTTTTTCACGCCACAGCTTTAAATTAACATCGCTATATTGATCAACCTGTTGAACTAACTCGTGCCGAGCCATAGGGTTAAATCGACCACTGCGTCTTAAATCTTGTGCAATCACTTTAGCCGTATCGCTAGGAGAATTAACCGAAGTGCCTTTCCAAGAGAAAGGAATAACGGCTACTGGACGTGCGCCGTCAATCCCTCCGCTAATAATAAAATCAAGTTTAATATCATCCGCTCTCAAGATTGAGCTAAAAAATAAACTACCAATCAATACTACTTTAAAAACTATCTGTTTCATCACTTTCATTTTCTAAATCAAATGTCCTAATTTTCATTTTCTCAAATATATCTTTATCTTTAGGTACAGGAAGTGGCTCTGCCTTATAAATAGCCCTTTTACCTGTTTCACAATGCTGTTGACTACCTCTTAAGATTTCAACATCAAGAACAAGCCCTCCAGAAGATAACCTCATGCGGAAAGTACATCGTCCTTTTTGATCAGGAGCAATCCATTGGCTTCTTATTTTATCTTTTATCCAACCATTGTACTTTGCAACTTCACTATTGATTTGCCTCTGCCTAGCCGTAGCCAACTCCTGCGCCTCAGCATCCATTGCCGCTTGCATTTCACGCTCTAATGCTTCTTGACGAGCTTTTTCTTCGGCTTCTTTTCGCTTGCGTTCTTCTTCTGCCTTACGTTTGCGCTCGGCTTCTTCTTTGGCTTTACGTTTTCTTTCAGCCTCGGCCTTTCTTTTACGCTCTGCCTCGGCTTTACGCTTTCTTTCTGCTTCGGCCTTGCGTTTTTTGTCTTCGGCTTCTTTCTTTTTACGCGCTTTTTCGTCAGCAATACGTTTTTTCTTTAAGTCTTCTGCCTTTTTTTCTTCATCTTTTCGTCTTTGCTCGGCTTTCTGTTTTTTCTTGCGCGCATCTTCGGCTTTTTTCTCTTCTTCTATGCGGCGCTTTTTAGCCTCCTCTTCGGCTTTTTTAAGATCCGCCAAACGCTGTTTTTCTTTACGGTTTTGATCAATGCGTTTTTGCTTTAATTGCTCAACCAATTGTTCAACCCGCTGGCTATTGACTGCTTTGGCTTTTATTTGTGGTTGCTGTGAGCCCGAGGTATGAATTTCAATTTTAGAAAACTGAAAATTACTCATCAGCAAACCCACTAAAGCTAAGTGGGCAATAATTGATAATAATATGCCTAATTTAAAATTCATTAACTATCACTCGGATCAGTCATTAACCCAACGGACTCAACTCCAGCTTCAGACTGCAACAACACCATCAACTTAACCACTTTATCGTAAGGAACATTTTTATCACCTTCGATAAGCACATTAACATTAGGATTAATTTGCAAGTGAGCAATAACTAACTCTACAAGCTCGTGAGATTCTAATACTTGATCTTTCGATTCACCAACCGATAAA
This sequence comes from Aliikangiella sp., assembly GCA_965214955.1. GTDB lineage: Bacteria > Pseudomonadota > Gammaproteobacteria > Enterobacterales > Kangiellaceae > Aliikangiella. Next base: position 1,179,457 of record CBDCCU010000009.1, on the reverse strand, counting down.
TAATAATTACCACTAGCATCAATACTGGCAATAAGTGGCGGCTCTTCATTGGCATCAATGGGCTCGGCCGAAGCAACGGGCAAATCCACTTGAACACCTGCGGTAATTAATGGTGCTGAGATCATAAAAATAACCAACAACACCAGCATCACGTCAATATAAGGAACTACGTTAATTTCAGCCATTGGTCTACGGCTATTTTTGCGTTTAATGGGTGACTGGCTCATAAACAACTACTGTTCTGTGGTTTTAGTTGCTGCACTGTGTGCTTTACGGTGCAAAATACCTGAAAACTCTTCAACAAAATTTTCGTATTGATTTTCAATACGCTGAACTTGGTGAGTAAATCGATTGTAAAAAATAACCGCAGGAATCGCCGCAAATAACCCCATTGCTGTTGCAATTAACGCCTCGGCAATACCTGGGGCAACCATTGAAAGCGTTGCTTGTTTAACACTGCCAAGGGCAATAAACGAATTCATAATTCCCCATACGGTTCCAAATAAACCCACATAAGGTGTGGTTGAACCAACCGTGGCTAAAAAAGATAAATGCACTTCGGCTTTATCTACTTCGCGCGAATAAGCTACTCGCATGGCTCGATGGGTTCCGTCCATGACTGCTTGAGCCGATGTTCCCGACTGTTTTCTTAAACGGGCAAATTCACGATAACCCGCCATAAAAATTAGCTCCATGCCCGATGGCTGAATTTGTCTATTGGTTAAATCGTTGTAAAGCTTGCTTAAATCAATGCCCGACCAAAACCGCTCTTCAAATTTATTACCATCGGTTACCGCCGATTTTAGTCCGCGCAATCGGTCAAAGATCATTGCCCAACTAACAACCGATAGTAATAAGAGAGCAATCATCACTAATTGAACGACAACACTGGCCTCAAGAAATAAACCTAAAATTGACATATCAGCTGACACGCTGAAACTCCTCTTTTATATGCGCTGGAATGCGGCACGGGGTAAATTGACTCAGTTTTAAACACACCACACCAATGGTGGCACTACATAACAGTTGTTGACGATTATTGCGATAAAATAGTTGCTGTTTAAATTCTAAACTGGCGCCTTTTATCTTGGTGATGGTAGAAACCACATCAAGCTCGTCACTAAACCTTGCGGGATACACATAGTCAACATTGGAAAAACTAACAGCAAAGCAAATATCATTTTTTAGTAAATCAGCCTGATCAATGCCCAATGCTTTTAACCATTCGCTCCGTGCTCGCTCAAAAAATTTTAAATAATTAGCATGATAAACCACGTTACCTGCGTCGGTATCTTCGTAGTAGACATTAATAGGCCAAATAAATTCAATTGACATGATTTCTGCTTAACTTGAAATTATGGTAAATCATCTTAAAGGACTGAAACTATAACCAATTGATCGGCAGAAATTAACCGTAAAAGTGTAAAAATATGACAATTTTGAGGGTTTATTGTGGAATATTGCTAATGGCTCTCAATATCTTTATTTTACTGCGACCAATTTAACTGATAAAAGTGTTCTTCTTCACTTATTAGCTTAAAGCCATTTTTTAAATAAAACCGGTAAGCATTGTGATTAATTTTAAAGCACCTTAGTGAGAGTGGCTTATTAGACTGTAATAAACTCAACAACTTTAAAACAGGCACACCATATCCTTTTGAGCGAAACTCAGGATACAAAATTAACATATTCACATAAGTTTCAGTTTCTAAAAGTGAATATTGAACATAGCCAATAATTTGATTGCCATCTAATACAAATGAGGTGTTTAGTTATATACCCGTTCTCCTTCAAGATGCATGTTGCAGCAAGCCAAAAAACTTGCACTGCGTTACAGCTTTTGAAAAGGGATTGCCATTTCCTGCAAGCTGCGCCTTGTTCAAGCTTTTTGGCTGAACACTGAAACATGCATCTTGAAGGAGAACGGGTATATATATCGACTCTCAAACTCATTAGTTTGCCAATCAATATCCCAACCCCATATTTTTTTAATATAAGGCTTCATGGCTTGTAAAAATAATGCCCAAATTTGTGGTTTGTGTTTGGGTTTACATTTTTTGAGTGTTAAATTCACTATTATAATTGCTCTCTAACGATTCTTTTCGGGTATATGCAGATTTCTAACATGAAAAAACACTTAAGCGCCATAACATTTTCACTTTTTATCGGCTTAGGTAGCACTAAGCTATTATCACTTGAACGACAAGTTATTGCTTCTAACTTATCGAATAACGGTGACTCTACACTCATCTACCAAAAGAATAACCAATATTTTATCGAATGGATAAAAAGTAATGGTTCAAAGAAGACGGTTGAACTAAGCAGTAAACCGACCAATACTTACTTTTCAAAGCAAAAAAACATTGGCATTATTGGTTACTTAAAAGGGTTAGGCTCAAACAAAAGCTTTACTGAGGTGCGAAACGAAGAGGGAGTAATCAAGTCTTTTTCTGGTGGGATTAACTCAGCGGGCTTTGCCAAAAACACCAATCACTTTTTTGTTGTTGCAATGGAAAATAATCAGGCTAAATATACTTTTTTTGCCGACAACAAAGTAGCATTTGAGTCTTCTTTAGAGGATATATCACCAGGTTATCTTCGTAATAAGCGCAAGGCAATTTCATTTAACGGTGATGTTATTTTTGACCAACCAGCAAACCCCGAAGGTTCCTCTGCACCTAAGGTGATTACCTTTTCTTTGGTTGATGATCCTACTCATAAATCAACTATTGAAATGAGCTCACCTATCTATGATGCGCTATTTATTAACGCTAATCACTATTTTATTGCCGTTGATGGGCGAATATTAGCCTTTAAAAATGAATTGCTTGAATGGAGCGCTCAGTCGGCAAATGCAAATATTCGTTTAAATGCTATTCAAGCAGACGCTAAAGGCAAATGGATTTTAGGGGTAGACGAGCGCAATGGTTTCTTTAACGTTTTTGACAATAACGGTAATACGGTTCTTTCGTGGAACCCTTATAATCAGCCAGTTGAAGCGTTAAAGTTTCTTGAGCAAGCTTATCCGCCTAATCGAGTTGAGCCATTAAAGTCGGTTCATAGTGGCAAAGATCCTCAATTTAAAACCACTTTACTCGATAATAACAAACTGCTGATTTCTTTTACCGAGCAAAATGCTGACTTTATTATTGATCTTAATAACATTAGTCATAAAGCTAAAGCGGTAAAATATAAGGATAAAGCGCTTGCTAAAAACTATATGATTAACAAGCAATTATCGAAGGTGGGTAAAGTTTTTAATATTGAATAGTTGCTTATTAGCAAAGCCGATCAAACCTTCATTGATCGGCTTTAAGCAATCTTTTTGGTTGTTTATTGAGTAGGAAAGCAATCTTCCGCCCCAGGCAAACAAGCCGATGAACTCACTTCAAAATAAACATCTCTTGTTCCATAACGGTTTTCAACTTCCATTCTTAAAAATCCTGTTAACTGTCTATTGATAAAAATTTCGAAAGAGTCCGCGCGGATATCACTTTCATTAATCAAAGTGCCAGAATCTTCAATATTCCAATCAAGCTCATAAAGCCGAACATTATCAACCCCTAAATAGTTTTCAGCCCTAATAACCGTTCTTGCTTGAGTATTGTCGTAATACGCATAACCATAGCCAATAATTGGAAGCTCTTGCTCACTAAAGTGTCCAAAGGCGGTTTCTTGGGTTGAGCCAAATTGATTACTAATAGTGCCTAAAAACTCAATACTGGTAGGATCGGTACTTTTATGTTCAACCTCAGCAAAAATACTATTACCTAAAATTAGTGGCGAGGTTAAAAAGTCTGAGGTTATGGTGACTGCTTCGGCACCAATAAAGTATCCGCCTGCTAAAATAGTGTTGGTGAGTATTTCACTTAAACCATTGGCATCGCGAGTAAAATTAGGCGAAGCGGTAAAGATAAAATTAATAAACTCTGGCGGTGCATCTCCTAAAGTTATGGTTGTTTCTACCTCAGCCGAGCTAGCGCAGTTTACCCGAGTGCTCCCTTCAATTTCGCCATCAGAGACAATAATATCCAAAAGAAATCCTTTTAATATTGGCTGTGTAAGAGCCCCACCTTGATAAGTGAAATCTCTATTACGGCTCGATGTTGGCCAGCCTGCGCGAGAATAAATAATTTGATAGTTATAACGTTTATCTTCTTCGGCACCCAATAAATTAACACTCAATCGGCAAATATGATCTTCTAAATTGCCACCGCTTGCTCCGCCACCAGAGCCACCACCTAAACCGGGTGGATTAATATCGGCATTAAAAGCCGTAAAGTGTGAGGTATTAGCCTGCAAAACTAATTCATTAGGTGCAATAGGGTTTTCAACAACCACACCATTACTCTCATAAATCCATAAGCCAGACTCTTCGTCTAAATACCACATAGGTATTCTATCACCCGCTTCTAGATCTTCATCTTGATAGCTTTTGGTGGCATATAATGGCAAATAAACCTCGGCGGTAGCGCCATCAACAAGTTGCAGCTGTTCACCATTTTGCTCAAAGGTAATATCAACAACACCATAAGAAAATAATGGTTCTCGCTCTTCATCTACAGCAGTTGCGCCAAAAAAACTACCCGGAAAACCCCTAAACGATATTGGATCGCTGATATCAATTGGTGTGATATAAACCTGCGCCTCACCCGCAGCAATTGAACCGTCTGATCTTTGTAAAGACTCTGCGGGAATACTAACTCCTGCACCATCAATAACTTTAAAATCTCCACCTGAAAAAGCATCAAAAGTTATTGGCTCTGCACGCTTCATTAAAGTCACACGATGGGTTTGTGTTACTTGAATACCTTCTAAAAATAAAAATTGATTAAGGTATCCTTGTTTACTAATTTTAATAACACCTTCTAGCTCAACAGGCTGCATTTGATAAGCAATGCCAATATCGGTGCTTAATTGCTCGCCTAACTCATAGGTTTCGGATGACACGGTAAAATCATCAATTAAAACCCCTTTTTCGTTAATTACCGATAACTTTAATGTAACACTAGGGGCTTCAACCGCAATGTAGTCCGTTTTTATTTCTGAATCACTGCCATCGCTTGAAGTGACCGTTAAGCTCACATCATAAACACCTGCGGTTTCAAAGGTATGTTGCGGGCTTTGTAGCTGACTAGTATTGCCGTCACCAAAGTCCCATTCCCAGCTATTAATTGGTGAAGTACCGTTAACTGAAAGATCCATAAATTGCACACTCAAAGGAGCATTACCTGAGGTAACATCGGCATTAAAAGTCGCGCTGGGTGGCTCAGGAGGATCGAGTGGCGGTTCATTAGAATCATTATCAAACCATGAACAGCCCAGCATAAATACGATCATGCAGGTAATGAATAAACCCTCTAGTATAGTGACAATACTCAGCTTTTTTTGCTGAAGCTTAACTTGATTAATATATTCCATTTAAAACTCCTTGTTAGTTATACCTGTTCAACAGGTACTATAAAAAGCCTTAACAAAAGAAGCTTGATTCTACTTTGAAACAGTTTGAATAATTTTGAATAGTTTAAAAATCAATGAGTTAACAAGTAGGTTCGTTTTTATTATGGTGAAAAACTGCTACAATAAAAACACAACTAACCTTCAATTTTTAACTTAATTACCCAGCATGGACGAACAAAATTCCGCCAATAGTTCTAGCAACACTCAGCCTGGCATAGAAGCTAAACGGCGGCTTATTTTTGGTGATTTTGAATTCCATCCACTTGATAAAAAATTACTTTATCGCTCCTCGCCTTGTCATCTTGATCCTAAAATGCTCGATTTGTTAAGTCTGCTAATAGATGCGCGCCCAAACCTTGTGAGTAAAGATGAGCTGATGAATAAACTTTGGCCCGACTCACAAGTTTCAGATTGGTCTTTAGCAAGGTTAATATCAGATACTCGAAAATTGATTGAAGATAATGGAAAATCGCAAAGTATAATAAAAACAGTAAGAGGCAAAGGTTTTGCTTTTATTGCTAAAACCGATGAAATTATTGAAGCTTATGACAATATCAGTAGCTCAAACAACGATGAACAAACGATATTGCCAGCAAAGTTGCCGTTAAGTAATAATGATAATGTAACGACTAAAAATACTCAGTTAGAAAAAAATCAATTTGATATTAAATTAGTTTGGATCAGCTCAATTTTATTTTTAGTGGCAACAGGTTTATTAATTTATTTTCAACCATTAACCAACCCGCAAAGCACTGCACCAAAAATAAACCATCAAACAATGGCGCATAAAAAAACAATTATGCTTGAGATCCAAAAAAATCTTAATCTAACAAAAACTGCTTTTTTATCACAAGTAAAAAGACGCAACGAATTAGCTAAAAGTATGTTGGTTAATATGCCAGAGCTTAAATCTAAAACATGGGAGCAGCGTTTTAGAATTTATTATCCACACTTAAGCAAAGATGAAAAATTTTTATTTGAGCAAATAAAAGTGGTTACCAAGGGAGCATTATATAAAGGCAATACTGCGATACTAAAAACGCTTAATGATCACCCTGAAATGTATCAAGAGCTAGAATTATTTATGGCACTCAATAGTCATTTAGAAATTTGGCTGCATAAATACAAAAATGTATTTTTACAGCGTGATGATTTACCTATAGTTTATGTTGGCGTTGAAGATGGTGTGCCTTTTCCCTCAGAAATTGATAATCAGGTTGATGAATGGATAAAGCAATTTACACCTTAATTACATTTCATTACAAATCGATAAAAACATGGAATTAATATTAATTTATAATTAAATTAGAATGCAAAACACCTTATTTAAAAACGATGATCTTCGAGTGCGCCTTTGTTATTACCAAAGCGAAGAACAAATGCGTCCGCACTCGCATGATGTTCATCAGATCTCATTTTTTATGTGTGGTGGCATGTATGAAAAAAGCCGCTCTAGAGAGCTAGAAGTTTTTTCACCAAGTATTGGCATTAAACCCGCAGGATTTATTCATGCTAACCAATATAACCAACTTGGCTCTTTTATTTTATCGCTTAATATTAATCCCGAATGTGATAATCAATTACCGATAGATATTTCCGACTGGCATTGGCAGCCTCAAGCTTCAATGCAATTAACCAATAAAATTAAGCAAACCTTGGCATTAATGGTTGATAAACCGACGACTGAGTCAAATTTGGCCTGGGATTTATTAGCGTTATCGCAAACCGCACCACAAAAAACGAGCAAATCGGCACCTTTATGGCTAAACCGATTAAGAGCGCAACTACAAGAAGATCACTCCGCTTGCTTAACTGAACTTGCCAAACAAAGCGAGGTTCACCCTGCTTATCTTTCGCGGGTTTTTAATCAGTTTTTTGGACTTACACCTAGCTTATTTAGGGCTTATTCGCAACTATCAAAAGCTTTAGAGTCAATTAATTCTGGCAATAATTTAGCCGATACGGCTTTAAATGCAGGCTTTAGTGATCAAGCACATTTTACTCGCCAAGCCAAAAGGCTATTTGGACTATCACCTAAAAAGCTACAAAACATTATTCTTCAATCTCATTAATTCAGCAAAAATTATTAACTCTTTTTAAAAAGGTTAAATTTGTTCAATAATTAAAGCTTTTAATCCGCAATAATCTTTACCACTTAACCCATTTAAAAAATATCAATTAAACCTTCTAGGATTATTATGCGATTCAAAAAATTATTAATATCTGCCACTATTGCACTTTCAAGCTTCAATGCCTTTTCTGCTACACCAGAGCAGGCTGCCGAGAAACTCGAATCATTTTTACAAGGCTTTCCTGAGCTTGGCCCAGGGTATGCCGTTGTTGCTGTAACGGCTGATAAGGTCTTACTCAATTATGTTGATGGTGAAAGAAACGCTAAAACTAAAGCCCCTGTTACCACTGATACACCAATGTATATTGCCTCGCAAACCAAAGCTTATATGGGATTGCTTGCCAATATTTTAGATCAAAAAGGGATCTTAAAGCTCAATAGCAAAATTACCGATCACTGGCCAAAAGTTCAATTTCCAAAAGGTGTTGATCCTTGGGCCTATACCATGGCGGACTTAATTAATCACCGTGTACCTATTTCGGTTGATGTGATTACTTTTTTAGAAGCTTATGTTACAGAGCTTGATTACAAAGATTACCCATTTCTAATTGCCAAGCATGGTAAAAAACGTGACGACGGCTTTGAGTATGATAACTTAGGCTACAACATTTATAGTGCGATACTTCATAAAGTAACGGGCAAATCTTGGCAGGTTTGGCTCGATGATGAAATTTTTAATCCACTAAAGCTTAGCCGCACCTCGGCAAGAACCTCTGATTTTTCAATGGATGAACTGGCTTGGAACCATATTTGGCAAGGCAAAGAAAAAGGCTGGCATTTAGTTAAACCCAAAACCGATGAAATTATGCAATCATCGGGCGGGTTAGTCACATCCAATAATGATATGGCTAAATGGTTACAGCTACAGCTTAACGCAAAAAAATCTTCACTGATAAATTCAAAGGCGCTTGTTAATGCTCAAACCATTAGCGCAAACTATGAAAAGTCAAAACGTAACCCTTATGAACTTCCATGTTATGGCTATTCATTTGGCTGGAATGTTTGTGATTACGAAGAAAATAAAGTTTATATTCATGGTGGTGGTTACACAGGCGCAAGAACAATGATGGCATTTTCTCATGATTTAGGTGTTGGCATTGCGGTATTTTCTAATTCCGACAACATGACAGCATGGCTCACTTCACGCACAATTAATATGTATTTTCAATATTTAATTGATCATCCTAAAGCAGAAAAAATGGCCGCTGTTAGGCAAAAGCTTTACCCAGAAAGAATTGGAAAATATTTAGATTATCGACTATCTAAGTTAGAAAAATCAAAACAAAGTGAAGACTTTAAAGCGTGGGATTGGAAACCAGCCAAGTCAGAATTAAAAGCTTACCTTGGCACTTACAGAAGTAAAAATATTCCAGTTGATGTAGCAATAAAACTTGTTGGCAATCAACTTATTGCCCAAGCTAAAAGCTACAAAGTTAATTTATTAGCTGCCACAAAAGATTCTTTTGCTAGTCAGTCTCACCCACTAGAAGAAGTAAGTGCATTAAAGTTTAAGCGTAGTAAGCAAGGCGATTTATTAAGCTTTGAGTGGGATGGAGAAGTTTATGTAAAACAATAAACTCATTTTTGAAAAGCTTTAAGTCATTAATTTTATTGAGTTCTTAAAGCTTTTTAAACCATCAATATGTTCAGCTAAACCACCTTTAACATTACGTCCCATAGCATCATCCAGTAACGCCACATAGCTTTTGCTAATTTATGCGGCTCAACTTCCATATTAGGATCGGCTATTTTGGTAAATATTCTAGTAAAAAATCCCGCATCAACAAATATAGCAACCGTTCTTTTATTCATATAGTTCCCTCTATAAATGAAAAAGCCTCAGGGTCGTCACTTCCCTGATTGTGGGAGGAGTCGCCAAAGGCTGTATGTCAAATACAAGCTAACTAATAAGTTAGTTTATATACGTCAAATATATTAGACTATTTTGAGTAAAAATACTATATGAATATTGACTCAACTCAAATGTAAGGTTTAAACAATCTCCGACTCAATCCCACCATAATGAATATTTAAAAACCGATTAAATGAAATATTTTCATCTTCTTTAAAAGTATTATTAGTCACCAACACACGTTGAATATTATCGACTCGAAAACTTCGATATTCTTTTCTTAGCTCGCACCATGCGGCTAATGTCCAAATTTTTCCCCAAAAAAATAATCCCAATGGTTTAAGCTCGCGTGTTGATGTTTCTTTTTTTAAACTGATGTATTTAATTTGAATAATTTTTTTTGCGTTGATTGCTTCTCGAATATCGTCTAATCGCTTTGAAGTAATATTATTATGTAAAATTTCGGGTGTGTATAATCTTGGTTTAGTGAGTTCATTTTTTAGGTTATCTGGCAGAACGGCTTCAATTTTATCTAAAGCCATTTGGGTTGAGCGAGCAAGCTTACTGCCCGTCCAAGTTTTAGCTAGGCGTGCAGCAATAACCAAGGCTTCAATTTCATCTTTTGTAAACATAATTGGTGGAATATCAAATCCGTATCGAAGCACATAACCCACACCTGCTTCGCCTTCAATTGGCACACTAGACAGCATAAGATCTTGAATATCTCGATATATTGTGCGCTCGGAAACTTCAAGCTTTTCAGCAAGCCATTTAGCCGTGGTTAAACGACGATTTCGCAAATATTGAATGATCTGAAATAAACGATCAGCACGGCGCACAACAATCTCCAAATTAAAAATTAAAGCTACTGCATAGAATGAAGCCCTACACGATTTCCTTCCGAATCAATAAAATGAGCAATATAGCCAGCTTCATCACTTAAGTGATATTTAGGAAATACCACTTTACCACCAGCGGTTTCTACTTTCGACAAAACATTATCAAGATTATTATTTGCATTTAAATAAACAACGCTTCCCTCTTGAGCAGGCTTATAATCCATGCCGCATACAATAGAGCCTGAAACTAATGATTTATCATCGTGGGGAAATAGCCCATGTTTAAGCCCCGACATTTCTAGCTCAACAATTTCTACATCAAGAATGTTTTTATAAAAGGTTAGAGCGCGTTCAAAATTAGTGGCCGGAATTTCAAACCATACGGCAATATTAATATTATTTGTTTGCATTATTTTTTCTCTCTAGTTTTAGTGTTTATTAGGGTCTATTTAATAGAACAACAGATCTAAATGGAGTAGAGAGTTTAATACAGGGCTACTGACAACATAGTGTCAGTAGTGATTTGAATTGATTAATAAACGGATCACAACCTAAACTTTATATTTAGCAATAGTTACCCTAAAGTTTTCGATCACACCAGAAATTTGAGTGGATATTTTTTGTAACTCTTCTGATGAACTTTGAACTTGTTCACCCGCTTCATAAGCTGAGGTAACCGAAGCATTAATATTCACCATTACCGCATTTTGTTGTTCTGAGGCCGTAGCAATTTGTTCATTCATTGATTTCATATTTTCAATACTTTGGGCAATGGCATTCAATGATTGCTCGGAGTCTTGCGATAATTGATAACTTTCTTCTAACGATTGTTCACTTTCTTTCACTTGACTTACTGCACCATTAGTGGCGGCTTGTACCGCTTCTATTGAGGCATGAATTTCAGAAATAGAATCTTGTGTTTTTTGAGCAAGCGTTCTTACTTCGTCGGCAACTACCGCAAAACCTCGACCTTGCTCACCAGCTCTTGCTGCCTCAATGGCTGCGTTTAATGCTAGCAAGTTTGTTTGATCGGCAATATTTTTAATCACATCTAAAATGCTACCAATATCTTCGCTTTTAGTTTCTGCTTCCGAAATTGAACTGCTAGCCTCTTTCATATTAGTCTTTAAATTTTCAATTGCACTCATATTGTTGACTTGAGTTTGCTTACCACTTGACGCCTGTTCATCAACATCATTAGCCGCCGTTGCGGCGGTTGCGGCATTTTGAGAAATATCTTGAATTGATGAAGAGATCTCTTCGGCAGAATGATTAACATGACCTAATTTTTCAGAAATATTATTAGCAAAAGCCGAGTTATCAACGGTAATTTTTTCTAAACTACTTGATTCTTCTGACAAGATATTCAGTGACGACTGAGTATCATTAATAATATTAATTAATGATTCAACCAAACGATTAACCGACTTGTTAACCTCTGTTATTTCATCTTTGCCTTGTGTTGATAACTGTCGAGTTAAATCTTTAGTGGTAACAATGTGTGAGATATTATCTTGCAGTTCATCAATTGGTTTTTGAACCGATTTAACAATACCAAAAGACAATATAGATCCAACTAAAATAGAGATTACTGCTAAAATTACTAAAAATAATTTAGAATTATCATAATTATCTTGATTACCTGAATACTCTTCTTCCCCACCATCAACATTGGTTTGCACCATCGCTTCAATTTGCTTTTGAATATTCACAAATAAAGTAAAGTATTCACCATCGGTAATACTATCGGCTTCTACATCACCACCGTTAGTACGACTCAAAGCGAGTATTTTTTCTTGAAGCAAGTTAAGTTTATTTAAATCACTCAGAAACACTTCAAACAAACGAGTTTCTTCACCCGCATCTAATGTTTTCTTAAAGCCTTCGATGGCTTGCTGTAATTTATTGCTTGAGTTTTTAATTTGCTCTTCAGCCGAATACATCTGCTGATCATCTTTAGAAATAATATGTCGTTTAATCCATAACAGTTTTTCGTAAGACTGCTTTCTTATTTCGGTAAGATCTATTACGCTACTAAAATAATTATCATAGATAACTTGTCCACCAGCATTAATGCCCGACATTGAATTAATGGATATTAAAGTTAACACTAATAATGCAATACCAAAAATGCTGATCGCAATAGGGATCTTAATTGATATTTTAAATTTCCTTAAAAATTTCACTGCTTTATCCTCATGTAATAATTCTTGCTTAAAACTTCTTACTTAAAATTCATAACTGGCTCTAAGAGTAAAAATATTAGGATCATTTTCAACAGCTTCTAATAGTCCTAAATTACTATTATTAATTTTTTGTAATGATGCGGTGAGATGAAAATTTTCTACTACATGATATTTAACATAGGCTTCAAACTGGCTAGTATCATCGGCACCTTCGGCACTTTTTAAGTCGCTACTCACCATTGATTGACTATAGCCAAATCCCATTGCCCAATGCTCTAAGTTTTTTTGATAAGACACACCAATAAAGTCACTAATTTCACTCACACTGTCATTGGCTGTGCCGTATCTTAATAACCAAAAACCAAAACTATTTTCATAACCTAATGATAGATTTACCCCATAATTTTGTTCACTATCACCATTAATCGTTGAGCTATCTAAAGTGGTTCCCCAAATGGAAGTATGAAAAGAAATTGCATCATTTTTCCAAACCCATTCGGCAGACATAAAATAGTCATCCACTTCATCAAAAAGTGTTGAATATTTAGCATCTAAATCACCCAAGCCTTGCGCTTGAGATAATAAAAGCGAATAAGAAAGCTGCTCGTTAATATCAGCCATATAGCCAATACCTAACGCATAATCAGGCGCGCCACTAGTTTGAATATTAACGAAAGCGCTAGAAACAAATTGGGTCGTTTCATCATTGCTCCAATCGCCAGATTCTGTAAAGCCAGAGGGATAAAGAATGCCCATAACCAGTTCGCCACTACCCACTGGTAAATAATATTCAATATTTGAAATTTGAATGCGACCATCACCGTCGGAATCCGCCGCCCCGCCAGCATCCGCTAGCGATTCGCCATAAATGCTAGTAATTTTGCCTGCTTTACTAGTAGAAGTACCTTCAATATAAATATGCCATTTGCCTTTACCAAGCTCACCCTCTAGATCAAAATCCAATACCCCAATAAATTCGTTATCTACACTACTTTCAGATGTTGATAAATAGAAGCCAGTTAAAGCACCGCTAGACTCTATAGCCATACAAGAGGAAGACATTAAACTTGCAAATAAAATAAGTTTTTTCATAAAAATCCTTTAACACCAATTTACTAAGGCTGTTCGAGGAGAACGAGTATAGTTAATATTAGTACAAGTTCTTCATATTTGGTTTGATTAACACCGCTAACAGTGTAAATAAAATAAAAAAACTATTTTTTGATTTTTTTCATCTAAACTCTACTAAACCAGAATTAATTTTAACGGACTATAATTAATCATTAATAAACTATTTTCTCTAGGTATTTTTATGACAATTCGGAAAAAACTTTTAGGCTCAATGACTTTGGCTCTAATTATTACCTCGATAGTTTCATCTGCGGTTAATAACTACCAGTTTTCAAATTTATTTTCGAACTTTAATGAAAAGTCTTATTTACCTAATTTATTGGGAAAAATTGAAGCGAATATTAGAGCAGAGCTCAATACACCAATTAGCCTTTCTCAGTCAATTTCTCATAATAATTTTCTATTACAGTGGGCAAAATCTGGTGAGCCTGCTGACAAATTAACCGAGATTCAAGCGTATTTATCCAAGTTTAAAGCTGCCAATAATTCATCTGCAATATTTTGGGTTTCTAAAACTACTGGAAATTATTATATTGATACGGGTATTCTAAAAACAGTTTCAGAAGATAATCCAAGAGATCAATGGTTTTACGATTTTTTAAATGATGATAAACCTTATCAAATTTTTATTAATATCGACGAAGCAACCAATAATTTAACCGCATTTATTAATGTAAAGGTTAAACAAAACGGTATACCTATTGCTGTTGCAGGGCTTGGCTACGATATATCTTCAATTAGCAATATTGTCACTTCTAACCATGTCGGTAAAAATGGTTATGCTTTCTTAATAGACAATAAAGGCATGATCACTGCTCATCGAGATCCTAACCTACTTCAAAAAAATATATTTGAACTTAATGAATATAAGGAATTACAAAGCACTTTATCTTCAAAATCATCAAATCAAGTAAGCTCATTTACAAAAAATAACGAAGACTATTATATTGCTAGCTTACCATTAAAGAATTTAGGGTGGACATTAATAACATTGCTTCCAAAATCAGAAATAACTGATCCTGTTGTTGAAGCTATCGCTTTTTCTGTTTTGTTAAATTTTATTATCGCTTTGATTTCTTTATTTATTATTTATTTAGCTATCACAAAAATAACTAACGCCATTAAAGATGTTGGCAATCGACTAATTGAAATGTCAGGTGCAGGTGGTGATTTAACCCAAAGACTCAACCAAGATACAGATGACGAACTTGGCATGTTAGCTACAGGCTTTAATGGAATTATTGCCAAAGTAGGTGAGCTGATAGGACAAATCCGCCAATCACAAACCAAGCTTTCATCCAGTATTTATGCGCTAATAGAATCATCAAAACAGACAGTTAGCTTTGCCTCATCCCAACGAGAACACACTGATCAAGTTGTGTCAGCTATAACCGAAATGGGGCAAACTATTGCAGAAGTTTCATCCGTAGCTCAGTCAACCGCTAGTGATACCACCACAGCAGTTAAAGAGGCCGCACATTCTTCAGATAGAGTTGCCGAAACTACAAAAATTATGGGACAACTAGCTAGCTCTATGCAACAGACGGAATTGGTTATTAATGATCTTAACCAAAAAACAGATTCTATCAATTCAGTGGTTGATGTTATTAGCAACATAAGCGAACAAACCAACCTTTTAGCTCTCAATGCTGCTATTGAAGCCGCTAGAGCAGGTGAACAAGGGCGTGGCTTTGCAGTTGTGGCAGATGAAGTGAGAAGCTTAGCCAATAAAACCAAAGAATCAACCGAAGAAATATTGCAACAAATCAAACAACTTCAAACATCGGCAAATCAATCAAAAGACGCCATTCAATCGGCCTCTCATTCAAGCAATAGTGTGGTTGAAAATGCCGAGCAAGCGAGTGAGTCCTTAGTTGCTATTAAAGAAAAATTTGACCATATTCAAGAAAGAAACTTCCAAACGGCTACTTCAACCGAAGAGCAGTCTCAAGTAATTAATCACATTAATGAGTCTGCTGTTACTATTGCGGAGCTTGCGAACGAGCTTCATCAGGTTTCTGAAAAAGATCAAAAAGAAATTGCTAACTTAAAAGCGCTTTCTGATGAAATGTCAGCTCTTGTGGAAAAATTCAAGCTATAAAAACCATTATTAATAAAATAATGTTATAAAAACTAAACTTAAACTCTGCTCCAATAAAAATCGACTAGGCTATTGTTATTATTTTTTTAAATATTAAGAGCGGTTGATCTTTTCTAAACCGTCTCAAGCATTAGCGTTTAGGAGTAACTTCATGGACAATATTTTTAAACTTACTATGACCTTTTGTGCTATTAGCATAATTATTGCTTTATCCATCAGTATAAAAAATCCCATTGCTTTTAGTTTGGTTGCACTATTAGCTATGGTTAGTCTTTTAATCTTCAAACTAAACAAATCAGCTAACGAAAAACACTACTTTTACGAACAAATTATTGATGCTTTCCCGCAGCCTATTTCGGTAACCGATATGGATATGAATTGGACCTTCGTTAATAAAGCCGCCACCGAACCTTTAGGGGTAAAAAGAGAAGATGTTTTAGGGCAACAATGTCACAACTGGGGGGCTAATATCTGCAAAACAGAAGATTGTGGAATAACCTGTCTTCGGGGCGGAAATGAACACACTTTTTTCAACCAATGGGATAAAGATTTTAAAGTATTTACAAGCTATCTTACCGATCTTAACGGTAAAAAAATGGGGCATATAGAAATTGTTCAAGAAATATCAGAAAAAGTGGCGTTAAAAAGCGTATATCATGATGTTGATGAAATTAGCGATAGTTTAGCCAATGGTGCCAACAACCTAAATGATGCAAGCCACGCCTTAACCGTAGGCTCTTCTCAGCAGGCAGCCTCTATCACTCAAATTGGCAGTTCGGTCAATGAAATATTATCTCAAGCCTCCGACAACGCAAGCAGAGCAACTAAAGCAAGCGATGTTTCTCTGCAAGCTCAAGATGCCGCAAATACCGCCGTTGCAGAAATGCACGAACTTGAAAATGCCATGACTAAAATTACTCAATCAAGTGATGCTATTAGAGAAATTATTAGCGTTATTAACGAAATTGCCTCACAAACTAATTTACTTGCTCTTAATGCTTCAATAGAAGCCGCTAGAGCGGGTGAACAAGGAAGAGGTTTTGCGGTTGTGGCAGATGAAGTAAGACAGTTAGCCGAAAGAAGCACCAAGGCAGCTAATGAGTCAGCAGAGTATATTCAAAGCTCAGTTGAAAATGTTAATAAAGGTAGTGATATATCGCAAAAATGTGTTTCTGCTTTAGGCCAAATTGCCGAGCAAATTGTTGATATATCAGATACGGTTAAAGCGATAGATAATGCTTCTCAAAACCAAGCTGAAGGCTTAAGCCAAATTAATCAAGGTATGTCTGAAATTGAAGAAGTGGTTCATTCAACAGCAACTTCGGCAGAGCAAACTTCAGCTTCTGCAAAAGAGCTAACCGATCTTGCTGTTAAGTTAAATGATCAACTAGAGGATATGCGTAAAATAGAAGGTTTATTAGACTCTGCTCATCAATCAGCAAATGAAATAGAAATAAAAAATGTCGCTTAGTGGAGACCGTTTAGAATTCTGTGTCAGTGAATGCTAAATATCTAAAACGTCGTCAAGACGACCTTCAAAATAAATAGCCAGTTGCGACAATGTCAAATTCCAATTTTGGATTGGCATTGTCCATTTCTTCGTCATATTCCCAATGCCAGAATACAATAATTTTAGCAGACTATTTTCATTAGGAAATGCGCCTTTGGTTTTGGTGAGTTTTCTAAACTGGCGGTGCACCGATTCAATTGCATTGGTCGTGTAAATAACTTTGCGTATTGGCTCTGGATATTTAAAGAAAACCGACAAGTTATCCCACTTTCTGCGCCAGGATTTGAGCACAATAGGATATTGTTTGCCCCATTTAGTTTCTAACTCATCGAGCGCTTGCTCAGCCGCTTGTTTGGAAACAGCACGATAAACCGGTTTTAAGTCAGCCATAAAAGTCTTTTGATTTTTTGAAGCCACATATTTCATCGAGTTGCGAATTTGGTGAATAATGCAAAGCTGTACTTCGGTATTAGGATAGCAACTATTAATCGCTTCAGGAAAGCCTGTTAGACCATCTACGCAGGCAATGAGAATGTCTTGAACACCACGATGGCTCATGTCGGTTAGCACAGATAACCAGAAATTAGCGCCTTCATTTTCTGATAAGTAAAGCCCTAATATCTCTTTTGTGCCATCAAGTTTTAGTCCGAGAACGGTATAGATGGCCTTGCTAACATAGCGTCCTTGGTCTTTCACTTTATAATGAATGGCATCGAGCCAAACAAAAGGATAGTGGCTTTCTAATGGCCGTTGTTGCCAATTTTTAAGCTCAGGAATAAGCTTATCGGTAATACTGCTGAGTGTTGCAGTGGATATGTTGACACCATACAAATCGGTCAAATTTTGTGTAATATCTCGGTAACTCATACCATGAGAAAAAAGTGAAAGTATTTTCGTTTCGATTTCATCAGTGAGCGTTGTTTGATGCTTTTTAATGATTTGCGGCTCAAAACTACCTGCGCGATCACGAGGCGTATTGAGTTCAAAATTACCATGAGAAGACTTAATTGTTTTGGCTGTAGTGCCATTCTTACGATTCGGTTGCTCATCATCGTCTAAATGAGCAACTAGCTCAGCATTGAGAGCCGCTTCAGTCAGCTGTTTAATCAATGGAGTAAGCACTCCACCTTTACCGGTTATTGGTTTACCTGACTGTAATTCTTTTAATGCTTTTTCTAAATCAAATGATTTTTCCATAATGTGTCATTCCTCTTTTTTAAGAGTTTAGTTGAATGACACAGAATTTCTAACACTCCCGCTTAGTGTTTAGGATCTGTTGATCTTACAAAGCCCCTAATTATTGATCTAAATTTAAAGTTAAATAAACCACTTGTTCAAGCGGATTTTCATAATAGGGTTTCATTGTTTTGAAGCCCATTTTTTCATACATTTTTAATGCAACTTCAAGCTTTTCAAGAGTATCTAGCTGAATAGATTGATACCCCAATGCTTTTGATTTTTTAATAATTGCTTCGGTTAAAAGTTTACCTATTTTAAGACCTTGTGCTTTAGGCTTTACATAAAGCCTTTTCATTTCACAAATATTACCTTCAAATGGTCTTACCGCAACACAGCCGACTATTTCATTTTGATATTCGGCTAAAATAATTTCACCCTTTGGCGGTGCATATTTACCGGGCAAGGAAGCCAGTTCTTGCTCAAAACCTTGAAAGCATAAATCTACATTTAAAAACGTATTGTATTCTCTAAAAAGATCCGCTGCGGCTTTAATTTCTTGCGGGCTTCTTGCTTCTATTAGGTTAACCATATTAAATACCTTGCGATACTAAATAGTCTTCATATTTTCCTTCAAAGTTTACTAACTTATCCGCTTGCATATCAATAACTCTAGTGGCTAATGACGACACAAATTCTCTATCGTGCGATACAAAAATTAATGTGCCTTCATAGTGCTCTAAGGCTAAATTTAATGCTTCAATCGACTCCATATCCATATGATTGGTTGGCTCATCCATAATTAAAATATTGGGCTGCTGCATAATCAGTTTACCAAACATCATGCGGCCTTTTTCGCCGCCCGATAATTTTGTTACCGATTTTTTAATATCATCTTGCGAGAATAACATACGCCCTAAAATGCCGCGCACCACTTGCTCGTCATCACCTTCATTACGCCATTGGCTCATCCAGTCGAATAAGTTAATATCCTTGGCAAAGTCTTCGTTATGATCTTGGGCGTAATAACCAATTTTGGCATTTTCAGACCATTTTACTTCACCCGATTTTGCAGGCACTTCATTCATTAAAGTTTTTAACAATGTGGTTTTTCCAATCCCATTAGTGCCAATAACCGCCATCTTCTCACCTACTTCAAGCATTAGGTTTAAATCTTTGAAAAGTAACGCATCATAACCATTGGCAACATTTTCTAGCTCTAGCGCTAAGCGATAGAGTTTTTTCTCTTGAGTAAAACGAATAAACGGGCTTTGACGGCTTGAGGGTTTTACTTCTTCGAGCTTAATTTTTTCAATTTGTTTAGCCCGCGATGTGGCTTGTTTGGCTTTTGAAGCGTTAGCAGAAAAGCGCGAAACAAAGGTTTGCAGCTCGGCAATTTGCGCCTTTTTCTTCGCGTTATCCGATAACATTCTTTCTCTGGCTTGAGTAGCCGCTGTCATATATTCATCGTAGTTACCATGAAATAATCTTAGCTCGCCATAGTCTAAATCTGCCATGTGGGTGCAAACACTATTTAAAAAATGGCGATCATGGGAAATAATAATCATGGTTGATTGGCGCTGATTTAAAATATCTTCAAGCCATCTAATGGTATTGATGTCGAGGTTATTGGTTGGCTCATCGAGCAACATAATATCGGGATCGGCAAATAGCACTTGGGCAAGTAAAACCCGCAGTTTCCAACCAGGAGCCACTTCGCTCATTAAGCCAAAATGTTGCTCGGTAGGTATTTCTAATCCAAGCAATAATTCACCCGCGCGAGACTCTGCGGTATAGCCATCTAGCTCGGCAAATTGCACTTCTAACTCGGCCACTTTAATGCCTTCTTCTTCGCTCATTTCGGGCAGAGAATAAATGCGATCTCTTTCTTGTTTAATTTCCCACAGCGCTTTATTTCCCATGATTACCGTGTCAATTACCGAATATTCTTCAAAAGCAAATTGATCTTGCCCTAAAACCCCAATACGTTCGTTAGGATCAGTAATAACCTGTCCCGCCGATGGCTCTAATTGATCAGATAATATCTTCATAAAGGTTGATTTACCGCAACCATTCGCCCCGATCAAACCGTAGCGATTACCTTCGCCAAATTTAATCGAAATATTTTCAAATAATGGCTTTGCGCCAAACTGCATGGTGATATTGGCTGTAGAAATCAAGTTAAAACCTCATTAATTCAAAAGCTTAGCGAGAAATCAACCGTTTTAAAATAAGGGTTCTCGCCTAAAAATTGCGCGCATTTTAGCCCTTCTCGATTAAAAAGTAATCACAAATATTAATCCTTTTTTAGAACGGGTATATTTTCACATGCGTACAACTTCATTGCGTACACCTTGAAATTAACTTATGGATTGCGTACAATTTTAATACGTACAATAAGCGGAGCTTATCAATGCCTCAAATTCCTGTTGAAACCAATGACAGAATGTCACTCCGTATCGCTTCAAAAGAAAAGTTACTGCTTATGCGCGCAGCAGCCATTGAGCACACCAATCTTACAGAGTTTGTGCTTCGCAATGTTATCTCGGCCGCCAAGAAAGTTGTCGATGAAAATGATCGTCTTGAACTCAACGAAAAAGAAAGTTTACAAGCTTTGGATTTACTCGATAACCCGCCAAAGCCAAACAAAAAACTTTTAGCGGCAGCTTTTGCCCTACCTAATCAACATTAATACTAACTAAAAATTTGGTCAACCAAATGTCACTACCGATTTGGCATGAAGAGCCCATTAGAAAATCACACAACCGAAAAGCCTTTGACTGTGGCAATAAAGCACTTAATCAATTTTTAGCCCAGCATGCACGAAAAAACCATATTAGCGGCGGTGCCAAAACTTATATCGCATTAGATGATCAAGAAAAAATTCTTGGTTATTACAGTTTAAGTCCAGCTTCAATTGCTTACAATAAAGCCCCAGAAATTATCAAACGCAATTTAGCAAAATATGAAGTGCCTGTATTTCGACTCGCTCGTCTTGCTGTTGATATTTCTGTACAAAATAAAGGTCTAGGTGGACAGCTTTTGCTTTCAGCAGGCAAAAGAAGTTTATTTGTTGCCTTACAAGCAGGTGGTGTTGCCCTATTAATTGATGCCAAAGACGAACAAGTTGCAGGCTGGTATCAAAGTTATGGTGCTGTGCCTTTGCTCGACTCTCCCATGTCACTACTGCTTCCATTTAGCACCATTCATACTGCATTATCAGCAGCAGGAAAAATCTAGTACCCGCCCGCTTTCAAAATGCTTGTTTTAGTGTTCAGGCAATTTTTTAGTTGACAACTCACTAATCAGTGTATCATTATATTAATACACCAATATTACTCGTAATACACCTTAGCTAAAACGAGCGAGTTAAATTAACAATAGGCAGATAGCGTGACTACATCCAATATGGTCAGTTTGTTTTCATTAAATACCAGTTCGGGAATTCCGATCTATCGACAATTAATTGATCAAATTAATCAAGCCATTCGCATGAACTTATTAAAACCCAACGAGCAATTACCTTCGGTGCGTAACCTTGCTAGCGCACTGCAAATTAATCCAATGACTATTTCGAAGGCTTTTGCACAACTCGAACTTGAAGGAGTGCTCATAAGAAAACGTGGTGTAGGAATGATTGTGGCTAAACCAGAAAAATCTGCGCCTTTATCCAATAAGATAGAAAAGCCACTCATTAATTTTATTCAACAAGCCAAAGCAACAGGTCTAAATGACGAAGCCATAATTACTTTGGTTCAACAATATTTATCCATTGATAACAGCGAACAACGCTAGTCAAAATACTTTATAGGTTATATCCATGAATGATCCCATTATTTCGATTACTAATCTCAACAAATCTTATGATGACACTAAAGTTTTAAACGATTTAAGTTGGCAAATTAATCAAGGCGATATTGTCGCTTTACTCGGCAAAAATGGCGCAGGCAAAAGCACGCTTTTAGAAACCATAATGAAACTTAGAGACTTTGAAAATGGTCAGCTAAAAATTTGGGGTAATACTTGGGCAGAATTATCGCAACAACAAAAAGAAAAAATTGGCTTTGTTGCACAAGATATAAAAGGTTTTGAATGGATGAATGTTAAAACCTTTTTAGAATATTTAGGCGGATTTTTTCCAAGCTTTGATAAAAACTATTGCGATCAATTACAAAGTCGTTGGGGTTTACAAGCCAATAAAAAAATTGCCGATTTATCTGGCGGTCAAACCCAAATTCTGCATGTTATTCAAGCATTATCCATTAAACCTGAATTACTTATTTTAGATGAGCCTGTCGCTCACCTTGACCCCAATATGCGAAGACAGTTTTTATCGGAGCTAATTGAGCTAAGCTGCGAGCTTAATTCTACGGTTATTTTCTCAAGCCATATTGTTTCTGATCTAGAACGTGTTGCCAATAAAGTGGCTTTGCTGCTAAATGGAAAAATTGATCACTATTATGATTTAGAGGAACTTAAATCATCCATTGCTCATGTAAAACTCACCAGCGACAAACCGTTAAATCAACAGGATTTTTCATCACTGATCAATTGGCAAGCCAGAGAAGAAGGCGCAATTGCTAAAGTTGCTTCACCAATCAATAAATCAATTGAAGATATGGCAAAAAAAGCGGGAGCAAAAGTAGAACTAATGCCTATGTCGTTAGAAGACTGGTATTTGGAGGTGAGCCATGCAGCAAACTAAAAAAACATTATGGCTAATGCTTACTCATTCGTGGGTAACATTAATCGCAATTGCATTAATGTTTATTGTTTTAGTCGGTTTACAAATATTTGTTATTCCAGAAGCAAAAGTAGCCGATAGCGAAAAAAGTTTTAAAGCTCATATTATGATAAGCGTTGTTTTATCACTATTTATTGGTGTTTATTTTGGCGGCTCGCAACTGGCTTTAAAACAATTTTATTTATGGAAAACTAATGATCGTTTTCGCCAAACCATTATGCGAGCGTTTTTAATTTTAATTGTTACTTGTAGTTTAATTATTACCTATGCGTTAGCTTTAAATTTAACCCAAGATTGGGGCTACTTGCTATTGCCTTTTTGCATATCTATTTTAAGTGCTCAGCTTATTTTAGAATCATCATTACTAAAAAGAATTATCGTTATTGCTATTCCTGTTATTATTTTTCAAATTACTTGGCTTAAAGTTCACTCTTTATTTATTAATATTCCTCTA
The DNA here is from genome assembly GCA_965214955.1 of Aliikangiella sp. Classification (GTDB taxonomy): domain Bacteria; phylum Pseudomonadota; class Gammaproteobacteria; order Enterobacterales; family Kangiellaceae; genus Aliikangiella. The sequence goes on along the minus strand of CBDCCU010000009.1, from coordinate 1,155,873 downwards.
CTTGCGGTTACTCTTTTTTACTTAAGAAGAATGTATTCACCTGAATTTTTTAAACAAACAGGATACTTAGAGCTTATTACTCTAAATCAAGTACAACTAACCAATACCATACCTAAAATTATCATTACATTTAACCATTTAATTATGCAATTTGTTGATAAGCTACTACTTAAAGGTCAATCTAAACTAGACTGGATTGTTTGTATGCCCCATTCCAAACTGGGTTTGTTAACCTTATTTTGGATCATACTAATGTCACCGTTAGTTCTTATAAATGTCGATGACAAAGCACCTGATTTTATTGAAATGATTACCTTTTTATTTATGGCGACTCTATGTACTTCTATGTCGATGGAGTCAAAGCTTTTATTGTTTCAAATAAAACCTGTTGCTCATCTTTTTAGTATTAATAATCACCGTCAATTAAAAGAAACTTTATTACATGCAGTAGAGAAAAGTATTTTGTTTAATGCGGTGCTGGTCTTTATGTTTTCACACCTATTAATTTGGATCACACAAGCAAATGTCGATAGCATTAACTTAATTGCAATATCAATCATCATACTTTGCTTATCCTTTATTTTTACGCCAATTTTATTATGTTTAAAGTGGGTAAAAGTAAGCTTTCCACAAGTGGGTGTATTAGTGCTTTATATGGCTTTAATATTTGCCTCGGTAAAGTTAATGAAAATATTAAGCCCCGAAATAGAACTAGCAGTTTTTTTAATTGGCTATATTGTGCTGTCAATAATAATGCGCCAGTTAAGCAAGCAAATTCTTTGGCAAAAGCCGCTAGAAACACTGTTTAAAAATGCTTAATTATTAAAATAAATGGCACTTATATTTATCATTATACAAATAGGGTTATTACTGCTCTATTTGTATCCAGCAACAATAGCGTTTATAAGCCTTGCCTTTATCGGTATTTCGGTTTTAGGGGTTATTTATTATTTAATAAGCAGTTTTCACCGATCTTTTAAAACGGGTGTTATATCGGCTAAGTGAAGTTCAGCTTGGAAGCAGTTTGTCTATTAATGTATTGTCTATAGGTATAAAGGGATAGGCTCGTTTTACCATATAAAACGTCTTTCCAATGCTTTAACTCAAATTTAAACTAATAGATACTGACACAAAATGGGTAACTATCAGAGCAAATCTGAGCTGGGGCATAATATAAAACCGTCGTCAGTGTCTTTTACAATAAAGCCTAGCTCAGAAATTTGTAATCGTATAACATCCGACTCTTCCCAATTTTTATTCTGGCGTGCAACAAGCCTCTTCTCAGCTAGTTGCGTTACGAGCTTTGGAATTTTTACCTCTTGAATGGGGCTTTGAAGCTCTAAGCCAAAAATCTGATCAAACAATAATATTGTTGCTCTCTTATTAGCATCAGTTATTCTGGATGTTGCCACTGACCATGTTACTGCCATTGCTTGCGGCATGTTAAGGTCATTATTAACCTTTTCCATAAATAGATATGCAAACTCTTCGTTCACTTTTCCACCAGTTGGCCATAAATTAACTAATTTTCTTAATTTATTAAGAGTAAGGCTAGCAGACTTTAACGAACGCCAAGTAAAATTTAGCTGTTTTCGATAGTGGCTTGTTAAAACAAGGTAACGATAAGCTAGCGGATCAACCCCTTTTTCTACTAAAGATGATAACAATAATGACTTACCTGATTTTGCAACTTTCTCATTATCGATTTGCAAAAAATAACCATGCATCCAGTAATTCGCCATATGCGTTCCATGTCGCGCTTCACATTGGGCAATTTCATTTGAATGATGTACAGGAATATGATCTTCTCCACCTATATGAATATCAAAATGCCCACCTAAATATTTGTCAGCCATAGCAGAACATTCAATATGCCAACCAGGAAAGCCAATCCCCCAAGGACTATTCCATTCCATTTGACGTCTATTATCAGAATTGCTGAATTTCCAAAGAGCAAAATCAGTAGGTTGTTTCTTTTCCCCCATTTCAACACGGTTACCCGCATTTAATCCTTCAATATCAAGTCTTGCTAAATATCCGTAGGTCTTTAGTTTACTTGTATCAAAGTAAATACCATCGCTTGTTTTATATGTATACCCTTTTTGTTCGATCTCGCGAATAAATTCGATTTGTTCTTTAATATGCTCGGTAGCACGACATATGACCTTAGGCTTTTTAATGTTGAGTCGTTGAAAATCTTTAAAAAAAGCATTTTCAAAGTGCACTGCAATATCCCAGGCTGATTTGTTTTGTTTTCTAGCGCCTTTTTCCATTTTGTCTTCACCGATATCTCCATCAGATACAAGATGTCCGACGTCAGTGATATTCATAACATGGTTAACACTATAACCATTTAGCTCTAAAGTTCGACGAAGAGTATCAACAAAAATATATGTTCGAAGGTTACCAATGTGAGCATAGTCATAAACAGTTGGACCACAAGCATAAAGACCAACTTTTCCTTCATTTATTTCTCTAAAATCATGCACTTTACGTCGATAAGTATCGAATAATTTTAAAACTGGGTATTTCATCAATTGTCCTTTATTCAATGAGTTGCTTAAATACACCAGCAATAAAAAAAGGCCGGTGAATAATTCAGCGGCCTTTAAATATTAAATTAATATAAATCTATCAAATACAATTAGGTCACCGCATACATAAACAGCAGTGGCAACAATTATTTAATTTATTATATAGTTTTTGTATCTTCATGACTCGATTCTAACACAAGAATTTTGTTTAACAAGCTTATTATTTTCCCCATATATACCCGTTCTCCTTCAAGATGCATGTTTCAGCAAGACAGTAAGCCATCCTATTTGAGGAATTAATGCGCAGGATTAGTTATTCTACTTCAAACATTGATAACAAAAAAAATGTATTCGCCTGATTTTTTTAAACAAACAGGATACTTAGAACTCATTACTCTAAATCAAGCGCAACTAGCCAATACCAAGCCCAAAATTATCATTACATTTAACCATTTAATTATGCAATTTGTTGATAAGCTACTACTTAAAGGTCAATCTAAACTAGATTGGATTGTTTGTATGCCCCATTCCAAACTGGGCTTATTAACCTTATTTTGGATCATACTAATGTCACCGTTAGTTCTTATAAATGTCGATGACAAAGCACCTGATTTTATTGAAATGATTACCATTTTATTTATGGCGACTCTATGTACTTCTATGTCGATGGAATCAAAGCTAATATTGTTTCAAATAAAACCTGTTGCTCATCTTTTTAGTATTAATAATCATCGCCAATTAAAAGAAACTTTATTACATGCAGTAGAAAAAAGTATTTTACTTAATGCGGTACTGGTCTTTATGTTTTCACATTTATTAATTTGGATCACACAAGCAAATGTCGATAGCATTAACTTAATTGCAATATCAATCATCATACTTTGCTTATCCTTTATTTTTACGCCAATTTTATTATGTTTAAAATGGGTAAAAGTAAGCTTTCCACAAGTGGGTGTATTAGTGCTTTATATGGCTTTAATATTTGCCTCGGTAAAGTTAATGAAAATATTAAGCCCCGAAATAGAACTAGCAGTTTTTTTAATTGGCTATATTGTGCTGTCAATAATAATGCGCCAAATAAGCAAGCAAATTCTTTGGCAAAAGCCGCTAGAAACACTGTTTAAAAATGCTTAATTATTAAAATAAATGGCACTTATATTTATCATTATACAAATAGGGTTATTACTGCTCTATTTGTATCCAGCAACAATAGCGTTTATGAGCTTTGCCTTTATCGGTATTTTGGTTTTAGGGGTTATTTATACCCGCTCTCCTTCAAGATGCAGTTTTCACCGTCTAATTAAAACAGGTATAACATCGGCTAAATAAGTTCAACTTGGAAGTATTTAGCTTATTAACATGCCTAATTTCGATGCCCAGTCTTTAATAATCTGCTTTAACAACCCACAAGTGCAGCTGCCATTGAAAGGTAAGGGCTTGAATTCATAAAATACAAGCTAATAAATTTTAATCGCAAGATCTTAAATTACAATTAGGTAGTCGCCTCTAGGGTTTGTTGATTTACATGGTTAAAATAATAATGCAATGCCTTTATTATTTCTTTAATTTTATAGGGAGGAAATTTATCAACCGTTAGCGCGTGTATTTCAAACTTGGGCAAACTCCAGTTAGGTAAAAGTTTAACAAGTTGACCGTTATTAACATGATCTTTAACCTCTAACTCGGGCAGTAGTGCAACACCTAGGCCTTGTATATTGTGACTAATTAGCGAGTTTAAATCATTAAATTTCATGTGAAACTTTGGGCAAAAATTAAGGCTGTCATAGTTTGTGTGGTTTAGGGTTATGTTAGATAAAACCCCTGAGGTACTTAACCCTAACCAAGGGTATTGTGCTAGTGAGTGATTTAATCGCTGTTGATTGGGATACCCTTTTTTTGCAAGAAGCGTAGGACTAATAAAAAGGTGCTTTGTGCCAGTACCTAAATAATGATAATACATTCCCGAGTCTTTTGGTTGACCCACATTTACCTCAATATCAATTCTTTCTTCAATGATATTAATTTCACCATCTTTTGCGTGAATTTCAATTTTTAACTCGGGGTTATTGGTCAATAATGGATAAAGTGCTTTTGCAACGGGAGTTGTAGCTAAGCCAACAGGAAGGGCAATACGAAGGTTACCCGATAATGAATTTTTAACTTCGCTAACTGCATTTTCAGCATCTTTAATCGCATTTATTGCTTTTCTGATATTTTCATAATAACGCTCACCCGCTTCAGATAAGCAATGTTTTCTTGTAGAGCGATGCAATAAAGTTATGCCCAATTCACTTTCTAGCTGCCGAATAAACTGACTAATTGCAGAGGGTGAAATATCTAAACAACTAGCTGCCTTTCTCATTGAGCCAGATTCAACAACTTGGCAAAAAATGCCATTTAATTTTAGCCGAGATATAAGTTGGCTATCCATTTCTATCCTTATTGATTGTGCATTATAGCTTAACAGTGTAGTTAGTAATAAGCCGCTATTTAATAACGCAGATATTCTATATCATCCTCGCCGCTCAATAAACACAAATGCAAATAATTATCATTTATTTTTAGGTAGCATGGTATAAGGATAACAAAATGAAATTTAAATACTCACTGCTTAGCATTGCATTGTTTTCTGCTAATTATGCGATAGCCAGCGAAGTTCAAGAATTAAATACCTCAGAAGTGGTTGCGAAAACAGATGATATTTCTGTTGAAATATCAAGCCAAGAACTGGAAAACAAACAAGTTAACGACATTAAAGGCGCATTAAATCAAGTTGCTGGTGTAACCGTAAGTAACAGCGTTCGTTATAGTCAAAAAACCTATTTGCGGGGTGTTGAAGAGCATTCGGCAAATATTACAATTGATGGTGTACGTCAAGATGGTCAACTATTTCATCATGCGGGTAATCAAACTATTGATACTAGCCTGTTAAAAGCGATAACCGTTAATTTAGGCGCATCATCGGTATTGAGTGGCTATGGTGCTAATACTGGCTCTGTTTCTTACCAAACTAAAAATCCTGAAGATCTATTAAAAGATGATCAAGTTTTTGGCGCTAAAGTTGGGGTATCTGCCGATAGCGCAACAGAATTTAGACAGGTAAATCTAAACGCTTATGGTCGCATCAATGAAAAATTTAGCCTACTTGGCATATTCACCCATAATGAGTCGGGTGATATTGAAATACCAGATGCCGATCCTATTGTTAACAAGCACAGCGAACTTGAAAGTCAATTGCTTAAAGGTGTTTATGACTTTGATGATAATCAAGCAATAGTTGTTAACTTACAGTTGATAGAAGATGGTGGTAATCGCGCTTTTTCGGGTGAAAAGCCGGGCAGAAGCATTTTAGATCAAGAAGAAAATTATAATGGTTACAAGCGTGATACCTATAGCATTGTATACACCAATAATAGCGATAACCCATTAATTGATCTTTACATTAATGCTTATTTTAACGAAAAGTTAATGAATCGCGGATCTTTTAGCGGAGATAACTGGGTTCGCGATGCTGATGGTAATTGGCAAATTGATGGAACCGCATTTGTGCCAGAGCGAGACTATCAATATCAAACCAATGGTTTAGATATTCGTAACAGCGCAATGATTAACAGCACGTTGTGGACTTATGGTATTGAGTCGTTTAAATCAGAACAAAGCATTAGCGCTTATGGTTTATATGAAGCAACCACATCGGATGGTACAGTAACAACCACTGATCTTTCTGTTGACAATGGACCTACAGCTCGTTTACTTGGCGCGTATGTGCAAGCAGAATTTATTTTGGGAGATTTTACCTTAATACCCGGTATTCGTTATGACGACTATCAACTGGGCGGACTATATGATCTTTCTTTTAACAAAGCCTCACCTAAGTTTTTGCTTTCTTGGCAAACAACTCGCGATCTTAATATTAGCGTTGGTTACGGTAAAATCTTTAAAGGTCCAGGCTTACCGGAAACTTTAACGATCAATAACGACATTCGCCAAGCGGATGATGTAGCCGCCGAAACAGGTGATCATACTGAGCTTAATATTAACTATGATCTATCGGCAACGTTAGGGATAGAGCAAGCAAATTTTTATACAAACCTTTATCAGTTCTCTATTGATGGTAGTTTTCATCCAACTAAAAACACAAGCTTAGATCGAAGCCGTTCAAACTTAGACAACGCAGGTATCGAAGCTGGTTTTCGTTTTGCACACCAATCATTAAGTGGTTTTATCAACTATAGCTTTAACGATGCTGAGCGTGATTATATTGAATATATCTCTGACGATCTTTATTCAGGAACACGCGAAGTAAATATTGGTTTAGTCTATCAAGTTAACACTCAGGCAGCGTTAGGTTGGAATCTTACTTGGGTTGATGATGCAAAGCTGGACAATCGTTTTATTGATCGCTCTGGTAATCTCAATTCAGTAGATGTTGAAAAGCCGGGTTATGAGGTTTCCAGCATTTGGGCATATTATGAGCCTCAATCGGTTGCTGACTTGCGATTTAACTTAGCCATAGACAACTTATTTGATGAAGCCTATCAAAATCATAAAAGCTTTGGTTTATATTGGGGAAGTACCGATTATAACGACAATGAAGTCGGTCGTAATATCAAAGCCTCAATCAGCTACCAATTTTAATTAACCAATGCAGTAATAGGTTTGTCCTATTGCTGCTAATAGGCTGACTTCAATGAAACACTTACTATTTTTATTATCAAGTTTAACCTTAATCACTAGTGTCAATAAGGTGTTTGCTTCTGGCATTAATACCGAGATCGACAAACTCACTCAAACATGGATAACCACCGAGCAATCGACAAATCAGTTGGTGTCTGATTGGCAACTAGAAAAGCAATTAATTAATCAGCGTATAGCGATATTAAAACAGCAGAACAAACAGTTAAATAGCATCGTTAATGAAACCAATAAAGTATCCGACGACTTAACATTGCGCCGTCAACGTTTATTGTCTGAGCAAAATAAAGTGGAACAATCACTTAATGCTTATAAACAAATTCTGCCTCAGTTTATCCACTTGATACAAAAAAAGGTTAATAGTGTTCCTTTACATATAAGGTTAGCCTTATCGGATATTTTAGATAAAATTTCTGATGACAAGCCTTTAAGTGCACAATATCAAATGGTTGTTGATTCGTTAAAACTGTTGCAAAAAAACGATAAGTTACTGCAAGTAAAGCAAGGCATGATTAACGTGGCTAATCAGCCATTAATGGCAGAGCAGCTTTATTTAGGTAATGATTTTGCTTGGTTTTCTACTCTTGATGGTAGCCATGTCGGTATTGGTTTTAACCATAATTCAACTTGGCAGTGGCAAAATTTATCCGCGTTATTTTCTGAAACCTATAACATTGCAATTGCACAAGCCATTAAAGAGGCAAAGCACTTAACACCCGGGCAATTAATTGATTTGCCAGTAAAAATAGAGGCTTTGCAATGAAATATTTAATCAGTATTTGGTTTGGATTTTTAGGTTTTTCTTTTAGTGCGGTGGCCGAAAAAAGCGACATTAACACGGTAAAAACACAATTATTATCTGAAATTAAAAAAGCCACCAAACGCCACCAAGCCGAACTTAAAAAAATTAGCCGTGAAAGGGCAAAGCAGTTAAAAATATTAGCCGCAGAAGAAAATAATCAGCAAGTGCTTAATCAAAAAGTGGCGGTGATAACACGTAACAAAGATGAGCAATCGCTAACGCTCGAATCGTTAAAGCAAAGATTGTCGAGTTGGCAACAACAACTTAATTATATTCATCATTTATTCGATGGTTTAGACAATCAATTGCAAGTTCGATCAGCAAAGCAACTAGAACAATGGTTAAAGCAGCTATCAACCGAGGAGTCGATTAGCTTGGTAAAAGTTGCATTAGCCGATGGTCGTTATATTGCAGGCAAACGTGTTTCTTTGGGGCCTTTAAATTGGTTTATCAGTGACGATAAACAACATGGCGGCATTATTCAGTATGAAAATTCATTGTGGATAATGGCCTATCAATTCAATCAGGCGCAGATCCAGCAGCTGAGTCAACTGATCAGTCGAGGAGTTGGTGTTATTCCTGTTGATCCAAGTAATAACCGTAATATTAAGCTGGCACAAAACCAAGATTCGCTAATTGAGCATATTAACAAAGGTGGAATTTGGGTTATTCCTATTTTAATTTTTGCCGTTATAGCCATGGTTATTGCGATAGTTAAGGCCTTTACAATATTGCGGCTGCCTAAAATACAACCGCTAATAAACTTGTCGCAAAATCTAGGAGCGCTGCAGCAACAATTGGTTGATATAGCCAAACAATACTCGGGTATTGAGCGCGACGAAAAACTACTAAATGAGCTGATGATAAGCAAAAGAAAAATAGAAAAAGGTCTAAGTGCCATTGCTGTTACTGCATCGGTTGCACCGCTGTTAGGTTTGTTAGGCACGGTAAGCGGCATGATTCAAACCTTTAAGTTAATGACATTATTTGGAGCCGGTGATGCTAATGCCGTATCGGGGGGAATTTCTGAATCTCTAGTAACTACAGAGTTAGGGCTTATTGTGGCAATTCCTGCATTAGTGATCCACGCATTATTGTCTCGCCGATGTCAGCACTACCTTCTGGAGCTAGAGTCTTTTGCGATTCATCTATCTCACCTTAATATAACGGTTACCAACAATGGTAAATAAAGGAGATGGGTATGCTGATTGAGTCAATACTACCCCACGAATTACTCGTTGGTGGAATTATCTTATGGTTAATTATTGGGTTAGCACTCGGCTGTTATTTACTGCTGTTTGAAGGGCTATATCAGATATTAGTGCTAGATAATTTAAATTGGATAGCCAACTGGTTAAGTGCCTTAAAAACCCTAGTATCTGCTATTCCACTATTAGGACTATTAGGCACTATTGTTGGGCTTTTAGATATTTTCTTAGCATTATCAAATCAACAACCCATTTCAATGAGCGAAGGTATAGCAAAAGCATTACTTACCACACAAATGGGAATGTTAATGGCTATTCCTGCGGTGTGTTTGATTTGGTTTTTACAATCAAAAATACCGACTGGCAATACCGATAGCGAGATAAACAATGCGACCTAGTTTACAACAAAGGGCTGATAGTCCAATGCATCAAGTTGACTTGTCTCCACTGCTTGATGTGGTTTTTATTTTGTTAATTTTTTTCATTGTAACAACCGTATTTGTTAAAGAAACAGGAGTTGAAGTGACTAAACCAGAAGCGATTAGCGCTACTCAGCTAGAAAAACAAAGTATTTTTATTGCAATCAAAGAGGATGGCTCGGTAGTTTATGCAGGGCAAAATATTGGTGTTGTGGGGGTTAAGGCAACCGTAACCCAGCTTTTAGCTAAACAACAGTTGCCCGTTGTTTTACAAGTTGACCAACAAGTTGCAACTAAAACCTTGGTTGCGGTAATGGATCAAGCCAAGCTCGCTGGCGCAACCAACATTAGTTTGGCAACGGTACAGCCATAATGAATAATTCAATGAGTATAAAGCTTAGCTCTTCGTTACCTATGAGCTATTGGATAAAATATATTTATAGAGTAATCGCTGTTTTAATGGTTATTGGTTTAACTAGCGTGCTCATTTTAAATAATAGGCAAAGCTTAGATAAACCCGATAAGCTACTTGTACACAACAATATTCAAACATTGCAGTTACCACCACCGCCGCCACCTATTGAAATAACCGAGCAGTTACAAAGTGCGCCAAAATTAGATGTGCGTATTGCCGGTCAAGGTGCTCAGCTAAAGCTTTCTAAACTTAATATTACAAATACTAAACCTAGATTGTCGATGAGCAAAACAAGGTTATCGGCTCCTAGCTTTAGTGACAAAACTATCAATTTTGATACAAGCAGCTTTGGGTTAGCCGATTTAGACGCATTACCCAGATTACTAACGCCATTACAAATTAAATTTACACCCGATATGAATCGTAAAGGGGTAAAAAAATTTATTGCTAAGTTGCACATTCAAATTGATCAGCTAGGTCAGGTGATATTTAAGTCAATTAAAGAAAACCCTTACCCTCAATTAAATCAGGCACTGATAGGCTTAGCTCGTTCGGCTAAATTCACTCCCCCCAAACGCCACGGTCAACCAGTGAAAGCTGAGTTTATTTGGCCAATAGCGCTAAAAGAGTCGTTATGAAAAAAATAATTGTGATACTTTGTTTGGTTTTCTCGCCATTAGGTTATGGAAAAGTGATGATCCACTATGCCAAACCCGAAATGTTAATTGATCAGGTCAATCGTGTTGATATAAATCATATTCCTAGTTTAAATACCAGCGAGCAAAACTTAATACCAATGTTAAAAAAACAGTTGGCGCAAAAAAACTATCAACCGCTTTATCAGCAGTTGATTCAATCTACTGACAATAATCGCAGCTCAGCAATGAGTTATTTTTTAGGTCAGTTAGCATTGCAATTAAATTTAGCTAATGAAGCATCGGCGCACTTTTCCTTAGCGTTAAAACAAACACCTAATTATGCAAAGGCAATGGTTGGAGCTGCCTTGGCAGCAATTTCACAAGAAAAATATGAAAAAGCGGCTGAGCATATTGCCAGTGCGCTTCAGCTGGGTACCAGCGATCCTCATCTATATCGTTATTTAGGTTTTAGTTATTTAGAACAAAAACAATTTATGAGCGCAGCTATTGCGTTTGAACAAGCAAAACTACTTTTACCCGATGATCAACAGCTCAATGATGCGCTGGTGTATAGCTATAGTAATAGCGGTCAAATTGATGCTGCTTTAGCAATGCTAGAACAAATGCTTGCCATAGAGCCAAACAAAAAAAGGCTTTGGTTGCAAAGAGCAAATATTTATTTGGCAAAAGAAAACTATGATATTACTATCGCCAGCCTAGAAACGGCACTAAGACTTGGCGAACAGCAAAAATCAAATATCGCTTTAACCGCTCAACTTCAATTACGCTATGGCAGCACTTTCAGAGCGGTTGAACTTTATCAAAAAGTTTGGAATGAATATGGTGATACCCAAATGGCAACTGATGCCATTCGGTATTTAATTGACACCCTACAATACTCACAAGCCAAGCAGCTTTTGCAAAAGGTTAAAGTAAAGAAAACCCGTGATCCGCAAGTTAATGCCGAGTTATTTTATCTTACTGGACAATTAGCTTTTGAAAAACAGCAGTATCAACAAGCAGAGCAAGCGTTTAAGCAAGCATTGCAACACAATGCTATTCATGGATTGGCGCTGCTGAGTTTAGCTAAGGTTCATCGAATTAATAAAAATACTCACCAAACACAAATGTTACTTTTACGCGCAATTGAAGTTCCTTCTGTTCAGTTACAAGCTTTAACTGAATATGCTGATCTACATTTGTCACTTGGCAATACTCGTCAGGCATTGGTCTTTTTGCGTAAAGCATTAAAACTAAAACCTAACGAGCAAACATTAGTCAATAATATTAATACCTTACAACAAATGGTACTTCAACAAGATCGTTAATAATGAGAATAAAAAGAACAATATTAATCTACTCGCGGCTGATCCATGTTTATGTCTCTATGGCATTGTTAACACTGATGATCTTTTTTTCTATTACAGGAATTACTTTAAATCATCCAGAATGGTTTGCCGATCAAAAAGTAGCCACTGAAGAGCTAAACATTAATATTCCTAAACACCTGTTAACTAAAAAATCACAGGCTTTACTGCTACAGCACTTATTTGAGCAACCTTGGTTTAGTGGTAAAAGGCTTAATATAGAACGTGATGACTTTGAGCTTTTTATTAGCGACAAAGCACCGGGTTTTCAACTTTCTGTTACCGTTGATTTAGAAACCGGAGAAACCTTTGTAGAGAAAAGTAACTATGGTATATGGGCCAAATTAAACGACTTGCATAAAGGCCGAAATAGTGGCGGCTTATGGCGTTTTATTATTGATTTAAGCGCAATATTAATGGTGTTTTTTAGTGTTACAGGGTTGATTTTGGCATTAGTTCAAAAGCGGGTGAATAAAACACTTTCTTTAAGTTTAGTGACGACACTAGCGGTACTTTTTAGTTACCTTTTTTATGTTTAACTACTTTTTATCAGTGAGGAAATAACATGATAAAACATTGGGGTTTTGTTTTGGTTTTTTTATTTTGTATTAGCAAAAGCCAAGCAACTGAATTTGAATTATCTATTAATTTAGCCAAGCAAACCGGTGAATATCACCCTCCTTATGTTGCTGCCTGGATTGAAAACGACAAGGGTAAAAGTGTTAGAACATTAGTGTTATGGCGCGAAGGGGCTAAATGGCTTAAAGATCTAAGAACTTGGTGGCGTAAAGTTGGTCGTCGCAATAAAAATATCGTCGATGGTGTCACCTCGGCAACCAGAGTGGCAGGTCGTTATAAACTTAATTTTTCGGCAACTGATGATAATAATCAGCCACTAATAAAAGGCTCGTACACTTTAAAAATAGAGGTTGTAAGAGAAAATGGTGGACGAGCAATAATCAAACAAAAATTTAATTTACCAGGCAATGCACAAACTTATTCGTTGCAAGCCACTCCAGAAACTAATCAATCTTCATTTTCTATTAAGGAATAAAATAATGTTTAAATTAAAACAACTTTCATTTATTGCACTGGCAATAATAGGCTCAGCACAAGCACATAATCGCTGGATACTTCCATCTCATTTTAACGTTTCTACCGAAAAAGATGGCAATACCGTATGGGTAATGGCCGATGTAACTGCTTCTAATGAAACCTTTAATGTTGACAAGGGGATGGGATCTGACCGATTTACCATTGTGAAGCCCGACGGTAATTTCACTCGACCAGAAGCCAGTTTTCGTGGTCACAGAAAAAGCGTCGTTGACATGGGGTTAACGCAAGGTGGAACCTATAAAATGTTTTTAGCTGATGATATTAGTTATTGGACCACCTATGAGCCAGACGGAGAAGATAAACCTAAATGGGTACGTAACGTTAATAAACTTAATCGTAAAGTATTATTACCTAAAGGTGCAAAAAATATTAAAACAACCGCTTCAAGCACCCAAATATTAACCTTTGTTACGGTTAATGAGCCAACGGATAATTACAAAATAAGCAATCAAGGTTTAGAACTAAAACCTATTACGCATCCGTCAGATATTGCACAAAATGAGCAAGCAACATTGCAATTTTTATTTGATGGTAAACCTCAGTCTGATGTAAAAGTAACAATTATTAAAGATGGTGTTAGATACCGAAATGATCCTAATATCCTTAAGCTAAACTCTGATAGTAAAGGTGAAATATCTTTTGAGCTAAGTGATGCAGGGCGATATTTATTAACCGCCGAATACTCTACCGATAAGCCCGAAGATCCAATGGCCGATAAAGTTGGAGGAAAAATTTTTTTTACCTTTGAGGCGGTGCTTAATTAAGTTACGTTTGTGAAAAAATAGCCGACTCTGGTTTTTAAGATACAAGCTCATTGAATGAATGATTTAATGAGCTTAGTTTTAATTACAAATTTAGTGTTTTTCATTCTCCTAAGTGCATCAACCAAGGAGACTTAAATAGGATCAGAAAACTGAAATATTGCAGTAAATGCTATGCCCATATAGCCTGCAATTTATTTGGTTTGATTTTTTGTTCTAAAAAACACTTTGGAAAACTTTTCATACTTCGCCCCTCCTCTATGAAAATTTTCCTGAGGTAAATTTAACATAATTATTTAACCTTAAAATCTTGTTTATGCTTCTGATAAAAACATTTAGTTTACTCATCAGGCCCTAACATTATCGCTAACCATTTAGTTTTCTCATCGGTTTCTAGGGCTATTTTAATGGTCATGGTTAATGGAACCGATAAAAACATACCCACGCTGCCAAAAATCCAGCCCCAAAAAATTAACGACATAAACACTACAAATGCTGAAAGCCCTAGCATTTTGCCCATAAATTTTGGCTCTAAAAAATTTCCAACAAAGTTGTTTACTGCAAAAAAACTAATTGCCGTCCAAAATACTGCGGCAGGCCCTAATTGCACCAATGCCAGCATAACCGCAGGCAGTGCGGCAATAATAGAGCCAATGTTAGGAATATAGTTGAGCAAAAAGGCTAACATACCCCATAAAAAAGGATAATCAACGCCAATGATTACCATGGCGATAGAAATGAGCGCACCAGTAAAAAGGCTAGCGGCGGTTTTAATGGCTAAATAGTGACGTATTTTTCCCAAAATATGATTAACATGAACCATTTTTTCGTGGCTATTTTTAAAGGCTTTGGCAAACTTGGTGGGAAAACTGGTAATTTCGCTTAAGATAAAAATAACCGATAAAAAGATCACAAAAAAGTCAGAAAATATTACCCCTAATCCACCAAGCACACGAGAAACTAATGACATTAAGTCGAGCTTTTTAACAATTTCACCTAACTCTAGCCCTTGTGCTGGCACTCCAATATTAATAAGCCAACTGGTTAAAGCATTAACTTGAGATTGAAATTTAGCCGCATAAGCGTCTTTATTTTGACCAAAATCTTGAATTGAATCTCCAACCAACCAAACCACAAGGGTGACAAAGAACAAAATGGTAACCAACACTGAAATAATGGCTAGGGTTCGAGGAATTTTTTTGCTTTCCATCCAGCGAATGGCAGGTGTACTCACCACGGCAATAAAAAGCGCCATTAAAAATTGAGCCACTAAAGGAGCAGCAACTTTTAGTCCTGCAATAACAATCACAAGTGAAGCTAATGTGACTAATAATGAAGACTTATTTTCATTAACTAGGGCAGAGCTCATTCTAGTTCCTTTTAAGTGCAATAAAGTGTGATAAATCACTTGATTTATGGTGTAAAATTAAATCGTTAATTTAATCCTAACTCATTAAAATTTAAGCTTTTTTATAACACATCTTTAGTTTGTGTGCGACTATTGATTTAGATCAATGTTTACACGCTTAAAATCATCGAACATTGCCAACTGCGACAAATTGTCGCATAATTTCCCTAGATCAAGATGACACACATACAAAGGAATCATCATGTTCTCCCTATTTAAAAAAGTTGCCATGCTAATAGCGCTACTCGCAAGTATGACTATTACCACTGCAATGGCAACACCAGATTCAACCAACCCTAAATTTACAAAAGACATTCAGCAACAAGCCTTACAAGCTTTTCCCCCCGAAACAAAAATTGGTCAATTTATTGAACATGCCAAAGCTTGGGAGCTAACTGATAAGGATACGCTGGTTGGTTATTTATTTGAAACAGACGCTCATGTATCAATTCCCGCTTATTCTGGCAAGCCGATTAACCTAGCCGTTGCTATCGATCCAGAAGGCGTTTTTAAATATGCTTGGGTAATTGAGCACCATGAACCTATTTTATTAGTGGGCATACCAGAACAAAAGCTCCACGACTTTGCCGCTCAATATGTTAATCACAAACTAACCGATAGAATTCGTGTTACTGCTTCAGCCAATGAAGGTGAAGTCGCAGTAGATGCCGTAACTGGTGCAACGGTTACGGTTATTGTTGTTAATGAAACTATCCTTAAGGCGTCACATGAAGTTGCCATTGCTTTAGGCATTATGAAGCCCAGCGCTGCTGATTCTATTCCTGCCTCAAAAGTTAAAGCTGATGTTTTTAGTGAAAAATCATGGAACGATTTAACCGGCGATGGAACTATAAGACGTTTGCACCTCACACGAGGTGATATAGACGAGGCCTTTTTATCTACCGATGCTAAAGATGTTGATGTTGCTAGAGCTAATCAAAAGCAAGACAACTTTATCGACCTCTACTACACCTACCTTAACGCACCCACAGCAGGCAAAAACCTACTTGGCGAAAGCGAATATCAATGGTTAATGAGCGAACTAAAAGAAGGCGAGCATGCCGTTGCTTTTATGGCAAATGGTCGATACTCCTTTAGAGGAAATGGCTTCGTACGTGGTGGCATCTTTGATCGTGATCGGTATCACCCAAAAAGGTGACGATATTAGCTTTAGAGATTTGGACTATTACCGTCTTGCTGGATATTTATCCGCAAGGCCGACCTGACTTTCGAAGAAATGGCCATCTACATCATTCGCGACCACTTTAACTTTGACCCAGGGTACTAAGCTGGGATCTCAATTTACTTAGTTCGCCGCCAAGTTGGCCCAATTGAAAGCGTATTTATTAACTTTACTCCGGTAGCTATCAGACACCAGAGAACTTATATTACGTCCGACCAACCGCCGAAGAAATAGAAGCGGCGAAACCGGTGCCACTATGGGTTTCCATCTGGCATGAAAAATCATTTCAGATCAGTGCGCTATTGATCAGCTAGCTTAATCATTCTATGTTGCTTAATTATATTTTTGCAAGATTGGTTGGTTACTTATCCCTAAGTTTTTCCACAATATTCGACGCATCTACTTAGTTTACACAGTTGTATTTATTGGCTGGTACGGACTTAGCCCAACTTATCAGTCGTTAATGTTTTTACTTTTGTCCAAGCGCTTATTCCAGGAGTTTCCGGTGGGAGCTGTTTTTAATGGACCCTCTGACTATTTATTGTCTGGACCTTCACCGCCGCGACAATTTTACTTATGGGGGCGCGGGATCTTTTGTGGTTGGCTATGTCCGTTTCGGCGCACTACAAGAACTGATCAATGAAGCTGCGCGAAAGCTTAAAGATAAAGCAGTTTGAATTGCCTTTTAGAATTCACGAAAAACTTATGGGCGGTTAAAATATCTGGTTTTACTCGCCCTATTTGGTGTATCACTTGAATCCATGTCTACTGCCGAAAAGCTGGCAGAAGTCGAACCTTTTAAAACATCGATTTTACTATTTCTTCCAACGCGAATGGTGGTTTGTTACTTATGCGGTGGCTTTATTAGTAATTTCAATTTTTACTCGAAAAGTATACTGCCGCTATATTTGTCCTTTAGGTGCCGCATTAGCTATTCCAACCAAAGTGAGACTATTTGATTGGCTAAAACGCCGTCCAGAATGTGGTCAACCTTGTCAGCTTTGTGCTAAAGAATGTGAAATTCAGGCCATTCATCCAGATGGCACAATTAACGCAAATGAATGTCATCATTGCCTAGACTGTCAAGTAACTTATGAAAGCGATACTAAATGTCCGCCACTTATTTTGGCGAAAAAGAAAGGCAAAAAAGCCAAGCGAAAAATTGGCGATCACGCTAATGCTGATCAAATAGCCATTAAAGAAATTACAGAGTCAGCTTAATCGCTGATGATCTATTAACCAATATCAATTAAATGCAGTATTTGATTATTAATTTTTAAACATACAAAAACAATACGACTCAATGGAGAGCATAATATGAATGATAAAACGAAAGAAAACGCGCAAGAAGAAGCGACCAGCAATATCAGTCGTCGCGGCTTTTTAGGCGCATCGGCAGCTGGAGCAGCAGGTCTTGCTGGGCTTGGCATTTCGGGTGTTATGACTCCTGCTCAGTTTGCTGAAGCGGCAAACAAAGCCAGAGCAGAAGCACATCATAATATTGGACCAGGTGAACACGATGAATACTATGGTTTCTGGAGTGGTGGTCACTCGGGTGAAGTAAGAATATTAGGTGTTCCATCAATGCGTGAATTAATGCGTATTCCAGTATTCAATACCGAATCTGCAACGGGTTGGGGTTTAACTGACGAGTCAAAACGCATTAAAGGCGATAGTGCCGATGTTTTATGCGGCGATGCGCATCACCCTCATATGAGTATGACTGACGGCCGCTACGACGGTAAATATGTTTTCATTAACGATAAATTAAATACTCGTGTTGCGCGTATCCGCTGTGATGTCATGAAAACTGACAAAATGCTCACCATTCCAAATGCACAAGCAATTCACGGTTTACGTGTACAAAAAGTACCTCACACTAAGTATGTATTCTGCAATGCAGAATTCCGTACACCTAAGCCAAACGATGGTCGAGATTTAGACGATCCAACTAAATACGCTACCATGTTTAACGCAGTTGATGCAGAAAAAATGGAAATGGCATTCCAAGTATTAGTTGATGGCAACCTAGATAACACCGACGCTGATTACACAGGTCGTTTTGCCGCCTCTACTTGCTACAACTTAGAAGAAGGTGTAACTCTTGCTGAGTCTATGCGATTAGAGCGTGACCACATTGTTATTTTTGATATCCACGCGATAGAAAAAGCCATTAAAGCAGGCAAATTCCAAACTATTGGCGATGACAAAACTCCTGTACTTGATGGTCGTAAAGCGGCTAAAAGCCCTTACACTCGTTATATTCCAGTACCTAAATCACCACATGGCTGTAATACATCTCCAGATGGTGAGTACTTTGTTGCTAATGGTAAGCTTTCTCCAACAGTTACGGTTATTGCTATTAACAAATTGCCTGCATTATTTGACGGCAAAATCAAAGAACGTGATGCAGTAGTTGCCGAGCCAGAGCTAGGCTTAGGGCCATTACATACCGCATTTGACGGTCGTGGTAGCGCTTACACTACATTATTCTTAGATAGCCAAATCGTTAAGTGGGACGTTGAAAAAGCCATTAAAGCCTACAATGGTGAAAAAGTTAACTACATTCAACAAAAACTTGATGTACATTACCAACCAGGTCATAACCATACAACACAAGGTGAAACTCGTGATGCCGATGGTAAATACTTAATTTCACTATGTAAGTTCTCAAAAGATAGATTCTTACCAGTGGGTCCACTTCGTCCAGAAAACGATCAATTAATTGATATTTCTGGTGACGAAATGAAGCTGGTTCACGATGGTCCTACTTTTGCTGAACCACATGACTGTATGCTAGTTCATCGTAGTAAAGTTAAGCCGAAGAAACTTTGGACTCGTGACGATCCTATTTTTGCACCAACCGTAGCTCAAGCTAAAAAAGATGGTGTAACTTTAGAAACCGACAACAAAGTTATTCGCGATGGTAATAAAGTTCGTGTTTATATGACATCGGTTGCGCCAAACTTTGGTATGACTGAATTTAAAGTTAAACAAGGCGACACAGTTACTGTGGTTATTACTAACCTTGACCAAGTAGAAGATGTAACCCATGGTTTTGCATTATGTCAGCATGGTGTAAGCATGGAGGTTGGCCCTCAAGCAACTTCTTCAATCACCTTTAAAGCCGATAAACCTGGTGTATTCTGGTACTACTGTCACTGGTTCTGCCACGCGCTACATATGGAAATGCGTGGTCGTATGTTGGTTGAAAAAGCTTAATCAATAGACCGTTAAATTCCCTTCTTCTTTCTTGAAGAAGGGAATTCTTTTAAAACCATCAAATAATAATAATTTTTCATTTCTGAATACTATATACTAGCAATAGCACTCATTTAACAAACCAAAACTATGAAAGCCTTAAGAAATAAATACACGGTTAATCGCATTATTAAAGCGCTTATTGGCTCATTAGTTTTGTTACTAACTTTGCCTGCAATTTCGGCAATAAAACAAGTTTCATCACCCTCAGAATTAACTGCTGCATTATTATCCGCATCCAAAGATACCGAAATTCAACTGTTAGAAGGCGTTTATAAAGGCAACTTTAAAATTGCAAAGCCAGTAACCATAAATTGTCAAAACCATGCCACTTTAGATGGTCAGCATCAGCACGATACCTTAAGAATTACCGCGCCTAATGTCACCATAAAAAACTGTAAAATAATTAACTGGGGTGACAACCTTACCGAAATGAACGCAGGTATTTTTGCCGAAAAAACAGCCAATCATTTAGTTGTTGATAACAACTATTTTCATGGTGATACCTTTGGACTATGGCTCGACGCCAGTAAAAATGCGATCATTAAAAATAACAAAGTAAAAGGTAATCCCGAAATACGCTCACAAGATCGCGGTAATGGCATTCACTTATATAATGTAACCAATACACTAGTTGAAAATAATGAAGTATGGTACACCCGCGATGGCATTTACATTGACACTAGCAACCATAATCAGCTTATTGGCAACTATCTACACGAGCTGCGTTATGGCATTCACTATATGTATTCTTATTCAAACCTAGTAAAAGATAACCGCACCTTTAAAACTCGTACAGCCTACGCTTTAATGCAGTCTAAATATTTAACTGTAGTTAACAACACCTCAAAAGATGATACTAACTACGGTATTTTGATGAACTATATCTCTTACTCCACCATTAAAAATAACAAAATTTTTAGTGTTAAGCAGCTCCAAGGCCCTGGTGGCACCCAATATGTTCAAGGTGCTGAGGGTAAAGCATTATTTATGTATAACGCGCCATTTAATGAGGTATCGGGTAATTTAGTTAAAGACAATGAAATTGCCATTCACCTTACCGCAGGCTCTGAGGGCAATAAAATTCATGGCAATTATTTTATTAGTAATCGTCGTCAGGTTAAGTATGTAGCTAATCGAGAAGTGGAATGGTCGCTCGATGGCAAAGGCAATTACTGGAGCGATTACCAAGGCTGGGATAGAAATAACGATGGTGTTGGTGATGAACCTTTTGAACCTAACGATGGCATAGATAAAGTTTTGTGGAAATATCCTACCGCTAATATTTTAATTAATAGCCCGGCACTACAGACATTGCGCTGGGTACAAAAAGAATTTCCGGTTTTAAAATCACCAGGCATAAAAGATAGCTTTCCGCTAATGCAAAACGATTTTGATAAACAAGTTAACACCACAACAAAATTAGAACATCAAGAATAATTTTTTTGCCAATGGCATTGCGGGAGATCTTCATTGAGCGTAATCAACATACAAAATGTTAATAAAGATTTTGGAAAACTTTCTGTTTTAAAAGATCTCAATCTGCAATTGCAGGCAGGTGAAGTATTAGGGCTATTTGGTCATAATGGTGCGGGCAAAACCACCACCATGAAAATGATTTTAGGTCTGCTCGAACCAACTAGTGGAAAAGTAGAAGTATTTGGTCATAACCCTTGCGATACCAACCAAAGCCATCATCGTTTTCGTTTAGGCTTTCTGCCTGAAAATGTTTCATTTTATCAACAGCTCACAGGGCTTGAAGTATTAAAGTTTTTTGCTGATTTAAAAAAAGTGAATGTTGATCGATGCGAAGAACTATTAACTCAGGTTGGTTTAAGTCAGGCAAAAAACCGTAAGGTAAAAACCTATTCAAAGGGAATGAAACAGCGCTTAGGTTTAGCCCAAGCATTACTTACCGAGCCTTCATTATTATTGTTAGATGAACCAACCGTTGGTCTCGATCCTATTGCAACACAAGAGTTTTATCTGATTGTTGACGATCTTAAATCAAAAGGCTGCTCTATTATATTATGCTCACACGTACTGCCGGGTGTTGAAAAGCACATTGACAAAGCCGCCATACTTTCTGAAGGTCAACTAAAAGCCTATGGTTCAATCTCTGAGCTAAGAGAAAATACCGATCTTGAAACCCAACTCATTTTTGATGGAACTTTCGAGATTGAAGAACTTGCTAGTCAGCTTAATAAAAAAATTACAACCAACGATGAAGGACACTTTGTTCTTTCAATTAAAGCGGCAGAAAAACTATCGGTAATGAAAACATTGATGGCTCAACCAGGTCTTAGCAATATTGATACTAGACCGCCAAGTTTAGAGCAGCTTTATAAATACTTTATCGAACAAGAACATCAAGTGATTAATTTCCCTCAATCAAAAACTAATAATAGTCAAAACCAAGCTGGAGGTTCACTATGAGAGCCAGTATTGCCGTTGCAAAAAAAGAATTTAAAGATGGCTTAAGAAACCGCTGGCTGATTGCTATCACCTTAATTTTTGCCGTTTTTGCCTCAGCACTATCATGGTTTGGCTCTGCTGCCGTTGGCTCTATTGGTTTTAGCTCGGTTGCCAATACCATTGTCAGTTTGGCGAGTTTAAATATCTTTTTATTACCGCTAATTGCCCTGCTTTTATCTTACAACGCTATTGTTGGTGAAGATGAAGACGGCACACTCTTGCTCTTGCTTACCTACCCTTTAACCAAGGCCGAACTTTTAATTGGTAAACTCATTGGTCACACACTTATTCTTACTATTGCAACAACCGTAGGATTTGGCAGCGCCAGTTTAACCATTGCCATTTTTGCCGAAGGTGTCGATACTCAAGAGCTAGCCAGCGCATTTGCCATTTTTATCTTATCTGCCATTTTGCTTGGCATGGTATTTATTAGTTTGTCTTACTTAATTAGTAGCTGGGTGTCTGAAAAATCAAAAGCCGCAGGACTAGCTCTAATTATTTGGTTCTTTTTTGTGCTTATTTTTGATATGGGCTTACTAGGCATTTTGGTGGCAACCGAAGGACAAGTACAGCCCGACTTATTTCCTTATTTACTCATGCTAAATCCAACCGATATTTTTAGACTGATTAATTTAGTCGGCTTTGAAACCAATGGTACAGGACTATTAAGTATTGCCTCTGAAAGCTCGTTTAATTTATCAGGATTAATACTAGGCATGTCAATTTGGATTATAGTACCATTCCTTTTAGCCTATTATCGTTTAACAAAACGCCCAATATAAAGAGCTTATAATGAAACTAACAAAAATATTAATACTTTCACTTAGCGCATTACTCCTTTCGGCTTGCGGAGCAGATGATGCAGCAGAGCAAAAACTAGGCCCTGTAGCCTTTGAAAATGCTGACGAATGCCATGTTTGCGGTATGATTATTACTAAATTTCCAGGACCTAAAGGTCAAGCAAGAGATAGTCGCAATCCTAATTTTAAAAAGTTTTGCTCTACCAAAGAAATGCTTATTTGGTATTTACAGCCTGAAAACACTCACAACGTAAAAGAAATGTACGTTCACGACATGGCTAAAACACCTTGGGAATCTCCCAAAGATGAACACTTAATTTCAGCGCGAGATGCCTTTTATGTTATTGGCTCGGATCTTAAAGGTTCAATGGGTGATACCTTAGC
Organism: Aliikangiella sp.; assembly: GCA_965214955.1. GTDB lineage: Bacteria > Pseudomonadota > Gammaproteobacteria > Enterobacterales > Kangiellaceae > Aliikangiella. The sequence continues at coordinate 1,132,407 of CBDCCU010000009.1, read as the reverse complement.
AACATTTTTAAGCTCAACCGCAGCGGGTGAGTTTGTTAATAAACATGGCGGTGAAGTCATTGTGTTTAATGGACTAACACTAGAGCTACTTACTCAACAATAAACATCACTTATCGGCGAGCGTTCTATGCAACAATCAACTCTGCTATTGGCTTTACCTGCTTTTGCAATGGTGCTGCTTACTATTATTGTGCTATTTACTCTGGCGGCTCGCCGATTTAAAGCGGCTAAAAATAAACAGGTTGATCCTAACTATTACAAGCTTTACCGTGGCGATAGTGGCGAACCAGATGAAATAAGAAAAGTGCTTCGTAACTATACTAATTTATACGAAGCACCTGTTCTATTTTATCTTGGTATTGTTTTTGCGATCTTATTTAAAGTTGAATCAAACTTTCTGCTATACACCGCATGGATTTTTGTTGCTTTTCGATATATTCACAGCTACGTTCACTGTACTAGCAATCGAATAAAGTGGCGCTTTCGCTCATTTTTATTAAGCCTAATCGCATTAATTACCTATTGGATAGGTTTACTCATTATTCTATTTAGCTAAGCCTTAATTAAGCTAAGTTAGAGCAAGCGATTTAAAATAGAATCTAACTTAGCGCGCTTTACATTTTTCATCAGTTTTTTAGCCGCCTCAGGATAGTCGGCAATCGACTCAACTTCTTCAAAATGTTTAACTCGCTTAGTGTGTGTGAGTATTACCGCTAATTCTTTTTCAAATTTTTCTTTTAATTGTTGTTTAGGATCTTGAAGCAAAACCCCATTTTCTAAATCAAGCGACCAAGCCCTAGGATTAATATTATGCCCAGTGATCAAATACTTCTCATCATCGCAATTAATACCTTTAAGGTGGTAACTATTATCTTCATGCTTCCATAAGTAAACATTCAGTTTATTAGAATTGATAAACTTTTGGTTACGCTTTAAAAACTGCCTTAAATTAGTTTCATAAACATAAGGCACAATACCAATTTTATTAAACGCTTGATCTTCGGGAATATAAAAATCATTGGCCACTTTATCACCCACTACAATATTGACTATTTTTCCCGCTTTTAAAATACGGCGAATGGCCTTAGAAACCTTGGCAGGAAAATTAAAGTAAGGCGTAAAAATAGTCACTTCGTGCTGAGCACTTCTTACTAATTGAAAAATGGCTTTATTGAGCAAGTTTTTTCTACCGCCAAAACCCAATAGTGGTGTCACTTTAATTGGATTTTCACAAGTATGATCTTTACAAGGTTTTACTCGATAATGCGCATGACGTAAGTTTTTCTTTTGTAAACGAATAGCGTTTTTAATTTGTTTTGTTGTTGGACAATGGGTTTGATTTAATGACTTAACTGCCGAAGATTTTGCAATATAATTGTCTAAAAAGCGACACATACTATCAGTAAGTTGTTTACACTGAATTTGATGATAACGATCAGTTCGATAACGACTTTCTTGTTGCAGATAAATATTATTGATACTTGCGCCGCTATAAAGCAAAGTGTTGTCAAAAATAAATCCTTTTAAATGCAAAACACCAAGCACTTCTTTGGTTTTAACTGGCACACCAATAATATCAACTTTATGTTCATATCGCTCTGCAAGTTCACGATAAAGCCTTACATTACCAATGCTTTCGGGCTGTCCCATTAATCCTCTTTGGGCGCGTAAATAATCGACAAATATTTTGGCATCAAGCTGTGGATTTTTTTGCTTAGCTTCATAAATAGCATTTAATACTTCTTTGCCTGCTTCATCATCTTGCAGGTATAGAGCCGTAATATAAATTCTTTTGCTTGCCGATTGAATTAAGTTTAATAATTGGGTTTTAAACTGAGGTGTAGTGTTAATAATTTGAATATTGGAAGCATCAACATTAAAAGATTCTAACGAATCAAAAAAAGAAATTTGAGATTTTCTTAACTGCATAATTATTCAGCTCTTCCCATAAACTTTTTATCGGCGGTGTTTATTTTCACCTTTTCTCCATTAGCAATATATTCTGGCACTTGAATAGTTAAGCCTGTAGAAAATCTCGCTGGTTTAGTTCTCGCCGAAGCAGAAGCGCCTTTGATAGAAGGATCAGTTTCAATAATTTCCATTTCAACCGACTGTGGTAATTCTAAGCCAACATTTTTTCCATCAACAGTTAACACAACCAAGCCTTGGGTAGATTCAGAAATAAATAAAAGCTCTTCTTCAATACTAGCTTGTTTAAATGCATATTGAGAAAAATCTTCATTATCCATAAAGATATAGTCATCACCATCAATATAAGAAAACATCACTGGATGACGGGATAAATCAACTAAAGTTAAATTATCATCGCCTTTAAAGGTTTGCTCAACTTTGCCCCCCGTGGTTATATCACTAAAACGAGTTTTATATAAGGTTGCCGCACCGCGCGCACTAGGACTGTGCACGTCAATATGTTTAACCAGTAATAACTTGCCGTTGTATTCAACAGCCATTCCGCGTTTAAGTTCACTTGCTCTAGGCATTTTGATTCTATTTATGGTTTTAAAATTTAGCCATATCATAGCCTTTAATTTAATGGGATAAAAGCACAATTATAATGCAATGGTTTATTGAGTAGTAAAAACATCTAACCTATTGACTATTAAGATAAAAACGTCACAATAAAATAGAAACTATGACTTAAAGGGAAAAATAATGAAAAAACTAGGACTCATCTTTATACTACTTTTACCTGCCTGTAAAACACTTGAACCTGTTTATCTTGCAGAGCCTATATCCGTTGGTAGGGATAATGTTGGGCAATATTGGATACCTAAAAGAAGTAATCAAGCCTCTTCAATTCCAAGTAGAATTAAATATAAGCTTTATGCTAATGGAGGAATGATTTTTTATAGTTATAAAGTTGATTCAAATGGCATCACCAGAGATGTCACACTAGAAAAAACCATACCTGCCAATTTAATTACCCTAGAAGATTTTAAAAAATCAAAGCTTTATTTTTCTAAGTTTAAACCGAGTAAAAGCAATTCATCAAAACAACCCGTTAAAGTTTATGCTAGACAAGTTTTTTCTAAAAGCTCGAAGGCTTTAATCATTCCGCCAAGCCATTTAAGCGACGAAGAAGTCATCAAAGACTACTCTGACGCGGCTTTTAATTAGCTAATAACTGAGACGCTTTAGTACAATTTAAAGCGTCCTATTCACTCACCACAATTACTCGCTCAAACCAATCCATATCATCCGACTGATCTTTAACGCTAAGCCTCACTTTATACTCACCTGCTTGCTCATAAATATGAGTTGGGCTTTGTTCAGAGCTACTATTACCATCACCAAAGTCCCAAACCCATTCAGTGGTTAAATTTGTGCTCTCACTATTATCGGTAAAACTAACGGTTAAACCATTAGCTTGAGCATAAAAGTGGCTCAATACTCCTTCTTCAAACAGTTTAATTTTAACCCTTTTAAACGCCTCAATTACATCAGCATCGGCAATATCAAATTCACTGGCTTGTTGCAAAATACATTCGGCATGATCAGGCAACTCATCATCGGGTTGCCAGCAATATCTAGCAGCAGCAACATAAAGTTGATAAGTTTTTTCTAACCCATAGTCTTGTGCAAGTAAGTAAAACGGATAAGTTAACATACCAATACTTAAATAATAATTATCTTCATTTTCATCATAATCAAAGTAACTTTCAATCGCGTCATATTCGGTTTTAATTTGACTTAAGTCTCGTGCAAAACCATAAAACTGTTCACCATGAGTCCAAAGTTGACGATTATCGGCAAGATCAATATCGCTATTTTCTGCGCCAAAAAATTCATATTTTGCAATCACCCCCGAAATGTCACCAAAAGCTTCGTGTGCGGTTAATGCTTGCTTGCTCAAATCGGTTTCAAAAGCCCTTAATGCCGAAATTCTATTTAATACACCATGCCCAATTTCGTGAGCAATGGCATCTAAACTTGCCATAGAATAATAAAGAAATGCGGCATCGCTAAAGTTTACATAAGCACCATCCCAATAAGCATAACGACTATTTAATCCTGCATAATGCACTCTAATTCTTAGTTTTTCATTTAAAGGTGGCTCTTTTAAGTATTTGATAAAGGCATCGTAAACAATGCCACCATAAAACATACTGTCGTTAAGTGTAGAATAAGTCCAAACACCAATGTCGTCGGCAATTTGTCTCGTGTTATTTACAGGGTTTTCGTCACAGTCAAATTCAAAGGCAGGAAAATCTTGATCATTGGCATGATTAGCCACACCAGAGCTTCTAATTTCCACCCAGTTGCTATCTTCCTGATTATTCATATCAACCACATAAACCAAGCCATTATCAAAACGGCAGATCCCTTGGGAATTATCACGAAAAATTTCTACATGCGCCCTATCCTGCCCATATTGCCAATTTTCTAGCTCATTACCTCCTGCACCAGACATCAAAGCATTTCCCGTAAAGTCATGAAACTTAACTTTATTACCTTGTACAGACTCACCAATAGCATTGTTTGCAAGCAATAACATCGCAACGGCATTATCTGGAACATTAGTATCAACAGGAATATTAATGTTATAAATTTGGTTAGTGGCAGTTTTAAGCCATGCCTCGCCTATTCGATCATCTTGCTCGTTTAACCAATAGATCCAAACAGAATCAGCTTGAGCACTTTGCGCTACGGTTTCGTCACTAAGCTCAATAATCACACTACCACCAATTTTATTTTGATTAGGATCTTGATCTCTAAACCAAGCGCTAACGATGATATTTTTAGGACGTTTTAAATCAATATCAATAATTGGCGGCTCAGATGAACTACCGCCACCACATGCAATTAAAATCAATAAGAAGGATGTTGCTATAACCGATGATAATATTTTCATTTTAGTTAACTACAGACAAAAAAATTTGAGCATACACATAAAAGGTGATGCTCATTAAAATAGTGAAGAATCATTAGGATATTCATTAAGCTATGCATGATAATATGCATACATTGTCGATTGCTTAATAATAACGCCGTTAATATTAATTAAGTTTATTAACACTTTCTATTTCCTGATGTAACAAATTGTTGTCCCTAGGTAACATTATGAACACTAGCATTAAACAATCAGATGTTTCTTATGCTGCAATGTTGAGCCTAATAGAAGCCTGTGATAAAAATCATTTAGTGCCTAAATCTTCTCTTGATATATTTTTGCAATCACAAGATAAAAAGCTAGACCCAAATAAAAGAGTTTCTGAACTACAATTAATTAATTTATGGAAATTAATTCAAACCAATGAGCAGATCCCTGAAATTGGCTTAAAAATAGGACAAACAGCCTCTCCTGAAGCAAAAGGTTTGTTAGCAAGCTGGGTAAGCCAGGCCGAAAATTTAAAAGAAGCACTCAGTATTTTTAACGACAATATTGTCTTAATGAATCCTTCTGAGCAATGGAAAATCAATCAACAAGATAAGCATTATTCATTAACTTTTAGCTTTTTAAATGACCAATACCCAATAGCCGACATTGAGCGAAGCATGAGCGCTTTAATCTATTGGGGCAGATTATTAAGTGGTACTCAACTACTTCCAATTAGGGCTAACTTTAAGTTTGCTAAACCCAGTTATAGCGATCTGTATCAACCCTTATTTGGTAATAATTTAATCTTTAATGCACAAAGAAACGAGCTTATCATTGCAGAAAATGACTTATTAGCGCCAATAATCAATAGCAATAGTATGCTTAAAGCGCTTATTGCCGAAAAGCTAAAGGCTCGATAAAACACATTCAGCAATCGAGTTTATTAAATCAAGTGATTGAGCTTATTGAAGCTGCCATTATTAACGAAATAGCAATCACTACCCAAGATATTTGCAAGCAACTTGCCATGAGTAGACAAACTTTATATCGGGCGCTTAATAAAGAAAATACCGACTTTAAAACACTCTACGATCAATCTAAAAGCGCTTACGCACACAAGTGGTTAATAGAAGATAAATTGAGTATTACCCAAGTAGGATTAAAACTGAGATTTAAAGACAGCAGTAGTTTCTATAAAGCTTTTAAGCGTTGGTATGGTGTTTCGCCAAAGCAATATCTACAAAATAACTCATTATTCATTTAGCACTTTTTGAAACTTTTTTATCATTTCAAAAGAATGTCCATAATGATATTGGATTTGCTCAATAGGATATTGATGATCAATAGCAATAGGGCACGCTAAACGAGACAAACATTTATTATTACACGGGCTACTTTTTTCAACTCGAAAAGACAAACAATCTTTTAAAATAAACTGATCGGCAAAAACGGCATTAACAGGACAAGCACTAATACAAGGTTTTTCAATACAGGTTTTACAAGGCGAGCTTGAATTGAGTTTTTGCTGTGGAAAATTACTTTTGGCTAAAACCACCGCACGATAAGCAAACCAGCTGCCCCAAGTTGAATTAACGCCAACCTTTATGGGTGAGTCAAAGTGCCAACCTGCAATTTTACCTAATTGCTGTAAACCAATTGAGTTTTTACTGGGAAAAACAAATTCAAAATCACTAGATTGCAAACAATTGCTCAATATTTTTTTAGTCCATTTTTTAGAATAATTATCTATTGGGTTTTGCTCATTTGATTGTTCAATAATACTTGCAACCTGTTTCCATAATTGTGTGCCCGTATTACCGATTAATAGAATTTGTGTGTAATGCTCAAAATTATCTATTTCACGTTTTAAATTTTCGATTAGACTATCAGGCAAGTCTTTTAGGTTTAATACCGAATAAATATTTAATCCTTTTTCAGCTAAAAGTTGATAATCAAACATGATTAATTACTCAACTGGTTTAAATAAAAATTTAAATGTTTTTTCTAAACGAGCTAAATCAGTATTGTTAGGAACACCAAATCGAATAGCATCGTTTTCATCGCAAAGCCTTACATAAATTTTATGTTGCGCCAATTCCATATAAATCTCATTAGCATTATCTAAAGATAAAGTTAAAAACAGATCGCAGCCTTTAATTGTTTTAGCTGGAAAATATTTTTCTAACAAGGCTTTTAAAGAACTTGCTTGTTTGGTCAGTTGAATCTTTTGATTTTTTTGCCAAACAATATCATTTAAAGCTAGCTCGGTGATCGCTAGTGCGGGTCCGTTAACTTGCCAAGGCTCAATTTTATTTTTGATGTATTTTAAAATATCAATATTGGCAAAAACAAACCCAACCCTTAAACCTGCCAAGCCAAAAAACTTACCAATTGAGCGAAATACAATGAGTGAGGCTGGCATGGTTTTATTAATTAATGAAGTACTTTTATCTACAACATCAATAAAGGCTTCATCAACAATTAAATAGCCGTTAATTTTATCTAAGTATTTGGCATAATCGCTAAGGCAGTGTTTAGAATAAAAAATGCCGCTAGGATTGTTGGGATTAATTATCACTAAACAGTCACCTTCTTTTAAATCAGATCTTTTAGGAAGTTTAGTATATAAAACAATTTCTACCTGCTGACTGCTCCAAGCGACTTGATGTGATTTATAACCAACTTGGGGGATAAAAACCCTTTTAATATTTTGACTTTGTTGATTTAAAATTTCTGGCATTAACGCAATCAATTGCTGACTTCCTGCTCCCACAACAAACTGATTAGATCCATAATATTGAGTGACTGACTCGTTAAATGAATTTGAAATTTGCGGCAGTTCACGCCAAGTCTCACTAGCTAATTGAGGAATGGGATATTGAAAAGGGCTGATCCCAGTTGATAAATCTAACCAGTCGTTATCATCTAGCCCAAGTGACTCGGCAAAAGCCAATAGTCGTCCACCATGAACAATCTTATTATTTTCAAGTAAACTCATAGATAAGCCAATAACATCAGGAAGGTAAAATAAATTATTGCTGCGCGCCAAGCACACTTTGAAACCAATTTTAGCGCTAAGTTTATATCATTAATACTAGCAGTATTTCCCTTGCCTAATAGTGTTCCATGATAAGCTTTGCCATGATAATTCGACTGTCCACCAAGTTGAATATTTAACGATAATGCGCCACAAGCCATAACAAACCCGCCATTTAAGCTTTTGTAATTTCTCGCTTGTTGATAAGCCAATTTAACTTGTTTATAAGACCTTTGAGACTTAGTTAAAAACCAATAGCCAATACCGCTTAACAATGCTGTTGGCAACCCGAGCAAGTCATCCATTTTTGCACTAAAAAAACCAAAATAAATATAACGCTGATTTTTATAGCCCCACATGGCATCTAAAGTATTGGCCAACCTGTGCAATAAAACCATTGGCGCTCCGCCAATCATATACCAAAATAATGTTGCTAAAACGGCATCGTGACCATTTTCAAAAATAGATTCAACGGTTGCCTTACTAATTGCCTGCTCCGATAAATTTTGCGTATCACGACTAACAATAAATGACAGTGCGCTTCTGGCTTGCTGAATATTATTTTGCTGAAGCGGCTGAAAAATATTTTTGGCATGTTGAGTTAAACTATTGAGCGCTATGGCAAAACATACCACAACAAGATCAACCAACAATATAATTATTGCCTGTTGATTCAATTGAAGTTCTAGCCAATACAAAAATAATGGAATGGGCATACAAAGCAAAAGCCAAGCAATTGCACCAAAAACTTTATTGATTTGAACAAAGGTTTGGCTAGAGTTTTCTTGATGATTAAGGTTAAGCTTTTTCTCAATTTTTTTTGCAACCAAACCAAAACCAACAAGCGGGTGAAACTTTTTAGGCTCGCCGAGTATCGCATCTAGCACTAACGCCAGCAGCGGAACTAATAAGAAAACAATTTCAATCATGAATGTTAATCAACTAAAAAACTTTCGCTATTATGACAATAGATAAGATTAAATAACTTACCGTTACCATATTGGCTATAAGCATCGCAATTGGCTAATTGCTTTAATGTTCCAAACAAGCATCGGATTGCATCGCCATGAGTAATCACTAAAATATTTTTGCCTTTATGGGTTTGAGCAATATGTTTTAATGTTGAAGAAATTCTATTACCACAATCAATACCCGACTCTCCATTTGGCGGTGCATGGCTTGTGACTTGTTTAAAAATTTCATTAAAATAAGATTTGTCTGATAATTCATTAAAGTAACAAGACTGCCAATCACCAAAATTTCTTTCAATTAATAAAGGCTCTATATTTAGCGGTTTATTAATTGCTTTTACGCAAGTTTGTGCGGTTGATAAGGCGCGATTAAGTGGAGAAGAAAAAATGCCATTAATATCTAATTTTAAAGCAGCATTTGCTAATGTTAAAGCTTGAGAATTTCCTACTTTGGTTAAAGGACTATCAAGGTGCCCTTGCAGTTTTTTTACAAGGTTCCACTGGGTTTCACCGTGTCTGGCAATAAACAATTGAGTTGTTGTCATTTAAAGATTGTCAATTAAATTAATGATAGCTTGATCTTTCAAATAAAAACGGCACATAACGTGCCGTTTTTGTTTTGGTTTAAAACAAGCCGCTTCGAGTAATTGTTAAGAAATACTCTTTACCGAGTGGATTGTAAGTTGCTACTTCTATTGGCGCTTTATCAAAAGCATCATTGATCTTAAAGCTTAGCTTCCAATTATCATTAAAACGATAAGCGGCAGCCGCATTAACACGAGTGTAAGCAGGTAAAGTGCTTGAAGAGTCTTTACGGCTTCCAACATGATTTACCTGAATAGACCAGTCAAAATTTTCTCCACTAAAGGCAATATCATAAGAAGCTTGAATGCGCGAACGTCTAATTAACCTTTCACCGGTTTGTTTGTCTTCTGGCTCAACGATGCTTAAGTTAATTCCATGATTAAATGAATCACCAACGGCAAAATTCACATCAAAAGTTCCACCTTGAAGTAAAGCTTCTCCCACGTTTATTGGCATCCAAATTCCATCGTCGTTAGGTAACCATATAATTAAGTTTTCAATATCAGTTTTATAGACAGTTGCAGATAAATTAACACCGCTCCAGTTAGCTTTGTAAATTAGCTCTAAATTGTCTGAGGTTTCAAACTTAAGATCAGGATTTCCACCAAAAGGAAAATATAAATCATTAAATGATGGTGGCTTAAAACCTTCGGCGCTATTTAAGCTAATAAGTTGATTTGGGGTAATTTGGTATCCCACTGCCGCATTGGTTGAAGTTCTTTTATCAACATTTTCTACATCATCATTACGAACCACTAAATCGGCTAATATAATATTGTTGTTATAACTTAAGCCTGCAAAATAACTGGTTGTTTCGCGCAGCTCTTCATTATAGCCAGTTGCACTGTCACTAATATCATCTTCAAACCAATCGACACCACCAACAAAGTTAAGTTGCTCGTTCAGGTTTTTGCTGGTTACTATACCCAAAATTCGTTTATCAGTAACAAATAGTCTGTCGGTGTTAAACCCTTCATCTTGATCAAAAGTGGCACTTTCATCACGGCTATTGGCTATTGAAAAGCTTGTTCCCCAACCAGCAATATCTGTTGTATAACGAATATTAGCCAGCTCAATATCATTACGCGTTTTATCACCGCCAAAACTGGTATCAAATTCGCTATTCACTCTATCTTTTTGCAAGCTCCATTCAAGTTGATGGTTTGCGCTTAAGTCGTAACCGCCTCTTAATACATAAGATTCGCTCGATGAGCCATCTTCATCATCATCAAGACCAACACGTGCATCAATGCCATCGGTTTCTCTGCTAGCGTAAGAGAAAGTGTGCTTAAATCTGTCACTACCAAAGCCAATTGAAGCTTCTCGGCTAAAAGAGCTATTGGTTCCAAAAGTATTAACTAGTTGATATTCTTTATTATCATATTGACGAGTGAATATTTGAATAACACCACCAATAGCGTCACTTCCCCAAACAGCGGCTCTTGGCCCTTTAACAATTTCAATGCGATCAATTTGTGAAACCGAAATCGTTGAATAAGCTTTTTCTCCTAAAGTTGCCGATCCAACACGAATACCATCAATTAATACCAAAGTTTGATCTGAACTGGCACCACGAACAAAAAGCGAGGCCGTTTGTCCATGTCCACCACGTCTAATGACATCAACACCGGCAATACTTTCCATTAGTTCAACAAATGAGCGAGGTTGTAAACGCTCGATATCGGCACGCTCAATAATTTCAATATCAGCAAGCACTTCAGTAACATCTTGAGAAAAGCGATTGGCGGTAACCACAATGGTTTCTTCTGCAAATGCATTAGAAGATTGCGAAAGAGTTGCTGCAATAACAGATACAGCAATAAGATTAAGTTTCATTATAAACACCTTATTTTTTTGACACCCACCGTGTCATGGTTGAAGTGTGGTTTTGAGTTACTCAACACTTCGATTGATAAAATAGTTAAGTCGGTCTCCGGGCTTTGTTAATAAGTACAAATCACTCAATAACTTTACCGTTGCGGGGGCAGCGAAAGATTTTCACTTTCTTCCCAATAATTGTTTGATTCTCACTCAAACGCCTTAACTGATAAAATTCCATTTAGGAATATAAGTTCTAAGTTCTAAGTTCTAAGTTCTAAGTTCTAAGTTCTAAGTTCTAAGTTCTAAGTTCTAAGTTCTAAGTTCTAAGTTCTAAGTTCTAAGTTCTAAGTTCTAAGTTCTAAGTTCTAAAAAATTATATTTTTTCCCTTTAAAAAAACACTACATTTATTTAATTAAATTGTCTTGCCTTGTCTATTTTGCTACATAAATCGGAAAAGCCAATAACCGCTCTTGGGCCTGCTCTTAGCAAAGTTGAACCATCAATAGATTCCATTAAATTATTTTTAACCGCAGGTAAGTTTTTCCACTTTACCCATAGTTGTTTTTTTGCCTTGTCGGCATGTGAATGCTTAGACATTAAAATAATTTCAGGCGCTTTAACAATCACACTTTCTAGCGAAACCACAGGATAAGGCGCGGTTGAATCTTTAAAAACATTGTCACCATTGCAATCATGAATTAATGACTGAACCCAACTTTTATCACCTACGGTTCTAATTGGATCATGCCAAAGTTGATAAAATACCTTAACTTTATTTTTACTGGCATAACGCTGTTTAATCGCTTGGTATTCTTGTTTAAATTTTTCTGCCGCTTCATTGGCTTTTTGCTCAACCCCAATTGCTTTACCAAGCTTAATCATATTTTCGCTTACCGCAGACAAGGTTTTAGGATCAACATAAATAATATTTAATCCAAGCGATTTTAGCTTTTTAAGATCCGATTGTTTATTACCGCTTTTCCATGCCACAATTAAATCGGGCTTGGCGGCAACAATGGTTTCAATTTGCACACCCGCATAGTTACCTAAGCGCGGTATTTTTTTAGCTGCCTCTGGAAAATCGGCGTATTCTACAGTACCGACTATTCGATCACCAACCCCAATTTCAAACAGCATTTCAACCGACGATGGTGACAATGCAATAATGCGATTGATTTCTTTTGCCGATAAAGAAAAAGAAGCCAATAATAATAAACCAATAAATAACCTCACCAATCGACTCCTTTTCTTGCTTTTACACCTGCCCTAAAGGCATGTTTTTCATCTTTAATTTCACTTACCGTATCGGCAATTTCCCTAAGCTCACCAATAGCGCCTCTGCCTGTCACCACAACCGATTGATTTTCTGGGCGATTTTTAATTGCATTTAAAACTTCTTCTTTATTGAGATAATCATATCCCAGCATATAGGTTAACTCATCGAGTAATACCAAGTGATACTGCGGGTCGGCTAAATAAACTTTAGCTTTTTGCCAAACGGCTTCTGCGGCGGCAATATCAGCGGCTCTATCTTGAGTATTCCAGGTAAAGCCTGTGCCCATTACTGCAAAAGGAACACCGTGCCCTTCTAATAAATCACGCTCTCCGCAATCCCACTTACCTTTAATAAATTGCACCACAGCGGCTTTATAACCATGCCCAACACAACGAGCTACGGTGCCAAAGCCCGAGGTTGATTTACCTTTGCCATTGCCAGTAACCACAATAACAATACCGCGTTCTATTGTTGCTTTAGCCACGCTAGCATCAACTTTTTCTTTTTGCTTTTGGGCTTTTTTCTTGTGTTTTATTTGACGCTTCTCATCATCGGTTAGATCGGTTTTTTGATTATTATCTGCACTCATTTTTAGTTATCCTATTGACTCAATTAGTTTTTCGATATTAATATTTTTCTCGTAACAATCGGCTAGCCTATCTAGCTCTTGCTCGCGAATAATGCTCCAAGACTCACACTCAAACGTTTTCCCGCTCACCCAATTAAGCATGGCTTTTAGGCTTTGTTTATCTTCAAAAAGTCCGTGTAGGTAGGTTCCTGCAATTTGTCCATCTTGTGATACTGCGCCATCATTATAATCGTTTTGGTTTTGATCAATCACTTTAGCAAAAGGTTTATTAAGCGCATCACCTTGACTGATGCCGCAATGAATTTCATACCCCGAAATTGACATTTCATTTTTGTTTATCATCAACTTGCCAGTGACATTTTTTAATTGCTTTTTAGGCTCAAGAATCGTTTTAAAATCGAGTAAATTTAATCCTTGGGTTTCACCTGCTTTACTTTCTATGCCATTAGGATCAGCAACTAACTTCCCTAACATTTGATAACCGCCACAAATTCCTAAAAGCTTGCCGCCATACCTTAAATGGCGTTTTATATTTTGTTCAAACCCTTTTGAAATAATTGCGCTAAGATCGTCTCTTACACTTTTGCTGCCCGGCAAAATTACTAGATCGGCTCCTATTAAATCATCATCTGCGCTCACATATTCAAGCTCAACTTCGGGGTGCCACTTAAGCGGTTCAAAATCGGTATGATTGCTTATTCTTGGCAAAACAATCACCTTCACTTTTATACTGGTTTGATTTTGATGAGTTTCTACTTCAATGGCATCTTCGGCATCGAGTTTTAGCGCTTGCAAATAAGGCACCACACCAAATAATGTTTTATTGGTATGCTCGCTTAGCCAATCAAGCCCCGACTGTAAGAGTTCGATACGCCCTCGAAATTTATTAATAATAAAACCTTTTACTCTGGCTTGTTCACTTTTAGATAATAAGTTTAATGTTCCCACTAAATGGGCAAACACGCCGCCTCTGTCAATATCGGCAATAAGCGCTACAGGACAATCAACTGCTTCGGCAAACCCCATATTGGCGATATCGTTTTTTCTTAAATTAACTTCCGCAGGACTGCCGGCACCTTCAATTAAAACTACATCGTATTGTTGTTTTAGCCGCTGGTAAGATTCCAACACTTTTTCAAACGCCATGGCTTTTATATTGCCAAAGGTTTTAGCATCTAAACTGCTTACTGCTTGGCCATGAATAATCACTTGTGATTTCATGTCTGAGCTAGGCTTTAATAAAACAGGATTAAAATCTGTTGATAACGGTAATCCACAAGCCACCGCTTGCAACGCTTGGGCTCGCCCTATTTCTCCGCCGCTTTCAGTAACCGCGCTATTAAGCGCCATATTTTGCGGCTTAAATGGCGCTACTGAAATGCCTTTGCGTTTTAATATTCGGCACAGCGCTGCCACACAAATACTTTTGCCTGCATCGGATGTTGTGCCTTGGATCATTAAGCTGCCGCGCAAACTAGCCATAAACTTTATCACCAGAGTTAACTTGATAGTGCAAACCATTCATTTGCGATAGTTGAAATTGAAACCCATGCTCTGAGCGAAAAACATTAATGGCAGAAACGCTGGCATAATCCACTTTTAATTTTTGCATAGGAATGTTGCTTTGATAATTAAGTCCTAAACACCAAGCGAGTATTGTTTTTATGACGCCGCCATGAGTTAGCATAATCACTTTTTTGCCCAAATAACTATCCAGTAATTGATTGACTGCCGTAATCACTCTTTTTGTAAACATTAAATAAGACTCGGCATTAGGTGGTGGATAGTTTTCAGGCTCGCTAAAAAAATTATTTAATTTTTCTGGCGCACTAGCATAAATATCATTAAAACTTTTTCCATCCCAATCACCAAAATCATACTCTCTTAGATCTTTTTTAATCACTAAATTACTTTCTAAATTTAAGTTTTTTTCTATATTTTTGGCAAAAGCTAAACAGCGCTTTAATGGGCTTGTCACCAAAACACTCGCATTATTAAAATTGGCAAAAACCTGTTCAAGCTGTTCCCAGCCTAAGTGAGATAACTCTGAGTCGGTTTTACCTAAAAAACAATCCTTCATTTGTGGTTCGCCATGACGAATTAATATTAGCTCGGTGCAATGCATTAGCGATGACTCGACTTGATCGGTTTAATCGGCTTAATTAATGGCAGTTCGCAACCAGCAACAATTAATGACACTTTATCAACCACCTTTGCAATCGCTTGATTAAGCCAACCAGCTTGATCAACAAACTCTCGACTTAGCTCACCCATAGGAACAATACCGCTGCCCACCTCATTGCTCACCAAGATCACATTGGCTTTGGTTGATTGCAGTGCGGTTAAAAATTGATCTTTCTCTGTTTGCCAGTCCTTATTTTTTTCACTACATAGCCAGTTGGTCAACCACAAAGTTAAACAGTCAATTAAAATAGTTTGCCCTGGTTTTGCGTTGTTTAATATTGAGGATAAATAAAGTGTTTCTTCTATAAGCTGCCAATCTTGTGGCCTGCTTTTTTGGTGAAATGCAATTCTTGCTGCCATTTCTTTATCGTCAGCGGTCGCCGTTGCCACATAAATAACACAATTAGCCTCGGATAAGTCTTTGGCTAAATTTTCAGCAAAGTTACTTTTACCCGAGCGTGCGCCACCTAAAATTAATGCCATCATAGCCCGATAACTCCTAGGTTATATTTAGCACTAATAACAAAGGCAATATAAATTAAAATTTCCATAATTTGTTGAGAAGCCCCTAAGGTATCACCAGTAAAGCCGCCTAGTTGTTTTTTCAAAAAATAATAAAATAGCACCAAAAAAACCAACATTAAAACGAGTATCCAAACGGCAACATAAGGCACTAAAAATAAAGCAATTAGTCCGCTTGTAACCGCAAAAAACAATGCTTTAAAACTGATTTTTTCGGCTAACGGTTTTACTTTTGAGTCATTATTAATTTGCACGTAGGGCAAAATATAGATCAATAAAATAGGTAAAATTCGGCTAACAGGATGCGCTACAAGTAATGCATAAAAAGTATTAATTTCGGTTAAAAGTAAAAACTTAAGTAATAATATTGACCACAATCCTAATGAGCCATAAGTACCAATAGTTGAGTCTTTCATAATGCTTAGCTTTTGCTCAACCGTCCAGCCGCCACCTAAGCCATCACAGGTGTCGGCTAAGCCGTCTTCGTGAAAACCACCCGTTAATAAAAAACTAAAGATCATAGAAATAACGACGGCTAGCTCTAAACTAAACACTTGGTAAGCAAGCCAAAATATTGAGGCACAAAACAAACCAATAAGCCAACCAACCACAGGAAAAAACTGACTTGCTTTATTTAAGTTGGCTTGTGAATAATTGACTTTAAATAAAATAGGAACTCGCGTTAAAAAACTAAGCGCAATTAAAAACAAGTTAAATTGTAAGCCAAGCCAACTCATACTTGAGTTACTCCAGCATCATCAAAGCTTGCCATATTATTATAAAAAGATTGAGCCGATTTAATTAGTGGTAATGCTAATGCCGCCCCTGTTCCTTCACCTAATCTTAAACCTAAATTAAGTAATGGTTTAACTTTTAACTCGCTAAGAATTAGTTGGTGAGCTTGCTCATTTGAGCGATGACAAAACACCATATACTCACGCGCTAATGGATTAATTTTAACGGCGGCAAATGCAGCAATAGAAGCAATAAACCCATCAACCAGCACCACACACTTTTGCTCTGCTGCGGCCAACATTGCCCCAATAATTTGCACAATTTCGAAGCCGCCTAAACAGGCTAAAATATTTTTCACCTCGGTTAAATCATTTTTATGAAAGGTTAATGCGGTATTAACCAGTTTTATTTTTTTCATTAATACTTTATCTTCAATACCGGTTCCATAACCTACGGTTTGCTCAGCAGGTTTATTTAAAAAAGCACTTAATAATGCCGAAGCAGCGCTAGTGTTGCCAATGCCCATTTCGCCAAAACCAATAATATTGCAACCTTGTTTTACTTGTTCACTAACAATTGCTTTACCCAGCATTAAGCCTTTTTCTACTTGCGCTAAAGTCATGGCTTTATCGGTAACAAAATTATTAGTGCCAAAACCTAATGACTGTTGAACTAAATTAGGGTGCTCTATTTTAGATAAAATTCCGGCATCAACCACGGTCATCTGCATATTATTGGCATTACAAAAACAGTTTATTGCCGCACCGCCATTTAAAAAATTTAATACCATTTGCTGAGTCACCTCAGATGGCGCAATGCTAACCCCTTCCTTTGCAACTCCATGATCTCCCGCAAACACGATCATAGTTGGGTTATTGATTTCAATTTTTTTATCACCTGTGATTAAAGCTAATTGCAAAGCAAGGCTTTCTAATTCACCTAAAGCACCCGGCGGTTTTGTTTTAAGATCGATCTTATTTTGAATGACTTGTTTTTTAGACTTATCTAGCGGCTGAATATTAAATTGACTCATATTATTTATCTCTTATTGCTTTTACTGATTGCAATGACTATTTAGTACGGCGTTTTAAAATGATAAAAAAGAATAAACTGCCCAAAGCCGAAGTCACAATGCCAACAGGCAAAACTTGATGTTCTAAAATGGAATGAGCAACAACATCAACCCAAATCATAAAACTGCTACCCACCAATAAGCACATTAATAAAATACGATGCACTTGCACACCCACCATTGCACGGCAAATATGCGGGATCATTAACCCCACAAAACCAATACCGCCCACTTGTGCCACTAATACGCCAGTAATGATTGAACATATAATCAACATGCTTAAACGTAATTGATTAACGGGAATACCAAGCGTTAATGCACTGTCATCACCCGCTTGCAACACAACAAGCCAACGTCTGTAAATAAAAAACAGTAACGTACCAATAAATAAAGTAACAAAAGGCAAAGCTAAATCTTGCCAGTTAGCGCCAGAAAAACTACCCATTAGCCAAAACAATAAAGTTGCCGCAGTTTCGGGGCTTGAATAGTACAAAATTAAACTAGTAAAGGCGCTTAACATAAACGAAACCGCCACCCCCGATAGCAATAATTTTTCCACTTGTACCGCAGCTTTGCCTGCCAAGCTAAGCATTAACACCACAGAAAATGCGCTACCAATTAATGCCCCGCTAGTAATAGAAACTAAAGCGGTAGAAAATGCCGACATGGCAATAACTGCACCTAATGATGCACCCGATGAAATTCCAAACAAATAAGGATCGGCCAAAGGGTTACGGGTAACTGATTGTAAGATTGCACCAGTTATTGCCAAACCCGCGCCAGTGATTAACGCCATAAATATTCGGGGCAATCGAATTTCCCAAAGTATTTGATAAGCGAGTGGATCAATACTGCATTGATGATTAAAAATACCGCAAGAAAATATGCCTGTGAGTGTTTCACTAAAGGATAAATTAATTGTGCCAAAACTTGCGGCAGATAATATTGAAAAGATTAAGAAAATTATTGCTGCAATTAAATAGATCCAAAACGACCAATTCAATTGTTTTTTTAAATCTTTAGCAAAAGCTTGTTCTTGCTGTATGGTTTGGTTAGCTAAGTTCATCAAACCACCTTGTTATTTTTAGTTGCCAAATAATCAAACTCGATTTGCGTATTGCTTTTATCGGTTTGTGCAACTTTTGCATTAACACCAAAAACATCGGCAATAACACTTTCAGTTAGCACTTGTTTAACAGTGCCCTTGGCTACAAGCTTTCCATCATTAAGCAATATTAATTTATCGCAATAGTTAGCCGCTAAATTTAAGTCGTGTACGGTGAGCAAAACGCTAATACCTAAATTTTTAGCCAGACTAATTATTTCAATTTGATGTTTAATGTCGAGATGATTTGTTGGTTCATCCATTAACAAAATAGGCGTATTTTGCACAATAGCTCTAGCAATAATGGCACGTTGTTTTTCACCGCCCGATAAAGAGCTAAATTGACGAGTAAGCTTATCTTTTAAATCAACTCTAATGGCGGCATCAATAATGGCTTGCTCATCATCACCAGAATTAAATGATAATAAAGGTTTTCTTGGGGTTAACCCCATGGCAATAACATCATAAACGGTTAGTTCAAAATGAGTTGCTGGCTCTTGCAATACCACGGCAACTTTTTGCGCCAGCTGAGTACGAGAATACTCATTGACATCTTTTGAGTCGATTAAAGCCTTACCAGAAAAATTCTTGATCTTGCCAAAAATACAAGATAATACCGAGGATTTACCCGCACCATTAGGTCCAATAATGCCAACAAACTGCCCTTTTTTAACGGTAAAAGAAATATCCGACAAAATGGACTTGTCACCCACCTGCCAACTGATATTTTCAACTTGTATGATTGGTTGTTCTAACATTGCCAGCAAAATCATTAAGAGCAAGACAGGCAAGATGACAAAGACATTAGAGGGAATGCTTATGCAATACTCGATAAGTCAGTTTCACCACCGAGTAGCCCGCTCGATAAGTTAAAGTATTTTTTTGGTAGGTCTCCTGGCTCGTAAAGTTAACCTTTAAGCACCTTCCCAATAATCTTGTAGTATTTTTAAGAAAAATACTTTTATTATCAGTGGTTTAGCTTTTCGCTTTACTTACAGTTGCGGGTACAGCCGCGGATTTCAACCGCGTTCCCTATTAAGTGCAATGCACACCAAATAATGTGGGCAGCAGTATAACACAAAAGAATTGTGCTAGGAATTATAAGCCTTGTCCAATATGAAATGAGCCTGAAAGAGCGGTTAATTAAGTAATTCTTTTTTAGTTCGGTCAGTAATGAATTGTTTATTCTCTGGTGATTTAACTTTTTTATAAAGCTCAATTAATGCAACTTCTGCCTCTTTAATATCAAACTTTGAAAGACCAATAACGGCAGATCGATAAGTCAAATGGTTTTCAGATAACGCTTCTTCAAATACTCGCTTTACATCCTCTTTTCTATTGAAACGACCAATCCCTACAAAAGCCATCACTTTTACTAGAATTTTTTTTGAAGATAATGACTGAACATAAGAAGCGTGTAAGGCATCAATATTGCCCGAATGATACAAATTTCGATAGTGTAATTGAGATAAAACATCCGCAATTGCCAATCGAAGCTTTTCATCTAAGAAACAACGATATTTATCATCACTCTTAGGGTTAAACCACGTTTCATTTAAAAAATTGAATGTGCTCTGGCTTACTTTATCGTTATTTGCTTCATATATCAGTTTAAAGAGCGTCCTATTACTTTTACTGCAATTGAACATTGAAGCTGTATCATTATTGAGATCATAAGCAAAAACATTAAAACTAAAAATTAAACCACATATTAAAAGTATTTTTTTCATAAACAGCCCACCTTAAAAAAATTCATAACTTCCAAATAAGCTCAACTTTATTATCTTTTATTACATCTAGCTTTTCATTTTTAAGGTAATGAGAAAGCAACAAATAGTCTTCCCAACCTTGTTCCCCTTCACATGTAATAATTGATACTTTTTTTAACCATTTCCCAATTTTGGAGCCCGATAACAATTTTTCAATTTCAAACCATAACTTAGGAATATTATCTGTAGAATAGGTTATGTTTACATATCTTCCATTGTCATAACCAGTAAAAATATCAGGTGTATGTTTTAGAGATAAAAATAACTTTACCCCCTCATTTTCGGAATAAGTACTATCAACATATGGCTGTATCTGTATATTTAATAGCTTCATAACTATTAATCTCTTAAGTTTGCTGTTGATTTAATAACATGGCTACAGTCACTCTCTGCTCGGCTTAAAAACTGAAAACACAAATATTTAAAACACTTATTTTTCTCTAAAATTAGCTAGCAGCCAACCTCCAATAAGTAGATTAATAAAAGTAATAATAAGAAACTCAATGGGGTTGGCATCTAAATTAATATATCGAGTATCTTGAGACACATGACTAAACCCCCACGTCTTTTTGGTTATAATCGCTTCAATACCTAAATACAGCATAAATAGACCTAAAGAAAGTCTAAACAATTCATTTTTAGTTTATTTAAAATATATTAAGGCATAGGAACATATTTTACCCACAGCTTAGAGTAATAACCAAACAATCCACCAACTAAAGAACACAAAACAATAATCAATAACGAACCGTCAAAATAAATACCTAAAAAACAACTGATTACCGCTAAAGTTATGGCATCTCTTAGTTTACTATTTTTCCATCGTTTAGGTTCAATTTGAGGCAAACAATGAACTGTAAAAAATAATGACAAAGCTAAAGCAATAATTATTGTACTTTTACTTACTCCATGAGAAAGAAAAGTGGAACAAGTAACCAAAGCAATAAATAAGCTTAAGGTTAGTAATTCAGGTTTGTATTCATTCTTCATATTTATCACGTTTTTACAACTAATAGATTTTAAAAAAATCAAAGAAACGAATTTAATTTTCAATTTCAGTAACAATCCGTCAAATAAATATCTATATCGAAATTAGCATTAAACTTAGACATATAAGTTATTATTTCATTATTAAAATATAACTCTGGAATATCTTTAGAATAAATAGCACAAGAAAGTAAAACCTCTACCTGATTTGAAATTAATGATAACTTTTTATGTGAGTGAGACAGCCTAAAAAATATGTTCTGAGACCGTTTAGAATTCTGTGTCAGTGAATGCTAAATATCTAAAACGTCATCAAGACGACCTTCAAAATAAATAGCCAATTGCGACAATGTCAAATTCCAATTTTGGATTGGCATTGTCCATTTCTTCGTCATATTCCCAATGCCAGAATACAGTAATTTTAGCAGACTATTTTCATTAGGAAATGCGCCTTTGGTTTTGGTGAGTTTTCTAAACTGGCGGTGCACCGATTCAATCGCATTGGTCGTGTAAATAACTTTGCGTATTGGCTCTGGATATTTAAAGAAAACCGACAAGTTATCCCACTTTCTGCGCCAGGATTTGAGCACAATAGGATATTGTTTGCCCCATTTAGTTTCTAACTCATCAAACAGATTTCCAGACAGCCACTATACCCACAATCACCCACACCAACAATAGCCAATTTCCCACAACAATTACTGAATAAGCTGATTGTGTTTATTTGTCTGCTCTAGCATTATTAATCTCTCTACTACTCGGTTTAAGGACAAACCATGGCAATTAGACGCTCTGAATTAATTGATAATGAAACCCCGGGCTTTTACCATTTATCTTCTCGCTGTGTCAGACGGGCTTTTTTGTGCGGGGTGGATGAAGATACAGGTATTTCCTATGAGCACAGAAGAGCATGGATTGAAAAACGAATATTGTTTTTAGCTGAGTTATTTGCCATTGAAGTCTATAGTTATGCGGTGATGCATAATCATTATCATCTGGTGGTTTATTTTAATCCTAAAGCTCCTTGGCAATGGTCTGATAATCAAGTGGTTGAGCGTTGGCTTAAGTTATATCCAACAGATTTCCAGACAGCCACTATACCCACAATCACCCACACCAACAATAGCCAATCTCCCACAATAATTACTGAATAGGCTGATTGTGTTTATTTGCGTGTTCTAGCATGATTAATCTCTCTACAACTCGGTTTAAGGACA
Source organism: Aliikangiella sp. (assembly GCA_965214955.1). Taxonomy (GTDB): domain Bacteria; phylum Pseudomonadota; class Gammaproteobacteria; order Enterobacterales; family Kangiellaceae; genus Aliikangiella. The sequence goes on along the minus strand of CBDCCU010000009.1, from coordinate 1,109,696 downwards.
AACCATGGCAATTAGACGCTCTGAATTAATTGATAACGAAACCCCGGGCTTTTATCACTTATCTTCTCGTTGTGTCAGACGGGCTTTTTTGTGCGGTGTGGATGAAGATACAGGCATTTCCTATGAGCATAGAAGAACGTGGATTGAAAAACGAATACTGTTTTTAGCTGAGTTATTTGCCATTGAAGTCTACAGCTATGCGGTGATGCATAATCATTATCATCTAGTGGTTTATTTTAATCCTAAAGCCCCATGGCAATGGTCTGATAATCAAGTGGTTGAGCGTTGGCTGAAGTTATATCCGATTAGAAAGAATCGACCTAATGCTGAGTCTTTAACCCAAGCAAAACGATTATCCATTTTAAGTGATAAAGACAAGGTTGAGGCGTGCAGACAAAAGCTGGGCTCTATCTCTCGGTTAATGAGTTGTATTAATGAGCCATTAGCTAAACGCAGTAACTTAGAAGATGGCGTGAAAGGTCACTTTTGGGAGTCACGGTTTCATTCTCAAGCTTTATTGGATGAATCAGCCGCTTTAACCTGTATGGCTTATGTAGATTTAAACCCGATTAGAGCAGGACTCAATCAAAAGCTTGAGCATTCTGAGCATACCAGTATTCAAACTCGAATTAAGCAATTATCACAAGAACAATTAAACCAAGCGGTAGAATCTATTAAAGGCGGCATTAAAGAAAAGGTATTATCCATTAAGCTAAAAGATTATATTGAATTAGTGGAATGGACGGGTAAAACCATAGTCCATGATAACAAAGCCAGTATTCCTAAAAGCCTTACCCCAATATTCCAACGGCTTAATCTTAATCAAGATGAATGGCTGAGTCAGGTGAAAGCCTATAAGCAAAACTATTATCGAGCGGTTGGCTCTATTGATGCCATGCAGGCTTTGGCAAGTCAACTTAAACAGCGGTGGGTTAAGGGGATTAATTCAGCTAAGTTACTCTATGCTAGTCCTTAAATAATCACAAAATCAAAACTAATCAAAAAAATACTGACTTGGCAAACTCCAAGGGATTGGTATTTCTGAAATTCAAGAAATTGACCACAACAACCTCACCACTCGTTCAGAAACAACGATTTAGCCCCCATAAACCTTAAATTAACGACCAAATTTAGAAATTAGCGAAGTTGAATTAATTCATTTTTTTAAAGTGCCTGTCTAGTTTTAGACTAGATCAATCCTCACAAGAAATAGCAAACATAAATGTTATGATGTAACATAGCATTACATTCTAAACAATAAAGAAGTTATAAATGGGGCTAATCTATGAACAACACTGCTGAACTTAATAACCACTTTGAAAACACGCAACGTAAACTGGTTACTGGCGACTCACCTACGGTACTTTCTGATATTTATAACGACAATGTAAATATCGCAGTTTGGCAAAATAAATTAACTAACTCTCTTGTTAAAAGTGTAACTCAGCTTTTTGAGGAAGCTCCAAACTTTCAAGCGGTTATGATTACATCGCCTGATACTGTTATTGAACGTTTAAAAAATGATTATCCAGAATTATCTAGTAAGCATGAGCTTTGTGAATACTCGGGATTACTTGTTGATATGTTTGCAACGCTTTTTGAACAAAAACGTGTTGGCTTAAGGTTAACGGTACTCTCTAAGGCAATGTGTCCTAAATTTCATGTTGATATGGTTCCCTGCCGATTAGTGACAACCCTTGATGGCCCTGCAACCGAATGGATAAAGCATGAAAATGTTGATCGCTCAAAACTAGGTACTGGTAGCAAAGACTTATCTGATGAACTTTCTGGGCTTTATTCAACCCCTAATGATATTGAACAACTAATGGCAGGTGATGTGGCATTACTAAAAGGAGGAGGATGGTTTAACAATGAAAACGCTGGCCTGGTACACCGTTCTCCTGCACTTTCTAACAACGATAAACGATTAATATTAACATTAGACTTTACTCATTAATTTTTTATCTTAAATCACTTTTCATATCGTTTGACTGGCTTCAAACGATATGCTTTAAATAGAAAATGAACCCTATAATTTTCTATAAAGACAATGAACATTAATATCCGCAAAGAAAAACCAACCGATATTCAAAAAATTCACAATGTTACTGTGGCGGCTTTTCTTAATGCTCCACACACTGATCATACCGAGCAATTTATTGTAAAAGCGTTGCGTGAATCAGGCGCACTAACTATATCACTTGTTGCAGAAATTGAAGATAATATAGTTGGTCATGTCGCATTATCACCTGTGACGATTTCTGATAATTCACAAGATTGGTATGGTTTGGGACCAATATCAGTACTTCCTGATTATCAAAACAAAGGGGTTGGTTCTAAATTAATGAATGCTGCTATTGATGCACTAAAAACTATTAAAGCGAAAGGTTGTGTATTACTGGGCGACCCTAATTATTATTCTCGTTTTGGCTTTAAACCAATTGAAAGATTAGTATTACCTGATGTGCCAGCAGAGTATTTTATGGCATTAAAATTTGCAGGAAGTATGCCGCAAGGTGTGGTTAGTTATCATAAGTCGTTTACTGCAAAGAATTAATGGGTATAGCAATAAAAGTCGCTTATTGTTCAAGTTGAGGTAAATACTATGCAAGAGTTTAATCTCAATAAAAAACTTATTAAATTCTCAAAGTGAACTCTAGCTCTTCTCGCCGCTTTATTGGTTTTGAAAAGCCTGCTCAGACACCCAAGAAATCGCCTTAGAAACTTGAGTAAACACTTCTACTTCAATAGAGGTTTTAGAAACAAGCAGTTTATAAACTTCGAGCAAAGCAATATTTAAAGTGTCATTTGCCACTAAGGCAAGTTTATAAGTTTCGCCGCGTATCTGTTTATTGCGCTCTACAAATTGACCAAACTCTTCTATCTCAAACATCTCAAGTTCAGAAAATGCATGAGTAAAATCAAGTACAGCATTCATATTGTATTTAAAATCAGGATGTTCTAAAAACCTTTTAAAGCAATGCTGTAATTGTTCTTTAGAAAAAATGCCTTTAAATTCTAGCAGAGCAAAATCATTTGTTTTATCAAATAACATTTTCAGATCAACCTTTTCTAATTGAGGATCTGTAGATGTTTTAGATGGTTTTTTCATTGATAAATATTCCAAAAATCAACTTTAATTCTTTAAAATATATTTAAAATCAAACTCTAATGTTTACTTAGCTTTTTAATGCCACTAAACATTTTTTTCAGTCAGTCTTTTCGATTGCCACATTTCTTCGCCTGCATTGCTTTGTTTAGCTAAAATGCGACAAAAAACAAAAAGCAGATCAGAAAGTCGATTTAAGTAGATTTGCGACAGTTGATTAATTTCATCTGCTTTAGCAAGCGTTACTAATCTTCGTTCGGCTCTGCGGCAAACTGTTCTTGCTAAATGGCAGGTTGTTGTTGCGATTGAACCTTTGGGTAATACAAATTCTTTTAGTGGTGGCAATTGCTGGTTAAACAAATCTAAATGGGTGTCTAATAATTCAATATGCTTGTCTTTAATTAATTGATATTCTGGCATTGCAAGCTCGCCACCTAAATCAAATAGTCGATGCTGAATATCATTTAGCGCATCAAAAATTTCACCTTGCTCAATATGCGAGTTCACCATGCCAATCACTGAATTAAGCTCATCAACGGTGCCTATAGCTTCTATTCTTGCAGAGTCTTTTGATAAGCGCGTATTACCGCTAATACCAGTTGTGCCATCGTCACCCGTTTTGGTGGCTAGTTTTGATAATCTATTACCCATGATCTCTACTCTTGTGTTAATACCAATTTAATCTGCTCTTTTTAACAAAGCTATTTAGCCGAAATAGTAAATATTATTAAAAGGGCGCGCATTCTAAGGAAAATTCTCTTTTTATCATAGCTTTTTCGCTTCTCATTTTGTTATATTTTTAAAAATAATCTAAGGAGTCAAAAATATTATCTCGTTAAACCAATCAAAACGTGTTGTTTGCTTAGTTCCATCAATTACCGAAACATTACTTCATTGTGGAGTTAATTTGGTGGGTCGCTCGCGCTTTTGTATTCATCCACAGCCTAGTATTGAGCAAATTCCCAAAGTTGGCGGAACAAAAGATGTTAACTGGGAAAAAATTAAAACAGTTAACCCAGATATTATTATTTTAGACAAAGAAGAAAACACTTTAGAGATGGCGCAAACTTGCCCTTTTGATTATGTTGCCTTGCATATTGAATCAATTAATGATGTTGCTAAAGAGCTGATAAAGCTGAATCAACATTTAGAAAATAACAAACTGCAAAAAATAGCTGAGCGATGGCAAGCAATAGCCCGCAACAAAAAAACTAATAAAATAACTAACTTAGAAGACTTTCCTGGCATTATCCAATGGTGGAAAAGGCCGACCAAGCAGCAAAAACTTTTATATTTAATTTGGCAAGATCCTTGGATGGCAATTGGCAACAATACATTTATTCAGTCGGTTATTGACAAGCTTGGCTTTGAAACTCAGAGAATTCAATTTGATGAAAAATACCCAACGATTAATTTACAAGACTACCCTACTGAATCTACCCTATTACTTTTTTCTAGCGAGCCGTTTCCTTTTGAGCGCTATAAAGATCAGCTACTCAAACTAGGCTATGGCTGCGCTTTAGTAGACGGTGAATACTTTTCTTGGTATGGGTTAAGAAGTTTAGCGTTTTTAGAAAGAGAGTTTTTAGAAAAGCAACCACTTTAAAAAAAAGCCCCAAACAATAATTCAGGGCTTTTAAAATGCTTTAACTAAAGCCAATCTAAATCGGTGAGCCTGGCGGCATTTTAGGTAACGCAATAATATTGTCATTATCTAAAGACAAGTCTTCTAATCGTTTTACTTGATAAGCATAAAAGCCATAATAGCTACTAGTTTTTCTTATCGCGATCAGTTTGCGTTGCAAATAATCTTTTTCTTTTAGCAATACTCCTAAGATCTGCATTTTAACGGGCTGAGAAACCGCATCATTCGCCAGTAGGTTTAAGTAATTGGAATAAACTAAATCAATCACGGCTTGATGAATTACCGCCTCAATCCCATTGTAATTTTGCTCAATAATTTTTTGATGAATTTCTAATCGCATCGACTCAATTGAAGGAATGGTTGGATCTTGCGCGCTTTGCTCAACTAGTCGCGCTAACCTTTGTGGGTTTAACAAAATGCTCAAAGAGTGCTGAGCCGAGGCTTGTGCCATCGCTATTTGATCAAAAGCCACACCAGCACTTCCTTGCACCGACTCTCTATCTTTTCTATGCCCTAACGCTTTAGGTGGAATAATTGATGCCACATTTTCTGGGAGCTTTAAAAACTCGGGCATTAGCGTATCTAAAATACTATTAAGTGCTTCAACTTGTTTTTCGCCACTGACCTTTGTTACTGGTTTAGCTTGGTTACTGCGTTTGATTGAATAATCATAGTTTAATCCACCGAGCAATTTACCCACTGCTTCTATTTGATAGCGGTGAAAATAATAAACAGGAACAATAATTTCTTGCAGTGATGACCAAGCCTCTCCACGCTTTAAGTTTCTTCCGCCAAAGTTTTTAAGCGCAACTTGACGAATTTTTTTCATTTTTTCTAGCTCAACCACGCTATCTTCGCCATTGTCCCACAGGCTAGCTTTAGCATGAGCACTACCCATTCTGCGTGAGTCGGGATCAGAAATATAAAGTAATCCTTTAGCATCATTTTCGGCAATTAATTGAGGCAGCCATAAATCTTCTTTATCTTCAGGGAATGACTGATAACCATAAGCAATAGCCGCCTTATCCCATTTGCCTAAACCAACACCATAAGCATTTGGCGCAATCACCTTATTACCTTGAAGCTCAAATTGCGGATGCGGATAATCCATAACCGATTCGCGCCCGTAAGTGCTGGCGGCAAAGTTATGTGCAAGTCCAATGGTGTGTCCCACTTCGTGCGCCGATAATTGGCGGATTCTGGCTAAGGCTAAATCCATTAACGCTTGATCGTTTTCATCTTTTGCAAAAGGCGCCATTAAGGCTTGAGCAATTAGATAGTCTTGTCTAACTCTTAACGAGCCAAGCGTTACATGACCTTTAATAATTTCACCCGTACGCGGATCGGTAACACTGCCACCGTAAGACCAACCTCGGGTTGCACGATGCACCCATTGGATTACGTTATAGCGAACATCCATAGGATCAGCATTAGCAGGCAATATTTTTACTTGAAAAGCATCTTTATAGCCAATCGCCTCAAAAGCTTCGTTCCACCATAATGCGCCATCAATTAATGCAGATTTAACTGGTTCTGGAACCCCTGGATCTAAATAATAAACAATAGGCTCTTTGGCTTCGCTAACCTCAGCCTGTGGATTTTTCTTTTCTAAACGATGGCGACCAATATAGCGCTGCGTGATATTTTGATTAATAGCAGACGCATAGTCTTTAAACTGCACGCTCCAATATCCACTTTTAGGTAAAAACCTGCGCGGCTTATAACCTGGTTTAGGTAAACGCACAAAACTATGGTGCATTTTTAAGGTCACACTTTTCGCATCGGGTGTTACTTGTCTTAAATAGTTACCGGGGTTATTGCCCACAAGGGTAATCGTTGCTTCTAGCTCGGTATTATCAGGAAAAGCCGTAGTGCGAGGCATATAAATCGCAGAGCGTGTTTTATCCACTTTATAGCCGCTACCTTGATTACGACTTTTTAAGCGATCACCAACACGATGAATATCTTGCAGAACAAAGTCACTGGCATCAACCAAAAGCCAACCTTTACCAGAATCAACGATTGGAAACCCCCACAAAATAGAACTAGCAAAGGCTTGCTCAACGGCTTGTTTTTCTTTTTTGTTGTTGGTGTTGGCTCTATAATCTGTTGGTAATTGCTTAAGAAAAACCCGATTACCGCCACGCTCAAAAACCGCAAGACGTGTATTGCTTAACTGCCCGCGATCTAAACCAATATCATTTGATCCTAAACCCGAAGGCAAACTGGTTTGATAAATAAATTGCTGATTAAGTTGATCTATTTTTAAATAGATTTTATCGTTTTTGCGATCATAAATGATCCCAACAAAACCGTTATCAAGCTCGTTAAGTTGTTCAAGCTCCGATAACTTGCCTGCCTGAACGCTATTGGGAGTCATTGTAAATCCAATTACAACTAACATTAAACTCAAGCGCAGCAGCAGACCCTTCATATTATTTTCCTAGATATAGTTTAAGTTTTTTAAATTAATGCACACAATATAGTGCGACTCACTTACTAAAATCAAGCGCTCTGGCGGTTTCTAAGCCAGTCTTCGCGTAAAATGCCGTAATCGAGTTGATCGGTCCATTTGTCGCCAATTTTAAAGTGGCTTTTAAAATAAGCTTCGCGCACCATACCAACCTTTTCCATCACCTTATATGAGCCCACATTTTCAGGATCACACTTGGCGACTATTTTATGAAATTTAAAGGTTGAAAATAAATAGTCTATCAGTAAATCACAAGCAGAACTTGCTAAACCTTTCTGCATTGAATCTGGAGCAATCCTATAGCCTAGTTCGACTCTTTGGTGCTCAAGATCTTCTAGTCTAAATAAAATTTCTCCTGCAACCTCATCACTATCATTGCTAGTGATCATTAGTGCATTCCAGTAGTTCTCTTTAACTTGCCAAGGTTGACAGTGAGAATCGACGATTTCTTTGATTCTTTCATCACTTTCGGCAGGGCGAATATATTTGCAGCTTTCTTCGTCTTGGCGATAGTATTTCATACGCTCATAGTCAGAAGGCTTACAAGGTCTTAATACCAGATGACCATTTCGCAAAGTTGGAATAGGATAAGATTTTGGACTATTCATAATATTCAATTATTCATCATCTTTTTTAGCTTTTTTCTGTTTTGGCTTTTGTTTTTTCTCTTGAGTTTTACTTGAAGCTCGGATCACTTCGCCAAAAAACAGAGCATTATTAAAAACTTTACCACTGCCATACCAATAGCCTCGAAACAGTGGGTTATCAGAAAAAGCAATTAACTTTCCTCGTCCTAAACCTTGAACTAAAAGGCTGGTTCCATCGGCAATATGCTCGGCTACTTCATTAGACATATAACCTGCTCTATGCGGCTTATCGCTAAAGCGGGCAATTGAAACAAAAGATTCTTTAGCTTCTGAAAAAAACATATCGCCTCGTTTAAAAAGGGCAATATTTTTATTATCGAGCCCAAAACCTAGTGGATGAGTTGTGTCGATAACTGCATTGGTAATAGCGCCACCAACAACATGCTTGGCATCAACCTGTCCCTTGCTTGCATAAGCGGCTTTAGTGTCAACAGGCTTATCAAAATCAACCACCTTGCTCGATGTCCAGCCTTGATCGATTAACCATTTTGCACCGCCACGGTAGGCAATGATAACCCCGCCACCTCGAACCCATTGCTCAATTTTTTGCTTAAGCTTATCACTAAACCCGTAGCTCCCATTTACCATGATTAAATGGGTATAATCGTTAAAGTTAATACGGTTTAAACTGTCTTTTTCAATTAATGACACGGGCTGATTTAAGGTTTGGTCTAACCAATACCATGCCTCACCAGCACTATAAGCCGACACACCACGTCCAACCACAATCATTGGTTTTACTTGCTTTAACACAGGAACGCTTGAGCTACCTAAGTCAACACCACTAATAGATAAACCGCGACTAATTTCAACCGACTGAGACAGCGCTTGAGTTTTTAGCCAATTGATAAGCTCATTTCTTTTAATGGATTGATTATCAAGCGGTAAAATTAAACTTCCCGCAGTCAGTTGCGCCTTTGTATCACCCGATTGATAACTCGCAGGCTTGGTTAATACCTGCACGCGCAAACCTTTTTGTTGAAGCTTAACTAATGTTTTTGCGCCGTTAAAATCTGTCCAGTCAAAAGCTAAGGCAATAGTTTGATCTGTTATGTTTTTAATTGTTTGTTGCTCAACATTGGCTAAAGCTAAGTTTTTATCATTGATCCAGTCAGACTCAAAAGTAGAGCGATTAACAAAACTAAAGTTCACATCAAAGGCATCAGCCATATTCCACGCTGATACATCATAAAAAACCTGATCAGCAAAGGATTTCCTGTGCTCAAACATCGACTTTATTAATCGGTATTGTGGTTGGGCTAAAGGCACAACAAACGACTCATTTTTAACAAACCTTTGCTGACTAGCTTTTATAGTTTCGGGCAATTGATAAACTTTAATATGATGCTGATTTAATAAACTCAGCAATTCATTCACCCGTGTTTTATCTTTTGAGCTAAACACCACCGCTTTATTTTTATCGTCTTTAGCCAACTTTTTGCCATCACCAATAAATGATGAGCGCATTTTCTTTAAGCTCACTTGATTAGCTTGCACGGCTTTAATGGTTGAAAAAGAAGTGGTTAAGTGATTTTTAATCGCAAATGGAAAACTTACATTACCAAAATTTGATTCTTGTAAATGTCCGCGCGCGCTGGCTTGTTCAAATAATATTCCCACCGTGCCATGCACATCAGGATAAGTAGAGCCTTTGCCATAATAAAAGTCATCAAAGTTTTCTTGGCTGTAATATAAACTACCAATGTCATCCAAAGCTTTAGCATGGTACTCAGCAATGGTTGCGGTCATTCTAAAGTTGGCATCGGGGGTTAATGGATTTTGCCTGCTAGGTACACCAGGCTGAAAAAAGTAGGTGGCATTAGTACCCATTTCGTGAAAATCCGTTAATACATGGGGTTTCCATTGATGAAACTGGGCAACGCGCGCGCGTGATTCAGGGTGTCTAAGCAATAGCCAGTCTCGGTTTAAATCAAACCAATAATGATTTGTTCTGCCCGACGGCCAACCTTCATTATGTTCTCGATGGGCAGAGTCATTACTCGGGGTTTTGCTTTTATGCGAGTTTACCCAACTGGCAAAACGTGCAAGTCCATCTGGATTAAGGCTAGGATCAACAATAATAACCTGATCATTAAGTTGGGCTAAAGTTTCTTTATCATTCGATGCCGCATAATGATACGCAAACAGCATAGATGCATTACTACCACTGGCTTCATTACCGTGAACACTATAGCCCATCCACGAAATCATAGGGGTATCAGAGGCATTTTGCAGGTGTTTTTGTTGAAGGTTATCTAGCTGTTTAATATTCTCGGGAGAAGAAATAAAAGCCAAAATAAGCGGGCGTTTTTCGTGGCTATAGCCAATCACTTTAACTTTTACCCTGTCGGATGCTTTTTCAAGGGCATAAAAATACTGAGTTAATTGCTCAGGTCTTACATGCCATTCACCTACCTGATAACCCAAAACTGACTCAGGGGTGGGAATTTGCTGAATATATTGCTGATTATTGGCTAAATAATAGTCAAGGCTAACTGAGTTATTGGCTATTGAAAAAAAGCTAAATGAAGAAAAAAATAATAAAAATAAAGCACGAAGTTTCATTAAAGGCCCTAGAGTCGATAGGTTAGAATAATTTGTTATTCCCTGAGGATAAGGAATACAAGCCATAAGGTCAATTGAAGCTGGTTAGAGATTTTGTCCCAACTTACTCTGATAAGAAAAATATCTCAGTAATACACTCGCTTTTTCAAAATGCATCGCTTGGCAAATCTAAAGCAACGCTATTGCCCCAGCAAATGCCATCGCCCCACAAATAGAAGCGATCACCGTATAAATCACCAAAATTAAAAAAGTTTTCGGGATCACAAGCCAATAAGTTTGTTGATAAACCGCCTTTTGTGCCATAGCTAAATAAATTGGAATGACCACAGTTAGCCACGACCAATAAGCATTTTGCAGTGCTAGCCCATAAATAATAAGCACCATTCCCATTAACCAAGTTTGAAAATGCAATGAAAATATTAAATGATCAAAATAAAGCACTCTTTTAAACAGATAAAGAATTTTCATTAACAGCGCAAATAACGGCAGAAATAAAATCAGCGCGTTGGGCAATAGGTTTTCTAACTTGTTAAAAATGCGGTCAATAGTTACTTGCGGGTTTTGGGTTTTTAGCATTTCTTTTTTATCTTCGAGCTGCTTATTTACCCAACGCGAAACTACATCATCAGAATCGGGCATACTGATAAAATTAAAATTACCACCGCCTTCAATAGGCTCTTCTCTACCGAGTAGGGTTTCACCGATATAAACATTTTGGTTATCAACAGGAATATCAGGGATCTCAAAAACCAAGAAAAATAAAACACTTACCACTAAATACATTCTTACAGGAGGCAGTATAGAAACTCTTTTTCCATCAATAAACTTTTTACTTAAATGACCCGGTTTAAACAGCAAGGTAAAAAGACTAGAAAAAAACTTAGAATTAGGCGCAAATATTTCTTCCGAAAACTCGCCAATCACTCGCCAAATAGGGCCACGTTTTGACTTTGCCGACTGACCACAATTCGAGCAAAAATCACCAGTAAGTTCTGCTTTACAGTTTGCGCAATGCAACGGAAGATCCTTTGGTTTTGTTATTATTGAAGTATCTTAGCATAACTTAAATAGTGTAAATCAAGTTAGGCACTATTAAATTGAACCGCAAGGAAAGAGAAACATCTGTTTGATGTTTTAGAAAGTTGTTCGCTATCGTTTAAAATCGCGAACAACTTTTTAGATATTACAACTGCTCATACGCCTCGGCTGGAATATCACCATTATGGTAAATATTTTGTGTATCATCTAAGTCATCAAGGCGATCAATTAAGTTTAAAACCTTAACCGCCGTTGATACATCTAGCTCGGCTTGAGTAGAAGGCAACATAGTCACTTCACCTGCTTCGGGGTTTAATCCTTTTGCAACCAATGCATCTTTTACATTCATAAACTCTTCTGGCGCGGTTAGCACTTCAAACGAGCCATCTTCGTGATTAACAATATCATCGGCTCCTGCTTCTAACGCTTCTTCCATTAAGGTGTCTTCATCAACTTCGGCAGAAAATACCATTTGACCTTTGCGCTCAAACAAATAAGCCACCGAGCCCGATGCGGCTAGCTCGCAACCCGATTTAGAGAAAGCATAACGAACCTCGGCAACGGTACGGTTTTTATTATCGGTTAAACAATCAACTAATATTGCTACGCCGCCCGGTGCATAACCTTCATAGATTAAATTTTCATAATCATCACCTTCGGCATTACCCGCACCTCTGGCAACCGCTTTGTCGATGGTGTCGCGTTTCATATTGGCGCCAAGGGCTTTATCAATGACTGCGCGTAATGACGGGTTATCTTCGGGGTTTGCGCCCCCTTGTTTTGCCGCCACCACCAGTTCGCGAATAATTTTGGTGAAAATTTTTCCGCGCTTTGCATCTTGGGCGGCTTTTCGGTGCTTAATGTTAGCCCACTTACTATGTCCAGCCATTGTTGTTCTCCGCTAATTCTTTTTAGTTTTTACTTAGTTTTGCTCGTCTTTTTTAACCGTTGACGCAATATGCAATTCTTTAAGTTGCTGCTCTGAAACGACCGACGGTGCAGAAGTTAATGGGCAACTTGCGGTGGTGGTTTTAGGAAAAGCAATCACATCACGAATAGAATCTGCTCCGACCATTAACATAACTAGCCTGTCTAAACCAAAAGCAATACCGCCATGTGGAGGACAGCCATATTTTAATGCTTCGAGTAAGAAACCAAATTTTTCTTCGGCTTCCTTTTTTTCAATGCCTAAAATATCAAAAACCGCCGCTTGAATATCTTGGTTGTGAATACGTACCGAACCACCACCAACTTCACAGCCGTTTAAAACCATGTCGTATGCACGCGATAATGTTTGAGTTGGATTGGCGCGTAATTGCTCGGCATTATTTTCTTTGGGTGCAGTAAATGGATGATGAAGCGCATGAAGCTGACCTTCATCTTCTTCAAACATTGGGAAATCAACAACCCATAATGGTTTCCACTCTTTTGAAACTAATCCGCGATCTTCGGCAACTTTTAATCTTAGCGCGCCAAGTGAATCAGTAACCACTTTGTAAGAGTCGGCACCAAATAATAAAATATCTCCCGCACTGGCATTAGTTCTTTCAACAATGGCATTAACAATTTCATCATTTAAAAACTTGGCAACAGGTGATTGAACCCCTTCAATACCTTTACTCGTTTCTTTCACTTTGATCCAAGCTAAACCTTTTGCGCCATAACGACCTGCGTAAGCACCAAGCTCATCAATTTGTTTACGGCTAAGCTCACTGCCACCCGGTACACAAATTGCCGCTACACGACCTTTAGGATCATTGGCGGGACCTGCAAATACTTTAAAATCAACCGTTTTTAATAAATCGGCCACATCAACCAATTCAATATCAACCCGAAGATCAGGTTTATCGCTACCATATTTTTGCATGGCTTCGGCATAAGGCATTCTTGGAAACTCACCTAAATCAACATCTAAACATTCGATAAACAAATTACGGATCATTTTTTCCATCATGCTCATAATTTGCTCTTCGTCCATAAACGAAGTTTCAATATCAAGTTGGGTAAATTCTGGCTGACGGTCGGCACGTAAATCTTCGTCTCTAAAACAGCGAACAATTTGATAGTAACGATCAAAGCCACTCATCATTAATAACTGTTTAAAAAGCTGTGGCGACTGAGGCAAAGCAAAGAAAGCGCCTTTATTAGTTCGACTAGGTACTAAGTAGTCGCGCGCGCCTTCGGGTGTTGCTTTGGTTAAAATAGGTGTTTCAATATCGGCAAAGTTTTCGGTTTCGAGAAAGTCACGCAGTTTTTTAGCAATTTTATTGCGGAACAAGATTTTTTGTTGCATTTCGGGGCGGCGCAAATCTAAGTAGCGATATTTTAAGCGCAGCTCTTCAGAGACTTCTTCGTGCTCATTCACTAAAATTGCAGGCGGCTCTGATTTATTGAGTATTTCAATAGTGGCCGCAGCAATCTCAATAGTACCCGTTTGCATGTCTTTATTAATCATAGACTCGGGGCGATTACGCAATTTACCTTCAATGGAAACCACAAATTCATTACGGATTTTTTTGGCTACGGCTAAAAGCTCTTCTTGATCAGGATCGATAGCCACCTGAATAATGCCACTACGGTCACGAACTTGCAGAAAAACCAGTCCACCCAAATCACGTTGTTGATGGATCCAACCAGCAACTTTAACCGTTTCACCTTCTGAAACCTTTAGTAAATCACCACAATAATGGCTACGCATAATCAAACCTTAACTCAATTTTAAACAGGCAAAAAATAGCCCAAGGAAAAGCCGCGTATGTTACTGGAAATAAGGGCTAAAGTACATAATTTGAGAGTTTGAGAAGCATCACAATAAAAGAAAATTCAAAATAAACGATTTGTTTTTGGAATAGTGATCAATTAACCTCGTTTAAACTGAATCTATTAACCACTTAGCGGTAGCAGGATGCGTATTAACCAAATTTTGCACAATAGCAAAATAGAATTTCGCTTTAATCAAGTTGCTCATATTATCATTAGTATCTCTTTACTTTTGGTGTTAATGGCAATATCAATAAGCCAATATCGCTCTGATTTGACAAAATCTAAGATCACAGAAGGTCTTAACCTTGCAACAAGCATTTCCAAAGATGTTAGTGCTTACTACTTTGAAATGGGGCACTGGCCAAAGTCATATACCGAAAAACCTAATAACAAATTCTCAGTGTTCAACTCAATTACTTTTGATGGAAATGGTGGAATACACATTCTGTTTAATGAAAAAGCAGGCAACGCTAGCGGCAAAACCCTCTCTTATGTTGCTTCAACTTCTAAAGCTATTAATGCAGGTAATATGATTTGGAATTGTGGTTATGCTAATCCACCCAGCGCCTATCAATTAACTTCTGTTTCTCAAACGAATCTTCCTCAGTCACTTGTCACTTTTTCTTGTCGTAAAAATACGCATATTGACAAAAGAGCACACTAAAATTAAGGACAAACTCAATGCTAAAATCAAGAAATGAATTTATCGCCAGACATTTAAGCCGTATAAAAACCGATAATTTGCAAAGCGATAGTGAAAAATTTAAACAACTATTAAAGTCAGTATTATCTCAAGAAGAATTTAAACAAGCTTCAAGCTATTTTGATAAAACCCAAAGCATTACTCAAACTTTATCTCAATTTGATTTAAGCACCTTAAACGATGAATTATTAACAAAACTGATTGCCGTAGAAAAAAAGCATCAAATTATTATTGCTATGGATCAAATGGCAAAGTTTAGTGTTATTAAAGAGCAAGTTTTTAGCTTAATGACTATGCGTTTGCAGGCGGGGTTGAGCTATGCCCTAGTATTAACAGCTATCGCATCATTCATTTTTTATATGATGAGTTATAAAGTTCTGACTCAATTTCAACAAGTATTTGACTCTTTTGGCGCAGAGTTGCCCGCTCTAACCGCTATGGCAATTACATGGAGTCATTCGTATTTTCCACCTTATCTATTAGTGTTTATCCTTTTGGCTTTCATCGGTTTCATATTATACCAATCGAAAAAATTTAAAATTAATAAACCTAATCGTTTTTTTAAACAACTGCCATTTCTCAGTAATGTATTTCAATATATCAAAGTCTTTTCTTATTTATCTGAAATAAACCTATTGGCAAAATCAGGTTTATCGCTTAAGCAGATAAAATCTGCCGAATTTATTATCCCTAATGAACTTAATCAATTTCTTCCTGATGCAGAAAAAGAAATTGAAATTGCTGACAACTTAGAACAACTCTCAACAGAACTTAATTATCAATTAGATACACTCTCACTCAAAGCTGAAAACACAGTTATTTCTGCTACCAGAAATTTAATTGGAGTGGTTATGGGGCTTGTTATCTTTTTTGTTAGCTTTGTATTAATTGCAAGTTACTTGCCCATATTTCAGCTGGGTTCAGGCTTATAAAATTTAAACCATTATTTTTTCAAACTTTTTATATTTATTTGAGGAATTTTTATGAAAACCAAAGGATTTACTTTAATAGAATTAATGGTTGTTGTTGCCATTATCGGTATTTTAGCTGCCATTGCATTGCCCGCTTATCAAGACTACACAATAAGAGCGCAAATGGTTGAAGGCATAAACATAACCAACGCGGTTAAACCTAAAATACAAGAGTTTTACCAACATAAAGGAAGGTTTCCCGCAAATAATGAGGAAGCAGGTTTACCCGAAGCCAAGTATTTAATTGGCAATTATGTTAAAGGGGTAAGTGTAGAAAACGGCGCGATTCACGTTCTGCTAGGTAATAAAATAAATGCTTTACTCAACGGAAAAACCTTAACTATTCGGCCGCAATATGTTGAACAAAGCCCCATAACACCGCTATCTTGGTTATGTGGTGGAAGTGAAGTGGTTGAAGGTATGACTGCCGCAGGAGATAACAAAACCAATGTAGAAAATCAGTTTTTACCTTCGGCATGTGGTAAATATAAATAAATGCTTGAATACTGTTTGAAAGATCAGTAGACACTAATCCTCAAGCATCTTCTTAATTGCCACTTCACCCAGTGGCGTTTTATGTTTTACCGTAAGGCTATCATTCCATTCTTTAGCAAAGTCTTTTTGATAACGGCGATTAATCATTGCTGTTATCAACATTGCAATACAAGCGCCAATGGTCGCCAGTAACATATCTTTATGCGCGTCCCATACATCACCTTGGGTTCCTAAATAGGCTTGCCCAAGATCAGAGGCAACAATTTCTACAACACCCCATTCAAAAAACTCAAAAATCAGCGAGCTAGACATGGTGAGATCTAACGGCAAAATATAGCCCCACACTCCTTTGACATTAACAATTCGTATAAATATTTCTCTTATCGGGTAAGCCAGTAACAATCCATAACTAAAATGAACCAGTCGATCAAAATGGTTGCGCTGCCAACCTAAAGACTCATTTAAAGAAAAACCAAAAACTGACTGCCAAGCTAAATCATAAGGTACTTTGGCATAGGTATAGTGAGATCCAATTTCGTGAAGCAATAAGAATAAGAAAATACAAGTGTAGCTAATTTTTGATAATGGAAATCGTTTAGCGCTAACGATTAAAACTACAACAAAGATAATGGTTAAAATATTTTCTAAAAACCAATCATGGCGATCAAAAGGAGATATCGCCAATAACAAAAACCAAATAGAAAAAGCACCTAATAAAGCGCTTGGAAAGTAATAAAATTTTTGTGGCATTGTTTTGTCCCTTCAATATTATTTGAGGACTTTATAGCTCAATTGAACGGGTGTTTCTATAGCAAAAAGCAAGGGCGCAATATGCTAAACGCTTAGTTTAAATATTTTCAACTAAGCGATAAACACAAAGCTATAAATTAACTTATTCTTTGTCTTACAATTTCAAACAAACAAACCCCAGTGGCAACCGAAACATTTAAACTTGATACGCTGCCAGCCATAGGGATTTTAATCAACTCATCACAATTTTCTTTGGTTAATCGGCGCATTCCATCGCCTTCTGCGCCCATGACTAATGCGGTAGCACCAACAAATTTATTGCTATAAATATCGCCTTCGGCTTCACCTGCTGTGCCAACTATCCAAACATGATGTTCTTTAAGTTGCTTTAAAAATCTGGCTAAATTAGTCACTTTTATTAGCGGCACATGTTCTGCGGCACCGCAAGCGACTTTTCTGGCAACTGGGGTTAATGATGCCGATTTATCTTTAGGCACAATAACTGCATCGACTCCTGCGGCATCGGCGGTTCTTAAACACGCACCTAAATTATGTGGATCGGTTACTCCATCAAGAATAAGCAGTAATAAATCAGTTTTATTTTCAGCTAATTCAAACAATGATTGCTCGCTCATTTTGGCATCAATCACTTTCACTTCGGCAATAACGCCTTGATGATTACCGCGAACCCAATCATCCATTTTTCGTTTATCCACTTGTTGAATTCTTACCCCGGCACTTTTGGCTAAGCCTTCAATACTTTGTAGTTTTTTATCGTGTCTGCTTTTTTGCACAAACAATTGCAATACGCGCTCGGGGCTGCGTTGCAAAAAACTTTCAACGGCATGAATGCCAAATATTTTTTCGTTATTGCTCATAATATTTATTAACTTTTAGATTTTTTTCTACGACTTTTTGATGCTGTTGTTTTCTTTTTAGACGATATTTTTTTGCTTGTTGAACGTTTATTAACGGCACTTTTTCTTGTTGTGTTTTTCCGCTTTGAGCTACCTTTAGTTTTACCATCAAATTGTTTTGACTCAACCTTACTTTTTGCCCGAGCATAAAGCTTTTCTCTTT
Organism: Aliikangiella sp.; assembly: GCA_965214955.1. GTDB lineage: Bacteria > Pseudomonadota > Gammaproteobacteria > Enterobacterales > Kangiellaceae > Aliikangiella. The sequence goes on along the minus strand of CBDCCU010000009.1, from coordinate 1,091,457 downwards.
CGCTCATTTTGGTGGCTTTACTTGATCCACTTAAAGTGTCAATTAAAGAAAAATCAATTTTGCGTTGCTCTAAATCTACCTGAGCCACTTCAATTTTAAGCTCGTCACCAATAGCAAATGACTGACCACTTCGCTCACCAATAAGCTTTTGTTTAGCCGCATTATAATTAAAATAGTCACTGCCCAATTCAGTGACATGAACCAACCCTTCAACATAAACCTCATTTAACCGAACAAACAAACCAAAGTTGGTGATCCCAGATACAACGCCATCATACTGATTGCCAATATGACTTTGCATATACTCACATTTTAGCCAGTCCATCACATCGCGAGTTGCCATGTCGGCATTACGCTCAGTTTGTGAACAACTTGAGCCTATATTTTCTAACTTGGCCACATCATATTGGGCAATAATGGCTTTTCTACTCGCCTGCGATTGCAGCTCATCTTCTGCTACTAAAGCCTTGATCAAACGATGAACGATTAAGTCGGGGTAGCGCCTAATGGGTGAAGTAAAATGCGTATAGGCTTTTAATGCTAAACCAAAATGCCCTTCATTATGCGGTGAATATTCTGCCTGATTCATTGAACGCAATAACATAATTTGGATATTTTCGGCATCGGGTCTGTCGGCAACTTCATGCAATAATTTTTGAAATATTTCTGGCTCTGGCTCACTGCCACCGGTAATAAACAAGCCTAGCTCACCTAAAAAGCCTCTAAACTTTTCAAGCTTGGCCTCAGTTGGCCCTTTATGAACGCGGTAGATACCAGCGGCTTTGTGTTTAATAAAAAACTTAGCCGTGGCAATATTGGCTAAGATCATACATTCTTCAATCAGCTTGTGGGCATCGTTGCGAATCACGGGAACAATTTTTTCGATTTTGCGATTATCATTAAATATAATTTGCGTTTCGGTGGTTTCAAAATCAATTGCACCCCGAACCTGCTTTTGACCCAGCCTTGCTTTATACAACTGATGCAAGTTGTTAATTGGCTCAACCAAAAAGTTATATTCTTGTTTCAGCGCTTCATCACCTTCTAAAATTTTTCCAACTTTGGTGTAGGTCATTCGCGCTTTTGAATGCATAACCGCAGGATAAAACTTGCTTCTAGTAAGCTTACCCGCTTGGCTAATATTCATTTCACAAACCATACACAGCCTATCGACTTTAGGTTTTAATGAACATAATCCGTTAGAGACTTGCTCGGGCAGCATGGGAACAACAGAATTAGGAAAATAAACTGAATTTCCACGTTTTTCGGCTTCAATATCAAGCGGGCTTTGCGGCTCAACATAATGACTCACATCAGCAATCGCCACCCATAATTTCCAGCCGCCGCTTTTGGTTGGCTGGCAATAGACTGCATCGTCAAAATCTCGGGCATCTTCACCATCAATGGTAATTAGCGGTAAATCGCGTAAATCTTTTCTGCCAACACAGTCTTTTTCTTCCACTTCTAAAGGCAACTTTTGCAGTTGGTCGTGAACGTCACTATTCCACTCATTTCTGATCCCATATTGGGCAATGGCAATATCAATTTCCATGCCCGGATCAAGGTAGTCACCTAACACTTGCACTACTGTGCCAATGGCTTTTGAGCGTGTGGTTGGTCTGGTAACAATATGGGCAACCACAACTTGACCTTGTTCGACTTTAAGTGGGTCATTAGGCGGAATGATAATGTCTTGAGCAATGCGATGATCTTCGGGCGAAACAAAATTAATGCCGCTTTCTTGATAATATCGCCCGACAATTTGTAAGGGTTCGTCCCGTTCTAAAACTTCAACAATGCCTGCTTCTATTCTGCCATCGTGATGAACTTTTTTCTCTCGCACTAAAACCCGCTCACCAGGAAACACCTTGCGCATTTCTTTAGCCGACAATAGCCAATCTTTGCCGCCAGTATCGGGTTTAAAAAAACCAAAGCCATCTCGATGACCTAAAACTAAACCAGCAACCAAATTAAGTTTATCAACAATGCCGTAGTTACCGCGTCTATCACAGTGAATTTGACCATCTCGCTCCATGGCTCTTAGTCTTCTTGATAGGGCAATTTCCTGCTCTACTTCATAAAGCCCTAAATTATATTGAATGGCCTTAAATTTAAGCGGACCACCTGCTTGTTCTAATTGTTCAAGAATAAATTCTCGGCTTGGAATGGGGTTTTCGTAAGTTTTGGCTTCTCGTTCAAAATAAGGATCGGCCGAAGCTTGTGAGGTTAAATGCGGTTGTTTTTTAGTCATATTCTGCGTTATTTGCCTACGCTTAAAATAGCTAGAGTAATTGCCATAAAATTAGATAAATACTAGTTTAACTGATTTTGCTTAAAGAGTGTTGCTTTTTAATTACCCATGTTCAGATAAATGCTTGATTTATTTTAATTATTCAGAATATTCAAAATGCTACAAAAACCAACAACTTCTAAGTTTTTTTTGCTGAATTATTACTTTTTACTCAAGCTTTCTGATCTACATCAATAAACTCTGCTACACTCAGAATAGTATTACGAAGTTCATTTATATTCTAATAACGGGGAGGGAAAGCGATGAGCGAAGTGTTTAGTAAAAGCATGGCCCGCAATATCTATTTCGGCGGCAGTCTGTTTTTCATACTATTGTTCCTCGGTTTAACTTGGCATACCAATAAGGAATTACCAAAAACGGATAACCGCCAAGCAATAACCGAAGAAGTGGTTTTAGGTAAAAAACTCTGGGAGGATCATAACTGTATTGGTTGTCATTCTCTATTAGGTGAAGGAGCCTATTTTGCACCAGAATTAGGCAATGTTTATATTCGTTTTGGTAAATCGAAAGAAGCCATCAAAGCGTTTATGAAAAGTCGTCCAGTTAATGGTATTCCAGGACGTCGCAGTATGCCTCAGTTTAATCTAACCGAAGAAGAGCTAGATGCAATTGCAGAATTTCTAAAATACACCAGTGAAATTGATGCGGCTGGCTGGCCACCAAACATTCAAGGTTAAGGGGAGATTAAAACAATGAATACTTTAAAATATCAATCTCAAGCAGTCGCAAAACCCTATTTTATCGCCGCAATTGGTTTATTTGTTGGTCAGATTATTTTTGGTTTAATTATTGGATTGCAATACGTTTGGGGCGACTTCTTGTTCCCTGAAATTCCATTCAACGTTGCTCGTATGGTTCACACTAACCTACTAATTGTTTGGTTATTGTTTGGCTTTATGGGTGCCGCTTATTATATGGTGCCAGAAGAATCACAAAGAGAATTACATAGCCCTAAGCTAGCAATGATTCTATTTTGGACATTCTTAATTGCAGGCGCATTAACTATTGTTGGTTACCTTGCCGTTCCTTATGCAAGACTTGCAGAGCTTACAGGTAACGACTTACTACCAACAATGGGACGAGAATTCTTAGAGCAGCCCACCATTACCAAAATTGGTATTGTTATTGTTGCCTTAGGTTTCTTATACAACATTGCAATGACCATATTGCCAGGCCGTAAAACCGTAGTTAATGTGGTACTACTAACTGGTTTAGTGGGTCTTGCAGTTTTCTTCTTGTTCTCATTCTATAACCCAGAAAACTTAGTAAAAGATAAATACTACTGGTGGTGGGTTGTACATTTATGGGTAGAAGGTGTTTGGGAATTAATCTTAGGCGCAATTTTAGCTTATGTACTCATTAAAACCACAGGTGTTGACCGTGAAGTAGTTGATAAGTGGTTATATCTTATCATCGCCATGGCGTTCATCTCAGGTATTATCGGTACAGGGCATCACTACTATTGGATAGGTGTGGCAGAATACTGGCAATTATTTGGCTCAATATTCTCAGCCTTAGAACCCATACCGTTCTTTATGATGACCCTACTAGCATTTGGTGCTGTGGGTAAACGTAAGCGCGAGCATCCTAATAAAGCCACCGTTTTATGGGCGTTAGGTACTGGTGTAATGGCATTTTTAGGTGCAGGTGTTTGGGGATTCTTACACACATTATCTCCTGTAAACTTCTACACTCATGGTACACAAATTACCGCAGCGCATGGTCATATGGCTTTCTACGGCGCTTATGTAATGATTGTAATCACCATTATGTCTTATGCAATGCCTCACTTGCGTGGTCAAGGTAATGCAGCCAGCTGGAAACAACAATATGTTGAAATGTGGTCTTTCTGGTTAATGACCATTGCTATGGTTTTCATTACCCTTTTCTTAACTGGCGCAGGTATTTTACAAGTTTGGCTACAGCGTTTTGAAGATGGACTACCCTTCATGGTAGTACAAGATAAAATCGCCGTATTCTACTGGATGCGTGAAATATCAGGTGTAGTATTCTTTATTGGGCTTATTCTTTACATTGTTAGCTTCTTTATTAAAGGCGACAAAAAAGAAGAAAGCGCAGCTTAATTAATTCTATTAAGCCAATAAAAAAGCCGAGATCTTCTCGGCTTTTTTGTCTTTGTCGTAATTGATTATTTAGGCTTTTTCAGATTGATTTTGTCGCATAACAAGCTTTATCGGACAAATGTTGAGTTTATGCGACATTTTTTAATAATAATGATAGAGGAATATAATAATATTTATCATCAATTAATTTTATCCTATACTCGCTCCTACGTAGCTCACAAAAATAAGCCTAATCCCTATTTTCTATCTCAAAAAAATATAATATTAAAATCGTTTGCTGTATTTATTGTTTGATTCTTCTTATTCAATTAGCATTTATACCCGTTCTACTTCAAGATGCATGTTTCAGCAAGTCAGTAAGTCAGCCTATTTGAGGCATTAATGCGCAGGATTAGTCATTTTAATTCAAGCATTGATAACGAAGGAGAGGTTGGCTTACTGCCTTGCCCTTCGGGTGCTTGCACTGTGTTATAGCTTTTGAAAAGGGCTTGCCATTTCCTGCAAGCTGCGCCTTGTTCAAGCTTTTTGGCTGAGCACTGAAACAAGCATCTTGAAGTAGAACGGGTATAATGTTCAATAAGATCATCTCGATAGCCCTATTTTTTAATAACTGGGACAATTATGAAATATAAAACAACTATAATTTTATGCATATTGCTACTAACGTCTGGATATTTTTTAGGAGCTTACTCCAACAATGAACATGAAGTGATAATAAATAATAAAAACCCTATTAAGGCCAAAAATGATAAGCCAAAAACAACTATCGAAGAATCTAAAATAAAGGCAAATATCAAACCTATTGTGAATGAACATACTGATAAAGAAAAAAATCAACTAGCACAAAAAAGTAGTGGTTCAACAGAGCAAAAATCCTCTACTAAAAATAATAATTTGGCAAAAAACATAAACTATGAAGATCAGTTTCAAAATCAAGAGGTTGACTCTGGTTGGAGTTATAATCAAGAAACCAGCATATTAAATACTTTCAACGAACAACATGCTATAGCTAGTGGCATTCTATTAGAATCTGTTGAGTGCAAAACAAGTATTTGTAAATTAAAAGTCTCAAATTATGATACATCTAAAGGTAAATTAGATTTAATGATGTTAACTGAAACTGTATATTCTTCTAAATGGTCTGAAAATAGCACAATCCATTTTCAGAAAACTAATGACATTAATAATCGTATTATGTATTTGACATTAAATTCATCAAACTAAAGCAATTATTAATTAGTTTTTTAATCAAATAACCTTAAAGAAAAACAAGAGCATATTTTACCCTAGCATTCTAGCTTTTCGTTGTTGAAATGGGGTGTCAATTTCTGAAATAAAATTTATGCCAATCTCTGAAAAACCTTGCTGTGTGTAATATTCCTTTACCTCTTCTAAAACATAAAAGGCAGAGTTTGACACTAGCATTCTCGCCGATTAAAAACTGAGTTTTTGTTTTGCTGAGTTGACCCTTCGACAAGCTCAGGGGGAACGGAATTTATATTTGGGTTTTATTCATCAAGAAAAGTTTGATTTTTTACCATCTCACATTAGCTCTAGATAATTGTGCCAGCCTATCGATCACCCTGAGCTTGTCGAAGGGTATTTACAGTGACTGTCTCAGAAACTGCCTCTGCATTCCCACGCAGGAGCGTGGGAACGAGGAAAATTGATACCAATCTCTGTAACACTTTGCTGTATGTAATATTTTTTATCTCTTCTAAATCAGAAAAAGCCGAATTTGATACTCATATTTTCACCGATTAAAAACTGAGTTCTTGTTTTGCTGAGTTGACCCTTCGACAAGCTCAGGGGGAACGGAGTTTATGTTTGGATTTTATCCATCAAGAAAAGCTGGATTTAGGTTTGATTTTTATTAACTCAAGATAATTGTGCCAACTCACCGCTCACCCTGAGCTTGTCGAAGGGTATTTACGGAGCGGAGGCTATCAAAACTTAAGATAACTTAAGTATTCGCTCACTGCGCCATACTCGAATTATGTGTATATTTTTTGTTTCCAATAAATATACAACTCGAAATGGAGGGTGAATAATTTCTCTAATAAATTCATCATCAAACTCAGGAACTATTCTTCCTATTTTAGGATGGTCACCTAAAGTTTCGATATGTTTAAAAATTTCTGAAATAAAGTTTATGCCAATATCTGGAACACCTTGCTCTGTGTAATATTCCTTTATCTCTTCTAAATCAGAAAAAGCCGAATTTGATACTAATATTTTCACCGATTAAAAACCAAGTTTTTTCTTAGCTTCACTAAGGTCAATACTATTACCTTCTTTAGCCTCCATAAGCCCTTGTGCAACTGCTTTAACAAATGCTAGTTCTTCTATTGTTTTCTCATACTTATCTAAACTTTGAACTACAGCGACACCTCGCCCACGGTTTGTCAGCAATATAGGCCTATGGGTTTCATTAGATTGCTTCACCACCTTTCCAGGATTAACTTTAAGATCAGAGAGTGGAACGACATCTTCAGAAAATTTGGTTTGCATGCAAAATACCTACGACAAGTTCTAAAGACCTATTTATAGCACCAGTTAAGTGGTCATTCAATAAATATAGCGCGGAGCTTAATAGAAAAATGCAAGCGAATCAGCGAATAGCTTTTGTTTTGCTGAGCTTGATATGCATTCCCACGCGGGAGCGTGGGAACGAGAAAAATGATTATGAGCTCTTACCATTGCATCGCTCTCCAACCTATCACGGAACGCCCAAAAATGACACTTAAGAAGCCTACAATTGTGTTGACAACGAACGGAAGGACAAATGCAACACCAGCATGACCATGAAATATTTCAACACCAAATAGTTCAAATACTATAGAAAGCGCATAATACCCAAATACAGACACAACCAAGGTAAGCAATATTGAAATAACGGTAAACTGTCTTTTAGCAATATCTTCATTCTGATTTTTACGCACAACTCGTAAACGAAAAACGTAAATTAAAAGGAGTTGAATTATAAGATTGAGGATAAGACTTAAATTCAATGGCACACTTTCCATGATTTGCTCACTTAACACTTTTAAAAAACTTATTAACTATTGCCTACACCATAAAAGATTCTAATTTTGTTGTGAAAGCCCCATTTTGATTCAGCTTTGTTTTCAGTGCCATCGAGTTTTCTTTCTATTTTTAGTTCAGTATTAGAAAGCCATTTAAGACTAGGCGATACAGTTTTTGGATGACCATCAATAATATAAATATTGCCACTTTCGTTCTTCAGATTGTCGCCAGAATTGATAATCGAAACTTGAGTACTGAATCCTGTCGTTGCTCCGCAGTCTCTTTGAAACACCAGCGCCTAGTACTCCCCACCTGGGGATAAAATCTGTGAATACACTTCGTTCCCACACATGTCGTTGATTGTATAAACAAATAAACAGGTGATCACTAGAGGAGCTCCAACTACCAGAACACCCAGCGAAATTGTAATTTTCTTCCAAAGCATCATAAACAGTTAACAATTGCTTCTAAGCAGTGAATCTTAGTAAGAGTTTTTTAGGTTTAATATATTCCACTTAATTACTCTCTCCACCACCCCGAATCAAATGCACATCTCTTTGCGGAAAAGGAATTTGAATGCCTTTTTCATTAAGTTCGTTATAAACATTTTCATTAAGCAGATCAGATACTTTGCCTCTTAAAACAGGTTCGCCAACCCAGCACAATAATTCAAAGTTTAAGGCGGAATCACCAAAGGTTCTAAACCTCACTCTTGGGGCTGGTGATTTTTCAACTTCTGCGGTTTTTTCAGCTGCGGCAATTAATGCGGCTCTAACTTCTGGAATAACACTGCCATAAGCCACACCAATTGGAATGCGTAAGCGATATTTACTATGCGGCCCTGCGGTTTCGTTAATGACTTTTGAGTTGCCCATAATGGCATTAGGAATGGTTATTTCTACATCGGAGCGAGTGAGTATTCGTGTGCTTCTGATCCCTATGTGGGTAACTACACCGCGCTCGCCACTATCTAATACAATATAATCGCCTAATTTATAAGGTGTATCGGCCAAAATAAAAACACCGGCAAACAAATTAGCCAATGTATCTTTAGCAGCAAAGCTTAACGCTAAACCTAAAATACCTGCCGATGCCACCCAAGCAGAAACATCAATTTCCCAAGCGACAAAAATAAAGTAAATGCCTGCGCCATAAAATATTATGATCGCCAAGTTATCGAATAACGGCAGAGTGTGCCTTTGCACTACTTTAACTTTAGCGTTATCACTACTTAAGTGCTTTAAAACAAAACGAGCAAAACCAACAATAAAGCGCACCCAATAAAAGATGGCAATAGTCACTAGTATTGATTCAAGTACATTGGCAAAGTTACCTGCAATTTGGGCATGAGTAACCGCTAGGTGAATACCGATTAATAAAATACTTAAGGTAACGGGTTTTTTAAGTAGAACAAAAAGTTGATCATCAATTGGACTAGAGGTTCGCCCAGCACCATGTTGGTGTAAGCGATTAAGCACAAATCGAGCAGTAGTGGATATAATTGCGGCAAGCAAAAATATTAAAGAGGCTTGAATTAGTCGATTATCAGAAATTAAAGGTAGATAAGTCTGAATTGTCGCCTTAAGCCATTCCATAAATTTTCCTTAATGAGTTAACTTATACGCTAACTCCAAACGCTGCCAAACAATACTGATAAAGACTATCAGGCATTAAACCTAATAACAATAACATTAGGCAATTGACACTAATGGCAATTTTCATAGAGCGGCTTTCGGTAATTTCTGGCGCAGTGGTCGATTCTGCAAAAAACATTTCTTTAACCACTTTAAGGTAGTAAAAAAGACCAACCACAGAAAAGGCAATGGCTACTAAGGCTTCAAACACAAAACCATTAACAACTAACACTCTAAAAATTTCAAGCTTTGGCCAAAAACCAATAAAGGGTGGAATACCTGCCATTGAAATTAACACAATCGAAAACAGAAAAGCATACCAAGGATGATAACGTCCCATGCCTTGTAAGTCGGTAATGTTTTGATATTCTTTTTCACTGGTACTCATAAAGATAACAATACCAAAGCCCGCTAATGTCATTAGTGCATAAACGATTATATAGAACATGGCGGCAGAGAAACCTTCTTCGGTTCCTGTAACCAAGCCCAGTAAAAAATAACCAATATGAGCAATCGCAGAATAAGCCAGTAGCCGCTTAAAGTTAGATTGCGAAACCGCAATAACATTACCCGCCACCACAGAAACCAAAGCAACAATTAAGATCATGCTTGACCAATCGGCAACCGCTGCGCCAAAGGCATCCATTAATAGCCGTGCCGTCATACCAAAAGCCGCTACTTTAGGCACGCTAGCAATAAACGCCGTAATTGAACTTGGCGATCCATGATAAATATCGGGCAACCACATATGAAACGGCACAGCGCCAAATTTAAAAGCTAGACCAATAACAATAAACACCAAACCAAACTTGCCTATTAAACCAAATTCTGTGCTTGCAAATTTAGCTGCCACCTCGGTAATAATTAAACTGCCGGTAGCGCCATACATCAGCGAAATACCATAGAGTAAAAAGCCCGATGCCAAACCGCCCATAACAAAATATTTAACCGCCGATTCTGACGCCACTTTGGAATCTCTTTGCAAAGCAATTAAGGCATAAAGCGATAATGACAAAAGCTCTAAACCTAAATACACGGTTAAGAAACTATTGGCAGAAACCATGATCATCATGCCCAATATAGAAAACAGCGAAAGTAAATAATATTCGCCGCGCATTAAATTTCTATGGCTAATAAACGGACGTGCGTAAAACAATGCAACAATTGATATGGCGTAAATTGATAGCTTTAAAATGCGAGCAAGCTCATCAACCACCCAATGTCCGTCAAAACCTTGCGCCTTGGCTTGCCCAATCTCGTTAAACCCAATTACAAACAATGCCGCTAAGGTTATTTGGGTTAATGAAAAAGTGAGAATGCGCTCTTTATCACGCTGAAATAAATCAACAATCATGATCACACAAATTGCGATCAGCAAGAAGATCTCAGAAGTAATTAATGAAAAGTTCATAGATTCATTCATTAGGAACACATTCCTTCTGGCGAAAGTTTAGAAACCAGATTGCAATCAATTAGATGTTCAACGCTGGGCTGCATAATGTCGAGCATTGGCGCAGGATATAAACCAAAAATAAGCACCATTGCGGCAAGAATAATAAACACAATAATTTCTCGTGGTTTTAAGTCGGTTAATGCTGCAACATTATCGTTAGCCACATCACCATACATCACTCGTTTATACATCCACAAAGTGTATGCTGCTGCTAAAATTAAGGTAGTGCCCGCAACTAAAGCAATCCAAAAGCTCACTTTAAAGCTGGCAATTATTACCATAAATTCACCAACAAACCCTGAGGTGCCTGGCAGACCAGAATTGGCCATGGCAAACAGCATAAAAAACATGGCAAAACGAGGCATGGTATTAACCACTCCGCCATAATCGGCAATGTTGCGAGAGTGCATACGGTCGTAAAGTACACCGATACATAAAAATAATGCACCAGATATAAAGCCGTGAGAAATCATTTGCACCATTGCACCTTGAATTCCCATAATGGCTGCATCGGTATGACTAGCCGCAACCAAGCTAAAGCTAATAAATAAACCTAAGGTTACAAATCCCATATGGGCAATAGATGAATAAGCAATCAGCTTTTTCATATCGGTTTGCGCTAATGCAACAAGCCCAATATAGGCAACCGCAATCAATGATAAAATAATCATCACATTCGCCATATCAATTGAAGCATCAGGCACAATTGGCATCATAAAGCGAACAAAACCATAGGTTCCCATTTTGAGCATAATAGCGGCTAAAATTACCGAACCACCAGTTGGCGCTTGAACGTGCGCATCGGGTAACCAAGTATGAACCGGCCACATAGGCACTTTAACGGCAAAGGCAATTAAGAAAGCAAAGAAGATTAATTTTTGCGTTTCTAAGTCGGGCATTACCATTTGATGCATGGCAAAAATATCAAAACTGCCCGCTTTTTTGCCTAAATAGATTAAGGCAATTAATAAGAAGACTGAGCCAAAGAAGGTATAAATAAAGAATTTTAACGTGGCGTAAATTCGGTTAGGTCCGCCCCAAATACCAATAATTAAGAACATTGGCACCAACATGGCTTCCCAAAACACATAAAACAAAATAGCATCGGTTGCGGCAAACACACCATTCATTAAACCGCACATCATTAAAAAACCAGCAAGATAGTGTGATACGCGTAGTTGGATATTATTCCAGCTAGAAATAATCACTATCATTGTCATTAATGAGGTCAGCGCAATCAATGGCAAAGAAAAACCATCAACCCCTAATGAATATCGAATTCCTAGGGTTTCTATCCACGGCTGATCTTCAACAAACTGCAATAAATAACGGCTAGAATCAAAAGCCGATATTGCCCATAAACTTAAGGCAAAGGTTAAACCCGCTACACTAAGCGATAACCACTGAGAAAAAGCTTTATTTTTTTGTCCTGGCCCAAACATCACCAGCACGGCACCGATCACAGGAAGCCAAATAAGCAAACTTAATAGGGGTAACTTTTCAATCATTATTTTTTCAAAACCCTTAAATAACTTAAGCGATTAACCAGCGAGTGCTCGCCAGTACATCCAACCCAATAAAGCCAATAAACCTAAAACCATTACCAATACATAATGGTACAAATAACCTGTTTGAACTTTTCTCACCTGACCAGATATTGCAGCAACGGCTTTTGCACTGCCATTAACCAATACACCGTCGATCAGTCCTGCATCTATCCATTGCCAAAATTGCTTACCAAGCTTTACACCACCAGCCGAAAAACCATCAATATAAAGCTTGTCAAAGTAATAGTTGTTTCTGAGTACACCATTAATTAGAGCCAAACGATTATTAAGTGATTCACGCCACTCGGGCTTAACAATGGTAAATACAAAGGCGGTTGCAACCCCAGCAAAAGCTAGCCAGAAAGGTAAAGTATAAAATGCATGGAAACCTAGCCCAACAGGATCTTGATAAGGCTCAACAAGATTGGCTAGCACATTATGATTTTCAGCAACCACTATTGCGCTACCAAAAAATTCTCCGCTCATAATTGGCGCGGCAATAAACCAGCTAATTCCAATAGATGGAATAGCCAATAACACCAGCGGTAGCCAAACAACCAAAGGTGACTCTTTTAAGTGCGAGCGAGTATGTTCATCCATTCGCTCTTCGGTATGAAACACTAAGAAAAACATTCTAAATGAGTAAAGTGCGGTAAAGAAAACGCCAATTAATACCGCATAATAGGCATAATCAGCCGCCGCTAAATTAGAATAATGCACGGCTTCGATAATGGCTTCTTTGGAATAAAAACCTGAGAAAAATGGCGTACCAATTAGCGCCAAAGATCCCACTAAACTGGTAATGTAGGTAATGGGCATATATTTTTTTAGGTTACCCATTTTTCTAATATCTTGCTCGTGATGCATGGCAATAATTACCGAGCCAGCCGCCAAAAATAATAAGGCTTTAAAGAATGCATGAGTAGCTAAATGGAAAATCCCCACCGAGTAAGCAGAGGCTCCCAAAGCTACAACCATATAACCTAATTGCGAAAGTGTTGAATAAGCCACCACCCGCTTAATATCATTTTGAATAACACCCAAAAAGCCCATAAATAGCGCTGTTGTAGCACCAATAATTAATACAAAATTAAGCGCCACATCAGACATTTCAAATAGCGGTGACATTCTAGCCACCATAAACACACCTGCTGTAACCATGGTTGCGGCATGAATTAATGCAGAAATAGGGGTTGGGCCTTCCATTGAATCTGGCAACCAAACATGCAGTGGTACTTGTGCCGACTTACCCATTGCGCCAATAAACAAACCAATGCAAATAAAAGTAATGCCCGACCAAGTAATGGTTTCGGTAACGGGAATTTGCATGTCTTCAATACCACGGCTTATCTGCTCAAAAACAGGCGCATAGTCAAGCGTACCAAACATCATGTAAACACCAGCAATACCGAGTAAAAAGCCAAAATCACCCACACGATTAACCAAAAAAGCTTTTAAATTGGCAAAAATAGCCGTTGGCTTTTTATACCAAAAACCAATTAATAAATACGACACTAAACCAACCGCTTCCCAACCAAAGAAAAGCTGTAAAAAGTTGTTCGACATTACCAGTGTTAACATGGCAAAGGTAAAGAGTGAAATATAAGAAAAGAAACGCTGATAACCGGGATCATCTTTCATATAACCAATGGTATAAACGTGCACCATTAACGACACAAAAGTCACCACACACATCATAGTTACGGTTAAAGTGTCAACTAAAAGCCCAACATGCAAAGACAAACTGCCAAGTTTTGCCCACTGATATAAATTAATATTAACCGGCTCTAAGCTTCCAAAAGCAAAGCCAGCTGCAATATTCAGCGAAAGAATACAAGATAAAGCCACCGCAGAAATGGTTAATCTATGTGACCAAGCACGGCCAATAATATTTCCACACAATCCAGAAATTACCGAAGCAATTAGTGGCAGTAACATGATAGCAAGCAATTGATTTTGCATAGTTTAAGCCTTGGCTACCCTTTTAATTGATTTAACTGTTCAACATCTATAGTTGAGCGATTTCTAAATAGCACCACAATAATCGCCAAACCAATTGCGGCTTCTGCGGCGGCTACTGTGAGAATAAAAAATACAAAAACTTGACCTGCGGTATCCTGCAAGAAATGCGCAAAAGCAATAAAATTAGTATTTACTGCTAATAGCATTAACTCGATACACATAAGTAATGTAATCACATTTTTTCGGTTAATGATGATCCCCGCCACGCTAATTGCAAATAATATGGCGCTCAGTAGCAGATAGTCGGATAATTCGATCATGCTTTTTCTCCTTCTGCCACTGATTGTTCAGCTTGTGATTCATCAGCTGCTGGCTCATCAGTAACTGGCTCATCAACAACCGCATCAACTTTCATTACTCTTAAGCGGTTCTTTTTGTTGGCTTGTAGCTGTTTTGTAATATCTTGAGTTTTACGATTGCGTCTGCCTCTAAAAGTAAGCGAAATAGCCGCAACAATTGCCACCAATAAAATCACCGCCGCAATTTCAAACGCAATAAAATATTCGGTATAAAGCACTCTGCCCAGTTCTTTAATATTGGAATAATCAGCAGGTTTTGCTTCGGGCAATGCATAATGCTGAGTTGAAAACTCTCCGCTTGTTATAAAGTGATATAAAATGGCAAAGAACGCTAACGATATTACCAGCGCAATCGGTAGTTTTTTTACAAAGCCTTGTCTTAATGCGGCATAGTCAACATCAAGCATCATCACCACAAACAGCAATAGCACCATTACCGCACCCACATAAACCACAATTAAACTTATGGCTAAAAACTCCGCTTCTAATAGCAACCAAATGGCTGACGCCGAAGCAAAAGTGAGCACTAAAAACAAGGCGGCTTTCACTGAGTTTTTGCTACTCACAACCATTAGCGCAGCAAAAATAAGCCATGCAGCAAAACTATAAAATACGATTACTTGAAAACTCATTGGTTATTCTCTAATCAATTAATGCGTTAACGATATTTAGCATCGACTTCACGGTCGGCTGCAATTTGATCTTCGTGCAAGCGTCCCATTTCAAGCAGCATGTCTTTGGTCATAATATGCATACCACGCTCTTCAAAGTGATAATCAAAAACCCGCGTTTCAACAATTGAATCTACAGGGCAAGATTCTTCACAAAAGCCACAAAAAATACATTTAAATAAATCAATTTCATATTTGGTCGTACGGCGCGTGCCATCATTTTCTCTTGGTGCCGCTTCAATAGTAATTGCCGCTGCTGGGCAAACTGCTTCGCACAATTTACAGGCAATACATCGCTCTTCACCATTAGGGTATCGTCGCAGGGCATGTAAACCTCTAAAACGAGGTGATTGAGGGGTTTTTTCCTCGGGATATTGCACCGTAATTTTTCTGCGGAACATATTCAAAAAGGTCACTTTCATGCCTTTAAGTAGCTCTACCAGCAGAAAACTATTAAATGTTTGTTTCAATGATTTCATCGGCTCTCAAACAAGTTTTAAATTAATTAAATGGCCAAACGCTGGCTTTGATCCAAATAGCCAACAATGGTAACCAAACCAAGGTAACAGGAATAAATATTTTCCAACCTAAGCGCATAATTTGATCGTAGCGGAACCTTGGAAATGTTGCTCTGATCCATAATAAGCAAAAGAGGAAAAAGGCTGATTTAACCAGCAACCAAATAGTCCCAGGCACCCAAGCGGTAACATCTTCTAAAAAGCCCATGCCCTGAAACGGCGACAACCAACCACCACAAAACATTAATGCGGTTAAAAATGAGATTAAAATCATGTTGGCATATTCGGCTAAAAAGAATAAAGAAAATGCCATACCGCCATATTCAACATGAAAGCCCGCCACAATTTCAGATTCGCCTTCCGCCATATCAAAAGGTGCACGATTGGTTTCGGCAACCCCAGAAATCCAATACACAATTAACAGCGGAAATAGCGGAATAAAAAACCAATTTAAAATACCGCCCGATTGCGCCTCAACAATTTCACCCAAGTTCATACTTTGCGCGCACATTAATACGCCAACTAAAGCAAAACCCATGGCGAGTTCATAAGAAACAATTTGCGCCGCACTTCGCATGGCTCCTAAAAAAGCATATTTTGAATTTGAAGCCCAGCCAGCAATAATAACGCCATATACGCCAATGGATGTCATGGCTAAAATATATAAAATACCCGCATTAACATCGGCTAAAACCACACCTGCATCAAATGGCACTACCGCCCATGCCGCAAATGAAGGGCCAATAAACAAAATAGGCGCAATAACAAATAAGGTTTTACTCGAACCGCGTGGGACTACAATTTCTTTCATTATAAGCTTTACGGTATCGGCAATAGGTTGCAACCAGCCCTTAGGCCCTACTCTATTTGGCCCTAAGCGTAACTGCATATAACCAATAATTTTACGCTCGGCATAGGTGGTATAAGCAACGGCTAGAATTAGCGGTAGTAAAATTGCAACTATCTTTAGTACTATCCAAAAAATAGTTTCGGCCCAAGCCCAAATATCAATACTCATTATTTCGCTCATCGGGTTTTCACTCTTGAAATACTGATTGGATGGGTTGATGCAGTTGGTGTTTTTTGCAATGATTTAGCTCGCCGAACCATAGGATCTACCATATATAATCCTAAGGATTCTCGGCTTGCCTCTTTTTCATCAACAGGAGTTAATGGTGCTGGCACTTTACGCGCTACTCTGGCATCACCCACGGCATCAAACTTTTCTTTTAACTCATCAATCACCTGAGTTGAAGATTCATACTCAAACCCTTTAAGCTCTAACAAGTTAGCAAGCACTCGCAATACTTTCCAACCTGGTCTAGCATCACCTGGCGCTTTAACCGCAGCAGCAAACGACTGCCACTTACCTTCCACGTTAATGTAAGTGCCAGAGGTTTCATAACATCCCGCAATGGGTAGCATTACATTGGCATATTCAGAAATACGACCATCAGCAAAGGGAGTAATTGCAATGACACACTCGGCTTCTTTTAAGTTTTCTAAGGCTTTATCGCACCAAATACTTTCAACATCTGGCTCACAGTTCACTAATAAGTAGCCCTTCATACCTTCATTAATCATCTGCTTGGCATTTTTGCCTTGCTCAGACTTTCCACCTGCGGCCGATTGACAAGGTACAGAGCCTGCAATTTTATTGCCTGCGGCATTACAACCTTGAGTCATGTAGCCCCAATCAGAATCAACTATTTGAGCAAGATTTTCGGCAAGCCAATTAACCACTTGAGCCTGCGGATGCTCTTGCACATAAACCCCCATTAAAATGCAGGTTTGTTCGCTATCAATAAGTTTTTGCGCTATTTTTTTATGCTCATCGGTTGCTTCAAAATCTTTAATCCACTCTTTGGTTTCGGCGCTTAAACGATCTGATCTTATTGCATCGGCAGCCACTAAAACCCCTGCGAATTCATGTACCAATAAATTAGCTTTAGGTTGCAACTCTATATCTAAGCGAAAATTATATTCTCCATCAAATGGATTAATCGCCATTACCGAGCCAAACCCTGTTGATTTTCTTAACCTAAGTGCTGTTAATGGTTGTTCCTGCCTTAAATCGGCACCAATCAATAAGGTGGCATCCATAGAGTCTAGCTTTTCCATGGGGAAATTCAGCCCAGAGCGAACACTACCGCTACCATCACCACTAAAGTCACGGCGGCGAATTCTAAAATCAATGTTGTTACAGCCACTTGCGCGTAATAACTTTTGGGTTAAGTAACTTTCTTCGGTTGTGACATTATTACCAAGCAGTGCACCAAAATTTTCACCATTGCTTGCACCAATTAAGCGGCGCATTTCGTTAGCTACTAAATTAAGGGCTTCTTGCCATTCAACCTCTTGCCATTCACCATTACGCTTAATGCGCGGCTTAAGTAAACGCTCACCTTCGGTTAATGCTTCATAAGAGAATCTATCGCGATCAGATAGCCAAACTTCATTAATGCTTTCATTTTCTTTAGGGACAACCCGAATGATCTCACCACGTCGATGATGCACATAAACATTCGAGCCCAAACAATCGTGCGGCGCTATAGATGCAGACTGACGCAACTCCCAAGCCCTAGCTTTATAGCGTGAAGGTTTAGCAGTTAATGCGCCAACAGGACAAAGATCAATCACATTGGCAGAAACTTCTGACTCAATGGTTGAGGCAATATAAGTACCAATTTCCATGTGTTCGCCACGCCCCGTTGCTCCTAATTCGCGAATACCCACTACTTCTTGACCAAAACGCACACAACGGGTGCAATGAATACAGCGGGTCATATCGGTTTCAATAAGCGGTCCAATATCTTTATCTTTTACAACTCGTTTACCTTCGGTAAATCGGCTAACATCATTGCCATAACCTACCGATAAATCTTGTAGTTCACACTCACCACCTTGGTCACATACAGGGCAATCTAAAGGGTGATTAATGAGTAAAAATTCCATAACCGATTTTTGTGCTTCAATCGCTTTATTCGACTGAGTGCTAATTTTCATGCCTTCGGCAACAGGAGTGGCACAAGCAGGTACGGCTTTAGGCAAATTACCAACCTCAACCATACACATACGACAATTGGCAGCCACTGAAAGCTTTTTGTGGTAGCAAAAGCGTGGAATATAAATATCAGCTTCATCGGCCACTTCAATGATCATAGAGCCCACTTCAGCTTCAAGCTTTTGACCATCTATTTCGACATGAACTTTTTCCATAATCGTTAACTGTTACCTTAATGTTTAACCTTTTACCATGCTGCGCTTGTGCTCAATCATGTATTCAAATTCGTGACGGTAATGCTTTAAAAAACCTTTCACCGGCATTGCCGCAGCATCACCTAAAGCACAAATGGTTCTACCCATTATATTGCCCGCCACTCTGTCTAAGTTGTCTAGATCTTCAGCGCGCCCATCACCATCTAAAATGCGATGAATAACGCGAGACATCCAGCCTGTGCCTTCACGGCAAGGTGAACATTGACCACAAGACTCCTCATAATAAAAATGTGCTGTAATCGCAGCAAGCTCTACAATACAAGTTGATTCATCCAGCACCATGACTGCACCAGAGCCTAACATTGAGCCGGCTTTACCAATGGCATCATAATCCATGGTTATACCCATCATAGTTTCTGCGGGTAAAATAGGAGAAGATGAACCACCAGGAATAACGGCTTTTAATTTTTTGTCGCCTAAAACACCACCCGCCATTTCTAATAAATCAGCAAAGGGTGTTCCCATGTTAATTTCAAAATTACCTGGGTTATTTACATGCCCCGATACCGAAAATATTTTTGTACCACCGTTATTAGGCTTGCCCAAGTCTAAAAACCATTGTCCGCTATTTTCTAAAATGGCAGGCACCGAAGCATAACTTTCAGTATTGTTCACGTTTGTTGGACGACCAAACACACCAAAGTTAGCAGGAAACGGCGGCTTAAATCTTGGTTGACCCTTTTTGCCTTCTATTGACTCAATCAAAGCGGTTTCTTCACCGCAAATATAAGCCCCTGCTCCAAGATGGTTATGCAGCTCAAAACAAATTTTTGAGCCCAAAATGTTATCACCCAAATAGTTTTTAGCTTTTGCCTCTGCGATGGCGGCTTCCATGCGCTCAAAAGGCTCATAAAATTCACCGCGCATATAGTTATAACCAACCGTTGCGTTCATTACATAACCCGCAATGATCATGCCTTCAATTAGCTGATGCGGGTTATAGCGAATAATATCTCTGTCTTTAAAAGTGCCAGGCTCACCTTCGTCTGAGTTACAAACCACATATTTTTGTCCTGGCATATTACGCGGCATAAAACTCCATTTTAAGCCCGTAGGAAAACCTGCACCGCCTCGACCTCTTAGCGCCGATAGTTTAAGTTCATCAATAATGGTATCAAAGCAAAGCTCACCTGCGACTATTTTCTTTAAAGAGCTATACCCGCCAACGCTTTCATAGGCTTCTAATGACCATGGTGTGTCTAAATGTAGGGTTCTAAAACAAACTTCATTTGCCATTATTTGCCAGCCTCCCCTTTAGAAGCTTGCTCGCCATGATTTGTCTTATTAAGCTCTATTGCGGCTATATCAGACAAAATTTGATCGATTTTTTCTTCGGTTAAATTTTCATGGTAAACCTTATCTACCTCTAACATTGGCGCGCCACCACAAGCAGCCATACACTCAACAGTTTTAATGGTATAAATGCCATCATCGGTAGTTTCACCAACTTTAATGTTTAAACGATTTTGTAAGTGCTCAATGACTTTATTAGCACCACGTAGCGAGCAAGAAATATTGTTGCAAACCGAAATCACATGCTTGCCCACTTTATTCATATGAAACATAGAATAAAAAGTAGCAACTTCATAAACGGCAATATGAGGTACATCCAAATACTCCGCCACCGCTTGCATTAGCTCTTCAGTTAAATAATTGCCGTTAAATTCTTGCACCACTTTCAGTGCGGCAATAATAGGCGGCCTTTTACGCTCAGCGGGATACTTAGCAATCCAGCAATCAATTTCTGCTATCGCTTCTGGTGTTAGCAGCTTTTTTAGATGCAGAGTTTGGTCGTAATTAAAATCGGTCATTAGCGATCAATCTCCCCAAATACAATATCCATTGTGCCAATAATGGCAACAACATCAGCCAGCATGTGACCTTTAGTTAGTTCATCCATAGCGGAAATATGGGCAAAGCCTGGCGCTCTAATTTTTAAGCGATAAGGTTTATTTGCACCATCAGACATTAAGTAAATACCAAATTCACCCTTAGGGTGCTCAACTGCGGCATAGGCTTCGCCTTCTGGCACACAATAACCTTCGGTAAATAGTTTAAAGTGATGAATCAGCGACTCCATATCACCTTTCATATCTTCACGCTTTGGCGGGGCAATTTTATGATCATCAATAATCACAGGCCCTGGATTTTTTTTGTAGCCACTGAATACATTGACGAATAATTCGGTTAGATTGACGCATTTCTTCAACCCGAACTAGGTATCTATCGTAACTATCACCATTACGTCCCACAGGAATATCGAAATCGAGCTGGGCATAAGCATCATAAGGTTGCATTTTACGTAAGTCCCAAGCAACACCCGAGCCACGAAGCATTGGTCCAGTAAAACCAAGCTGAAAAGCGCGCTCTGGTGAAACCACACCAATCCCCACTAAACGCTGTTTCCATATTCGATTTTCGGTTAATAATGATTCATATTCATCAACGCTAGAATCAAATTGTTCGGTAAAATCCCAAAGAAAATCAAGTAGTGAGCCTTGTCTGTTTTCGTTAAGTTCTTTGAGTTTTTTATCATTGCGCCATGGCGACTTTTCATACTGAGGCATGGTTTCGGGTAAATCACGATAAACCCCACCAGGTCGATAATAAGTTGCATGCATTCGCGTTCCAGAAACGGCTTCATAAGCATCCATCAAAGGTTCACGATCTCGGAAACAATATAAAAACATGGTCATTGCGCCCACATCCAAGTCCGTGTGCACCCAAGCCACATTAAATGATTTAAAATTCGCGTTACTTCGGCAAACAATACTCGAATGTATTGCGCTCGAATGCGGAGGAGAAATTCCTAACAACTTTTTCTATAGCTAAGTACATAAGCATGTTCGTTACACATCATCGACACATAATCGAGTCGATCCATATAACCTATTGACTCTGGTTGTAAGGTTTTATTTCTGCCAGCTTTTCAGTTGCTCTATGTAACAAACCGATGTGCGGATCGGCACGCTCTATGGTTTCACCATCCATTTCTAATATCATACGCAATACACCGTGCGCGGCCGGATGTTGAGGCCCAAAATTCAGAGTGTATAGTGTTCAATTTCAGCCATAGTTTTTTGCTACTTATAGTTGAGCTTTTGTTGTTATTTACTGCAATTGTTAATCACTAATGAAAGTTAACAATTATCCCATCTAACTTTTGTGGTGACTCCCCTTCTTTACGAATAACCCGCGGTACTAAAATTCTTTCTTCAATAGATACCGGTTCATAAATACATTGTTCTTTGTTCTTCGTCATAGCGCATTTCTAACTCGCCAATAACAGGAAAATCTTTTCGAAATGGATGACCAATAAAACCGTAGTCCGTCAAAATACGGCGCAAGTCAGGGTGACCTTCAAATAAAAATCCATATAAATCGAAAGGCTTCTCTTTCAAACCAATTTGCGCCATTCCATATATCAATTACGCGATGGCAGCATCATGTCTTCTTCGATTTACATACACGCGCATTCGAATACGCTGGTTTAAGCGTGACAGATAATAGGTGGTATACCACAGCAAAACGTTTAGGATGTGTTTTCGAGACTAATTCGGATCAAACTTGCTCTCTACCTCGACTCAAATCCAGACCCTGTCGCACTCTTCAGTCGCCCACTCATCCCTGCCATAGGTAAGATAATCAACGCCGCATAAATCAATTAGTTGTTCAAACTGAAATTCATCGTGCATCTCTTAACAATCTTTGCTAACATGCAAGTAAATCCTTTCAGTGGCAACTTCGATGGTTAAGTTCTTGACGATCTGTTTTAGCTACGTTTCAATTTTTTCGCCCAGCGAGATTTTGGGTTCAGTTCAGCTGCAGTTAATGTAATCATACTCATCCAACTTCCTTACACTTGTCGCGCGATTGTATTGGTTCGTTTAATTTTATTTTGTAATTGAATCAACACCATAAATGAGTGCCTCAGCGGTAGGTGGACAGCCCAGGAACGTAAATATCTACAGGGACAATTCGGTCACAACCACGCACAACTGCATAAGAATAGTGATAATAACCGCCACCATTAGCACAAGACCCCATAGAAATAACCCATTTAGGTTCGGGCATTTGATCGTAAACACGGCGTAATGCAGGTGCCATTTTGTTGGTCAACGTGCCAGCAACAATCATCACATCCGATTGACGAGGGCTTGGTCTAAAAACTACACCAAAGCGGTCAAAGTCATACCGGCTAGCACCTGCTTGCATCATTTCTACCGCACAACAGGCCAGCCCAAAAGTAACAGGCCACATAGAGCCAGTGCGAGCCCAGTTAATTAAACTATCAACATTGGTTACTAAAAAGCCCTCACCTGATTTTTCAGGCTTGTCTCCAAGGGCTCTAGTAGGAAGTTCTACTCCCATTCTAGTGCTCCTTTTTTCCATTCATAAATAAAACCAACCACCAACAAACCTAAAAACACGCCCATAGCGCCAATGGCAAACCAACTAAGTTCTTTAAAGACAACCGCCCAAGGAAATAAAAAGGCAACTTCAAGATCAAAAATAATAAATAGAATGGCGACTAGGTAAAAACGGACATCAAACTTATGGCGAGCATCTTCAAAGGCATCAAAACCACATTCAAAAGGAAGGAGCTTATCTTCAACATCTTTTCGTGGTGCAGCAAAATAGCCCACCAATTCTAAAAACACCCCAAAGCCTAAACCAATAGCGATAAATACAAGTATGGGTAAATAGTTTTCTAACATTCTCGCCCCTTCTTTCTTATTGAATAGGTGGTTAATAGTTATAACCTTTTCCTATTCCGTCTTTTTAAAAGACTTTGCTTTAAATAGCAAGCCAAGGGTATGACTCAAATCAAGTTATTAATTAATTCTAGATACAAACTGCAAAATTGCCTATAAATTTAACAAAACTCATTGATTTTGTTTACTTTTTGCACACTTAAATAGCCGCTCAGCTGAACCAATAAGTATGCTTAATTGTAGACCTATTTTGCCAAGAAAGGGGATGATTTTTTTAAATAGTTGCGATTGTTTTATTGCAGTGCAACTTTTAATCGGCTTTATTGGACTGAATTAACAAAAATACTAACCATAATAAATTCATCAATAGAGCAGAAATATTGCAAAGGGAAAACTATTGCACAAAGGCTTTATTGTTAGATAGGCAAATCAAAAGAAAGAAAACCAACCCAATCAGCTAGGCAGAGAATAGTTAGTGCGTGGAATTTAATAATTTAACCTTCAAATACTAATAAATCCCAATAACTCACATCAAACTATCAAAGAATAAAAATGATTATTGAGATTGGAATCAATTAGATGATATTGTTTTTTAATATGGCTGTCCTTATCATTGATCATTGTTTTATATGACATTTTGTAATATCTCCTGCCCAAGGGCCTTGATGAATTCCCTCCCGCTTTCAAGGCTCCTCTTATCACCATAGGAAATTATAAAACCAATTCTTTCTGATCTAACAACCAAGTGGTAACGGTAAAGTGTTTCATTTTCTACTTCCATTTCCATTTCTACAAAATACGCTTGGCAACTATGCGTGCATGAATCTTCCTCGAGAGATTTTCCAAATTGTTTAAGTGACGAATTAACGTTATCGATTACTTGAGTTGAGTTAAACTTTTTCCCAAATTCAATACTCAAAAATGGGACGTCGTTTGGGCCCGAACCACCAAATGCCAGGAGCCTCCTTTTCTTATCAGTTTCCACATGAAATGCATCGGGAAGGGTGATTTTAAATAAATCTGTTTGCACTTCCTTGGCTTCTATATTTAAAGATATCGTGATTAGAAGAAAGAGTGATAGTAGCTTCATCGAAGAGTCCTTGTCATATAACGCTTCGTTAAATGGCAAAAAATTATTGGTTAAAATTAGCGACGAAGGAGCAAAAGCCAACTGTTTTTTTGTCCTTTTAAATGACTTGTTATGTGCCAGTGCGCTATACTGTACTGAATTACGTACATGAACACTTTGGAGAAACATATGGATGCTATAAGTTACACAGCCGCTAGAGCCAATTTAGCAAATACAATGGCGCATGTCTGCAATGATCACGCACCAATTATTATCACACGTAAAAGTGAAGACCCAGTTGTTATGATATCGTTAGAGGATTATAACGCCATGCAGGAAACTACATATTTACTAAGATCCCCTACAAATGCTAGAGACCTTTTAGAATCTATTGCTGAGCTTGAAGCTGGCAATGGCTCTGAAAGAGAGCTTATTGAATGAAATTAATATTTTCAACAAAAGCTTGGGAACAATATCTTTACTGGCAAACCACCGACAAAAAAATACTTAAACGTATTAATTTACTTATTAAAGATATTCAGAGAACTCCCCAAGAAGGAATTGGTAAACCCGAGCCACTAAAACATGGGTTATCTGGATATTGGTCACGTCGCATAAACGATGAGCATAGGATCGTTTATAAACATCAAGGTGATACCATTTTGATTGCTCAGCTCCGGTACCATTACGGCACATAACAGTAATTCTATTCAGCAAAAACATAAAGCCAATTTAGCTTAAACAGTACTATTTAAATAAGTAGTCTCATGCTTGTAAATTGAAAAGGAGAATCAAAATGCAAAAGCCTCGTTTATTAGGCCTCGTCAGAAAATGATGAAGCCAAAAAAATGATGCAAAACCAATAAAATTCACTATCGCTAATGTTTAAACTGGCTCATTAGTTTCATGTTTTACGGGTGACTAATTTGTTTTTTCCAGTTTCATTTCATATTGAGATTTCGGTGACTGTCTACTTTTGTTGTTTGGGGCTATATTTTTTTGAATATAAACAATGGACATAGATAATTGCTTCTTCAAGTAACCATAGAAATTCTCATAGTTTTCACTACGTTTGCCTTTACCACCTGAAATTCCCATTGGTGCAATGGCTCTTGAAACGGCTCCAGAATTTAGAGATATTTCAACTTCTAAAGTAGGCAAGCCTGCAGAACTCCAAACTTGTCTGCCATGGAGTGATTTTATTGAGGCTTGAATCATAATAATTATTAGTACTATTACGCTAAAGGATGAGGGTTAAATATACAAATGGCTGGAGCTTCCCCAGTTTTCTACTACCAGTTTTCCGTCTTCGAAAGTTAAGACACTATAAGAACAATTAAAATGCGAATATAAACTAGCATCTTCAGAATTTCCATCAAGTAGTAACCAAACTAGTGACCTGATTATGCTGCCATGACTAATTAGTAGGTAGTTTCCATCTACATTTAAGTCAACGAGGCTTTCACAATACGTCTTTAATCGGTTACCAGCCTGAAAAATCGACTCGCCGCCCTTTATACTGTTTCTTGGGCTACTACCCTGAAGGAGTTTGAAATTATTATTTCTATTTCTACGAACATCCTCTAAATAGTGACCCTCTAGTTCACCAAAATTTTGCTCTATTAGTTTTTCCTCTTCGACAAAATCCACTCCAAGAACAGATGAAACTATTTCCGCCGTTTCAATAGTCCGAGATGTAGGAGATGTCACTAACTCTCCAATAGACAGATCTTTCATCGAATTTGCTAACTGGCTAGCTTGGTGCTTTCCTCTATCGGTAAGGCTACTATCATACTTACCCTGAATTCTACCTTTGATATTCCACTCTGTTTCACCGTGCCTTGCTAAATATAGTTTCATTTTGAATCCTTGCTATAGTTAGCTGATATGGTTTCTAACAAACTCAACAAACAAATCCTAGACAGCCACTATACCCACAATCACCCACACCAACAATAGTCAATCTCCCACAACAATTACTGAGTTGGCTGATTGTGTTTATCTGGGTGTTCTAGCATGATTAATCTCATCATTACTCGGTTTAAGGACAAACCATGGCTATTAGGCGCTCTGAATTAATCGATAACGAAACCCCGGGCTTTTATCATTTATCGTCTCGTTGTGTCAGACGGGCTTTTTTGTGTGGCGTGGATGAAGAAACGGGAGTTTCCTATGAGCACAGAAGAGCATGGATTGAAAAACGAATATTGTTTTTAGCTGAGTTATTTGCCATTGAAGTCTATAGCTATGCGGTGATGCATAATCATTATCATCTAGTGGTTTATTTTAATCCCAAAGCTCCATGGCAATGGTCTGATAGTCAAGTGGTTGAGCGTTGGCTGAGGTTATATCCGATTAGAAAAAACCGACCTAATGCTGAGTCTTTAACCCAAGCCAAACGATTATCCATTTTAAGTGATAAAAACAAGCTCGAAGCTTGCAGACAAAATCTAGGCTCTATCTCTCGATTAATGAGTTGTATTAATGAGCCATTAGCGAAACGCAGTAATTTAGAAGATGGCGTGAAAGGTCACTTTTGGGAATCACGATTTCACTCTCAAGCTTTATTGGATGAATCAGCCGCTTTAACCTGTATGGCTTATGTAGATTTAAACCCGATTAGAGCAGGACTTAATCAAAAGCTTGAACATTCTGAGCATACCAGTATTCAAACTCGAATAAAGCCCTTATCACAAGCGCAATTAAACCAAGCGTTAGAATCCATAAGTGGCGGGATTAAAGAAAAAGTGTTATTCATTAAGCTAAAAGATTATATTGAATTAGTAGAGTGGACGGGTAAAACCATAACCCATGATAACAAAGCTAGTATTCCTAAAAGCCTTACCCCAATCTTTCAAAGACTTAATCTTAATCAAGATGAATGGCTGAGTCAGGTGAAAGCTTATAAGCAAAACTATTATCGAGCCGTTGGCTCTATTGAAGCCATGCAGGCATTGGCAAGTCAACTTAAACAGCAGTGGGTTAAGGGGGTTAATTCAGCTAAGTTGTTGTATGCTAGTCCTTAAATAATCACAAAATCAAAACCAACCAAAAAAATACTGACTTGGTAAGCCCCAAGGGGTTGGTGTGTCTGGAACTCAAGAAATTAACCAAAACAGCGTAACTACTCGCTCAGAAACAACAATTTAACCCTCGTAATTCTTAAATTAATGAGCAAATTTAAACATTAGCGCCAGTGTTATTTATTGGGATTTCGGTGACTGTCTGCTTTTGTTCTTTTGTTCTTTTAGCGCCAGTGTTATTTATTGGGACTTCGGTGACTGTCTGCTTTTGTTCTAACCCTCGTAATTCTTAAATTAATGAACAAGTTTAAACATTAGCGCCAGTGAAATTTATTGGAGTTTTGGTGGCTGTCTACTTTTGTTGATTCTCCTTATAAGTGTTATCTCTGATATTTTGAGCATTCAACGCCTTGCTCACCGGTAAATTTGGAGCGCAGCGGAAAATTTATCCGAGTGGAGCAACTTGTTAAGTTTCATCGCTACCGCTAAGAAATGTTGGTAAGTCAATTTCTTTAGGTTTTAACCCTGCCATATGCAGCGCCATTTGAGCTTTAACCGCGCTTTTAATTTGAACATCTTCAATGGATTCCACTATAGCTTTGGCGTTACGCATTTGATTATCCGTTCTAAGCCTGTCATATAAAGCTGTTGCTCTCTCACGAGTTTGTTCTGCTTGCCTGAAGAAAAGTAATGCAACAGCATCTATGATAACTCCAGGTAATATCTTCAAGGTACTAGCCAAATTATCGAGAGTTACATCGCTAGCTGAATAAATAATAAAGACAAAACCAGCAGTTGCGGCAACAACACTAAACCAAAACTGAACTTTTGCTTGTGATAAGGCTTGCTGATGGTAGCCAGTAACCAGATCTTGTACTAATTCAGTATCATCTGATTTTTGATTATTAATTATTAAGTCGCCAACGATCTTGAAGTTTTTCGATGCAGTTTCTCTTAACTGTTCAGGAGTTTGCTCTCCCTCAGGTAAATGCTTTACGAACTCGGAAACAGCTTTCGCTTTTGCTTCTTCCGCTTGAGCTAATACCGTATTTGCAAGTTCCGATACTCTTTCTTGTTGAATCTTGTCCTGCTCGGTCTTCTTCTTAGCGATAAAACCTGTGAGCATTCCAGCTATAGCAGTAATTAATGCTGCAACTAAAGACAATAATGCTGATTCAAGCATGGTGTATCCTTGTGAAACTTAACAGTAATTCTATTCAGCAAAACATAAAGCCAACCAGTAAAAAAATTTGGATTACTTAAATGCTCTTACTTATCAATAGGTTATTTTAATTTCGATATACTACCAGAATTGGCTTTATGTTTTTAGTGAATAAAGCCAATTTAGCTTAAACAGCACTATTTAAACAAGTAGTATCATGCTTGCAAATTGAAAAAGGAGAATCAAAATGCAAAAGCCTCGTTTATTAGACCTCGTCAGTAAATGATGAGGACACCAAAAAATGATGAAAAACCAATAAAATTCACTATCGCTAATGTTTAAATTGGCTTATTAGTTTCATGTTTTACGGGTGGCTAATTTGTTTTTCCAGTTTCATGTCATATCGCTCAAACTTTTTGGCTGAACACTTAAAACAATCACCTTGAAGTAGAACGGGTATAATAGCGCTTAGCAAACTTAGCAGTACCGACAACAATTAACAGTAGATTTACCAATAAAAGCCCCGCAAGCCCCCATAATTTCCAATTTCTATATAAGGTATGGTAGTTAATTAACTCAATTTCTTTTCTTAAGTGGGTTTGCTGGTATCTTGGCAGCGAAGCAATTAACTTTCCTTTAGCATCAACAAAGCCAGAAACACCATCGTTAGTGGCTCGGGCTAAAGGAATACCCAATTCTTTTGCTCGCATTCTTGCCATTTGCATATGTTGATGAGGACCAAGAGAGTCACCAAACCAAGCTTCATTGCTAACGGTAACAATAAGCTGTGGTTTATCTGAGCGGTTCAAAGCCTTCTCGCTTAAGTCGCTAATGATCTGCGGGTATGCTATTTCGTAGCAAATCGCAGGAACAATGGAATATTCGCTAAATTCCATGGGTGATTGATTGGTCGCTTCGGTAAAACCACTCATAGGTAAATCTAAAAACTTTATCATTCCTCTTAGAGCGCTTTCAAAAGGAACGTACTCTCCAAACGGAACCAACACTTGTTTAAAATAGCTTTGTGGCTCGCTGCCATAAGCATTTAAAGCCACATAACTTTGTTTATCTTGAGGATCATCAAAAGGAATTCCTAATATTATCTGGCTACCGCTTTTAGTTGCGCGTTTTGTAAGATCGTGAGTAATATCATTAACCTGATGAGCAAAAGCGGGAATTGCTCCTTCAGGCCATAAAATTAAATCGGCTCCCCAAGAGCTTTCTGTTTCATCGTAAAGCGTATTAACAATTTTGCCAAAATATCGTCTATCCCATTTTTCGTGCTGCAATACATTCGGTTGAATTAATGAAATATCAAGGGTTTTGCCACTATTTTGGGGAGTTAGTGTTACATAATAGATTTGGCTTATTGTTACTATTCCCACCAGAGTCATCATTGCAATAACATGCGTTTTTTTATGTTGAAATACAATGAGCGCAAATAAACCAGCCGCAAACGAAAGGGTTAACCAACTAACACCATAAACCCCAAACCAACTAGCAAATGCCCCTAGTGGAGAATCAATTTGACTATACCCAGCCAATAACCAAGGAAACCCATTTAAAACTGTGGCTTGTATTAGCTCGCTAATCACCCAGCATAAAGGCGCAACAAGCAATATAAAATAATCATGCGACTTTTTTAAAATCCAAACGGTAAGAACGGCAAAAATACTTTTATAAAGAGATAAGAGCAGTACAAATAATAAAGTTAAGCAAACAGCGCCAAATGCAGGTACAAAGCCAAACTCGTGTATGCTTACATACACCCAACTAGCCCCTGCCCCAAAACATCCAAGCCCCCAGCAAAAACCCGATTTAAAAGCAGAAATAGAATCACTAAATAAGCTGGCTAATAGCCAAAATAGTGAAACAAAAGCCAAGGGCCAAATATCAAAAGGAGAAAAGGCTAAAGGGTAAATTGCCCCTGCAACAACTAAAGAAGCCGCGCTACTCCAAGTATTGCGAAAAAATTTATCTAACCAAAAAGGTAACCTATTTGATACTTTTTTTGTTCTTGATATTACCAATGGATTTTCCCTTAAATTATTTTATACCCGTTTTCCTTAAAATTTTTGTCAATTAACCTGCATTCTTAGCACTAGTTGCATCAACATAAGCAACTTTAACTAATTTTATTCGTCTTGTATCGGCGGTTAAAATTTCAAAACAAACATTATCAATTTCGGTTTTTTCACCACGCACTGGCATGTGTCCAAACGACTGCATAAGTATGCCACCAATTGTGTCATATTCTTCGTCACTAAAGGTGGTTTTAAAATACTGGTTAAATTCTTCAATTTCTGTGCGCGCTTTAACATTAAAGCGATTGTCTTCCATTTTGTGGATGTTATCTTCGTCATCATCAATATCAAATTCATCTTCAATATCACCCACAATTTGCTCAAGCACATCTTCAATGGTAATCAGCCCTGCAACACCGCCATATTCATCAACCACAATTGCCATATGATTGCGGTTCGCCCTAAACTCTTTTAGCAAGGTATCAAGCCGCTTACTTTCTGGGATCACAACCGCAGGTCTTAAATAGTCTTTTAGGGTAAATCGGCTCGATGGTTTAGCTTCGACCAATGATGAAAAGTGGAGCAAATCTTTGGCTAACAATATTCCTTCAATATCATCTCTATTATCACCAATAACTGGAAACCTTGAGTGTCCCGACTTAACCACCTCGGTAAGCATTGCGGCAAAATCCATATCTTCATCAATTACCACCATTTCAGGACGCGGGATCATGATATCTCGTGCTTGCATTTCGGAAATATGCATTACACCAAGCATCATAGATAATAATTCAGGGTTAATTAAAGTGTTGGTTTCGGCAGTTTTTAAGACTTGGATTAACTGCTCGCGATCTTGCGGAGAGTCTTGGAAAATTTGCGTTAGTTTTTCAAACCAGCTCCGCGAGGGAGGGATGTCGTCGTTCATTGATCTCTTTTTCTGTAGTGAATTAGCTATTTGATTGTATCAGAGGCTATCCAAAAGGGAAGTCTTACTTTGTGACGAGTTATTTATCCACTTTGCTTCAAGTTGCCTGCTTAAACTTTATAAGGATCGTTAATGTTCATTAAAGCCAAAATTTTGACCTCTAAGGCTTCCATTACTTGCGCTTCATCTTCTTCAATATGATCAAAACCTAAAAGGTGTAATACGCCATGAATAACCAGATGCGCCCAATGGTCACTAACTGCTTTAGTCTGCTCTTTGGCTTCTTTTGCCATCACAGCATGACAGATCACTAAATCGCCCAATAAATCACTCTCTATCGGCGGCGGCGCTTCAAAAGGAAATGATAAAACATTGGTCGGCTTGTCTTTGCCCCTATATTCATTATTAAGCGCCTGACTTTCGGCTTCATCTACAACCCGAATGGTTATCTCGCAACACTCTTGATTAAAACCCGACTGTATTAACGCGCTTTTTACCCAAAGGTTAAAGTCAGAATTGCTTGGCAAGTCTGCTATTTCATTAGGGTTTTGAATATCTAAAATAATATCCATATTTATGGCTTTTTATTCTGCATCAGGTTGACTAAATTCTGGCGCTTGCGGCTTATGAGATACTCGGCTTTCACTATCTGATTTTTCATAGGCCATCACAATTCGTTGTACTACAGGGTGTCTAACCACATCTCCTGCCTGAAAAAAGCTAAAAGAAACCCCTTTTACATCATCTAAAATATTAATCGCCTGACGAAGCCCAGATGTTTTTCCACGAGGTAAATCAACCTGAGTAATGTCTCCTGTGATAACCGCGCGCGAGTTAAAACCAATACGAGTTAAAAACATTTTCATTTGCTCAACGGTAGTATTTTGGCTTTCATCCATAATAATAAAAGCTTCATTTAAGGTTCTACCACGCATATAAGCCAGTGGCGCTATTTCAATGACATTTTTTTCAATTAACTTGGCTACCCGCTCAAACCCAAGCATTTCATAAAGGGCATCATAAAGTGGACGTAAATAAGGATCGACCTTTTGATTTAAGTCTCCGGGCAAAAAGCCTAGCTTTTCTCCCGCCTCTACCGCAGGACGAGTGAGTAAAATGCGTCTTACTTCTTGTCTTTCTAGTGCATCAACCGCTGCCGCCACGGCTAAATAGGTTTTACCCGTTCCCGCTGGACCAATTCCAAAGGTCACATCATTTGCCAGCATGTTTTCAACATACTTTTGCTGGTTGGCGCCGCGCGGTCTAATTTTTCCGCGTTTGGTTTGAATAACGATATCTTGGCTGGAATAGCTTTTAGGTTTACTAACCGTTTGTTCACTTGAAAGCGACTGACAGGCTGTTTGTATAACAATGTGCAAAGTTTCTTTACTGAGTTGCTCGGTGTCTTCTACCTCTTCATAAAGTGCCTCTAAAACATCAACCACTTTTTCGATATTTTCTTGCTCACCAACCACCTTAAACACATTAGCCCGATTATTAATTTCTACCCCAAAGCGCTTTTCAATTAAGCGATAATTATCGTCTAAATGACCACCTAAAATATTTAAGTGCTCGTTAGTGTATGGATCAATGATAAATTCAATGCTGGCCATTAGTTGCTATATTTCCTTTAAATACGGATTGGCTTAGTAGGTTTTTCCATCAACCAAATTACCACGTAATGAGTTGGGTAATACCTCGGTAATTTCTACATCAACAAATTTGCCAATCATATCCTTTTGACCATCAAAATTAACAATACGGTTATTTTCGGTGCGACCACTTAATTGCATAATATCCTTTTTAGAAGGCCCTTCAACCAAAATGCGCTGAGTAGTCCCTAACATTCTGCGCGCATGAGCGTGCGACTGTTGATTTAAGCGTTGTTGCAGTAAAGCTAAACGCTCTTTTTTAACCGCCATATCGGTATCATCAACAAGGTCAGAAGCTGGTGTACCTGGTCTGGCGCTATAAATAAAACTAAAGCTCATGTCGTAATCAATTTGCGCAATTAAGTCCATAGTGTTTTCAAAATCTTTATCGGTTTCCCCAGGAAAACCAATAATAAAGTCAGACGACATACTTAAGTTAGGACGCAGAGCTTTAAGTTTTTTAATTTTTGATTTGTATTCCAAAATGGTATGACCGCGCTTCATCATATTAAGTACCCGATCAGAGCCACTTTGTACGGGCAAATGTAAATGACTAACTAACTCAGGTACTTTGCCATAAACCTCGATTAACCTTTGCGAAAACTCAACTGGATGCGAAGTGGTAAAACGAATGCGATCAATTCCATCAATTGCCGCAATAAGTTCGATTAATGCGGCTAAATCTGCCTCACCATCATCATGGGTTTTACCACGATAGGCATTAACATTTTGCCCAAGTAAGTTAACTTCTCTAACGCCTTTGTTAGCAAGTTCCACTACATCGGCAATTACATCATCAAACGGACGACTCACTTCTTCACCGCGCGTATAAGGCACAACGCAAAAAGTACAGTACTTACTGCAACCTTCCATAATTGATACAAAAGCCGTCACCCCTTCAACCTTTTGTTCGGGCAGTACGTCAAATTTTTCAATCTCAGGAAAAGAAATATCAATCATTGGCGACTTACTTTGGCTTACTTGATTGATCATATTAGGCAGGCGGTGCAAGGTTTGTGGGCCAAATACCATATCGACATAAGGTGCGCGTGAGCGGATCATTTTGCCTTCTTGGCTAGCAACACAGCCGCCAACGGCAATCATTAAATCGGGCTTATCTTGTTTAAAGTTTTTCCACTGCCCTAATTGAGAAAACACTTTTTCTTGGGCTTTTTCTCTAATTGAGCAAGTGTTTAACACTAAAACATCAGCTTCTTCTGGTGTGTTAGTTAACTCTAGCTTATGAGTTTTATTCAGTAGATCAGCCATACGCGAGGAGTCATATTCGTTCATTTGACAACCCCAAGTTTTAATATATAGCTTTTTACTCACTTGATTTTCGTTTGTTAAGTCAGTTACTTGCTCAGACATAATCACTATCCGCTAAAAAATAAATACTTTAATTTCACCAGAAAACTGGGGCGCGGATTATATCATTGGTCAAAAGGTCAACACCAGATCTATTGGTTATTGGGCAGACAATACTTTATTGCAGTGACAAACAACCCCCCCCAAAAAGCGCCACTAATAAGAGTAAAGCCTATTGGTGACAAAATGATAATGCTTGAAATTAAGCTTGCACCCCAATAAGCAATAGGGCCAAAAATACCACCAATAACTAAAACAAAAGCCAAGTTCAGTTTTTGCATCCATTGGTAACAAGTAAAAAAAGTAACACCAAACCATATCCATAAGCAGACCAGCCAAATAGGCAAGGTGGTACTATTTGAAAATTGAATCAACTGAAAGCTAGCCAGTAAAAAATCGACAAAAATGCCAATTACAATCATTAAAGCTATAGCGGTTAATTGTTTTTTAGAAATTGATTTTAATCGCCAATTTAAAGATAAAAATAATAGCGAAGCAGTCAAAAAAACTGAGTAATGAATTTTTGAATGGGCGGTTACCATAAAAAACCACCCAATTTGAAAAATAATGATGCCTAGCCAAGTAGAAATTTTTATTGCTCCAATAGGGCGAGTTTTTCGGGAACTCTAGCTAAAGGTTTTATAGTGTGTAGCTGAATATCACTAATCACTCGCTCTTCAAACCCACCTTCGCAATAACATAAATAAAATTCCCATAAACGAATAAAGGCATCGCTATATCCCAGTGATTTTACTTGTTCAATATTTTCAAAAAACTTTTTCCGCCAAGCATTTAAGGTTTTAGCATAATGAACACCAATATCTTCTAAGTTTAATATACGCATATTGCCAGACTTTCTTAGACTATCACTAATTGCATCAATTGACGGAATACAGCAACCGGGGAAAATATAGCGTTTAATAAAATCCACATCTTTCTTAGCACTTTCAAAACGTTGATCGGCAATGGTTATGGCTTGTAATAGCATTTCACCATGATCTTTTAACAGACTGCTACATTTAGCAAAAAAGGTATCAAAATAATGGTGACCAACTGCTTCAATCATTTCAATGGAAACCAGCTTGTCGAACTTACCATTTAGCTCACGATAGTCTTGTTTAAGTAGCGTAATTTTATCGCTTAAACCTTCTTCAATTATCCGTTGTTTGGCATACTGATGTTGCTCTTCTGAAATTGTTGTGGTGGTAATGTGGCAACCATAATTTTTAGCCGCATAAATCGCAAAGCTTCCCCAGCCTGTGCCAATTTCAATCACCGAGTCGTGTTGATTTAGCCTTAGCCTTTGGCAAATTCTTTCTAGTTTATTGATTGATGCTTGCTGCATAGACTCATCATTTGAATAGAATATTCCTGCCGAATACATCATAGTGGGATCAAGAAACGCTTTAAAAAAGTCATTGCCTAAATCATAGTGAGCCACAATATTTTTTTTACTACCCGATTGCGTATTTTTATTTAACCAATGAAAAGTTCTTTTGAGCGGTGCAGTAAATCGAGCAAGCCCGCCTTCTACCGAATCGGTCACTGATTGATTTACCGCAAATAAACGGATCACTTCGGTTAAATTATTGCTGCGCCAATAACCATTAATATAAGCTTCTCCTGCACCAACGCTTCCACCAAATGCTAAATAAGGATAAAACTGCTCATCTAATACTTCTATATCGGCTTTAAGCGATAAATAACGGCTGCCACTAAACTGCCAGTTTTGCTCACCATCGGTTAATGCAAGCTCTCCAAACTGAAGTGATTCTAAAGTTTTTAATACACGCTTTTTAAGGCTTTGAGCAAAAAAAGTGGTAGGCGACTTTCTTTCGCTTAAACTCTGTGCATAATTTCTTACCGAAACGTGGTTACTCATGTTAGCCCTCTAGAATTTTGAAAAATTACTTTGCTGTTGTTGATGCTTTAGTTTCATTGAGTTTTGGGTGATTAAAAAATGGAATCTTTTTAAGCCATAATTTAAGCGCTTGCCAATAGATCCCAAAACTCACTTGCAACGTCATTAAAGGATAAAGTAGTAAAACTTTTGCTAAGCTTTTGCCTGTAATTGGTTGCGCGACTAAATTTAAATTGGCATCAAAGTATTTTTCTTTATCAATCGTATTTTTCATATATACGCTAAGTTGATCATTTGGGATCATAAAACGCCAAAAACAATCCATGCGCATGGGTAAAAAAGGAGACACATGAAAGTCTTTTTTAAAATCCATAACAACCGAGCGACTATTTGCATTAAATAGATGACCTTTTCTATTATCGAAACAATAGGTATAGCGCTCATCCCAAGGTGTGTTATTAATTTGTGCTAACAAAAAATCGAGCTGCTCAGTTTGTTCATTAAAGCAATAATAAAAAGTTACTGGGTTAAAGCAATATCCAAAATATTTTAAATGCGTTAAAACCCTAATAGCACCTTTATGCTCTATACCATGGCGCTCTTTAATCAATGATTTAACCGATGCCTTTAAACGATTTTTGCCATTAAACTGCAAATAGTTATTTTCATTAAATGAGGCAACATTAGGCTTATTAACACTCCAAAACCAGCGTTTATTAAAGATGCTATTTAACTCATCTAAGTCTAAATAAAATAAACAAATACGATATTTAAACCAGTGAGGCTTTGGTTTAAACCGCCTATGCTGTATGTGACCGAAATATATTTTGCTTTTCATTGGTATAATTTTTTAAGTTAATCACTTTGCTGTTTTGCTCTTCTTTTAGCAACATATTATTAAAATCGTTAAGTGCTTGAATGCTCGACACAACTCCATCTTCATGAAACCCATAACGCCAATAAGCGCCACAATAAAAAGTTCTTCTTACACCATTAATTTCACTTTGCCTTAACTGAGCTTGAATGCCTTTTTGGGTAAAAAACGGATGCGTGTAATCAAGGGTTTTA
Source organism: Aliikangiella sp. (assembly GCA_965214955.1). Lineage (GTDB taxonomy): Bacteria > Pseudomonadota > Gammaproteobacteria > Enterobacterales > Kangiellaceae > Aliikangiella. The sequence goes on along the minus strand of CBDCCU010000009.1, from coordinate 1,053,745 downwards.
ATAATTTTTTTAGGATTAATGGCATGTTCATAATTAAGCGAAACACAATAAGTATGCTCACTTTTAAGCGATTGTAAAATGTTCATATTATAAGTTAATGCAACTTTATTGCTTTGCGCTTTTTGTAAGTGATAATTCCAAGCTGCCCAAGCTAGTTTTCGCTTAGGTAAAACCGATTCATCGGTATGCATAATGGCTTGATTTTTTGTATAAGGAATTGCTGAAAGCACTGCTTTTTCTGCAAGGGTGGGGTTTTCAAGCATGCCAAGAGCCTGGTCGCTATGGCTAGCGATAAATACATAATCAAACTCATAGCATTCTCCTTTAGCCGTAATAACCACTTTATCTTCTTGTCTATCAACCTTGCTTACTTTTGCCTGAGTAATAATATTATCTTTGTAGGGTTTAGTGAGCTTTTCTAAATAAGCGTTCGAGCCATTTTTAATCACATACCATTGCGGTCTGTTATCAACGCTTAACATCCCATGATTATGAAAAAATCGAACAAAAAACTGTGCCGGAAAATCAAACATACTTTGGTGATCAGTTGACCAAATTGCAGCCCCCATTGGAACAATATAATGATTAATAAACTGCGCAGAATATTGATTTTTGGCTAAGTAATCACCTAATGAAATACGGTTTTGATCATCAATCAATAACTCTAGGCTTTGTTCGTTAAAGCGCAAAATGTCTTTTATCATGCGATAAAATGAAGGCTTTAACAAATTACGTCTTTGTGCAAATAAACTATTTAAATTAGTACCATTATATTCAAGCCCCGAATTTTCGCATTTAACACTAAAGCTCATATTGGTTGGCTGATACTCTACCTCAAGCTCATTGATTAAATTTAAAAAATTTGGATAGGTTTTTTTATTAAATACAATAAAACCACTATCAATTTTATGCGACTCATTGTGCCAATTAACTTGATGGGTATGGGTATGGCCACCCACATAATCATTCTGCTCAAAGACAGTAACATCATGTTGTTGACTAAGTTGGTAAGCGGCAAAATTACCGGCAATGCCTGTGCCTATGACTGCAATTTTCATTAGTTTGGAATCGTTCCTTTCAGTAAGCTTGGTTGCCAACTTGCTGGCAATAATGAAATTATTTTTAACAACCAAGTGAATCGTTTAGGAAAATGTATTTCTGTTTTTTTGTTTTTTAATCCTTTAAAAATAAGTTCAGCCGCTTTTTCTACTTCAATTCTAAATGGCATATCAAAGGTGTTTTTATCGGTTAATGGTGTTTTTACAAACCCAGGGCAAATCCAGCTTACCGCAATATTTTCTGCGGCTAATTCAATATTAAGTCCTTGAAATAAATTTCGTATCGCTGCTTTACTTGCAGAATAAGCCTGCCCTTGCGGCAAGCCTTGCCAAGCAACGCTGCTGCTCATACCAACCAAATATGGATTTTTTGATTGTTTTAATAAAGGCAATGCGGCTTCTATGCCTTTAGTCATTGATAAAAAGTTAGTTTCCATCATTCGAGAAAATGGCTGGTGTGAAAAGTTTTTGATATCAATATACTCAGCATAGCCGGCATTAAAAATTGCACAATCTAATTGCCCATAGCTTTCTTTAATTTGATTAATGATGGATAGATTATTATCTAAATCAGTTAAATCACCCGGAGCAATCAACACATTAGAAAACTGTGAAAACTCGTGATTAAGTGCCTCGTTATTTCGAGCAGAAACAACAACAAAAGCCTGCTCTTTAACTAATCTTTTAGCCAGCGCAAGCCCAATGCCACTGCTAGCGCCAGTAATCCAAACAACTTTGTGGTTAAAGTGGTATTTCATTTTATAAATTAGCTTTTATTTGCTTAATAATTCGGCCAATAATGGGAAGCTTTTCATATAGCATTGCACCACCATCAAAATAATCTTTATGAAATTCAATTTTATTCTGCTTATTAATTTTTAAATGCGTTGCACCTTGTAACAAAAAAGGTTTTCCACTATTTAATTTTGGGTGTGTCAATCGCATTGTCCAAGTGATTAGTTTTCCTGTTTGCTCTTCAATTTGATCACTAAACTCAAATTCTATTTTTTCTATATTCTGATAAAGGCGTTTAAAATAATCTTTTAAGTTAATTAAGCCTTCTACCTTGTGAAAAGGATCTTCAAAAATCACATTTTGACTATAAATACTTTCAATCAGCTCAATATTAGTAGCGTCCATTGTTTGATACGCTTGTTTAAACTCTTCTAAAATCATTTTTTTACCTTACTTCATCACTTTATTTGTATTGTTCATAGCCGCCACCACCTTCGGAGGAATAGGCTTTAGCTCCCACACTAAACCTAACCAGCTCATCATTTTTAATATATAAAACGAAACATCAATTTCATACCATTTAAACCCTTGCCTAACCGTACCTGCATAATAGTGATGATTATTATGCCAACCTTCGCCAAGTGTAAGCAGCGCCAACCAAAAATTATTTCGTGAATTATCTTGTGTATTAAAACGCCTTTTACCAAAGCGATGAGCGAGCGAATTAATCGTGTATGTGGCGTGATACAAGATAACGGTTGAAACAAAAAAGCCCCAAATAAGCAATTGCCATGCATTGGTTTGAAGTTGTGGATAATGCGTTTCTAAAAAGCCACCCAATGCAAATAGAGTCAGTGCTAAAATAGTTGGTGCCACTAGATCAAAACGGTCAAGCCACTTAAGTTCGGGATATTTGGCAAAGTCTTTAATTTTATCCGCTTGAGTTGAAAAATTTTTATCCGATAAAAACCACAAGGTATGGCTCCATAAAAAGCCTTTATGTTTGGGTGAATGCGGATCACTTTGAGTATCAGAGGTTGCATGATGCACCCTATGATGTGATGCCCACCATAAAGGCCCACGTTGCGCCGAAGAAGCACCAATAAAAGCAAAAACAAACTGCACAATGCGGCTTGTTTTAAAATTTTTATGGGAAAAATATCGGTGATAGAATGCCGTAATTGCAAACATACGAATAAAATAAAGTGCTATACAAGCCCAAAATGCAAACCAACTAAAGCCAACAAAAAAAACCGCAAAAACCGCTAAATGCATAGCGATAAATGGTGTGATCCGCGTCCAACTAATTTTATCTTTATTAGTTTGCACATGAGCATTTTCCTCAAGCGCAACACTTGCATCAAACCAACCAATTAATCGTTTTATTTGTATCAAGATCTTATCCTTTATTAAAGGTTTCAGTCTGTGATTGATTAATACCACAGTCATCAGTATTAACTCTTTGCTGAATAGCAATATCAATTCTACCCAGGTTCACACCCCACTTTGACATTTGGGTTGTTCCCATTAAGGTGTTTTTATCAACAAGATGCAGCCAGTCATCCATATTCACCTGCCAAGTGTCATCATCAGTTTTAACCTCAAGCACATAAGTTAAATGCAAACTATCGCCCCACACTTTTCCTACTGCATTACCGATAACATCTTCGGCAGTGCCAATTAATTGCTCATTTTTTAACGAGAAACGCCAATGACGATATTGCACTTCATTATCATTAAATAAAAACACCTCATTAAGCTGTGTTGTGTTGTTTGAGTTAATAGCATCAATTTTGGCAATAAACTTACGTGTAAGCTCTCCTTTTCTATCTTTAACAACACCCCAAGCGCATAATCTGCCGTTAAAAAACTGATTAAATTTAAATTCAGGCTTATTATCTACATAAGCATTAGGTGTTATGCCACAAGCGCTAATTAAAAATAAGCTTATACAAACAATGCTTATCACTTTATAGGATTTGTGTAAGGTCAAACCATTTATCCTTCTCTCAACTCAATAGTAAAAGTTACGACAGCCAAGCAAATTTAGATCATCCTTACTTAATTTAATTTTATTGATCTATTAATAAAATTAACTCGTATATAACAATAATGCTAAGATCAAGCTGACTGAAAAAGTGATGTTAAGAAAAAGACAAAATCAAACTAATCTTGTATATTTACCAGTATCAACCAAAGGTAATACTCAATTAGCGATGTCTTCTACAATAGCATCTGACAGCAAAAATAAGCCTTGGCAAGCCGAAATGCTAGCAATAGCTGAAACTCAAGATCGGGTTGCTTATAAATCCTTATATCTGCACTTTGCTCCTAAAGTTTCTGCATTTTTTGTTCAACAAGGACTTGCCGATAAAGCCGAAGAGTTAACCCATGAGGTTTTTATAAAAATTTGGCAAAAAGCAAAAACCTATAACCCTAGCAAAGCGCAAGTGTCTACTTGGATCTTTACCATTGTGCGTAATCTAAGGATCGATTTTTTACGCAAAAAGAAATTAGACGAAGTATCCAGTGACGAAGATAACATTGCTAGCGACAGTGACAATATCGAAAAAGTAATAGAACTAAAGCGCTCACGCTCTAAGCTTTTATCAATATTTAAATCTCTTAATGAAGAGCAGCGCAATGTATTACAAAAAGTTTATTTTGAAGATAAAAGTCACCAAGCCGCTGCCGATGAGTTAGAAATGACACCTGGTGTCGTAAAGTCTCGAATTAGAAGTGCTCTTAAAATTATGCGCTCCCAAATGGGAGGTAAAAAATTATGAATTACCATCCAGATATTGAAGTATTGTTAAAATATGCCAATGGTCAGCTGCCCGCCAGTGTTGCTGTGGCAGTAGGCATTCATCAAAAAGAATGTAAAATTTGCCAAGCACGTATTGCTGATATTGAATCAATTGGTGGTGATGCAATTGAAGTGGTTAATGTTACTCAACAGCAAAACACATTAACTCCCAAGTCAACAACCGCGTTTGATCAATTGATGGCAGATATTAACGCTATTAGCCAAGAGGAAGCAATAGACGACCTTGCAGAGTGCGCTGTTGCCGAAGTAGACAAACCAATATTATCCCAATTAAGTAGGCGAGATTATTCAAAATTTAATTGGAAAAGAGTAACGCCTTGGATAAAAAAAGCCATTGTGCCTTTAAACGATGAAGGCTATCAAGTTGAGCTTTTAAAGTTTTCACCAAACGCTAAAATTCCTAAACATACTCACCAAGGCGAAGAAATTACCGTGGTTTTAGAAGGCAATTTTAGTGATGCTAGCGGCACTTATAACAAAGGCGAATTTATCACTCAAGATAGCGCTAATGAACACCAACCCGTTGCGGGAAATAACGGCTGTGTTTGTTTAGCAATAACGAGTGCGCCACTAAAGTTTACTGGTCCTTTAGGCCCAGTTTTAAATTGGATGACACAATAAAATGGTTTCGATTTTATACCCGTTCTCCTTCAAGATGTATATTTAACTCAATTCTCGAAAGTAAGCAATCGCTTGCTTTCGTGTTGCTTTTAAATCTACTGCACAAGATTCATAATTATCAAAACTTATGTTATTAAACCGATGAATTTCTTTAGCTGAATATTGCTTTAATTGTGGTAGCCATTGTTTAATAAACAAGGCATTAGGATCATACTTTTGTTGCTGAGATTGCGGATTAAAAACTCTAAAGTAAGGCGCTGCATCGGTACCAATAGATGCTGACCATTGCCAACCACCGTTATTACTTGCAAAATCATAATCTAATAAGTGTTGGGCAAAAAACCTTTCCCCTAAACGCCAGTCTGCCCACAAGTTTTTGCAAAAATAACTCGCCACTATCATACGCAAACGATTATGCATAAACCCAGTTGTTATCATTTGCTTAATGGCGGCATCAATAATTGGAATACCGGTTTTTCCTGCAAAAAAATCAGTGATGTTTTGGCATTTCCTTTGCCAACTTAATTTTGAATCTATTGTTTTAAAAGCTAAGTTTTTACAAACTTTAGGATAATGCCACATAATTGATCGATAAAAATCTCGCCACACAAGTTCATTTTGCCAAACTCTTATGCTTTGATTATCTTTATTTTCGTTAATACTTTCCTCTGCGGTTAAATAACATTCGGTTACTGATATTGCACCCAATGCTAAAGCCGCAGACAAGTTTGAAGTTGCGTATTTGCAAGGGTAGTCTCTTTCATTAGCATAGTGAAAAATCGCCTGCTCACAAAACCGATTAAGCTTATCTTTAATTAAACGATATGAAATATTAGGTAGTGGTAACTTGCACTTAACCTCTTGTTTTAGCTGATTTAAACTAAATATTTTTAATAATGATAGCTTTTTTATTTTGTTTTTAGTCTGCTCATAATGTTGAGGTTGCCTAGCTTTGGGTTTTGGATAGGTGAATAAAGGCTTTTCACTAATATAATGATTAACGGCTTTAGCAAACGGTGTAAAAACCTTGTAACCCAAATTAGATTGATTCACTATTTTCCAAGGTGGAACCAATGAGTCACAATAAAAACGCTGGCAATTTACTTCAGGTTGAAGCCGATTAACTACCGCTTTGTCTCTTTGTCTTTCATCAAAAGGAACTTCTACATTAAAAAATAGATTATCGGCTTTAAGTGCTTTTGCTAGCTTTGCAAAAATAAAAGTAGCTTGGTTAAAGTCACTTTCAATAACTAATAAAGCAACACCCAATTTTTTTAGTTCCGTTTTTAATTGCTGTAACTGCTTAATAATAAGCGCTTGTTGATTTTCACCAACATGGTGATGGTTAAATTGTGTTTTAGAATATAAATAAACGGCAACTAACGAGTCACTATATTGTTTGCTTGCATAATACAATGCGGGGTTATCATAAACCCTTAAGTCACTTCGAAACCAAACAATGTTCATAATAAATTTTTATTATCCCATTTTTACTCGTATTCCAAGCGCCTTGGGGTATGGGTTTAAATAAGATTGTTTAGCTATATATTGATTTGGATGATGACTAAAGTGGTGTTTTAATAATTTAAGCGGACTCATTATTGGCTCTAAACCATTGTTGTAATCAATAATTGATTGTCTTAGCTCTGCTCTGTCTTTAGCTGATAAAAGTTTTTTTAAATAGCCTTGTAAATGCATTAAAACATTGGTGTTATTTTTTCGGGTTGCCAATTTACTTAAGCCTGTCATTAACAAGGTAAAATATTCTGCGGCAACAGCATTAATATTTTTTTGATTTACATTGGCAATATAAGCACCTATTTTTCGGTAGGTGGGCTGGCAATGTGAAAGCAAGGTATATTTATGCATTGCATGAAACTCATAAAGCGCTTTAGGTGTTAACCCTTGGGTTAAAATTTGTTGCCACTGCTGATAAATAAATACCCGCTTGATAAAGCTGTCTCTTATTAAAGCATCATTTAAGCGACCATCGTCTTCTACTGGCAAATTAGGAAGTAATTGTTGGACTCTGGCAGCAAAAATGCCAACTCCTTTGGCTGAAGGTTGCCCATGGGCATTATAAACTTTTACCCTGTGCGAGCCACAACTGGGTGAGCCTTTACAAAAAATAAACCCGCTTAACTGCTTAAGTTTTAAAATATTATTATCGGCTACCAATTTAAGCGCTGGCGCAAAATTTTTTATATTTTCATTTTGCCCTTTTCTATTGCTATATTCAGCTCTAGGATCATCAGTAGCTCCCACTAAACGAATGGCTTTTCTGGGAACAGGTAACCCAATTGCTATTTCAGGACAAAATAGTTCAAACTGAAAAACATCAGCTAAAACCTCATTGCAAAATTGGCTGTTTTTATGTCCACCGTCAAACCTTACTGGTGCACCCGTTAAACACTGACTGATACCAATTTTAACTTTATGACTATTTTTCATATGCCTTACAAATAAAAGTTTCTGATTAAAAGATACTATTCACTTTTTACTGTTTACTGTTTACTGTTTACTGTTTACTGTTTACTGTTTACTGTTTACTGCATTATTAATTTTTTAGTCCGATTACGTTCGTCTATTTGTGTTTGCTCATTTGGCTTTTCTCATATTGAGCAATTGATTTTTCTTGTGGAACAAATACTAAATCATCTATTTTAAACTGTTTTTTTTTAGCGACGGCTAAAAAATGGTCAATAATTTTTTTATCTATGGTTGGCGTACGCGACAATAGCCACAAATATTCTGTTGAGTCACTAGTAACAAAAGCATATTCATAATTTTTACCAATTTCAAAAACAATATAATCCACATAAAATGGCCAAAAGAAGGTTACTTCTATATGCCCAATATCTGGCGATTCAGCAAAATCACCATAGCTTTCGGTATTATCCCACTCATTGTCTTCTGCTTCATAACCTTTGTTAATGACACTTATTTTGCCGTTATCACGAAGTTTATAAGTAGCGGTTACATTGGTTAAACCTTCTTCAAAACTATTTTCAATTCTTGCGATTTCATACCAAACACCTAAGTATTGCTCTAGGTTAAAATTGTTAACTGGCTTAACCATTAGTTTTTGAGATTTTGCTGTAATTGGCAACAGAATCAAACACAAAAAAGCTATTTGTAATATTAAACGCATAAAGCCTACTCTCCGTTTACTTGAGTAGATCTATACGTTATTTCATGCTAATTAGATCAAGCTAAACGACAAAGTTAATCTAACCACCCAAAATAATGAAATTAAACAAAGCGTTAGGTGCTTGTTGTTAAGAGTAGTTCTAGGTATGGTAGTGAGCTGTTTTTTAAGTTAACGGGACTGAATATGATAATTCAATTAGCTATAAGCACTTTCAAACGATTAATAATAGGCTTTACTCTGATTTTTAGTTGTTTATCCAGCGCCAACGAATTAAAAGCACTTGTTGGTGGAAGGTTAATTGACGGATATGGTCACCGCCCTATTAATAACAGTGTTATTCTTATTAAAAACGACATCATTGAAAAAGTAGGAACCGTTGATACTTTAAAAGTACCTAAAGGTTATAAAATAATATCAACCGAAGGTATGGATGTACTGCCTGGACTTTGGGAAAGCCACGCACATTTAATGATTAATGGGCACTCCAACTATCAACACTGGGACAAAACTTATATCAGTCGGCTTGAATCAGAAATTATGCCTGCCAGCGCAGTGCAGCTTTTATTAGCAGGGGTTACTAGTGTTAGAGACTTAGGTGCGCCTTTAAAAGACTCTATCAACATTAAAAATAAAATTTTAAACGGAGAAATACCAGGCCCAAGGCTTTATGTATCGGGACCATTTATTCAGCACCAAGTATATCCTGGAACCGATGCATTTAGGTGGAGCGTTTCTAGCGTTAAAGAGGTAAAACAAAAGATAAAAACTTTAGCCACCGCAGGTGTCGATCTCATTAAGCTTGTCGATCAAGACAAAATGTCGTTAAAGGTTGCCCAAGCCGTTGTTGAAGAAGCACATAAGTACAATTTAAAAGTTGTTGCACATTCCCATAGACCCAATGAAATTAGACGAGGGCTAGAAATTGGAGTCGATAACTTTGAACACACCGGGTTAACTACCGCTCCGGAATACCCCAAAGACATTATTGAAAAATTAAAAGAAAGAACCGCAACAGGACGCGTTGCTGGCGGACCTCTTTTTTGGACACCAACCGTTGAGGGGTTGTGGAGCTTTCAAAGCTTGGTAGACAACCCCGAAAGACTTGACTCTACCTGCTGGCATCGTGGATTAAAACAAGACACTATTGACGATATTAAAGCTTCATTAGAAGCACCAGGAAAAATTGAATATATGCAGTTAACCCCTTTACGTATGAAAACATTAAAAAAGAAAATTGCCCAACTAAGAAATACAGGCGTTGTTTTTTTAGTTGGTACTGATAGCGGAGTTCCTGCAAAATTTCACTGTCAAAGCACTTGGAATGAACTAGCTGTTTGGGTGAACGATATGGATATTCCGCCTATGGATGCAATAAGAGCCGCCACTTACTGGCCCTCAGTAATGATGGGAAAATCTGATGTATCTGGAACAGTTAGCGCAGGAAAATATGCTGATATAATCGCAGTAAAAGGCGATGTTCTTAAGTATATTAACTTACTATCGGATGTTAAGTTGGTAATGAAAGGAGGCACCCTCTATAAACAAAATGGAGTTGTGATTGAAAGCGCGCTGTAATTATTTTTTTCTTTGCTAGTTGATGAAATAACTTTTTAGATTATTACACCAACTAGTTTTTTTATTTGTTGAGAACAAGGAGTCGTTAGCCTTCATTTTAAATTCCTGCATTCTGACTATTTTACTCCTCCCATAACAAATATCCTAATAATGATAAAGTAAAATAAAGCTACTGAAAAAAAATAATCCCATACTACCGAAATTTGAGGTAGTTCAAGTAATAAAATCCATGCTGAAGCTCCGCCAATTACTAAAACAATTAATTTGATAACTGCTATTAGTAGCCTATTTTTGTTTTTAAAGTATTCAGACCAAGCAAAAGTAAAAATCACATCTAAAATCAAACAGAAAATCAATACTAGTATTAATAATTCACTTTTATTCATTATTAATTTCTTTCCCTATCAGCACCGTATCATTAATCAGGAGTGATCAATAGTGTTAACACTCGATGAAGCTTTAGTGAGTGAAAGGTATTTTTGGGGACATTCTGAACCGCCCTATTCTTCTTATTAAAAAAGGTGTTATTAAAAAGATAGTGGGTGTTGAAACCTTAAATATAAAGATAAAACTGGTCTATTACCTACTTGAAACAGTTATATTAAACGTCTTTTCAATTAAGGTTTCATTTGATAAAGTTTTTATTAATAATTTCCACTTACCAGGAATTCTATGCTCACTTTTATTAAATTTAAATAATATTTTTTTATTAACGCCTTGATGAATTACAACCACATCGTTCAATACTTTTTCTTCCTTTTTTAATTTTTTATCTCTCTCTTTAGGTGTTAAATTTTCTAAATTTAATTTGTAATTACTGGGTTTAACCCACTCTATTTTAACTAAATAATCTTTATTGAAACCTTGAACAACCTTTCCTCTTAAGGTTAATCCTATAGCAGAATACACACCAACCTCTTGGTTGGGTTTAGAATCACTATGCTTATATATTGCTTGATGTTTCCGTTTATTATTCTTAAATTCATATAATCCAAAGTTTACTTCGCTAAAGTCATTAGTCACAATATCGGTTTTATAGCTCTCTTCAGAATATATACTTTTGATTTTTTTAATTGCGTTTATAACTAGCTTTTTCTTATAAAGTAATCTTTTTAAAATTAAATATTTATTTTTTACTTCTTCTTTATGTAAATATTCTAAAATATTCAAACAATAGCTTTCATCAGTAGAAAAAAGCCCATCGACACATACCATAGATAAAAGCTCTGGTAGTAATGCATATAGTTCATCTACTTTATTTTCAAAAGCTTTTTTATAATAAGATAGTGCCAACTTTTTATTAATTTCACCCGACTCACCAATTCTGTATATTTCACCTAACCTGAAGCTTGCTAAATGATATTCTAGCTTTTCTGCCTTTTCATAATACGAAACTGCTTGTTTCATATCAGTAACACCTGCTCTACCACTTTGAAAAAAAGCTGCAGTATTAAATGCGCCTCTTGGGTGATCATGTTCTGCTGCTATTGTGTAATAATTTAATGCTCTTGGATAATCATTTTTTACAATACTACCAAAGTTAAATCCATCTGCAATACGCATTAACTCACTTCTATAAAACTCCATTTTTTTAACTTTGCTAGGATATGAAATATTTAATTTTCTTCGAATAAAATCATCAATTAATGCTACTTGATGCCAATCCCACTTCCACTTCTCATGCCCATGTCCCACATTGTTATAAAAAAGATATTCAAAGTCCTTTTCCAATTGATTTAATCGATATTTCATACGATTTGACTGCTCAATATGGGCTATTTGATCATCTGTGCCTGCAATTAACAATACTGGCGAATTTAATTTATCGGCTAAATATAAGGGAGAGTAGTCTTTTAAAGAACTATCGTATTTTCCAATAGTATTTTCTATTGGCTTTTTAAGCTGCTCAGTTTGATGGAGGTTTGTTGGATTGAAAAGCAAAGGTAAATCATAAATTCCAAATGCACCTATTGCACAATCATATTCTTCAGGATGAAAAATATTGAGCATAAATGCAGAATAAGCACCATAGCTCGAACCATAGGCACAGGTTTTATCAAAGTTATATTGTTGTTTAACTTTATCTACAGCTAAAGATATATCTTGTTCTATGATTTTACCAAACTGCCCCACACCACGCTCAAGAAATGCTTTACCAAACCCTTCTGAGCCTCTGAAATTCACATTAAGTATTGAATAACCACGGCTTGCCATATATTGGTTAAATGGGTTGAATGTATCAGAGTCTCTAACGCCAATTGGCCCACCATGCGGAGAAACAATTAAAACTCCGTTGGATACTTTTGGTTTAGTAAAAATTGCTTCTATTGTATTTCCTTCACTATCATTTATTGAAAATACTTCACTATTTGATAACCTTAACTTTGAGAGTTCTGGAAATTTTTCGCCAAGCTTTTTAAGCGATTGATTATTTGCATTATAAATATAAAAAATACCAGGATTAGCTGCAGAAAAAGTAGCTATTATTTGGTTACCATTTTTTTTAGCTTCTGAATTAACAACATATTGTTGTCCAGGTAAATTATGCCTTATCCAATGATTCATTCTTTTATTATCAGAAGATAAATACTCCGACACATAGCGACCAAACTCTCGGTAAGAAACAGAAAATATTTTTCGTCTTTTTAATTCAATATCAAATTCATTTGATATTCGAGCATCAATTAAATCATATTTCTCATGCTGATATATCAAATCACCATATGTTTTAGTTTTAAAATTATAACTAAACAAAGACTTCTTATCTGTATTTTTATTGCTTATAACTGCAATTTCGGTATCTGATAACATCCCAACAAATTTAAACTCATCAATGAGATCAGTTAAAGTAAAAAGTCGTTCCCAATCAGATTGGTAATCTTTCAAATACCAATAGGTTAACTCTTCATCATCAATAGTCGCTGAAAATTTTATATTCCCATTACTATCTGGAAAGTAAAATAAACCATCATCTAAATAATTTTCAAAAACTAATCGGCCGTTAATTTCTCCAGAAATCAGCTCTTGGTGTGTAACAATCTCAACCTTCTTTTCTTTTTTCTTATTATATTGAATCATTACTTTATCATCAGTTTCAACTAATGGTTGAATGATTTCACTTTTAAAGTTTATTCTTTGAATCTCTGCAATATCTTCATCTGTATTTAATAACTTATCTAAATCAAGCTCAATAAAAGCTTCTTTATATTTGCTTTTAGCAATATAATATTTTGTATACAAAGTATTATTATCAACCCAAAAATAATTTTCAATATAACCTGACTTTTTTACTTTCAGCCTAAAAGCATCACGAAATTTTCCAGAATCAACATGGTGAAGCTCTAGTACATCGTGACCAGTATCTCTAAAATAATGCTTAATATAATATTGACCATCTGGGCTTAAGCGAAACGAGTAATTTAGTGAGTTTTTGAAAAGTGTTTCTGCAGATATAGGGTTAACTTCTGACGCCTGTACAACGTTAAGAGAGATAAGCGTAATAATTGTAATTATTAATTTATTCATTTTACTATTTCTTTTTCACTCGATATTAAATTAAAGAAAAAGTCTTCTCCAGGCCCTCTATATTCAATTTTTCTTTGACTTAATATATTAGGATATTTTTCTTCTAAATACTCCATAGCAAAAGAACTATGATTGATTAAACTAAACCTTGATAGGTGACCATAAATATTCCTTGCTTTAAATTCACCAATGTAGCTAATCACACCAGAACTCACATTAAAACGCCATAAATCGTCATCCGTGAAACGATATTCTCCTCCCGAAGTATTTGTAAATGAGTGTATATAGTATTCACCTGCTTTTAATGGTAGTAAGTAGTAGTTTTTATTATTATAAAAGACAGGATTTTCTAATTGTGTATACTGCTTGCCAGATATCGCAAACCGAGAAAAGTCAAAATTAGTATCAACAGTCATGAAAAGATAGCCTGTTTGATCATCAAGATTCAAATCTTTATCAACAGAAAGGTTTTTAACTTTACTTATACAAGCACTTAGAAGAACCGATAACCCGACAATTATCAGTTTTTTTATCCCCGAATAATTCATGATATTCCGTATTATAATAATTATTTCTGGGTAATATTTTTAAACTAGAAAGACCTTTGTGTCAAACAGTTGTAACAATTTATTGCAAAGCTAAATCTCATTCAATGCCTCAAGCGCTTCACTAATTTTACTAACTGCCAAAACTCTAATACCTTCTACTTTATCTTTAGGTGCATTAGCTTTTGGAACAATCGCTACCTTAAAGCCGTGTTTTTTGGCTTCTTTTATGCGTTCTTGCCCGTTGGGTACAGGTCTTATTTCTCCTGCTAAGCCAACTTCTCCAAACACTATTAAATTTTGCGGTAATACTTGGTTTCTTAAGCTTGAAACAATGGCGAGCAGTGTGGCTAAGTCGGCGCTGGTTTCCATAACTCTTACGCCACCAACCACATTTAAAAAGACATCTTGGTCGTGGCAAAAAACGCCGCCGTGTCTGGATAAAACAGCCAGTAACATGGCTAATCGGTTTTGATCTAAGCCAACGGCTACTCTTCTGGGGTTACCTAATTGTGACTCATCAACTAAAGCTTGAACTTCTACCAACAATGGACGCGAGCCTTCCCATGTAACCGTAACAACACTACCTGCTGAGGCTTGCTGGTAGCGTGACAAAAATATTGCTGAGGGATTTTGTACTTCTTTTAAACCTTCTTCGGTCATGGCAAAAACACCCATTTCATTAACCGCACCAAAACGGTTTTTTACCGCGCGTAAAATTCGGTAGCGTCCGTCTCTTTCACCTTCAAAATAAAGCACTGCATCAACCATATGCTCTAACACTCTTGGGCCTGCGAGTGCACCATCTTTGGTGACATGCCCAACAACAAATAATGCAATGCCTTTTTGCTTGGCAAATCGAACCAATTGAGCCGTGCTTTCTCGCACTTGTGCTACGCCGCCTGGTGCTGATTGTAAAAGATCGGTGTAAATGGTTTGAATGGAATCAATCACCATCACCTGAGGATCAACTTGTTCGGCAGTTGCCACAATGGTTTCTACTTGCGTTTCGGTGAGTAAACTAAGCTTTTCACCCGTTAAACCTAATCGTTTAGCCCGCATAGAAATTTGCTGAGCCGACTCTTCCCCAGTAACATAAACCGCATTCAGCTTTTCGCTCAAATGACACATTGATTGTAAAAGAATTGTCGATTTACCAATTCCGGGATCGCCGCCAATTAAAACTACCGAGCCTGCCACTAAACCGCCACCTAACACTCTGTCGAATTCAGAAAGTTCAGTACCAATTCTGGCTGTTTTTTCAAACTTCACTTCGCTTAATTTTTGCAGTCGTTTTTCACTGCCAGCATAACCTGCAAATCTTGCATTTTTTGCTGGCTTGGGCGCTTCAACCTGTTCAGTTAAACAATTCCATTGACCACAATCAGCACATTGCCCCGACCATTTCGGTGAAACCGCGCCACATTCATTACACACATATTGAATTTTATTCTTTGACATAAGCATAGGCTTGAACATAATAATGGTGCTAATATAGCATTTAGCGCGTAACGATAGTTACCTGTTTTTAATATAAGGAACAGTCTGTGAACCAATCATTTCAACAACCTCAGTGGACACCCAACAGTTGGCAAGATTTTCCTGTTTCGCAACAGGCCAGCTACCCTGATCAGGCAGCATTAAACGATGTTTTAAGCGAACTAAGCTCTCTGCCACCTTTAGTTATTCCACAAGAAGTCGAGGCATTAAAGTCTAAGTTGGCCTGTGCTGCTAAAGGTGATGCTTTTATATTACAAGGTGGTGATTGTGCAGAGTTGTTTGCTTATTGTAACCCTGAGTCAATTGGCAACAAACTTAATATTCTAGAGCAAATGACGCTTATGTTAACTCATAGCTTAAAAAAGCCTGTGATCAAAATTGGACGCATGGCAGGCCAATACGCTAAACCGCGCTCGTCTGAAACTGAAACTATTGATGGACAAAGCTTACCAAGTTATCGTGGCGACTTAATTAATGGGCCTGAGTTTAATGCAAAAGATAGAATTCCTGATCCACGTCGTTTGCTCAAAGGCTATTCGTTTGCTTCATTAACAATTAACTATTTACGAACTCTGCAAGAAAACAAATACCAAGATATTTGCAATGTTGATAACTGGGATCTGGACTTTATCGACTGTTCACCCATGGCAGAGCAATATAAAAATATTATTAGCCAGATAAAACAGGCTATAACCTTTATTGAAAACATTGCCAATAATGGCAATCATATTCACGTTGATAATCGATTTTATATTGGGCACGAAGCACTTCATTTACATTACGAACAAGCGCTCACAAGACAATCTAGCAATGGTAATTGGTACAACCTATCAACCCATTTGCCTTGGATAGGTATGCGCACCGCGCAATTAGACTCGGCTCATATGGAATATATGAGCGGTATTAGTAACCCCGTTGCCGTTAAGATAAGCCAAAATATGACACCCGAACAGCTCATAAAGGTTTGTGACAAGCTCGACCCAGACAATGAGTTAGGGAGATTAGTATTAATCACTCGAATGGGTGAACAAAACGTTGATGACTATTTACCTGCGCTGATTAAAGCTGTTAAGTCTGAAAATAGAACACCACTATGGTGCTGCGATCCAATGCATGGTAATACTTCGGTGACAAGCAATGGAACTAAAACTAGGCGCTTTGATGCCATATTAGGCGAATTATCTAAAGCCTTTTTAATTCATCAACAACATGACTCTCACTTAGGCGGTGTACATTTTGAATTAACAGGTGAAAACGTTACTGAATGCATCGGCGGTGCAAGAGAGCTTAGTGAGCACGACTTACATCGAGCTTATAAATCATTGGTTGATCCTAGGCTTAATGCCGAGCAAGCATTAGAAATGACCTTACAGATCATAGAGCTTAACCAATCAATGGATATTTCAGTTAACAACAATAAAAACTTGGTCAACTCAAAAATCACTTAGGGTTAACAACGTGAGCGAAGATAAAAAAGCACAAACACCAGTAAAAAAGCAGCAAAGTTTATTCAGCTTAATTCAAAGCGTACTTGCAGCAATGATTGGTGTGCAAAGTGAAGAAAAACGTAAAGAAGATTTTGAAAATGGGCACCCAGGAAATTATATTTTTATTGGTATTGTAATGGTGCTTATTTTTATTTTTTCACTCATAAAAGTGGTTGATATTATTTTAGAAAATGCCAAATAAATGAGCGTAAACATTCAAGTAAAATTAGCTAATCTAAATAATATAAATCAGTTAGCCAATTTGTTTTATGAATATTGTGTTTTTTATAACACTAAACCTAATCCAAAAGATTGCTACTTGTTTATTAAACAAAGACTTTCTAAAAAAGATTCAACATTACTCATCGCGTATAGCAATCAAAAGATGGCAGGTTTTCTACAAGCCTATCCAATGTTTTCATCGGTTGCCATGCAAAAAACTTTGTTACTTAATGATCTTTACGTTAACCAAGAGTATCGGGGTTTAGGCATTGCAAAGCAGCTAATTTTACACATTGAAAATATCGCTAAAAAAGAAAATGTTTTTGCGATTAAACTTGCAACACAAGTAAGCAACAAACCAGCCCAAAAACTATATCATTCTCTCAATTATCAGCTGATTAGTGATTTTGAACATTTTAGTAAAAAACTTTAGTAAAGGTATTTTTTACTAGAATCTACTCATCGTTCATCAACAGACTCAGCCCTAGTCAATTATCGAGGATCTTGCTCTTCCAACGTCATTCCGCCCATACCGCCATCGAGTGCCGCATTGCCACTTTCTGAGGCATCAAGCTTAATCATTAAGCGTAGGTCATTTGGCGAGTCGGCATGGTGAAGTGCATCTTCATAAGTTACTTCACCCGATTTAAACAACCTAAATAAGCTTTGATCAAAGGTTTGCATACCTTGTTCATTTGACTTACTCATTAAATCTTTAAGCAAATGTAGCTCGCCTTTACGAACATGATCAGAAACAAGCGGGGTGTTAATTAGTATTTCTATTGCTGGACGGCGCCCTTTACCATCAGGGGTTGGGATCAGTTGCTGGGCAACAATGGCTCGCAAGTTAAGCGATAAATCCATTAATATTTGGCTGTGTTTATCTTTTGGGAAAAAGTGAAGAATTCTATCTAGTGCTTGGTTAGCATTATTAGCATGAAGCGTACACATACAAAGGTGTCCCGTTTCGGCAAACGCAACGGCATAATCCATAGTTTCTGCGGTTCTTACCTCACCAATTAAAATAACATCGGGGGCTTGTCGTAAAGTGTTTTTAAGCGCGGCATCAAATGTTTCGGTATCTATGCCCACTTCTCGCTGGGTAATAATGCATTTATCATGATTGTGAATAAACTCAATCGGATCTTCAATAGATATGATGTGCCCCGTAGTTGAGCGATTTCTATAACCGATCATTGAAGCTAATGAAGTTGACTTACCTGTGCCCGTTGCACCCACAAAGATAACCAGTCCGCGTTTGGTTAATGAGAGTTTTTTTAGGATATTAGGCAGCCTTAACTCTTCAATGGTTGGAATAGTCGTTTCTATACGTCTTAGCACCATACCAACATGATTTCGCTGCTGAAATGCACTCACCCTAAAGCGACCAACCCCTACAGCACTAATCGCAAAGTTACATTCTCTTATGCGAGCAAAGTCTCGGCGTTGTTCTTCATTCATTACGCTTAAAACAACTTCGCGCGCTTTTTCGGGAGTAAGCGCGCGCTGGGTAACAGGCATAACCTTGCCATGAATTTTTATGCTTGGCGGTACACCGGCAGTAATAAATAAATCCGATGCTTTTTTAGTTACCATCAATTTTAATAGACCTTCAAAGTCCATGGGTAGTCACTCCAATATTTTTTATTATCTTTTTACGATACAAATAAGACTAAAACTCTTCTTTGTTTTTGGCTTTATCACGTGCATCTTGACGATTAATTAGCCCCTTAGCGAGTAAATCTTTTAAACATTGATCAAGCGTTTGCATTCCAACTCCCAAACCTGTTTGAATAGCACTATACATTTGCGCAACTTTATCTTCTCGTATAAGGTTTCTAATTGCAGGTGTGCCAATCATAATTTCGTGCGCCGCTATTCGTCCGCCACCGTTTTTCTTCAATAAGGTTTGCGAGATTACCGCTTGCAATGATTCTGAAAGCATTGAGCGAGTCATATCTTTTTCAGCCGCAGGGAAAACATCAATAATTCGGTCAATAGTTTTAGCTGCCGATGAGGTATGCAATGTTCCAAACACCAAATGTCCTGTTTCGGCAGCAGTTAGCGCTAAGCGAATCGTTTCTAAGTCACGCATCTCACCAACTAGTACAATATCGGGATCTTCACGCAGTGCTGAGCGTAAAGCTTCACTAAAACCCAAGGTATCTCTATGAACTTCACGTTGATTAATTAAGCATTTTTTACTTTCGTGTACAAATTCGATGGGATCTTCAATGGTTAAAACATGACCGTAGTGGTTATCGTTAATATAATCAATCATTGCCGCTAAAGTCGTACTTTTACCCGAACCAGTAGGTCCAGTTACAAGCACCAAACCACGCGGATGCATACACATTTCTTTAAACACGTTGGGTGCGCCAAGTTCTTCTAAAGTAAGCACTTGTGATGGAATGGTTCTAAATACTGCCGCCGCGCCACGATTTTGGTTAAAAGCATTAACACGAAAGCGCGCAATACCTGGCAATGCAAACGAAAAATCGGTTTCGTAAAATTCTTCAAAGTCTTTACGCTGTTTATCGTTCATAATGTCATAAACTAAGCTATGTACCATTTTATGATCCATAGGCGGTACATTAATACGGCGTACATCGCCATCAACCCTTATCATTGGTGGTAAACCCGCTGAAAGGTGAAGATCCGATGCTTTATTTTTTACGCTAAATGCGAGTAACTCGGTGATGTCCATGGTAATCACTCCGATATTTATTTTTGTTAGATGCCATTCATTGGCTTAAAATACTAGCTGATCTTTTAATTGATTGATACCTTTAGATTTTTAGCAGGAAAAACCTAAGCAATAGTCAAAAAATTGTGAATAATTTACCCTTATGAATATAGCAGATCAAATTAATCTCGTTCGACAAAATATTGAGCAATGCTGCCAAACAGCTAACCGCCCCTTGTGTGAAGTTAAGCTTCTTGCAGTGAGTAAAACACATCCTGCTAGTGCAATTCAACAAGCCTATGAGAGCGGGATCACACAATTTGGCGAAAGTTACCTGCAAGAATCCTTAGAAAAGATTAATCAATGTAAAGACCTTAATATCACTTGGCACTTTATTGGCCCTATTCAAAGTAATAAAACTCGCCCTATTGCCGAAAACTTTGATTGGGTTCAAAGCGTTGACAGGGTGAAAATTGTTAACCGTTTAAATGAACAGCGCCCTTCAACGTTGCCACCACTTAATATTTGCATTCAAGCAAACTTATTTAATGAACCACAAAAAAAAGGCGCCAAGCTTGAAGAGCTTGAATCAATCATCACGCTTGCCAACTCACTACCAAACATTAATGCCAAAGGTTTAATGGTAATACCGCCACCACAACAAGAAATTAACAAACAACTTGAGCAGTTTGCTTTGGTGAAAACAATATTTGATAATTTACAACAAAAATTCCACCAATTAGATACCTTATCAATGGGTATGAGCGGTGATATTCAAGCCGCTATTGCCTCGGGCTCTACCATGGTAAGAGTGGGAACAGGAATATTTGGCGCACGAAAAACAGCTTAGGATAAAAAATGCTCAATCATCACCCCAAAATTGCTTTTATTGGTTGCGGAAATATGGCGCAGGCTATTATTAAAGGGTTAACTGACTCGAATTACCCTGCAAAAAATATCATAGCCAGTAACCCTAGTTTACCTAAGCTCAATAAAATTGAACAAAAAACAGGTATTTTAACCACCCAAAATAACCAACAAGCTGGTGAGTTTGCGGATGTTATTGTTTTAGCAATAAAGCCACAAAAAATGCTTAATGCATTGGCTAATCTGCAAGCAATTTCAATGCAAAATAAACTCATTATTTCAGTAGCGGCAGGCATTCCTTGCGCGCAAATAGCCAATGGTCTTGGCATTCAAAATTGGCAAAACCAAAAACCAACCATTATACGCGCCATGCCTAATACGCCAGCTTTAATTAACCAAGGCGCAACTGGAATTTATGCTCATCACTCAATTAAGGCGAGTGACAAAGCGCTTTGTGAAAATATTTTTAATTCTGTTGGCAAACTTGTTTGGGTTGATAAAGAGTCACAAATTGATATGGTAACAGCCATAGCGGGTAGCTCTCCAGCTTATGTGTTTTTTAATGATGGAAGCCATGATAGCCCAAGCGACACAGTCGGGATTATCTTCTAAACAAGCTTTTAATTTAATTACTCAAGCATTTTCAGGTGCTGCACAACTCGCTCAATCAATGCCAGAAAAAACGCTCTCTCAGTTAAGAAAAGAAGTCACCTCTCCTGGCGGCACAACACAGGCAGCAATAGAAAATTTAAAACACAACCAATTTGAGCTAATCATTCAGCAGGCCGTTGCTTCTGCCGAAAAACGTGGTAAAGAATTAGCTGGAAGTTAATGAGTTTTGCTGATTTAATCCGTAGCGTAATAACCGATAAAAGTTAGGAATGTTAATGAACCCTTTTGCACAGCTTTTTGATATTTTAGTTAGCATGTATGTCAGCATTGTATTGCTGCGTTTTTTTCTCCAGTATTTTCGTGCCGACTATTACAATCCACTTTCACAATTTATCGTTAAAGTAACCGATCCTTTAGTTAAACCACTTCGCAAGGTAATTCCTGGTTTTGGCGGTATGGATCTCTCTACCCTTTTATTGGCTTGGTTAATTCTTTTAGTAAAATTTGTCATTTTTAGCTTAATTAGCTCACAGCTAACCTCTGCCGCATGGA
Source organism: Aliikangiella sp. (assembly GCA_965214955.1). GTDB lineage: Bacteria > Pseudomonadota > Gammaproteobacteria > Enterobacterales > Kangiellaceae > Aliikangiella. The sequence continues at coordinate 1,031,782 of CBDCCU010000009.1, read as the reverse complement.
TCACTCTAACTCTCATTGCTTTAGTAAAACTGCTTGAATCAATTATTGGTCTCTTTATCTTTTTGGTAATTATTAGAGTTATTTTAAGCTGGGTTGCTCCGCAAAATGGTTATAATCCTGTATTTTTAGTTATTAACCAGCTTACTGAGCCAATGATTGGTAAGTTCCGTCAGCTTTTACCTCCAATGGGCGGATTTGATCTATCTCCTATGCTTTTATTGATTTTATTGTTCTTTATCAATAGCTCCATAAAATATTACCTGTATCCTCTATTTCTATAATGAGAGTTTTACATTTAAACAGAGGTATTTTATGTCATTAATAGAGTGGTCAGATAAATATAGAATTGGCATAAAAACCATAGATGCTCAGCATAAGCAGCTTATTGAGCTTATTAACGAACTTAATGTTGCCATGGCTACAGGTGAATCAACTAATGTTTTATCTGATATTTTAAGTGGTCTTACTCAGTACACTAGAATTCACTTTGCCTATGAAGAAAAACTGCTAGAAATTCATGGTTATCCTCAAACCGTTGAACATCAGCAAGAACATCACAAAATGATTAGTCAGGTTGAGCAGTTTAATCAACAGTTCATGCTAGATCCTACTAGCGCAATCAGTTTAGAGCTAATGCAGTATTTAACCAATTGGCTAACCAACCATATTTTAGTGACCGATAAAGAGTATGTTGAATTTTTGGTGGATAAAGGGTGTGAGTAATAAGCCACGTTGCTTAAACTTATTGTAATCACTGCACTGACATAATGCTTTGGATAAATCTCAAAAAATACCCCCTTTAACCTTTCACGACCCATTTTATCCCACTAATCTAGAATTAACTCTAGTTTTGAGCGCCATATAACGGAATTTAAAGGATTTTCTGCTACACTGTTTAGTTAAACTAGTTGGTTATGTGTTGCTATTTAAGATAAGATGTTTAAATAAACACATTCTCAAAATTATCGCTTAACCCTTTGATATTATAAATACCATTTTATTATAAACATTATGTCGCATGAATTTTCAGACAATATTGACGCTTACGATAGCTGGAAGTCAGATGTCGGACGAATTTTAAGTCGTTTTAGACTATGGCTTCGCCGAAACGAGTTATTTGATGACAGTATTGATGAAGGCTTATTTAGCCTTCAAGAATCACTCAAAAGTGAATATTTAACCTTGGCATTTGTTGGTGAATTTTCGCGAGGTAAAACAGAGCTTATCAATGCCCTATTTTTTGCTGATTACGGGCAAAGAATTTTGCCATCTGAAGCAGGTCGTACAACCATGTGCCCTACCGAGCTGTTTTATGATCGCAAAGAAAACCGTCCCTACTTAAGACTATTGCCAATAGAAACCAGAAATGAGCCAACCTCGCTCTCTGAATATCGTGAAATGCCAAGTCAATGGACTGAAGTGCCATTAATGACAGGTAGTGCGCAAGAAATGTCACTGGCAATGCACACAATAACCCAAACCAAAGAAGTTACCATTGAAGAGGCTAAGGCACTTGGTTTTAATGAGCAAATGCTGCAAAGTAGTCAATCAAACCCTGAACTTGTAGAAATTCCTAACTGGCGACACGCACTGGTTAGTTTCCCCCATGAGCTACTTAAACGCGGTTTATGCATTTTAGACACACCAGGATTAAATGCATTAGGATCTGAGCCAGAATTAACCTTAAAACTACTACCGCAAGCTCAAGCATTAGTCTTTTTGCTTGGTGCTGATACGGGTGTAACTGCCTCAGATATGGCTATTTGGGAAGATTATGTGCAAAACCTTGAACGTGAAAATTCTTTAGGAACATTTGCGGTATTAAATAAAGTGGATACTCTGTGGGATGATTTAACCAGCCGCAAAAAAATTGATAAAGCGGTTAAACGCATGGTAGATACCACAGCAAGACAATTACAAATTAAAAAAAGCAGCGTTATTCCCGTTTCTGCACAAAAGGCATTGGTGGCCAAAGTGCGTAATGATCGCTCTATGCTTATTCGCAGTCAAATTAGTGAGCTAGAATCAACGCTTTCTGAAAGCTTGCTCGAAAACAAAGAAAAACTTATTTGGGAAAATGTTATTGAGAAAACCCAATCGCTTATCAAAGATGCGAGCCAGTTGCTAAAAAACAAACAGGCACAATTAACTGAGCAAAAAACAAATTTTCAGTCGTTAACTGGCAATAATAAATCAAGGATCAGTGAGTTAGTTATCTCTAACGAGGCCGATCTAAAAGAGTTTGAACAAAGACTTTCAGCCTTACGCCCCAGCCAAAAATTACTAGAGCGCCAAACTCAAATATTACTTTCCTCTATTGGTGCTAATGTGCTCTCTAAAGAAGTTGAGGTGACGCTTGATGATTTAGTCAACTCTAAAACAACCATTGGCTTATTAGGCAATATGCGACAATTTTTCTTATCGGTAAGAACCATAATGAAAGAGCTAACTCGTGAAGCCGAACTAACCAATAAAATGGCTTTATCGCTTTATCAAAAGTTTAGCGAAGACTTTGATATGCACTTGCTCGAACCTAAGCTTTTTCCTGCCAAAAAACTATCACGAGACTTAGAAAATACCTTAAAGCAATCAGAAAAACTGCATCATAACCTAATGACAACTTTCACTGAGCACAGTGTGGCAGTAAAACGCTTTTTTTCGGGTACTGTTACCGATGTAATGAGCTTTTTTAAAGCAACCAGACAAGAGCTAATTAGCTGGACTCAAAGTGTTATTAACCCGTTAACTCAACAATTAAGAGTACAACAAAAGCTAATTTCTGATCACAAAGCAGAGTTAACCGAGCTTACAAAATCAAGAGCCCATTTAGATGGAAAAATTAAAGGGCTTAATAGATTAATTGATGAAGTTGAAATGGAATTAAAAACGGCTGACGATTTAATGCAAGCATTATTAAACCAAACACCTAAACCTCAAAAATCGAATATTGTGAGAATATCTAGAGCTAACCGTTAATTTTTATTTTATTCTCTTAACAATCTAAACGAATAAAGCTACCGAATAATCTAGGAAACTATTATGCACTTAAAATTTCAACAGCGAGATTATAGTTTTAGCCAACTTTTAATTGTTAGCTTTTGTTTTGTATTAGCTTTTTTTGAACTCAAAGCTTCCGCCAATGAGCAAAAAGTTGGTGATATTACTATTCATTTTAATGCGCTAAGTAGTGCCAATATTCCTGCCGAAGTAGCCGCACAATATGGTATTGTGCGTAGTGGTAGAACAGGCATTGTGAATATTGCTGTGCAAAAAAATGGAAAGCCTGTTATTGCTAATATTTTTGGCAATGGTAAAAACTTAACGGGTCAATTAAAAGCGCTTGCTTTTAAAGAGATAAAAGAAGAGAACGCAATCTATTACATTGCTACTTTCACCTTTAGAGATGGCGAAAAAATTGCCTTTGATTTACAAGTTCAACCCAATAGAGAAGGAAAACTTTTACCCATATCTTTTAAACAAGAACTTTACTCTAAATAATCGTACCGCTAAGTTAATCTTATCAATCAACTTAGCGCTTTTATTTTTTAGTTTGATATAATCACTCCTCACCTACCTTGCTTTACTCACTTTTGCGATGAAAACACCGAATAAAATTGTTTTAGCTAGCGGCAATGCTAAAAAATTAAAAGAGCTTTCCAGTATATTATCTGATTTTTCAGTATCACTTTTGCCACAAACTCAATTAAATATTGGTGAAGCCATTGAAGATGGATTAACCTTTGTTGAAAACGCCATTAAAAAAGCTCGCTATGCTTGTCTGCATACCAAGCTTCCGGCTATTGCTGATGACTCAGGCATTGAAGTTGATTACTTAAATGGACAACCAGGCATTTATTCTGCAAGGTATGTAGGTGAAAATGCTAATGATGAAAACAACTTACAAAAACTACTTACCTCACTCAGTGGTATTAAAGATCAAGCAAGAACCGCACGTTATCAATGTGTGATTGTTTATATGAGCCATGCAGAAGATCCTACGCCACTGATTGCTCAGGCAAGCTGGGAAGGTACTATTTTAAATCAAAAAATAGGTAATGGTGGGTTTGGGTATGATCCTATTTTTTATTGCCCAATATCAAAAAAATCAGCGGCACAAATGACACCCGAAGAAAAATCATCAATTTCACATCGTGGTAAAGCGCTTAATATTTTTAAGATCCAATTTGCCAATAAATACGGCTTGTATTAATACTAAGGCTAAATATTAATGTCTTTCACTTCACTACCGCCATTATCGCTTTATATTCATACCCCTTGGTGTGTGCAAAAATGTCCCTATTGCGACTTTAATTCTCACAGCATTAAATCAACCATCCCCGAAGATGAATACATTAATGCTCTTTTAGCTGACTTAGCTAATGAAATGCCCAGAGTTTGGGGTAGACAACTTATTAGCATTTTTGTTGGCGGTGGCACACCAAGTTTATTAAAACCCGAGAGTTATGAAAAACTATTTAGCGGTATTCGTTCACTCATTCCATTTCAATCAGATATTGAAATTACCTTAGAGGCCAACCCAGGAACTGCCGAAGCAGAAAAATTTGCGGGCTTTGTAGAAGCCGGATTTAATAGAATATCCATTGGTGTGCAGAGTTTTAATGATCAGCATTTACAAAGTTTAGGCAGAATTCACAATGCCATAGAAGCCGAAAAAGCCTTTAGCATTGCCAGAGATTCAGGCTTTAATAATATTAATCTCGATTTAATGTACGCCTTACCCAATCAATCAATAGAGCAAATGCTAAGCGATATAAACACCGCTATTTCTTTTGCCCCCGAACATTTATCTTGGTATCAATTAACGCTTGAGCCTAATACGTTGTTCTATCATCAGCCGCCCAAACTGCCCAACGATGAAATTATGGACACAATGGGTGATACAGGCTTAACAGCTTTAAACCATGGTAACTATCAAAGATATGAAGTATCTGCTTACTCTAGAAATGGACAATCCCCTTCACAACATAACTTAAATTATTGGCAGTTTGGTGATTACATTGGCATTGGTGCTGGCGCACATGGAAAAATAACCAGAGCCGATGAACAAAGTATTACCCGCACCAGTAAAAAACGAAACCCTAAAGACTATTTAAACTTACAACACAATTTTATTGAGCAAACTAAAATAACGTCAAAAGATGAACTGCCATTAGAATTTATGATGAACGCTATGCGTTTAAAAGACGGCATTGATAAAAACTTATTTTTTGCACGAACAGGACTGATATATTCGCATATTGAACAAGCAATCAATAAAGCCAAACAACAAGACTTATTACAAGAAACCGAACAGCAACTTTTACCCACCGATAAAGGTTATCAATTTTTAAATGAGTTATTGGCTTATTTTATGCCCGAAAACTTTCCATCATTAAAAGATAAAAACACAATTACTATCAAGCAAGTATAGTAAATATTACCAAAGTTCAAATAGCCGCTATACAGTCAAAAAGTCATTTGATAGTATGCGCCCTGCAATTTTTATTGCAGCCTCAAAAAAATATTATAAAAAACTTTAAAACTTTTATAGGGAATTAAACTCATGTTTAAAAATACTTTTTCTGCCACAATTTTATCACTTGCCTTACTCTCATCTAATGGCTTATTAGCAGAAGGTAGTGAGTCGTCTAATCGTCCTGAATCGGGCAGTGGTTGGTCATTTTCGGTTGGTGCAAGTGCTAACTTTGATAGCGAAGTCGCAGCCCAAGAAGGGGTTGAAGATTCTGCGGTATTTTTATCTGGTGCTTGGGAAAAACAAAATGAAAATTTAGTTTTTTCTGCTGGACTCAATATTTACTTTTTGTCAGACGAAGACTCTTTCAATGTGCTAGTAGAAGATAACGATGGCGACATTTCACTCGCTAGCTCAGATGCATTAGGGTTTGGTGGGTTTGGCGAAATTGGTTATAGTTTTGAGCTAAGCAGCGATAGCTCTCGATTTGACTTATTAGGCGGTCTTGAAATTATTTCTGCGGAGCGTTCAATTGCAAACTGCACAAACTGCCCGAGTGAAAGCATTTCTATTGACGGTGGTTTATATGTAAAACCAAGGTTTCGCTATTTTACCGAATCAAACTTTGTTTTCTCGGTTGAGCTTAAACAGTATCTTTCTGGTGATGTTGAAAACTCACTAGGGTTAAATTTTGCTTGGTTATACTAGGATCTGTTGATCTTTATTTAGCCCTCATTTTTTAATTATCATCGGCTTAAGTCCGCTTTAAGCCGATGATAACAACCAAATACCTTGTTTTTTAACTATCTTGCCTTTGCTTTATAAACACAATCTATAAAAACAAAAATAGCACCAATCACCAGAATTGATTAAAATAGCGCCTCTTTTGAGTCTTGCAGCCATTCTAAAATGTCAGTTTTACGCGTTATTTTTATATTTATTAGCTTATTATTAATCAATGCCTGTAGCGAGCAACCAAACTATATCCATTTGCAAGGTTACACCATGGGAACAACCTATAACATTAAAGCTAATGATTTAGGTACTGCCAAAGCATTGCAAATTAAGGTTGATGAGCGTTTAGCACAAATCAACCAGCTGATGTCTACATATATTGCCGATTCTGAGCTTTCAAAATTTAACCAAAATCAATCTACCAACTGCTTACCGTTGTCAAAAGATACCCTTGAAGTAATTGAAGCGGCAGTTTCTATCTCAAAATCAACTCAAGGTAAATTTGACGTTACCCTTGCTCCACTCATTGAAATGTGGGGGTTTGATAAAAAAGACACCAATAATGCTATTCCATCTAATGAGCAAATTAATGCCCAGCTTAAACAAATTGGCTACGCTCAAATTAATATAAAAGATGGCTGCGTAGCAAAAGGCACTCCTGATTTATCTATTAATTTATCGGCTATTGCCAAAGGATATGGTGTTGATGAGGTTGCCGAAGTGGTTGAAAGTTTTGGTCATACCCATTACTTGGTTGAAATTGGCGGCGAAATTGTCGTTAAAGGCGTTAATGACAAAGGTAAGCCTTGGTCATTAGCAATTGAGTCAGCCAGCACCAAAGAGCATTCTATTCAGCGAATAATTTCTTTAAATAATATGAGTATTGCCACATCGGGTGATTATAGAAACTACTTTGAAAAAGACGGTAAACGCTATTCACACACCATTGATCCAACAACGGGTTACCCTATCACTCATAACTTAGCCTCAGTAACGGTTTTGCACCCCAATAATATGCAGGCCGATGCCATAGCAACAGCAATGATGGTAATGGGAGCAGAAGACTCAATGGCTTATGCCGAAAAACACAACATCCCTGTGTTTATGTTAGTTAAAGAAGGTGAGCAATTTGTTGAGCATTCTTCAAGCGCTTTTAAACCTTACCTCAATTAAAATTGCGGAGAATTTATAATGAGCCAAACAGAAAACGACACTCTTAAAATTGCCTTAGCGCAAATTTCTCCTGTTTGGTTAAACCGTGAGAAAACCTTAGCTAAGGTTTGTGACTCAATTAAAAGTGCCGCCAATAATCAGGCTGATTTAATTGTATTTGGCGAAGCATTAGTACCGGGTTATCCTTTTTGGCTAGATGCAACTCATAGCTCTCAATTTGAAAATGAAAGGCAAAAAACAATACACGCTAAATATATTGAACAAGCAGTACAAATTGAGTCTGGCGACTTAGACTCAGTCTGCCAAACTGCTAAAGAAAATAATATTGCAATTTACCTAGGAATAATCGAAAGACCGCAAGATCGCTCTGGTCATAGCTTATATTGCAGTTTAGTTTATATTGATAAGGCTGGAGTCATTCAATCGGTACACCGAAAGCTCATGCCCACTTACGAAGAGCGGCTAAGTTGGTCTGTTGGCGATGGCAATGGACTAAAAGTCCATTCATTAAAACCTTTTACCGTTGGTGGGCTAAACTGCTGGGAAAATTGGATGCCACTAGCCAGAGCTTCACTTTATGCGCAAGGTGAAGACTTACATATTGCGGTTTGGCCGGGTGGTGAACACAACACCAGAAATTTAACTCCTGTTATTGCTAAAGAGTCACGCGCTTATGTGGTTTCGGTTAGCTCGGTAATAAAACCTAGTCAAGCTCAAATAGATGATTTGCCTATTCCCGAATTAAGCAATTTAGAGAAGCCTTGGATTGCCAATGGCGGCTCTTGCGTCGCCTCACCCGATGGCAGTTGGGTTTTGGAGCCTCAAGTTGGTGCTGAGGATATATTTTATGCCGAAATATCTCACCAAGTTGTCAGACAAGAAAGGCAAAGCTTTGATCCCGTTGGACATTATTCTCGCCCCGATGTTTTACAGCTTAAAGTAAACCGAGAGCGCCAAACCTGCGCTCAATTTAAAGATTAACTCAATTTAAGATAAAAGATTATGGAATTATTTTTAATAACCTTCGTATTAATGCTAGTGGTTGTGACAGCCATGGCGGTTGGCTATATTTTTCAACAGAAAAAAATTAAAGGCAGCTGTGGTGGAATATCTGACTTAGGCTTAGAAAAAGTTTGCGATTGCGATGAGCCTTGCGATAAAAGAAAAGAGCTAATGAAAAAAATGGCAGAGCAAGAAAAAGCCGAAGCAAAATTAAGAGAGTCACAAATTGATATTACAATAATTGACGAGGAAAAATAAATGGAACGTATTTACCTAGGCATGAATGGTCATGTAGTGTGTTTAAATCAAAAATCAGGCGAAGAAGTTTGGCGCACTAAATTGAAGTCAAGCACGCTCACCAACATAGTTTTAGAAGAAGAACATATTTATGCTGCCGCAGGTGGTCATCTGTTTTGTTTAAAAGCCAAAGATGGCAAATTACTATGGGAAAACACGTTATCTGGTTTAGGTTATGGCGCTTGCATTATTGCCACAACCAATCAAACCGCATCAGTTACCTCTGCTGTACAAGCTCAGCAAGCGGCAAGCGCGTTGGCTGGAGCAGGAGCAGCAACGGCTGCTAGCTAGTTTTACTTTTTTGATTTAAAATTTAAGCTCCCTCTCATCGCCTTGGGAGCAAAAATGAAAGCTTATCGCTTATTTAAATCAACGAATAAAATTCTACGCTCTTTTGCCAAATCACTCACTTTCACCCATCGAAATAAATACATTACAATAACCTTTCTTATTCCACTAGTTACTGTCAAAACGAGTAAAGGTCAGCCTTGTTTTAAGCCCATACTCAATGTAATAGCTCGATAAGTTTATTTACTCAGTAGATCTGGCAATGTCTCTAAATCATAGGTTCGTTTTTTAATAAACCCTTTTATAACTAACCAATAAGCTGAAACAAAACCAAATAGAAAACCAGCTAGGTGAGCTAGGTGCCCTACATTAGTATCTGGCTTAAGAAGACCTACTATGTCTTCAAAAACCCAAAAGCCAATTATAATATAGGGTGAAATCTTTATCGTTTTAATAAGATAAAAAAACCACAAGAAACATTTCATTTGATTTTTAGGATATAAAACAACAAAAAAACCAATTATTCCATAAATTGATGCTGATGCACCAACGGCATAAGAGCCATCAATAATCAGATGAACAATGGCTGCAAACAAACCGCAAAAAACAAATAAAAAGACATAATTTAAATTGCCAATAATCGAGCAAATAGCATTACCAAACACCCATAAAAAAATCATATTACCAATTAAGTGGATATAATCTGCATGTAAAAATTGATATCCTATAAAGCTCGAAATTTTCCACTTTTGTAAAATAAAATAGCTCGCAATCCAATCATCCATTGGTGAGTAACTTAATAATAAAAAAACAATAATACAAACAGCAATAATGATTAAATTTGCTTTTGGAACTTGGTTAATTACCAAATCTATTTTTAACGGCAGAATTAACATACTCTTTATTCAATTAATCTTTATTTTAATTATTAGCTAATCATTCTTTTCAAGTCTAAATTGATAGATAAATGATAAAAAAGCCCTCAAAAAGAGGGCTTATAAACTATCTAAACAAAATCAAACACCATTAATTAAAAACCTTATCAATCGGTTTAATTGTAATATTTTTATCATCAATACCTAGAATATAATTAGAAATAATTTTATCTTCTTCGATAATACGCTCTGGTTTTTCGCTATTGTATTTCATTGGCGAGGTACTATCACTGGCAAGGCGTTGTTTTAAATCTTTAGCATCTTTTGTGATAAATACAAAGTGCATATTCTTTAGTTGTAAATGCTTTTTAATTACCGCATTTACTTTTTCTAAAGTGAGTTTATTTAAACCATCACGTACATAATTAACAAAATCATCGGTTCCATAAAAAGCAGAATCTACCGCATAACCTAAAATGCGACCTTGGCTATCAACTAGCTGAGGCACATAATTTTTGATAAAGCTTTTGGTTGAATCAAATTGTGCTTGGGTTAAGCCATTTTTGATGAGTTTTTCCATTTCCCACATGGCGGTTCTAGTGGCAAAGTGGGCATCGTTTGCAGTGCGAAGCGGCCTGATCCACACTTGGAAAATTTGCTCATTTCTTGGCACATTAACTACAGGCTTAGTTACAAACATGCCGCTTGGGAAATATTCAATATAAGCATAATCACCATAGTTCATACCACGCGCTTGACGAATACGCTGATATAAATAGGAGTTACTATTTCTGTGCTCACCCAACCATGAGCGTACTAGCCATAACGCAATCCAGTCTTCATCGCCGCGCTTAACATCAATAGGGAAACCAAATGAAACTGCGGTAGATAAAGTATCTTTTTCAACAATAGTGGCATGACGACCTTTTAATTCTGGCACTGCGACTACGCTTTTATTTCTTGACTTAGAGATTGGCAAGCTTTGCATATCAGCTAAAACTTTATTTTTAAACTCATCACTATAATTGCCTGCAATAGCAACGGTTAAATTATTTTGACTAATTTCTGACTGATAAAAAGCTTTAACATCTTCAAGAGTTAGTTTTTTAATGTCTGTCACATGACCAGAGTTTAGCGTGCCATAAGGATGACCTGCATAAAGTTCTTCATATAAAACTTCTTTACCAAGCTCTTCATCGTTACTCGATTTTAAACTGTTTTCAATACCGTTAATTAATTGATCTTTTAAGCGTTTAAAATCTTCTTCGCGCCAGCCAGGTTGTAAAAGTTGCTCGCTGACTAAACCATACCAAGCGTTTAGATTATCTTTATGCACATTACCGCGAAAAACTAAAATTTCTTTATCAACATTTGCACCAAAGCTTGCCGCCAATGGATACATGACTTTTTGAATATCGTTAAAAGTGCGCGAAGCAGTACCACCATTACTCACCATCATAGCGGTTAAAGCAGCTAAGCCTTTTTTACCTTTGGGATCATACATTGCGCCCGTATTAAACCACCAAGTAATATCAATTAAGTCAGAACTTGTTGGCTTTAATAAGCTTTTTACTAAGCTCTTTTTTGAGCTTGGCTTTTTAGCACTGGCTTTATCAATCGCAACAACCGAGTCAAAATCATCTAACTTTTCTAACGGTGACATTGTCATTAAAGTTAAGTTTTTATCAATAAAATATTCATTGGCATATTGTCGAATATCTTGCGCGGTAATTTTTGCTGATGTTGCATATAAACGATTTAAAAATTCTGGATCTCTTTCAAAATGAACATAGCTTGCTAACGTGCTGGCAATGCTGCCCGTAGAATTTAACGTTCTGGCAAATGAGTATTTAGAATTATTTTTAATTGATTCTAATTCTTTTTCATCCACTAATTCGGTGCGCGCTTTAACCAATGTTTTGCTAATAGCTTCTTTAACTTCATTGGCAAATTTTGGATCTTTTAATTGAGCATAAATATAAAGTAATTGTGGATCTTTTCTATCGGGAAAATAAGTACCAACAAACTGAACCAATTGTTTGTCGATAACTAATTCTTTATAAAGATCAGACGACTGAGAAAAATACGCTTCGCTCATTAAATCGAGTGCAGGCTTGTCTTTTTTCTCTTCATCTAAAGCGGGTCCTCTAAACGCCATGGTTAAATAAGTGTTTGGCGATTTAGCAAATTGAAGGTGTTTATAAATTTGTTTTTCTTGCGCTGGCTCAGTTGGGATCACCACATCGTTTTCAGCACGCTTCCAAACACCCCAATATTTTTTCACCCACTCAGTCGTTTTCTTTACATCAACATCGCCTACCACAATAACACTGGCTAACTGAGGAGTGTACCAGCGCTTAAAAAAGGTTTTTGAATATTCAAACTGATTAGGCATTTCTTCTATGTCGCGCAAAAACCCCATAGTAGTATGCTTGTAGGTATGCTTTTGAAAGGCCGTATCACGAATTTCTTCAAACATTTTTCTAAACGGGCTCGATGAGTTTTTTAAGTATTCACCCTTAACCGCTAAAGCCTCAGTTCTAAATTCCGCTTCTTCGTAATGTAAATGCTGAAACCTATCGGCTTCTAACATAAGCATTTCTTCTAAATATTCTTTAGGAAAAGAAATATGATAGTTGGTTAAATCATCACTGGTATAAGCATTACCATCGACACCCGCATTTTTTAAACGATTAGCATAATCTGCTTGCGGGAAATTTTTTGTGCCTTTAAACATCATGTGTTCAAAAAAGTGAGCAAAGCCCGACTTACCTTCTTCAACCTCATTACGAGATCCTGTTTGCATGGGAATTTGCAAAGAGACTAAGTCGGGGTAATCGGTTTTAACTACAATCACGCGTAAACCGTTTTCTAAGGTTTCCATGTGATAAGGCAAGTTAAATATTTTTTCTTGGTTGCTTGTGTTTTTTGCTGTCGAAGACTCTTCAACAGGCGCGGTTGCACTACAACTCAGCAATATTGTTCCAATTGCGGTTGCAGTTAATGCTTTGAGAGACTGTTTAATCATATTTTTAAACCTATGTCATTATTGTGTATTAATTATTAAAATGGCTAAAACGCACAAAGCGATGACAAGCACCGCTTTGTTTGTTTAAAAAATCAATTTATTTGGAAGGATGAGTTGAACTAATTCTGCAAAAAGCATTTAAAACGCTCTGGCGTGAAATCATGCCAACCAGTACATCTTTTTCAATAACAGGATACATTCTTACCCCATCTTTAAGAAATCGCTCAGCTACATCGGTCACATTATCGGAAGGATGAACAGTAAATAGCTTTTTCGACATTCTATCTTCTACTAAATCACCATAGTCTTGGTTATAAACTGCACTTAATACCGTATGTAAGCAGTCTTTTTCCGATAAATAACCAATCAATCGGTTATGATCATCTAAAACAGGCGCACCCGACAGTCGATATTCTAAAAGCGTTTGTGCCGCTTCTATAATATCCACATCAGGCTTTAGAGTGATCATTGCCGAAGTCATATAATCTTTTACAGTAACCGAACTTAACATAGTTATTCCTCGTTTTAATTATTGTTGGGCACTACCAATATAGCCAATAACTCAATATTGTTTATTGATCTAGCGCCCTAAACAGTTAACCTTTTAGATTATAGGTTGTCTTCAACAACCTTAGCTAATTGATTAGCTAGCTTATCTACCTGACTGGCGTTTTCACCTTCAATCATTACTCGAATTAAAGGCTCTGTGCCCGAAGCCCTTAGTAGCACTCTACCAGTATTAGCTAGTTCAGCTTCTACACTTTTAACAGCATTAGCAATGACCGTATTTTCTAAAGGATCACATTTTTCAGAAATTCTAACATTCACCATGGTTTGTGGCATTTTGGTCATACCACTTTTAAGCTCTGCCAAAGATTTATTTTGCAGCGCCATTACCGCCAATACTTGTAAAGCCGAAATAATACCATCACCTGTGGTGTTTTTGTCTAAACAAACCAAATGGCCAGAAGATTCTCCACCAAATTTCCATTGATTTTTCGCCAGCATTTCCATCACATAGCGATCACCCACATTAGCCCGTTTAAACTCAATACCATCGGCGGCAAAGGCTTTTTCTAGCCCAAAGTTTGACATTAATGTACCCACTACACCGCCATTAAGCTCACCACGTCTATGCGCGTCTTTGGCGATAATATATAAAAGCTCGTCGCCATCAACCACTTCACCGTTATGATCAACCATCATTATTCTATCGGCATCGCCGTCTAAGGCTAAACCAACATCAGCTTTATTGGCTTTAACCACTTTTGCCAAAGCAGAAAGATCGGTAGCGCCGCAACCTTTATTAATATTTAAACCATCAGGCTGATTGAAAATAGGTTGCACATCGGCACCTAATTCTCTAAATACTTTGGGCGCAATTGAATAAGCGGCACCATTGGCGCAATCGACCACTACTTTTAAACCTTCGAGATTTAATTGCGAGGGAACCGAGGCTTTACAATATTCGATATAACGTCCCGCTGCGGTTTTTACAATTTTTGCCTTACCAAGCTTATCAGATGAAACAGTTGTCATTGCTTGATCGAGCTGGCGCTCTATTTCTAGCTCAACTTCATCGGGCAATTTATAGCCTTCGGCTGAAAAAAACTTAATACCATTATCTAAATAAGAATTATGCGATGCCGAAATAACAATGCCAGCCGCAGCACGAAAAGTACGAGTTAAATACGCAATACCAGGGGTTGGCATCGGCCCTAATAGCTGAACATTCATGCCAGCAGCAATAATGCCCGACTCTAAAGCTGATTCAAACATATAACCCGAAATACGGGTATCTTTACCAATAACAATGCGATCTCGGTTACTATTGCCAAGCACCTTACCAATTGCCCAGCCTAGCTTCATGACAAACTCAGGGGTAATCGGGTAGTCACCTACTTGACCACGAATTCCATCAGTTCCAAAGTATTTTCTCGCAGACATCATGTCTCCTATTAGTTCTGTTACTTATTACTTATTACTTATTACTTATTACTTATTACTTATTACTTATTAAGCATAGCCAGATAAATCTGTTTAGCATCCACGGTTTCTTTCACATCGTGCACCCTAATAATTTTAGCACCTTGCTGCATTGCTATTAATGCTACGCTAATACTTGCTGATAACCGCTGACTTATATCACGCCCAGTTATTTCTCCCAGCATTGATTTTCGTGATAACCCGGCTAAAACAGGTGTTTCTAATTCGTTAAAATCATTTAAGCCCTTTAATAACGCTAAATTATGCGCTAATTGCTTACCAAATCCAAACCCGGGGTCAATAGAAATTAATTCTTTGCCAATACCAGCGGTTTGGCAAACATTTATTCTTTGCTGCAAAAAGCTTTTAACCTCGGCAACCACATCATTATATTGTGGTGCATTTTGCATCGTTCTTGGCTGCCCTTGCATATGCATTAAGCAAACGGGGGCTTGATATTGGCTTATTACTTCAATGGTATTTGGCTCTTGCAAAGCCCTGACATCGTTTATCATCGCCGCGCCAACTTTAAGTGACTCTTCCATCACTTGAGCTTTACTGGTATCTACCGACACTTTAATGCCTTGCTTAGCCAGTTTTTCAACTAAGGGAACTACCCTATCAAGTTCTTCATTAACCGATACTTCAGCAGCCCCTGGACGAGTTGACTCACCGCCAACATCAATAATATCTGCTCCCTGCTCAACCATTAGCTGTGCATGGGTTAAAGCCTTATCAAAATGGTTAAACTGAGCACCATCTGAAAATGAGTCTGGGGTTACATTTAATATACCCATGATCCAGGGAGATTGTGTGGGATAAAAATTTTGCTTCAATGTTAAAAACAGCTTTTCTTTTAATTGATTAAGGTCAATTATGTCAAAAAGCTTAGCGAGATAGTAGCGCTTTTGCTGATCCTAACCTAATCAATTGATATACTTGCGCCAACATTGCCTTATGACAAACCAATAAAATTATGACTCAAGAAAATCAAGCTGCTGAAAAATCAACTCACTTTGGCTTTAGCCAAGTCGCCCAATCAGAAAAACAAGCCAAAGTTGCCGAGGTCTTTCATTCGGTCGCCAATAAATACGACTTAATGAATGATTTAATGTCTGGTGGCATTCATAGACTTTGGAAACGATTTACCATAGAAATGAGTGGCGCGCGTAAAGGTCATAAAATATTAGATTTAGCCGGCGGTACAGGCGATTTAACCGCGTTATTTTCACCCCGTGTTGGCGAAACAGGCAAAGTGGTTTTAGCCGATATTAATAGCTCTATGCTTAAAGTGGGTCGCGACCGAATGATTGACAAAGGGCTCACCCAAAATATTGAGTTTGCTCAAGTAAACGCCGAATGCTTACCTTTTGAAGATAACACCTTCGACTGCATTACCATTGCTTTTGGCTTGCGTAATGTTACCGACAAACAAAAAGCCCTGTCATCAATGTTTAGAGTATTAAAACCCGGTGGGCGCTTATTAGTGCTTGAGTTTTCTAAACCCATTTTTCCTTTGCTAAGTAAACTTTATGATGAATATTCATTTAAGTTACTGCCTAAAATTGGTCAATGGGTAGCTGGTGATGCCGAAAGCTACCAATACTTAGCCGAATCCATTCGTATGCACCCCGATCAAGAAACCTTAAAATCAATGTTTGAAACATCAGGTTTTGAAGATGTTGAATATCATAATTTAACCGGTGGAATTGTAGCGCTTCATCGTGGGTTTAAATATTAGCGTTTAGGTAAGAAGTTACTCGTTTATTTTCTAATTAGGCGTTCAGAGTCTTCTGACAAACCAGAGAGCTTTTAATTTAACTCTTTGGGGTAAGCTTGGATGCTTTTAGTCACTCGTTTAACATTGATAGGCTTGATTTATCGAGATGTTGGATTTAGAGGTGTGCTTTAAGTGTTGTTCTTTTAATTGCAAAGAGATAACTATGCATAGCGATATATATCGTTTTCTAAAATTTAATGGACTAACATCAGTTTTCATATTTGTTGTTATTCTTTTCTTTGTACTAATTCTGTACTTCAAAAATCTCAGTCTGTCTACAAGCATAAACATTCTTGGGTTGTTATTTGAGTTCTCTGCAGTGATTTGGAGTATCACTTTTTGGTCATATGAATATCCTGCTGTTATCGCTCGGATTGAAAGTAGAGAAAAAAAGCTTGAACTAACAAGAATTTACAAACAAGAGCGCCAGAAAGGTGAATTAATTTCTGATTTTGTTAAAAGAAAGATGGAAGATAAAAAAGAAGAAAAAGGAAAATTGCAGTTTCTAGAATCTTTAGTTTCGAAAGTTGAGATAGCCAAAGAAAAAAGAAAGATGTTAACTGCCTGCGGATGGCTATTTGTCTCAGGAACTATATTACAAATGATTGCAGTTGTGATGAATAATATCTAATCGTTCAATAGGCAAAATTATATGATTTCAATTATAGAAATTATTCGTAAAATGCAGCAAGGGCAAACTCAGCCGTATCTTTCTGTGGCTGATAACCAAAGAAAATATATTATTAAAGGTGCTAGAGCTACTTATGAAGGTCTTATTGGAGAATGGATTTCAGGGCAGCTGGGAGTGGCATTCGGGTTACCTATTCCTAACTTTGCTCTAGCCTATGTTGATAGATCATTAATTGAATTCGATAGAGAACTTCGTTTTGATCTAGGCCATGGAATGGTATTTGCCTCTGAATACTGCGATACACTTCAGGAAATAACCTATACTGATTTAATTAAGTCAGATCAGCAATTATTACGAGACTTATTTGTGTTTGACTACTGGATCAAAAATGATGACCGTAACTTATCAACAAAAGGAGGAAATCCTAATTTATTTCTGCAGCAACAAACAAGTGAGTTAGTTGTACTAGATCATAATATGGCCTTTGACAAAGAATTTGATACAGCTTCTTTTAAGATGTTTCATGTAGGAGCAAATGCTTGGGGAGAAAACCAAGATATTTTTGTAAAAGATAAATATGCAACGAAGATAGCAACTGCATTCCAATTATTTAATCAAATTATTCAAGATATTCCTAAAGATTGGTTAGAACATATTCCTTCAAGTAATGACTTTGTAGCGCAAATCAAGGTACTATTGCAATCTTATCAATCAGACAACTTTTGGGAGGCAATAAAATGAAAATATTATGTAAATATGCAGTTTTGCGTTTTATGCCGTACGCTGAAACTCAAGAGTTTGCCAATATTGGTATTGTAATTTCTGTTCCAAAACAAGGAGTTATCGTCTATAAGCTTGCCCCACCTCGTTTTGCAAGAGTAACAAAATTCTTTGAAGATCTCGATGGTCAAATGTATAAGAAGGCGGTTAATCGATTTGCAGATGAGCTACAGCGAGTGCAAGTCTTTGCTCAAGAATTGAAAGGTGAGCAGCATATAGAGTACTTCAAAGAAGTGACACGATTTAGGGAATCAGTTATTCATTTTAGTGAAATGCACACGCTTTTATGCAATAACCCACAAGAAACTCTAAACCAACTTTATGAGCGTTATGTTGGCCGACAGTTTATTACTAAGCAGTATCGCGAAGCACAAATGGTTCGTGCATTGAAGCAAACGCTAAATACTAGGTTGCCAATAAAGTACAAAGAGAGAGAGCTTCAAGCTGATTACTTATCTGTGAAGATGCCTTTAGTAGCTGAAACTGGTGCTAATATAAGAGCAATCAAACCAATGACCTTCCAACAATCTAAGGCATTAACTTTGATTGAACACGGTGAAACGTGGATTGGCCGTATTAATCGATTAATTAAAAGTGGTAGTGTTGTTCCTGATCATATTATGTTTACGGTCGAGGCTCCAGAAAAAACTGGTCGTAAATTACAAAAGGCTTTCAATGAAGTGATTACAGAAATGAAAGAGTTAGGAGTTGCTGTTTCTAATTACGATGAAACGAAAGAAATTATCCAGTTTGCAGCGGCAGATATGTCTTTGGATGATTTTAAGCTTGTAACTCATTAATTGTATTGGTTTCGGCTTCATCCGAGTAAACTTTATGATGAATATTCATTTAAGTTACTGCCTAAAATTGGTCAATGGGTAGCTGGTGATGCCGAAAGCTACCAATACTTAGCCGAATCCATTCGTATGCACCCCCGATCAAGAAACCTTAAAATCAATGTTTGAAACATCAGGTTTTGAAGATGTTGAATATCATAATTTAACTGGTGGAATTGTAGCGCTTCATCGTGGGTTTAAGTATTAGGCGTTCAGAGTCTTCTGTCAAATCAGAGAGATTCTAGCTTAAACTCTTCTATAACTATTGATAAGAAGAAATAAAACGGACGTTTCCTTCACTCCATAAAAATGACACATCCTAATTAACTTGCTACACCGTTATCACCAGATGATAATACCACTGCAAACATAAGAGCAAGAATTAAAGCATTGGAAAAGATCCTGGACTAGACGTACTGTTAGAGCTTCATGGTACTGAATACACTGAAGATAATGGTTATTGGTACAAGATCGAATCATGGAAAGTAGAGCCAAGCAAAGAAATCCCTCACGGGATCCGCTATAACTTAACGCTACATGATAACTATACCCGTTCTACTTCAAGATGCTTGTTTCAGTGTTCAGCCAAAAAGTTTGAACAAGGCGCAGCTTGCAGGAAATGGCAAACCCTTTTCAAAAGCTGTAACGCAGTGCAAGCTTTTTGGCTGAGCACCCGAAGGGCAAGGCAGTAAGCCAGCCTCTTCTTCGTTATCAATGCTTGAATTAGAATGACTAATCCTGCGCATTAATGCCTCAAATAGGCTGGCTTACTGACTTGCTGAAGCATGCATCTTGAAGAAGAACGGGTATATAACAAAAGAGTTATGGGTTTCGACAATGCACATGCGGTTAAATCAAGGAAAAAAGGCAGATTTAAAGGGCGGATTATAGCCTATGATCATCAGCATAAATCTGACATAGATAAAGGTACACCTTATATCTTTTCGAGTGCCCAGCAGTTACTAAGTGATTTTTTAGACGAAGTTAACCGAGTTTTAAGAGAGGTTACCAAATGAGTAAGTTAAAAATTGGCATTATGCCCCGAGAGCAGTTTCAACTTAGACTTCTTGATATTGCAGCAGGAAAAATAAAACCTAAACAAGATGAGCCTAAAGTATGGTTCAGCTCTATGAAGTCGCTTGGAGAAGTATTAAGCGATAACAATATCCGATTGCTAAAACTGATCAACGAACATCATCCAGAAACTATTGGTGAGCTTGCTCGTTTAAGCGGCCGGCACACCAGCAATTTGAGCCGTACACTAAAAACCATGGAAAAATACGGAATTGTTGAGTTAAAGAAACATGCACAGAAAGTACAGGCCATTACTAAAGCGACTGAGTTTGATATTCAGTATGCTATCGGTTGAAGGTAGCTCGGGGGTAATTCTAAAAAACTTTATATACCCGTTCCTCTTAATTTTTATCACCTCAAAATCCTAGAGACCGTTTACGCTCTATAAAAATTTGTAAAAATGGGTCTAGGTTATCAATTCTTCTCTCTTTCGGTTTTACATTAGATCAGCTATATCAATAGAAAGAGAGAAAAAAATGAATTCAAGAACATTTTGGTTCGTCATTATGTTGATCGGCTGTGGCTTTATCACCACATCCGTTGTTGCAGAGATACAAGCTTCAGATAAAGAGGAACTATACCGTGATATGATTTTTCGGTCGTCCCCCTATGGTGCCTTACAGGGACGCCATCCTGTGACAAAAGAAGATATTGGCTATGGACAATACTACCGATTTATCAGAAATGATAAAGGCCAAGTAAAACGAATTGAGCGTTGGTTCAGAAAAGCGATTGCAAAAGGCGGGTATAGCCGTTTTGGCGCGATTGCCAGTGCAGCCAGTGTTACTTTTGACTATAAAGATCACCAAATTATTAGACGCTACTGGGACGAAAACAATCAACCGATAGAAAATTATTGGGGTGTAACAGAAGAAATCATTACCCTAGATGATCAGGGCTATAAAAAAACATTAACCTATAAAGACAAGAACGGTCAGCGTGTGGCCGATTCAAGGGGTGTCTGGATTACTAAGTGGGATGTCAGTCAAGACGGTAAAACAGTAATCGAAGACCGTTTTGATAAAGAGGGTAAGTCAAAAAGATTGAATGAATTTTTAGATTTTGGTCGCATAAAAATGTTTTTTGATGAGCACGGTTTACGCTGGGAAACCTGGAATATTGATGCAGAAGGAAATTTGGTGAACAGCCCAAAACGACAAGTTGCGATAATGAAAACTTATTGGGATGTGACCAATTTAGACGAAAAGAAAATTGCTTGGTTTGATGCTGATAAAAAACTAAAAAATTTATCTCCCTATGAAAAACGCCCAGGTGTCCATGGTTTTAGCAGTGAAGTCTATGAGCATGATAGCAACGGATATACAGTCAGCATGATTCAACATGATACAGATGGTCAGACTGTCACACTCCCCGGTGATGGATCTACTTTTTCTAGGAGCATCTATGACGCTGAAGGGTTTGTTCTTGATAGTCGTTTTTTTAATAACAAGGGAAAACCAACACTCAATGGAAATGGCGTTGCTCGAATTGAAGTTGTCCGTGATAAAACAGGCAATCCATTACAGCTTAGACGGTATGACCTGATGGGCAACTTAACCAATGGGAAAAACGATGGCATTGCCGTGATCAAACTTACCTATTCAGATGGCAAGCGAACCGTTGAGCGTCTGGACAAAGACGGTAAAGAAGTAACTCCAGAAAAATAAAAATAATATTCTGGCTACAAAAGGACAGGCTTGTGGGTAATACTGTGTATTCCGAGAATGATGAGAACATATATGGTCACTCCCTCTAAACCAATAGTAAAAAGCTTGTTTTTTACAAAAATACGAAAGTGATATAGCATGTTGATTTACCAAATAAAATTAAAATGTAGCAAACCTAAAAAATTGAACTACTAAAATTTACTGCATACAAACAGCGGCTAGCTACAAAAAGGAAAAAGTTATCAAACTTGTAGTATCAACCCTCATTGGGCTGTTTTTTTCAGCCAACATTCATGCAGGAAATGTTTACGATAAATTCCCTGACAATATAAACACTAAAGAGAAGTACGTTTTCTATTCTCACGGGTATATTGTTGAAGGCGAAAACCCTAAGCCTATTGAAAAAAGATTTGGTTGGGGGCTTTATGATTTTCCTGCGATTAAAAAATCACTATCAGATGAGAGTTACAATTTAATCGCATTTCACCGACCTAAAAATACTGATCCCTTTAAGTATTCTAATGAGCTAAATAGTCAGGTAAGGAATTTAGTAGAAAAAGGTGTATCTCCAAACAACATAACAATAATGGGGTTCTCTAGAGGTGCATTTATTACAGGGCTTACTTCAGACAAATTATCTGACCTAGCTATAAATACCATTATTCTGGCTGGTTGTGGGCGTTTAGTCTCAAAAAGTCATACCGATATTAAAGTGTATGGTAATGTGCTATCCATATATGAAAAAACAGACCGAGCAAATACTTGCAAGTCACTGAAAGCTAAAAGTTACAATGTGAAATCATTCACTGAAATAGAGATAAATACTGGTTTGGAACATGGTGCATTTTATCAACCAATTCCTGAGTGGGTAGAGCCAGTTAAAAACTGGATTAAGTCAAAACGTAACTAGCAGGTTGCTCAAAACATATTCCGAGAATTTAAAGTGTCTCCCACACAAAAATCAAAAAGTATTTCAATTTTGCTCACTTATTTTGTTTTAACTTTGATATGATCACTATAATTTATAGGTTTTGGGCTTATCTCAATAAGCTCAAAAATTTTCAACAAGGCTAATCATTCAATGCGTGTGGTTAATAAACTAACATCCACAATCTCCGAGCTAGTTGCTAATCGCATACTTGAGCTCGATTGCGAAGCCCACGGCAAGTTAAAAGCTTTTGAAAATAAAGTGATTAGCGCTGAAATTACCGATCTTAATCTGCGCTATTTTGTTCGCATTATTAATGGCACCTTGGTGATCACCGATCATTACCAAGGTGATGTTTCGGCACAAATTAGTGGTAAATCATCGGCTTTTGTTGGTGCGGCAATCAACGAGCGCAGTAGTGATGCCGTCTTTAGTGGCAACTTGCACTTTAGTGGCGATGTTGGTCTTGCGCAAAAATTTCAAGCATTTATTCAATCATTACAAATCGACTGGCAACAACCATTGAGTAATATCGTCGGTGACGAGCTAAGTTATGCCATTGGGCAAGGCTTTGAAAAGTTTGGCAGTTTTATCAAAAATGCTTTTGAGCAAACTGCTTTAGATATTCCCGAATATTTACAGCATGAAATTAAAGCCACACCCAGTAGTATTGAGCTAGAATATTTTTATCAGTCTATTGATAAAGCTCGTAGCCAAACAGAGCGATTAGAAGCCAGAATAAAGAGGTTAACCTAATGACTAACTTGTTAACCTTAAGACGCGCCTTTGTGATCAATCGCGTTTTAATTCGCCACGGGCTCGATGAATTTTTAGCACCAACACCCTTATCGAAACTAACCGGGTTAATGAAATTATTTGCGCTAAGCGCTAACCGCAATAAATCACTCAATCGCGGTGAAAGGCTTAATCAGGCGCTTACTGAACTTGGGCCTATTTTTATTAAGCTTGGGCAAATGCTTTCTACAAGGCGCGACCTTCTGCCCGATGACATTGCAAAGGAACTAGCCAAATTACAAGATAAAGTTGAGCCTTTCGATAGTCAAACCGCGCGAGAGCTTATTGAAGCTCAGCTTGGTGAGCCAATTGACGCTATTTTTAATGAGCTTAGTCAGCATCCTATGGCTTCGGCATCGGTGGCTCAAGTGCATAGCGCACAGCTTAAAAATGGCGAAGATGTGGTGGTTAAAGTTATTCGCCCTAAAATTAAAAAGAAAATTGTTGCAGACTTAAAGCTGTTGCACCTTTTAGCCAAATGGTTTGAAAAATATTCAAAAACAGGCAAACGCCTACACGCTAAGCAGATTATTAAAGACTATCAAACCACACTGTTTAATGAGCTAGATTTACGCATAGAATCCGCCAATACTAGCCAGCTAAAACGTAATTTTGAAGATAACTCAATTTTATATGTGCCCAAGGTTTATTGGGATCTATGCCGCAGGGATGTAATGGTGCAAGAAAAAATATCAGGCATTCCCATTGGTGATATTGAAGGGCTTGATAAAAATAATGTAAACCGAGAGCTTTTAGCCAATCGCGGGGTAGAAATCTTTTTTACTCAAGTATTTAAGCACAGTTATTTTCATGCTGATATGCACCCAGGGAATATTTTTGTTGATGCTAGCGATCCGCAAGATCCTAAATATATTGGTATTGACTGCGGCATTATGGGCACATTAAATGAGTCGGATAAAAAATATTTGGCGCAAAACTTTGTGGCATTTTTTAATCGGGATTACCGCCGCATTGCTCAGTTACACGTTGATTCTGGCTGGGTAAACCCTAATGTTTCAATTGAAGAGTTTGAATCGGCCATTAGAACCGCTTGCGAGCCTATTTTTGGTAAGCCGCTCGATGAAATTTCTTTTGGTCACTTTTTGGTTCAGCTCTTTCAAACCGCCAGACGTTTTGAAATGGAAGTGCAACCCCAGCTAGTATTACTGCAAAAAACCTTACTTTATATCGAAGGTTTGGGTCGTCAGCTTTATCCAAAATTAGATCTCTGGCAAACCGCACAACCCTTTTTAAAAGACTGGCTTGCCGAAACTTATGGCCCTAAAGCGGTATTCAATAAAGTTAAAGATAAAGCGCCACAATGGCTTGAGCAATTGCCCGAATTACCCGAACAATTAATCAAATCGCTTGCAAGCATTGAAGCAAGCACTCACCAACAAATACAAATTACCACAGCACTTACTCAACTAAAAAAAACGCAGCAACGGTCGAGTAAAAAAATTTTTGGCGCAATTGTTTCAGCAACATTAGCCGCTTGCGGCTTAACCGCATTATTATTTTCGGTTCAATCATTAGCTATTGGATTACTAGCCTTGTCATCCATAGGCTTTGTGGTATCTTTCAAGCAATAAGCTTTTGTGTAACTTATTTTAAATTTAAGGTTCTAATATGAGTGACTGTTTATTTTGCAAAATTGAAAAAGGAGAAATTCCATCGGAGCGCGTTTATGAAGACGAAGATGTCTTTGTTATTCGCGATATTGCACCTAAAGCAGATACCCATTTATTGGTGATCCCGCGTAAGCATATTCGCTCATTAAATGACTTAACCGCAGAAGATCAATTGCTGATGGGGAAAATCATGCTATTGTTACCAAAACTTGCGAAAGATCAAGGACTCAACCAAGGGTTTAGAACCATAATTAACACTGAGAAAGGTGGTGGACAAGAAATTTTTCATATTCATGTTCACTTATTAGGCGGTAGTCAGCTACCCTTTGCTTAAAACACCTTAATTATTAACCAAATTATTATTTATTTTTAGAGCAAATTAGAGAGAATTTTCATGGGACCGAGTATTTGGCAGTTATTAATCGTTTTGGTTATCGTTATTTTATTATTTGGCACAAAACGCCTTAAAAACATAGGCTCAGACTTAGGCGGCGCGCTTAAGGGCTTTAAGAAAGCAGTAAACGATGGCGAAAATGCCAACAAAGAAGCCGACAGCACGACAGAGTCTATCGAAAATTCGAGTGACAACGTGGTTGAAGGCGAAGTGATTAAAGAAAAGGAAAAAGCTGAGTAATTTTATTCAGCAATAATCATTATGAGTTTTTGGGAAATTTTTGTTATTGGTATAATCGCTTTAGTCGTTTTAGGGCCTGAGCGATTACCCAAAGCAGCTAAAACAGTGGGCATGTGGGTTGGAAAAGCCAAACAAGGCTTTAACTCAATTAAAACCGAAATTGATCGCGAGCTAAAGGTAAAAGAGTTGCAAGAGCAAATTGAGCAACAAAAACAACAGCTCACGCAAGATTCGGGATTAGAATCGTTAGAAGATGCTCAGCAGTCAATGAATCAAATAATGAGTGATGTTCAGCAACCGATTGAAGGTTTAGCCGAGCAAGAGTCTCTCAACATTAAGCCTTCGCAAAACAATGACACAAAATCCTAATCAATCGAGTATTAATGTCGCAAAAGGCGACATTGAAAAAGATATGCCACTGCTTTCACACTTGCTAGAGCTTCGCGACAGGCTATTAAAAGCATTAGTCTCTATTTTGGTGGTTTTTTTAGGACTTTTTTATTGGGCTAATGATATTTACCTCATTTTAGCTGCGCCCTTACAAGAAAGGCTTCCTGTTGAATCTGCAATGATTGCTACTGATATTATTGCGCCTTTTTTAACCCCGTTTAAAATGACCGCATTTTTATCAGTATTTGTTGCTATGCCCTATATTTTGCATCAAATTTGGGCCTTTATTTCCCCAGGCTTATATCGTCACGAAAAGCGCTTTGCTTATCCCTTATTATTTTCAAGTATCGTTTTATTCTATTCAGGTTTAGCGTTTGCTTATTTTGTTGTATTTCCTTTAGCTTGGGCATTTTTAACCGCAGCAGGCCCCGAAGGCATTCAAGTTCTGCCCGATATTAGTAGTTACTTAGATATTGTGCTAAAAATGTTCTTTGCTTTTGGCATTGCTTTTGAAATTCCTGTAGCCACCGTATTAATGGTTTGGTCGGGTTTAACTGATGTTGAAAGCTTGCGTGAGAAACGTCCTTATGTCATTGTTGGGGTGTTTGTTGTGGGAATGCTATTAACACCACCCGATGTTATTTCGCAGGTATTATTAGCTATCCCTATGTGGCTTTTATTTGAGCTTGGCATTTTATTTTCTCAGTTTAGCCCTTCTCGCAACAAAGAAATTTCAACTCAACAAGAATAATAAGCTCTATATCTTTCATAGGGCTAAGTTTAATTAATAAAAGAGCTACCCTAATGAAAACAATTACCTTTAGTTTTATTGCTGGCTTAATACTACTGCCTAATGCGGCAATAGCCGATATGAAAAGTGATGTTATTCGCTGCACAAAAATCAGTGAAAACAATGAGCGCTTAGCCTGCTTTGATCAAGTGGCTAAATATTATGCGAATAAGAATACTAACGCGCAGCCTACATCAAAACCCCAAATAGCTGCCTCAACAACTCCTCAAACACCAACTAGCCCTCCAGTTAGTACAAAACCTGCCAGCCCTGCCACTCAAATTATTTCTGGTGAAGATGCTTTTGGAAAAGCCGATACTGAAATAAATCCCATTGAAAAAATTGAAACAACAATTATTGGTGAGTTTAAAGGCTGGAAAAAAGGCGCTATTTTAAAATTAAAAAACGGTCAAACTTGGAAGGTTATTAGCCGCACTAAAGGCTATATTAACATTGTTAACCCTAAAGTTGTCATTTCGCGTGGTGCACTTGGCTCATACAATATGAATGTTGAAGGCCTGAATGCATCGGCCAAAGTTCGCAGAGTAAAATAATCTACCTTAATGGATATAGCCTATAGCACCAATACAATATTAGAGTTAATACTCCCGCCGAGTATTAACTTTATATTGCTACTGTTAAGTTTGGTGCTACTAAAAAAATATCGCTTACTGTCACTTATTTTAGCGTTTTTATCTATAACTAGCTTATTTTTGTTAAGTTTAAATCCTGTCGCTTCATACTTAGTGACCTCCTTAGAAACAGAAAAAGCACTAACCCAAGAGCAAATAAAACAATTACAAAACTCTCCACCAACAAGCCGGGCTATTGTTGTTCTTGGCGCAGGCAGACTTCACAAAGCGCCTGAATACGGCGAAATTGACACCTTAAATGCACAATCGTTAGAAAGAGTTAACTATGCCGCTTGGTTACAAAAAAAATTGGACGCTCCAGTATTATTAAGTGGTGGCACACCAAACAATGAAGCTACACCCGAAGCGGTACTAATGAACCAAGTGATGATGTCGCGCTTTAATATTGCACCTAAATGGATAGAATCAAATAGCTCAAATTTATTACAAAGCGCTCAGTTTTCGGCAATAATGCTCAAACATGCCCAAATAGACGAAGTTATTCTTGTTACTCATGCCTGGCAAACAGCAATAGCAAAACAACAATTTATCAATAATGAGCTAAAAGTGATCAGCGCTCCTATTAGTTTTTACTTGTCTAACACACAATCGCCACAAAACAACTTTCCTAGCGCCAAAGCATTAGGTCAAAGTAGTGATGCGATTCAAGCTCGATTAAAAAATTGGTGGCTATCTTTATAAAACCCGTTAAAATTTACTTCATTAATCGCCTTTTATATTGGACACAGCATGTCACAAAACCAATCAACCTTTATTGAGTTAGCCATACAGCGTCAGGCGTTAAAATTTGGCGAATTTACTTTAAAGTCGGGCAGAATTAGCCCTTACTTTTTTAATGCCGGTTTTTTTAATCAAGGCAGCGACTTAGCCACTTTAGGTGACTGCTATGCTGAAACACTAGTCAATAACAACGCCCAGTTTGATATGCTCTTTGGACCAGCCTATAAAGGAATACCTCTTGCCACTGCGGTTGCTATTTCTTTGGCAAAACAACATGGCAAAGATGTTCCCTACTGCTTTAACCGTAAAGAAGCTAAAACCCACGGTGAAGGAGGTAACTTGGTAGGAGCCAGCTTAGAGGGTAAAGTAATGATTGTCGATGATGTTATTACCGCAGGCACTGCTATTAGAGAATCTATCGATATTATAACGGCTGCGGGAGCCACGCCAGCGGGTGTTTTAATTGCACTTGATAGACAAGAAAAAGGTCATTCTGAGCTGTCTGCCATTCAAGAAGTAGAAAAAGAATACAATTTACCCGTATATGCTATTATTTCATTAGCTGATCTACAGATTTATATACAAAAACAGCCAAAACTCTCTCAATTTAACGAATCAATTGCACGATACAGAGAAAACTATGGTACTGTTTAACGTCTAAAAAGCAATTAAGAATCATATGCTTAAACATTTATTACTTATTTCACTCATAATTAGCTCTTTACTTGTTGGCACTAATGCCATGGCAAGGGAGTATTATCGTTTTACTAATAACGAAGGGCGAGTCATTCTTAAAGATCAAGTAACTAAGGAAATGATTGTCGCTGGCTATGATGTGCTTAATGATAAAGGGCGAGTCATAAAAAAAGTCCCCCCTGGCAAAACCTTAGCCGAGCTAGAAGAAGATCGCATTAAGAAAATTGAAGATCGTAAACAAGAAATTGCGCTACAAGAAAAAATAAAGCGAGATGCCGAGCTGCTTAGGCAGTTTAGCTCTATTAGTGACATTATTCGTAATAGAGATGCACAAATTTTAGCGCTAGAGCAAAGAATTAAAATTCAAAAAAGTAAGTCCGATTTGCTTAAGCTTCAATTAGAGGATCAACAACGCCAAGCCGCCATTCACGAACGACTAGGGCAAAAATTACCACTGATACTCAAAAATGATATTACCGCCACTATGACGCAAATTGACGATAATAAAGCCAACGCAATTATGCTACAAGATGAAAAAGTTGTTGTTGCTAAACGCTTTCAAGGTGATATCACTCGTTATAAAGAACTAGAGTCGGTAAGAAGAACTTTAAGGAAAAAACAAAATAACGCTGATGAAGATGAATCTCTCCAGCCCGCAGTATTTGACTGTTTAAATAAAAAAGACTGCCAAAAAGCGTGGCAACTAGCACAGCTTTACGCCAAAGATAATGCTTCTGGCAGAATTGAGATCATTACCGACACTTTAATTTTGACTAGTCGAGCAGAAAAAGATGATGACTTATCTTTATCTTTTTCTAAGATCCCAACCAACAGCAACCTTACCCATATAGTATTTGAAGTAACTTGTAATAATACCGAGCAAGGAACAGAGCTGTGTAAGAGCGACAAGGTTAAAACTTTAAGGCAAAACTACTTAAAGTATGTAAAAAAACAAATTCCAACTGAAAACTCTTAAGTGGGTTCTGCCTAATAGCTTACTTAAAAGCTCACCCCTAACCTAACTAAACGCCACTGAGATTCCCAATGTTCTAGTGGCTCAATCTTAAAACTTGAACGTACAAACTGCTGTATTCGCCCTTCAATGATTGAATTAATGAGTTTTGCGTTAGCGGCAGCATCAATCGTTGATTGATTAGCTTCTATGGCAGCACTTCTAATCACTTGTTTTAGGCTGAGTTCAAGCTTATCAAATAGTTGAGAAACTCGGCTTTTTAGACGCTCCGTTTCTCCTAACAATACCTCTCCGGTTAATAAACGCGAAATACCTGCATTTTTCTGTGAAAAACTCAGCACTAACGAAGCAATTTTAAAGCACTTTTCATCAACGGGTTGTGTTTCTGCGCTAATAGCATTAATACGGCTAAATAAGCTTTCTTCACAAAAGTCGAGTAACGACTCATACATTCTTGCTTTACTTGGAAAATGTCGGTACAAAGCCGCCTCGGACACTCCAACTTCTTTAGCTAATCGCGCGGTGGTAATTCTGTCGCTTAAGTCATTCTCAAGCATATAAGCAAGGCTTTGCAATATTTCTTGTTTTCTATTTGATTTTTTTCCAATCATTATTTTCCCCTAAAAATCCAAAGCTAAACTACTATCAACCATTAACAACTGCTGCTTAAAGATTTTTTTAATTCTTTCAATAACTTCCAATGTTTCCCCTTCAAACCTTATAACTAGGTTAGGTGTTGTATTAGAAGCTCGAACCAAACCCCAACCATCCGAATATTCAACTCTAACACCGTCTATATTAATGATTTTTCCTTCACCAAAAGCACCATTAGCTGATAGTTTATTTATCACTTCAAATTTCTTTTCATCGGTAACAGCGACATTAATTTCAGGTGTTACTTCACTATTTGGCAAGGCATTAAATATTTCGTAAGACTTTCTGGTATCCGCCGATAAAACTTCAAGTAGTCGAGCGGCGGTATACAAAGCATCATCAAATCCATACCAGCGCTCTTTAAAGAAAATATGACCGCTACACTCGCCCGCCAGCAGAGCCCCTGTTTCACGCATTTTAGCTTTTACTAACGAGTGCCCCGTTTTCCACATAATTGGGTGACCACCATTAGCCGAAATAACCTTTGCCAAATGCTTGGTGCATTTTACATCGTAGATAATGTCTGCCCCTGGGTTTCTTGATAATACATCCATGGCATAAAGCATCATTTGCCTATCGGGCCAAATAATATTTCCTTCAGAGTCAATGACACCTAATCGATCTCCATCACCATCAAAGGCCAAGCCGACATCAGCTTCTTCAGATTTCACCAAGTCAATTAACTCTTTTAAATTTTCAGGCTTACTTGGATCGGGATGATGATTAGGAAAGTTTCCATCCACTTTACAATATAAACCAATCACTTCACACCCAAGCGCTTGTAACAACTGAGGCGCAATTTTTCCAGCTACACCATTTCCACAATCAACCGCAACTTTTAGTGGTTGTGCCAATGCCACATCGCTTGTTACTTGACCAATATAATCTTGGGCAATAGTTGCCGTTTCGTGGCTTCCCTTTCCCTTCACCATATTGTCACTTTCAATCCGTTTTTTCAGATTTTGAATATCTTCACCCGATAAGGTATTACCGCCAAGAACAATTTTTAACCCATTGTAATCCTTAGGGTTATGACTACCTGTAAGCATTACCCCACTATTAGCATCAAGATAATTTGTGGCAAAGTAAAGCAGTGGTGTTGGCACTTCACCCACATCAATCACGTCTCTACCGCTTTCCATTAATCCTTGTTTAAGTGCATTAATCAGCTCAGGGCCTGAAAGCCTTCCATCTCTTGCGACAACAATACGTTGCTCTCCACGCTCAAAGGCTTCGCTTCCTATTGCTCTGCCAATTTCACGAACAATTGCAGAGTTCAAGGTAGAGCCAACGACGCCTCTAATATCATATTCTCTAAAAATTGAATCTGGGATCACCGTTCCACTTGATGTTTGTTGTACGGTTGTAACCTCTAATCCACTATTGTTTGTGCTATTTCCTAGTGCTTCAATTAATGTTCGGGGGCTTTTTTCAATAGCTTTAGGTGCCTTGGTTTGTTCTTTAACAGCAACAGGCTCACTACTCATTTCTCCAAAGCTTACTCCTTCTCTTATTAAGGTTTTAGAAGCATCAGCAAACACTTGCAACTCAAAATCTGTTTTGGCAAGTAGCTTATTTTCTTTACTGCTATCAATTAACCATTTAGTAAAATTAGACGCATCGGTTTTCAACATTCTTTGTAATCCATGCAAACCAATGTAGCCCCCCACTCCAACAAGCGCCATAACAAGCACTAATCCTCCAAAAAAGAGTATAAGTTCTAGTTCTGAGTTAAATTTGGCAGGATCTTTGGGCCAAAATGCTATTTTCCAATGCGTTTTGTCGATATTTGCAATTCCCATTGGCTCATCAACTTTAAAGCCTTTATCCCCTAACGCTATGATAGTTCTGTTTTGATTGGCAAAACTCTGTAAAAATTCATAATACCCTGGAACCAAACGGTTATGAGGCAAGGCTTCAGAAAAAACATTAAAGTCAACACCAATCAATGCAATTTTCTTTGTGCCTGTTAGCTTAAAAATTACTGCAACATGCTGACTTGGTTTTCCTGCATCAATGGCTTCATGGTTAACTGACTCTGCGGTTTTTAATTGTCGAATTAAGTGCAAGGTTACATTAGTAATAACAGGTTTAGAGTTAGGATCAACATCAAGTAATTCACTGTCTAATATTCTTACCCCAACAATATTAGAAAGACGCGCGGCCAATTGATTCTCGATGTTAGCAATATCCTGTTGGCTTCCGGTTCTTAATGTTTTTTTAAGCTCAGGATCATTTAAAAATGACTTTGCAGACAGGCTCACACCATCAAGCCGACTCAATACAAGTTCCATATAAGCCGTCATGGTTACATTAACAAAAGTTCTGTTTCTATCTTGCGCGGGGGCAACAACCACTAAATAATATTGAATAATTGCAACAAAGATAATGGTTAATATACACAATAATAGATATGGCAAAGAGCGAGATAATAGCGTTTTCTCTTTTACCTTGGGCTGCGCTTTTTTCTTTTCTTTTTCTTTATTAGGATTGATTTTCACTGAGTGTCTCCATGTCTAAATTTTTACTTAGCACAATTACAACCGCTTAGCGATTTGTTGCACAATTTTCATTGCTAAAATTTCTTTTCTTTCTATAGGCAATGAAAATTCATTTTCATTTTTGTCAATTAACAACAATTGATTATTATCGCTATTAAAGCCTAACCCTGATTGGCTAATATCGTTGGCACAAATTAAGTCGAGTTGTTTTTTATGAAGTTTTTTTAATGCATATTCTTTTAATTTTTCACTTTCTGCGGCAAAGCCAACCACTAGCTTAGCCTTTTTTTGTTCGCCAACCCAAGCCAAAATATCAATGTTTTTTATTAATTCAATTTGCATTGTAGGTTGAGATTTTTTGATTTTTTGCGCAAAGGTGTTAACTGGCTTATAGTCTGCTACCGCTGCACAACCAATAAAAATATCGGTATCTTCTATTAGCTCCTTAACCGCATTAAACATGTCATCAGCGCTAGTTACTTGAATATAATTAACATCTTGAGGCACTGCAATATGACAAGGGCCAGAAACCAAATAAACTTGAGCGCCAGCCAACTGTGCAGCTTTTGCTATGGCATATCCCATTTTTCCTGAACTATGGTTAGAAATATAGCGAACAGGATCAATCGCCTCTAAAGTGGGACCAGCTGTTATTACTAGCTTTTTACCCGTTAAAAGCCCTTTCTGGCAGAACTGCCGTTCAACGGCAATAGCAATATCAAGCGGTTCAACCATTCTACCCGCCCCAACATCACCACAAGCTTGCTCACCACTAGCAGGGCCAATAATATCAACACCTTTAGCTTGCAAGTCACAAATGTTGCATTGAGTTGCCTCATTTGCCCACATTTGTTGGTTCATTGCCGGTGCCAACATTAGTTTTGCTTTAGATGCCAGTATTAGGCTTGTGAGTAAGTTGTTAGCTTTACCATGATTTATTTTTGCAATAGTGTTAGCGGTAGCAGGTGCAATTAAAATTAAATCGGCCCATTTGGCAAGCTCTATATGCCCCATTGAGGCTTCTGCCTGAGGGTCAAATAAATCATCATGCACAGGGTGGCCAGACACCGCTTGTAATGTCATAGGGGTAATAAACTCTTTGGCTGATGATGTCATTACTACTCGTACATCAAAACCACGCTCTTTAAGTCGTCGAGTTAAATCGGCACATTTATAGGCGGCTATTCCACCACAAATACCTAAAATAAGATTTTTGCTCGTTTCGTTTGTTTTAATTTTAGACAACGGAGGGCAATCCTTAACCAATTAGAAATAGGAGTATTCTGGGCGAACTGAATACTTACTAACCTGCATCATAATAGCAAAACTTTTCAGCAATTTCTCACTCTTTTTTCATCTATTGCTTACAGACTTATCTTAGTTTTATAACTAACATTGTTGCTAAAATAAATAACTGGTAAAAGGAATTATCATGAACCAACTAACCACTTGGCCTATTGAAGAGCGACCACGAGAAAAACTATTACAAAAAGGGGCACAATCTTTAACTGATGCCGAACTTTTAGCCATATTTTTGCGCACAGGAATAAAAGGCAAAAATGCCATTGAGTTAGCCCGAGAGATCATTGGCCATTTTGGAAGCCTAAAATCACTTTTTTCTGCCGATCTTAAATCTTTTTGCCAATTTAAAGGGCTTGGGTCAGGCCAAATTTGTATCAACTACAGGCATGCATGGAAATGAGCAAGCGCCACCTTAGCCGAAGAGTCTCACTCAACCTAACAGGGTTTACTAATCCTCAGCAGGTAAAGTCTTATTTACAAAGTCAGCTAGTTGGGCGCCCCAACGAAGTATTTGCGGCGTTATTTTTAGACAATCAAAATCGCTTATTAGCTTATGAAGAGCTGTTTTTCGGCACTGTTAATTCAGCCTCTTCATTCATCCCAGAGTGGTTGTACAAAAAGCCCTTAAATTCAATGCTGCGGCGATCATGGTTGCTCACAATCATCCATCAGGTGTTACCGAGCCAAGTGTTGGCAGATATTGATATTACCAGCCACATTAAAACAGTCTTTGGCACTAATCGATATTCGCTTACTCGACCATTTGATTGTTGCGGGCAATACCGTGATTTCTTTGGCTGAAATGGGCAAAATATAGTGCAAAAACCTTTAAAAACCAGCTTATAAATTTGATAAGTGATTAATCAAATTGGTAATTTTATGAGCTTAAAAAGTTGTATTCCTCTACGGTATTTGGTATAAAGTGCGCCCTTTCAGCGGCAGGAAGGTATTGAGTGATTTTTGCACGATTAATGCATTGCCGTTTTGTACCGAATTTTAAGAGGCTAAACTAATGTCACGAGTATGTCAGGTTACTGGTAAAAGACCAGCAACAGGAAACAATGTATCTCATGCAAAAAACCGCACTCGCCGTCGTTTTTTGCCTAATCTTCACTCTCACCGTTTTTGGGTTGAAAGTGAAAACCGTTTTGTAAAACTTACGCGTTTCTGCAAAAGGTATGCGTATCATCGATAAAAAAGGTATCGATGCTGTTTTAACCACCATTCGCCAACGCGGCGAAAAAGTATAAGAGGTTTAGACCATGCGCGATAAAATCAAATTAGTTTCTTCTGCTGGTACTGGTCATTTCTATACCACAGACAAAAACAAAAAGAACACTCCTCACAAGCTTGAGTTCAAAAAGTACGACCCAGTTGTACGCAAGCACGTGATGTACAAGGAAGCTAAAATTAAGTAATACTTAATTTCCTCGTGTACCGAGTAGCCGAAAAAGCCTGATCACTTGTGTTATCAGGCTTTTTTTATGCTCGTTAATTATTGATTACCCCAATTACGATTCAATATATGCCGTGGTAACCGTTTGAGAGGATTTTAAAACTCGATGATTTAAGCTAATTTGAGCAACCCTTTGATCATCAATGGCAATTTTTTCCCCTTCAAAATAACAAAAGCCATCACTTAAAATCTCAATACCCGATTGCCAGCTTTGCTGATTAATTAATGTCAGCAGTCTTTCTATAATAAGTTGACTTGTCACACCGCAACGAGGCTTATCCTTAGCAGCCAACATAATTGGCGTATATTTTGGATAATCATCACCATAAATCCCGCAGCACCTTAACAGCCACACATTAGGTGAACTATTAAATAGCGCTTTTTCACCTGCAACAATCTGCTGAGTTTTTAATGAAACTGGATTAACTGGCATCTCTGCGGTTATTAACCCTTGGTTTACTTCATGCACTCTTGAAGAAGAAACCAGGATAATTTTTTTGGCAACAACCTTTTGGCTCTTTATTTGTGCCACAAGGCCATTTAACAAAGTATCCCACCGCCAAGATTTTCCTGCCGCAGAAACACAAATAACTAAGGCATCCAAATTTAATGGCATTTGCTTTTCAATGGTTTGCTCAAGCTGCAAACCTTTTTCAGGATCTAATCGAGCTGAATAGGCTTTATGCCCTTGTTCAACTAATCGACTTTTAAGCGGTTTTCCCACTCTTCCAGTGCCAACAATGACAATAGATTGAACGTTACTCATATTAAGCCCTTACTACTTCTGGCAACTTGAACAATAAGTGGTGGTTCTTTGCCCTAATTGCTTTTGTTTTAATGGATTTTGGCAATTAACACAAGGCTCGCCGGCTCTTGCATATACATTAAACTGATGTTGGAAATACCCTGGCTTGCCATCGGTTTGGGTAAAATCTTTTAAGCTGCTACCACCTGCTTTTATTGCTACCGCTAGTACTTGTTTTATTGCCTCAACTAATAGTGCCATTTTCTTCTTCGACACTTTACTAGCAGGCTTAGCAGGATTAATTTTTGCCATAAACAACGCTTCTTGGGCGTAAATATTGCCCACACCAACAACGACCTTACTATCCATAATAACCACTTTAATCGACGCTTTCTTTGAGCGACAAAGCTGATAAAGATAATCGCTATTAAAGTCATCAGTTAAAGGTTCTGGCCCTAAACTTTTTAATAATGAGTGGTTGTGATTTTCGGTATTTAAAATCACACAGCCAAATCGTCTAGGATCGTTATATCGAACCGATTTACCATTACTTAAAACCAAATCAAAATGATCATGCTTTTCAGGCGCTAACTCACTATCAATTACTCGCAAGCTTCCCGACATACCCAAATGAATAAGTAACGACTCTGGTTTATTTTCAAACTCAATGATTAAATACTTACCACGTCTGCTGACGGTTTTAACGCAATAATTTTTAATTTTATTGGCTAAGTTTAAGTCAACAGGCCAACGTAATTTATGGTTACGCACAATGGCATTTAAAACAGTTTGCCCAACACAATAAGGCTCAATTCCTTTTTTACTGGTTTCAACTTCTGGTAATTCTGGCATAAAATTTTCGCTTGTTATTAGGATCTGTTGATCTTTCAAACAGCCCCTAAAATGAATACTTTAAGGGAATATAGTCAGATAAACTGATATTTTCTAGCACTAATTGTTTTTGCGCTTGAGTCCACTGAAAAATAATTTGGTTATTGTGCTGGCTTACTTTGCAGATAATAGGATTAGACTGCTGACTAAAGTAAAGCAAAATATTTTGCCCCGTTAATCGCTCGTTATCAATAGGAGAGGCTTGTTTTAATAGTAATGATTGCCAATTATTTATTATCTTTTTTATTTTTTCAGCAGGTAACGGTACAGCCGACAGATCTATCCATTGATCGCCTTGCAAAATCAAAGCACGATCACCAAAATCTATTTTTATCATTTGGTTTATAACAGGACTGTCATTAGCGCTATTAGTATTTTTACCTTCAAACATTCTACCAATAAGCACCATAATTAAAAACATTGCGCTAGTGGCAATAATAATTATATTTAACCACTGCCTTTGACTAAGCGGATTTTTCTTGCGCATTTTTTACCTTTAAACGAAACTCATTAAGAGCAACAATCACACAAATAAATGGTAGTCCCATTAAAAAAATAAAATTCAGCACCCAAAACCCTAAACTTGAAATCACCAGACTACTATCTTTATTATCAACACTACGGCTAATTTCACTATTGGTTAACCAGCTGACTAAATTTAATGCAAACTGCATATTGTCATAATTATTAATTGCCGAATCAGTTAAAAAATGACTATCACCAATGATAATTATTTTTTGTTGATTAGTTTTATTTTGTAAGCTTAATGCTAGTGGAAAAGCTTGTTGTTTTTCGCCTTTAGCTTCTTCAAACGCAAGTGACTCAGCATCAATATCAAACTCATTCCACACTCCTTGATGAGTCTCAATGATAATTTCTTTAGTAAAGTTCGATTCTTCATTAATATGCACTTTCAAAGCACTCGCCCAAGGAAATGCTAATAATTGCGATAAATTACTCACCACAGGGTGTGATTTAAACTGATCAACAACAAGCACCGCAGGATGTGGTGTTCCTCGCTGAAATCCTTGCCAATCAACTAAAGTCCCTTTATGGCGAACAACACCTAAATAAGCGGATAGTTGAGCTGGAACTTCACTGTCAGGATCAATTAATAACAATAATGATTTCCCTTGATTCAAATAATTAATTACCTGCGCCATTTCACCAGGAAGCCAAGGCTCTTTAGGTGAAGCGATAATTAATAATTCGGTTCTATCGTTAAGCGGAAACTGGGTTAAATTTTGCACTGCAATTGGCCAACCCATTTGCTTTAAGGTTTGATAAAACTGCTTAATATCTGAGGTTGATTTACCAAATGGAGAAGCCTCTTTGTGGCCTTCAATAATAGTAATCCACTGATGCTTACGGGTTAATAATTTATCAATGGCTTGCTCAAAAACAAGCTTTACTTCTTGATCAAAAGGGTAAGCTACTGATTGTTGCAGCTCACCTAAATTAATTTGAATAAATTCACCAGTATGGCTTAGATTAGCTTTTAAAGACTGTCTTGATTGAAAACTAATTTTTGTCTCTGGATAAGCTTTTTTAATTAAGCTAAAACCACGCATAATTTCATCTCGACTAGTTTCATCATTAACGACTGCAATAATATTTAAAGGCTGACTTTGCGTTTTAAGTTTTTCAATTAAAGAGGCTTCAATGCTGTTTCTTTTTTGATCGGTAAAATCATAATTTAGCGGAATTAGACTAACCAAAAACAAACTAACACCCAACACGGCAAAAACTGGAATATTATTTTTAATTTTAACATTTTTTAATTTGGCTATCTGATGAACAGTAAGATAAGTACCAAGCACAATTAAAATAATATAATTGGCAATATCTGCAACAGAAAACACTCCTTGTCTTAAAGTTAAAAAAGGTAAAAATATACCTCGATAATATTCAAAATTGTTATTCAATCTTATTAGCATTTCAAGCAGCAACAGCCCCGAAACAACACCAAAGCCTAACAAAAAGCAGTGCAAGCTTTGCCTTGATTTTAAGCTGATTAAAACGAACAAAATTGATAAAACAAACCAAATTGCAGCAACTGACATAACTAAAGTTAAACTGCGGGCTATATCGAGTGAAGTATAAAAACTAAGCCAAAATAAAATAAAAACAAACAACAAAAGTGGCAAACAAGTTATTCGAATTTGGGTGACAATAAAAATTTGAGTAAGCTTTAGGATCGAAAGATTAGAATGCCAAAATAAAAAGGCTTGGTTAGTCTGGTTAAAACGAGGCAAGTGAAAGCTAGTGACAATAAGAGAAAATAATAATTGAATAATTAAAACCAAGCCACTCAATGGTAAAATAATTTCGTTAAATACTGATAAGTTAGATAAATTTTGCGCCTGTAAAAAATAAAATTGATCAACGGCATACCGAGTAAAGCCTGCAATTAAAAATAAACTTACGGCTAGGCTTAACCAGTAAATGGGTTGCTTGGTAATAATTTTAGAAATTAGTTTAGCAAGTAAACTCATTACATTGCTCCACTCGCTAATAAACCAAATAACGGCATAATGGCTTGTTGACTATTACCCAGCCACTCAACGTCTTTTATACAAGATAATGTATGAATAGATTGTTTCTCGCCTTGAGCACTTAATAGCGTTTTTAGATTGCCACTATATTGAGTATTTACCATTAGCTCGTCATTAAAAGTTAATTGTTCAAGTTTTTGATTATCAACCACAAACCACTTTATTTCTAATTGCTGGTTATCTAAAATCGCAATGATCTCACCTTGATGCATAACCACAATTAAATCAGCAGATGAAACTGCCTCGTTAACATGGTGAGATGAAAACAAACAACTCTGCTTTTGGTTTAGTTGACCAATTTGTTGCAAAAAACGCTGTTGCTCTAATGGATCTAGGTTTTGAGTTGGCTCATCAAATAAGAGAAAACTAGGTGAGTTTAAAAAAGCCTGCGCTATCATTACTTTCTGCAAGTTGCCTTGTGAAAGTTTTTTAAGCCGCATATGTTTTACTGAATTTAGCTCCCAACTGGCTATAAGTTGCTCTATAACTAAATTTAATTGTGCCACTTCAACACCTTTAAGCTGGGCACAAAAAACTAAATATTCTTCAACCGAAAGCACTGGCAGTGCTTGCATATCACAAGCCTGATAGCCTAAATGATTAATTAGCGCTTCACGGTTATTAATATCACCATTAGAAGGCTTTAGTTCACCAGTAAGCAATTTAATCAGTGTAGATTTACCTGCCCCATTCAAGCCCAAAAGCGCAACTTTTTTGCCTTGCTCAATGGAAAGGTTAATATTCCGCAGAATAGTTTGACCGCCAACTTGATAATTCAAATTAGTGGTAGAAAGAAATAACTCAGAAGTGTTTGGTGCTACAGTAGCGTTTTTTTCGGCAGCCAAAAAGCATCCTTAGAAGTTGATTTAGGCTTTGGGTCACTATATCAAATGAAAGTGGGTAGGACTATAAACTTAAAGATTGAAATTATATTTTTATGCAGCAGTACAAATTTCAAAACTCACAGTTCCACAATATATAAGAACGAGTAGAAGAAGCATTTTTTAATGATTACAGCATATCAAGAATAGAAAATGCAGTCCTTAGCTCATGCAAATTCAGGCAAAGCAGATACGATTGGTGGAAAAGGTGGTGGTAAAACGAAAAACAAAATTACATCGAAAATGCAAAAAGAATGAAAATGAAGAGAAAAATTCTCTTTATTTTTTAATCATCAATTAAGCCGTAAGCGGCTCGTGACATATCTGGATAGTATGTATTACCATTATTTAGCAATTCTTTTTGAGCTTCATAAAGATTAGATTCATCTTTTACAGTATCTACATTATGATCATCATCAGAAAGCAAGAAAACAGTTGTTTTTAAAGTAGTTTTTAATACTTTTTTAAATAATTTCATTTTAAAATACCTCTTTTTTAATTGATGGCTAGGTAAGAGAGCGCATTAAAAGCGTTATGCAAGAAGCAATCTCGAAGAGAGCATTTCTAGCATGTTGTTGTAAAGGAGCTAAAATACCTAAGCCATTAAAAAAAGAGGCTATTAAAAGAAACAACATAAAAATGATAAATTAATGTGTCGAAACTTAAGGTTGATAGCAAGCTAATAAATATTGTATCAAAATAATGAATAAAAAAACTAATCTAGGTCAATATAGCGATGGTAATTCCTAGACACAGGTAATTTTAGATACTCGGGGAGTTTTAAACACTCACCATACCAACTCCCAAGCTTATCCTTCGACAAGCTCAGGGAGAGCGGAGCTTAGTCTTAACTGTTCAGGATAAGCTGGATTTAGATTTTTTACTACTTCAACAACTCAAGGTAATTGCACTAACCAACCACTCAACCTGAGCCTGCCGAAAGATATTTTAATTCCCCCGTTCACCCTGATCTTGTCGAAGGGGTAATTCCAGACAGCCACCATATGCACAATCACCCACACCAACAATAGCCAATCTCTCACAACAATTACTGAATAAGCTGATTGTGTTTATTTATCTGTTCTAGCATGATTAATTTCTCTACTACTCGGTTTAAGGACAAACCATGGCAATCAGACGCTCTGAATTAATCGATAACGAAACCCCAGGCTTTTATCATTTATCGTCTCGTTGTGTCAGACGGGCTTTTTTGTGCGGGGTGGATGAAGATACAGGGATTTCCTATGAACACAGAAGAGCTTGGATTGAAAAACGAATATTGTTTTTAGCTGAGTTATTTGCCATTGAAGTCTATAGCTATGCCGTGATGCATAATCATTATCATCTAGTGGTTTACTTTAATCCCAAAGCTCCATGGCAATGGTCGGATAATCAAGTGGTTGAGCGCTGGCTGAGGTTATATCCAATTAGAAAAAATAAGAATAATGTTGAGTCTTTAACCCAAGCCAAACGGTTATCCATTTTAAGTGATAAAGGCAAGGTTGAGGCGTGCAGACAAAAGCTAGGCTCTATTTCAAGGTTAATGAGTTGTATTAATGAGCCATTAGCTAAACGTAGTAACTTGGAAGATGGAGTGAAAGGTCACTTTTGGGAGTCTAGGTTTCATTCTCAAGCTTTATTGGATGAATCAGCCGCTTTAACCTGTATGGCTTATGTAGATTTAAACCCGATTAGAGCAGGGCTCAATCAAAAGCTTGAGCATTCTGAGCATACCAGTATTCAAACTCGAATTAAGCTCTTATCACAAGCGCAGTTAAATCAAGCGATAGAATCGATTAAAGGCGGCATTAAAGAAAAAGTGCTATCCATTAAGCTAAAAGATTATATTGAATTAGTGGAATGGACGGGTAAAACCATAACCCATGATAACAAAGCCAGTATTCCAACCAATCTTACCCCAATATTCCAACGGCTTAATCTTAATCAAGATGAATGGCTGAGTCAGGTCAAAGCTTATCGGCAAAACTATTATCGGGCGGTTGGCTCGATTGAAGCCATGCAGGCATTGGCAAGCAAACTTAAACAGCAGTGGGTTAAAGGGGTTAATTCAGCTAAGTTGTTGTATGCTAGTCCTTAACTAACCAATAAAAAAAACAAACTAAATCTTAAAAAACACTGACTTGGCAGGCTCCAAGGGGTTGGTGTGCCTGCAATTCGAGAAATTGAACTTGACCGCCTCGCTACTCACTCAAGAACAATAATTTAGTCCCCATAAATATTAAATTAATGAACAAACTTAAAGGTTGACACTATTTATTTTTTCTTTTTACTTAAGTGACTGTCAATAAATAGGAACTCAATAAATACTATCAACAATCTGTTTTACTATCTGGAGTATTTATTTATGGATTTATCATCTAACCCTATTCTTACTAACAAAGCTTTATAACGATTGTCATTTCTAATTGGTTCTAATCGTGGGTCAAAACGAGTAAACACTAAACAGTTAGATCGGTCACTGACAGCTTGATTTAAGTTTTCAAACACCTTGTCGAGATCATTTAATATAAGGTGAGTTACCGCTGTTTCATATTTACACAAGTAAGTTTTAGATTTTTTTGCTTGCACGAGTAAAGGAAAGATTTTTTCTGTTTGACCAGCATAACCATAAGCTTGAGCGAGTGCTAATAAAGGATAAGGAGAGTCCACTTCTAAATTTGCGCCTTTTTCTGCCAACGCTATTGCTCTTGCATGATCTCCTGCTAGTGATGCAGAAACACTGGCTCCACTAAAAATCATGCCTACATTAGGGTGAAGGCTCATTTTTTCCTTCCCCCACCGAATCGCCTCATCTAGTTCACCAATCATGGCTAAAGACCAATGTCCCCAGTCAGCAATTTCAATATTTAATGGATCGAGCTGGTTTGCTTTTGCTAGTGATCTTTTTACCCCATTAGCATCACCTAACCCTGAGTAATAAAGAGCAAAACCCAACTCGGTAAGCGCCAAATTAGGGTTTAATTTTTTTGCTTGATTGAGCACTTCCCATGCATCCTTCCAGCGCCAAGCTAACGCATAGGATATTCCTAAAGAAGAGCGCGCCTCAGCAGAGTTTGGATTAATTGTGAGTGTCTCCGAAACAGCTGCAATTACTTTTGGTAGTATTTTTGAAGGTTGCTCAACATAAGCCATGATTATTCGGTAAGCATCAGCTTTAGCTATGTATGCTAATTCAAATGTTGGATCTAACGAAATGGCTTGAGAATATAGCTCAATCGCTTGCAATAAAGATGCTCTAGTTAATTCATCTTTATATTTTTGCCCTTTCACATAAAGTTCATAGGCTTGTAAATTGCTAGTAGGGAGCTTACCCAAACTGATTTTTTCATCTTCTAAAACTGCAACTTTTAATGAGTGAGAAAGTGATGTAGCAATTTTGCTTTTAATTGAGAAATAGGTTGTATCGTCAATACGGCTTTGAAACTCGTTATCCCATACTAGTTTTTCGGTTTGTAAATCTTCTAATTCAGAAATAACTTGAACTTGATGATCTCCCCAGAAATTAATTGTGGCTGAAAGAATGTATCTAACCTCTGGTAATTGCTTTTTAATATAAGCATGAGAATTATTGCCTTTAAATGTGAGATCAGAAGAGCTTGGAATAACATGCAGTCCTGATATTTTTCTAAGGTTTCGGATAACATCTTTTGTCATTTGATTTGCAAAAGGTTGCCACTTTTCAGATTTTAAACCCGTTAATTCAAATGGTGTAACAAGAATATAAGGACGCTCTGTAGCTTTTTGAGAGTTTAAATTTTGATATAAAAGCCAAGCAAGAACAAAGAATATTATAAATCCAATAAAGATCACTGCTGAGAAATTTAATTGAA
Organism: Aliikangiella sp.; assembly: GCA_965214955.1. Classification (GTDB taxonomy): domain Bacteria; phylum Pseudomonadota; class Gammaproteobacteria; order Enterobacterales; family Kangiellaceae; genus Aliikangiella. Next base: position 987,111 of record CBDCCU010000009.1, on the reverse strand, counting down.
TAAATTGAAGTGCACTAAATTTAGATCTTGTAGCATCAGTTATTTGAATGGGGTTTGTTTGGTGAACTTCAGCTACAAACAGATAGCCTCTTCCCCTTATTGTTTTGATAACTTTTTGGGTTTCGCCATTATCTCCAAGTATTTTTCTGGCGCTCTTGATACTGTTACTTAAAGTGGTATCCGAAACCTCTCGACCTTGCCATATTTGCTTAAATAACTCTTCTCTTGTGATTAGTTTTTGCCTGTTCTCAATTAAATACACGATTAAATCGAAAACTTTGGGTTCTACCGCAACTGGCATAGAGTCATGTTTAATCTGAAATTGAACAGTATCAATTTCAAATGAGTTGACGCTATATTTCATAGAACTCCTTAATTTATAAAAGGTTAGGACATATACCCGTTCTACTTCAAGATGCATGTTTCAGCAAGTCAGTAAGCCATCCTATTTGAGGCATTAATGCGCAGGATTAGTCATTCTACTTCAAGCATTGATAACGAAGAAAAGGCTGGCTTACTGGCTTACCCTTCGGGTGCTCAGCCCAAAAGCTTGCACTGCGTTACAGCTTTTGAAAAGGGATTGCCATTTCCTTCAAGCTGCGCCTTGTTCAAGCTTTTTGGCTGAACACTGAAACAAGCATCTTGAAGTAGAGCGGGTATATCCATATTTGCCTTTTTAGTGAGTTTACTACAAAACAGAGGAAAAAATTAGCTAATCATTAGCTGATCGTTAAGCAAAAAAAGCATTCTTATTCAATGATAGAAGCTCTATTTATTGAATAAGAAGGAAAAGGATATGCCAACTCCATTAGAAATTTTACTCGATCCAATATCAATCATCGTACTAATGATTTTTGCATTATTAATGTTGTTAGAAACAGTAATGCCAGGACGTAACTTACCTAAAGTTAAAGGTTGGCATTTTAGAGCATCGTTAGTATTTATGGTTTACTTTTATTTATCTGTCTACTTACCAATACTCTGGGACAACTATTTAAGCCAATTTCAATTAATTAACTTAAGCGCATATAATCCATTTGTCAGTGCCTTTATTGCTTTATTGGTGTTCGAGTTTTTAATTTATGTTTGGCATCGTACTATGCACCAAACCCAATGGTTGTGGCGTATGTTTCATCAAATGCACCATAGTGCAGAAAGAGTTGACACCTTAGGTGCTTTTTATTTTAGCCCATTAGATATGATTGGTTTTACCTTTTTAGGTAGCTTAAGCTTAGTTGTTATTGTTGGTGTAGAAGCTGATGCAGCCACATACTTTCTCTATATTTCGTTATTTTTAGCTATTTTTCAACATTCAAACATTAAAACTCCTCAATGGTTAGGGTATTTTATTCAGCGCCCTGAAAGCCACAGTGTTCATCATGGCAAAGAGGTTCATCGGTATAACTACTCTGACTTACCTATTTTTGATATTTTATTTGGTACATTTAAAAACCCTAAACAATTTAATGAAAGCTCTGGCTTTTACAATGGAGCTTCTGAAAGAATTCCTGAAATGCTAATGTTTAAGGATGTTTCTAAAAAGTGTAACTTTAAAAAAGAAGGAAGATAAGTGAGTTTTGAGGCTATTGCTAATCGCTGAGCAATCAATTCAAGCATTAATTCAAACTATAAGCCTCAAGCTCAGTAGAAACTGGATGTGCACCTAAAAAAACCACTTTCCCTAAATAACGTTGTTCACCTGTTGAGGTAAATTCAAATTGATATTCTCTTTGTAATCTCCATTTGGCATTGAGATCTTTTACAAAGCGTCGTTTGGAATGAACCACAGTATGATCGAGCAATTGCACCCCTGCTTGTTTGCAGCGTTGTTTGGCGGCTCTTATGGCTAAACTTTTTAGCTTTTGTGTTTGTGCCCAATATATACCCGCTAAAATAAGACCGAGTAGTGTGATTACTTTTGTCATGTGAATAAATTACTTATGCATTATCAATGGTAAGAAATAATGGAGACTATTTTATTTTACATAAAAAAACGCCAACTAGCTTAACTAATTGGCGTTTTATAATAAACTAAAAATTACTTACCTGGTTTAACTACCGTTACTTTTTCGGCTCCCGCTAACCGTGATTGGTCAACTGCTCTTACAACTACACCAGTTTTCGCTAGATCATGAGCTTTAACAATAACGGTTCCTTTGGGGTTATTGGCTCTGGCAGTTTCTACATTAGCACGAATAGCCTCAACATCAACAATTCTTCCGCCAATGGTGATTGCACTTGTATCGTCAATATCAATTACAATTGGACGATTATTGTTTTCTTTTTGATCTTCAGGAGGGCTTGCCGCAGGACGGTTAAGTACAATGCCATCTTCTTTGGTAAATGATGTGGTTACGATAAAAAAGATCAACATGATAAACACTATGTCTAGCATTGGTGTCATATCAACTTCGGTTTCATCATCAAAATGTTTTCTGTGTTTACGCATTATTGATCCTATATTATTGCAGCTTTAAGCAAGAGCTTGCTAACTTGTTATTTATTGCTAATGATATTGATAGATTATGATTTTATTTTTTAATACCAATACTTTTCAATACTAATATTTTCCAATATCAATGTCGTTAAATGAATATCTACCGCTAAATATAAACCAGAGCGACCCTGCAAGTCTAGCCCGTTATAAGTAATACTCATTAAGTAACTACTTATCCTTCTTATCCTTCTTATCCTTCAAAAGTGTTGCCCGTGAGCTTTTCGTATTTAAGAATTAGTTGTTCATGGGTTTCTTTGTTGTTGTCATCGAAAGGAATGCAATCAACTGGACATACTTGCTGGCACTGAGGTTCATCATAATGACCAACACACTCGGTGCATTTGTCTTTATCAATCTCGTAAATCTCTTCGCCTTGGTAAATTGCCTCATTAGGACACTCAGGCTCACATACATCACAATTGATACATTCATCGGTAATAATAAGTGACATAGTCAATTCTCTATGGCTTGCTCGAATTCAAGGAGCGGTATTGTACACTAGCTCAATTAATGCGACCAATAAATATTAAGCCATTAACTGGCATTATGTCGCTTTTTTAATGCACTTTGAATGACAGGCGGTACAAACTCGCTCACATCACCACCTAAAGTGGATATTTCTCGTACTAAGGTAGAAGAAATAAAGGCATATTTTTCATCGGGAGTTAAAAATAAACTTTCTACCTCAGGTGCTAAGCGCCTATTCATATTGGCTAACTGAAATTCGTATTCAAAATCAGAAACAGCTCGCAAACCACGCAGCAATACTTGTGCATTTTTTTGTTTGGCAAGCTCTACTAATAAACCAGAAAAGCCGCAGACCTCAACATTGGTATATTCTTCTACCGCTTGCTCAGCTAAAACAACCCTTTCTTCAATACTAAACATTGGTTTTTTGCCTGCACTTGCGGCAACAGCAACAATCACTTTATCAAACAGCTTTGATGCACGTTTAATTAAGTCTAGGTGACCATTAGTAATGGGATCGAAGGTACCTGGGTAGAGTGCCGTTTTAGCCATAAGTAGCCTCTTTTGTTAGTTTTTTTGCTTGTGTTGTTGCAAGTTTAGCGACCATTGCATAAATACTCAATTGTGGGTTAACACCTAAACTGGTAGGAAAAAGTGAACCATCCATGACTGATAAGCCATCTAATGATTTTACTAAACCATCACTATTGCAAACCCCATCGTTATTATGTTCGCTCATAAAGCACCCTCCCATAACGTGAGCACTTACTATCTGCCAACGAATTATTTTAGCGGGTAAGTTTTTTATCATTTGTTTGGTTTGAGACCAATTACCGCTTAAAGATGCGTCCATATGAATTGGCAAAACATTTTTTGCTCCAGCGGCAAACTGCACTTCTGCCATGGTTAGCATAGCGTGCTTTAAACCTCGCCATAAGGTATTAGAAATTGAATAATCCAAATAAGGATAGTTGTATTTATCTAAGCCAACTTGCCCACCAGCACTATCTTCGTGAAAACCATCTCTTAGCAGCGCTAAATTAGCTTGAGTTTGGGCAAAATTTCGCATTAATTCAAAATGCTCATTACCATGAGTTCTTAAAATAGTTGAAGTAATAAGTGGATGTAATGGCGGCACTTCAAGTTTATATCCAAGTTCACCAGATACACCATCTCTCCATAAGAATTGATCACTATAAATACTTTGTGGTGCCCCTTCATAGCCATTAACCGCTTGCGGCATTTGCGCAACCGTCGCAGTAACGGGATGCAAAAATGTTCGCTTACCTATAGCGGGAATTTGCTTTTCTAAACCGCTCCTCAGTAATATTGCAGGTGTTCCAATAGCACCTGCGGATAATACGGTATGCTTAGCCATTACCTTTATATGATTAAGATGTTCTAACTGCCCCAACTTGTTCATGCTCGATAAGCTAACCCCTTGAGCAGTACCATTTTTAATTATTAACGACTCTACTCTAGCGCGGGATATTAATTGCGCACCTTGAGATAACGCATTAGGAATACAAGTAACCAACATAGATTGCTTAGCGTTTATTGGGCACCCCATACCGCAATATCCCAAATTGGCACAGCCTTTCACATTGCGCGGTATAACCTGATAACTCCAACCTAACGCTTTAAGACCATTGGCAAGCAATTGATTATTTTGATTAGGAGGCACCGCCCAAGGCTCTATGTTTAAACGTTTTTCTGCCCAATTAAACCAAGGCGCCATTTGCTCATTTGATACATTTTTAACACCATATTGCGACTGCCAAAAAGCTCTAGTTTGTTCAGGTGTTCTAAAACTTGATGTCCAGTTTACGGTTGTTGAGCCACCAACAGCTCTGCCTTGCAAAATTTGTATGCCTTTGTCTTTAGTTTGCCGACCCGCAACTTCTTGATAAAGCTCTGCATAAGCATCTTTTTCGCGTAGGTTAAAATCTGCCGAAGTTTTAAGCGGACCTTCTTCAACAATAACAACTTTTAGACCAAACTGAGTAAAAATTTCAGCCGCAACTCCGCCACCGGCGCCGCTTCCAGCAATAAGCACATCACACTCTATGTGCTTAGGTAAGCTTTCTAACTGCTTAGGGTTAGAGCAGTCGATAACATTAGGGTAACTTATTGTCATTTTAATCAGCTCAACCCTAATTGCGGGTTACCCGGATACCCAATTGAAGACCAATGCTCTCGCTCGGCATATACACTACCTATAATTAGTTGGTGAAGTCCAACGTAAGCTTGCTGCAAGAGTGATAAGCTGTGTGAGCGCCAACTTACTAAAAATTCATTAACTTCTGTTTTACCTGCTTTTTGCCAATTAAGCCAAACACCAGCAAGCACTGTTCTACCTATAGCGGAGCCTAATAATAAAAACAATTCATTAAGTTCATCTTGAGTGTTATATGGCAAACGACTAATTGCCTCATCAATGTTGATGATTGTTTTATTAATATCAATTGAATTTGGCATACCATTGCAAAAAACAGGTATTAAAACCGATAAAACAAGCTGGTCATCTTGGCTTAGAAACTGGGTGGAAATTTGGTTTTGGTAATCTAGTTGAGATTGCTGGAAAGCTTGAAAACCACTAACACCTGCAATTGAAAAGGCAGAAAATGCTAATGCCGAATGAATAAACTTTCTTCTTTTCATATAAATGATGATCTCTATTTAAGGATTACTGCTATTAAAGATTACTACTATTGAAAAATTACTGTTATTAAGAATTACAGCCATCACTTTTTAAATGATTAAAATATTCACATATTCGACCATCTAAATAATATTTTGGCATTCCAATGCCATTATTTGTAATAAACCCCACGTGCCCACCGTGTTCGCTTATTTCAAGGGTTACACTTTCTGATAATTCGCATTCATTTGGTATTACTTTATCATTCATAAAGGGATCATCCAAAGCGTGAATAATTAAAGTAGGAACTTTTATATTCATTAAAAACTGCCTCGAAGAACATTGGCGATAATATTCATTAGCACTTGAAAAACCACCTAAAGGAGCGGTAATTAAGTTATCAAACTCATAAAAACAATTAATTTTCATCATGCTGCTAGGATTAATCTGAACTTCTGACTTAATTTCTGGATATTTCTGTAATGTTTTTAGTTTTAACGATCTTAACAAGTGATATTGATATAGCTTAGAAAATCCACTATTTATCGAATCTGCACATTCATTCAATAGTAAAGGAACAGATACTGCCACAGCACCCTTTATAGATTTATGTACACTTCCCTCGCCTAACCATTTGAGTAGAACGTTACCACCTAGTGAAAAACCGACTAAAAAGTCAATATAACAGTTTTCTTGCTCTAGCTTATCAATCACTTCGGCTAAGTCATCACTCACACCACTATGATAGCTTTTAAGTAAGCGGTTACGTTCTTTGCCACAATTTCTAAAATGCATAACCATGACATTGAAATTAGCAATCAATAATTGCTTTGTTAACCCTAAAATATAATGTGACTCACCCGAGCCCTCTAAACCATGTAGTAGCATTATGGTATGCGGTGCATTTTTCTCATAGTGCTCTAAATGGATAAAATCGCCGTCGTCTAGCTCAATCTTCATTGAAACAGGCGAGTCTATCTTGGGCTTTCGTTTAAATAGCGCTCCCCAAATAGTTTGAAGGTGCCTATTTTTAAGCCAAAAAAGGGGTTTAAAATAAGATTTTACTATCAAAAATACAGTCTACTTCTGTGGATACTTTGTTCAACACTACTAAATCAGCCTTTTGTCGCATGAGCAAGTTATTTATCGACTATTTGTATCTTATTTAGCCATTTTTTACTTAAACTAGTCACATTGCTTTGCAAAAATAATAGTGATAATTGAGACTAGTTATAATCTTTAAAAGCAGAATGAGAACCAGTTACTTGGAAAAATCTAGAAACTAAACTAAGTTCGTTTAAGAACTCTTTGTTTTTAGTGAGTTTTTCCTAAAATTTCATTGTAAAATTGGTGCTGATTAGGTAGTCTCTTAGTCACTTATAAAAAAATTTTACTCAATGACACAAAAATAACCGTTAAGCTTCTCTTTGAAGCTAGCAATAGGAGAATATTGTGATGGATTGGTTAAGTAAGGCATCCACCCCGTTTAAAAAACTTTATTTACTTTCGACATTTATGATCTTGTCGTTTATCACTGCATGTGGCGGTGGTGGTTTTGATGGAACCAGCGTTGATACAGGCGGTGGCGGTGGTACAACAACCACACCTCCAACAGTCACACTAACTCTAGCGCTTGTCGATGAAAATGGCGATCCAACAAGTAATGTAAGTGGCGCCTCACCGGGCACACTACAAGCAACTTTGTTAAATGATGGTGTAGTGTCACCAGGGGTTCTTGTTACATTCTCACTAAATGGAAGTGTCGGCGAATTAAGTCCATCAAGCGGAACAACTTTAACAGATGATAATGGTGTAGCATCTATCCTTTTATTATCAGGCTCAACTGAAGGTGCTGGCACGGTAACCGCTGATGTTGAGGGTGGTATTACTGACTCCATTGATTTTTCTGTCAGCATTTCAGCAACCGATGTTTCAATGACCGAACCAGTAATAACACCTGAAAGCATTGGTGCAAACGGTACGGCAACCGTTGAGGTGACCATTCAAGAAACAAGCAATGGCACAACTACCAACCTTTCTGAAACCGCCACGGTTCAATTTACCTCTGAGTGTGTTCAAGAAGGTACTGCAACTTTAGATCTGGATGTTGATACTATTTCTGGTGTAGCTCGCTCAACCTATAAAGATGAAGGTTGCGGTAGAACAGACACTATTAGTATTAGCGCATCAATTGGTCAAACACTACTTACTCAATCGGGAACAATTGAAGTTCAAGGCGCTGATGCGGGTAGCATTGAATTTATTAGTGCCACGCCAACCAATATCGCACTACAGGGAACAGGTGGTTCGGGTCGTTCTGAGACTTCAAGAGTATCATTTAGAGTTATTGACTCTATAGGTAACCCCGTACCAAATGAAAGCGTAAACTTCTCATTAACCACTTCTGTTGGCGGCTTATCAATTAGCCCCAATACCGAAGCTGAAGGTCCAGCTCAAACAGATTCTGATGGTCTGGTTGATGTAATAGTTCAATCTGGAACAATCCCTACTCCGGTTCGTATTGTTGCTACATTAGATGATGACTCGGATATTTCTACGGTTTCAGATGAGCTTGTAATATCAACGGGAGTTGCTGATTTTAACAGTTTAAGTTTATCAGCTTCTGATTTAGCACCAGAAGCTTGGGCTTTAGATGGTGTTGAATCGGAGATCACCGCTAGACTTGCTGATCACTTTAACAACCCAGTTCCTGACGGCACTTCAATATTCTTTACCACAGAGTTTGGCTCTATAGAACCATCATGTAATACTGTGGACGGTTCTTGCAGTGTTACATGGTCAAGTCAGTCTCCACGAGTTCCTTTACCTGAATTTAGAGATCCAGACGCAATAACACGTCAAGTCGGTGATGTTTCCGTTGGCGAATGCACCACTTCTGACGGCTCAGATACTAACTTAAATGCAGCGAGTTTACCTTGCCATTATACGAATAACAGTGATGCAACAGCTACGGTTGCAGCCTTCTTTGGTGGCTTAGGACAAGTGTATGGCAACCGCGTTACAATAAGAGCAACGGTGCTTGGCGAAGAAAGCTTTACTGACTCTAACGCAAATGGTCAATTCGATGCAGGAGAAGCTTATACCGATTTAACTGAAGCTTTTATCGACCATAATGAAGACGGAGTTTATGGCAATAAGCTTGATGATGGCTCAACTGGACCAGGTGCTGCAGACAGCACTAACGCTAGCTGCTATGGAAACGATAGCGGGTTAACTTGCTTCCAGCCTGGGGGAGACAATGAAGAGTCTGTTGACTTTAATTCTAATGGAACCTTTGACCAAGCTAATGGTAAGTATAACGGTGTTCTCTGCCCCGAAGAAAGTGATGTTTGTACTAAAGATTTATTAACTATTTGGGATGAAGTTGTTATTCTTCAAGCTGGAAGTGGAGCCAATATTGGATTAATCGAAACAGGCTTAGATATAACTGACTCTGCTAATTACTTCCAAGAAACCGAATTACCCGCTTCATTTGTAGCATATATTGCCGATTTACATAATGGCAGAATGCCTTCTGGCACAGAAATTAGCTTTGACGCTGGTAACGGAACCATTGTTGGTCCAAGCTCTTGTACCGTAGGTAATTCAAGTGCTTTCAATATTAACTCTTGTACAGTATCTATAAATGCTGATACGACCTCAAGCTCAGGGCCTTTGGTTGTAACTGTAACCACACCTAACGGAACAGTTACTACGGCTCAATTAACCATTACTGACTAGTAGCAATACTAGCGCAATAAAAAAGCCAGCAATTGCTGGCTTTTTTATTATCTGAGTGAAAAGATTATTTCTTCTACTGATTTCTAACTACTGATGATATTGCGCACTTAAATTATGCACCGCGTCAACATAGGCTTTAACATTTTTAGGATCAATGGTTGGGTGGATACCATGACCTAAGTTAAATACATGCCCGCTGCCATGACCATACTTATCCAATATGCTACCAACTTCTTGTTTAATTCGCTCTGGATTTGAATAAAGAACACAAGGATCCATATTACCTTGTAAGGCTACTTTATTGCCTACTCGCTCACGGGCTTGGTCAATATCAATTGTCCAATCTAACCCTAAGCAGTCTGCACCTGACTCGGCCATCAATTCTAACCAACCAGCACCACCTTTTGAAAAGAGTGTTACTGGAATTTGCTTACCGTCATAATTTCTTTGAAGCCCTGAAATAATTTTTGTCATATAGTTAAGAGAAAATTCTTGATAGTTTTGAGTTGATAATACCCCACCCCAAGTATCAAATAACATTACTGCTTGTGCACCCGATTCAATTTGCGCATTAAGATAAGCTGTAACTGAATCAGCTAACACATCTAATAACTTATGCATTAAATCTGGTCTTTCAAACATCATGCCTTTTACTTCGCCAAAGTTCTTTGTTGTACCACCTTCAACCATATAGGTTGCAAGGGTCCAAGGGCTGCCCGAAAAACCAATCAAAGGTACACTTCCATTCAGTTCTCTTCGAATGGTTGAAACTGCATCGGTAACATACTTTAATTTATCAAATACATCAGGAACGAATAAAGATTTTACATCGGCTTCAGATTTAATGGCTTTTTCAAACGCAGGACCTTCTCCAGTTTTAAAATAAAGCCCTAACCCCATAGCATCAGGAATTGTTAAAATATCTGAAAATAAAATGGCTGCATCTAACTCATAGCGTCTTAGTGGTTGAATAGTGACTTCACAGGCTAATTCAGGATTAGTGCAAAGACTCATAAAATCACCCGCTTGCGCTCTTAATTCCCTATACTCAGGCAGGTAACGACCAGCTTGGCGCATCATCCATACTGGCGTCATATCAACAGGTTGAGAAAGAGCGGCTTTAATATATCTATCGTTTTTTAACATAATTGCTTCATTATCATTTCAATTGCGGGCAATTCTACCTGAGCTCAAGCTACTTGAAAATGACTAAGGTCAGGATTTCCTATCTAGAATAAGTAACTCTTTAAAAAATTAAGGCTGAATTTCTTTTTTTACTGCTGCAACGCTCTTAATCCAAGGACTTCCTTGATAGTTTCTTTGTTTGTAAATGTCTCTTGCATTTGAAGCATCAATTTTGGCATTAAAGTTTCCACTTACCACTAAAAAAAGAGGATTTGCAGTGGTTCGCCTTTTAAAAATTTTCATTTGAGACGCTAGAGGGTGGTTTCTACGAAAAGCTTGTGCCGAAGCTAAGTCGCTAACACCTACCCACTGCAACGTGAAAGTTTTATCATTTAAAGCCAATAAATAATGCTCATCTTCTGTAAATAATTGGCTTTGTTCATTTTTGCTTTTATGTTGAGAGTTACTGTTTTTTATATTTTGCTGGTTTTTATCAACAATTTGCTTTTCAACTAAATGAGTTTTCTCCGCGGCTACATTATCATTTTTTGTTTTATTAAGTTTGTTCGGTTCGGTATCAGTAATATCTTGCGTACTTTTAGGTTGGCTTTCTATATTATCTTCTGTGCCTAATAAAGGTTGTGTTTCAGCCTTGTCACTACTATTAATTTTATTATTAATATCACTGCTAGTAGGCTCTAGATTGATAGCTTCTTCTATATTAAGCTTTTCTTCTTTTACCTGAGAGTTTTTATTTTCTACATTTTGCGGTGCTGCGCTCTTTTGTTGCTCAAGCGACTCAGCTAATGACTTTTTTCTTGTATTTGTAATATTTGATGCTGGTAATTGCTGCTCGTTGCTTACTACCGTTTCAATGTCTGGCTTATCATTAATTAGCTGATTAATTTTATCTTGATAGATAAGAGCCAAAACTAAAAGCACAGCAATAACACCATAACCAATTGCAGAAAAATATTGATGCTTGTTTTCAGCTGACTTTTGATGAGTTTTAGGTTCCCCTGCTTCATTCATCCACCGACTAGCCTGATATTCTAATTTACCAGGATTACCTGTGCTAAGCTGGTAAAAATAAGAAATTTTTTGCTCATCAAAAATTGTTCCTATTGTTTCAGTATTGGAATTTTGAAAGTCGGCTAATAGGTTTATAGTTTCTTCTTCAGCAAAGTTATTTAACTCAAAAAGCGCGCACAAATTTGGGTTAAGGTTTAAGGTATTTGTGTTATTGAGTTTACTCGCAAGGCTGGCTTCACCGGTTAGTAATAAAAACAGATGGTTTTGCCCCGACTCAAGCTGTTCTTGAATATTTTGCAGCAAATAGTTGAGTGACTCTTTGCTGAGAAGATGGGCATCATCAACTGTAAGTAGCGTTCTCCGCTCTGAATTTTGCGATATTTTTTCAGCAAGTGTTTTATCCGACTGTTGCCAGCTTAAGCCTAATTGCAAACAAACTGTTTTTTCAATTTGCTCTGGAGTTAAATTTTGCTCCGCTGTAACTTCAGAAATAAAAACATCGGCATTTACTTTACGCTTAATTTTTTCTAATAAATAGCTTTTACCCTGTCCTTCTTCTCCAATTAATACGCAAACTATATTGGCATATAGAATTTGATTCTCTATAGAATCAATTAGCTGTAACTTGTGAGAAGTTGTATATCCCAAAACTATTTACCCAGTTAAACGCTATTCTTATATAGATAAATTTAGAATAACCTAAAATAACAGATCTTATTTTAATTACATATTTATTGCTTTTTTTATCATATCCTCATCTGTCACTTCAACAATTTCGCAACCCAGCTGATTAGGCAAGATCAAACGAAAAGCGGCAGAGGTATTTTTTTTATCTAATCGCATTGAATTTAAAATTTCTTCAGCGCTAATATCCATGTTTAATTCATTTGGCAATGATAATATCTGGAGTAATTGCTGGCACTTTTTTGCATCTTTATTGCTAATTTTTTGCAGTAAAACGCTAAGATTAAACGCCATTTGCATGCCAATAGCTACCGCTTCTCCATGCAAAAAGTGCTTATATTCAGTCAGTTTTTCAATAGCATGACCAAAAGTATGACCTAAATTTAGCAAAGCCCTACTGCCGCTTTCTATTTCATCTTCAGCTACAACATTAGATTTTTGCTCACAACAAAGATAAATAATTTGATGTAAAAGATCTTTATTCTTTTTTAAAATTTCAGGCGCATTATTCATTAAAAGTGCAAACAGCTTTTGGTTACCAAGTAATGCATATTTAGCAACCTCTGCTAAGCCCGAACTAAACTCTCTTTTTTCTAAGGTATCTAGCGTATCAGTATCAATAATAACAATTTTGGGTTGATAAAATGCACCGATCAAATTTTTGCCTTTAGTGTGATTAACGGCCGTTTTTCCACCAACAGATGAGTCAACTTGAGACAGTAGTGTGGTTGGAATTTGAATAAAGTTCATTCCTCTTTGATAACTGGCGGCAACAAAACCACCTAAATCACCAATAACACCGCCTCCCAAACTGATTAAAGTATCATTTCGTCTAAAGGAGTGAGAGATAAGAAAATCTAATATTTTAATATAGTTATCTAGGTTTTTTTCTATTTCGCCGCTAGGCAGCTCAATAAATTTAACATTTTTGTCAGAAAGGTTGTGTAGTACTTTTTGGAGGTAATGCGGTGATACATTTTTATCCGTAACGACTAAAACATTGTCGCCTGTGCAGTATGAAGCCCAGAACGGATCAGAGAGTAATCCTTGACCTATATTGATTGGATAACTTCTAGCACCCAATGCTACAGTCAAGGTTTTCATCTATTATTGGCCTTCGTTAATTTGAGATACAATTTTATTTGCCACAGATTTAATTGAATTTTCATTAGTAGCAACAATAATATCTGCTATTTCTCGATAGAGTGTATCGCGCTCTTTATGTAGATCAACTAATGTTTTTTCAGGATCATTTGTTTGCAATAAAGGCCTGCGTTTATCTCTGCGAGTTCTCTCTAGCTGTTGCTCTATAGAAGTTTCAAGATAAACAACAATGCCCCTGCCCGCTAAAAAAGTTCGGTTTTCAGGCTCAATAACGGCTCCTCCACCAGTCGCCAGTACAATACCTTGACGCTGAGAAAGCTCTGCAATAATTGATTTTTCACGTTTTCTAAATCCATCTTCACCTTCTAAATCAAAAATCCAATCAATAGCTGCACCAGTTCGTGACTCAATTTCCTGATCAGAGTCTATAAACTCCAAATGAAGATTTTGTGCTAGTTGTTTACCTATTGTTGTCTTGCCAGCTCCCATAGGACCAACAAGAAATACATTTCTTTTACCTTTCATCATAAGCTATAACTAAAACTTCCCAAAGCATAAACGCAAGAACCCGCCTAAGCGGGTTTCACCACGCAATTCTAATATTCGTTATCTGACTGACTCTTTTATAATTTTTGGCGTTACAAACATTAATAATTCTTGTTTAGCCGAAGAGTCGGTTGTAGAACGGAACAATACACCAATTCCAGGCAGATCACCAAGGAAAGGTACTTTAGTTACGTCTCGATTTGAACGCTGCTGATAAACACCGCCTAAAACAACCGTTTCTCCGTTTTCAACTAATACTTGTGTACCAACTTCACGGGTATTAATAGCCGGACCAAATGCGGTATCTTCACCACGAGTGTCCTGATTAACCGTTAGATCAAGGATTATACGATCATCTGGGGTAATTTGTGGAGTAACCTTTAAGCTTAATACTGCTTTTTTGAAGGTAATATTAGTGTTTCCTGCGCTACTTGCTTGTAAATATGGGATTTCTTCCCCTGATTCAATATAAGCTTCTTTTTGATTGGCTGTTATTACTCTTGGAGATGCAATCACCTCACCACGACTTTCACTTTCTAGTGCAGAAAGTTCTAAATCTAAAATAGTACCATCATCTAGTCTGGCAACAGTTAACCCAACACTTCCAGCTGCCTCAGTAACAGGTAAGTCAATGGCAAAAGTTCTATCTGTAGGTGTATTGTTTAAGAATACGTCACTTGCACCTGCTGCAGTACCCGAAATGGCACCATCATCACCACGATCAGTTACACCAAATCGCACACCTAGCTCTTCCTGAAAGCCATCATCAGCAACCACAACTCTAGATTCAATTAATACTTGCCTTACTGGAACATCAAGTGTTCTTACCATCAATAAAATTTGATCCAGCTTTTTCGCTGTGTCTTGAACAAGAAGGTAATTAGTTCTTTCATCAATAGAAATACTGCCTCTCTCAGACAAGTAGTTTGCACCTTGAGTTCTAATTAGCTCTGCCAAAGCCTCTGCTTTCGCATAATTAACTTGAATAAACTCAGAACGTAGCGGTGCTAGCTGTTCAATTTGCTTCTCATTTTGAAGTTGTAAAGTTTCCCTTGCCGCAATTTCATCGGCAGGTGCCACCAACATCACATTACCATTTTGGCGTTTATCTAACCCTTTTGTTTTAAGCACAATATCAAGTGCTTGATCCCAAGGAACGGTTTGCAGCCTTAAGGTAATTGTTCCAGAAACAGTGTCACTAGTTACTAAGTTTAATCCCGTAAATTCAGCAATAACAGCAAGCACAGATCTAACTGGAATATCTTGGAAATTAAGTGAGAGACGTTCTCCACTATAAACAGGAGCCTCTAAGCGTTTACGTTCAATTTCTTCGGGGGTTAGAGGCTTAAGCTCAATCACATAAGTGCTTTCTGCTTGATAGGCCAAATATTCAAATTCATCTAATGTATCAATTGTTAAACGGACATTATTACCCACTCGGCTGGTTGAAATAATTTTAGCTGGTGTCGCAAAATCAACAACATCAAGTTTGCGAATAAATTCATCTGCAATTTTTGCGTCCATAAAGTCAGCTAAAATTTGACGACCTTCCTGCCTTAAATCAATCCCTAAATTAGAATTTTTTAAGCCAATAACAACACGACCTTCACCTTCTTCACCACGCCTAAAGTCAATATCAACAATATCATTACCCGAGTTTTGAGCCGCAACACTTTGGTTTGTAGATGAAGATTGATTAAAACCACCACTAGCAGTCTTATCAACATCGTAGCCAACACGGATCAACAACTCATTACCTACTACCTCGGTACTATAAGGTGCCATTTCTACTAAGTTAACAACTAGCCGAGTTTTATCACCAGCCTGAACCGCAGTAACAGAGCGAGTAACACCAATACCAACATTTTGCGTTTTTTTGCTAAGAGCGCTAGAAACACCCGCTAAATCCATCCAAATTCTTGCTGGATTTTCAGTCGTAATTTCATTAAAGCTTGGAGGCGGCGAATCCATTTTCACTCGTATTTCAACTTTATCTCCAGGCATCACGCTAAAGTTAATGTCTTGTATTTCAGTTGCAAATACCGATGTACTTAAAACGGTAATTATTAACATAAAAATCGATTTGAATCGGCGGGTAACCATTGCCCTTACTCCTCGAATAGATGAATTACTTTTCTTACCCCAGTTAACCATGGTGTCTCCTAATGCGTTGCAACTTTGTGCTAGCTTTATATAAATCATTGTGCAAGCGCCATATATACTGTGCGTCTTTCCCAACACCCTTTGCTATCAGGAACAAGGGTACTTACTTCTATTTGTTCTTCGGTAATCTTCACTATTTGACCGTGATTAATACCTAAATAATTACCTTCAACAACATGATAAACATTACCTTCAGCAGGGCCTGCGGTCATTCTAATTAGCCCCCATAAGTTGTTTCGGTTATCTATTTTTCCAACCATTTCCATAGAATCTAATGAAAATCTTTCTAAATCTTCTTTACGTCGAGATGTATCAGGTTGAACTGACTCATCGCATCCTGCATGTAATTGCTGTAATTGCGTTTCAAGCTCAAGTTCAAGCTCAGAAAATGGACTTTTTAAATGCGCCGAAGAATAGTCATGAGGTTGATACTCTTTAACCTCGGGCATTGGCTGTATTCGGCCTGGTGGCTGAGCTTTAATTTGATTTACCCATGAATTTAGATCATCGGTATTACTTGAGCAACTAACTAAAACGGTTGCAGCAACACAAGCACCAAACAGTTTGATATTTTTTAAATGACTAGTTAACACAGAACCCATGACTTACTCCTCACTGTCCGAGCGATAGGTTTTCGCTGTGATTGTCATAATTAGCATTTTTTCACCTGGTGAGGTTGGTACATCACCTTCACCCAACTTAATGTCAAAATCATGCAGAGTCACAATTCTTGGCAGCCTAGAAACGCGACTGACAAATCGAGCAAGTTGATGATAACCACCAGAAACCTGCATCTTTATAGGTTTTTCTACATAAAACTCTGAATCTACTTCATCAAGGAATACTGCTTCAATAACATCGCAACCCGATCCTGTAGCAGCATAAGATAGATCATCTAATACCCCTGGAATTTCGCTTGATTTGGGTAATTGCTGTAGTAAAGTTTTAAAGCTATCTTGAATAGTAACCATCTGCCCTTTGTAAGCATCAAGATTAACTGCTTTGCCTTGCTTAACTTCAAATTCTTTTTTGAAATCAACTTCCTTTTTCTGTAGATTTTCTAGTTGCACAGTTTGATCATTAGTAAAAAAGTAGTAGCCTAAGCCGATAACAATACTAAAAACGATAACTGAAACAAAAACCTTAGCTACAACAGGCCACGAGCCCATATTATTAAAATCAATATCGCTAATATCTAAGTTATTAATATCTTTTAAGTCCATTATTTAGCGCCCCCTTCTTTTTGATTAGGAGAACCGATCTCTGTTCTTAAAGTAAAGTTTTGACGATTACTTCCTGAGTCTTTATCTTCAGCAATATCATCTAAAGATTTAACTTGTATCCACTTAGATGTATTAAAGTTTCTCATAAACTTAGAAATTCTGGGAGAAGATTCGGCAAGACCTTTGAAAGTTAAAACATTGCTACTACGAGTTACCCTAGATAAATTTATACCTTCGGGCAATTGCATAACAATTTCATCAAACACATGCACTATCTGAGGGCGGCTTTTCTGTAAATCTTGGATTAGAGCCATTCTTTCAACCAATTCTTGACGTTCTTTTTCTAAAGCTTCAATTTCTTTTATTTTAGAATCAAGCTTTCTAATTTCAGTTTGTAAAAAACGGTTTCTTTCTCGTTGATTATCGAGCTGGTTATCGAAGTATGAATAAACCGCATACATAAAAACCACACCAAGAACCGCAACCAGCCCCAAAACACTGATAAACTGTCGCTGGTTTTCTTGCCTGAGTTCTTCACGCCATGGAAGTAAATTAATATTTGCCATTAGTCAAAACTCCTCAATGCTAGTCCGCAACATATTGCAAGAGAAGGTGCATCTGAACTAAGCGCTTGTGCATTAACCTTTGAAGACAATGACATATCCGCAAAAGGATTTGCAATAGAAGCGGTTGTACCTAATCGTTCCTCAATCATCTCTTCTAATCCTTCAATCACAGAGCATCCTCCCGCAAGAACAATATGATCGACTTCACCATATTGACTAGAGCCATAGAAAAACTGTAACGAGCGACTTACTTGCTGAATAATTGCTTCTTTGAATGGTTCTAGCACTTCTGGCTCGTAGTCATCGGGCAAACCACCTTGTTTTTTAGCCATACCAGCTTCTTCAAATGACAGCCCGTAACGGCGTTGAATCTCTTCGGTCAGCTGTGAACCACCAAATGTCTGTTCACGAGTATAAATGGTGTTAAAGTCTTCCATCACGCTCAAGCTGGTGTTGGTTGCTCCGATATCTGCAACCGCAATAATTTGCCCTTCACCTTGATCAGGAAGTTGATTAGCCAATAACTTAAATGCTCGCTCAATGGAATAGGCTTCAACATCAACAACTTTTGCGGTTAAACCTGCAAGATCAAGCGCATCGACCCTGCTATAAACATTTTCAGAGCGAGAAGCAGCTAATAACACATCAACTTTATCTGGCACTTTTTCAGACTCACCCAGCACCTGAAAGTCTAGCGCGACTTCCTCAAGTGGGTAAGGAATGTATTGGTCAGCTTCAACTTCTATTTGCTGCTCCATCTCATCTTCGTTTAGATCTTTATCTAGCTGAATGGTTTTGGTTATCACCGATGAACCAGCAACAGCAACAGCAGCATGACGCAAGTTGGTTCCTGAGCGACTAATCACTCTTTTTAGCGCCTCGGCTATTACTTCGGGATCTCGAATGTCTCGATCAGCCATTGCATCTTGAGGTAGTGGTTCCACCGCATAACTTTCTACGCGATACCGAGAGCCAACTTTCCCCAATTCTAATAACTTACATGAAGTCGAACTAATGTCGATTCCAACCAAAGCCATCTTTTTTTTGCCAAACAAATTTGCCAGCATAATCCTAATTTTCCTATCAGTTTTATCCAGTTACGGGCGAGAACTGTGTTTTTACTTTAAATAATAGCCCTAACTATAAGAAATTTCACCTGTTTTTTGTTTTTATATGTGCAATTTGGCGCTATTTCACATTATTGTCAAGGCTTATTTGCTCATAACCTTTCTGTCTGTGATCAATTTTTATTTTATTGATCAGTTAATTATCTTCATTTTGTGATCAAGCCAAGAATTAATTAAATCAATTTAATATTTTTACACTAATAAGGTTAAAGGGCAGAACAAATAACGATATACTGAGTCATATTACACAAATACTTATTTCGGTATCTGTTACACAAGCCGCACTTTAGCCATATTATATGAAAAAAATATCTCAACTTATGCCCAAACTCTTATATATGATGAGTTTGTTCACTTTATTAATCTCAATGGGCTTCGTTGGCTTATACCTAGCCGTAGGTCCAAGCTTGCCCGAAGTTGATTCCATCCGAAAAATTCGCTTGCAAACACCTATGCGTGTTTTTTCACAAGAAGGTGATTTAATCGCAGAATTTGGTGATACCCGCAGAATTCCTATAACTTTAGACCAAGTTCCACCAGAATTCATTAATGCGCTACTAGCTACTGAGGATCAGCGCTTTTATGAACACTCGGGAGTTGATTTACTTGGTGTACTAAGAGCATTTATTAATTTAGCAGCCACTGGCACTAAAAGCCAAGGTGCCAGCACTATTACTATGCTAGTTGCCCGAAACTACTATTTATCCAGAGCTAAACGCTTCTCACGCAAAATTACCGAAATGTTTCTTGCTTGGAAGCTAGAATCAGAACTCAGCAAAAATGAAATATTAGAACTATTTTTAAATAAAATTCACTTTAGTCACCGAGCGTACGGACTTGGTGCCGCTGCACAAGTTTATTATGGCACCACTTTAAACAACCTTTCACTCGCTCAATTAGCTACCTTAGCAGGCATTCCTAAGGGAGAATCAATCTATAACCCTATATCAAACCCAACAAATGCTATGCGCAGACGCTCTCATGTTTTAGGTAGAATGCTGGCAGAAAACCATATTAATAATGAACAATATAATCAAGCAATGGCAGAGCCAATTGAAACTCAAAAACATAGCACCCAAATTAGCGTAAACGCACCTTATTTAGCCGAAATGGTAAGGCTTTTTGCTATAGAAACCTTTGGGCAAGACGTCGCCTATAACGATGGTTTAACACTCTATACAAGCATTAAAGGCAATTTACAAAAATATGCCCAACAAGGCTTAGTTCAAGGATTAGAATCTTATGATAAAAGGCATGGTTATAGAGGATCAGAGCACCAATATACATTAAATACAGATACTACCGCAGAACAAATTCAATCTTGGTTAGACGACATAAAAGTCATTGCCAACTTAATCCCAGCCATAGTCATTAGCGTTAATGATGAACAAGCTGAAGTGCAGCTTAAATCGGGAGAGCAAGCCATATTAACCCTTGATGATGTTAAATGGGCACGAAAATATGTTGATGAAAACCATCGCGAGCGAGGTTCAATAAAAACAGTTAGCCAAGTTCTACAACCTGGCGATCTAATTCGCTTAAGCGCACATTCTATTAAAAGCGAAAATGGCACTGGCGAACAAGCAGAAACAATTGAACGAACAACTTACAAACTCTCGCAAATTCCTGATGTCAGTGGCGGCTTTGTTTCGCTAGATCCTAACACGGGTGCAATAGAAGCTTTAGTAGGTGACTACGACTACACCCTTAGCCAGTTTAACAACATCACCCAAGCCAGAAGACAACCAGGTAGCAACATTAAGCCTTTTGTCTACGCTGCGGCTTTTCAAAAACAGTTTACTGCCGCATCACTACTCAATGATATGCCAATTGTAGAAAGTGATATTACCGCAGAAAATATTTGGCGCCCTAAAAATGACGGAAACAATTACTTAGGCCCCACCACTTTAAGAACCGCACTAAGACGCTCTCGAAATACGGTATCTGTTAGGCTAATTAGAGAAATTGGTGCCGAATATACAAAAAGCTACCTTACTCATTTAGGTTTCCCCGCCGACAATATGCCGCCATATCTGTCTTTAGCTTTAGGTACAGCCAGTTTTACTCCGCTAGAAGTTGCACAAGGATATGCGGTACTTGCCAATGGTGGCTTTAAAATAGAACCGTGGTTTGTTTCACGTGTTGAAGATGCATCGGGAAAAATTATTTTCCAACACCAACCAGTAACCGCCTGCCTTGCTTGTGAAGAGCAAAATCTAAAAAATGAATCAAATGCTCAAAACGCACCCAGTATTGGGTCGATTAATCACACTAATCCAAATGAAGGCATTAATGAGCAGACAGCATTGGGCGAAAATAACAAGCAAAACTCAGATCTCATTTACAATCTGCCTCATTCCCCTGTAGAGAAAGCTTTTCAGGCACCTAGAGTAATGGAGCCGAGAATACATTATATTATTACCGATATTTTAAAAGATGTTATTCATAAGGGTACAGCTACCCCCACTTTACGCAGAACAAAAAGCCCCTTATTAAAACGTTATGATTTAGCTGGTAAAACAGGAACCACTAATGGACCTAAAGATGCTTGGTTCACAGGATTTAATCGGCACCACGTAGCTAGCGCCTGGGTTGGCTTTAAAGATCATGTTAGAGAGTTGGGTAGTCGTGAATATGGTGGTCAATCGGCACTGCCTATTTGGCAATATTTTATGGAAAAAACATTAAATGGAGTAGCTCAATCACAATTTAAACAGCCAGAAGGAATAGAAACAGTAAGAATTGATCCTAAATCGGGTAAGCTAGCTACAGAGCTTACTAAAAATCCCATATTTGAAAAGTTTAGAACCGAAAACTCCCCTATTGAATATGCCGATAAGCAATTGCAAGATCCTTATGCCAACGATGAAGAAGTCACCGACGATGAGAGTTTGTTTTAGGTTAGCATAGCTTTATCGGGCAAAAAAAAGATCAGCATTTTGCTGATCTTTTTATACAGGCTTAAATTAGTGAGCTACCGAGTTCCAAAAATCACCATGGTTTTTCCTTTTACCGATATATGCTCTTGCTCTTCTAAAACTTTTAACACTCGCCCTACCATTTCTCTAGAACAACCAACAATACGGCCAAGTTCTTGGCGAGTAACTTTAATTTGCATACCATCAGGGTGAGTCATGGCATCGGGCTCTTTGGCTAAGTCGAGCAATGTTCTGGCAACTCGACCAGTAACATCCATAAATGCCAAGTCACCAACTTTACGACTGGTTTTTCTTAAACGCAATGCCATTTGCTGAGCGAGCTTAAACATAATTTCAGGTCGTTCTTTAGCTAAAGCTTGAAAACGGGAGTAGCTAATTTCGGCAACATCAGTTTCTGATTTTGCTCTCACCCAAGCACTTCGATCTGAATCAGCAGAAAAGAGTCCCATTTCACCAAAAAAATCACCTGAATTTAAGTAGGCAAGAACCAGCTCTCTGCCGTCATCATCCTCAATTAAAACACTCACTGATCCTTTCACAATAAAATACAGTGATTCAGGCTTGTCACCAGCAAAAATTATAGTTGTTTTCGCAGAGTATCGTCTTTTGTGACATTGGGCTACAAACCACTCTAAAGTTGGATCGCTTTTAATATTATGAGGTAATTGAAGTGATTCTTTAATCAATGCCATGTTCAAGTTCCATATTTCACCAAGATCTGTTTATTTTAAAGTAACCTTAGCTTAGGATTTTGTTTTAGTGTCGCATATTATCTAGCAAGTGTCGCACTCTGATAATACCTAGCCTCACTATCCGATTCAACATCTAATCTCAATCAAAGTGACATGCTAGCATTTAATTTTCAACCTTTTACCTCTTTTATATCTTAATGAGATAACTTTATCCTTGCTTATTAAAAACATTGGCTATTTGAGTGATTTATCCATTCATAAATTGCATAATTTAAAATATCATGTTCGCTTTCTTTCAATACTTGTTTTAGTGCTCAGCAAAAAACTTAAACAAAGCGCATTGAAGAAAAGCTGGTTTAAATTTTTATTAGTTTTTTATTTTGGAGTTCAAAAAGAATGAATGTTGTTACCCAATGGCAAAAAGATTTAACTTTTATTGGCACTAATGAAAAGGGACACCACATAGAAATGGATGGCAATGGTAATGCCGTTACTCCCATGGAAATGATCCTTATGGCAGTTGGAGGGTGTTCTTCTATTGATGTGGTTATGATATTAGAAAAAGCCCGACAAGATATTTCGGATTGTCAGTGCGAACTAAAAGCCGAACGTGCCGAAACAGATCCCAAAGTTTTTAAAAAAATTCATGCCCACTATAAAATTTATGGCAATAATGTAAAAGAATCGCATGCAAAAAGAGCCTGCGAGCTATCAATGGAAAAATATTGTTCTGCCTCACTAATGCTAAAAGCTTCGGTAGAAATTACCCATAGCTTTGAAATTATTCCAGCTTAAATAAAAACATTAATACCACTATGAATAACAATCAGTCTTTTTTAGCTAACAATCAATTAGTCGCTAAAGCCTTAGATAATTTTCTTACTCAAAGTAAACAAGGCAAAGGCTTAGTTATTAATCAATTACCGCTTGAAAGTTTAATTGATAGTTTAGATCTAGAAACACTGCTAGAACAAGGAAGTTTACAAGGAGAAAACTTATCTCAGTTTTTAAATCAATACCTT
The DNA here is from genome assembly GCA_965214955.1 of Aliikangiella sp. Classification (GTDB taxonomy): domain Bacteria; phylum Pseudomonadota; class Gammaproteobacteria; order Enterobacterales; family Kangiellaceae; genus Aliikangiella. The sequence goes on along the minus strand of CBDCCU010000009.1, from coordinate 963,541 downwards.
AATGCCTGCACCCAACTTCACCATCCTGGCTTTTTAGGTCAACAGGTTGCCCCTACACACCCAACGGGTGGTTTAGGATCATTAATCGATGGTATTACCAATAATGCGATGGCTATTTATGAAATGGGACCATCAGCATCATCCATTGAATATTTTATGGTTAACTGGATGCTAAACAAAATTGGCTGGAAAACCGTTTCTTCAAATCAGCAGCTTAATCCGCAATCTAACCATGCTGGTGGTACACTTACCCACGGCGGCTCATTAGGTAATTTAACCGCTTTATTAGCCGCTAGATCGGCAAGTCTGCCGAATACTTGGAATGAAGGAAGCACTAACAGTGCAGTTGTATTAGTACCAGAACAATCCCATTATTCACTTAAACGTACTTGTGGAATACTAGGTATTGGAACCAATAATTGTTTAACAATAGCTGCCGATAACTCTGGAAAAGTTTGCCCGCAAAAACTCAATGAGCAAATACAAACCTTAAAAAAACAAGGTAAAACCATTATTGCAGTTGTTGCCAATGGATGTGGTACCGCAGTTGGGCTTTATGATCCCATTGATGCAATGGCAGATATTTGTGAGCAACATAATATATGGCTACATTTAGACGCGGCTCATGGCGGTATGGCGTTACTAAGCCAAAAGCATAAACACTTACTTAAAGGAATTAAGCGAGTCGATTCAGTAGTTTGGGATGCTCATAAAATGATGATGACCCCAACAGTTTGTGCGGCGGTGCTAGTTAAAGATCATCGTCATCTCGATAGCGCCTTTCAAACCGAAGCCAGTTATTTAATTCACCAAAAAGAGCAACCTGGATATGATTTTCTAACCCGTAATGTTGAATGCACTAAAGCTGGCTTAGGGCTAAAGTTTTTTATGAGTATCGCCGCACAAGGTGAAAAGAACTTAGTAAATTATTATGAATCGGTCGTTAAATTGACTCAAAAGATTGCGCTTTGGATAAAAGCTCAAAAAGATATGACTCTTGCCATCATGCCAGAAACTAACATTCTTTGTTTTCGAGTTGGCAATAATAATCAACAACAATTTGAGCTTAGAGATGCACTATTAGCCCAAGGTGATTTTTATCTTTCTACCACAGAATATCAAAATAAACGTTGGCTAAGAATTGTTGTAATGAACCAAAATACCCAGTGGAAACATATTGAAGCATTAATGGATGAACTACGTAAGTTATATAATACAAGTAGTTTCTAATATTTGTTAAAGCTACCGCGAGATATTAAGAAATTCAAAACTCACTATACCCACAATCACCCACACCAACAATAGCCAATCTCCCACAACAATTACTGAATTGACTGATTGTGTTTATCTGGGTGTTCTAGCATGATTAACCTCTCTACAACTCGGTTTAAGGACAAACCATGGCTATTAGACGCTCTGAATTAATTGATAACGAAACCCCTGGCTTTTATCACTTATCTTCTCGTTGTGTCAGGCGGGCTTTTTTGTGTGGAGTGGATGAAGATACAGGGATTTCCTATGAGCACAGAAGAGCATGGATTGAAAAACGAATACTCTTTTTAGCTGAGTTATTTGCCATTGAAGTCTATAGCTATGCGGTGATGCATAATCATTATCATCTGGTGGTTTATTTTAACCCTAAAGCCCCATGGCAATGGTCGGATAATCAAGTGGTTGAGCGTTGGCTGAGGTTATATCCGATTAGAAAGAATCAGCCTAATACTGAGTCTTTAACCCAAGCCAAACGATTATCCATTTTAAGTGATAAAGACAAGCTGGAAGCTTGCAGACAAAAGCTGGGCTCTATCTCTCGATTGATGAGTTGTATTAATGAGCCATTAGCTAAACGCAGTAACTTGGAAGATGGAGTGAAAGGTCACTTTTGGGAGTCTAGGTTTCATTCTCAAGCTTTATTGGATGAATCGGCGGCTTTAACCTGTATGACTTATGTAGATTTAAACCCCATTAGAGCAGGACTCAATCAAAAGCTTGAGCATTCTGAGCATACGAGTATTCAAACCCGAATAACGCAGTTATCACAAGCGCAATTAAACCAAGCCGTAGAATCAATTAATGGCGGGATTAAAGAAAAAGTGCTATCCATTAAGCTAAAAGATTATATTGAATTAGTGGAATGGACGGGTAAAACCATAACCCATGATAACAAAGCTAGTATTCCTAAAAGCCTTACCCCAATCTTTCAAAGACTTAATCTTAATCAAGATGAATGGTTGAGTCAGGTGAAAGCTTATCGGCAAAACTATTATCGAGCTGTTGGCTCTATTGAGGCCATGCAGGCTTTGTCAAGTCAACTTAAACAGCAGTGGGTTAAGGGAATTAATTCAGCTAGGTTGCTATATGCTAGCCCTTAAATAATCACAAAATCAAAACCAACCAAAAAAATACTGACTTGGTGAATGCTGAGGAATTTCTACGTCTGGAGCTCAAGAAATTGAGCAAAACTGCCTCACCACTCGCTCAGAAATAACGATTTAGCCGCCCGTAAATCATTAAATTAATAAGCAAATTTAAAAATTAGTGTCAGTGAAATTTATTGGAGTTCGGTGACTGTCTATTTTTGTTGACCACGATTCATCACATGATGAAAAGCACCTTCGTATTCGATTCTTGCAGGTCTAGGCATGGTTGTAGACTATAGCACACTTGTTATTTATTGTTAAATGTGCCTGACCCCTTATTTTTCTCATTGCCTGCGTAGATGGTCTAACAGGCTTTCCTGAAGCGATTAATAGTTGCTATCCTAATACCGAAGTACAACTTTGCATTATTCATCAAATTCGCAACTCGATGAAATATGTGGCTTCAAAAAATCAAAAGACTTTTATGGCTGACTTAAAACCGGTTTATCGTGCTGTTTCCAAACAAGCGGCTGAGCAAGCGCTCGATGAGTTAGAAACTAAATGGGGCAAACAATATCCTATTGTGCTCAAATCCTGGCGCAGAAAGTGGGATAACTTGTCGGTTTTCTTTAAATATCCAGAGCCAATACGCAAAGTTATTTACACGACCAATGCAATTGAATCGGTGCACCGCCAGTTTAGAAAGCTCACCAAAACCAAAGGCGCATTTCCTAATGAAAATAGTCTGCTAAAATTACTGTATTCTGGCATTGGTAATATGACGAAGAAATGGACAATGCCAATCCAAAATTGGAATTTGACATTGTCGCAATTGGCTATTTATTTTGAAGGTCGTCTTGATGACGTTTTAGATATTTAGCATTCACTGACACAGAATTCTAAACGGTCTCTTGATTCAATTTAGCAATAGAAACCAAATCCTTATCTTTATCAGAAAAATAATCCATAAGAGCATCGTGCCCAAATTTTTTTCGATAGTCATACTCTTCTTGCGAAATAAAAACTACGAGCATCAGCTGAATTTTTTTCCCATTAAAAATCATATTATGCTCTAATCCGTTAAAAACTGGAGAAACTTTTATGCTTAATAATACCACTCCTATTTTATTATTCTCTTGAAGATAACTGTAATCAAATCTCAAAATATCATTTTTATGCAAACAATTTTTTGTGTCTGTTTCTTCTAAGTGTGCCAACACTCGTGCTATTTTTTCAGGATCACCATCACTTAATGTTAAAAACAACTTATCCGTTGACGTTGGTAAGTTTAAAACTGCGCAGACTTCCTTATCATCTTTTCCTCGAATATAAGCGCACATCAACTCTTCATCATTATCAACAAAACTAAGTAGATGACTATTGTCCTCTAGTAAAGGGATTTCCATCAGCACATGCAATATGTTTGCATGAATTTTTTCATATTCCTGACTAACAGCTTTATCTATCATGTTTTACTTAAACCTATTTTAACTTTTCTTCCACATGTTTATTGGGTTTCGGTGGAACCCACTTTCCTTTACCTGGTTCTTTGCTGGGCTCTTTACTATGTTTACCACCGGTTCCTCGATTACACTCTTTGCAAGAATTAACGTAATTATCTTTACTATCATATTTATTGATAGCTTCTTGCTTTGTCATTTCTCCTTTATTTACTTTATCTTTTCCTTCTTTTAAAGAGTTGAAATGATCCCCTTCGAGTTTATCCGTTTCTTTACCACAATACTCACATTGACCAGAACTTCTTTGATCTGCATCGACCTTACCTTCCTTAAAATCCCCTTTTCCTCGAAGCTCCTTTGTTGAATTTACTTTTTCTTGACTGCCAATCTTCGACGATCCCCATCACTTTGCATCGACGGATCATTTCCATTCCCCCCACTCTTATCAGGTGTTTTATTTTGAGTAGGTGCATCCCCAGCGCCTTTTCCTTTTTTAGCTTTCCTTACATCGGCTATTGCATCAGCAGTTTCATCAACAGCTCTGGCAACTTTAGTCGTACCAGCAGGCACAAAAGGGATTAATACTGCCGCCGAATCAGCAGCAAGGTCAATCAGCCCCTCATCAACTAACTCATCGTCCCCAGTAATGCCACCAACGGCAATTTTTCCTAAATCCCATACAACACTAGCAACATCCCAAACAGTATCAATAACATACCCACTCGGATCGGTTCCAGCAAGTGGATTATTCATTATGTAGGAGTATGGATTTATTCCCTGAGAATTTCCAACAAATTGAACGTAAGGGTCAACCGATAAGAACCTCCCCAGATTATAATCATAAACCCGCCCATTCATATGAATCAACTCAGCATCATCTAAATGCTCATGGTCAGTAAAGCCTCGCCTAGTAGTGAGGTCGATGGCATTGTCTGTAGTGAGATAGTTTTCAATACTGGCAATGTTGGTTAAGGTGGCAGGGGTTACCTTTTCAAGATTGGCTTTTCTGGGTTTGCCAAAGGGGTCATAGCTTTTGTTGTCGATAACTTGACCGGTTTCATCGGTGATGGTGACCACTGAGCCGAGTCTGTCTCGGTGAACAAAGCCGATTTGATAATCGGTGCTATTATTCTCTTCAGTTTCGGTAATGATGCTATCACCAAGATAGGATTTTTTTATCACTTTGTCATCATAGCGAATTTCTTCATAGGCTTTGCCAATGTACAAGGTGGTTTCATCACCGCCTGATTGCCCTTCTTTCACTTGCTTATAACGCATTTGGTCACTGCCATAGTAAAAACGGCTGGTGATGGTGTTTTTACTAATGCTTACTGGTTTGTTAAAGGCATTATAGGTGAGGGTTTTACCATCGCCGCTTAACAGGTTGCCGTTATCATCATAGTCAAAATAAGCCGTGTCTCCCCCGACTTTAGTGATTTCATACACCGCATTGGGGCCGGCTTTACGGTTGGATTTTGTGCTATTACCATAGGTAAAACTGCTGGCATAGTCATCTTTTTGGGTGAGGTTGCCGGCGGCATCATAAGCATAGTTAATAGCATTGCCCTCTAATGCCGATTGAGTCAGTCTATGTAGGTTATCATAAGCATAGGTTTCGGTTGTGGTTAGCACACTGCCATCACTTTGGGTGGTTTCTACCTGTTGTGAGGTGAGGTTACCAAAGCCATCGTAGCTCACATAGTCAATACGGTGACGTTGGGTGCCACCATTGGTGGCATGGGTATGAACCGACAGCATTTGACCGCTGTTTTCATCATACTCACTCGACTCGGTTAATATGCCATCAGCCTTTAAGGCATTGAGCACTTGGCCTCTGGCGTCCACCTCGGTGACTTGATGATACACATAACCGCTTTGACCATTACGTTGCTCGGTAAGATAGCCTCTATCGTTATAGCGGCTTTCTAGGGTAATGCCTGTAGGGTAAACCGTTCCTTTAACACGCCCATAGTTATCATCATATTGGGTTTGGTTGGTAAAGCTTTCTTCATCAATGGTGGTAGTGGTAGTGATTGGTCGGCAGTAGCCATCGTAGGCATAACTGCGGCTAAATGAATTGTCATTTTCACTGGTTTCAATGCTTGGCAGGCCAATACAATAACCACTGTTGCCTTGACTGGCAGTGTCAAATGTAAAACTGGCTTCAAGGTTATCGTTTAAATAACGCTCAGTGAGTCTGCCTTGAGTGTCATAGGCATACCGATAAGTATCTTTATTGGCATCGGTTTCACTATGCACTTCACCAAAGCCGGTATAGCTAAAGGTTTTGGTGCCCATGTTGGGGTCACTGACATATTTCTTTTGCCCCAAGCCGTTATATTCGGCGGTAATGGCATTACCATTGGGATCACTTAACACAATGGGGTTGCCCATTGCATCATAGGCGTATTGGGTGACACTATCATCGGCATCGGTGGTTTGGATCAACTGCCCATTACTGCTATAGGTGCGGCTCATATTGAGCACTTTATCGGTGCTTGTTGCAACAATATCGGTGCGGTGTCCATGATAGCTATAGGCTACTTCCATTTGCTGGTTGTAGGCTTGGTCGATGGCTTTTTCGGTGAGTCTGCCAAGCACATCATAGCGTTGATAGTGGGTGCCTTTGGTGTTGCTGCCATTATAGCTGGGATGGGTAGCCTTGGTTTGACGCCCTAGCTCATCATAACTCATTGTGGTGTACACCCAGTCATTCTCACTAAAGCCTTCGGTGGCTGTGGCGATGGTGCGGTTGAGTTTGTCTTTATACATTACCGATTGAGGGGCACCTGCTTGATAACTGGTTTGTTTATAAACAATATTATCGCTAATGCTATTGTTAAACCCATGACCATCACAGTCTCCCTCACACCAAGCAAAACGGGTATAAAGGGGTTGACCGGTTGGCGGGGTAATCTGCTCGGCTCGGCCGAAGGCATCATATTGATATTGGGTGATTAGGCCGTTAATGTCGGTGGTGGAATCAGGCTGACCATGATTAGGGTTAACCTCACTATAGGCTTTGCCTAATCCGCTATCAATCCATTCAACAAAATAACCATCATCACTATAGCCGGTTTCAACTACTCGGTCGGTTTCACCGCTACTGGCGGTGGTGACTTTAATGGGCAGGCCATAGCTGTTGTAGTCGGTATTAACACTGATGGTTTTACCTTCGCCTTGGGTGACGCTGGTGATCATTACATCCACCTTGCGCTCGGCTGTCCAAGTATAATCGGTTTGCAGGGCTTTGGTGCTATCGAGACTGCTGTCATAGACTCCGCTGGTATTGTTTAGGGTTTGGGTAGTCACTTGGCTTTGGGTAAGTTTATTAACCCACCAGATGTCTTCATCATTATCAAAGGCATTAACCGTGGTGGTTTTTACTTCACTATAGCCGTTATCGACAGTTTGACTGCTTTTAAGAATATTACCGAAGCTGTCGGTATCACTTAAGTTAATGCTGCGAGTTTGTTTAGATAGCCGTTTGCTACGGTCGGTTAAGTCGAAGGTTTCTTCAACCGATTGTGTCGGGATAACCCAAAAAACCTTATCATTGGTGGTATTTTTATAGTCACTGGTTATCTCCATTTGGCTTAATGGCTCATTGCTACAAAGCGCATCGTTATCACTGACAAGACAGGTTCTTACCGATTCGATTTGACCGGCAAGGGGGAACTTTTGATGAAAGTCGGTGACACTTCTAATGCCGCTGGGGCTATCGACAATAATGCTTCTGAAGCCTTGGAAGCCTCGGCCCATGCGATTATAGATGGCTTCACGGTAGCTATACTCGGTTTCATTAACACCGCCTATGCCGTCGGATTGTTTAAGATCAGATACAACATACATGGATGAGGTAAAGTAAAAGTGATCATCATCAACATAACGCTCAGGATCATCAGGTGCTTTTACATCATAAAGTTTTGGCTCGTTAGCACTTCGATTTGCTTGTGAAGTGAGCGGTGCATAACTCCATTCGTTTATTTGCTGTAAACCTGTTTTAACCTTTTTAAGTAAATCTGGACTTTGAGAGACACTCGAACCATTACTTGCACCTTTGTTATGGTAATAATAAATCCCTTGATTAAAAGCATCATCTGGCTGATCAATATTTTCTAAATTTCCATGCATACCTATATTTAAGTCAATTAACCCATCACCATAAAAATCTGACTGCCAAGTTTTTACAGAAAAACTTCCTTTTTTTCTTAAATAACTTTGGTTATATTCATCAATTAACTCAAATTTATTTGCTATAGAATTATAATTAAACTCATAAGCTTTAACTTGATAAATACTTTCATCTAAACTACCAAGACCATGCGTATAGAGATCCAAGGTTCCACCTGAATTTGGGCAGTATTCAAAATCCCCATCGGCAGGTATATATTGTGCAACTTCAAAAGGTGGTACTGGTTGATCTTGAATTAAAGGGTTATCATTTTTGACATAGAGCGACATTGTTGTGTTATTTTGTTTTAGCCATTTGTCTTTTGTAACACAAACTTTAAATTCAGGTTCATGGCTAATCGGCACAGTCAGCTCAATTCTACCATCACTATCTAAATCAGTAGGTTCAATAAAATCATAAAACTTTGGCGTGTAACTATTAACAGTTTCTTCACAATTATCTTTAATGGTTTCATTGTAATAAGTACTAGTTAAGAAACCTACATCACTATTAGTATTTACTACAGAATCAAAATTCCCGCCTTTATTTAATTGATAATGCCATGTCTTTGATCCACTTTTTGGAACAAATAAATAATCTACTAGTCCATCCCCATTTATATCAACCCACTGATGGTATACATATTTAGGGTGGTTTTCAGTCACAATTCCCATTGATTCAAATGATTCTTCTATAAAATTGCCCGATGTATTTTGAACCAAGACTCCATATCTGTTTGCGTAACACGTTGTGTCTTTTAGAAAAATATCAACCAGTGAATCACCATTAATATCAGATACATGACTCATTGTTACTTTTTCAGCACTTTTACTATAGCTATACGATTTCTTTGTGATGCCTGTTGAAAAATAAGCCTCTTTAGAACTTCCTGAATTTTTCCATAGTTTAATATCGGCTCGTTTATAAGTAGTGCTGATATCATTTCCTATGTAATCAATTAGCCCATCATTATCGACATCAATAAACTTCCCTGAATTAAAAATCACTTCGTCAACAGAATTAGTTCGCACAATACCAGAATCAAATTTATGCTCCAAAGTGACTGATTGGTTATTGATTTTGACATTATAAAAAACAATATTTTGACTTTCATTTTGATAAATATCAGTAATTCCATCATTATCGATATCTAAATATGAACCTGACCATAACCTTTTGGCTAGCTCAAGCTCAGAATCGTCAAATTCATATGACCATAGTTCGCTTCCATCTGCGTCTAAAGAAAATAATCTATATAATTCATTTTGGTTCAAGGTCTGCTTCTCATATGTAAACGACTCTTTAATACCATCTCCGTTTAAATCTCCAACAGTTTTATATAACATTTTTGAGATCGGATTTATGTGCCCATCAATTTTTTTTAACTCAAACGTTTGCTCACCATCATGCCACTCAAAATTCGTAGGCTCCAAACAAACTTCTTCACCTGTAATAAAAGAGCATTCCTTAACACTACGCAATAAACTCCGCTGAGTAGCTCCACTTAAATCACCATAATCCAATAAATACTGTCTCACTAACGTGTTGTTATACTCTGTTTCTATTTGTAATAACCTTTTAGTGCTTTCTGTTTTTCCACCAGACAAATAGGCTACACTTGGATCTGGGCGACTGCTCGATTCATAAACAAAATTGACCTTCCTATCTCCAGCATTGCTTCCATCCTTAGTATATTCAATCGTATCTAGTAACCATTCACCATCACCATATTCACTATAGTGATAATCCACTCGATTCCCTGATTGATCAACCGTATAGTTCAGTGCCCAAGTTAATGTTTCTGAGCGACCTTGTGCGCTATGTGATGAATTATCGCCGCCATAATAACTAACGTTTCCATTTTTATAATGAACCGCAAATGTAGAAGAAGCATTGATCTCTCCAGACTGCTTTATCTTTGTAAAGCTGTCTATCTCTGTACGATACTCACTTCCTGAAGTACCATAATCATTATTCAGTGATATTAACCGCTGTCCATCAAGGCATAATCTGTCCTCATCAGCATCATAAGTCACGGCATAAGATTTTCCATCATGCGCCACAGTTTGACCGCACCGATGAATACTAGAGCCCGCACTTAAACTCCAACCCACTCCCGCAATGCCATTGCCACTGCGAGAGGAATAATTAAGCGACACACTCGGCTGCATTCCCGCACGACCTGGCGGAATAGCAATTGGAATCGAATAAGTGGCCGCACCGCCTGATACTCCCGCCTGACCTTCTAGTGCGCCAACCGCTTCATTATCAGGAACATTAAGGGTATTTAAGGTAGCATTGGCAATAGTGACAGTTTCTTTTGAAGCATGGTCAGGCACAATATCCACTTGCACTGACTTTATACTGCTATAGCCAGAGCATGACCAAGTAGCTTGATTACAAGCATTGACTCGATAATCATAGGTGCCATTATCAGTTACTGACTCACTATAACTGGTGCCCGTTGAGCTAGTACCACTGGTAAGGTTTGTCCAGCTACCGCTATTTTTTCTGCGCTGTAGGTTAAAGTAAGTCGTCTCGCTTGGCTTATTCCACTCAAGGGTATATTCGCCATCACTATCACTACTCCCTGTGGGTTTGCTAATACTGGGGGCAGATGGTGTTATCCTAACGGCAATACTATTGCTGACACTACTATAGCCAGAGCAACTAAACTCATTACACGCCCTTACCTGGTAGGTATAGTCCCCTGTATCTTGTCCTGAAAAGCTTTTTGAAAGACTAGTGGTATTATCAGCAACCGTGCTCCAACTGCCACTGCCTTCTCGTGCTTGTAAATCATATAAAGTAACCGTGCCACTGGGCTTAGTCCAACTGACTTTATAAGCCCCATCGGTTGATTGGGTTTTATTTAAGGTGGGTTTGGCAGGAGCCGATGGTGCAATACGTACTTTAGTGTCGCTAGAAGCACTGGAATAATTTGAGCAAGACCAACTTTCACTATTACAGGCTCTGACTCTAAATTGATAACTGCCATCGGTTAAATCGGTAATGGTTTCGCTAGTACCTGTGTCTCCTGTTTTAGCATTTGTCCAACTGCCACTGCCTTTACGCTGTTGTACATCATAATAAGTCGCATGGGTTTGGCTCGACCAACTCACATTGGCACTACCCGATGAGGTTGAAGGCACGCTTGGCGCTGATGGAGTGGCTGGCTTACGGCGAATTTCAGTTTCACCACTGGTTTTAAAGCCGCTACAGCCAATTTCGTTACAAGCTTTTACTCTAAATAAATGAACTCCGTCAAGAAAGCTACGAGTAAGACTATTCTTACTGTTGTCGGTTAAAATAACCTTATACCAGGTACCATTATCGGTTTGTTGCTCAAGTTGATAATTTTCAACTTCTCCTATCCCATTTTCCCAGCTAATAGTAATGCTCCCATCGACATCTTGGCTAGGAGTGCTAATACTCGATGGTGTGCCAGGCTTGTTTAGTACCGTCACTTTACTACTATGACTACTATAAGCAGAGCAAGCCCAGCTTTCATCATTACATGCTCTTACCCGATAGGTATAATCGCCATCACTTTTACCTGATAATGATAACGATAAGCCTGTTGTATCATTAGCCACCGTAGAATAACTGCTGGTGCTGTCTTTATATTCAATCACATCATATTCTGTAACCGTGCCAGAAGGTTTAGCCCAATTCACCTGATGACTACCCGTGCCAATATTAGATAACGTGGGTTTACTAGGGGTTGATGGCTTTAACCGAACCTTTGTATCACTAGAGGCACTGGAATAACTTGAACATGACCAGCTGGCACTATTACACGCTCTAACCCTAAAATCCCATAAACCATCGGTTAAATCTGTAAGGGTTTCGCTGGTATTGGTGTCACCTGTTTTAGCATTAGCCCAACTGCCATTGTTTTTACGTTTTTGTATATCATAATAGGTTACTGTGCCGCTCGGTTTAGTCCAGCTAACGGCCGCACTGCCCGTTGATGTGGATGGGCGACTTGGTGCAGAGGGAGTTGATGGTTTTAATCGAACCGTTGTATCACTCGATGCACTGGAATAACCTGAGCAAGCCCAGCTATAACCATTACATGCTCTCACTCGATAATCCCAAGCACCATCGGTTAAACCTGTAATGGTTTCACTAGTGCCCGTATCACCTGTTTTGGCATTACTCCAGCTACCATTATCTTTACGTTTTTGTAAATCATAATAAGTCACCGTGCCGCTCGGCTTAGTCCAGCTGATAGAAGCACTACCCGTTGATGTAGATGGGCGGCTCGGCGCAGAAGGTGCAGAAGGTTTTAATCGAACCGTTGTATCACTGGAAGCACTGGAATAACTTGAACATGACCAGCTATAACCATTACACGCTCTCACTCTAAAGTCCCAAGCACCATCGGTTAAACCTGTAAGAGTTTCACTGGTATTGGTGTCACCGGTTTTGGCATTTGACCAGCTGCCATTATCTTTACGTTTTTGTACATCATAATAAGTCACCGTGCCGCTCGGTTTAGTCCAGCTAACAGCCGCACTGCCCGTTGATGTGGAGGGGCGGCTCGGTGCAGAGGGAGTTGATGGCTTAAGCCTTACCTTGACACTATTAGCGCTGCTATATCCCGAGCAAGACCAAGTGTAGCTATTACAAGCCCTTACCCGATATTCATAATCTTTATTATTGCTTTTACCGCTACGGCTAATTGAGGTTGATGAATGGCTTGTTGCAATATCTTTCCAACTTCCGCCCGACTCTCTTTCCTGTACTTGATAAAAATTAACACTTCCCGAAGGTTTACTCCAATTAACCGTATAATCCGTAGCGGTGCTATTAACATTATTAGGCGCACTAGGAGTACTCGGCTTAAGCTCAACCCTCACCGTATTTTGGCTACTGTAGCTAGAGCACGACCAAGACTCTGTATTACACGCTCTAACTCGGTAATAATAAACACTGTTATTAGACTTACCACTGCGTGATAACGAGGTGCCCGTTTGACTCGATACAATCGTTGACCAACTGCCACTGCCTACCTTTTCTTGTACGCTGTAATAAGTGACTGTCCCCGAAGGTTTGCTCCAACTTATCGAAAAAGACGTGCTGGTTGAGTTTTTATCACTTGGCTTGCTCGGAGTTGATGGCTTATTGCGGACTTCAATTTCGCTACTAAACCCCCAATCACTGCAAACATCTTTATCTTTATATTCATCACACGCTTTCACTCGATATTGATAAATACCATTAGGTTTATTTGATAGTTGATAAACTGGATTAAGTGTCTTTAAAGTTCCTATAGTAGAGAAGCTTGATAAATTATATGACTCTTGAATTTCATACCAACCACTAGGGGTATTAAGGAGAACAGCTCTCCAACCTGACGATGGCTCCCAAGTTAACTTAAAGTTTCCATCAATATCAGTACTCGGCAATGAAAATCCTTTAGGTTTACTCGGAGGCTCATTTGTCTGACAATTAGAAACAATAGGTGATAAGCAACCACCTTTTCCACCGCCTTCATCTTCCCCTCCAGGTAAACCAATGCCCATTACCTGACTAGAAAACAACCCTAAAAAAAGCGAAAATCCCAAATAAACGTATCATCCTTAACCCCTAAACCAGTACTATTTAAATTAATTTTTATTAATAAAGACCAAACATCAATACAGGAAAGAGTGTTAAGAAAAACAGAAAAATTAGCGTACTTCCCTGCTCATTGACTAACAATAAGAACTTCCCTAAGATGATATGGGCCTTATTTTTTATTACCAAAAAGAATATTGAATATTTATTGAATTAACAACCCATTTTTAATAAGTGTGAATATTCACGCTTTTTATGTGATTTAGTTCACACAAAATCTATCGTGGTTATAAAATGAGGCGACCTAAAATACATTACTGTCTATAGTAAAGCGGCAATACAGTGTAAGTTGACTTAGCTAAGGACTGAATTATTTATCTCGGAAAACAGGTATATACAAAATGGAATAATCAGCAATTCAGCCAAATAACCTAACAAAAACTCACATAATCCCCAACATTAACTGTTTTCAACTTCCTTTTATCACCCTCTTCTTTACCCAAATAAATAAACCCAATAATTTTTTCATTGTTATCCATATCTAGCAAATCCATTAAGTGCTGATTAAACGCCAAACTACCTGTACGCCACATTGCACCTATTCCTTGAAAATGCGCCGCCATTAAAATATTTTGCACACTAGCACCTGCCGATAAATATTGCTCTATATGAGGCACTTTGGGGTGATCTTGTAGTTTTACCGAGGCAATAATTACCATTGGTGCACGTTTGGGTTTATTGTAGATTTTATCGAGCTTTTCTTCGCTTGTGTCAGGTGATGCTTTTTTAGTTGCCTGCACAAAGTATTCGCCCAATGTATTTAATGATTCACCTTCGTATACTCTAAACTGCCATGGTTTTAATAGCGCATGATCTGGGGCTCTTAGTGCAACTTTAAATAAATTATCTAATTGTTTTTTTGTTAGAAAGCAAAATACGGACAGTCACCCAGTGAATTTCAAAAGTCTCAACAAGCAATTCATTAATTTAGGTAGATGCTTCTTATCTATACAAAACCGTAATATATGTTGTTCCACAAAAAAGGCGCTCAACCGAGCGCCTTTCTTCTATTGTTTAGATCGACTTAATCAATAAAATTAAGCAATGATCTTAGCAACAACACCCGCACCTACAGTACGGCCACCTTCACGGATCGCAAAGCGTAAACCTTCGTCCATTGCAATCGGTGCAATTAATTCAATTTCCATCTTGATGTTGTCACCAGGCATAACCATTTCTACGCCTTCTGGAAGTTCACAAGCACCGGTTACGTCAGTTGTACGGAAGTAGAACTGTGGACGGTAACCTTTGAAAAATGGTGTATGACGACCACCTTCATCTTTGCTTAAGATATAAACTTCTGCTTCAAACTTAGTGTGTGGTGTAATTGAACCTGGCTTTGATAATACTTGACCACGCTCTACATCTTCACGCTTAGTTCCACGTAATAAGATACCAACATTGTCACCAGCACGACCTTCATCAAGAAGTTTACGGAACATTTCAACACCAGTTACGGTTGTTTTGGTAGTATCTTTGATACCAACAATTTCAACTTCTTCACCAACGTTGATGATACCTTTTTCGATACGACCAGTTACAACCGTACCACGACCTGAGATTGAGAATACATCTTCAATCGGCATGATGAAATCACGGTCGATGTCACGCTCTGGCTCTGGAATGTATGAATCTAAAGCAGCGGCTAATTCTAAGATTGCGCCTTTACCAATATCGCTTTCGTCGCCTTCTAAAGCTTTAAGCGCTGAGCCTTTAATGATTGGCGTGTCGTCACCTGGGAATTCGTAAGCGTCTAATAACTCACGGACTTCCATTTCTACTAGCTCTAATAATTCTTCGTCATCAACCATGTCGCATTTGTTTAAGAATACGATAATCTTTGGTACACCAACCTGACGTGATAATAGAATGTGCTCACGCGTTTGTGGCATGGGGCCATCGGCTGCTGAGCAAACTAAGATTGCGCCGTCCATTTGAGCCGCACCAGTAATCATGTTTTTAACATAGTCAGCATGCCCTGGGCAGTCTACGTGTGCGTAGTGACGACCTTCGGTTTCATACTCAACATGTGAAGTCGCTATGGTAATACCACGCTCTTTCTCTTCTGGTGCATTATCAATTTCGTCAAATGCTTTTTGCTCTCCACCAAAAGCCGCTGACAATACTGTACACATGGCTGCTGTTAAAGTGGTTTTACCATGGTCAACGTGGCCGATTGTTCCTACATTGACATGGGGTTTGGTACGTTCAAATTTTTCTTTAGACATTACCTATTTCCTCACGTTGTAATTTAATTAAATTAAAAAATAAAACTGCTTAATAAGTTAGTGCTTCGGTTACGCTGGCTGGCGCTTCCAAATATTTTGCAAACTCCATAGAGTAGCTTGCACGCCCTTGGGTGGCACTTCGCAGATCGGTTGCATAACCGAACATTTCACCCAAAGGAACTTCGGCACGGATCACTTTACCCGTTGGGTTGTCATCCATACCTTGAACCATGCCACGGCGACGATTTAAATCACCCATTACATCGCCCATGTAATCTTCTGGTGTTACAACTTCAACACTCATTATTGGCTCTAATAGAACAGGATTTGCTTCTAATGCACCTTTTCTAAAGCCCATTGAAGCGGCTATTCTAAACGCCATTTCGTTAGAGTCAACATCATGGAATGAACCGTCATATAATGTCACTTTAACATCAACCATTGGATAGCCCGAAAAAACGCCTTGTTGAGTGGCTTCTTCTGCGCCTATGCCAACCGCTGGAATAAACTCTTTGGGTACAATACCGCCAACAATTTCATTTACAAACTCAAAGCCAGCGCCCTCTTCGAGAGGTTCAATGCGCAGCCAAACATGACCATATTGCCCTTTTCCGCCCGACTGACGAACAAACTTGCCTTCGGCTTCTACTTTTTTGCGAATGGTTTCGCGATAAGCCACTTGCGGTTTACCAATATTAGCGTCAACTTTAAATTCCCGCTTCATGCGATCGACAATAATATCTAAATGCAGCTCACCCATGCCCGAAATAATGGTTTGCCCAGATTCTTCGTTAGTTTCAACCCGAAATGAAGGATCTTCTTGGGCAAGTTTGCCCAGTGCCATTGCCATTTTTTCTTGGTCGGCTTTGGTTTTTGGCTCAACCGCAATCGAAATCACTGGCTCGGGAAATTCCATGCGCTCAAGGATAATTTTCTTTTGCGAATCGCAGAAGGTATCACCAGTGGTAACCTCTTTTACCCCAATCATGGCGGCAATGTCACCTGCGTAAACTTCTTTTACTTCTTCGCGCGAATTAGAGTGCATTTGCACAATTCGACCAACGCGCTCTTTTTTGCCTTTCACCGAGTTATAAATTTGGTCGCCTGTTTTTAGCACCCCAGAATATACTCTAAAGAAAGTTAAAGAGCCCACAAATGGGTCGGTTGCAATTTTAAACGCTAATGCTGAAAACGGCGCTTTATCATCCGACGGTCTGCTATCTTCGGTTTCGCCATCTTCAAGTACACCAGTAATTGGCGGTACATCAATGGGAGATGGCATAAAATCAATCACTGCATCAAGCACCGCTTGAACACCTTTGTTTTTAAAGGCGCTTCCGCATGTGGCCACTACAATTTCATTTGATAATGTGCGGCTACGCAAACCTGCACGAATATTTTCTTCGGATAAATCCCCTTCTTCGAGGTATTTATCCATTAAATCTTCATTGGCTTCGGCGGCAGCTTCAACCATTTTTTCACGCCAGCTTTCACATTCAGCTTGCATATTAGCGGGAATATCACCGTACTCAAAGGTCATGCCTCGGTCGGCTTCATTCCAATGGATGGCTTTCATCTTAATGAGATCAACCACCCCTTCAAATTCTTCTTCGGCACCAATCGGTAATTGAATGGGCACAGGATTAGATCCTAAACGCTTTTCGATTTGTTCAATCACGCGAACAAAATCGGCACCAGCTCTATCCATTTTATTCACAAACACCATTCTTGGAACATGGTATTTATTGGCTTGTCGCCATACGGTTTCTGATTGTGGCTCAACACCCGAAGCACCACAAAAAACAACCACCGCACCATCAAGCACTCGCAACGAACGCTCTACTTCAATGGTGAAGTCAACGTGTCCGGGTGTGTCGATGATATTAATGCGGTGATTATCGTATTGCCCCTGCATACCACGCCAAAAAGTTGTGGTTGCAGCAGAGGTAATGGTAATGCCACGCTCTTGTTCTTGCTCCATCCAATCCATGGTAGCTGCGCCATCATGAACTTCACCAATCTTATGAGACAAACCCGTATAAAAAAGCACACGCTCTGTTGTTGTGGTTTTACCCGCATCAACGTGCGCAACAATACCGATATTGCGATAAAGATTAATTGGAGTAGTACGTGCCATTATTTTCCAAAACCTCTCAATATAATTTGCTAGCAAAAATTGGCTAACAAAGGCTTACCAGCGATAGTGAGCAAATGCTCTGTTCGCTTCAGCCATACGGTGAACATCTTCACGCTTCTTAACACAAGAACCACGGTTCTCGATAGCGTCTAGTAATTCACCTGCCAATCTTGCGTCCATTGACTTTTCGCCACGCTTACGTGAACCGTCAACTAACCAGCGCATTGCTAAGGCTGTTTGACGTGAAGGGCGAACTTCAACGGGAACTTGATAAGTAGAACCACCCACACGACGTGACTTAACTTCTACTAATGGCTTAATTTTGTCTAAGCCTTCTTCAAAAATTGGTAATGCATCATCAACGCTTTTCTTTTCTTTGATAATATCCAAAGCGCTATAAACGATTGACTCTGCAACAGATTTCTTACCATCAACCATAAGTACGTTGATGAATTTTGCTAATAGTTCACTTCCAAACTTAGGATCTGGCAGGATCTCACGTTTGGCGACTACGCGTCTTCTAGGCATAATAAATTTCCTATGTGTATCTTCAGGTTTATCCAGAACTTGAGCCCGGACCTTACTCACATCACTAAAGGGATGTCTGTCTCATTTAGCTCAGTATTAATCCCAATCTCCTTGCGAGAAAGGGAATAAACTGTTGTTTTAGCTAAATGTCATTTTGAATTAATTCACAAGAACTTGTGACTAATTCGGCTTACTCATAAAGTAAGTTAACTTACTTTGGTCGTTTTGCACCGTACTTAGAGCGGCCTTGTTTACGATCTTTCACTCCAGCCAAGTCAAGGTTTCCACGAACACAGTGATAACGAACACCCGGTAAGTCTTTAACACGACCACCGCGGATCATTACAACGCTATGCTCTTGCAGGTTGTGACCCTCACCACCAATGTAAGATGTTACTTCGAAGCCGTTAGTTAAACGAACACGAGCAACTTTACGAAGTGCTGAGTTTGGCTTTTTAGGAGTGGTAGTGTAAACACGAGTACAAACGCCACGCTTTTGCGGGTTAGCTTCAAGCGCAGGTACGTTACTCTTTTGAACCACCTTTTTACGAGGCTTACGTACCAACTGATTAATAGTTGACATTGTTTACAATAACTCCAGCATAAATAATAAAAATACCTTAAATAACCTAGACTAAAATACCGCTAGCCATTTAAGGGAGCGGCATTGTAATTGTGGTTAGTTAAGATGTCAAGATGACCATAAGCAGTTTGTTCAAAAAGTGATCAAACAATATCACTTATGGTCAAGTTTTGATTACTCGTCTCCACCTTCTAAATCGGTAGAGCTGAGTGCGTCGCTGAGCGCTTTTTCAGCATCTTCTGCTGAAACAGTCTCTTCAACATCAAAGTCGAACTCACCCGCTAAACGCTTGCGGCGTTCTTCGTGATAAGTTAAACCTGTACCCGCAGGGATTAAACGTCCAACAATAACGTTTTCTTTTAATCCTGCTAAGTGATCTTTCTTACCGCTAACCGCAGCTTCGGTGAGTACACGAGTCGTTTCTTGGAACGATGCCGCAGAAACAAATGACTCGGTCGCCAATGAAGCTTTAGTAATACCCATTAATACGCGATCAAATTGAACTAAGTCTTTTTCTTCTGCCGCTAACTTATCGTTAGCTTCAAGAACACGCACATACTCCATTTGCTCGCCTTTGAGTAACTTACTGTCACCCGGGTTAGAAATATTAACTTTACGCAACATTTGACGAACAATACATTCGATGTGCTTATCGTTAATTTTTACCCCTTGTAAGCGGTAAACATCTTGTACTTCGTTGGTGACATAGTTAGCTAAGGCGCTTACCCCTTTTAGGCGTAAGATGTCATGTGGATTATCGGCACCATCAGATACCACCTCACCTTTTTCTACTTTTTCACCTTCAAACACGTTAAATTGACGCCATTTGTGGATCAATTCTTCGTAGGCATCACCTTCTGGTGGAGTAATCACTAAGCGGCGTTTACCTTTGGTTTCTTTACCAAAGCTAACCGTACCTGAAATTTCAGCAAGAATAGCTGGCTCTTTAGGCTTACGTGCTTCAAATAAGTCAGCAACTCGCGGTAAACCACCGGTAATATCACCCGTTTTTGAACCTTCTTGAGGAATACGAGCAATCGCAGTACCCACACCAACATCACTGCCATCTTCAATGCTTACAATGGCATTCACTGGAAGAACATATTGCGCTGGCATGGTTGTACCAGGGATCATTAGCTCTTCGCCTTTTGCGTCAAATAATTTAATCATTGGACGCATTTCATTGGCTTTAGTACCAGAACGCTTAGACTCAGTGATAACTAGCGAGCTTAAACCGGTTAACTCATCAGTTTGACGAGTCATGTTAACGCCTTCTACAACGTCAACTAGCTTAATCGTACCTGCAATTTCGGTAATAATTGGGTGAGTATGTGGGTCCCAGTTAGCAACAATATCGCCGCCGTTTACTTTAGCACCATCGTTAAGCTCTAATACCGAACCGTAAGGCACTTTATAACGCTCACGCTCACGACCAAATTCATCTAGCAATGTTAGCTCGGTTGAACGAGACACAATAACTAGTTTTTTATCATCGCGAGTTACATATTTAGCGTTATGTAACTTAAGTGTACCGCTGTTCTTAATTTGAACGTTATTTTCAGCACTTTGACGAGATGCCGCACCACCAATATGGAATGTACGCATGGTTAGCTGTGTACCCGGCTCACCAATTGACTGAGCAGCAATAACACCAATGGCTTCACCAATGTTTACTCTATGACCACGTGCTAGGTCGCGACCATAACACTGTGAACAAACACCATTGCGCGTATCACAAGTAATTACAGAACGTACTACCACTTGGTCTACACTGTTTTCTTCAAGGGTTTCTACCCATTTCTCATCAAGCAACGTACCTGCTTCACAAAGTACTTCATCCGTTCCAGGCTTGTAAATATGCTCGGCATTAACACGACCTAATACACGCTCGCGTAATGGTTCAACAACATCACCACCTTCAATAAGCGGAGTCATGGTTAAGCCGCGTTCGGTTCCACAATCTTCTTCGGTGATAACTAAATCTTGCGCAACATCCACTAATCGACGCGTTAGGTAACCCGAGTTAGCAGTTTTAAGTGCCGTATCGGCCAAACCTTTACGCGCACCATGGGTTGAAATAAAGTATTCAAGTACGCTCAATCCTTCACGGAAGTTCGCCTTGATTGGGCTTTCAATAATAGAGCCATCGGGTTTTGCCATTAAGCCACGCATACCCGCTAACTGACGAATTTGCGCCGCACTACCACGAGCACCCGAGTCAGCCATCATATAAATTGAGTTGAACGACTCTTGCTTAACTTTTTCGCCTTTGGCATCAGTTACCTGCTCAAAGCTTAAGTTATCCATCATGGCTTTAGCCACTTGCTCGTTAGTGTGTGACCAAATATCAACCACTTTGTTGTAACGCTCACCTTGAGTGACAAGACCTGAGTTAAATTGATCTTCAATTTCACGAACTTCTTGCTCGGCAGAATCAATAATGGTTTTCTTTTCATCAGGAATAACCATATCGTCGATACCAACAGACGAGCCAGAAAGGGTGGCATAGTTAAAACCGGTGTACATTAACTGATCGGCAAAAATTACCGTGTCTTTTAAACCTAAACGGCGGTAGGCGTGGTTAACTAATTGACCAATCGCTTTTTTCGTCATTTTGGTGTTAATTAATTTGAACGGTAAACCTTTTGGCACAATTTCAAATAACAAGGCACGACCAATTGTGGTTTCCACAATGGATGAATTAGTTGTTGATTCACCTTCATCGTCAATAACCGTTTCGGTCATACGAACTTTAACTTTCGCGTGAAGCGCTGCTTTACCCGTACGGTAAGCTTTTAAAGCTTCGGCAGTGTTGGCAAAAACCATGCCTTCGCCTAGGTCATTCACTTTTTCGCGGGTTAAGTAATATAAGCCCAGTACAACATCTTGGGTTGGAACAATAATCGGCTCACCACTGGCTGGTGATAAAACGTTATTCGTTGCCATCATTAACGAGCGAGACTCAAGCTGCGCTTCGATAGTTAATGGAACATGAACCGCCATTTGGTCACCGTCGAAGTCAGCGTTGTACGCCGCACAAACTAATGGGTGTAATTGAATAGCTTTACCTTCAATTAATACAGGTTCAAAAGCTTGAATACCTAATCTATGCAGCGTTGGTGCACGATTTAAAAGCACTGGATGTTCGCGGATAACTTCTTCAAGAATATCCCAAACCACTGGCTCTTCACGTTCAACCATTTTCTTAGCCGCTTTAATCGTGGTGGCTAAACCGCGTAGTTCTAATTTGCCAAAAATAAACGGCTTGAATAACTCAAGTGCCATTTTCTTCGGCAAGCCGCACTGATGCAAACGCAGTGTTGGACCAACAACAATCACCGAACGACCCGAGTAATCAACACGCTTACCAAGAAGGTTTTGACGGAAACGACCTTGTTTACCTTTGATCATATCAGCCAAAGATTTTAATGGACGCTTGTTTGAACCAGTAATTGCACGACCGCGACGACCATTATCTAATAATGCGTCTACCGCTTCTTGAAGCATACGTTTTTCGTTGCGAACAATAATGTCTGGCGCGTTAAGATCTAATAAACGCTTCAAACGATTATTACGGTTAATCACGCGGCGATATAAATCGTTAAGATCAGAAGTCGCAAAACGTCCGCCATCTAGTGGTACTAGTGGACGTAAATCGGGTGGAAGAACAGGAAGCACTGTCATAATCATCCACTCAGGCTTATTACCCGACTCAATGAAAGCTTCGAGCAGTTTTAAACGCTTAGTAAATTTTTTCAGTTTAGTTTCTGAATTAGTATTCGGAATTTCTTCGCGAATTGCTTTGGCTTCTTCTTCAATATCAATTTGAGTAAGCAAAGCCATTACCGCTTCTGCACCCATTTTAGCGTCAAACTCATCGCCAAATTCTTCTAGTGCGTCAAGGTAAGATTCTTCACTTAATAATTGTCCTCGCTCAAGCGTTGTCATACCTGGCTCGGTAACAACAAAGGCTTCAAAATAAAGCACACGCTCAATATCACGCAATGTCATATCCATTAACAAACCAATACGCGACGGTAATGATTTTAAGAACCAAATATGCGCAACAGGACAAGCAAGGTCAATGTGACCCATGCGCTCACGTCTTACTTTAGCAAGTGCTACTTCAACGCCACATTTTTCACAAATTACACCGCGATGCTTAAGACGCTTGTATTTACCACAAAGACATTCGTAGTCTTTTACTGGACCAAAAATTTTGGCACAAAACAGACCATCTCTTTCAGGCTTGAAAGTACGATAGTTGATGGTTTCAGGCTTTTTTACTTCACCGAAAGACCATGAACGGATCATCTCTGGTGACGCCAAACCAATTCGAATTGAATCGAATTCTTCAGTTTGATTTTGCTGTTTGATAAAGTTTAATAAATCTTTCAACTTTTTCTCCTCCCGGAGTGAATTTAAACTGAGGGTTTAATGCTGACGAACATTCATCATGTCGCCAGCCTCGCCGCAATATAATTAGTTTTCTTGCTCAAGCTCGATATTAATACCAAGCGAGCGTATTTCTTTAACCAATACATTAAAGGATTCTGGCATACCAGGATCCATGCGGTGATCACCATCAACAATGTTTTTGTACATGCGAGTACGACCATTCACATCATCCGACTTAACGGTAAGCATTTCTTGCAGTGTATGAGTTGCACCATAAGCTTCAAGTGCCCATACTTCCATCTCACCAAATCGCTGACCACCAAACTGCGCTTTACCGCCTAATGGTTGCTGAGTTACCAAGCTATAAGAGCCAGTTGAACGGGCATGCATTTTGTCATCCACTAAGTGATTCAGTTTAAGCATGTACATATATCCAACGGTAACTGGACGGTCAAATTTATCACCCGTACGACCATCAAATAACCAAGACTGACCAGAGCGATCTTGATCGGCAAGCTCTAACAAGTGCTTAATTTCAGACTCTTTGGCACCGTCGAAAACTGGGGTTCCCATTGGAACACCTTTTCTTAGGTTATTTGCCATGGTCATCACTTCTTGATCTGTTAATGAATCTAAATCAACAGTTGGCTCATCACGGTGGTTATAAATTTTACCTAAAAGCTCGCGAGTGTTTTTCACGTCTTTTTGTTCGTTTAGCATATCGTCAATCTTACGACCTAAGCCTTTAGCCGCCCAACCTAAGTGAGTTTCAAGAATTTGACCAATGTTCATACGAGACGGTACACCTAGCGGATTAAGCACAATATCTACTGGCTCACCGTTTTCTAGGTATGGCATATCTTCAACAGGAACAATGTTAGAAATAACCCCTTTGTTTCCGTGACGACCCGCCATTTTATCACCTGGTTGTATACGACGTTTAACCGCCATGTATACTTTAACCACTTTAAGAACACCTGGTGCTAAATCATCACCTTGGGTGATCTTAACGCGCTTGATCTCAAGTTTTTTGTCGTATTCTTTTTTCTGCTCTTCAAGATTGTTAGCCAATGCTTCAATTTGAGTTTGCAGTGCTTCGTCGCGAAGCTGAATATCTAACCATTGCTCAGCGCCAATTTCTTGTAAATACTCTTCAGAAATTGTAGTACCTTTCTTAACTTTGTTAGGGCCTTTTTCAATCACAGCGCCATTTAAGATCTTATAAGCGCGACCTTGAATGTTGCCTTTTAAAATAGCCAATTCGTCATTTAAGTCTTTCTTAGCACGAGCCACTTCTGAAGCTTCAATGTCTAATGCGCGAGCATCTTTTTCAACACCATCGCGAGTGAAAACTTGCACGTCGATAACCGTACCAACCGTGCCCGATGAAACACGTAATGAAGTATCTTTAACATCAGAGGCTTTTTCACCAAAAATAGCGCGTAAAAGTTTTTCTTCTGGGGTTAGCTGAGTTTCGCCTTTAGGGGTCACTTTACCCACTAAAATATCACCCGCTTTAACTTCTGCACCTACATAAACAATACCCGACTCGTCAAGTTTTGCTAAAGCGCTTTCACCCACGTTAGGAATATCAGCGGTAATTTCTTCTGAGCCTAATTTAGTGTCACGAGCAATACAGGTCAGTTCTTGAATATGAATACTGGTGAATCTGTCTTCTTTAACCACATTTTCAGAGATTAAGATCGAATCCTCAAAGTTGTAACCATTCCAAGGCATGAAAGCAATTTTCATGTTTTGACCAAGAGCTAATTCACCAAGGTCAGTAGATGGGCCATCGGCTAATACATCTCCGCGACCAATCTCGTCACCAACATTCACAATAGGACGCTGGTTAATACAAGTGTTTTGGTTTGAGCGGGTGTATTTAGTGAGGTTGTAAATATCAACGCCAGCTTCGCCAGTAACGGTTTCTTCATCACTTACGCGAACCACAATTCGGCTGGCATCAACAAACTCAATTACACCACCGCGTTTAGCCGCAACGGTAACACCAGAGTCAACCGCAACTGTCCTTTCCATGCCTGTACCAACCAATGGCTTATCGGCACGCAAAGTTGGAACCGCTTGACGTTGCATGTTTGATCCCATTAATGCACGGTTCGCATCATCGTGCTCTAGGAATGGGATCATTGAGGCTGCAACCGACACAATTTGTTGTGGCGATACGTCCATATATTGAACGTTGTCAGCAGTGGTTAAAGTAAATTCACCTTGGAAACGACAAGAGATTAAATCTTCGGTCATTTTGCCGTCATCATCTAAGGTCACATTCGCCTGTGCGATGTGGAACTTACCTTCATCAATTGCCGATAAGAAATCAATTTGCTCAGTCGCTTGACCATTTTCAACACGGCGATATGGGGTTTCTAAGAAACCATAATCATTAGTACGTGCATAGCAAGAAAGCGAGTTGATCAAACCAATGTTTGGTCCCTCAGGGGTTTCGATAGGACAAACACGACCATAGTGAGTTGGATGTACGTCACGAACCTCAAAGCCAGCACGTTCACGGGTTAAACCACCAGGGCCTAATGCCGAAACACGACGCTTATGAGTAATTTCTGAAAGCGGGTTGTTTTGATCCATAAATTGAGACAATTGGCTCGAACCAAAGAACTCTTTAATCGCCGCAGAAACAGGCTTGGCGTTAATTAAATCTTGCGGCATAAGGTTGTCGGCTTCTGCCATAGACAAACGCTCTTTAACTGCACGCTCAACACGCACTAAACCAACACGGAATTGGTTTTCAGCCATTTCACCAACGCTACGAATACGTCTGTTACCTAAGTGATCAATATCATCCACTTCGCCTTTACCGTTACGGATATCAAGCAACGTATTAACTACATCAATGATGTCCTGCTTAGATAAAGTGCCTTCGCCTTCATCACTATCGCGACCAACACGGCGATTAAACTTCATGCGACCAACGCGCGAAAGATCGTAACGCTCATCGGTGAAGAATAAATTTTCAAATAACGCTTCTGCCGACTCTTTAGTTGGCGGCTCACCTGGGCGCATCATGCGGTAAATTTCAATTAATGCCTCAAGCTTACTATTTGATGGATCAATTCTTAAGGTATCTGAAATATAAGGTCCGCAGTCTAAATCATTGGTATAAAGGGTTTCAAAATGCTTAATTTCGGCTTCGGCTAATTTTGCTAGCAACTCTTCGGTCACTTCTGAGTTAGCTTCAACTAGTACTTCACCGGTTTCTTCATCAATAATTTCTTTAGCAACTGCTTTGCCAATTAAAAACTCTGATGGAATTTCAATTTGCTTAATGCCGGTTTTTTCAAGCTCTTTAATATGTCGCACCGTAATACGGCGACCCGCTTCAACAATCACCTTGCCGCGCTTGCCTTTAATATCAAAGTTGGCTGTTTCGCCGCGCAGTCTTTCTGGAATTAAATCCAAAGCAAAAATGCCATCTTTATCAATTTCTACGCTATCGGTATCGTAGAACATTTCAAGCATTTCTGGCGTGGTGTATTCTAGTGCGCGCAAAAGAATAGTCGCAGGTAATTTACGACGACGATCAATACGAACAAATAAGCAATCTTTTGGATCGAATTCAAAATCTAACCAAGAACCACGGTAAGGAATAACACGCGCGTTATAAAGTAGTTTACCCGACGAGTGAGTTTTACCTTTATCTGAATCAAAGAAAACACCGGGGCTTCTGTGAAGTTGTGAAACAATGACACGTTCAGTACCATTAATAACAAAAGTACCGTTGTCGGTCATTAAAGGCATTTCGCCCATGTAAACTTCTTGCTCACGAACTTCTTTAATTTGTTTGTTTTTACTTTCTTTATCGTAAATAACTAAGCGGATTTTTACTTTTAACGAAGCAGAATAAGTTACGCTTCTAATTTGACATTCTTTAACGTCAAATACTGGCTCGCCTAAAGAATAGCTTAAGTATTCTAACGCCGCCGAACCAGAATAACTTGAAATAGGAAAAACCGATTTAAAAGCTTTTTCTAATCCTGAATTTACAACATCATCTTCATTTAAAAATGAACGATAAGAGTTTAATTGGATTGCCAATAAGTAGGGAACGTCCAATACTCTTTTATTAAGACCGAAATCCTTACGGATCCGTTTTTTTTCTGTATATGAATATGCCATCTGGGCTCCTCAGTTAGCCTTAATTCATGTTTTATAATCAGCTCTCGATACGATTAAGCCGACTATTAACGCGTGACTGTGGTTATATACATTGCGGCTTCCTCCCCGCTGACCTGTTGATATTCGCAACTCCATTTGTCAGTTTTTATCAACAAGTTCGTATCAATCAAATATGAATAAAACCTAGTTTTTTAAATGGCAAAACGGCCGGAGGCAAAATGCCACCAGCCGGTTTGCTTAAAGCTTGCTAAATAGTAGCAATCAATTACTTGATTTCTACTTCAGCGCCTGCTTCTTCAAGCTGCTTTTTAACGTCTTCAGCTTCAGCTTTCTCTACACCTTCTTTGATAGGTGTTGGAGCGCCTTCAACAGCTTCTTTCGCTTCTTTAAGGCCTAAACCTGTAAGTCCACGAACCGCTTTGATTACAGCAACTTTGTTACCGCCGAAACCTTTAAGGATTACGTCGAACTCAGTTTGTTCTTCAGCAGCAGCTGCGCCTTCAGCTGGTGCAGCAACAACAGCAGCAGCTGCAGCAGCAGTAACACCAAATTTTTCTTCCATTGCTTCAACTAGTTCAACAACGTCCATTACTGACATTTCAGCAATTGCATTTAAGATATCATCTTTAGAAAGAGCCATTACTCATTCTCCTGGGTATAAAATTTAAAATAAAATAATTAAATCGTTTAGCGTATTGTCGAAATACGATTACGCTGCTTGCTTCTGTTCTTTCACCGCATTGATTACTCGGGTAATACGCGATGGGAATTCGTTTAATGTACGTGCCAGTTTGGTTACCGGTCCATTCATTACACTCATCAAAGAAGCGATAGCTTCGTCTTTGGTTGGTAGCTTAGCTACGGCTTCTAATTGCTCAGGGCCATGTAGTTTTCCACCAACTGCAACTGCAGTAGCAACTAATTTGTCGCAATCTTTGGCAAAATCACGAACAAGTCTTGCTGCAGCGCCAGGTTCTTCAAGCGAGTAAGCGCTGATAACCTGTCCAACTAAAGCGTCATTTAAACAAGCAAACTCAGTATCTTCGACAGCACGTTTAGCAAGAGTATTACGAACTACTCGTAAGTAGACGCCACTCTCACGGGCCTTAACACGTAGCGCGGTCATTTGTTCAACCGTCATGCCACGATACTCGGCAAGTACAGCAGATAAAGCGCCAGAAGCAATTTCGTTAACTTCTGCAACAATCTGCTTTTTACCTTCTAGTCCAAGTGCCACGTTGTTCACCTCACAAAAGGTCTGATTAATTTTGCAGAACAAAATCAAACAGAGAGTTTACAAAACAGAAAAGCTATTACTAACTTCTCCAGTGTAAAACGGTGAACCGCCCAGTAATCTGAGTCGGGAACCACCGTCTGCGTAGGCTGTTTTTAAGACCATCTTTTTTATCACCTCATAAAGGCATACCACAAAAAAGATCTTCACCTACGGTCTAGGACGGGACTTAGCTAATCATTAATTTAAATTAATTTTTAACTAAGCGCCCAAGCTCTCCAACAATTTGACTAACCTTAGTCAATCAAATTGCCTTCAAACTAATCCTTAAGATCAACTGTCGCAACATCAACAGAAACACCAGGTCCCATGGTTGTGCTGATAGACAGTTTCTTAAAAAAGGTACCTTTTGCTGAAGCAGGTTTTGACTTCTTCAACGCGCCGATAAGCGCACTAATGTTTTCTTGTAATTGCGCTGGCTCAAAGCTTACTTTACCAACGATAGCGTGGATGATACCTGCTTTGTCAGTACGGTATTGAACTTGACCGGCTTTTGCGTTTTTAACCGCAGTGGCAACATCAGGGGTTACTGTGCCAACTTTAGGATTAGGCATTAAACCACGTGGGCCTAAGATTTGACCTAATTGACCAACAACACGCATTGCATCTGGGCTAGCGATAACAACATCAAAGTCTAAGTTGCCTTTTTTAACTTCGTCAGCTAAGTCGTCCATACCAACAATGTCAGCACCGGCTTCTTTTGCCGCATCGGCGTTAGGACCTTGGGTAAATACCGCAACGCGAACATCTTTACCTGTGCCGTTTGGCAATACAGTCGCACCACGAACCACTTGATCCGATTTTCTTGGGTCAACCCCTAAGTTAACGGCAACATCTACAGACTCAACAAACTTAACAGAAGAAACTTCTTTAAGTACGTTGATTGCCTCTTCTAAAGAATAAACTTTAGTTCTATCAATTTTTTCGTTAATTAGCTTTTGACGCTTTGATAATTTAGCCATTGATTAACCCTCCACATCTACGCCCATTGAACGAGCAGTACCCGCCAATGTTCTTACTGCAGCATCCATATCAGCTGCGGTTAAATCAGGCTCTTTAGTGTTAGCAATTTCTTCTAACTGAGCGCGAGTGATCTTGCCCACTTTTTCAGAGTTAGGGCGACCACTACCCGACTTAATGCCAACTGCCTTCTTAATTAAAATAGAGGCAGGTGGAGTTTTGGTTACAAATGTAAAACTGCGATCACTGTAAACAGAAATAACAACTGGAATCGGTAAACCTTTTTCCACTTTATCTGTAGCCGCATTAAATGCTTTACAAAATTCCATGATGTTCACACCGTGTTGACCTAATGCAGGACCAACTGGTGGACTAGGATTCGCCATACCGGCGCCAACTTGTAGCTTAATATAAGCTTCGACTTTCTTAGCCATTTTTCACCTCATTGTGGGTTCAAACGCTGATTAGTTGCCTTTATTTACAATAAAAGTAAGCTAATTAGCTCCCCTTTTTTTTAACGTAAAAAAAACACCCACAGCCTAAGCTATGGTTGTTTCAATTAAATTGTTTACTCACTTAAAGCTTGAGTATTAGCCTTTTTCTACCTGACTAAAGTCCAGTTCTACTGGTGTTGAGCGTCCGAAGATCATAACAGATACATGCAAACGGCTCTTTTCGTAATTCACTTGTTCAACAACCGCGTTGAAATCAGCAAATGGGCCATCAATAACTCTAACGGCTTCACCTGCTTCAAATAATGTTTTTGGTTTAGGTTTATCAGTCGATTCTTCAAGACGATTTAAAATAGCATCGGCCTCTTTTTGACTAATTGGCGCAGGACGATCACTGGTTCCACCAATAAAACCTAAAACTCGCGGAGTTTCTCGAACTAAATGCCAAGACTCATCCGCCATTTCCATTTCGACTAATACATAGCCAGGAAAAAATTTTCTTTCGCTTTTGCGCTTTTGACCAGCCTTCATTTCTACCACTTCTTCGGTAGGCACTAAAATCTGACCAAATTTTTCTTCTAAACCGTGAAGCTTCACACGCTCTTCAAGTAGATTGCGAACTTTATTTTCGTAACCCGAATAAGCCTGAACCACATACCATCTAAGAGACATATTAATTAGCCTTTAACGGTTAGGAAGTTAACAATGCGAACAATAATTGCATCCATCCCCCAAAGAAGTAGGGAAACGAGTGCAACTGATACAATAATAATTAATGTTGTTTGTATAGTTTCCTGTCTGGTTGGCCATACTACTTTTCTCGCTTCAATGCGTGCTTCTTTAGCGAAAGCCAGTCCAGTTTTACCTTTGGTTGTAGAAAAACCAATGCCTAAACCTACAGCCACTAGCGCAATAATTACTCCCGCACGGATCAATACTGAACCGTCTACCAAGTAGTG
This sequence comes from Aliikangiella sp., assembly GCA_965214955.1. Taxonomy (GTDB): domain Bacteria; phylum Pseudomonadota; class Gammaproteobacteria; order Enterobacterales; family Kangiellaceae; genus Aliikangiella. The sequence continues at coordinate 932,228 of CBDCCU010000009.1, read as the reverse complement.
ATTAGCATAGACTGCCGCTGCTAAAGCAACAATGGCTAAAATCCACTTGATAACATCGAAAGACGATGATGGAGCTTGTTCTTGTGCACTCATGTAATTCAACCGATAACTATATAAACAACTTAACTAAAATCTAACTTTTTAACTTTTGATTAACCAATAATTAATCAACAGCTGAAAATGCAGTGGCAGGCCAAGAGGGACTCGAACCCCCAACCTGCGGTTTTGGAGACCGCTGCTCTACCAATTGAGCCATTGGCCTGCAATTTTCAAAGCAGCCTCAAATGAGACTGCTCTAAACTGTTATCAATGCTTTAAGCAATGATCTTAGCAACAACACCCGCACCTACAGTACGGCCACCTTCACGGATAGCAAAGCGTAAACCTTCGTCCATCGCAATCGGTGCAATTAATTCAATTTCCATCTTGATGTTGTCACCAGGCATAACCATTTCTACGCCTTCTGGAAGTTCACAAGCACCTGTTACATCAGTAGTACGGAAGTAGAACTGTGGACGGTAACCTTTAAAGAATGGCGTATGACGACCACCTTCATCTTTGCTTAAGATATAAACTTCTGCTTCAAACTTAGTGTGCGGAGTAATTGAACCTGGCTTTGATAATACTTGACCACGCTCTACATCTTCACGCTTAGTTCCACGTAATAAGATACCAACATTGTCACCAGCACGACCTTCATCAAGAAGCTTACGGAACATTTCAACACCAGTTACCGTTGTTTTTGTTGTATCTTTAATACCAACAATTTCAACTTCTTCACCAACGTTGATGATACCTTTTTCGATACGACCTGTTACAACCGTACCACGACCTGAAATTGAGAATACATCTTCAATCGGCATGATGAAATCACGGTCGATGTCACGCTCTGGCTCTGGAATGTATGAATCTAAAGCAGCAGCTAATTCTAAGATTGCGCCTTTACCAATGTCGCTCTCGTCGCCTTCTAATGCTTTAAGTGCTGAGCCTTTGATGATAGGTGTGTCATCACCTGGGAATTCGTAGGCGTCTAATAACTCACGGACTTCCATTTCTACTAGCTCTAATAATTCTTCGTCATCAACCATGTCGCATTTGTTTAAGAATACGATAATCTTTGGTACACCAACCTGACGTGATAATAGAATGTGCTCACGCGTTTGTGGCATGGGGCCATCGGCTGCTGAGCAAACTAAGATTGCGCCGTCCATTTGAGCCGCACCAGTAATCATGTTTTTAACATAGTCAGCATGCCCTGGGCAGTCTACGTGTGCGTAGTGACGACCTTCGGTTTCATACTCAACATGTGAAGTCGCTATGGTAATACCACGCTCTTTCTCTTCTGGTGCATTATCAATTTCGTCAAATGCTTTTTGCTCTCCACCAAAAGCCGCTGACAATACTGTACACATGGCTGCTGTTAAAGTGGTTTTACCATGGTCAACGTGGCCGATTGTTCCTACATTGACATGGGGTTTGGTACGTTCAAATTTTTCTTTAGACATAAATGCCTCCAAAAGAGTTTTACAATTTCTATAGTTTAAGATTCTTAGCTTAAGTTAAGGCAAAGCCCTAAACATAACTAAACCCAGAACAACAATCGATTGTTCCGGGTAAAATATGGTGCCGATAACCAGATTCGAACTGGTGACCTCACCCTTACCAAGGGTGCGCTCTACCACCTGAGCCATATCGGCAGTTTGTTCGAATTTGGAGCGGGTAGCGGGAATCGAACCCGCATCATCAGCTTGGAAGGCTGAGGTTCTACCATTGTACCATACCCGCCGCTTGTTGCGTCTACTCAGCAAGCTTTTAAACTTTGCTATAGGTAGCCACAGCACTCATTACAACAAACAATTACAGCCATTAGATTTAACAACTTGATAAACCTAATAAATCATGGTGGTGGGGGGTGGATTCGAACCACCGAAGCTTTCGCGTCAGATTTACAGTCTGATCCCTTTGGCCACTCGGGAACCCCACCGAAAGTATTTACCAGCACTCGTTTTGCTGGAAGCCGCGAATTCTGACAATAGATGCCTTAAATTGCAAGACATTTTAACGAACTCTTTGGCATATTTTTTAATCTCTTAACTTAAGTTGGTTATTTCCTAGCTTTATTGTTAATAACTAGACTACTTAAGTTAAGACAACGGCGTGTTTAACAATAAACACGCCGTTTAAATAATGGTGCCGACTGAGGGACTCGAACTCTCGACCTACTGATTACAAGTCAGTTGCTCTACCACCTGAGCTAAGTCGGCAACTTAGCACCTTTTTGAGCCTTGCAGCTCAAGCAGGGACGCGAATTCTAAATACTAATGAGGAAATGATCAATCGGTTTTTAGCATTTTTTTTATTTTTTTTAACTACCCTATATAACTATTTGATTTTTATGAGAAAATATAAGCGCTAGCAAGTATGAAAACAGTGATACTTTTTATTAAGTCAGCAAACTTAAACTTTAGGATCGGTTAAGTCTCTATTTTTTCTTGATAAAGCATAATAAGCCCTGCAAAAACCATGTTTTGGCAAACTTTTATGTTGAGATCTGATTGAATCAATCCATTTACAACTGCTTTACTACCGCCACCATGAATTAACCAACTTTTAACTTGATACTCCTTACCAAGCTTTTCTGTCATCATAGACAAATATCCAGCAATCATGCTACTAACCCCTGCATCCACACAGTCTTTAGTAGAGCCTCCAAGTATTACACTTGCTTGATCTTTGCTTAATTCAGACTCAGGTTTAACTCTATCGGTAAGCTTAAGGCTTTGCTCTAACAATTTTTTACCCGGGGCTATTTGCCCGCCTAAATGTTGATTATTTTTTATTACATCAATAGTAATCGCAGTTCCAATTGAAATGGTTGCAACGGTTTCACCATTTTCAGCACGACTAGCCGCAATAATAGCAAGCCAGCGGTCAACCCCTAAATTATTGGGGTTGCTATAAGCACAACAAACACCACAAGCTTTGTGACTTGTTTGAGCAAAAAAGATTTTATTAGAAAATTGAAGCAACTGTTTTTTGAGTGCTTGATTTTGCTCTCCACTACGCACCGAACTAATTAAAACTGCCAAAAAGCGCTGCTCTATAAGCTTATCAATTAAACAATCAATAGATTCACACGCTATTGCATTAGAATGATTAACACGATTGTGATCGAGGGTTTCAACTATTAAATATTTTAACCTTGTGTTTCCCCAATCAATTAATAAAAACATTTCTCACCCTAATTTTTAAGTTTTCTTAGGCTAACTTCACCCGAATGAAAAATCTGCTCACCAGAATCTGTTGCAACCCTTAATGCACCATTAGAGGCTATACCAATTTCTTTGCCATAACATTGGTTATTGGGTAAATGCACCACAACTTGCTGTTGATAAAAAGCGCTCACTAAAGGCCATGCTTTAGCCAGTCTGCCAAAGCCATGCTGTAAAAAATCAACCAAGTCGGCATCTAGGTTGGTTAGTATTTTGGCTAAAATATCGTTACGCGAAACAGGCACTTTTAATTGTGACTTTAAATTTGCCCAAGGCTGGTCAATCGACTCACCTTGATCAACTTGCATATTCCAGTTAACTCCCACACCAATATTTAAAAAGCTCGCATCATTGGTTTCACCACTGGCCTCAACTAAAACTCCAGCAAGTTTTTTATCCCCCATTAGTAGATCATTCGGCCATTTAATTTTTACCGCATCACTCGTAAACTGATTTAAAGTATTACACAAACTCATACCAACTAATAAACTAAGCCCACCTAAAGCGCTTAAGCCAAGCGGCAACTCTAAGCCAATAGAAAAATAAAAGTTTGCTCCAAAAGGAGATATCCACTGCCGCCCTTTTCTGCCTCTACCTGCGGTTTGATGCTCAGCAATACATACTCTGCCAATACCAGGATTTTGCTGCCAATTTAAAGCTAAATAATTAGAGGTAGAATCAATAGATGAGAGCAAAATCACCTGCTTAAATAGCTGATTATCTTTTAATTTATTTTCAATATGCGGTTGACTAAGCAGCTCTAAGCCATTTGGAATTTTATATCCGCGCCCCCGAACTGAATAAACCGTTACTTGCCATTGCTGAATGCGTTGAACCAACTTCCAAACCGCCGTACGAGAAACACCTAGTTGCTCGCCAATAGCTTGTCCCGAATGAAACTGACCATCAGACAAAAGCTTAAGCAACTTTTCAAGGTTAAGCAGTGTTTTTCTTGCTCTAGTTTCCTTAATCGCTTTCATTACTAATAACCGTTACCACCTTCAACCCTAACTTCAGGCTCAAGAATAACATTATATTTTTGTTTCACTTTGCTTTGAATAAACTGGGCAAACCGCCAAATTTTCTCGCCTTTTTTCTCACCACGATTCACAATAACCAAAGCCTGCTGTTTATGAGTTGCCACCAATCCTTGTTGGTAACCTTTAAGTCCTGCATTATCAATTAACCACCCTGCCGCCAACTTAACTTGTTTATCAGCTTCATAGCCGACAATATTAGGGTATTGATTTTTTAACTCGATAAACTGATCTTTAGACACTAGTGGGTTTTTAAAGAAGCTGCCTGCATTAGGTAACACCTTTGGATCAGGCAATTTTTCTTGGCGAACTTCACAAACGGCTTTTAGCACATCAACTGGTGTTATATTTTTTGCCGTTTTAAATCGCTCTTTTAAAGGTTGATACGATAAATTAAGATTCGCCTTTTTGCTTAATTTAAACCTCACAGTTAAAACAAGGTATTTGCCTTGCCCTGCCTGTTTAAAAAGGCTATCTCTATAACCAAATTGACAATCTTGGTTTGCAAAAATAACCTGCTCGCCTTTGTCTAAATCAAAACACTCAACCGCTTCAATTAATGATTTAACTTCCACCCCATAAGCACCAATATTTTGCACAGGCGCCGCACCAACAGTACCCGGAATAAGCGCTAAATTCTCTAAACCAAAGTAACCTTGCTCGGTCATATTAACCACAAAGTTATGCCAGTTTTCAGCCGTACCTACTTTTAGCCAAATATGATCTTCATCCTCACGCTCAACATTAACCCCAAATATCTGCGGGTTAATAATCAAGCCATCATAATCACCAACAAATAATAAATTGCTTCCGCCACCAAGCACTAACCGATTGTTATATCGTTTGATCTCATCCCAATCAGCGGCTATTTGAGCCAAATCTTTTGGTGCATAAAAGTACTTTGCCTTGGCAGAAACGGCAAAAGTATTGAGATTAGCCAGTGAGTAGTTTTGTTTTAATTCCACAAAAAAAGTCTTTGAATTTAAAGTTTTGGATATTTTACACTAGGAGGTTAAATTGAGGTAAGAGTTATTTGTTTATGGTACAAATCCGCGCATAACTAAGCCCACCCTTCGACAAGCTCAGGGGAAACGGAGTTTAGGTTTGGTACTGGTTTATTAGTTTGATATGCATTCCCACGCAGGAGCGTGGGAACGAGAAATAACTAAGCCCCAACCCTTCGACAAGCTCAGGGAGAACGGAGTTTAGGTTTGGTACTGGTTTATTAGTTTGATATGCATTCCCACGCGGGAGCGTGGGAACGAGAAATAACTAAGCCACCCTTCGGCAAGCTTAGGGAGAACAGTGCTTAGGTTTGGTTTACTGCTTTATTAGCTTATGCATTCTTACAGAAGCATGAGAGCAAGCTACTAGTTAAAACATCCATTCACCCTACATCATTAACAACTGGGCAATTTCTTGACTGTTCTCTCTGACAAAGCGTAAAAAATAAAGTAACCTAAGGCTTGTAACAATATAACCTTTTTCCACGTCAGTGAAAGTAGAACAAATATTTAGGAATATTGTATGAAAATTGTAAAAACCATTTTATTAGGTTTCGCCATTGCTAGCCTTTTTGCACAAGTTGCTAAGGCCGACGATGATGAGCCCAGTGTTGGGCAAGTAGCACCTGACTTCACCTTGACGACCTTAGCTGGCGACCAATTTAAACTAAGCGATTATCGAGGCAAAAAATCGGTTTATGTGGTGTTTTGGAATACTTGGTGTACTTACTGCTTTAAAAAGATCCCCAAATTAAAGCATGCACAAAGCGAGCTAAACGATGAAATTGAAATTATTGCAGTAAACACAGGACTAAAAGACTCGGTTGAAAAGTCTCTTGTTTTTCAAGAGCGCTACGAAATTAACTACCCACTTGCCTTTGATCATGGTAAAAAAGTCACCGACTTATACGGTGTTTGGGGAACGCCTACCGAGTTTATCGTTGATATTAATGGTATTATTCGCTACAGAGACGATATTCCTGAGCAGTTGAGCGAGCATTTAGCCGAGTGGAATCAGCCTATAGCCGAAACCCAGTTGGCCTCAAATGATAAAAACTGCACTGCTCAGAATAGCCAAACTTGTTAATTTATAGGGTTAAACAGCATGACCAAGCTAGTATATCAATCACCCAAGCAACAATCCCGAGCTAAGCAAGGATCGAAAAAAAACCAGTTTGAAGGAAACTTAGCTCAGGGCTTAAACCGCCGTGCATTTTTAAAAATAGGCGGTGCCGCAGGGTTATCGAGCACTTTATTTGCTTGTAGTCAACAATCAACTCCCAATGAAGAAACAGCTAAAACCGTTGCTATAAAGACCAGTGAACCAGCCACTAGCAGTGTTTTTTCATCACATCAACAACAGGTGTTAGAAGCAGTACAGCAACACCTGTTGCCCGATGATGGCAATGGTCCTGATGCTAAAGCAATTAACGCTTTTGGCTATTTAGAATTTGCAATGACCGATGCACAAAATATTGCTGATGGCGATCCCGAATCAATTAAGCAAGGCATTGGCTGGCTTGAAGATTTATCAAATCAAAGCCAAGGCGAAGCTTTTCTAAAGTTACCCTTCGATAAACAAGCAACCCTATTAGAGCGAATTGCTCGCTCGTCGGCAGGTGAAAACTGGCTGTCATTACTCATGTACTACCTCACCGAAGCAATCACCCTTGATCCAGTTTATGGCGGTAACACCGAACAAATAGGCTGGCAATGGCTTGAGCATCAAGCAGGTTTTCCGCGCCCTATAAAGGGTAAAACCTACCGAGACTTTGAGTAATTTACTTAACCCATAATTAACGACCGCATTAAAAACTGGAAATATCATGGCAAAAAACAATCCTTTAACCGTTAAAGAATTTGACGTTTGTGTTGTAGGTAGCGGCGCAGGCGGCGGTCCAATTGCTTATGAACTAACCAAAGCAGGATATAAAGTTGCCGTATTAGAAAAAGGCGGCTGGTTTAATGAGCAAGACTTTAAAAAAGATGAAATGCTTCCAAGACGCAATATTTTTAAGTCAAAAATTGAAACCGAACCTCATGTTTTAGAATCACCCGACGGTGATGGCGGCTGGGATAGTGAACAAACCAGTAGTTTTTGGGGTGGTAATATTGTTGGTGGTGCAAGTAACTTTATGAGCGGTTATTTTCATCGTTTAAAGCCTGAAGATTTTCGCTTGTTATCAGAATTTGGTCCTATTGAAGGTGCCAACTTAGCCGACTGGCCAATTAGCTACGAAGATTTAGAACCTTACTACACAAAAGTTGAGCAAGTTATTGGGGTTTCTGGCAAAGTCATTGAACACCCTAACCTAGAGCCGCGTTCAACCAAAGATTTTCCGTTTCCTCCAACAGCAGAGCATCCTATTGCCAGTTGGTTTGACAAATCAGCAGCTGAGCTGGGTTTTCATCCTTATCCTATGGCACGAGCGGTATTATCACAGCCATTTAACGATAGAAATAGTTGTGAATATTCTGGCTATTGTGGCAGTTATGGTTGTCATTCTGGCGCTAAAGGAAGCTCGCGTGCAGCATTGCTTGATCATGCCCAAAAAACGAGTAACTTAACCGTTATTACTAATGCAAAAGCCTATCACATCAATACCGATAATAATGGCAATGCCACTTCGATTGATTATTTTGATAAAAACGGCACTAGCCATCAGGTAAAAGCCAAGCTGTTTTCGGTGGCTTGCTACTCTATTGAATCATCAAGGTTACTACTAAGCTCAACGGGTGAAAAACACCCTGACGGTATTGGCAATAAATATCAGCAGATTGGTAAAAACTTACATTGCTGTGCTGGTGGTACAGGACATGGTATTTTCGACCTTACTCAATTTACCCCAGAGCAAGCTGAAAGCCTAAAAGTAAGAGGTCCATTCTTTAACCGCGCCTTACAAGACTGGTATTTTATTGATGATAAGTCAGTTTTTGGCAAGCGGGTTAAAGGCGGAACAATTGATTTTGTGTTCGATCCGCCCTCACCTACAGCCGATGCTAACGAGCAAAAATGGGATAATGATGACAGCCTAATGTGGGGCAGTGCTTTTAAAAATAAACTTAAATCGCACTTTACTCAATCTCGCGACTTTAAGTTTGAAGTATTTTGCGACTGGTTACCTACCGATGATTGTAATGTCAGTTTATCAAGCTCGGTTAAAGATCAGTGGGGAACACCTTCTGCTAATGTAAAAGTGGGTTTTCATCCGCACGATTTAAAAGTAGCCGAATATATTGTGGCTAAAGGTGTTGAGGTCATGAAAAAAATGGGCGCCCAAGAATATTATGGCAACGCCTTTACTTCACCAACCTCAAACTTAATTGCTGGTGGTTTAAGATTTGGACATGATCCTAAAACTTCGGCACTCGATGCAGATTGTCGTGTTCATGGCACAGAAAATTTATTTGTTACCGATGGAAGCTTTATGCCTAATGGTGGCAGCATTACTCCCACTTGGACTATTTATGCCAACGCATTTAGGGTGGCTGATAAAATTAAAGCTCAGATCGCTTCAATGAGCTAATTACTGAATTAAGCGCTCAACTTGCGTACAGCACCTGGCGAGGTACCTAACAGTTTTTTAAAGGCTTTTGAAAAAGCTGCCTCGCTGGAATAACCATAAGTATCCGCAATTTCAAACATTGATTTACTAGTATCTTTAAGATCGCGATAAGCACTTTCCATTCGAATTTGCGTTAAATAGTGTTTTGGCGTTTGCGCTAAATACTGTTTAAACTTTTTTGCAAAATCTGAACGCGACATAGCCACTTTTTCTGCCAAAGTTTCAACGGTCCATTCTTTAGAAAGATCATCATGAATTAAAGACAGTGCCAATGAAATTTTTTTATTCGCCAGTGCCGCCATGATCCCCGATTGATGATCGTCTAACTGGATGAATTCTCGTACAATTAGCACAAATATCACATCAATTAGCCTGTTCAGTGTTACCTGCACGCCTAAACCATCTCTTAGCGATTCGCTCATTAAAAGTTTAATCATAGGTAGTAAATGATCACACCAAGGTGATTCGGTACTTTTAATCACTATATATTGTGGTAATGCCGCAATAATTGGGTTAATCACCAAATGGTCAAACTCCATATAACCACAAACCAAGCCAGTACCTTGTAGCTCTTTAGCTTCGGCAAAAGGTTGAGACTGAGTTGAATTCTCTGCCACTTGCGGCTCAAACTTATTACACAAACTATGCTCCGCAGAATGAGGCAATATCACCATATCACCCGCTTGCAGTAAAACCTTTTTATTATCGGCATTAGGCAACGTTAAAAAACAGTTGCCCGTTGTCACAATATGAAAAGGGATCTTTCCACTCTTTGAGGTATTAACATTAAAATCACCACAATACTTAGCATTGTGAAAAATTTGAGCACTCACATGATGAATTTGCAATATTTGACTAACTGGATCCATAAAAGCGTTTTGGACAATTTTTAAAGACTAATGAGCATAGATGAGTTGAGCCCAAATTACTACAATAGCTCCGTAACTTAAATTAATTAACACATACTTTTTGGAGACAAACCATGTACAAGAAACTTATCGGCTTATTTAGCGCAATCGTATTCTCTGCCAATGTTGCAGCAGGTGTAGACACTGGAACTAACGACAACGACGTTATCTTAGCAGGTCACGATGCAGTTGCTTACTTCACTCAAAACAAACCAGTTGAAGGCTCTGCAAACTATACTGCAACTTATAATGGTGCAATTTATCAGTTTTCTAGCGCTAGCAACCGCGACACATTTAAAGCAAACCCAGCTAAATATGCGCCAGTTTACGGTGGCTACTGTGCATTTGGTGCAAGCTTAGGTAAAAAGTTCCAAGTAGACGGAAAAGCCTTTGAAGTAGTAGACGGTAAGTTATATGTAAACAAAAACTTAGCGGTTTATGAAACTTGGAGAAAAGACAAGCCTGGTTACATTCAAAAAGCCAATGGAAACTGGGGTAAAATTGAAGCAGTAGCGCCTAGCAAGCTTTAATTAATGCTCAAAGATTAATTTCATTAGATAACCTCCTGTATTATCTAACCCCCTTGGTTCAACCTTTAATATTAACAATTATTAAGGTTGAACCTTTTTTTTAAGCAGCTCGCTCTTACATAGTAGAAAACTGATACGAGCGTCTTGCTTGCAATATTCCGCCAAGCAAAATAAATATTACACAAAAAATAAGTGAAATAATTAATTGAGTATTCCAATGACTTTTATGCTCAGTTTGTTCTACTTTTTCTAGCTTTTGTCCTGCTACTTGCTGTACTTGTTGTTGATTAATTTGTTGCTGAATAGATTCTGACACGGGCTGCTCAGGCAAAATTGCATTAAGTCCATAACCTTGCGCAGACTGATTAACAAACGCTTTTAACTTTTCATTTTTAACAAAAATATCAAAAGTATTTACTAGCTTTAAATACCGCTCTACAAGCTTTTGCTTAGTTGTATCGCTGGCTTGCCAATAATTTTTTCTAACGGCTTCTAACATGCGCTCAATAATTTGCGCTTGAGCACTGGGATTAACCTGCTCAAACCATTCATTAATTTTTAAGTTGAGCTTGTCTTCAACATAAATTTCATGAAATTCTTGCCATTGATCGGCTCTTACCAAATTAGGATCAACCACTTGCCAACCCCAGAAGTTTGAAATTTGCGAAGACATAGTAACCGCACCGCTATATCCTTCTTTTTGCATTTCACTGATCCAGCGCTTATGAAACTGCCTAGTTCGTAACTCTTTAGCTAAAAACTTAGCCGCCGCTACCATTTTACCCTTCGATGCATCGCGCAAATTAGAAATGAGCATTTTAGGGCTTTTACCATCGAGATTTCTTACCGCCATAGACAGTGAGCCAAAATATTCAAAAGGATCATCCGAACTTAACATACCGTAAACATTTGATGAGCGTGAGAACATGGCAATATCGGTGCCTGATAACTGTTTTGCATAAAGATTTAAGCCGTCGATTTGCTGCCCCCATCTTTTAGGATCACTACCAAAAGCCGCTCCCATTTTAGACAAATAATTTTCTGCTATTTTGGCATCGGTTTCCCAAGTGTCACTGGCAAAAACGGGACCATCGGTTCCTGAGCCATATTGCCCCGAACCATTAGAAAAAACTCTAACGCTCGATAAATAAATGGCTTCATCTTCGCTATAGCCTTGGTTTATTAAGTCTTGTTGAATACGCTGCGAATTTTGCCAAATAGAATTATTCTCCTCTTTTAATTTTGCAACCTGCTCAATTGCTTTAGCCAACCGCTGAATAACATTAGGAAAAGCATCGCGATATAAACCCGTTGCCGATAAAACCACATCAACTCTTGGGCGTTTTAAATCTTTTGCGGCAATAATTTCTGTGCCTATAACCCGTCCATCTTTACTCCATTTAGGCTTTACACCCATAGCATAAAGTGCCTGACTTTCTAATACGCCGTAGTGACGCATCGCTTCTATCGACCAAAGTGAAAAAGCCAGTTTATCGGGATATTTTTTATGCGCTTTGTAATAATCATTAATCACTTGCTCAACAAGTTCTTTGCCTTGCTCATAAGCGGCTTTGGTAGGAAGTCTTGCTGGATCGAATCCGTAAAGGTTAAAACCTGTTGGTACTGATTCAGGATGCCTAATTGGATCACCACCGGTTTTAACGGGAATAAATTGACCGTTAAGTCCAGCCAGCAAATAATCAATTTCTTTAATTTGGCTTAAATTATTGAAAAGCATTTTGCCTTTTTCAATATGCGCTTTTAATTTTTTGCTCATTTCATTTTTATGAGAAATAATATTTTTGCTATTTTCACTTAGCTCGTTATGTGAATGATCCTTTTGTGAAGGAGCATTGTGTGAGTGATCATTATGTGAGTGCTTTTTGTGAGTTTGATCGTTATGCGAATGCTCTTTATGAGAGTGCTCTTCATGCGAGTGTTCAGCTTGTGGATCACCATTGTGAGAATGCTCAGCTTCTACAGTAGATTCATGGGCTAAGTGTGAAACCTTATGCCAATTAGGTTCAACAATTAAAGCACTAACTGTTTTAAACCCCGCTAAGTCTTCAATTTTTTCTTCCGATTCATGATAATGTTCATCATTATTATGTTGCTTTTTCTCATGTGCATGAGAATGGGTAACACCATCGTGACTATGAGTTTTATGATGAAAAACTTCAGCTTCAAATTCTGATGCAAGCTGAGTAAATTCGGCTCCCATCATTTGAACTAATGTTGATGTTATTAGCCGTTTTTCGGCAAGCTCACCATAAGAATGTAAACCAAGTGGTTGATTTTCTGCCCCAAGCTCTCCCAAAAAATCATGCAGTGCATCTAAAAAGCGAGCAAAGTCGGCACGAATTTGTTCTTCTGACCAATCTAAATCTTTACAAATATTCGACTCAATACATTTAATAATAATTTGATCAGCCGTTTTAACTTTTACTCCGCCTTCATCAAGTGATTTATACTGATGCATTAGCTCATGTATATCCGAGGAATCACCTTGTAAACCCGCCGCAGCAAAAGGTGGAGTCATGTGCGAAAGCACCGTTGCACTGCCTCGCCTTTTGGTTTGCATGGCTTCACCAACATCATCTACTATAAACGGATAAAGCACTGGGGTATCCCAAACTGCTAAATTAGGTCCATCATAACGAGATAGCCCGCGCTCTTTTCCGCCTAAATATTCTTGCGAGCCATGAGTGCCAAGGTGAATTATTGCATCAGAGTTCCAATACTTTCTCGCATAATAATAAGCCGCTAAATAATAATGATTCATTGGCACTTCACCTTTATGGTAAAGCATTTTATCTTGATCTTTATCGTCTGCTCTTGGTGGCTGTCTTAATACCAGCATATTGCCGTTTCTAATTCTTGGTAGTACAAACTGATGCTTTCCATCACGCTGTATTACCATAAAATTATCTTTGGCTTCACCCCATTGTGTAATAATTGGCTGAGTAACTTTTTGCGGCAATTGATTAAACCAAGTTAAATATTCATCTACAGGCATTAGCTCGGCTAAATCGTCGTTGAGTAAATTATTCAGCTCAAAATCACGATAAAAGGGATCTAAAATTTTATTCACTCTGTCAGTAAAATATTCTGGCTCCACTGCATTTATCTGATAACCCTGCTCATTGAGTTTATGCGAAATAACATGCAAACTATCGGGCACGTTCAAAAATGATGCACCCATATCGCGATCTCCCCAAAAGAACACTGTAATTTTTTTATTGTTATTTGGTTTATGCCTTAAGTTAGCTTGATTAAAAGCTTTATTAACCAAATGCTCCAATTGATAATCAATAACCTCAGCTCGCTCAGTAACTTTGTTTCTTGCAGCAACAATAATAGGATCAATGACACCTGCGGTTTCTGGTAGCACTAATAAAAATGGTGTCATGCCTGCGGAAATACCCTGAGGATCATTTTCCCATTGCTGTTGATCACCGTCAAAATAAGTTAATGCCTGAATAATTGGCACACCCATTTTTTTAAACTCAGCTTTACGTTTATTTGCCCAGTGAATGGTTCTAAAGTTAACAATCACATCAACGATGCTTTGATCATCTTTTGAAACTAAATGAAAATAAGGGGAGGAATTAGGGCTCACTTCAAAAAAGAAAGGAATAACTTTGGCACCTTTTTGTTCAAAAGCCTTAATGGTTGCATCAACCACATCGGTTTGTGATGACTCAACCAAGGCTCGCTGCATCATTATTCCAATGGTTTTCTGATGTTTTTTAGATGAATTAAAACGACTATCATTCCATGCTTGATAAGATTTTAAATTGGCAAAAATTAAATTATCCGAGTTAGGGTGATATATGCCAACCTCAGGGTAAATAATGGGATCTTTTATCGAGTTTGAATTAAGGTTAAAAACTCTATGCAATAAAAACTCAGCCATGCGACTAAAGTTTTTACTGCCACCATTATCATAATAATGAAATAATTTTTCAGCTTGTGAACTTTGTAATCCTTTAGTTAATGCTTTACTATCAAACCACTTAAGTGCCACAAATTTTTTATTTGATAATTTAACCACTGGCGCAAATTTCTCAAATTGTTTTTTTGTTTCACGTTTTGAAGCCGCTTCAAACATAACCAGATCGTATTGTTCAAATAACTTCGCCGCTTGTTCTAAATCATTTAGTTTGGTAACCGGCTTTGAATCAACCTGTATTTTATAATTTGCCGATTCAGCCTTTAAACTTTCGGCTTTTGCTTTATAAGTATGATTAGTTCTTACTACTAAAACTTTATGCATTAAATTTTGTTTTAAATGACTATCAGAAGCATCTTTAGCATAAACATTGGTTAAATAAATATTGTTGATAATAACGGCAATAAATATCAGCCACAGCCAATTAAAAAAACTTGATTTAATTGGTTTATTTTGAATTAATTTGTTTTTCATTTAACTATTCCACAATTTGTTATTCTGCTTGATTCTTATCATTTGATTTGTCGTTTTGATTAGTTTCTGGCACATAAACAATTGAACCATCTGCCATACGATAAGCAATACCCGCTTTTATTCCATCGCCTGTACCAATTTCGCCAGAATTTTTATAGGTTTCAATTTTTTCGCCGTTTTTTATAATCATTTCCATGTTGGGATTGCCTGCATTTTTAATCACAGTAACATCTTGCTCTAAAAAAGGATTAAGCGGATTTTGTGCAATGGCAATTAATAAAGCCGCAACCAACACCAAAAACACATCGACTAAATTAACGACTGATAAAGCAGGGTTAATTGACTCATCTTCATCAAGCAGTCTCATTATTTTGCGCCTCATGCAATTTAACTTTTTCTTCTTGTAGATGAGGAGTAACAGCCACCAATTCTTTTGCTAGCCATTTCTTTTTGTCGTTAGCTATCCAAAAAGTAATTGACGCGATTACCAAGCCAAAAATAACCGCAGAAAATGCTACCACTAAATTTTCTGATATGCCTTGCACATTGCCATCGGCTAAGCTTTTAAGTGCCGGTCCCATTGGGATCATGGTTGCTATTAAACCAAGCATTGGCGCTAACCGACTCACCGAGCGAACACCTTGCAAAATATCAAGCGCTGCAACATCGAGCTGATCTTTGGTGATCGCAGGAAATCTATGAGCAATTTCAAGCAGTGGATAACCTTTTAAATTTAAGTTAGTAGCATCGCCTAAGTTTCTATTAAGTGCCTGTAAATAGTTAGTACGGTTTATGCGTCTTTGCCAAATTTGAAAAATATATTCGCCAGTTGCAACAAGGCTATAAACAAAAAGAATTGCCAGCAAAATAAGCACTGGCGCCATAAAAAAATCTGATAGTTCATACATCAAGTTTTCAAGCAGATGTATATTCATACTTAACTCCAATAATCGTTATGGAAAAAATTACACTTTGTAAACAAGGTGAGCGCTATAAAGCGCTCTTTCCTTTTAGTTTTTTATTTATGATGGTTATTACCTAAAACTAAAAGCTCCAAGTAACAAATGCTCGAATTTCAGTGCCTGGCTCAGCAAAGTCTGCAATGGCCTCTGAATCTGCATCTAACCCCGCTATATTTGTCCAACGCGCATACTCTTCATCAAACAAATTAAACACACCTAGTTGAACTCTTAAATTGCTTGAAAAATCATAATAGCCAGTAACATCTAGCAAACTGTATGAGTCGGCAGTGACATTAGTTTCTGTTTCAACTTTATCTTTGTCTGCCACTAAAGTTGCTATTAATTCAAGCCCCCAATTATCTTGGGTATAACTTGCGCCTACTACCGCATTTAATGGATCGATTGAGTTAAGATTAGTGTCTGCAATTTCATCTTTACCTACTGAATAAGCAATTGAGTTTCTAATTTTCCAGTGTTCATTAATGCTCCAAATTCCACTAAACTCTGCACCATAAATACGCACTTCACCGCGATTAGTATCTTGGAACAATAAAACACCATCTTGCATTCTTAAAAAATCCGTCGAAATAAAATCTTCAAACTGATTGTCATAAAGTGCAACTGAGTAAAAATCTTTTCCTACGCGCGACTTAAAACCAATTTCATAGCCCTTACTGGTTTCAGGTTTTAGATCAGGGTTAGGAACAACACCATAACCAAAAGTTAAATTCACATAAGCTTGATTAGCTTCGTTATAATTTGGCGCCCGAAAACCTTCGGCATATTGTAAAAAGAATGAGCTAGTATCACTAAGGTCATAAATTAAACCTAAATTTTTAGAAACTTCACTTTCGTCAACATCTTCTACTTCAAAACCTAAATCAGCCAAATTTTGCAATTCAGTTTCTTTAGCTTCCATATCGAATCTGTCATAACGAATGCCTGGAATTAATGTGAAGCCACTATCACCTAAAATAATTTCATCTTGGAAGAAAACACCAATTCGTGTTGTATCGGTATCGGGAAAAGTTTTATTGGGAAATTCTTCTGCACCAGACATTGGATAAGCACGAATAGAACAACTCACCGCTTGGGTGGCTGTATCGGTTTCACAACGATTTCTTGGGCGCTCTGTTTCAACCAGCTCATAGCTAATGCCATAAACCATTGAATGTTGTGTAGTACCTAAATTTACGCTTTTAAATAGTGTTGAAGTTAATCCTGTTACGTCTTGATTAAACTCAAAATCAGTTACTCGCAATGCGGGTGTATTGGTTCCAAATGGAGCAAAGTCAAAAGAAAAACTATTGTCACGTAATTGTTGGGTATGTTGTAAAGCTTCACCCGTTTGTGAGAAAAACTTAGTTTCAACTCTATCGGCTAAAAAAGAATTTCCTTCCCAGTCGTGAGCCAAACTAAATCGAACTCTATCGCCATCATCTAAGCCAGTATTGGGTAATTCAGGGGTTGTAGGATCGGTTAAGTTATAATTAGTTTCTTGTTGAAAACTATCAAGGGTAAAACTCCATTTGTTGGCATTATTGGCTTGATAAATTAACTTAAACAACGCACCTGTCGATTCTCCCTCTTGTGGGGTTTGAGAACCTTCACCATTAACTTCATATTCTGAAAACTCACGGCGATTTACTTGAAATAAGTATTGCCAATCTTCATTCATACCAGCTAGGGTATAACCAATTTTTGATGAGTCGTTTACATCAACTATTGAAGCATTTAGCCTCATATAAACTTCGTTATCGCTTTCAATATAATCAATAGGATCTTTTGATGTTAATAAAACCACACCGCCTAATGCATCAGATCCATAAAGTGCCGATGCAGGTCCTCTAATCACTTCAATTGATTTAATATCATTAAGCTCGTAATTATCATTACCATAAGCCGCATTACCCGCAGGATAAATGTCACTGCTTTTAACACCATCTAGCAACATTAATACGCGCTGCCCACTTATTCCGCGAATAGTAAACCCTTGATTACCACCACGAGCCACACGGTTCATTGTTAAACCTGGTTGATAGCGTACAACATCATCAAGCTTTTCTGCCATTTGCTTATTAAGCTCTTCACTAGTAATCAGAGTCACTGTGCCAGCAACATCTTCGGCTTCGCGAGTAAGCCTAGTTACCGTGATCACCATAGAATGTTCACTTGCTTCGTCTTCAGCCTTTACACCCTTGTCTTCTGCATAAACCAAAGATGTCCCCAAAATTGTTGAAACTAAACTGCTAATTAATAGCGGTTTAACGTGCTTTTTCATTTTTTTCTCCGAAAAATTAAGTTTTTAACTTCCAAACTGCAATTTCGCAAATGATAATCATTATCAATAATAAGATCAATCGCTAATGCTTATTATTTGCATTATGCATTTTCGGTGAATTAGTAAATTAATCTATCAGACAAAAAAACTTTAAAGCCTCCATATTGAAGTACCTTGAAACAACTAGCCCCTTTACCTATCTAGCCCAATTAGTTAATCTTGCATCTGCAATAAACTAATCAAATATTCGCTATACATTCTCAATAATTAATAACGACATCATTTTAATGATCTTAGGAGAAAACAATGAAGCTGATCACTAGCTGTGTTTCAGCTGCATTAACCAGTATTTTGCTTTCAACCTCTTCTGTTTATGCAGAAGAAGTGAAAAAATCAGCAAAAGCGGTTGTTGCAGATGAAAAAAAGGCTGACGATAAAAAAGACACTAAATGGGATGTTAATAACCCACCTGGTGAAGAAAAAACTATCGCTATCAACACTAACACCACTACTTGGAGTAATGTTGATGTAAGCCCCGATGGTAAAACCATTATTTTTGATATGCTTGGTGATATATACACCATGCCTATCTCTGGTGGTAAAGCTAAAGCGCTAACCAACGAAATCGCTTGGAACATGCAGCCTCGCTTTAGCCCCAATGGCAAACAGATTGCCTTTATTTCTGATCGTGAAGGAGGTGATAACCTTTGGATGATGGATACCGATGGCACTAATATGAAATCGGTTAGCAACGCCAAACGCGACTTAGCTCACTCACCTAACTGGTCACCCGATGGCAACTATATTGCGGTTAATCGTGGCTTTGTAGGTGCGCGTTCTATCCCTGGTGGCGAAATTTGGCTTTATCATAAAGCAGGTGGCACAGGTTATATGTTGGTAAAACGTATTGGTGGCGTTCAAGCGCAAAAAACCATTGGCGAGCCAGCTTTCTCTCCTGATGGGCGTTATATCTACTATGCCAAAGACTCTACCCCAGGTACGGTTTGGCAGTACAATAAAAATCCAACGGGACAAATATTTACCATTCAACGCCTTGATCGTGAAACGGGTGAAGATATTACATTTGTTAGTGGCTCTGGTGGTGCAATTGCCCCTACGCCTTCTAGTGATGGCAAATATTTAGCTTATGTTCGCCGAGTAGACACCGAAACTGTTTTATTTATTAAAGATTTAAAAACGGGCATAGACACACCGTTATATACCAAGCTTGATCGCGACCTGCAAGAAACCAATGGTATGCACGGCAACTACCCTCAATTTGATTGGACTCCTGATAATAAATCAATTGTATTTTGGGCTGGCGGTAAGATCCGTAAGGTATCTATTAACAATCAAAAAGTTGCTGAAATTCCAATGCAGCTCGAAGTGGAAAAGCAGATCACACCTGCGGTTCGCTTTGCGGTAGATGTTGCCCCAGAAAAGTTTGACGTAAAAATGATCCGCTGGGCGCAAAAATCACCTAAAGGCGATAAAGTTGTTTATCAGGCACTTGGCAAAATTTATATCTATGACATTGAATCAGGCAAAGCCAAGCGTTTAACCAAAGCAAAGTCTGACTTTGAATTTTATCCAACCTTCTCACCAGATGGTAAAAAAATTGCCTATGTGACATGGAATGATCAAAAACTGGGTAAAGTAAAAGTGGTTTCTAGCCGTGGCGGCAATGGTAAAACCATTACCACAGAACCTGGTCACTATGTTGAACCTGCATTTTCAAACGACGGCAAAAAAGTCGTTTTTAGACGCTTTAGCGGTGGCTACTTAACTTCGCCAGAATACTCGCTAGAGCCAGGGCTATATGTTGCCGATGTTAAAGGCAAAAACATGAAGCGTGTTCATAACTCTGGGGTAAATCCTCAGTTCTCTGCTGATGGCAAGAGAATTATTTTCTCTAACTTTGGTTGGGGCGCAAGTGCAAGGCTTTCGAGCGTTAATCTTAATGGTGAAGATGTTCGCACACATTTAAGTGGAATGGACATCACCGAGTTTCAAGTATCGCCCGATGGTAATTGGGTTGCGTTTACTCAACAATTTAACGCTTTTGTTGCACCATTTGTTGCCACGGGTAAATCTGAGTCGTTAACCAAAAGCAGTAAAAATGTTCCCGTTAAGCAGATCTCAAAACGCAGTGGTGAATACTTAAGCTGGTCAGCTAATAGCGATTCATTAAGCTGGGCATTAGGTTCAACGTTATATCAGCGCGATCTTAAAGATGCTTTCTCTCATGTTGCTGGCAGTCCAGAAGAACTACCAGAACCTGTAACCGAGGGTATTGATTTATCATTTAGCCAAAAAGCTGATATGCCAAAAGGCACTATTGCTTTAGTTGGCGCCGATGTTGTCACTATGCGTAACGCTAAAAATGAGCAAGAAGTGATTAAAGGCGGTGTGGTACTCGTTGAAGGCAATCGCATTAAAGCCGTTGGCAAAAAAGACGAAGTTAACATTCCTAGTTCTGCCGAAGTGATTGACATGACAGGTAAGGTGATTGCCCCAGGTATGGTTGATGTTCATGCGCATGGCGGACAAGCGAGTAACGAAATTACCCCACAGCAAAACTGGATGAGCTATTCGTCACTGGCTTTTGGTGTAACCACAATTCACGACCCATCTAATG
The DNA here is from genome assembly GCA_965214955.1 of Aliikangiella sp. Taxonomy (GTDB): domain Bacteria; phylum Pseudomonadota; class Gammaproteobacteria; order Enterobacterales; family Kangiellaceae; genus Aliikangiella. The sequence continues at coordinate 911,604 of CBDCCU010000009.1, read as the reverse complement.
ACAGTAGCGAGATATTCTCGGCTAGCGAAATGCAACGTGCAGGCATTACCAAAGGCCCAAGAGTTTATTCAACGGGAACCATTTTATATGGCGCAAAAGCTCCAGGCTACACGGCTTACATTGATAATATGGAAGATGCCAAATTTCATCTGCAACGCATGAAAGATATTGGCGCAATATCGGTCAAAAGCTATCAACAACCACGCCGTGATCAAAAGCAACAAGTAATTGCCGCAGGTAAAGAGCTTGGCATTATGGTTGTGCCAGAAGGTGGTGCTAAGTTTTACCATAATATGGGCATGATCATTGATGGTCATACAGGGGTTGAACACGCGCTACCAATTGCCGATGTTTATGATGATGTTAAACAGCTTTGGTCTCAAACCGATGTTGGCTATTCGCCCACCTTTGGCGTAGCTTATGGTGGTTTATCGGGTGAAACCTATTGGTACGACCGAACCAATGTATGGGAAAATAAAAAGCTTATGCAGTGGACACCGCGTTATTTAGTTGAACCAAATTCAATTAGACGCTCAACCGCCCCCGATGATCATTACAACCACTTTGATGTGGCAAAAACCGCAAAAGAGCTTAATGATTTAGGTGTGCCTGTACTAATTGGCGCTCATGGTCAACGTGAAGGTTTAGCTGCTCACTGGGAAATTTGGATGATGAATCAAGGCGGATTTACCCCATGGGAAGCGCTTCGCGGCGCAACCATTGATGGCGCGGCATACTTAGGTATGGACAAAGACATTGGTAGTATTGAAGTAGGTAAATTGGCAGATTTAATGATTATTGAAGGTGATGTACTCAATGACTTGCGTCAATCGCAAAACGTTGCTTACACCATGATTAATGGTCGCTTATTCGATGCTAACACCATGAATGAAGTGGGTCGTAAAAATGGCTTTAAACGCAAACCATTTTTCTTTGAACGATTAAACTTACAATCATTACCCGATGCTGCGGCTAGAGCCCTAGAGCAAAAGCAAGAACAGTATCATTGGCGTCATTAATCTAACAACCCCCCTCTTTATAAATGAAGAGGGGAGTTTCTAGTTTCTTAAAATAATTGTTCAAACGATCTCTATAAACAAATTAACCGCAATAAACACAAAAAATAATCCCATTCCCCAGTCAAAAAAGTGTCCGTGCGATTCATACCAAGCCAAAATAACTTTGCGCGAAAACATCCAAGCCACAAAGGTAAACCACAGTGTGGTATAAAATGCCAACCATAAACCATAAAGCGACTGGATAAAAAGTGGGGTTTGCTGGCTCACAATACTGGTAAATAACACGAGGAAAAACAACGTCACTTTTGGGTTTAACACATTGGTTAAAAAGCCTTGTCTAAAGGCTTGCCAAAACCTCATTTCTTTGTGAGCCTCTTTATGCTCGGCCGCTTGTTTGGGCTTTGAGCGTAAAGCTTGTTGAGCCATCCAAAGCAGATATAAGGCCCCCGCAATTTTTACTCCTTTAAAAATATATTCTGATTGTGACAATAAAATTGCCAACCCTAATAAGGTATAAATTAAGTGGACAAAAATACCGACTCCCACACCAATGGCGGTAGCCACCCCTATTTTTCTATCACAGCGTAAGGTGTTTTTCACAACTACGGCAAGATCTGCCCCTGGACTTGCCACAGCAACCATATGAGCAATGGTTAATAACAAAAATTCATTTAACATTAGACATCAAAAAACTCTATTTAATATTTAATACAAATATTTTTTGGCTCGGTAAAAAAGCGCATGGCTTCTACACCACCTTCACGCCCAACACCCGATGATTTAACTCCGCCAAAAGGCGTTCTTAAATCGCGCAGTAGCCAAGTGTTTATCCATACAATGCCAAAATCTAATTGACGAGAAAGCTTATGGCAGCGCTTGATGTTATTGCTCCAAATGGATGTGGCTAAACCATATTCGGTACCATTTGCTAACTCTAAGGCTTCTTCATCGGTATCAAAGGGTTGCAAGGTACATACGGGGCCAAAAATTTCTTCTTGGTTGGTTCTACAGCTTAAAGGCAGTCCTTCAATAATGGTTGGCTCCACAAAATAACCTTGCTTACATCTTCCGTCAACAGTCACTTGTTTGCCTCCGGTTAAAATGCTTCCGCCTTCTTCTTTTGCGAGTTCAATGTAAGAAAGCACCTTATCCATATGCGCTTTTGAAACTAAAGCGCCATGCTGAGTTGAATGATCTAGCGGATCACCAATGCGAAGTTGTTTAACCTTTTCAACTAGTGCGTTTTTAAATTTTTCATAGATTGTTCGCTCAATATAAATGCGCGAGCCACACAAACAAATTTGTCCTTGATTAGAAAAGGCCGCTCGGGCTACTTCGCTAACCGTTGATTCAAAATCACAATCGGCAAACACTAAGGTTGGGTTTTTGCCGCCAAGCTCTAGTGAGGTTTTCTTTAACATTGGCGCGGCTATTGACGCAATTTGTTTTCCCGTTGCGCTTCCCCCCGTAAAACTAATGGCTTTAATTTTTTTATGTGCAACTATTGGTGAGCCAATGGATTGCCCCGTACCATGTAAAATATTTAACACGCCTTTAGGCAGCCCAGCCTCAATGCAAATTTTGGAAAAAATATAAGCGGTCATTGGGGTAATTTCGGAAGGCTTGGCAATCACACAATTGCCCGTTGCCAGTGCTGGTGCAATTTTCCAAGTCAATAAATAGAGCGGTAAATTCCAAGGAGAAATGCAGCCTACAATACCAATAGGATCGCGCAATGTGTAATTAACCCCAACATCGCCCATGTTGTGAGATTCACTGGCAAATTGAGTGGCGGCATTGGCAAAAAAGCGCAAATTTGCCGCGCTACGGTAAGCATCAACCTGTTTAGCAAAAGCTATTGGCTTGCCGTTATCAATGGCTTCGGCTTTTGCCAGCTCATCACTAGCCGCATCAATGGCATCGGCAATTTTTAACATTAATTGACAACGTGTTTCACTCGGCATTGCCGCCCAGCTCGCTTGGGCTGACTCTGCCGCTTTTACTGCAAGCTCTAAATCGTCATTGGTTGATTGAGGAATTTGTGAGTAAACTTGCCCCGTTGCCGGCTCATAGTTGTCAATATATTCGTTTTTAATTGGATCAACTAATTCACCGTTAATATAGTTTTTAATTTTTTGCATTAGTTGTTTCCTTTAAAAGCGATAGACGGTAGCGCAATATACCGCAAAGCAATCTATCACCAAACTATAAACAGCTAGTTCTTCCGCCATCTACGGGAATGCTAACTCCTGTGATATAACCCGCCGCAGGTGAAGCTAAAAAAGCTACCGCGTTGGCAAATTCCTCAGCTTCGCCAAAACGTCGCATGGGTATAATAGATTTTTCTTCCATTTCCATTTCTTCAATAGAAACCCCTTTTTTAGCCGCTTTGTTTTTAATAATTTGCTCTAAGCGCACCGTGTTAGTTGCACCGGGCAGTACATTATTAACCGTAATATTAAATTGCCCTAACTCGTTAGCCATGGTTTTAGCCCAACTTGCCACAGCGCCACGTACCGTATTTGATACCCCTAAATTTGGTAAAGGTTGTTTAACACTGGTGGAGATAACATTAATAATTCTGCCGTAACCTGCTTCTTTCATTCCATTAACCAAAGCTTGAGAAATTTGATGGTTATTAATTAAGTGCTGATTAAACGCAGCCAAAAAGTCATCACTTTTTGCGTTATTAGCAGGGCCTGGAGCGGGGCCACCCGTATTGTTAATGAGTATATGATAGGTATTAACCACTTTTAATTGCTCAAGCAAGGCTCGCTCAACAGCATTTGGATCAGAAAAGTCGGCACAAATGGCAAAGTGCTCTTGACTGCCATTATTGGCAAGTGAGTCTTTTACTTCATTTAAGGTTGTTAAATTTCGGGCAAACAAAGTCACATTCGCGCCCATTTCAGCTAATTGAATAGCAATAGCTTTACCCATACCTTGCGAGCTTCCGCAAACCAATGCATTTTTATTAGAGAGATCTAAATTCATTGTTGAATCCTTATTTTATGATTATTCGGCAATGCTTTTTAAAATACCCGCTTTATCTAACCCGCAACGCGCTAATAAATCGGCTGGCTCACCATGCTCAATAAAGCGATCAGGAATACCTAGGTTAAGGGTTGCGATATTGATTTTATTGGCATTTAAAAACTCATTTACCGCACTACCCGCACCGCCAGCGATAGCGTTTTCTTCAAGAGTAATCATTCGGCTATGCGATTTTGCTAGCTCTTTTATTAGTGCCTCATCCAGTGGTTTAACAAAACGCATATCAACAACGGTAGCATTAGTTTCTTCGGCAACGGCCATAGCGGTTGGCAATAAGCTACCAAAAACTAGAAACGCATCTTTTTTGCCATTTCTTTTAACAATGCCTTTACCAATTTCAATAGTGTTAAGTTGATTGCCCGCTTCTATGCCAACTCCGCCACCACGAGGATAACGAACCGCCGCAGGCCCTTTAAATTGATAACCGGTACTTAGCATTTCACGGCATTCTTTTTCATCACTGGGTGTCATGATCAGCATGTTGGGAATGCAGCGCAAATAACTTAAATCGAACGAACCATGATGCGTGGCGCCATCACCACCGACTAGCCCGCCTCGGTCAATGGCAAATAAGACGTCTAAATTTTGTAAGGCAACATCGTGAATTAGCTGATCATAACCGCGTTGCAAAAACGAGCCATAAATCGCACACACAGGTTTAGCGCCTTCACATGCCATGCCAGCGGCTAAAGTAACTGCGTGTTGCTCGGCAATGCCAACGTCAAAGTAACGCTCGGGATATTCTTTTGAAAACGCGATTAAATCGGAGCCTTCTCGCATGGCAGGAGTTATACCCATAAGTTTTTCGTCACTGGCGGCCATATCGCATAACCATTGACCAAAAATATTAGAATAGGTTAGCGTTTTTTTAGTTTTAGGTAGTTCTTTTTCTTGTGGATTAAAAACAGGAACCGCATGATATTTAATGGGATCTTTCTCAGCAGGCTCAAAACCTTTGCCTTTACGCGTAACAACATGCAGCAGTTGAGGGCCTTTAAGCGCTTTGATATTGCCGATAGTGGTTAATAGGGTTGGTAAATTATGACCATCAATTGGCCCAATATAATTAAATCCAAGCTCTTCAAATAAGGTACCAGGCAACACCATGCCTTTCATATGCTCTTCTACTCGATGCGCCCACTCTGAAATAGCAGGCATATTTTGTAATACCTTTTTGCCGCCTTCTTTTACCCCAGAATAAAATTTACCCGACAACACTTTGGCTAAATAATTATTTAAGCCGCCCACATTTTCAGAAATAGACATATCATTGTCGTTGAGGATCACGGTTAAATTAGCGTCTAAATCGGCAGCGTGATTAAGCGCTTCAAACGCCATACCAGCAGTCATTGCACCGTCGCCAATAACCGCTACAAAGCGGCGCTCGTCACCTCTGGCTTTTGCCGCAACCGCCATACCTAAAGCGGCGCTAATTGAAGTGCTTGAATGACCAACGCCAAAACAATCATATTCACTTTCAAAGCGGCTAGGAAATGGGTGTAAACCATCGGTTTGTCTAATGGATACTAGGGCTTCTTTACGATCAGTTAATACTTTATGTGGGTAGGCTTGGTGCCCAACGTCCCAAACAATTTTATCAATGGGAGTTTCAAATAAATAATGCAATGCAACGGTTAACTCAACTGTGCCTAAGCCTGCGGCAAAGTGCCCACCACATTGACTAGTAGATTCAATTAAAAAAGCTCGCAATTCATTAACAACTGCTTCTAATGACGATTTTGGTAATTCTCGTAAGTCCGCAGGAATGTTAATAGCGGATAAGTGAGGATATTTTTTTGGTGTACACAATGGCGATGTCATTAACTTTTTAACTCTTTGCTGTTCATTATATCCTGATCGTTAAGATATGTTATTGCTCATTACAGTCAGGAAGTTCATTCAATTTTAAAAAACAAACGATTAATAGTCTCTTTGCACAATATATCGTGCAAATGCGGCCAAATTATCGCTTTTATAGGGTAGATCATGCAAGGCTTGCAATGCCTGTTCCACTAATTCGTTGGCTCTTTGTTTAGCCCCATCCATACCTAATAAGGCAGGAAACGTAGATTTGTTTTTTTCTAAGTCGGAGCCTTGCGGTTTACCAAGGGTTTGGGTATCACTTTCAATATCTAAAATATCATCTCTAATTTGAAAGGCTAACCCTAAACTTTGGCTATAAATATTTAAGTTTTGTTTTACTTTTGGCGCATCGAGTTCACTTGCCAAATATCCCAAACTTACTGACGCATCAATAAGTGCGCCAGTTTTCATTCGATGCATAGACTCTAATGTTTGCAAGTCAGTCATTTGATCGGTCATTTGCAAGTCTATCGCTTGCCCTCCTCCCATCCCTAAAGAGCCACTGGCTTTAGCTAAACAGCCAAGCATTGCCAAACGCGTATCACTTTTAACCTGGAGCGACTCTTTGCAAGTTAATAGCTCAAATGCTTGAGTTTGCAAGGCATCACCAGCCAACACCGCAGTCGCTTCATCAAACGCAATATGGCAGGTAGGAATGCCGCGCCGTAAATCATCATCGTCCATACAAGGTAGATCATCGTGGATTAGTGAATAGGCATGAATAAGCTCTACCGCAACGGCGGGAGTATCTAAAATTTCATCATTAACCCCTAACATTTCACCTGTAGCATAAACCAAAGCAGGTCGCAGCCTTTTACCAGGATTTAACGCTGAATGACGCATGGCTTGATGCAGCCGTTGTGGCTTGGTATTAATTGATGGCAAACATTGATCAAGCAATGTTTGAATGCGCGTTTGCACGGCTTGTAAATAAGGTCGGTGTGACATACTTAATTGATCACTGTGTTAGATGACAACAGATAAAAAGTTAATCTTCTGCTTTATTAAATGCTTCAAGCTGATTGTTTTGGGTTAATATTTCAACTTTTTGCTGCGCTTTATCTAAAGTGGCTTGGCAAGCTTTTGTTAGCTTAACGCCTTTTTCAAATTGGGTTAACGATTCTTCAAGTGTTAATTCACCATTTTCTAAACTGTCAACAATTTGCTCTAGCTCTTGTAGTTGAGATTCAAAGTTTTTTTCTTTACTCGCCATAATTAACACAGAATTATAAAAAAGGGGCGATATTGTCTCGCATTTCGGCAAAGAATGAAATATCTCGCTATTTATAAGGGATAAATTTGTCTTGGTGTTGGAATTGTCGCAAAACTGGTCTAACATTTGAGTATACAGCAATAATCACCACAGTTGTGCCTGCAACTGTATGAAAGTAAAGAGGGTTTTCAATTTGGATATCGCAACGCTGATAGGGCTAATCGGTGGTATTGCCATGGTAATCATTGCTATGGTGATCGGTGGTAGCGTATTAACTTTTATCGATCCTGCCTCTATTCTTATCGTTGTAGTAGGCACTCATTTCATCGTGCTAATGAAATACTCGCTTAATGAGTTTATTGGCGCTTCCTCTAGTGGTATGAAAGCCATTTTGTTTAAGTCGCCCAATTACGATGAGCTCATTGAAAAAATCGTTGAACTTGCTGATATTGCGCGTAAAAGCGGTTTACTCGCCTTAGAAGGTGCTGAAATTGAAGATCCTTTTATGAAAAAAGGCATTGGCTTATTAGTTGATGGTCACGATGGTGACGTCGTTAAAAGCATTTTAGAAAAAGATATGAAAATGGCGTCGGCACGTCACCAAGAAGGGGCCGGTGTTTTTAAATCAATGGCCGATATTGCCCCCGCAATGGGAATGATTGGCACGCTAATTGGTTTGGTTGCCATGCTATCAAACATGGATGATCCTAAATCAATTGGTCCTGCTATGGCGGTAGCCTTATTAACTACGCTTTATGGTGCAATTATGGCAAATATGGTGGGTATTCCTATTGCAGACAAGCTCAATCTGAGAGACAGTGAAGAAAAAATGGCTCGCGGATTAGTAATTGATGGACTGTTAGGCATTCAAGCGGGTCAAAATCCTAGAGTTATAGAGCAAGTTTTACATGGTTACCTTCAAGAAGGTAAGCGTCCGTCGGCAGAAGACTAAAAGCGTTACTTCACTATGAGCGACCAAGAAGAAGAATGTAATTGCCCCCCCGAAGGACTCCCTCAATATATGGGTACCTTTGCCGATCTTATGGCACTATTAATGTGCTTTTTTGTCTTGCTGTTATCCTTTTCAGAAATGGACGTGCTTAAATTTAAACAAATAGCAGGTTCAATGCAGTTTGCTTTTGGTGTGCAGAATAAAGTAGATGTTAAAGATATTCCCAAAGGCACTAGCATTATCGCGCAAGAATTTTCTCCAGGTAAGCCCAGACCAACCATTATAGAAGCTATCATGCAGCAAACTATTGACGTTACTCGCGAAACTTTAGAGTTTGACGAGCCCGACGAAGAGTTGGAAAACGAAGGAGAGGGCGAAGAATCAAATGTTGGGCAAGGTGATCAAGTTGAACTCGGCCAGCCTCGTGATGCGGCTTTTGAAAACTTAGAAGAGCAAGCCCTACAAGAAGCAAAAGAAATTGAAGAATCTAAAAATCAGGCTGAAGCAGAGGAATTAGCACAAAATATTGCCTCAGAATTACAAGCTGAGATCCTCGATGGACAAATAGAATTGCTCGCCAAAGGTGCCTATGTGGTAATACGAATTCGTGAAAAAGGCTCTTTTGCTTCGGCATCCGATACTATCGAAGAGCAGTTTTTACCCGTTTTAGATAAAATAGAGGAAATATTATTAGATACCGAAGGCGAAATAAGAGTCGCAGGTCATACTGATAACCTGCCAATTAATAACGAATACTTCCGCTCAAATTGGGAACTCTCTGGCGCCAGAGCAGGCTCTGTTACTCGTGAGCTTTTAGGTAGTGGAAACCTTGATCGTAACCGTTTTGTGATCACCGGTTATGCTGATACAAAACCTATCGCAGAAAATAATAGTCTTGAAGGTCGCGCCACCAACAGAAGAGTTGAAATAATCATTGTTAAAGGCGATCAACACGAAGGTGATATTATTGGTGTGGGCATTGATTCACCCTCAGAAGAGTAAACCGAATCTTAGCTTATAGCAGGGCTAGTTATTTATTAATCTGCAAGTACCAGCTTTTTACATCGCTGATGTCAAAAATCCACTCGTTGGTTTGATCTCCCCGCTGTTCAACAGGCATACCATCTCTGATCCACCGCTCAATTGTGGTAATGGTTACATCCATCATACTGGCTAACGAATCTTTACCACATACTTTGTCACCTGGTGTAATACCGAAAGGGCTTTCAATATACGCACGGTTTTGGCGTCTTTTGCCTTGTCTTAAGTAATTGGAGCTTCTCATTATTAACACATCCGACCACTGTTGCATTATTAAATATAGTTGGTTATTTTCATTTTTTCGAGCTGAGAAATATTGAATATTTACAGAATGAAACTCATTCTCAGCTGCCTTCTTATTATTAAGAGTCACTTAGTTTTAAATTAGTTACATAATTTTTTTGTTGTTCATTATTTGAACAAACAATTTTCTTACCCTATGATCATCATTAACTCTCCCAACCACATTAAAACTAAGGTAAAATTCGCTACTTTGTGCAATAACAAGCACCGACATTTAGTTTTTAGAGATCGACATTTAATGAATACAGAAATAGCAAAGCCCGCTAATTTTATTCGCAATATTATTGAAGCAGACCTAAGCTCGGGTAAACACACATCTGTTCAAACTCGCTTTCCACCAGAGCCAAATGGCTTTTTACATATTGGTCATGCCAAGTCAATTTGTATTAATTTTGGCTTTGCTAAAGACTATCAAGGACTCTGTAATCTTCGCTTTGACGACACAAACCCTGCCAAAGAAGAACTGGCTTATGCTAAAGCCATTGCCGAAGATGTAGAATGGCTAGGCTTTAATTGGGCGGGTGAGGTTCGTCATGCAGCAGACTATTTTAACAAGCTTTACGCTTATGCCGAAGAGCTTATTGAAAAATCTTTAGCCTATGTAGATGAATTAACCCCAGAACAAATGAAAGAGTATCGCGGTACTTTTGAAGTGCCTGGTAAAGATAGCCCATACCGTGATCGCACTGTCGAAGAAAACTTAAAACTTTTTAGGCAAATGAAAGCGGGTGAGTTTGAAGATGGAAAAATGGCACTTCGAGCTAAAATTGATATGAACTCACCCAATATGAATATGCGCGATCCGGTAATTTACCGAATTAAGCGTCAACATCATATTCGCACAGGTGACAAGTGGTGTATTTATCCTACCTACGATTTTACGCATTGTATATCTGATGCCCTAGAAGGTATTACTCATTCTTTGTGTACTTTAGAATTTGAAGATCATCGTCCGCTCTATGACTGGGTTTTAGATAACATTTCTATTGATTGTCATCCACAGCAAATTGAGTTTTCACGCTTAAACCTTGAACATACAATCACCAGTAAAAGAAAACTTAATGCACTTGTTACTGATGGTCATGTGGATGGTTGGGATGATCCTAGAATGCCAACTATTTCAGGTATGCGTAGGCGCGGCTTTACCGCTGCGGCAATTCGTGACTTTGTGCAACGTACAGGTGTTACCAAAAAAGTGCACACGGTTGAAATGAGCCTTTTAGAAAATTCTGTTCGTGAAGACTTAGGTGATAATGCACCCAGAGCTATGGCGGTTTTAAACCCGTTAAAGGTTACCATTAGTAATTATCCTGAAGATAAAATCGAAGAACTTCAATCTCCCAATCATCCGCAAAAGGATGACATGGGCAAGCGCACCATTTATATGTCTAAAACCATTTATATTGATCAAGACGACTTTCGCGAGTCGGCAAATAAAAAATATAAACGCTTAGTGTTAGATAAAGCGGTTCGTTTAAGAAATTCTTATGTTATTACCTGTAATGATGTGGTTAAAGATGATGAAGGAAATATCATTGAACTTATTTGTAGCTATGATGAAAACACCCTAGGTAAAAACCCCGAAGGTTATAAAGCAAAAGGGGTTATTCATTGGGTATCAGCAGAAAAATCATTGCCCGCCAAAGTGCGTTTATATGATCGATTATTTAATGTCGCTAATCCAGCCTCGGCGGAAGATTTTTTATCGACCATTAATCCTAATTCATTAAATATTATTGAAAACGCCAGAGTTGAAATGAGTTTAGGCAATGCTAAGCCAGAGGATACTTTTCAGTTTGAACGTGAAGGCTATTTTTGTGCCGATAGATACGATCATTCTAGTGAAAGTTTAGTGTTCAACCGAACCGTTACTTTAAGAGATAGTTGGGCGAAGATTGAAGCTAAAAATTAAACTTTAATTTACAATCCTAGTCGATAATAAAAAGCCCTGTTAACTCAGGGCTTTTTGCATTTTAAGCAGGATTATCATCAAGCAAATCATCGGCATCTTCAACTAATACTGCGGTTCCATAAACCATTAGCTCTGCTGCGCCATGAGCAATTTGTGAGGTTGAATAATGTAAACCCACCACGGCATTGCCGCCCAGCTCTCTAGCATCGTTCATTATTCGCTCTAAAACTTGTTCGCGCGCTTCTGCCATTAGCTTGGTATATTCGTGAATTTCACCGCCCACTAAACCTCTTAATTTGGCAAGAATATCATGCCCAATATGTCGAGTTCTTATGGTGGTTCCTCGCACTAAACCAATATGTTTGATAATTTTTTTACCATAAATAAATTCGGTAGTAGATAATATTACCCGACTCATATTTTTACCCGTTTAAATTTGTCTGATTTTAAGCTGATTAATCGTTGTCTTAACACGCTAATTAATAAAAATAGCGAACCCGAGCCCAGCGCTCCAACTAGCACTTTTTCAAAAACACCTAGCTCAGGATGTGTGAATATTTTAAACAAGGTAAAACCAACCAATAAAATACTGGCAATAATAACAAGCGCAAACCCCAAAATTTTTGACGTATTCGCCACAGGGTCAGCAAACAGTTTATCTAAATGCGCTAGCTCTTGTTCTTGCAAACTAAGTGACTGAATTTCGGTTCGCATCAGGCTGAGTTCTTGATATAAGCTTTTATATTCGGGATCAGACTCAATTAACAAAGCAACTTTTTGTGCTTCTTGTTGAGTTAGTTCGCCGTCAATATAACCTGAAATTTGCATTAATTTTTTATCATCTAATTGAATTTGCTCAATGCTCATTTTTCTCCTCCTAAAGCAAATCCTTTTCTTACTAATATTTCTCTTAATGCCATTCTTGCTCTATGCAATCGTGACATCACAGAGCCTTCCGCAATACCTAAAATTCGCGCAATATCGGCATAGCTAAAGTTGTGGTAATCGCGTAGTAAAATAATTTCTTTTTGCTGTGTTTTTAATTGATTAATTGCCTGCTCTAAAGTTTCTTTGAGTTGCATTTGGTGGAGCATTTTTTCAGGCTCAGTTTTAGCAGGCGCTTGTGAATGGTATTCTTCGTGCTCAACTTTTCTGACTCGCTGTTTGTGCCTTAAAATATCAATCGACTTATTGCGTACAACAGTGAAGAGCCACGGTTTAAATTCGGGGTGATCTAACGCGGGCGCGTTAGCATGATTAATCCCTTTTTCAATGGAGGCTTGCACAACTTCAAGTGCATCATCGGGATTATTTAAAAGCCTTAAAGCAAGCGAATAAGCTTGCTTTCGACATTGATTGAATTCTTCAGACACCTGCATGGTGTAATCCTTTAACTGCTTAATTTGTACTGTTACCATTTAATATTACGCTATATCAAAAATATTACTAGTTAAAAGCTAGCAACTAAACAATGACAAGTGTAACGCTATCTCTAAAAATTTATTCCAAAACTTTAAGTTTTTAATACATGAAATAATAATTATTTTCTAATTTATTAAAAATGATAGCTATTCAAAATTCAAATCTCAATAAATTATAAGTGTGCATATTACCATTGTTTTTATTATCTAACTTATTTAGGATTTAAGTGCAGCTTGGATGCAAGTTGAAAGATAAAAATTAAAAACTTCAACAAATTGAGAAAATTAGAAAAACTAAAATAATAGAAAAATAACTTTCTCTACCGCTAGCTGGATAGCCAGCAACTCTCTACAGATTCTATTTGCCGTATTAATCATTCTGGTTGAAAAACTAGAATGGATAAATAATTTGAGTCTGAAAAATAAAATAAATAGAAGTCACAATTTTTGTGATCGCTCTAGGAGGCAAAACTTGAAAACAAACAAAAAACTCACTCTCAAGTTTGCGGTTAGTACAATACTAGCCACAAGCGCGTTGAGTATATCGAGTGTTTCAGCTGAAACAATTATCCACAATACTAAAGCTAATGGTGCCCCAGCCTTTATGTCTGGTGAGTTAGGCCATGCTAGTGCTAAATCGTCGAAAGATGCGTTAAAGTCGATTTTATCTGCACAAGAAAGCTACGGTTATACTGGCAATGAAGATTTTGAAGTTGCTCGTCAGTGGAAAGATTCTCTCGGAAAAACACATATTCGCTTTAAACAAACTTTAAACGGGCTAAAAGTTTATGGCACAAGCATGACGTTGCACATGAATACAACTTCAAACGCTTTAAGTGCTTCAAGTTCGTCGGGCAATGTTTACGCCGTTAGTGGTGCTTTAGGTGTTGATCAAAACCGAGCTATGTCTAACTCAATTCGCTCTAATAATGATCGTGGTGCAATGGCAACACAAATGGCTAAACTGCAAGGTAATGTGCAGCAAAAACCTGAACTTGCCTACGTATATGTACCACAAACAGGCAAGTTGGCCTTAGCTTGGAAAACTCGGGTTATTTATGATGATGCTGATGGCTATTTTCAAGATGACATCATTTTCCTTGATGCTAACACCCATCAAATAGTTGCGCGTCACCCACAGGTGCATAACGCAAAAATTCATACCACTTATGATATGAACAATCAGCCTTATAATAGCTCTTCCAGACCAGGAACTTTAGTTTGCTCAACAGGCGAATCTTGCTCTGATCCTTCGGCGCAACGAGCTCATGATGGTGCATCAATAGTTTATGATTATTTCCAAGAAATTCATGGTAGAGATGGCATTAATGATAACGGCATGGAAATGATCTCTAGTGTTCACACTGGATCAAATTGGAATAACGCAGTTTGGTATCAAAATCAAATGATGTACGGTGATGGCGACGGCGTCGATTTTACCGACTTAACTACCGACTTTGATATCATTGCCCATGAATTCACTCATGGTGTTACTGACTTTTCTGCTGATTTAGTTTACCAAAATGAATCAGGTGCTTTAAATGAAGCATGGTCAGATATTTTTGGCGTTTCTGCCGAAGCTTATAAAAACGGCACATCTTCTCCGTCTTGGAAGTTAGGCGATCTTGCTTATACACCAGGTACTGATGGTGATGCTTTGCGTTATATGGACGATCCAACCGAAGATGATCAATCTTATGATTATTACCCAGAGCGCTACACGGGTACTCAAGATAATGGTGGTGTTCATTTAAACTCAGGAATAGCTAACCTTGCTTATGTATTATTAGTTGATGGTGGAACTCACCCACGCAATAAAACAACTGAGCAAGTTCCGAGTATTGGTTTAGCAAAAGCTGAGAAAATATTTTATCGTGCTTTAACGGTTTATATGAATGAAAATACCAACTTTTCTGGCGCTCGAACAGCAACCGCTCAAGCCGCAGAAGATCTTTATGGTGATACTGAAAAAAGCGCCGTAGAGTCAGCTTGGTGTGCAGTTGGTGTTGGCTCTTGTCCATCGGATAACAATGGTGGCGGTGGAGACACTGGCTCTAGCGTACTAGAAAATGGGGTTACTAAGTCAAACCTTAGCGCAAGCACGGGTGATGATATTACTTTCACCATGGAAGTACCAAGCGGAGCAACTGATATTAGCTTTGAAATGAGCGGCGGCTCTGGTGATGCTGATCTTTATGTAAGATACGGCGCAGCACCAACCGATTCAAACTATGACTGTCGTCCATATCGTAGTGGTAATAGCGAAACCTGTAGTGGAGATTCTTCGGGTGGAACTTATTATGTGCGCATTAAAGCTTATAGCACTTTCTCAGGAGTTAGTTTAACCGCAAGCTACACCGAGCCAAGCACTGGCGGCGGCGGTGACGAGATTGAAGCAATAGATATTTCTGTAGATGATGTTTCAGTATCTCGTAGAGCTTGGCAGCGTTACACTTATGACTTACCAGCAGGTTATTCCGACATGACTATTAGTATTTCGGGTGGCTCTGGTGATGCCGATCTTTATGTTCGCTTTGGATCAGAAGCAACAACTTCTAGTTATGATTGCAGACCTTATCGAAACGGTAACAATGAGTCTTGTACTTTCTCGAACCCTCAAGAAGGCACCTGGCATATTGATATTAGAGGTTATTCAGCAGCTAGTGGTATAACCCTAAGGTTGGTTGCCAACCCCTAAGTTAAATAACTATTTAGGGCATTAAGGGAGCTTATTTAGCTCCCTTTTTTATTCACTGGTAATAATTTCAACTCTATTTCTGCCATTCTCTTTTGCTTTGAGTAATGCATCATCGGCTTGTGAAATTAAGTGTTCAAAATTTTTATGATTACCTTTTAAACTTGCAACACCAATACTGACAGAATAATTAATTGTAAGATCATCATCACTGTAAGCTTTAGAGCAAACCGTTTCGCGAATTGCTTCTGCTTTTTCAAAAGCACTAACTTGATCACAAAGCGGCAGTAAAATCAAAAATTCTTCTCCACCATAACGACCCAAATAATCTTCTTCTCTAATTTTACTTTTAAAAATTTTACCCAATTGAATTAAAATTTTATCGCCAATTAAATGTCCATACTTATCATTAATTTGTTTAAATTTATCACAATCTATCATTAGCACACTAAATTCACTTTGATGACGAACTGCACGGCTAAACTCTTTTTCGCCTTTTTCAAATAAAGCCCTACGATTAGGTATAGATGTTAAAGGATCGGTTTCAGAAATTTCCTTTAACGCCGAGGTTCGCTCCTCAACAATTTGTTGCAATACATCACGGGTAACTGTAGTTTTTTCTAGTTGTTGGCTCATTTGGTTAAAGCGCTTAATAAAATCACTAAAATCATTAATTTCATCAAGTGGCTCAATAATTTCGTACTTGCCTTGTCTAACTTTATTAATGCTATGTTCAAGCTTATTAATTAAGCGATGAAAATAATTGACCAATTGATTAGTGCTTATAAGCAACAAAATAATTCCAAAGCTAAGCATTACCGCAATGATTATAATTTGTTGTTTAAATACGCTATTAATTGAAAGAGTTGAAAGTTTAGCCAAACTTTGCGTGTCTTCTAATATCGACTCTACTTGCAGTAATTGACGCTGCATTAAATGATTAATAATTTCATGATTTGCATTTTCGGCAGACAGCCTTTGCAACTGTTTATATAAAATTAATAAACTATCTGTTTTGGATTTAATACTATTAAAAAATGGTTGCTGAGCAGGCTCTAAGTCAACAGGTTTACTTAAGTGCATTTTAAGCACTTTGTGATTTTCAATCCAACGAGACTGAGAGTTTAACGGTGAGACTGATTCAATAACAATCAATTTTTGTAATTCAAAAGCGCTGGTTTCTAATTGAATGGTGTAGTCTAAACGTTCAAGGGATTTTTCAATATTTTGCCAAATATAAATTAAAGCAATAACCACCACAACACCTATAGACAAGCTAGTCATCACAAACAAATTGAGCTTTTTCTTTAACAACATTTAAAAACCATTCCTTAGTGACTAATTTTTTATCTGATATTTAAAATAAAAATTAGTTGTTATCTTTAAAGCAACTTAACCGCTAATGGCTCAACTTGCTTAAGCGGCTTTGGATTAATTAGAGTAGTAAAATTAGGCACCGCTTTAGTTGTGCCCGCGTTATTTTGAATTGCCCACTCTGCTTGAGTTTCTAAATCAGAAATAAAAGACCGATTTAAAGAGAGCTGAAAAATATAGTCTTGCCAAACCCAATTAATAAAAGACGGCTCAATGGATAGCTTTTCAACTAATATGTTTTGTGATTGCTCTTGGTTTGTCGCTATAAATTCAATCGCTTTTTTTAAGCCCTGTAATACACAAACGGCACTAGAATGATCGGCTGATTTACCTTTTTTAGCTAGTAAGTTAAACGTTAAAGTATATAAGTTTTTACTCGGTAAAATTTTAACTTTTTCGCTTGAACTTTTTAAAATATTAAATACAAAAGGCTCCCAAGTAACCACTATATCAGCTTGTTTTTCTAATACTGCCTGTTGCATTTTTTCAGGTGGTAAAGAAATAAGATTAATATCATCTAAACTAAGTCCACCAAGAGCCAAGTACAAACTTAATAAATATTCACCCGAAGTTCCTTTGGTTACTGCAACTTTTTTTTCGAGAAAATCATGATATTCATTAATGCCAGAGTCTTTTAAGGTAATAAGCTTCACGTCATTATCAGACTGAACAAATGAGGCTAAATTAACAAAGTCATTTCTTTTTAAACCTTCAAAAACCATTACTGAGTCAGAACTAGTAGCAAAATCACTTTCTCCCTTAACTAATGATTCAAAAGCCCTTTTCCCGCCAATAACTTCATGCAGTTTTACTTGAGCACAACTAGGATCAAAAAAGCCTTTCATATCGGCAATATAAATAGGTGCTGATAAAGGTGTTTTAGAAACGGCAATTGATACAGAAGGGACAGGTTTAGAGCTTTTAAACTGATCACCAAATAGCGCATATAACATAATAAGCGCTAAACAAAGCAATGCCGTTGTTAAAAGGAGCTTTTGCGACAAAGATCCCTCCTTAAAATTGATCTGCAAATATCCAATATATGCCCTACTCTACTTTAAGATCATAATTTAAGCACTTTAAAGCAGAGCAAGTATAAGACAATTATAGCTGATAAAGCTTAAAAGCCCCTTGCAATCGCTTTATGACCAATATCATTACGATAATAAACATTAGACCAATCAATTGTATCCACTCGCTGGTAAGCTAGCTTTTGTGCCTCAGTTACCGAATCAGCTAAAGCCACTACACATAATACGCGACCACCAGAGGTAACAACATTGTCATCTTGCTTTTTTGTACCTGCATGAAAGATCTTAGTGTCAGCAATTTCACTATCTAAACCACTAATCACATCGCCTTTATCGTAACTATTAGGATAACCACCTGCGGCCAAAACAACACCAATGGCGCTTCTTTGATCCCATTTAGCAGTTGCTTTATCCAAATTACCTTCTAGTGCGGTTAAACAAAGCTCGGGTAAGTCAGATTGTAGTCGCGACATAATTGGCTGAGTTTCGGGATCGCCAAATCGGCAGTTATATTCTAAAACTTTTGGCACACCCTCGGGTGAAACCATAATACCTGCGTATAAAAACCCTGTGTATGGATTACCTTCTGCCGCCATGCCTTCAACCGTAGGCACAATCACTTGCTCCATAATGGCGTTATGCATTGCTTCGGTTACAACAGGTGCAGGAGAATAAGCCCCCATGCCGCCAGTGTTAGGCCCTTTATCGCCATTGTCTCTGGCTTTATGATCTTGTGAGGTTGCTAGTGGTAAAATATTTTTACCGTCAACCATCACAATAAAACTGGCTTCTTCACCGACTAAAAACTCTTCAACAACTACTCGGTGACCCGCATCACCAAATTTGTTACCCGCGAGCATATCGTCAATTGCATCAAAGGCTTGTTGTTTGGTTTCGGCAATAATAACGCCTTTACCTGCGGCAAGTCCGTCGGCTTTAATTACAATTGGTGTGCCTACCGATTCAACATAAGCTTTGGCTTCGTCGATTTTAGTAAAATTACCATAGGCGGCAGTGGGTATTTTATGTCTGGCTAAAAAGTCTTTGGTAAATGCTTTTGAGCCTTCTAATTGTGCCGC
This sequence comes from Aliikangiella sp., assembly GCA_965214955.1. Classification (GTDB taxonomy): domain Bacteria; phylum Pseudomonadota; class Gammaproteobacteria; order Enterobacterales; family Kangiellaceae; genus Aliikangiella. The sequence goes on along the minus strand of CBDCCU010000009.1, from coordinate 892,647 downwards.
GCCTTGCGTTGGACCAAAGCACTTTAAGCCTACACTTAAAAACTTATCAACAACCCCTAAACATAACGGTGCCTCTGGCCCAACAATGGTTAAATCAATGGCATTTTTTTGTGCAAATGCTAATAAACCATCAATATCTTCTGCGCCAATTGCCACGTTTTCTAATTTATTTTCTAACGCGGTTCCTGCATTTCCTGGCGCAACAAAGACTTTTTCAACCGATTCAGATTGCGCCGACTTCCATGCCAAAGCGTGTTCTCGACCACCGCCACCAATCACTAAAATTTTCATATTTTATTCCAATTAATTTTAAGGTTGTTATTAACTAATATTTTTATTAATTAATGTTTAAAATGTCTCATGCTGGTAAACACCATTGCCATACCATGCTCGTTAGTCGCATCAATCACTTCTTGATCGCGCATTGAACCGCCTGGTTGAATAATTGCGCTAATGCCAGCCTCGGCAGCAGCATCTATTCCGTCTCTAAAAGGGAAAAATGCATCAGATGCCATAACCGAACCTTTTACTTCAAGTCCTTCGTCAGCAGCTTTAATTCCGGCAATTTTAGCACTATATACTCGACTCATTTGCCCTGCACCAACACCAATAGTTTGTAAGTTCTTCGCATAAACAATGGCATTAGATTTAACCGACTTAGCCACTTTCCAGCAAAAAAGTAAGTCATCAATTTGTGCATCAGTTGGTTTTACATCGGTTACAATTTTTAGATCACTTTTAGTAATTAAACCTAAATCTCTATCTTGCACCAATAAACCACCATTCACTTTTTTATAATCCCAAGCTTCAACAGGTGAGTCCCATTGCCCGCAGCTGAGTAAACGAACATTTTGTTTTGCCGCCACCACCAATTTGGCACGCTCACTCACTTTAGGCGCAATAATCACTTCAACAAATTGACGATCAATAATGGCTTTAGCGGTTTCATGATCGAGCTCTCGGTTAAAGGCAATGATGCCACCAAATGCCGAAGTTGGATCGGTTTGAAACGCCTTGTTATAGGCCTCTAAAATATTTGCTTCAACAGCAACACCACAAGGATTAGCATGTTTAACAATAACGCAAGCTGGTGCATCAAATTGTTTAACACATTCTAATGCCGCATCGGTGTCTGCCACATTATTAAAAGATAAGGCTTTGCCCTGAATTTGCGTTGCGGTTGCAACCGAAGCTTCTTGCGGATTTGACTCAACATAAAAAGCCGCTTTTTGATGCGGGTTTTCACCATAACGCATTGATTGCGCTTTTTTATATTGAACTGAATAGCTTTGCGGAAAGTCTTCAACTTTATCAAAGCTTTCTAGTCTTGCACCTAAATAATTAGAAATAGCCGAATCATATTTTGCGGTGTGGGCAAAAGTTTTCCATGCCAATTGATAGCGTAATTGATAGTCAGTGCCGCCAGTTTCTTCTACTTGAGCTAATACATTTTCATAGTCGTTTGGCTCAACCACAACAACCACATCGTTATGATTTTTTGCCGCCGCACGAAGCATGGTTGGCCCGCCAATATCAATATTTTCAATTGCATCTTCAAGCGCGCAATCGGGGTTAGCAACTGTTGACTCAAATGGGTAAAGGTTAACCACTAAAAGATCAATACCTTGTATACCATGCTCTTGCATAATCGCATCATCTTTACCACGGCGTGCTAAAATACCACCGTGAATTTTTGGGTGTAAAGTTTTAATTCGACCATCCATCATTTCAGGAAACCCAGTATAACTAGACACTTCTGTTACAGAAATATTGTTTTCCATCAATAACTTTGCCGTACCGCCAGTTGATAATATTTCAACTCCTTTTGCATCGAGTGCTTTAGCAAAATCTAATATGCCTGTTTTATCAGAAACACTAATTAGTGCGCGCTTAATGGTTTTAATTGAGCTCATGTTGATTCTCTTAATAAATTGATGGCTTTATATAGTTGCCGATAAAATTAACTGAAAATTAATGCTTTGCCTCAAACGACAAAACGGGCATTAGCCCGCTTTGTATTAAATTTTGCTTTGATTAGTTTAAACCATACATTTTTAGCTTTTTACGCAATGTGCCTCGGTTTAAACCTAACACTTGCGAAGCTTTAGTTTGGTTGCCATGCGTATAAGCCATAACACTTTCCATTAATGGCGCTTCTACTTCAGCTAAAACCAAATTATATAAATCGCTTGGTTTTTCGTTATCAAGCTGTGCAAAATAATTTTTCATTGCAATCTCAACACTTTCTCTTAATGTGGTTTGTTGATTGTTATTTTCAAACGAGCTTGAATTGCTTTGTTCAATGATTTCCAGACTATCTAAGTTCATGCCACTTGTGCCTTATCAAATTTTTTTTGTTTAAAGTACTCTGTTAACGCTTCTAGCTGAGCGTTTGCAGATTGAATCTGATTAAATTGTTGCTTGAAATCTTTTGCTGTATTGTCATCAGCCAGATACCAAGCAGTATGTTTTCTTGCGATACGTACACCTTGATGTTCGCCATAAAAAGTGTGTAATGCTTGCAAGTGTCCCAAAAGAATTTCAGCAATTTCATTAGTAGTAGGCGGAGCTAATAGTTCTCCAGTTTCTAAATAATGATTAATTTCCCTAAAAATCCAAGGTCGCCCTTGCGCCGCTCTGCCAATCATTATTGCATCGGCACCTGTGTAATCGAGAACAAACTTTGCTTTTTGCGGTGAAGTAATATCACCGTTGGCAACCACGGGAATAGAAACCGCTTGTTTAACCCTAGCAATGGTTTCATATTCTGCTTCGCCCATATATTTACAAGCTTTTGTTCTACCATGAACCGCTAAAGATTGAATACCTGCATCTTCGGCAAGCTTAGCAATATGCAAAGCATTACGATGGGCTTTATCCCACCCCGTTCTAATCTTTAGCGTCACAGGCACATCAACCGCACTAACAACCGCCTGCAAAATTTCATTCACCAACTCAGGATCTTTTAATAACGCTGAACCTGCGGCTTTTTTACACACTTTTTTTGCCGGACACCCCATATTGATATCAATAACTTCGGCGCCGTTGTCTACGTTATAACGAGCATACTCAGCCAGCATTTGTGCATCGCCACCAGCAATTTGCACAATTTTTAAACCTGGCTCATCATCGTGTCGTAGTCGCAACTGGCTTTTTCTTGACTGTCGTAAGTTAGGATCTGCCGAAACCATTTCACCAACAACAACACCTGCGCCCATTGCCTTACACAGCTTACGAAACGGTAAATCCGTAACACCAGCCATTGGCGCAAGAAACAATCGATTTGTTAGCAAATAAGAACCAATCCGCATTAGGACTTATATCTTCAAATTTATTAGCCGAGCCGCAAAGCGATCTAAACTAAAGCTTAGGTTGGTCAAGAAAGGAGCAGATTTTACACTGTTTAATCGCGCAAGAAAATCAAATAACACGCAAAAATTGCACTTTTTTTAACCAATTTTTAGCTAAAAAACCTTGCAATTTGAAATGTCTTTTAGAATCAATATGCTACAAATTTTAATCAATCAAAAATAAACTCAAACCCTAATGCGTCGGCATGAGGCATATCGGTTTCAAAGTTAAGATGTACCTCAGCATTAGCAGGAATGAGCTGCCCTACTTTTTCAGCAAAATAATCTTTCACTTCAAGTTGTTTTGTGGCAACTCTTTCGCCTAGCTGATTACTAAAATGAATGGTTATTCTTGGGTATGGCTGATCAAAATTGGCTTGGTTAACCAATAAAATTTTAATGTTGAGTTTATTTTCATCAACATCAGATGGCTCAATGATTCTTTGCCTTATTTTTAACGCACTAATATCGCGTTTTGGCTTAAGTTCGCAAGGTAAGTAATCACACACAAGCAAGGTGGGGGCTGACCATTGCTCACTCCAAGCTAAGGCTTGGCGGTTTTTCCAAAATTGCATAATGCCAGCAATGAGTAAAAGAGCAATTACGGCGACAATAATGGTAAGCTTTATGCCCGATTTTTTCTCAACAACTCTATCTTCAAACTCATCAAGCGGATCGGGCTCGGTATCTGTTTCTTCGATTTGTGTGACTAAGCTTTCTGATAATAGCTCTCCATCAATATCTAGCTCCGACATTTCAGGATCACTAGCACTACTTTCTTCAATGCTTTCTTCAACCCTTTCTTCAACAATAACACTCTCATCGTCTGCTACTGCTAGTTCTTCAAGTGCTGTATCAAATTGTTCAGAATTATTACTGATTGCATCCGACAAATCGACATCATCAATGTCTTCTTGTAACTGATTTTCTGTACTAAAATCTTCATCAAAAAAAGTATCATCAATATCTGCGTTAATCTCAGGCTCTATATGAAACTCACTTTCTATTTGACCACTCTCTACTTGGCTGGCACTAATATTAAGATCAGTTGTTTTTTGGCTATTATCTATCGGCGCAATTTCAGGCTCTTCTGATTCGGATTCTTCTGGCTCAAACTTTTCTGGCTCAAACTCTTCTGGTTCTGATTCTTCTAGTTCGGTTTTTTCTGGCTCACGATTAAATTCAGTTTCAAATAAACTACTCTGCTCTTGAGCTTCAACATTAGAACCTAGTGGTTGATCATCAAAGGTTGCCGTTAACTCGCTAACTTCAACGTCACTGCTTAGTAATTCACTTTGGTTAGAAAATTCGTTTTCTACCTCAGGGTTAACCTCTTTTTCAATATTAGTTTCAAGCGCATCGATTTTTTCTTGCTCAACAGCTTTCTCTGATGTTCTTGCCTGCTCTTTAAGCTGCTCTTCAGGTTGCTCAGGTTTAACAACAGGCTGTTTCACTGGATGTTTTTGTTTCGGTTTTACAAAATGCTCATTCGCTTGAAATACCGATAAGCACGCACCGCATCTTACTTTACCATTAGCCATTGCTAGCATTTTTTCGCTAACTTTAAAGGCCGTTTCGCATTGAGGGCATCTTGTATATTTTGTTATTGAGTTTTGATTATCCGCCACAAAAAATTCCTTGTTATTTTTATGAGATTATCGTTTTAATCCACTTAAACGCGCCCATTCTTGCTCAAATTGAGGCTCGTTCATTTCAAACCATTGTTGATATTGGGTATTAATTTCATCAGCTTGAGTTTGCAGTAACCCCGATAATGCTATTTGTCCGCCCGAATTGCAATGGGCTGAAATTTTATCTGCTAACGATTTAAGTGGTCCTGCTAATATATTGGCAACCACAACCTCGCTACTTATTTCATCAATCAACTCTGGTAAGCCCACTATTAAGCGCTCATCAAACACATCATTTCGTTTTGCATTCTCTTTAGTTGCATCAATTGCTTGAGGGTCAATATCAACTGCATAAACTTTTTCAGCACCTAACTTTAAGGCGGCAATTGCCAATATGCCCGAGCCACAGCCATAATCAATAACGGTTTTGCCCTTTAAGTTAATGCTATTTAACCATTTTAAGCACAAAGAAGTTGTAGGATGAGTACCTGTGCCAAAAGCTAAACCTGGGTCGAGCATAACATTCACCGCACTCGGATCAGGCACAGGCTTCCAGCTAGGACAGATCCAAAGTTTATCGCCAAACTGCATGGGCTCAAAGCGAGTCATCCATTCTCTTTCCCAGTCTTTATCTTCAAGCAGTTCAAATTTTTCGTGATGAGAATATTGCGACAAACGATGCGCTTGCCAGTTGGATAATATAGCCTTGGTATCAACATCAGCCTCAAACAACACCATCATGCTGATATTTTGCCAAAGCGGTGTTTCACCCGGTGCTGGCTCTAATATTGGAACATCTTCGGCATCCATTAAAGTGACCGATAACGCGCCCATTTCCATTAAAGCATCGCCAATATCGTTGGCATAATCTTCGGTGGTTGTTAATTTAAGTTGTAACCAAGGCATTATTTTATTTGTTCTTGATAAAGATATTACTAACTATAATACCTTTGGCGGCATTTGATTAAAACAAAATGCATGTAAAAACTCGGTGATTTCGATAATATAGGCGGTCAAAATGCTTATAAAGGCCGCTCAATCATTAATACTTATCAACTATCAACCAGTGATGGCGCACACTTTAACCTGTATTTAACCTCGCCTGAGCAAAACCCAAGCCATAATAAACAACCTATTTTCTTTGGTTTGCCCGCAATGGGTGTTCCCGCTCGAAAATATATTCCTCTTGCTCAATCACTAGCGCAACAAGGTTTTATCGTGTCGTTATGCGAGTGGCGAGGGCTCGACTCAAGTAATATGCGGGCATCAAGAAAAGTTAACTTTGGTTATAACGAAAAGCTGTTAATTGATTTGCCTGTGGCTTTAGAAAAAGTGCAAAAACTTTACCCTAACAATCCCGTTTACATTCTAGGTCACTCGCTTGGTGGTCAACTTGGCACTTTATTTATGTGCCAATATCCACAAGTGTTTAGCGGCTTTGTTGGCATTGCTACTGGCACACCTTATTACAAAGGTTGGCAGTTTCCTATGAACTATGGATTATTGCTTTCATCAAAACTGATGCGGTTTCTTGCCGTAATGGTTGGTCACTTCCCTGGATATAAATTAGGTTTTGCAGGGCGCGAAGCAAGGCAACTGATTAAAGACTGGAGCAAAACCGTTGCTTCGGGCAAATATAAAATTGCTAATAATAAGTATGACTATGAATCAATTTGTAAAACACTCAACATTCGCGCGTTAATGATCACCATTGATGATGATATTTTAGCCCCGCCAGCATCAATTAAAAACTTAGGCAATAAACTCGCTAATAGTGAAGTAGAATATCAACATTTAGTTTCAAAGGATTTTCCCAGCAGAAAAACAGGTCACTTTGCTTGGATGAAAGACTCAACTCCTATTGCACAAAGCATTAAGCAATGGATTAAATAATTAAATAACCAAAATATCAGTAACAAAGCATAAACTTTTTGGTTATATACAAGGATCTGTTTAATTAAATACTTTTGGTTATATCCGAATTATAATTGCACTATCGTTTTAAGGAATTACGGCTATATGTCATTAAACAATTTGCTCAGCACAACCCAAAACCCTGATGGTAGTTGGCAATTTAAACACGCAAGCCCTTTATTGCTAGAGCATGGGGAAACCCTGGCTCAATTTGAATTAACTTATGAAACTTGGGGACAGCTTAACCAAGATAAATCGAATGTGGTTTTAATTCATCATGCACTTTCGGTAGGCGCGCATGTGGCTGAATCTGAGCAAAACCCTAATAAGGGTTGGTGGAATGATATGGTTGGCGCCAATAAGCCCATAGACACCAATCAATATTTTGTGATCTGCATTAATAACTTAGGTAGCTGCTTTGGCTCAACAGGACCATCAAGTATTAATCCTGATACGGGCAAAGCCTATAATGCCGATTTTCCTCATATTACTATTGCTGACATGGTCACAAGCCAGCAAAAATTGATTGAGCACCTTGGTATAAAACAACTTTTCGCCATCATTGGTAACTCAATGGGAGCCATGTTGTCTTTAATTTGGGGAATTGAAAACCCTAGCTCAGTTCAGCGCTTATTTTTAAGCTGTAGCTCTTACAAAGCTTACCCTGCTAATATTGCCAACCGAAATATTCAACAATCAATGATCCGCCTCGATCCTAAATGGAATAACGGCAATTACCAGTCTAATCACGAGCTCGATGGTTTTAGATTGGCACGCAAACTAGGGCTTTTTACTTATCGAAACTCTGCCGAATGGAACCGCCGCTTTAACAGCCATTTTGATGAAGAAACCAAAGACAACGAAATTGTTCATTATATGGATTATAACGCCGATAAGTTTTCTCGTATTTTTGACGCCAATAGCTACCTAACCATTACCACTGCTATGGATGACTTTGACGTAACTCAAAACTACTCCAGCAGAAAACAAGCCTTTGCTAAAATTAGCGCCAAGGTTTTGGTTGTGTCAGAAGACTACGACATACTGTTTACCCCCGAGCAACAAAAACAACTTTTTGAAGCACTGCAAGAAGCCAAAGTAAAAAGCAGCTTTATTGGTCATCATTCTCAATATGGACACGATGCCTTTTTAGTCGAAACCAATCGTTTTGGTGGATATATTAAAGCATTGCTTAATGATGAGATTGAGTATTGATACGTTTGGTGGATGACTCGTTCCCATGTTCCCGCGTGGGAATGCATACTTAAGTTACCACTGACGATAAACTTCTAGCAACTCTACATTGACCAAATAATCTCTAGCACTAGAATATTAATGGTTTAGTGACGAGTAAAAACAGGGAGTCAGAGTAAAACAACTAAAGCAATAAAACGTGGCTTATTAGGGTTGGTTATTTTGTAGCAACTTCTGCCCATAATGGAAATTGCGTATGCATTCCCACGCGGGAGCTTGGGAACGAGAATATTATAACTTTATTTTATTAAGAGAGACTTTGCCTCTTTAATTTGTTCATTAGTTAAGTGCTTAGTAGCGATATACCCTATACTTTTTTCAGAGTTCGCGTACTCATCACCAGCATGAGCCATTAATAGTTGAAAAGAATAAGCTTTTATAAAATCACTCTTAAAATAATAATGACGGCGTAAAGTGTCATAGCCTGCTGTATAACCTTTTTTTGAAGCACTAACTAGATACTCTTGAGCTTGTTTAAACTTACCATCTTGATTTAAAAGTCGGTTTCCTATTAACAACTCTGCAATTTTATCACCTTGTTCGGCGATACTTATTAAAGTCTCATCATCATAATCTAGATACGGGCTATTTTGAACATATAGGTTATAACCTCTTTCAGAACCGCCAGGAACTCCCCAAGTTGTTTTAAATATTTTATCACCATATTTTATTTTTCCTCTCATTACCTCACCATCAAATATCCACTCTCCAATATTAGGCTCTATTTCTTTGTTTATGTTATGTTGCTTACTATCTTTTTTAGGGTGTGTAATGAAAGAATTTGATTGTACGAATTGATTTATTTTATCTTTATTATGATTTTGGTTTAAAGATAAAATATTTGCTGAATGTTTTTGTTGTTCTGAAATAGTAGATTCGGTATACGGCAAAGAATTAACAAAAAACAGAATCACTATGCTTATAAGAATTATAAATAGAGAGAAATAAAAAATTAATTGCTTCATTTTTAGTTCCTTTAACTTGAAATTAATAGCTTCTTTAATCCTGACAATTATTAAGCATTCTATGTGTCCATCTCATCCCATTGTAATTAAAAAGCCTAGTTCGATTTGAGTTAAACATCAAGCATAACTGAATTGAAAAAATAGCACCATCACTGCAAAATAATTATAAATTAAACCTTTAGGATAATTAGCCATTAGATCATAAAACCCCATACTCATGACTAACCAAATCAAAATTAGCTGCTTGGTAGTTTCCTTACACACTAATTAGAGCATAACCAACACAGTCAAGAATAGCGGTCGATTGTGTTCTTTTTTAAATCGAACAAAACAATGAATTATAGTGACGGCCTGGATTTATTAGTGATTTTTGTTATTAAAATACCTGCCTGTTTTTTATTCTGCAAGAGGTTGGTTTTGCTAAGAAATACTTGTTACACTCTGAATTTAATTTTTGACAGTAAGTTAAAAGTATGTCAATTCAAAAAAAGAAGTCTGCGATGATGGCACAAGCGCTCTAGCTCAAAACAGCGTTGAGGAAATTGACGATAGAGCGAAATAATATTAACAGCAAACTTAAGGGCACTTATAAATTTCACCCTTATTTAAAAGGAGTAACAATGCAAAAAAAACTAATTGGTGTTTTGTTTTTTTGTATCTTAGCTAATGTCGTATTTTTTATTTTTCAAATTAATAATTCGAACAATAATGCTATTTCACAAGAAGAGTCTGAAACGAAAAAAAAGGCATCGTTAAAAAGTGTTAAAACTCTTCTCGAAAAAACTGGCAGTACTGAAGTTGAAAAAGCCAAAACTGAGAGTACCAAAACAACTTCTAAAATTATTGAGAAAACAGAAGATACCTCTCAATTTGTTGCTCCTATAGAAGCAGCAAGCACTTACAAAAAAAAGTTTAAACCAGAAGAAGAAAAGACATTCGGAGAGTTCTTCAGAAATGGCAAAAGACGTTCTGAGTCATTTGATACTGAAGAGTACGACCCCGAGTGGGCACCTAGGCTGACAGAGCAGATTTTTGATGTTGGCGGAATAGAGCAAAATTCTGGTTTAAATAGGATACCTAACTTGAATGTATTATATGTCGAATGCAAGAACACTCAGTGCAAGGTTAAAATCGACTTGCTTGGAAGTAAGGAAGAAAACTCTATAGCATTCAGAGATTTTCAACTCGCATTACTAAAGCTAAACAAGCATCCTACAAAGCTTATGCGCAATCGAATGGTACATAGATTGCGCAATGGCGATATTTACGTTAGTCGCGGAACCAATGATTAAGAGTGGATGTTTCTCGAAAACATCCTGTATAGCTCCATCAATAGAGTTTTCATAAATCTACAGTTTTATGTCGTAATCATTTAGAAGCTCAGACACGTCACGAGGCAAATATTGAACTACTCTATCAGGCAGAAAGAGTGTTACAAAGTAAGGAATATACCCCATAAAACAAATAGGTCCGACTATGAGCAAGAAATAGCTTATCGGTATGAGCGATATATAGGTATAGATATTACCAAACTCAAGAACTCCAAATAAACCAAGCACAATTACTAATTCAACAAGTAAAGAAAAAATAGTCAATACTATTCCTGCCCACCGAATTATAGGGTTAATTTTAATTGGGATATTTTTGTTTATTTTGTTCATAAGATATTCCTACTCAGCTACAGCATAGTGGTTTTAAGACAACCATCATACCCACAATAATCCACACCAACAATAGACAACTTCTCGTTCCTATGCTCCCGCGTGGGAACGAGAAGAGTTTAGTATTACTTACCCTTCGACAGGCTCAGGGGGAACGGAGTTTAGGTTGAATTTAATCGTTAAAGATGAGCTAGACTTAGGCTTAATTTTGTCTCTTAGATCACTCAAGGTATTTACATACCGCTCACCCTGAGCTTGTCGAAGGGTATTTACTCTACATTCACATCAGCCCGCCCTATTTCTCGGTTATTACTGGCTTCGATTTTTCTCGTTCCCACGCGGGAGCATGGGAGCGAGAAGAGTTTAGTATTACTTACCCTTCGACAGGCTCAGGGGGAACGGAATTTAGGTTGAATTTAATCATTAAAGATGAGCTGGACTTAGGCTTAATTTTGTCTCTTAGATCACTCAAGGTATTTACATACCGCTCACCCTGAGCTTGTCGAAGGGTATTTACTCTACATTCACATCAGCCCGCCCTATTTCTCGGTTATTGCTGGCTTTGATTTTTCTCGTTCCCACGCGGGAGCATGGGAACGAGAAGAGTTTAGTATTACTTACCCTTCGACAGGCTCAGGGGGAACGGAGTTTAGGTTGAATTTAATCGTTAAAGATGAGCTGGACTTAGGCTTAATTTTGCCCCTTCGATCACTCAAGATATTTACATACCGCTCACCCTGAGCTTGTCGAAGGGTATTTACTCTACATTCACATCAGCCCGCCCTATTTCTCGGTTATTGCTGACTTTGATTAAGAACATATTTGAAAATTCGAGAGGTACGTACATTGATATGCTCTGGAATTATGCATGCTTTTCCAATCTCACAATCATGAAAAGGCTCTGGCTCAACATCACATTTAACTGGCAGCCATTTTTGAGGCTTTTCTATTGCTCCATCATCATAAACTTGGAAAACAGAATCTCTCGTCCAAAGTGCAGAGAATCCAAAGTGAGACTTGTTTAAAAAAGCAAAATAATGCCTTCCGAGAATTTTTTCATAACATTCTGAACCGTAATCATCACCGTCTTGAATACAGATTTTATTTTCAACTTTTCCCTTAAATGTCGCTTTTACTTTACCACATAGAGTATAAACATCACCAATACCTGACTTAAATTCACCTTTTTGAAGTTGAATAATCACTATTGAATCAGCCTTTTCATACATATCTTCCGCAGATAAGTTTGCTTTTGGCTCAAGCGCGAAACACTTAAATGAATAGAATATTAAATAGATTTGCAGAAGTTTTCTCATCTTGGCTCTTAATAGTTATTCGATAAAAACATAAAACCAACCTGCAAAAAAAACAATGATGACAAAATATACAAACAAATCGAAAGATTTAAAACAAGCAAAACTGTAAGTTAATACCATCAAGACCACACAATCTTTTCATATAAAAATAAAAAAGCAGCTCACTTAAAAAGTAAACCGCTTCAAGTTTAATGCTGACCAAAACTCAGGTTCATATGAACACTTTCCCATATGCAGGAACTTTTAATGATAAGGAACGATTACTAACATATATTTAACTTTGAAAAAAATATGAGTAGATAAAAAACCTAAAGCTAACGAAAGTATTGTTACTACTAGCATTAATTTTTTATTTCGATCATGAAGGCTTTCTATTCTTTGTTCTAATTTTTTCGTTGTTGAGTTAATTTTGCTAACAGCTTGAGATTTTATATTAGAAACTTGTTGCTCATATTTTAATTTAATGCAACTTAATTCAGTCTTCAAACTACTATTATCGTCATCAATTTGAATACATTTTTTTGCCAAGTCATCTTCATTCTGAATTTGCTTGAGTTCGTTTGTCAGAACATGCCCAAAATCACTCGGTGTTATGAAGTATTGGTCAGCATATTTGTCAAGAATAACATAACCATCAGCTATCAAGGCATTCAGTGCACACATCCTCATTAATCTCTAACCTCCCCCCCCCTCAATAAGCATAGAAAACATAATTATCTCACACTCAAATTCTCCAAGTAACAACTACTCTTCCTTAGTAGTTTTTTGAAATGCTTTCATTAGCGTAGTATTGCCTGTAATACCATAATAAACAAAATAAATACCAATAATAATGCCTATTACAGCATTAACTTTAGTCAATATGTCATTTTGGAATGGTTCCTCCATCATATGAAACCCCATAGTAGACATAAACACTCCTATTCCGCTTGCTAGGAATCTAAAAATAAAAGTTTTCATCTATTTAATTTCCACATCGTGAAGAACAAGCTGCATTTACTGTTAAAAATAAATAATGGAGATACAATTCTAAATAGAAACTTATTCCTTTACTACATACTTTCGTATTTTTTTTATCTCACTATCACTTGGAATATTGAATGAGACTTTAACATCACCAAACATCTTATTTTTAGTACTTGATAAAAGGTACATATCTTTATTATGAGCAAATAAATTAGGATGAAAAATCAGGATAAACTCTTTATCATGAACCCAGTACATATCATCGATAAAACTCCTCCACTCATTTGGCGAATCATAAAATTTGAACATAGGAACATTTATAGTCTCACTTGTTAAATTCTTTATAGAAAGTTCAGCTTGATAACCAGATATAAAACTCCCTGTGCGTAACACCTTTATCGCTATTTCTCCTTTACTTTCTTTATAAATTACTTCACTTTCCCCTCTCTAACATCCAATGTAATAACTTAATGCAAGAACTGACATGAAAGCCAGTATAAGTATTACTTTTTTCTTTAATTGCATAAAATATTACCTATCTGATTTTTGAGTTGATGGTATGTGACTGCCAACGAATATATATTATGAAAACGAATATTATTTTCTATCGTCTCAACCGAAATACTCGCCTTACCAAATGGGGTATAACTGGCTTGCCAAACACTATTTTTCTCAGTATCAGTAATTCTTTCTAGTGTACCTAAGTGGGAGTTGTGATAATAATAAATATCCTCACCAATAATTTGCGCTATCGGTTGACCATTAAGATAAACATACTCTTTTAAAATTAATCTGACCGCAACGACAAAATAAATTGATCTCTATAAAATAATAAAAGCCTCCAAAGGAGGCACATATAAAAAGTTTATGGCGTCCCTTTGAGGGCATAAAATAGAGAAGGATTAAACTTTAGTAATTTATCATCTACTTTATCGAACACAATTTCTCCAGAACAAGGCATATTAATTGCTCCCCTTGGGATGGAAAAATTCCAAAGAATTGCTTCTTTAATATATTTAATATCCTCTTTTTGATAAAAGTAAGATTTAAAAGTATGGATATCTTCATCTACGATGATTTTATCGTCGCATTTTAGTAGCAATTTAATTACTCCAGAAAACTCATATTTATCATCACTACTATTGAACGATGATGGGAAGCTATTATCATCAAATAAAAAACCAATTTCATAATGATCATAGTCGTCGAAAGCTATATTAAAACTAGTTTTATTTTTGTAGCTCATACCCTGAGGCCGAACAACAACTTGGGGTGCAAATGATTTATTATCTGACAACAATGTCTGCACACGCCCAAACTCAGCAGGTTTTAACCAATAAAGGGTGGCTGTTAACAAAATAATTGTGCAAATAAGAATATAAACTAATTTCTTCATTTATTTCTTACCATTGTTATAATTAGTAAGGACACGGCTTACCCAATCTTGACAATTATTATCTTTCCAGAAGAAATCATATTTGCCTGTAGGAGTCTTTGCCACAGCTTCTTTTAATTTTTCATCATCAAAGCCTGATTCACACTTAGAATATTCTCCCTCTCGACCTTCTTCGGAAAATAGACCATCTGGCTCAAATCCAATATTACTGCCATCATCAAAAAGGATATGTTGATGACCAACTATATTATTATCTATATCGGCCTGAGAGCCAGGATTACCAATAACTACTGGAGTAGCCCAAGAATCAAGTGGGCGATAGCATATTTTAGCCAACCCAAATGGATCGATGAATGTGACTGGGTTAGCAGAAACATAAGCATAAGTATTAACCCCTGCGCGAAGCCTAATCGGATCACTCTGAACATACCTACCAACCTTAGGATCATAATCTCTAAAATAATTGTAATACAATTCGGTTTCCTCATCCCAATACTGACCAGGAAAACCTAAGTTGTAACCATCAATTAAATCTAATCCAATACTTCTGTCAAAATCAAAGTTATTAGCACTCCATACTGTTGACCGTACTGCATTAGTGATTTTTTCTGAGCGTCCTAAATGATCATTATAAACATAATATAAATGACCATTTATGGCATAACCAACCACTTGACCATACAAATAAATATACTCTTTCCAAGTGCTACCCGATTTTTCTACAATTAATTGCCCGGCTTCATCATAAAGATAATAGTGAGTTCCCGTACTGCCAACCTATTTATAAACACGTTACAGCGGCTAAATATCACCCAAGACTAATTGAACAAGCTTGGGTTTTTCTTCATAGCATATCATCATAAATTTGATGTAGTCCCTGACAGTTTTTACTTCAAACTCACCACTATTAAGAAGTTCAATTGAGTTATTACCTGCTGAATCCCTAATGTCATCCAAGACCATGTCAAATTGATTGAGCTTCCAAAATTTGACGGCGCTAGGCTTAAATGCAATCGTCAAATCCAAATCGTCACTCAGGGAGTCTGCATCGACATTGAATATTTTAGCAATACGCTTAATGGATTTGTTTCTGATTTTCTCACTTGTGTTATCCATTATTATTACATCCTCAACATTGTCACCTTCAACAGAGGTGAAGTAATAATTATCCCCTGTGTCAGGCTAGCTGTCATTCTTTTTAGGAAATGGCCACTCCTCATAATGAGGTAACGAGCATTCTACGTTCCACTCTTTCCCCCACTTTAGTCTTTCTCGAAACTTAGAAGTTAGCGTTAGTTTTTTCATAGGGAGTTCTTGATTAGACTCAAGAAACGCTTTGCAATTACCTAATGTTTTTTTATCTTTATCCGACAACAGCTTAAATGAAAATAACTTGTCATCATCACTATATAGTGTCCAGAGCCAGCGCAAAATACCATTTAAAGCAGTATCTTGGGACAATGGCCAGTCATCTTCAAATTTTTGTATAGAAATCACCTGAGCCTCTAGTTTACATATAAGACTGAGTGCATTCTTTCTAGCGTCAATATCAACCTTCGTTGTAACTTTCATTGATTTGCATTGCATTACATAAATTGCCAAAAGACTCATTCATTGTTTGACTATCGAACCCTTTTACTATGGTAGGCTGTTTTCTTTCTTTATCTACAATCAAAATAACATTTCCTGCTATATGAAGCTCTTGCTCTTTACCAACTAATATTATCTCTACAGCAAAGCTTACAAAACTTTTCTCCCAACCCTGATTATTTTTATTCAATAATTGTTCTATCGCCTCAACTCTAGAAGATAATTTATTCAAAGTACATTGCTTTTTTATTGCGCCAGAAAAATCAATAACTTTTACATCCTTGGCAAACTTAAAGTTTGCTAATTCAGTTTTATTATACCTATACGTATAAAAAGAAAATAAAAGAATCCCAATAACAATAATGGCTATATTTTTCATTATACGGTTCTCCCTAAACACAATTTTGCATATATGCCATTTTGTTTTTTAATGGTAATTTTTGTCAATAAAAAAGCCTGCGAAGAGGCTTAAATTAAACTGGCTTCTAGGGGCACTAACTTTACAAAAAAATACTAGTTATGCAAGTAGTCTTTATCAGTTTTTTGTTTGGGTGTCCTTTTCGTTTTCGGTTAGCACTCCATACTACTGATCGGCTTGCATTAGTAATTTTTTCTGCACGTCCTAAATGATCATTTATGGCATAACCAACCACCTGACCATACAAATAAATATATTCTTTCCAAGTGCTACCCAAAATGATTAAATAGTCGCCAATTATTACTTCGTAATTTTGCTTGGTATCTTTCATAGCTCGTAAACAAGTATTCTGAGTTATAAAATGAAAAGAAAGTTAACCAAAGAAAAATGTAGAATTTGAAAAGAGTCAATAATGTTGATGACAAAATAATAAACAAAGGTATCCAAGAGATTGTTACAACCCAAATAAACAACCTAACGAAAGTAAAAGCAAGCTTAGACATTTTCTTTTTTGCTGAGAGCCCCGAAGAAAATTTAACGTGTAATTTGTACCATGGAAGCACAAAATCCATTCTCATATAAAAAAAGAAGAAAAACAAAACGATTATCATTAAAGAAAGCCAGTATAAAAAAACTGCTTCTTCAAAACTAGAGAATGCTAGCACAATGGCTGCTAGCACTATATGTAAAACAGCATAGTAAGCATAAAAACGTAATCTCGATAAGTAATTAGTACTATCATTCACAACTTTGCCCTCCATACATCGCCTGGTTATAAGTTGTGTACAAGGCATTTCCTATAGATCGGCCTGTATACCAAGCAGCATTAACTGCAATTCCTTGAATAGCCGTTGTCATACCAACACGTGCAAAATCAAATCTTGGATACAGTCGGAATTGACTTGCTGGTGCTCGAAACCTGTTACTAATGTATCTTGCAGTTTCCTGCAACGGAGTTGAACCGCCATAGCTCCTAGCAGCCATACCTCCTAACCCAAAATTTATTGCTGTTTGAGGGTTAATCGCAGGGACTGGATTTGCATCATCAATCATCCCAGAAGTTGTATTCCAATTACTTTTAAATTCGTCCTTCCAATTTTGCCATGCTGATTTACATCCACACTCTTTAAGTCCAAATGGGTCAAAACGATTGACAGGGTTCCCAGACACATACCCATAAGTATTTACCCCACCAGCCAACCCAATCGGATCACTCTGAACATATCTCCCAATCTTAGGATCATAATCCCTAAAATAATTATAATATAACTCGGTTTCCTCATCCCAATACTGACCAGGAAAACCTAAGTTGTAACCATCAATTAAATCTAATCTAATACTTCTGTCAAAATCAAAGTTATCAGCACTCCATACTGTTGAACGGCTTGCATTAGTAATTTTTTCTGCACGTCCTAAATGATCATTATAAACATAATACAAATCACCATTTATGGCATAACCAACCACTTGACCATACAAATAAATATATTCTTTCCAAGTGCTACCCGATTTTTCTGCAATTAATTGCCCGACTTCATCATAAAGATAATAATGGTTCCCTGTACTTCCACCCGATTTATAAACACGTTGCCCTAAGGCATTATAAGAAAAACGAGTAACGGTTGGACTTTTAAAATGTGAACTCAATCGGTTTTCAGAATTATAATTAAATATCGCTCCGCCTTTAGTTTTTGTGTGTCCATTGTCGTTATAAGTAATCGAACTGCCATTGACTGAGGTTAATTGGTTGCTATTGCTTGCATAGTTTAGCGTTTCTTGTAGCGTGCCATTTTTATAACGATTTAATCGATTGCCTACAGAGTCGTAATGGTATTCAATATTCCCTGTCGCAGAAGAGCTAGAATCGGTTAATCGATTAAGCTCATCATAACCATAGGTTTGTGTGTTGGCCGAAACCACACTATTGGTAATGCGTTTAATATTATTATTTTTATCAAACGAATAGCTTAAATTTTGAGTTTCTGCGGTTTTTATTTGTGTTGGGCGATAATCTAGGTCGTGAGTAATTTCGCGGACATCTCCATTACCAAATTTCATCCGATATAATGGACCAAAAGAACGATACTGCAATTCTGACGCTACATTCTTTTTGCTTGTTCCTTGCTGGTAGCGAACTCTAGATACTTGCCCCATAGAATTATAACTATACAATGCAACTCGCCCCGATGGATAGGTCATGCTAGTTACTCTATTCATTCCATCATAAGTGTAGTAAGTATTAAAAACCGTTGAATTTATTGTGCTACTTTTTTGGATAATGTTTCCGACTTTATCGTAGTGGTATTCTGTTTCGCCAGACGAATCTGATACATTATATAATCGGCCTTTTCTATTACTGCCCGTGTCATAACTGTAGCTTTTTGTTGTGCTGTTATGGCTTTCAGAAATAATTCGACCTAGCACATCGTATGCAAAAGACGAAATAACACCATCATTGCGGATCATCTCTTCAATTTGTCCCGACTTATTATAGCTATAGCTTGTTGTTCCAGTATCTGGGCTAATTAATTGTGCTAATTCTCCAAAACCCGAATAGTGATAAGTTGTTACTAAGCCCCTAGCATCGGTAAGTGTTTTTATACGTCCTCCTGAATCATAGCTAAATGAGGTGATTCCACCTTTTGGATCAGTCACTGTTTTAACTCGATTTAATCCATCGTGACTATATATCGTTTTGCGACCATAAGAGTCCATCACTTCTTTAATATTGCTGTTATTGTCATAATCAAAATCAGTTCTTTGTCCACCATTACCAGTTTGAGCCTGTATTCGCCCCATCACATCGTAATCAAAGTATTTTGAATAAGACATGTTATTAAAAGGCGTTGGAACAGGTCTGCAATCAGTTGGATCACCATTAGTTATTGAATCATCTTTACTACCACCCCTACACTGAGGTGGAAGCTCATAACGTATTCCTTCTTCACCAATTTTCTGACTTATTGTGTCACCATTTTCATTGAGCTCATACTTAATATAATGATTGTATCGATCATTAACTTGAATTAAGCGATAAGCTTGATCATATTCATATTCTAGGTAGTTGCCACCAGGATAGGTTACCTTTAGTGGTTGCCCCATTGCATTGTATTCATAGCTAGTTGTTTGTATGCCTGCTGGATGATGAATTTTTTGTGAAATGAGTTTACTTGCAGCATCATAAGTAAAATCAAAAACTAAACCATTAGAGGTAGTAATTTTTCCAACATTACCGAGTAAATCATAATGGCTATAATTTGTTTCATGCCCTAATGAGTTTGTTATTTTAATCAAATTTCCACTTGTGTCATATTGGTAAGTGAAGATGTCATTAACATCTGTTCTTGGACCATTGATAGTCATTGTTGCTAATATACCATTTGAATGATTGGTATAGCTGTAATCGGTAGTTCTAGTTTCATTAAAATTACCAAATGAAGACAAATTTCTAGTGCTAACTTCATCAATACGACCAGAGCCAGTATAGCTATAGGTAACTTCCAAGTCGTTGGTTACTTGTTTTTGAATACGGTTTTCACCAGCAACCCAAGTATAAGTAACGGTTTCTTCTTCTTCAGTATTTTTGGCATAAACCTGACTTTGTAATTGACCACTCGCGTTATAGTTATGCTCAGTAACAATACCTTTCCAATCAGTCGTTGTTTTAATCATGCCATTTGAGTCATATGTTGTACCAGAGTTAGCTGCAGGACAACTTGGAGCACTCAGTCTTTGAATAGCAGTAACTTTTCGTACACCATTTACATTGGAATAAATATATCGCTCTTGATGACCTAATGGATTGGTAACGGTTGTGTAATTTGATGAATAGTTAAACTCAAACTTATCAACTTCTGACTCAGTAGTAAAAAAGCCATCCGTTGTTGTTATCCAATGATTAGTCGATTTTCCTTTTCCATCGGTGTGATAAGTGAAGGTTGCGTACTTTTCGCCATTAATGTTTATTTGGGTTAATGCTTTAGGATATTTTGAATTTTGATAGAGATAGTCCTTGGTTACAACAGGTAGCCCAGGGCGTACAACTTGGCTAAGCATGTTATTAGTGTATGAGTAATTATAATGATTACCTGCAACATCAGTAATCTTTGTTAACCTTCCTTGGCTCCAATTGAAAGTTAGAGTGTCGCCAGAACTGTGAGTAATTTGGTTAATTAAATCATTTTGATAAGTATAAGTATGACTAATACTTTCTGAGTTGGTAACCGATTGAAGTTGTCCATCAGAATTATATTGCTCAACAAAATTATCTTCGGTATTAAATGTGAAAGTGCCATCGGCATTTTGATGGATTAAATTAGTTGAAGCAGCTCCTTTACGATCAACCCAAACAATTCCATTAGTGTGAAGCTTAGAAAAATTAATAACTCTGCCATCTGCTCTGTAAGCTGCAATTGTATTTGCGCTTATATCTAAATAGGAACCAAAATTACTAATCCAGTGCTCACCAAAAAAATCTTCATGTTCTGAAAAATGACTATAATTTCTTTCGATTTTTAAAGGAAACTCACCTTTTCCAATATAGTCAGTTTCATATTGAATTTTATTACCGCTTCCCACCATGATCGGGTTGCCTTTACACTCATCATCTGGATCGGAGTCTGGATCAGATGTTTCGGTAGATGAGCTTGAAAAAGAACCACCACCAGTAGGAAAGGCGCTAATTGAACTTAAAAAAACACCTGAGTCGGATAGTAAAACACAAGAAACACTATCACCTTCAGTAACTCTTATTGTTCCTGGCCCGCATTTTTTAATTCTATCGCCAGTAATAATCATTCTTCCACCATCTTCGGCTCTTACAACGGAGCAAAACTCTCCTAGTAATAACGTTAGAGATATTACTAGTGTAAGCACGGTTTTGGTTAATTTTTCTAACATTTTACGAACTCCTTTCGCTTAGTTTTATTCAATAAATAATTGAATAAAACTGAAATTGAATTTGAGATTATTTAATATGGTGAATCGCTGATTTAATTCCATTTATGAGGTTTCTTGTCCTTAATATATTTCACTACCAATAATAAAAGAATAAAAATAGAAACTTGTCAAATAATATTTGTGATGCAACTCACAGAAAAACAGTCTCTTGCTATAAATATGCAAATCAAAAGATTTAAAACAAGCAAAACGGTAAGTAAACATTCTCAAACTTCCACAAAAAAAACGGCTCACTTAAAAAGTAAACCGCTTCAAGTTTAATGCTTTTTTCTCGTTCCCATGCTTCTGCGTGGGAACGCATATCTAAGTTACCATTAACGACAAATTTCTAGCAACTCTACATTGGCCATATAATCCCTAACACTAGAATATTAATGGTTTCGTGACGAGTAAAACAGGGAGCTGGTGTAGAACAGTTAAAGTAATAAAATGGGGTTTATTAGAATTGGTTATTTTGTAGCAACTTATGCCCATAATGGAAATTGCGTATGCATTCCCACACGGGAGCATGGGAACGAGAAGAAAGGATAACAAGACGAAATTTTGGGTTTTTGTTTGAGTCGGTTATTATAAACCGACTTTAGGTAGCTCTTGTGTGTTACTCAGCTCAAAGCTAGTTAAGTTGACAGTAGAGCTAAGAGATTTACCATTTAATTGATAGATTATAAATAATTCTGTTTCGGACAGAAGAGTATTACCAATAACTTTTTCTACACCTGTTAATACTTCCTTGTAACCAAAGCCATTAGGTTTAGAAATAGAAATTGTTGTTAAATCACTCGGAGTAAGACGGTTATCGCTATTAGAGTCTAATTTAACTAAGAAATAAAGAATTGCTAAGACAGTCTTTTTGGAATTGTAGTCACCCATGCGTAATTTATCTGTGCTTTCAATTAGATAATTTGTATGATCAAACAGCCAAGTACTTGAGTTAGTTTCTGTGTTGATAAAAAGATAGTTTCGAGTAGAATTAGATGACTTACTAAAATAACCACGGTTAAAATTTTGATCAGAATTTAATGGAATCATAAGCGTTTTATGGCTAGATAGATTAGTTACATGACCAAGTGTCCAGCTTTCTTTTACTTCAACGCTTTCTTCGATGTTAACGATATTTTGAGTATTACGCTCCCTCGTTACATCTTTGAAGATCTGGTATATAGCAAACAGAAGTACACCGATTGCTAGAATGCCTGCGATAGAAATAAGCAAGCCATTAAAACGCCATACTAATTTAAAAAATTTACTATCTTCCATAACCAATACTCTAAAAATTTGTAATCCATTATTCTATCCAATAAAAATATAAACTCAACCTGCTAAAAAACAGTGATGACGAAACATTCAAACAAATTAAAAAATTTAAAACAAGCAAAACTGTAAGTTAATGCCATCAAGATCACACAACCTTTTCATATAAAAATAAAAAAAGCGGTTCACTTAAAAAGTAAACCGCCTCAAGTTTAGTACTCATTGACTTTTAATTAAAGACTATTCCTTACTCAATAAACTTCGTTGGCGCAGCAGGTGCTTTAATTGATTTGCGTGGATTTTCTTTAAGCTCTTTAAGCAACTCTTCTACCGCTCGTTCTAAACTGGGATCTTTACCTGCTTGAACTAGCTCTGGACGATCTAGCACTTCAATATCAGGTGAAACACCTTCGTTTTCGACAATCCATTTGCCTTCGGTATCCATTACTCGGAAGGTTGCAGCTAACACTAATCCACCATCGGCGAGTCCTGGGTTTCCACTAATGCCAATTAACCCGCCCCAAGTGCGTGTACCAATTAATTTACCTAAGCCTAATTTACGGAAGTAATAAGGCAAGGCATCTCCACCTGAGCTTGAGTAACCATTAATCAGCATTGCCTTAGGACCATCGTGTGCAATTAACGGTGTTGCATTGGGTTTTAAACCGCGATACTTCCAATAGCTTAAGGTTTTACGCGACAAAATTTCCATCATGCGGTCAGGGATAAAACCGCCACCGTTGTATCTGTCATCAATAATAATGGCATCTTTGCCAATTTGAGGTAAAAAGCGTTTATTGAGTTCACGATTTCCATCGGCGGCAGTATTCGGTAAATGCACATAACCGATACGACCATTTGATAATTCATCAACCATTTTTGCGCGTGACTCAACCCAATCTAAGTAACGTAAATTAGTTTCTCTAGCAATCGGTTGTACGTTAGCATTCCAGCTACCTTTCGTTTTTGGTTTGCTGTTTATGGTTAAACTAATGGTTCTGCCAACAGTGTCTTCTAACAATTGATAAATATTGTTTACTGATTTTGTCGATTTACCATTAATCGCAACAATATAATCACCTTGGTTAATTTTAACGCCTGGCTCGGTTAAAGGTGAGCGAAAAGTTTGATGCCAGTTTTCACCAGCAAAGATTTTTTCAACTTTAAAATAACCACTTTTATCTTGCGAAAACTCTGCGCCTAATAAACCATGATTACGACGCGGAACAGAAGGTTGATCACCAGAGTTTACATAAACATGCCCCGCATTTAATTCACCTGCAATTTCACCAAAAGCATAATCTAAATCGGTGCGGTGAGTTGCCGCATCGACCCAAGGTTTATATTTATCTTTAACCCCTTTCCAGTCCATGCCATGAATGTTGGGATCATAAAACCAATCACGCAATATTCTCCATCCATCAACATACATTTGTTGCCACTCGGCCATTGGATCAATATTCATAGAAAGGTTGGCTAAGTTAAGTCTACCGCTTGAGATCTTTTGTTTAGGACTTGCATCAACAATGGCAAAATTTCTACCACTACGAACCAGAATTTTTTTGCCATCACCCGACATAACATAACTAGAAACACGCTCTAAAACATTTTTAGGAGAACCACTTTCTTTTAAGTCGATCATTTGCAAGTTGCTGCCGCTTGCCGAACTATTTACCACAAATACTTTGCCGTTACCTGCCTGCAAATTTTGATAATTGCCTGCGGGTGCGGGCAATGCAACGACGCTTGATTCAAAATTGTTAAAATTAATATCAAGCTCTTTCTCTTTTTTATCTTTTTTGTTTTTATCTTTCTCTTTTTTGCTTGAAGATAATGCAACTTCGTCACTAGCAAAAGGATAAAGCGCTGGTGCATCAGCGGTTAGTTGCGCCGCATAGACTCGTGTTGCACGGTTATATAAATAATTAAATTCATAACTACTAAACGCTAGGTTGTAATCTCGGTTAGATAAAAAGAATAAATAGTTTCCATCTTTACCAAATACAGGATTAGCTTCACTAGTATTGGCCGAGGTTAAACGAGCCACTTTTTTAGAATTAACATTAACCGACCAAATAGAACCATAGCCATGCGATTCTTGTTTGGTATAAACTAACCAATTACTATCGGGCGACCATGAATAATCGGTAATATCATTGGTTTGCGAACTATCCATTTTAGTCAGCTTTTGTGACTTAACATCAAGTACCCACAAGGTTTGGTTTTTATCCGAAAAAGCAATCTTTTTGCTGTTAGGTGACCATTGCGGAGCAAAGCGCCAAATGCTTCCGTTTTTGGTTAATTGCTTGGCTTTGCCTTTGCCATTTTGGTTTTTAACATAAATTTCATACTCACCGCTTTTATCGCTTAAGTAAGCTACTTGCTTACCATCGGGTGACCAAGTGATGTTAATTTCACGCTCTGCTGGCGTATTAGAAATATTGCGTACTTCACCTTTTTTAGCCGGAACGGTAAATATTTCACCGCGAGCACCAAACACCGCCCGCTTACCGTCTTTAGAAATATCCATCGACTCAATTTGGCTTGCAACATTTTTATAGACAGGCAACAAACTTTCTGACTTGCCATTAACCATAATATTTAGTTTTTCACTTTTGCCCGTTTTAGGATCAAAGCGCCAAAGGTAAGCATCATTTTCATACACTAAGCTTTCAGGTCCTGCCGATGCCCATAACGAGTCATGGGTTTTATGCTCGGTGAGTTTTTTAGGTGCGCCGCCTTTTTGATATTGAAAAAGGTTTAAGGTGTAATCTCTGTCACTTAAAAAGTAAATATTATCACCCACCCAAACTGGTTGATTATCGGTGGCTTTATGCGTGGTTAATTGCTCACTAGTATTATTTTCTAAGTCATAAACCCAAACATCTTGCGCGCGACCACCACGGTATCTTTTCCAAGTTCTAAATTCGCGATCAATTGGGGTATAAACATATTTTTTACCATCAGGTGATAACATGCCGCCACCCGTTTCTGGAACGGCCAACGGTTTGGCTAAACCGCCATCAATAGGAACCATAAATGGACGCCCCATTCTAACGCCCCAAGGTAAGCGATTGCCTCGCACCAATACATTCTTATCATCGGCCGACCAATCTAAAATACGATAGTCGTAACCACCACGTGGCGGCATATTGCCAACATCGGCGTAATAAGTGATCTGTTTAATATTGCTACCATCGATGTTCATGGTGTACACCTGACGCGAACCATTAAACTCAGCCGCAAAAGCAATTTTTTTACCATCACGCGAAAACTTAGGAAAAGTTTCCATACCAATATGCGAGGTTAATCGAGTAGATTGTCCCGAGTGAATATCGGCAATATAAATATCACCCGAATACATAAATGTGACTTTATCTTTATGAATATCGGCAAAGCGTAATAAGCGCGTTGATTCACTATCAGCCGCGGCACTCAAAGCCAAGCTAGAAGCCGCCAATGCCAGTAATTTAAGAGATTGTTTAAGCATAAAACACCTAATCATTGTTATTAAAACAGGTAAGCCTTTGAAATGGATACACTTTATAGCGTGAATTTTATTAGAATGCCACTAACCAAACCCAATAGACAAATTTAATTACAAATTAGGGATATAAAAATTATGCTCCAATGGATTTTTTATTGCGGTTAGAAACCACCACTACAGCGGCTCTGGGCGGAATATTTTCATCAAAATCAGGCCACCGTGTGCTAGGGTTTGCAAAGGTTGAACCTCCACCAGGATGTTGAACTGCACAAAATAAATATTGCGCATCTGGGGTAAAAAATGGTCCACAAAGCTCAGAGCCAATAGGCAAGCTCATAAAGCGCTTACTTAACCCTCTGTTTGCTCCTTCGGTTTCAATTTTCCATAAACCTTCGGCCAAACCTAAATCTTCGGCACCATCAGAGGTCACCCAAATATTGCCTTTGTTATCAAAAGTACAGTTATCGGGACAAGCAAGCCAACCGCTTTTAGTCACTTGTGGGTGATAGTTTGTTTTTTGTTGTTCGGGGTTTCCCGCTAACATCAACATATCCCACTTAAATTGAGCGGCACTATGATCATCATTAGGTGCAATCATTTCAAGAATGTGCCCACCCGAATTATTAATGCGAGGGTTGGTGATATTAAGATTACTAGGGTTGCGATCTTCATTTTTGGTGAGCATAGCATAAACACGTTTGTTAACTGGATTAACTTCAATATCTTCAGGGCGATCCATTGGTGTCGCACCTAAAAGATCGGCTGCTCTTCTTGCCTCAATAACCACATCGCCTTGGTTATTAAAGCCATTTTTTTCATTTAACAGACCTTTTCCATAAATTAGCGGTAGCCATTCTAAAGTGCCATTTTCATAAAATTTAGCAACCGACAATACGCCTTCATCTAGCAGTTTCATATTGTGCTGTTTAGCGCTAGCTGAATTATCGGTGCGCATTTTATTTTTACTTACAAAGCGGTAAATATATTCAAACTCTTCATCATCACCTGTGTAAGCAATGACTTTTCCATCGGGGTTAATATGCACATTACAACCTTCGTGCTTAAAATGACCCAGTGCGGTTTTTTTAACCGGAACAGAATTAGGATCGCTAGGGTCAATTTCGACAATCCAACCAACATGATTAAGCTCATTTGGGTTTTTATTTAAGCTCCAGCGTGCAAAATATTTTGACCAACTTTTATCAGCTTTACCCGTTATGGCAAATCTTTGGTAATTTCTACTTTCTTTTAACGAGCTAATATCGCCAGTAAAATATTCATCAACATTTTCTTCGGCAGTTAACACGGTTCCCCAAGGCGTTATTCCGCCTGCACAATTTCCGTAAGTTCCTAAAGTATTCATGCCATCTTTGCTGAAATCGGTTTTTAACCGTTCACTACCCGCCGCAGGGCCAGAAAAAGTCATTAAAGTATAAGGCGTGATGCGACGATTATATTGAGAGCTTAAATTCACTTGCCATAAATTATTATCGAGCACTATTTCAGCAATGCTCATACCATGAGCGGCAATATCAACTTGAGTTTGTTGCTTGGTTAAATCGGTAACTTTTTTAACCTTTGGATACATCAACTTAGCTTTGGTGTGTTCATGGTTTACCGCCAGTAAGCCTCTTGTTTGCCCGCTTGAATTATTAGGCAGTGGTATAAAACCCACATAATCGTTGTTGGCACCAAACTGCTTAAGTTGGCTTTGCTCGCTTTGATTATAGGGGTCGAATTTAGGCGAGTCTAAAAATAATGGATCGCCCCAGCGTAATAAAACTTGATAATCATAATCTTTGGGAAGTTGAATATCGGTACTAATTTTATAAGAAACTTCTTCAAAAGGTTCATTACTAGTTTTGGTGTTTAGCTCATTATTTTTTTGCCCAAAAAAAACGCTATCGCAACCACTAATACTCATGCCGGCTAAAGCAGTAGCACTAGTTTTAACTAAATTGCGCCTTGATACTCTTTTAGACAATAATCCACTAAAACTTGTTTCTGGGTTTATTTTTCTTTTAATCATAAATTTTTAACTTAATGTCAATTGTTTATTCAGTTATTTTTATTGCTGCGGCTTATTTGAATTTAATATTAACTGAATTATTGGCGCAAATGATACTAACTTAAAGTTTTGCGGCTGCTTAGGCATGATGTTACGACCATCTTGTACAACTAGTATTCCCTCACTAAATTCACCGCCAAAATTAGCACTAGAAACTGCCAAACCATCGGTTTCAGAAGCACCATCAATACCTTTAGCTAAATTTGCATTAATTTTAAATCGACCTAAATAATTGTATGGATCTCTTGCGTTAAATACTACATAAGAATTATTACCTTGGCTCGATGCAAGCAAATATTGCTTAT
The DNA here is from genome assembly GCA_965214955.1 of Aliikangiella sp. Lineage (GTDB taxonomy): Bacteria > Pseudomonadota > Gammaproteobacteria > Enterobacterales > Kangiellaceae > Aliikangiella. Next base: position 864,116 of record CBDCCU010000009.1, on the reverse strand, counting down.
CGGCTTTAATATACAGCCCAAGTCCTTCTACATCATCAACTAATATATTTCCGACACTGGCAATTTGCTTTAACTTTTTTTCACCTTTATCGTTAGCCTTGGTTAGCCAAATTCCGTGATCTTCAACCCCAACAAATAAATCCCCCGTATTGTCATTTGCCACACAACCTTCGGGCTGATCAACTACCTTAAACTGGGCAACCAGCTGAGCTGTTACTGTATTTTTGTTAGAGGCTAATTGATATTGTTCAAATCGTCCATCTTTGTCATTAATGATCACATAAGTTTCATTAGCTATATTATTTTGATACATGCACAAACCATAAACTTCATTTAAGCCCGTGCTAATATCATTTAACGATTCAACCAAACCATCAGCATTAATTTTATACAAGGATATGGTATTATTATCACGATTACTTGCTGCGGCTATTGCTACTTTTTGCCCATTGAATTTAAAGTTATATCGTAAATCAACATTATTGACTCTACCTGTTGCAATAAATTGTTTTAACTCACCCGATAACGCATAAATACCTAAGCCACTCTTTTTATCTGTACCTAAAATCAAACTCTTTTTAGGGTTGGCTTTATTAACCCAAATAGCCGGATCATCAGCAGCATCACCAAAGCGTTTAACTGGGGTTGTTTCAACCATTGGGCTTATTGTTTGAATAAAGTTATTTTTTTTGGTTTGGTTAGCATGATTAAGCGATAGCTTAAATTGAGTATCAATAACTGATTTGCTTAACTGATTATTTTTATTAGCGTAAACAACTTTCAGTTGATTTTCATTAATCACTTTAACATCGAATGCTTCGTCAATATTGTTCAACGTTATTTGCTGAGATTTTTCTTGAACATCATTAACACTAATTAGAATTTTTTTACTTTCATCAAATCCTAACGCAATCACATTAGATTCTACATGGCGAACAAGTTTGTTGTTTTCACTTATTTTCCCAAAAGGCTTTTGCATTGCTATGGGCTTTCGATCAACTTCGGCCTCTGGATCAACATTAAATGCCCAAACACCAATATTTTCTTCATTAAAATAAACAACAGCATTTTTATCGTTGGCACGGCAACTCGAAATGCCATGTGATATAGGTAGTTGCCTTACGTTAAGATCATAAGCTTTTTTTTCATCAGCATTGTAAATAATTTTTTGCTCTACATTTTGTTCTGCTTTAATTAAAAAGGCGTAGATTATTGAGTTTTCTTGGCTATAGCTTAAACAAGCACTTTCTAAACTAAAAACCGGCTCAACAATTTGTTTAATCAGCAATAGTTTTTGCTCATTAAACTCGAAAATATCGAGCGAGTTATTGGCTTTATTTATGCCAATAACCAATGATTTTTTATTGGAAATCGCTTTTGCATCTATCGCCTCATATTGTCCTATTTTTTGAGCCACTAATTGAAGATTATCATCATAAACTTGTATACCATCTTTTTCTGAAGCACTAGCCCAATAACTCGAAGGCAAGTAAGCAACATCTTCAATCGCTAACAATGGTAAGGATGTAAAAAAAGCGCACAGTCCAACCCAAATATTAATCATGTTTTTTTTATTTTTTAACATAAGCTCTTATACCAGCATTAAAAATAAGAATAAAAGGCTCAACCAAGAGTCTTTTATTGCGATTTTAAGCAATCGTTTTTAATTAAAACGAGCGCCAAGTTACACCAAGCTCATAAGAGCGTCCGTATTCTTCATATTGATAATTATAAAGCGTTGAACCATGATAAATATTTAATGGTTCGTCAGTTAAATTAACCCCATTAAAGTAAACAAAACTGTTTTTATCAAAATAGAACTTACTACTAAAATCTATTTGAGAATGAGTATCTTCATACACACCAATATCATCATCATCGAATAAAAATGCTTCGCTTTTATGACTAAAAGAAAGTCGAGTGCTAATAATATCGTTTTCATAACCAATAACGATATTAGCTACAGTATCAGACTGATTTGGTAACTCGTCATCAGCATCGGTAAAGGTTGCATTGGCTGATAAATGAATTCCAGAGTTAAAGTTTTTAACCCATGCAAGTTCAACTCCATTAATGTCGGCTTTGCCACCATTAATTGGCTGAATAACTTCTTCAAATCCATCCCATAAACCGTTGTCTTCTACTTGTGCTAATACAATAAAATTATCAATCGACTTAGTAAAAATTCCTGCCGATAAAACACCGACTCCACCGGGGTAATACTCAATAGAAAAATCAAAATTAGTGGATTCAAATGGGTCAAGGTTTGGGTTGCCAACTTCGGCTTTTCTTTCAGTAACAACTTCACCATCATCATCAAAGGTCTCAGTTTCAATCAGCTGAAATGCCGCTGAGTCACCAAAACTAGGGCGCGCTAAACTTTGGCTCACTGCAAAACGCGTTAATAGCTTGTCAGATACCTGATAACGTAAATTTAAACTGGGTAAAACATGATCATAATCTTTATCAACGTTCCAAACACTGGTGTCAACTGTTTCAAGATCGTTAATATCATCAACTATCAACTCTGCTCTGTTACCGCTAGTAGAAAAGCTTGTAGATTCAAACCTAACACCGCCAACAATTTGCCACGCATTAACATCAAGTTTTACCATTGCATAAGCGGCATTAACATCTTCACTACTGTTATAAGTTTGGCTTTGACTATCGAGGGTAGAGTCTAATTGATTGAGCTCTAGTGAGCCTTGGTTGTTTCTAAAATAATTACGAATGCCGTCTCTTGAAATACCCGGTCCAAAGTTTCCTAGTGGCCAATCGGGTGAGCTCGTAGCAAAACTGGCAAGGGTAGCATCGTTAAAGCCACCATCGTAAATTTCTACATTAACATCGTTAAATTTTTCTCTGCGTCTGAGTTTAGTACCAAACTTAAATTGTCCGTTAGAATCATTCCAAACAAAGTCTCTAATAAAATCAATTTTAAAACTAGTTTCTTCATCTTCGGTTAAATTATTGTTTACTTCAATTTCATCTAGCTCAAAGTTGTTAGGATCATGGGCATTGGCGCTTTGCGTCAGTGTAGGAATTTCACCATTGGCAATATAACCTAAAGTTAAACCTTCACCAGCAAAGCTTGCATCTATTCTATTGGGTTCGCTTTCATCCGATTTAGAATATCCTAAGCTATAACTAATATCCCATAAATCACCTTGATTTTCTCCGCCCAAAACCAGTGATGTAATCGTTTGTTCCTCGAAACGATCTTTAGTATCACGATCCATTTCTGCATCGGTTACGGTTAATTGAGTATCGCTCCATTCAGAAGGATCAACCACACCTTTATCAAACTTATATTCATTGCGTAAACGATATTCATCATCCGAAAACTTGCTATATAAGGTTCTTAAATAATATTTAGATTGACTGTTAGTATGGTAATCTAAGTTAAACGCCAAACCAGTTCTTTCGCGAGTAATTCTATAAGAGCGCTGTTCAATTTCTTCAGCACCAAACTGTTCAATATCATCTCCTGTATTAATATCTTCTAGCTCAAGCTCATTAAAACCACCATCGGTTTCTATATTGTGCGAGCCAAACTCTCTTTCATACCAGCTAGCTGCCGCTGCCACACCTAGCCTTCCATTTTGTAATTCAAAAGTATCGGTAAAACTACCCGAAATTTTTGGTGATTGCTCTGAGGTTAGCTCGTTATAACTTGTTTGCACCTTAACACTATAGCTTTGATCTTCGCGATCAAATGCGCTTAAACTTTTAACTTCAATCGAACCACCAATGGCATCGGCATCCATATCGGGAGTAGTGGTTTTGCTCACTTCTAAACCTTCAATTAACTCACTAGGAATCACATCTAAAGCCACGCTTCTCACACCACTTTCTGGAGAGGGGATATTAGCGCCATTAATGGTTAAGTTATTAAGATTAGGATCAATTCCGCGAATACCAACAAAACGACCTTCCCCTTGATCACGCTGAATAAACATACCAGGAAGTCGCTGTAAAGATTCGGCAATATTTTGATCAGGAAACTCCCCAACCGCATCTGATGAAACAATGGTTTTTAAATTCTCTGAATTTTTCTGCCGATTTAAAGCACTAGCTTGACTTGCCGTAGCACCAAATACAATTATTTCTTCTAGCTCGTTATTAACGCCAATTTTAAAATTACGAGTAATGGTTTGATCTTTACTTACCACCACTTCAAACTCTTCAACCGACGCACCAAGATAACTAACTTCAATAGTATAAGTTCCTTCAGGTAGTTTTTTAAATCTGAATGAACCATCTCTTTTGGTCACCTGAGTTAAATTAAGCTCTTTAATTTTAACCGAGGCTCCTTCAAAATACGTTTTATTACTAGTGTCGGTTACTTTCCCCAATATTTCACTATCCGCAATTGTAAACTGACTTGCAAAACTCAACGCGCAAGCTAAAGCCAATTTACTTTTTTTAAATTTTTTAATTAATGCCATTGTTCGCTCCAAACAAAATCCCTTATCAAAAAGTTTATTAAAAAGATTTTTAATATTTATAATTGAATAAATCGGAGCACAGACTAAAGGCAATAAATGACATAAATGTTTCAGTTTTAGAACAATGTTAAATAACAATGGTTATGTGCGATTAAAACTCATTATTTGAATGTGTTTTCTAATATTTTTTGAGCCAATATGACCTCTCTAAACTCCCAATATTTGTCCGCTTCACAGTGATTTGCGCTAAAAAAAATAGCGTATTTAAAAATTCTGTCAATTTCCTGAGCTAATATGACCCTGCTTGGTTCTATACCCGTTATTTTTTCCGGTATTGCATTTTAATATTGAGTAAGATGAACATCATTTCCTAGCAGTACAGAAACTGTACTAGCGCACTCCACATCATAAATTTAAAATTTTAAGCCTAAACAGAACCAAGCAAATCTATCAATTTTGTTTAGGCTAACTTTATCAGAAGTTAAAATAGCTAAGAGCTGGAGGCACAAATGCGATCTTTAGGGTTATTTAAAATATTACTTTCTGTTTTTCTCTTCATAATAATAGCCTGCAAATGTCACTCACATGATGGCCATGAAGTTGAAGATGTGCTGATCGACGATTTAAAAGATTTAGGATACGTCGAGTTTTCTAACGTTTGTGAAGACAACATCAAAAATAAAATAAATACTGGTGTCGCATTGCTGCACCATATGATGTACGCACAGGCAGAAAAACATTTTAAATCGTTAATCAAAACACAACCCGACTGTGCAATATTATATTGGGGATATTCGATGACACTGTTTCATCCACTATGGCCCGATAAAATAACTGATGATGCGCTTAGTCGCGGATATCAAGCACTTACAAAAGCAATTAAGCTTCCATCATCAGCAAGAGAAAAAGCTTATATCAACGCTTCAATGGCATATTTTAAAAATTGGCAAACAACTAGTGAAAAGCATAGATTAAAGTTATGGCATTTGTCCCAAAAAAATTTAGCAGAGCTTTATCCTAATGATATTGATGCGGCAGCATTTTATGCATTATCCATGTTAGTTATCGCACCAAAAAATGATGCTAGTTTTCAAGCAGAAAAAATCTCAGGTAAGCAACTTGAAGCCATCTATAATTTAAAACCAACCCACCCTGGCGCTATTCACTATGCTATACATGCCTATGACAACCCTATGCTTGCAATACATGGTCGAAAAATGGCTAATGCATACGCAAGTATTTCACCCGCTGTTCCTCACGCACTACATATGCCAAGCCATATTTTTGTTCGTTTAGGCGACTGGAAGAAAGCGGCATCATGGAATTTAAGATCGGCAAAGGCGGCACTTAAATTACCTAGTAATAACCAAACATCATTACACTATGTACATGCTGGTGACTATCTTGTTTATAGCTACATGCAAACGGGAGATAAATTGAAAGCTTTGGCTTTTATGAATGAAATTAAACTTCATCATCCTATTCAACCAACATTTCCAGCCGCATTTGCACTAACAGCCATTCCAGCTCGAATAGCGTTAGAAAGTAAAGATTGGCTTATGGCAAGTAAGCTAGAAATTAGACAACCCAGTTACATAAATTGGAACAAATTTCCGCAAATAGAAGCAATGACCTATTTCTCGCGCGGGATAGGCGCTGCTAAACTAGAGCAAATAAGTTTAGCAAAAGAAAATTTTGAACAATTAAATCAGCTACATAATAAAGTTCTTTTAGAAAGTCCCGATTATTGGGCTGTGCTAGTCAAATCGCAAACGCTCATGGTAGGAGCTTGGATTCAGTTTGCTCAAGGACAACATAAATCAGCACTACATATGGCTAGAAAGTCGGCTGACCTAGAAGATTCAGTAGAAAAAGACCCAGTAACACCTGGTGCCTTACTTCCTGCTAGAGAGCTTTTAGCTGATATGTTAGTGTTAAGCGGTCAGCTTGAGAGTGCACTAATAGAATATAAAGCAGTTCTTAATATTTCGCCTAATCGTAAAAATAGCTTAACTGGCGTAGAATTAACACAATCAAAGCTAAGTTTTGTGTTATCAAAAAAGCATGAATAAAAGGAATAAACATGCCACATCATAATCGATATGGACAATATTGCCCTCTTGCATTGTCTTCTCAGCTTATTGGCTCAAGATGGACAATGTTGATCATTAGAGAGCTATTATTTGGCTCACACTCGTTTAACGATATCAGCAAAGGTGTTCCACGTATGTCTCGAACCTTGCTATCGCAACGATTAAAAGAATTGACAGATTATGGCTTAGTTGAAAAGTCTAGCGACAGTCAATTACGCAGCATTTATTCGCTAACCAAAGCTGGAGAAGCATTAGCCCCAATTATTACAAACATAGCAAAATGGGGGCAAGAGTGGTTGAATACTGGGCCTTTATTAGAAGATATAGACATTGATCTTTTAATGTGGGATATAAAACGTAACGCAATTTACTTAGATATTTTTCCAAAAAAATTTATCGTTGAGTTCTATCTCAAAGATGCTCCTAAAGAAAAAAGAACTCATTGGTTAATTTTTGAAAACCAAGAAATAGAAGTTTGTATCATTGATCGTGGATTTGATATAGATGTTTATTTTAATTCGTCTGTTAAAGCACTTACCCAAGTTTGGATGGGTTGGAAGAAATTTAAAGATGCTATTAAAGACAATGATTTCGTTTTCAAAGGAAATAAAAAATATATTAGCTGTGCCGAAAAATGGCTGGGGAGTAGTGGACTTTCTGGTATAAAAAGGCAGCCTGAAAATTTAAGAATATAAATTAATCATTAATAGAATAAATATTTGCGCGGTTAAGCGTTTATCTTAGAAAAGGAGAATGTTATTCATGGGGCTAAATATAATACTACAAAAATACGGCTCAGAGTTTGAAGAAAAATCAAGCGATATTGATGAAAAGGGTCTTTTTGTAAAAGAAAATCTTAAAGCGCTAAAGTCTGAAGGCGTGTACAAAATGTGTATCCCTAAATCACTCGGTGGTTTTGGAGTTTCTTACGATGAGCTGTGTGAGTTTCTAAAAAAGCTTGGAGCATTTTGTCCCTCAACCACACTGACTCTTTCAATGCATCAACACCTTATTTGTGGACTGTTGGTAAAGCATAATAACAACGATAAAAAATCAACAGAAATGCTTAAACAGATAGCCAGTCATGATTTGATTTTACTTAGCACTGGTGGGGGAGATTGGGTTTCTTCAAATGGTTGCTCAAAAAAAGTCTCAGGTGGGTTTAAAATCAATTGCCGAAAAGCTTTTTGTAGTGGAGCACCATTAGCCGACTTAGTCTTTATGAGTTGTGCTTTCGTGGAAAATGATCAGGAATATGTAATTCACTTTAATTTACCTATGGATACCAATGGTATAGTAATTGAAGATGATTGGAATGCTATGGGGATGAGAGGAACGGGTTCGTGCTCCATCAATTTTAACGATGTCTTTGTACCAGAAGAAAACATTATGTTAAAACGAGAAAGAGGGAAATGGCATCCAGCATTAAACGCGGTTAGTGCTTTTACTTTTCCAGTTGTTGTGTCTACTTATGCGGGAATTATCGAAAAACTCGTTGAAAAAACCGTTTCAATAATCTCGTCTCGGGGTAACAACTCAAGCCATGTACGCTCAAAAGTGGGAGAAATGCATAATCATTTAAAAATTACTCGTTGGGCCTATGAACAACTAGTAAGCAATGCAAAAAATTTAACGGCTATTCCCAATGAAAAAATAGCAAGTGAAGCTCACCAAGCGAAGTCAATTTTTTCACAGCACTCCATAAAACCTGCTCAAGCGGCGATGGAAGCATTAGGTGGTTTTTCCTATCATCGAAGCTCAGGAATTGAAAGACTTTATCGTGATTTGATTGCTGGTGATTTTCACCCAATGCAAGCAGCAAAGCAAACTGAGGTATTAGGTGATTACGTTCTCGGTTTACCATTATCAGGCTAAAATAGATTAGAACTATTAATCAATAATAATTTACCCTAAAAAATAAAATATTTAAAAATTCTGTCAATTTACCAAGCTAATATGATCTTGCTTGGCTCTATACTCGTTCTACTTCGAAATCTTGTTTCAGTGTTCAGCCAAAAATAAAAGAGAATATTTGCATGATAAAAACATGGTTTGAAATAGATGATAAGTTTATTCCTGCAACTTATTTGGCGATGCCATTAATTGATCTGGCACTTAATCGTCAGGTTAAAATTAATTCGTTATTAAAAGGCACAGGTATTTTTTATGACGATTTAAACAATACAAAACTAAAACTCAGTTGCCAGCAATTACATCAGTTACTTTACAACGCACAAAAAAATAATGCTAAAAATGATTTTGGTTTTTTAGTTGGAAGGCGACTTATGTCGTTTATTGGCAATTCACACGCTCAATTATTACTTAATTGTAATAACTTAAAACAAATGATCCGAGTGGTAAAATGTTATCAGTCGCTTATTTTTCCAATGCTACATTTTAATATTGAGCAAAATAAAAACCAAACCTACTTTATTATAGAAAGTGCTATCAACAGCTTGCCGGCAGAGCCTATTTTACTGGAAGTTTTTTTATCGGCGATTAATGCTTCAGTTAAGTGGCAATTTAATCGACAAATTCCTTTTCACTTTTATTTTTTACAAGCTAGACCAAACAATATTGTTCAATACGAAGAAAACCTTGGGCATAGATTGCATTTTAACAGCCAACAAAATATGTTTGTTATTGACAATCATTGGCTGGAGGTTCAATTTGATGATGCTAGTAAACTCACTAAAAAACAGCATTTCTATCAATCTCGAATATTACGAAAAAGCTTAGCGAAAGATCACTGTCTTATTCAACGTATTGATTCTTTAATTCAAAAAAAGCCACATAATAGTCGGCTTGAAAAAGTTGCAAAAACTTTAGGTTTAAGCCCTGCAACTTTAAAGCGCAAACTCAAAAAACACTCAACAAACTTTCAAACTATTCAGGATACCGTTAAAAAACGCAAAGCCGTTTATGAGCTGTCGGTAAATAAAGTAAGCAATCAAACCATTGCAAATCACTTACAGTTTAATGATCTTAACAACTTTAGACGAGCATTTAAGCGCTGGACTGGTATGACTCCTAGTGAATTTAAGGCTATTAAATAGTTCTATCTACTTAATAAACAATAAAAATGTTACAGTACAACATAACAATCATGTATAATTTGCCAATTCAATACTTGCATACTTAGTAAATAACCGATCAAATTTATGAAAACAGCACAAACCTTTTTCGATAAAGCCGCAATCAGCTTATCTACATTATGCGTTATTCATTGCTTATTAGTACCTATTGCGCTTTCAATGAATTCCGCTTTACTCGTATTACCCTTAGAAGGAGAGTTATTTCATCAACTACTAGTCTTTTTAGTGTTGCCTACCAGCCTTATTGGTTTAACCCTTGGCTGCAAAAAACATAAAAACTGGCAAATTTTTTTATGGGGTTTAACTGGCTTAGTATTTGTTGTAGTTGCGATACTACTCGGTCACCATTTATTAGGTGAATTTGGCGAAAAAACATTAACAACAATTGGCTCAGTATTAATTGCCTGGAGTCACTTTAAAAATTATCAACGCTGTCGGCTAAAGCAATGCTAATAACACAACCTGTTCCAACCAACGTAATAACTGGTTTTTTAGGTGTTGGTAAATCAACCGCTATTATGCACCTGCTAAAATTTAAACCTGCCAATGAACGCTGGGCAATATTGGTTAATGAATTTGGTGAAGTGGGTATTGATGGAAGTTTGCTGAGCGGCAATAAAGATAATCAAACCGATATTCATATTCGCGAAGTCACGGGTGGCTGTATGTGCTGTACCGCAGGATTACCCATGCAGATTGCGCTGAACTTACTACTGGCAAAAGCTAATCCTCATAGATTGCTCATTGAACCAACAGGGTTAGGACACCCTAAAGAAGTTTTATCAACACTTAATAACGAATATTATGCCAAAGTGCTCGATATACAGCGCACAATTACTCTGGTTGACGCAAGAAAACTCCAAGATACCCGCTACACCAGCCACGATATTTTTAAACAACAACTTGAAGTTGCCGATGTTATTGTTGCCAATAAAGCTGATTTATACAAAAAACAGCACTACCAGCACTTAAAAGATTATTTACAACAAAATCATCCTAATCAGTCGGTAGAAACTCATCAAGTGACTAAGGGTGAATTATCCCTACAATGGCTACAAGGCAAACCACACTTTTTACCCTGTTCAACGCTTTATAATCCTCAACCAGCCGACAATAATGTGGCAACATCGGCAATAGATTTTCCTAAAGAAGGGTTTGTTTGCTTTAAAAACAAAGGTAAAGATTTTTTTAGTCAGGGTTGGATTTTTCAACCCCACCTAACTTTTAATAGTGATAAACTTTATGACTTGCTAGTTGCCGAAAGCTTCGAGCGACTAAAAGCGGTTTTTATTACCAATGAAGGAATTATCGCCTTTAATAAAAGTGATGATATTTTAACTCAGCAAATGCTCGATGAAACTTTTGATAGCCGCATTGAAATTATTACCAGAAACCACAATTTACTATCAACATTTGAAGACAAGCTAGTCAACTGTTTAATTAGTAATTAATATATGCAATATAAATAGGCAAAGGTAAACCAATGGATAAAATCCAACAAACCATTCAAAAAGCCGAGGCAAAATGCCAACAAAAAGGTTTAAAGCTTACTCATAAACGCAAGCTTGTTCTAACGAGTTTAGTTGCAAATGAAAAAGCCATGTCGGCTTATGAAATCAGTGACTATATTAAGTCAGAACTTAATGAATCTTTACTGGCAATGTCTGTTTATAGAATTTTAGATTTTTTACAACAAGAGCAACTGGTTCATAAGCTTAACTTAGCCAATAAATATGTTGCCTGTAAACATATCAACTGCAAACATAGCCATCAAGTTCCTCAGTTTTTAATTTGCGGCAAGTGCCTCAGTGTAAAAGAAATCAATTTAAAAAATATTACCGCACAAGAGCTAGAGAAAGATTTAAAACAAACTGGCTATCAATTGGTAAGCCCACAAATTGAGCTTAATTGTATTTGTGATAATTGTACCGAAGAAGCCGCTTAATTCTAAGTCAATTAAAATAAAAAGCCCTGTTTACACAGGGCACAAATAAAAGTTTTTCCCTAGCTGTTTATCGTTACATTGCAGCAGCAAAAATGGATTTTATTTCTTCATGATTAGCCTGAATAGGATTAGTTAAACCACAGGCATCTTTTAACGCATTTTCAGTTAATGTATCAAAGTCACTTTCTTTTACTCCAAGCTCTGTGAGTCCCGATGGAATATTGACATCTTTTGATAAAGCCTTAATCGCTGTAAGTGCCGCTTGAGCACCCTGCTCTTTGGTTAAATTTGCTACATCAACTCCCATAGCTTCAGCTACATCAGTTAATCGTTCAGGGCAAACTTTAGCATTAAAATTTTGTACATGTGGTAACAAAATAGCGTTGCACACACCATGTGGTAAATCGTAAAAGCCACCTAACTGATGCGCCATAGCATGAACATAGCCAAGTGATGCATTATTAAACGCCATACCTGCCATAAACTGGGCATAAGCCATTTGCTCACGAGCTTCAATATTTTGTCCATCATTCACCGCAGTTCTTAAATGCCGTTCAATTAGCTCTATCGCTTTAAGTGCTACTGCATCGGTTAACGGTGTTGCTGCAGTTGAAACATAAGCTTCAATCGCATGAGTTAATGCATCCATTCCTGTGGCAGCCGTTAGCGCAGCCGGTTTGTTAAGCATTAGGTTTGGATCATTTACCGACATAATCGGAGTGGTATTTTTATCAACAATTGCCATTTTTATATGGCGTTCTTCATCGGTAATAATACAAAATAATGTCATTTCAGAAGCCGTACCAGCAGTAGTATTAATGGCAACTAAAGGCAATTGTGGCTTTGAAGACCTGTTGACCCCTTCGTAGTCTTTTATTTGCCCACCATTAGTGGCAACTAGTGCAATTCCTTTAGCACAATCATGTGGAGATCCTCCCCCCAAACTAATCACAAAATCACAATCATTTTGTTTTAGTAGTGCCAAACCATCTTTTACATTTTGCGTAGTAGGGTTAGGCTTAGTGCCATCAAATACAACTGTTTGTACACCTTGTTCATTTAACATAGTTTGCACTTGATCAACCATACCAATACTTACCAAAACAGCATCGGTTACTATGATCCCTTTTTTAAAACCAAGAGCTTTTATATTTTCCATTGCATCAGTCAAACAGTTTTGACCAAGCAAGTTTACAGAAGGAATAAAAAAAGTAGCCATTTGAGTCTCCTTGTGAATTTGACTTTTAAATTTCGGAATATTTTGGTCAAAAATATTGCATTAAATTTATAACCAATATGATTGAGTATAGAAGTAAAATTCAACAATTAAGGGCTTTCAAATAATAAAAAACAATCACAAAAAATAGCTCTAAAAAACAGTATTTTCCTTAAGGTTTTTGTTGATTTAAAGTCTTTTATAAGGTTGCTTTTAGTATTTAAGCAATCATAAAAGGCAGTAGTTAATGCGGTAACAATAGATATTGCCTATTACGAATCCGACTTCAATGACTTGTATGGCGCCTTTTAATGATGGAATTGAATAGTTCAACATACTCTTTAGTTGCAGGTGCGCCAAAGCCTGGCTCGATTACACCGCACTCTCCTTGGTACTGTACGTTTAGGATGACGATTGCTTTCTCGCCAATTCTATATGGTGATTTCCACTCACCTTCCGTGTGAATCATGTAGCAAGCCCCCTTAGGAGCCGAACCTTTAAGTTCATTGATCGTTTCGCTGTCAATGCGATAGGATCGATACGGACCTTCTGCTGATTCAAATGTGACTTTCTTTACTTGAAAAATCACAACCCCATATGCGTTTTTAATGTGATCAACAATATCGCGCTTGTACCAGTCAGGTATTTCAGCAACGGACATTGCTGACAAAAACAATAGCAATATGGTAGATAGTATCTTCATTTTCATTTCGCCTAACAGTGATTCTATTCAGCAAAAACATAAAGCCAATTTAGCTTGAACAACACTATTTAAACAAATATTGGTGTTTTCCATTAACTAATCCCCAACAGGATCAACCTCTAGCCGCCACCTTACTTTTCTTGCGCTTTTTAGTTTTTCAATATCTTCTAATGTTAAATCTAGCAGGTGATGAAGTTCGTTTCTTTTGTTGGTTTGTAAAAATAATTGGTATCTATATTTACCGGCTTTTTTTACATAAAGTGCAGGGGCTGGGCCTAACAAATCAACTTTTAAATTGTTATAGCGGTTAAGCACTTGCCTAACATCATTTAAAAATTGTTTGGCATGTTCTAACTTTGGTGATTCAGCCTGAAAAAGTGCAGCATAGCTATGTGGTGGTAGTTCGGTTTCTATTCTTTCTCTTAAAGCAATTGTTGAAAAATATTCATAGCCCTTATGCAATAATTGTTTCAACATTGGATGCTCACTATGATGAGTTTGAATAATAACCTCACCTGATTTTTCAGCTCTGCCTGCTCTGCCCGAAACTTGAGTAATCAGCTGGGCGGCATATTCTGCCGCTCGGTAGTCGGCACTATAAAGCGCGCCATCCATATCCACCATTGCCACTAAAGTTACATGCGGAAAATGGTGACCTTTAGCAAGCATTTGAGTGCCTATTAAAATATCAACGTCACCTTGTTTAATTGCATTAACATAAGACTGCATTGCCGATTTTTTGCGGGTGGTATCTCGGTCTATTCTTGCAACTTTAGCACTGGGAAAAATTTGTCCAATAGTCTCTTCTAGTCGTTCGGTACCTAAACCAACAGGAACCATTTGCGTACACGAACATTGTGGGCATTTTTGCGGTGCTTTGCGGTGCGAACCACAATGATGACACTGCAAATAATGGCTTTGATGATGATAGGTAAAATGCGTGTCACAGCGCTTACAATGATCGCTCCAGCCACATTGGTGGCAAAGCAAAACAGGCGCATAACCTCGGCGGTTTAAAAATAATAGTATTTGATTTTTATTGGCTAAATGTTTCTTTATGGTTTCAATCAACTCAACGCTTAAACCATTACGCATAACCTGTTGTTTTAAGTCAATAATACGGTAATTGAGTTGAGCGGTATTTTGTGCTTTTTCGGTCAGTTTTAACTGAGAAATTTTTCCTTTTGCCACATTGTTTAATGCTTCTAGTGATGGTGTTGCACTACCAAGCAATACTGGAGTGTTTTCTAAACTTGCGCGCACAAGCGCTACATCTCGCGCTGAATAACGAAACCCTTGTTGCTGTTTAAATGAACTATCATGCTCTTCATCAATGATAATCACGCCAGGATTTGCCAAAGGCGTGAAAATAGCCGAGCGAGTACCAATAATTATTTGCGCTTGCCCGCTTTTTGCTTTTAACCAACTATTGAGCCTTTGCTGATCGGTCATATTAGAATGCAATGTTACAATATTAACGTTAAAACGCTTTTGAAAGCGCGCTAATGTTTGTGGTGTTAAACCAATTTCGGGTACTAACACTAGCGCTTGTTTTCCCATGTTAATTACTTGCTCAATCAGCTGTAAATAAACTTCGGTTTTTCCTGAGGCGGTTACCCCAAATAACAATGCTGGATAATAAGAATTAAGTTTGTCCGTTATCGTGTTATAAGCGCTTTGCTGTTGAGTATTTAGTTGTTTTTTATCATTAACATTAATTAAATTATTGGTAGTGGTATTACTGCTATTGATAAAGTCTTGCTCAATCCACTTTTTGCCCACTAATGATTTAATCGTTGCCGCATTGATTTTAAATTTAGCTAAAGCCGCTTGCTCAATACCTTGAGTTTGTTCACTAAGCAGTTTTAAAGCCTGCCTTTGTTTAACCGCATTAAGTTTCACCTGATTGTTATCTAATGCATCTTTACCTGTTGCCGTAATTTTCCAGTAGCTAGTTCTTGGCAATCGCGCCTCTTTTCCTTTCATTAGTGCATTAGGCAAAATTGTTTGCCATATTTCACCAGGCGGAGAGTGATAGTAATTTTTCATCCATTGATATAGCTTAATTATTGACTCGGGAAGTAAAGGATATTCATCTATTACAAGGTGAATAGGTTTAAGCTTTGTAATGTCAGCTTGTAACTCACTTGTAACGTTTGAGTCGTTTTGTAACTCATTAACTGAAAGTGCTTGCGACCCATTAAAATTAACTGCGGTAACACTATCAATTACACCAATTTTAAATGATGAACCAAAAGGCACTTTAACGCGCATACTAGGCTTAAGCTCTATTGCCAAAGGCTCGGCAACTAAATATTCAAAGCAACGCCGTAATGGCACAGTAATAGCCACTTTAACGATAAATGTTGAATTGGGTTTAATTGAATGCAAAAGCTAAACACTTAATTTAAACGAATTAAGTATTTTGATTGAAGCGGCATTTTTTCTCAAGTTACCGAAGCAATTATTAATATTATTAGTGATCATAATCATTCAGGCATATAATTACCTAATTAATATAAAGCAAAAGACCATATTGATTTTTTGCATTAAAAAACACAGGTGTTTACCATGAGTAACAATAACAACAAAAGACCACTGTATATACGATATGCAGGTCCCGTACTATTAGAAACACCACTACTTAACAAAGGTAGTGCTTTTTCCGATGAAGAAAAACAAGCCTTTAACCTTGAAGGATTACTACCCGCAGCGATAGAAACAATTGAAGAACAATCACGGCGGGCTTATCGTCAATATTCTATGTTTAGCAATGATCTTGATAAACACATTTATTTAAGAAACATTCAAGACACCAACGAAACGCTGTATTTTCGTTTAATAACCGATCACTTAACCGAGATGATGCCAATTATTTATACCCCAACGGTAGGATTGGCTTGTCAGAAGTTTTCACAAATTTATCGTCGCAAACGCGGACTTTTTATTGCTTACCCTGATCGCGCTCGAATGGACGATATGTTGCAAAATGCCACTAAGCAAAATGTAAAAGTTATTGTGGTAACCGATAGTGAGCGCATTTTGGGACTTGGCGATCAAGGAATTGGTGGCATGGGCATTCCTATTGGTAAACTTGCACTTTATTCAGCCTGCGGTGGTATTAGCCCTGCCTATACGCTACCTGTGGCACTAGATGTAGGCACAAACAACCAAGAGCTATTGGATGATCCTATGTATATGGGCTGGCATCATAAAAGAATTACGGGTGATGAATATTTTGAGTTTGTTGATCATTTTTTACAAAGTGTAAGACGTCGCTGGCCCAATGCATTGATTCAGTTCGAAGATTTTGCTCAGGCTAATGCCACGCCACTACTTAAAAAATATCAAAACCAACTCTGCTGTTTTAACGACGACATTCAGGGTACAGCAGCCGTTACTGTTGGTACTTTGCTCGCAGCTTGTCATGCACAAGGTACTAAACTTAAAGATCATCGAGTCGTTTTTGTTGGTGCTGGATCGGCTGGTTGCGGTATTGCCGAGCAGATAGTGGCACACATGGTTGAAGATGGAATTAATGAGCAACAAGCTATCAATCAAGTATACTTAACCAGTAGTAAAGGCTTACTAACCGATAGTATGCCGCTTAGAGACTTCCAAGTTAAATTTGCAAAACCTAAGGCAGAAGTTGCAAGTTGGAGTAGTGATGGAGAAAAAATCTCTTTGCTCGATTTAGTTAAAGGAAGCAAACCTACCATTGTTATTGGTGTGTCGGGAGTTGCAGGCTTAATCAGCAAAGAAGTGGTTAAAGCCATGTATGCCAATTGTAAAAAACCAATAGTGCTACCATTATCAAATCCCACTTCAAAAGTAGAAGCCTTGCCAGCAGATGTTATTGAATGGACAGAAGGCAACGCCACAGTAGCTACAGGAAGCCCTTTTGAGCCGGTAAACTATGGAGGCCGATCATTTCCAATTGCGCAATGCAATAATGCCTATATATTCCCTGGTGTAGGGCTTGGCGTAATTGCTAGTGGTGCAAATCGTGTGACTGAAGAAATGTTTATGACATCGAGCGAAGCCTTGGCAGAGTGTTCACCTTTGGTAAAGGGCGAAAATGATGATCTTTTACCCGATTTAGAACAGATCAGAGCGGTAAGTAAATACATTGCCATAAAGGTAGGCTTAAAAGCAATGGAGCAAGGTGTTGCAACTAAAGTGGACTTGTCGGTGCTAGAAAAAGCCGTAGAGAAAAACTTTTGGCTACCTGAATACCGAGACTATCGTAGAACTTCGTTTTAGTTGTACTGGTTTTAATTGTACTGGTTTTAGTTGATTCTGCTCTAGTTCAATTACCGTATTATTACAATATACCGAACTACTACAATACAAAACATAATCAAACTTTTTAAAGGAGAACGGAGCCCGTTCTCCTTTATTGATTATCTCAACTCATCAATTGAAGTATGCCTTACATCTTTACCTTTTACTAAATACACAATGTACTCACAAATATTGGTAGTGTGATCACCAATTCTCTCTAGTGCCCTGGCACATAAAGAAACTCTTAAAGTATTTTTAATTTCTCTTGGATCTTCCATCATTCGAGTTATGAGTAAACGCGACACCATATCGAACTCTTGATCGATAATTTTATCGTTTTTAATAATTCTAAGCGCAGAATCTACATCCATTCTGGCATAAGCCGTTAGTGCTTCGTTCAATGTTTTGATCACATGCTGACCTAAATGTTTTAGCTCAACTAATTGGCGTGCGGGGTTGTCAGAATCAGATAGTTTAAGGGTGTTTCTTCCTAGTTTAAGCGATTCATCACCAATTCGCTCTAGATCAGTAATGGTTTTAATAATGCTGATCATTAGTCTTAAATCGCTTGCGGCTGGCTGTCTGCGCGCTAAAATTTGGGTACAACTTTCATCAATTGCAAGCTCCATTTCATTAACTTCGGTATCGGTATCAATAACCTTGTTTGCTAACTGAAGATCTGAGTCGAGCAGTGCGGTTAAGCCATCTTTAACTTGTTGTTCAACTAACCCACCCATTTTTAACACTTGGCTTCTTACATCTTCGAGCTCTTCGTTAAAACGTTTGGAAATATGTTGTGATAAATGTAAATCGTTATCCATTGCAGTGCTCCTTATCCAAATCGGCCAGTAATATAGTTTTCGGTAAGTTCGTGGCTTGGGTTAGTAAAAATTTGATCCGTGCTACCAACCTCAACCAATTTGCCTAAATGAAAATAGGCCGTTGTTTGCGATACACGCGCCGCTTGTTGCATTGAGTGAGTAACAATGGCAATCGTATATTTTTCTTTCAGCTCGTCAATTAACTCTTCAATGACTGCCGTTGCAATTGGATCAAGTGCCGAAGCGGGCTCATCCATTAAAATCACTTCAGGGCTTACCGCAATAGTTCTTGCAATACATAAACGCTGCTGCTGACCACCCGACAAGCCCGTACCTGGTGCATCTAAACGATCTTTAACCTCTTTAAATAAACCTGCTCTTTGTAAGCTGGTAACAACAATTTCATCAAGCTCAGCTTTATTGGTAGCAAGACCATGAATTTTAGGACCATAAGCTACGTTTTCATAAATTGATTTTGGAAATGGATTGGGTTTTTGAAATACCATGCCTACTCTGGCGCGTAATAAAACGGGATCGAGATTTTTGGCATAAATATCTTCACCATCTAGCTTTAGCTCACCTTCAATTCGGCAAATTGGGATCGTATCGTTCATGCGATTTAAACAACGTAAAAAAGTTGATTTACCACAACCCGATGGTCCAATTAGCGCCGTAACCTGATTTTTAGCAAGATCTAAACTCACATTGTTAATAGCTTGTTTATCTGCATAATAAACATCTACATTGCGCATCGACATTTTAGGGTTTTCGGCATAAATATTACCAACCGTTTCACCTACTTCTAAGTCTTTTGAAGCCAAGCTTTCAGCAGAAGAAATATCGTTCATCATTTAATCCTATAGAGTCTTTTCAAACTTCTTGCGCAAATAAGCTGCACTAGAGTTCATAATAAATAAGAAGCACAGCAATACTAAAATTGCCGCAGAGGTTTTGGCTAAAAACGCTCTTTCGGGGCTATCTGCCCATAAATAAATTTGTACGGGTAAAACCGTAGCCGCATCGGTAACTCCCGTTGGCACATCAACAATAAAGGCTACCATACCAATCATTAATAGTGGTGCGGTTTCGCCTAAAGCTTGCGCCATACCAATAATGGTTCCCGTTAAAATCCCTGGCATAGCAATAGGTAAAACATGCCCAAAAGCGGTTTGCATTTTTGAGGCACCTAAGCCATAGGCCGCTTCTCTAATTGAAGGCGGAACCGCTTTAATTGACGCACGGCTAGCAATAATAATGGTTGGCAAGGTCATTAGGGTTAATACAATACCACCCACAAGCGGTGCCGAGCGGGGTAAACCAAATATGTTAATAATAACCGCTAAACCTAATAAACCAAAAATAATAGAAGGTACTGCCGCCAAGTTATTAATGTTTACTTCAATAATATCGGTGAGACGGTTTTGCGGGGCAAATTCTTCTAAATAAATAGCCGCTGCAACCCCTAAAGGAAACGATAATACCAAAGTTACTAGCATGGTTAATAAAGTTCCTGTTAATGCGCCTTTAACACCAGCTAACTCTGGCTCTCTTGAATCACCGCTAGAGAAAAAGCCCCAATTAAAACGGCTTTCAATTCGCTCTTGCTCATGAAGTGTCGCTACCCACTTTGCTTTATTTTCATCAACTCTAGGGCCAACTTCACCCCAAATAGGATCATCTTTTAAATAGCTATCGACATCATCGTCGAAACGAACATACAGCGATACTTTTTGATCAAAACTGGTTGGATTAGCCAATAAATAATCTTTAACCGCAAATTCTGCATTGGTACTCAAAATTGAAAAAAGCGCTCTTTTATCTCGGCGGCCTTTAACCTCAGGAAACATCTCGTAAATGGCTTTTTTGGTAATGCCTCTAAAGTTACCTTCACCCGCAATAACCTGCTGCATATTTTCTACACCAAGGTTATCTGCCGAGTAGTTTACATCCAGCTTTACCCAATTTTGTTCAAAAGCAGGCAATGCTTTACTGACAATATCGGTAATTAAAATAAAGACCAATAAAAAGCCAAAAGCAATAGCCGCTGTTCCTAGCATTTGAAATCGTTTTTCTTTTCGATTTCTAGTCTTTAAGCTTAAAGCCACTTTTTCGGTGGTAGTTAGTTCACTCATTTTCTTAAACTCTCAAAATCGAAATTAATCATATTGTTCGCGATATTTACGCACAATTTTTAGGGCAAAAATATTTAGTGCTAGCGTGGTTACAAATAGCATTAACCCTAGCGCAAATGCCGCTAGTGTTTTAGGGCTGTCAAACTCTTGGTCACCGGTTAGTAGTGTTACAATTTGTACGGTAACCGTGGTAACAGAATCAAGCGGATTTGCGGTTAAATTGGCCGCCAAGCCTGCCGCCATAACCACAATCATGGTTTCACCAATGGCGCGCGATACGGCTAATAGTATGGCACCCACAATACCTGGAATTGCCGCAGGTAATAAAACTAACTTAATGGTTTCCGAAGGTGTTGCCCCCATGCCTAATGAGCCTTCTTTAAGTGCTTTAGGTACCGCGTTAATTGCATCATCTGATAATGAAGATACAAATGGGATAATCATAACCCCCATTACAATACCAGCGGCTAATGCGCTTTCTGAGGCAACGCTTAAGCCTAAAAACTCACCCGTATCGCGAATAAACGGGGCAACAGTTAATGCGGCAAAAAAGCCATAAACAACCGTTGGCACACCCGCTAATATTTCGAGCATTGGTTTAGCATAAGCACGCATTTTTTGTGATGCATATTGGGATAAATAAATTGCCGTCATCATGCCAACAGGAACGGCAATAAACATGGCAATAACGGTAATTAATAACGTACCTGCAAATAGTGGTACAGCGCCAAAAGCGCCCGAACCGGCAACTTGGTCGGTACGCATGGCAGTTTGTGGGCTCCACTGGGTTCCAAATAAAAACTCCCAAGGCGGAACTGCACTAAAAAACTGAATAGATTCAAATAGCACCGATAAAATAATGCCAAAAGTGGTAAGCACAGCAATTCCAGAGCATGCCATTAAAATTCGGCTAATAATTTTTTCCGACTGAATCCTAGCTTTAAATTCTAAGTTAAATCGGCTGACAATAAATCCTACGCTTCCCATAATAATGGTGATAATAAGCGCTGTTTTTAACCAGCTAGCCATAGATTGCAGCTCTAGCAATTGCCCTGCGGCTATTGTATTAGCCGATGATGATTGAGCTGCCGTTTCTATGTTGAGTTTTTCGGCTAAATTATAAATATCATTTAAGTACAGCCCAAGCTCAGAAGCTGGCAGTGCTTGAATTTCTACAGGCAATTTAGCTAATAGCAAGCCTTCAATCACGGTTGATTCAAAAGAAGTCCAAGCAAGCAACACTAGAAGTGCTGGCAACGCGCACCAAAACGCAGTTAAAGCGCCAAATTGTTTTGGTAAAGACACCAAACGCTTTACTTTATTGATCCCACCCGCAACTTTAATAGAGCGCTGAATGCCAAACCAATAACTAAATAACGTTAAAAATAAAATAACGAATATTAATGAAGTGTTGCTCATTACTAGAATCCTAAAAAAATGAGGCAGCATTATACAATGCCGCCTCTTTTTTGCTACATTTTCGTAGCAATTTATGCTAACAATTATTAAAGTTTAAGGGGCTTCATGCCTAAAACGTCTTTACGAATAACTTTTAGCTTTGCTTCACCTAAAGGAATTAAGCCTTTATCAGTTAAGTAGCCTTCATCACCCATAGCTGCTTCACTGGTAAATTCTTTTAAGAATTCTTTAATACCAGGTACTTTGCCTGCATGAGCATTCTTAACGTAGAAGTAAAGCGGACGTGATACTGGGTAAGAACCATCAGCAATGCCTTCAAAACTAGGTGCTTGCCCATCAACAATTGATCCTTGAAGCTTGTCAGAATTTTGATCTAAAAAGCTAAATCCAAAAATACCTAATGCTTTTGGGTTAGCGGTTAGCTTTTGTACGATTAGGTTATCGTTTTCACCGGCTTCTACATAAGTATGATCTTCACGAACCGAATGACAAACTTTTTTGTATTGCTTTTTGTTCTTTTTCTTCATGGCTTTAATCCATGGGAATTTTTTACAACCACCTTCTAATACTAGCTCTGCAAAGGCATCACGTGTACCAGAAGTTGGCGGAGGACCTAATACTTCAATTTTAGTTTTTGGAAGTGCAGGATTAATGTCGCTCCATAATTTGTAAGGATTAGCCACTAATTTTTCGCTGCCATCTTTTGCAGGAACTTCTTTCGCTAACGCTAAGAACATTTCTTTGCGAGTAATAGTCATTTGCTTAGCTGTTTTGGCATTGGCAATAACAATACCGTCGTAACCCACTAATACTTCAGTAATTTCTTTAACACCATTTTTTTGGCACATTTCAAATTCTGACTTTTTCATACGACGAGACGCATTTGACATATCTGGCGTGTCTACACCTGTACCAGCACAAAATAGCTTCATTCCGCCACCAGTACCCGTTGATTCAATTTTAGGTGTTTTAAACTCAGTGTTTTTACCAAAACGCTCGGCAACTACCGTTGAAAACGGGTAAACCGTTGAAGAACCGACAACATTGATATTGTCTCTACCCGCAGCAATAACGTTTGAAGACGCCGCCAAAAGAGAAAGGAGTAATAATGACTTTTTCATGACATACCTATTAATTTTATTTAGTAAAAAGTTAATCATCCTTTAGGCAATATAGGCGCTTTATGTGAAAGCAAATAGTGCCTTTGGATAATTTGTGCACAGTATATAAGCCTTTTATTACTACTTTATTACAAACCTGAAATAAATTAAGAAATATTACACCCCTTGCTATAACTCAATAAAATCAATAGGTTAGATTAAATTCCAGCTAATTTATGATGTTAAATTAATGTAATATGACAAAATAAATTCAATTATGACGCATTTATTAAACGATAGTCGGGGAAACAAGCAATGAATTCAGAACCAACATTTTCGGTGCTGTTTACGGTTAAATATCCACCGTGGTTTTCTAAAATATGATGAATAATCGAAAGCCCAAGCCCAGTGCCTCCAACTTTACGCGAACGATTAACATTGACTCGATAAAACCGCTCGGTCAAACGAGATAAATGCTCTGGCGCAATACCTTCACCATTATCTTTAACACTTAGGCATAAATAGTTTTTATGGTTTTTAAACCACTTTATTTCAATTTCTGAATTTGCTGGAGAATATTTAACCGCATTACTAAGCAAGTTTTGACATACAGAGAAAAACTCGCTTTCAATGGCTTTAAGATGAAAATTAGGATCAATTTCGGTTTTGAATTGATGAGAATCTTTTGCTCGCGTCGTTTCAAAGTCATTTACTAAACCAAGCAATATTTGAGGAGCATTAATCACTGTTCCACAGCTTTTGCTATGACCTTTTTCTTCAAGTTTAGATAAAGTTAACAGGTCATCCAAAATTGTTTTCATTCTACTCGCTTGCTGATTAGCGTTTAAAACCAAGCTCTTTAATTCATTTGGCATTTCACTTTCCATTTCGAGCATTTCTAAATAACCAGCAATAACAGTTAACGGTGTTCTAAGCTCATGTGATGCGTTGGCAATAAAGGCTTTTCTAAGCTTTCTAAGTGCAATTCGCTGACTAATATCACGCGCAGTAACCAAAAGCTGATCTTTGCTAAAATTTACGCAAGTAACAATTAACGTAATATTTTCATTGGTAGGTGATTGAATTTGAACTTCGTTTTTGTCTGATGTGTTTCTTAGCACTTCCGATAACTTAGGTATACGAATCAAATTATCAAAAGCCTGACCAATATCAGTCGATTGCTCTAAACCAAATAATAGCTTGGCAGGTTCATTAAACCAGTCAATTTCAAAGTTACTATTAAGCACTAAAGTTGCATCGGGCAATGCAGAGATAATTGCCTCAAACCTATTTGCAATAGAGGCTAATCTTTTCTTTCTTTCTTTATCGCGCTTTTGAATGCGGTGAATATGCTGAACAATTAGCTCCCATATTCCACTAGAGTCGGGGGCATATTTGGTTTTCGCGTTTAACCGTATCCACTGCTCAAAAGTACGAATTTGAACCAGAGTCCACCCCAAATAAATACTCGTAGGAACAAGAATAGCAATGACCCAGTAACCAGTGAACAAACCAATTAACAACACACTAATCGACACAATTAATATGCGTGAAAACTCAACTGACCAAGCATTATTCATGCGGTTATTCCAATTAATTCAATTAATAGACAGATAATTAAAATGATTTTAGACGAATTGATTCTCAAGCGTTATATTTATCACACTGAAAGACATTAATTAGGCTTTGGGGCTATCAAACATATAACCCATCCCTCTTACCGTTTTTATCAATTTATCTTTTGCATAAGGTTTAAGTAGTTTTCGAAGCCTTAAAATATGTACATCAACGGTTCTTTCTTCAATATAAACCGCCTGCCCCCATACAAAATCTAATATTTGAGCGCGTGAGTAGACTCGATTTTTGTGCTCTATAAAAAATACCAACAAACTAAATTCGGTGTGTCCAATATGAACATTTTTACCGTCAATTGAAAGCTGTTTAGTTGATAAATTAAGGTTAAGCCCTTCTGCAACCAGTTGGTTATCTTCAGAGGCTTGAGAAGTTCGCCTTATTAATGCCCTAACTCTGGCAAGTAACTCTTTTAAACCAACAGGTTTGGTTAAATAATCATCAGCACCACAATCAAGCCCTTTAACTTTATCGCGCTCTTCAACTCTAGCAGTAAGCATAATAATTGGTAAATCAACAAAAATTTCTTCTTTACGCAAACTACGGATCAAATCAACCCCGCTTTCACCTGGCATCATCCAATCAACTATCGCCAGATCAGCTCGTTTACGAGCCAATACTTCACGGGCATTTTTTGCGTTTTCAGCTTCCGAAACCAAATAGCCTTCTCTTTCGAGGGCAAACTTTAGCATTTCGCGAATGGGTGCTTCATCTTCAACAAGCAATAAATTGGTGCTCATATCTTCTAACTCTACTTTTAACAAGGTGATTATAACTCAATGCATAGTTTGAAGGGTATAGATGACATCAATGTGACAAACCGCTTATCGTCTTCAACAATTATGACAAACCAACATGAGAAGTTGCTCACAAAGTTATTAATTTTCAATTAAAGCACTGTATCAAGCAACAGACACAATGCCGCTTTGTATGATATAAACTGGCTGTTAATTATAATTATTGATAGTTGTTTTGTATTATGGGCAAATTATTTACACATTTAATCTCAATCACTGCGCTTGTATTAGCCGTTGGTTGCGGAGGAGGATCAGGAGATAAAAGTGAAGCTCCCAATCCCACTCCCGAACCACCCCAAAATTCAGCACCAACCATTTCAATTACCTCGCCTGAAAATAACAGCAATTTTAACGTTAATGATACCCTTACATTCACAGCAACAGCACAAGATGATGAAGACGGCAATATCAGCAATGATATTATTTGGTTTTCAGATATTCATGGTGAGATTGGAAAAGGAGCATCAATTACAGCTAGCTTAGATGCAGCAGTACATGTTATTACAGCAGAGGTATCAGATTCTGAAGGGTTAGAAGCACGCTCTCAGATTAATATAGATATTTTCGAAAATACAGGCTTTGCAGATATAAGCTGGGTTGCACCAAGTAAAAATACTAACGACACTGATCTCACTGATTTAGCAGGGTTTAAAGTATATTATGGTCAATCACAGGATACGCTGAATAATTTTGTAACTATTGAAAACCCTCAGGCTTTAAACTATCGCATTAATAATTTAGCAACTCAAAGAACTTATTATTTTGCAGTAACCGCTTATAATAGCTTAGGTACTGAAAGTGAACCTTCCGAAATAGTTAATAAAGAAATATCTGAATAAAGATTTGTTTATACCCGTTATTAACGATTAGCGGGTATAAAATATTTTTATTATTCCTAAATATCAGACTTCTAATTACATCCATGTTTGATTAGAATGTAATGATTAATTATAAAAATATGATAAAGGAATAATAATGAGCACCGAAAAAGTAAGGGAAATTCTTACCTCCCATGGAAGATTAAGCACTCCAGTTAATGAACTTCAAGACGATAGCGATCTTTACCAAGCAGGCTTAACCTCTTTAGCCACCGTTGGCTTAATGCTAGCACTAGAAGATGAATTTGATATTGAGTTCCCCGATTCGGTATTAAGCCGCAAAACTTTTGGTAGTATTGAAGCAATTGCCGACACAATCGAAGATATTATCGACTAACCTAAAAAATTAAAGGACTAAAAACATGACTGCCAACCAATCATTCGACCAACTCCTTAAAGACGTTCATCATATTGGTAAAACAGTTATAGCGCCCAATGCGGCCGATGTGGATGCTAAAGCGCGTTTTCCGCACGAAGGAATGGATGCGATAAAATCACTAAAACTGATGAGCGCCTATGTGCCTGAAAGTCACGGCGGTATGGGGCTTAATATAAAACAAGTCAGCAAAATCTGTGAGATTATCGGACACTATTGCGGCTCTACGGCAATGATCTATGCCATGCATAAAATTCAAGTGGCTTGTATTGTGCACCATTGTTTAAGCAGTGATTATTTTGTTGAATACACCAAATCCCTTGTAGCAGAGCAACGATTAATTGCCTCGGCAACCACCGAAATTGGCATTGGTGGTGATTTACTTTCAAGTTTTTGCGCGATAGAAGCCAACAAAAAAAACTTTACCCTCACCAAGAAAGCCCCCGTAATTTCTTATGCCGAAGATGCCGACGACTTAATGTTAACGGCTCGTCGCAATCCAGAAGCGGCTAAAAGCGATCAAGTGGGTGTTTTGGTCAGCCGCTCACAATATTCGGTAGAGCCTATTTCAGACTGGGACACTCTAGGTTTTAGAGGCACTTGTAGTTCGGGGTTTGTGGTAAGCGCCCAGGCATCAGTTGAGCAAATTTCACCAGTTGATTTTTCCCAAGTATTAAGCCAAACCATGCACCCTTATTCGCATATTGTTTGGGCATCATTATGGTCGGGCATTGCCGCATCATCAGTTGGAATGGCGCGTAAATTTGTAAAAAATATGCTCCGCAGAAACCCCAATGTGCCGCCCATTGCTTCAATTCGTTTAGCCGAAGTTGAAAACGAGCTAAACACCATGCGTAATAATATTGCTGCAACCACCAATACCTACCAAGATTTACTCGATGCTGGTGATGAAGATGCCTTTACCAACTTTGGCTTTTCAATTAAAACCAATAATTTAAAACTTAGCAGTTCAAAAGCGCTAATTGATATTGTCGGTAAAGCCATGATGATCTGCGGGATTGTCAGTTACAGAAATAACCATGAAATGTCGCTTGCTCGTCATATTCGCGATGCTTACGGCGCATCACTTATGGTCAATAATGATCGAATATTAATGCACAACTCATCTTTAGTGGTCATGCATAAAGACTAAACTATTCATTAATAGAATTAAAATGAAAAGCATTAAATCGATAAACCCTAAAAGCTATCAACGTCATGCCCTTCACACTCAAGAACGTGACTGGGCTGAAACCAATTGTTATGTTGATGTTTGGATAGAGCAATTACATGCGTTAGGTTTAGAGCCACTAGCGGCAATGCCGTTTACCTTAGCAGCTGATTTTGAAGGTGACCAATGGACTTTCTTTAAGTTTCAGCTCAGTGACCTGTATGATTTATACGGAATTGAAGTGCAAGAGCTTGTTGTTTGGCGTGAACTAATTGATCACATTGAAGAACAAGTTAGTCTGGGTAGACCTATTTTAGTTGAGCTGGATTCTATGTACTTACCAGACACCGCAGGTACTGCCTATAAAAATTCGCATGTTAAAACCACTGTATCTATCAATGAAATTGACCGCAACAATAAACATTTAGGCTACTTTCATGCACAAGGCTATTACCATTTAAATGGCGATGATTTTACCAATGTTTTATATTTGCCCGGTGCCACTTCTACTGCCGTTTTAGCACCCTACGTTGAATATGCTAAATTAGATAACCTGCTAATAAAGCCAGAAAAAGATTTAAAACTAGCATCAACAAAAATAATGCAACGCTATTTAAAAATGATCCCCAAGCAGAATCCATTTTTAACTTTTAAAGCACGCTTTGAGAAAGATTTTGAATGGCTTAAAACACAAGAAATTGATGTTTTTCATGAATATGCTTTTGTCACTTTTCGCCAGTTTGGTGCTTGTTTTGAGCTAGCTGCTAATTACTTAGACTGGTTAGATCCTCAAAATATTCATTGGGCAAAAAGTTCGCAAGCTTTTAAAGCCATATCAGAGGCAACAAAAGTTTATCAATTTCAACTAGCTCGCTCTGTAAGCCGCAATAAGCCATTAGACACTAGTTTAATTGATACCCTTGCCGATCAATGGCAAACCGCTATTGATCATTTAATTCAAGGATCAAATGCCTAATAATGGCTATTATTGTTTCAGCAAATCGCTAAAGGTTCTTTTTGATGGAAAAAAATTACGCTGAACAATTATCAATCTATACGCAAGTTTCTGAGCTAAACGCAAACTGGAAGCTATTTAGCTCTGCGCCTAATGAATTTCTATCAATAGAATCTGCCGTCTCTTATTATCAAACAACTAATCGGGTTAAACCTGCCCCTGTCCCTGGTACGGTTGCAATGGCACAAGCTTCCGATCTCAGTAATCCTTGGCAATCTATTGATCAACTAAAACATTTAGACTCGAAAGACTGGTGGTATTTCACTGAGTTTGAAGTGAGCAATTCAAATAAAAAAGCCATGCAAACGCTTCAGTTTGACGGCCTTGCAACACTTGCCGAGGTTTACTTAAATGGCGAGAAAATACTTGAAGCTGATAATATGTTTCGCGGGTTTAGTGTTGATGTTTCGGATTTAATAAATAAAAAAAATCAGCTCGCGATAGTCTTTCGTTCACAGCAGCAAGCTTTATCAATAAGAAAAACAAGACCCCGTTGGAAAACTAAACTAGTTAATCATCAGCAAATGCGCTGGTTAAGAACCACTGTTTTAGGCAGTGTTGATGTATGGACGCCACCTATTACAGCGATAGGTCCGTGGAAAGCCATTCGGTTTATGCAGTCTAAAACAGTTTCTGTTAAGCAAATAAACGTTGTTCCACAAGTTGAAAACTTACAATCGAAGCTATTGCTAAAAGGAAGCCTATCAATTTTAGATAGTGTTTTTCCTAAACAAGCATGCAAACTGGTTTTAAGCATAAATAATCAAAACCATGAAATTCCTTATCAATTACAAAACTCAAATTTAACGTTTAATTTTGAGCAAACGCTACAAAATATTCAGTTATGGTGGCCGCATACTCATGGTGAGCCTAAGTGTTATACCTATAGTATTACCCTTAAAATAGGAGAAGACTCTTTTGTTTTAAAACAAGGCCATTGCGGTTTTAAAACCACAGAATTTAATCATCAAACCAGTACTTTAAATGTTAATAAAACCAAAGTTTTTTGCCGTGGAACTTGCTGGACAACAAATGATTACCTTTCGTTAAACCCTGATCACCAAGCACTAAGATCGCATCTACAAAAACTCGTTGATGCAGGTGTTAATATGATCCGCGTTGGTGGAACCATGGTTTATGAAAGTGATACTTTTTATAATCTATGCAACGAATTAGGAGTTATGGTTTGGCACGATTTTATGTTTGCCAGCATGGACTACCCTTTTGATGATGAGCACTTTTCGCAAAACGCAAAAGCAGAAATAAACTACCAGCTTTCTCGCATTACCGATCACCCTTGTATCACCGTATTTTGTGGCAATACCGATGTTGCCGCACAAGCAGCCATGTACGGAATTGATCAATCACTTTGGGAGCCTGAGTTTTTTAAAAATTGGCTTCAACAGCAATGTAATCAAACTCGACCAGATATTCCTTACTTTTCATCATCTCCTTCTGGAGGAGTTATGCCTTTTCATTTAGATCAAGGTATTTCCCATTATTGGGGAGTTGGCGCTTATATGCATGACTTACCAGATATTGATACTCAAAGAGTGAAGTTTTCATCGGAAGGAATGGGGCTTTCTCATATACCAGATCAGCAAACCATAGAAGAGGTTACAGGTAAAAATACACTCTACCCATACAGTAATGCTTGGGCAGAGCGAGTACCGAGAGACCTAGGCGCAGGTTGGGATTTTGAAGATATTAGAGAAAAATATACCACACAAATTTTTAATATTGATCCCATCGTTTTAAAAAGAAGCGATGTTAATCAATATATGCAACTGTCAAAACTGGCAACAGGAATTGCGATTGCCGATGTATTTAACCAATGGCGCGGTTATCAATCACAATGCAATGGCGGGTTGATCTGGTTTAATCAAGACTTCTGGCCATGCGCTGGGTTTGGAATTATTGATAGCAGTGATATTCCTAAACCTGCCTATTATTTAGTTGCGCAAAAATGGAAAAGCCAAGCCTTGTTAATTAATCATCAAGGCTTAAATGGTAGTTTTATTAAGATCATAAATGAAAAGCCAACAGAGCTGAATGCTCAGTTAAAAATAATCCTTATAAAAAATAACGATATTTTCGTTGACTCAACCACTCAAGAAATTAACATTCCGTCACATGATTTTGCGGAATTATCATTAGAATCACTCTTTGGTCGTTTTCTTGACTCGGCTTATGCTTACCAATTTGGCCCTAAATCTTTTGATTTAATTTATGCAAGCATAGAGGTTGATGATCAGTTGATCGATGAAACATTCTCTTATGTTTCCAATATCAAAGTTTTTCCATTAAATAACTCAAATGTTGAATATCAAATTAATAACATTACCGATACTGGCTTTGAGCTTGAAATTGTTAGCAAAAAACTGCTTCAATTTGTAGAAATTAATATTAAAGGTTTTCTTCCAAAAGAAAACTACTTTCATATTGCGCCAAATTCAACAAAGAAAGTTTTTATAACCGCTGAAAATAGTCATCTACCAGTTACAAAAATTAAAGGTACACTTAGTGCCTTAAACTTAAATAGTGATATAAAAATAAAAGCCAATTTAAAATCATGAGCTTAGCTTTAAATAATAAAAACACTAATCAAAAAGTATTTGGCTGGTTAAGAGAAAATAACAAGCCGATCTACTTTACATTACATCTTCCCAAAGCCAATCAAGTTTTTGATAAAGCCATTATTGTCTGCCCACCACTCGGTTTTGAATATACCCATTCTCATAGAACCTTAAAAAAACTCTGTGAAAATTTAGCTGACTCTGGGTTTGCCGCGCTAAGACTCGATTACTATGGCACTGGTGATTCGAGCGGTGAATTATTAGAGTCGGTTAGTAAACAACAATTTATTGATGATATACAGGCAGCAGTCGATTATTTAAAAACAACATTATCTATTAATAAAATATCATTAATCGGGCTAAGAGTTGGGGCAACAATTGCCTCAGCCTATGCTGAAATTAATAACATAGAAGAATTAATATTATGGTCACCATGCGAAAAAGGGAAATCATTCATTCGAGAAATGAAAGCGCTTAATCGGCTTGCTTCACATTCTGAATCAAAACCCCAAGGTTATATTGATAGCGGTGGTTTTACGTTAAGTTTTGATACCGCTAAATCAATTGAAGAGTTCAATCTTTTTAATTTGGATATTAATGTTACTAATAAGATATTGTTGATTGAAAGAGATGATTTTCCCAGCAGTGGCAAGCTTTTAGCTCATCTATCTAAAACTCATTCAACTGATTCATTTTTAATGTCTCAGTATTTATCAATGATGGCAGAGCCACAAGAAACGACAATTCCTTTCGAGACGATAAAACAAATAACTCATTGGCTGTTAGAGAGTAAACAAAAAACAATTAATCTTTCTATTACAGCTCCAAAAACAAGTACAAAGATCAATTGGAATAATACCAATATTAAAGAATCTACCGTTGAAATAGGCGACAACAAGTTGACTGCAATCTTTAGCGAGCCTTATGATAAATCCGTAAATGATCACCCTATAGTGCTGCTGGCAAACTCTGGAACAGTGCATAAAGTTGGTCCTAACAGGCTTTATGTTGAACTAACAAGAGCATTAAGCAGTAATAATACAACTTGTTTACGCATTGATTTAAGAAACTTAGGTGATAGTGTTAATGGCTCGCCAGAAAATGAAAATACCCCTTACCCAGCAGAATCAACTCAAGATTTAGAAACGGCCATTAAATGGCTTGAAAATAAATATCCTAGCAGAAAAATAATTTTAGCCGGTTTATGCTCAGGAGCTCACAATATTTTTCATACCGCTTTAGAATCGAGCCATACGCATAATATTTACAAAATAATCATGATAAATCCGTTAGCTTTTTATCGCCGGCCTAATAATTATATTGATAATTCTAAAGATCAGTCTGATGCTAAAAATGCAACTCAATATCAGAAAAGTTTAATGAGTGCTAATAAATGGAAGAAAATATTTAGAGGTAATGTTAATTTTACTTATATTATTAATTTTGTTTTTAAATTGATTTTTAATAAATTTAAATCTATATATAAACAGTTTAAAGTTATTTTAAATTTTGATACTGAATCTCAACTAGCATTAGATCTTATTAAACTAAAAGATAAGAACATTAAACAAACATTTATTATTGCATCTAATGATCCTGGTGAAAAACTAATAATGCAACAAGCTAAAATTACAGTACAAAGACTAATCCAAATAGGCCAAATAAAAATTCTCCCTGTGGCTAATGCTGATCATACATTTTCATCAAAGCCTGCAAGAGACAAGTTTATCAACATAGTTAATAACAATTTAAATTTTTAGCCTTATGCAAGATATCAATTCAGCTTTAGAGCATTATTCTCTATTAGATAAATCATTTAAAAATAAAATTAAATATCTAATACCTGATAGTCTAAGAAATAAAATTCATCCACGAAAATTTCATTGTTTCTGCATTGGTGCACCTAAATCTGGTACTACTTCTATCGCAGGATTATTTAATAAGTACTATCGCTCATCACATGAGCCAGAAAGAAGAGCAATTATTTATTTTATGAACGATCATTTTAAAGGCCTAAAAAGTGATCACGAATATATGAACTGGCTAAAAATAAGAGACAAGCGAGTCTGGTTAGATATGGAATCGAATTGCTTTTTAGGCTATAGAATTGATCTTCTTATAAGGGCTTTTCCAAATTCAAAATTTATCTTATCAATTAGAGAACCACTCTCATGGTTAGACTCTATGATAAACCATACCATCAACTACCCACCAACTAGTGAAGAAGTTATTCGACTATGGCACAGCATTTACTTTTTACCAGAAAAATACCCTCATACCAGCAAAGATCAAGTATTAAAGCAATATAATGTTTACTCTTTAGAGGCTTATTTAAGATATTGGAGTCACTCAATTAAATCGGTACTAGAAAATATTCCTAGTAAACAGTTACTTACTGTTAAAACTAATGAGTTTGAAGAAAATAAACTATCTATTGCGCAGTTTTTAAATATTCCAGAAAGCAGTTTAGATTTTAAATCATCGCACTTAAATAAAGCGCCTCGTAAATATAATTTACTTAGTAAGATAGACAGAGAATTTATCCATGAACAACGGGATAAATATTGTGGCGAACTAATAGAGCAATTTAATTTATAAACTTATTAAGGATTTAGAAGTCTAATTAAATCGCTGCTTATATTTAAGAATAGGGCTTTCAAAGAATTTCCAAGAAATTTTAGCCAACAAATAAACCAACAAAACTAAAGTGAAATAGTGTGCTAGAACAATTAGAATTTTTGTAATACTAGAATAACTATCAATAACGGGGCTCCAATAGTTAATCCATAAAATACTTAAAGGAAGATGAAAAATATACATTGAGTAACTCACCTTACCAATTGATTTCAATACTTTTAATTCTAAAATATTTATATGCCAGTTTTTTTCTTGCGAGCTAGCGATAATAACAATGATGCAACCAAAAATTAAAGCCGCTGTTGTTTGGTTAAAGATCCCAATACCTTCAGACACCGATGTAAAGTTACTCATAAAAGCAATTTGCACTAGAACAACGGCTGATAATAATAGTAATAATTTAGTTGCCCATTTTTTTAAAGCTATCGTGTTTTCTTGGTAAAAATATATCCCTATGAAAGAACCTATAGCAATGGCATCCCATCTAGCGAATGTAAAATTATAAGCCGAAGATTTTGCAATGTTATCTATATCAGAAAACCACATTGGCATTACTTGATAGAGAGAAAAACGAAATATTGGTGCGCTTACAATCATAAATAGACACACAAGCTTCAGTTTTTTTTCATTTAAAAATAGCACAAGCATTGGCCAAATAAGATAATATTGCTCTTCAATTGCTAAAGACCAAAGGGGAGCCAATGCACCTTGCTCAGAAAAAGGCCTAATCCAATTTTGTAAATATAACCAATACCAAATTTGGTTTTCACTAGCATTAGCAAACCATGTGGGCTGAACAAAGAAGATTGGTATAATTATAAAAAAAATAAACAGCGCAAAATAATAGATAGGAAAAATTCGTAAACTTCGTCTTATATAAAAATTTTTAAAATAATGTTTATGACTACGCGATCTCAGTAATATTTGAGTAATCAAAAATCCCGATAGAACAAAAAATAGTTGAACTCCTACCCAGCCCATATTTGTTAGCAACAAGAAAGCTTTATGAACTGAATTTTCTGCAGACCAATTTAGTGTTGAGGAGATATGTCCAAACATAACCCACAAAATAGCCACAGCTCTTAGTCCATCAAAGCCTTTAATATATCCTTGTTGCATAAACTATTGTTACTCGTTTGGTTTTATTATTGATTTTTTAACTCAAACAATAATACAAATCTAGAAGTTTTATTAATCACCTTACTTTCCCAAATGTTTAGTGATTTGTCATCTGACTCTACAACTAAAGCGTCGGTTCTGTTTTTTAATGAGAACCCATTTTTTTCAAATTCAGATATTGCAAAAGAATCTTCAATACGGTGGGTTTTAGAAGTAAATGATTCGCCAGTTCCTTTTTCTGCTGCATGATCAATAACTAAAACTTTGCCATTAGGTTTTAAATTTAATTTTAACTGCTCAAAAATAGCACTTATTTTTTCATCTCTGGCACTGTTTTTTTCAGGTACATAAAAATCATGGTAAATTTTTGACATTATTATAAGATCAACAGGCTGTGGAAATGATAAGTTTGTTATCTCACTTTTAATTTCGGTAACATTTGTTAGTCGATTATTTTCTAAACGCTTATCTATTTTAGCTCTAATATCTTCACGATCAGCCTTATTTGGAAGATTATGTAAGTACACCTGCCCTTGATCACCAACAAAATAAGAGTAAAGCTCAGTATAATACCCGCTACCAGCCTGAAGATCGGCAACAAACATTCCAGCTTTTACACCTGAAAACTCAATAATTGCGGCAGGTTTACGACGTTTGTCTTGTTTTATATCTGAATCGGGGCGATTAGAATGATAAACCGCCTTTTCATATTCGTTTTTTGGCTCTGGTGGTGGAGAATCACAACCACTTACTAGAAGTAAAATTGTGATGATTAATGATGATAGATAAGGTTTCATTTTATTATTCCTTTAATTTTGCATAATAATAGAATGCTATATGAAATTTGCTTAATTAACAACGTGCAATAAACTATACATTCTGTCAACTTTCACTTAAAATTGGTTGATTAAACAAGCCCTCTTTCGTTAATGGAAAAACGGTATAATGCTATTGGAAACCAGCCTGTTTTTAGCCTTCTTATTAGGTGCTCTTTATAGTTATTTTTTTTATCCAGTTATCCTACTCGGACTAATTAAAATAACGAGATCAAATAAAATAACAGCTCAGCAAAACTCTCCAGCTTCAATAGCAACAGTTAGTTTTATTATCACTGCTTTTAATGAAGAAAAGTCCATCGCAGAAAAAATAGACAATACGCTAGCTTGTTCCTACCCTACAAAAAGCTTTGAAATATTAGTCGCTTCTGACGGCTCAAATGATAAAACCAATAGCATTGTTGAATCTTATAGTGAAAAAGGTGTTGTTTTAGTCGATGTTAAAGAGCGACTAGGAAAAGAAAACGCCCAAAAAGCGGCTATATCACAAGCTAAAGGCGAAATTATCGTATTCTCGGATGTTTCTACTCGAATAGAGGCTCATGCTATTGAAAGAATAGTTGAGCTATTTAATGACTCATCAATTGGCGCAGTTTCTAGCGAAGATCAATTTATCAGCCAAGATGGCAAAGTGGTTGGTGAAGGTGCTTATGTTAAATATGAAATGTGGTTACGCGGACTCGAAAGCAAGCTCAATAGCCTAGTTGGTTTAAGTGGCTCTTTCTTTGCCGCAAGAAAACAGGTTTGTGAAAACTGGGATATTAGTGTCCCTAGTGATTTCAACACTGCTCTTAACGCAGTTAGCTGTGGGTTAAAGGCCATATCTGATCCTAAATTAATTGGTATGTATCCTGATATAAAAAGTAGTAAGGGTGAATACCAAAGAAAATTACGCACAGTAATTCGTGGCATGGCGGCGCTTCAAAGTAAATCCAAAGTTTTAAACCCTTTTAAGTTTGGCTTTTTTAGCTTTCAAATATTCAGTCATAAAGTAATGCGCTGGTTAGTGCCTTGGTTTTTAATCGCCAGCTTTTTCGCCAATATCCCATTATTAAACAGCCATAGTTTTTTTATTCTTACCTTTGTTGGTCAAATTGCTTTTTACCTATTAGCCGCAACAGGTTGGCTGCTTGAGCCTGCAAGAAAAATTTCCCTCATCAAGCTTTGCTACTTCTTTGTTCAGGTTAACATTGCAATTGCTCATGCGACTGTTATGTTTTTAACGGGAAAAAGAATTACTAAATGGGAACCTTCAAAGCGATGAGTCAGAAAAAACTCAAAATACTTCAAGTTGCTTCAGGTGATTGTTGGGGTGGTGCCGAAGCGCAAGTGCTAGCACTTTGCAACCAACTAAATAAGAACCCCCAAATTGATCTTACCGTAGTGCTACTTAATCACGGCGAGCTTAGTGAAAAGTTAAAACTAGCCCATATAAAGACATTTATTATTGATGAATCTTGTATTAACGCATTTGCAATATTTTTTCAGATAAAACAATTAATAAAAAAGATTAACCCAAATATTGTTCACACTCACAGAGAAAAAGAGAACATATTAGGCTCTATTGCGGCATATTGTAATAACACGCTCTCAATTCGTAGTGTACATGGCGCACCTGAGCATCATGCTAACTGGCTCAAGCCACATAAAAAGATTATTCCCGTTCTAAATAAATTGTGTGGAAAGCTAATTCAAAAAAAAATAGTGTCTGTCTCTGTAGAGCTAGAGCAAAAGCTCCTGAAAGACTATTCTGCTAATAAACTTACCACTATAGAAAATGGTATCGAGCTTGCAGCATTAGATAGATTAAAAAGCAATCATAAAAGAGAAATTAGCCAAAAAATTAATATCGGAATTGTTGGAAGATTGGTTCCCGTGAAACGAGTTGATCGGTTTATTAATGCCGCAAAACTACTTTATAATCGACTTAAAAGCCATTCATTGCAGTTTCATATTCTTGGCGATGGGCCACTTAAAGAAGAACTACAACAACAATCAAGTGATTATATAAAAAGCTTTACATTTCATGGACATCGAACCGATATCCATCAAAAAATAATTGATTTAGATATTCTAGTAATGACATCTGATCATGAAGGTCTGCCAATGACTTTACTAGAAAGTATGTACCTTCAAACACCTGTCGTTTGTTCTGCTGTTGGTGCAATTCCAGAAGTATTAGCTAATGGCAAGTATGGAACGTTAGTTCATACACTTACTGCTGAAAACTTTGCTCAATCTCTACAAGAAGTTATTTTAGCTAAAGAAAAAACACAACAAAAAACTAAGTTTGCTGTAGAAGCAATAAAAAAGCAATATAGTTCATCTACTAATGCTAATGAGTTTATTAATTTATATCAGCAAATTATCAATTCTTTTTTAGTTAAACATCACCAAGAAATAGCCAAATGAAGATAGCTCAGTTTATTGATACATTAGATGTTGGTGGTGCAGAAACAATGCTTGTTAGACTAGCTAAAGCTCAACAAAAAAGTGGCCACGAGGTGGTTATATTTCATTTGGGTAGTCATTATTTAGTCAATGTATGCAAAGAGAATAATCTTCAGCAGCAAATTATTCCAAAGCCTCATTGGTATAAATCTCTTAAAACTATTTTATTATTTACATTTAAATTTTCAGCTTTACTTAAAAAGCAAAAATTTGATGTTTTACATACACATCTATATGGTCCCATTAGTGGATGCTTTTTAGGATGCGCATTCCACAAAATTAAACACGTTGGCACACTGCATGATGTTTATTCTGTAGACGAAGGAATCGGTCGTGCAAGGACATTAAAGCTTGCACAAACTTTAAACACTCGATTAGTTGCTGTATCTAGCGATATGCAGCGTTTTTATCAACAAAAAATATCAACAAATGTGCCTCTAGCAAAAATTCATAATGGTGTTTCTATACCCACTGATAAAAAAAATGTACCTGATCCTTTTCTAAAAATATTAAATTCTAATTACTCAAAAACAGTACTAAAAATTATTACTGTAGGCAGGCTAATACCATTAAAAAGACAAATCCAGCAACTTAAATTTATGTCTAACTTTATTAAAAATAATGATGTTCAATTATTTTTTGTTGGTGATGGCCCTTTGCGAATAGAGCTTGAGAAAACCATTGAGTCTCTCAACTTAACAGATAAAGTTTTTGTGTTAGGTACAAGAAATGATGTATCAGAATTATTAAGTTATAGTGACATTTTTGTGTTAGCTTCAAAAAGCGAGGGATTATCTTGTAGTATAGTAGAAGCCATGGGTGCTAGCTTGGCTTGTGTTGTTTCTGATGTAGGTGGAAATCGAGAGCTCATTAAAAATAATATTAATGGGTTTGTTTTTGCTAAAGATGACTTTTCTGGTTTAGTTACTGCACTTGAAACTTTAAAAAATAGTTCAACACTACGTGTTAAAATGGGTGAGCTATCATTTGCTCGTGCAAAAGAGTCATTTTCTATTAATGCAATGGAAAATTCGTATCAGCAGTTGTATTTAAAATAATAAAGAAAAAATTATGAAAATTTTATGGCTATCACATTTTATTCCTTATCCTCCCAAGGGTGGCGTATTACAGCGTGGATATCACCTGTTAAAACAAACCGCTAAATATCATGATGTACATCTATTAGCATTTAATCAAAAAGACTTAATTAAACCCCTTTTTGATAGTGTTGATGAAGGCGTTACTGAAGCTCATATGCATTTAAGTAAGTTTTGTAGTTCAGTAGATTTTGTCGATCTTCCTCTTGACCAATCACCGTGGTTAAAACGTTGGACAGCCCTAAAAAGTTTAGTAACTTCTGCCCCTTATACAATGAACTGGCTTCTATCAGAAGATTACGCCGCACAAATAAAAATATTAATAAACAAACACAAGTTCGACTTTATCCATTTTGACACTATAAGCTTGGCTCCTTTTGCTCAATATTGCCAAGATATTCCTAGCTCTTTAGATCATCATAATATTGAATCTCATATGCTAATTAGGCGAGCATCGAAAGAAAGTAGTTGGTTAAAAAAGTTTTACTTTAATCAAGAAGGTAGGCGCCTGGAAAAATTTGAAAAATCTTTATGCCCTACTTTTAACTTTAATTTTACTTGTTCAGATGTAGATACTAATCGCTTAAACTCTCTTTCACCTAAAAGCAATGTACACACCATTCCAAATGGAGTTGATACCGATTACTTTAAACCCGATCAAAATATCAACAAAAAAGAACGGTTAATTTTTATTGGAACACTCAGTTGGTATCCAAATATCGAAGCCGTACAATTTATTGCTAACAAAATTTGGCCTTTAGTAAAAGCAAAATACCCTAATATTATTGTTGATATTATTGGAGCTAATCCACCAGATGAAATTGTTGCTTTAGCAAAAAATGATGACCGCTTCAATGTGCATGGGTTTGTTGACGATATCCTACCGTTTCTGCATCAAGCAAAGTGTTATGTTTGCCCAATAAAAGATGGTGGTGGTACTAAATTAAAAATTGTAGATGCGCTTTCAATAGGAATGGCAATAGTAGCTGACGACATTGCTTGTGAAGGAATTGAAGTAACTAATGAAAAGGATGTTATTTTTGCTCAGTCTGAGCAAGAATATTTAAAAGCCATTTCTCAAATACTTGATGAGGATACAATACGGGAGTCACTGCAAAAAAATGCAAGACAACTTGCCGAAGATAAATATTCTTATGATGCAATAGGTCTTCAGTTATCTGAGCTATTTAATCAATATGCGAAAAAAGAGAAAAGCTAATGTGTGGTATTGCGGGAATTATTTCTAAAAATAACCCATTTGATCTGCAAGTTGCAGCATCACAAATGGCTAAATCACTAGAGCTACGTGGACCTGATCATAGCCAAGTTGAAATAATT
The DNA here is from genome assembly GCA_965214955.1 of Aliikangiella sp. Taxonomy (GTDB): domain Bacteria; phylum Pseudomonadota; class Gammaproteobacteria; order Enterobacterales; family Kangiellaceae; genus Aliikangiella. Next base: position 822,937 of record CBDCCU010000009.1, on the reverse strand, counting down.
AATAATATTGCACTTGTTCATACAAGACTTGCTATTCAAGATCTATCTCCTAATGGCGAGCAACCAATGACTTCTCATAGTACAAGATATATTATCGCTTTTAATGGTGAAATCTATAATTTTTTGCAACTTCGTAAAGTGCTAGAAGAGTCTGCTATTAATTTTAAAGGCGGATCTGATACCGAAGTGATGCTCGCTGCATTTGAACTTTATGGTATAGAAAAAGCTTTAAGTTTATTCGAAGGAATGTTTGCTTTTGTACTCATTGATCAGCAAGAGCAAAAAATCCATTTGTGCCGAGATCGACTTGGAGAAAAGCCTTTATATTTTGCTTGGCAAAATAATACTTTTGCATGGGGCTCAGAACTAAAAGCACTCAAAACATTACCCACATGGAATGGCAATATTAATCAAGCAATAATCCCTAAATACCTACAATATGGATACGTGCCAACACCTTGGACAATGTATGAAAACTGCTTTAAATTAGAACCTGGTACTCTTCTTAGCTTTCCTCTTAATGAAGTTTGGAATGAACAAGAATTTTCACCTCATAGCGAGGATAAACAGGCAAAATATAAACCTGTTAAATATTGGGATTTATCGCGATTTACATTTAATCCCAAAATCATTGAGCCTTTTAATTATTCTCAAGCAGTTAACCAACTCGATAATATTTTATGTGATGTGATTTTAGATCAAATGATAAGCGATGTTCCAATAGGCGCATTTTTATCGGGAGGAATTGATTCGAGCTTAGTCGCATCAATCATGCAAGATCTTTCAAACAAACCAATTAATACCTTTACTATTGGGTTTAACGAGAAAGATTATAATGAAGCAGAATTTGCCGCCCAAATTGCAAAGCATATAGGTAGCAATCATCACCAGTTATATATTTCATCTGACGATTGTTTAGATCAAGTTTCTCAAATAAAACACTATTTCGATGAACCATTTGCTGATTCATCAGCATTACCTGCTTACTTTGTGAGCAAGATGGCAAGAGATAAAGTAACCGTATGCCTTTCAGGAGACGGTGGCGACGAGCTCTATTGCGGATATAACCGTTATGTTAAAACCGAGAAAATTTGGCACAAAGTTAACCGCCTACCTCTTAGCATTAGAAAAATAGTTGGCTCACTTTTATTATTATTTCCACCATCACTTTATGAGAAAGTTTATTCTCTTATAAGTTTGTTTTTAAAAAACTCAAATGCAAATACACGCGTTGGCTTAAAGGTTCAAAAGCTTGCAGAGCTGCTTAAAAAACAAAATATTGGTGAAATATATGAAATGCTTATCTCTTATTGCCAACCAAATACAGAAATAGCTATGCAGCATAACAACAATCAAACACTATTTAGTCAACAATCGGTTTGTTCTAGTGATGAAAGCTTTATCAATAAAGCGATGGCAATAGACACTTTAACTTATTTACCCGATGATAATTTAACCAAAGTAGATAGAACCAGTATGGCTTCTAGTTTAGAAACAAGATTGCCACTATTGAATCACAGAGTATTAGAATTTGCATGGACACTACCAATTGAAGCTAAATTTAAACACAATACAACTAAGCGTATTTTAAGAGATGTTTTATTTAAGCGTGTGCCAAAGAATTTAATTGAACGACCTAAAATGGGGTTTTCGGTTCCAATATCAAGCTGGTTGCGTGGGCCACTACAAAGCTGGGCAAATAATTTATTAGAAAATGCTAAAACAATGGAGCATGGCTATTTAAATTCAAAGGCCGTTTCAAATTTATGGCAAGAACATCAGCAAGGAGTCAAAGATAATTCAGCAGCACTCTGGTCTATTTTGATGTTTCAAGACTGGTATCACCAATAGATTATGAAAAAAATTAAATTATTCATTTATTATATTGCTAAGTACACTGGCTTATTCCATTTAAGCCGCAGATATACCAAAGATAAATTAAGAATACTTTGTTACCACGGAATTTCAGTTGATAAAGAACATGAAACCTTCGATAAACTGTTTATGCAGTTTGCAACATTTAAACAGCGAATGGACTTTTTAAAAGAAAACAAATACCCCGTGCTCGATTTAGATCATGCTGTAGAAAAACTCTATAAAAAATCGCTTCCTCCTTGTTCAACGGTTATTACTTTTGACGATGGTTGGTCGGGTGTTTATGGTAAAACCTCAGAACTATTAAAAAAACACAACTTTCCTTGGACACTGTATGTAACAACCTACTATATGATAAAGCAAACTCAAGTTTTTAATATTGTGTTTCAACATATGTTAAAAATAACAACAGTGGTGAATGTTGATTTTAATGATGAACTCAACAAAAGTTATAAATTAACTGATAAAAATAAAATTAATCATTTTTACAATGAAGTCAGTTATTTAGTGAATTCAAAATATACTGCCCAGCAGAGACAAGACTTTCTTTTTGTATTGGCAAAAAAACTTAAAGTAGATATTGATTGGATTTTTAACACTGACGCATTTAAAAATATTAGTGAAAGTCAATGTAGCGATCTAATTAATCAAGGAGTTGATATTCAATTACATACACATCGTCACCGATTTCCTACTGATGATATAGAATCGTCTAAAATTGAGCTTGTTGAAAATAAAGAAATCTTAGAACGTCTAGCAAAAAAAGAATTAAGTCACTTGTGCTACCCTAGTGGTGAACACTCTGCATCACAATTTACAATGATGGAATCACTTGGAATTAAATCTGCCACAACTGTTAATGTAGAGCTCAATGATCATAATTCTCATAAGTATCAACTAACTCGGTTTTTAGATGGTGAGAATATTAGTCAAATAGAATATGAAGCAGAACTCAGTGGTTTTGCCTCAACAATTAGAAAACTACTTCGATAAATAACAACTAGAAAATAAAATGTATTTTAACTCAATAGACTTTTTAATATTTTTACCACTAGTATTTAGCTTATACTGGCTAATACCAGCAAAACATATAAAACTACAAAACATAATACTAATAGTCGCCAGCTATTTCTTTTATGGCTGGTGGGACTGGCGTTTTCTTTCCCTAATACTAGCAAGCACAGTTGTAGACTATACCATTGGACTACAACTCAATAAGGCTACATCTAAAGTTTCAAGGCGATTATTACTTTCTATCAGCATCCTATTTAATTTAGGCTTGCTCGGCTTTTTTAAATACTTTAATTTTTTTGTTGATAGCTTTGTTTCAGCTTTTACCTTTTTTGGTTATGAAATTTCCGGGCGAAGTTTAGATATTATTTTACCTGTAGGCATAAGTTTTTATACTTTTCAAACCTTAAGCTACACAATAGATATTTATAGAAAAAAACTACAACCAAACAAAAGCTTTTTATCCGTTTGTGCATTTGTTAGTTTTTTTCCTCAATTAGTGGCAGGGCCTATCGAGCGTGCCACACATTTACTGCCTCAATTTGATAACAAAAGAAAATTTGACTATTCCCTAGCTGTTGATGGTATGAGACAGATTCTATGGGGATTTTTTAAGAAAATAGTTATTGCTGACAATTGCGCTGTTTTTGCAAACTTAATTTTTAATAATTCAGCGGATTATTCAGGAAGTGTACTTTTACTAGGTGCAATATTTTTTGCATTTCAAATTTACGGTGATTTTTCTGGATATTCAGACATTGCCATAGGCACTGCTAAGTTATTTGGTTTTGATCTTAAAAGAAACTTTGCATACCCTTATTTTTCACGAGATATTTCCGAGTTTTGGCGCAGATGGCATATTTCGCTTTCATCATGGTTTAGAGACTATCTTTATATACCATTAGGAGGAAGCCAAGTAGGATTATCAAAAAAAATTAGAAATGTTTTTATCATTTTTTTAGTTTCAGGATTTTGGCATGGTGCCAATTGGACTTTTATTATTTGGGGAGGACTACACGCTCTATATTATATTCCAATATTGTTATCAAATAACAATAGAAATAATTTAGATACCGTAGCACAAGGAAAACTAATTCCAAGCATCAAAGAAACAATACAGATGGCATCAACCTTTTTATTAGTTTGCTTAGCTTGGGTATTTTTTAGAGCAGAAAACTTATCTCACGCATTCGAGTATTTAACCGAAATATTTTCTCTTTCATTATTTGCCCCCCTTGAATTTGATAAGTTTTATCAAGCGATTGCAACGTTAGGACTTGTATTTTGTTTCATGCTAGTAGAATGGATAGGTAGAGAAAATCTACATCCATTAGTAACCTTAAATAAAATTCGACAGCCAATAATTAGATGGTCATTCTATTGCCTAATTATAATCAGCATCTATATGTTTGGTAACTACTCTTCTTCTTTAGAATTTATTTATTTTCAATTTTAAACTATGAAAAAATTTCTTAAAAACTGTTCTAAACTATTAGTTTTATTTTTATTAATAAACTTAATTTTATTGCTAATAGTTACACCAGGTTATTATTTACCCTATGAAAAATATAAACCTGATTTTTCAACTTATATTTTGTCAGATTCCCATGGTCTTGCAATAAATGATTACGCTGAAGAATTTGGAATTTATAATTTTTCTGCCGCAAGTGATTCTTATAGCGATATGCTACGAAAACTTAATTATTTAATTAGTAATAATAAAAAAGTTGACCAAATTATTTTAACAATAGATGATCATGTTTTAACACCTTATAGAGACAAGCATAACAATAATGATCGTTCGATTGTTTATGAGTCACCATCAGAGTTATTTTCTAATTATTCCAATTTTAAAGAATGGCTCCAGAGATACGTTGTATTACTTAACCCTAAAGCTAGAGACTACCTTGCTTCATTTTTTAAGTCTGAGGTAAAAAAAATCATCCAAAAAAACGACTCTAATAAAAATCAGTTATGGTCAGAAATGGATTTATCAAGCAGACAAAAAATTGCTCTAGAGCGCTATAACTTACAATTTAACTACCAAACCTCATCTGAAACCATGAAAGCTTATTTTAAAAAAATAATATATTTATGCGAAAAAAATGATATTTCAGTAGTAGGAATAAGATACCCACTTAGTAAAGTTTATTTAGATTTAGTTGATAGAAATGATGAAGAAATTGAAAGTTTAATAGACGAACTAAACATAAAAGTAATTGATTTTAAATATGCTTTTAAAAACAACTCCGACTATTTTTTTAATCAAGATCACCTAAATAGAAAAGGTGGTAAAGCATTGAGTATTTTAATCCATGAAGCGTTATTAGCTAATTAACTTCTACTTCAGTTGGAGGCATAGGTTTAACAGAATCTATGCAGCCAATTGGTTGGGTTGAAACGACAAGCGCATCAAGGTATCGTGATTGCTCAACAGGAGAACCATCACCATTCCAATAATTAGACCATAAAACTGCGTTTAAACCATAATCATCCCAATCTCCTACCCAATCTATGTTACTTTTTGAAGCTGTTAGTTCTCCATTGGTAAAGAGCTGAAAAACACCATTGGTTGTACCTTGATCATTAAGCTTAACTCTAGACTCAACACAAACCCATTCACCTTTAGGAAAGGTGCTATCGCTATTAACTGCACCTAACCAACTAAAATTTGAAAAATCATTCCATTTGGTTGTCGCCAATTGATTGTTTTCAATACCTGAAACAGGATCAATCTGCAAAAACTCTCTCAAGCTAGAATTTGCCCATACATGTGCAATCATCGCTTGCGCCCAGTTGCTAGCCGCAATAATGGTTAAACGACTGAGCTTATCGGGATAATCTTGGAAGTTTGAAGGAAATTTAACATAAAAACGCCAATATATTTCTCTAAAATCATCACTAGATCGATTAACACTAGTTAATGGAGAGCGCCCAAAATTAACGTGTAATGCACCAGCAGAAACCTCGCCTGCTTGCCATAACACACGAGCTGAATGCTGCCCATGTGCAGCTTCTGAACTAGTTCGATTAAAGTCTCCATCATCATCATCAAAATCGAAATAACGGCTAGAGTCTAGCTGCTCTGAGCTTGAACCTTGAGTTTCAAAACTATCACAAAAGATTACCGCAGGATTAGGGTTAGATCCAAGAGGACAGAAAGATTCGTCATTAGCTTGTGAAAAACAAGAAAATAACAATACGATTAATACGCTTAGCTTTTTCATTTTAAGCATCTAATCAATGTTTGTGGGCGACTTTGGCTTTACCGCTACATAGCCAATTTGCTCAAACCCAGAAATATAGGCTCCCATTGTTTTATTATTCTTGCCTGCACCAATAAGACTAGAGCTAGCCTCTAGTTTATAATTATTTGAACTTGGATCGATAAATTTAGGATCGCTAACAGAACTATTGGTGTCAAAATCTTCGCCGCTTTGCCAAGAGGATAATGAAGAATAGGTTCTTTCACTTCCTGTCCATAAATTCACAACAAATTTTTCAGCGTTATAATAGTTATTAAAATTTAATTCATCTACTACCGCATTATCGGGTCCTGTTCTAAAAGCCTGCTTTACAATAGGACCATAAACAATATTATTATAAACGTGTGCATCTATAGCATTTTCAATCCAAATTCCAGTATCAACATTTACTATTGTGTTGTTCCAAACATGAAAACCATCATTTTGCCCTGAAGCATCACCAGCATCTAAATGAATTGCATCGGTTACATCATAAATAACATTTTGGGTGACTCTTTGATTGATATGGGGAGCATTGCCTGTTCCCGAAACATCGTAATAAAGCCCTCTTGTTACATCATAAATTAAATTCTTTTGAATTAATGCTCCTGTACCACCCGATGAACGTTTATGGTATACGCCGTTATAAGCTGAGTGCATGGTATTTGATTCAATAACAACATCTTCCATGCCATAGCTGGTGATCCCCGATGCATTTTGATTACTAACGCCATCAACCGTTACATTGTAAATTAAGTTATTTCTAGCCGTAGAAAAGGTCGTATTATCTAGCCTGATACCAGCAGCATTAGAACCCCTAATTCCATCTATGTTAAAAATAACATTGTCTTCAATTAAAATATTTGATGCACCCGCTGCGGTCATTACTCCTGCTGAAAAATCGGTTCTACCCTTAATATTTTGAATCGTAAACCCTTTCACTGTGATATACGACAAACCAGAGATATAAAAACCAACTCCATTATTAGATTGATCGATAATAACAGTATCACCTGGTTTAGCTTGGTATACAATTGGGGCATTTGATGTGCCTGAATTTTGAGGTTTCAGTCCCGTGACATCGGTACCAGGAGTTTGGCTAGATAACTCGGTATAAGTGCCCGCTTTAACTATTACTGTATCTCCAGCTTCTAATGTATTAGCGGCTTTTTGAATAGTTAACCAAGGTGATGACTCTGTACCAGAGTTATTGTCATTTGCAGATGAATGCCCCTGATCAACATAATAAGTTTCTGCCAGCAATGGAGAGAACTGAAGCATACACCATGCTAAAACTACTAATTTTGTCATCAATCTCATCGTTCTCTCCTTTCCTTCTAAAATTACAATGCCATATTTAATGCTATAGAATATCTATTATTTAATATAGCCAATCCTGAGTATTAAGTATGTGAATCAATTCTCACGCCTTTTTGTAGAGCCAATAGATCTACAATTAATAGTTAATACAGCCTTTTTACTTCAAAATATTTGTTTTCGGTATTCAGTCAAATAGCAAGCTAGCCACTCTACTTTCTGGATCATGCATATTGAAGTAGAAGGGTTATAGTATCAATCTCGTGCTAGGCCTACTCATCAAACGCTATAAAATTCTATGAAATCATATTATTTATTCTTTTTATCTATATCTTAACGAACTGATTAAGCTTTTTTACCGATTAAAAGCTTGAATTTCGATACCTGACGCAATAAATAATGCTTTAAACGATACGCGGCTTTCTTCTCGAAATACCTAACTAATATAAAAGATAAAATAACCATCAATATTATAGTCAAAATTACAGCAACTTCCTCGCCAATCATTGGGGAAATATAATCAAGCATCACTTTTCCAAGACGATTATGTAACAAGTAAAGAGGGTAAGTGAGCGCGCCTAACCACATTAATGTTTCGCCCTTTTTACTTGAAATTTGCAGTTTACCTTCTGCTAAAAGCCAAAATAGAACATAAAAAATAGCAACAATTAAAATTGCAAAATAAAGCTCATTATTCGATGGCTCTACTAAAAAACCTGGAGAGGTATTAAAAGTAGATATTGCTGATAAAGGAAAGCTTAAAACCAATATTGTTTTAAAAAATGCAGTATCAATTTTTTTAGCTATTAAAAAGCTGCAAACACCAGCAATAAAAAATGATGAGTATTCTGGAGAAATAAACCAGCCCATAAAAAAAGGTTGCTTAATGGCAGTAAAAGTAATAGTAGCAATAAGCCAAACACTAACCCACAATTTAGTGTTTTTTATTATTCCAAAAGAGATCAGCACAAAAATGCAAAAATAAAATTGTAGCTCTTTTGCTAAAGTCCAATAAACACCATCAATATTTCCAACACCAACAAAACTTTGAAGCATTGTTAAGTTAATTATATAGTCGAATAATTCAATATTTTTTGCGTAATCTCCAACCCAAAATACAACAATTGCCGTTATTGATAAGCATACCCAGTATATTGGATATAAACGCGCAAACCTTGCAACAGCAAATTCAAAGTTATTTCGATTAAATGCTGATGCTAATATCACATAACCGCTAATCATAAAAAACAAAGGCACACCCAAATACCCATATTTAGCAGCATGGTAAAGAAAGTTTAACGATTTTGAATCGGCAGGATTATCAACAACAAACCAAGCAACATAGTGAAATATAACGACACTCATTGCCGCAATAAATCTAAATAAATCTAATTCTAACAATCTCATCAATGACAATCCTTTCGCGGCTTAATTATTTTCTTTTAAACAGCAGATATAAATCTAACAATAACTTTCTCTGAAACAGCAGTGAAAAAGCAAAAAATGTTATTGCCGCAACTATCGCCTGAATAATAAACAAATAAAGTGTTTGGTTTATGTTAAATATTTGGGTCAATTGAGGAGCAACTAGCAAAATGGAAAAATAAACAAAAAATGAAGCTAAAGCGCCTTCTACAATTGTTTTTGCATATTTACTCCATGATATTTTCCCACTGCGCAAACTTCCTAGCATCCAGCCAATAGTAATTAATGGATAAACAATAACCCAAGCATAAACGACAGATTTAAAACTATTTAATGCCGCAATTAAAATTGAAATGATAAGAAGAATAGCAATACTGACATCATAAATTAAAATTTGCTTGGCTTTTCCTTGAGATGTTAAAAGCACTTTATGATATGAAGATAAAACTTTAAATAGCTGGACAATACAAAAACCTTTAAAAATGAAGGTGATGTTAATCCACTTTTCACCTAACACCAATAAAATCAAATTATCAGCAACCGCGATTGCACCTAAATAGATATTTGACATTAAAAACAAATAATACTTTAAAATTTTAAGGTATGCTGATGTGCTTTTTTCAATATCCCCTTGCCAACGAGAAAACATTGGAAAAAGAACTGGATTTATCAATGGTGACAACTTATCTATAGGCATGCTAGAAATACTAATTGCAGTACTATAATAGCCAAGAATTACTTCATTATAAATTTTTCCAATAATTAATTTATCAAAAGCTTCTACCATTCTTGCTATAGCGTCTGATAAAGACAATGTCATACCAAACTTTAAAAATGGCTTTACTTCTTTATATTGATAATACGCACTAGGCCTCCAATTACTTACTAAAAAGTATCCTATTGAATTAAATAAACCGAGTAAAATTGCTGAAAATATTAATGTATAAACTCCCCAACCTTCATAAGCCATCCATACACTTAATATGCTTGTTGTAAAAGAAGACGCCATGTTTATTTGAGCAATTTTTTTAAACTCAAAATTTCTACTTAAAATATTTTGCGGCACTGTACCAATTGCCGAAGTAATAAACATTATTGATACAAGTTGAGTGATTGGAACTAATTTTTCATTATCAAATATATAAGCATTTGGGTAGGCTAAACCTAATACAATTATCGACATGCTTAAGCCTACACAAATTGAAAACCAAAAAACACTAGAAAGCTCTTTTTGGTTAATCGACTCTCTCTGCACAACACCAGCGCCTAAACCTAAATTACTAAATACAAAGATAAATGAGGTTAAAAAAGATGCCATAGACATTAAACCATAATCTTTAGGATCAAGAATTCTGATGACTAAAAAAGTAAAAGCCCAAGAAATAATTTGACTGATAATGCTTAAAAAAGCATAGGCTTTTCCACCTGAAAGTGTTTTTTGCTCTATTGTTCCCTCTTCACTCATAGGTGATTACCGCTTTCCATTGCTTTTTTGATTGACAACACTTGAATAAAACTCAGTAACATTTTTTTGATAAGAAGCATTACTATAAGTCTTTACTGCAAACACCTCAGCATTTCTCGAAAGCTCCTCTCTTAATGGTTTATTTTCAATCATTAAGCATAGCTTTTCAGCTAATTGTTCAATATTTTCACTTTCAAAAATTAAGCCGTATTTATTATCCCCAAAAACTTCAGCCATTCCCCCAACGTTACTCACTAAGCATGGTTTTCTGGCTTTCATTGCCTCTTTTATAACACGCGGGAAACCTTCTGTTCTAGATGCAGATAATACAATCCCTGTTTTTCCAACATAATCCTCCATTAACTTTCTATCAATTGGTTCTAATCTAATAATGTTGGTATTTCCTGCAATACAATGATCGATCTTTTGTTTTTCATGCTCAGGGTAATATCCTAAAATCTCTAAATTCCAATCAGGATGAACTTTAGATACCAGCTTAAATGCTTCAATTGCAATATCAATACCTTTTACATCAAATGGAAACCCTATGATAGATACAGCTTTACGCTCAGAAATAAACTTAAATTCTTCAATGTTTAGAAAGTTTGGATATACTTTTATAATCTTGTTTTTTATTAATGCGTTTGCCCAATCAATTTGAGTGCTATATAACAGCTTTATTCCCGAACAGTTTTTAAAGACTAATTGCTGTGTTTTAATAGCCAGCCAATATTTAAATTTTTGAGCATACTTATTAGAAATATGACTATAGTTAGTCCAGTTTGTGTAGTCACCATTCACCTCTACAACAAGAGGAATATTAAAGATTTTACTAACGAATACTCCTAACACCCCAGTTGTTAAAGGGTCGTAAGTAACAATTAAATCAACGCTCTGTTTCTTCATTTTTTTTGCTGCGACTAAAAAAATTGAATAAACTAGCGATCTTAAAATCATATAAATTTTTAAAAATGGCTTAAAAATTAACCTAATTATCCTAGGTGGCCAAATTAGGGCAAATACCTTAACTTTGACATTACCAAATTTATAATCTCCTTTGTCTCCATAAGTAACAATTTGTCCTTCAAAACTGTCTGAAATGAGTTCACACTTAAGTTTATATAAGTTGGGAATATTAAACTTATTTCCTGAATCTATAAAAAGTATAAATGGTTTATTCATAATTATTTCACTTAGACAATTTTGTATTTTCAGGCGTTAAAATATCTTTATGCAATATGCTATAACTCACCATTGTCATTCCTAATAAATACCAAATGAAAGGATAATAAAGCACTGATATAAAGGCTCCGCAAACTATAAAACCAACCAAAGAACACAAGAGAGCATTAAAAAGTAGAAAGTACTTTTTATAGATAGGATCGGTTAATTTTTTACTTAAAGAAGCTTTAGCATCTCTGCATCTGTTATAGATAAGTTTTAATACTGCGAAAAAAATAATGCTGCCAATTGCTCCTAGTTCGGGTAAAACTGTAAAATATACCGAATGTGCTGCTCTTCCCCCCATAAACCTTCTACCAGGCTCCCACATAGGACTTAACTCATAATAAAAGTGATTTGTCCATGGATAGTTAGCAGCTCCCAGCCCCAATAAAGGGTTTTCTAAAAACATTACCCATCCAATACTCCATGACCATAATCGTTCATCAGCAGTTGAATCATTCACATTAGTAATGCCTGCCATATCCTCTATATATTCTGCGGGTAACATACTCACAATTGAGCCTCCGACAATTGCGATAGACAAAATAATGATAAATCCATTTTTAATCGGTTTTTTAGAGAGTAAAGTGAACATACCAAGAACGGCAATTAAACCTAGTGCCCCACCTCTAGATCCTGTAATAGCAATGGCTGCTAATATAATTACACAACTTATTGCACGAAAATATTTTTGCTTCTTTGAAATCCCCTCAACAAATAAAGAAAAATAAGCAAACGGAAGTGCCATAACCAATGCAAGGCAAACATCATTTTCATCTCGCATATATCCACCAGCACCTGTTCCACCATTTTTAATCACAATTAAAGCCAAAATTACATTTGCGACTACCCAAGTTTTAAAAAACTGTTCTAATTTTTCTCGTGTATTTAATATTACTGCCAATGGAAAAACAAAAGACAAGCCAATCCAAAGTAACAACATACTTGCACCATAAGTTGCTCGCGTATTTGTTGCATAAATAACAGAGGAAGAAACAACTAACCAAAAAGCAATAAATAATTTATACCCTATATCTACTTTCAAATACGGCTTCTTTTCAATAAGAAAAATTACTGACAATGTGAGTGTTAAAAGCATTGGTATACTAAACACCCTTAAAAAAGGTAATAAATCTTGAGGTTTAATCAAATCCACAAACACAAATGCAATTAAGCACAGTAAATACCACTTAGGATTATCTTTTTCTTTAGTAACAGATAAAGTATTCATGGTTTAATCACAGAAAAGTTTGGGTAAAAGTAGTTTAGACTTAAAGCGAGACATAGGCATATCATAATCAACATGAATTCTTCCAATAGAAAATTTATTGGTTAAATCAACACCGTCTATATAAGAAAATCCAAGCTCATAACCAGCTTTTTGAACTTCTAATGCGACTTCTTCAGAAATTGATTCTCTTTGTCCAACAGGATATGCAATCGTTTTAATTTCGGTATTTAGTTGCTGTTCAATTCTACACTTAGATTCAACTAGCTCATTAGCAAGTTGCTTATTTGAAATATTTGACAATATAGGGTGAGTAACAGTATGAGAACCAAAGTCCATGCCATTTTCAAGCATTAACTCAATTTCAGACCAAGACATCGAACAGCTCAAATGTTTCCAGTGTTCTAACGCTATATCTAAAGAAGGATCGCTATTAAATATATCAAGAAGAATTTTTTCTCTATCATTATTTTCTAACAGCTTTAACGCTTCAACAATTTGAGTATAAACTTTCTGGCGCTGATCTCTTTCTTTCAAAATATAAGACTTAGATAATTCTTTAATTGATATGCTCGGTAGTTTAGATTTCTTTATTATAAATGCGAGTTTTTCATACCAAAGCAATTCTTCACTATCAATAAAGTCAGTTGTTAAAAAAAAAGTTGCTGGGATCTCAAGCTCTTTTAAAATCGGAAAAGCATTAGTGTAGTTATCACCAAATCCATCATCAAAAGTAATTAATATCGGGTTTTTTTTATTAATTTTTTCGCCCTTTATATGAGCAATCATTTCTTGCATCGTTAAAGGAGAGTAGTGAGAATGCAAATAATTCATTTGCTCTTTAAACCCATCAATTGATGCACTGACTAAATCACTATCAAAAGGGTAATCTGTAGGAATATCCATAACTCGATGATAAGCTAATATAGGAATAAATTGAGTTCCTTTAGATCGAGCTTTTCTTACGGCTTTATGAAATTTAGTACCGGTAAGAACTTTAGAAATAAAATCCTTTTTACTCATATTTACGCCTCTTTATGGCAAATTTTTAACAATATGTGGACCAATTAGATTGGTTATTTTAACTGGCAATTTTTTCCATATATTAATTAATAATTCAAACTTTTTATTTGTGTGATTAAGAACAGGTATGCTATTACCAGAATTAAGAGAATAGTACCAGTTAAGTTGCTTTTGTTCTGCGCCCCACTGCTTTTTAAACTTCAAAGTGCCCGAATCTTTACTAGAGCGACCAAAATCAAAAACTTTAAAATTTTGCTCAATAGAATACTTCAAAATATTCCAGTACATAAACATATTTATTCCATATCGATTATACTCTCTCAGCGTGGAAGCCCATGGGATCTCAACCGTATCTAAATGCTTAAGCAAAAATCCCGCACCAACAGGAATACCTTTAATATATACCACAATTAACGAAGATGCTTTTGGTAATCTATTGAGTATTTCAGCAAAAAAACGCTTAGAATAAACAGGTGTTCCTAAGTCTCTCATATTAATGCTAAAAACTTTGTAAAAATCATTGAGCAGTTCAATACCACCAATTTTAAATTCAGCACCCTCTCTAATCGGCCGCTTAACTTGGGCTCTTCTTTTAGAACCAATAGCTTTCCACAACTCATCAGGCTCATTTGGCAAATTAAGAAGCATAGTCACTTTATCTTGCCTGTTTGCCATATCTGTAGATATTTCATTAATGTTTCGATATTCAATATGTGCAGAACCTAAGTCTTTCTTTATAACCTCAGCTTTATCTAATAGAGCCTTTGTAATCTCGATGGAATCAGCAACTACACCACCATAATTAAAATAAGGAACTGATAAAATATAATCGCCAAACAAAACAGATTTAATCCTAACCAATGGCAATACACCACAAACTTTATTATTTTCATTTAAACAAAATAAATAGATGTTTTTATGTCCAAATGAATTTTTGATGATGTTACGCCAAACACTAAGATGATATAAGCTCGCTCTTTTTGAAATAACATACTCATCCCATGCTACTTCATACTCGGGTGTTAGCTCTTTGATACTCAAATTATTCATTGATAGTTAGCCTGAGGTTGATAATCTTGAGTAAAAAAACCTAAGTCTTGGAGCTTGTTTTTCATTGTAGAAAATTCAAAGTCTTTAATTAAACTTTTAAGCCTACTTTCGCATTTATCTAAGTTGTTATAATGCCTAAACTTTGAAAACCAACTTACCTCAACTTTAGGCTGATTTGGATCGATTTCCCAAGGGTGGAGATAAAAGACAAAAGGATTATTTTGTCTTTTTCTAATTAAATAAAATAAACGAGATAACCAATAAGGATATAATCTAAAATAACCGCCACCAGCAATCGGGATAGATTGCTTCATAAAACTCATAGTTGAAAGAGGATACTCTATGAGCTTGTATCCTGAAGGAGTAATCAAATTATGAGGTTCATGTGGAGAGCCATTAATTCCATACCGATCATGCCTTATTGGAAATATACTAGAATCATATTTAAAGCCAGTTTCAGCTAATATATCTAAAGCCCAAAGAGATTTACGCGTAATTGAGTAACTAGCCGCTCTATAGCCTAGCACTTGCACGCCAGTAATATCCTCTAATAGTTTTTTTGAACGCTCGGTCTCTTGCCTAAAAACATCTGGTGTTTGATTATAAATTAACTGGTGTGAATACCCATGACTAGCGACTTCATGACCTCTATTATGAATTTCTTTAACCAACTCAGGATTTCTCTCAGCAACCCAGCCGAGTATAAAATGCGTTGCTTTAATGTTATATTCATCAAATATATCAAGCAATCTTGTTGTATTTTTTACAACTCTTGAATCTTTTTTGTCCCAATCATCATATTTAATAGACTCGGCTAACGCAGCTACTTGATAGTAGTCTTCAACATCTATTGATAGCACATTTTGCATATAACCTAAGCTCCCTAATACTTGTTATTTTTTCCATACAAAAGAAAGAAGTAATTTCTACTATTATTACTGCGCTAATTATATAATATTTAACCAAATTAGATAATAGTAAAAATAAAATTACTCAACTTTTACAAGGAATATCGTGCTAAAAAAAATAAGGCCTGTTGGTAATCATGTACCATACAATCCAATACCCTTTGATCAAACATCACTTCACCCTTATAGCTTTACTGGCTTTCAGTCTGGTACAGCGTCATTGGCCGCAGCGATAATTGCAGCCAAAAGACAACTAACGCATATAAAGCAGCCAGAAGTGATCATTCCAGCATATTGCTGCCCCGATATTTTAAGCGCATGTGAATATGCAAAAGTTAAAGTAAGAATAGTTGATCTTGAAAAAAACCGCCCATGGTTATGTTTATCTCAAATAGAAAAAAACATTACCGATAATACTATTGCTATTGTTGCAATTAATTTTTTAGGAATTTCTGAGAGAATTAATGAGATCCGCCAATTACTTGGCAATAAACAAGTTATAATTATTGAAGATAGCGCACAAAACTTTTCTATCGATACAGCTAATAGCTCTAATAATTCCTCTAGTAATTACTCTAATAATAGTTGGACAGGCGATCTCATTGTTTTAAGTTTTGGGCGAGGTAAACCAATATCATTGTTTGGTGGGGGAGCGGTAATAACTAAGCGCTTAGATCTCCAAAAACTATTACCAAAACCTCATGAAAATACAGATACAATTAATTTTCGTTTAAAAAGTATCATTTTTAAAATAATTAGCTCTCCATTCATTTATTATTGGCTTGTAAAATTACCATTTTTAAATATTGGTGCAACCCAATATAAAACTTTATCGATCATCAAAAAAATTCAAAAAGATGCTAAATTGCAATTACAAGGTGCAATAAAGAACTTTAATTTAATCACAGAAAATCTGATTAAAAAATCTCACCAATATTACAAAGTAAAAAATCAACATATCATCAATTTGCCAAGTAAAATAAATCAAATTGACAGTAACCCATTACTTCGTTACCCAATACTTATAACAGAGAAATCTGAAAGAGAAAGAATATACCACCTACTAGAGAGTAAGGGACTTGGCGTTTCAAAAATGTATCAAAAAGCCATTTTAGAAATAGAAAACATTCCAACAGAATTAATTATAAATAAACCAGAGATCGAAAATGCAAAACAATTTGCTAGTCAGTTAATAACTCTGCCTTGTCATTTAGATGTAGAAAATACCGACATAAAAAGAATAATTAATATCTGCAATCAGTAACTTACTTCTTCTTGGTAGGTAAACCCAATCATTATTGCTCTACTATCTTGATTTGAAATATTAAAATCTGTAGTTAAAATTTCAGCATCACGATCTTCATATCTAAAAGATAGTGACCAGTTTCTTGACATAAAGTGAGTATATTCTAACTCATTAGTTTGAATAATATTTTGATCAACATTAGAGAGCGCAATATCAAAATCATTTTTCGTATAAGTTGAATTAAAAGTTAAAATGCGTGGTAGTGGTGAATTAAAAAGCCGTGATAAAGAATATGAAAGCCTAAGGTTGTATGTATTTCGTTGTTCGCTACTCTGTTCAAATAAACCAGATAACTCATTGTCAAAATATCCAATATTAGCCGTTATCAGAGTGTCGGAGTATTGATATTGAATACCTCCACCTTTAGATAGTTGTGCTCTTGTAATCGCACTATTTTGTTGACTAACCGAGATAGCACCTGTTGCAGTGTTAATGGTAAAAAGTTGAGCTACACTCCTTAACGCTTGAAAGTCAACTGACTGATTTCTATTAATTTGACGGCGAAAAAATAACCTATATTGATTATCTTCTGCATTATTACCACTAATATCTTCAACATCAAATCTACCTAAGCCAATCGAAAAACTCACCGTCGGTGTTTCAGTTTGCCAACGAACCAGATAATCATCTTGAGTAAAGTCTCTTTGTAAATCGACACCTTCATTATCAAATTCAACATCTTTACTTTGTAATAAAAGAGACAAACTACTAGAAGGAGAAACTTGATTAATAAAAGAAATAACTCCCTGCCTTTCAACACGATCATTATCTTGCAATAAGAAATCTTCTGAATCACTCTCTATTTCATAGTCGATATATTGGTATCCAAAGTTAACCCTAGTTACTGGGGTTAATCTAAAAAAATAGTTTGGCGAAATAGCAAATATGTTACTGTCTCTCTGATTATTAACGCCTTCAGTTCTAAACCGATTAGCAGGAACCTGTGAAAGATTCTCAAGAAAATCAATACTAAAATTTGTTGATTCTGGAGCAAACCGTCCAATAGCTGATAATCTTAAATTATCCTCGTCTTCTAACCGACTAGTTGAATAATTAATATTTGAAAGCGCGGAATCTATTTCAAATTCCCAGCTTTTAATATCATTAGATTCAAATGAAAAAGCTCCAACATTTTCCCAAATTGTTCCGCTCTCACCATTTGCTGTTTGAGAAATATTAGAACTATCATATAAATATGAGCCAAAAGTATATTCTATTTCAGTTACCCCTTTCGCTACTGAGCTAGCGCCTAAAGCAAGAATTAAAAATATACTTTTTTTCATATCAAAAATCATTCAAGACTAATCCTGCTAGTTTTTCGGCACCAACAAGCGTAGATGCTTTTAAAATATCATCTTGCGAACATCCACCATAAGGCACAACTAAAATAACCAAGTCACATAATTCTAATAATATTCTTGCATCGGCAGAATCTAAAAGGCTTGGCGCATTAATAATAGGAAAACGATCAGGATAACGACCAACTAACTCTTTAACAAAGCTATCCATTTTTGATGAAGTGAAATATTCAGCCGAATTTTCTCTTAAATTTCCACTTGGAACAAAACCTAAGCGAGGAACTCTCGTTTTATTTAAAACTTCCTCACACTTAAGATTTTCACTTGATAAGTAATCAATTAAACCAACTCGATCAGGTAAATCGAAAACTTTATTCAAACTGGGCTGTTGTAAGTTCCCTTCAATTAGCATCGAGGTTTTAGCTTCATCTAGTGCAAATGTTATTGCCAAATTAGCACTAATTAAGCTAGCACTAGTTTCAGAATCTATTGAAGAAACCATAGTTACAAAGTTTTCTTTTTGTGACAATGACAATAACCGAGTTCTTAAATTTCGATAATTATTTAAAGTTTTTTGATCTTGCATATTGGCATAAACCAGTCTTCTCTCAACCAACTCTAAATCCGAATATGGTTCACTTTGCCGCATGTTTGAAATACTATTTTGTGAAGAGATTAAACTATCTGCATCTCTTTTAACTGTAGTATTTAGAGGAATATCTAAGTTTATGTCAGACTTAGAATTATCTTGATTAGACTTTAAAAATGCTTTTTCGACAGTACTCATTGTTTATCCCTGAATTTTCATATAAATGAAGCTGCCATAGGTAGACCATACCAATAAAACAACCGTTATAAATAAGCACATTTTTACAACAAACTTTTTTTGATCGCTTGTTGTCGTCAGTGTATTAACTGTTGCTAATACTGGAATTTCAAAAGTAGAAGTAATTGCAGATTCAGTTCGATATTTTTGGTCGAGTAAGGTTAATCCATAAATAATTGCAACAGGAATAATAAAGCTTAAAACAAGTCCTGCTAAAATGATATGAGCAAATCGAATACCTTTTGGTGTAACAGGAATAGAAGCTGGCTCTTGGACTTTAAGTGTTAAACCTTGGTTTTTTAAATCAATATTCATTGATATTCGCGCATTTTCTCTTTGATTAAGCAAACTTTGATACATTTCTTGGTTAACTTCATAGTCTCTCGTTAATTCAGAAACTTCTGTTTCAACATCACTAATATCAGCTAAGGTATCACGCTCATTATTCATTAATCTTAAAATTTGGCTTTTTCGAGTTTCCAAAGCTGTAACATTATTTTCTAAAGTAAAAATTTGAGATTGAATAAGTTGAACCGTTTCACCACTAGGCGTATTTGCTCCATTATTAGTACCGCTCTTTCTATCTGCAAGTTCACTCTTTAACTGAAGCTTTAAATCACTGATTTGTCCCTTTAGTTGAACTACATCAGGATAAGAGTCGTGATAATTAAGCTTTAACTCAGCTAGGCGCTGCTCTAGAGAGTTAATTCTCTCATTAAGCTGATTCTCACGTACAATACTTGTTTGATCGGTAAACTGAGTTTCTCCAGATAACTGTTTTTTATAACTTTTTACAGAAGCTTGGGTAGTCGAAATATCTAGCTCTATACCTTCAAGCTCTCTTTTAAGCTCAATTAATCGAGCACTGGCGCTCAATTTTGCCCCTTCAGAAGCATCAATATTTTTTGAACGAAAGTCCTTTAATGCATTTTCTGATGTCTTAAGTTTGTTGTGGTAAGTTGTTACTTGATCATCAATAAACTGATAGGCCGCTTGGCTCTCGGCTTGTTTAGTTTCAAGGCTTTGGGTAATGAAAATTTCTGTCATTAACTGAGTAGTTTCAAATGCTCTCATGGGCTCATTACTAGAAAAGGAAATTTCAATTAAATTCTCTCCAGCATCAGTAATTCTTGTTGAGCCGCTTAGTCGCTGCCCCATTCTTTCAATGGCTCTACCATCAATTTGCTCATTATCAATTAGTTCCTGCCAAGTTTCAGACTCTAAAATTTCTTTTAACGATTTTTGACTAAATATAATTTTGTTAGCCATTCTTGCTCTACTTACAACTTGTGTAGTTTCGGCAGTTCCAGCCATTAGCGGGCGGAGTATATTTTGTTGATCAACCAAAATAGTGCTTGATGAGGTATAAATCTTTGGCCACATTAAAGCCGCTACCAAAAATAGTGCAGAGCACATTACATAAATCAAAAGCATTAAGCGACGCTTACGCCAAACCTCTTTTTTGATCACTTGAAATATTGAAATAATTTCAGGACTCATTAAACCGCTCCAAAGACCAAGTTACGCTAATTAAAAAACACGCTCTGGGATTGACAAAATATCACCTGGCTGTAGATCGTAATTAGTATTCATATTGCCATCACTTAAAATATCATCTAAATCGATATCAATGGTTTTTACTTCACCATTAATTTTTCTAAACAACTTAGTATTATTAGCAGAAGCAAACTCATTTACACCACCCGCTTCTAATATTGCATCTAACACTGTCATTCCTTGGCGAAAATTCATTGATAGCTGTGTATTAACCGCGCCAGTAACTCGTATTCTTGATAAAAACTCATGGCTATTTAATTGTTCTAATATAACCGCTACTTGAGGATCTTTAATAAACCTAGAAAGCTTTTTCTTAATATCGCTAGCAACATCTATAGGTTTTTTTCCACCAGCGACTATCTCACCAACCAGTGGAACTGAAATTTTTCCATCAGGTCTTACAGGAACAGTGATAGAAAGATCGGGGTTTTTCCATACATTAACGGTTACAACATCATCAACACCAATAAAATACTGTTCAACCAATAAACGTTTTTCATCATTAGGAACAAGCTGTGTTTCAGTTATTCGCTTTGAGCTACCACAGCCAACGATTAGCAAACTACTTATGATTAGAATAAAAACGCGAACTTTCATAATTATTACCTTTTAACAGATCTTGATATTCTTTTAATGTTTGATTAAACCCATAGCACGCTAGATAGAGTGTTTAAATTAATAATAGTTTATAAAACGAGATAGATACATTAAGTAAGAATAATCACCAAACTTAAGGTGTACTAACTTAATTAAACATAAACTGGGAGTAAATAAAGAGAAGTTTGCTGAGCTATCCTTAAATTGATTTTCCATATTCCCTATTACTCAGTCGAAATACAATCTTCCTTACATCGTATCTATTTAATTATAATAAAACTAAACTATTTTTGATTTACACAGAATATTACTCTGCCAAGCCTATTTAGTCAATTTCAGTCTAAACAAGTCTGAGCTGTTCATACTGTAGAAAACGGCTATAGGTGATTTACTGCTTTTGGATAATAAAATCTACTAGGCTCGCAACCGATTCAAATACCTCTTCAGAAATTTCATCATCTTCAATTTCTATTTCAAACATTTCTTCAATTGCAGCAATAACCGATACAATGGCCATTGAGTCAAACTCAGGCAGATCACCAAGCAATAACATATCGTCTGCAACGGCTTCAGCTTCATAGTCTAGCGACAGAATATCAATTAATAGTTGTTTGATTTGTAGGCTAATTTCAGCAGGATTCATAAAAATTCTTATCGTATCAATTTGTGCGCGATTTTATCAGCATATTACTCATATTGCACACGAGATTTTTTCTGGTTTATCACATTCATCTATAGTATTAATGCCCATTTTTTCATATCCTACCCCTATATTTCTTGTTGAGGCTTTATTTGTGACTATTCAAACTACTTCTTTTGATAAATCAAAAATAAAAATTGTATTACTTGAAGGCATTCACCCAAGTGCAGAAAAGGTTTTTATCAATGCGGGCTACACCAATATAGTCACTGCAAATAAGTCACTGTCTCAAGATGAGCTTAGAGAAACTTTAGCTGACGCTAGATTTTTAGGCATTCGCTCACGAACCCAAGTAACCGAAGATCTGCTTAGTTATGCACCAAAGCTAGCAGCAATAGGCTGTTTTTGTATTGGCACTAATCAAGTTGATTTAAAAGCCACCGAAATTAAAGGAATTCCAGTTTTTAACGCGCCATTTGCCAACACGCGTAGTGTTGCCGAATTAGTGCTTGGTGAGATGATATTATTACTCCGTGGTGTACCTCAAAAAAGTGCTGCCGCACATCGCGGTGAATGGTTAAAGTCGGCTGTTAACTCTTATGAAACCCGAGGAAAAGTGCTGGGTATTGTCGGCTATGGACATATTGGCACTCAAATTGGCATTCTTGCCGAAAACCTTGGCATGAAAGTGCAGTTTTTTGATATTGAAAGCAAATTAGCCCTCGGTAATGCTCGCTCAGCGGATAGTTATCATCATTTATTATCAACCTCAGATGTGGTTACTTTTCACGTACCCGAAACACCGCTTACCAAAAATATGATGAATAACGAAGCATTTAGCCATTTAAAGCAAGGCGCTATATTAATTAACGCCTCACGCGGTACTGTGGTTGATATTGATGTGTTAGCCAAAGCACTTGAATTAAAACAAGTTTCTGGTGCCGCAATTGATGTATTTCCTAAAGAGCCAAAATCTAATCAGGATGAATTTATTTCACCCTTGCGTCAGTTTGATAATGTGATTTTAACCCCCCATGTTGGCGGAAGCACCATGGAAGCTCAAGCCAATATTGGCATTGAAGTGAGTGAAAAATTAGTTAAATACAGTGATAATGGCTCTACCCTTTCAGCCGTTAATATGCCAGAGGTTGCCTTGCCTTCTCATGCGGGCAAACATCGTATTTGTCACTTTCATCATAATGAGCCAGGCATATTAGCAAAAATTAACGATGTATTTTATGCACAAAACGCCAATATCGCCGCTCAATATTTGCAAACCAGCGAAAAGGTTGGCTTTGTTGTTACCGATTTAGATATTTCTTCAAGTGAGAAGGCATTTAAGTTACTTAAAGAAATCCCAGGCACAATAAGAGCTAGAATTCTTTATTAGTTTGTTAAGCTCACTACCGATCTTATTGATAAAATGCACCTTATTGGTGCATTTTTATTATCAGCAAGTTAAGATTAAGCACTAATTTAGTTAATCATTTTATAGTATGTTATTTGAGCCCAGTTTCGATCAGCTAGCAACCGCTATTGTGGTGCTTAATTCAAAACGGCAAGCTTGTTATTTTAATCAGTCGGCTATTCAGTTATTTGGTATTAACACAAAACAAATTTCCGATGCTGACTTTTTAGAGCTTATTCAAGCCGAGTTTGAATTGCCTGCAATATCGAATGCAATATCAGACACTCAAATTGAAACCTTATTAATTGAAGACACCAATGTTCGTACCATTAGCGGGTTTATTTCTACTAACTTAATGGTTCAACTGATTAATCATAACCATCAATCATTATTTGCTCTCGAATTTCAAGCCAACAAACACCAAAGCCATATTCGCAAAGACATTGCCCTGCAAAAACAAAATCAAATATCCAATCATTTGGTTAAAAATCTAGCCCATGAAATTAAAAATCCATTAGGTGGCATAAAAGGCGCTGCACAACTATTAGAGCGCAAACTGCCTGATTCATATTCAAACCAGTATACGCAAATTATTATTCAAGAGGCCGAGCGCTTAGGAAAACTGGTTGATCGTTTGTTACTACCGGCCGATCCAGAGCCTGAAAAACAAGTAAACATTCACCAACTAATCGAGAATGCCGCTTCAATTATTTATTTTCAGTTTCCTAACATTAAGATAAAAAAAGACTATGATCCCAGCATTCCTGATGTTTTTGTCTCACCCGCACAAATTCAACAAGCCTTGCTAAATTTAATTAAAAATGCGGCAGAAGCATTAATTGAATTGGATGATGGTTTTGTTCAATTAACAACTCGAATTTTGTTTAACCATCCCATCGGACAACAGCAACATAAACAAGTAGTAAGAATTGATGTGATAGACAACGGCATAGGTATTGATAAAAATTTAGCCGATGACATCTTTTTTCCAACCATTTCAGGAAAAAACAGCAGTGGTCTAGGGCTAAGCATTGCTCAGTCACTTATTCAAAAACATAAAGGCATTATTGAGTTAGAAACTCTCGATACTCAAACTTGTTTTAGTATGTTTATTCCGATAGAGGCGCCAAATGACGAATAAATCAGCCAAAATTTTACTCGTAGATGACGACGACAGTATTCGCTGGGTACTCAATGAACTACTTGTCGATATTGGTCATCAGGTTGAACAAGTAAGTTCTGCTGAACTAGCCTTACAAAGATTAGGCTCTTACAAGTTCGACCTATTAATTTCAGATGTGCGCATGAGTGGCAAAAGTGGCATGGATCTTTTAGCCCATTGTCAAAATACGTTGCCTGATTTACCCGTGGTGATAATGACCGCTCATTCAGACTTAGAAAGCGCAGTAAGTGCCTACCAACAAGGTGCGTTTGAATATTTGCCCAAACCTTTTGATTTAGCAGAAGTGGTTTCAACCGTTGAGCGCGCATTATCAAAACAAGCAGATCACAAAACCGAAGAAAATGTAAAACCGACAGCTAAGCATTTTTCAATTATTGGTGAGTCACCAGCAATGCAAGATCTGTATCGCGCTATTGGCCGACTTTCTACATCGCATGTTACCGTGCTAATCCATGGAGAATCAGGCACAGGTAAAGAGCTAGTTGCCTCAGCTTTGCATCAAAATAGTCCGCGCAAAAAATCCCCATTTATTGCTTTAAATATGGCAGCAATTCCAAAAGATTTAATAGAGTCTGAACTTTTTGGACATGAAAAAGGCGCCTTTACTGGTGCTAACTCTCGTTATTTAGGTCGTTTTGAACAAGCCAATGGCGGTACCCTATTTCTTGATGAAATTGGCGATATGCCGATAGAAACTCAAACCCGCTTATTAAGAGTGTTATCCGAAGGGGCGTTTTATCGCATTGGTTCTAGCCAGCCAACAAAAGTTAATGTAAGAATTATTGCCGCAACTCATCAAAACCTTGCCAACAAAGTTGAACAAGGCGAATTTAGAGAAGATTTATTTCATCGGCTTAATGTAATTCCCCTTAACTTACCACCACTTCGTAATCGTAGTGATGATATACCGCTGTTAGCCAACCACTTTTTATCATCCATTGCCAAAGAAATTAATGAGCCATGTAAACAATTATCACAAGGTGCAGTTAAAGCTTTGCAAGCTTACCACTGGCCCGGCAATGTTAGGCAGTTAGAAAATACCTGTCGTTGGTTAACAGTAATGGCAAATAGCCGAGTAGTTATTGACAAAGATCTACCACAAGAGATAACTAATATTTCAAATAAAATTAAAACACATAAAAACAACTTAAATTGGAAAGAGCAATTAAGCTTGCAACTTCAAAATGATTATAAGAGTGGCAAAGATATGATTTTTTTATCGACTCAAGCTGAACTCGAAAACCTACTGATCAAAACAGCACTAAAAATTAGCGAAGGCAAAAAAGCTGAAGCAGCTAAAATTTTAGGCTGGGGGAGAAATACGTTAACGAGGAAATTGAAAGGATCTTAACTTTTATTATATTGGCTTTGTTTATATACCCGTTCTACTTCAAGATGCTTGTTACAGTGTTCAAGCTTTTTGGCTGAGCACCCGAAGGGCAAGGCAGTAAACCAACCTCTTCCGTTATCAATGCTTGAATTAGAATGACTAATCCTGTGCATTAATGCCTCAAATAGTCTGGCTTACTGACTTGCTGAAACATGCATCTTGAAGTAGAACGGGTATAAACTATTTTTTAAGCAGTAATGCTTTTCTCATCAGTCTCTATTTTTAAGCGCAACCCTAACCCTTGAATCAATCGAGTAAAGCTTGAGAGCTTTGGGTTTCCTTTAGCAGAAAGCATTTTATACATGCTCTCACGCCCAAGTTTTGAACGCGCTGCCAAACCCGCTATTCCATCTTCCTGTGCTTCGGCAATATTACGAATAGCCATTAAAACTACCGCAGAATTACCTTCTTTCAATGCTTCACTAAGATACTCAGCAGCGACTTCTGGATCACGCAAATGCTTATTATGTGTTGCTCTAACATTAAGTGCCATTTTGATTTCTCCGCTTATGATCTTGCCAGTACTTTTTTGCTAATTTAATATCTTTCTGTTGAGTTGATTTATCACCACCACAGAGTAAGAGGTAAATTTTATTACCATCTTTACCAAAATAAACTCGATATCCAGAGCCATAGTCTATTCTAAGCTCACTCAATCCCTCACCAATAGGCTTTACATCACCAAATAAACCAAGCTCCATCCGATCTACTCGAATGATAATTCTTGCTCTAGCCTTTGCATCTCTTAAGCTTTCAAGCCAATCAGCATAAGGGCTTTTGCCTTTATGATCCCTATATTCATTTATGATATTCATTGTTTTCCGTAACCATTAAGCTTGTATCCTTAGGGATACAAGCTTAATTTTAGGATATTTTTCATTTTTTTTCATCTTTTAAGCGGTTTTTAAAAAAAAGTTCCTTAGAATCGCTCATGAAAAATCGAAAAAGGAGGGAGTTATGAAAATTAAAATCACATTTCAAATTAAAATAGATTTAATAATTTTAATTACTTTATTTAGTTAAAACGAAAAGTACTCGCTTTAAGGCGAGTACTTTTTAAAATTAATGATAGAAAACAATTACATACCACCATCAAACCCAATTTGCCGCCACGCCTCATAACTAATAATAGCCACGGCATTGGACAAATTAAGGCTGCGGTTTTCAGGCATCATGGGAATTCTAATGCGGTAATCTGGCGCAATCGAATTCATTACTTCATCAGACAAACCGTGGGTTTCTGCACCAAATAACAAAACATCACCTTTTTGATATTTGGCTTGGCTGTGTGTTTTTGTGCCTTTTGTAGTGCAAGCAAAAATGCGTTTATCACCCATGGCTAGTTTAAACGCATCATAGTTTTTATAGCGTGTGGTATTGGCTATATCGCGATAATCAAGTCCTGCACGACGAACCTTTTTTTCATCTAAATCAAAGCCCATTGGTTCAATCAAATGTAATTTGCAACCATTGTTAGAAGCAAGCCTCATAATATTGCCCGTATTAGGTGCAATTTGAGGTTCAAACAGTGCGATCTCAAACATAAGATGTTTCTTTTGGTTAATCGCCTTCAACTTTCATGGCGCGAGTAAGGAGGATTCTGGCGGCGTCTTTAGGGCTTTGATCAAGATATAAAATACTATAAATAGCATCACAAATAGGCATATCGACACCGCGCTTTTTAGCAAGGTTATAAACCTCTTTAGTGTTTCTTACGCCTTCTACTACCTGACCAATTTCAACTGCGGCTTCTTCTACACTAGCGCCTTTGCCTAAAGCTAAACCAAAACGCCTATTACGTGACTGATTATCGGTGCAAGTTAAAACTAAATCACCCAAGCCTGCCATACCCGTAAAGGTTTCGTAACGACCACCTAGGTTTTCACCTAAACGCATCATTTCGGCCAATCCGCGAGTAACTAGTGCTGTCCTAGCGTTTGCTCCAAAGCCTAAGCCGTCGGCAATTCCCGCACCAATTGCAACCACATTTTTAAATGCGCCACCAAACTGCACGCCTTTTAAGTCGGATGATAGATACACCCTGAAAGTTTCATTAACCAAACGCTGGCTTAAATCAGTAGCAAATTGATCATCATCGGCAGCAAGTGTAATTGCCGTTGGTGAGCCTACGGCTAGCTCTTTGGCAAAAGTTGGACCAGAAAGCACCGCTTTTGGGCAGTTATTGCCAAAAACTTCATTCACCCTGTGCTCTAAAAATTCTGCAGTTTCTGGCTCTAAACCTTTACATGCCCACACAATTCTTACCTTAGATTGGCCAAATTGCTTAAGTTTTTCTAGCGACTCATCAAAAGCATAACTTGGTGTTACTACCAAAATATCTTCTACGTTTTCAACCGCTTGGGCAAAGTCACTGGTAACCGATAAAAGTTTGGGAAAGTTAACTTGAGGTAAGTATTTAGTGTTGTGCCTGTCTTTTTGCATTTTGCTCGCTTGTTGGTCATCGCGACACCACAAGCGAGTTTGATTGCCATTTTTAGCTAGCAGAATAGCCAATGCAGTACCGAATGATCCAGCACCTAAAACTGCAATTGGCTTTTCCTGTAATAGCTTTTCCTGTAATACGGTGTCCATGCAATCAGTTTATACAATAATCAGTGATGAATTATTGTATAGTTTCTGAGCCTGCTTCAGCAGAGTCAGCTTGCATAGCTTGTTGTTCTTGCTGTTTTTGTTGCGCTTGTTGCGCTTGTTGCATTCTTTCCATATATAACCCCATAAAGTTAACTGGTGTTAATTGAATGGCTGGGAAACCAGTGCGACCAATTAAGCTGGCAACAGCTTCACGAACATAAGGATATAAAGACTCAGGTGCAGCGGCACCTAATAGTTGATGTGTTTGTTGATCGTTAAAACCATTAATATAGAACAAACCTGCTTGTTGAACTTCAACCAAAAATGCCGTTTTTTCTTCAACTTCAGCGCTCAATGTTACATTAAGGATCACTTCAAAGTTATTGTCTGCAACTTTTCGAGACTGGCTATTCATTTCCATTTTTACTTGAGGCTTAAAGTCTACGCTGAACATATCAGGAAGGTTTGGCGCTTCAAATGAAATATCCTTTACATACACACGCTGAATAGAAAATTGTGGTGCATCTTGAGTATTTTCGGTAGTTGCAGCTTGTGGAGCGGTTTCGTTGTTGTCAGTCATAACTTCTCTCTTAGATCTTTTGTTCAATGCCAAATTTAAAATGTTCGGCTTTTGTAAATTTTTTACGCTTAATTAAACGCTCATTAGTTGATGGAATAATTTTATTATTCCGACTTTAAGTAAAATCAATAACTTTTGCTACTATTTCACTACTGGTAAGTTATCACCTACCCAAGATGCCATACCACCAGACAACTTATTAACTTGTTCAAATCCTGACTTTTTCAGTATTTGACAAGCCGCAGAAACCTGTATGCCATTAGCACAAACCATAATAATGGGACTATCTTTATACTTTTCAAGGTCTTTAGTATTTTGTTTTATCTTAGATAAGGGTACGTTTATCGCACCTTGGATGTGCCCTTTGCTAAAATCACCCTGACCACGAATATCAACAATGACTGCATTGTCTCTATTAACCATATTGGTCATCATTTGCGTAGTAAGCGATTTAGGACCATGTGCCATTAGTTTAATTTGAATACTTAACAACACAATAGCAACGACTAACCAAGCACCAAACAAGTGCCAGTTATTAATGGCAAATTGAGTAAACTCGTCCATAGAAAACCTTATAATACTTTTGAAATACTAACTAAAAATCGGTCGAACATTATACACATACTAGATTAACGATTCCATGAACAATTTAGTGTGTTTTGGCGATCTGTTTATTTGCAATCACCCACAATTTATTTGCAGTCACCCAAAGTAACAATCACAAAAAACACTCAATAATATACCCGCGTTGCTTCAAACTATAAAATCACCTTAACGGGTTTAGCTAAACTAATTTCACTTTCGGTCATTCGAGTATTATAAGCAATCACTTTTACTCCTTTGCTAACCGCTTCTTTTAATAGCTTAGTGTATTGGGGATCAATATGAGCAGCAGGTGATACGCTTTGTATTTGTGAGTGCTGCACTAAAAAGAACAAAACCGCTTTATTGCCTTGTTCAACACAAGTCATTAGTTCTCTTAAGTGTTTTTGACCACGAGTGCTTACCGCATCGGGAAAATAGCCTTGTCCATCTTGCTCATGTAAAGTAACACTTTTAACTTCAATAAAAGTTTTAGTTTGATTTTTATGCGTTAGTAAAATATCAATACGGCTATTTTCATCACCATATTTTACTTCGGTTTTAAGCGACTCAAATGTTTTTAGCTCTTTTATTTGCTGGTTTTCAATAGCCTCTTTAACAATGCTATTGGCAAAGTGAGTATTCACCCCAATTTTATATTCATTATTACTTTCACAAATAACCCAAGTGTATTGGTATTTTCGTTTGGGATTATTACTGTCTAATAGCCAAGCAGTATCACCAGCTTGCCAACAGTTTTTCATTGAGCCGGTGTTTGGGCAATGAACGGTAAACTCGCCCAATTCTGGATGGGTCACGTCAGCTAAAAAGCGTTTGTATCTTTTAATCAACCTAGTAGCAATTAGTGGAGGCTCAAACTTCATATTTATACTCGTAACATACAATCTTTAAATATTTTTCTGAAAATTATAACTATTAGCTATCAAAGTATAACGTTAAACAAGGTGTAAATTATTAAGTTTACAGGTACAATTTTGAAAATTTTTTGTTAATTAGCAACTACACTCCCTAATAACAAATTAATATTTATAAACTATCTACACAAATAGAGGCTTACTCAATGGCTGAATACTCACTATTTACTTCAGAGTCAGTATCTGAAGGACATCCTGACAAAATTGCCGATCAGATCTCTGATGCGGTGCTCGATGAAATTATTCGTCAAGACAAAAACGCCCGTGTAGCGGTTGAAACCATGGTAAAAACAGGCATGGCAATTATTGCTGGCGAAGTAACCACAAGCGCTTGGGTTGACTTAGAAGATGTGGTTCGTTCAACCATTAGTGACATTGGCTATACCAGCTCTGACATGGGATTTGATGGAAAAACTTGTGCTGTTATTAACGCCATTGGTAAACAATCACCCGATATCAACCAAGGTGTTGATCGTGAAAGTGCACAAAAACAGGGTGCTGGCGATCAAGGTTTAATGTTTGGCTATGCCACTAATGAAACATCGGTACTAATGCCCGCGGCAATTACTTGGTCTCATCAATTAGTTGAAAAACAAGCCGAGGTAAGAAAAAGCGGTGCGCTAAATTGGCTACGTCCTGATGCCAAAAGCCAAGTGACCCTGCGATATGAAAACGGCAAACCTGTTGCAATTGATGCGGTTGTATTATCAACCCAGCATAACCCTGATGTTAGCCAGTCTGACTTGCAAGAAGCGGTGCGCGAGCTAATTATTAAGCCGATTTTGCCCGCAGAATTAATTCATAATGAGACTAAATTCCACATAAATCCAACCGGTAACTTTGTTATTGGTGGCCCTGTTGGAGACTGCGGATTAACCGGGCGTAAAATTATTGTTGATACCTATGGCGGCTCTGCTCATCATGGCGGCGGCGCATTTTCGGGTAAAGATCCTTCAAAAGTTGACCGTTCTGCCGCTTATGCAGGGCGTTATGTGGCTAAAAATATTGTCGCCGCAGGTCTTGCCGAGCGCTGCGAAATTCAAGTGTCTTACGCCATTGGTGTTGCCGAGCCTACCAGCATTAGCTTAAATACTTTTGGTACGGCTAAAATAGATGAAGCCAAATTAGAAGCGCTTGTTCAAAAACACTTTGATCTCACCCCTTATGGCATTATTCAAATGCTAGATCTTATTCGTCCTATCTATCGTAAAACCGCGGCTTATGGTCACTTTGGTCGTGAGGATAGTGATTTTACTTGGGAAGCTACCGATAAAGCCGCCGCTTTAAGAGCTGATGCGGGTTTATAAACAAATCTTTTAAATAACATCCTTGCTGTTTGAGGGGCGCTGCAGCGGTAATCATTCCGTCACGCTCAAACAGCAAGCCTATTTACCATAAAGGGCACCCAATATTTTTGGAGAACCAACTCAATGAGTTTTCAAGACTATTATGTAAAAGACATTACCCTTGCCGACTGGGGCAGAAAAGAAATTGCCATTGCCGAAACTGAAATGCCCGGATTAATGGCAATGCGCGAAGAATTTGGCGATAGCAAACCTTTAAAAGGCGCGCGTATTGCTGGCTCACTACACATGACCATTCAAACTGCAGTATTAATTGAAACCCTAACCGCATTAGGTGCAGAGGTTCGCTGGGCATCGTGTAATATTTATTCTACTCAAGATCACGCCGCAGCGGCTATTGCGGCGAGTGAAATTCCGGTTTTTGCTTATAAAGGTGAAACTTTAGAAGAGTATTGGGAATACACTCACAATATTTTAAATTGGGGTAACGGCGAAACCGCTAATATGATTTTAGATGATGGTGGTGATGCAACCCTAGCGGTTATTTTAGGACAAAAAGCCGCTAAAGATATCAGCGTATTAGATAACCCAGGTAGCGAAGAAGAAACTTATCTTTACGCCGCTATAAAAAAACAGCTTGAAAAAGATATTGAGTTTTACGACCGTGTTGGCAACGCCATTCAAGGGGTTACCGAAGAAACTACAACAGGTGTTAACCGTTTAAATCAAATGGCTAAAGAAGGTACTTTGCCCTTCCCTGCAATTAATGTTAACGACTCGGTTACTAAATCAAAATTCGATAATCTATACGGCTGCCGTGAATCACTGCTCGACGGTATTAAGCGAGCAACCGATGTGATGATTGCGGGTAAAATTGCCGTAGTTTGTGGTTATGGCGATGTCGGTAAAGGTTGCGCTCAGTCTTTACGCGGCCAAGGTGCTACAGTTTTTGTGACCGAAATTGATCCCATTTGTGCGCTTCAAGCGGCAATGGAAGGTTACCGAGTTGTAACCGTTGAAGATGTGGTTGACCAAGCGGATATTTTTGTTACCACAACAGGTAACTTTAATATCATTCGCCACGAGCATATGCTTGCCATGAAAGATCAAGCCATTGTTTGTAATATAGGTCACTTCGATAATGAAATTCAGGTTGCCGAAGTTAAGCAATACACTTGGGAAAATATTAAACCCCAAGTTGATCATATTATTTTCCCCGATGGCAAGCGCATTATTATGTTAGCCGAAGGTCGTTTAGTTAATTTGGGCTGTGCAACAGGACACCCAAGTTTTGTAATGTCTAATTCATTTACTAATCAAACTTTGGCACAAATTGAACTTTGGACTCAAGGCGATAAATACGAAAACCAAGTTTATGTATTGCCTAAACATCTTGACGAAAAAGTGGCGCGCTTGCATCTACAAAAAATTGGCGCAAACCTCACGGTTTTAACCCAAGAGCAAGCAGACTACATTAATGTTGATGTTGACGGACCATATAAGCCTGAACATTACCGTTACTAGTTAAATATTATGCGCTAGGGAACTTGCCTTAGCGCATTTTTGCTTTTAAGTGCTTATGAGAACCCACCGATTTTATAGCTCACAAACTTTCGTTGTTGGTAAAACGGTTGAACTGTTAAAACCGGCATCGCATCACTGTTTACAAGTTTTACGTTATCAAATTAATGATCCTATTATCGTTTTTAATGGTGATGGCAATGATTACTTAGGGCATATCGCCGATATTAAGGGCAAAAATGCCATCGTCAAAATCGATCAATTACAAACTCTCAGCAACGAATCTCCTTTAAAGATACACCTTTATCAGTCGCTAGCTAAAGGCGATAAAATGGAATGGGTTATTCAAAAAAGTGTTGAGCTTGGTGTTAGCCAAATTACACCCATTATTAGCGAACGCAGTAATGTTAAGCTCGATGAAAAACGTCAACAGAAAAAGCTAGCGCAGTGGCAAGGTATTATTCAAAGCGCTTGCGAGCAATGTGGGCGTGCAGTTTTGCCTCAATTAAATTCAATGATCAATATTAACCAAATATCTAACACCGATAACACTCAACTAATTTACTTAGAGCCAAAATCTAATTTATCAATTAATAGCTTAAATAAAAGCACTCAATCGGTTAAACTGTTTATTGGTCCTGAAGGTGGGCTTTCAGATCATGACATTCAAACATTAAAAGCTATTGGTGCTCATGGCGTTAATTTAGGCAAAAGAATACTAAGAACAGAAACTGCCGCTATAGCAACTCAATCTATTTTTCAAGCAAAATTTGGCGATTTATAGCCAAATAAAGTGATATTGATCACACTTTTAAAAGATTTTACCTATTTTTTTATTGGTAATATTAACAAATAGTCAAAATTTAATTGATATATAAGTTTTATCTATCGACATTATTTTGACTTATTTCTTGCCATGCTCTCTGACAACTTAAATATTTTTACTTAAAAATCAATAAGTTAACCAAAACAATATACCCACACAAAATATACTGACAAAATGCGTCACAAAGATCTGACATTTTTTGCCACATCAATTATCTTAATAATCAACAAGTTACAAACACAAGCTATTGTAATACTTTAATAAATTCAATACACTTTAATCTAGTCCAAGTAGTTTACGGATAGACACGAGAGACATGGCAGTTTTTTGGGAAAATGGCTTTTTGAATTTTCAATTAGCCTGTAAGCAATAAATTTTTCTTTAATAATAAAGGTATAGACAATGAAATACTCTCGTATGATTAAAACCTCTTTGTTAGTGTTAAGCATGTCATCTGCGGCTGTTATGGCTGCGACACAAGGCTCATTAGACACAACATCTACAGGCGATCTTTTAATTGAACTTGATATCGACGATCTAGTTCGAGTCAATAACCTTAATGATATCGATCTTGGTACATTCACTGGTGCCGCTGGCGACTTATCAGGCTCAGACAACTTCTGTATCTACCGAAATGGTACAGGTAACTACAACATCACAATGACTGGCAGTGGAACGGCATCAGCTTTCACATTAACCGATGGCTCGAATACTCTTCCTTATTCAGTTAGCTTCACAAATGGCAGCGCCAATGCAATCACATCTGGCAATTCTTTAGCAGCACAAGCTGGTGCATTCACAGCTAATGATAACTGCAATAGTGGCGTCAATGATAATGTATCGGTTAGTGTAACTGTTGCAAATTCGGATCTATCAAGTGTTCCAGCAGGTTCATACTCTGGTACTTTAACCATGGTTGTTGCACCTGAATAACTATTATTCAAATTAGCCTTTATTATTTGCTCTCAAACTAAAAACTTTATTTGAGAGCAGAATTTTTCGCTAAGAATAACTTTGTTTAGTCAACTTAAAAAATATGATCTCATGCTAAGAATTATCCTCATACTTTTGGCCTTAATTAGTAGCAAATCATCTTTTGCAGCTACTCAGGGTAGTGTAGGTACTAATTCGTCTGGCGACATAGATATTAACCTCACGCTAGGATTATTAGCACGTATTTCTGGAATTTCTGACATTGCTTTTGGTAGTTGGACTTCGGGTAATTTAAACGCAAACCAAAATCTATGTGTAGGACTATTTGGCACCAATTTATACCAGTTTAGAGCAACAGGAAGTGGAAATAATAGCAGTGCCAATGCTTTTGCTCTCAGTAATGGCTCAGATTATATTCCTTATCGAGTATTTTTTAATGATAGCACTGGACTAGGTGGAAGAACTGAACTATCAGCTGCAACAAGTATTAATAATCAATCTGCAAGCTTTGCATTTTTTAATATCTTTGGATGTTTGGTAAGAAATGCCAATTTAAGCATTATTATTGAAGAGCCAGCATTAGAAAGCGCTGAAACAGGTAGTTATACTGGAACTCTCACACTAACGATAATACCCGAATAATCTATGCGTTTTAACAAGCCGCTTTCACTATTTGAAACTCGTTTTAAATTTTTAAAGCGACGGTTAGTTATTAATCAAAAACTACTATTTTCTCTATTACTCACTACTTTCTCGGCAAATGCCGACGTGCAAGTTTCCAACCTAGATGACTTTAATTTTGGTAAGTATAGTGGTTTTGGCAATTTAAGAGATAATGACAACATTTGCATAAACGCCCTTCCTATTAGTAATTATCAAATGACTTTTTTGGGCAGTGGTGCAGGTGGCGCGTTTGAAGTTTCTAATGGCGTAGACACCCTTGATTATCTAGTAAGGTTTAACGACAGAGCTCGTCGCGCAGGCGGACAACGAGTATTTCCTGGAACACCAGTCAGCCGCAACCAAAGAGCAAGCGATGAACTGGCTTGCCCAAACGGTCTTAATGCCAATATTGATATTCGTTTTAGACGTAGAGACTTACAAAGTGCAAACCCTGGTCGCTATGTTGGCACATTAACTGTTACTGTTGTTCCAGAGTAAGCTTAAAACAAAAAGCCAGCAATAATTTTACCACTCATACCCCATAAGATTAATTTCATCACGGAATAAGCTTGCAACTCTATCTCTGTCTGCATCCGATAAAACATCTTTATAATGTCGTTTATCTTTTCTAAATTTTGATTTTGCTTTAGGTAATTCTAGCTTTTCAGTTATACCCACTTTATTGCAAACCTCTTTTAACTCATCAGCAAGATTTTCAAACTTACACACTTTATCGACTGCAAGGTTTCCATTGATTGTATATAGGTCATAGCCTTTTTTCTTGAGAACTAGAGGTTCATTGGAGTTAACAAATTCCGAAATTGTGGATTTTGAACCAGCTCGATATTTCCAGTAATACTGAGAGATGCAACGATCCCAAGGGTTTCGCTCGATACAAAATTTATAATAAGTATTCCAAACGTCCTCATCAACTAAAGCTTTGATTTCTTGAGCGGTAATATGATTATAAAATTGCTTTTTTTTCCCCTTGATCGCCCACTTGGCAATATCAGAAAAACCATAGCTTGATAAAGGTAAAAAATAATTTTGCGGTGCCGTGTAGCCTAGCTTTTCTCTTACTTCTTCATCTTCGGGTGTAATTGGGGTAATAATGTCATTTGCCCCACAAAATTTGGACAATGCAATTTCTATTGAGGTACCCGCAGTTTTATTCGTCTTTAAAAAGATAAACTTATGCTTATGGGAAATAATCATTTTTATTCTCTTTGTTTCTCATCTAATTCCTAGGGTCTGTTGATCTTTCAAGCATCCTCACTGTTGCGGTTAAAATAGCGTCAATTTAGGCACGACAAATGCGGTTTGGTTATTCCAAATGAATGAGGAGTAACAACAAGTGACGTTATTTTAAACGCAACCCAAAGAGCTGAACTAGTACAGCTGAGCGATTTTTTCACTTAATTTCGTTATCAGTCGCTCATTTAGAATAACTAAACTATGCTTCTTCTGCCTCATTAAGCGAAAAAATCGCTTCAACAGTGATGATATTTGAAAGATCAACAGACCCTAATATACCCGTTCTTCTGTAAGTTGCAACACAATGCGAGATTCTTAGTTAAGCATCCCAAGACAAGGTATTTTGAAATAGAAAAGGTATAACATGCAGAATAAAAAAATAACCGCACTTATCACCAACAAACACTTTTATTAACATTTCTGTTAATAATTTACCTTGCCGCTTGCGAGTAAGCTCTTTATGATGCTTCGCGAACCAGGTTAATACATCATAAACAAAGAGAAATATAATGAAAAAACTACTATTACTTGCGGCGGCAATAGGAATAAATACCGCTATTGCTAACGAAGGTATGTGGCAGCCGCATCAGCTACCCTCTATTGCTAAAGATCTTAAAAAAGCAGGTTTAAAGCTTGATCCTAGCAAACTCACCAACTTAACCGAATTTCCGATGGGCGCTATTGTTAGCATTGGTGGTTGTACCGCATCTTTTGTTTCTGATAAAGGCTTGGTGGTTACTAATCACCATTGTGCTTATGGCTCTATTGTTCATAACTCAACTAAAGAAAATAACATTTTAGAAAATGGTTTCTTGGCAAAAAACTTTGATGAAGAACTTCAAACTTCACCAGGCTCGCGTATTTATGTAACTGAAAATATTGTTAATGTCACTAATCAGGTTAAGTCTGGAATTACCGATAAAATGAGTGGTACAGAGCGGTATGAACATATTGACGGCATTCGCAAAAAATTAGTTGCTGAATGTGAATCGAACAAAGATTATCGCTGCTCAGTGGTTACTTTTCATGGTGGTTTAGAATATTACTTATTTAAGCAATTAATGATCCGTGATGTTCGTATTGCTCATGCACCAGCCAAAAGCGTTGGTAAGTATGGTGGTGATATCGACAACTGGATATGGCCTCGCCACACTGGTGATTACGCCTTTTACCGAGCTTATGTTGGCAAAGACGGTAAACCAGCAGATTACAGCGAAGACAACGTGCCTTACCAACCAAAGCATCATTTAAAAGTGAACGCAAAAAGCGTTGATGATGGTGACTATATTATGGTTATCGGCTACCCAGGAAGCACTAATCGCTACCGTACCGCTAGCGAAGTTAAAAACACTTTCACCGAAAACTATCCTTTAACGAAAGAGTTAATGGGCTCATTAATTAACACGATTAAAGAAAATTCTGAAGAAGGCAGTAACGAACGTATCGGTTATGAAAGCTTAATTGCTGGATTAGCAAACTATGAGAAAAACCGTGGCTCTATGATGGAAAGTTACCACAAAGGCACAACACAACAGCGTAAATCAGCATTAGATAAAGAATTACGCGCTTGGGTTAATAAAAAGAATTCTCGCAAGCAAAAATATGGTAGCGCCATTAACGATTTAGATAAGTTAGTTGCCGAAAGCCATGCTGATTTTAAGCGCGATACCATTTTAGGCTACGCAGGTATTGCAAGCATGATGAGCACTTCTTCTCGTTTATATCGTTTAGCCATTGAAAAACAAAAGCCCGATATGGAGCGTGAATCGGGTTATCAAGAACGTGATATGAATCGTTTCACTCAGTCAATGAAGTCACTGAGTAAGCGTTATGTTGCTAAAGTTGACCAAGCAATGCTGATGAATCTACTGACTCGCTACGCACAATTACCTGCCGAAGAAAGAATTAAAGACTTTGATCGTTTCTTTAAAATTGATGACGGATTTAGCGAAGCACGCTTAGACAAAAGACTGTCTCAAATGTATTCAGCAACAAAACTTGGAGACGAAGCAACTCGTTTACAATGGATGAACAAAAGCGTTGCAGAGTTTGAAAAAAGTGACGACCCATTTATTCAATATGCGGTTCAAACTTATAAAGTGCGTAAGCAAATGGAAGATGAATCTAAAGATCTTTCAGGCAAATTAAATGCCGTTCGTCCTAAATATATGGAAGCCATCATTGCCTATAACAAAGCTAAAAACTTACCCATTTATGCCGATGCTAACAGCACGCTTCGTATTACTTTTGGTAACGTAAAAGGTTATTCACCAAAAGACGGGCTATATGCTGTTCCATTCACTCGCTTAGAAGGTTTGCTAGAAAAAGAAACTGGCGAATGGCCATTTAATTCTCCACAAAAAGTTTTAGACATGGTGGCGAAAAAGCAATATGGAAATTACTACAAAAAAGACATCGACTCTGTACCAGTAAACTACTTAGGTACGCTTGATATTACTGGTGGTAACTCTGGTTCACCAACCCTCAATGACAAAGCAGAACTGGTTGGGCTTGTGTTTGACGGTGTATACGAAAGTATTATTGGCGACTGGGATTATGATCCACAATTAAATCGTTCAATCCACGTTGACTCACGTTTTATGCTTTGGATGATGGAGCATGTAGATGGAGCCACAAATCTTATTGAAGAAATGGATATTGTTCGATAAGGCTCTCTAACAAAGAGAAAAACAAAGGCAGCGATTTAGCTGCCTTTTTTGTATAGTCGATACATATGGCTATTAAGCTAAAACCTACAAAAATTCTGATTCTCTAATCATTTTGGTGAATTTATCCATAAAGTCTATAAGAGCTTTATCTGCCGCATAATCAATATCAGATGATTTTATACTTTTCAGATCTTTAGGAATGTTTATTTCTGTTAGTAGCTCTTGAGCAAAAAAAGCAAAATCCATCGGTTTTAATGAAGTCTTGTTTTTTACATCATAAATTCGAGCACTTACATAATTTAAAGCGTAGGCGCTACATGAATTAAACGCACATCTAGAATATAATCCATATCCTGATAGGTAAGCAGATGAATTTGGCCAAGCTGGCCCCGAGGGTGGATAAACAACTATAATAAAGTCTAAATCATTGTTACTTGCAATTTTATTTAGCGTTGCTTTATGACTATCTTTGAAATCAATATATCCAAATAATGAGTTCGCGTTTTTATCTAAACTAGGATCTGTTTTAAGTAAAATAGGATGATGAGTTGCTCGAATCAATAAATTCGAAATTTCAGAGTAAAACTTAGAACTATAGTCAGTAGTTGATATATAACTAAGATCTTCATTATTAAAAGTTGTTGTCCCAATATGTTGATAACTTGGCGACTCTTCGATAAGTAGCATTATTCCAATTTTTGAGCCTATCGGAGGTTTCCCATAATTTACTGGGACAGAAGAACAGCCCATCATCGAAATTAAAATAATTGTAGCAACAAGCTTAAGCACTTCAAACTCCTTAAAATTTAACATATTGGAATGTACATCTTGAAATAAAATGAGTATAAAAGCAACGAGCACATCTGCAATATGTCTTAACAACAAGGCTAAAAATAATGCAAAATCATTTATTCTTTTGATTAATCGCTTAAACTAAACAAAAAATCATTTTTCCAAATATTGTATCTTTTTCATTGCTCCAGAAATTAAATAGCAAAGAACTATAAGTCAATTTATGCTTCATTACTTTTCATTGTTAGTACATCAATATCAAAGGCACCACTTACACACTTCCAATAATCACAACCACCCATTCTTATGCGCAATTCTCGCGGCTTCTATTCTATTTTTTGCATCCATTTTGCTTGCCGCACTCGATAAATAATTGCGCACCGTTCCAGCACTTAAAAAAAGTTTTTTTGCAATGCTTTCTGTTGAGTCCCCTTCTTTGGCAAGTCTTAGTGCTTTGCGCTCGTTTTCGGTGAGTGGATCTTGGTTCATCCAAGCTTCTTGTAATAGCTCTGGCGCTATTACTTTACCGCCTTGATGTATTTTCTTTATCGCCGCCACTAGCGAATCTGATGGTGAATCTTTAAGCAAATAACCTTTAACCCCCGAATCCATCGCTCGGCGTAAATAGCCTGATCGTGAAAAAGTAGTCAGTATAATCACTTTGACTTTTAACGATTGATTTTGAATGGCTTGTGCAAGCTCTAGTCCAGTTAATAATGGCATTTCGATATCAGTTACTAAAATATCAATGTCTTTGCCTTTATTTGATGCTAAATAATCGAGCGCCACTTTCCCATTAGCCGCTTTATGTTTAACACAAAGATCATCTTCTAAATCTAACAGTGCCGCTAAAGCGCCTAATACCATGCCTTGATCTTCTGCAATTGCAATATTAATCATCACTGTGCCTACCTAAGAAATACTCGTTGGAATAATAACATTGCTAATAAAACCATTTTTTTCTTCACCATTATTAAAGTTAAATGAACCACCTAGCTTGCTAACTCTTTCGGTAATACCTTTTAATCCAAAGCTTGATTCATCATCAATGTTTCTTTCAAGCTTTTTATCAATACCCACGCCATCGTCCTCAACGGTCATCAAAATTTGATTATTATTCACGACAATATTGGCTTTTACATTGGTTGCTTGAGCATGTTTTAAAATATTGGTGACTAGCTCTTTTAAAATAATCGCAAGCTCTTTACTCACTTTGTTATTTTCTTCTTTAAACTGGTTATGGTAATTAAAGTTAATATCATTAGATTCAAGTACATATTTTGCGTGAGCAAGTTCAGTGGTTAAATCAGTTGTACGATAACCAGTAACCACTTCTCTAACTTGCTTTAACGCATCGCGAGAAATATTTTCCAGATCGTTAATTTCACTTTTTGCTTTGGCTAAATCTTTATCAATTAATTTACCTGCAAGTTCAGCTTTTAAAGTAATCACTGAAAAAGTATGACCAATAAGATCATGAAGATCACGAGCAATGCGCTCTCTTTCTGCGGTTTTAGCCAGCGCTTTAATTTCTTCTTGCGACAAATTAAGCTGCTTTTTCTTTTTATCAATTTCAAACTGATAAATATTGACTCCACCAACAATTAAGGTAAATACAATTCCTGGAATATAGAAAAAGGCGCTCAGCTGAAAAACCCAAGACATTAATGCCATCCAAAACACTAAGCCAACTAATCCAGCAAATGATTTTTTGGGGCTTCCTAATCGGCAACAAAATGCACCAGCATAAACAAAAAATACACTTGCGCCAGTAGCCGTTACTGTAAGGGCACTTCCAATTAAAGCAATAGCCACAATATTTACAATAATTTTATTTCCGCATTGCCAATACCCATGAAAATATACGGCTAAAAAAGCTAGGGTTCCAATGGCAGCAATAAACAAGTCATTAGTAGTGTGCGGAGAAAAAAATACCATTACATAGTAAATTGCTAAATAAACCAACCACACATAGGGTGCTACACGGTTTTCTTCTGATGCAGGCAATAAAAATTGATCAATTTTTTTAAACCAACTTGTCATTACTTATTTCCTAAATTAGACCAATTAATTTACTCGAATGCTAAATCACTAATAGCAAAACTAAATTCACGCGGACTTCCCGTTGCTACAATTGAAATATTACTCACCGTGGTTAAATCAATGCCGTTAAAATCTTTAAGAGAAACTTTATAACTTGCCCACTGTTCACTAATACTAATGTTTTTAGTAACTGGCTGAAAGCTCCCTTGCTGAAACAACATAATGCTTAAGTTTTTAGTATTGATTAAATCGAGCGCTTTAAATTTTAGGCTTTTTACTTGGCTTAAATTTGCGCCCTCATTAAAACTTTTACCCGGAATAAATGCCAACCCGCTCCATGTGTAAGCAAACCCTTGTTTTATTTTGCCAGACACTTTAAGCGCGTTTAATTCATTATTATCTTCAAGCGAATAAGCAGAAAAGTTTACCACAGATTTACCACCTGCAAACTGATCACTAGAAGGCGCTATACCAGTACCTATTTTGGTTTTAATTTGTTGCTGATTATCGGTAATATTGTTAAATTCTGCAATTTCCCCTGCCTTAATCGCAGTATCGTTATTGGATTTAATCGCATTAACAACTCGCTTAAAATGTACTCCATTTTTCCAAAGCGCTGAAATCTGTTTGCTATGATTAATATCGACTCTAGGATCATTTTTAAGCAATATCATTGATGCTGGCGCACCAATTTTAATTAACCCAGAGTCTCTCAATCCAAAAGCTTTATTGACTGCGCCAGTGGCCGCATAAAGTGCTTGCTCATTTGATAATCCAGATTCAACTAGCATAACCAGCTCTTCGTGCAAGCTTGCGCCATGAGTGGTTCCGGGGTTGGGGGCATCACTGCCTGCCAGAATTGTAATGCCATTATCATGTAAAATTTTCACACTTTTTTGCGCGTTTTTCAAAGCCGTTTTAGGAATACCAAAGTTCATAAAACTTGCTTTAAGTTGAC
Organism: Aliikangiella sp.; assembly: GCA_965214955.1. Classification (GTDB taxonomy): domain Bacteria; phylum Pseudomonadota; class Gammaproteobacteria; order Enterobacterales; family Kangiellaceae; genus Aliikangiella. The sequence goes on along the minus strand of CBDCCU010000009.1, from coordinate 779,309 downwards.
CTAATTGTTGAGTAGATAAATAAGGTTTAACTAAAGGATCATCAATTAATTTTTTTCCTTGGCCAAGTTGAGTGATTGAAGCCTCAACTTGCAAGGTTGCAATCATAAAAGCGTTATTTGTTTGCATAAGTTTAACCAATTCATCATCGGCAAGCTTGTCCATAAAACTATGCACAAGCCCATTAGCACCAACTTGAATAGCTTCTTTTGCCGATATTAAATCATCTACATGAACCACCAATAGTTTATGATGCTTTTTAGCTTCAACTGCCAATGCTTTTAATATGGCTAAGCTAATTGATGGAAAATGTTTACGCTGGCTTTTAGCCGAGGTGTAAACCGCTTTAATATAATCCGCGCCATCTTTTACTCTATCATTAACAAAGCCTGCAACCTGCTCAATATTATCTAACACTGGAATTTCAAATCCATATTCTGTGCCATGCCCATTAGGTGCTGTCGCTAAAATAGTGGCGGAAAATAAGTCAGCTTGCCCAGTGTTATTTAATTGTCCTCTTAGTGCCTTATGTGCTTTAGTAAAGTCTGGCATGGTAAACATATCAAGCTCGGTCATTACGCCAAAGTTAAGCGCTTCTTTTAATGCATTGCCCCAAGTATGAGTATGCGCATCAATTAAACCAGGAATTAAATATTGATCATTAGCATCAAGTTCATCTAATTTTTTTGAATTTTCTATTGAAATACCTATTTGACTCACCTTTTGCTCGAATACTTCAACATCAACATTGTTATGCCAGCGGTTTCCATCATAAAGATCGACATTGCGAATAATAAAATTTTCACTAACCGTACTCTTCGACTTTTCAACGGTTGAATTAACTTTTGGCTCTGGCAATAACTGAAAAAAAGCAACTAAAAAACTAATGCACAAAATGACAATAGCGATGTTTTTAATCTTCATTAGTTTTTATCCTTTCTTTTATAAGCTAATAAAGCAATCACTGAAAAAATAATAAAGAAAACTGCTAAACAAATTATGTGGTAATAAACACTTTGCCCTTTAGATAAATCGACAACTCCCAATGCTAATTGTGATAAATGATAGGCTGGTAAAAAGTTTGCAAATACTTGCATGGCTTCGGGGAAAAAATTAATTGGCATCCAAAGTCCTGATAAAAACGCCATAGGCAAATAAATTAAATTCACAACCGCTGGCGCGCTATTAGCGCTTAATAACAATCCTAAACTTAAACCCATTGCACAAAAAGGTAGACTGCCTAAAATTAAAATACCCGCTAGTAACATCCAGTTGTTTGAGATCAGCCTAACATCGCCTAATGTAGCGCCTAATGTAAATAATAAGATAACAACCATTAGGGCAAAAATTACACTAACAATAATTCTTGCAAATAAATAAGCCCCCGCTGGCATAGGAGAAATTTCTTTAATCGTAAACCAACCTTGTGAGCGCTCAATGGCAACACCAACACCAAATGAAAATAGCGCAGGTCCAATAACGCCAAATGCTCCATAAGTGGCTAACAAATAGGTTGGCATATTTTGATTCATGCTAAATATCACGCCAAAAAACACATAAAACATCACAGGAAAAAGCAATGTTGGTAGCGCAAAACTAGGTGAACGAAGTAGCTTTTTAAACTCACAAACGGTTTCTTGCCAATAAACTTTAGTGACTTGCGGTGATAATGATTTAGAGGCTAATGTTTGACTATTCATAATATCTCCTAGATCTTAATTAAGCGGCTATTGGTTTAGTTTGTGGTTGATTTAAAGCTTCAAAGGCATCTTCTAATGCACCGCCAGTTACGGTTAAATCATTAACAGTAAAATCCTGCTGAAATAAAGCTTTTAGTGTTAATACCGCATCACTCGACTTAATGTGAACTGTTTCTCCAAACTGCTCTACATCAATTACTGCGGCAAGCTGTGTTAACTTTGCTTGGGTAAGAGACGACTTACAGATAATTTTTTTATGTTGGGTTGTGGCTTTTATCGCCTCGGGTGAACCTTGATGAATAATTTTGCCTTTATTAAGCATAATAATTCTGTCAGACAGCTGATCAGCTTCTTCGAGATAGTGAGTGGTTAAAATAATGCTCTTGCCTTTATTTCTAAGCTCTGAAATGGCTTTCCAAAGTTTTTTTCTTGCCTCAATATCCATACCTACGGTTGGTTCATCTAAAAACAAAATTTCAGGATCGCCGCAAATAGCTAAAGCAAACATTAGCCGCTGTTTTTGTCCGCCCGATAAAGACTTACTACGCTGGTTTTCGATGCTAGACAAACCGGAATATTGCATAATTTGCTCGTAACTCATTGGCGCAGGATAATAGCTTCTAAATAGCTGAATATGCTCTTTAATGGTCAGTTGTTCTGGCAAACCAGACACCTGCAACATAGCACCAATTCTGCGCTTAACTGACATTTCACCAGGTTTTAAATCAAACAATTTAAGTTCACCAGCATCCAGCGATATTTTACCAAGCAGTGCATTAATTAAAGTAGTTTTACCTGCACCATTAGGCCCTAAAATTGATAACACCTCGCTTTGTGCAAGTGATAAACTCACATCGTTTAAAGCCAAGCAGTTAGGATATTGCTTACTGGCTTTACTAACACTAATTACATTTTTCATCAGTAGCACCCTCAATAGGTTTTTGATTTTAATTTGATAATGTTATTGTGCTTGAACTGGTGTTATTTGGTTATTGTCGATTGTCATCAGTTTAATATGACATTTGTCACTAACAGCGTTACGCTAGTTAGATCTAAGTAATAAGTAAAAAAGGCTAAATTGTGAAAAATGATGTTTACAAAGTAATCACTTTGGGTGAGCTAGAAGAAGGTTTTAATAAAGCTCAAGCGGTCAAAATCTTACAAACTGAATTTGCATTATCAAAAGAGAAAGCCACTAGTCTTATTGAGCAATCTGAAAAAATCGTTAAGCAAGATCTCACCCATAAAAAAGCGTATCTTTATCAACAAAAATTAGCCAAAGCAGGATTAAAAAGCCGCCTGCAACGAGTAGCGGTTTATGAAAAACCAACGGAATTTACTATTGTGCCAGACGGCGAAGAAACCACACCCTTTCATGAGTTGGCGGCAAGACATGAGCAAGGCGAAACCGTGATCTGCAAGCATTGCAATACCGAGCAACCACTTACACCTTATTGTTGCGAATGCAAAAAACAATTAATTGCTAAAGCAGGCGCAATGCCAGAAGAAGTATCAATTACTGGAATGGGAGATGTTGTTAAAATTTTAGTCGGTGTTATTGTTGCAATCATAGTCATTATTGCAGGTTTTATTTACTGGCTTAAATAATAAAAAACTTTATCACCTTTACGATACCAAACTTTTTGGTTGTTACTGGATAAGTGGATGCCCGCAATAAATCGGTTAATTCCATTAGTTTTAACATGATTAGACTTTCCCGCTAAAACGGCTTTTCCAAAATGAGTGATTGATACTTTAGTTTCAGTCATTGCGGAATGGTTATTATTTAATTGCAATAATGGCTTGTTTAGCTGATTGCTTGCCAGCTTTTTAATTAAAGCAAATAAATATAAATCACCTACTAAATCTAATTCGTCAGGTATAGAAAGTAATTGTCCAATAATTTTTGTGGCTTTTTGTTCTTGCCCTAATGCCGCATTTAAAATTCTCTGCTCCCAAATAGACAAGCCTGTTTTATAATCGGGAAAACGCTTAATCAGTCGATTTAATGCTTGTGAAAACAAAGTTAACTTTGTGTTTTTAATGGTTAAAAATGTTAATAGCTTGCTAGGTGTTTTTTCGGTAAGCGCTTGCCAGCCGTTGGTTAAATACTCAACCATAGAGCCAGACAAGTTAAAAGGTTGAACGGTTTTTAACTGCTCTAATAACTCAGATGGACTCAACATTGCTAAACCAGCAATTGAAAAATTTTTACTGCAATGCTTTTCAAATTGATAAATATTAATTTTAGATAAATCAAATGAATGCGCTTTAAAAAATGCTACAACAAATGCCAGCATCATTTGGTCGCCTAATGATGTTCCTAGCCAAATATTTACCTGTTTTGCTTCATTAATATCTGAATAATTAAAATAAAAATCCCTAGGAAAATTACTCATTGGAAAAACATCATTACCGGTAAGCGTTAAAATATTATGCCAGTATGACTCTCTGTCACTAATCCATGTTTTAACCTTATTAATATCACCGATTAAGCCACAACATAGTAGATCGTTTATGGTTAATAGCTCATTTTTGCTCAGCTTAAATGCTTGTTTAACAAGCTCTGCGGCACAAGAACCATTGGTAATGTGTAAACTATTCATGTTTCTAGAGTTCTCAATTTAAAAAAAAGCCCAAGCATTAACTTGGGCTTTTTAATCAAGGTTTAGTGATTAACCTTTTAACGCTTTTTCAATCATCCCTTTAACATAGTTTTGATGAATGCGCGTATCACCTTGAGTGGCAGTATATGCTAACTTTTTAGCAATGGTTTCTAGCTGATGAGTAATTGCCGCTTTACTTAAGTTATCATAAGGCGACTTTGCATTAATTGCTTTTAATAAGCTTTTCACATACTCAATTTGCAGATTTTGACGCTTGCTATTAACCGTATCTTTAATGTCTGCTTCAAAAATTGCGCTGGTTAAATCACTTAGCATTTGATTTAAACTATACTCATTACCATATTCACTAGAATCGCTAATACGCATTAATACATTACGATGTAATAAATGCGCCAGTACATTTTTTTGAATATTTAAAACCATGGCATGAACTTTAGGATCTTCGTTACGACCATAGTTGGCAAATCCACGACGCTGAACTTGCATGGCACTATAAACGGGCTTCATTTCATCCAGCACACTTGGCGCAAACACATATTGAGTTAAGGCATCCATTGCTTGCTTTTGAGTTTCTAATGAAACAGGCGTAAATGGCTGAGTTTCGCCTTCTTGCCCCACAAGCGCACGGTCAAGATAAATACCACCAATATAACGTGAAATAACACCTGCCGCAGTTCGATAATTAGACACTAAGACATTAGCGCCCATCACTAAATTATGGTAGCTGTCGCCTTCGGTAAGGGTTTTATCTTTTAATTTGCCAAATGAGTCATTAACTAATTTAAAACGATCAACACTATAATCAATAGCTTGATTACTCATATCGCCAATCATAACGCGAGGATCAATATGACGACCTGGCGCACGCATATCATCGGCATCGTTACCAAAAGCTAACTCTGGCTGAGTAGAACGATTTAAGATTTCTAATAATCGTTTTTCTTCGGCATCGGCATCATCTAGTGCTGTAGAATAACCATATTCAATCACCCAATGATCATAAGGACCAGGCTTGCTCGATGCATAATCACCCTGAGTTTTACCAGGCGGTGCAATATTAATTGGCGCATAATCCATTACCGAACCAATCAATGAACCTTGCGTTTTACTGGCATCGTGAATATCTGTATTGTTAAATAATTGCGAAGCGCGCATATTATGGTTTAAGCCTAATGTGTGCCCTACTTCGTGCAAAATCAGCTCAGATAATGCCTGAGTTAACATTTTGCTTTTTTCAACTTCGCTAGCGCCTGTAGTATCTAAAATAGCTTTTGCAAAGTTAACTCCCATTTGCATGGTGTGTCCTGCGCTACATTGGATATGGCCTTTATTAATATCGCCAACATGAAGTTCAGGAGACATTTCGCTCATGGTTTTACCATCGGTGAATAAACCATCAAGTAACCAACGGTTTTTTAGATAAACAAACTCAAGCATTATATCCGAAGCAATAATTTCGCCTGTTTCTGGATTCGCTAAGCTAGGTCCATAGCCACCAAATGGAGGACGAGGAGATGATGTCCAGCGCAATACATTGTAACGAATATCACCCGCATCCCATTCGGCATCATCGGGCTGTACTTTCACTTCAATCGCATTTTTAAACCCCGCTTTTTCAAATGCTAAATTCCAAGCAAGCGTGGCATTTTTAATCGTGTCGCGCCATTCATGTGGAGTGGTATTTTCAATCCACCAAGTAATTGGTTTAACTGGCTCAGAAAGCGCAGCACTTGGATCTTTTTTAACTAGATTCCAACGATTAATCACATCGCCATAGTTTGCCCAACGCTCAGAAGTCATCACATCAAATTGTTGATGAAAATAGCCCACTCGCGGATCGTCACGGCGCGGCTTAAAGTCTGATTCTGGCAAGTTAATAAAAGAGTGTTGCAGTTCAATCACAAGGCTTCTTGAATCACTAATACTAGTGCCACCAGGAATAGCCGGTACAGGGTTTTCAAACACATACTCAACTACGACATCAGTATTTTCGGGATAACTACGGAGCTTTTTATATTTGTTTTTCTTTTTGCTTAATTTACCCGCTTTATAGCGTTTGCGTGCATTTTTATCATCGGGGTGAGGCACACGCATTAACTTATCTAAAGCTTCAGACAATAGCAGAGGATCTGCTTTAACCATGTATTCGGTTTCATCTTTGCTAGTTGCTTCAATTTTTAACGAAGCTAAAACCGCTTTACCAATGTTGGCATCTTTAGCACGCGAAATTGCATTGTTTTCATCAAATTTAAAGCGGTTAGTTTTGGTGACGACTTCGATTTTGTCATAAGTTTTAACAAACTCAATTAAACGTCTTACTCGATAAGAGCCCGTTACAAGTCCTGCATCAACTGCACCATTTGCGGTGTGAGAAAAATGCAAAAACGGTTTGTTTAACTGATCTTTACTGACCGATAGCATTAAGCTACCCGTTTTTTTATCTTGATAAAACTTTAGAAATCCATCATGAACAATTTTATCTTTTTTAAGCTCGGCAATGGTTTTGGCTTTTTTTGCTGCCGCTTTTTTCGGCTTTTCGGTATTAGCATGAAGATCGCTGGTTGTTCCCACTATGGCAAATAATGCCAGTGAGGAGGCAATCATCATTGGCTTTAGATGTTTAAACGCCATTATTGCTCCTTATTATCATTGTTGTGGTTAATTCGTTATTGTAATTAATCGCTGTTGTGGTCAATTTGTTGTTACACCCAATGCTCTGTTATTTAGCGGGGTAAAAACCAAGCCGATACTAACACAGGCTTAAATATCATTAAAATGGCTAGCGATAAGTTGAAGTAATAGCGATGATGAAATTCAATAGGCTCACAATTTTTGCAAAAATCACTGGATTTATATGAGGTACAATCTATAATCCGCCACCATTAAAAAGCGCCTATACTTATAGTTATAGTCATAATCATAGCTATAGTCATAGGTGATGTAGCTGTGTTATTTAAGATGGTTGATTAAAAAAGTAAATATGAACGAATTTGCAGTAGGCCAACGCTGGTTAAGCGAAAATGAAACCGAGCTAGGTTTGGGTATGGTACAAAGTGTCGATCACAGGCTGGTTACCATTTACTACCCAGCCAATGAAGAAGAGCGTACCTACGCAAAAAACAATACACCACTATCTCGCATGATTTACCAAGTGGGTGACACCATTGAAACCATTCATGGCGATCACCTAACAGTAAAAGCCATGGAGCCTTTAAATGAAATTGTGGTGTATATGGTGCAATCACCTAACTCAGATCAATTGGCTCCCATTCCCGAAACACAACTTAGTCACCACTTGCAATTAAATTTAGCTTCTGATCGGCTATTTTCAGGACAAATTGACTCTTTAAAATGGTTTGAATTGCGATACTCCGCCTTACAAGCCAAAGCGCAGCAACAGTTAAGCGAGGTTAATGGTCTTCAAGGCCCAAGAGTCGATTTAATAGGACATCAACTGTATATTGCCTCAGAGGTTGGCAGCCGCTATTCACCCAGAGTATTACTCGCCGACGAAGTAGGCTTAGGCAAAACCATAGAAGCAGGTATGATCATTCACCAGCAGCTTCTTAATCAACGCGCACAAAGAGTGCTTATAGTTGTTCCACAAACCTTAGTTAACCAGTGGTTTGTAGAAATGATCCGCCGATTTAATTTGCACTTTAGTATCTTTGATCAAGAGCGCGTGGACTCTTTAATTAATCTTGATGATATAGAACTCGATGACGAAATAGATACCTCTGCTATTGAAATTGAAAACCCTTATTTGTCCGAACAATTTGTTTTATGCAGTAATGAATTTTTAGCCCAAGCCGATATGGATTTAATTGCTGCTGGCGAGTGGGATCTATTAGTGGTAGATGAAGCTCATCATTTAGCTTGGAGCGAGCAATCACCAAGCAATGAATATTTGCGTATAGAGCAAATTGCCAACCAAACCGAAGGTTTACTGTTATTGTCAGCCACACCAGAACAACTTGGTGTAGAGAGCCATTTTGCCCGCTTAAGATTGCTTGATCCTAACCGTTTTCACCAACTCGACAAATTTATTGAAGAGCAAAAAGCTTATCAACCCATTGCCGATCTCATTGAAAACATCAGCACTCAACCGACTTGGAGTGAAAATACCAAACAATCTCTTAGTGAGCTCATTGACGATATAGAAATTACCGAAGCTAATCAAAAAGAGATTATCAAAGAGTTACTTGATCGCAACGGCACAGGACGGGTGCTATACCGTAATACACGCAAAAATGTACAAGGTTTTCCAAAGCGAAAAGTATTCCCTCATCCTGTTGCTACATGCGAAAAATATTTTTCTGAAATAGGCGAAAACTTGGAAGAAACCGTTGGCTTTTTACTGCATCCAGAAACCCAATATGTAGACAACTCTTGGGTTCAGTTTGATCCCCGAGTGGCATGGCTAAAAGACTTTTTAAAACAAAATCGCGAAGAAAAAATATTAATTATTTGCGCTCATAAAGATACCGCCATTGAACTTGATCTTTATTGCCGCTTTAAACTTGGCATTAATTGCGCCACATTCCACGAAGACATGGATTTAATTAGCCGCGACCGTGCAGCCGCACACTTTGCCGATTTAGAAGACGGCGCGCAAGCATTATTTTGCTCAGAAATTGGTAGCGAAGGTCGCAATTTTCAATTTAGTCATAAACTGGTATTAATGGACTTGCCGCTTAACCCTGATCTCCTAGAACAGCGCATTGGTCGCTTAGACAGAATAGGGCAAAAACAAGATGTTGAAATTCATGTACCCTTTATTCAACAGAGCGCACAAGAAGTGATTTTTAATTGGTATCACCTAGGCATGAATGCCTTTGAAAAAACCAACGCAGCAGGCTCGGCAATATTTGAAAAAACTCAAGCTGATTTAGTTGATGCGCTACTTGAAGCTAATGGGCACAGTAATGCTAATGATTTGATAGAAAAAACCAAGCAGATCACCACTGATATTAATCAAGCGATGGATTCAGGCCGAAACAAACTTTTAGAGCTTTCTTCGTTTAATCAGCAAGCGGCAGATAACTTAGTCGAAAAAGTTGCCGAGCGCGATAGTTTAGCGCCAAAATCATTTATGGAAAATTGCTGGGATCGCTTTGGCGTTAACCTCGATGATCACGGCACAAAAACCTATGTGGTTTCACCCGGTGATCATATGTATGCCGCAACTTTTCCTGCACTACCAGAAGATGGAATAACCATTACTTATGATAGACAAACCGCACTTTCAAGAGATGATATTCAGTTTTTAAGCTGGGAACATCCCATGGTAAGCGGTGCAGTTGAAATGGTTTTAAGCGAAGAAAAAGGCAATGCCAGCGTTTGTATTTTAAAGAACAAAGCCATTAAAGCTGGCACATTATTGGTAGAAGCCCTATATCATATTGACTGTGTAGCACCAAAATATTTACAAGCACAACGTTTTTTGCCTTTTACACCATTGCGCATTTTAGTTGATATTAATGGCAATGATTTGGCCGCTAAAGTTAGCCATGCAGGTTTGAGCAAACAATGTCACAAAATTCCTAAACATACCTCTCGCCAAGTGCTTAAAAGCGAAAGCAAAAAAGTTAGAACCATGATTAGCCATGCCGATAAAAAAGCTCAAAATCAGGCTGAAAAAATATTAGACGGTGTTATTGGCAAAATGAAAATAACACAACAAGAAGAGCTCAATAGATTATTATCTTTGCAAAAAAAGAACCCTAATATTCGCCAAGAAGAAATTGATTTTGTTAATACCCAAACCAAAAGATTAGAAAATTACCTTGCCGACACCCAAGTTCAATTAGATTCAATTAGAGTGATTGTTGCGGTTTAGTTAAAAGCCAGCACTTTATACAAAGTGCTGGCTTAATAAGAACAAATATACCCGTTCTACTTTTTACGTGATTGATCTTTATTAAATGAATTAAATCCAGCTTCGTGAAGATCTCTGCCAAATAACATAGGGTGAGCCACTGCCCCTGCTTTTTGTGTCTTTTTCACTCCTTGCGCTTTTTGACTGGGTGGAATTAAAGAATCTCTCCAGTTAACTCCCGACTCTAGCTCAATTGGTGCAGGAATAGAGCCTGAAGCCTCATTAATATTAATTGATGGCAGTACCCTTGATATCACATATTCAGCACGTGGAATAATTCTATCGTGCCCTACGCGTCCTCTTTGTGCAGTATCAATAACATAATTTGGCGCCAGCCCAGTAATTGCAGTGTCGTAGCGAATACCATAACGATAAGCCATTAAATATTCTTCGGCTAGCATTGCATAATCTTCTCGCTCGGTACTATAGCCGTAAGTAATAATGGCATCGTCAGGGAAAAAGAAGTTGCTAACCTGTGCTGGTGTATAGGCTCTTTGTGTCGCATTGGCTTCATCCCCTTGAAACATAACATCGGCTAGGCCGTACATTTCTTGTGATGACAAAGGATGATCATTATCGAGCCCCGTTGAATCCGCATTATTGTTTTGTGAATAAGTCCATGGGTGATCAGAGTTTGACTGGCTTGCCCAAACTCTAGGTGGTAAAAAGTCATTCGCATGAGCCAGTTCATGAATCAGCAGACGAACTGTTAAATATTTATAGTCATCAAAACTACGAGTTGCTCTGCTTGATAAAGAGTAACTCACCCAAGCATAATCGTTGTCTTTAACAAAACGGAAAGGATCTTGAAATTGCAGATCTTCGTCAAAGTTAGAGCGAAAATCTGGAGCCTGATTCATGGTATCTCGCTCTTCAGGTGTTTCCCATAGATAAAAAGGATCAATGTAAATGGCTCCTGTTCCACTCCAAAAAAATGAGGGGCGAACATCATAAGAAATCACAACCGCAGTAACCGCACCTAACATGTTTTTAAGATCGTTGTTAGTATCCATTGCGGTTAAATAACGCTCAAAACTTGCTCCCATCCAGTCATGCGAAACAACCACTCTATCCATAATTTCATTAACCGTTGGACTAGAATTTTCCATGCCCAGTGCGGGTAATTGTCCAAAATCACAATAATCGGTCATATCGTTGCCGTAAACACAGTCAACAATTACATCGGCATAAGGAGAGTTTCGTTTATAAGCATAGGCATCGGCAAAGGCAACATCTTCAAAGCGACCAGAATTTAAAATACGATCACTTGGAACCGTTTCTGGCTCTACCAAAACTCGAATGGTATCGCTGGCACTATTGCCCTGATCGTCTTCACCATCTACTCTAAAACGAAGCACCGTGTCTGAACTCACATTTGGCGCATTAAATGAAATACCAATACCACTGTCAGATAAAGACTCAGTTTCTACCGTTGGCCCTTCTATTTGCGTCCAAGTGTAGTTATCAGCCGTGCCAGGAAAACTATCAAAAGCAACCAACGAAGCTTTAGCTTTAGCATTCACTTCAAAGTCAACTCTTGCATTAATGTAATTGGCAGCAGAATCACTCGCCGAAAATGAATAACTCGCGCTTCGGCTTCCGCCTTGTGAATCTAAAAAATTAACCGAAAAACTATAGTTTCCTGCACTAGGCACGTCAAAACCAATCACTTTGGTATTAGCCGATAGTAAGTTTACGGTATCACCATCGGTTTGAGTCCACTCAATATCACTAATGTTACTTTCAGGAGATTGCAAAACCAAGCCAACAGCTTGTCCCACCAACGCAGCGTCACTATCGGGTCCTAAAATAGCAATATCGTAATCAACAGGTGGCTGAGAACTACCGCCATCACTGTCACTACTACCGCCACCACCACAGCCAATCTGTAGCAACAGTGCAACTAAAAATAGAATATTTATCGTAAACTTTAAATTCATACCCTTACCCTATAAATTCAATATTTTTTCCATATTAATGTTTTTTAAATGGAAATTCAGTGATATTTTGCCATTTACAGCTGATCTCTTTTAAAAAAACAAGGTTTAACAAAGTAGAACGGGTTAAAAATAAAACTTGCTTATCAAGACGACTGGTCATATACTTGCAACATATTCAATTAAAGAGGATGAATTATGGGTCGCCCAGGACATTGCAGACAACATATGCTAGATGTTGGCCTAACGGTTTTATCGTCTAAAGGCTATAACGCAACGAGTGTTAAAGATGTGGTGAGCGCTGCCGAAGTTCCAAAAGGATCTTTTTACAATCACTTCGATAGTAAACAAGCTTTTGTGATAGAAGCCCTAGAAAAACTCGCCGATGAAAGCATTGTTAAAGCTAAAGCAATCTTAAGCGATACATCACTTTCTCCTAAGCTACGCTTATTTCAATATTTTGAAGTAAACTTTCAATACTTTAAAGATAACGCATTTAAGTGTGGCTGCCTGGTTGGCAATATTTGTTTAGAAATGTCAGACGAAGATCCAGAAATAAGAAACGCCACTAATCAAATAATGAAAAGACATATCCAGTTAATTTCAGACTGTTTAAATTCAGCAAAAAGCGCCAATGAGCTTGCTGAAGAGACTGATCCACAGCAGTTAGCCGAATTTATTTATTGCTCTTGGGAAGGCACATTAATGCGAATGAAAAGCACCAAAAGCTCGGTACCATTTGAAATATTTTTTAATCAAATCAAACAATACTTCAACCACTAATTTAATTATTTTTCTTATTTAACCATTATCAATAGAGTCCGTGTAACAAAATTCAAGACGACTGGTCATATATAATAAGACGACCAGTCATATACAAGCAAAGAAATAGAAGATCAAATTATGAAAACATTAAAATCACTAATTGCTTTATCACTCATTATTAGCAGCAGCTTGCACGCAGTAGAGCCAATTAACACTAGTGATAAAGCCAATGAACCCGGTAATACCGTTCAAAATAGAGTAACGATTAACGACTTTGACACGGGTTTAATAAAGCCGCAGAGTTTTGGCGCAGGTACTATAGGTTTTGAAAAAGATCCTTACCGTAGCTGGATTTGGCAAACCGATGTTGAGCCAGAAAATACAGGCTGGGGACTTTACATTGATAATGACTTATTTGCCCTAAGATCTAAAGATCAAGACTACACGGGTGGATTGTCTTTAACTTTAGCAGGCAAACGAGCAACCAACTATGCTTTTTCTTTAGATCCTATTTTAGATAGTGTCGATAAGTTTACAGGTTTCAATACACTAAAAGATCGATCCGACAGACAGCTACATAGTTTAGAAGTTGGATTCACCGTATTTACCCCCGATGATATTAGCAATCAAGCACAACAGGTTGGCGATAGACCCTATGCAACATTGCTCTATTTATCAAACACCGAAGAGTCCATTGATTTAACCAACGACACCGCTTGGATCTCAAGTTTTAGTTTGGGGGTAATTGGTAGTCCTATTGTTGGCGAATTACAAACCGAAATTCACGACTTACTAGGCAGTGACACTCCCGTTGGCTGGGATAATCAAATTAGTGATGGCGGCGAATTAACCTTTAAATACAGTGTTGCTAAGCAGTCGCTATTAAGTTTTGACTACACTGCTGATACAAAATGGGAAGTTTCAACCACTAAGCAATTAAGTGTGGGTTACATTACCGAAGCCACTTTTGGCATTGCCGCAAGAGTGGGTGATTTTCAGTCACCTTGGTATAGCTTTAGACCACAATTTAATGATTATTCAGAAAAATCAGCCAGCCTAGTTGGACTAAGCCCAAACCAAGAAGAATTTTATTTTTGGGGCGGATTTAACATCCATTTACGCGCCTATAACGCATTTTTGCAAGGGCAATTTAGAGACAGCAATGTTACTTATTCATCATCAGAGGTAAAACATTTAGTGGCTGAAGCATGGGCCGGGGTTACTAAACAATTTGAAAGTGGTTGGAGACTTAGCTACCTATTACGCGCCCAATCATCAGAAGTTGAGATAGGTCAAGCCGATAGAAGCGTATATTGGGGAGGCATTATTGTCAGCAAAGGTTGGTAACGACTAACGGGTGCAAATTGAACAACTTTTGCACCCAAATTTCCTTCTGTTATAATCTCGCCTCTAAAATTTCTTGCCTCTGCAAGTACTGATATAAACATTTGCAGAGCACTCACTATTTTGACTATTGTTTTATACGAGGAAACACCCATGAGCTCTGGTGATAACAGACTTGCTAACAAGGTTTTAGCCGTAAACAACGACTTACCTATCCGTACCGACCAACCTGTTCATAGCGGCAAAGTTCGCTCTGTTTATTGGTTAACTAAAGAAGATAGCGCCCGCTTAATTCAAGAAAGAAACTACGATGTAGCCGCCGATGCACCATTAGCCATTATGGTAATCAGCGATCGTATTTCTGCATTCGAATGCATTTGGCGCGGTGAAGGCGGAATGAATGGTGTTCCAGGAAAAGGTGCCGCACTTAATGCGATTTCTAATCACTGGTTTAAAACCTTCCGTGAAAACGGCTTAGCCGATAGTCATATTTTAGAAATTCCTCACCCATTTGTTTGGATTGTGCAAAAAGCCAAACCAGTAATGGTTGAAGCGATTGCTCGTCAGTATATTACAGGTTCTATGTGGCGTGCTTACGCCAAAGGCGAGAGAGAATTTTGCGGTATTCAAATTAGTGAAGGCTTAGAAAAAGATCAAAAGCTACCAGAACTTTTAATCACACCATCAACCAAAGGAATTTTAGAAGGCATTCCAGGTGTACCAGCGCAAGATGATGTAAACATTACTCGTAAAAATATCGAAGATAACTACCAAGCGTTTAACTTCCGCACTAAAGATGATATTGATCTTTACGAAAAGCTATTAAAAGAAGGCTACGATTTAATTAGTGACGAACTGGCAAAACTTGATCAAATTTTTGTTGATACCAAATTTGAGTTTGGCTATGTAACCGATAAATCAGGCAATGAAAAACTCATCTACATGGACGAAGTAGGCACACCCGATTCATCAAGAATTTGGGATGGCGAGTCACGTCGCGCCGGTAAAATTGTCGAAAAATCGAAAGAAGCCTTCCGTCAGCAACTATTAAATCATTTCCCTGATCCTGATATTCTACTCAATAAAGATCGCATGCAAGAAAGAGAAGCATTAGCAAAAAACAACGAGCTACCAGAATCGGTATTAATGGCAGTTTCAGAAACTTACACAGGCATTGCAGAAAAAATTACTGGTGAAAAGATTGTTTTATCTGATAATCCAAAAGCCGAAATTATTGATATTTTACGCAATGAGTTTAAGTTAGTTGATTAATTGATTTATCATTCCCACGTGGAAGCGTGGGAATGAATAATATAGTTAGTTTGAGTGCTTGTGGTTAAGATTTTCAAAATTTTCAACCGGATAGCGATGCCTTGCTAAAACCTTATTACGCTCAATATGATTGGGGAATTCAGTATTAACTAAAATTCCCCTTGTCGTTTTTTTCAAGCGATTAATTTTATCTAGCTCTTTTTGATTATTTTCAACAAAAATAATCATTTTATGATTAAGATAGAGTTCTTCTGTTAAGTAAAAATTTGTCGTTTGCTTAACTTCTTTTGCTACTAATTGGCTAATTTCTTTTTCATCAATAGTATTAAGGAGATTTATCAATTTAGTAGAATTACCTTTTGACTCATTCACAAGTAACTTTGAATTCTTATAATTCCAGTCTGCGGCTAGCTTTAGCAAAGCAATTGCATCATTGCTATTTTGTTCTCCACCAATACCTTTTGCCGATAATACACTGTTAATATATATGGCCTTTAAGTCACCAAGTTTTGCTGCTTGAGTATACCAATATCGTGCTTTTTCATTATCTTTCTCTAATCTTTTGCCAATTAAATACTCGCTGGCTAAAAATAGTTGCGAAGGAATAAAATTTTTTAATGCTGCTTTTTGTAAAAGCTCAGCACCTTTATACTCTCGCGCCTTAATACCATAACCGAATAGATAACTAATACCTAATTCGTGCAAAGTAGCGGCTGAAGGATCATGCTGTCTAGCAGCTTGTTCAAACCATTGGTATGATTTAGCTAGTTTTTTTTTAGCAGCCACTCCATCTCGATATAAATAACCTAACAAACGCTGTGCAGGTTCCGAGCCATTAATCGCTTGAGAGTAAACTTGCTTAAGATCTTTAGGACATTTTTGCTTATAATCACACTCAATAGCTAGTGCATTGAACGGCATTATAAAACTTAAAGCTAAATATTTAATTATTTTATTCATTTCATTATCCCTCGTTTATTTTAAACATCACAAGCATAGTATGTGAACATAAGATACTCTCGAATAAAGTCGGAATAGCTCGGAATAAAGCGGAAAAATATAGCGAAGACGTATGTGACTCAGAAATCTATAGCAACAAGAATAATTATCTACCCCCTCTAAATACAACCAAATACCAAACTATATTTCCGCATTAACGCTAATAAAAGAGCTAAGGTTCTATTTTATCTAGGATTTAACAATAAATAGAAATATAACACCACTGTTATAAATAGATAATGTCAAAACGTAACTTACATAAAGTTCTTTTTCCAAAACAAATAAGTATTTTAAAAACTTTTAATTTTTAGCATGTTAAGCCTAGTAATTTTATTTAATTTCATAAGGCGATAAATTAAAATTATCAATTTTATTAACTTTACAAACATCAATAACCGATTGATGAACATTATCAATTTCTATTTCTCGCGACCAAGCTAAACCAATAATTCTATCAAACTGCATTCCCTTTATTTTTAACAGTGGTAATTGCTGTGACTGATAAAAACTGGGGTGATCAGGAACAATTGCTGCCCCAACACCAGCGGCAACCAGTTCAACCGCATATTCAACGGTTTTTATTCGCGCGCGTATATTCATTTTAATATCTTTAGGTTCCATTTGGCGCATTAAAGTTCGGGTAACTAAACTTGGGCTACGCAAAATAAAATTTAAACCGTCTAAGTCTTCTAGCTCTAACTCAGATTGATAACTTAACGCATGACCAGGCGGAAGCGCCATTAAAAACTCGTCGCGCCAAAATGGCATAAATATTTCACCGGGCTTAACCATATTGGAAGAAATTATTCTTGCCTCGCAGGCAATTTTTTCTGCATCCACTAAGGTAAGCTCTAAGCCATCAACTGAATCAATTATTTCTTTCATTAAATGGCTCATTCTTGCCGCGCCTAATGCTGGCACAACACCAAGCCTAAAAGGTTGTATGGCTGATTTTTGTTGAAATAATTGTTTTATAGAGCGAGCTTGACCAGTCAATTGTTTAGATAATGGATAAAGCCTATGACCAGCATCGGTTGGTGTAACACCACGAGTATGGCGCACAAACAATTGCTCACCTAAAAAATATTCTAAATTTTGAATAGCCGCAGAAATTGAAGGTTGCGAAACAAAACAATGTTTTGCCGCTGCACTAATACTTTCTAATTCAAAGGTTGATTCGAAATATCTTAATTCTCTTAGATCCATAAAATGCTCTACTTTTTTCTTTTAGCTAGCCATCAGCTAAACCTATATCAAATATACACAATCAATATTATTCCTTTAACTAGCAAAAAGCTATAGTTGCGCCAAATTTCCAGTAACTCTGCGGGTTCCACGTAATTAACGTGCCGTATTACTTAATGAGCAGTCTTATGAACACATCCAACCTATCAATAGAGCAAGTATTTGAAAACATGTGGCAGGATTATCTTGCCTTGAACCCCGATGCGTTAAAAATTTATCAACTTTTTGAACAAAAAAATAACGTTGTTAACGATCATGTTGCTTTCAGAACTTTTGGCTTACCCGGCATTCGTGTTGAAGATATTGCCAAGCCATTAATTGAAGCCGGTTATCAAGAAGTTGAAGAATATCATTTTGAAAAGAAAAACCTGCGCGCCAAACACTATGCCCACCCAACCATGCCGTTGGTTTTTATTAGTGAATTAATAGTTGAGTCATTTTCTCGCGAAGCGCAAATTTTAATTAAACAACTAGCCTCACAAATTGACTTAAATAAAGTAAGCGAGCAATCATTTTTATATTCTGGTCGCCCTTGGACTGTTGTATCCGATGTTTATGAGCGCTTATTAGAAGAAAGTGAATATGCTGCATGGGTTGCCGTATTTGGTTATCGACCCAATCATTTTACCGTTTCAATTAACAATTTAACCCAATTTAAAACCATTGAAGCGGTCAATGAATTTGTTAAAGAAAATGGTTTTAAATTAAACACTGCTGGCGGAGAAATTAAAGGCACACCAGCCACCTATTTAGAGCAATCTTCAACAATGGCAAATCATATTGATGTTGTATTCGCAGACAAAACACTCAAATTACCAAGTTGCTTTTATGAATTTGCATTACGCCACCCTATGCAAAATGGCGAACTCTTTAAAGGTTTTATTGCCACTTCTGCCGATAAAATTTTTGAAAGCACTAACTCTCACGCGGCATAACTTTACTATTGGGCATCTAAGGTTTAGTGACTATCCCCGCTTTCTTTCAATATGTTTTTTTCAGTCCAGTCAAAAAAATTGAATTAAAATAATTAATCCTGCACATTGATGCCCCAAATAAGGTGATTTGCTAAATCATGTATATTGAAAGAGAGCTGTTATATATTTTTGATAGTTACTAAATAATACAGCTACTTAGTCTTTATTTATTCAATCTCAAAATAAAACTCAAATATATCTTTTCTAACATTATCATTAATAGTTAAAGGCTCAAATAACCAAAAACTAACTGCTTTCAAAGCTGAGCTATCTAACAAATGACTTCCGCTTGACTGAATAATATTAGACTCTATTACTACTCCTTCTGAATTTACAAATAACTCAATTTTAACAAGACCAGTTATCGCATTTTGAATCGCTTCTTGAGGATAAGTAGGAGCTAAATAAACAATAGGATTAAAATTGTTATCTCTATCAGTTTTAGCTCCATCTATTTTGGCAAGAACCTTACTCGCAGCGTTGGTTAATTGAGAACTCTCGACCTTTCTTACTTTTATATTATCAAAGACTTCCTTAGCATCCTTCATTGGTGATTTATCTGGGATCTTTATTTTTCTGTCAGCTTTGTTTGAAGTTAAAGTAAATTTAGTTGAGTGTACTAGTTTTACGTTAAAAACAGTATCACCAATGCTGCTCTGAGAGCTTGGTCTAAAATGACTTTGTTTGCTTTCCAAAAAAAATAAATCAGCTTTAAGATACTGTTTATCACTTTTAAATATTAAAAAGGCAATAAACATGAGAGCCAAACTATAAGATAAAATAGTCCTAAATTGCCCGTTATCTAGCAGGGATGGTTTCAATGTTAATTTCATTAATATTATACCGTGACAATAAGCTTATAACTTGAATGAATTTATCGTGCTTAGTTTCTTTATCTGCACTCAACAAAATAATAGGACTAGCTAGTTTAGATTGATTGGATAAAGAGCTAATCTTATCTTCGAGTTGTTCCCAACTAATTTGTTCTGATTGAAAATATACCTGATTATTTTTATCAATACTGATTGAAAGACTAGTTCTATTCTGATTAACAGAAACAATTGACTCTGGCAGAGCTATATCAATTTTATGCTGTTGAACCATAAACATTAATAAATAGAAAAAGATAAACAATACTAAAAATATAATATCTAACAAAGGTAAAAGACTTGAAGACTTATTGCTTGCTTTTCTCTTAAACATAAATTAAATTTTCGCCCTTATTTGATTAAAAAAGATTCTTGCTTTAGCTTGTTCTTTTTCTGCTAGAGACGAAAAGTAGTTATACGCTAAAAGGGCAATTAAGCTTAATATCAAGCCTGCTCCTGTAGAAATAAAGGCTTCTGCTATTCCAGACATAGCGACCTTGGGATCTAATATTTCAACTTCTCCAATTAAATTAAATGATTGAATCATTCCCCAGATAGTACCTAGAATACCCAAAGATGGGCCTGCTGTTGTTATAACATCAAGTAGTCTAAGGTTCTTTAACCTAGACATAGTTTGTTCACCAAGAAGTGATTCGACCTCATAAGAATTAAAACGTTTATTACTTAAAAAATCTATCCCTAAATTAACAACTTGATCTCTTGAAATATAGTTTTTTAAGCTTGCTTGTTCATTAATAAGCTCTTCTCTTTCATTTTTTTTAATCTTACTAAACTGGTATAGCCAGTAGATAGCTCTTTCTAAGATAGCCGCAAAACAAACTATTGTAAAAAAAAGAAGTGGCCATATAAAGATCCCTCCTTTTTCAATAAATAACTCCATAACTAAACTCCCCCAGCAGGTTTTGGACTTTTATATATTATTTTATTTAATTTTAACTTTTGCATAAATCATAAGAAATATGCTTTATCGTCTATATTTTCTTGTTATGTATTACTGTTTTGTAAGAAACTTTAATCTCATATATGACGCTAACAAAACAAAGATGGTTACAACACAATCAAATTGTTTACTATGAGCCATAAACTAACATAGCAGTAAACCAAAACTATCAGCTTTAGACCAATATTATTTGTGCTTAAAACTCAATAAGTTTAACTTACTCTAAATTAACCAAGCTCTCTGCTAATTATTATACTCAACCACATTTAAACGGTTATAATAAGCCACTTAGTCATCATTTTAAAATTAACCATGACCGATAAAATTCATCGTTTTATATTTGATACCCACGGCATTCGTGGTGAGTTTGTGGATCTTTCAGCATCAGCTCAGCGAGTGCTTAAAGATCATAACTACCCTGCGCCAATTGCTACGCTATTACAACAATGCTCAGCAATAAGTGTGTTACTGGCAACAACGCTTAAGTTTGAAGGACAGATTTCATTGCAGCTTCAAACTCCAGGCGCGCTTAAAATGCTGGTTGTGCAAACTACTCATAACTTAGGTTTTAGAGGTTTGGCACGTCTTGAAGATAATGAAACTTTTGAAAATTTATCATTTAAGGACATTACCAGCGGTGGGCAAATGGTAATTACTATTGCACCGAAAAAAGGCAAGCGTTATCAAGGTATTGTTCCCTTAGAAGGTGATAATATTCAAGAATGTATTGAGCAGTACTTTAATCAGTCGGAGCAATTAAAAACTCGAATTTGGCTGTTTAATAATCATACCCAAGTGCGCGGACTTTTCTTGCAAGCCTTACCTGATATGACAAGCCAAGATGCTTTTGAACATTTAGAATATTTATCATCAACCTTAACTAGCGAAGAATGCTTAACCGTTGATACCGATATTTTACTACACCGCCTATTCCATCAAGAAAGTATTAAGGGTATGAGCATTGAAGAAGTTAAATTTCAATGTGGTTGCAGCAAAAAGAAAATGCTTAACTCAATTTGTTTGCTACCTGAAGAAGAAATTAATGAAATATTGCAAACCAAAGGCGAAATATCGGCACGTTGTGAGTTTTGTTTAGATCAGTTTAAGTTTAAAGAAATAGATATTAAGTTAAGCGGCAGTCTACAGGGTAATAGCACTCAACATTAAGTATCTTTACTAAACTCTGCTTAATCATGAATCATGTATTTTGAAGGAGAACGGGGATAAAATATCAACAGCCCCTAAAATTTAACCAAAAAAAAGACGCTAAATAAGCGTCTTTTTTGTTTGTCACTATAAAAAGCCAATTACTTTTTAAGTGAACGTGCACCAAAGCGTTTACGGAATCTGTCAACACGACCGCCAGTATCAACAATTTTTTGCTGACCTGTGTAAAATGGGTGACACGCGCTGCAAACATCAAGGTTAATGTCTTTACATAAAGTTGAACCGACTTCAACTTTGTTACCACAGCTACAAGTGGCTGTGATAGCTTCATATTTTGGATGGATATCTTGCTTCATTTTAAATTTCTCTACTAGTTGGGATCGCCATAAGAGCCAGCAACTTAAACCTAAACTAAAGTTAACTGCTCAAACACCATACCCATTAAAGGGACGCGCGATCATACCGATCAATCCCACGCTTTGCAATCTATTGTTCGCTTTTGTTGGCAAAATCATTAATAATAGCGACCCTTTTTTGTTGAGCCTATTAAACTCCCCTTATGCATCAAATCACTGGTCGCTGGAAATATGGACTTTTTTTATCATTGGTAACCGCAATACTATGGGGTTTGCTACCAATTGCGTTAAAAGGTTTGTTAGTTTATATGGATTCTACAACCATCACATGGTTACGCTTTTTAATTGCCGCAGTATTGTTGGGCATATTCTTAAAGGTAGGTAAGCGCCTACCAACAATAAAACCTCTTAAGCCAAAACCTATATTAATACTAATGATTATTTCGGTAATTGGACTAACGGCAAACTATATCACTTATATGCTAGGGCTAGAAAGAACTACCCCCGAAAGCGCACAAGTAGTCATTCAGCTTGCACCTTTAATGCTATTAATTGGTGGTCTTTTTATCTTTAAAGAGCAATTTTCAGCCTTGCAATGGACGGGTTTAATTACTTTCTGTGTTGGACTGGGTTTGTTTTTTAACCAAAGAGTTGATGAAATTCTATCGGCAAAGGGGGAATACTTTTGGGGAGTAATGCTTATTATTTTAGCGGCAATACTATGGGCGGCTTATGCTTTAGCACAAAAACAGTTACTTAAAATTTATCGCTCTGAGCAAATTATGTATATTATTTATCTCAGTGGTATTGTGATATTTCTACCAGGCTCAACGCTGACTACCTTATTGGATTTAGATCTTATTGGCTGGTTATTGCTAGGATTTTGCGGTCTCAACACGTTAGTGGCGTATGGCGCTTTTGCTGAAGCATTAGAGCATTGGGAAGCCTCGCGAGTGAGTGCGGTATTGGCCATTACGCCGCTATTAACTTTAATTTTTATGCAGATTACTGAGTATTTTTATCCCAGTTATATACAAGCCGAGCCATTAAATATGCTCAGTGTGGTTGGCGCGGTTATTTTGGTTGTTGGCTCAATGATCACTGCCGTTGCTAAAAAGCGCCAATAACGAAAACCTTTCATTCAAACAAAGAGATTTTACTTATGACTAATCAACTTTCGGTTTTACGTCTGCGCCCTCACGAAGATAAACGAATAAAAAATGGTCATCTGTGGATTTATTCTAATGAAATTGACACTAAATTTTCAGCACTTAAAAACTATCAAGTAGGTGAGCTAGTTAAAATTGAAAATGCGGGTGGCAAGCCGCTTGGTGTGGGTTATATTAATCCGAATAACTTGCTTTGTTGTCGTATTTTAAACCGCGATAGCAAGTCGCCGATTGATCGTTCCTTTTTTGTGCATCGTTTTAATATTGCCAAATCGTTGAGAGAAAGAGTTTTTAATAAGCCTTTTTATCGTGCAATTTATGGCGAGAGCGATCTTTTACCGGGTTTAATCGTTGACAGATTTGACCGTCATTTAGTGGTACAAATTACCACCGCAGGAATGGAGCAATTAAAAACGCCAATTATCGACGCGCTACAAAAAGTTTTTAAACCAGAGTCTATCTTATTAAGAAACGATGCTAATTCTCGTAAAGCCGAATCATTGCCTTCTGAAATTGAACAAGCCTTTGGCACAACCCCTGAGTCAATTGTCATAGAAGAAAATAATACCCAGTTTCAAATTTATCCTTTTAGCGGGCAAAAAACCGGTTGGTTTTATGATCACCGTGTAAGCCGCAAACAAATTGCTCAATACGTTGAAGGTAAAAGAGTGCTTGATGTTTTTAGTTATATAGGCGCTTTTGGCATTCAAATGACCAATGCTGGTGCAAATGAAGTTTGGTGTGTTGATATTTCGGGCAGAGCCTTAGACGCATTAGAGCAAAATGCCGAGCTTAATCAAAATGCAGAAAAAATTAGCTGTGTTGAAGGCGATGCCTTTAGCGCGATGCAAGAGTTAAAACAAGCGGATGAAAAATTTGACGTTGTTATTGTTGATCCACCCGCATTTATTAAAAAGAAAAAAGATCACAAGCAAGGGCTACGCGCTTATCGCAAAGTATTTGAGGCGGCAATACGCTTATTAAATAAAGATGGTATTTTATTGGCCGCTTCTTGCTCAATGCACCTAAAAGTCAATGAACTAGAAAACGAGCTAAGAGCAGCAAGCCGACATTTAGACAAAACCCTACAGATCATTGAAACTTGCCACCAAGGACAAGATCACCCAATCCATCCTGCAATAGCAGAAACACGCTATATAAAAGGTTTTATTTGTCGAGTGGTATCGGCAGGATAACCGCTTTAATCTTCGTTTCTAACAATTTCAGCAAGGCTTGGCATATCTAAAATAGTCAAGCTACGCCCTTCTACTTTTATAGCATTCATATCAACTAATAAAGACAGCTGGCGACTAACTGTTTCGGTAACTAAGCCCAAATAATCGCCAATATCTGAGCGGGTCATTGGTAAAATAAAAGCGTTGGCTGACATTCCATTTTTACGATAACGAGCGGATAAGTTTAATATAAAAGAAACCACTCTTTGGATTGCTCCTCTATGAGAAATAATACCAATAGCTCTTTGCTCTTGACGAATTTCTCGACTCATTAATGATAATACTTCTTTGCGTAAATTTGGCAGGGTTGACATTATGTCTTCGAGTTGCTCAAAGTTAATTCGGCAAACCGATGAGGTTTCTAAAGCAACCGTGTGTGAAACATGATGTTCGTTATAAATTGCATTTAAACCAATTAGTTCGCCAGGTAGGAAAAAGTTGGTAATTTGCTGAGTACCATCATTAGAAATATTAACATTTTTGAAGCTACCAGAACTCACAGCATAAAGTGCGTCAAACTTATCACCGCCGTTAATTAAATTTTGACCACGCTTAAGTAAAACGCGCTTTTTTATCACATGCTCTAACTGGACAAATTCAGACTCAACTAGCCGTGTTGGTATGCACACACTTCGCAAGTGGCACAAAGAGCATTTAACATCAACAGTTTTTAACGTATGAAAACTCATAGCAGTGATTTTGTTAGCCTGTTATTTTATTTATTGTTCAACTACTGAGTTTAGTTGAAAAAAGTAAATTTTGAAAAAAAATTCAAAATTTTTTTGGCCAAAGATTATATCACCTAAAAACCCTTGCAAACACTAGGCTAACCCTTGAATAAACCAGTATAAACAAAACCTAATTAATCCACAAATATGCAACCTATTGATTATGTGAAATTTAGCTAAATGTCATAGCTTTTTAATAAAACTACCTCTTCCTTTTAAGTATCAAACTATCAAAATTAAATACGCTAAACCGAACATAATTAAAGTTAGCCTGAATTTTCGTATCACTTTGTTACTTAATTTATTAATTGGACACAATAAGATAACTGAACTATTGGCTTTGTTGGGGCAAACTGCTTGAGGATTTAATTTGAGTAAACCGCCATGAACTTAACCCGAGCCTCTATAAAAAATCCCGCTGCTATTTTAGTGATAACTGCCCTGATTTTAGTTTTTAGTGCGATTAGTGTATTAAAACTGCCTATTCAGCTCACCCCAAATATTCAGCAACCACAAATAAATATCGGTATGGGATGGCGAGCTGCGGCACCTGAAGAGCTTGAATCGGTAATAATTGAACCGATAGAAAATGTGGTAAAAAATACCCCTGGTGTGCTAGATGTAACCACCAATGTACAAAGAGGCTTTGGTAATATTTCGTTAACTTTTGCAGTTGGAACCGATATGCAAAAGGCTATGCTCGATGTGATTAATAATCTTAATCAAGCGCCGCCACTCCCCTTAGATGCAACAGAGCCAGTAGTATCAGCTTCGGGAACTGGACCATCAGCGCCTAATGCAGCATCACTATTAATAAGACCTGTTAAAGGCAGCAACATTAATGATATTACTGAATTTCAGTCGTTAATAGATAGCGTAGTTGAACCTCGTTTTACTCGAATACAAGGGGTGGGAAGAGTCAATTTAAATTCACGACGCCCCAGTGAGCTACGCATTACATTCGATCCCTATAAAGCGGCATCATTAGGTATTCAAGTTGGACAAATTGCTTCTACAATATCTAGAGCTAACGATGTATCAGGCGGTTTTGCCGAAGTAGGACGCAGAAACTACACCGTTCGTTTTGCAGGGCAATACGATATAGATAACCTATCTGAAATGATTGTTGGTTATCGGCAAAATAGACCAATTTACCTTAAAGACATTGCCAATGTTGAACTCACTCAACAAGATCGTTTTGCCTTTACTCTAAGAAATGGCGAGCCAGGTTACTACATCACCATTCAAAGAAACAACGGCAGTAACACGGTTGTTGTGCTAGATGAAATCAATAAAGCAATAAAAGAACTTAACCAAGGCGCATTAGCCGAGGTGGGGCTAGCCATTGATTTAAGTTTTGATGCATCAGTACATATTCGTAATGCACTCAATTTGGTTAAATCAAACCTTGGGCTGGGTGTTTTATTGGCTTTAGGCATTCTATGGATGTTTCTACGCGGAATAAGACCCACATTAATCATTGCCACTACTATCCCAATTTCTTTAGCGGTAGCATTTTTAGCCCTTAGCCTACTTGATAGAAGTTTAAATGTCATTTCTTTAGCGGGTTTAGCTTTTTCTGTTGGATTAGTGCTAGATGCCGCCATTATTGTTCAAGAAAATATTGTTAGGTTGCGCTCTGAGGGTTATAGCGACAAAAAAGCTGTTCTTAAAGGCACGTTACAAGTTTCGGGCGCATTGTTTGCCTCTACTGCAACCAGTATTGCTATATTTTTGCCCATTCTATTTATGCAAGGTATTGAAGGGCAACTTTTTTCAGATTTAGCCTTAACCTTATCAGTTGCGGTATTAGCTTCGTTGGTTACCGCAATGAGTTTAATGCCCGTGATAAGCCAGTTTTGGTTAAGGCAAATGTCAGTGGTTGATCCTTTTGCTCATTATTGGGAAAAACTAACCAATATAGTGATGGCAATAACAAACACCAATTTAAAAAGAAGCATATGGATTAGCTGTTTATTAGGTGGTTCAGCAATTGTTACTATAACACTAATGCCCCGTACCGACTTTATGCCAAGAGCTCCAATTGATGGCTTTTTCTACTCTTTAATAATGCCACCTGGCGGAAATTTAACCTTCATTGAGCAAGAGCTAGCAAAACGAGTAAAAGAGCGATTAAAACCCTATTACACTGGCGAGCAAGAGCCCAAAATAAAAAGTTATAATTTTTATAGCTTTGGCCCTGGCTCATCAGGTGGTTTTATATATTCGGATGACCCTCGTAAAGTTGAAGAGCTTATGCAAGTGGTTAGAACTCAGGTATTACACGATTTGCCTGACACTCAAGTTTTCTTGTTTAGAGGCTCAATGATTAATGTAAATGGTGGCGGAAATGGACGATCCATTAGTTTAGATATTCAAGGCTCAGACATTGAAGCTCTTATGGCTGCTGCCAGAACAGGCTTAACAACAATAAATGAAGCAATGCCTGGAACAAGTGCCAGACCCGTACCAGGACTATCTCTTGCCGAGCCCGAACTCAGGCTTATCCCTAAAGACAGACGCATAACCCAAGCAGGAACCGATAGACAGTCGCTAGCTCAATCGGTAAGAGCATTAACCAGCGGGTTATTTGTGAGCGAATATTTTGATGGTAATGATCGCATGAACGTAATTTTACGTGGCGATAAATGGCAAACTCCCGACGAACTAGCGGAATTACCGCTATACACTCCTCTTGCTGGAATTCAAATGTTAGGCGAATTAACCGACATTGAGCGCACAGTTGGACCAACACAGCTACGCAGAGTTGATGGAAAAAGAACCGTAAGTTTAATTATTTCACCGCCACCGAATATGTCATTAGAAGAAACCATCAACTTACTTGAAGAGAAAGTTTTGCCCCAAATTAATAGCGCGCTACCAGCAGATGCTAGCATTCAAATGAGCGGAAATGCCAACCGTATGGCTGGCGCTATTATAGAAATGGCCAATAATTTTTCTTTAGCCTTATTAATACTATTTTTATTAATGACCGCATTGTTTAAATCGGCCAAAGACAGTTTGCTAGTATTACTGGTTATGCCAATGGCGGTTGCTGGTGGAGTGGTTGGCTTGGCAATACTAAATCTATTCACGTTCCAAAGCTTAGATCTTCTCACCATGATTGGCTTTATTATTTTGCTAGGGCTTGTGGTGAATAATGCAATTTTACTCGTTGATCAAACCAGAGCTGCTGAAAATACTGGTTTAAGTAGAGAAAAAGCGGTTAGACAAGCAGTAAGAGTGCGAGCACGTCCAGTTTATATGAGCACACTCACTAGCATATTTGGCATGTTGCCTTTAATGATGATCCCTGGTGTGGGATCTGAAATATATCGCGGGTTAGCCACGGTTATTGTTGGTGGAATGGGGATTAGCGCTTTATTTACTTTGATATTAATGCCCAGTTTATTACAGCTTAGTTTTAAATCGAGCCAATTAAAAAAACGGTTTACTCCCCAAAGAAAAGCGGCTTCTAGCGCTAACTAACTTAGGTGAAAATGATGATTAATAACTTTATTCAAACCAAACATTTAATATTTTCTACACTACTTGCTTTTAGCGCTGCAATTCACGCACAACAAACACCTGCTAGCCCAGTAAAAGTGTCTGCAGTAAAGTCTATATCAACTCAGCCTACCGCTGATATATTAGGAACCATTTATAGTAGAAACCAAGTTCAACTTACCGCAGGGATCACAGGCAAATTAGAATGGGTAGCTGAGCCAGGCACTTATGTTAAAGCAGGTGATAAAGTCGCTCAAATTGAGCTTTTACCACTAAAACTTAGACAAGCAGAACAGCAAGCTCAACTTAAACGGGCAAAAATTAATAAGCAGTATTTAGCCCGAGAACTGCAAAGACAAAAAGCTTTAAGACAAAAAAATAGCGCTTCGCAGTACCAGCTAGAACAAACCGAATCTCAGTATCAGTTAGCACAGTCTGATCAAGAAATTGCAGAATTACAACTCAAACAAATTAATGATCAACTGTCGCGTGCAACAATATTGTCGCCGTTTGATGGTGTTGTTACTTCGCGCTCTCGTCGTGCGGGGTTTGATGTTAGCCGTAGTGATGTTTTAGTAAACTTACTCGACACCGAAAGCTTAGAAGTTAGATTATTTGTGCCAATTAAATATTTGGCTTACACAAAACCTGGCAGCCAAGTCACCTTATTTAATAAAAACGAGTCGAGCTTTAGTGGCAAAGAAAATAATCAAACTCTTGCACTTCCCGCTAAAGTTTCAACCATTATTCCTGCCGCAGATCCTTTATCACAAACTTTTGAAATGCGAATTAAGGTTCCTGAGCAAGGGCAAAAATATTGGGCAGCAGGACAACTCGTTAAAGTAAGTTTACCCATAGAAAGCAGTCGCTCGGCTTTAACCGTACATCGTGATGCACTAATTTTACGCAGAGATGGAACCTATGTAGTAAAAATAGATAGTGAAAATAAAGCGCATAGGCTAAAAGTTAAAGTGGGCAAAGGTGCTGGCGATTGGGTGATGATTGATGGTGATTTAAAGCAAGGCGATAATGTTGCCACGCGTGGTGCAGAGCGACTAAGAGAAGGTCAACAAGTAACAATTCAGTCAACTGGTGCTTAACATTTTGTTAAATATGCCCAAAAGCTATATTGATATGCCAATGGGTTAGTTGGGTTTAGCCGTCTAAAAAGCAATAATTTGCGCAATTATGATTAAATGTGTGAAATATTGTGAGTATAAAAGAGCAAGTTGTTGACTCGTTACCATTGAATAACGATCAGCTTTTAACCCAAATAAAATCTTTTTCGCCAAAACAGTTGCAATGGCTTAGTGGCTATTGCGCAGGGCTGGCCGAATCAAGTGTTAGCACACCTTTAGATGTGCCACAAACCGCTTTAGCGGCAAGCTTAAATACCGTTGCCAAGCCTAAAGTTTTGGTACTTTTTGCCTCACAAACTGGCAATGCAGAATCAGTAGCCGAACAGCTGCAAGCAAAACTACAAAATGGTTATGATGTCACGCTACAGTCTACGCTCGATATTAAACTCAAGCAGCTGAGTAATTACTCCATCATTTTTGTGATCGCCTCAACCCACGGTGAGGGCGAGCCGCCAGATGATGCCATTGATTTTCATGAAGCTATCTTTAGTAAAAAAGCCCCTAAGCTAAATGATGTTAAACATGCGGTTTTAGGACTGGGTGATTCAAGTTATGAGTTTTTCTGCCAAACCGCCAAAGACTTCGACAACGCGCTTAGCAAACTAGGCTCCAAAGCCTTAATTGACCGTATAGATTGCGATGTTGATTACGAAGAAGAAGCTGATAGCTGGATTAACACTTTAGTTGCCGAGTTAGCACAATTACAGCCCGATATTACCAATGCTCAGCAAGCGGTAGCCCCTGTGGCTTCAGTTGCTAGCATATACAGCAAGGCTAATCCCTACGCGGCAACAGTTTCTAGCTTGCAAAAAATTACTGGTGCAGGCTCAAGCAAAGAAACCTACCACCTTGAAATTGATTTAGCCGACTCTGCCATTGAATACCAGCCAGGTGATGCCATTGGCATTTGGGCTAATAATTCGCAATCATTAGTCAATGAGATCTTAAAAGTTTTATCAATTAATTCAGAAGAGCTAGTTAAATTTCAAGATAATGAACTAACTATTCATCAAGCGTTAACCACTCATCTTGAACTAACACTGCTTAACAAAGGCACCTTAGAGGCTTTGGCTACATTAACCGATTCGCAAGCCATTAAAGCAATTATTGAAAACTATGCAAGCTATGTAAAAGATCATCAATTAATTGATGCATTGCTTTTATTAGAGTCGCCTATTACAGCACAGCAATTGGTTGATATTTTAAAACCGATTAAATCACGCCTTTACTCGATTGCATCGAGCCTAGAAGAAAACCCCGAAGAAGTGCATATCACCCTCAACCATGTTGTTAATCATAACGACAATGGCGAGCGTTATGGGCTAGCTTCGCACTATCTGACTCAAACTTTAGAAGAAGGTGACTCGGTTAATATTTATATCGATCACAACAAAAACTTTAAGTTACCAAATTCAGATACCGATATTATTTTAATTGGCGCAGGTACGGGTGTTGCCCCTTACAGAGCTTTCTTACAAGAGCGAGAGCTACAAGAAGCACCGGGTAATAGCTGGCTATTTTTTGGTAACCCACACTTTAACACTGATTTTCTTTACCAAACAGAAATCCAAAAGTTTTTAAAAGACAAAGTGCTCACCAACATTGATTTAGCCTTTTCGCGCGATCAAGCCGAAAAAGTGTACGTTCAAGACAAACTACTTGAGCAACAAGAGACACTTTGGCAATGGATTGAAAATGGTGCAGCCATTTATGTTTGTGGTGATATGTCACGAATGGCAAAAGATGTAGAAGCCACTTTATTAACGGTGATTAGCCAGCAAGGAAACTTAAACGCTGAGCAAGCCAAAGAATACTTAAAACAGTTGAAGAAAGAATCACGCTATCAAAGAGATGTATATTAATTATGAGCAGTAATAGTTTAATTAAGCCAACGGTTTATGATCCAGAGCGTCATTCTGATGTAGAGCGCATTAAGATTGAAAGTAAAAATTTGCGTGGAACCCTTAAAGAAGGATTAGTTGATCCAATTACTGGCGCTATTTCGGATGACGATCAAATGCTAATTAAGTTTCACGGCATTTATCAACAAGATGATCGAGACCTACGCAATGAACGTCGTAAGCAGAAACTAGAACCGCTTTATTCGTTTATGATCCGTGCTCGTGTTCCTGGAGGTGTGGCAACCTCAGAGCAATACCTTGCCATGGCCGATCTCGCACAAAAATACACCAGTGGTGGATTGCGCCTTACCACAAGACAAACCTACCAGTGGCACGGTGTGTTTAAACGCAATCTTAAAAAAACCATTGCTGGTATTAACGCAACAATGCTCGATACCATTGCCGCGTGTGGCGATGTTAACCGTAATGTTATGGCTAATCCGCTACCGGAAACTTCCAATATTCATCAAGAAGTTTACGAATGGTCAAAAAAGCTTAGCGAACATTTACTACCTGCAACCAATGCGTTTCATGAAATTTGGCTCGATGGTGAAAAAGTAGAAACCACCGAAGAGCCCATTTATGGCAATACCTATCTACCAAGAAAGTTTAAAACCGCATTTGCTATTCCGCCTTATAACGATGTAGACATCTACGCCAATGACATGGGTTTCATTGCCATTGTTGAAGATAACAAACTACTAGGCTTTAACGTAACCGTTGGCGGCGGCATGGGTTCAACCCATAACGATAACGAAACTTACCCAAGAGTTGCCAATGTTATTGGATTCTGTAGCCCTGATGACTTGCTTGATGTGGCTGAAAACATTGTTAAGGTACAAAGAGACTATGGTAATCGCGAGGTAAGAAAACTAGCACGATTGAAGTACACCATTGACCGACTTGGTGTTGAGCAGTTTAAAACCATACTCAGTGAGTATTGTGGCAAACCATTAGAGCAGGCAAAAGACTTTGAGTTTGTTCACAATGGTGATCGCTATGGCTGGTTGCAAACCGAAGATAAACAGTGGCATTTAACCCTTTATATCCACAGCGGACGCATTGTTGATAAAGGTGACTCTCGAATATTCTCGGGTTTACAGGCTATTGCTAAAGTACACGATGGTGAATTTAGGGTAACCCCTAATCAAAATATGTTAATTAGCAATGTTAGCCCAGAAAATAAAGCACAGATTGAGCAATTGGTTGCTGAATATGGGCTTAGCTATGGCAAAAATGAAACCCCAACTCGGCTTAATTCGATTGCTTGTGTAGCTTTTCCAACTTGCTCTTTAGCCATGGCAGAGGCTGAGCGTTATCTGCCCGACCTTATCACTCAAATTGAAGGGGTTTTAGATAGTAACGGCTTAAAAGATGCGCCAATCAACATTCGTATGACAGGCTGCCCTAACGGCTGTGCACGTCCATTTTTGGGTGAAATAGGCTTTGTTGGCAAAGCACCAGGAAAATACAATTTATACCTTGGGGCTAGCCACAAAGGCGACCGATTAAACAAACTTTATAAAGAAAACATTAATGAGCAACAGATCATTACGGCATTAACTCCGTTAATTGAAGATTATGCCGCTAACCGTGAAAATAATGAATATTTTGGTGATTTCTTAATCAGACAAAAACATATTAAAGCGGTTAATAATGGACTCGACTTTCATGGGTGAGCAATATGATTAGTTATGAAAATCCGCAATCTTTTCTAGAAATTAATGCTAGGTTAAGCCGCGCTAGCGTGCAAGAACGAGTGAGTTTTGCACTCGAAAACCTACCAGGAAACTTTGCCCTAGCCTCAAGCTTTGGTGCTCAATCGGCGGTTAGCTTGCATGCTTTAACGCAAATTTATCCTGATATACCAGTAATGGTCATTGATACAGGGTATTTGTTTAAAGAAACCTATCAATTTATTGATGAGCTTACCGAGCGACTATCTCTCAACTTAAAGGTTTATCGTGCCGATCTTAGCCCAGCATGGCAAGAAGCACGCTATGGATTACAGTGGCAAGACGATGTTACCGAACTTAATCAATATAATCAGCGCAATAAAGTTGAGCCAATGGAGCGAGCGTTAACTGACTTAAATGTTGGAACTTGGTTTGCTGGGTTAAGACGTAGTCAATCTCAATCAAGAAAATCTATTGAAATTGTTCAACCTTTTAAAGGACGAATTAAAGTGCATCCTATTGCCGATTGGAATAATCAACAGATGCATCAATATTTAACCCGACATAATTTGCCTTATCACCCTTTATGGCATCAAGGGTATGTTTCTATTGGCGATCATCACAGCACAGTGCCGCTTTCGGCAAATATGCTTGAAGAAGATACCCGCTTTGGTGGTCGGCAGAGAGAATGCGGATTACATCTTGACGCAGAGCCTATGCTAAAAAGCGTGACACGATAATTACTACTCTATCTGCTCGCCAGCAGGACATTTATTAGTGCGATAATTATCGGTGTCATAATTAATCACTTAACCGATGATTAAATATGCCAGCTTTCGTGCATAGGTAAATTCGATTCTGTATCAGCTTCATCTGCGCTTAATTGATTAACTAAATCAACAGAAGATAAATTCGCTTGTGGTCGGTATTGGTTGAATACCGTATCGGCAATGTGGGGCGCAAATAAATGAATAAAATATTTCATATAGTTGCGTAGTAATAAGTTGCGATTAAAGGCAATCCAAGTAGTACAACGAGGCAACAATTTTTTGGTAGAGTAGTTGATTAGATCTTTGTCTGCTTTAGGATCGTGCGCCATGCTAGCAATAATGCCTACCCCAAAACCATTTTTAACGTAGGTTTTAATAATGTTGGCATCTTGTGCAGTAAAAACAACGTTAGGCTTAACCCCCGCTTGATTACAAGCCTGAAAAAGACTCGAAGCATTCTTATCTTTCATTTCGTAGGTAACAATAGGGTACTGACAAACATCGGCCAAAGTAATTTCTTTAAGATCACCAAGTGGATGATCAAATGGAAATAGCAATACTCTATCCCAATGATAACAAGGGATCTTAACGATATCTGAGCCAAGATCTTGATTACCCGAAGCAATCGCAAACTCAACTTTCTGACTTTGCAACAATTCCATAATTTGATCGGTAGTGCCCTGCTGTAAATTAATACTTAGGTTGGGATAGCGCTGATGAAAGTTAGAAAAAACCTTAGGCAAAATATACTGAGCCTGAGTTTGAGTAGTGGCAATAGCAAAGCTACCAGTATTAACATCTAAAGACTCGCTAGTTAGCTGCTTTATGTTATAGGTTTCTTGCAGTATGTTGCGAGCCTTTTGAATAATTTCTTCACCTATGGCAGTGATGCTAGTTAACTGTTTGCCGCTACGCTCAAAAATAGTGACGTTAAGCTCTTCTTCGAGCAAGCGTAGCTGTTTGCTGATCCCCGGCTGAGAGGTATAAAGACTTTCAGCTGCTGCGGTTATGCTCAAGTTGTTATCTGCAATTGAGACTAAATATTTAAGCTGTTGAAGTTTCATATGGATACTTTCTATATAGGCGCACGGATGTTTAGATGGCTAATTATTCTTAATCCTAGCATAGATGCAATTTACGAAACAACTAAACTAAAATAATAAAAGTTAAATACTTTTAATTGTCACAGTTTAACAACATATGCCTTGTTGCTATATGCATACAACTATTTCTTATTTCTTTCTGACGCATAAGTCGTGTTTCTATTACAAAATATTGATTAATAAATGAGTAACATATTTGTTATTCGCTGAGTCTTCAAAATCAGACGCTAATATCCCATTTAAACAAACATACTTTTTAAGAGGCACTACAAATGTCAAACATTTACGATTCTATCTTAGACACAATTGGCAACACACCAATTGTTAAGATCAATCGCCTTGGCCCCAATAAGGTTAACCTTTTTGTTAAGGCTGAATATTTCAACCCACTCGCTTCGGTTAAAGATCGTCTCGCTTATGCCATCATTAACGATGCCGAGCAAAAAGGTGAGCTTAAACCTGGGCAAACGGTTGTTGAGGCAACCTCAGGTAATACGGGGATCGCCTTGGCAATGGTTTGTGCGGCTAAGGGATATCCGTTTGTTGCCGTAATGACAGAAACCTTTTCTGTTGAGCGTAGAAAAATAATGAAAGCATTAGGTGCAAAAGTAATTTTAACCCCCGCAGCAGAAAGAGGCACAGGTATGGTTAGAGTTGCGGCAGAGCTAGCAGAAAAAAATGGTTGGTTCTTAGCTCGCCAGTTTGAAAATGAAGCAAATCCAGAATATCACCGTAATACAACTGCACCAGAAATACTGCGCGCTTTTGCGGGACAACCACTTGATTACTTTGTTAGTGGTTATGGCACTGGCGGAACTATAACTGGGGTTGGCGAAGTGCTTAAAGTTGCAAGACCTAATATTAAAGTGATTGCAACCGAGCCAGAGGGTGCTTCTCTTTTACAAGGAAAAGACTGGCAACCGCATAAAATTCAAGGTTGGACACCAGACTTTGTTGCCGATGTGATGAATAAAGAAATTTATGATGCGGTTTATTCGGTAAAAGATGATGACGCAAGAGATACGGCTTTACAACTTGCAAGCAAAGAAGGCATATTCTGCGGTTTATCAGCAGGAGCTACTTTTTGGACCGCGCTAAAAGTTGCAGAAACAGCGCCCGAGGGCTCCAATATTCTAGCTATGCTACCAGATACGGGTGAGCGCTATTTAAGTACATTCTTATTTGAAGATATTAGCGAGCATTCAGATGATGAATGGTTGAGTGCCCAGTAGTTGCTATTTAAGTTCACACATAACAAAGGTTGTTATGTGTGAATAGCAATCTATTTGTTACTATTTTTTCTTGCTCAATTCTTCATCTGTAGGAAGCGGCTGTCCAGTATAGGCATGTAAAAATGCCTCGCACAATAACTCGCTATTGGTTGCATGCTTTAAGTTATTAACCTGCCTTCGAGTTCTTTCATCGGTTAACACTTTTAATACCGAAAAAGGTATTGAAACCGTGATTTTCTTTATTTTTTCTTTCTTTTCACCGTGCTCTACATAAGGCTTAATGTAGTTGCCGTCCCACTGCTTAGTCATGATTATCCTCTGTTATAAATAATAGTTATATTATACACACAATTAGCCGTCTAAACATCTTGACATTCAAAAAAATTATAATAAACTGCAAGGACGTTTAGACGTCTAAAGGTCTTTTTGTTGTGAGTTTAAATAACCAATGTCATAGTCAAAATATAATTGCTCAAAGTGCTGAAAATATATTTTCAGATGAGCAAGTTGTCGCTGGCTATAGCAACGCTAACAATCAGTTAAATTACAATGGCGAACTAAAAAGTATTCCTTTAAATAGGGTACCGCTAAAGTTTGGCGACACATTTAAGCAAAGCCAATTAGAATATTTTAGACTCGGTGATAAAACCAAGCCTGTAATCGTGGTTTTGGGTGGCATTTCATCAAGCAGAGACCTTGTTGATAATGGTGAAGCTAATGGTTGGTGGAACCAGTTTATCGGACAAAATAGCACCTTAAACCCTAATCAATACCAGTTTATTTCAGTTAATTACCTCACATCAACAGGCAAAGAGTGGGTAACAACAGAAGATCAAGCCGATGCCATTAAACAGCTAATTGATGCACTCAATATTAAAAGTGTGGCCTACTTTATTGGCAACTCGTATGGCGGCTTGGTTGGTCAAGCGTTTGCTGCAAAATACCCCGAAACTGTTCAACATTTAATTTGCATTTGTGCCGCACACGAAAATAGCAATATTTCAACCGCTCAAAGACATGTGCAAAGAACAATACTAAGCGAAGTAAGTGATAAAAAACTGGCGCTAAAACTAGCACGCTCATTGGCTTTAATTGGTTATCGTGGCGAAAAAGAACTTAACCAAAGATTTAGCAATAAACCCGAAATTATCAACCACACAATCAATTTTGAAATTGGTCAATACATTAACTATAACGCCAATAAGTTTGCACAAAGGTTTGATTGTAATCGCTATGAACAGCTTTCTTTATCTATCGACTTACATCAAGTCAACCCACAAGACATAAAATGCAAGTGCGATCTGATTGCTTTTGATAGTGATCAAATTGTTCCTTTATCTAAGGTCAAAAAACTCCATCAACTAATTAACAATTCTCAGCTCCATGTTATCAATACACCCATTGGGCATGACGCTTTTCTTGTAGAAACGCTTAAGTTAGAAACCGTATTCAAAAAAATTATAGGTGAAACAAAATGACACACGCTAACCAACATATTTCAAACATCAAAACACACTCTGTTCGCGCAGGAATTGAAACAGATACTCAATATGGTGCAGTGACTCCACCTTTATATTTATCGAGTAATTATACTTTTGAAGGCTTAGATAAGCCGAGAAAATATGACTACACCCGCTCGGGCAATCCTACCCGAGACATATTAGCCGAATCACTAGCTAAGTTAGAAGGCGGTTATGGTGGTGTTGTTACATCAAGTGGAATGTCCGCTATTTATTTAGTTACTCATTTGCTAGATAAAAACGATTTAATCTTAGCGCCACACGATTGCTACGGTGGTACTTATCGCCTGCTCAATACATTGCGTGAAAAAGGCGAGTACCGTGTAATATTTGTTGATCAAAACGATGAGCAAGCTCTTGAGCAAGCTTTTGCGCAAAACCCTAAATTAGTATGGATCGAAACACCAAGTAATCCTTTACTGCAAGTAGTTGATATAGAAAGAGTGTTTAGTTATGCCAATGAAAACACCATAAAAGTTGTTGATAATACTTTTTTATCACCTTGCTTACAGCAACCCATTAGTCTTGGTGCAGATGTAGTTGTTCACTCAACAACCAAATACATTAACGGACACAGTGATGTGGTTGGTGGTGCCGTTGTTGCCGCAACTCAAGCGCTTCATGAAAAAATTTCTTGGTGGGCAAACTGTATTGGTATTACCGCCTCGCCATTCGATAGTTTTTTAACGACGCGAGGTTTAAGAACCTTAGCAGTACGTGTACAACAACATGAGCAAAATGCACAGTCAATTGTTGAGTATTTGGTGAATAGTCCTTTTGTGTCAAAAGTTTATTATCCAGGATTAACTTCGCACACAACACACCAAATTGCTAAAAAACAACAATCAGGCTACGGCGGCATGATCTCATTTGAGCTCGATACCGAAAAAGCCAACCTAACAACTTTTGTTAGCTCATTAAAATATTTTTCGCTGGCTGAATCATTAGGTGGTGTTGAAAGTTTAATTTGTCACCCTGCAACCATGACTCATGCAGCAATGGCGCCAGAGGCAAGAGTTACTGCTGGCATTAAAGATACTTTAATTAGAGTTTCAGTTGGCATTGAAAGCGAAGAAGAGCTTATTGCAGATTTAGATACCGCTTTTAATCGCAGC
Source organism: Aliikangiella sp. (assembly GCA_965214955.1). Taxonomy (GTDB): domain Bacteria; phylum Pseudomonadota; class Gammaproteobacteria; order Enterobacterales; family Kangiellaceae; genus Aliikangiella. The sequence continues at coordinate 740,122 of CBDCCU010000009.1, read as the reverse complement.
CAACTCAAAGTTTTAAAGGAACCTTGTCATGCCTAGTCAACCAGCTATTTTTGATAAGCAAGATCAAAATCCAAAATGGCAACCTAACGTGCATAAGTTTGGCGGTTCAAGTTTAAGAAGCGCCAACCAGATTACTCGGGTTGCCCATTTTATAAAAGAACAAACGGATATTGGCGATATTATTGTTGTTTCAGCTAATGGGCAAGTGACTGACTGGCTAGAATATGTGAAGCAAGGTCAATCTCAGTATGTAGAAAAAATTAATAACTACTTACTTAAACTAAGCCAAGACTTAACACTGCCTTTGCAAGAAAAATTTAAAGCTTCGCTCAGTAATGATCTAAAAACCATAGAAAAAATATTAGCAGACAAAGCTAATTATCATCGGGTTATTGCTTTTGGTGAAGATTGGTCAACAAGGTTACTAAAGGCTTATTGCGATAACTTAAATATTAATGTTATTGATTTAGCCGCACAAAATGTTTTAAAAATAACCGATGATGAAGAAGGCGATACTTTTGATGCAAAATTTGCACAAAACAGCCTAAATAATGTTTATAACAGCATTAGTAATCATCGAATAATTTTACCTGGTTTTATTGCCGAAAATAAAGACGGCGAAACCATTACTTTAGGACGCAATGGCAGTGACTATAGCGCTACGGTTATTTCAAGCTTAATAAACGCTAAATCAATTACCATTTGGACCGATGTGGATGGTATTTATAGCGCTGATCCTAATATCATTGATGATGCACAAAAGGTTGCAAACTTATCTTATTGCGAAGCACAAGCCTTATCAGAGCTTGGCGCTAATGTTTTGCATCAAAAAACGATTACTCCTTTGCTTGGCACTAATACAATTGCCTATGTAAAAAACAGCTTAATTGATCAAAGCCAAGGTACGGAAATTAATCGAAACGCCAATGATGAAAAGCAAGTAAAAACCATTACCATTAAAAAGTCTCTAAAAAACATTTTAATTGAAAATATTAGCGAAATAAGTGCTAAGCGAATTGAAAAACACTTTCTAGAAAAGCATATCGCCACCTATGCTAATACTTATGATAAAAGCAAACAGTGTTTATCCTTTTATGTTGAATCGAAAGATTGTTTTGATACTAACATTCTCATTAAAAATAATGATGCCGAAGCTAAGGTCAGCGACAAAAATTTAAGCTTAATTAGTTTGGTTGGTCAAAATATTCGACAAAATAAAGATGTGATCAGTAAGTTTCTATCGCGAATTGATGCGTTTGATATTGAGCATATTCATTATCCAAGCAACTCTCATACGTTATGTACCTTAATTGCAGACAAACAAGCTGAAAGACTACTTAAAGATCTACATGATACTTTCTTTATTATCGAACCATCACTTCCTATTGTTGTGCTAGGTTTTGGCAATATTGGTAAACAATTTATTGATATTTTAAAGCGCAAAAAAAATATTATTGAATCATCAATTGATAGAGCATTATCAATTAAAGCAATCGCTAATAGCCGCTTCTACAATTACAGTAAATCCTGTTTAACTTTAGAAGATGATGTTTGTTTAGATAACAAGTTTGATAATAGCAACAATCAGCTATTGGAAAAACTAAACCAATATAAAGATAAAGAGTTGATCATTATTGATCTTACCGCTAGTGAAAAAGTAGCCAGTCAATATTTAAATTTTGCTCAAAACCAGTGGCATATTATTTCAGCCAACAAGATTGCTCCCGCAAATGCAGAATATGCTAAAAGTATTGAAGCCGAAATTGCTAAAAACAATCGTCAATGGTTAACCAATACAACGGTTGGTGCAGGCTTACCAATTCAGTCCATCTTACAAAAAATTAATGAGTCGGGTGATCAAGTTGAAGAAATTAGTGGGATTTTTTCGGGCTCGCTATCTTGGCTTTTTAGTCAATACGACGGCACAAAACCTTTTTCTAGTTTGGTTAAAATTGCCCAAGAAAATGCGCTAACAGAGCCAGATCCTCGTGAAGATTTATCGGGCAATGATGTGATCAGAAAAAGCCGAATTTTGGCAAGAGAATCAGGTTTTGATCAGGCAAAAGAAGAATTTACCCCCGCCATCGACGAAAAATACTTTGGTGATAGCCTTAATGATTTTTGGGATAACTCAAAAGTTATTGATGAACAGTTTGATAAACTTTATCAACAAGCCAAATCACAAAATGGTGTTTTACGCTATGTAGCAACGCTTAATCAAAAGTCATTAACTTTATCATTAAAAATATTGGCTCAAAACCACCCTTTTGCAAACTTAAACCCTTGCGATAATGTGTTTCTCATAAAAACTCATTGGTACAACGACAATCCATTAATTATTCAAGGACCTGGCGCTGGTAGAGAAGTCACTGCCGCTGGTGTTGTTAATGATCTTTGCGATCTATTAAGGAGCTGCTAATGTCAGCTAATATAAAGTCTTATACAAGCGCTAAAGAATTAGAGTCAATCAATCAATCATTAGCTGAGGTTAATGGTGATGTGAATGTTTCGTTTGAATTTTTTCCGCCAAATAGTTTGGCAATGAAAAATACTTTATGGAATAGCATTAAGCGCCTAGAAAGTTTGCAACCTAAATTTGTATCGGTCACTTATGGTGCTGCGGCATCAACTCGCGATAGAACCCATAAAGTGATCAACAAAATTAAAAATGAAACCAGCCTAACACCGGTTCCGCATTTAACCTGCATTGATGCAACCGAGCAAGAAATTGAAACCATTGCCAATGACTACTGGGAGCAAGGTATCAATCATATTGTTGCACTTCGTGGTGATAAAAATGAGGATAGTTGTGTTACTGACTTTAAATATGCCACTGATTTAATTAAAAAGCTTAAGTCGTTGCACCCATTTGAAATATCGGTAGCGGCCTATCCCGAAGTTCATCCAGAAGCACCTAACGCTGATTTTGATTTAGAAATTTTAAAACGTAAATACGAAGCTGGTGCTAGCCGTGCTATTACCCAGTTTTTCTTTAATGCCGAAAACTTTTTACGTTACAGAGACAAATGTGCCAAAGCAAATATTGATCTCGATTTAATTCCTGGGATCTTGCCCGTGACTAACTTTGAACAGTTATTAAAATTTTCAAAGTTTGCCCAAGTAGAAATTCCTAGTTGGATGCAAAAACTCTATCAAGGGCTCGATGATGAACCTCTCACCAGACAATTAATTGGATCGCATATTGCCATTGAGCAAGTTAAATTGCTCAATAAAGAAGGGATCAAAAACTTTCATTTTTATACGCTTAATCGTGCAGAATTAACTTTTGCTATTTGTCATAGCTTAGGTAAACGACAACAACTAAGATTAATCTAACCATTTAATTTTATTATCTTAATCAAAAAAATAAAGTGCTGAATAAATTGATTTGTTCAGCACTAATTTTCAACACTATCGCAAAAAACTAACCTATACTATTAAAGTATTACTATGCCCTTACTACTTCAAACTAATAACGATTAATTTTAAAATAAGCAGGAGATCACACCATGCTAAATAAATACACAAAAAGTGTTTTATGCGCGGCCTTATTGATTTCAGTAAACATAACTATCGCATCAGAACAGTCAGTTTCTGACGAGGTAATCGCCAAACAGCGAGACTCACTTGCCAAAAACACAAAAGGTAAAGGATTTGGCCCCCAAACCCCTCGCGATATTGATTCAGTTGCTGGTAATAATCCAATTGTATTTTCTGCTGCGCCAGCGTCTACCAGCATGAACCTTTGCAATATTCATTTTCATAAAAACGCCGAGCATAAGGGTGGAGAATTTACCTTATATGCAGGTAATGGTGATGGAAAAGGTTATCAATCAGGATTTAAGTATTCTGGTCAGTTAAGTGCTAGCGAGAAACGTGCTGTAAATGATAAAATATGCCCTAGCAAACATGGCGGACTGGTTAGTGGTGACACCATAGAAGTTCATTATGTTCACTCTACAGCACAAATAAAACCAGGACCAACTTTAGGCTCGTGTTTGAATGATTCAATTAAAAATCCTCAGCTACGGGTTGAAACACAAGTTTATGTTTTGGTAAACGATAAAAACGCGCTCGATTTTAATAAACTTACTCAGCACAACAACCATAGTGGTTTACACCAAGCGCCAAATATTCCTAGCAATACAGGGAAACCCGTTCAGTTTGCTGGTTCAACCACAGGCCCTGGCTATAATGAAAAAGGTTCTCCTTTTCAAGTAACTTGGAGCGTTCGCCCTAAGGTAGCCAAGGTAAATATTCACTCAGTTGGTCAATGGTGTAAAGGGAATGTATTTAATGAAGATCACGCCCATGGAGTAAGAAATCTAGTGACTAATCCCAATTTATTATCAAAAATTTCCCACTAAAAAAACTGCTCTTAACTCCGTTATCATAAACTCGTACTACTTCAAGATAACGGAGTCGCCTTCAGTAAGCTGATAAGCTGATAAAAAAATAACAGCCCCTAATCTAAGGATCGTAATTAAGTACAGGCGCTAACCACTTTTCTGCCTCAAGTTGCGACCAATTTTTTCGCTTAGCATAATCAGCAACCTGATCACGCTCTATTTTTCCTGTACCAAAATATCGCGATTCAGGATGCGAAAAATACCAACCCGACACTGCCGCCGTTGGATACATAGCAAAGTGCTCAGTAATATTAAGCCCTATTTGTTCATCAGGTTTTAACAGCTCCCACAAGGTTCCTTTTTCGGTATGATCAGGACAAGCAGGATAACCTGGTGCAGGTCTTATACCTTGATACTTTTCAGAGATTAATTCTTCATTACTAAAACTTTCATCGTGGCAATAACCCCAATATTCTTTTCTTACTCGCTCGTGCATTTTTTCAGCCAGTGCTTCGGCAAGCCTATCGGCCAATGCTTTTAACATAATGGCACTGTAGTCATCGTTATTTGCTTCAAATTGCTTAACGTATTTTTCAATGCCAATTCCTGCGGTAACCGCAAAAGCGCCAATATAGTCGGTTTTCTGGCTGGCTTTAGGCGCAATAAAATCAGCTAAACAATAATTATATTTACCTTCTCTTATTTGCTTTTGCTGCCTTAAATGATGTAACTGACACTCAAGCGTTTTGGGATCTGTAGGCGAATAAACATCAATATCATCATCAATCGAACTAGCAGGATAAAATCCAATAACAGCACGGGCAGTTAACCATTTTTCATCAATGATTTTTTGCAACATAACTTGCGCATCATCAAATAATTTTTTGGCTTCTTCGCCAACCACTTCATCATCAAAAATCTTTGGATAACGACCAGCTAATTGCCACGAACGGAAAAATGGCCCCCAGTCTAGCCTTGGTAATAAGTCGGTAAGCGGAATGTCGCTAAAAACTTTATTACCTAAAAATTGCGGCTTAGTAATGGTTGTGTTCTCCCAGTCTATTGGCGGTTTTTGTGCTCTGGCTTGAGATAAACTTGCCAGTTTTGATTTTTTCATCCGCTCACTGCGCTGAGTTCTTAACTGAGAGTATTCTTGGTTAATTTCTGCAATGTAAGATCCGCGATTATCACCAAGTAACTGATTAACATGACCAACCACTCTAGAAGCATCAACCACATAAATTGCGCCATGTTCATAGTTTGGCTCAATTTTTACCGCAGTATGAACTTTTGAAGTTGTTGCGCCGCCAATTAATAAAGGAATTTTTAACTCACGACGGTTCAGCTCTTTAGCAATATAAACCATTTCTTCAAGAGAAGGTGTGATAAGCCCCGATAACCCAATAATGTCGCACTCTTCTTTAACTGCGGTTTCAATAATTTGCTCGGCAGAAACCATTACCCCAAGATCAATAATTTCATAACCATTACATTGCAACACCACTCCCACAATATTTTTTCCAATATCGTGTACATCCCCTTTAACGGTGGCAAGCACTACTTTTCCTTTAGATTTATCGGTAAGGTTAAGGCGTCTTTTTTCTTCTTCCATAAAGGGAAGCAAATACGCTACTGCGGCCTTCATTACTCGCGCCGATTTAACCACTTGTGGCAAAAACATTTTGCCCGAGCCAAATAAGTCACCAACAATGTTCATACCATCCATCAGTGGTCCTTCAATCACGTGCAAAGGTCTTTCAACACTTTGGCGGGCTTGTTCAACATCTTCCTCGATAAATTCGGTGATCCCTTTAACCAAAGCATGAGCAAGCCGCTGGTTAACCTCTAAATTGCGCCATTCTTGCTGTTTGGTTTCAACCTCTTGAGTATTTTGATGTAAGAACTTCTCAGCAATGGTTACCAGCTTATCGGTGGCATCTTGATGCCTGTTAAGTACAACATCTTCAACATGGTTTCTTAGATCTTCAGGAATTTCGCTATAAACTTCGAGCTGACCGGCATTAACAATACCCATATCCATACCTGCATCAATGGCATGATATAAAAATACCGCATGAATGGCTTCGCGAACTTTATTATTGCCTCTAAACGAGAAAGAAACATTAGAAACACCGCCTGAAACCATAGCGCCAGGTAAGTTTTGTTTTATCCAGCGAGTCGCTTCAATAAAATCTACCGCATAGTTATTATGTTCATCAATACCTGTGGCAATGGCAAAAATATTAGGGTCAAAAATAATATCAACAGGATTAAAGTTTAGCTTGTTAACCAACAGCTTATAAGCGCGCTCACAGATCGCTATTTTTCGCTCATAGGTATCGGCTTGCCCCGTTTCATCAAACGCCATAATGATCACCGCAGCACCATAGCGCTGAATTAACTTGGCTTGTTGTAAAAAGGTTTCTTCGCCTTCTTTAAGCGAAATAGAATTAACAATGCCTTTACCTTGAATGCATTTTAAGCCGGCTTCTATCACTTCCCACTTGGAAGAGTCGAGCATAACAGGTACACGGCTAATATCGGGCTCGGCAGCAATAAGATTTAAAAACTTAACCATTGCTGCGGTTGAGTCGAGCATACCTTCATCCATGTTGATGTCGATAATTTGTGCGCCGTTTTCAACTTGTTGTAAAGCGACTTCCACGGCTTCTTCATATTGCTCTTGTTTAATTAACCTTAAAAATTTTGCCGAACCAGTAACATTGGTTCTTTCACCCACGTTAATAAACAAACTGTCTTGGTTAATATTTAGCGGCTCTAAGCCTGATAAACGAGTATGAGTTTGTTGATTATTTTTGCTACGCGGCGCTTTATTTTCAATTAATTGAGTTAACCGTTTAATATGCGCGGGGGTTGTGCCGCAACAGCCGCCTACAATATTTAATAAGCCTCTATCAAGCCAAGGCTCAATCGCATCGGCCATATCATCGGGGCTTTCATCGTAACCGCCAAACTCATTGGGTAATCCAGCATTGGGATGGGCTGAGGTAGCAAATTCACTAATTCGGCTTAGCTCTTCTACATAGGGTTTAAGCTCATTGGCACCAAGCGCGCAATTTAGACCAATTGATATTGGGTTAGCATGTCGTAATGAATGATAAAAGGCTTCGGTTGTTTGCCCCGTTAAGGTTCTCCCTGAGGCATCGGTAATAGTACCTGAAATCATTATTGGGTAATCAACTTGGTGATCATCAAAATATTTTTTTACCGCATAAACCGCCGCTTTTGCATTAAGCGTATCGAACACCGTTTCAATTAAAATGATATGACTGCCACCTTTAATTAAAGCATCGGTTGATTCATAGTAAGCATCGGCTAGCTGATCAAAGGTTATATTTCTGTGACTTGGATCATTAACATCTGGCGATATACTGCAAGTACGATTAGTTGGTCCAAGCACTCCAGCTACAAATCTTGGTTTGTCTGGTGTTGAATAAGCCTCGGCTGCTTCTCTGGCAATTTGTGCTGACTTAAGATTAATTTCATAAGAAATTTCCTGCATATCATAATCAGCCATGGCAACACTGGTTGCGTTAAAAGTATTGGTTTCAATAATATCTGAGCCCGCCTCCAAATAAGCTTTGTGAATATCTTTAATAATATTTTCTTGGGTTAGGCTTAATAGATCATTATTGCCTTTAAGATCTTTATGCCAATCTTTAAACTGTTCTCCACGGTAATCATTTTCTTCTAGTTGATGCTGCTGAATCATTGTTCCCATGGCACCATCGAGTAAAAGTATGCGGTTTTGTAAAGTGTTTTGAATTTGTTGCTTTATGTTACTCATGACGCTTTGGCTATATAGGTGTTTAGATGGCTAAATAATAACATTGCTTTAAATTAAAATGAACGCTTAAATGCGATTTAATTCTAAAATTAGACAAAATTTTCCAATAAGAAATAATTTGAAACCAAAAGCCAATTACAAATTAGTCATTTAATGATAGTTTAGTCTTGGAATTTCATAGGCTTATTCAATAACTAAAATAATGGAGAACAACATGCAAAAGACAATGTCAATTAGTAGTGTGGTACTCATTGCTAGTTTGGTCATAGGGTGTAGTGAACAAAAACCAGAAAGCAATTCTGCTCAAAAAGAACCTGCTCCGGTGGCTGAAACACAAAGTAAACCCCAAGTTGCCCACACCAAAAAATATTCAGCAACAGAGTTTTTTAAAACCACAAGCGTTTTTGGCTCATCAATTAATCACAATGCAACAGCAGTGCTTGTAAGCAACGATGAGTCTGGTGTTTTTAATGCTTATCGCTATCCGCTAGATGGCAGTAAACCGACTCAACTGACTCAATCAACAACCGATACTATTTTTGGTGTGAGCTGGTTTCCAGAAGATGAAAGAATTATTTATACCGCCGACCAAGGTGGTAACGAGCTAAATCATGTTTATGTTAGAGAGCTTGATGGTAGCGTTAAAGATCTTACCCCAGGTGAAAAACATCGTGCTCAATTTCAAGGCTGGAGCCAAGATTACACTAGCTTTTATGTCACAACTAACGAAAGAGATCCTAAAGGCTTTGATCTATATAAATACTCTACTAAAGATTACTCAAGAGAGCTTATATATCAAAACAATGATCATTGGGGCATAGGTGCTATTAGCCCTAACGGTAAGTGGCTTACACTTAATCAAACGGTTACCAACGCCGATAATAATCTTTATTTAGTGGATTTAACTGATAAGAAAAAATCAGCCGAATTAATTACTCCACATGAAGGAGCTATCAGCTTCCAAAGCTATACTTTCACACCCGATAGCACAAAGCTTATTTATGCTACCAATGAGCATGGCGAATTTAACCAAGCTTGGAGCCTTGACTTAAAGTCAGGCGCAAAGACCTTGTTTTATCAAGCCAATTGGGATGTCTCTTTTGTGTATTTTTCACGCGATGGTAAATATCGTGTGGTTGGTGTTAATCAAGATGCACAAACTCAATTAGATATTGCCGAAGTAGCCACGGGCAACACTATTGAGCTGCCTAACTTGCCCGAAGGTGATTTACGCGGGGTAAACTTTTCTGCTGATAGCAAAAAAATGGTTTTTTACATTAATTCAGACACATCGCCTTCAAACTTATTTAGTTTTGAAGTTGGAGCTAAACAAGCACTGCGTTTAACTCAAACCTTAAACCCAGATATGAACGAAGCCGACTTAGTTAACAGTGAAGTGAAACGCTTTAAAAGCTTTGATGATTTAGTGGTTCCTGGTCTTTTGTATAAGCCTAAAAACGCTAGCGCATCAAACAAAGTCCCTGCAATGGTTTGGGTTCATGGTGGCCCTGGTGGTCAGTCTCGAAAAGGCTACAGCGCGGTTATTCAACATTTAGTTAATCATGGTTATGCCATTTTTGCGGTGAACAATCGCGGCTCATCGGGTTATGGTAAAACTTTCTTTCATCTCGATGATAAAAAGCATGGCGAGCATGACTTGCAAGATATTGTTTATGGCAAAAAATACCTGCAAACATTAGATTGGGTAGATGCCGATAAAATAGGCATTATGGGCGGAAGTTACGGCGGCTATATGACCATGGCGGGTTTAGCCTTTACCGATGAATTTAAAGTCGGCATTGATATTTTTGGCGTAACCAACTGGCAACGTACCTTAACTAGCATTCCACCTTGGTGGGAGAGCTTTAAAAAATATCTTTATGATGAAATGGGCGACCCAGCAACAGACGGCGACAGACATCATAAAATTTCGCCGCTATTTCATGCTGAAAAAATTAAAAGCCCAGTGCTTATTGTACAAGGCGCTAATGATCCAAGAGTTTTACAGGTAGAAAGCGACGAAATGGTTGCCGCAATTCGCAAAAATAATGTACCCGTAGAATATGTATTGTTTGAAGATGAAGGGCATGGATTTCGTAAAAAGGTTAATCGTATTACCGCATCCGATGCTTATTTAAAATTTTTAGATCAACATTTAAAACAATAGTTGTTTATTGATTTTACTCAAAAGCCAGTCAGTATTTGACTGGCTTTTTTATTGGTTTTCTTTTTATTGCGTGCTATACCCGTTCTTGCTCTTCATCATCTTTAGGCGCTTCCATAGGCTCTAACGATAAGCCTCCAGAAGAAAGAGCGCTAGGTTCGGTTTTTGACTTTGGTGGCGCTTCCATTAATTTTGGTGGTGGCGGTTTAGGCTTATTTTGTGCTGGCTCTGACGCTGGCTTGGTTGCTGACTGAGTTTGCGGGCGAGATTTAACTGATTGTTCTGGCTGAGTTGGAGCTTTTGGCTTTGGTTTGTCTTCTTTGGCAGACAAACGAATTTTTAAGGCTAAATTATTTTTTGAGTCGGCATTTTTAAGCGCTTCTTCTTCAGATATTTTTCCCGACTGATAAAGCTTATACAAGGCGGTATCAAAGGTTTGCATACCTTGATTTTCAGACTTAGTCATCACTTCTTTTACTTCATCCACCTGACCTTTTTTAATTAGGTCACAAACTCTTGGAGTACCAAGCAAAATTTCTATCGCCGCACAGCGCTTACCATCAATCGTAGGGATCAGTCTTTGCGAAACAAAAGCTTGCAAGTTAAGTGACAGATCTAAAAATAACTGTTTGTGTCTTTCTTCGGGGAAAAAATTAACCACCCTATCAAGGGCTTGATTAGCGTTATTGGCGTGCAGTGTAGAAATACAAAGATGCCCCGTTTCGGCAAAGGCTAAGGCGTGCTCCATAGTTTCGGCATCACGAATTTCACCAATTAAAATGACATCGGGCGCTTGGCGCAAGGTATTTTTAAGTGCATCTTCATAACTATCAGTATCAACTCCAACTTCTCGCTGATTAATAATTGAACGCTTATGCTGGTGAACAAACTCAACCGGATCTTCAATGGTAATAATATGACCTGATGAATTAGAATTTCGATAATCAATTAAAGCCGCTAATGAGGTTGATTTGCCCGATCCTGTTCCACCAACAAATAAAATAAGCCCTCGTTTTTGCATAATTAGCTTGGGTAAAATGTCGGGTAAATCAAGATCGCGCCAATTAGGAATGTCCACCTTAATTGAACGAATAACCATAGATACTTGGTTTCGCTGCTGAAAAATATTCACTCTAAATCGCCCAATGCCCGATTGCGAAATGGCTAAATTCATTTCGGGCTTATGTTCAAACTCCTGAATTTGCTCTTCACTCATTAGCTTATAAGCCATTTCTTTAATTTCACCCGGTTGCATTATGCGCTTTTCTAAAGCCAGTAACTTGCCGTGAAACTTGGCGCTTGGTGGTGCACCCGTAGATAAGAAAAGATCAGAGCCATCTTTTTCTGCCAAAATTTTCAGATAATCTAATAGCTGCATTTCAGTAAAAAACCTATTTTAAATAAACTGAAAAAAGTATAGACAATATTCTTAATATAGCGCGATACAGCTAGCTAATTATTGAGATTTCTTCACAAATTTAGAAGTAATTAGCATTTGACCAATACCATCAATTTTGCAATCAATATTATGATCATCATTATCAAGCAACCGATTAATTTTAACTTTGGTGCCTATTTTGGCAATTGACGAACTCCCTTTTACTTTAAGATCTTTAATCAAAGTAACATGGTCACCATCTTGCAACCGATTACCATGAACATCTTTTACCACAAATTCATCTTCCGCCATCTCATTAGGGTTCCATTCAAAAGCACATTCTGGGCAAATAAATAGATCTCTATCGGGGTAGGCATATTCACTATTACAATTGGGACAAGGCGGAATTGAATCTGTCATTTTTTATCCAATGGTCAAATTATTTAGGCAATGCTATTTTGGCTTCTTTGTTACGCTTAAAAAGCGTGACCACATGACCAACCCGTTGAATAAACGTTGCGGCTGTTTTTTTAGTCATTGTATCAATCATCTTAGCGCGGTCTTCACGCTCTTCGGCGCGCACTTTTACTTTAATGAGCTCATGAGCATTGAGCGCAATTTCAAGCTCATCAATTACCGCGTGGGTCAGCCCTTTATCACCAATAATAACCACAGGTTTAAGATCGTGAGCTAAACCTCTTAGATGTCTGATTTGTTTGTTTGAAAGATTCATATTCATTATCAATTAAAAAAAGTTGTACTAATTTTATCATTTATTCGTAATATTTGAGATAATAATTCGCTTCCATAGGATAAATTTAACCGATTAACACATCTTTTTAAGTTATGGCGAAAAGTAAAAGCAGTAAAGGCTGGCTAAAAGAGCATTTCGATGATGAGTTTGTTAAACGTGCTCAAGACGAAGGGGTTCGCTCGCGAGCGGTTTATAAACTCGAAGAGCTTGATCAAAAAGACAGGCTGTTAAAGCCTGGCACAACTTTAGTTGATTTGGGTGCCGCACCTGGTGGTTGGTCGGAATATGCAGCCAAAAAAGTCGGTAATAAAGGTAAAATTATTGCGACTGATATACTCCCAATGGATTATTTAGACGGTGTAGACTTTATTCAAGGTGACTTTCGTGAAGATGAGGTTTTAGAAAAAATTTTAACCGCAATGGAAAATCAACAAGCAGACCTTGTAATTTCGGATATGGCACCCAATATTAGTGGAGTTGATGCAATTGATCAGCCGGCTTCCATGTATTTGGTAGAATTGGCACTGGATTTAGCTCGTCAAATATTAAAACCTAATGGTAATTTTGCGGTAAAAGTGTTTCAGGGTGAAGGCTTTGACACCTATAAAAAGGATGCCCAATCGAGTTTTAAAGTAGTAAAAATTAGAAAGCCTAAAGCCTCAAGACCTCGCTCTAGAGAAGTCTACCTAATCGGAATGGGCTTTAAAGGCTAGTTTCAGCTAAGAAATTAGCGAATAAAGAAAAACTGATATAAATATTAAGAAACAAATTATAGTTTGTTTATATTTGGACAAAATGGCAGTTGGGTTAATAATGTAGCCAAATGCTGTAAGTAATTAAAACTGAGGAAATCATTTTGAATGATACAACTAAGAATATCCTACTCTGGTTAGTGATTGGGTTGGTGTTAGTTTCGGTAATTAAGAATTTCGATGGTGGGCAGTCGCAGTCGAATGAAGTGAAATTATCGCAAATTATTGAAGAAATTGATCGTGGTCGCATTGTTGCGGTTGAAGCTGGCATTGAGCAAGTAAAAGCCACCCGCAGCAATGGCGATGTAGTTACCGCTTTTATCGCCCCAGGTGCTCACGAAAAACTAGCCGAAACCGCCATTGCCAAAGGTATTGATTACACGGGTGAGCCGCGCGAAGGCGATAGCACCCTGTTAACTATCTTTATTTCTTGGTTCCCAATGTTATTACTCATTGGCGTATGGATCTTCTTTATGCGTCAAATGCAAGGCGGCGGTAAAGGCGGCGCTATGAGTTTTGGTAAAAGCAAAGCTAAACTTTTAAGTGAAGATCAAATTAAAACTACTTTTGCCGATGTAGCCGGTTGTGAAGAAGCCAAAGAAGAAGTTTCAGAATTAGTTGAATTTTTAAGAGAGCCAGGCAAGTTCCAGAAGCTTGGCGGTAAAATTCCTCGTGGGGTATTAATGGTTGGCCCTCCAGGCACTGGTAAAACCTTGTTAGCTAAAGCCATTTCTGGTGAAGCTAAAGTGCCATTTTTTACTATTTCGGGCTCTGACTTTGTCGAAATGTTTGTTGGTGTTGGTGCATCACGCGTAAGAGATATGTTTGCCGAAGCTAAAAAACAAGCACCTTGTATTATCTTTATTGATGAAATTGATGCGGTCGGTAGACACCGTGGCGCAGGCTTAGGCGGCGGACACGATGAGCGCGAACAAACACTTAATCAATTACTGGTTGAAATGGACGGTTTTGACGGTGGCGAAGGTGTTATTGTTATTGCCGCCACTAACCGACCCGATGTACTTGACCCTGCATTATTAAGACCGGGTCGTTTTGATCGTCAAGTAACGGTTGGACTGCCTGATATTAAAGGTCGTGAACAAATTATTAAGGTTCACATGCGTAAAGTACCTTTGGCTGATGATGTTAGTGCTAATGCCATAGCTCGTGGAACACCAGGCTTTTCGGGTGCCGATTTAGCCAACCTTGTTAACGAAGCTGCATTATTTGCCGCCAAAGCGAATAGCCGCACGGTTACTCAAGAATTTTTTGAAAAAGCCAAAGATAAAATCTTAATGGGTACTGAGCGTCGCTCTATGGTAATGAGCGAAGAAGAAAAGCTTAATACCGCTTGGCACGAAGCAGGTCATGCAATTGTTGGGCGATTAGTCCCTAGCCACGATCCTGTTTATAAAGTATCTATTATTCCTCGCGGCCGAGCACTAGGTGTCACCATGTATTTGCCCGAGCAAGATCGTTTTAGCTACAGCAAAGAATACTTAGAAAGTCAGTTATCATCGTTATATGGCGGCAGAATAGCCGAAGAAATGCTTAATGGCCCCGAAAAAGTAACCACAGGTGCCTCTAATGACATTCAGCGCGCAACCGATATTGCCCGCAATATGATTACCCAATGGGGTTTTTCGGATAAATTAGGCCCGCTCACTTATGCCGAAGATGAAGGCGAAGTATTTTTAGGTCGCTCGGTTACTCAAACTAAGCATGTTTCGGATGATACGGCTAAAACCATTGATCAAGAAATTAAAGATTTAATTGCCAAAAACTATCAAAGAGCCGAGCGTTTACTCAATGAAAACCGTGACAAGTTAGAAGCTATGGCGAACGCATTAATGAAGTATGAAACCATTGATGCGAAACAAATTGACGACATTATGGACAATAAACCACCTCGCACTCCAGATGGTTGGAGCGATGATGATACACCAAGCACTCCTACCGCTAGCTCGGGTGATAAAAAGGAAGATCCTCAAGAGCCCATTGGTGGCCCTGCACCACAGGCATAACAATTAAAATGGTAAAAAGCATCAACTACAAAACGATTAGTTGATGCTTTTTTATTGCCAGGAAATAATTGCATGAAACTAGATGATGTACGCAGAGAATACTTAAAATCTGGGCTACGCCGAGGCGAGTTGCACGATGATCCCATTGTTCAGCTAGAGCTTTGGCTAGAGCAAGCTAGCAAGCTGGAGCTGATCGACGGCACTGCCATGAGTTTGGCTACCGTTGACAATGATGGTCAGCCAAGCCAAAGAATTGTGTTGTTAAAACAGCTTGATAGCGATGGTTTAGTTTTTTATACCAACCTCAATAGTAGTAAGGCTCAGGATATAAAAGTTAATAGTAAAGTTAGCGCTCACTTTGCTTGGTTGCCTTTAGAGAGACAAGTAAAGATTAAAGGTATTGCTACTCAACTGAGTCATAGCCAAACCTTAGGTTACTTTTTATCTCGCCCGCGTAATAGTCAAATTGCGGCTTGGGCATCTAACCAAAGTCAACCTATTCGCTCACGCCAGTTTTTGATGAACGCCTTTGAACAAATGAAAACTAAGTTCGCTAAAGGCGATATTCCACTGCCAGATTTTTGGGGTGGTTATCGAATAAAACCAACCAGTTTTGAGTTTTGGCAAGGAGGAGGAGCAAGACTTCACGATAGATTTGAATATAAGCCATCGGCAATGGGTTGGGATATCAATCGTTTGGCGCCCTAAAACAAAACCTTCGCGGGTATTAATAATTATGGCTTTGATTTAATCTATGTCATAAAACCTTCATATTTTTGTAGATATAACCTACGCTTGTCCGTAAAATTCACATCTATTCTGACTTGATGTTTTGACAGGCGGGAAACAATGAATCCAATACTCGATCTTTTTGCAAGTTCTCCAATAAAACCTTTGCAAACTCATATGCTAAAAGTGGAGCAATGCGTTGAGTTACTTCCAGATTTTTTTACCCAAGTATTTGCACAAAACTGGGAACAAGTTGAACAAGCAAGGCAAGCCATATCCGATTTAGAAAACGAAGCCGATGAACTAAAAAAACAGCTTCGCCTTAACCTACCAAGCGGCTTGTTTATGCCAGTTGCTAGAACTGACCTTCTTTCTCTGCTTTCTTCACAAGATAAAATTGCTAATAAAGCTAAAGATATTGCGGGCTTAGTAACAGGAAGGCAAATGGATTTCCCCAACGACATTGAGCAAGAGCTTATCACTTATCTTAATCAATCAATTGCCGCAACAAACCAAGCTTGTTTAGCCATTTCTCAATTAGACGAGCTTTTAGAGTCAGGCTTTAAAGGCAAAGAGCTATCAATTGCGCAAAATATGGTGGTACAGCTCGATGAGCTAGAAAATGAGTCAGACAAAAGTCAAATCGCACTACGAAGACAACTATTCAAAATTGAACAATCTCTACCTGCTATAGATGTTATTTTTATGTATAAAATTATCGAATGGATCGGTGATTTAGCTGATTTATCACAACAAGTCGGATCTCGACTAGAATTACTATTAGCCAAATAAGCTGACCAACTTGAGAGAGAATTACTATGGAATTTAGTTTATTAACTGAATACAACATAATTTTAATTTCCTTAGCCGCCATGTTTGGCTTGTTAATGGCCTTTGGTATCGGTGCCAATGATGTGGCTAATGCCATGGGAACCTCGGTTGGTTCAAAGGCACTCACCATAAAACAAGCTATTTTAGTGGCAATGATCTTCGAGTTTGCGGGCGCATTTTTAGCAGGCGGTGAAGTAACATCAACCATTCGTAAAGGCATTATTGAAACCAGTGCACTCACTGGAACCCCCGAATTACTTGTATTTGGTATGATGGCATCACTACTAGCCGCAGGAATTTGGCTTATTGTAGCAACCTATTTTGGTTGGCCCGTGTCTACCACTCACTCAATTGTTGGTGCAATTGTTGGATTTGCCGCCGTAGGTATTGGCATGGATGTTGTTAATTGGGGCAAGGTTGGATCAATTGTTGCCAGCTGGGTAGTTTCGCCTGTTTTATCAGGCACCATTGCTTTTGCCTTATTTACCAGCGTGCAAAAGCTCATATTAGACACCGATGACCCACTAGCTAATGCTAAAAAATACGTTCCATTTTATATGTTTTTAGCGGGCTTTATGATTGCATTAGTCACCCTATTTAAGGGCTTAAAGCACGTTGGTATTAAATTTGAAACCATGACCAGCATCGCTATTGCCGTTGGTTTTGGTGTGTTAGTTTTACTTGCAGGCAAATATTTTATTCAGCGTTTAAAACTATCACCTTCGGATGATGCTGATTTTCAATACACCAGCGTAGAAAAAGTCTTTGCGATTTTAATGGTCGTTACCGCTTGCGGCATGGCATTTGCTCATGGTTCAAACGATGTTGCCAATGCTATTGGCCCATTAGCCGCAGTAGTTAGCGTGGTTGAAAGTGGCGGCGAAATTGCTAAAAAATCGGCTCTACCTATTTGGATTTTACTAGTAGGCGGTTTTGGTATTGTGGCAGGCTTAGCCATTTATGGTCGCCGCGTTATGGCAACCATTGGCAAAAAAATAACTGAGCTTACGCCAAGCCGTGGCTTTGCGGCCGAACTTGCTGCCGCTTCTACTGTAGTTATTGCATCGGGAACAGGGCTACCCATTT
The DNA here is from genome assembly GCA_965214955.1 of Aliikangiella sp. Taxonomy (GTDB): domain Bacteria; phylum Pseudomonadota; class Gammaproteobacteria; order Enterobacterales; family Kangiellaceae; genus Aliikangiella. Next base: position 722,247 of record CBDCCU010000009.1, on the reverse strand, counting down.
CAACAACTCACACTTTAGTTGGCGCAGTTTTAGGGGTTGGTATGGCGCGCGGTATTGCGGCACTAAACTTAGGTGTTCTTAAAAATATTGCCGTTTCTTGGGTAGTAACCTTGCCAGCGGGGGCAATATTATCAATGACATTCTTCTTTATATTTAAGAATGTTTTTGTTTAGGGTCTGTTTTAAAGAAATAACAAACCAATAAACAAAAATGCCAATCAAATTTGATTGGCATTTTTTATCTTTTAAAGAATAAAGCGAGTTAAGTCTTCATCTTCGGATAAGTCGCCTAACTGTTTATCAACATATTCTGCATCAATCACAAAGTCACCAGTTTCATCGGAAGCGGTAAAAGAGATCTCTTCAATCAACTTTTCCATCACCGTATGTAATCGGCGTGCACCAATATTTTCGGTGCTTTCGTTAACTTGCCAAGCGACTTCGGCAATTTTATCAATCGCATCATCGGTAAATGAAATATTGCGATTTTCTGTTGCCATAAGCGCGGTGTATTGTTTAGTAAGCGCCGCATCGGGCTCGGTTAAAATGCGTTTAAAATCACTGGCTGATAATGAGCTAAGCTCAACACGAATGGGTAAACGACCTTGTAGCTCAGGAATTAAATCTGACGGCTTAGACAAATGAAAAGCCCCCGAGGCAATAAATAAAATATGATCGGTTTTGATCATGCCGTATTTGGTTGAAACCGTGCAGCCTTCAACAAGAGGCAATAAGTCGCGTTGTACACCTTCTCTTGAAACTTCACCGCTAGAGCCTTTATCACCTTTAGCAACTTTGTCGATTTCATCTAAGAAAACAATACCATTGTTTTCTACCGATTCTGCCGCACTGGTTTTAAGATCTTCTTGATTGATCAATTTTTCAGCTTCTTCTTCAACCAATAATTTATAGGCATCTTTAATTTTTAATTTGCGCTTCTTTTTGCGCGAAGGCGTATTTTGCTGAAACATATCTTGCAGTTGGTTGGTCATTTCTTCCATACCAGGAGGCGCCATAATTTCTATGCCAACCTTTGGACCCGAAATATCAATTTCAATCTCTTGATCGTTTATTTTGCCTTCTCTAAATTTCTTGCGGAACATTTGTCTTGCCGCAGAAGAGTCTGCTTCTTTAGGCTCATTTTCAAAGCCGCGCGCAGGTGGTAATAACGCATCTAAAATTCTTTCTTCGGCCGCTTCTTCGGCACGAACTTTGACTTTATTGTGGGCTTGTTCGCGGAGCATTTTATAGGCCGAATCGACCAAGTCGCGAATAATAGATTCTACATCACGCCCCACATAACCTACTTCGGTAAACTTTGTGGCTTCAATTTTAATAAAGGGTGCATTCGCTAACTTTGCTAAACGGCGAGCAATTTCAGTTTTACCGACTCCTGTTGGGCCAATCATTAAAATATTTTTTGGGGTAATTTCGTTACGCAAGCCCTCTTCAACTTGCATTCTGCGCCAACGGTTTCTAAGTGCAATCGCCACCGATTTTTTGGCACTGCTTTGACCAATAATATGCTTGTCGAGTTCGTGAACGATTTCTCTTGGTGTCATTTGAGACATAAATACTTCCGATTAATTGGTTACTTCGTTTAAATAGCGATTTAACTATTGCTATCTAACTCTTCTAAAATATGGTTATGGTTGGTGTAAACACAAATATCACCCGCAATTTTTAGTCCCGCTTGCACCACTTCTTTGGCGCTAAGGTCACTATGATCAAGCAATGCACGAGCCGCCGATTGTGCAAATGGACCACCTGAGCCAATTGCCATTAAACTATCTTCGGGCTCAATCACATCGCCATTACCTGTAATAATTAATGAATGATCTTGATCTGCCACCGCAAGTAAAGCTTCTAAGCGTCTTAATATACGATCAGTTCGCCAATCTTTAGCCAGCTCAACGGCGGCGCGCATAATTTTGCCTTGGTGTTTTTCTAGCTTGGCTTCAAAGCGCTCAAATAAGGTAAACGCATCGGCTGTTCCGCCAGCAAAACCAGCAATAACTTTACCTTTATATAAAGTTCTCACTTTGCGCGCATTACCTTTCATTACGGTATTACCAAGTGAAACTTGTCCGTCTCCGCCAATAACGACCTTACCGTTACGACGAACAGACAAAATAGTGGTGCCTCGATATTGTTCCAATGGGATCTCCAACTAATATCTTTAAGTGTTTAACAGAATATTGTTTAACTGAATAAATTAGTGTTTGGATTATTTGGGTGCAAATTGTTTGATTTCAAGGGCTAACGACTAGTTTTTAACAGCGACTAGTTTTTTAATCGCGGAATAATCTGACAATCGTGCACACCATTGTCTTGCAAACGGTGGCGAACATTTTCTGCTTTGCGTTTTCTTGGGTAAGGACCAAGCTCTACTCGATACCAAGTTTCGCCATTGGACTTAACCGCATTAATGCTAGAAGTATTACCGGTCATAGCAATGGTGGCTTTAAGTTCTTCTGCCCTAAATGATTCACGGAATGAGCCACAAGGCATTAGATAAACATACTTGTTAAGATCTTCCGAGGGTTTAAGATCTTCCTCAGGAATTTCAACTTCTTTGTTGGTTAAAGTGTCGTGAATATTATAAATAGGCACATCAGAATAATCCTCAGTTTTAGCCTGCTGATCATTTTTTGTATTGGTTCCTTTCGCTTCTGCTGCGGGCTCAATAGGGTTTGGCTGTGATTTTTTGGGAGCCAGTTTTAAGTAGCTCAGTCCTGCAACCAAACCACCAACCACTAAAAAAGTGAATAGCCACATAGATACTGGCACTTTATTTTTCTTAGCTTTTCGGCTGGCTCCGCGCTTTTTGGGGCGTGCTTTTCTAGCGTAATCTTTTGGCATAAATTTACATTTGCTCCGGCGCAGAAACCGCAAGAATATCTAAACCATTAACCAACACTTGTTTTACCGCGCAAATAAGCGCTAATCTGGCATCACATAGATCTTTATCTTCAACAATCCAGCGCAAGTTTTCATTACTTCCACCAAGTTGATAATAACCATGTAATTCCGCAGCAAGTTCACGCAAATAATGGGCGATAATATGTGGTTCACAGTTTTTAGCCGCCACCTTAATTAAATCAGGGTATTGATTCATTTTATCCATCAATGCCATTTCTTGACTGTGGGTAAGCTTGTCTAAATGAGTTAGGCCATTGGCTAAATCAACCTCTGTTCCCAATTCATTTCGCTTTCTTAGCGCCGAACAAATTCGCGCATGGGCATATTGAATATAATAAACAGGGTTTTCGTTGCTTTGCGAAGCCGCTAGTTCAAGATCAAATGTCATTTGCGAGGTAGAGCGTCTGGCGGCTAAAAAATAACGCGTGGCATCGCGCCCTACTTCGTCAATAATATCGCGCAAAGTTACATAACTGCCTGCACGCTTAGAAATTTTAACTTCTTCGCTGCCGCGCATAACGGTAACCATTTGGTGCAACACCACCTCTGGCCAATCTTTTGGAATACCTAAGTTAAGCGCTTGTAACCCTGCTTTAACTCGATTAACTGTGCTGTGGTGATCGGCGCCAAATTCATCGACTACCCGACCAAATCCGCGATTCCACTTATTGGCATGGTAAGCAACATCGGGCAAAAAGTAGGTATATCCCCCATCTTTTTTACGCATCACTCGATCTTTATCGTCACCATAGTCGGTAGTTTTTAACCAAAGCGCGCCTTCTTGCTCGTAAGTGTGTCCACCTTCAACAAGCGCGTTAACCGTTTGCTCAATATCGCCATTTTCGTACAAAGAAGACTCTAAGAAAAATACATCAAAACCAACCTCAAATGCTTTAAGATCGCGATCTTGCTCTAACCTTAAATAGGCAACTGCAAATTCTTGAATGGCTTCTAAGTCATCGGCATCGCCTTTGCCAACCACTTGTTTATCAGCGGACTCAATGGAATCTTTATTAAGGTAGCTTTGTGCCACATCTTTAATATATTCGCCTTTGTACCAATCGTCTTGCCAATCATCACTTTCTGGATCAACATTATTGCAACGCGCCTGTACCGATAGTGCTAAATTAATAATTTGCTGACCCGCATCGTTATAATAAAATTCGCGAGTTACATCCCAACCTGTTGCGGTTAATAAACGAGAAATACAATCGCCAACCACTGCACCACGACCATGACCAATATGCAAAGGCCCAGTTGGGTTTGCCGAAACAAACTCTACTTGAACTTTTTTACCTTGACCTTCATTACAGCGACCAAATTCAGACTTTTCGCTAAGCACTTTAGTAATAATTTGCGTTGCCGCCGACTGACTTAAAAAGAAATTAATAAATCCAGGGCCGGCAATTTCCATTTTGCTAATTTCTGGTTTTTCACCAAGCAGATCAACAATTAATTGCGCAACGTCTCTAGGCGACTTTTTGGCTGGTTTTGCCAGCATTAACGCGGCATTGGTGGCAAAATCACCGTGAGATTTATCTTTAGTGTGGGTTACTTGTGGCTTGGCAGAGAGATCTGCAGGAAGCACGTTTTGCGATTGAAGTTGTTCAATTGCGTTAACGAGCCAAGCTTCTACAACGGCTTTCATTTGCGCTTTACCTTAAATTTCAATGAGTTAAGAAAAAAGTTGATTCGATTTCTTTTTCTTGGGTTCAGGTGCGTTATTATGCTAAAAAAGCGTAGGCTTGGCTATATTTAATCTTGTGTTTGTAGATGAAAATTGAGAGGTTAAACCCTGAAATTTACAGGGTTTGAACGTATTTTTCTAAGTCATCGAAACCGCCAATATGTGTGTTTCCGTGGAAAATTTGTGGCACAGTTAATACTGGCTTACCAACAGTTTTCTCTAAGTCTTCTTTAGAGATCCCTTCTTTCCAAATATCTACATATTTATATTCAAAATTTTTAATTTCACAAAGCTGCTTTGCGCGCGAACAAAAGCCGCATCCTGGGCGACCAAAAATAGTAAAAGATTTCATAATTTCCTCAAATAAATCGTATAGCTAAGTATTGAAGCAATTATGCTACTAGACGATATATTAGTCTAATTCAATCGAACTATATGATTGATTGATAAAAATTATGTTTAATTATTTAGTGTAACATTTGAAACTTGGTGTTATTTGCAAAAAAATACCATAGGCTGATTTATTTTTTTGTTTTAAACCCTGATAACTGAGTAACAATTTGCTCAGTAACATCGGTTAACTTTTTACCCTGCTCTGCTAGTTGGTCACAATCGGTTGCATTGGAACCAGAAAGTGTTTTAAGTACAGATATTCTTTCTGTTAATACTCCCACAAGCTTATTAATATGCGCAATATCAATCGCATCAACTTGCTCTTGATTGTCTTCACCTAAAAGGTTGAGCACTTCAGTAATATTTTCACTGGCTACACGCAATTCTTGCTGACTTAATTTAGTGCTGTCAGATAATGATTCAACGGCAGTAGACTGTGACTCCATTTGCGCTTTAGCATCCGTAACGGCTACAGAAATTCCAGCGATAATTTGGTTAATATCATTAAGGCTTTCTTGGGTAGAGCGAGCCAAATTTCTTACTTCATCGGCAACTACCGCAAAGCCTCGACCATGCTCTCCTGCTCTTGCTGCTTCTATTGCCGCATTTAGGGCTAGCAAATTAGTTTGATCGGCTAGGTTATTAATGACAGAAACCACACTACCAATTGAGTCAGTTTGATCAGATAACAAATTAAACTTTTCTTGTAATTGCATATTGTTTTCAATATACACATTAAACTCAGAAACCATATTATCCATTTTTTGATTAGAGCTTGTTAAATCGGTATGAGTTATTTCTATCTGTTGACGCGTTTTATCGGCTTTTATCTGTAGTGCTTCAGATGTGTCCTCTAGCTGTAAAACTTGATCGGTAATTTCAACAACGCAGTCATCTTGTTCTTGAATACGCTCATAGATACTACTTGCTTTACTTTTAAGAGTGTCGGCGACAATATCAGATTGATTGGCTTGATGTTGAATATCAATTAAAGCATTGTTTACATTGACTCGAAAAGTATTAATTACAGAGAGTACACTGGCAATTTCACTGTTATAGCGGCTGTTAATTGTACATGGTTCTGATAGGTCTTTTTGCTCAAAAAACTTCATGTACTGAGTGACTTTTTTTAATGCATCAACTCCCCAATATTTTTCATCAATATCATGAATAACAAGAATAACCGCAACAATAACTTGAACAACCTGCGATAAAAAATAAGGCGTATAAAATATTGCGTTAATAAATAGAGTAATTGCGCCTAGCCAATGTATACAGCGCATACGTAAGAAAAGTGAGTACAAACTGCTCTCCTATTTACTAGTCTAAATCAATCATTTGATAAGCACATTTAGTGTTGTGCTCAAGTTAGAGCTATCCGCTTAAATCTTTACTTTAAATAGAATGTTATAAACACGCTATGGCTTTATTATAGTATAACTGCACCACTTTAAGACACTTTTTACCTTAAATGAAGCATAAGTTTTCTGACGCTTAAATTTAAAAAGTAAAATACTATTTTAAGATCGGTTAACCTTTAGTCACTTTCACAATAAATTATTTAATCTCACCAGATTAAACCCAATTAACACCTGTTCTTTTACTAAATTTACATGGAACAAAACTTGTATAACATTAGAGTCTGGTGATCTTTCAAATATCAACAGACCCTAAACAACTTATCAATAAAAAGGAAACTTAATGTCAATTTTTCTTAATATTCTATGGATTATTTTTGGTGGATTTTTTGTGTTTTGCGGCTATGTTGTTGGCGGGCTAGCACTTTGCTTTACCATTATTGGTATTCCTTGGGGAATTCAATGTTTTAAAATGGGTATTCTTGCGCTGTTCCCCTTTGGCTCGGAGGTTACTAGCCGCTATAGTGAAAATAAACCAACAGGCGGAATTAATATTATTTTAAATATAATTTGGCTAATTTTTGGCGGACTTTGGGTAGTTTTGGTGCACTTAGCTAGTGGCTTGTTCTTATGTTTAACCATTATTGGCATACCCTTTGGCATTCAGCATTTTAAGTTAATGAAACTAGGTTTTACCCCTTTTGGTAGACAAATTGTTGATTATTAGCTTCACAAATTAACCAACAGCGCAGCTTTAATCGTAGCAAACTGCGCTGAGCAGTATAATAATCGGTTGGATTTCGCGCTTTTTACTGTAAAATTGCTTCCCATTGACAATCTTCTATTCACTTTATTGTTCAACGAGGAAGCTAATCCTATGAGTCAATCCTTTCTACAGAACCTGCAAAAGCAAATTAACGAACTACACGAAGTTGGCCTTTATAAAGATGAGCGAGTCATCGACTCACAGCAACAAGCCGACATTCATGTAACAACAGGTGAAAATGTACTTAACTTTTGCGCTAATAATTACCTTGGTTTGGCTAATAGCCCAGAGCTTATAAAAACAGGGCAACAAGCGCTAAATGACTGGGGTTATGGTTTAGCGTCAGTACGCTTTATTTGCGGCACTCAAGCAGTGCATAAACAATTAGAAGAAAGGATCAGCAAATTTTTAGGTATGGAAGATACCATTTTGTATTCTTCTTGCTTTGATGCCAATGGTGGATTATTCGAAACGATATTAACTGCTGATGATGCCATTATTTCTGACTCACTTAATCATGCTTCAATTATTGATGGTGTACGCTTATCAAAAGCCAAGCGCTTCCGTTATGCCAATAACGATATGGCCGACTTAGAGCAACAACTTATTGCCGCTAACGAGGCTGGTGCACGTTATAAGTTGATTGCAACCGATGGTGTATTTTCAATGGACGGCTACATCGCCAACCTAAAAGCCGTTTGTGACCTAGCCGATAAATACGATGCACTGGTAATGGTTGATGATTCTCATGCGGTAGGTTTTATTGGCGAAAACGGTCGCGGAACCCATGAATATTGCGATGTAATGGACAGAGTAGATATTATCACTGGCACTTTAGGTAAAGCCTTAGGCGGCGCATCGGGTGGTTATACGTCGGGCAAAAAAGAAATTGTTGAGTGGTTACGCCAGCGTTCTCGTCCTTATTTATTTTCAAACACTTTAGCGCCAGTTATTGCTGCAGCTTCTATTAAAGTTTTAGACTTGCTTGAAAGCGGCAATGAGTTAAGAGCAAAGCTCAATGAAAATGCTAAATACTTTAGAGAAAAAATGAGTACTTTAGGGTTTGAACTATTACCGGGTGAACACCCTATTATTCCTGTAATGCTTGGTAATGCAGCGTTGGCAAAAGAATTTGCCGACCAAATGCTAGCCGAAGGCATTTATGTTGTGGGATTCTCATTTCCTGTTGTACCCAAAGGGCAAGCAAGAATTAGAACCCAAATGTCGGCTGCACATGACTTTTCTCATATTGATAAAGCCGTGGCTGCATTTGAAAAAGTGGGTAAAAATTTAGGTGTGATCAAATGAAAACCTTAGCAAAAAGTTTTGCCAAAGAAGGCATTTGGATGGAGCAAGCCGACAAACCCGAAGTTGGCCATAACGATGTGCTCATTAAAATTAAAAAAACCGCTATTTGTGGCACCGATGTGCATATTTATAACTGGGACGAATGGTCGCAAAATACTATTCCAGTGCCTATGACAGTGGGGCATGAATTTGTTGGTACCATTGAATCTATGGGGCAAGAAGTTAACGGCTTTAATATTGGCGATAGAGTTTCTGGTGAAGGTCATATTACTTGCGGACATTGCCGCAATTGTAAAGCTGGTCGTCGTCATTTATGTCGTAATACCTTTGGGGTTGGTGTCGATAGACCCGGCGCGTTTGCAGAATACTTGGTGATCCCTGCGGTTAATGCATTTAAATTGCCTGATGATATCAGTGATGATTTAGCTTCTATTTTCGACCCTTTTGGCAATGCTGTGCATACCGCTTTGTCTTTTGATTTGGTTGGTGAAGACGTATTAATCACTGGTGCTGGCCCCATTGGTATTATGGCCGCAGCAGTTTGCCGTCATGTTGGCGCGCGCCATGTTGTGATTACCGATGTAAACGAATATAGGCTTGAGCTTGCCAAAAAAATGGGCGCTACTCGTGCGGTTAATGTAAGCAAACAAAACCTCAATGAAGTGATGCAAGAACTTGGCATGACCGAAGGCTTCGATGTGGGTTTAGAAATGTCTGGTGTACCTTCAGCAGTAGCCTCAATGCTCGATACAATGAACAATGGTGGTAAAATTGCCATGCTAGGTATTCCACCATCGGATATGGCGGTTGATTGGAATAAAGTGATCTTTAAAGGGCTACAAATAAAAGGAATTTATGGTCGTGAAATGTTCGAAACTTGGTACAAAATGGTGTCGTTACTCCAATCAGGTTTAGACATTTCTCCTATTGTTACCCATACAATGAGCGTAGATGATTTTCAAACGGGCTTTGATATTATGCGCTCGGGGCAATCAGGAAAAGTCATATTAGAGTGGTAGTTTAAGCAGATAGCGCCTTAGTATAAAACTAGGGCGTTTTAAGTTTTAGCTTTAACTCAAGCAACTAGCAACTAGCAACTAGCAACTAGCAACTAGCAACTAAACATAATAAACCGTAGAAGTCATCACCTTAGACATCACTCCCATCATCGCTTTAATTGGCTTAGGTAACTCTGCCCCACCAGCGGCTATTGCAGTTGTCGCATGATGCAATTCATCTTCTCGCATTTGCTCTAACACTACTTTGCTTTCTATATCGTTTTTTGGCAGTTTTTCTAAGTGACTATCTAAATGCCTAACCACTTGATGTTCGGTTTCTGCCACAAAACCTAAACTCCATTTATCACCTGCCGCACCTGCAATTGCGCCAATGGCAAATGAACTGGCATACCACAGTGGATTAAAAATGCTCACGCGGCTATCGAGTGCTTGTAGCCTGTTAGAACACCAAAGCAAATGATCATTTTCTTCGGCGGCGGCTTCTTCCATTTTTGAACGCACCTCGGGCAACCTTGCCGTTAATGCTTGCCCCTGATAAAGCGCTTGAGCACAAACCTCACCGGTATGATTAATACGCATAAGTCCTGCCGAATGACGCTGCTCATTGCTAGTAAGCTCATCATTTAGCTCGCCATTTTGCGGCTTTGGCATGACTCGCTCGGTGATTTGGTATCCACCTAATAAGGTTTTTAGCGAATTATCTGCTAACATAATTAGCTTATCGGAAAGACTTAGTTGGCGCATAAAGTAAACTCAACTTGAAGCAATTAAAATAATCAGTAGTATAAGCTTAATATTTTAGAGAATACTCAGCATAAAACCAATACTTGAGCGTATTATCTCCAATAAAATTAACAAGCAGTAAAAGAGAATAACAATGACAGGCAAAACGGATTTCAACGATTTAAGTTTATTAATTAAATCTGGAAACCCCATTATTACCATAGAAACTCACGAAGAAAAGCGTGCACTAAATGTGCTTTCTGATATTGCCGCTTTTCATAACAAACCCTTATTTGGCTGGGATCATATTGATGGTATGCGCCGCATTGATTTAGCCCACGACTTAGCAGAGCTAGAAGACACCGAAGATCCGCTAGAAGCATTAGCTAAAATTAAATCATCAAGCCGTGCTTGTATTTTTGTGTTGTGCGATTTTCACCCCCATTTTGATGATGCACCAAAGGTTGTACGACTACTCAAAGAAATTGCCTTAGAGCATAATGAAAAACCGCACACCATTGTATTTGTGTCTCACTCCATTGATTTACCCGATGAAGTAAAACGTTTTGCCGCCAAATTTCAGTTAGCACTGCCCAATGAAGAAATGCTCGAAAAAATGATCCGTAGCGAAGCCAAACGATGGTCAAAAGCTAATCAGGGGCAAAAGGTTAAAACCGATAACCAAACCTTAAAAAAATTAGTGCGTAATTTAATTGGTATGACAGTTGCCGATGCTCGCACCTTAATTAAAAATGTAATTGGTGATGGGGCAATTACCGAAGATGAACTACCCGCGATTAACAAAGCCAAGTTTGAACTGCTAGACATGGATGGCGTGTTAAGTTTTGAATACGAAACCTCAAAATTTAGCGAAGTGGGCGGACTTAAAAATTTAAAAGGTTGGCTTAAGCATCGTGAAGCAGTATTTTTAGATCGCAGTATACCGCTTGATCCACCCAAAGGCATGATGCTGGTTGGCGTGCAAGGCGGCGGTAAAAGTCTTGCGGCAAAGTCGGTTGCTGGTATGTGGGGTGTACCACTATTAAGGCTAGATTTTGGCGCACTTTATAATAAGTTTCACGGTGAAACCGAACGCAATTTGCGCGAGTCACTAAAAATGGCAGAGCTAATGTCTCCTTGTGTTTTATGGATGGATGAAATTGAAAAAGGTATATCAGGTAATGATAACGACGGCGGAACCTCTCAGCGAGTGCTAGGTACACTACTTACTTGGATGGCAGAGCATAACAAGCAAGTCTTTTTGGTAGCTACGGCTAATAATATTGCAAAGCTGCCACCAGAGCTTTTAAGAAAAGGCCGTATGGATGAGATCTTTTTTGTTGATTTACCCGACTTTCAAACCCGCATGGAAATTTTTAGTATTCACATCAAAAAGCGCGATCAAGACTCTAGCCAAATCGACCTAAAAGCACTAGCGCAGGCAAGTGAAGGTTTTACTGGATCAGAAATAGAACAAGCCATTGTTTCGTCGCTGTATAGAGCCTATTCAGAAAAAGCCGTGTTAAATACTCAGTCTATAATTGCTGATCTCAACAATACCCGCCCATTATCGGTAGTAATGGCAGAAAGTATGAATCAATTAAGGCAATGGGCACAAGAAAGGTGTGTTAGTGCGAATTAATAAAAGCCAATTTAGTTTTGTAAAATCAATTTATATATGTCGAGTATAAATAAACTTTTTCGATGGGAGAAAGGAAGGCAAAAATCAGGCTATAGCAAAATGCTATTAGGCGGAGCTACTTGGCCAATTAAGTTTGATATTTACTTAATCAACTTTCCAGAAGGTAGTGAAATACGTCATCATATTGATGCTGTAAAAAATGGAGAGCATTTTCGTTTAAATATTATTCTAAAAAATGCAAAACAAGGTGGAGAGTTCATCTGTAAGAAAGTAGTTTTTGAAAGTAAGAGAATAAAACTATTTAGGCCAGATATATCTGAGCATCAAGTTACTAAAATTATAAAAGGCTCTCGGTATATTTTAAGTATTGGATGGGTAAAAAATAAAAACTAGGACAAAAATAAAAATGACAGACAAACCAACCCCAAAAATTGTACCACCAGAAACTAATTTACCCTTTGTTGCCCCTAGCCATATATTGCCTGTATTCGCCGCAATTGATTGGATAAAACTAGGCTGGGCAGATTATAAAAAAGCCCCAAAAGTAAGCATTATTTACGGATTATTTTTTACTTTAATGAGCTACCTTTTAACTTATTCTGCATGGGAATACGGCGGTGCGGTTGTGTTATTAAGTTTATTATCAGGCTTTGTATTTGTTGCACCAATATTCGCCCTATCACTTTATTCAATTAGCCACCAAATTAGTGTTGGATTTGAGCCTAAAATTAGTTATAGCTTTCGCGAAGGCAAACGTCATTTAAGTAACGAATTGATTTACTCATTTGTATTATTAATTATCTTTTTAATTTGGGTGCGAGCAGGTTCGGCATTGCACATTTTTTTTCCTATGAGCAATGATCCCGAAATAGGCGACTTAATCACTTTTTTAAGTGTTGGCTCATTAGTCGGTTCAGTATTTGCAGTTATTGTTTTTAGCGCCAGCGCATTCTCCTTGCCAATGATGATGGATAGAAAAGTCGATGCCATTACCGCCGTTTTAACCAGCGTTAGCGCGGTAAAGAAAAATAAAATGACCTTAAGCATATGGGTAGCCACCATAGTTTTTGGATTGTTTTTATCCATTATAACCGCTTATATCGCCATGATAGTGATTATGCCATTATTAGGTTATGCCACTTGGCACGCTTATAAACAAACCGTTAATGCAAGTGAATGGCCGAAGAATATTAAAGTTAATGATGGGAATCCGCAGGTTTGAGGAAAAAAGGGTTTAATAATTACTTTCGCTACATTCAATTGTTAAACGCACCTGCCCTTATTCTCAAAAACTAATGCTTGTGAAATTTAGCTTTTTAATTATTCTTCTGTCTGGCTTTATTTTAAATCGCTTCGAGTCACAAGCGATAGCCAGTGATATTCTTGGATCAAGTTCATCAATTATTTAGGCTTGTTTTCTCGATCATGCCATACTCGCACAACATATAATTTTGATTGCCCAAGCCGATATCGCAAGGTGTAACTCCCACTTCCGAAGGGGATCACCAAATCTCGGAAGCTTTCACACTCTTTGCTAGGTCTTCCTGCTAATGGGTTGTAGACTAACAAGCCACTGGCTTGGAGGATGCGTTCTGCAGCTTTTTGAGCCGCATCGGGGTTGTGCTCTGCAATAAACTCTCTTAAGCGGATCAAATCTTTAATGGCTTCTGGTAACCATTCTATTTTAATTGGATCGGACATTCTTTTTCGTCTTCCTTACCCCATGACTCAAGCCATGCCATAACCTCTTCCCCACTGTATGATTCGCCAGTATCCTGAAACCGCTCCCAAGCTTCAAACGTTTCTTTATGGCGACGCTCTCTTGCTTCTTCAACTTCGATATACTTCAGCAAAGCCTCTTTGGCTATGTAGCTTTTTGAGCGATGCTTTGCCTTCGCAATGGCTACCAGTCGCTGCTCCAGCTCAGGCTCTAATCGAACACCTAGCATAATTGCTCTCCTTTAATGTTAAACATTGTTTAACAGTGTAAAACACTTGCTCAATTGAGTCACTAATCTTTTGATTACAACCTGTTAAAAATTTAAGAACATTTAAACACTAATAGCATTCCTACTAAGTAGAAGCCAATTCAAAAATAGAAAACTTAATCACTCCCTTAAGTATTAGAGTTTTAGTCGGCTCAGTATTTACCGTTCCATTATAACTGCTTATATCATCATGATAGTGATTATGCCATTATTAGGTTATGCCACTTGGCACGCTTATAAACAAACCGTTGATGCAAGTGAATGGCCGAAGAATATAAAAATTAATGATGGGAATCCGCAGGTTTGATTTAAGAAACAAGTTCCCAATGTTCTTGCCTCTCTTCTAATAAGATTTTTTGTTTAGCTTTACTTGCTTCTGTATCTGACAAAAGATCTAAGAAATAACTAACAGGATTATTCTTCTCTTGGCTTTCCATATATAAAACACGAAGTGCAACATCAGTTGTTCGTGGAATTTCAGATTCGCCTTTTTCATACCTTGCAATTGTTTGATCAGAAACACCAAAACGATTAGCTAAAACTTTTTGAGAAACGTTTAGCTCTAACCGTAAAAATCTAAATTCTTCATGTGTTAAAGACTTCTTACTATCAACAACAATTTGTGCAATAGCGTCATGTAAACCATTCATATCATCGATGCTGGTAAACATTTCGCCATCTTCCTCTTCAACAGTGAAGCCATTTTTTAAGTAGACATTTGATAGTCCACTTTCTTCGTAATGATACATAGCTTTCTCCTAATCAATCCACACTGTTATCAAAGTAGACCTTGGATCAAAATGATGGTTTTTAAGAGCCACGGTCAGTTCAATAACAGTGCCCGCAGCCATACCTTTTAAATTAAATTTCCAATCACCTCTAGGTGTCTCATAAGGACCTTCTCTAAAAACCGATTGCTTGCTTCCTGAATTCAACACCAAAGTGCACCATAGAGATTAGAACATAACGACATCAGCTGTTAGTGTTTGGTTTGCAGACTAAACATTAATAGAGAGGTCGTTATGTCCTATAGCCATATTACACAAAGAGAAAGATATGTCATCTTTCATTTATATATTTCAGGTTACAGTTTTCGGGAAATTGGTCGTCGTTTATTGCGTTCACACTCAACCATTTCAAGAGAAATAAAAAGAAACCAGAACAAATTATCAAAATACCATTATAGCTTTTCTCACCGCTATTGCATTGCCCGAAAAAAACTAGCAAGGCACCAAAGGTGCTTAAATAATAAAAAGCTTGTTCGTTATGTTATTGCACGACTCAAGAAAAATTGGTCGCCTCAGCAAATATCAAATCGACTGAAACTCAAGTATGCTGATAATTTAAATATGCGAGTCAGTACTGAAACAATATATCAATGGGTTTATCAACAAAAAATAGCACTTCCCCAGTCATTTCAGTGCTTAAGAGCACAAAGAGCCAAGCGTAAAAAGCGTCGTAAAAGCAAGAATGATTCAGGGGTAATTGCCGCGCGTAAAATGATAAATACTCGCCCTTTGGCTGTTGCTGGTAAGCGACGTTATGGGGATTGGGAGGGCGACACTATCATTGGTCAACAAGGAACAGGGGCTATTGTGACTCATGTGGAAAGGAAAAGCTTATATCTCATTGCAGGCAAGTTACCGAGCAAACATGCCAAGCCATTATCAAAAGTAACCGCTCAGAAGTTTAGGAAAATTCCTAAATATTTAAGAAAAACATTAACGGTTGATAATGGTAGTGAATTTGCTGATTTTAAAACGATTGAGAAAAAGTCAAAGATTGATGTTTATTTTGCAGAGCCTTATTCACCATGGCAAAGAGGGTGTAATGAAAATATCAATGGATTATTAAGGCAATATTTTCCTAAAGGGAGTGATTTTACAAATTATAGTGATAAAGATGTTGAAATTGCGGTAAGAGAAATCAATAATCGACCAAGGAAAACTTTAAACTACCGAACACCTGCTGAAGTGATGCGTGATGTAAGAAAACGGTGCGCTTTGGAGTAGAATTCAGCCTTTTTAATAAAGAGAGAATTTGCCTTGTGGATACGCCCCTCTCTTTCATTCGTTTTTTAACGTGGCTACTCCACCGAATTCTATTTGTATGATTTTCAGCCAAATCAACAATAATCTTTCGCGCTGAATTTTCTGTTAAAGGAAATTCATTAATTCCCTCTGGTGTTTTCTTACTCATCTATCACCTATCAATTCGATACCTATCATTTTGATAGCTTTTTGTATTTATGTCAATTTATCTCCGAAAAATCATCATCTTTTAGAAATGATGTGAGGCTATTTTTGTTGTTTTTTATCTAAATAACCGCTTATATCGCTATGATAGCAATTATTACATTGTTAGTTTATGCCACTTGGAATACTTATAAACAAACCATTGATCCGAGTTTATGGCAGGAGAATATTAAAATTAATGATGGGAATCCGCAGGTTTGAGAAGTGGAGTGAATTTTAATCTAACTACGCAACCCATTCTCCTTCAATTGCTATAAGCAGGAGCGTATGACAAGTAAGAGATCAAATGCACTCCAATTACACTTTGTTATTAAATAATCTACTGATAAAAACTGTCTTCAATTTCAGCTTCTTCTCTGTCTTTAGCTTTTTTTAAGTTTATTGCATCAGGATTTTCAATATTACAAATTTTCCAATGAGCTACCTCTAAATCGATCTTCTCATTTTTTTCATTGATCTCAAAAAAGCCAACTTGAAACTTACCAGGCATATCTTTGTACTCAACTAAATAATTACTATCTTTTTTAACTATAAATGAAAAATCTAAAACACCTTTAGCATAGGTGTGATACAGCTGTTTTTGGAGATACTCAACCCTTATATAAGCTCGCTCTTCTGCTGGAATATAAGTGCTAACAGGTTCTTCTCCTGGGTTAAGTACGATTTTTCCAATAGGCTCAAACTCACATGCATTATTTGCTTTATACATTATTAAATTAAGATCTACATTTACTAAAAGCTTCCATTCAAGAGTAGGTGAATTTAACGTTATTTTCGCTTTTGGCCCTAAATTTACAGGCTGATACATCGGCACACAGCCTATTAAAAGAAAACTGAAGCTTATTATTAAATATTTGATTTTCATGGTGACTCATTTTATTGATGGTGACTTACAAATGTGATGCCTTGTTAAGGAGCCGATATTGTTTGGCTAAAAAATACAACCAAGAGCAAATGAGTTTGACATTTATTTGCTCTGCCAAATTACTATATAAACCTCACAAGATTTAAATCTTATCCTTTTTTCTTTTTCAATAAATTTCTTAACTTAGATTTTAAATTAGTAGTTTGCACTGAAGGCGACTTAGCGTCTATTTGCACAGAGTAAAATATGGCTTCCCTAACATCTTTAATACTACTCAAGTAATCATCTAACCCTTTCACATTAACAACATCATTAGTCGATTGAAAAGAGTGAGTCATCTTAACTTGATTTAATTTTGTATCTATTTTTCTGTCATACTTAAATGATTTATTTGTAATATTTAGTTGTCGATCATTTATTTTCCAATTAATTTCATCGTTATAATTTACTTCAATTGATTGCTTAACTTTAATTGGGTAAAAATTTGCTAATGGCATTTTTCTATCTATTACTCTAGGCTGCTGAACATAAGAGTTTATTAGATCACCAAAAAGAGGCACTTCATAATACCCCCCTTTTGCTTTCCAAAACTCAGGAATTTCAAAATTAGTTATTACTTTAAATGCATTTTTTTCAGTATTATCTTGTGTAACAAGCCCCCCTATCATTTTGATCCCAGGAAACTGCTTAGCAAAAAAATTTAAATAATCTTTTTCTAATACTTGTTTATTTTGAGACTTAAATAAGCTTCTAAAATATTCGGCCTGTCCATATTCATACTTAAAAGTAGCAGAGAGTTTAACTGGCTTAGTGTAATCTTCACTGGTATAAACTTCGTTTAAACTAATGCTATCTTCTAGTAATTCGGCATCAATTTGGGTGAGAGTATTATTACCTTCTTTAATAACTAATGCTTTACCAAAATTACTAATTCCAATGTTATCAATAGTTCCATGTTGTAACTGAGCAGTACCATCAACCCAGTAATTTTTACCATCAATTTTAAATGTTGATATCACATGATCAAAAGCACCTAAGCTAGGCAGTTTTTCTTCAACACCTTTACGTGAATACATAGATACGAGCGCTGGATAAGCCTCTATTCCTTGACGAGCTAGCAATGTGTTAATTAATGTTGTTTTATCTTTGCAGTCACCAAATTTTCGTTCAAAAACTAAATCGGGATGATAGGGAACATGGCTATTTTGCCCAATTTCAATTCCAAAATAACGAATTTTATCTTGAACATACTGTATAACTTTGCTCGCATATTCTTTTTTGCTCTTACTTTCTTTTGCCCAAGAATCACTAAGTGCTATAAGCTCTTTATTACTAATTTTATCTGTTTTATATAAATCAACAGCCCAATCAACAACGCCTTTCCAAGAATTGTTTTCTGAAAAACGAGCAACTCCGTAAGGGTTGTGCCATAGTGGATAATCTCCTTCATCGTAAATTGCTTTTATATCATTTAAAACTAGCTCATAAACATAATTATCTTCAACTTGCTTTTCATTTACTTTAGTTTGCTTAGTCCCCATAATTTGAGAATATAGTGGTCTATCACTAATAATTCTGTTGACACTTTTACGTACATCAAGCGACCAACTGACCGGAAATGATTTAAAATATTCGCCTTTATAAATTGGATTTCTACCATTAACAGTAAATGCATACTCAACTATATCGCCAACTTGAACATCTTTTACTAAAGCCATTGCAGATACGCCACCATCGTATATTCCTGATGATATATTTTCTTCTCTTTGTAAAAGTCTAATATCAATTTCATTAGTAATATCAATAAAAGATTCACCGCGATAATGCCTTACATAATGAAGCGTTAATGTTTGGTAGTCTGGTTGAAAGTACATGCCAAATTCTGAAGCGTGCTTTAACCCACTATCCTGCAAAACCTTAACTGCAAAGCGGTTATAACTAGCACCATTATTGTTGGAAAAATTAACCTGTTTATCAATTAACAACCAATCAACATCTGAATCTTTTTCATCTAAATTTTTAGTTTCAAGTTTTATTTCTTGCACCCAATTTTGAGGCGGTAAAACTTGATATTCGAATCCAGCTTGAGAAACCGTGTTAGCAAATACATTTGCAACAAAGATAAAAGGTAATAATGTTATTCGAACTACAAATCGCAGCATTCCAATTTGTCCTTTGTTAAATTTTTATTAATAAATTCTTGAGCTGGCTCGTAGCCTTCTTTCACTGCACTTTTCATTAAGCTTAATGAGTAGTTAAGATCAACACTAACACCTTCACCATCATAGTATTTTTTACCTAAATGGTAATATGCCTCGGAGTAACCTTCGTTAATGGCAGCTTCTAGCCAGTTTATAGCTTTAGCATGGTCTATACTAATCCCATAACCTTTTGTATAAAAACTTGAAAGCTCCAAATAAGCAGGAAAGAACCCTGTATTTGCTGATTTTTGCATCAATTCAAAAGAACGTTTTGGGTTAATAGAAACGCCATGCCCATCTCTATAGAGCTCGGCTAAGTTGTACATTCCAATGCCAGATCCTTGTGCAATAATTCTTTTGTAGTAGTCTATTGCTTTAACATAATCCTGCTTTACACCATAACCAAACCGGTAAAGCTCAGCTAAATTATTTATCGCGCCAATTACATTGTTGTTTTCAGCTTTTGAATAAAACTGTTTAGCTAATTTATAATCAATCTCTATACCTCTGCCACCAAAATTAAAGGTTTGTCCAGTATAATAATCCAAATCTCTGTTTTGAATTTTTCCAGCGGTACGAATTAAGCTAATTGCTTCGTCAATATTCTTAGCGCCTCCTAAACCTCTTTGATAAATTCCTGCCAATCTTAATCGACTATCATAATTAGACTGATCTTCAGTTGCTAATAACAAGTATTTTTTAGCTAATTTATAATTAGCTTCTCCTACTAAATCAGTGCTATATAAAAAGCCTAAATATTTATAAGAATCAGTATATTTATGCTCAGCTGCTGCCAAAAAATATTCCAATGCTTTTTTATAATCTTGCTCTACAAGTTTTCCTCTAAAATAGATTTTACCTAAATTATTTAGTGCATACTTATTATTCATTTCAGCGGCTTGCTGGTATAAGCTAATTGCTTTTTCGCTATCAAGAGGTAGGCCTGCTATACCCTCACGATAAAATGTAGCTAAATTATTTATTCCTTGGGGTTCATTTCTAGTTGCAGATTTTTCATAAAGCTCTCTTGCTTTATTCAAGTCTTTATTTACTCCTTGCCCTATTTCATACATATAACCTAAATTAGCCATTGCTTGACCATTGCCAAGCTCAACGGCTTTCTTATAATACACTACGGTTTTATTAATATCTGGCTTAAGATACTTAGCACCATTTTCAAAACTTAATGCAAGCCAGGTAATTCCATCACTATAGGTAGATTGAAAAGTTTGTTCCAACCAATAGGTTGCTTGCTCATTATCGTTAATATTATTTAAATACAGATGTGCCAGTTCGTAAGAACAATCTAAACACCCTTTGCTGTTACCTAAACGATATTGCTCAGCTGCTTTTTCGTAATAACCCTCACCTAGATTATATTGATAGAAATCACCAAGCTTAACATGTCCTTTACTAAAGCCTTGCTCCGTAGCTAATAAATAGTAGTGTTCTATTTTTTGAATATCAAATTTTACACCAAGAGATTTTTCATATAGTAAAGCTAAGTTACTAGAGGCCGTTCCAACCTTAAGTTCGCTCCCTTTTTTGTACCATTCGTAAGCCTTTGTATAATTTTTTTCTGCGCCATAACCACCTTTATGATATATAATACCAATTTGATTTGCTGCATCACTATCCCCGTCGGCAAAAGCTTCTTGAAACCATTTTAATGCCCGACTAAAACTGTCGTTATAAGGCTGATATTCATAATAAAAATAGGCTAAACTGTATTTAGCATCTCGGTTTCCAGTTTCTGCAAGCCCTTTTAGCAATGAAGCAATATATTCTTTATCAATTTTTTCTTCTTTCTTCAATTCAGACACATAATCAAATACTGAGTCAGCATTATCAAAACTAAGCCTGCTTTTTAACAATGGTTTCCAATATAGCTTTATATCTGCTTCAGATATTATTGATTTCAAGCTAGGAGCTGAAAAACCTTTTTCTAGCGCTTTATTTCCCCAATAAATAAACTTACTTTTATTTTTCTTCTGATAAAAATATTTAGCAAGTAAATATGAGCCATTACCTTTTTCTGTTCTTCTATCAATATCATCAATAATCGCGTTAACTTCATCTAATATTTCTTGATCATCACCATAACTTAAAAATAGCTTTGCTAAGAATTCTGCTGTCGGTACGTGACCTAGTTCGTAATTAGTGATTAGTTGATCTAAAAGAGGTTCTATTTCTTCATGTTTATTATTATTGAAATAATATTCAGCAAGATAATAAAGAGAAATAATGGGTAAATTTTCAACTTCAAATTTGTTAAGTATATTTTTAATATCCTCTTCTTCTGCCATTTTATCAATCAAAGAAAACATCATGTTAACCGCTGAAGGTTCTTTTTTTATTAGTAGTCCCTGAAAAAGCGCCTCAAAAATTTTTTCATCTGCAATTATTTTTCCTTTAATCGCACCATTAAATATTTTTCTCAAAAAACTAAAGTTATCAAAATATAAATATTTAAACTCACCAGTTTCTTCATCTGCCAAGTGATATTTGTATGCAAATTGACTTCCATTTTCAACAAGCTCTAAATCGATGATTATATAACCTAAAATAGATAGAAACACTTCAATATCCAGTCCATCATTAACAACTATTGCATCATCAACAGACTCCCCACTACTCAAACTAGCCATTACTTCTGAGGTTTCTGCGGCACTTTTTGAATAAAGCGCTTGCTCCTCATCCGTTCCATATTCACATCCTATTAGTAATGTATTAGCTGTAATACTGCCAGGATTTAGATTCCTCATAGTTAAATACATTTGAATATATTCTTCGCTACAGGCGCTACTCTCATCTGTAAGCGCTTTAAACTTAGTATTTAGTTTTGTATAAGGAAGAATAACCGTATTAAAATCAGCATTAGAAAAATCAACCATTAAATCATAAGCAGGCCATAAAGATTTATCCAAAGATTGAGGGTAGTTAACAGTTTGTTTTTGTTTTATTGCAGTAGAACAAGATGCCAACAAAAGCACCAATCCAATAACAATTGTTTTTTTCATTTTGATTATTTTCTGGTTGTTATAAAGAATAATTTTCTATAATTAGAAAACTGTACATTCATTAAAGGAAGGTTTTTTATTATTAATTTTAGAGATAAAAAAATTCTTCCGTAAATTTACGTTGCTAATCCTATCAGCAATTTTTATACAATAGAAGTGATAAAATTGGGTAATATTGACAGTGATCAAAAAACAAAGCTAGCTATAATTTTATATAACTAGCTTTACTCAACTAACTAATTCACTTTAGCGTCTAACTCGCCTTTTGCATAACGATTAAACATATTCTCCAGTGATATTGCTTTAATTTTACTTGCGTTGCCAGCGGTTCCGAATGCTTCGTAGCGGGCTAAACAAATTTCTTTCATCGCTTGGGTTGATATGGCTAAATATTTGCGTGGGTCAAAATTCGATGGATTTTCTGCTAAGTTTCTGCGAATTGCACCTGTTGCTGCTAAACGTAAATCGGTGTCTATGTTTACTTTACGAACACCATGCTTAATACCTTCGCAAATTTCTTCTACTGGCACACCATAAGTTTCTGGAATTTCTCCGCCAAATTCATTGATAACCGCTAACCATTCTTGTGGCACAGATGATGAACCGTGCATAACAAGGTGGGTATTTGGAATGCGCTTGTGAATTTCTTTAATGCGACTAATGGTTAAAACATCACCGGTTGGTGGACGGGTAAACTTATAAGCACCATGCGAAGTTCCAATAGCAATGGCTAATGCATCTACATTGGTTTTTTTAACAAAGTCTGCGGCTTCTTCTGGATCGGTTAACATTTGATCCATGGTTAATTTACCTTCTGCGCCAATGCCATCTTCTTCGCCAGCTTCACCTGTTTCTAGTGAGCCTAAGCAACCTAATTCACCTTCTACCGAAACACCACAAGCATGTGCCATTTCAACCGTGCGGCGAGTAACATCAACATTGTATTCGTATGAGGTTGGGGTTTTGCCATCTTCACCTAATGAGCCGTCCATCATTACCGATGAAAAACCGAGTTGAATAGAACGCTGGCAAACCGCAGGGCTTGTGCCATGGTCTTGATGCATACAAACGGGAATATGTGGAAATTCTTCAATTGCCGCTAAAATTAAATGACGAAGAAAAGGCGCGCCTGCATATTTTCGTGCACCGGCTGAAGCTTGAACAATTACTGGGCTATCGGTTTCATCTGCCGCTTCCATAATTGCGCGCATTTGCTCTAAGTTGTTTACGTTAAATGCTGGTACGCCGTAATCATTTTCTGCTGCATGATCGAGCATTTGTCTCATTGAAATTAATGCCATAGTTTTTCTCCGTTTAATCCTTTATTTATCTTAAATTGATTTAATAATTGTTAAATTTTTATTCTGTTTGTATTAGGATCTGTTGATCTTTCAAACACCCTAACTAAATTAACCCTTTGCGCGCTCTTCTAAAATAGCAACGGCGGGTAGTTTTTTGCCTTCTAAAAATTCTAAAAAGGCACCGCCACCTGTAGAAATATAAGAGACTTTATCTTTGATCCCAAACTTATCGACTGCGGCTAAAGTATCACCGCCACCAGCAATTGAAAAGGCGTTACTTTCGGCAATGGCTTCGGCAATTTGCTGAGTACCTTTTGAAAATTGATCAAATTCAAAAACCCCAACTGGACCATTCCAAACAATAGTGCCCGCATTTTTTAAAATGTTGCAAAGCTCATCCGCTGTTTTTGGACCAATATCAAAAACCATATCATCAGCGGCAATATTGGCAACATTTTTTAACTCTGCTGGTGTTGACTCGCTAAATTCTTTACCGACAACAACATCAACAGTTTTTGGAATTGAGCCACCATTTTTTATCGCCGCATCCGACAGTGATTTAGCTTGATCAATAAGCTCATTTTCACAAAGCGACTTACCCACTTTATGACCTTCTGAGGCAATAAAAGTATTGGCAATACCGCCACCAACAATCAGTTGATCAACCACGGTTGATAATGACTCTAACACGGTAAGCTTAGTTGAAACTTTAGAGCCGCCCACAATCGCAACCATTGGTCTAGCAGGGTTATCTAATGCCTTACCTAGTGCATCTAATTCTGCCGCAAGTAAAGGACCTGCACAGGCGGTTGGGGCAAATTTAGCCACACCATGAGTTGAAGCTTGAGCGCGATGCGAAGTGCCAAAAGCATCCATTACAAATACATCACACAATGCCGCATAAGCTTTGGCTAAATTATCATCGTTTTTCTTTTCGCCTTTATTGCAACGAACATTTTCAAATAAAACCACTTCGCCGTTATTAACCTCAACCCCATTTAAGTAATCACTGGCTAACCTAACTGGCGTATCGAGTAATTTATTCATATATTCAGCAATTGGTGCCATAGAATCAGCAGGGGTTAACTCACCTTCAGTTGGGCGACCTCGGTGTGACATTACCATTACTTTAGCGCCTTTTTCTAAAGCTAGTTTAATGGTGGGTAGCGCTGCTTGAATGCGGACATCTGAGGTAATTTTTCCATCTTTAAATGGAACATTAAGATCTTCGCGAATTAAAACGCGCTTCCCTGTTAAATCAAGATCGGCCATTCTAAGAACTGACATGGTTTTACTGTGACTCCGTATTACTTAAAGCTAAGATTTATCGTCCCTCTCCTTATTAAAGAAGAGGATAGAAATAAAGCAGTTTTATTTTGCTTTCATCATCGCGATGGCGGTATCAATCATACGAACGCTAAAGCCCCATTCGTTATCATACCAAGTTAAAATTTTAACCATATTGCCATCAATAACGCGTGTTTGAGTGGCATCGAAACTTGATGATGCGGGTGAATGATTAAAGTCGATAGAGACTAATGGCTCTACATTGTAATCTAACACATAGTTATCGGATGCTTTTTTAACAATTTCGTTAATTTCTTCAACGCTGGTTTCACGTGATGCTTCAAACGTTAGATCAACCACCGAAACATTTACCGTTGGAACACGAAGTGCAAAACCGTCTAAACGACCTTGAAGTTCAGGAAGCACTAAACCCACGGCTTTAGCTGCACCAGTTTTAGTGGGAATAATCGACATTGCCGCAGCACGCGCACGACGTAAATCTTTATGTTGGTTATCAATCACTTTTTGATCGTTAGTGTAAGCATGAATAGTATTAACCAAACCTTTTTCAATACCAACACCTTCGTGTAAGGCTTTAGCAACAGGGGCTAAACAGTTGGTGGTACAAGAGGCGTTAGAAACAATTTTGTCATCGGCGGTTAATAGATCATCATTTACACCAAAAACAATGGTTTTATCAATGTCGCTGCCACCAGGAGCCGAAATTAATACTTTTTTCGCACCGCCAACAAAGTGCTTAGATGCACCAGCACGATCCTTAAAGTGAC
Organism: Aliikangiella sp.; assembly: GCA_965214955.1. GTDB lineage: Bacteria > Pseudomonadota > Gammaproteobacteria > Enterobacterales > Kangiellaceae > Aliikangiella. Next base: position 696,725 of record CBDCCU010000009.1, on the reverse strand, counting down.
CCGTACATTCAAGTACCACATCAACATCATAGTCAGACCATTTTAGGTTTTCTGGGTTACGGTCGGCTAGCATTGCAATGGTATCGCCATTAACTACCATGTTAGAACCATCAGCTTCAACGTTGGCTTCAAAGCGACCATGAGTCGTATCGTATTTAGTTAAGTGAACATTGGTTTCAACAGGGTGCGATGAATTAATAGCCACAACTTTAATTTCATCTTCGCGACCATATTCATAAATTGCGCGTAAAACCATGCGACCAATACGTCCATAACCATTAATTGCTACTTTAACTGTCATTGTGCTTCCTCAAATATTTATTGGCTGCTCTGGCAACCTAAACTGAATAATTAAACTTAATTGGTTAATCTAAAATTAACCTAAAACTTGCTTGGCTTTTGCAACCACGTTTTCAACGGTAAAACCAAATTCTTTAAATAAGTCACTGGCTGGCGCAGACTCACCAAATTGATTCATTGAAACAATCGCGCCATTTAAACCAACATACTTAAACCAAAAATCACCATGAGCCGCTTCTACCGCTAAACGCTTAGTTACATTGGCGGGTAAAACGCTATTTTTATAACCACTTTCTTGTTGCTCAAACACTTCGCAACTTGGCATAGACACCACGCGAACTTTAGCGTTCAGTTGAGCTTTGGCTTGCATAGCCAGTTCAACTTCGGAGCCTGTAGCGATAATAATTAACTCTGGCTCACCATCGCTATCAGAAAGAATATAACCGCCTTTGTTAATATCGGCTAATTGGCTATTAGTTCGTGGTTGAGTTGGCAGTCCTTGTCTGGTTAATATTAATGCTGTTGGTCCATTAAGGTTTTCAACCGCATTTTTCCAAGCAACGGCGGTTTCGGTGGCATCGCAAGGTCGCCAATTAATTAGATTTGGCGTTGCACGCATAGAAGAAAGCTGTTCAACCGGCTGATGGGTTGGACCATCTTCACCTAAACCAATAGAGTCGTGAGTAAACACATAAATGGCTTGCTGTTTCATTAACGCCGCCATACGAATAGCATTGCGGGCATATTCCATAAACATTAAGAATGTGCCGCCAAATGGAATAAACCCGCCGTGTAGCTTAATACCATTCATAATGGCGCACATACCAAATTCGCGTACCCCATAAAACAAATAATTACCACTGGCATCGTCTGCCGAAATGCCTTTAGCGCCATTCCATAAGGTTAAATTTGAGCCAGCTAAATCGGCACTACCACCAATAAACTCTGGGGTTTGTGGCGCTAAAGCGTTAATCGCATTTTGTGAAGCTTTTCGAGTGGCAATGTTAGCGGCATCGGCTTGAGTTTTTGCAATATACTCATTGGCTTTTGCTTCAAAATCGGCACTTGGGCGATTGCTAAGTCTTCGAGTTAGCTCCGCTGCCAGCTCTGGGTGTGCTTCGCGGTAGGCTATAAATGTTTCATTCCATTTTTGCTCGGCTTCGGCGCCTTTTTCACGCGCATCCCATTCATTGGCAATATCGTTAGGAATTTCAAATGGTGCATGTGGCCAGTTAAGCTCTTTGCGAACTAAGGCAATTTCATCATCGCCTAACGGCGCGCCGTGGCAGTCTTCTTTACCACCTTTATTAGGTGAACCAAAACCAATGGTGGTTTTGCAGCAAATGATGGTTGGCTTATCCGTTTCAGCTTTCGCTTCTGCAATGGCTTTTTCAACCGCTTGTGGGTCGTGTCCATCAACATTTGCCACTACATGCCAACCATAAGCTTTAAAGCGAGCAACGGTATCGTCGGTAAACCAGCCTTCAACTTCACCATCAATTGAAATACCATTATCATCATAAAAAGCAATCAGCTTACCCAAACCTAAAGTGCCAGCAAGAGAGCAAACTTCGTGCGATATGCCTTCCATTAAACAGCCATCACCTAAAAAGGCGTAAGTGTAATGATTAACAATATCGTAACCTGGTTGGTTAAATTGAGCCGCTAAAGTTTTTTCGGCAATTGCCATACCAATTGCATTAGCAATACCTTGACCTAGAGGGCCTGTGGTGGTTTCAACACCGGGTGCGTAACCATATTCGGGGTGACCAGGAGTTTTTGAATGAAGCTGACGAAAAGCTTTTAAATCATCAATGCTTAGGGCATAACCAGTTAAATGCAATAAAGAGTAAATTAACATTGAGCCGTGACCATTAGACAGTACAAAGCGGTCGCGGTTTACCCATTCTGGGTTATTAGGATTATGTTTTAAATGATCGCACCATAAAACTTGTGCTATATCTGCCATACCCATTGGGGCGCCAGGATGACCCGACTTGGCTTTTTGAACAGCATCCATACTCAGGGCACGAATAGCATTGGCTAATTCAAAACGAGATGGCATAGTAACTCCTATCGGTGAGGTGCTTATTAGCAAGCTCTTAATTTATGGACAATTAAACGCTAAATTTTGAACGGGCGGTATTTTCTCAAACGAGCGTCAATGAAGCAAACGCTTTAGAGTTATTTGCACAAATATTCATCAATAATTAGTCATTTAACGATAATTTGTGAATAAGAATGGTTCTTAATAAATTTTTAGCTGACTATTTTATTAGAAAGCACCCATTCGCTCATGCCACCATCCATGCTATAGGTGTTAGTAAATCCTTGCTGATTAAGATAGTCTGCCGCGCCTTGACTGGCATTGCCGTGATAACAAACAACAACCAAAGGCTTAGTTTTGTCTGCCTGAGATAGAAATTCAGCTAAATTGTTATTGTCTAAATGCAATGAGTTTTCGATATGACCATTTGAATAAGAAGTAAAATCTCTAATATCAACAACAATTGCTTCTTCTTCATTGATTAACTTTTTTGACTCTTCAATAGAAATTCGGATAAACATTAACTCTAGAAACCTTATTGGCAATATTTAATTTGAAATTTTAGTAAACATTAAATCCCACACACCATGTCCTAATCTTTCACCGCGCGACTGAAACTTAGTAACAGGACGATCATCTGGTTTGGGCACATAAGTATTGGTTTTAGATAAATTTGACCAACCCTGCTCATTTTGCATCACTTCTAGCATATGTTCGGCATAGTTTTCCCAGTCGGTTGCCATATGAAAAACTCCGCCATCTACCAGCTTTTTCCTAAGTTGTTGGACAAAGTCGGGCTTTACAATGCGTCTTTTATGGTGACGTTTTTTATGCCAAGGATCGGGGAAAAATAGTTGAACTTTATGCAGGCTATTATCCAAAACCATGTGCTCTAACACCTCTACTGCATCGTGAGAAATAACTCTTAAGTTTTGCGCCCCGTTTTCTTTAATTCTTGCCAATACAGCGCCAACACCCGGTTTATGCACTTCAATACCAAAATAGTTTAACTGTGGATTCTCAACCGCTTGTTGTGCAAGTGAAGCTCCCATACCAAAACCAATTTCTAAAACAACGGGATTTTCATTGCCAAACACCTCGTTAAATTTTAGTGGTGATTGAGCATATTCAAAACCCATTGTTGGCATTAATTGGTCATAAGCCGAAGCTTGACCAGCGGTCATTCGACCTTCTCGTCGCACAAAACTGCGAATTTTTCGGTGAAACTGTTCCAATTTAAAAACTCATTATTACAACCTTAAGAACAATTATATCAGCCCTTGGTCAAAAAACGCTATGAGCGATGTATTTCAATTTTTTTGAAACATAACTCTCAAATTCAATAACTGCGCTTATATAGCCTTACAAGGCGAATTCAACAATCGTAAAAGTAAATAAGCATAAAATAAATGATTGATCATTTTAAAAAAGCTGATAGTTTTAGAACTAACCTATCAACTAAAACGATTCTGCCGTTTAATATTTTTAATTTATGTTTCCTCAAATTCCTAATTATCATGCGCTCTCTATACTGCTGCTTACAGTAGTGGCGCTATATTTATTTAGGCGCGAAGATATCAAATTAGAATCAAGTTGTTTGAGTGTATTGATATTAGTTGCGGTAATTTTCGAGCTATTTCCCTATCACTCTCCCGATGGTGCTCAACTTAAATCCATTCATTTATTCTATGGTTTTGGGCATGAAGCACTAATAGCCGTATGTGCATTAATGATTGCAGGGCAGGGTTTAGTAAGAACAGGCGCACTTGAACCTGTTGGACGAATGTTAGGAAGGCTATGGCGTTTTTATCCTAAATTATCTTTGCTTGTTACCTTGCTTGTTGCCGCAGTGCTTTCTGCATTTATGAATAACACACCGATTGTTGTGTTGCTATTGCCCATATTAATCAGCGTTTCGGTGCGCAATAATACTTCACCTTCTGGTATGTTAATGCCAATGGGTTTTGCGACATTAGTTGGCGGTATGTCAACCACCGTTGGCACTTCAACCAATCTTTTAGTGGTTGCAGTTGCCGCAGAGCAAGGCATGAGACAACTTGGGCTATTTGATTTTGTGGTTCCAGCAACCGTTGCTGGTGTGGTGGCGATTATTTATTTATGGCTAATCGCGCCTAAAATGCTACCTAAAAGAGATTCCATTTTAGAAAGTGCTGCACCGCGATTATTTACGGCTCATTTAACCATTAATGAAGATGGCTTTGCTGCGGGTAAATCCCTGTCTGATCTTATTGAACATACCAACGGCGCCCTTAAGGCCGAGCGTATTCAGCGCACTGGCTCGCAAAGTGATATTCGTATTATGCCAATGCCCGATGTGGTGTTAAAACCCAATGATCGCATTCGAGTATCGGACACCGCAGAAAACCTGAAAGAATTTGAAAGCACTCTTGGCGCACAGCTTTTTGTTGGAAGGCAAGCGGTAGATGAAGAACATCCACTTACCGCAGAAGATCAACAGTTAGTTGAAGTGGTTGTAGTTCCGGGATCGCCACTGGCTGGCTCTACCTTAAAAAATGTTCGCTTTATTGATCAATATAAAATGGTTGCCGTAGCCCTGCACCGCGAAGGTAAAGAAATTGATCTTTATAAAAAGCTCGGCAATGTTACCTTGCAAGTTGGTGATATTTTATTAGTACAAGGCGCTAGAAACCAAATTGCTAGAATGAAAAAACAAGGCGATTTATTAGTGCTAGATGCCACCACCGATCTACCGCATACCAAAAAAGCGCCCGTTGCTTTAGGTATTATGGCTGGTGTTGTTGGGCTAGCCGCCATAGGGCTTTTACCCATTGCCCTTAGCGCCTTAGTTGGAGTAATGGCATTATTAATCACTCGCTGTTTAGACTGGGAAGAAGCTGGGCGCGCCCTTAGCACTCAGGTAATTCTAATTGTTGTAGCATCGCTTGCGCTAGGTGAAGCCCTAATGAAAACAGGGGGCGCAGACTATTTGGCTCAGGTATTCTTATTTTTAACTCATGGATTACCCGCACCAGTTATTCTCAGTGGATTAATGCTACTGCTTGCTATTCTTACTAATATTGTTTCCAACAATGCCGCTGCGGTAATTGGCACACCAATCGCTATATCAGTTGCTAGCCAGCTAGGACTACCCGCCGAGCCTTTTGTTATTGCGGTATTATTTGGTGCCAACTTTAGTTATGCCACACCCATGGCTTATAAAACCAATTTATTAGTGATGAACGCGGGCGGTTATCATTTTTCAGACTTTTTAAAAATTGGTATTCCACTAGCGCTAGCCATGTGGCTCACTTTATCAATATTTATTCCTTTCTATTACGATATTTGGTAAATGCAACCTGTTATTTCACCGCAGCAATTTGCACATAAGATTTTTAAGTTCTATCAGCAACATGGCAGAAAAGATTTGCCGTGGCAACAAAACCCAACCCCCTATCGTGTTTGGGTGTCAGAAATTATGTTGCAACAAACCCAAGTAAAAACCGTTATTCCCTACTACTTAAAATTTATGGCTCGGTTTAAAACCTTAGAAGATTTAGCCAATGCTTCAATAGATGAAGTTTTGCATCATTGGCAGGGTTTAGGCTATTACTCAAGAGCCAGAAATTTGCACCAATGCGCGCAAACGTTAATAAATGATTATGATGGAAAATTTCCACAAACCGTTGCAGAAGTTGAAACCTTATCAGGTATTGGGCGCTCAACCGCTGGTGCTATTTTATCGTTATCTCGCGGTGTTGCCGCACCAATATTAGACGGCAATGTTAAACGAGTATTATCACGGGTGTTTATGGTAGAAGGCTGGTATGGGCAAAGTAAGGTTGCCAAACAGCTTTGGCATTTAAGTGAAACTTATACCCCAAAAGAGAATACCGCCAAGTTTAATCAAGCCATGATGGACTTAGGCGCAAGCCTTTGTAGTCGTAGTAAACCGCAATGCGAGCAATGCCCCCTTAATGAAGACTGCCTTGCCAATATTCATGGTAAAACGGGTGAGCTTCCTCATAAAAAACCCAAGAAAACCATTCCAACCAAACAAGGCTTTTTTGTGCTTACCACTAATCAGCAAGGGCAAATCCAATTAGCCAAAAGACCGCCAAGCGGCATTTGGGGTGGGCTTTGGTGTTTACCCGAAGTTAATAATAGTGAACAAAGTATTCTTATTGATGAATTTAAGCACACGTTCACCCATTATCACCTTGATGCCAAAGTTATTTCACCACCGCAAAATCAAGCCAATAGTTCACAAGTAGAAGAAAACTCAGCCTTAGCATGGCATAATATTAGCCAATTAAATGAGCTGGCATTTCCTACGCCAGTAAAAAAGTTTTTATTTCAATATTTTCAAATTAACCAATAAGGCAGCCTAAAATGGTATTTTGTGAAAAATTAAAGAAAGAAGGCTCACCCATGGCATTTGCGCCAGTTCCTGGCGAATTAGGCGAGCGAATTCAAGCCAATATATCAACCGAAGGTTGGCAATTATGGATAAAGCATCAAACCATGCTTATTAACGAAAAACACCTTAGTCTTGCCGATCCCGAAGCACGAAAATACCTTACAGGCGAAATGGAAAAATTTTTATTTGGTGGTGAATACGACAAAGTAGAAGGCTATGTACCGCCAGAAGCAAAATAAGAAGATTATTTTAAAAAATATTAACGATCACGCTTGACTTTAAATCCCGATCTTAGTTTAATACGCGCTCTTTGGCGCAAGGCACAAACTAAAGCGTTAAAAGACATGGCCTGGTAGCTCAGTTGGTAGAGCAGAGGACTGAAAATCCTTGTGTCGACAGTTCAATTCTGTCCCGGGCCACCATGATTTTAAAGGCTTAGCGGTTGCTAGGCCTTTTTTGTTTGTAATTCATGTAAAACTTACCTTTTTGACTGCTCTTACCGAGCACGGCTAATGACTATTTCTAGCCTTTGTATAAGCCTGTTTTGGATGGTTCTTTTTTGTAGGGTAGGCTAACTCTAACTTATCAGCAGTTACAAGTGGGTTTAAGTAGTTTTTTCTTAACGTATCAGGCTTCTTTGCTAATAAAAAAGCTAAACTTGCTAGTGTAATATAACGCTTGTCACATAACTCAAGAATTACTTCTTCGACTTTTTTCTTATTGATCTGGTCAAGCTAAACCGCACACTTTTTCCTTACACTTTCAAACTCAATCGGTGACATATCATTTAAAGTCGTATGTAACCTTACTGAGTTATAATATTTGATGTATTTTTCAACATCGTTTTTCATGCTTTCTCTTGTCAAATGATAAACATTTAACAACCATTCATTTTTTAAGCTACCGAAGAACCGCTCAACAACTGCATTATCCAAACAAGCCCCGCAACCACTCATTGATGGTGTGATTTTATGCTGCCAGAGCAATGCTTGGAATCGCTTACTGGTATATTGAGAGCCTCTATCGCTATGAAAGATTAACCCTCTTTTAGGTTGGCGTAAGTTAATCGCCATTTGCATCGCTCTGATAGTTAAATCAACCGTCATACGTTTGTTTAATGCCCAGCCAATAATACGACGAGAATGTAAATCCATGACTACAGCTAAATACATCCAGCCCTGATGAGTTCTTAAATAAGTGATATCTCCAGCCCAAGATTGATTGGGTTTACTTAGGTTAAACTGGCGATTCAATAAATTATCAGCAACAGCATGACTATGCTTACGCATGGTAGTCACTTTATAAGCAACCCGTTGTTTAACAATCAAGCCAAGCTTTTTCATCAGCGTTTTTACTCGGCAAATGCCAATTTTAAAGCCTTCTTTGCGTAGCAACTTCATCAAGGTTCTAGCACCAGCGCTACCTCGACTATCATCAAATAACCTTTTCATACGTCGATAAAGCTTTAGTTCATCGACAGTAATTATTTTTGCTGGCCGCCTAAGCCAAGCATAATAAGCTGAACGACTTACCTTAAGTACCCTACATAAAGCACTGGTAGAAAAGCGCCACTGCTGCTCTTTGATGTATTCGAATTTTACTTCATTTCTTTCGCAAAGAAGGCTTTTTTTAATATTTCACGCTCCATCAGCAAGCGCTTATTTTCTTTTCTGAGCTTGACTAGCTCCGCTCGCTCATCTTTGCTTAATGCTTCACCAGAAGACTGTTTAGCTAATTTAGCTTTCCAGTTATAAAGTAACTTTGTTGTGACGCCTAGAGATTTAGCGGCTTCTGTTACTGAATAACCTTGTTCAGTAATCAACTTTACAGCTTCTTCTTTGAATTCATCAGTATATTTTCTTGGTTTTCTTTTTTGAGTCATTTTCACACCTTTTCTATTGGATTAATTATCCTTCATAAAAGTGTGCGGTTCTATTTAATCAGATCAATTAAAATATGTAAGGGCGATAAAGACAGCTGCAATTGAAAACAATGCAAGTCGTTGAAGCCATTCTCTTAATACTATCTTATCTAAGGCTCGATATTTATTAGCGTCAGCTTTCATAGAATATTATTTGCTCTTCTTCAAGCTCTAGTTATGACTTTCCGCAGTGTTTTTGCATTTGTTCATTTGCATATTCAGCACCTAACTCACTGGATTTTTTCCAATGCTTACATGCTTCTGCTTTATCCTTCAAATTTAGGTAAGTATTCCCTTTATTGAAATATGCTTTTCTGAGATCATCTTCATCAGATTTTTTGTTACTTATTACAAGTTCATAATCTTGAATGGCTCCCTCATAATCTTTATTTTCATCTTTCAAGCTACCACGATTCAATAATGCACTAATAAAATTTGGCGCTATCTCTATTGCTGTATCATAATCTTTAAGAGCTGACTTCCAAGTATAAAGTTCGTCTTTAACAATAGCTCTAGAGTAATAGGAGTTCACTTCTTTTACGTTTACCTCAATTACATTGCTCCAATTAATTATAGCCCCACTGAGATCACCTGCATTGTATCGCTCTAACCCTAAATCAAAATAGTAATCTTCTTTTTCTTTGCTGAAGTCAGGCAACATTTGCTCATCGGGATCATATGGAGCGCCATAACCATCAAATTCAGAATCGAACTCATATCCTCTCTTGTACATATCTAAAGCCCAATACATCAGATTATCTGAAGTAACAGGTAATTCATTTGTTAAGCCCGTTAGCTCCCATAGTTTGTCTTCTCGTTCAATAATCGGCTCTAAAGTGTATAGATAATGTTCTTTTAGAAACACCTGCAAAGCTTCGACATTTTTCTTATCATTAGAAACAAAATGAAAATCGAATTTCAGTAGTGCGTTTTCTTTTAGCCCACCTTTAGCCATATTAGCGAACACATCTTCAGCTGACACCATCTGCCCACCAAAGCCGTCTACAAAATCATCCCATGTAAAAAATGAGTTTTTCATGTCTTCTCCCATAGCTAAGTTCGTATTTAAACTTACAAGCAAAACCATCAATATTTTAACTGTTATGTTTTTCATATTAATTCTATTTCTATTCCGTACCCTTTCCTTAAATCTTCCAAAGGGTCGCTTGCTTCACCTGGTGTAAGTATGCATTTGTTTGAGCCGTCTCTAGCAATAGTCTTTAGCATCAATAACAATTCATTAAATCGCTTGAGGTTGTCTACATCTTCACTTAGAAAAAACTGATCAGCCCAGAACCAAACCTCTAAATCGAAAGTGTCTGAGTTTTCTTCAGCCCAGAAATCAAAAGTAACATCAGCTGTATCGAAGAGTAGAGTTGATACTGTTGATTGACCCTGTGAAAATTTTGTAACTAGCTCCTCATTATGAATAACTTCTGAAAGGATAATGCTCTTTTCTAGCGGCTCACTTGAAATCAATCCAACCTTTGGCTCCAAGACATTTTTATCTATGACTTCAAGAGCATGAGCGACATATTTTTTTGGTATCGAAAGCAGATGAACCTGAGATGCTCCACAATCATATGGGAGCATGAACTGTTTAGCTTGTTTCCATGCAGATTGGTTCATACTTCCTCTATCAGCTTGCCTCTTATTGTTTAGAGCATGAGTGAGTACTTTTGCATCACCCGCATTTTCTGGTTGAAATTTATTTATTTGATTCCGAAGTATAAAAGTCGCTATATAGTTCATTTAACGAAAAAGGAAAACCTTTAACTTTAAACTTATTAGCAATCAATTCCATTTTTTTACTTGGCGACACATCATACATTTGAATCATTACTTGCTCCATTAACCTCACTAAATCTCCGTTTTCTACACGCAAGTATTTCACGTCATTCATCTCTAGGTTTTTGACTTCATACCCATTTGCTTGAGCTAAATCAGCAAATTTATTTTTGTATTGTTCTTTGTTTTCACCAAGCAGCACCCAATCTAGGCCTATCTTATTATTTTCTATTCCGAACTGTATTTCTACATGATTATTTTTTCCTTCGTTATTTGGAAAAAATGCAAATATAGCAAATGACTCATTCGCCCCTGTAGTCTCTAGTTGCTGATAAATGGTCTTTATATCCTTACGCGTAACAACGTAAAACTTTGTTTCCTGATCTTTCAATACATTCTCTAATTCTGAGTCATTAGCCACTCGATTAGTACGATTAGATTCGATTGCATACAGTCCAACGAAAGCAACTATTAAATAACCAACCAGAGAAACAATTGCAATCTTCGCAACTAACCAGCTAGAAGAAAAATGATAATCTTTGCTCGTAGTTTCTTTCTCTTTGTTAATTTGAAGCTGTTCAGAAATTAGTAGTGCTATTCCGCTATAAAACAACGGTATTGCCATTCTAGGAATATTTTCAGGAATATATAGGAGCGAAACAGTTAAGAGAGTAATAAATATACTCCCGATATAGAGTATATAGTTCTCCGCAGTTTTATTGTTCATAGCCTTAAAGTTACATTTGAGATAGTAAAGTGCTGCAACAGGTCCACCTAAATAAGAGCCAAGGAATATCTGCTTAGGTGAAAAGACATCAACAGCATTAGTTTTATCTACTAATACAACTTCGGCATTACTGCTTTCTTCCTCTTGCATCCTACTTGCCAGTATATCTTCAATTTTCAATACTCTATCAGGCCAAGCATCATGATCTATATGAGATAGAATATTATGAAGCTCGTCTGAGCTACATGATTCATAATTTGGTTCGTTCATTCCTATCCTTGTTTTAAAATATTGCAAAAGCGTAGCTGCTTTTATTATCCAAATTGATCTATTTCATGAGACACATTGCCATTGTCATAAAATAACTTATCAATACCATTCCGTCCGCCATCAATATAAAGGACTTCAGGTTTTTCATGCCCGCTTACATCAGGATCTGAGTACACTGATATTTTTAGTACTCCCCAATTAGGCTGTAGTGCTTCTGGTAATTCTGAATCGTCTTCTGAACGTTCAATCGTTACTAATGCACGGCCTATACAGATAGGTTTTAATCCTTCAGATTCTAGTCGTTTTGCGAGCACTACCTTTCTATCATTTATGTCATCAGGAGGACACTTAGGATCTGAATCATCCAAAAGCTCTTCTGAAGCGGCTAGTAGTTTTAGTATGTCCATCATAATTATTGTTTAAAATCGAATGTTGCTGTTCATAGAATTAATGTACTGACGACTATTAATAATATTCCTGGTATTGATAATAAAACGTCTTTAATCATCAGCGATTTTGGATAGTCAGCTTCTTTTGATATGACAGTATAAGGAATACCAGTAACAGGCCCGAGAAAGAGCATTGATATACCCCAAAGCCATTTCTTATTTCCAAGAGCTGTAACTAAAGCGACTAGCACTCCAAACCAACAAACTCCCAAGCCAATGACTCCTGTTATCGCTACTATAGCTATTGTCCATTGATTAGTTATAAATACTTCCATGATTCCTTTTTACTCTTTCAATACAGTTGCTAAGTGTTTGCGGAAAGAATCCAGAGCACAGTTACCTTACTAGGCCAAAACTCCAAATCTAATCCCCTTGCATTTCCATCTTGCCAATCTGTTGTCCAAGAAAAACTAGTACTCTCAAAGTCAATATCACTATCAATATCTAGCGGTAGTAATTGATGACCTAGTTCATTTAGCTCATCAACAATAGACTCACATACTCTAAAGTACGAATCCCTTTTTTGTTTATCAATTAGAAATTTATTATCTATCGCGCCTTGATTTTCTACCTTGTCTTCAATAGTAAAATCAGACAACGCATCACTAATTCTTTTTTCAATAATGCTCTTTAGTTCTGCTAATAACTTCCTAATGTTTAAACTAGAAAGCTGTTCCATAGACTCATAGCTAAAACGTGGTTCAAATTTCATATATTAAACATTTATGTGAATTGACAGTAAGAACTTATTAATGCTCTACATACTGCCATATTTACTCATAAAATCAATACATTAATGTGTTTTAACCTACACAATATTCGCTTATTCATTTACCGATAAATCTAACCATTTTCGGTAGGAAAGACTAACAATTGACCATAAACTTTATGTATTAAATGACATAAGGAGTCACACAATGCCTAAAGCCACTAGCCTTTCAAAGCTTAACCTTACAGAAACACCAATTCACACTTCCCTTTCCCCAATATTACATAAACGCTCAAATTTACTCAAAAAGCGAAATGGCGCGCTGTATGCTTGAGAACGAAACATTTACAGCATAGGATTACAAACGCAGAGACGGGTGCTAAGAAGCCCCAACAATTGCCTAAAAGAGTACTTCCTTGGTGCTACTGCAACAGCGATGATTCTTGGTTCATTGACCTTAAATACGGCAATCGTCGTTTAAATATTGCTGATGGAAAAAGCACTATTGAGGTTGGCAAGCAGGATCAGTTACTTAAGACTTTTGATATTTTGGTTGAAGCTGCTAATGCAGGTGAGCTAGATGAGCAGTTAGTAACATTTAAAAAGAAAGTAGCAAAGGCTTAGCAAGTGGCTTTACTAATTCATACATTTCTTCACACACCGCGTTCAACACAGCACTATCTTACTGTTTTACATAGTTTTTTTAGTAAAAGCAGTTCCCTTGAAAATCCTTGTATCGGCAGTTCAATTCTGTCCCGGGCCACCATGATTTTAAAGGCTTAGCGTTTGCTAGGCCTTTTTTGTTTGTAATCTATATAGTTAGATGTACTCTTTTATTAAACCAAAGAGCAATCCTCAACTATACAACTGCCTAACAAATATTCCTATCACAATAGCAGTTCCCAAATAGTTTATAGATTTATTAAAGGCATAATATTTCATCTCATTATCTCTTTTATCATAATGATCAATAACAATTGAAAGGCTACTAAGACAACCCGTAATTAATGAAACATACACAATCCACTTAGTATCACCCTCAAACTGCATACCTTCTACCTGCATACCAGAAATATTTAAACCATTGTTAAACATTCCATATATTCCTATAACAATAAATATCAAAGCTATAATCAGGTGCTGAATTCTGTCTTTAAGAGGTACTATATTAGGAATATAATTTCCTTCTCTATCGACATTCCTCACAGGCATTTCAGGCTCTAAAATAGGATCTTCATTTTCTCTAGTTAAGTCTTTATACGAAATTTCTTTTTCCTCTTTGAGCTTTATTTGTTCACACACCTCTTTAAAACGCTGTGGATAACTTTCTCTATCAATATTGTCATAAACATCATAAAGCTCATCGAGAGAATAATTTTTATAGTTAGGTTTCATGAATTAATTCTCCAGTTTATCTACCCCAGCATCCAATTTCCCCCGCCTAAAATAAATCACAATACCACCAATAATCATTCCTGGAATAATTTGCACTAGCGATCCATAAAACAACTGGCTGACCAATGCCTGTTGCCAGTCGGCAAAAATATTATAGTGAGTGCCAATATCCCATGTGGTATCTATCCACCAAAGTAGAAAAACAGGAATGCGTGAAATTGGTGAAAAAATCACTAATATTAATAGCAAAAGCTTATAGGGGTTATCTTCTTTAAAGTGTTTAACTCCCCAATAAATTGCATAACCAATCGTTAACCATAACAAACCTATTAAAAATATTGCATAGTCGGGCAAACCTAGTAGCTCTAAAGAAAAGCGCACTGGCGTTACAATCATAGATAAAATAATCGGCAGTTTTGCAAACTGTATTGCCTTTTGTAGCATATTATTTCCCATTGAGTTATTTGTTGATCTTCTTTTAAAAAATAAAGGGCTGTTTATAAATCACCATGCTTAACGCCAATAGTCGATAAATATTTCTTTTAATATTTTAATTAATATATAAAAGACTGCAACTTCAAAAGTAACACCACTTAGTGCTCATTAAGCACAGGCTGCTAGGTGCAATTTTACTTTGGCAGGAGTTTTTAAGAGCGAGTTGTCTCGCTCTTTATTTAACAAACGCAGGAAGCTCAAATACAATTGTTTTATCTTTAATTTTTTCACCTCGCATAAATAACTGCATAGCCTCGGTAACTTTAGGTGACAGCATAAATAAATTGTGTCCTGCATTTTTAACAACAAGATGCGTTAAGTTAGTTAATCCTTTTGTCGCCTCTTTTTGCGATTCTACATAAGTTCTGCCATCGAGCGTGCCTGATAATAGAAGGGTTGGAATATTGCTTTGGGGATACTGCCTAAACTCATCACCTAAATCTAAGCCTTTAATAACATTATTAAGGTGCGGCATAGGAAAATTAAGAATACTACCTAGCAATGAGCTTTGAGCTTGTTTATTCACTTTTGTTAATCTTGCCTTGGTGATCCCCGATGCGATATCCATTCCAAAGGGCATAATATCAAAACTAATGATTGCTTTATCAAACCCTGCCCTTTTTATAATCGAGGGTAAAAAGTTGGTAATGCCATTATCTAGTGCACTATACATACTCAATAATCTAGGTACACCACGATGCGGATCGGCAATCATTCCCGAAGCAATCGCTTGCATATGAAAACGCTGAAATAAAAACTTAATTGGCTCACCATTTTCTTGCGCTAGATTTAATTGAATTGGCTTTTTATCTAACTGTTTATGCACTCGCTGAATTAAACCTTTTAGATCAGAATAAGATTGTTTGGCTTTAGGCTGTTGGTTAATGGCTTGTTGTAATCGCGCAAAGTAAGCATCAGTTTGGGCAGGCAGTTTAACCGTTTGATTAAGCCCTTCAGCACTGGCAATAATTACCTTATCAATATGGTTTGACATAACTTTCATGCTGGCAAAGGCTAAGTGGCTACCATAGGAAATACCCCACAAAGTCAGTTTGTCGGCCTTTAGGTGTTTGCGTAAATCATTTAGATCATGCGCGCTTTGAAGGCTGGTATAACCCAGCACATCAAATTTATTGCTTTGCCAAAACTGCACGCATTCTTTAGCGGCTTTTTGATAAGTTTGAGCAATCTGTTTTTCACTGAGTTTTTTATCAAGCGGCAAAGCTTGTTTTGAATGACACTTTGGCGCAACTTTCGATTCACCTGTTCCGCGTTGGTCAAGAGCAATCACATCACCAAACTCACGCATTGCCATAAACAGAGGAAACCGAAAGTTTGGGATCTTTGCCGTAGATATTCCCGAACCACCAGGCCCTCCAGACAAATAAACAATTGGCGAACCTTTAACCTTGCCCGTGGCAGGAAAACGAACATAGGTAAGCGGAATTTTGCGGCTGTTAGGGTTATTGCGATTTTCTAAAACCTCAATAGTGCCTTTAAAAGCATCAACTGTTTGCTTACCGATTGTAAATTGAATGGCTTTTTCATTGGCAAAGATCCTTTCTTTACTATTCTCTTTGCTATCAACATTATCATGCCAAAAATTACCGATCACTAACGCAAAAATCATCAAACTTCTTTTTAACAACATTTTATTTACCCAATAAAGCCAATTAATTTCGCTTTACTATTAACGATAAAGCATCACATTTCAGCAATAAGTCTTTGAATGGTAGAGTATTTTCCTTTTAACCCTTTAAGCGGTAGGCATTTTTCTTTAAATGGTTGAACAAAATGAGTGATTTATCGCTATAGTACAAGCTATGAATAAATGGTTTTCACTTATATTAATTAGCTTTATTTTTAGTTGCGCTAGTCCTTCGGTTAGCGCTTGGCAGTTGATCTCAATTAACTTAAATGAAGTGACTGTTTGTCCTGTTGTTGATAATACCAATAGGCTTCCTACTTTTAATGAGCCAAATTGTCAGAGAGTTAGCGCTCATAAAATCAATCCTCAACGCAAAGCCATTTGGGTAAAAGCAACCATTGAACTGCCTGAACCTATTCTGCTTAATCTATCGCCTTACAGTATTTATATTTCTGGAAAAACATCGAGCGAAGTTTATTTTAATGGTGAGTTTATCGGTAATAATGGAAAACCTGCCATTGAGCCTAAAAATGAAGTTGCAGGAAAAATTGATGCAGCCTTTTATCTCTCACCTCAACACCTTAAAAAGACAAACCAGCTGATATTAAAGCTTTCTGCTCACCATGGATTTTTAACTCTGAGCGCGCCGGTTAATTTTATTGGCTTTGGTGCTTATGCCGATTCAGACTATTTTGTTCATCGTAATTTAAGCCCTTCGCTTATTCCTTTAGGCGCATTAGTTTTAGCTGCTATCTATTTTTTAGTGGCAAGTTTTAGCCCGCAGCAAAGAAAAACTAATTTATTATTTTTAGCCATGACAAGCCTAGCGGTACTTCAATTATTGGCTGAAATATCACGGGCACTTTTCTCTTATGACTATCCATTACACGATTTAAGGTTATTAGCCATCGTGCTATTTGCTTATGGTTTTGGGATCTGCTTATTGAGTTATATTGTTTTAAAGTTATCGCTCAACCGTAAAACCCTATGGATAGGTTTATCATCGGCACTTACTCTTTTGTTTATACTTTTCACACCGGGGTTTGATAATAAAACCGCCATTGCCATATTACTGCCGAGCGGTTTATGCACGCTATTGCTAGTGATAAAATCTTTTAAGCTTCCCAATAAAGAGCACTTACTATTAAGCCTAGTATTTGGCGCTTTTTGTGTGACAATTTTGTTCACTTTCACTCGTTTTCACGATAGCCTTTTTTATTACATTATCACTAGCGTACTGATTGTTTTATTTATTCAACAAGCGCTAAAACTCAATAGCGAACAAAAACAACGACAACTAGAAAGCGCGCAAATGGAAAAACTTCAATTTACGCTAGAACAAAACCAACAAAAAATTCAACCGCAAAAAATAAAGATCAGCAGTGCGGGAAAAATAGAACTTATTGCCAGCGATAAAATTGCTTTCTGCAAAGCAGCAGGTGATTATGTTGAAATTAATTTAAGTGATAAAAAACAGGTTTTATTTAGTGGTAATTTAAAACAAATTGAAGCGCTTTTACCTTCAACTTTTTTAAGGGTTCATCGCTCATATTTAGTGAACACCCATTTTATCAGCTCGTTATTAACCAAAACCAGTAGCGGCTATTTATTGCTAGAAGGTGAGTTTGAAGTGCCAGTGAGTAGAAGAATAATGCCTAAAGTTCGAGGCGTTGTTGGAGAATCATAATTTGTTTTTTTATTTTTTAAAAATCTTGCACCGCTATAGTTTTAGCGGTGCAAAATAAATGAATTACCAAGAACCATACATTGGGTTTGGCAATAAAATTAAATCAACACCCGAGCGTTTAATCAAAGCTTCAATGTCTGCATCATGTTGAACAACACCGGCAAAATCTTCGATATTATCGCCAACTTGCATCACAATTTGCTGTTTAGAAAATTCACTATGTCTACCTTTTTTAGGATGAAAACAACTGGCGGTTCCATTAGTTACTTGTTGACGCCTTAAGTCTTTATCATTTTTAATTTGTTTATGATCAATCGCCGTTTTATCTTCTTTAGTGCGTCCCATTAAGCAAGTATTTTCTACCGAAACAGGAATATCAAGCGACTTTAAGTTATTCCATGTGTAGTTATCTAATTCACGCGAACGGTTAGTCACTAGCGCTAATTTTCCGCCTTGCTGTAATACCGACTCAATAAACTTTTTCACCCCTGGAACTAAAGTGGCTTTTTCAGAAATAACCCAATCATCCCAACTTTTTGAAGTAAATTTTTTGCCCGCTTTATCAATGTTAACTTGGTAAGCACTGTTGTCTAAAACAGTTTCATCAATATCCATAACCACAACCCAAGCGTTTTTAGGTGCAAGTTTTTTTAATGAGCGTGTGGCTTGCTGATAAGCCGCCTCGGTAAAAAATTGATATTCAGCACTGGTGGTTTGCCATTTAACCGAGTTGGTTAACGGCAGATCTTGTTTGGTTAACACTAAAGACACGGCACAGTGATCGCTTAACATGGCTTTAGGTTTCATATTTTTAAACGGACGAACTTTTATTGATTTAGAGATATTCGCATCGTTTAAGTGCCCTACCAAAATATGATCGATTGGCGCAGGGTAATAAGGGTGACAACCAATTAAATTTTGCGTTGTAATATCAAGGCTAGAAGCCGAGCCATTACTATTATTGGTTAGCTGGCGAGTCAAATTATTGTAGGTTGCCGATAAACGATGATTAAAATCACCCAGCACAATATAAGGCTTTTGTTGTTGCTCTTTATTTTCAATCCACTTGTCTAAAATTGGCGCTTGCTGGGCTAAAACCTTGCAGGCTTCTTTATCTGAGCGAGAATAATTATCAACAAAACAGCCACTTTTTAAATGCACATTTAATAAAGCAACTTCACCAAGGGCAGATTCAATAATTAATTCTAGCCCATAGCGCAGTCCATCTCGTTCAAGAGCTAACTCGGAAAAAGGGATCACATTATTCACTTTTAGTGGCTTGCGTACGGCAAATGCTACTTTTTGTTGGGTTGAAGTTGCACCAGATTCTCTACAATCATAGCTTTCGCTATTAGCTCGGCTTGACAGATAAACATTCCAATCTTTTTTTGGAAACAATTGATAAACGGCTTTTTTTGATGCCACTTCTTGCAAAGCAACCACATCGGCATTGAGTGAACTAGCATAGTTTTGTAGCTTTTTGAGCGCTTTTTTATCACGCGGCTTGCAACCATTGGTGGCAGGAAAAGCTAAATGCTCGGTATTCCATGTTACCACTTTTAAATGCGCGGCATTATCAAGTTGCCTGCTGTCAGCACTGGCTTTATTGGCAACATTTAATAAGATAAGAGCGCTCAATAAAGTGATTAAAATAGATTGATTAAATTTCATTTTTCTACTCAGTTTTACCTGTAATTAGTTAGCCGCCAATAATACAGGTAAAACCAAATAAAATTTAGTGTTCGGTGATTAATTTAATCCTTTTTTTCTGGTACTTAAAACGCTAGCCATTAACAACAATAACAACCAAGCCACTGGCAAGCTACCACCGCCGCCACCTGAGTCATTCACAGGCGGTGGCTCTGGTTGCGATGCTGCGGCAACAACCACAGAAACAGAAGCGCTAACGCTTCGGTTATGTTGATCAATTACCGTTAAGCTAAATTCATAATTGCCTTGCCCCGCATTAGACACACTGGCATTAAGCTGATTAGCATTATTAATGGTAACGCTAGGCCCTGAAACCTGCGTCCATTGATAACTGCTAATTTGATTACCATTATTGTTAACCGAAGCATTAAGACTAATACTATCTCCCGCCGTTAATTGCGCGATTGAAGGAATAGTTACCACTGGCGCAGGGTTAGCAATGGCTAAGCCGCCAGGATCAACAATACTACCGTTCACTTGCTGATCACCATCATTAGCACCACCATCTTCAATTTCGAGCATAATGCACCAATGTCCCTCGGTTAACCCTGCGCTATAAGCGCTATCTCCAGGTGATGGACAAGCACCTTCGCTACCTGCGGCTGAGTAAATAGCATTACGGTTATTAACCACAAACCCTTGCCAGCCATTAACAGGATGAAGCTTACGATAAGATGCGTTAGCTGGAATTTGGCTTGTTTGCGGAATGACCACTTGTACCGATTCACCCGCACGGGCTAATCCAGTGATCACAAAGTCGAATAAATCAGCGATTATATCGAAGCCTTCGTCATCACCTAAAGTATCATAAGGTGCAACACTTGCTAAATCATCTTCATCAACACTTGCAACACCATTGCCGTTATTTAACGCAACATTACCTAAGGCAATGGATAGTCCTGGCTCAGACTCCATCCAGAATGTTCCATCATTGTTACTTGTTTCTTCAACTAATTGGATAAGATTACTCACACTGGTACTATCGAGATAATCGGCAACCCCATCGCCATCACTATCTTGGAATCCTTCGTCGAGATCAGAAATACCATCACCATCAGAGTCTTCGCTGGCAAGCAATTCTGGTGCAGTGTCAATTACTTTTAAACTAGCGGTTATTGCCGCGCTTTCAACGGGTGTTCCAGAATCGCTCACTGTCGCACCAATAGCATAAACTCTTTGGGTCAACTGGGCGGGATCGAAGGTGAGTGTTAAAGCCTCACTATCGAGATCAGTAATCAACTCATCGGTTAATCCCCAATTAACGTTGTGAGTGTCTTCTCCATTGGGATCAACAATGGTTAAAGTGACTTCGACATTTCCACCATCACGAGTAGCGGTAGAAACAGGCAAACCATTTTGAGTCATTGCCAGTTGCAAGTTAGCGGGCAGGTTCGACTCTGTAATGATCATTTCGTGACTAGCAAACAAACCAAAGGTTGCATTGGTTAAGCTATCTAAATTAACTACTAACGACTCTTCACCTTCGACTGTGCTATCGGCTAAAACATCAAAACGAATACTGCCCGCTCTTCCGCTTTCGATGCTTAAAGAAGCAGGCGCATTTTCAAAGTCTTCAGCGCTCACGTCACCACTATAACTCAGTGCAATGTCAACAGGATAAACTGGCGCATCACCTAATAATTCAAAATTCAGTTCAACACTATTGCCCTCGGCAACATATTGTTTTTCTTTGATCATTAAAATGGGATTAATATTTACAATTTGCGAAGCTAAAGCTTTGTTACCCGCACTGTCTTCGGCTTGCCAATAAACCACATGGCTACCCGAAGCTCTGGCTAATGCGCCAACAATAGAAACCGTTACCGAACTGTCTTGATCGTCGCTTACAGTTACACCGGTATTTGTAATTGGCGTTAACAAGCCCGTTGCATTAATGGTGGCAAGTTCACTTAAACTAATCACCGGTGCAGTAGTATCTATCGCATTTAAATATTCATCTAAATTAGACTCGCCATTTCCATCTCGGTCACTATCGGCATCTGATGCGTCATTGGGATCGAGCCCATGATCAACTTCCCAACCGTCAGGCATTCCATCGTTATCGCTATCGGGATCAAATGGGTTAGAGTTTGCTTCAAACTCTTCAAGATTAGTGAGTCCATCATTATCACTATCTTCTGATGCGTCTAAAGCATTTTGAGGATCGAGATTATTTAAAATTTCCCACACATCGGTAATGCCGTCTAAGTCACTATCAATTACATCATTAAGCGCCGAAGTGGTAAAACTAAAGACATCACCTTCTATGCTATCACCAGCAATGTTATAAGCAGTTACCTTGGCATAATAAATGGTTGCGGGTGAAAGCCTAGCCATTAACACATTATGATTATTGGCTAAACCAACATTCGCTTCTTTATCAGTTAACTGCTCAACTTGAGTACCATAACTAATTTGCACAAAGCTTAGATCTTGGGTTGCTACGCTCACCAGCGCATTTTCAGTCGTTATGCTAGAAACGATAGCGGCATTAGTAATGCTTGGAGCGACAAGACTACTTAATGAGCCCGAATTAAAACTGTGTCCACTTGAAATAAAAACTTCTCCAGCAAGGTTACTGATTTCTAGTTCAACTTCATAGTCGGTTGACTCAGTTAAATCGGCTAAATAAATCACATGCTCACTAGCAACATCTAAATAACCCGTTTGTTGCCAACTATTAGCACTTGCTTGACGATATTTAACCAATACCGACGATAATTGATCGATATTGATCTCAAGTGTAGCCGCTGTTCCATAAGCATTAAATACTGGCTCAGACGATAACACTGGCACGGCTTTTAATGAGGTTTTAGTGCTGCTTTCACTTAATCTTGCAACCGCATCAAGCACAATTCGCTCTGCGGTATAGCCTTTTCTGTCTGTGGCATACGCGGTACAAGCATAATCGGTTGCTGCGCTTAAATTAGTTAAGGTTAAACCATGTTTCTTGCTGTATTTACTACCACTTGTTTCCCGTGTTTCGGTAGCGCTTACACAAACAATTCTTCCCATTGCATTCACATCAGTTTGCCAACTAAAGGTTGCTGAATGAGAGGTGAGATCAGAAACGACAACCTCAGAATCAAAATAAGGATCGCCTTGGTGACCAACAACCTTCGTTTTAAACTCAAAAGTTTCACTCTCAAACACATTACCTGCCGCATCGGTGTTAACAATTCTAAAGTAGTAATTGGTGTCAGCTTCTAATCGAGTAATCGCAATATTATGGAAGGTTTTATAACCATTTTTGTGCTCATTACGATCTAGCTCTGTGGGTGAGGTGCCAATTTTTACATAGCTTGCCGCAGGCTCACAATTCCACCAGCGGATCACCACATTTTGGTGAGTAATATTTTGAATTAATGGCACACCAACTAAACAAGGTGCGGTGGTATCTGGCAGTGCCAATGTGGTAAACGAAATTTGCTCGCTTAATGTTGGACCATTGCCATGCACATCGGTTGAAGAAACCGTTAAGTAATAAGTGGTTTCTGGTGTTAAGTCGGTTAACTGCATGGCATGTTCTTTAACAAAGCTAGGATCAGTTACCACATGGAAATTAGCGGTGTCATTATAAGAAACACCACTATTGGCTAGCTCGTCGGTATTCCAAATAACAGTTGCCTCAGTAGCCGAAATATCAATCACCATTGGATTTAATAAAATTTGCGGCGGCTGAATATCTGGCGTTGGTAAAGTGGTCGCAATAATCGGCTGACTCACCGTTGGATCATTGCCATCGGCATCAGTAATATCAACGCTCACTTGATAAGCCGTTTCAGGGGTTAGGTTTTCGATCAACAGCTCATGGCACACATTTAAGTCGTTTATCACATAAACGGTTTCGTCAATGGTAACGTTAGCTGTCACAGGCTTATCGGCACAAAACACCACCCAAAACTCGGTATCGGTTATACCGTCAACCACAGGCCCTTCTTCAAACACCGGTGGAAAAACTTCTGGCTCGGCTAATGTGGTAAAAGTTGCCGTTTCAACATTAGATGAGCGGGATTCTTTATCCACCGAATGCACATCAACAGAATATTGCGTTTGTGGTGTTAACCCACTTAACACTAATGAATGATGTGTGGTTAAGGTTAATGATTGCACTTGCAAACCGTTAGAAACAACAGCAACGCTGGTGGCAGGTTTATCGGTTAGCCATTCAACGACTGCGGTGGTTTGTGTGATCTGCCTTATCCATGGCCCAGTAATAATTTGGGGCGCATTGGCATCAAAATGCTGCAAGAAAATATGCTCACTGGTATCTTGATTAATTTCATGCTCAACATTAGTGATCGCAAAACCCGATAATTCAGGCGGATTAACGCTAATATCGACCGTTTGATTATGATAAAGCGCAAAACCAAAATCACCAAGCGTATCACTAATCGCGTTAGAATTAACATCGTCACCTTGATTTTCAAGATAATAACTCACCCCTTGCTCAGACTCTGCATGCTCAACTCTTAACTTCACACCCGGAACAGCCACACCATTAATATCGAGCGCTTTGCCCGTTAATAGCGACATTGGCAATGTCACTTCAATTTCTTGATCACTACTTAAGGAAATATCATCGGGCAAGTAATAAACCGCCGCAAAGTCAGGCACAAGATAGTTTGGACTCACTTCTACCGAGTTGATTGATTGTGTAGCTTGTAAATAAGGGCGAATTTTATAATCACCTGCTCCAACTTTAAACTCAAAGTAACCCAAGTTATTGGTAAACACAGGTTGATCGACCGCTTTATGGTTGGTTTTATCGTGCAAAGTTAACATCGTGTTATCGACAACTCTGCCTTGGCTATCGCGCAAATATCCTGACAGAGTTAATGCTTCACCAATAACAAATTCATCGCTTGTATCGGTGGTTATCGAATAGTCAGCCACTAAGGTCGAGCCAAAATCACGATTTTCAAACGGCGGAATAAGCTGAATATCGAAAGCTTGGTCGATAAACAACGCCAAGGTGAAGTCGCCATTAGCATCACTTTTAGCAAAAGTGTTTGACGAGCTTCCATCGCTCTCTAAAAAGTAGTCGGTTCGATTAGGCGCAATACCTTCATGCTCAATATGACTAATTTTAATTGATACACCGCTAATAGGATTACCAGCAGAATCAACGGTTTTACCGGTTAAAATAGCAAGCGGCAATTGAATATCTAAAGTTGTGTCACCAATCACATTAATGTTTTCTTCGGCATAACGAACAGAAGCAAATTCAGGCGAAGGATAAGTAGGCGCATTGCCACCCGTTAATGATTTACCCAGTGGGTTTAAGTGAGGTTGAACTTTATAGTCGCCGGCTTCAACCTTAAACACATAATCACCAATAGAGTCGGTATAAACCGCATGACCAATTTGCATACCGGTATTTTGATCGTGCAAGGTTAATTTTGTGTGATCAATATTGCGTCCTAAAGCATCAGTTAACTTACCCGAAAGAGAAACGCCTTCAACTAGCGCAAATGTTTGAGTGCTATCGGCTGAAATCATCACGCTGGAAAAACTGGTAGTGGCTAAATCAGTTCGGCTTTCAGGTGGTGTGATCACCAAATCTATCGCTTGGTTAACAAACAAGGCGATTTGGAAATTACCACTTTCATCGGTAATCGCGCGGCTACCATTATTTTCGCCATAGCTTTGCAAGTAATAAGTTTCGTTGCCCGAGTCATATTGATGATCAATATTAATACTCGCGTTAGCCAATGGATTGCCTGTAGAGTCTTCAACCGTTCCCGATAAGATTGCCATTGGCATAATTAAATCAATTTGCAAATCATCTTCAACGGTAACATTTTTAGGCTCGTAAACTACGGCGGCAAAATCAGGCACAGGATAAGTGGGTAGCGTTTGTTGCTCGCCATTTTGCAAGCCAAACACATTAATTAATGGTCTTAACTGATAAGTACCTGGCGCAACAGAAAACTCAAAATACCCTTCGTTATTCGTTAGTACCGCATTGCCAACTTGGTTTGCATTAGTTTGTAAATGTAAGCTCACCCAAGTGTTATCAATCACTCTACCTGCATTGTCTTTTAAATAGCCCGACAAAGTAACTGCATCACCAATTAAAGTGATCCAATGCACCACATCGCTATCACTCACCACAATGGGTTGAATTGGCGTTGCACTAAACTCACTATTTGCTGGCGGGGTAACTCCCACATAGTAAGTTGCTGGCGATAGGTATTCAAAAGAGTAAGAGCCGTCCGATAAAGTTAACTGACTTTCTAATAACTGTTGCTGGTTGTTATATAAAGACACTAAAGCATTGGGCAAAGGAGCACCTTCGCCAGTGACTAAGCCATAAAGCTTGGGGCCAAAGTTTTGTGGTGGCGTTGAATTATCATCACCTGAGCCGCCATCGCCTGAGCCGCCATCGCCTGAGCCGCCATCGCCTGAACCTCCATCACCTGAACCGCCATCGCCTGAACCGCCATCGCCTGAACCGCCATCGCCTGAGCCATCATCATCTTCGTCATCAGGAACAAATGGATCGTCATCTTCATTATTAGGAACACCATCATCATCAAAATCATTATTGGGATGCAAGGTTTCAAAACTCACTAAGTCACTGGTAGCCATAACGCCATTAATGTTAAAGGCATCAACTTCTAAATAATAAACTTGACCCGACTCTAGTTGAGTTAATGTTACGCTATGAGACTGAGTTAAATTATTATCAATCGCTGATTGATTAAGCGCATCAGACGACTCTCCGTAACGAATTTCGCCTGTGGTTACAACCTGAGTTTCCCAAATAACTTTGGCTGAGTTTTCAGTAATATCAATTACCGTTGGTTGTACAGTAAATTCGGGAGCTTCAACTTCTTCTAGCGATCCACTGTCAAAGGTAATAGTTTCACACTCACCAATATTAGCGGCTAAATCGGTTAAAATAATTTGCAACTCATAACTACTGTCTGGAGTTAGCTCATCAATTAATTGACTACTTTGTTCAACAAACTGAGTGTCGGCACTGACTTGCCAATCGCTAGCATCAACGAAACGATAATTAAATGTTGCATTAACCACTTCCGATGCAGTCCAACTAATTTGCGCGCTATCACCAAAACCAATGATTTCAATCTCACCGCTACAATAAGGCACGATCAAATCTGCAACGGTATCGGTAGACACTCTTAAGCTAGCAGAAGCAGAGTCTCCACTTAAGGTTTTTGAGGTTACTTCACAATCAAACTGAGTGTTACTTGGTAAGTCATTTACCGTTAATTGATGCTCGATTTTATAATCAGCACTGCTACTTTCAACACTGCCTTCCTCTGAAACACAAACAAGGCGACTATCGGCAAATAAGTTGGTTGTCCACTCTATGGTTAAACTATCGTTGGTTGCATGAATAACATTAGGACCATCGGTTATTTCAAGCAAAACCACTTCACCGCCACCACTGCCTTCAAGCGCTAAAGTAGTAAATGAAATAATCTCGCTAGTAACGCTATTGCCAGCCACATCGGCTGAGGTAACTTGTAAGTAATAAAGCGTTTCTGGTGATAGTTGAGTTAAAGGCACTAAATGAGACTCAACAAAACTATCAGCCGTTGCTATTAGATTTAAGTCTGAATCTAAAACACCATATTCTACTAAAGAGGTTGACGCTTCGTCTGTTTCCCAAACCACAATCGCACTATCGCTAGTTATATCAACAACAAATGGTCCCGATAAAATTTCTGGGGCGGTAGTATCGGGTAAACCTAATGTAATAAAAGAAACCTCAGGTGATACTGTAGGGCCGTTACCAAGAGCATCGGTTGAGCTGGCGGTTAAAAAGTATTCGGTTAACGGTGTTAACCCTGTTAATAAAACCTGATGCTCTGTTACCAGCTCACTATCACTAAATTCAAATTCATTTTCACCATCGGTTAACGCAACAAAACTATTGGATTTTTCGTTAGTTGTCCAAATAACAATGGCGGTAGTTTCTGAAATTTCAATGATTTGAGGGCCGCTAATAATTTCTGGCGCAGTAACATCTAAATCACTTTCAGTCGTAAAACTAATATTTTCACTAGTTGTTGGACCATTACCATCACCATCAGAAATAGAGCAGCTAAATGTATATTCCAAGCCTGCGCTAAGTCCTTTTATGGTTTGTTCATGACAAGCTTTAAAGTCTGATAAAGGATAAACCTTTCCATCTAATGTAGTTTCTCCTTTAACCGCTTCGTCGGCGCAAAAAGAAATAATCACTTGATCGTGGCTAACAGAAACTACTTGAGGCCCTTCAATAAATTTAGGGGCATCAACATCGGGTATATCAAGCGTAGTAAAGTTTACACTAGCAGGATCGCTAGTTAACCCAAGTTCATCGGTAGAAGTTGCGGTAGCTGTATAATCGGTAGAGGCGGTTAACCCCGACACATAAACACTATGTGATAATGTTAATTTATCAGAAGAAAATTCAGCAACCCCTGCAATAGACACATAAGAGTTGGCTTGTTTATCGGTTTGCCATTCGACCACGGCGGAAGTCTGGGTAATTTTTACCACTCTAGGTCCATCAATAATTGATACCGCTTGAGGTAAAGCTGGTGTGGTAAAACTAACCGTATCACTGGTAGTTAAATCGCCATTGGTATTATAAGCATCAACCACTAGATAATAGGTGGTATCGGCTTCTAAATCACTTAACCTTACTTGGTGATCAAGACCAAATTCGTTTGAAGATTCCGCTAAAGATAAGTCATTTTCTGCGGTGCCAATTTTAACTTGTCCAATCGAAACAATATCCGTTTGCCAAGTAACACGAGCGCTATAATATTCAATTTCATCCACTTGTGGCTGGATGGTAAAATTAACCAAAGGTGGCTCTCCATCACCCGAGTTAAACTCTCCGACTTCACAATCAGCAACATTACCCGATAAATCCGTTAGTGTGAGCTGGTATTGATAATTGGTATTAGCTTGCAGTTGAGTTAAAACTAATAGACCGTTTTGGCTAAAATTAAAATCGGTTTTAAAGATCCATTCGGCATCTTCATTCACCCCTTCTTCATATTCACGGTAAGCAACCGACACTGCGGCCAATTCATCGGCTTGCCATAAGAGCTCACTGTAAGTACCAAAGCTGGTAATAGTTGGTGCTTGACAGCTTGGTGCAGTAATGTCTGATCCGTCGAGAGTAGAAAAGCTAAATACTTTAATCGCAACTAACTGGTAAATATCCACCGAATATAACGTGCACCAATACCGAGTATTTGCCGTTAACCCCGTTAAGCTAATTCGGTGATTAGTGGTTGTTTCAACTTTATTCGCTTCATAAGTAGCATCTAAAGATTCACAAACAATACGACTGTCAGAAACTAAATTGGTATTCCAACTTACCGTCACACTCTGATGCGTGATCCGATCAATGATCATTCCTAAGATATTATTTTCTGGTGGTAGTTCATCACTAGAGCGAGTTTGGAAAGTTTGTATCTGCCCAAACACACTGTTGCCGCTGAGATCGGTTGATTCAACCTGAAAATAATAAATGGTGTTTTGAGCTAAATCACTAATTAAAACCTGGTGGCTATCAACAAAACCCGATTGCGTTGCTACGCGATTAAGCTCAGCATCACTAGTGCCATAACGTACAACCGATGATGACGATTCATCGGTTTGCCATTTAATAATAGCGCTCGAATCACTTAAAGCTTGCAGCGAAGCTCTGCCTAAGATTATTGGTGCATTTTGATCGGGCTCTGCTAATGTTTTAAAGCTTGAAACCTCGGAATGGGTTGGCCCATTACCTAAACTATCGTCAGAAGAAACCTGAAACTCATAGGCAGTATCTGCCGTTAGCCCCGAGACAATCAGTGAATGTTCGGTTACTAATGACTCATCGGTTAATACGCGATAGACCGTTCCGTCGTTAATAGAAATGCCGCTAGTCGATACCTCGTTAGTTACCCAGCTGATCTTAACGCTAGTATCAGAAATGTCTGTCACTATTGGCGCTTGAATAATAACTGGCGCTTCATCATCATCTAACGATGCTGTGGTAAATTCAAAAGGCAAAGCATTAATAGGACCATTGCCCGACGTGTCGGTTATTTGTGCATTAACCTCATAATAGGTATTTGCGGTTAATCCTGTTAGCTCGTGTTCATGGCAAATCAACAAGTCATCAAGCACCACATTGGTTTCACCAATATCAAGCGTTGCTGTAACAACCTCATTGGCACAAAACTCAATTGTTGCCGAAGTTGCACCAAGTTGCTTGATTGAGAGTTGCTGAGTAAACCATGGTGCTTGGCTATCACTTTCTGCCAAGGTAGAAAAACTAATATTGGCAGAGTTAGAAACATTGCCAGCAGAGTCTGTAGAAACGATTGTGCCAGTATATGCCGTACTGGCTGTTAGTTGATTAAGCACAACTCGGTGAGAGCGACTTAATTTGGGGCTGTTATACCCTCCAATATCATCTAAATTAACCGTCGCGGTAGTGGGTTCATCGGTTTGCCATTCAACAACAACCGTCGTTTGGCTAACATTGGTAACCCAAGGACCTGCCACTATTTTTGGCACAATTTGATCGCCAAAATCCAATTCAATGGTTAACGACTGACCATCATTAATGCTGTAATTTAAAATATCCGTTGCTTCAAAACCACTTTGTGATGGTGGGGTAATGGTTATATCGTAAAGACAATCATTAGGATCGGTAAAATGATCAGAAGCAATACAATCATCAGTTGAAAATACTAATAAAGAAAAACTGCCATCAGCATCACTTAAACTACTATCATTTTGGTGAATAACACTTCGTAAAGTCTCTTTTGCTCGGCTACCCTGCTCTGGACCTTCCCACTGTTTAGAGGTATTAAAGTCAACCCCCGCAATAGGCAGTCCATTAGCATCAACCACGGTTCCTGTTAATAGCACAAAGTTATAAACAATATCAAAAGTCGTATCACCAACCACATTAAAATCTTGGCTATTTACTGTTGCAATGTGAGGCTCACCAACAAGCTCAACATCAGTTCCGTAAAAGTAGCTAGTAATAACAAAGTCGCCATCATCAACATCCCACGAATACCGTCCATCTTCACCAACCGTCACTAAGCTTCCCACTTGAACCAAGTTAAGTCCTTGATATTCAAACAGTAGAACATTCGCGCCTTCAATCGGATTGCCTTGCTGATCTTTTACCTGACCGCTCAGAATTGCAGCCTCTATAGACAAAGATGCAGATAACATCAAAAATACTAATAGCTGAAAGATTTTTGACTCAAAAATACGCTTTTTAAAACCTTTAACAAGCGAATATTTCATTGAACAACCCCGTGCTGTTTTATTCATTACACAAAGGCTATAGATGCACATTAGCTATTAATTAAGCTAATGACGGATTTATGGCAAAAAACCGAAACGGCTTTTCGGCAACCCCGCTATCATAGGTACAACTATAACCCTTAGACCGGTAGCTTTGCGAACCCACTCTTTCGATATGGGCAGCCAAACTAAAAACATTTTTTGTAATTATTAAACCAATAAAAATAATTATCGGCAGAAATCACTAAAAACTTTAGTTCATTTTTTCAGAGTACGCCAACTTATTCACATATACCCGTTCTACTCCAAGATGCTTGCTATATCTGAAGTAAAAATAACGACTATTCAATCACTAAAATATCTTTAACTTCGTTAAAATCGGTGGTTTCTAAAATTTGTTTAATTTTTGAAGCGGTTAAATCTTGAGTGGTTCCAGTAAGAATAAGCTCAGAGTAATCCTTTAAATCGGCAATTAAGTTAAACAAGTGCTCAATTAAAAACAAGCAGTCTTCACCGCTAATTTTAGAGAGTTGCACACCAACAAAAGGCAACATGATTGATACAGTTTTCCATTCAAGCGTATCAACATCTCTTATTTTTATATTACCTTTAAGCTGTTCCAGCGTTTTTTGATTAACTAGCTTTACTTCCTCACTATTTTCAACAAAACGATGGCTAAAGAGGTTTGACTCACCCCACATCGCAAATGAACTCTCAGTATTAAAGCCGCTAGCATTTGATGAAAAAATACTACAGGCAGGCGCAAACTCACTATTAAGCTTATCTTTTAAATCATGCGGGCAAGATGCCACGCCATATAAACTAATCATCATTCGACCTTGCGGCTCATCTCCCAAAAAGCTTTCAATATAGGTTAATAACGACGGCATTTGCATTGCCACAAATCTTTGATTCGGCAATCCCGATGCCTCATCAATCAGCGAGGTTAACTTCGATTTATGTAATTGCTGTTTTAAAAACTCATTGTTATTGGAATAAAGCGCGGTTTTCTTTTCAACTTCAAAATTAACCTGCTCTTTAAACATTTCTTGATGCGCTAATCGTCTAGCTTGCAAGCGAATAATGAAAAGCAACACTAAACAGAAAGTTACCCCATAGACCGACAACGCCCACCATGAAAACCAAGGTGCAGGCAGAACAGTGATTTTTAAATTAATTGATTCGTCACTCCAAACGCCATCGTTGTTACTGCCCTTAACTTTTAAAGTGTAGGTTCCACTAGGCAACCGTGTAAATACAGCCCTATTTAAATTGCCCAGCTGAATCCATTCAGAATCAAGCCCTTCTAGCTGATACTGATAACGGTTTTTGCTTGGCTGAGCAAAATCTAATGCGGCAAACTCAAAAGCCACATAGTTTTCATTATGAGAAAAAGTAATTTCCTCAAGCTCATAAATTGGCTTGTTAAAATATCGCTCTTTATTTTCACTAATTACTTTGGTTAAAACCACGGGCGGCACATGAGGATTTTTAGCAATATTTTCAGGCTTAAAAGTGCTAATACCCTTTAGCCCACCAAAAAATAGTTGACCGCTTCTTGCCCTTAATGCCACTCCTAAATTGAATTCATTAAAGTGCAACTCACTAGCTAAATTAAAATTCTCAAACTCATCATTTTCAGGATTTAAACGACTTACCCCTTTATTAGTGCTTATCCAAATATTTCCCGAAAAATCTTCTAATACACCATTAACCGTACTGCTAGGTAAACCATTTTCTAGTTGATAGTGCTTAAACTTAGCCCTGCCAGCAAGACGATCTTCTTTTTCCCAGCGGTTTAAACCATGCCCTTGAGTTCCAATCCAAAAACGCCCCTTAGAGTCTTCAAAAATGGTCCAAGCGGCATTGCTGGATAAACTATTTGCAATCGATTCATCGTGTAAATAGTTTTCAACTAGGTTCGTTTTAGGATCAATTTTTGATATACCTCCACCATCCGTTGCAGCCCAAATATATCCTTGAGAATCTTCTATAAGTTTAAGAACTCTATCGGCAATAATATTTTTTCCTTTTGAACTAGAAGATTTATAATGCCAAAACTGCTCTCTATTTTTCGATATTTTATTTATCCCACCACCATAAGTAGAAGCCCAAATAAAGCCGTTTTTATCTTCAATCAAATCAGTGATTGCATTTGATGAAAGACTATTAATCTTGCTTGGTTGAACTTGTAAGGTATCAACTTTTTTCCAGCTAGGAGTGAAGATATCAATCCCTTTAGTAATACTTCCAGTCCAAATTTGCTTATTCTTATCAACTAAAATAGACGATACTTTTTTTTGAGAAACCGTTTCTCCTTCACTATTTTTTAGTATTCCAGCATTATTATTTGAAAGGTCAAAATAATTTAATCCGCCTGTAAATGTACCAACTAATAACCTTCCACTTTCTTGCTCTGCTAGAGCCGAAATAGTATTGCTTGCTAAGGTATTTGTGTCTTCAATAACCTTTCTAAAATGCTCAAACCTAGCCAACAAAGGATTCCATATATTCACACCTGATAATGTGCCAATCCAAATACTACCGCCATTATCTTCAATGATAGAAAAAACTCGATTATGAGAAAGGCCAGATTTTTGTGAAGATTTGCTTTTTATTTGAGTAAAGCTATCTGATTTAGCTTGATAAATACTTATACCTGCATCTGTTGCAACCCAAATACGAGAAGAAGAATCTTGAAAAATATTATAAACACGATTATGAGATAGTGAATTCAAAGCAGTAGGATCATTTAAATACGGCTTAAAAGTTTGGCTTAATTCTAAAAAACGATTTAATCCTCCTCCTCTAGTAGCAATCCAAATATTGCCGTCAGAATCCTCAAGAAAATCACGAACTTTATTATTCGACAATGAACCACGAATATTTTCATTTGCTGTAAACTGAATAAACTGATTACTGGATATTAAGATTACACCTTTACGCTCAGTACCAATCCATAAACGCCCGCGAGAATCCCTATAAAAAGCTCTTATATCTAGGTTAGATAAGTTATTTGCAACTTCGATATCTCTAAACTTAAACTCTCCATTTATATCAACCAATTTATATCCACCGCTCTGTGCAGTTCCAATCAATAGATCTTTGTTTTTATCCAAATAAATCGCATTAATACGGTTAACAAAATTTCCATTAGGCGTTTCAATTTTCACTTCTGAGAAATTTTCGAGTACGGAATTATATAAATTCAAGCCTTGATTAGTTGCAACCCAAAGTCTTCCATAAGCATCTTCTTGAATATCTCTAATAACATTATTAGACAAGCTAAATTTATCTGATGACAAATGACGAAATACTTTAATTTCATTCCCATCATATCGATTTAAACCTTCTTGGGTTCCGATCCAAATAAAGCCTTGCTTATCTTGATAAATCACCGATGCTGTTTTTTGTGAAAGACCATGTTCAGTTGATAACAAAGCAAATGAGGTGTTTTCTAAACTAATAGAAGTGGCGCTTGTTGAGTAAGCAAGAATAAGCAATGAAATCAATAGATATAACTTTCTCATAATCTCGATACAATAATTTGACATAAAAAAGCCGTGCTTTGACACGGCTTACAAACGAATAATATTGGTTTTATTATTAATCTTGCTCAACCCAGACATTAATCGCAATATGAGAATCACCCCAGAGACTGGCATCGCCCCAAAGACTGGCATCACCCCAGAGACTAGCATCGCCCCAGAGACTGGCATCACCCCAAAGGCTAGCATCGCCCCAAAGACTGGCATCACCCCAAAGACTGGCATCACCCCAAAGGCTAGCATCGCCCCAGAGACTGGCATCACCCCAAAGGCTAGCATCGCCCCAAAGGCTAGCATCACCCCAAAGACTGGCATCACCCCAAAGACTGGCATCACCCCAAAGACTGGCATCACCCCAAAGGCTGGCATCGGCAACCGTATTAGCATTCCACCAATAATACCCTTGCGTTCCTTTTAACTCACCATTCCACTTTTGAGTTTCAAAACCTTTTAGATAAAATTGACCAGCTTCATCCATCATAGCTGAGCCAGCATAATGCTGTTCACCGCTTAAATCTTTGGCAATATCCAAACCTTTATTAGCACAATCATTTTGGGTATTTTTAATTGCTGCTACCGCATCAACTTGTCCCATACCCTGTAAAAAAGGAGGGTAAGCCCAGCTTCCATCTTCATTTCTGGCGGGTCTTGCTGAATGCATTAAACGACATTTTACCTGATCGGGTGTTAGGCTTGAGTTATCGCTTAACATTAATGCGACAACACCACTAACCACAGCGGCGGATTGAGAAGTACCCGACATAGTGAAATATTTTCCACCATCATGAAATTCAGGATGCTGCTGCGCTAAGTTCATTTTAGAACTCATTAACCCCATTACATGACCACCAGGTGCAACCACATCGGGCTTTACAAAGCGTTCAAATGTTGGTCCTGCCGATGAAAACTTAGCCATTCTGTCGTCGCTAAAATCATCGGGAGTATAAGCGTCTGTTACCGCACCAACGGTAATAACATAAGGAACATTGCCTGGTACGCCAATATTACCCGCACTATTACCGCGATTTCCGGACGATGTCACTACCACAATACCTGCTTGCCAAGCTTTCATAACCGCTTGATTAACAGGATCTTGCCAATAATATGAACGAGGCTCGGCACTAAAAGAAAGGTTTAATACGCGAATGTTGTAAGTGTCTTTAAAATAAATAGCCCACTCAATACCACGAATTACATCGGCATAATTGCCATTTCCATGATCATCAAACGCTTTAACACTAATTAAACGCGTATTAGGCGCAATGCCATAATAGCGACCTTGTACATCACGCTCACTGTTTAATGCCACGCTGGCAACGTGTGTGCCATGACCACTATTTTCATCGTCATTATTTGAAACACTGTTTTTTATTGCGTTATAAGTGCCATAAACACGGTGTCTACCATAGGCGTCTTGCCTTAAGCCGCTCATGCTTTTTACACCACTATCTACAATAACCATGGTCACACCATCACCTAAAATCCCTTGTTCATGCAATGTTTTAGCGCGAGTAAGTTCAACTGCAGATGATGGAGTAAAGTTAACTCGTTGACCTAGTGCCCAGCCATTCGATTTCACAGAATAATTACTAATAACCTTTGCACCTAACGATTTTAACTTGGTTACCTGAGCATTAGTAAGATTTGCTGCTATTGACTGTATTAGTTTTAGTTGGTGAGTAACTTCTACACCCAGTGCCAAAACCATATTTTCTGCATTTTCATGCTGCACTATATAGCTTTCTACTAACTGGGCGGTGTTTGCTTGAGGGAGATTATCAGCCAAGCTATCATCAGTAACACGGTTAGAACTGATAACTTGGTAAGCAAGCACTAAAACAGATATTAGTATAATTTTGATTGTAATTATTTGCTTGCTACTATTTATGCTCTTCATCAATTAACCTATAAGTATAAAAATTTAATATTATTAATTAATAAACATAAGCTCTGATATTTTATTGATAGGCTTTTTAAACTCCGTTTCAAAATGTTCTATAATTCTTCCCTTTTTAAAAAAGTATCAGTCGCAAATTTTTACAAATGTAAAAAAATGTTTATCTAGTTACCAAGATTAGCCGTTTTTACCTTAAGAAAAAAGCACAATTGATTGGATTTTGTGCAAAATTACCAATTTATTAAATATTAGTCGGATTTGTACGAATTGATGTCGGATTTTTAATATTGCTTTTTAATTTAAAAAGGTAAAACCGAGTCAATATTGGCAAAACATTACCTTTTTCGTGACACTATTAAAGGTATAGGTTTAACTGCACACAATTTAACAAAAGAAAAATACTAATCAATGTCTCAAAATGTAGCCACCAAAAACAAGTTCATACAAGTTTCTCGATATTTTAAAGACACCTTTAATCTAATTCTTGTAATATTCACAGCAATACTACTGGCCTGCTACTTATTTTTACCAAATGCAACATTAAGTCATTTTAGCCAATGGTATTCAGACTTTGTGTTTCTATCTTTTGTTATATCTGCCGTTTTTCTGGCATTAAAAAATACTGATTCTCTGGTTGATCCTATCTATTGGATTCTACTTGCAGGCGCATTTCTTAGCTGGTTTGCAATAAGCGTATTAAAAATTACCCTATGGGATAAAATTTCAATAGCAAGCACTGAGATACTCAGGGAATTGGCGTATTTTCTATTTTTTGCCTTAATGATTGCCGCTATAGAGGTAAAAAACTATACCAAAGCTCATCAATTGCTCGCTTTACCTAACTTACTAATATGGGGAGCAAGCCTATCTTTTACTTTGGGTGCCTTTATCTTTTTGATACTAACCAATAACAACCAAACAAGTAATATCCATTATTCCTTTGTTTTTTATATTTTAATGGACACTTATTTAATACTACGCTGGTTCAACTTAGCTTGGGTACATCGTAAAACTGATGGAATAACATTTTCTTTATTTGGTTTGGCTTTTTGTTTTTGGTTTTCAACTGACTTACTTGAAGCACTTCATTATTCTTCTATTTTAGAGCTAAAACATGGAACTTTTGCCGACTGGCTCTGGTATATCCCTTATCTATTGATCTTACTTGGACTTAGGATTAACAGTAATCCTCGTCAGATGGACAAATTAAACCATCACAACTTTTCTAATACCCACTTTTTAAATAGCCCGATATTCTTTGTTATTAGTTGTTTTTTACTCGAAAAGCTTATTACTAATAACCCACAATGGTTTAGCAGTCTAAGTGCCATACAATCGAACTTCTTTAATTTATGGCTTTCTATTGGATTAATTTTCTCAGCGATGCA
This sequence comes from Aliikangiella sp., assembly GCA_965214955.1. Classification (GTDB taxonomy): domain Bacteria; phylum Pseudomonadota; class Gammaproteobacteria; order Enterobacterales; family Kangiellaceae; genus Aliikangiella. Next base: position 659,058 of record CBDCCU010000009.1, on the reverse strand, counting down.
GTTAATTATGCTACATCGCTCAGAGAAAAATTTGAAAAATGAAATTTTTAATAAACAAAAATCCATTCGTGCGCTAGAGCTTAGAATGCAACAGCAAGCTCAAAGTTTAAAAGCGCAAGCTGCATCAAACAAGGCTATTCTAGAAACCACACACAACGCAATGTTCACTTTAAATTATCAAGATATCATTCAATCTTGTAACCCTGCTGCTAGTGAGCTTATTGGCATTGCAGAATCAGCAATGATTGGCAAACCTTTTATTGAGATCACACAAGCACAAGGCGAGCTGAACCGATTATTCACCTATCAAAGCTATCGTCAAAAGCTACTCAACAGCAATGAAGGAATTGAAGTAGAAGCCACCATTACCACCAACAAAAACAAAGCATTACCTGTACACGCTAGTGTTTCTCCCGATAAAAGCGATCAAGAAGGCTTAATTGTTATATCGCTCATTAATATTCAAGAACAAAAGCTAGCTGAACAACAAGCTTTAAAACTGAAAGATGAATTTGCTCAAAATATCTCTCACGAGTTTAGAACACCTTTAACCATTATTAATGGTGTTATTGATAATTTGCTCTCACATCTGAGTGACCATCCCATTCAAGAGCAACTAAAGACAGCTAAAAGAAATGCGCTTAGAATGATTAAAATGGTAGAGCAATTACTTGAGTTATCTCGCATTGCCAATGATCCTATAAAAATATCAACCTTTAATATTGCACCATTAGTTAAATTTGTTTGTGCTTCTTTTGAAGAAATAGCAAAAAATCAAAAATTAGAATTTACCTACAATATTCCTAAAGAGGCTTGGGTAAATGGAAGTAGTCAGGCGGCTGAAAAAATTTGCTTTAATTTAATTTCTAATGCTTTTAAATACACGCTAAAAGGTAGAGTTAAAGTTGAATTAAGTTTAATTGATCAGAAATTTCAATTACTAATAAGCGATACTGGTGTTGGTATTGCCTCAGAAGAGCTTAAGCAAATTTTTCAACGTTTTCATCGAGTTAAAAATAAAGAAACAGAAAGAGTACAAGGGGTTGGTATAGGATTAGCTCTAGTTCATGAGCTCTGCCAGAGTATGAAATGGGAAATTACTGTCAATTCAAAGCCGAATAAAGGCTCAACATTTAAGCTTTTGATAAATCAAGCGGTCGAGCAACATGAAGCCAGTATTAACACCGCTCAAATAACTACTGCTCAACCAGCTTTAAGCAAGTCTATTCAACAAAACCTAAAAATTGAGAATATTGAATCAAGCTCTTTGGTTAAAAACAAGCCCTTGCAAAAGTCTAAAAATGCTATATTAATCGTTGAAGATAACCCTGATATGCTAGCACATATCAATGAGGTGTTATCACCACATCACCAATGTTTGCTGGCTGATAATGGTAAAGAAGGATTAAGGTTAGCCATGGATTATTTACCAGACATTGTTGTTTCTGATGTTATGATGCCAGAAATAAATGGTTTTCAGCTTTTAAAGACCCTAAAGAAAACCTCAATGACCTCGCATATTCCAGTGATTTTACTCACCGCTCGTAGTGACAGCGAAAGTAAACTAAAAGGATTAGAGCATCAGGCTGATGATTATTTAAACAAGCCGTTTAATGCTAAAGAACTAGCGCTAAGAGTCAATAACTTGCTTAATTCAAGAGCTAAACTGCAAAGCAAATTGATGGAGCAGCTTCAACTGGGAAAAAATGATGCTGAGCATTCAATAAAAGATCCTTTCATTGATGATTTGGAAAAGATCTTTGAAAAAAACTATGAAAACTCAAATTATTCAGTGCTCGATTTAGCGAATGAAATGGCTATGAGTGATCGTCAAATTCAACGTAAAATCAAATCGGTATTAGGAACCAGTCCACTAGATGCCATTAAACAGTTCAGATTGCAAAAGGCCAAAGCAATGCTAGAGTCGGGAGAAACCATTGGGCTAGTTGCACAGTCTTGCGGTTTTACCAGTCAATCATATTTTGGGCGTTGCTTTAAAGAAAGCTATGGTGTTACTCCAACTCAGTTTCAAAAATCATTTTAGTGAATGATGGATATATACCCGTCCTCCTTCAAGATGCTTGTTACAGTGTTTAGCCAAAAAGCTTGAATTAGAATGACTAATCCTGCGCATTAATGCCTCAAATAGGATAGCTTACTGTCTTGCTGAAACATACATCTTGAAGGAGAACGGGTATACAACCTAACAAAAATACAAAAATTGCACTAAAAATAGGTAAATATTTCACAAAAAAAATCAATTTGTCGGATTTGTACTAAAATTTGTCGGATTTCGACTATCTCAAATCACGATTATTACTCAATAATCTGTTCATGCTTATGGAGGGGCTGAAATAAGTATAACAATAGCGCTCACTCAAGAAGCACCACTTATTTCAGACGACTATCAATAATAAAACAATCTCTCCTTTTAGCTAATAGCAACTCTAAAATTGAAAACAAATCAGGAGATCCTATCGTGGTATCAAAATTAACTAAATTATCAGCCGCTACTTTAATAGCTCTAGGCGCATCAAGCAGTGTTTTAGCTGATGATAGTCGCTATATTGTTCAAGTAGATGCAAGCAAAAAAGGTGTTGTTAAAGCACTTACTAAAAAAATGGGCGGCGAGCTTAAAACTGAAGGTAACGGTTTTTTCGCAGCAGAATTTAGCGGAAAAAGCTTAGAAGAAGTTAAAGGTCTTTTAAATAACCCTCACGTAAAATTAGTAGAAGCTGATTTACGCCGTTTTCCTACGGCTATTTATAATGATGATGCGGGTGACCCAACATCAATGCAGTTAAACCCTTATGCGGTTTATCAATCTCAAGCCAATCAGTTAACCCTACAATCAGGTCAAAAAGTTTGTGTAATCGACTCGGGTCTTGCTGGCTCACAAGGTGAAACCGGTGGCAGAAACTACGATTTCGACTGGAATGTAATTACTGGTGATAACGATTCGGGAACAGGCAACTGGAATTCAGACGGTGGTCCACACGGAACTCACGTTGCAGGAACCGTTGGTGCGGCAGATAATGGTTTTGGTGTTGTTGGTATGGCTCCTGGCGTTCCAATGCACATTATTAAAGTATTTAACGCGGCAGGTTGGGGCTATTCTTCTGATTTAGCCCATGCAGCAGAAAAATGTACTAACGCAGGCGCAAACATTATTACCATGAGCCTTGGCGGCGGCGGTGCAAATAGCACTGAAGAAAATGCATTCAATACCTTCACCAATAATGGCGGTCTTGTACTAGCGGCAGCGGGTAATGATGGTAACAACGTTCGTTCTTATCCTGCGGGTTATAAGTCAGTAATGATGATTGGTGCAAACGATGCCGACAACAATATTGCAAGCTTCTCTCAGTTTCCAAGCAACACAGTTACCAGTGGTCGCGGTAAGCGAGCAACTACCGAAACACACGACGGTTTTGGTGTAGAAGTAACAGCGGGTGGTGTTGCCACTTTATCAACTTATCCAAGTGGTGGCGCAACATTGGCGACAATGACTGCTGACGGTTCTGGTTATGCCGCATCTGCAATGGAAAATAGCGGCAACGCTTCGGGTTCAACTTACTTTATGGGTACTGCAGAAGCAACTGACGGCGGCGCATCGGGTAAAGTTTGTGTGATTGACCGTGGCAACATCTCTTTCCACGACAAAGTGAAAAACTGTGAAGATTCAGGTGGTATTGGCGCAGTTCTTATTAATAATGAAGCAGGTATGTTATTTGGTACTTTAGGTGATACTAATTCAACCTCTATTCCTGCTGTTGGCGCAGCACTTGAAGATCGCTCTGCAATTGTTGGTGCTTCTTCTATAAACATTAATGTTGGCCCAAGCGATTACGGTTATATGGATGGTACTTCAATGGCAACTCCTGCCGCTGCGGGTATTGCTGCATTAGTATGGTCTAATCACCCGAACTGCTCAGGTACCGATGTTCGTGAAGCAATGAAAGCCACAGCAGAAGATCAAGGTACTGCTGGACGTGATGATTACTTCGGTTACGGTATTGTTAAAGCCAAAGCGGCTAGCGATTACTTAGCAACCCAATCTTGTGGCGGCGGTAACCCACCATCAGACAATGTTGCGCCAGTAGCTTCTTTCTCATATAGCTGTACTGATTTAAGTTGCTCTTTCGACGGAACTGCAAGCTCAGATAGCGATGGTAGCATTGCTTCTTATAGCTGGAGCTTCGGTGGTTCATCAGCAACAGCAAACCATACATTTGCTGCATCAGGTGACTACAATGTTAGCTTAACAGTAACGGATAACGAAGGTGCTTCACATACTAGCACTCAAATCGTTAGCGTAACTGACGGACAAGAGCCACCAGCAGATGACATTACTTTAACTGGTTCACGTTCAGGTAATGGTCGCACGGTAACCCTTAACTGGAGTGGTGCTACTGGTTCAAATGTAGATGTTTATGTAAACGGTACCCTTAACAATACAACAGCTAATGATGGAAGCACTTCTGTATCTGTTAATAAACGTCGTTCATATACCTTTACTATTTGTGCAGAGGGTTCAACTACCGCTTGTTCAAATACAATTAACTTATAATTTATAACCGGTATTAATTTATAGTTAATAATCCATAAAAAAGAGCCGGAAGGCTCTTTTTTATTTTCAGAAAATTTTTTCCGCATTTCATTTAAGCTCTGTTATTCTTTCAAACATCATCCACTTCTTTCTTGAAACAGCAACATTAATCATTGCATATGCAATTAGTTATTTTTAATTGAATTGGCTTTTTAATTATTTTCATATAAAAAGATTATTTAGCTGTTTTTTGAGTTGACATTAAATATTTAGCAAGCTTATAGTTCACCCACTATGATGAACTTACAGCAATTTTTCTTTTTTTCATTTTACTTTTTCCGCTCAAGCTGGGAGGGTTAATTGCTGTCTATGATATTAATTAAAAACCTCCCAACTGGGAGGTTTTTTTTTTTGACTTAAAAAAATTAACCGACTTTTATCTTAATAATTGATTGATGAAACATTTTTTAAATAACTAACATTTTAAATTTTTGAAAACTTTAGGAGCAATAAAATGAGCAAGCAACAAACAGAAATTAATCAGCAAGAAGCAAGTTCGCTTCCGATTGATCAAATACGCAATCAAATTAGTGATCTTGATGGTGAGCTAATTAATTTACTATCAAAGAGAAGAACCTTAAGTAATTCGGTTGCGCAAAATAAACATGATACAAAGCTGCCCATTAGAGATCAGTCAAGAGAAAAACTGTTGCTCGAAGCGCTAATAAAACAAGGGGCAGTCGCAGGCATTAATTCTAGTTATATCACTCGTTTGTATAACATTATTATTGAAGATTCTATCAACCAACAACAAGATTATGTGCAATCAATTAATAATCCTAGCTACAATCCCGAAGCCAATAAATCACTTGCGGTGCTAGGCGGAAAAGGTTCATATTCTTACCTAGCGGCTAATAAATATTTCATCAATAGTCACAACACCTATCTAGGCTGTAACTCTTTCGAAAAAGTACTTAAGTCGGTTGAAGAAGGAAAAGTAGACTACGGTATTATTCCAATTGAAAACACAACCTCTGGTGGCATTACCGAAGTTTATGATCTATTGCTAGATTCAGAGCTCACCATTGTTGGCGAAGAGAAATATGCCATCAAGCATTGCTTAGTCGCTGCACCAGGTGTACCGCTACAAAATATTAAAAAAATTGTCGGACATCCTGAAGCCAACCGACAATGTAGCAAAAGCTTAAAAAAGCTTATCGATGCTCAAGTTAACTTGGTTTCCAGTACCGCACAAGCGCTAGAAATTGTTGCCGAAAAAGGTAATGAAGATACTGCCGCTATAGCAAGTGAAGAAGCAGCAAAACTTTATGGTTTAAATGTATTGCTCCATAACGTGGCTAATCAAAAAAGTAATACTACTCGTTTCTTAATTGTTGCGTTAAAGCCCAAAAAAGTTTCTGAGCAAGTGACAAGTAAAACTTCTTTAGCATTATCAACGGGGCAAAAACCTGGCTCACTCGCAGAGGTTTTATTACTATTTCGTGATGCCAATATTCCGCTTAGTAAATTAGAATCAAGACCCATGCCCGATAAACCTTGGGAGCAAATGTTCTACGTTGATCTTGAAGGCAACATTGCCAATGAAAACGTGCAGCACGCTTTAGATGAAGCTAGCAAACTTTGTCGTTACCTTAAGGTGTTAGGATGCTATCCAACTAAAGATGTTACTGCGACTAAAGTTTCATCAATTGCTTTAGCAAGTTCAAGCATAGAGCAAGCAAAAGCGAATCAAACAGAAGCGCAAAGCAAACCTGTGGCTACAAATGAAAGCAAAAAGAAACCTGCGAAAAAGAAAAGCTACCATTTAGCCAGTCGCGAATATAAAAGCGAAGATACCATCATAGAAACCAAAGGGGTTAAATTAGGTGGTGATAACTTTGCGGTTATCGCAGGGCCTTGCTCGGTAGAGTCTTATGATCAAATTATGTCATGTGCTAAACACGCAAGTGAAACGGGTGTTGCTATTTTGCGTGGCGGTTGTTTCAAACCAAGAACCTCGCCTTATAGTTTCCAAGGTTTAGAATATAAAGGACTCGATTATATGGAAGAAGCAGGTAATAAATATGGCATGCCTATTGTTACCGAAGTAATGAAAACCGAAGACATGAAAGCCGTTGCCAAACAAGCCGACATGATTCAAATTGGCGCTCGTAATATGCAAAACTTCTCGTTGCTTAAAGCCGCAGGACAGGTTAATAGACCCATTATGTTAAAGCGCGGCCTAATGTCATCAATCGACGAGTTGCTCAATGCGGCAGAATATATTTTGTCACAAGGTAACATGCAAGTTTATTTATGCGAACGTGGGATCAGAACCTTTGAAACCGCCACCAGAAACACTTTAGATTTAAGTGCTGTGCCGGTATTAAAAGAACTTACTCACTTACCAATTATTGTTGATCCTTCTCATGCGGTTGGTAAAAGAGATTTAGTTCTACCTATGGCAAAAGCTGCCAAAGCAGTAGGTGCTCACGGTATTATGGTTGAGTTCCACCCTAAACCAGAAGAAGCATTAAGTGATGGTCCTCAAGCGCTAAGATATCCTCAGTTCGCTGAAATGATGGAGTCACTTTACGCTTAATAACTTTTTGATCTGAACACAGTGTTATTTTTTGTTGCTTCGAAAAATAACACTGTGTTAAAAAGCAGATTAAACGAGTTAAGCAATTTGGGCACAGCCCATTTTAGAGCTGATCAATGCTGGTAAATTGATCAACAACGATAAAACTAACCAATACCAAACAAAACTAATTAACACCGATTATTTAGGCGAAGATTAAAAATGAAAATTTTGCAAAACAAATTAACTGATTTAAACAGCACAATGTTACGCCGTCGCCGCCGTTGCTATTTTTCGGGTGCATAAATATTGATTAGTTAAAAACTCATTAATTTTAAAAAAGCCCGACCAAGATGTCGGGTTTTTTTATGCCCTTATTGATTACTCAACCTTATATTTTAAAGAGCAAACATGATGAAAAACTTTATTACTACCGCCGACTGGTCTCAAGGTGAACTACAGCAAATGATTGATTTAGCCAATCAATTTAAACAAGGCGTAAGCAGTAGCGCGCTTAAAAATAAGTCGGTTGCGTTATTATTTTTTAACCCCAGTTTACGCACCCGAACTTCTTTTGAACTAGGCACATGGCAAATGGGTGGGCACGCGGTTGTTTTAGAGCCAGGAAAAAATGCTTGGCCAATCGAGTTTGAGTTTGGTTCCACAATGGATGGTTTAGCAGAAGAACATGTTATTGAGGCGGCTAAAGTATTATCGCGTTACTGCGATTTAATTTGCATTAGAGCTTTTCCTAAATTTGAAAACTGGGCAGATGACAAACAAGACAAAGTGATTAAAGCCTTTGCTCAATATGCCGATGTGCCAGTGATCAATATGGAAACCATTACTCACCCTTGTCAAGAACTTGCTCATATGCAGGCTATTCAAGAAAAAATAGGAAGCCCAAAAAAGAAAAAGTATTTACTCACCTGGACTTATCATCCTAAGCCGTTAAATACCGCGGTAGCTAACTCTTCCATTTTAATCGCCAGTAAATTTGGTATGGATGTCACGCTTTTGTGCCCTAATCAAGACTATTTACTCGATGAACAATACCTACAAATAGCCAAACAAAATGCCAGCCAATATGGTGGTAGCTTTGACATTACTCATGACATTGACGAAGCTTATGATGGCGCCGACATTGTCTATGCAAAAAGCTGGGGCGCTTTACCCTATTTCGGAAATTGGCAAGCAGAAAAACCTATTCGTGATCAGTACAAACACTTTATCGTTAACGAAGAAAAAATGGCAAAAACCAACAATGCCTACTTCTCACATTGCTTGCCATTAAGACGCAATATTAAAGCAACCGATGCCGTAGTTGATGCCGATTACTGTATGGCAATAGATGAAGCCGAAAACCGCCTGCATGTGCAAAAGGCCATTATGACCAACCTAATTAACCAATAAATTTTAAACCTATTTTTAGTGAGCATAAATCAATGACAACTCAAACCCACGTAAGTGATGATAATCAAGTAGTATTAGCTTTTTCTGGTGGCTTAGATACCAGCTTTTGTATCCCCTATTTAATAGAGCAAGGTTATCAAGTTACCACCATATTTGTTGACTCTGGCGGTGTTTCTAATGACGAAAAACAAGCCATTGCCAAACGTGCAGAGTCGCTTGGCGCTATTGCACACAAAGAAATAAGCATTGCTGATAAGCTTTGGGAACAAGTGATTATTCCACTTATTCAAGGCGGAAAATGGTATCAAAATCAATATCCACTACTCTGCTCTGATCGTTATTTAATTGTTGAAACCTGCCTTAAACTCTGTGATGAAATTGGTACAAAAAACTTTGCTCACGGCTGCACTGGCATGGGCAATGATCAGGTTCGTTTTGATTTGGCGGTGCAATGCTTAGGTGATTACAATATTTTATCTCCTATTCGCGAAATTCAAAAACAAACCAGTAACGTTAGAGATTTTGAAATTAATTACCTTAAAGACAAAGGCTTTGAAGTATCAAATAAAGTTAATCGTTACTCGGTTAACGAAAACTTGCTGGGCGCCACTATTTCAGGATCAGAAATTGACGAATGGAAAGAACCAGCAGACGCAAGCTATGTATTAACTCAACCATCATCACAACCTCAACTTAAAACCACTTATGTTGAATTAGAATTTAAGCAAGGCGTATTAATTGCCGTTGATAATAAACCGCTAGATGCAGATTATTCTGGCGAGCAAGTCATTCAACAACTCAATAACTTAGTAGGAAGCTATTCAGTTGGTCGCGGCATTTATACAGGTGACACCACTATCGGCTTAAAAGGTCGCATTGTATTTGAAGCACCTGCACTTCATGCTCTTAACATTGCGCATAAAGCCCTTGAAGAAACAGTTTTATCCAAAGCACAAAACCGCTTTAAAACAACCATTGCCGAAAAATGGACCGAGCTTGTTTACGAAGGTCTTTTTTATGAGCCACTAAAATATGATCTAGAGGCTTTTATTCGTTCATCGCAACAATCGGTTAGTGGCAAAGTAACCTTACAAGTAAACCCCGGGCAAGTTTGCGCTGTAGCGGTTGATTCACCCTATATTTTAAAAGATAAAAGCTCGGTTTATGCTCAATCTGCGGGCTGGAGCATCGAAGAAGCCGCAGGATTTATCAAATTATTTGGTAAATCATCGACTTTAGCTGCCACCCAGCAATCTGAGCATAAAGCCCCTCAAAAAAGTGAGGTAGCACAATGAGCGCTTTAGCACACTTAGAGAAGCTAGTAAGTTTCGACACCCAAAATCCACCCCGAGCAATAACCGCAGATGGTGATATTTTTAGTTATTTAAAACAACAGCTACCCGGTTTTAAATTATTAATTGACGATCAAGGTGATGGCTGTATTAGCTTGCTAGCCATTCGTGGTAAGCCCGATCTATTATTTAACTTTCACATTGATACTGTCCCCGTTGCTGACAACTGGACACAAGATCCTTTTTCCCTAACCATAAAAGACAATAAGGCCACTGGTTTAGGCGCTTGTGATATTAAAGGTGCAGCCGCTTGTATGCTATCAGCAGTTAGTCAAACTACGGGGGATGTGGCTTTACTATTTTCTTCCGACGAAGAGCATGGATCGAGCGTTGCGGTAAAAGCCTTTTTAAAAAACTCATTTGGGTTTTCCAAAGTTATTGTTGCCGAACCCACTAATGCACAAGCCGTTTTGGCTCATCGGGGAATACAATCAGCCACAGCCACCTTTAAAGGTATTTCTGGACACGCCTCAGAAGCCAGAGCCTTTAATGACAGCGCAATTCATGCCGCAGGCAACTGGATGGCTAAAGCCTTGCAATGGGTGTCAGAGCAACAACAGACTTTTGAATCGTTAAGCGGCTTACCCTTTAACATTGGCAAAATTGATGGCGGCATTAAAGCTAATATGATCGCCGCAAACTGTGATCTTAAATTTGGTTTTAGACCGTTACCCGGACAAAATTCGCAGGTTATTTTAAAAACACTCGAAACTTTAGCTACCGAGCAGGCTCAATTATGCATTGAACCAGCTTTTTTTGGCCCCACACTACCTGCGGCTAACCAAGATTTTGACCAAGCAATTACTCAAGCAAAACAACTGGCCAATGAAAATAATTTGCCCATTGGTCAAGCGGTAAACTTTTGGACCGAAGCCAGTTTGTTTTCTGAGGCTGGGTTAACCGCACTGGTTTTTGGACCAGGTGACATTGCCCAAGCACATACCGCCGATGAATGGGTTTATTTAAGTCAGCTAAAACAAGTTGAACAACATTACATAGCAATTATTAACCAAACCAATACTGCTAAGTCTATTTAATTTTGAGAAAAACTATGAGCAATCAATTATCCCAACATTCACAAACCAATAGTCCAAAAATAAAGCAAACCATTATTCAGTTATTATCAAGCTTGGCAAACCCTAAAGAAATTGATCAATACTTAAAACGTTTTGTTAACGCTGGACAATCACATTTTGCGGTGATTAAAGTAGGAGGCTCGATATTAGAAAATGATCTCGAAAACCTTTGTTCATCTTTAAGTTTTTTAGAACAAATTGGGTTATTTCCTATTGTTGTTCATGGCGCAGGGCCGCAGTTAACTAAAAGCCTTGAGCAACAAAATATTAGTTGTGACTTTATCGAAGGGCAAAGAGTGACTAGCGCAGCCGTATTAAAAGCGGCCAAAAAAACCTTTGTTCAACAAAATTTAGCACTAGCAAATAAACTACAATCAATGGGAGTAAAAGCCTCGTCACTTACCTCAGGAATTTTTTCCGCAGTACCCACCGAGAACAAAGCGTTAGGCTATGTAGGTGAAGTAAAAAATGCCGATATTGAGCCCATAGTTAGCGCTATTGAAAGTGGAGCCATACCTATCATTTCTCCTTTAGCAGATACTGACGATGGACAAACCCTAAACATTAATGCCGATGTTGCAACTAACCAGTTAGCCATTCAGTTAAAGCCTTACAAAATAATTTTTTTAACCCCAACGGGCGGATTGCTTGATGAAAATAATCAAATTATTTCCTCTATTAATTTAATCACCGATTACTCTTATTTAATTGAGCAACCTTGGGTAAATGGTGGCATGAAACTCAAGCTTAAACAGGTAGCTAATATATTGTCACAACTGCCCGCAACGGCATCGGTATCAATCACCAAGCCGATTAATCTTGCAAAAGAATTATTTACCCACAAAGGTTCTGGCACCCTATTGAGAAAAGGTGAATCAATAATGACTCACCAAAGCTTTGAAACCATTAAAGTAAAAAAAATTGCGCAACTGCTTGAGTCGAGTTTTAATAAACAATTAGCCGAAAATTATTTTGTACAAACACCAATAGAAAAAGCTTATATCACCTATTGTTATCGCGCAGCAGCCATTATTAGTAAAGCAGAAAACATTGCTTTTCTTGATAAATTTGTGGTGGCAGAAAGCGCTAAAGGTGAAGGTTTAGGTAAAGCATTATGGGAAAAAATTAGACAAAATAATTCATCGCTATTTTGGCGTTCAAAACCCGATAATCCGATTAACTCTTTTTATTTTCAAAAATCTGATGGATGCTATAAAACAAAAGACTGGATTGTTTATTGGTATGGTATTTCACAGTTTGAACAAATTGAAAAGTGCGTTAATTTTGCCTTACAAAAACAATCAACTTTAATCGAGAAATAAAATAATGAGTCAGCCCAATAAAATATATACCATTGGTATTATGGGAGTAAGGGGTTATGTTGGCACAGAGCTGCTTAAGCTAGTGCATAATCATCCGCAATTATCTTTGCAGTGGGTTAGCTCGCGCTCTCTTTGCGGACAATCGGTTAAAGTATTAGCACCCGAACTGAATGAACTAGCCATTACCGATTTAACTCCTGAACAACTTGGTCAACAGTCAACGGATATTATTGTGTTAGCCCTACCCAATGGTTTAGCCGCGCCTTATGTTAAAGCTATTGAGCAAAATCAGTCGGCAAAAATAGTGATTGATTTATCGGCGGATTATCGCTTTGATGATCACTGGGTTTATAGCTTGCCCGAGCTTAATGCCGATCAACTTAAACCAAATAACTTAACAAGAAAAACCGATCCACTGTTAAAAATTAGTAACCCCGGCTGTTACGCTACAGCAATGCAACTTGCCCTAGCGCCTATTATTGATCAAATAACAGCTACCCCTCATTGTTTTGGTATTTCAGGTTACAGCGGTGCAGGCACAACACCCAATGCCAACAACGATCCTAAACGGCTTAAAGACAATATACTACCCTATGGATTAGTTGAGCACCTACACGAAAAAGAAGTGAGTACTCGTTTAAACAAAGCGGTTAGCTTTTCGCCTCATGTGGCGGAGTTTTTTAGTGGCATTAATATGACAATACAAGTTGAATTGTCTCATTCAACAACAAAAGAAGAACTACTAGAATGTTATAAAAATTTTTATCAACACGATAAATTAGTCACTTGTCAAACAGACACTCCCAACATTCAGCAAGTGGTTAATACCGCTCACTGCGTTATTGGTGGTTTCACCCTAAGCAGTGATGGCAAGCGTGCAACAATTGTTAGTTGTATTGATAATTTACTTAAGGGCGCCGCCACTCAAGCTATGCAAAATATTAACATTGGCTTAGGCATTGAGCACACAACAGGTATGAAAGATAAACAGACCTTAACGTCACAAACAAAAAATAATTGGAGCAAAAAATAATGACCAGTCCACTATGGCAAAAAAATAACCCCGCCGATATTGATACCAATATTATGGACTATATGGCAGGCGAAGATTTAATTTTAGATAAAGAGCTTATTTTATACGACATTAAAGCCAGTAAAGCACACGTTAAAGGTTTAGCCTCGATAAAAATATTAAGCCATGAAGAAGCCGAAAAATTAATTACCGAGCTAGAGTGTTTAGCGCAAGAATATCAACAGGGAAAATTTCAATTAGTTGATCCTTCTCGCAGCAACCAATTTGAAGATTGTCACTCGGCAATAGAGTTTTACTTGGTTGAAAAACTAGGGGATTTGGGTAAAAAAGTTCACACAGGGCGTTCAAGAAACGATCAAATACTGGTTGCCACCAGACTCTATTTAAGAGCCGTCGTTGAGCAAGCCATAGATACCACCAAACAATCTGCATTAGCCTGTTTACAACAAGCCGAAAACACGCAAGATATTGCAATGCCCGGCTATACTCACATGCAAAGAGCCGTGCCATCCTCTGCTGGAATGTGGTTTGCCAGTTTTGCCGAAGCCATGATAGATAATTTAATCAGCCTTAAATCGGTTGATGAACTTATTGACTGCAATCCACTCGGTACAGCCGCAGGATACGGCGTAAACTTGCCTTTAGACAGAAACCTCACGACTGAAGTTTTAAATTTTTCAAGATTACAAATTAATCCTATTTACGCGCAAAACAGCCGTGGAAAATTTGAACTATCTGTTTTAAATGCACTAGCACAATGCCTACTAGATATTAGACGCTACTGCTGGGATCTTTCATTATTTACCACCCAAGAATTTGACTTTATTAAACTACCCAACAACATGACCACAGGCAGCTCCATTATGCCCAATAAAAGAAACCCCGATTTAGTCGAATTAATGCGAGCCAGTTATTCAACCGTACAAGCAAGCATTGTTGAGTTGCAAACTATTTTGTCATTACCATCAGGATATCAAAGAGACCTGCAACTGACCAAAGCCGCACTACTACGCGGAGTAAAAGCCGCACTAGCAACAATGCAGCTATTTCCACAACTTGTTGAATCAACCCAATTTAACGCAGAAAAAGCTCTTCAAGCTATTGATACACCAATGTATGCAACCGATCTTGCCGTAGAATTAAGTGCATCAGGAGTACCATTTAGACAAGCCTATCAACAAGTTGTTAATCAATATGCCGAGCTCGAATCAAGAACCCCAGCAGAAAGCTTAAACCAAAGACAATCGGCAGGAGCTTGCGCTAATTTACAATTGGATGAACTTAATAAAAGGCTTAGTGATTTCGTCAGTTAAAAACCCCAGCTGAGTAAGTTTAAAGCTTTGTCTGTTTGGCAGAGCTTTAACTGCTCTCCCTGAATTCAAAATCAAATGCTGCGTCCCTATTGATTTGAAATTCATATAATAAGTGATGTCTTCAGTTAATTAGCCAATCCGTCAATATATTCATACTTGACCAGCCAGCACGATGATGGCTTATTTGGGAACTTGCTGCGCATCAATGCTTTCGTTGACCAGTCTGCAATTTCAGTATCACCTTCAATCAAATTCACATCATAAGGTTTTGACTCATCATCAACTTGAAACTTCAGCAGTGCAAATTTGCCTGATAAGCTTTCAGGGAATGCTCTTGGCGAAATTAACACCCATGCTGCAGTTGGACTACCTTCACAGTCAGTGAAGGTAGATTGAACGTTCTCATATGTTTGAACGTTGTCAACTTCCTTGTTATCAATTGCCTGAGTTGAGTTTTCTGTTTCGACTAAAGTTCTCACCACTTTTGATGATGTGCAACCAGTAATGATTACGCAAAAAGAGAGAGCGAGTACCTTGCTTAAGTGGGATGCATTCATTAAATATTTCAAGCCTCCAAAATTAATCTAAAGGTAAGACCTTCCATTTACTACTGCTCGACTCACAATAAAACTGAAAGCCAGCGCCATCATAGGAGCTTTCAATTACAAAGCCCGAAATTTTCTTATGCGTACCTTCAAAATTCCCACTTTCAGCATCGTAGAATCTGCTTAATGGTATGTCTTTAATTTCTGCAATCGACAGCTTTCCAATATCTTCGTTATGCATTATTTCGCTAGGACAAAAGGCAAATGGGTTTAGCTTACTTTTCACATTGAACTTCAAATAGTGAACAGCGCTATCCTCAATTTTTTTTTGACACCAAACAGCAAAAGAAGTGTCGGCTTCCTTACTTTTACTGTAGTAGTCTCTAATTGTCTTATGGTTCAAATCATATATGAAAGGTGCTCCTCGAACAGTTTCGTGAGTAGCATAAAAGTCAGACACCTGAGAGCATCCATCTTTCATTATGTAATCATTTATCTGCTTGGGTATTATCAAGTTTTCACCATTGGAAAAGCCTGAAAACGCCAATAGAAATACTATCGCTAAAGTTTTCACTTAGTACATACCTCCTAATCAATAGGGTCAGAGCATTTGATTTTTCAATTTATAGCTGAATTCTACTCCAAAGCGCACCGTTTTCTTACATCACGCATCACTTCAGCAGGTGTTCGGTAGTTTAAAGTTTTCCTTGGTCGATTATTGATTTCTCTTACCGCAATTTCAACATCTTTATCACTATAATTTGTAAAATCACTCCCTTTAGGAAAATATTGCCTTAATAATCCATTGATATTTTCATTACACCCTCTTTGCCATGGTGAATAAGGCTCTGCAAAATAAACATCAATCTTTGACTTTTTCTCAATCGTTTTAAAATCAGCAAATTCACTACCATTATCAACCGTTAATGTTTTTCTTAAATATTTAGGAATTTTCCTAAACTTCTGAGCGGTTACTTTTGATAATGGCTTGGCATGTTTGCTCGGTAACTTGCCTGCAATGAGATATAAGCTTTTCCTTTCCACATGAGTCACAATAGCCCCTGTTCCTTGTTGACCAATGATAGTGTCGCCCTCCCAATCCCCATAACGTCGCTTACCAGCAACAGCCAAAGGGCGAGTATTTATCATTTTACGCGCGGCAATTACCCCTGAATCATTCTTGCTTTTACGACGCTTTTTACGCTTGGCTCTTTGTGCTCTTAAGCACTGAAATGACTGGGGAAGTGCTATTTTTTGTTGATAAACCCATTGATATATTGTTTCAGTACTGACTCGCATATTTAAATTATCAGCATACTTGAGTTTCAGTCGATTTGATATTTGCTGAGGCGACCAATTTTTCTTGAGTCGTGCAATAACATAACGAACAAGCTTTTTATTATTTAAGCACCTTTGGTGCCTTGCTAGTTTTTTTCGGGCAATGCAATAGCGGTGAGAAAAGCTATAATGGTATTTTGATAATTTGTTCTGGTTTCTTTTTATTTCTCTTGAAATGGTTGAGTGTGAACGCAATAAACGACGACCAATTTCCCGAAAACTGTAACCTGAAATATATAAATGAAAGATGACATATCTTTCTCTTTGTGTAATATGGCTATAGGACATAACGACCTCTCTATTAATGTTTAGTCTGCAAACCAAACACTAACAGCTGATGTCGTTATGTTCTAATCTCTATGGTGCACTTTGGTGTTGAATTCAGGAAACCTGACGGAATCAATGGGGTCGTAGCATTTGATTTATGTTTTTTACCAACCAAACCCAATATGATGATAACTATGGGCGAATCAAAGGCAGCATCTATCCCACAGGCATTACCCTAGAAAGCCGCTATAACGATAGAGGCTATCTCACCGAGCAACGTAATGGTCAAAGCGGTTATGTGTATCATCAAGTGACCGAGGTGGACGCCAGAGGCCAAGTGCTCAATGCCTTAAAAGCCGATGGCATATTAACCGAGTCGAGTGAGTATGATGAAAACAGTGGTCAAATGTTATCGGTTCACACCCATGCCACCAATGGTGGCAGCCAACGCCACCGCATTGATTATGTGAGCTACGATGGCTTTGGCAACCTCACCTCACAACAGGTAGAAACCACCCAAAGTGATGGCAGTGTGCTAACCACAACCGAAACCTATGCTTATGATAACCTGCACAGACTGACTCAATCGGCATTAGACAATGCCATTAATTATGCTTATGATGCCGCCGGCAACCTCACCCAAAAAGATGACTATGCCAGCAGTTTCACCTATGGTAATAGCACTAAATCCAATCGTAATGCTGGCCCCAATGCGGTGTATGAAATCACTAAAGTGGGTGGAGACACCGCTTATTTTGACTATGATGATAACGGCAACCTGCTAAGCGGCGATGGTAAAACCCTCACCTATAATGCCTTTAACAAACCCATTAGCATCAGTAAAAACAACATCACCAGCCGTTTTTACTATGGCAGTGACCAAATGCGTTATAAGCAAGTGAAAGAAAGACAATCAGGCGGTGATGAAACCACCTTGTACATTGGCAAGTCTTATGAAGAAATTCGCTATGATGACAAAGTGATTAAAAAATCCTACCTTGGTGATAGCATCATTACCGAAACCGAAGAGAATAATAGCACCGATTATCAAATCGGCTTTGTTCACCGAGACAGACTCGGCTCAGTGGTGACCATCACCGATGAAACCGGGCAAGTTATCGACAACAAAAGCTATGACCCCTTTGGTAAACCCAGAAAAGCCAATCTTGAAAAGGCCGAGCCTGCCACCTTAACCAATATTGCCAGTATCGAAAACTATCTCACCACAGACAATGCCATCGACCTCACCACTAGGCGAGGCTTTACTGACCATGAGCATTTAGATGATGCAGAGTTGATTCATATGAATGGGCGGGTTTATGATTATAATCTTGGGAGGTTCTTATCGGTTGACCCGTTTATACAAGCACCCACTAATTCACAGAGTATGAACCCGTACAGCTATATTATGAATAATCCGCTGAGTGGGACTGATCCGAGTGGGTATGTTGCACAAAGAGATCAGGTTCCTTGTGAACAAGGGAATATTGTTTGCATAAAGAAGAAACTTCCCAAACTTCCTGGTTCTAAAGAATGGAGAGAGCAGAAAGTTGCTCTTGATAGTGGTGCTGAGAACAGCGCTGATGAAAGCGAAAAATCTACTAGTGAAAATATTAAAGATATTGATGTAAAAAGTGACGTGACATTAGATTCAAGTAATATTATAAATAGGGAAGGTCGGGCTACAGCTATGCCAAAAAGTGGAGGAACTAGCACCAATAAAGTAACTCCCACTGCCAAAGCCGCCACGGCCATAGGAACTGACGAGGCCGCTGTATTAGCGGTCGGAGAAGTGGAAAGTAAAAACGAAGGATTCCTACCAGAAGGATTACCCAAAATACTTTTCGAAGCTCATTTATTCAGTAAATTCACTGATGGCAAGTTCGACAAAGAACATCCAGATATATCTTCTAGTACATGGGATAGGAGCCTGTATAAGGGTGGCCTAGATGAATATCCAAGACTATTTGAGGCAATGAAGCTGGATTTTGATGCCGCTATCAGAGCCACTTCTTGGGGTCAATTCCAAATACTTGGTGATAACTATAAGGCTGCTGGGTTTAACTCTCCAACCGAATTTATGATGGCACAAATGACGAGTGACAAATTACAAGCAAGTACTTTTGCTAGCTTTGTTAAACGGTCAACAATAAGAACCGAATCTCTACAAAATCATAACTGGTCGAGATTTGCTAGAAATTATAACGGACCAGCTTTCAAAGCCAATAAATACGACACAAAACTTAAAGCTGCCTACGAAAAGCATAAACCAGAGGAATGATATAAAAACCATGATTATTAGCTTTAAGACAATTAAACGGTTTGCGTCCATTGCAGCATTCCTAGTATCGACCCAAGCATGTGCACAACAAGGTTTAACAGCTTACTTGAGTGAGACTGGCCTTCCAGAAGTTGCTCTTAAAAGCAAGGAAGCGACGAAGACCATTAATCTTCACTTAAAGTCGTACTTTCAAGATTTTTCGTGTGACGATGGAACACTCCCAAGTATCACGTTGGAAAGCATATTTAAGGGGGAGCGATATGTCAGTCTTTCGTATTCTCTTGCTGGGTATTGCACTGGAAATGCACACCCATTTGAGTATTCAGGAGGTTTTACTTATGAGATTGCCACGGGCAATCTCATAAAGTTAAACGAGTTAGCTAGCGAGCAGGATATTCAAAGCGTCATAAAGGAAAGGTATTCACAAATAAAGAAAAAGGAATGCCTTGAGCCTGAGCATTTTGGGGAATTTTATTTAAGCGAAAAAGGGATAGTATTGAAAGAGTTTTATTCCACAAAACTTGAGATTGCATGTGAGTTTGAAGTCGCTATCGAAAGTGGAAGTAGCTCGGAATATTAATCGAGGAATAAGGGGACATCCAAATAAAAAACTTAACAAAAGCTACTCATATAACTAGGTTTAAGTTAACCCCATAAAATCAATGGGGTCGCCCATTAGTCAGCCGTGTCAAGTAGACAATAAAAATTCTTACACCTAAAACTGAGTAGGTGTTTGAAATTTAACAGAAATCAATGGGGTCAGCCTGAATTCAACACCAAAGTGCACCATAGAGATTAGAACATAACGACATCAGCTGTTAGTGTTTGGTTTGCAGACTAAACATTAATAGAGAGGTCGTTATGTCCTATAGCCATATTACACAAAGAGAAAGATATGTCATCTTTCATTTATATATTTCAGGTTACAGTTTTCGGGAAATTGGTCGTCGTTTATTGCGTTCACACTCAACCATTTCAAGAGAAATAAAAAGAAACCAGAACAAATTATCAAAATACCATTATAACTTTTCTCACTGCTATTGCATTGCCCGAAAAAAACTAGCAAGACATCAAAGGCGCTTAAACAATAAAAAACTTGTTCGTTATGTTATTACACGACTCAAGAAAAATTGGTCGCCTCAGCAAATATCAAATCGACTGAAACTCAAGTATGCTGATAATTTAAATATGCGAGTCAGTACTGAAACAATATATCAATGGGTTTATCAACAAAAAATAGCACTTCCCCAGTCATTTCAGTGCTTAAGAGCACAAAGAGCCAAGCGTAAAAAGCGTCGTAAAAGCAAGAATGATTCAGGGGTAATTGCCGCGCGTAAAATGATAAATACTCGCCCTTTGGCTGTTGCTGGTAAGCGACGTTATGGGGATTGGGAGGGCGACACTATCATTGGTCAACAAGGAACAGGGGCTATTGTGACTCATGTGGAAAGGAAAAGCTTATATCTCATTGCAGGCAAGTTACCGAGCAAACATGCCAAGCCATTATCAAAAGTAACCGCTCAGAAGTTTAGGAAAATTCCTAAATATTTAAGAAAAACATTAACGGTTGATAATGGTAGTGAATTTGCTGATTTTAAAACGATTGAGAAAAAGTCAAAGATTGATGTTTATTTTGCAGAGCCTTATTCACCATGGCAAAGAGGGTGTAATGAAAATATCAATGGATTATTAAGGCAATATTTTCCTAAAGGGAGTGATTTTACAAATTATAGTGATAAAGATGTTGAAATTGCGGTAAGAGAAATCAATAATCGACCAAGGAAAACTTTAAACTACCGAACACCTGCTGAAGTGATGCGTGATGTAAGAAAACGGTGCGCTTTGGAGTAGAATTCGGGAGTGTTAGAAATTCTGTGTCATTCAACTAAACTCTTAAAAAAGAGGAATGACACATTATGGATAAATCATTTGATTTAGAAAAAGCATTAAAAGAATTACAGTCAGGTAAACCAATAACCGGTAAAGGTGGAGTGCTTACTCCATTGATTAAACAGCTGACTGAAGCGGCTCTCAATGCTGAGCTAGTTGCTCATTTAGACGATGATGAGCAACCGAATCGTAAGAATGGCACTACAGCCAAAACAATTAAGTCTTCTCATGGTAATTTTGAACTCAATACGCCTCGTGATCGCGCAGGTAATTTTGAGCCGCAAATCATTAAAAAGCATCAAACAACGCTCACTGATGAAATCGAAACGAAA
The DNA here is from genome assembly GCA_965214955.1 of Aliikangiella sp. Classification (GTDB taxonomy): domain Bacteria; phylum Pseudomonadota; class Gammaproteobacteria; order Enterobacterales; family Kangiellaceae; genus Aliikangiella. The sequence goes on along the minus strand of CBDCCU010000009.1, from coordinate 637,766 downwards.
ATACTTTCACTTTTTTCTCATGGTATGAGTTACCGAGATATTACACAAAATTTGACCGATTTGTATGGTGTCAACATATCCACTGCAACACTCAGCAATATTACCGATAAGCTTATTCCTGAGCTTAAAAACTGGCAACAACGGCCATTAGAAAGCCACTATCCTTTTGTTTGGCTCGATGCCATTCATTATAAAGTGAAAGACCAAGGACGCTATGTTAGCAAGGCCATCTATACCGTTCTCGGACTAAAACTTGATGGCACAAAAGAGATATTAGGGCTTTACTTATCAGAAAATGAAGGCGCTAATTTCTGGTTATCTGTGCTAACCGACATGAGCCATCGTGGTGTTCAAGACATTCTCATTGCCTGTGTGGATGGTCTAACAGGCTTTCCTGAAGCGATTAATAGTTGCTATCCTAATACCGAAGTACAACTTTGCATTATTCATCAAATTCGCAACTCGATGAAATATGTGGCTTCAAAAAATCAAAAGACTTTTATGGCTGACTTAAAACCGGTTTATCGTGCTGTTTCCAAACAAGCGGCTGAGCAAGCGCTCGATGAGTTAGAAACTAAATGGGGCAAACAATATCCTATTGTGCTCAAATCCTGGCGCAGAAAGTGGGATAACTTGTCGGTTTTCTTTAAATATCCAGAGCCAATACGCAAAGTTATTTACACGACCAATGCAATTGAATCGGTGCACCGCCAGTTTAGAAAACTCACCAAAACCAAAGGCGCATTTCCTAATGAAAATAGTCTGCTAAAATTATTGTATTCTGGCATTGGGAATATGACGAAGAAATGGACAATGCCAATCCAAAATTGGAATTTGACATTGTCGCAACTGGCTATTTATTTTGAAGGTCGTCTTGACGACGTTTTAGATATTTAGCATTCACTGACACAGAATTCTAAACGGTCTCTAGAATTCAGCAATTACTACTCCTGCTTTTATTGTCATATCCTTCATATTCCCACTGGAACCTTTTTTGAAGAGCTTGGACGACGTGCTCCCAAGTGCCACCTTTGCATGAGTCAACAAATTGAGTTAAAGCTTTCAAAGTATTCTCCCAGTTATAATCTTCAATTAAAAGAAACTTCACACCTTTAAACTTCCTGCCTTTAGCTAAAAACTCTCTGTATGCTTTGTTGTTCATGATTTCAACTTGAAACTCATCACCATACTCTTCACCTTTTTTAGCTACCTCTAATTCCAATATGTAGTAAATGCTGCTGCCTTCGATGGGGCTCCATTCCCAGACATTATCAATATCTGGGGAAAAATAATTTATAATTTCTACTTCAATCATTAGTTGGTACACCCTCCTAGCTTGGAGGCACAACATCTATATGAGTATTTTGAACTCTGATTTTTGCGCCGTTAGAATCAAGTCTGTAGCGTTGAAAATTAGCTCTGAATCCTGTGTAGGAATACGGGTCTTTAGGCTTTCTTGTTGGTGCTCTGAAAACTCTTAAGCCGTCTGGTGACCTCATGTACATATTCCCTTTTTTGTCAAAGCGAATAATTGCTTTACGCCCAACAAACTGCCTTCCCAGGACTAATTAGACACCCATATTAAAAACAATACCACTCAACCCATACTAATCAAATACCCTATCTTTGCTAAAACATCAATCGTTAACCTGAGATCGACACACGCTAAGAGCGGTTCGATATTGTTTACAGATCAACTATAATCTGAGATCGTTGATAAAATATATTAATTTCGAGCCAATAATGCAGCATCAATTTATTACTAATAACCGTAACCAGTTTTTGATCCTCAACATTGTTGGTTGGGCGGGTTATTGTGTAAGCACTTACTTTGCCGCTTTTTATTGGGATAAGCCGATCAATTATTACTGGGCGATCTCAGTAGGTGCTGTACTTGGTTTTTTTATTAGCTTTATTTTAAGACCTATTTATAAGAGAGTTTGGGATTCATCGGCGGTTACTCGCGTACTAACCATTATATTTGCCGCTTACTTTTGTAGCTTATTATGGGTAGTTCCTTATAACATTTCTTATTGGGAACTGTATAAAAATGGTTATCGACCTGAAAACTGGAATGACTATTTTTGGGGCATTTTTAATATTTATTATATTTTTATTTGCTGGAGTTGCTTGTATTTTGGTATTAAATTTTATCAGGGAATGCAAGAAGCCAATGCTAGAGCGCTTAAAGCTAACTCACTAGCTCACGAAGCCCAATTAAAAATGCTACGTTATCAACTTAACCCTCATTTTTTGTTTAATACACTTAATGCCATTTCAACCCTAGTGCTCGAAAAAAACACTCGCAAAGCTAATCAAATGGTTTCTCGACTTTCAGATTTTTTGCGCTATTCGCTTGATAACGATCCCATGCAAAAAGTGACGCTTGAGCAAGAAATAAACACCTTAAACTTATATCTTGGTATTGAAAAAGTTCGTTTTGAAGAACGCTTAAAACTTGAATTTGATATTGAAGAAAATGCAGAAAAAGCATTAATACCCAGTTTAATTTTACAACCTTTGGTAGAAAACTCGATTAAATATGCCATAGCTCATGCTGAAAATGGTGGCACAATTAAACTATGCGCTAAACAAAAAGGACATTATTTAGTTTTGGCGCTTAGTGATGATGGCCCAGGCATAGAACTGGTTAATGGTAAACTGCCCGAATGTCGTGGTGTTGGTGTAAGAAACACTCAAGACAGACTAGAAGAGCTGTACAATACTGAACATCATTTTACCCTAAAAAATTTACACCCTAATGGACTTGAAGTTAGTCTAAAGATCCCATTTGAAACACAGGATAGTTTAAATGAATAAAATAAAAACCATAATTGTCGATGATGAGTCTCTCGCCAGAAGAGGGCTAAAACTCAGGCTTGAGCTATTTGATAACATAGAAATTATTGCCGAGTGTAGCAATGGTAGAGAAGCTTTAACCGCTATAGAAGAACATAGTCCTGATTTAGTTTTTCTTGATATTCAAATGCCAAGTTTAAACGGTTTTGATGTAGTGAGAAAAATTCAAGGCGATAATATGCCAATGGTTGTTTTTGTGACAGCTTTCGACCAATACGCACTCGAAGCATTTGATGTGCATGCGGTAGATTACGTTTTAAAACCGATTGATGAATCTCGCCTTGAAACAGCTATTGAGCGGGTAGTAAAGCATAAAGAACAATGTGCTAGTGAAAACCAAAAAAAGCGCTTAATGGATTTAATTAGTAATTTAACGGGACAATCTCCTGCTAGCGTTAACGAAATGATCGAAAGTGGTGATATAAAAACCAACCAATACCCTGAAAAAATTGCGATTAAAGATCGCGGCGAAACAACATTAGTTGCTAGCAAAGATATAGGCTGGGTTGAAGCTGCGGGTGATTATATGTGTGTTCATGCCAACGATGAAGTTCATGTATTAAGAAGCACCATGAAAGATTTAGTTAAAAAACTAAACCCTAATGATTTCCAACGTGTTCACCGCTCAACCATTGTTAATATTAATCAAGTAGAAAAAGTGAACTCGCATATTAATGGCGAGTATTTTTTAGTCTTAAAGGGCGGTGCTAAATTAAAAATGAGCCGTAGTTATCGCGATAAAATTAAGCATATTATTTAGGGACTGTTGCTCTTTCAAATATCATCAGGCCCTAGTCAATTTAATTTCATCAATGGGGATAGGTTTACCTACCCCATAGCCTTGAGCATAATCCACACCTAGCTCAGCTAATAAATTAAATATTTCTTTACTTTCAACAAATTCTGCAATAGTTTTTTTGCCCATCACATGACTAATTTCATTAATTGATTTCACCATCGCTTTATCAATAGGATCATCTAAAATATCTTTAACAAACACACCATCTATTTTTAAATAATCTACTGCAAAATTCTTTAAATAGGCAAAAGAGGATACACCACTACCAAAGTCATCCAATGAAAATTGACAACCCTTTTCTTGAAGTGCCAGTATAAATTTATTGGCGCTTGATAAGTTAGATACTGCGGCGGTTTCGGTAATTTCAAAACAGATTTGTTCTGTGTTAATCGCATACTTATCAAACTGCTGTATAACAAATTGTAAAAAGTCGGCATTACCAATATTCATACCCGACAAATTAATTGAAAAATGAAATAACGAACTGTTTCTATTTTCTTGTAGCCAGCTAAAGGTATTTTCAATAACCCACCGATCAATTTTTCCCATTAAATTATATCTTTCTGCAGCAGGTATAAATGCGCCAGGCGGAATAAGGTTAGCGTTATCATCAAACATTCTTAACAAAATTTCATAATGGTAAATTTTATTATCGCTTATTTTAACAATTGGCTGAGCATAAAGTTTAAAAGCACTATTTTCAAACGCCTCAGTAATTTTAGATACCCACTGCATTTCACCTTGCCGATAAGCAAAGTTTGAATTTTCGCCACCATAAAGATGAACCTGATTTCTGCCTAAATCTTTTGCCGCATAACAAGCAGCATCAGCCGCTTTTAAAACATCAGTAACGCTTGTTAAATTTTGATCTATGCCAATAATTCCTATGCTCGATCCTATTGCAAACCCTTTACCTTCCCAAGAAAATCTAACTTCTTCAATGCTCACTCTTATTTGTTCGGCAAGTTTAATCGCATCATGAACATTACAACTTTCAATCAATAATCCAAATTCATCACCACCCAAACGAGCTAAGGTATCTGATTGCCTAATTTTTGTTAGCATTAGCTCTGATACTTTTCGCAATAGGTCATCTCCAGCAACATGACCACAAGTATCGTTAATCACTTTAAATTGGTCGAGATCAATATAGAGCAACGCATGATTACTATTTTCTGCCTGCGCTCTCTTTAAAAGCATGGTTAATCGTCGCTCAAATTCGTATCGATTAATTAACCCAGTTAGCTCATCATGACTTGCTTGGTAGGTGAGTTTTTGTGATAGTAAATAAGATTCGGTAATATCTTGTAATTGCGCAATAGCATAAACAAACTTACCTTGGCTATCTCTTACCGCAGAAACGTTAATTTGTCCCCAGATGATATCTCCGCCTTGGGTGCTGTAGCGTTTATTCAGAGCAAACTTATCAAGCTCGTCGTTGACTAATTGCTCAAATTTTTCTAGCCCTTTTCTTTTGTCTTCAGAATATGCAATATCGACAATGGTTAAATTTAATATTATCTCTTCTTCATAGCCAAGCATTTCACAAAGCGCTTGGTTCACCTGAACAATTTCGCCAAATTCATTTACTAATAAAACTCCAATAGAAGCACTTTCAAATGCTGTTTTAAATAATCGTTCACTTTGTTCTAAGTCAATATTTTTTTGCTCTAGTTGCAAAGTTCTTTCTTGCACCTGAGTTTCTAGATTTTTGTCTCTGGTTTGAATTTGCAATAGCATTTCATTAAAATCTTTAGACAGTTCTCCAATTTCATCATTGTCAGAAATAGGCGCGCGCAAGTTATAGTTTTTTTCTCGGCTAACTCTTCTAGCTGTACTTGATAAATCATCAATAGGCTTATAAATTTTTTTCAGCATTTTAGTTGCGCCAAAACTGACAAGAAGTAAGGTAAAAATTAACACTATAAATGCAATTAAAAGCACTTTAGACAATTGAACAAGCAACTCATCATTACTTATCCATAATTTCACTTCTCCAATAGCATTATTGTTATACATAACAGGTTTGCTAATTTGGGTAAGTTCGATGAGTTTAATGTTTTTATCAAAAGCGCTTGATTGAGCGTTAGAAACAGATGAATACTCTGCAAATATTTTATTTTCATTATTATAAACTCTGGCTAATACTATGGCACTTTCATGACGAAAAGCATTAAGTAAATCTTGAGCTGTGGTGAGATCTTCAAAAATTAATGCTGGCGCAACATGATCGGCAATAATATTACTTTGCGCATTAATTCTTTTAGTTAAATTGCTTTTTACTATAATCATGTTTTGCAACATAATTAGCAGCATGGTAATTGCCAACGCAATACCAGTAGCGCCAATAACTAGTGTTTTTAAACGTGCTTTAAATGAATAGTTTTCTTGGCCAATCATTGCACCACCTTAGCTATTCTTAGTAATTTTGAGCTGACTTTAAGTGAGGTTTTTTTTGTCATTGTTAAATTAATGGCTATGCGTAATTTATTATTTTCAATAAAATATTCAATAGTACCGCCTTTATTAACAAAGCTATTTTTATCGCTCACTAGTAAAATATTATTTTTTATTGCCGTGGATAATAAACTTTTATCCATTAAATCACTTTGCTTATCAATAAAAATAATATGGCACCGACTAAACTGGTTTTGTTTAGGCTGAGTATAAATGGTAACCATTTTTCCTTTTATGCTTTCACCTGCCAATTCATTTAAATAAGGCACTAAATTATCGGCATTTAATGTACAAATATTAAACTGTTTACCTGCGGCTAGCTTTGCTTTTGGCCATTCGATAAAATTAGCGAAATGAAATAAATATACTGCTTTAAATTGTTCTTGACGATCAACATCTTGAGCACATAAAGACTCAGAAACCATAAAAAACACACAAACTAATAGTGCATTTGCTAGTTTTAAGGTGTTGCTTATTTTGCTGCCATTAAACAAACTAACTATTCCTTACCGACTAAAACGTCCAACTTGCTTGAATATAGTAACTTGATTCAACTTGGGTAATGGGGTTACCGTAAAGAAAATCGTTATACTCTTGATAGTTATCTTTTAAAATATTTTTGCCTGCTAAAGTTAGCGTTAATGTTGGATTAAACTGCCAACTAAAACGAACATCAGCATTCACATAATCATTAACATTAAGATATTCTAGTTCATCAACATACCTTAACCAAAAACTCATATCAAATTTGTCGTTATACTGATAATTTGCTAATACGTTAAACATATTATTGGGATCTTTTCGGTTAATTCTATCGGCGTTATCAATACTTGCAAGATCATCAAAACGCGATTTTATTGAACGATTATGATAGCTATAAGCCAGCTTAAATTGCAGTGCGGTATTAACATTCCATTGTGCACTTAATTCAGCGCCGTAGGTTTTACCAAAAATATCATTTTTAGTTAAACTATGATCCAGTAATATTTCAATATATTGGGTTTGTGCTTCAGGTAAAAAGCACTCGGTTGAAAAAGGCTGTCCCGATGGTTCACAAGTTGGGAAATTGCTATTAAGTGACTCAATGTTATCAAAGTCATTATAATAAGCATTCAGCTCATAACGCCATTTATTGCCATGTAAACGCCGATAACCAATATCAAATGAAGTGATTTCTTCACTTTTTACCGAGTTATCCGTAGCATCTACAACCACAACCGATGGATATAATCCGCCAAACTGAGGATCGTTTTGGGTTACCCCAAAAGTATTAATAATGGCATTATGAGAAGATAATGCGGGAACTCTAACGGCTTTTGATAAACTGGCCCAAATCGATTGATCTGCGGCAAAATTCCAAACCAGTCTTAGATCGGGTTGAAACTCTGTATCGGTGAAATCATTTTTTTCATAACGTGCGCCAACTAATAAGCTCAGCTCATTGGGAATGAGCGTTATTTGATCGTTAAAATAAATGGCTAAAATATCTAATATGTTTTTGCTAGGAGAAATAAGAATTGAATCAAATAATTCTAGCTCATAATCATATTGCCGATAACTGATCCCCCAAATAAAATCATGATTTTGTGCTAGTGGAAAACGATTGGTAAATTCAGTTTCAAATGAATTACTGTGATCTCGTCCTTGAATACCATCATCTCGAATAATTGACTCGAAACTGCTGCGTAAATGCCAATGAGAGTTATCTGATAAATCTTTACGCCAGTTAATAGAAACATCACCACCCGAAAAAACAAATGGATGAGTTACTTCTTGTAATGTGATGGTATCAAAAGAAAACTGCCTAATAGTGGCATCACCTTCACTATCATAAGTTAAGCCGTTAAAACTTAGTTTTTCATTTTGATTAATTTGCCAGTCTAGCTTAAATGTTGCACGGTATTGCCGCCAAGCATCATTAAAATTATTACCCGACTGATCAACTGAATTATCAATATTTCGGTAGCTAGTATGAAAACGATAATGCCATTTTTCACTGACTTTGTCGCTCACCGAATAACTAGCAAATCCGTGTTCTTCATTGCCTACTCCAACACTCAATCTTGATCCTTGTTCACTATCGGCAGATTTGGTAATAATATTAATAACACCATTAACTGCATTGGCTCCCCATATGGAAGCCCCTGCGCCTCGAATAACCTCAATGCGTTCAATTTCTTCCAGAGGTAGATCTTTTACATCCCAAAAAACCCCACTAAAAACCAAGTTAAACGAAGTTCTTCCATCAACCAATACCAGCATGCTTCTAGCAAAGGCATCGTTATCTCCCCTGGAGCTAATTGCCCAGCGATAGGGGTTTACTCGGGCAACATGCAAACCTGGCACTAACCTTAATACATCGGGAATGTTGCGTGCCCCAGTGCGCTTAATGTCTTGCTTAGAAATCACATAAATAGCCGTTGCAGTATCAGAAATGGGCTGCTCTTTTTTAGCACCAGAGGTCACTAGTACGTCGAGCTCACTAAACTCTTCCAAACTTAATGAAACCAAGTCTTTCATTTCTGCTGAACTTGCAGATAAACAAGGTAAAAATAGACTAGATAAAAGTATTATTTTAGTTAATTTCATTTTGATTGAAATAGGCTAATAAATTCCTACTCTCCTTCAAGATCTTATACTTTATGGGTTAATTTACGACCAATTTATTAGGGTCTGTTAATCCTAGAATTAAAAGTTAACTAATAATTCCAGCTCAGCTGAAAATAGTAGCCTTGCTCAACTTCTGTAATTGGGTTTCCAGCAATAACATCATTGTATTCTTGTTGCGATTTTTTTAAGATATTTTGCCCGACTAAAGATAGCTCAAATTCTTCAGTTACCTGCCAAGAAAAACGAATATCTGCATTAACATAATCATCAACACCTAAACTTTCTAATTTATCGACATATCTTAACCAAAAACTCATATCGGCCTTATCATTAAATTGATAAGTTGTTAACCAGCTTAAATTGTTTTGGGGTTCTTTTTTAGTTGCTCTAAGGGCAGTCTCAATTACCGCAGGATCATTAAAATCAGCACTTAAGTTTCTATTGTGATAGCTGTAGGCTAACTTCATTTGTAAAGATTGATGAATATTCCAATTGATATTTGCCTCTAAGCCTATTGCTCTACCGCTAATGTCATTAGTAGATAAGCTGCGATCTAACAAAAGCTGAATAAACTGAACATTTGAATTCGGTAAAAAACAATCGGCAGATAATGCTAAGCCCGCAGGCTCACAGGTTGGAAAATTACTATTAGTGCTAAAAAGATCGGCTAATTTGTTATAATAGGTACTAATTTCATAACTCAGCTCTTGCCCCAAAGAATGCCTGTAACCTAATTCAAAAGCATATACTTTTTCACTTTTAAGGCTATCGGTTAAAGTGTCTAATACCGTAACCGAAGGAAGAGCTCCGCCAAAGCGAGGATCATTTTGCACCACACCCAAGGTATATACTTGAGTTCCAACAGTCGCTATTAATGGAACCCTTACCGATTTAGACAAGGTCGTCCACAAAAATTGCTCTTTTGATACTGCCCAAACTAACCTTATATCAGGCTGAAGCTCAGAATCAGTAAAATCATTTTGCTCATAATGGGCTCCTAAAGAAAGGCTAAGTTTATCATCAATAAGGCTAATTTCATCTTGTAAATAAACGCTCAAAACATCTAACTTATCACTCGAAGGAATAAAGTTAACCGAATCTTGCAATTCAAGTTGATAGTCTAATTTTCGGTAATTTATTCCCCAAATAACATCATGGTTGCTAGCTAGTGCTAGTCGATGATTAAAATCAACTTCAATAGAATCTCTATCATCTTTGCCTTGAATACGATCATCTTTGTTAATGGTTTCAAAGCTTGCACGCAATTGCCAGTGAGAGGTGTTTGATAACTGTTTTTTCCAATCAACAGAAATATCTCCGCCAGAAGAGCTTAGGTTTTCTGTTACCTCTCGTAGATCTATCGTTTCAAATGAAAACTGATTTAACGTTGCTTTACCTTTGTTATCATAAATTAAGCCGCTTACAGTAAGTTTTTCGTCCTCAGAAGGTTGCCACAATAGCTGATAACTCGTTCTTAATTGCTGCCAATCATCGGCAAAGTCGTCCCCAAATTGGTCAACCGAACCATCAAGCTCTCTGTAACCCAGATAAAAACGATAATCGGTATTTTCACTCAATTTATCTGCATTAGAAAAACTAGCAAAAGCTTTCTCTTCTGTTCCTCCCCCCATGACAACTTTGGTTCCATGATTAGTGTTAGCTGATCGAGTAATAATATTAATAACACCATTAACCGCGTTGGCTCCCCAAATTGCAGCCCCACTCCCTCTTATCACTTCAATTCGTTCTATTTCTTCTAGGGGTTGATCTTTAAGATCCCAATAAATACCACCAAATAAAAGATTGAATGAAGTTCTACCATCAACCAAAACTAGCATACTGCGCGCAAAAACATCGTTATCACCACGAGCACTTACAGCCCATCTAAAGCGGCTAACCCTTGCTACATGAACTCCAGGAGCCATCCTTAATACATCGGGTAGCGTTTTAGCACCCGAGCGACGAATGTCTTGCTGGCTAATAACAAATATTGCAGCAGCGGTTTCTGAGATAGATTGTTGCTTTTTAGCAACCGAAGTGACAACAATATCAAGCTCACTAAAATCCTCTAAGCTCATTGATATAAGCTCTTTCATTTCTGCTGAATGGCAAGGTTGAGCAAATAGAATTAATAATAGCCACCGACTAATAGCATTTATAGATCTTTTGAACTTCACGGTGAGGAGATACCCTGCATTACAAATAAAAAATCAATATATTTTAATATAGCTCAACAATAGACTTTTTGCTTATCAATGAATGAGTCGAATTTAAACTTGATTATGCCTGTGAACAGAGTTAATTTGCTTGTCTTGTTCCCTAGTTTAGAGTGCTAAATTATGCGTGATTATCAAAAATTTTATATCAATGGTGAATGGCTAGCTCCTACAGAACATTCACCATTTGAAGTTATTAACCCTGCTAATGAACAACCCTGTGCAATCATATCGCTCGGTAATAGCGCTGATGTCAATTTAGCGGTTAACGCGGCAAAAACGGCATTTTCAACCTATGGTTTTTCAAGCAGAGGTGAGCGAATTGAGTTGCTTGAAGCCATTATTGCTGAATACAAAAACCGTTACAATGATATGGCTGAAGCCATTAGCGAAGAAATGGGCGCACCAATGTCATTAGCCATGAAAGCTCAGGCTGGTGCTGGATTAGGCCATTTAAAAACCGCACTCAAAGTGCTAACTAACTATGAATTTAAAAAACAAGAACAAACAAGCTTAATTGTTAAAGAGCCTATTGGTGTTTGCGCATTAATCACCCCTTGGAACTGGCCAATTAACCAAATTACTTGCAAGGTAGCTCCCGCATTAGCCACAGGTTGCACCATGGTATTAAAGCCATCTGAGATTGCACCGCTAAGCGCCTATATTTTTGCCGAAATTATAGATAAAGCGGGTGTTCCAGCAGGTGTATTTAATTTAGTAAATGGTGATGGTCAAGGTGTTGGCAGTGCGCTTTCTAGCCATGCTGATGTAGACATGGTTTCATTTACGGGCTCTACCCGAGCAGGATCTTTAGTTGCGCAAAATGCCGCGCCAACCATTAAACGAGTAACTCAAGAGCTTGGCGGTAAGTCTGCGAATATTATTTTAGCTGACGATGGTTTTGAAAAAGCAGTAAAGCGCGGCACTTTTTCGGTCTGTAATAACACAGGGCAATCCTGTAATGCGCCGACAAGAATGCTGGTGCCTGTAGACAAAATGTCTACCGCGATAGAAGTGGCAAAAAAAGCAGCAGAAAAAATAGTGGTTGGCGATCCTAAAAATGAAGACACTACAATGGGTCCTTTAGTCAGCGAAATGCAATTTAATAAAGTACAAGCGCTTATTCAAAAAGGGATTGATGAAGGCGCAGAGCTAGTTTGTGGCGGTGTTGGAAAACCCGAAAATTGCGAGCAAGGTTATTTTGTAAAACCCACAGTCTTTGCCAATGTTACCAATGATATGACCATTGCGCGTGAAGAAATTTTTGGCCCTGTAATCTCTATTATTGGCTATAAAGATGAGCAAGATGCGGTTGATATTGCCAACGATTCCCCCTATGGACTAGCCGCTTATATTCAAGGTAACGACTCAAAAGCAATTGAACGCATTGCCAATAAACTAAGAGCAGGCAGTATTAATATTAATGGAAATTCGGGTGATTTATATTCTCCATTTGGCGGCTACAAACAATCGGGTAATGGACGCGAATGGGGCGCACATGGATTTGAAGATTATTTAGAAATTAAAGCCATTAATGGTCTCGATTTGTAAGTGAGCATTAAGTGATAAACCAGTACAAACATTTGCACAAAGATTTAGAGCTTACTTCTAAAGAAAACGCTTTTACTTTACCAGCAAGCTTATATGTTGAACCTGATATTTTAGCGCTAGAAAATAAAGCCATATTTGAGTCTCACTGGCAATTAGTTGCGCATATTAGTGAATTAAAAAATGTAGGTGATCAAGTTATTGGTCAAGTAGGAAATATTCCTATTGTAGTGGTTAAAAACCAAAATAATCAGCTTAAAGCTTTTCATAATGTTTGTCGCCACCGAGCAGGACCTGTTGCTTTAAAAAACGGCAACAATAAATCATTGCGTTGCGCTTATCATGGCTGGACTTACAATCTTGATGGCGATTTACGCAGTGCACCAGAAATGCGTTCAACCCCTAACTTTAATACTTGCCAATATCACTTACCGCAAGCCAAAGTTGATGTTTGGCAAAGCTTAGTATTTGTCTCAATAAGTGATAATCCGCCTCCGCTTGAAACATTATTTAAAGGTATTGAAGAAACCATTAAGCCTATCAATTTATCGCAAATGGAATTTAGCCACCGTGATGAATATATTATTAATTGTAACTGGAAAGTTTATATGGATAATTATTTAGAAGGTTATCACTTGCCGCATGTTCATCCGGGCTTAAGCAAATTATTAGATTACAAACGTTACGATACTATCTTACATGAATGGCATAGCTATCAATATAGTCCGCTCGATGAAAATAGTGCTGAATCTTTAGAGCAAGACGAAGCTAATTTTTATGGCGAAGGACAAGCCCACTATTATTGTGTGTTTCCCAATTTAATGTTGAATATTTTGCCAAATAGACTACAAACTAATCTTATTTTGCCCCATGGCAATAATCAAACTAAAATTTTATTCGATTACTATTATCACAATCTCAATAGTAAAAAAACCAAACAATTAATTCAGCAAGATCGCGAGTTTAGTGACGAAGTACAAGACGAAGATATTACGATCTGCGAAAAAGTTCAGCAAGGATTAAACTCTGGAAGCTACCATGCTGGTCGTTTATGCATAAAGCGCGAAATGGGTGTTTTACATTTTCAAAATTTATACCGTAAGTGCCTGAAAAATTTTATTCTTAATCAATATGAAAAATAAACCAAGACAAAAACACTATATTTTAGGGCACGAGGCATTTAGGTTATTTGCCGAAAACCAGCCCGAGCCATTTTTTTCTTTAATGGCTTCAAACGATCACAAAATATTTATTAATGACTTAATTAACCAAATTAATACGAACTACCCACAAGATAGCAGCCAACTAAATGCCGATGATTTAAGTGTTTCTATATTTGCACCTAATCAACAGCCTTTGGTTGTCATTAAAATGCCACCTGTTGAGGCTTATTGTGAGTGTATTTTTGTTGGCATTTTAGCCAACTTCAAATTCAACTCTGACAACTTCAGTAACTCTAGCAACTCTAGTAACAAAACCATTAGTTGCTACACTCTTGAAAAAGCCAAAGGTAACCATGGCGATGTTAGCCTTTTCTGCCAATGGAATAAGGACATGCATGTTGTAATTGCCGAAATAGGATCAAAAATTTCAGCAGATAGCTTTGCTTTATTAATCGAGCAACAAATTAACCATTAATTACTCGCTTGCAAATTAAAAACCCTTACATTGTGCAAATCTTGCTGACAAGTGAGTAATAACAACTCTCGAAACAGCCGATGTATTTCTGACTGAGATTCTTGTCCGTTTTGATTTTTTCGGTAACGCCAAGACAGGCAGAGATCTTGCTTATCAACATCATAAATTTTTAATGCCGGCTGCCCGTTTTCTAAGTAGGCTTCTATTTGATACCCCATAATTTTTCTCCTTTATCCATTAAATACAATCCACACTACTCTAATACAGACAAACATTAAACGCAAATGATAACCATTACTATTTAATGTTTTTTACCTTTTATTCAATCAATAACGACATTTGCTTTTAAAAGTGCTATGTTGATAAGGTAAATTGATTAGAACTGGATCATAAATATGACAATATCTGACGACCTTCTCGCCGAAATACAATTATTGAGTTTATTTAATTTAAGCTCAACTAGCGAAGGTATAAAGATCCACAGTGATGCAGATCCCAGCAAAAAAGCCGCAGCAGAAAGGCTTTATCATAAAGGTTTGATTACTCAGAATGATGGTGGCTACCTAACCGATAGAGGTATTGAAACTGCCGAGCATATACTAAAAGTGATTAATCAGCTCACTCGTTGCCACTAAAATAGACTAAGATTTAAGCACTGATTTTAACGCTTAACTCGCATTACTCCTTCTTGTGCGGTGCTAGCCACTAATCGTCCGTTACGATCAAAAAACTGACCTCGCACAAAACCTCTATCATAACTTGCCGATGGGCTTTCAATCACATGCAGTAACCAGTCATCAAAACGAAAATCACGATGAAACCACATGCTATGATCAATGGTTGCCATTTGAAACTCAGGTAGCATAAAAGATACTTTATGGGGCTGCCCTGCAACAGGCAAAAAAGCAAAATCTGAAGCATAGGCCAATAAGTATTTATGTATTCTTAAATCATCGGGAAGTTCACCATTAGCCTTCATCCAAACGTGCCTTTTGGGTGGTGTCGCATCAGGTTTTAGTGGATTAAAATACTCAACAGGTTTTATTTCTATGGGTTTTTCACAAGTTGCCAAGTCACGAATTGCTGCTGGAATTTTATCGGCAAACTGTCGCACAATTTCAAGCTCTGATGTCAGGTTTTCGGGCTGCTCTACTTGCGGCATTGTGGCTTGATGCTCAAAACCTTGAGTGGCCTGATGAAATGAAGCAGACATAAAGAAAATACGCTTGCCATTTTGAATAGCTTTTACTCTACGAGTAGAAATACTGCCACCATCACGAATATTTTCAACATCATAAACAATGGGTTTAGTGGCATCACCAGGTCTTAAAAAATAACTATGAAAAGAATGTACCGAACGTTCAGGCGCAATGGTTCTTTTGGCCGCTGACAATGCTTGCCCAATCACTTGCCCGCCAAACACATGCCCTAGTGCAATATCTTGACTATTGCCACGGTAAAGCCCTTGTTCAATTTTTTCTAAGCTTAGTAGCGCTAATAATTCTTCTAATACTATAGCCATAATTTAGCTGATCTTTAAATAGGTGAGTTACTTTTTTGCAATTGTTTTTCTCGATACATTGCCTTATCAGCTTGACCGATAATCTCTTGCAGATCAAGATCGCTTTTAATTTCTTTTGCCTCAACAATAATAGTTCCTACGCTAAATGTAATATCTACAGCACTAGCATATTTTGCTAAGTTATCTTTTAGCCTTAAGTTTAATCGCTCTATCTCGCTAGCTTTTTTAATGAAAACCAAACCAATAAACTCATCACCGCCAAATCTTGCCAGTAGATCCGTCTCTCGATAAGTTAAGTTTAATGCTTCTGCAAAATTTTCAATGAGTTTGTCACCGCTAGTATGACCAAACTTGTCGTTTACTTTTTTGAGCTGATTAATATCATAAAAGTTAACCGCCACCAGTTCATTATGGCGATCAGCCAGTTTTAATCGACTTGAATATTGTGCCAAAAGCCCTCTACGATTTAGAAGGTGCGTTTGTTCGTCAGT
Organism: Aliikangiella sp.; assembly: GCA_965214955.1. GTDB lineage: Bacteria > Pseudomonadota > Gammaproteobacteria > Enterobacterales > Kangiellaceae > Aliikangiella. Next base: position 621,626 of record CBDCCU010000009.1, on the reverse strand, counting down.
ATAAGAAATAAACTCTATGGTTAACTTTTGATTAATAAGTTTTAACTCATATTCCGCCATTTTTTTAAAATGTTGTAATAAACGATGATAACGCTCATCAAAATCGGTTTTGGCAAAATCCATGACACAAATGGTGCCAAATATATTGCCGCTTGGCCAATAAAGCGGATAACCTAAATAAGTGTTAAAACCATCAGCTGAAACCTCAGGATTGTCTTGCCACACATTTAGCTCAGTAGCATTACCAACATAAAGAGGAGATTGCTCTTGTACAACCTGACGGCAAAAAATATTAACATCATGCTCAATCACTACTCCAGCCTTATAAGGGTTTTTAAGATTTTGATTAGCAATGGTTACTTGATAGTTTTCGGGAGTTACTTGAACGATAAAACCCGCTGGAGTGTCGCATAACTCAGCCATTAAATTAACAAGATCTTGCCACATAACAATAAGCTCTTGCCTATCGTTTTGCTCTAATAGTTTGTGTTTTTCTACCAGCATAATTATTGCCTTTTTAACATATTGCAACTAAGTTTTAGCCTCGTTCAACATTCTTAAATATTAGCACATAAAAACTAGGCGTTGAGTTTCTCTCTAAGTATAATCTGTATATCCCAATATATTCAGGAAATTCAATTGCTACAATGGATAAAAAAACACAAGTTAGCCTCGCTCTTTATGAGTTTGGCTTTTTTGGTTAGCTTATTAGTTGCATCTAACTCATTTATTGCAACATGGGCAATACAACATTTTCTTGCTCCTTATGTTAGCAAGGTAAACATTGGTCAATTAGAGCTTAGCTTTTGGAATGGCACATTAAAAATTAAGGATTTTAGTGCAAGTGATGAGCTTGGAAAAAATATCCAATTTAAAAATTTCATCATAAAGTGGAATAACCGAGAATTATTCAACAATAAATTAATCCTTCAGTCGTCTCAAATACAGGGATTAAAACTGGATATTGATAGTGCAAACCTAGTTCCTACTCAAGTTGGCCCATTTGTTTTGGCTCAGTTTAACCAACCAAAAAAGCCTGCCGCATCAAAAAATGATTGGTCAATAACAATTAATGATATTCAGTTATCTGATTGGAAAATTTGTTTATTTGAATCTATTAAAGATTTTCAAGATTTAAAAATTCCCCTTAAACACAATCAAAAGCTAAATGCTTGTGTTTTGTTTAATCAATTTGCTATTAAAGACAAAATAAATATATCTAACCAGCAAAAAATCACTTATAACGGTAGCATTAATTTAAAAAATTTAACGGCTGAAACTTTAGATCAATTGCCTTTGCTTAGTTTAAAATCACTTAATTTTACTGATGTATCATTTGATGAAAATATTCAAGTCAACAAGTTAAGCTTACAAAAGCTTGAAGTTTTAGAAAAAACAAAACCTATCCAATATTGCTGACAATAGTTTTAGCTTACAAGCTCTAACCTTAAAATCGTTAAAATTTTCTCCTTTGCAACAAGCGGCTTCTATTCAAAACTTAAACCTTAATAATTTTTCTCTTTCAGCTAAAGCAAATGACTCTAATAATCATCAAGCATTAAGTTTTTCTCAACTGAATATAGAAAACTTTATGCAACAAGATAAAAGCTTTCAAACCGAAGAAATTAACTTGGATAAGCTTAATCTACTGAGCGATTTTGAACAGAAAATAAAAGATCAAAGCCACTTAATATCGGTTAACAATATCAATTTAAGCTCGTTAAAATACTCTCAAAACAATATTACATTAGGAAATATTTTAATCAAAAAACTCTCTAGTTATTTAACCGCATCAGACAATGGACTCAATTTACAAAACTGGATTTATAGTAACCCAAACAAAAACGATAGCGCTCCTAAAAGGAGTAGTAAACAACCTGTAATAACCATTAATCAGTTTAAAGTTTTCGATAGTTCTAAAATAGAACTTACAGAGCAAAGTACAGGCAAACCAATTACACATAAATTAAACAATATTCAACTAGAACTAAGTAACATAAACCTTGGAAATCAACTGTCTCAAACACCACCCGCATTAATTAATTATCAGTTTGGTATTAATGAAACTGGCACTGTTGATGGAAAAGGTGAATTAGTTATTGCAAACGATGAACAACAAGTTGATATAAAAGGTAGTTTAAATGCAGTAAACTTAGTTTCATTATCTGATTATGCAGCAAGATTTATTGGTTATCGAATTGAACAAGGTTTACTTAACACTGGCTATGAGGTAAAAATTGCCAATAAAAAAATACAGGCCAATTTTGAAACTCAGCTCGAAAAATTTGAATTAGGCGACTTACAATCACATGAAAAAAGCGCTTTAAATGAAGACTTAGGCATTCCTTTGCCAACAGCCCTTAATTTACTACGCGACAGTAATGATAATATTGACTTATCACTACCTATTGATGGCGATCTTGCATCTCCCTATTTTTCAATTGCTAGCATTATTACAACCGTATCAGGTAAAGCGATTAAAAATGCGGTTATTTACCATTACTCGCCATTAGGAATGCTAACGCTTGCCAGCGGGATCTTTGATTTAGCAACAGCACTTAACTTTGAACCCATTGAATTTACCCCACAAAATACTGCTCTCAACGAGAAAGCTAAGCAACAACTTGAAAAAGTGATTAGTGTAATGATTGATAAGCCAAAAATTAAAATGGTAGTTTGCGGCATAGGCTCTTTTTTAGATCATGAGAGTAAATCGCAAAATAAAAACCAAACAATTGATCCATTACCACTATTAAAGCTTGCCGAGCAAAGACAAGATAATGTCGTTAATTATTTGGTTCAATCAGGAAAAATTAGTCAAGATCGCTTTATTGGATGTAATGTAAAAATGAGCGATAACCCCAAAGAAGGCGCCAAAGTAAATTTGTCATTATAAACAAAATTTGCCAACTTAATGCGCTACAGATATAGTAAATTTAGGGTTTAATGACTAAGTTTAAAAATTTGAGGGATGCATGAATAACAGACGACAACTATTAAAACTAATTGCAGCTACACCTTTACTATCTGCTTTACTGCCAGTAGCCAATGCTTTTGAGTCTAATATTATTCTCAAACGTGCAATCCCTTCTACAGGAGAACTTTTACCCGCAGTTGGTATGGGCTCTTACCAAACCTTTAATGTTTCACCTAATTCAAGCGAAAAAACCAATTTAGCTAATGTACTTAATGCCTTTTTTAATGCCCAAGGCTGTTTAATTGATTCTTCGCCAATGTATGGTCGCTCAGAGTCGGTGATTGGTGATTTAATTCGTAATCTCAGCTCAAAACCTTGTTACTTTGCAGCCAGTAAAGTGTGGACGTTTGGCAAACAAGCAGGGTTAGATGCCATTGTTGAATCGCAAAGTCGTATGAGCAAATCACCTATGGATTTAATGCAAATTCACAACTTGCGAGACTGGGAGGTTCACATGCCAACATTACAGCAGCTAAAGCAAGATAAAAAAGTTCGCTACACGGGCATAACGACTTCACGGCTTAGCCAATATGAAGACTTTGAGCAAGTTATGCAAACTCAAGAGCTAGATTTTGTCCAACTAAACTATAATATTAGAGTAAGAGACGCCGAAAAACGACTATTACCACTTGCAATGGATAGAGGACAAGCAGTCATTGTAAATATGCCCTTTGAAAAAGGCCGACTATTCAAGCTAGTTAAAGGAAAATCTCTACCCGAATGGGCAAAGGAAATAGATTGTTATTCATGGTCACACTTTTTCCTTAAATTTATTTTATCTCACCCTGCGGTAACCTGTGCTATTCCTGCCACCTCAAAAGTAAAGCATATGGTTGATAATATGCAAGCTATGCAAGGGGAAATGCCTGATAAAACAATGCGGCAAAAAATGCTGGAATATATAGAAAATCTGTAAGCCAAGCTAAAAACAACAACTCACCCATAGCTCCACTCTACTACAAGCTCAATACCTCAATAAGGTATATACCCGTTCTACTCCAAGATGCTTGTTTCAGTGTTCAGCCAAAAAGTTTGAACAAGGCGCAGCTTGCAGGAAATGGTAAGCCCTTTTCAAAAGCTGTAACGTAGTGCAAGCTTTTTGGCTAAGCACCCGAAGGGCAAGGCAGTAAGCCAACCTCTTTTTCGTTATCAATGCTTGAATTAGAATGACTAATCCTGCGCATTAATGCCTCAAATAAGATGACTTACTGACTTGCTGAAACATGCATCTTGGAGTAGAACGGGTATATTAAAGGAGAGTGGATTTAAATAATGATAAACCCAATAATTCGTCTATATTTATAACAGAATATTAAATTTAAATACTGCTATAAATGTTATTAGGGTGAATTTATGCTCAAACTCGAAATACAGCATCGCATTATGCTATTAGCCAGCATTCCATTATTTATTACTGTAATCGTAATGATGTACTTTGCTATCTACAAACTTGAAAGTTTAGGAGAGTCTGAAATTATTAAGGTTCGTGAATCTATGATGCAACAAAAACGAACAACGCTTAAAAACTATATTGATATTACCCTTTCTCAAATTCAACCAATCGTTGACTCTGCCACTGATCTAAATATAAATGAAGTTAAGCAAAAAGTAGCCGAGTTAATTCGTAATATTCGCTATGAAGAATCAAAAGATGGCTACATATTTGGCTACCTGTTCGATGGAACGAATATCGTTATGGGAACTAGACCAGAGCTAGAAGGAAAAAATTTATATGACACTGTTGATTCTAATGGTGTAAAAATCATTAAAGAGCTAATTGATGCCTCAAAAAATGGCGGTGGCTTTGTTGAATATCAGTGGCATAAGCCTTCAATAGATGCCGATGCCCCTAAGCTAAGCTATTCTGCAACTATCGAAGAGTTTGATTGGATGATAGGAACAGGCTTTTACATTGACGATATTGAACAGGCGGTTAATGAAGCTAAAGAAACGATCAAAAAAGAACAACAACAAGCGTTAATATTGCTTGCTTCAATTGGAACTATTTTAGTTATTTTAGTTTTGATCAGCGCTTACATATTTGCACTTAGAATCACCAAACCTCTAATGAGTGCCGCCGCTGCACTTGATGATATTAGTCAAGGTGAAGGCGACTTAACCCAGCGTTTAGAAGTTAAAAACAATAATGATGAAGTTGGATTAGTTACAGAATCTTTTAATTTATTTGCCGATAAAATTCATCATTCTATTTCTCAGGTTGCTACAGGATTAAACGAGCTTAATACTGCCACCCAAAAAATGAATGACGTAGTTACCCACACTAACCAAAACATTGACAACCAAAAACAAGAAACAACCATGGCAGCTACTGCACTACACGAAATGACATCAACCTCACAAGAGGTCGCTACCAGTGCCGCAGAAGCCGCTAAAGCAGCACAAGATGCTGATAATGAAACCGTAACTGGACAACAAGTTATTGATAAAACAATTACTTCAATTCAGACATTATCCAACGAAATTGATAAAACCTCTTCGGTAATTGGTCAGCTTGATTCCGATGCAGAACAAATCGGTGATATTTTAAATGTCATTAATAGCATTACCGAGCAAACTAACCTGCTTGCACTTAATGCTGCAATTGAAGCGGCTAGAGCAGGTGAACAAGGTAGAGGATTTTCTGTGGTTGCTGATGAAGTAAGAACGCTAGCTACACGTACTCAGGCAAGCACCGAAGAAATACAGCAAATGATTGAGCGACTACAAACAGCGGCTAAGCAAGCCGTGCAAGTTATAGAGTCGAGCAAAAAGCAAAGCGATATAACCGTTGAAACGGCAAAAAGCGCTAACGACTCATTACACACCATTGCCAAGGCTGTTAGCACCATTACCGACATGAATACCCAAATCGCTACCGCAGCCGAAGAGCAAACCGTAACCAATGAAGAAATTAGTCAAAATGTACAGCAAGTTGCTACCCTTGCCGAAAACTCAACCCTTTATACTTCTAAGCTTACCCAAACTTCACAAGAACTTATTGAGCTAGAAAATAAACTATCATCTATTGTTAATGATTTTAAGATTTAAGTTTTTCCGTTAAATTGATTTTTTATAAGCTACAAGGCGAAATGTCTGATACAAAAATACGTCAAAAGATGATTGATTGGAGAAGTTGTAAGCTAGACTTCAATCTAGCTTACCCTTTTACACAAATAACTTGTTTGAGTGTATGAACAACTTCAACTAAATCTTTTTGTGCTTCCATGACCTTATCAATATCTTTATAAGCCATTGGGATCTCATCGATAACCGCAAGATCTTTTCGGCATTCAACACCTTCTGTTGCTTTAATTTGATCATCAATGGTAAATGTTTTTTTAGCCTTAGTTCTCGACATTACACGACCAGCACCATGAGAGCAGCTAGTAAAGCTATCTTCATTTCCTAGTCCTCTTACAATATAAGATCGAGCTCCCATTGATCCTGGAATAATTCCTAGTTCACCATTTTTTGCACTTACTGCTCCTTTTCGAGTAACGAAACAGTCTTTTCCAAAATGATGCTCTCGTGAAATATAATTATGATGACAATTAACCGCTAATTCATCACAATCAAATGGAATGCCCATTTCACGCCTTAGTGCTTTAATGGCATTAGTCATCATAATTTCTCGGTTAATTCTGGCAAAGTCTTGTGCCCACTCAACCGCCTCGACATAATCATCAAAATATTCACTACCTTCTTTTAAATAGGCTAAATTTTTATCTGGTAAATGAACATCATTTCTTTCCATATCTTTTTTAGCTAACTCAATAAAATAGTTACCAATTCGGTTTCCTACACCTCGGCTTCCAGAATGTAACATGATCCAAACGGCATTAAACTCATCTAAACACAACTCTAAAAAATGATTGCCAGTTCCCATAGTTCCTAAATGAACAATATGATTACTTTTTTCAATTAAAGGGTGCTTTTCACAAATTGCTTTAAAGCGTTTTTCTAACTTCAGCCATTCACTCGCAACAAGCTCAGGAATATTATGCCAAGCACCTTTGTCTCTATTAGCTCTACCTCTTCCGCTTTTAGTTCTTCCATGAGGTATTGCTTTTTCAAAGGCCGTACGAATAGCCAAAAGATTATCTGGCAGCTGCTCTGCTTTTAAGCTTGTTTTTACCGCAAGCATTCCACAACCAATATCTACACCAACTGCGGCAGGAATAACAGCATCAACCGATGGGATCACTGAGCCAATAGTTGCTCCTTTGCCCATATGAACATCAGGCATTACGGCAATATGCGAATGAATAAAATCCATTTGAGCAATATTGTTTAGTTGCTCTTTGGCTTTATCTTCAAAAGGTACATCATTTACCCAGGCTTTAATGGGCATTCTATTTTCATCATTAAATAACTGATAATTTGTTTTCATCTTTAAATCCTTACCAGTGTTTTAAACACTGTAGAAAAAAATTATTAATTGAGCTTATTGAAGTTTTATTGTGTTCTAATTTTTTAACTCTTTCTTCAATATTACTTAGCTCTTTCTCAATAAATTTATTAAGTACATCAACCTTAGGCTGAGTCTTACTTTCACTAACTAGAACTTTTTGCGCTAATAATTCATTGATAGCTTTTTTAACTTCTTCTTCAACACACATGCTATTAACAAGTTCTTGAAAACGCATAGGAACTTGAGTTTTTATTTGCTCTATCCAACGCATTGCTAATAAAGGTCTAAGCACATAAAGATATTTTTTAGTTTTAACCATTGTTTTTTTTAAGTGCTCTCTATAATTAGAAACCGCCATATTTTGATAGTGATAAAAACATGCTTTACGGCATAAATACTTACTCGCTAATTGAGAGAACTCTTTTTGAAAGCTAGCACTTTGACGATATATAATTGGCGATCCTAGCCACTCTAAAAGCGTAGGGTTTGATTTACGTAATAACTTAAGTGCTTTTTGTAACTCCCAGCCATTAATGTCTAAATCATCTACAATAGGCAGCTCAATTACATCTCTTTGGCTTTCTTTATCAACTCGCAAATACCATTCGGGTTTATGCATATAGATAAATCTTACATCATAGTCACTATCTGGAGATGCAAAATCCCAAGCTCGACTACCAGATTCACACGCATAAAGAACTACCACCTGATGTTTTTCTTCTATCAAGCTGAGCTTTTGTTGAATTTCATTTTCTACTAAATTGCTTTTAAGTTTAACCACTTGATTTGTTTTCATTTTAAACGCCAATTTAATTGTGCCCTTTAAACTAACTTTTAATTAAAGGGCACATTAAGCCTCTCCCAGCCTTTTATTTACATTTCATGTTCACCTATTGAGACCGTGTTTTTCATTAAACCGTTAAGCCCACCAAACACTTTAATGCTATCGACTTTTTCAGCAACTCTTTCAAGTGACTCAAGCTCTTTTAAACGCATTAATGTTGGATTATTCTCCATCATTTTTGCTGTATTATGTAAGCTTCTTGTTGCAGCAGTTTCTTCTCGCCTTTTAATAACGTTAGCTTCTGCTGCTTTTTGTGCTTCAACCACTTGATTTAAAATTGCCTTCATTTCTCCTGGTAAAATAATATCTTTTACCCCAACACGCTCCAACTGAACTCCAACCTCAATAAGATCTTGCTCTACCAACTCTTTAACCGTTTCATTGATATATAACTTATCAATTAACAACTCATCTAAAGTTCTAGTGCCTACTGCTTCCCTTAAAGCAAGCTGCATACTTTTATAAATATAATCGAAAATATCGGTTACTTTTTCATCGGCTTTCTCAACATCAATTAATCGAGTATGAGCAGTTAAGTTGACTCTTAGGCTCACGCGATCTTTGGTTAATATTTCTTGTCCCGAAATTTCATGAGCTTGGGTTTTAGTTTTATATAACTTCACCTCAACATCTTTTAACAACTGCCAAAAACCATATTTTCCCGGTTGGAGTAAACGCTCTAATTTTCCATTAATATATAATAAACCCACATAATCACTAGTAATCGTCACCTCTTTAACAGGCTGAGACACTTTAGTTCCCGAAGTTTTAATCATAGAATTAATGCTATTAGCATTACGTCTGGTAATTTTTAATAACATATCATTAGACACTTCGATACTTTCACCAATATTAATACGCTCAAGCTTTGCATCTCCCGTATCTTTCCAAATAAAAACACGCTCTCCTGGTGCTACGATGCCCATTAAAAGATCGTTCATATAAAATAATCCCACTTCATCATTAGCAATTGTCCAATCATAAAACTGCTCTGCAATTTCAGGATATTTAGCAACTCTAGACTTCGCTAGTTTTTCTGTGTAATACATACCATTAATATCAAATATTTCGAATGAAACCTCTTTTTTAAGATCCCATATTTTATGCTTTCCTGGCTTTATCACTCGCTCAAACTGTTTGTTACGCATAAGATATGCCCTTTGATTTTCAGCAAGCACCAATTTTTTTCGTAAACTAAACATTTTTCTTTCCTTCTATTTTTTATTCCGACTATTCAATAAAGTCATATTTAACGTTGATTACAAGGGCTTAAAACTTAACTTATCTTGCTAAAACATAGCGCTTAAAAAGGAAGCATCCTGCTTGCTATGATTAAGTTGTATGTTAAGCACTAAATAAATTAGCGGTTAAAGTCAGCTTGCAATCGCTTACTGTTTTACAGTGATTTTTAAACTTGATAATGGTGGGAATCGAACCCACAACACTCAAGTTATTTGCCTGATGCTCTATCCGATTGAGCTACATTAATTACTTTAGGTAGGATTCGAACCTACTTATACAGACCCTAAATCTGCTGCCTATCCAATTGGCTACTAAAATAAAGTAAGGATTTGAACCTCTAGCTTTCGCATTCCAAGTTGGTGTATTTAATTGTGGAATACATGTTGGTAATACCGAATGTACCGCAGTGTCATTTAGAAACACACGCAAACAACTAAAATACATTTTTACTATTACAAGGGATGTGCCAGCTTTTTAAATAAACACAATAAAACCCATAACTCGTTGTTTTTAAAATATATTTATCTTCATTAAGCTTAATAAAAAGATCTAGCATTTAAAGCTATTAGAATTTAGTGTATCCTATTTTATATTTATATATAATTTTAGATATATAATTGAGTATGCAATATGCAAAACAAAAGAGTTGCCTTTAGTATTTTAGGAACTGTTAAGGACTTTGTTGGTAGAAGAAGAGATCGGTGGCAAAGATGGCGACCTAATGTTAGCTTATGCTACCAAGCGGATCTACCAATTGATGAGCTACACCTAATTCACGAGCCAAACGCAGTTAGACTTGCAAGCAAAGTATCGGCTGATATCGAAGATATTTCTCCCAACACAAAAATTATTCCTCATATTACACAGTTCGATAATCCTTGGGATCTAGAAGAAGTATTCTCAAAATTATTTGATATTTGCGATAAACACGCTTTTAATTCTGAGAAAAATGAATATTTATTTCACATAACCACTGGTACTCATATTGCGCAGATCGTATGTTTTTTATTAGCTGAGAGTAAAATATTTCCTGGAAAACTTATTCAAACATCGCCAGCAAAGGGTGAAAATAGAGCGGTAGGCACTTATCAAATCATCGATCTTAATTTAAGTAAGTACGATAAAGTCGCAGCTCGATTTAAACAAAAACAATTACAAGGGACGGTTTTTTTAAAAGGTGGAATAGCAACACGAAATAAAGCATTTAATGAAATGATTGATCAAATCGAAAGAGTTGCTATTCGTTCAAAAGCTCCAATATTATTAACAGGACCTACTGGAGCAGGAAAATCACAACTTGCAAAAAGGATCTTTTCCCTTAAACAAGCGCGTAAAAATGTTGCTGGTAAGTTTATCTCTGTTAATTGTGCGACTTTACGTGGCGATAATGCTATGTCAGCACTATTTGGCCATATCAAAGGGGCATTTACAGGTGCACAAAATAAGCGAGATGGTTTTTTAAAGAATGCAGATGGTGGTGTTCTCTTTCTAGATGAAATTGGTGAGTTAGGACTCGACGAGCAAGCCATGTTACTTCATGCAATTGAAACTAAAACCTTTTATCCAGTTGGTTCAGATAATGAAATTAATTCAGATTTTCAGCTGATTGCTGGAACGAATAAGAAATTACGATATGAAGTGACACGGGGGAAGTTTAGAGAAGATCTACTTGCTAGAATTAACCTTTGGACTTATCAACTTCCAGGATTAGCTCAGAGGAGAGAAGATATTGAACCTAATATTGATTTTGAATTAAAACTTTTTGAAAAACAAGAAAACTTGCGTGTTGAGTTTAACGAAGAAGCTCGCAAAGCTTTTCTAAAGTTTGCAAAAAATGCCAGTTGGGAAGGTAACTTTAGAGATTTAAATGCCGCAATACTAAGGATGTGCACATTAGCTGAAGGAGCTAGAATAAGTGCTAATGATGTAAAACAAGAATCTCAACGCTTACTTCAAAACTGGGAGAATTCACAACATAAAAAAGCCCCATCAATTTTACGTGGCTATTTGTCTGAAGAGAGCATAAATAAGTTAGATCGTTTTGAAATTGAGCAATTAATATTTGTTATTAATATTTGTTCAAAACATCCTAGTATGGCTGCGGCAGGAAGGTATTTATTTGATAAAAGTCGTCAACTCAAACAGCAAGTTAATGATTCTAGTAGACTTCAAAAATATTTAGCCCGCTATCAATTAAAATGGTCAGATATTAAAAAACAGTAAACCCATAATTAATTTATATTGATTGCTCATACGCCATTAAAAGCCACTTTTTTACTTCATCATTAATATCAGAGACGGCTTTTAATTGAATTCTGTGGGTACACATAGAGCCAAATGGTCCTGAACTTTCTAAGCAGCCTTGTACTTCAATATCCTTTAGTTTTAACCCTAGGTCAATTCTGGTTTTTGTTGCTGGCTTTACTAGTGCAAATTGTCTCTTTCTTATAACACTGACGGTAGCTTTTTTAGGGGTAATCGTAACATCTGAGCCAAACTGTTTTACAATGTCGATTAACACCTCATACATGGGTAGCAATGTTTCTTTACCTTTATATTGTAAAGCAACTAAATCTTCTGCCTCGTTTCCTCGCTCTCTAAAAAGTGTAACAATTGTGTTGGCAAACCCATGTGTTACACCATGTTCTTCTTTTAAAAACTTTACACCTACGCCATGCTTTTCAAAATTTTCTTTGTCTAACACTTTAAACCATTCATCAAGCGATTTACCTGTTTTTTCTGGCATATTGTCAATCATGGTTTGCTTGGCTTTTTCTGCTGAACTGGTCATTTTTAATGTCTCCTGATTAGGGTTTGTTTTTATTTTTATTCAATGATAATTAGAGAAATTTATATTATTTCATCCATTAAGTTTTTCCATTCAATAAATGCTTTTTCGGTGATCCCTAAACCAATAATTGCCCCTAAATGAAGTTGCTTTAAATCATTAATTGTCATACTAATAAATTTTTCTGCTGTCGGTATATTATTATCAATACAATATTGTTGTAAAAACGGGTTAATCAAATTACCTGTGAGTTTGTTGCGAATAATATGCCCCATAGCTAATTTTCGACTGTTGCGATGTAAAATTCTATAGCTATCAATTTCTCCAACACTTTCTTTAACCGTACTATATTGCTGGCAAGATCTTAAATAAGACCATTCAAATAGTTCGAGCGCAGGTGCCACTTGATTGGTTTCATAAAAATACAGCATAGAACGATTGTAGTCATCTTGCGGAACATCAACAAAACTTAAAGGGCATAAGTTGTGTTGTATAAAAGGAATATTACAAGCTAGTCGAGCAGTTCGTTTATTAACATCTTCAAAGGCTTGCAAGTAAGATAAATGAACCAACAAGAAAAAGCTCTGTTCAAATGGATCGTTAATCGCTTCGGCTTTTAATAAAACCAATAAAAAATACTCTTCTAGCTTGTGTCTATTATTAAGCGGCATATAAGACGATTTACTAATACCAACTTCTATGTTTCTAATGTTGCCACAGGCGCTTGGGTTTGCGAGAAGATCTTGTGACAGCAAAGCATGGATATTACGAATAGTAAAAGGGTTAGCAGCAATTTCTTCACCATTTTCGATTAAAAACTCAATCGCTTCTTTGTGATTCATAATCATCACCGTTTCTGTTTGTACCTTTCCTTTAGCTGAGTTACCTTGCTCAATTAATCGTTGTGTATCTAGCTTTGAATAGGTATTACCTTCTAACCGACTAGAGTTAAACGATAAATCAATAAGTAGCCGCTGGCTGATATTTTTAGCATAGGTTCCTGCGGCTAAAGATAAGTCGAGCCTTTTACCTGCATCAGTCAGTTTTTCACGTACTTTGTTGGGTACATATTGAGTTTGGTTAGGAATATATCGCTCAATTAAATTAAATTGGTAACTTGATTTTTGCCTTGCATATGATGGGGTTTCTAAATAAGCCAGTAATGCGAGTGTGTTTTTTGAAAAAATAGGATGCTCATGCGGTGCGTAAGCATTTTGATATTTTTGCTCTGTTTTGTTGTTTTCTTCTACTTTTAAATAAACATTATTGTCCTTATCTGAAAATTTAGAGACATATTTTACTTCGGTTTTGTCCTTATTAGCATAGTATTTAGTATTTCGTTTTGTGCCAATGGTTTTAATTAGACCTTCTTCAACCAGTGATTTCACCCTGCGTTGTAGTGTTTTCCTGTTAATTGAAAACTTGATAAGTTCAGCTATTTCCCCCAAGCTTTCTGGAGACTCTAAGTCAGCAATAACAGAAAAAATTTTCTCTGCTTCTTGCTTAATACGATTATTGCGACTCATTTATATAAGGACAAAGATTAGGGCACATGAGGTCACTTTAGCTCAAATAAGGACATTTTTCAAATATAAGGACACTTTTAGAATCACTTATTGTCTCTTTAAGGACACATTTGCTAAAAAATACTATCGCTTAGGTGAAATTTGCTTTGTGCCAGTTTTTTGAGCCTCTGGTTCATACTCATCAACATCACTAGCACCAATGCGCCCAACACCTGGGAGTTCAATAGCGAAATCAAAAATATCAAGTTCAATATTTAAACCTAATAAATTAAACTCTATACCTTCTTCAAAACCAACGGCTATGCCGAGTAATCCCCATAATGATGCTTGCACACCTGTTCCACTCGACGACAAACCAACCACCTCTGTTATTGGGCGATAATCTTTACCAATGGCTGTTGAAGGCAAGTCTAACCCAAGCTCAGGCACTTCTCTGCCAATAAAAGCAGTAAAAGTATTGCTATTAGGCCCAGGCCAAGCTTGGTATTCATTTTTAAAAGGATAGGCTTTTACTGCGGCCTGAATTTTTGGAATAAGGGATTGAGCTTTACTGCCTCGTATATCTAGCAGTAATTGAGGGTGGTTGCCCCACCAATCTCTATCGGGATTGCCCTGTCTTTCTACAAAAGCGCTACCTGTGCGTCTTAACCGCCAGCCAATGATTTCATACGAAGTATATTCATCATCAAATGCGTTTTTAACACTGATCCATGTATGAACCGAAACAATTTTTTTAGCGCCCCAAGTTCTAGCCGAATAAACTTGAACCACGGCATCGTTAAATTTTTCTGCTTGCGGGGCAAAAGTGCCTGCTGTTTTTTTATCACTGATTGCACAGCTCACCAGCATGCAAGCGCTAAAGGCAATCAGTAAATACCATTTAATAATTTTTCTAAACAGTTTAAAAACTTTCACAACAGCAAACACTTTTTTTAATTAAGACTTTTGTTTCGCTTTCCAAGCCGCCAATACTTTGGTTTCTTTTTCAGCGCTAATACCAGCACGAAGTTTAGCTTGCCTTTCTTTAGGTAGCGTTTTAAACCAGTCGAAACAATCTTTAACCACCACATCAATTGAGCGCTCTTTTAAGCCGTTACTATAGGCTTTTTTAGAGCTCATTGTGCCTGCTCCGGCATAATCCCCTTCGGCAGGGATCCAAACGGGCATTTCTTGCCAAGGTGCCACTTCATGCTCTTGCAAAAATGGGGTTGGAACCCAAACTAAATTAGCTTTTGGGTTAATATTTTTCACACAGCTATCTAATAGTTGCTTCATTTTAATATCACCACCATTAGACTGTGCGTTATAGATCCCAGTGACTTTATGATCCAAACAATAAACCATCCATTCACCTAAATCTCGCACGTCAATATATTGGATAAAATCACTACCATCACCCGGCGCCAATACATCACCACCTTTGGCAACTCGTGCGGGCCAATAAGTAAATCTATCAGTTTTGTCACCAGGCCCTACAATAAGTCCTGGGCGAATTACCGAGACTTTACCTGGCATATGTTTTTCCGCAGCTTGCTCGCATAAGGCTTTTAGTGGCCCATAGGAAGTACCTGTGACTTCTTCTGTTTTTGGATCATCAATGGTTCCCACAGCGGTTGACTCATCCATGCCTTTTTTGCCCCAATTGGCATAAACCGAAATGGTAGAAACAAACAAATACTGATCGATATTGTCTTTTAATACTTCCATTGCCATATTCACCGAACGAGGATAATAAGCCGAGGTGTCAATCACGGCATCAAATTTTTTGCCTGCCAGTTTTTTAATATCATCGGTGTTTCTATCACCTTTAATGGTTTCTAACTCTTTAAATAAATTGGGGTTTGTTCTACCGCGATTAAACAAAGTAACATTATGCCCTTGTGCTAAAGCGGCACGAACCGTATGTGGCCCTAAAAAACCTGTTCCGCCTAAAACTAAAATATTCAGCTTTTTTTCAGCGGCATTTAACAATCCTGATAAAGGCAGCCCTGTTGCTACCGCAGCGAGGGTTGCATTTTTAATAAAATTTCGGCGATTAGTCATCATTTTCTCCTACCGTTTTTAATTTTGTGTTTAATGTGATTTTCCCTGTTAATGGTTATTATTATGTTCGTTATTTTTAGGTTCAGTTAAATCAAAGTGCTCAACCTTTTTACCTAAATAAAATCCAATTGAAGCCCAAATAAATGCTATACCTGCACCAAATAAAGCCACACCTACAACACCCAAACTGAGCGCTGCGGTTAAAAAAGTAAATCCCCAACCCCAAAACACATCACCACCTCTATAAACCACTACATCGAGCACTTGTTTAGCTTTAAAGCGTGTGTCTTGATCAACGTAGGTAAACAACATTTCTCTTGCGGGACGAGTGATTGCGTACCCACCACTACGACGAGTAATTTGCAGTAACACCACAAGGGTTAATACTGGGGCAACGGCAATTGAAACCATTCCAAATACAACCACTAAAGGGATTAAAGCTAATGTCATTCCAATTCCCAACTTAGTAGCTAAACGAGAGGTTAAAAATAACCCAGCTAAAATGGTTAAAGTGTTTGTGGCTAAATCAATCATTGCCCAAACTTCGGTTCTTTCAGCTCGGCTAAGTTCAGCCATCAAATTTTTTAATTCAAAATAAATAAACGAACTAATACCAGTATAAAAAAATAAAAATAAACCAATGCCTAACAAAAAAGGATTGGTTAGCACTTGTTTAAATCCCGATAAACTACTACCACCAATAGCGAATGATGATTTTTCATTTCGATTTTTATTACTAGTTGTAGCCGCTAAGCTTTGCCCTAAATAAGATAATAAAGGCAAGGTAGTAAGTAAAAATAAACACGCCATTAAAATTAAATTATACGAGCCAAGATCAGAAAATATGAGCAATACCGAAGGGCCAACCATTGCGCCAATGCTCGCTCCGCAAGTGATAATGCCAAATAATCTTTTCGATTGCTCTTTGCTATAAATTTCTGCCATAAAGCCCCAAAAAACTGACATTTGCAAAAGACTAAAAACGCTTACCCAAACATAAAAGGCTTTATCAATGAGTTGTAGTTCTATGGATGATTTTGAGCCCCAGTAAAAAACAAAAAAAGTGAGGGTAAAAAAAATATAAACGCCGCTCACTAATTTTTTAACAGAAACTTTTGAAGCAAAGAATCCGTAAATAGCAATGATCACAAAACTGAATAAAAAGTTAATTGTCCATAAGGTGCTAAGTTCAGCATCACTCCAATCACTTGCCATAGCATCGCGAACAGGTCGCAATAAATAATAAGCAATCATTAAACTCATACCGAGTAAAAATGACACACTAACTACTTTAGTTTCTTGAGGTTTTATTTGAGATAAAAACTGGATCGCCGCTTGAATAGGATTTTGCGTTTTTTTGATTTTTTCAGTCAAACTTTAAACCCCTAAATTCAAACGTTGAACAGATTGTGACATTGAATGACAAATCAGATTAGCAATACATTATTTTTAGCTCAAGTTTGGAATGTAAGCAGATGTAATAAAAAGAAAAGGGCGCTGCAATAGCGCCCTTCAAGTAGGTCGTTTTTAAGTTGTGATTAATCGGCAGCAATTACGGTTGAAACAACTTCACCAAAACCAATACGTTTTGCGCCGTCTTTACTGCACCAGCCGCGCATAATCACCGCATCACCATCTTCTAAAAAGCGTCGAACTTCACCATTGTCGAGCTTTATATCTTCTTTTCCGCCACGCGAAAGCTCTAATAAAGAACCCGCTTCTTCATGCTCTGGCCCCGACTGAGTGCCGCTGCCTAGCATATCACCGGGTTGTAAGTTACAACCATTAACACTATGGTGAGCAACCATTTGCGCCACAGTCCAGTAAGAATGTCGAAAGTTAGACAATGATAAATGACTTGCTGGCTCACCGGCTTCGCGCATTTTAGGCGTTTCTAGTTGAACCTCTAGGCTAATATCAAAACTACCTTTGTCACTATTATCTTGAGAGCTTAAATAATCCATTGGCTGAGGGTCATTGCTATCTCTACTCCAAGCGGTTCTAAATGGAGCAAGCGCTTCGTTGGTTACAATCCAAGGTGAAACCGTTGAAGCAAAGTTTTTGGCTAAAAATGGCCCTAATGGTTGGTATTCCCACGCTTGAATATCGCGTGCAGACCAGTCGTTAAATAAGCACAATCCAAATACGTGATCATCAGCATTATCAAGTGCAATTGATTCACCTAGCTCATTCCCTTCACCAATATAAATGCCTACTTCCATTTCATAATCAAGTCTTTTACAAGGGCCTAATGTTGGCTCAGACTCAGTTGGCGGCTTAAGTTGTCCGCTTGGGCGTTTAAAGGTTTGCCCCGAAACATCTATTGATGATGAACGACCATGATACCCAATAGGAACCCACTTATAGTTGGGTAGTAATGGGTTGTCAGGTCTAAATAATTTACCCACGGCGGTTGCATGGTAAATTGAGGTGTAAAAATCGGTGTAATCGCCAATGCGGCATGGCAGTTTATATTCTATCTTGTCCATATCCACTAAGCATTCAGCCAGTTTAGTCTCATGCTCAGAACCACTTCTTAATCCGCGAGAAAGGGCTAGTCGCAAAGCGCTCCAAGCATTTTTTCCCATAGCCATAAAATCGTTGAGTTCATCATTACAACAAGCTTTAAGTGCAGTTTGTACATCACCGTTAAAAATATTAGCTGCATAAACTGCCGCTAAATCAACAACGCTATCACCAATTGCAACACCGCCACGGAAAGCTTCTTGCGAATTGGCAACTCTAAAAATAGCAAAAGGTAGGTTTTGAATGGGAAAATCACAGTTTTCATTGTTTGCCGAATCAACCCAGCTGGTTAATGCTGGATCGTGTGTTTCATTCAGCGTTGTTGCGTATGACATAAAGGTCTCCTAGTTAAATATTCAGTTTTAAGCATCGCTTAAAATGGCTAGCTTTTTTGCCAGAGTATCAATTTGCTAAGTATTATAACCGCAACTATCGATAAACAAAGGTTATTATCAATTTTTTAGCTAACCGTACTAGTTACTTCCTACTAGCATCAAAGTTGCAATAATGAATACTGAAGGAACAACCACCATTGCATCATAGGCAATCGTTGCTGGTGTCGCGACAATTTTACCTGCCGTATCAACAAAAGATGGTGATAGTTCAACCGAAACCGTATAGGTATTCTCTAACTTCTGAAGAGGCAGCTCTCCTTCAATTTTATAAACCTTACCTTTAATAGGTGTTACCAATAAGCCCTTTTCATTAAAGCCTATCTCGGATAAATACTGTTTTTCTTCATCTGATAAAGATTCACTCTTTACTGTTAACTCAACCTCACCTTTAATATTTTCTTTATCTAAATAAAAATTATTAAATTTGGGGGTGAACTCTATTTCTCTACTAATTAATAAAGCTTTAGCAAAAGACTCGCTAACTGGGAATATAAAAGCTTTCTCACCATCGGAAACCAAAAGATCATTGTTTTCGGTATTAATATAAAACCCTTCGATACTAAAATGCTTATATTGATTAGACCATAATGTCGTTGTGCAACCATTAAGCAGTACAACAGATAGCAAAATAACCAATTTTATCTTTAATAAAAACTTCAATGTTCAATCCTTTTTTTAAGTGTTAGTTAACTTTGTTAATGATCAATTCTATATGTATGATTAAGATACTTGGAATAATGATTAGTTCAAAACCATTATTTGTTTCATTTTGCTAATAACAGTAAAAGCTAAAAAGAGGATATATGCTACATCGTTTAAGACTGTCTTTTTTGTTCTCTCTAATTCCCTGTATTCTGATTTTAAGTGCATGCAGCGAACCAAAATTAAAGTCACTGGATAATAATGCCACTATTCTTGCATTTGGAGACAGCCTAACATTTGGCGTAGGCGCAAAAGCCAATAACGATTATCCTAGTGTATTATCGCAATTAACTGGGCTAACGGTTATTAATGCAGGAATTTCAGGTGAAACAACCTTTCAAGGGGTTAAAAGATTTGAAGGATTACTTGTGCAGCATAATCCTGAGCTGGTTATTTTACTTGAAGGTGGCAACGACATTTTAAGAAATTTAGATCTTAATCAAACTAAACAAAATCTTGCCCAAATGATTAAAACCTGAATTCAACACCAAAGTGCACCATAGAGATTAGAACATAACGACATCAGCTGTTAGTGTTTGGTTTGCAGACTAAACATTAATAGAGAGGTCGTTATGTCCTATAGCCATATTACACAAAGAGAAAGATATGTCATCTTTCATTTATATATTTCAGGTTACAGTTTTCGGGAAATTGGTCGTCGTTTATTGCGTTCACACTCAACCATTTCAAGAGAAATAAAAAGAAACCAGAACAAATTATCAAAATACCATTATAGCTTTTCTCACCGCTATTGCATTGCCCGAAAAAAACTAGCAAGGCACCAAAGGTGCTTAAATAATAAAAAGCTTGTTCGTTATGTTATTGCACGACTCAAGAAAAATTGGTCGCCTCAGCAAATATCAAATCGACTGAAACTCAAGTATGCTGATAATTTAAATATGCGAGTCAGTACTGAAACAATATATCAATGGGTTTATCAACAAAAAATAGCACTTCCCCAGTCATTTCAGTGCTTAAGAGCACAAAGAGCCAAGCGTAAAAAGCGTCGTAAAAGCAAGAATGATTCAGGGGTAATTGCCGCGCGTAAAATGATAAATACTCGCCCTTTGGCTGTTGCTGGTAAGCGACGTTATGGGGATTGGGAGGGCGACACTATCATTGGTCAACAAGGAACAGGGGCTATTGTGACTCATGTGGAAAGGAAAAGCTTATATCTCATTGCAGGCAAGTTACCGAGCAAACATGCCAAGCCATTATCAAAAGTAACCGCTCAGAAGTTTAGGAAAATTCCTAAATATTTAAGAAAAACATTAACGGTTGATAATGGTAGTGAATTTGCTGATTTTAAAACGATTGAGAAAAAGTCAAAGATTGATGTTTATTTTGCAGAGCCTTATTCACCATGGCAAAGAGGGTGTAATGAAAATATCAATGGATTATTAAGGCAATATTTTCCTAAAGGGAGTGATTTTACAAATTATAGTGATAAAGATGTTGAAATTGCGGTAAGAGAAATCAATAATCGACCAAGGAAAACTTTAAACTACCGAACACCTGCTGAAGTGATGCGTGATGTAAGAAAACGGTGCGCTTTGGAGTAGAATTCAGCAAATAGCAAAACAAAATAATGTGCAAGTGGTTTTAATTGGTGTACCAGAAAAAAAGTTATTTTCCGATAGCGCACCTTTTTATAGCGAGTTAGCTAATGAACACAATTTAGCCTTTAATGGTGAAATCTTGTCGAACCTTTTGCGCAATAACCAATATAAATCCGACCCCATTCACTTAAATAGTGCGGGCTATCAAAAGTTTGCCCAAGCGATAAAACAACTACTCGAAAATGAAGGTGCGCTTTAAACTTAAATAAATATAAAATCAATCCGTTTGTTTAAGTAAATTAGCCGGTGAATATTGATCAGTTAAAATATCGCTACTTTCATCCCAGTTGACTTTATCTGAAATTGAACGCCAAACTTTAGTCAGCTTAACCTGATATTTATTAACCTTTTGTTGAAGCACTTCAGGAAGCTCTGGAAACTCATTAAAGTCATCACAATTGCAAGCAAAGATCACGCGATTACCTTTAGTTGGCGCTTGAAAAATATGCAACTTGCCAAAGACTTGCTGATAAGTCACCGACTCATAATCATAAAGTTTGCTATTACTAAACGTATTGGCACTGACAATACCGTTAGGTGTAAGTAAATCTTTTACTTCTTGTAAAAACTCTTTGGTCATTAAATGCTCAGGAATATAATCGCCATTAAACGCATCTAAAATCACCCAATCAAACTGTTGCTTTTTAAGCAACGCACGCTTCACATACACTCTGCCATCTTTAATTTCGGTTTTAACTTTTTCGTTTTCTTTATAGTTAAAATACTTTTTAGCTAGCTTAACGACTACGGGGTCAATATCCACCGAAACAATTTCAGCTTGTGGCAATATTTCATGCAATACATTCGATAAAACACCGCCACCTAAGCCTAAAATTAAAATACGTTTTGGCTCGGGATTAATGGCTAATCCTGCAAGCACACCATGGGCATATTCAAATACTAATCGGTCGGTTTCTTTTAAATCAATACACGCTTGATTAGTCACTCTTTTGCGCCGCGTTTCAAAGCGCATACAGCGCTCGCCATCTTCCTCAACAATCACAACATTACGATAAATTGAACGCTCTTTATGAATTTGCTTTGCTTGAAGGTTAGTTGCCAAAAAAGCAAAAATTAAAACTAAGTAATACTTCATTTTTTTGCTCCTATGCTTGGTTATGTGCTGAATAATTTATTTGCTCATCAAAAAATTTAGAGCTTATCAAAGCGATAATTCCAGATGACATTAACAAGCTAAAAGTCAGCCATAATATTTGATTCACCTCTAACCAAAGCACCAAATAAAACGAGGTCATAATTGTGCCTATTGCGCTGCCTAAAGTTGAAACAAAATATAAAAAGCCTGCGGTTTGTCCTGATGTTCCAGCCGAAACAGTTAATATCCTTACCGAATAAGGTGCAATCATTCCCATAATAATACTAGGCACAAAAAATACAAAAGTTGATGCAACCAATGAGCCATAACGTGGATCTTCTATGCGCTCAAAAACAAACTCGAAAATATTTTCTGAATAAAAAATCGTTGGTAACATTGATAATGCCGCCAGCATAAAGATCGCAGAAAAACGCTTAATGCTTGGGTTATACAAAGAAAATTTTCCGCCACTTAAATAGCCAATAGAAAGCGCCAACATAAACACGGTGATAATGCTTCCCCACACATACACACTACTACCAAAATAAGGCGCAAGCATTCTGCCGCCAAGTAGCTCAAAGCACATTATGGAAAAGCCCGTAACAAAGGCAAGGGATAAAATGGTTATTTTTCGCATTGATATTATTATTTAATTTTTATGGTGGCATTAAGATACAGAGTTAACCATAATGGAGCAACTTTCTTCGGCTAACATTACATTTTTTACGTTGTAAAGAGGCTTTTTGAGATGTCATCAAACTCACTTAAAATCATTATCATAGGTGCAAGCTCAGGCATCGGCAAAGCCCTCGCCTTACAATACGCCAAACAAAACCATCAAGTCGCCATTAGCGGTAGAAGGCTAGATAAGCTCAAAGAAGTACAGCAACAATACCCAAATAAAATACTCGTTAATCAAATGGATGTCTGCAAACCCGAACACACGGGCATTCAGTTTGACAACATGGTTGATAAGCTCGGCGGGGTCGATTTAGTGATTTATAATGCCGGAGTTGGACACTTAAACAAAAAGCTCAACTGGCAAAAAGAAATATCTACCATTCAAACCAACGTAGAAGGCTTTACCCTAATAGCAGGCAAAGCTTATAACCACTTTGCCAAACAAAAACATGGTCAATTTGTGAATATCTCCTCAATAAACGCTCTCCGAGGCAGCAATGTTGCCCCCGCTTATGCCGCATCGAAAGCCTATTCATCAAACTATATGCAAGGATTAAGAAAAAAAGCCTACAAAGCCAATTTACCGATTATTCTTACCGATATTTTACCCGGATTTGTGAATACCGATATGGCACAAGGCACTGGATTATTTTGGGTAGCACCAGTAGATAAAGCCGCAAAGCAGATTATTAATGCCATTAGTAAAAAAAGAAACGTGGCTTATATCACCAAACGCTGGCGTTTGATTGGGTGGCTGTTGAAGATTTTGCCAGAGTGGGTTTATTAAAGTCTAGCTATGTATGCATTCCCACGCGGGAGCGTGGGAACGAGAAATAATTAAAGTAATAAAATATGGTTTATTAAGATCTGTTATTTTTCAGAGGCTTATTCCCATTATGATATTTCCGTATGCATTCCCACGCTGGAGCGTGGGAACGAGAAATATCCCGAGTGAAAACATTAGTATTTTATATGAAAAAAATATATCAAATAAAAATATAACCCTAAAGCTGGCGCTCCAAATATCTGATTTAACTGAAAGTGCAAAACTAAGTAGTCGAAAAACAAACCTCGTTCTATTCTCTCTGAAATGACCATAAAATATTTTTCACTAAACATCATTGAAAAAACTTCAACAATGGCAAAACCTATTAACCAAGAAAATAAAAAACAAATTAAAAAGCATAGGAACTTATTATTAATAACACTAAATGCATAACTGGTAAAAATTAGAACTATTACTAGCTGAACTGGTATCAATAAGTAAACAGGTATTTCTGTTTTCCAGATAGATGCCCATAAAATATTAATTGTTAAAGCAACCAGTGTTGCAATGAATATCTTTCTATTTTTTATTATTAATTGTCGCATTACCAAAGCCATCTATCGATATGCAATATTATCTTTTTTTATTTTTCATGCCCAATATTATCATCGTAAAGAATAGAGCAATTGATGTTATAGATAGAATAATAGCTAAGTATGGTTGCCTACATCTAAAAAGCTCATGAAATAAACTAAACTGATTTTCACAAAAGCTACTAGCTAAACTAGAAGAAGAAAAAAACCACATTACGCCCCAAACAGCACTAAAAAGAAAAGAAGCACTAAGAAAATAATATACGACTTTTTTCATCTGCATAACCTATTAAAATTTTGCATATAAGAAGTTTATAAATGCTAGCAACCGAATAAGTTCTTGCATATGGGAAAGCGTTCATATATGTCTGCATTTAGTTCATTTAATCTCTAACCTCTCCCATCATCAATAATTCTCTTTTTATACCTACCCTTCAGTATTAATCTTTAAATTAGTGATGAATTAATTTTTCAATTATTATTCTTGAATTACTAAAGGGACTAGGATAATTAAACTTACAATTGCTTTCATACATTAAAAGATCTTGTTCAACAGAATAAATAGCTAACCAATACTCATTCTTATTAACTTCTTCTTTAAGATTGAATGTTATTTCTTTATTCCCACAAATAAGATTTCCGCTGAATTTAAGATTAGCTTTCGTTTTAATCTTAATAACATACTTTCCCTTATATAAATGAGTAAGACTAAAGTCAGTATTGTTTTTTGCTAATTTAGAATCATAGATTGCTTTAAAGTAATCATCTGGAGGAGCAATTAAATTCAATAAAGTATATATTGTTCCTCCATTAAAATTTTTTAAGTGCCATTTAGAGTAATTGGGAAATAAAATAATTAAAGTAATAGCTACGCTTAATAATGACAAATATATTAATCGTTTTTTCATTCTTATACATTCACAATGATTAATCTTTAAATTTTAATTACAAAAACTTTTTTGCTCCCACGCGGGAGCGAAAAAAATAACAACAAATGTATCACAAGAAACGCTCGTCAGTTTACAAGTTATAGACACGTTATTAATGTTCTTCTACCAAGCTTAATAAACCTACTTTGCGTTTAGTGACTGGATTGTTAGTATGAGAATTACCTTTTGTTTTGAATAAAAGATTCACAACCTTTTATCAAAACGGGTAACTCTCTTCTGGTCAAGCTGAAGTGTCAAGTGAAATCAGCTACCCTAATACAGAATATTGAACATCCTCCTTCGATATCAATTCTTTACAACCACATCGGCAACTACTTTAACATAAGTCCGTATATTCAGAGAGTCCTCAACTCCTGCAAAACATTCAATCGCTTCAAGATGCTTAGGGCTAATGTTTAGCTGATCCCCCCTATTCAAATGTCCATGACTTCTTTTTAAGCAACTATTTTTTCTCCATGTTAATGGAAGATGTTTTTTAATTTTTTCAGATTTAATATTAGCTAGCTTAAGGTTTGGTTCTTTAAACTGGCTTGCAGCTTTTATCTTTAATTTATCTATCATTAGACTTTCATTATATTTGCTTTCTATCTCTTCTACACTAACGTAGCCTAATAACTGAAGTTGATTTGAATCTTGTTCAATTACTTCAATTTGGTTTGCTCGTTCCAATAAAACAGTATTCGTACTACAAGCTGTTAGCAACATTATTAAAGATATAAAAAAACATTTAATAAATTTCATTTGTTTTCATCCTTTCATTTATTTATAACGTTTTAAAACTTAAACTACTCTCACATTTTTTGCTTGGAACTTAGCGTTTTTTAGCGTTTAAAATCGGAATTCAAGTAATCAACTTTCTTTTTTAAAGACTAACTGTTTAAACGACCCATCTAGCCCATCAATACTCATTTTATGATTCCACCCATTCTGTTTTGCAAAATCAATAAAGCTACATTCATCATAACGACTAGATTTAAACAAAATAATTTCACCCATTGCTTTACTAGGCAGTTTTGCAACTACGGTTATAGCATTAGGAACATCACTATATTTATTAGGTATAGCTTCTACAATAATTGAGCTTAATGCATCCTCTAAACTTTCTTCAATACTCAAAGAACCCCAAACTGCACTCAATGGCACAGCAACTAAATCTTTAACAACATCTCTTTCATATTCTTTTGCAACCGCTTCTAAATCGAGAGTAGCGCTACTATCAAGACAACCTACTCCAACAATTAATAAATCATTTTCTCTTGATACTTTATTGATGCTATCGAAAAAGCTTCCTTCCTCTAGATTACCTAATGTTCCGCCTGTGATAAACCAGGCTAAATTTCCTTGCAATCTCAGAGGTTCTGAACCATTCATAGATATAACATCTCTGCGTAAAGCTTGAACCTCTATATGCTCATTTCCATTTTTTTTATCTATCAACTCTTCCAGTTTTGCTCTTGAAAGTTCTAGCATTGCACTACTACGGTCGATCAATGAATATTTTAGCTTTTTATGTTTTTCATTCTTATCCCTCTGCTTGGTGGCAACTTCAAGCAAGCATTTAATTAAAACAGCATCCTTACTATGAGCGCCACCGCCACACAACATAACTACACCATCAAATGTTTTACTATTAACAAATGACTGCCACTCTTGATGACGATTCAGTTTTAACAAGCCAGTTTTACACTGGTCAAATCCAGTATAGAACTCATCATTAGTAATAGAATACCAACGATTAACTGCATCGGTATTTTGGTAATATAAAGATTGATCAATATGACCGTTATTTAAGCCTTCTTGAATGGTTGGCAAGGTTTCACTTGGCGTATAGTAAATGGGATACCACGATTTTCCTTGAGTAGAAAACAAATTTAGTTCAGGCGCTCTTATTGTTGCTATTCCGTCGCTGATCGGCTCATTTAAGTTTTGAATAATAGTTTCTATTGCCTCGCGAAACTCAAACTGCACCCCACCTTGATTGAGTGCAGAAACCAGTTTTTCCTTAGTTTTCTGGGGAAGGGTTTTAACAAACTCTTCGGCAGATTTCTCAATTATTGCCGTTCCTGGAACAATCTCATTACAAGCTAACTGCTCACATAATTCACAAAAAAACTGTCTATACTTAGAGTTTGGGCCAACATTTATTCTCTCTTTATCAAATCTATGACCATACATTTCTAGAAGATTTGCCCATGCAAAACCATATTGATTTTCATCGAAATTATTAGCATCCATTACTATGTCAGGTACATCATTTTGACGTACTTGCCCAAAAGCAATGCGTACTATTTCTTTTTTTAATTTCCAATCTTGTATTGCCATACCCCCTCCCTCGGCAACTCTATATTTAATTTTATTTTTTTAAAACTTCTTTAAGCTTTATCTTGTTAACTATAATTCCATTAGCAATAAGCCCAGCAGCAATCCCAATCGCAGTCTCGTTAAATAACTGAGAAAAACCTAAACACTTCCACAGAACCGCAAAAAACAATCCACTAATTATTGATATTAAAAATGAAAAATCTGTGTGCTTTAAATTCAAAAGTTTAATCATCACTGGTGCGGCTAAACTTGCTCCTAATAAAGAAACAGATCCTAACGCAAGCTCAAAAACTGTGCTTTTATCTGTTA
Organism: Aliikangiella sp.; assembly: GCA_965214955.1. Classification (GTDB taxonomy): domain Bacteria; phylum Pseudomonadota; class Gammaproteobacteria; order Enterobacterales; family Kangiellaceae; genus Aliikangiella. The sequence continues at coordinate 593,836 of CBDCCU010000009.1, read as the reverse complement.
ACCAAAATGCAACAAACATTGTTAAAAAACCAAGTAATAATACTGACAAAGTCATTTGTGACTCTTTTGATAGTTTGTTTAATCTATTATTGGGTACTAGGTCATAAACTAAGGTTTGAGCCATAGCCACCAATAGTGAGTTTGAAGTTGCTGCTATGGTCGAAAAAATATCCGCGACAATAACTCCAGTAATAATACTTCCAGCATAAGTAGCAAAAAACAAACTTAATCCAGCTTCAGGATCATTGATTTCTGGCATTATTCCACGCAGTAGAACTCCAAATAATGTCATTGAGATCCATGTAAATTGAACAAAACTAATATAGATCCATTTTGCAGCCTGAGTTTCTTCTGGACTACTTCCAGCAAGATAGCGTGCAATTAATTGAGGCTGACCTAGACCAAATCCTATCGAAGCAAATACATAACCAAGCACAAAAAATACAACTGCAAAAATACTATTGCTGGGTAGTATTTGTAAAAAAGAGCTTCCTGCAAGAGTTATATTTTGTTTAAATGTTTCTGGCTGAGAATAGACCACCCAAAAAACTAAACCCAGAGCTAACACAGTACCAATTAATCGAATAATGGCTTGAACAGTGTCAGCATAGATAGAACCTCTAAAACCACCAATGCTACTGTAAGAAACAATCAAAATCGCAAACAAAGCGAGCGATTCTACTGAGCTAATTTCAAATGCACCCGATACAAATTTTTGCCCAGCTATCCATTGAGCAGATGTGTATCCGCCTAAGAAAATTAAAATTAACAATACTATCAAAAAAGTTAATATTGATTTTAAATTCCCTGTTAGCTCTTTAGTCAACAGTTCAGAAAGAGTAGTAACGCTTGCCTTTTTACCAAATTGATTAATTCGATGAGGAAACAACTTCCAAAACAGTAAATCGCCTAAAAACCACGAAATAGGCAAAAAAAGCCATTGAGGACCAAACGAATAGCCTAAACCAACAGCTCCAGTCACAATAAATCCGCTATTAGCAGTTGCTCCAGCACTCAAGCCAACTAACCATTTATTCAAACTTTCACTAGCTAGACCTTTACTATCAATTTTAGCGTGTTTTCGGCCTAAAAAAGCAGCAAAAAAAGTAAGGCTGAGAGTTAGAATAAATATTACTTCTATCGCCGAAATGCTCCAGCTCATAATATACCTACAAATTTAGTTAACTTTATTATTACACTTTAATTATTCTCTAATCGGAAAGCGGCGGAAACCTAATAGATAGTATCGGAAAATAACGGATATCTACAAGCTAGAATCTTGTTCAATATAAAATGAGTATTTATATTAATTAAACAATAAAAAAACGCCTAAGCCAAAAAACTTAAGCGCTTAATCAATTCAACAATAAACAAAAACTAATTACTCCCCGCCTTAGCCTCTTCAAACTTCCCTTGCGCTTCAATAAATTGATCGTTTGCTTTGGTTAAATAAGCTTTTACTTCATCGACATAACCATCGGTTGAAGCTGACCAAACTCTATTAACATATCGCTCGCCTGCGGCAAATGCAGACATAATATCGGCATAAGTTTGCAAACCAAATAGATGCCGCATCGACTCGCGAACTTCGGCAAAGTTGTCTAGGTCTTCTCTAAAGCGTTTATCAATTTCAAACCTTGCTTCGTAGGTTGGTAAGGCTTCTTTGCTTTGGTGTAGTTCTTTTAAATTGGCAACAATATTTTTTAAACTGGTATCCATCAGTTTGAGATCGTCACTTAATTTATGATCGGACTTAGCTTCTTTTTTACTTTCACTTTTCACCATGGCTAATCCAATAAACCCTACGATTAACGCTGGCACAAAATACAGCCAGTTAACTTTGGTGGCATCTAATGAAGTGAGCAACGCACCGCAAAGGAAACTAATTACAATTAATAAATATCCTATTTTTTTCATTTTTTGTCTCCTTATAATCCAGCAATAATTTTATCTACAGCAAAGCCAACACCCACTAAAGCTTCACCAACAATTAAACCTGCGGCAATTGGAATACCTGTGTTATGAGCAAATGATTCTGGTAATTTCCAATCGCTTCCCACTCTTAAAAGTGTACCAATAGAATAAGCCACAACAATATAAAACGGCAGGTAGAATCCAAGACCAACGGTAATTCCTAAACCGCCTGAGGTTGCACTTAATAATGCACCTAAACCTGCACCCGCTAAATATTTTTCAATCGGCACATTGCCGCCTAAAATTCCTTCTACCATTGAAGCTAGTGCTTGACCTTGGGGTGCGGGCAACTCTTCACTACCTAAACCATAGGCTTCATGCAAGACAAAGATTAAAACCATAATTAAAATTGGCCCAAGCCACGCGCCAACAAATTGTCCCATTTGTTGCTGTTTTGGCGTTGCACCAACTAAATAACCGGTTTTTAAATCGAGCATTAAATCGGTTGCTTGCGACATAGCCACACAACAGGCCGCGCCAACCATAACGGCGGCAATGATGGCATCGGCTCTGCCAAGTCCACTGGCAATAAAAATTAAAATGGTTACCGCAATTAATGTCATACCGCTTAATGGTGACCAGTTAGTTCGCCCAATACATTCGGATAAAATAACCCCGGCAATCCAAATCCAAAGTGTGCCAACAACCGCCATGGTTAAACCGCGCATCCAGCCCATTTGTTCGGTTGATTGAATAGCCATAACCACTAATAAAATAACCGCGCCAATTATTGCGCCATAAAGGAGTTTAATGGGCATTTCATCTTTAGACAGTGAAGCGCCCGATTTAGATGCCGTTTGCATAGAGCGAATAGCGCTAATAATTAATGGCAGTGCCATGACAATACCCGTAACCGCACCACCTATTAACATGCCAATGCCTGTTGGTCGAAATAGATCAACTCGTAAAGTATTAGGATCGGTAACGATAGAGCCATCGGGATTGGTTGGCAGTAAATCAAACCCTGCTAGCATTGGCGCTAAAAACCAATAACACACAAAGCCACCAATGATAAATGCCACACCGCCTTTACCTGCAATGTAGCCAACACCTACGGTAAGAAGCGACAGATAAATATAGCCATTCATATATTCGGGCATACCCAGCAACGAGCCAAAACCAAATTTGTCACTATCGCCATAACCTAAGACTAAAAAGTGCACTAAACCACTAAAAGCGGCAGCACCAATTAGTAATTGCGCTTTACGAATACCTGCACCGGGTGATTTTAAAATAGTAGCAACTGCTACACCGCCAGGGTAAGTTAATCGCTCATAATCAATCATTTGTTTTCTTAGCGGAATAATAAAAGCTATGCCTAAAAACGCACCAGCAATACAGCCAAATACCATAAGGTAAGGATCAAAACTGGGCTGACCTAAGATAAACAAAGCAGGCACTGAAAACATCATACCGCTAGAAGCACCATTAACCGCGCTTGCTACAGTTTGGGTAACATTAACCTCAATAATTGAGTTTCGGCGCGCTAAGCCACGTAAAATACCAAAGCCTAATATTGCGGCAAGTTCAGAGCCTTCAATTGAAAAGCCTAGTTTTAATGATGCATAACCAATACTTAGCGCTAATATTGAACCTAAAAAATAACCAACAAAAACCGCTGGATAAGAAAGTTCGGGATAAGCACCATATCGCAGAGTTCCTTGATTTGATATAGCATCTTGAGAAGATTGAGTGTTGGACAAGTTGGCCTCCCTTAAAATGATAAATGGTAATACAAAGTTAAATATTATTATTGAGCTACAAAAGCTTACCAGATAATAACACTATTGTTTAACCATGTTCGCTTTTACTTGGGAATTAGCCATCCTCCTTGAAGGTACTATCGGCTATTTTTTAGAATAACCACTAACATACTGAATAAAAGGCGCTTCACTAAGGGGTTTATTAAATAAAAAACCTTGTGCTTCATCACAGCCTATTTCTTTTAAGAAATCTAGTTGCTCTTGAGTTTCAACACCTTCGGCAAGTACTTTTATGTTCATGCCATTTGCCATAAAAGTTGTTGCACGCACTATTGCTTTATTTTCAGGCTGGCTGGTGATGTTTTGAATAAATTTTTGTTCAATTTTTAATTGACCAATTGGCAGCTTCTTTAAATAAACGATAGAAGAATAGCCAGTGCCAAAATCATCAATGGCAATTTTAATATCCATTTGATGAAGCTTTTGTAATGTTTTAGCGGTTATATCGACATTTTCCATAACCGTTGACTCAGCTAGCTCTAGCGTAATATCAGAGCCCGTGAGGTTAGTTCGATTAAGTATTGACTCTATTTCATTAGTTAAATTTTGATCAATTAATTGCTTACTCGAAATATTTATCGCAACGGGAAAATTATCAATCCCCGCTTTATTCCACCGTGCTCTAGCACTACAGGCTTGCTCAATAACCCATAAACCAATCGGCTTAATTAAACCTGTTTCTTCGGCAATTAAAATAAATTCATCGGGTAAAACTAGCCCCTTTTGAGGATGTAGCCAGCGAATTAACGCTTCACAGCCTGTAATACACTGAGACTCAATATTATACTGTGGCTGAAAATACAAAATAAATTCATCATTTTTTAGTGCTTTTCGTAACTCATCTTCAACCTGTAACCTTTTTTGCGCTTGCACATTCATTTTGGCGGTAAAAAACTGCGCATTATTACGACCAACATCCTTGGCTCTATACATTGCTGTGTCAGCATTTTTTAATAATGAATCGGCACTATCACCATCGGCAGGATAAGTGGCAATACCTATACTACAAGTAACAACCACTTCATTTTGTTCTAATAAAATAGGCGCTGATATTTCATTCAGAATTTTATTTGCAATTAAACCTGCATAATTGGCTTTTAATAAATCCACCAATAAAACAACAAACTCATCCCCCCCTAGTCTTGCCACAGTATCTGTTTCTCTTACAACCCCTTTTATTTTTTTCAGCTACAACTTTTAATAACTTATCACCAACAGGATGCCCAGAAGTATCATTAATCGTTTTAAAGTTATCTAAATCAAGAAACATTACCGCTAGTCTTTCGTTACTTCTATTGGCATGTGAAATTGTTTTTTCAAGCACGTCATAAAATGCAACTCTATTTTTTAGCCCAGTAACGGTATCGTAATGAGCTAAATGATAAATTTTTTCTTCTGAATTTTTCTTTTCGGTAATATCGCTAAAAATACTAATGTATTGAACATAATCACCATTTTCATCTTTTACTGCAGAAATACTTTGCCAAGTAGGAAAAACCTCTCCACTTTTCTTTCGATCCCAAATTTCACCTTGCCAAGATCCTGTTGACAATAATTGCTCCCATAATTCTCGATAAAAACTTTCATCATGATGACCCGATTTCATCACTCTCATATCGTGCCCAACTAATTGGCTTTCTTCAAAGCCAGAAATACGACAAAAAGCGGGGTTTACACGCAAAATTTTTCGATCAGTGTCGGTGATCATAATCGCCTGATCACTCTCAACAAAAACGCTTTCAGCCAGCTTTAATTGTTTAGCCGCAGTTTCTAAGTCGGTTGATTGCTGCGATACAATTTCGCGTAATGTTTCTTCTCGTTTGGCTAACTTATTATTAGCAATTGCGTACTCTTCAATACTGGACACTAAAGCTAAAGAAGAAAGCATCATAACAGCCATAAAACTTTGTAATAGTAATAAAGCTTCATTGTCAGAATGACTAGCAAAAGGCCCATTACCAAGCAAAGTTCCATAAATGGCAAATACCGAAACTAAAACAATAAATAAACTACAACCTAAACGTCCAAAGCGATAACCCACCCAAACGGCAATAGGAAAATAAATAAAGGCCAGAGGATAATTTTTATAACCCCATGTAAACCAATCACTAAAGCAAACACTAATACTTAGTGCAGAAACTAATAAAAATACTGCCCCTTCCCAACCAAAGAAAATTTTAAAGTCTTCAAGTTTTGAGTTAAAACAAGTGTACAACAAAGGAATAATGACAATTCCGCCCACCCAGTCGCCCAACCACCAAGTAGTCCATAGTAATAACAATAAATCGGTTGAAATTAGATTGCTAAAAAATAAAGTGGCAATTCCAATAAATGCGCTAACCATACTTGATAAACCAATAATTAAGGTAAACTTAACTAGCTGTTCTAATTCAAGTATGTTTTTTACCGTGGTAAATCGAGACAATAAAAAGTAAGCCACGGCAGCTTCTAAGGTATTACCTAAAGCAATAAATAAACCATTAAGAAAAGGAAAGTTCGTTAATACATTAACTAAAAGAACACCAATAGTTATACCAGGCAGTAGGCGCCATCCGCCAAATAACAGCGCAGAAATAGCAATACCTGTTGGCGGCCATACCGGTGAAGTGTTTACTTGTTCAAAGGCAAAACTCAAGCCAAGCATTGCGGCAAGAAAATATACTGTAGCAAGAGCTAGCCACTGAAAAATAATTTTACTATTTATTAACATTAACTTAAAAAAGCTATCAATAACTATTAATGTTAAAGCTTAGATGACTTTGTATCTTTTAATCAAATTTATACCCGTTCTACTCTAAAGTTATTTACGCGCAGTAGCCCAGAAATAAGAAAGCTTTAATGTGAATAACCATCCATTAAAAATAAACCTCAATTAGAATCGAGGTTTATTTTTACAGTTGATTACGGTTTTATGGGTAAAATTGCTATATAGCCTTAGCAATTCCTTCGACACTATCTTTAGCATCACCAAATAACATGCTGGTATTGTCTTTAAAAAATAGCGGGTTTTGTACCCCAGCATAACCAGGGTTCATCGAACGCTTAAAGGCAATAACCTGCTTAGCGTTCCACACCTCTAGCACAGGCATACCTGCAATGGGCGAGTTAGGATCTTCGGCGGCAGAAGGGTTTACCGTATCGTTTGCGCCAATTACTAGCACCACATCGGTTTGTTCAAAGTCATCATTAATTTCATCCATTTCTAAAACAATGTCATAAGGCACTTTAGCTTCGGCGAGTAAAACATTCATATGCCCCGGCAGACGACCCGCCACAGGATGAATACCAAATCTAACTTCTACACCAAGCTTGCGTAGCTTTTGAGTAATTTCAAAAACAGGATATTGCGCTTGTGCCACTGCCATGCCATAACCTGGAGTAATAATCACCGACTTAGCATTTTTTAGCATATCGGCTACATCATCGGCATTGGTTTCAACATAATCGCCATAATCTTGGTCGCTACTTACTGAAACTTCTTGTCCAAAACCGCCCGCAATAACGCTAATAAACGAGCGATTCATGGCGCGGCACATAATGTAACTTAATATAGCACCTGACGAGCCCACCAGTGCGCCAGTAACAATAAGTAAATCATTGCCTAGCATAAAGCCTGCCGCAGCAGCAGCCCAGCCAGAATAAGAGTTTAGCATCGACACAACCACTGGCATATCAGCGCCACCAATAGAGGCAACTAAATGCCAGCCAAATACTAAAGCAATAACGGTCATAATAATTAATGACTGCATATCACCTGCTTGTTTTACAAAATAAACCAGTAAAACAAAACTCACTACACCGGCCAACAAATTCAGTTTATGCCGTTGCGGTAACATTAGTGGTGAGCTAGAAATCATTCCTCGCAATTTACCAAAAGCGACAATAGAGCCAGTAAAAGTAACCGCCCCAATAAACACGCCTAAAAACACTTCCACTAGGTGAATATTTAAAATCATGCCTGTCATAGGCGGGTGCTCTAAAAAGCTGTTATAGCCAACCGCCACTGCGGCTAACCCGACAAAGCTATGCAGTAATGCTACTAACTCTGGCATTTGGGTCATTTCAACTTTTAATGCAAAACGAACACCAATAGCACCGCCGACTAACATGGCAATCATAAGGTAAGTTAAATTAGTAACCGAAGGGCTCACAATAGTCGCTAGTAACGCCAAGCTCATTCCAATGATCCCAAACCAGACCCCATGCTCGGCAGATTCTTGTTTGCTTAACCCAGCAAGACTAAAAATAAACATAATGGCGGCAACAAAATAAGCACCATTGATTAAAGATTCATTAATCATCACTTTAGTCCTCCTTCCTAAACATTTTCAGCATTCGTTTGGTCACCACAAAGCCGCCCACCACATTAATAAAAGCAATGAGCACGGCAATGGTGGCAATCCACATCACCAGTTGGTTACCACTTGATATTTGCAAAACTGCGCCAACCACAATAATGCCGCTAATGGCATTAGTTACACTCATTAGTGGCGTATGAAGCGCATGGGTCACATTCCAGACCACGTAATAACCAATAATGCAGGCCAAAATAAATACCGTAAAGTGTTGCATAAAGTCGGGCGGTGCAACGGTAGATAACCAACCATAAAAACAAGCCCCTAAACCGAGTGCAATAAACTTTCCAATACCCGATTTTTGTTTTTCTTTAGTTTCAACTGGCTTAGACTCTTCTGCCACTTTTGGTGGCGACGCGGCGCTCACTTTCACTGGCGGAGGTGGCCAAGTTATTTCGCCGTTTTTAGTCACCGTAACATTACGAATAATTTCATCTTCAAAATCTAAAACAATATCACCATCTTTTTGCGGGGTTAATAACTTAACTAAATTTAAAATATTGTTGGCATAAAGGTTTGAAGACTGAGTAGGAAGGCGCGAAGGCATATCACTATAGCCAATAATGGTTACACCATTTTCAACAACCGCTTTATCCACTTGGGTAAGCTCACAATTTCCGCCCCCTAAAGCGGCTAAATCCACCACTACACTGCCTTGCTTCATTGAGGCAACCATTTCTTTGGTAATAAGTTTTGGCGCAGGTTTTCCGGGGATCATGGCGGTAGTAATAATAATATCCACTTCTTTCGCTTGCTCGGCAAAAAGTGCCATTTCAGCTTTAATAAAGGCTTCACTCATCACCTTGGCATAGCCATCACCACTGCCAGATTCTTCTTCAAAATCAAGCTCTAAAAACTCTGCGCCCATACTTTCAATTTGTTCTTTGACCTCGGGGCGAGTATCAAAAGCTCTAACAATTGCGCCTAAACTGCCAGCAGTTCCAATAGCAGCTAAACCTGCCACACCTGCACCAATCACCATGATTTTAGCCGGCGGCACTTTGCCTGCGGCGGTAATTTGTCCAGTAAAGAAACTGCCAAAACAATGCGAAGCTTCAACCACAGCGCGATACCCTGCAATATTTGCCATTGAGCTTAAAGCATCCATAGACTGTGCTCTGGAAATTCTAGGCACAGAATCCATGGCAAGCACATTGATTTTTTTATCCGCCAAGCTTTGCATTAATGCTTCGTTTTGCGCAGGCCAGAAAAAACCAATAAGGGTTGCGCCATCTTTAAGCAGGCTAACCTCATCAGCGCTTGGTGGATTGACTTTAAACACAATATCCGACTGCCAAGCTTGCTGACTATCAACAATATTTGCCCCCGCATCCTGATAAGAATTGTCAGTAAAGTTGGCACCATTACCACAGCCAGATTCAATAACAACTGAAAAATTAAGTTTTAAAAGATTAGAAACACTAGAAGGAGAAGCGGCAACTCTTAGTTCATTAGCCGCACTTTCTTTAACAATACCGATCTGCATATTTCAGGCCCCAAAAAGATGATCTACAAGGTAGACTCAAAACCCAATAACCGCATTTGGCTTATTTAACAAACCCCACCAAATATATAAGGCTTAACAGTATTAATGGTAAAACATGACTTCTTGTTATTTAAAGGTAACAACCAGTCTTAATGTTTTAATTTATTCTTATCTCAATGTACGACTAATACTAAAAAAATGCAAACACCACTTACACAGGCCACAAAAATGAAAGAGCTTTTGGCATACATTCAATAGAAACTGGAGTATGCCCCATTAGCTCACCATCGGGTATTAAGGCTTTGGGATACTGCTCAATGACTTTAATTTTTTTGGCCTGAATATACTCAACTTCGGGGTACTGAACATGAGAACCATCGTAAATACTGGTAAATAAGCGCAACAATCGCAACCTAGAAATTTTATTTAAAATAACCACATCCAATAAACCATCATAAAGTTTTGCTTTGGGTGCCATTAAAAACTTAGTGCCTGTGTATCGAGAATTTCCCACCTCAACAAAAACACCTTCACGCAGTAATACTTGACCATCAACCTCTATTTCATACTGCTGGGCTCGCAAATTTATCAGCTTAAATAGCGTTGCTATGGTATAAGCTGCATTTCCTAGCCATTTTATTGGGATAGAAGCCTCTGCCACTTGGGTAACAAACCCCATGCCTAGCATATTTATAAAATAACGCTCTTCTAATTCACAGGTAAATTTAGCCACATCTATCAGCTGACTATTTTTTTCAACAATAATATCAATTGCTTTACGCCAATCCGACTTTTGTAAGCCCAGCTCCTTCATAAAGGCATTACCTGTTCCGTTAGGAATAAGCCCTATAGGCGGCTTATTATCTTGCTTATTTTTAAAATAACCATTAACAACCTCAAACAAAGTTCCATCGCCACCAGAAGCTATAACGGCACTGTATTTATGCAGTTTAGTTTTGGCAACTATGTCTGTTGCATGACCACTGCTATTAGTTAGTAGTATCTCGGCTTTAATTTGCTTAGCTTTAAGGTAATTTTTAACTTCAGGTAATAGTGATCTCGCACGACCATTGCCTGCCTGCGGGTTATAAATGATAAGTAATGGCATTTTTGCTCAATTCCTTTTTTATTTTTTATTCTTATTAATGCTTGAATTAAAGATGTGTTACCCCATTCCCCTTCAAAACGCTCCTTAAAGTAGAACGGGTATAAACAATGTAGCAGACTCTAGTTTTTCATTATCAATTTGTCAAAAAAATCTAAAAATAAATAGCTAAGAGTGATATGGTTAAGCAACTTATTCCACCATAATCACTACAATCAATGGCACAAACACCTCTTTTTGTACAAACCCTTAAAGCTTGTTTAAAAGATCATGGGTTAACTTATGCTGATGTTGCACAAAAACTAGATCTTAGTGAAGCCAGCGTTAAGCGAATATTTTCGGAAAAGAATATTTCTCTGCATCGTATTGATCAAATCTGCGAGATGATGAACATGGAGCTGTGCGATCTGGCAAAAGTGGCCGAGCAAAACCTTAATCAAATTCAATCGCTCAACGAAGAGCAAGAAGCCGAACTTGTAAAACAGCCTAAACTATTATTAATGGCCTATTTGCTATTAAATGAAATCCCATTTGAAACCATAAAAGCGCATTATCAAATTAATGATCGCGAAGGCATTCAATTGTTAGCTCATTTAGATAGAATTCGCTTTATTGATCTATTACCAGGCAATAGAGTAAAACTGTTAACCTCAAGAAATTTTCGTTGGCGAAAAAATGGAGCTATTGAAAAACTTTTTAATCAAAAAATACAACAAGAATTTTTTAAATCTCGGTTTAATCAAAAAGATGAATCTATGAAGTTTGCTTCTGCCATGGTTTCAAAAACAACGATCACAACAGTACAAAACAAAATTGACAAACTCATTGGCGAATTTAATGAGCTTGCTCAACAGGACAATCAGCTGCCATTTGATGACAGAATTGGAGTAAGTTTGGTTGCAGCAATAAGATCTTGGGAATTTAGTATGTTTGAGTCATTAAAACGATAGTTTCTAGTTCAGCCATGTTTTCAGTTTAGCTACGATCCTAATTTAACTATGCTCCTAATTTAACTGTGTTCCCAATATAGCTTGGCAAAACTTTCAGCATCGAGCGGTTCGCTAATGTAAAATCCTTGAACATAATCACACCCCTGCCGTGCTAACTCATGCAAGGTTAATTTATCTTCAACACCTTCTGCAATAACTTTTAAGCCTAAACTATGCGCTAAATTAATAGTTGAATGCGCTATTGTTCTATCCCTTGGATCTTGAGCCAAAGTTGAAATAAATGAGCGATCAATTTTTAGCCCATCAATCGGCAAATTCTTTAAATAAGATAAACTAGAATAGCCAGTACCATAATCGTCTAAGTAGCATTTAATTCCGCGCTTATTTAACCGAAAAAGCTGTTTTTTTGAAGCCTCTAAATTGCCCATTAATGCAGTTTCTGTCACTTCAAACTCTAATTCTTTTGGCTTAATAGCGTGCTCTTTCATTAGATCATCAACTTGTTGAATAAAATTTTCATCAATTAAATTTCTTGTCGATAAATTAATTGCAATTTCAACACTGATCCCTTGTTTTTTCCATTTGTCTAACTGCGCCATTGCAGTTTTCATTACCCAGTTGGTTAACGGATGAATTAGCTGAGTTAGCTCAATTAAAGGAATAAACTTTATTGGTGAAATCAAACCATAATCTTTATGCTGCCACCTAACTAAGGCTTCACAACCAACAATTTGCTTTGTTGTTAAATCAAGCTTAGGTTGGTAATGCAAAATTAAATTATCCTTACGAATGGCTTCAGCCATTTCTGACATAATAACAAATCGCTGGCTCGTATCGGCATCTAGCACTTTAGAGTATTTTTGAATTCCTCCACCGACACTCTTGGCATGATACATTGCAAGCTCAGCACAGCGTAACATTTCATTGGCACTACGATTAGCGCCTTGACAAGTAACAACCCCAATACTGGTGCTAATTTCTAAATTAAGTCCATCAACATTAAACGGTTTTGCAATGGCTAAATTAATTAAAGCTGCAACTGCTTCGGCATCTTCAATGGAGTCGATATCTTCAACCAAAACACAAAACTCATCACCACCTAACCGATACAAACTAATACTTTCTGCTTTAAGTGCCTGTGATAAACGAGGACCAATACATTGTAATAACTTATCGCCAATTTGATGATCCAGCGTATCGTTAATTTCTTTAAATCGATCTAAATCAACCAAAATCAACCCTAAAAGCTGATCGGTATTTTTATTATTTTCTAAAAGCCGTGAACAGTCTTGATTAAGCGCATTACGATTAGGTAAATCAGTTAAGGCATCGGTGGTTGCCAAGTTTTCTAATGTTTCAAATTGATGTGCATTATTAAGTGCCAAAGAAACACTCGTACCAATAGTTCGATAAAACTCTAACTCTTCCTCATCAAAATCAGAATCAAATCTAAAAGCAACAGTAATACTACCTAAAAGTTGATTGGAATATATTAACGGAATAACAATTCCACATTTAATTCCTTCATGCTGAGTTAAAGACTTAATAGAAGGTGCAAACCTTTCATCAGTTTGCATTGAACGAAATACTTCTAAGTTTCTACTAGCCATTGCCAAGCCAGTAGGTGAGCCACTTTCGTCAATTGGAAATGTTCTGCGAGCCGATAAAGTTTTGTCGCTAGAACCGCTAGATGCAATGGTTTGAACATTTTTTTTTGTTTCATCAACAATCTGAAAATAAATTAATGCGCCATCATAAATATTTTTAAATGCTTTCACTACTTGATGCGCAATGCTATAAACATTGTGAGATGAATAAAGTTTTTCAACTAAGTCATTAATTAAATTAAGCTGTGAATTTTTTCGTGCTAGCCTTCCCTGAGAACGCAGTAAATTTCTTTCAACATTTTGTTGCTCAGTCATATCAAGTGCAACACCAACAACAACATCTTCGCCATCGTAATTTGCTTTTTGTGCTGTGGCTAATAACGGCACAATATCTCCATCACGGGTTAAACCATTGAGATACATAGTGCTACTACCATGTTCAAAAACATTTTTAATTTCTAGCTCAAGCCTACTTTGGTCGGCTTTATGCACTGCTTTATAAACATTTTTTTGCTCCATGTTTTGATGATTAAAACCAAACTTAGAGTTAAAATAACTATTCCACCTAACAAAATTACCTTGTTTATCTAAAGTAAACATTAACGCTGGAACAGAATCGACTTGGGCTTTATTGATTAAAACTTCTTGGGCAAAATTTTTGTTAAGTTCTAATTGCTCAATTTGTGCCGAAACACGAAAAGCACAAACTTTAACCACACTTTTAATAAATTGAATATCCTTAATAGGAGTGGATGACATCACCGTAATTAAACCAATTGCATCACCTTTATCATTAGTTAGCTGACAACCAACATAGCCTGAGCCATTGACCATTTTGCTTAATTCTGAATCAGGAAATTTAAACTGAACATTTTCATCAACACAAAAATCTCCCTGTTTAATAACCTGCTCACAAGGTGTTTGTGCTATTGAGTAAGAAAAATTACTCAGCTTTTGACTATTATGATAAGCCGACAGTGTTTCAATTTTTCCCGTAGTATTTTTTTGGAACAACCCAATAAAAACCGCGTTAACAGGCAAAATTTCACATATTTTTTTTGCTATCTGTAGATAAAAATCATTCTTATTTACCTTGTTGGCAAACGAAAATAATTCATTAACAGCCAACTCAAATTGCTCAAGATTAAGACTATTTTCAGATTGTATATTTTTATGATTTTGCATATCTTTTTTCTGCATACAGCTTAAATTGCAATCAATTAGATAAAAAATATACCCTAAGGCATAATAAATTTTGGACGCTCAATATAAACTAAATGCTCAATTTTGTCAGTAATATTGGGTATGTTGATAATCATTCCCTTACTAATGATAAATTAAAAGAATCTAACGATAAGGAGCTTAGGATCTGTTGATGTTTGAAAGATCAACAGCCCCTAATAAATATGTTTAGTTTTTCGCTGAGCATCAGTTTGTAATGTATACCCGCCAGTCTAACCATTAATTTAACAAAAATTTTTCCTAGCAATTTCTCACATCATAAACATTTTCAATTAATATGACATACACTTTTATGCGCTATATATCATGCAAAAATAACATTTTTATGCGCATAAAAAAGCAATAATCTCGCATTTATTTGCGCATAAATAGTAAAAAGCTTAATTAACTGTAAATAGCAAATGCTCTATAGTGTACTACTCTGTAGACTACTTAGCGTTATTCAATATTCTGGATCTGCTCCCGCATTTGCTCAATCAAAACCTTTAACTCAACTGATGCATTCGTGGTTTTAGCGCTGATTGATTTTGAACCCAAAGTATTGGCTTCGCGGTTTAGCTCTTGCATTAAAAAGTCGAGCCTTCTGCCAACGGCTCCGCCTTTTTTGAGGAGTCTGGTGACTTCTTTTATGTGGGTGTCTAATCTATCTAACTCTTCGTCTACATCAATTTTTTGTGCAACCATTACCATTTCTTGCTCTAAGCGCCCTTCTTCTAGCTCTACATTGGCTTCTTCAAAGCGGTTTAAGATTTTATCTTTTTGCCATTGCACTATAGCGGGCATTTCTTCTCTTACCATGGCAACTTGCTCGGTCATACCGTCTAGTCGTTGTTGAACGATATCGGTTAAACTTGCGCCTTCTCGCTCGCGCATTACTATCAATTGATCGATAGCTTGCTCTAGTGCGGTAAGTAAGTCTTTTTCGAGTTGTTCGGTGTCAATTTCGGCATTTTTAGTTATGCCTTGAGTAGTTAATAAACGGGTTAAATCAGGAGCTTGATTTATATTGGCTAGCTCTTGCAAGGCTTTATGGACTTGCAATAAGCCTGAGGCATAAGATTGATTAAGCGACAACTCGCTGGTTTCGGCACTTGAGGTATCAAACTTTAAATTACAATCTATTTTGCCGCGATTAAGCTTTTTACGTAAACGCTCTCTAAATTTAAACTCTAAATAACGAAACGATTCTGGCAGGCGAAAATTGGTTTCTAAAAAACGGCTATTAACCGAGCGAAGCTCCCAAGTGGCATTGCCCCAGCTTTTTTCTAACTGATGGCGAGAGAATGCGGTCATACTTCTGATCATATTTTTTTCCAATTTTCTAAATGGCGACAAGATTGTGGTTGCAAATTGTAACCCGTAGGCAAATTAATTTCGATAAAACCAATTATTTTCGATAAATCATACTATTTGATTAACGATTTGGTTAAAATTGCCTATTATTTCTAACAGTCGAGAGATTTCCATGCGTCCAAGCGGCAGAACCAGCAATCAATTGCGCCCTATTCAAATTACTCGTAATTTCACTAATCACGCCGAAGGCTCGGTTTTAATTGAAGTGGGTGAAACTCGCGTTTTATGTAATGCCTCGGTTGAAACCAGTGTTCCACGTTTTTTAAAGGGCAAAAACCAAGGTTGGGTAACGGCCGAATACGGCATGTTACCGCGTGCTACTCACACGCGAAATATTCGCGAGGCCGCTAAAGGCAAACAAACAGGACGCACTCAAGAAATTCAGCGTTTAATTGGTCGTTCACTGCGCGCAGCGGTTAATTTAGAGCTGTTAGGCGAACATACCATCACTATTGATTGTGATGTGCTACAAGCCGATGGTGGTACTCGTACGGCTTCTATTACTGGCGCTTGTGTGGCTTTGGTTGATGCAATTAATCATATGCTTAAAAATAAAATGCTTAAAACCAATCCACTACAACAGATGATTGCGGCAATTTCGGTTGGTATTTATCAAGGCACACCAGTGCTTGATTTAGACTATGCCGAAGACTCAAAAGCCGAAACCGATATGAACATTATTATGGATGACAACAAAGGTATTATTGAGCTACAAGGCACTGCCGAAGGCGCAACTTTTTCGGCTGATGAGTTATCTGAAATGATGGCGCTAGCTCAACAAGGTATTGCGGAGCTTATTGAAATTCAAAAAACGGCTTTAAACGCTTAATTTTTATCAACAGCTTTATCGGTCATTTGTCTTTTTTTAATGGCCTCAAAAAGCTGTTCAAATCTAACGGGTTTGGTAATATATTCATCAAACCCTTGCGCCAATCCTTTACGAATATCTTCGGCTAAAGCATTGGCGCTTATTGCAAAAACATAATTGTATTGAGTAGTTAACTCGCTTTTTATTCGCCTTAACACTTCAAACCCATCAATATCAGGCAAAGTAATATCTAAAAATACAAAATCAAATGATTCAATTTTTAATCGTTCTAGTCCCTCGGTGCCACTAGCAACACGAGTAAACTGAATTTGAGGAAAACGTTGCATTACTTTTTCCATAACTAAAGCATTAATATCATTGTCTTCAACATATAAAACGCTAGTAGGCGCTATAGATGTTTGAACTAAATGACTATCCTCTTTATCATTAAATGCAGTAGTACCCGACTTAGGTATTTTTAAGGTAAATGTTGAGCCTTTATCTATTTCGCTTTCTACAATAAGCTTACCGTCCATCGCTTCGGTTAGTTTTTTACTAACAACTAAACCAATACCAAAACCTTCATTAATTTTTTCTTCTCGCGAAAGCCTTTCAAAAGGTTTGAACAGTTTGTTAAGCTGCGATTGACTAATACCATATCCAGTATCTTTTACCGAAATAACTACCTTATCTTTAGCCGATTTTTCGCATAGTGAAATAACAACACTGCCATCTTTTTTATTGTATTTAAGTGCATTGCTTATCAAGTTAATTAAGATCTGCTTTAGCTTTAGCTCATCAGCCAAAGCAATACATTTTTTTCCGCTAGACTTAATTGTTATTGTAATATTTTTAGCCATCGCCTGTTTTTTAAACAATGTTAAACATTCTCTAACTAACCCACTAGGCTCTACTTCGCTTAACTTTAGCTTTAATTTACCCGACTCTATTCTTGATAGATCTAAAATATCATTAATAAGTAGCATTAAATGCTGAGAGGCAATATTAATTTCTTCAACAAGCTCGTTTTCTTCTGGCGGTAAATTATTATCATTTTGCAACAGCTGGCAAAAACCTAAAATGGCATTTAAAGGTGTTCTTAATTCGTGACTAATAGCCGACACAAAAAATGATTTTTCTACACTCGCTTTTTCAGCATCTGCACGCTTAGCTTGGTGTAACCTTTCGGTTTCAAATGCAGATTGAATTCTTTTTTCTGCCGATTCAAATGCATCTATTAGCTGAGAAATCTCTTTAGGGATGTGCGAGCTAAATTGAAATGGTTTTTGCTTAATTGGTGATAAAAAATTTAATGAATTAGCTCTTTCTAACAACCAAATTAGCGTGCGACTCATTTGAAATGATAAAAACTTAGCCAGCAATATTATTATTACAACAATACCGCTTAACAAAAAAGATAATTGATAAAGATATTGCCTAGCTTGAGCAATATAATCTTTAGCCAAATAAATTGAATTAACTTTCCATCCATTTGCTAATGAGGCAGTATGTGATAAAAACTCACCTTTAATGATATTATTAGCACTAAACCCTTTCTCTATTTTTGCAGGCTCTGTATACCACTCAACTTTTTGCATTGGTTTTAGATTTAATTCTTCCGAAGCAAAAATAGTATTTCCTTTTGAGTCGGTAACCAAGTAAACAAATTTGCCACCTAAATCGAAAAGCCCTTTCTCTTGTTGTTCATTAATATAATACTCAAAAAATGATAGGTCGATAGAACCCGCAATAACACCCAAAATTTCATTGTTATTTCTTATTGGTTCACTTATCACTAAAATAGGAATTTCGCCTTTGGCTCTGCCCCTAATAACTTGCGACATAAACGAATGTCCCTTTATTGACTGCTGAAAGTAATTTCTGTCGTCAATTGCAGGGCTTTTTTCTGATAATCGCTCAATAGGACTAAAGGTTTCAATTTCACCCGCTTGGTTTGCGGTAAATAATGAAATGAAGACTGAATTTTTTTGATGAAATTGTCTTAAAATTCGGTTTGATTTTCGATCTTTAGGAGACATTAAGCTTAAAATTTCAGATTGTTTTTCAATAATAAATTGTTGCCGTTTTAAATAACTCTGTACACCCAAGCTTATTTTTTCAGATTGATTTTGAAGCTGAACCCGAACTTTCTGTTGAGTGGTTTGTAATTTATCTGTAATGTCATCAAACATTAACCATGTAGTTGGTAATGCCATAGAAACCATTGAAACCATAAATATTTGGGTATGCAAATTAAACGTAACTGATTGTGGTATTTTGAGCTTTTGTTGAATAGAAAAAAACCAAAAAAATGCTGAAGCGAGTAAGGTGTAAACTACCGAGTTTAATAAATATTTTATAATAATATCAGCTGCTATTGATATATAACCTAGCGCCCAAAATATTACAGTAATTGGTACTGCTATTACTAACCAATAAATAAAGATTGCAAATAATTCATTCCAACCCCGTTTAAACAACCAACCCACAAAAAAAGCTTCGGGCAAAAATAATATGCTCCAATACCAATGCTCCCAGCTAATCACTAAGCCTATTACAGAAACTGCCGCAACGATAACTCCTGCAACAGGCCCAACACTTAAAGCAACTAAAACACCAAATGTAGGACCTAAAACTAGGCTCATTCCTCCAAAAAGATTAAATTCTGTTAAGTTAAAAGCAAAGCCTAGTAATGAGCATATTACACAAAATATAATAGTATTCAGGTTATAACTTGAACCTGAAACTATTTTGGGCTGATTATGTTGAGTAAAGCTCACAGTTTTAATCTATTGTGTTTAATTATTTTTAAGTTTTTGGGTTTAAGCTTAATGCCGAAAATGATTGGCACGTTGGCATGATCTCTATTGAATTAATGTTAACATGTTCGGGTTGTTCGGTGCTCCAAACAACGGCTCTAGCAATATCATCTGCAACTAATGGCTCATAATTTTCATACACTGAATCGGCTTTTTGTTTATCGCCGTGAAACCGCACAACAGAAAACTCGGTTTCAGCAAGCCCAGGCTCAATATTAGTTACTCTAATATTACTGCCCGCTAAATCGGCACGTAAATTTCGACTAAACTGTGCAACAAAAGCCTTACTAGCCCCATAAGTATTACCGCCTGGATAAGCATAACTTCCAGCGATTGAGCCAATATTGATAATATGCCCTTGCTTTGCTTCTACCATACTAGGAAGCAAACTATGTGTCATTAGCATGAGTCCTTTTATATTAGTATCAACCATGGTTAACCAGTCTTGCGGGTCAGCTTTTTGTGCAGGTGCTAATCCTAAAGCAAGCCCCGCATTATTAACCAAAAGATCAATATTTATTGACCGGCTATTAAGATCTTCTGCTAAAGCCCGAATTTGTTGTTGAGAGGTAATATCTAATGTTTGTATATAGCATTGGTCGGCTCCTAGGCTTTTTTGAAGGGCTTGTAACTGCTTCTCCCTTCTAGCAACTGCAATAATATTCCAGCCTTTTTCGGCAAGTTTTACGCAAGTGGCATAACCAAATCCAGAGCTAGATCCTGTAACTAAGGCTATTTTTAATGAAGAATTAGCAAACATTTTATTCCATTAATAAAAACAATTTTATCTCTACATAGGCTAAGATAAACTTTATTGTATAGTCTGACTTAATTAAGATTAAATAGCCAATGCCTACTTATGCCATTGGTGACATTCAAGGATGTTACCAAACTTTTATAAAACTACTCAATAAAATTGATTTTAACACCAGTAGCGATCAACTTTGGCTTGCTGGTGATTTAATCAACCGTGGAGCCGACTCATTAAAAGTATTGAATTTTGTTTATCAGAACAGAAAATCAATAAAAGTTGTACTAGGTAATCACGACTTACACTTTTTAGCGGCAGAGGCTGGTGCAACACTTTGTCGTCCTAAAGACACTTTGGATGATATTTTTCAAGCTGAAAATCGTAAAAAACTGGTTAAATGGCTAACCAAGCAACCGCTATTTTATCGCAATAAATCATTAAAATTTGCTATGTCGCACGCAGGGCTTTACCCAAAATGGTCAATAAGCCAAGCAAAATCATTAGCCGAAGAAGTCAGTATGCAATTGCAAACCGACCCTTTGAGCTTTTATTTTGCTATGTATGGCGATACACCCGATAGCTGGAATGAAAATTTGCAAGGATTAGAGCGATTACGATTTATCACCAACGCCCTCACCCGAATGCGATTTTGTGATAAAAACGCAA
This sequence comes from Aliikangiella sp., assembly GCA_965214955.1. GTDB lineage: Bacteria > Pseudomonadota > Gammaproteobacteria > Enterobacterales > Kangiellaceae > Aliikangiella. Next base: position 572,957 of record CBDCCU010000009.1, on the reverse strand, counting down.
AGCTTGATCTAAAAGTTAAATCACCACCTGGTACTCAGCCCAAGTCTTTGATCCCTTGGTTTGAATTGCCGCGTAAAAAGTCTCGTTATCATTTTGTGTTTGGGCATTGGGCATCACTCAATGGACAAACCAGCAAAGATCATATTTATGCCTTAGATACCGGCTGTGTTTGGGGCGGAACATTAACCGCATTACGGTTAGAAGATAAGCAGTTGTTTAGTTTAAACTCTGTTGAAAAATAGATTAATTCAATCTTAGGAGCAACCATTTCATCAATTGCTATTTGTGTTGGTGAAAAAAATTACAGCTGAAGATCGTAATTTTTGTCGAAAGAATTTTATCGGAAAACATTCATGAATAAGATTACAGTATTTAAAGTTGCAACTCCCTCATAGGCTATATGTCCAATGGCGGAATAAATTCTTCTTTTTCTAATGTTCGCATTACCCCACGCATTAAATAGTTATTCAAAAAATAAACCGAATAGACTCGTCCATTCTTCTCAATAGGTGTTATTAACTTATTATCTTTTAATTTCTTAATCGTGCTTGTTACTTGCCGAGAAGTTAGATTAGGAAGCAATTCTTTTACATCTTGAGCCTTAAACCCTCTTACCTCTGTAGACATCTTTAGGATGGCATATTCATCATTTGTAATCATAGCTCGATCCAAACTATGTGCTAATGCCGGCTTTAAAATTTTTTTAACCGTAAATTCGTTATCCGTTAACTGGCTTACTTTCGTAACCTCTTCCAAAATTCCTTTAAGTACATATTCACACCAGTCCAGTATTTTTTCTTCGCTTCCAGCATCTGCACCAGCAAGCATCTTGTAATACTCATCCCTGTCGTTACAAAAGACTGCGGTTGGATTTAGAATCTTTCCATCTTGAACGTTAAAGCCGTACTTGATTAACAGTGCATAGGTTAAAAGTCTTACAACTCGACCATTTCCATTTCCGAAAGGATGTATCCAAGTAAATCGGTGGTGTGCAATTGCAGTTTTAAGCAACTCATATTTATCACTGGCAGGCTCATTGATGAACTCCACAAGTTCATCCATCATGAAATTAACATGTATATGTTCTGGTGGCATATGTTGTGACTCGGATATTTTTACAGCCCAAGTTCTATATGCACCTGGAGTCTTATCTCCTTCCCTCTCTAATCCAGATACAGCAATTTGATGAAGTTCTCGTATGAACTTATGAGTAATATCTGTACCTATTTGAATGTTCTCTTCAATATACTTTAGTGCTTCCTCAACATTAGCAATCTCTGAAAACCTGTCGGCACTCTTTTCCCCCGATTCTATTTTTTGCTCAATATACTCAGAGATAGTTGTTCGATTTCCTTCGATACGTGCAGATCCCACACTCTCTAAAAGATGGAAAATTTGTTTGATTTGAAAAAATATCCAAGGCGGAGTTGTTCATGTAAGTACATGTTTTCTTAAATGATTAAGCTCTATAATGACATCGGTAAGAGAGGAATCAAAGTTAGGAGCAACCAGCTTTAGCTCTTGAGATTTATTATTGGGCATTTGAAAGTCCAACTTACATATATTTACTTCAATATTTCTTATTATCTACATTAGCACTAACTAATTAATTACACAATAGCTAGCTAGCTAGCTGTTTTTAAAGACTATTCTAAATTTTTGCCTATACGTCTATTTACAAAACCTTCTTTTCTGAATTACAACAGTTGTAATAATTAACTACATTTTGACTGTATGTCTAGTCACTGAACAACACCCCAACAACAACTTCAGAAGTTACTTTACGAGCCCATACCAATTTTTCTGAGTTTGATAACCTTCTGTTCCTGCCTGGGTGATACATTAGGCCTACTCTAAGTATTACCTTCTGACTTAGCTCTTTCCAAACCGACTTTAACTCGTTCCTGAAATCATCAGGACTAATATTGCCACGCAAGCATTAGCAATGACCAGATTCCAGTATCTAAATCAATGATTTACCTGATTTACTGTAGATGTTTAGTGTAAACTCTATTGAGAAATAGATTAATTCAGTCTTAGGAGCAACCATGTCATCAATTTCTATTTATGCTGGTGAAAAAGCTTTACAGCAAATTCAAGAAAATGGCGTTCATCAATCCATGTTTGATGTAATGGCTGGTGCATCTGGCGGGCCTAAGTGGTTTACTTTGTTTGGCTTAGACTATTATTTATTTGGTGAATTTTTTGCTCAAAGAAAATCTCCCATTTATACCATTGGTTCATCGGCAGGTGCATGGCGAATGGCTTGTTTTGCCCAAGAAGATCCGGTTGGTGCGATAAAAAGATTGGCTCAGCATTATTCAAAAGAAACTTATTCAAAAAAGCCAGACGCACAAGAAATTAGTGATAAAGCCACGCAAATGCTAGATAAGGTTTTAGGCACAACAGGTGAAGAAGAAATTGCCAATAGCCAACTTGTGCAAAGTCATTTTATTGTTGCTCGAGCCAAAGGGTTCAATCGTTCTGAAAATAAACTCATTCAAAGTTTAGGCTTAACCCATGCGGCGGCTTCTAATGCTATTTCGCGTGAAAAAATCACTAAGCATTTTGATCGAGTTATTTTTTATACCCGCAATAATAAATTTGCCTCATCGCATTTTCAGTTTGACGACATGCCAACAGAATATCTTCCATTGTCTTCTCAAAATATTCATCAGGTGTTAATGGCAACTGGTGCTATTCCTATTGTACTTAATGGTGTTGCAGATATTCCTGGCGCGCCTGAAGGTATGTATCGTGATGGTGGTATTATTGATTATCACCTCGATCTTCATTTTAACAACGACAAGCTTGTACTTTACCCCCATTTTTTTCCTTTAATAAAACCCGGCTGGTTTGATAAAAAACTAAAGTCTCGCAAAGCCAATTTAAGTAATTTTGAAAATGTTGTGGTGGTAACCCCATCGGCTGAGCATGTTGATTCGCTTCCTTTTAAAAAGATTTCGGATCGCAGTGATTTTTCTAAAATGGATGAAAAAATGCGAATAAAGTATTGGCAAGATGTGATTGATGCGAGCCATAAAATGGCTGAAGATTTTAAGCAGTTAGTAGAAACAGGCAAAGGTATCGACAATATTAAAAATATTGCCGATATTTTATAAGCATTTAACAGAGCCTAAATCGACTACTCAACCTCGGCACGTTTTTTCATACGCTCACGTCGTTTATCGGTCATTTTTTTCAGCTTTGCTTGTTGCTCTTCGGTTAATAATGCAATCATTTGTTTTTTTGCTTTGGCTCGACTAATGGTTAAGTCAGCTTTTAATTCTGAAACTTGAGCCGATAATGCTTTAACCTGCGCTTCATCAACATTGTCGGCTTTTAATTGCTTTCTCATCTCAAGCTTTAAGTCGATTAACTGCTCTCTGGTTGCTTCATTTTTTTGCATTTCGCTCTGCTTTATTGATTTTATTGATGCTTTTTGTTCATCGGTTAAATCAAGTTTTGCGAAAGCATGTCGGATAAAATTTTTACTACGATGACCGCGTTTTTCTCCATAACTATTCTCTCGATAACTATTGTCTCCATAACTATGGTTAGCTCCTCCTCTATCTGCGCGCATTTCTTTTGCAATAGTTGCATGGCTTACACTTAATGCTGATACACCTAAAACAGCTAATATGACCAATTGATTTAATTTCATGATTATTTCCTCTTTTAAAACCAAACTTTGTTTAACTTCTCTTCGAAGACACAGTGATAGATTACCTTTTTCAATGCAAAGTGCTGTCAAGATAATGTAAAGTTTATGTAAAGATGGTTTATAAAGGCTTTTGTCCGTATTTGCTATGCTAGTATTACAATGTACCAACTGATTTAGTTACAACCCATAAATGATGACTCAAATTTTAATTGCCGACGACGATCAAGAACTCTGCGAACTTTTGCAAGACTATTTAAGCCAAGAAGGTTTTCAAGTGACTTCTGTTTTTAACGGGCAAGATGCAGTAGATACAATATCTGCCAACACTTTTGACTTACTGATCCTTGATGTGATGATGCCACTGAAAAATGGCTTTGATGTATTAACCGAAATTCGTCATTTTTCGCAATTGCCCGTTATTATGCTAACCGCTAGAGGTGAAAAACTTGATCGCATTGTTGGTTTAGAAATGGGTGCCGATGATTATATCGCCAAGCCTTGTGATCCAAGAGAGTTAGTTGCCAGAATACGCGCCATTGTACGTAGAACCAATATGACAAAAAGCTCTGCTGCTAAAGATATTATTACCATTAATGATTTAGCATTAGATATTAACAACCGACAGGCAACAGTTAATAAGCAAGTATTATTACTCACATCAACCGAATTCGATCTATTGAAATTACTTGCTGAAAATGCAGGTAACGTCGTTTCAAAAGAAAAAATCAGTGAAATTTGCTTAGGCAAAAAATTACAAGCCTTTGATCGCAGTATTGATATGCATTTAAGTAATATTAGGAAAAAGCTTGGGCTTTACAAAAATAGTTGTGAGCGAATAAAAACCATTAGAGGAAATGGCTATCAATATTTAATTTGGGATCATGCCAATGATTAAAATCCCTTCTCAATTTAGATTAACTTTATTTTGGAAAATTTTAGTTTGGTTTTGGCTATCAATAATAGTGATAGTGACTTTAAATTTATTTTTCTCTTTTGTTTATAATAACAAAGCTCATATTGAAAACTTACCTGAACGTGCCAAAAAAGATCTGATACTTACTGCCAAAAAAGCCAGCCATGCATTTAACCACTATAAATCTAAAAGACGTTTATCCATTCAGTTAAAGCAATATTATTTTTTAAATGAAAATGGTAAGCCCTTTTTTAGACGCAAACCACCACCATTATTAGTTAAACTTCATGAAAATGTTTTAACCACTAATCAATCACAAATGATAAGAAAAGGCCCCGAATATTTTTGGGGTGGAATTCAGGTTAACTATCGAAAAGAAAAGCTATGGCTATATGCAGGACACAAACCGCCCGGTTTTTCTCGTCATTTAGTGGGTAATTTTTTTCGCGATTTTACCAAAAATTTATTTATCACCATTTTTTTAGTGAGCTTTCCATTAAGCTTTTTGCTTTCATGGTTAATTACAAAACCGATCCAAAAACTACAACAAGCCACTAATCATTTAAAACAAGATCTCTCTAACCGCAAAGCGTTATCGAAGCTATTAATTAGGCGAGATGAGTTTGGTGATTTAGCTAAAGATTTTGATCAACTAGCCCAACATTTAGCCAATAAAATTGATGCTCAAAAACAGCTAATTAGTGATGTGTCTCACGAGTTGCGTTCGCCGTTAACACGGTTAAAAATAGCAATAGGCATGATTGATAATCAGTCTTCTAACTCACCTAAAATGGCAGAAAAACTGCGCCAAGAAGCCAATAGAATGAATGAAATGCTTGAGCGCTTATTATCTTTATCTAAACTAGAAAATACACAAGATAATCAAACGCAAGAATCAATTAATTTGAGCCAGCTTTTTAACTTAATTATTGATGAATGCGAGTTTGAAGCTGAACAAAAACAAATTGCCATTAATGCCAATATTTCGCCAGAAATGATGATTAAAGGCAATCAAGAGTCACTCTATAGCGGTATTGAAAATATTTTACGCAATGCGATTAAATATACGCCTGAAAATGGCAAGATTGAATGTAACCTTAATAGTAATCAAACACTAGTTGAGCTAAGTATTAGAGATAATGGTGCTGGTGTTGAGCCATCAATGATAGAAGATATTTTTAAGCCGTTTTTTAGACCTCAAGATGATCGCTCAAGACAAAGTGGTGGTGTAGGATTAGGACTATCAATTGCAGAGCGAGCAATAAAACTAAATCGCGGTAATATTAAGGCCGAAAATGTGGAGCCTCATGGTTTAAAAGTAACCATTACATTACCGCAAATTAGCAGAACTTAACGTTTAAACTGGTAAATACTTTCCATTTGCTCAATTGAAGTAACAGAAACATTAAGATCTTTAAGTAAGCCATCATTAATACCGTAAATTACACCATGAACCGAAAGCTTTTGACCATTCGACCAAGCCTTTTGCACAATAGAAGTAGAGCAAACATTTTTAACTTGCTGCATTACGTTCAGTTCACATAAGCGATCAACTCGTTCATCATCATTTTTAATGCTCTGCATTTCTTGTTCGCATTGATGGTAAGTGTCTTTAATGCCTTTTAACCAATTATCAACAATACCATGCTCCATATTAGCCGTTGCTGCTTTAACACCACCGCAGCCATAATGACCACATACAATAATATCGGTTACCTTTAATACCGCTACGGCATATTCTAAAACCGATAATACGTTTAAATCAGAGTGGTGAACTTGGTTGGCAATATTACGGTGTACAAACACTTCACCCGGTTGCAAGCCAACAACAGTATTGGCTGGCACACGGCTATCAGAGCAACCAATCCATAAATATTCAGGACTTTGTTGCTTGCCTAATTTTTCAAAAATTCCAGGGTTTTGTTGAGCAAAAGATTCTGCCCATTGTTGATTCGATGCGATAAGTTGTTTGATTTTGTCAGTCATCAATAATACCTAATGAATAAAAGAATGATTATTGATGCTATTTTAACGGATATATCTAAAAACAAGAAGGGCGACCTAAGCCGCCCTTTGCATTCCTGCATTTCATCCTATGAAAAAGGTGCTCCTTGCACTTTCCTTGAGTTTCATTTCCTTGAATTGGGTTTCCTACCCGCTTTCCTTTAAGTCCAACGTTTTCCTTAACGCTTGGGTTTATAATAGCTTAGACAAAAAATGGAACAAGCCACCTTAAATAAAAGTTTTTCTAGTAATGTTTAAGACATTAAACTAAATAAAATATATTATTCAATAAAATCAATAGGCTAACATCAAAACAACAAGTCTGTTGAGCCAATATCTTTGAGCACAAAGTGTCAAAATCTCAATGCTTTGTAAGAAATATCTCACAAAGAAAGTAGCGGTATTCTGATTTGATATAAAAGATCTTGAAGGGCATTATTGGTTTATTTGATCTTTTCTGAGTTTCAGTAAACTAATTCCAATAAAAATAAGCCCAAATGCCAATAAACCCGAATAAAAACCTAAATATTCATAAAAGACAGGGATCACATAAAGCAATAATCCAAAGCCGAGTAATCCCCAGCCCAAGATTTTATAGATCAATAATTTTGTTTGCATTTTAACGTGTTAAATTCAAAGACTGCCCGACTGTTCACTAATTTTATCAATAATTTGAGTGGTAGAAACATCATCAATAAACTTAAGCACCTTTACTTGCTTACCTTGCGCTTGCAAAAATTGAGCGCCTGCTATTTCAGACACTTTATAATCACCACCTTTAACTAAAACATCAGGCATTAATAGTTCAATTAAAGCCTCTGGAGTAGCCTCCGAAAACGGTACCACCCAATCAACCGACTGTAGCCCTGCAAGTACCGACATTCTGCGATTAATTGGGTTAACTGGTCGCCCCTCGCCTTTTAGTTGGGTTACTGATTGATCATCATTAACTGCCACAACTAACCTGTCACCTAACTTTTTTGCCTCTTTTAAATAAGCTACATGCCCTGCATGCAAAATATCGAAACAACCGTTAGTCATTACTATGGTTTCTTTGTGCGCTTTTGCGTCATCAATAACAACCTTTAGCTGCTGTTTACTTAACACGCCGCCATTAACATCACCAGCACGGCGTAAGTGGCGGCGAATTTCATGCTGACTAACACTAGCCGTTCCCAATTTAGCCACTACAATGCCTGCGGCAATATTAGACAATGTTACCGCTTGCTCTAGCTCACACCCTGCTGCTAAAGAGGCTGCTAAAGTAGCAATAACTGTGTCACCGGCTCCTGTCACATCATAAACTTCTTGAGAAATAGCGGGTAAATGAAACTCTGACTCGCCTGCTCGCAATAGTGTCATTCCTTGATTACCACGAGTAATAAGTAGTGCTTGCCATTGATATTTTTTTAACAGTTCAAGACCTTTATTAACTAACATTTCTTCGTTTTTGCATTTTCCAACCACGGCTTCAAATTCATTAAGATTTGGAGAAACCAATGTAGCACCAGAATAACGAGAAAAATCGGTTCCTTTTGGATCCACTAAAACGGGTATATTGTGCTGCTTAGCTTGCTGAATAAGGCTTTGAGGATCATCAAGAGTGCCTTTTGCATAATCCGATAACACTAATAAATCGTGCTTTGCGATGCTCTGTTGCACCTTTTCATTCAACTCATTTGCACCCCGACCTGCAAAGTGCTCTTCAAAATCCATGCGAATTAGTTGCTGTTGCTGAGAAATAACCCGCAGCTTTGTAATGGTTGGCACATTATCTAACTGCGTAAAATCACAGTTAACTTTTGCCGCTTGCAAACGAGTTTGTATTGCCGAAGCCGCTTCATCGTTACCAGTAATTCCAATAATTGAGGCTTTACTACCAAGGCTTGCAACATTGAGCGCAACATTTCCAGAGCCACCAGGACGTTCTTCGATATTACCCACATTAACAACTTGTACTGGCGCCTCAGGAGATATCCGAGAGCTGCCTCCATGCCAATACTTGTCGAGCATTACATCACCGACAATTAATACTTTTGATTGTTCAAAAGTAGGAAATCCAATTTTCATGATATGAATAATAAGTCACTAAAATTAAAAAAAAGATGATAACATAATTGTAATATGCTTAATGAACAATTCTTTTAGATTGAGATCAATCACTATGCAAAAAATATCTTTGGCAATAATTTTGTGCTTTACGCTATTTTCTAGCAAAGCGCTCACTAACAGTACTACTCAGCCTAAAAATATCGCAGCTATGTTTTTTCATGCGTTAAGCGCTTATTGCGGAAAAACGTTAACAGGTAAAACCACTTTTCCTAACGATCCTAATCACGACTTTGCGAATAAAGCTTTAGTGCTCAATTTTGCTTCTTGTAAAGAGAATAAAATAAAAGTGCCATTTGCGGTTGGTAATGATCACTCTCGCACTTGGATCATTACATTAAACGAAGGGAAGCTGTCACTAAAACACGATCACCGCCATAAAGACGGCTCGCCTGATGAAGTTACAAACTATGGCGGAACGGCAAATACTCAAGGAACTAAGTGGCAACAACATTTTCCAGCCGATGAATTTACGACTCTATTAATTCCTGCCGCTGCAACCAATATTTGGACTCTTACCATTAATTTAGAAACAAAAACTCTCACTTATGGATTAACTCGACACGGTAAAGATAGATATCGAGCAATATTCAAACTGTAAATATTAAGATTCAGCCCCAAGTTTTGCCGTATAAAAAGAGTGATGAATAAGTTCTTTTAAAACATCTAAGTCAACATCGGCAAGCTTATTAATATATAAACAACTTTTTCCTGTTTTATATTTACCAAGCTTGCCAAGCAAACTTTCGTACTCACTAAAACCATTCATAATATACAAACTTAGGCTGGCTTTACGCGGCGAAAATCCAATTCTTAACCAATCACCACTGCGCCCGCTTTTATATTCATAGTGATAACTACCAAAGCCAATAATACTAGTGCCCCACATAACAGGTTTGGTTTTGGTAATAGCTTCCATTATTTCTAATAGTTTAAAAGCATCAGATTGCCTAATAGGATGCTCAATAGACTCAATAAATTTTTTAACCGAACTTTTTCCTGGTTGCGTTTTATTTTGTGACATATTGGCTTCCTGTTATTAAACTAAAATGATGATCCGGGTAGTTTTAAAAAAGCTTTTTCTGCTCGACTTGACTCTCGGCCTAATAACTTATTTCTATGCGGGTAACGACCAAATTGCTCAATAATGGCTTTATGTTTTAGCTCAAAATCATAATTATTTTCTAAGCCAGTTTGCGAAAAAACCTTAACTGCAAGTTCGTGGATTTTAAGTGATTCTGAATGCATTAGTGGCATATATAAAAATGCTTTTTTTTCATTGGGCAAAGTTTCATCAGCTTTTGCTGTAATCGCCTCTTGAGTAAGAACGACAGCAAGCGAGTCGAACATAAAAGCTTGCCCATTGTCTCTAAACATATTACGAGAAAACTGATCAAGCACAATAATTTCTGCCAATCTACCCAGCGGACTATCACGCCATTGATACAATTCACCTTTAGTTGCCGCCCAATAAGTTGTTAAAAACTTATCTTTAATCAGTTGATCAAAAGACTCATTTTTGGCATACCAATCTGAAGGGCTCGATTGTTCAAACCAAAAGCTAATCACATCACTTGCTTTTACAGTTGTCATTATTTATCCTTGCTTTGATTTTTTATATTATTAATTCTAGCCTAGGATTTTCACTTTATACTGTCAAATTATAAGCATTTGTTTTTTGTTATGACTTTTGTTTGTTTTTCTTAAGCTTTGTTTTATCCCAATAAAGCAAAAGTGCGGGTAATAATAAAAAATCAACCAATAGCGCAAAAACTAAAGTAATCGCCATTAGCAGTCCAATGTTAGATGATGTATTCATATTAGATGCCACCAAAATTAAAAAGCCTGCGGCCAAAACACTTGAGGTGGTTAATAATGCTAAGCCAACACGGTTAAACACACTAACCACCGCAGCCTCAGTATTTTGATGGGCTTTTTTGGCTTGAATATATTTATATAAAAAATGCACGGTATCATCCACCACAATACCTAATGTAGAGCAAGCTACAATTGACAAAGCAATATCAACATAACCAAAAGTAGCGCCCCAAAAACCATAGGCTAAAGCCGCTGGAATTAAATTTGGGATCAAACTAATTAAACCGTATTTAACCGATTTAAACACCAACATCAATACAATTGAAATACCCGCTAAAGCGACTAAGGTTCCTAGCAATAAACTTTTAATATTACGCTGTGCAATATGTGCAAACACTACTCCTAAACCAGTAGCTGAGGTTGGTTTAATGTGCGGGGCATTTTGCGTTAACCAGTTTTGTGCTTGTTGATCGATTTTAAGTAATTCATCTGAGCCAGAATCGGTTATTGAAACACTGAGCCTTGTTGCGTTTTGATGAATGGTAATTAAATTATTAAGCCCTAATCCCTGCGGTAAACCTAGCTCATAAAAAAGCAAATATTGAGCGGCAAGTTCAGGCGTACTTGGCAAACGATAAAATGAAGATTGGTCTTGATTCATCACCTGATTTAAGCCTTTCATTAATTCGCTATAAGACTTTACATTCATTATTTTGGGTTGCGATTCAAACCATAAATGAAAATTATCTAGCTCTTGTAAATATTCATCATCAAAAATCGTTTTTCCTTTAATTGGCTCTAAGGAATATTCTAAACCGTTGATCCCTGTTAAATAGCCATCTAAAAAATTAACCAACTGCATTAGCTCAAAACTATTATTAAAATATTTTGCCCAGTTATCAGAAAGTTTATTTTGCGGAATAAAAGCAATTAAGCCAATGGTTAACGCTGTCATTCCAATAAGCAGTTGCCGCTTTTTAGCAATCACCCATTTTGCAAAAGGCTTAAAACTTATTCGTAAATTGATTGTGCTAGCTTTTTTGTGTGGCAAAACCATTAGCAACGCTGGTAGAAGCGTAATACTAAAAATAAACGCCAATAAAACACCAAATGCCACCATATTGCCAAGGTCACGATAAGGCGGCGAGGCACTAAAATTTAAACTTAAAAATCCTAAAATGGTGGTTACGCTGGTAATTAATACGGGATTAAAGTTAAGCATTAAGCTTTCAATAATGGCGCTTTTTTTATCTAAGCCTTGTTTTAAATATTGCAAATAGCTCACAATAATATGAACGCTATCAGCCACCATTATTGATAGTAGTATGCTTGGCGCAAAACCAGCAATGGGTGTTAATGTTGGAGAAACCCAACCAAAGAAACCAAATGTAGCAACTAGGCAACAAGTGATTAAAAGAAATATTGCCGTTGTTCCGATAAAGCTTTTTAAAAAGAATAAAAGCCCAGCAAAAATAATAAAATAACTAAGTGGTAATAAAGTAGAAATATCGCTGGCAACGGCTCTGGCTAAGGTGGTATTAAAAGCGGTTGAACCGCCATTATCAATTTGTAGTTCAGGATAAATTTTACGAAATTTATCCCTTAATTTTTCAGTGGCCTCGGTTACTTTTATCGACGCATTGGCTTCACTTTTTGGCAAGTTTAAAGAAACAAAAATCACCGCAACTTTACCATCTGCGGTTAACAAACTATTTAATAGTTTAGGTTCATTGGTTGCTATTTTTCGAATAGATTGAATATTTTCGATTGTAAGCTCGCGGGTATCATCATATAAATACCCCGAAATAATTTCATCGCCACTTGCGTATAAATGAGTGTAGTTTGCCAATGACGAAACTCGGGCAGAATAAGGCAATAACCATGCTTGCTCGGTTAACTCTTGAATAGCCTTTAATCCATTAACGGTAAATAAGTCGCCGTCTTTAACCCTTACAACAATGGTTGCCGAATTAGATTGAGTATAATTATCTTCAAATTTCTCAAAAGCTTTTAGCTGTGGGTTTTGTTTACCTAAGTAAACTCTAAAATCGTTACTAATTGAAAGGTTAGGTATGCCAGTGGCAAGTGCTAATATAACAAAAAAACTAAAAGCTATCGTTAGCCAAGGCGAAGCTGTAATTTGATTAAATGTTTTTTTAAGATTCAGCATTAGAAAACTAATATATTTCTATACACCAAATATTAAAATCTGTATTGGCCTCATTAATTTTATCTAGATTATTGATTAATTTATCTTTAATGATATTTTTTGGCTGATTACCACATCGAAGCCAAATAACTAATGGTGGTCGTCCGTTGAGTAGGCTTAGCTCATGGAAATCGGCGTCTAAAGTAACAATTGAAAAATTTTCTTTTTTGGCAAATTCCCAAACTGCTTTATCACTAAATTGATTAAGATTTAAAAGGGAGATCTGCGAGCTTTGAGGGAAAACTTTGTTAAGTTCTGGAATTAAACGAAAAGATAGGTTTTCATCTAAAAGAAGCTTCACGCAACATTTACCTTTAGCATATGATGCTCTCGCTCAGCTGCATAGGCCAAACAACTTTGAATATCGGCTTGTGATAATTCGGGGAAGTCTTCAATAATTTCTTGTTGACTCATGCCATTGGCAAGCCAGCCTAATACATCATATACTGTTATGCGGGTGTTTTTAATGCATGGTTTACCGCTTCTCTTACCCGGAATAATCTCAATAAAATTTTGGTATTCCATTATAATTCCTGTTAACAGCTAATTATCACCAAATCTATTTAGAATATAGATAAACGAATGTTATCAGAATAGACTTATATTTTCGATGTCAGATCGATATCTAATAAATAGTCGTCTACAAAAACTCAACCTGATCACCAATAACCGCCAAGTATATAATCGCCATAATAAACGCTAAAATGGCTACTAATGTCCAAACGGCATTTAAGTTAACTAAACTTTCTTCGTCATTACTTCCTTGATTAGGTTGATTGTTTGTAACTGTATTTAACTCATCTGACATGATAAAACTCCAAATCTATACTGATCTATCTATTAATATAGAGATTAAAAGTGTAATTGTAGTTGAGATTATTTTTATAATAAACTGAAAATCCATACAAATTTGAATATTTACTATGATAAACCCTCTAAATGTCAAAAATTTAGCGCTTCAATTTAAGCAAGGAAATCCAGCTAAAAGACCTTTTGTGTTTGTTCATGGTAATACTCAAAATGACACTTGCGGCAAGGGCATAATGGATTATTTTTATCAAAAAGGGCATAGCGTTCTTAGCTATGACTTGCCCGGACATGGTGATAGCCCATTATTAACAAAGCACTACCAGTTTACTCATTTAGTTGATTTAAACTGCCAAATATTACAAAAATATCAGATTCACAGCCCTATCCTTTGCGGTCATTCTTTAGGTGCAATGATCCAAAGTGGCACTGTGGCACAATTGCAACTTGATAATGCCAGCTTAATTTTATGTGGTGGACTCGATGGCAACCCCATTACAACAGCCATTAAACAAAATCAATTAGAGCTAGCCAGCACGATTGAAAAATCATTAGCCCTTTATTTACAAGAAGGCGCTAAACTATTTAAAAGCCAAGGAAAGTTTGATTATTTTGCTAACAGGCATCTCGACGAAAGTATGGTATCTATTATTAATTTAAGAAAAACTCAGCCCCATGCTAGCGCAACAAATTTAAACACGCTTAATGATTTTGATGCACGACCTGAGCTTATTAAATTAAACACACCAGTATTAGTTTTGCATGGCGAAAATGAAACCGTAATACCTAAAGCAATTATTGAAAAAATGCTCAAAGACTATAAAAATATGCAAATACAATGGTATCCCAGTGGCGGGCATTGCGCTTTTTATCAAAACCATGAACTCACTATTGATTATCTTGATAAGCACTATCGTTTTATTAATAACTCGCTTTAAAAGCTATTGTAAAACCAGCACTTCACAGTCAATTTTATCGAGTATTTTTTCTGCCGTATTACCTATCATTGCTCCAGACAAGCCTTTTCTGCCCACACAACCCATCACTAATAAATCTGATTTAGTTGATTGAATTAGCTCGGGTATAGTTTCTTCAGGAGATAAGCCTTCAGCAATAACCACTGAACCTTTAAGGTTTGGATAATTAGCAACATAATTTTCCAATTTAGTCTTGTGGTGATTTTTAATGTCTAAAAACTGATCACGCTTACTGAAAAGATAAGTAAACTTTTCAAGATCAATAACAGGCCAAGGAAATACATTTAAAATTTTGGCTTCACTATCACACGCTGCGGCTAAGTTTGCGGTTGCCTCTACGATAGCCTCATTAAGTAATTGATGCTTAGAGTCAGATTCAATATTAATGGCTCCCATAATGCAAGTAGAAGAAGGCCAAGCACCTTTTTTAACAAACAAAAGGTTTGCTTTAGTTTCGCGCATTAAAGCCCAATCACTTGGTGTAAAAAGTAACGTTTGTAAACGCGAATGATGGTGAGCCGTTTTAATTACCAAATCAAAATTGTTTTGATTAATATGTTCAACAATTCCTTGCTTAAAATGCTTATGCCAAATAATTTCAAACTCATAATAAAAATTATCATCCTCATTGATATAAAGATTAACTTCCTCCCGTAGCTTATCTTCAAAGTGAGCCTTTGCCTCAAGCTCAACTTGTTTTTTATCGAATGCGCTATTTTTGGGAATTAAATCAATAATATTTTGGTAAACACACACCGCAAAAGTGAGCTTGGTACCAAACTTACGGGCAAGCTCAACACCTCGCGGCAGTGCGTGATGCGTTTGCTGGCGAAAATCAACAATTACTAAAGCATTTGTCGCTTGATACATTATGCTCTCCTGTTGCACGGGTATAGTGTATAAAAATCAGCCAACCGCCATGTTGATATAAATCACTGACTATTCACTATAAGCTAGTCATCAGAAAACTCATTATTTGATAAAAAATAAAAAGGCGCACAATAAATATTATTACGCGCCTTAATCAGGAGCTGTTGCTATTTTAACCGCAACAGTGAGAATGTTTAAAAGATCAACAGATCCTCGTTTAAATTGAAAATATTTTATTCAACGGTTTTAAATCGTCCTTGGAAAAATCTCAACATTTTAGGCTCGTAAATAAATTCTAGCCCTTTAACCTCTTTTGCATTTTTCATTACTTCATAAACACTTTCGGCGGTAACATCCATGTGTGCTTGGGTATAAACCCTACGCGGAATGGTTAATCTAACCAGCTCTAAACTTGGCATATAGTTTTCACCCGTATCTTTGTTTCTGCCCGCAGAAACTACGCCTCGCTCCATAGCGCGAATTCCCGACTCTACATAAAGCGCAGCAGCTAATACTTGTGCAGGATATTGCGTTTGTGGAATATGCGGCAAAATCGCTTTGGCATCTAAAAATATGGCATGACCACCATAAGGCTTAACAATAGGCACTCCCATTTGCTCTAGCCGCTCACCTAAATAAGCAATTTGGCCAATTCGTGCCGCCATATGATTATCTTGCACGCTTTCTTTAATACCAATTGCCAGCGCTTCCATATCGCGTCCGGCCATGCCGCCATAAGTATGCAAGCCTTCATAAACAACCACCAACTCACAAGCTTTTTCATAAAGTGATTTATCATTCATTGCCAAAAAGCCACCAATATTCACCATTGCATCTTTTTTAGATGACATAGTGGCCGCATCGGTTAAAGCGCAAATTTCATAAACAATTTCTTGAACCGTTTTGTTTTGATAACCTTCTTCTCTTTGCTGAATAAAATAAGCATTTTCGGCAACTCGCGTCATATCGTGAACCAGCATAATTTTATGCTCATTACACCACTGCCTTAACTGTTTTAAATTCTCTAAAGATATTGGTTGACCACCAGCCATATTTACGCAGGTTGCAATACAAACATAAGGAATATTTTCGGCGCCAACTTTACTAACAAGTTGATCAAGTTTATTAAAATCAACATTGCCTTTAAAGGGATGGCTTGAGGCAGGATCGTGCGCTTCATCAATAATAATATCAACAAAAGTGCCACCCGCTAATTCTTGATGCAAGCGAGTAGTTGTAAAGTACATATTACCCGGAACATAATCTCCCGCTTTAATTAAAATTTGGCTCAAAATATTTTCTGCGCCGCGCCCTTGGTGAGTAGGTACAGTATATTGATAACTATAATAGTCTTTAATGGTTTGCTCTAAGTGATAAAAATTACGGCTACCGGCATAAGCCTCGTCACCCATTAAAATGCCCGCCCACTGTCTATCAGACATTGCGCTAACACCAGAGTCAGTTAAAAGATCAATATAAACATCTTCGGACTTTAATAAAAAAGTATTGTAACCAGCTTCTGCTATTGCTTTTTCTCGCTCATCACGAGTTGTCATTTTCAATAGCTCAACCATTTTAATTTTATAGGGCTCAGCCCAAGAACGTTTTTCCACGAGTACACCTCATTGTTTAAATAATAAAAGGTAACTGTGGTAAATCAGTGTATAAATGTTGAGATCACCACAGTAAATACTGTGGCATTTCATCCCTTCACTGATCTCTTATAAGAGGTATGGAGTAAAGTGGCCAACTAATGCTAATTTGCCTAAAAAACTTAATGGGTATTGCTGTATGAGTAAATGATCTAGGTCAATAAGATTAGTCAGTTTAAATACCATTTAGCTCTAACGACTTTGATGATTGGTAGAATGGATTAATTTCAAAATTTTTCTTAAAGTAGTCAAATTCAAATAGGGAGTGTTAGAAATTCTGTGTCATTCAACTAAACTCTTAAAAAGAGGAATGACATATTATGGATAAATCATTTGATTTAGAAAAAGCATTAAAAGAGTTACAGTCAGGTAAACCAATAACCGGTAAAGGTGGAGTGCTTACTCCATTGATTAAACAGCTGACTGAAGCGGCTCTCAATGCTGAGCTAGTTGCTCATTTAGACGATGATGAGCAACCGAATCGTAAGAATGGCACGACAGCCAAAACAATTAAGTCTTCTCATGGTAATTTTGAGCTCAATACGCCTCGTGATCGCGCAGGTAGTTTTGAGCCGAAAATCATTAAAAAGCATCAAACAACGCTCACCGATGAAATCGAAACGAAAATACTTTCACTTTTTTCTCATGGTATGAGTTACCGAGATATTACACAAAATTTGACCGATTTGTATGGTGTCAACATATCCACTGCAACACTCAGCAATATTACCGATAAGCTTATTCCTGAGCTTAAAAACTGGCAACAACGGCCATTAGAAAGCCACTATCCTTTTGTTTGGCTCGATGCCATTCATTATAAAGTGAAAGACCAAGGACGCTATGTTAGCAAGGCCATCTATACCGTTCTCGGACTAAAACTTGATGGCACAAAAGAGATATTAGGGCTTTACTTATCAGAAAATGAAGGCGCTAATTTCTGGTTATCTGTGCTAACCGACATGAGCCATCGTGGCGTTCAAGACATTCTCATTGCCTGCGTAGATGGTCTAACAGGCTTTCCTGAAACGATTAATAGTTGCTATCCTAATACCGAAGTACAACTTTGCATTATTCATCAAATTCGCAACTCGATGAAATATGTGGCTTCAAAAAATCAAAAGGCTTTTATGGCTGACTTAAAACCGGTTTATCGTGCTGTTTCCAAACAAGCGGCTGAGCAAGCGCTCGATGAGTTAGAAACTAAATGGGGCAAACAATATCCTATTGTGCTCAAATCCTGGCGCAGAAAGTGGGATAACTTGTCGGTTTTCTTTAAATATCCAGAGCCAATACGCAAAGTTATTTACACGACCAATGCAATTGAATCGGTGCACCGCCAGTTTAGAAAGCTCACCAAAACCAAAGGCGCATTTCCTAATGAAAATAGTCTGCTAAAATTACTGTATTCTGGCATTGGGAATATGACGAAGAAATGGACAATGCCAATCCAAAATTGGAATTTGACATTGTCGCAACTGGCTATTTATTTTGAAGGTCGTCTTGACGACGTTTTAGATATTTAGCTTTTAACTGACACAGAATTCTAAACGGTCTCTTCAAATAATTTTCTATATCTATTTTCGTCTAAAAATATAAGCAAACATAAGGTATGACAATCCCAAAACCATAGCCCCAACAATTTCTATTTGAGCTTCCGATCCTTTTAATACATCCGCACAAAAAATAATAATCGGCAAACTCACTGCTAAAGTACAGACAACCTGTAAGCTAATCAGCTTTAATCTTTCAAACATACTCTATTTTTCTTTAAAATAAATTGATAGTGAAAATCGTCTATCTTTTCGCTGTGTTAGACAAGCTTTTTATACTGTATAGATGATGAATTGAGGATTTCTTATACGCATATTTTTTACCCTTCGACAAGCTCAGGGGGAACGGTGTTTAAGTTTGGATTTAACCCCTAAAAATAAGCTGAATTTAGGTTTAATTTTACCTCTTAGATAACTCAAAATATTTACGCTAACTCCTCCGCTCACCCTGAGCCTGTCGAAGGGTATTTACACTAACCCATTCCGCTCATCCTAAGTTTGTCGAAGAGTATTTACACTAACCCCCTCCGCTCATCCTAAGTTTGTCGAAGAGTATTTACACTAAACTCCTCCATTCACCCTGAGCTTGTCGAAGGGTGTTTATATTAATAAGACACTAGCCCCTAACCATTACTATTTTCTGATGAAATAAAACGCTGAATTCTACTCCAAAGCGCACCGTTTTCTTACATCACGCATCACTTCAGCAGGTGTTCGGTAGTTTAAAGTTTTCCTTGGTCGATTATTGATTTCTCTTACCGCAATTTCAACATCTTTATCACTATAATTTGTAAAATCACTCCCTTTAGGAAAATATTGCCTTAATAATCCATTGATATTTTCATTACACCCTCTTTGCCATGGTGAATAAGGCTCTGCAAAATAAACATCAATCTTTGACTTTTTCTCAATCGTTTTAAAATCAGCAAATTCACTACCATTATCAACCGTTAATGTTTTTCTTAAATATTTAGGAATTTTCCTAAACTTCTGAGCGGTTACTTTTGATAATGGCTTGGCATGTTTGCTCGGTAACTTGCCTGCAATGAGATATAAGCTTTTCCTTTCCACATGAGTCACAATAGCCCCTGTTCCTTGTTGACCAATGATAGTGTCGCCCTCCCAATCCCCATAACGTCGCTTACCAGCAACAGCCAAAGGGCGAGTATTTATCATTTTACGCGCGGCAATTACCCCTGAATCATTCTTGCTTTTACGACGCTTTTTACGCTTGGCTCTTTGTGCTCTTAAGCACTGAAATGACTGGGGAAGTGCTATTTTTTGTTGATAAACCCATTGATATATTGTTTCAGTACTGACTCGCATATTTAAATTATCAGCATACTTGAGTTTCAGTCGATTTGATATTTGCTGAGGCGACCAATTTTTCTTGAGTCGTGCAATAACATAACGAACAAGCTTTTTATTATTTAAGCACCTTTGGTGCCTTGCTAGTTTTTTTCGGGCAATGCAATAGCGGTGAGAAAAGCTATAATGGTATTTTGATAATTTGTTCTGGTTTCTTTTTATTTCTCTTGAAATGGTTGAGTGTGAACGCAATAAACGACGACCAATTTCCCGAAAACTGTAACCTGAAATATATAAATGAAAGATGACATATCTTTCTCTTTGTGTAATATGGCTATAGGACATAACGACCTCTCTATTAATGTTTAGTCTGCAAACCAAACACTAACAGCTGATGTCGTTATGTTCTAATCTCTATGGTGCACTTTGGTGTTGAATTCAGGAACACCAGTAGCCAAAATCATACTAAGGTATATTTAAAACTACTTTAAAAGCTTTTTAAAAACATATTGATCAAATAGTGTAAAGAAAACCGTAAAATATAATGAACCATAAACAATATCTTCAATATTTTTATACGGTGATTCAATAAAGCTAATCCAAACTTCCACTTGTTCTAATAGTAATAATGAGACAAAGAATCCCAAAAAGTATAAACCCGCAACTTTTAATATTTTCATTTTGTAACCTCTTAGTTATCATTTATTCAAAAAATTAATCCACAATATTTCTACAAAAAATATGCGCTATCTTTTTATTTACAAACACCAATCAATAATTTGTTTTCCTTTATCTGCCAGGTACGCATTTGCCTTAGAAAAATGCTGACAACCCAAAAAACCTCTATGCGCAGACAATGGTGATGGATGCGGAGCTTTTAAAACTAAATGCTTGGCTTGATCAATATTGGCGCCTTTTTTTTGCGCGTGAGAACCCCAAAGCATAAACACTACATTATTAGAATGCTCACTAATGCCTTGCACCACTTTATCGGTAAATTGCTCCCAACCTAAATGCTTATGAGAATGCGCTTGTCCTTGTTCAACCGTTAGAACCGTATTAAGTAAAAATACACCTTGTTCTGCCCATGATTGTAAGTAGCCATGATTTGGAATTTCAAAACCTTCAATATCTTGTGCGAGTTCTTTATAAATATTAACCAGTGATGGTGGTGATTTAATATTAGGCAAAACCGAAAAGCATAATCCGTGGGCTTGGTTAGGGCCGTGATAAGGATCTTGCCCTAAAATAACCACTTTTATTTGCTCAAAAGGTGTGGCTTTAAAGGCATTAAAAATAGCTTCTTGCGGTGGATAAACCGTTACACCTTGTGCTCGTTTTTGTGCAACATAGGTCATAGTGTCTTTAAAATAGGTTTGTTTTTTTTCTTCGCCTAAAATGTCGCTCCAGCTTTTCATTGCATTGCCTTATGTTCTAACGGTTAATTTTTATTCGTAAATTCTAACAATTGTTTTAACAGATATGTCCGCCCTAATTCAATAATACACTAAACTATTTAAATAATTAGTTTAAGGAGATCTTCTATGTCAACAGTGCGCTTTGTGCCTTATCAAAGCCTGCATTTTAACCCATGTATTGAATTGCTGCGCTCTAATATGCAAAGTTATTTTGCCGAAGAAGAGGTAGCCGATTTTGAGTTATTCTTAAATCAAGATACTAATAGCAACAATTACTCGGTAGGGTTACTCGAAAATAAAGTTGTCGCTTGTGGAGGCTGGGGGAAAGCTGAAGATCGCTACTATTTACGCTGGGGAATTGTTGATGGCACAAAACATAAAGCAGGTTTAGGCACACAACTACTTGAATATAGAATGAATGCTATTTTGCAAGAAATTGGCAATGTTGATATTTTTATTAAAACTTCTGGTCAAGCACATGGCTTTTTTACTCGTTATGGCTTTCACCTACAAACCATCACTAAAGATGGCTTAGCAAAAGATTTTGACGAATATTTAATGAAGCGTCCTTTCGATAACCGCTAATTTGAGTTTCACTTTTATCATAAGCTTAAACTGCTATAATCACTTTTTTATCCTCACTAAAGAATTGACCCACTATGGAACAACAACAAGCCATTGAAGCCGCCGTTTTTCGCCGCTTACTTTCTCACCTTGATAACAATAAAGATGTGCAAAATATCGATCTAATGATCCTTGCGGATTTTTGCCGAAATTGTTTATCAAAGTGGATGGTGGCAGAAGCTAAAGAGCGCGGAGTAGAACTTGATTATGAACAAGCTCGCGAAAAAGTTTATGGTATGCCCTATAGCGAATGGAAAGATAAATTTCAGTCGAAAGCCACACCAGAACAAATGGCGGCTTTTGAAGCTAAGCAAGCGGCAAAAAACTCGTAAGATCACCCTATGAAACTTAATTGGTACTTCGACTTTATATCGCCTTTTGCTTACCTGCAATTCAATCAGTTTGATAAACTACCCCGGAATGTAGAAATCGAGTATAAGCCTATATTATTAGCAGGCTTGCTTAACCACTGGAAAAATATTGGCCCTGCCGAAGTACCACCTAAGCGACTATTTACTTATCAACATTGTTTATGGAAAGCGAAAAATTTAGGCATTGATTATAAGATGCCTCCAGCTCATCCATTTAACTCTTTAAGTGCGCTTAGACTTTCTATTGCTTTAAATAATGATCCTAAAGTAATTGGTATAATCTTTGAGTGTATTTGGCGTTATGGTTTAGATATTCATTCCAACCAAGCAATTAACCATTTACAAGAAAAACTATGCATCAATAATTTAATAGAATTAGTTTCGCAAACTGATGTTAAAAAACAGTTAATCACCAACACCGAGCAAGCAGCAGAAAATAATATTTTTGGTGTTCCAACTTTTACTGATACGGCAAATCCAAATCAGCACTTTTGGGGATTAGATGCTTTTGAAATGCTGCTCGACTATATTAATAATCCAGCAGCGTTTAATAGTGAAGAAATGATACGCTTACAAACACTACCCGAAGGTGTGCAAAGGAAACACAAATAAAAGTGGTTAATCTTTTAAATAGCCAACCCAGCTTAAAACAATATCTTGGTAACTTACCATGCCCACAATATCGCCATTTTCAAAAACGGGTGCTGCTTGCAAACCAAACTGATGAAATAAACGTGCACAATATTTAATGTCCATGGTGCAATTTACGCCAAGTACAGGCTTAGCCATTATTTCATATAAATTCACTCGCTCTGGTGCTCTGTCTTTGGCAATAACATGCTTAGCAATATCAGAGAGCTGAACCATGCCAAACTCATCATTATCATCTCTTTTTTTAATAATAACTTGGCTAATATTTTTTTCGCGCATTATTTTTAATGCATCTGCTACGGTTAAAACACCTTCTACTTTTTCAAAGGCTTGAGTCATTACATTAGCGCAAGTAATTTTTTTATGGCTCATATTTCCCCCTCAATTTTATCAGTAAGCTCTTTCACTTGATGCGCAACACCTACCGCATCTTCTACATCGATCTGTATTGCAATGCCAGTGCCTGGCCTAGTATCAAACTCACCAGCCTCGGCAATGCTTTCTAAAATATGGCGGCTTAAATGTTCTTCTACCAAAAACAATATCACATCTCTTTGGGTTTCAAATGACAAACCAAAGAATGTTTGCTGCTTGTTAATGCCTTCACCGCGCGCATTATTAATAATGGTTGAGCCAGTAGCACCTTGCTCACGCGCACATTCGATAATTGCGTCAGTTTTGCTGTCTTCAACAAACACCAACAGTAATTTGAATCGCATTTTATTGCTCCTATTTTTGATTAGCTTTAAACATTAGCTAACCCGTTATTACTTCTTTAATTTGTCTAATTCTTGATAGTATCTATCACGTAGTTTTTCACGCATTTGCTTTTTGGCTTTATATTCAGAAATTTGTGCATAGGCCATTACTGTAATCATAGGAAATAAACTAGCAAAAGCAATTAACCCAAAGCCATCAAGTAACGGACTTCTACCTGGAATATTTTCAGCCAAACCTAATCCTAACGCCGCAACTAATGGCACAGTAACTGTCGAAGTTGTTACCCCGCCACTATCATAAGCCAGTGGTACTATGGTTTTGGGGGCTAAAAAGGTTTGAATAATCACAATGATATAGCCCGCAATAATAAACCAATGAATGGGTAAACCTGCAACTATTCGCCATGCGCCTAATGAAATACCAATAGCCACACCTAATGCCACCGAAAGCCTTAATCCCCAAACACCAATAGCACCACCAGACACCTGATTAGCCTTAATAGCCACGGCAATTAATGAAGGTTCGGCAATAGTGGTGCTTGCACCAATCATAAAGGCAAATAAATATACCCATAAATAACCTTCGCCACCCGCAGTAAGTTGCTCTGCCATAAGCTTGCCCACAGGGAATAGCGCTTTTTCTAAGCCTAATAAAAATAAAGCCAAGCCTAAAATAACTAAGAAAAAACCAGTAAATACTTTTTGTGGGTTTTTAATGGGCTTACGAATAATAAAAAACTGAAAGCCAAAAATAATGGCGGCAATAGGCAACACATCTTTAATGGTTGCAAGAAATACTTGAATAAACTCGGCAAACCAGCTCATATTAAATCACCATGCCGTAAATCATTACAAAAATCATTGGGGTAAGTGAAGCAAAAGCAATTAAACCAAAACCATCAATCATGGGGTTACGACCTTTAATGGCACTTGCTAATCCCACACCTAATGCAGTAACAAGCGGAACAGTGATGGTTGATGTGGTTACCCCGCCACTATCATAAGCAATGCCAATTATTTCCTTTGGCGCAAAACCAGTAACCACCACAACCATGACATAACCGCCAATAATTAAATAATGAATGGGCCAGCCTTTTAATATTCTTAAAACGCCAATTAAAATCGCAAAGCCAACGCTAAACGCCACAGTTAGCCTTAGCCCTGTGGCATAGCTTTTTTGTGCTGCTTCGGTATTTTCAATCATACCGCCAACCGCCGCCACTTTTGCCGCCTCATTGCCAACCGCAATTAAAGCCGGCTCGGCAATGGTGGTTCCAAATCCTAGCGCAAAGGCAAAAGTGAGCAACCAAAATACGCTGCCTTTGGTGGCAAAGGCATAAGCCATATCTTCACCAATAGGAAATAACCCCATTTCGAGTCCGCGAATAAACAAGGTTAAACCTGCAACAACCAGCAATGCGCCAAAGATAATATCGAGGGTATTAGGGAGCGATTGCTGCATAACAACCACTTGGAAGAAAACAATAACCAAAACAATCGGCAACAAGTCACGAACACTACCTGATAATGCGATCAGCAATTGCTTCATAGAAAGAAACGTCCTTTTATTGTTTATTTTATAATGGAAAACAATGGCATCATTATAGTTAAAGACGAGAATAATTTATTGCGATAAATCAAAGAAATGGATATAAAAACAACCGAAAAGACGTATTGGCTATTGGCTTTATAATTGATAGCGAAGAAGAGGAAGTTTAACTTCCTCTTCATAACAATAACTTAATTAATCCTCACTGTCGGGTACAAATACATAACCAATGCCCCAAACCGTTTGTAAATAGCGCGGTTTAGCGGGATCGTCTTCGATCATGCGCCTTAATCTGGAAACTTGTACATCAATACTTCTTTCTAACGCGCTATAGTCTCTACCACGCGCAAGGTTCATTAATTTATCTCTAGATAGTGGTTGTCTTGGATTAGACACCAGTGATTTTAATACCGCAAATTCACCGCTGGTTAAGGTCATTGGCGTGCCATTTTTGGTCATTTCGCGAGTGGCTAAATTTAATTTAAATTCGCCAAACTCAATCATTTTTTCTTCACCACTTGGCGCACCAGGTAATTCAGCGGTGCGGCGGCGCAATACCGCTTTTACTCTGGCAAGTAGTTCACGCGGATTAAAAGGTTTGGCAATATAATCATCGGCACCAAGCTCTAAACCAATAATTCTGTCAACATCATCGCCTTTAGCAGTTAGCATAATAATAGGAATATTGTTGTCATCACCACGCAAGCGTCGGCATATTGATAAGCCATCTTCACCTGGCAACATTAAATCTAAAATCATTAAGTGATAGTTTTCGCGCTCTAAAAAACGATCCATTTGTTCTGCATCGGCAGCCACTTTCACTAAATAGCCTTGCTCTTTAAAATAGCGCTCTAATAAGCTGCGTAATCTTAGATCATCATCAACCACTAAAATTTTTTGAGTTTCTTCACTCATAAGTATCCCCTTTTCACCCTAGCTCAGATGCAAACTTAAAAATAAGTTTATTTTCATTCACATTATTTTTTAGCCCGCAATTAAGCAATAGACAACAATGTTTTTGTGTTTTTACCATTGATAGCAATTAACTAATTGTAAAGCAAAGAAATTTTGCATTCGATTTGTTACAGAGTATAACGCAAGTTCAAACATAGCGTTTAGCTTGTAGCAAAAGTATGACAAAAATCTCTAAAATAAACGCTGAAATTCAGCGCAAAGCGTATATAATCCGCAGTCCAAAACCTCTCGATAGTTTAATCTGCGAGAAATTAATCCTTTAACCCATTGAAATTAGTTCACATATCGCATTTTAATCAGGAACTCTAATGCTTAATATTGCTTATAAAATTGCTCAGGAACTTGCCGTTAAAGAGTCTCAAGTAACGGCTGCCGTTAATTTGCTTGACGAAGGGGCAACCGTACCCTTTATCGCCCGATACCGAAAAGAAGTTACTGGCGCACTCGATGACACGCAACTAAGAAACCTAGAAGAGCGTTTAATTTATTTAAGAGAACTTGAAGACAGGCGCGGAGTTATTTTAAAAAGCATTGAAGAACAAGAAAAACTCACTCCCGAATTACAGCAAAGCATTCTCGATGTTGAAACCAAAAGCGCGCTCGAAGATCTCTATCTACCTTATAAACCCAAACGACGCACCAAAGCACAGATTGCCCGCGAGGCAGGTTTAGAGCCATTGGCTACCATGCTACTTGAAGATTCAAGTTTAAACCCAGAAGAACAAGCGCTAAATTTTGTTAATGACGACAAAGGTGTGGCCGATACGAAAGCAGCATTAGACGGCGCCAAACAAATATTAATGGAAAAATTTGCCGAAGATGCCGCATTATTGTCTAACATTCGTGACTATTTGACTAAAAATGCCATTGTTCGCTCACAAGTGGTTAGCGGTAAAGAAAATGAAGGTCATAAGTTTAGAGATTACTTTGATTACAGCGAAAAACTCGACAAAATTCCAAGCCACCGTGCCTTAGCGCTATTTAGAGGTCGTAACGAAAGCGTTTTATCTGTTGAACTAGTGGTTGATCAAGCGCTTTTACAAGATCCTAAAGCCACTAATCATGCACAATATTTAATTGCCAAACACGCAAATATTCAAAACCAAGGCAATGCTGGCGATGCATGGCTACAAACCGTTGTACTTTGGACGTGGCGCGTAAAACTGCATAACTTTTTTGAAACTGAGCTTTTAGGTGCCCTGCGCGATAAAGCCGAAACCCATGCCATTGGTGTATTTGCCAATAACTTGCGCGACTTATTAATGGCCGCTCCTGCTGGCAAATACAACACTATGGGGCTCGATCCAGGTTTACGCACTGGGGTTAAGTGTGTGGTTGTTGACGACACAGGTAAACTACTTGCCCATTCCACTATTTTTCCTCATGCGCCGCAAAACCAGTGGGATCAATCATTGGCTAAATTGGCAACGCTTTGTCAAATGCACAAAGTGAAACTAGTGAGTATTGGTAATGGAACCGCATCACGCGAAACCGATAAATTAGTTGCCGAACTCATGAAAAAACATAAGGAATTTGGCTTACAAAAAATTGTGGTTAATGAAGCTGGTGCATCTGTCTATTCGGCCTCAAAACTGGCTGCCGAAGAATTTCCTGATCTCGACGTTAGTTATCGCGGTTCGGTTTCTATTGCTCGTCGCCTACAAGATCCGCTGGCTGAACTAGTTAAAATTGAGCCAAAAGCCATTGGTGTGGGTCAGTATCAGCATGATGTTAGCCAAAGCCAATTGGGAAAATCACTCAGTAGCGTGGTTGAAGATTGTGTTAATGCGGTAGGTGTTGACTTAAATACCGCCTCTGCACCCTTGCTGACTTATGTGTCGGGGTTAAATAAAACCTTAGCCAACAATATCATTCGTTTCCGTGAAGAAAATGGTCGTTTTGCCAACCGAAAACAACTGACCAAAGTTGAACGTTTAGGCCCTAAAGCCTTTGAGCAAGCGGCAGGCTTTTTAAGAATTACCGATGGCGATACTCAACTCGACCGCTCTGGTGTTCACCCAGAAACCTAT
Source organism: Aliikangiella sp. (assembly GCA_965214955.1). GTDB lineage: Bacteria > Pseudomonadota > Gammaproteobacteria > Enterobacterales > Kangiellaceae > Aliikangiella. The sequence goes on along the minus strand of CBDCCU010000009.1, from coordinate 544,739 downwards.
ACCATCGTTGAAAAAATGCTCACCAAGTCTGAGCTTTCTATCGACAGTTTAATGGGCAATAGCTCAGCGCTAAAACAACTAAAAGCCAGTGACTATGTTGAAGAAAAATTTGGGCTGCCAACCATTAACGATATTTTGCAAGAGCTTGATAAACCAGGGAGAGATCCTCGTGGTAGCTTTAAAGCGGCTAAGTTTAAAGATGGTGTAGAGAAAATTGCCGATTTAAGCGAAGGTATGGCACTGGAAGGGACCGTAACCAATGTCACCGATTTTGGTGCCTTTATTGATGTTGGTGTTCATCAAGATGGCTTGGTACATATATCAGTAATGAGTGATCGATTTATTTCAAACCCGCGCGAAGTGGTTAAAACCGGTGATATTGTAAAAGTTCACGTGATTGAAGTTGATGCTAAACGCAAACGCATCAGTTTGTCGATGGTTGGGCCTAATCCGGACAATGCCAGTAGCCATCAGGGAAAAAATAAACCGCACAACCAGCCAAAAGGCAAATCAAATCACACTAAACAGCCTAAAAGAGGGCAATCTAAACCAAGCAACACGGCATTTGGTATGGCATTAGCTGATGCACTAAAAGGCAAAAAATAAGACAAAAGAGTGATTATTTCTGACGAATTGACTGGAAAATGTAATTTTTTGTTGCAAGGGCAATATCAGTTTGATATAAATACTCATCGCTAGCGAACACAAGAAGCCCATAACAATGGGACCTGCAGACTGGAAACTTTATGAGCCTCACTTATGAGGCTTTTTTATTGCCTAGGATAAAGTTGCTCCGATTATCCAGTGCTATACCCGTTCTACTTCAAGATGCTTGTTTCAGTGTTCAGCCAAAAAGTTTGAACAAGGCGCAGCTTGCAGGAAATGGCAAGCCCTTTTCAAAAGCTGTAACACAGTGCAAGCTTTTTGGCTGAGCACCCGAAGGGCAAGGCAGTAACTCAACCTCTTTTTCGTTATCAATGCTTGAATTAGAATAACTAGTCCAGCGCATTAATGCCTCAAATAGGATGGCTTACTGACTTGCTGAGACATGCATTTTGAAGTAGAACGGGTATATAATCGAATATACCCGTTCTACTTCAACGCTTAACTATCTATTTAGGAAAATCAAGCAGTGCGCGAACTTTACGCAACTATCGATTTAGGCTCTAACAGTTTTCATATGCTAACCGCAGCGCTAGAGCACGGAGAAATTAGAATTCTCGATTCTATTTCTGAAAAAGTCATGCTAGCCGACGGATTAACAAAAAAAGACGGGATCACTAAGCAAGCTCAGCAAAGAGGACTAGAATGTGCCGCTCGATTTACCGAGCGAATGAAATCTATTCCCGTTGAGAATATTCGCATAGTGGGTACTAACACACTGCGCGCAGCTAAAAATGCAAACGAATATGTAACCAAGCTCGAAAAAATATTCTCCCCAACATCCATTGATATTATTTCGGGTATTGAAGAAGCACGTTTAATTTATTTAGGTGTTAATCATTCTTGGAGCAACATTAACAAAGACACCAAAAATCTTGTGGCAGATATTGGCGGAGGCTCTACTGAATTTATCATTGGCAAAAATTTTAAGCTAAAAAAAGCTGAAAGCCTACGAATGGGTTGCGTAGCTTACAGGCGATATTTTCCTAACGATATTATTAGCAATATTCATTTCAAAAGAGCAGTTCGTGCCGCCAAATTAGAAATTACCAATATTGAAAAAGACTACCCTCAAAAAGCTTGGGAAAATGTGATTGGCTCGGCAGGTACTTTTAAAGCCATTGAAAAAATTCTTATTGCTGAAGGCATAACCGATGAAGGAATCACGCTAAAGGGTTTAACTACGCTTAAAGCTCGCTTACTCAGTTTTAATACTTTTTCAGAGATTAATCTTCAAGGAGTAAAACCCTTAAGAGAAAGAACCATAGTGCCTGGTTTAGCAATTACCTGGGCAATATTTCAGTCCCTTAAAATAAAACATATGCACATTTCTCGCGGTGGATTAAGGGAAGGAGTGCTTTATGATCTTATTGGTCGTATTAAGGCTGAAGATATTCGTCAACGCAGTATTCAAGCCCTAACAAAGCGTTATCATGTACCCGATTATAGAATTAAATTATCACAAAGAATTTCTAACAAGCTGCTACATAACCTTCAATTAAAAAAAATACAGTTAAGTAGCTCTGACAAACGCTATCTTAACTGGGCTACACAAGCTAGCCGTATTGGCTTAGGCATAAGTCATAGCCAATACCAAAATCATTCGGCTTATTTAATTAAACACAGTGAATTAAGCGGTTTTACCATTAAAGAAAGAAAAATATTATCGGTTTTAGTTAAAAACCATCGCCGAAAAATTAGTATTAACCTAATTGATGAGTTAGGTTTTAAGCAAGCCGAAAAGCAACGCTTTTTAGCCCTAATTCTTATTTTACGGCTCACTTTTATTATTGGGCAAAATGGTAAAATGAATAGTTGTGGACATATTCATCTAGTGCTAAAGCCTAATGATTTTCAAGTCAATATTTTGCAAACTAAATTTAAAAAACATCCACTGATCCGCAAGGCACTCGCAATTGAAGAACGCTATTGGATTAAAGCTGGGTTATCATTAAAAATTGAACAAATTTAAGCTTGCTCATTTACCGCCGTATCGCAATGAGAATTAAGCAGCTTTTGTTGCACTAAGGGTTTATTGGAGTTTTCATTTTGCAAATAATATTCACCATCGGCATTTAAGATCCAAGACTGACCTTCATCTTCAATAAACAGCTCTAAATCACTGATCACTTTTTTACTAATTTTGTGGGAAATAATTGGAAAGCAGGTTTCAACTCTTTTAACGAGATTACGCTTCATGGCATCGGCACTACTGCAATAAACCTGTTGCTCGGCGTTTTCAAAATAAAACACTCTGTTATGCTCTAAAAAACGCCCAATAATCGACTTAACCCTAATATTTTCTGACACACCTTTAATTCCAGGTCTTAATGAACAGGTGCCTCGTACAATTAAGTCAACCTGCACCCCAGCTTGTGATGCGCGATATAATCTTTCGATAATGGGCTTAGAGGTTAACCCATTAACCTTAATAATTATTCTCGCTTTTTCTCCCCGTTGTGCGGCTTCTGTTTCGTTCTCTATTAACTTATTGAGTTTTTTATTTAAGGTAAATGGCGCATTTAAGATATGTTTCATCGGTAAGGTTTTTCCCATACCAGTTAACTGCTGAAATAAATTATGCACATCTTCTCCGATATCTGCATCGGCGGTAAATAAACTATAGTCGGTATAAAGCCTAGCATTTCTTGCATGGTAATTGCCCGTACCTAAATGTACATAACGGCAAAAGCCTTCTTCTTCTCTGCGCAAAATCATCATCATTTTTGCATGGGTTTTATAGCCAACAACCCCATAACAAACTACAGCTCCAGCAGCTTGTAATCGACTGGCTAAAGACAAGTTTTCTTTTTCATCAAAACGGGCTTTAAGCTCAATAACTACCGTTACCTCTTTACCATTACGCGCGGCCTCATCCAAAATGTTCACAATTTCAGAATTAGAGCCTACACGATAAAGCGTTTGTTTAATTGACATTACGTTAGGATCTTTAGCTGCCTGACGAAGTAAATCTAGTACCGGATTAAAGGAAGAATAAGGGTGATAAAGTAAATAATCTTTGGCTTTAATTGCTTCAAATAAATTCTTTTTTGCCCCCAAAGCAGCAGGCAATTCTGGCGAGAAGTCTGGATATTCAAGTTCGGGTTTGTCTAACATAGAAAAAACCGTAAACATTCTTTGCAAATTAACAGGACCTTGGCAGCGATATAGCTCTTTTTCGGTTAAGTTAAACTGCTCTAACAAAAACTCAACCAAGTGATCAGGGCAGGTATCTACGGTTTCTATTCGCACCGCATGTCCATACCGACGATTAAAGAGCTTACCCTTAACTTCAGCAGCAATATCTTCGGCATCTTGCTCATTCACATTTAGATCAGAGTTGCGCGTAACTCTAAATTGATAACAACCAGTTGCTTTCATGCCATGAAAAAGCGAATCAATAAACATATGGATCACGGCAGATAAAAACACAAAATTATCTCCTGCGTCTCCATTAAAACTAGGCAGTTTAATGAGCCTTGGAAGCGATCTTGGTGCGGGCACAATGGCTAAGCGTGACTCACGCCCAAAAGCATCTTTGCCCTTAAGTGACACAATAAAGTTTAAACTTTTTATTTACTAACAACGGAAACGGGTGGGCAGGATCGAGCGCTATAGGGCTAATAATTGGCGCAACTTCTTTGTCAAAATATTCTTTAACCCAAGCCTTTTGCTCATCACTCCATTGTTCGCGCCTTAAAAAGTGAATGTTTTGTTTAGCTAGCTCAGGCAATAAAACATCATTCAAAATTTGATACTGACTTTCTACTAACTCATGAGATTTATCCGAAAGCTTACGTAAAACCACCCTAGGAGATAATCCATCTGGGCCAAAATCTTCTGTGCCATAATGAATTTGGCGTTTTAATTTAGCCACTCTCACTTCAAAAAATTCGTCTAAATTACTTGAAAATATTAATAGGTATTTAAGCCGTTCAAGTAGGGGATGACGCCTGTCTAGTGATTGTTGTAATACTCTAGCATTAAACTCTAGCTGACTTATTTCACGGTTAATAAAATGGGCATTGTCAAAATGCTTGTTCAATTCCATAGCACTCTCATTTTCTATCGAAGCATGAGTTTCATTAACAACTATAGCATCCTCTACTATTTCTTGATTACTTTTAGATTCTTCAGTCATACTCTTTATCAATAATTCCGTCTGCTACCTATAAATTTTTTGCTTATCTACCCAAGCTTAGCATTTATACCCGTTCTACTCCAAGATGCATGTTTCAGCAAGTCAGTAAGCCATCCTATTTGAGGCATTAATGCGCAGGATTAGTCATTCTAATTCAAGCATTGATAACGAAAAAGAGGTTGGCTTACTGCCTTGCCCTTCGGGTGCTCAGCCAAAAAGCTTGCACTGCGTTACAGCTTTTGAAAAGGGCTTACCATTTCCTGCAAGCTGCGCCTTGTTCAAACTTTTTGGCTGAACACTGAAACAAGCATCTTGGAGTAGAACGGGTATATATCTTAGTTGTATGACAAAATAATTAATCTTGTTATTTTTAATCAAGTTTCGTCATTAATGAACTTTTATTGAACTGCCAATATCTCTCTTTGTCAAATAACAAAATTCTGTTAATCTTCAAACCCTTAATTGAATTTAACATCAGCAAAGATAATAAAAGGCTTCTTCATGTTTGACTCGCGCGGTTTCAACCTATTTATGGCATTTGTTTGTCACCAATTATTAGTCGCCGCTTACTATTTTCAATATGTTGAAGGGATGGAACCTTGTCCCTTGTGTATTTTTCAGCGCATTGGCGTGCTTATGGTTGGGGTTTGCTTTTTAGTACGCGGATTACACAACCCACTAGCTGGCAGTAGCTGGCGACCTTTTTACTCTATTTTAGGTTTAATTAGCGCTATTCTTGGCGGTATTGTTTCTGCAAGACATTTATACTTGCAAAGCTTACCCGAAGGCGAAATTCCCGCTTGCGGCCCAGCTCTTGATTATTTAGTAGAAATGCTACCGGTAAATGAAGTAATTTCAGCAGTTTTAGCCGGTGATGGTGAGTGCGCTAAAGTTAGCTGGGATATGCTTGGTATTTCAATGCCGGGCTGGGTTTTAGCCTTTTTTATCGCAGTAGCGGGCTTAATGATTTTTAGCATGGTTAATCACTTTAAACCCAAACGCTCAATTTTCTAGAACTTAGAACTTAGAACTTAGAACTTAGAACTTAGAACTTAGAACTTAGAACTTAGAACTTAGAACTTTATAAGGGTAACTCAATTTGCTCATCGTGCTCATCTTCTGCTGATGAGCGATTACCTAAAGAAGGCAATAGCAGAGTAGTAATCGGCACCCTTTGCCTTCTTGCGACTCAACAGCAATTTTTCCACCGAGTTGCTCAGACCACAATAAAATAAGAAACAGATAGTCCTAATCCAGTACCAACATTTTGCGCTTTGGTAGTAAAAAATGGCTCAAATACTCTTTTTTGTGTTTCAGCATTCATTCCCGGCCCATTGTCAATAACCTCAACACAAGCCATGGATCCTTCTTTACGAATAATTAATTCTATTAACGGCTTATCTTGCTTTTTAGTTGATAATGCTTGAGCAGCATTAATAAGCAGATTTAAAAAGACTTGTTCTAATTGGTTTTTTTGTGCGTTAACCAATACCATATTTGGTGAATAAGTTTTACGAATTTCTATGTTGCTAAAGTTAAATTGCTTTTTCTGATCATAATCTTTTACCGCTAACCTTACCGCCGCATCAAGGGTTTCTTGCAGTGAAACTTTATCCGTTGTTTGATTAGCGGGCTTTGCAAAACTTAGCATATCCCCCACTATTCTTGCGGCTCTATCTCCTGATTCTAAAATACCTTCTAAAAAGTCTAAAATACGCTGCTTTTCTACATAAGAATTAAGCGCACTAAGTTCAATACCTACCTCATCAGCTATTATTTGGTTTCTATCTAACTCTTTGGATAAACGGCGTTTAATATTTTGCGTACTTTGGATAATTGCCCCAAGTGGGTTATTAATTTCATGTGCCATGCCTGCGGCTAAGCCACCTAAAGATAACATTTTTTCTGTTTGAATTAGGGTTTCATGGATCAATCGCTTTTCGGTAATATCGTCAACACGGATAACCTCACCCTGCTCAGCTTGATTTAAAGTAAAAATAGGATAAACCATTGCCTCTAAAATTCTTTTTTCATTATTAATCACAACCTTAAATTGAAAATTATTGGCCTGAGAAATAAGATCCTGACTTAAATAAGATTTTTGAATATGTGTAAATAGCTCGGGAAATAAATCATTAAGCTTGCGACCAATCGCTTCTGTTGGCTTAACCTTGGTCATTTTTTCAGCTTCAATATTCCACTGTAAAACCTGATAGTCTTTATCAACGGCAATAATGGCAGAAGGCATTGAGTCGATTAGCTTTTCAAGGAAATTTTGAATAGAGTGAGCGTATTTTTCTGCCATTTCTCTACTTTGCCGCTGTTTTGCCAGCTCCGTAGAGTGCTCTTCTATTCTGCGCTCTAGTACATTACGGGTTTTTTCAAGGGCTTCTTTGGATTCATCAATTCTTTTTTCAAACTCAATACGGTGGGAAATGTCGGAAACAAACTCTATATAGTGAGGCTCTTCCATCCAGCTAGCAAGCTGAACCTGACTTTCTATAGGGATCCTTTTGCCATTTTTTACTCTAAAATTAGAAATATATCGAATTTTCTCACCTTGTCGTACCCTTTCAAAAAGCTCGGGGCTTCTATGTAAATAGCATTCCACATCAATATCTAACATGGTATGAGCTTTTAACTCTGATTTGGAGTAACCCAAAGCAATACAGGCATTTTGATTGACTTCAACGATATGACCATCCATAGAGACTAAAAAAATCATATCAACGGCTTGATCAATTAAAAACTTAAAATCGCGCGCGGTATTATCTAATCGAGTGGCTTGCCGAGACTCCCAATTTAAAAGATAATAAGCAGGATAAGCAATAAGCGATAAGGCAACACAAGCAACAGCAAACTCTAAAGCAACTTCTCTCCAGTCGAAGTTTCCATGAAGCCAAAAATTAATTAACAGCACACTCAACACAGGTAAAAGTGCGGCTATTAATATTAACGCGGCTGTTAGCCCCCGTATTGTTAAGTTACGCTTAAATTGCGGTTTTTTGCTCGTTAGCTTACTATTTTGCATAACTTAAAAATAGCACACTATTGACTATCAATGACGCTAACAATTTAACATTTAAGCATATTTGCTTTATTATTTTGCTTTAAGCGATTATTGTGATAAAAAATTATTTAGCACTTAAAAATAAAAAATAGGAAGTTCATAAAAAATGTCAGATGCAACCCCTAATAATGGCAAAGTCTCTTGCAAAAACTTTGCATTAAAAAACTGGCTATCTGAACGTAACGATCTGATTGTTCAATATTGCAAACTATCTGGGTTAAGAAACCAACCCGACCTACCTCAATTTAATGAAATTAATCAATTTTGCGACATATTAATTGATTATGTATCAGCAGGACACTTTGAGGTTTATGAGCAAATTGTTAACGCTTGCGAAGTTAATGGTCCATCAAGTATCGAACTACTTGAAAATTTATACCCACAAATAGCTCAAACCACCGACATTGTTGTAGACTTTAACGATAAGTATTCTAAAAAGAATGAATTGTCGATGTTTAAAGAGCTCGACAGCGATTTGTCAGTGCTTGGCGAAGCCATTGCTCGCAGAGTAGAATTAGAAGATAATTTAATGCACACCTTAAAAGTGAATCATTAAATAGGCTACAGCTAACACTCGGCAAAAATATAAGCTAAAATTAATTAATAATATTTATACCTGTTCTACTTAAAATTAGGAATATCATTAATGATTAGAGTAATCATTGAACGAAAAATTAAAGAAGGCTGTTTTCAAGATTATTTAGAGTTAATTAGAAAAGCTCGTAAACATGCTAATGCTGTAGATGGCTTTATCGCAGGTGAGCTACTTCAGCGCCAAGGTGATAAAAATCATGCTGTAATTATTTCAAGCTGGGAAAATATTAGTGCTTGGGAGCAGTGGCTTGTATCGGAAGATCGCAAACTGGTATTAGAAGAAATGCGCCCACTACTAGAAGCCGATGAAGAAGTCAGTGTTTTAGAAAGCAGTCAGCTAATGTTTTAGCTTAAGCGAGCTATTTTAAATATTAAAGAACTGATACTAAAAAACTATATTCTGTGATATTGCGAATATAGTTCTTATACCAGTTACCCTTCAAGATGCTTGTTTCAACACGCATCTTGAAGGAAAGCGGGTATAGTTATTAGCTTTTTTTCTTCACATAAAGCACCAAGCTATGATCGATTAGCTCAAAACCGTGCTTTTCTGCAATATCATGCTGCAATTTTTCAATTTGCTCATCGAAAAACTCAATCACTTGGCCGCTATCAACACATACCATATGATCATGATGCTCATCACTACTAAGTTCAAATACGGCATGACCATCTTCAAAATTATGACGACTTACTAAGCCAGCAGATTCAAACTGGGTTAATACACGATATACCGTTGCTAATCCAACATCTTCACCAGCATCCAATAGTAATTTATAAACATCTTCAGCGCTTAAATGTTTATGCGTTGCATTTTCTAATATACCTAATATTTTTAAGCGCGGTAAAGTGACTTTTAAGCCCGCATCTTTTAGTTGTTGGTTACTCAATGTTCTCTCCAGCTGAGAATAAATAAATTAAATTGACAATTTTTGGAATCTTTACAATCAATTGTTGACTATATAACCAGAACGTATTGTTTCAATAGTTAGTTTATAACAATTTTATTTGCTGATTATATGCGTTTTTTCGCTTTTTTGGCACAAATTCATATAGAATATGCAACCTTTGAGATAGTTCAATAAAACACAGATTGAATTGTCGGCTTAATTATATTTGTTGTAGGTATATTTTTTCAAATGATCAAAAAAATTCCTTTTATTTTATTCTTTTTATTAACGGCATGTGTTTATCGCATTGATATTCAGCAAGGCAATATTTTAGCACAAAAAGACATTGATAAATTGCGCCCCGATCTCACTAAAAACCAAGTGGTATTTGTTTTGGGCTCACCAGTGGTTGATAACGCTTTTAGTGATAAGCAATGGATTTATCTTTACAGTTACAAAAACTCCCGTAACGACAGCTTATCCACAAAACGACTTGTTCTGAACTTTGATGGTGACAAACTGATCTCGGCTGAGTCGAGTGATTATGAGATACCAGAGGATTTAAAAGCGGGAAGTGCTCAGTAGATAAACAATGGTGTAGTTAAGTTGACCACACCATTAAGTTATTAGTTTTTTGCATGGCAGTCATTATCACTACAATCATCACAACCATGAATAGACTTAAATTCTTCGAGCAACTTTTTTCTTAAGTCTCCGTTAACTAGGTTTTCATCGTCAGCCTTGTCCATTACCTGCTCTATGGTTTTACTCGTCAGTTTTAGTTGATCACCATATTCACGGCAGTATTTGCACATCATTAGGTGAACTTTCATTTTAAATCGCTCTATCCCCGATAATGATTTATCTAGATCATCTGATAACATTTCGGCAACTTTTTTGCAGCTGGGTAACACTAACACTCTCCGGTTTTCTGAAATCGGTCAATCACTTGAAGAACTTTATCTCTTGCTCTATGAAGTAATACTCTAATATTGGACGGAGTGACATCAAGAATGTTACAAAGTTCATCCATTGAAAGTCCGCCAGCATCACGCATTTGCAATGCCATCCTTTGATTTTCGGGCAGTCTAAGCATATTTATTTTTAAACATTCTTCAAGCTCTTTTGCCAATAAAAGATCTTCTGGTGTGTCGCCATGCCAGCTAGAGCTTGGGTTTACCCAATGAGAGTTTTCATCAAACCGTGGATCAGTCGCCCAAGAGTCCTGCATTGACTCTAAAGAAACCGAGCGAGATTCTTTGCGTCTTCTTGTTTTGGCTTCATTGGCTACAATACGCATTAACCAACTTTTTAGTGAAGAACGACCTTCAAATTTTGGTAACGCTCGTAATGCCGACATCCAAGCTTCTTGTATTACTTCATCGGCAATAGAACTACCAGCAATTGATTGCGCCACAGAATACATTAATGAGTAATATTGGTTAAAGGTTGATTCAAATGCTTTATGATCACCCGCCAATAACTTTTCGATTAGTACCTTATCTGATTCAGACAACTTATTCTCCAAAGTACCGAGCGCCAATTAAACCAAAGCCTTGTTTTAATATAAGAGCTCATAATAAAAATGTGCGGCTAACCGCACATTTTTGCCAAGCTAGTTTTATCATCTATATTAATTTTATCATCAATATAGAGTCAGCTTGAAGGACAGATCAGGTCAATAGACCTTGTTTGCTAGGATACCAAAATAATATCTTGAGTCAAAATATTCTCTGCATAATCGCTTATTCAAGTGTTGGTATTAATGGCCACTTTTCGCCAAATCCAGCGGAGCTTTCGGTTAATAGATGCTGTTTGTTTTTGTCAAAACCAATACCATAAATAATGGCGCCACTTGGTCTTCCTTTGTGCCGAGTTCTTGCCTTAAAAGTTTTTAAGCGCTCTCCATTTGTAGTATCCCATAAATTGATATAACGCCCTGGAGCGCCAGTGGCAATTTGACTACTGTCATCGTTAAAAGTTGCCGCACTAATCACATATTCACGTTCTTTTAACTGTAATGATGTTATTTTTTCACCCGTTGCCGCATTCCAAATATGTGCGTTGCCTAAGGTTCCTGACGTAAAAGCTTTAGTGCCATCAGGAGCTAGTGCCAATTTAGTAACTCGGGTTTCGTGCTCAAAAAGATGCAATGGCTGAGCCGTTTTGGTATTCCATAATATCGCTCTATAATCATTACCGCCTGTAAATGCCCATACACCGTTGGCAGATAAATCAACACTGGCAATGGCTTCTTGTCTGTGTGCGGTAAACTCTATACGCCTACCAGTATTCATATCAATAAATATCACAAGCCCAGAGCCCAAACCTAGTAAAACAAACCGCCCTTTATTAGAAATAGCAACCGCTCTTATTTTGTCTTGCGCTTCCCAATAACCATAAGCCTGACCACTGGTGGTATTCCAAATAATAAAGGTTTTACCATCGGCAGTAATTGCTCGGCTTCCATCAGGTGAAAGGTTCACTGCGGTAATTGCCGCCTCTGCTTCTTTATTATGCTTCCACTGAAACAACAGCTGGTTTTTTTCTAAATCCCAATAACCTGCACCAAAGTTAACCGAAGAAACCAAAGAAAAACGACCATCTCTAGACACAACAGCATCAAGCACGCCAACCGCAGCATGGGGCCATTCTGCCACCGATTGAGATTTAGGCTCACAGCCAGATAGCATTAAAATAGTTGCACTAAGCAATAAAACTCTAATGTCTTTTAGATAAGTTAATATTTTCAAAACTAAGTCACTTAATAAGTTTAATAATCGCTTCTTTTTTATTTGCTTAAAGTATAGACTGCATAGCCTGTTAGGGGAATTAATCAGCCTAAATTAGGCAAACAAAAACAACGAGGTACACAAAGTGAAATTTAAGGCAACAGCAATTGCGCTGAGTTTGGCATTGGTTGGCTGTCAGCAGTCAGAAGAATCAGCAAAAACTCAAACCGCAGAGCCTGCAACTAAAACCGCAGCAGCAAAAACTGAACAGGCAAAAGCGGATGGATTAGCCGAAAAGGATAAAATGGCTTATGGACTAGGTGTGAGCATGGCGTCAAACATTACACACTTTAACGACACTTACAAAGCACTTGATATGGATATGGAAGTATTCAAACAAGGCTTTTTAGATCAGCTCAACAAGCAAAGCAAACTCACTCCAGAAGAAGCCCTGCAACAAGCGCAAATTTTTGGTCAAAAACTGCGTTTTGCTCAGCAACAACAAATACAAGAAGAGCAAGCAAGCTTAAAAGCAGAAAATACAAAGTTTTTAGAAGAAAACCTAACCAAAGGATTCACTCAAACCGAATCGGGCTTGCAATACAAAGTGTTAACTCCTGCTCCAGAAGGTGCAGCTAAACCAACAGCAAGCGATACAGTGAAAGTACATTACACAGGCACTTTTACCGATGGCGAAAAGTTTGATAGCTCAGTTGATAAAGGTACACCTTTTACTTTCTCGCTTAAAGGCGGCGTTATTCAAGGTTGGTTAGAAGGCGTTAAATTAATGGAAGTTGGTAGTAAGTATCAATTTGCGATTCCACCAGAGCTAGGTTACGGCTATCAAAGTGGTCCAAAGCCAGGTGCTATTTTAATGTTTGATGTAGAGCTTTTAGAAATTGTTAAGCCGGAAGGCGAAGAAAGTAAGTAATTACTTTATAAACTGCCGGCTAAGCTCGGCAGTTTAAAGTGACTAAAGTTCTCTTATTAGCCCGTACTAACATCTCTACCAACGGTTAAGAAAAAAGAGACTATCAGTATTAAAGGGATTAAAATAGACCACCAAACGCTCACCGTTTTACTCCATAGGTTTATTACCGCAACAATATGCATAATCCAAACACTGTGATAAAAAACCGTTGCTAAAATTTGCTTGCTATTAACCACATTTTTTTTGTAATTCAGTAATCCAAAACTACCTGGTAAAACCGCAAAAACCATTGAAAATAACAATAAAAATGTTATTAGCACACTAAACAATATATCCATATTATTCCTTAAAGATCACTTGATTAACTAAGATCAAAAAACACTTATATACCCGCTCTCCTAGAAATTTACAAGCATCAACCAGTCGCACCAATTATTCATACCAATTGCTCGCACCAATATAGTGCCTATAGTATTTCTAGCCGCACCAATATTGATCGCCATTATTTTCAAAAGCCACTATACTTCTCCCTAAATCCAAGCAACTAACCAAAACACCATTAAAAATTATTGGCACTGTATTTGCTCTAAGCAAAACAATTCAATTTTTAACTTTATTACTTTTGATTTTTGAGGAAATTAAGATGAGCGCAACTGATATTTTAAGCATGATCGAAGAGCACGATGTGACCTTTGTGGACTTACGTTTTACCGATACAAAGGGTAAAGAGCAACACGTTACTTTGCCATCACACTGTGTTGATGAAGACTTCTTAGAAGAAGGCAAAATGTTTGATGGGTCATCTATTGCAGGCTGGAAAGGCATTAATGAATCTGACATGGTTTTAATGCCTGATGTTTCAACTGCTGTTTTAGATCCATTCTGTGAAGATGCCACCATTAACTTACGCTGCGATATTTTAGAGCCAGCAACAATGCAAGGTTACGACCGTGATCCTCGCTCTGTTGCAAAGCGTGCCGAAGCTTACCTAAAATCAACGGGCATTGCTGATACTGCTTTCTTTGGTCCTGAGCCAGAGTTTTTCTTATTCGACGATGTTCGCTTTAGCATTGATATGAAAGGTGCTTCTTACCGCATTGATTCTAACGAAGCCGATTGGAACACTGATCGCCGTTATGATGATGGCAACATGGGTCACCGCCCTCGCGTTAAAGGCGGCTACTTCCCAGTTCCTCCTGTTGATTCTTCACAAGATATTCGTTCACAAATGTGCTTAGTGCTAGAAGAAATGGGCATTAAAACCGAAGCTCATCACCATGAAGTTGCTACCGCCAACCAAAATGAAATTGCCACTAAATTTAATACTTTGGTTGAAAAAGCCGACGAAACTCAAGTTTTAAAATATGTTGTTCACAACGTAGCTCACGCCTATGGCAAAACAGCAACCTTTATGCCTAAGCCTGTTGTTGGTGACAATGGTAGTGGTATGCACGTTCATCAATCATTAGCAAAAGATGGTACTAACATTTTTGCCGGCAATAAATATGGCGGTTTGTCTGAAGAAGCGCTGTACTATATTGGCGGAATTATTAAGCATGCTAAAGCGATTAATGCATTAGCTAATCCTTCAACTAACTCATACAAACGTTTAGTTCCAGGGTTTGAAGCACCAGTTATGTTAGCTTATTCGGCTAAAAACCGTAGTGCTTCTATTCGTATTCCACACGTTGCTAGCGAAAAAGCTCGCCGTATTGAAGTACGTTTCCCTGATCCAACCGCTAACCCTTACTTAGCCTTTACTGCAATGTTAATGGCAGGAATTGACGGTATTATTAATAAAATTCACCCAGGTGATGCGATGGATAAAGACTTATACGACCTTCCAGCCGAAGAAGCCGCAGAAATTCCACAAGTTGCTAGCTCACTAGAAGAAGCGCTTGATGCTTTAGACAAAGATCGTGAATTCCTCACTAAAGGCGGTGTATTTAGTAATGAATATATTGATTCTTTCATTGAACTAAAACGTGAAGATGTAACCTTCTTAAATATGACAACTCACCCTGCTGAGTTTGATATGTATTACAGCTTATAATTTTATCCGTTATTTTTTAGCCCGGTTCGCCGGGCTTTTTATTCTATACCCGTTCTACTTCAAGATGCCTGTTTCAGTGTTCAGCCAAAAGGTTTGAACAAGGCGCAGCTTGCAGGAAATGGCAAACCCTTTTCAAAAGCTGCAACGCAGTGCAAGCTTTTTGGCTGAGCACCCGAAGGGCAAGGCAGTAAGCCAACCTCTTTTTCGTTATCAATGCTTGAATTAGAGTGACTAATCCTGCGCACTGATGCCTCAAATAGGCTAGCTTACTGACTTGCTGAAATATGCATCTTGGAGTAGAACGGGTATATATCCCTTTTCCTTCAAGATGCTTATTTCAGTGTTCAGGCAAAAAATTTAGAAATAACGGACATAAGTAACAACACTGAAGCTAGCAAATTGGCTTTTAGCTTTATTTTTGATAAATTAAACCTCAGTCGAGATCATATACCCGTTCTCCTTCAAGATGCTTGTTTCAGTGCATCTTGAAGGAGAACGGGTATATATTATTGATAGAGGATAACTTATGTTACGCACAATAATAGCCATTGGTAGCTTATTACTACTTACCCAATCGGCTTTAGCTTTTGAAAAAAAGAAGCTTTATAAGTGGGTTGATAAAAACGGTAATGTTCATTATTCCGATAAACCAGTGAAAGGTGCTGTAGAGCATAAAGTTAAGCGACTCCCTACAATAAAAATGGAAAAACCTAAAGCTAATCCGTTAGGTTCGTTTTCTAGCGATAAAAAACCACCCCATTTTTCAAACTATGAAAGCATAGCAATAAGCTCTCCAGAAAATGATGGGGTTATTAGAAACAATGCATCCATCGTTAATTTAACCGCACAGCTTACTCCGCCACTACAGCCTAAACATCAGTTAAGATTTTATCTTGATGGTAGCTCTAATTTAGCCAAAGTTGGCGAAACCAGTTTACAAATAGAAAAAGTAGCTTTTGGTGAACACTCCGCTTATGTAGCAGTTTATGATCACCAAGGAAAAAAGCTCTCTCAAAGTAAATCCGTTAAGTTCACCTTGCTTAATTTTATCAATCCTAAAAACCGTAATAACAGCAATTAAACCAATAAGCAGTAAATATTAAATTGATAGATAATAAAAAACCGCTATTAGCGGTTTTTTATTGGTTTATTACAAAGAAATGCGATTAGCTGTCTTCACTTTCTAGCTTATGCTCCAAATAATGAATATTTGTTCCACCTTTTTGGAAGTTAGCATCTGCCATAATACGGCGTTGAAGTTCAATATTAGTTTTAATACCGTCAATCACTACTTCATCTAGCGCCATTTGCATTCTAGCCATTGCTACTTCGCGAGTTTCACCATAGGTAATCAATTTACCAATCATCGAATCGTAATAAGGCGGTACTCGATAACCCGAATAAATATGCGAATCCCACCTTACTCCTGGTCCACCTGGCGCATGGTAGCGAGCAATTGTGCCGGGCGATGGAATAAAAGTGTTAGGATCTTCTGCGTTAATGCGGCACTCAATGGAGTGGCCTCGTAGCTGAATATCTTCTTGCTTAAATGATAGCGGCTGACCTTCGGCAACTCTAAGCTGCTCTTTGATAATATCAACACCAGTGATCATTTCAGAAACAGGATGTTCCACCTGCACACGGGTGTTCATTTCAATAAAATAGAACTCGCCTTTTTCATATAAAAACTCAAAAGTACCCGCACCACGGTATCCTATTTCTTGACAAGCTTGCACACAACGCTCACCAATAAAACGACGTTTTTCTTCGGTCATTCCTGGGGCTGGCGCTTCTTCTACCACTTTTTGGTGGCGACGTTGCATCGAACAATCACGCTCACCCAAATAAATAGCGTTGCCATGATTATCTGCCAACACTTGAATTTCAACATGACGCGGAGTTTCAAGAAATTTTTCCATGTAAACCACATCATTATTAAATGCGGCTTTCGCTTCGGCTTTGGTCATAGCAATTGACTCGATAAGATCTTCTTCTTTATGAACCACGCGCATTCCGCGACCGCCACCGCCACCAGAGGCTTTAATGATAACAGGGTAAACAATACGTTTAGCAATCGCTAAATTTTCTTTATCATCATCTCCTAACGGACCATCAGAGCCTGGCACACAAGGTACTCCAGCACGCTTCATTGCGCTAATAGCCGAAACTTTATCCCCCATTAGGCGAATACTTTCAGCCGTTGGTCCAATAAACGAAAAGCCACTTCGCTCTACTTGTTCGGCAAAATCGGCATTTTCAGCTAAAAAGCCATATCCGGGATGAATAGCAACCGCATCAGTTACTTCTGCTGCAGCAATAATTGCAGGAATATTTAAGTAGCTTTCTAGTGGTGAAGCAGGGCCAATACACACTGACTCGTCGGCCAGTTTCACGTGCATTAAATTTTCGTCGGCTGTTGAATGCACAGCCACTGTTTTGATACCTAATTCGCGGCAGGCTCTTAAAATTCTGAGCGCTATTTCACCTCGATTGGCAATTACAACTTTATCAAGCATATTTATTTCCAGATAAATAGGTAGTTCAACAAAGCTCTAGTTATCAACACTAAAACCTTTTGGAAACAGAATAAATTTTAACTCAAATGAACTTATTCAATAATGAATAGTGGCTCATCAAATTCAACTGGTTCACCATCGTCGATTAAAATGGCTTTTACCGTACCACTAGCATCGGCTTCAATTTGGTTCATCATTTTCATCGCTTCAACAATGCACAAAGTATCACCGACATTAACTTTATCACCCACTTCCACAAATGCACTGGCACCAGGTGACGACGCTCTATAAAAAGTACCTACCATTGGTGATTTTACCTGATGACCAGAAGGAGCAGAGCTTTCAGCGCTTGCTGCCGCTTCAGCCGGTGCTGCGGCAACTGGAGCTGGAGCTACAGGTGCTGGTGGAGCCGCAGCATATTGAACTGGAGCAGCGGCAACTGTAGCCGATGCACGACTAATACGTACTGACTCTTCGCCCTCTTTAATTTCAATCTCGGCAACGCCAGACTCTTCGAGTAATTCGATTAATTTTTTAACCTTTCGAATATCCATGATAACTACACCTTACATATAATGAGTTTTAACTGTTTAAATAATTTTTAAATATTGTTAAGCGATTTAACCGCCATTTCACTAGCCATTAAATAGCTATCTACGCCAAATCCAGCAATCACGCCAACCGCTAGATCTGAAAAATAAGATTGATGCCTAAAAGGTTCTCGGGTATGAGGATTAGACAAGTGCACCTCTATAAAAGGAATTTGTACCGCAGCAAACGCATCTCTAATAGCCACGCTGGTATGCGTGAAAGCCGCAGGATTAATTAAAATAAACTTTACGCCTTGGGCTTTTGCATTATGAATACATTCTATAATTTCGTGCTCGGCATTTGACTGGAAAAACTGCACCGTAACGGATGATGCTTTTTGCTTTATCATGCTTTCTATATCAGCTAATGTTTCAGAGCCATAAATTTCGGGCTCTCTGCTACCAAGCAGATTTAAGTTTGGCCCGTTAATTACTAATAGAGACATCTAAATACTCTTTTCCAACATATAGCTCCAATACATATAGCTTTAATGCATAGCTCTAGCACAAAAAATCATTGGTTAAGCTAGTTTTAACAAACCAAGATTAATAAGTGCGAACAAAATACGCTAAATTCGCTTATCTTGCAAGCATCTTAAAAATAAATAACAAAAAATAAGAACGGTTAGGTGTTTTATTGGTTAGCGCATGATCACAATAGCTAATATGATTTTTTTTGCCAGTTTTAAGAAAATATCACCTATATTCATGCATTTTTGCTTAATTTTAACCAAAATACAGCAGCCATTTCTTTATTTAGTGGAAAATTCAAAATGAATCTGATTGTATATTATACAGCTGTTCACTTTTATATAGGCTCACCAAACATTAAAGCTTTTCTGTAGACTTGTGCTTCAAGCATGGCAACTATTTGAAATAACTTTTTACCATATTCCTTACCATCATTAAGCCTAATAATATGGCACTAACAGGGTAAACAAGTGAATGTGACATTTGGTGTTCACCTGAGGCAACTTGAAATACCTCGAAACCATAGGTAGCTATCATCCAATTAACCAAATATCCTAACCCAATACTCGCAGAAGTAATGCCAATGATATAAGCCACAACAACGCGGGCTCCCATTTCTTTTTTTACCATGCCCATAGTTGATAAATTAGTGGCAGGGCCAGCCAGCATAAACACTAAAACCGCCCCAGGTGAGATCCCCACGGCTAAAAAGCCAGCCGCAATTGGAGTAGAAGCGGTTGCGCAAATATACATAGGAACACCCACTAACGCCATTATCAGCATGGCTAAAAAGCCATCTCCCCATTGGGTTAAAAAGTCGTTCGCTACAAAAGTTTTAATAATTGCGGCAAGCAATAAACCAATTAATAACCAATTGGTAATATCTTTAAGTAGTTTGCCGCTACTAAAGTTAACTAGCTCAACCAGCTTTTGCGATAAAGTTAAAGTTTGAGCTGAGCTTGCTTCTTCTTGAGATGTCTTTTTGCCCGCACAACATGATTTTTCTGCCTGTGTTGCAGTTTCTGGCAACTCTTTTGTATTGGGATCAGTTGTTTTATCAAGTGCTTTAACCAATAATGCGGTATATATTGCAGTAAAAATCGCTGAAAATGGTCTTATAATAGCCATAAATGGACCTAAAAGCGCATAAGATACCGAAATTGAATCAACCCCAGTTTCAGGTGTGGCAATTAAAAAAGAAACCGTTGATGGTTTTGATGCCCCGCTACGCCTTAGCCCAACTGCCGCAGGGATCACACCACAAGAGCACAGCGGTAATGGCGCGCCAATGATCGCCGCTTTAGTTAATGAAGTAACACTTTTATCTCCCATGTGCCGTTTAAGCAAATCCATAGGCACAAGCCATTTCATTAAACCTGCAATTAATAGTCCCAATAATAGCCAAGGAGCCGACTCGGTAAATAAATCGATAAAATTTAAAAATAATTCACTAATCATACAATTTAAGCTTGGTAGAAGTGTGTGACTAAAAGTTATTATACGCTTAAATAACTTCTAATAAATTAAAAAGAATGCGTTGTTTATTAAGGTAAGTTCCATTTAAGGATTGAGAGTTATGCTGGTAAAGTTTAAAAAGAGACTGTTTATTTAGCATAGTAAGCTTTTTTATTTTTACACCGCTAAGTAATAACTTCTGGTGCAATTTTTCTAGTTTAAGCTCTAAGGATAAAACTTTTTTTCTTTCTAACTGCCCCTCCGAGAGACTATAAATATAAGGCGTATTTCTAAGGCTACGAACTTCTTTAATCCAATACTCAAGCTTTTCAATTACTGGCAATATGCTCGGCTTTAATTGAATAACTTTAAAATGCTTTTGCGTTAACCAAAGTGTTAGCAAATGACGATTAATATTATGATGATGTTGGTCTTGTAGTTGGTGTAAACAGTCTTTAATTTCATCACTTTTATAATGCTGGTAGCTAAAAGCCCAAAACTGCTCAGCCGATAATAGCTGGTTATTTTGGGCTTTTAGTAATTGCTTTGTGTTTAAATCAGAAGCGCTCATTACTGGCTTTGACCTAACATTACTGACTTTGACCTAACATTACTGGCTTTGACGTAAATAGTCTAATGCCATTTGCGATAATGTTTCTACCCCAAGCTTCATTCCCGACTCATCAATATAAAAGTCGGGTGTATGATGAGCAGGCGCATCTTTAGGTGCCACCGATTTTGAGCGTCCGCCTAAAAAGAAATAAAACCCAGGAACTTCTTGGGCAAAAAATGAAAAGTCTTCTGCGCCAGTGATCGCATCAATTGAAACCACGTTTTCTTTGCCCGCCTTTTTAATCATAGATGGCAACATTTGATCAACTAGTTCAGGAGTATTGTAAGTAATGGGATATTGCGCCGACATAGGAATTTGCACCTCGGCAGTTGCGCCCATTGATTCGGCAACACCCGTGGCAATTTGGCGTATTTTTTTATGAATTTGATTTCTCATTTCCGCATCAAGTGCTCTAATCGTACCAATTAACTCCACTTGCTCAGGAATAATATTTGAGCGCACCCCACCATGAATACTACCAATGGTAACAACCCCAGCTTCTTTAGTCAGTTGCAGTTGACGCGACACTATAGTTTGCAAACTGTTGATAATTTGCGCGGAGATAACAATAGGATCAACACCATTCCAAGGTGCAGAGCCATGAGTTTGTTTACCATTTACCCTTATTCTAAAATCATCCACACTTGCCATAATGCCGCCATGACGATAACCAATAGTGCCAACAGGTGTATGAGATGAAATATGCAGACCAAAAATAGCATCAACATCGGGTGACTTTAATACACCTTCTTTCATCATTAATTCAGCGCCACCTTCTTCACCTTCGGGGGCACCTTCTTCGGCTGGTTGAAAAATAAATTTAACCGTACCCGGAATTTCATCTTTCACTTGACTTAAAACTTCTGCAACTCCCATTAAAATAGCCACATGAGTATCATGCCCACAAGCATGCATAACACCCACTTTTTGTCCCGCATATTCAGAAATAGCTTTAGAGGCAAAGGGTAGATCCACTCGCTCAGTAACAGGCAATGCATCCATATCGGCTCTTAAAGCAACCACTTTTCCTGGTTTTCCCCCTTTTAAAATTCCCACCACACCTGTGTGCGCCACTTTAGTTTGTACTTCAATACCTAATGATTTTAAATGCTTAGCCACTTTTTCAGCGGTTTTAAATTCTCGATTAGAAAGCTCAGGGTTTTGATGAATATGGCGCCGCCAATCTATCACTTTAGATTCAACATTATTTATTAGATTTTGTACTTTATTATCAATTTGATGATCAGAAAATGCACTCACAAGCTGCGTACTTGAAACTAACAAAGCTACCAAGCCAATTAATAGATATTTTTTATTCATTATCATTCTACTCTTACCCATCTAAGTTGTTATTTAAGCATACTGAGATCAACAGAAATTAACAACTAAGCAACTTAAAGTAGAACGGGTATAAAACATCCTTTACAATCAATTCATTAGCCTAAAATAGAGCTTAGTTATGACACATTTAGATAATCCACAAGCACTAACTCAATCATCACGTTTATTATTACGCGCACTTGAACCTAAAGATGCTCAGCGGCTATATGAATATCGCAATCAACCCGATGTCATGCTGTTTCAAGGCTGGACACCACAAAGCCCACAAGAAGTAGTTGAACATGCCAACCTAATGACTAACCAAGAATTTGCCAAAGCAGGCACTTGGTATCAAGTGGTTTTGGCCTTACTACCAGAGATTGACACTAATCAAACGGTTATAGGCGATGTAGCATTTTGTATTGAACCAGAACTAAAAAAACAATCAGAGCTTGGTATTGCCATTGATACTAATTTTCATGGCAAAGGATATGCGCTTGAAGCAATTAATGCCCTAGTAAATTATTTATTTACACGATTTAATTTGCACCGTATTCATGTATCTATTGATCCCGAAAATCATGCCTCACGAAAACTTTTTAAACGCTGTAATTTTCGTGAAGAAGGACATTTAAAACAAGCCGTATTTTTTAAGGGCGAATGGACTGACGATATTATAATGGCTATTCTTAAAAGTGAATGGCAAAAATTAAAAGCTGAATAGTTAATAGTTAATAGTTAATAGTTAATAGTTAATAGTTAAATGGACAAACAACAGACTCTTTTAAAATTACAAAGTTGGGATAAAAAAGCCACCGAGCCACTTGAGGAATTGTTTAATCAATATCAAAACAATTCTCAATTTAGCTTATTGCTAATAGCATCTTTAGAAATTCCCAATGCTCAACCTGCGGTCACATGGTTAATTAAAAATCGATTTAAACAATTTAATTTTACCGAGCCACAATGTGAAGAAATTATATTGAGCTTATCAATCATGCAAGGCTGGGAAGCACAATTACATATTCTTCAAGTATTAGAACTGATAAGCCTCACTGAAAAAACTAAACAACCATTAGAGCAATCATTACGAAAATTAATTATTAGCGACAATAAATTTGTTCGCGCTTGGAGCTATTATGGTTTTTATTTATTCGCCGATAAATTTGAGGAATACCGACAAGAAGTCAGCGAATTTTTAGCTTTGGGATTAAAAGATGAACCCGCTTCGGTGACGGCCAGAATAAGAAAAGCTAACAAGCAAAGAGACTGGTAGTTATTAATTCTCTTTCAAGATGCATGATTTAAGTAAATTGGCTTTATTCACTAAAAACATAAAGCCAATTCAGGTAGAATATCGAAATTAAAATAACCTATTGATAAGTAAAAGCATTTAAGTAATCCAAATTTTTTTACTGGTTGGCTTTATGTATTTACTGAATAGAATTACTGTTAGTTGCCTAGGGAATATTTAGCATAGTGGAAGTCGTCATAGAAAATCATCAACCAAAATTAGAGGAATTTGTTACTCTAAGATCTAAAGTTGGCTGGGGTGAAACTCCACGGCAATTAGCTAAATTAGCACTAGATAATTCTCTATTCCACGTTGTTGCACGCACTGAAGATAAACTTATCGGAATGGCTCGTATCGTTGGTGACGGGGCTATGTTTTTTTATATACAAGATTTAATCGTAGATCCTGATTATCAAAACAATGGTATTGGTAACTTATTAATGCAAAACTTAGAGTCTTATTTATCTGGAGCAGCTGTAAAAGGTACTACAATAGGGCTACTTTCAGCTTCGGGTAAAGAGGGTTTTTATTCCCGTTACGGTTATAAAGAACGCACTGGCTCTCCACTAGGTTTAGGTATGTGCAAATTTGTATAGGCAACTAACAAGTAATTAAACAGGGACAAAAAACAGTTGGTTTTGCTCCTGCGTCGCTAATTTTAACCAACTATTTTTCGCCCGTTAATTAGGCGTTATATTCCCCAAGTAGGAACAGAGTAAATTGAAGATTCTTAAGATATTCGTAATATGGAGTTTGTTTATGTCAGAAGCTGTCGCTGAGAACATTTATTTTACTGCTCAAGGAGAGCAAGATGGTAAGCCAGTTGTTTATCGAAGTATGGAGAGAGTACCTGAAGGCCAAAAGGAGTCTGATTATCCTACCTTAATAAATATCTACTGGCCTTTTGAATTAGATGCGAATAACGGCATGCCAGATACTCAAACAAACGAGGATCAAATTAAGTTTGAGGATGCACTAGACCAACTTGATCAGAACGGAGTTAGTCATCTAATGCTGGTAGTAACTGGCAATGGCAGAAAAGAGTGGATTTGGTATGTGAAGGATGTTGAAGGTTGGATGGGTAAGTTGAACGAACTTCTTTCTGGTCATAAAGTTTATCCAATTGAAATTGAGATCAATCAAGACCCTGACTGGTCTACCTACCATAACTTTGTTTCTGGAGTTAAGGGAATATAACAAGTCAATTATGGCATGGACGCAAAACGCATGGCTTGCGCTCATTCTTCGCTAATTATAGCCATGCATTTATGCGCCCCATATTGAGGCGTTATACCTACATTGATAGTTTGGTGGTTCTTCTTGATAGAGAAAGCAAAACATAAAATATATTCTTATATAATTGCCGAATTTGAGGACTTAGCTCTTTACGACAAATTTTATAAAGCTGGTGCTTTTAGTTTTGGCGCATACTTCGCTATAGGCTTTATTGCTTTCATCTTTTTCAATCAAACTGGAATGCAAATAGTAGCAAATGTTTTTGTATATATTATTCTTTCAGTTTTCACTATTGCTGTAGTAATAGAATATTGGCTGCAATTGGCAAAATTGTATTCAAAAGATTGGTTTAAATGGATGTTGGGTGGCATTGCTCTACTCATTTATAAATATTCTGAATTACACGCCGAAGACTTTATTAATGAGTTTACTCTCAATGAACCGAGTTACTTTCCAACTGGAGCTTCTGTTCTAGCTACCATATTTTTGCCTTATTCATGGCTTGTTGCAGTATCTTCTTTTTTAACTTTATTTATTTTTGTAAATTGGTTTTTTATTCCAATAGAGCGCCGAGAAAGCAAAAAACAACTAGATGGGTGGAAGTACCTAGCTCGCTTTATGGGGTTGGCAGTTATATTAATTTGGGCTCAAAAATCAACTAGAATGTTCGAAGATAAAGAGTCATACACATATTTATTTGCAAAACATATTGTAATATCAACGGAGTATTTTAAGAACTCTCACTGCCTAAATGTTGAAAACAATGAGCTTTCAGCTTACTTAGATCGTGGTTATATTTCGATATTCACCCCTAAAACTCAAAGTTTTAGAACAGAGGTTTGCGATTTAGGTATAACAAAGCAATCAAGCACGGACTAAAAAGGCTTGGCTTAGTTCGTACCTCACTAATTTTAGCCAAGCCTTTTTAGCCGCTTATTGCGGCGTTAGTTGCCTTAGGAGAGTTTGGTGTTTATCCGAAAATTTGCTCAAACAGACTACCCCTTTGTAAAAATAATCTATCAACAAGGTATTGATACTGGAAATGCTACGTTTCAAGTCACTGCTAAAAATTGGGATGAGTGGAATGATTCAATGCTTGAGCACTCTCGTATTGTCGCCGTAGAAAATGATAATATTTTGGGTTGGGCTGCGCTTTCGCCAATTTCAAGTCGTGAAGTATATTCTGGAGTTGCAGAGGTGAGCGTCTATGTTTCGGTTAGCGCTCAAGGCAAAGGCATTGGTCAAAAATTACTATCGCACTTAATTGTAGAGTCGGAAAGAAATAATATTTGGATGTTACAAGCTGCTATTTTTCCTGAAAATATAAGTAGTATTAAACTCCATGAGAATAATAACTTTCGTCAGCTTGGGGTTCGTGAAAAATTAGGTAAAATGAATGAAGTTTGGCGTGACGTGGTTCTTATGGAAAGGCGTAGCAAAATAGTCGGTATATCAGTCAACTAACAAGGTTTTCAAGTTGGACTCGTAATAGCTTGCTCGGTTCCACTTCGTTTCACATTTTAGCAAGCTATTACTCGCCGCTTAAAACGGCGTTATAAGCCTAGAAGATGATTTCTTGTTCATTTGAGCATAAATCTAAAAAGGAAACTCTATGAAAACGTTTGTTCTATTTTTGTTAACCATTGTGTCATTTTTTTCGTATGCTTCGAATGGAAATAACTGTACTGAGCAAAGCAATATAAATCCGAATAGCTCATTTCAGGACGAGTTATTTGTTAATATAAATGGTATTGAACAATGGATTGCAATTAGAGCAAAAAATTGTAAAAACCCTATATTATTAATAGTTCATGGTGGGCCAGGTTCTACTTCAAGTCACTATACTAGTGAACATTTTGATGAGTTAGAAAAAAGCTTCATTGTCGTACACTGGGATCAACGAGGTTCAGGAAAAACTTTCGCTAAAGACATATCGACCACACCATTTGATGACTATTTAACACAAAACCCTCTCACAATTGGGCAATTGGTTGATGATGGTATTGCGGTCTCAAACTATCTGCTTCAGCGATTTGATAAGAAAAAGTTGATTCTTCGAGGAGGCTCTTGGGGAGCCTATTTATCGATGAACATGATACACGCTAGCCCTGAGTTATTTTATGCGTATGTTGGGCACTCTCAATTGGTAGATGCAAACGAGAAATTAACCTTTGGTTATCAAAAATCAATTGAATTGGCTGAAAAATTTGAAAATGAAGAAGTATCAAAATTATTAAAGGAGTTGTCACCTCCACCTTATGATCACCCTAGAAAATATGGGCAGCTGTTTCGCATTATTAAAGGTTTTGAGAAAGGCAGCCACACAACCAAAAAAAGTAGAATTTTAGAGCGGTATAATTCAGAGCAAGAACGTAAATTTCGTTTTTTGGGTGACGACTATTCTTGGATGCATTTCGTTGGATTTAAACGGTTGGGTATTAAAGGTATGCAGAGCTCTGTTAACCTAGATGAATTGGGTTTTAAGTTTCAAGTTCCAATTTTTCTTTTTCAGGGAGCAAAAGACCTAACAACACCTCAACATCTAACGGCTAATTACCTCGAACAGGTTGAAGCGCCAATCAAGGAGTATTTTCTCATACCTGATGCAGGGCACGAACCGAGTGACAAGATGCTAGATGCGGAGTTAGCTTTACTTGTTGACAGAGTAAAGCGCTTAGTCCAACCGGATGGCTAGCACAACTAATTAGACACCCACACAACTAATTAGACACCCATACTAAAAACAATACCATTCAATTCTAACTAATCTCAACAACAGTTTTTTATTCTTAATGATTGGCTATGTGCTTTTTTGATTAGTTAGTATTTAAGAGTGAAATTCTAAAATTCTGTACACAAGTTATTCTCAGCTTAGCTGATTGGGTTGGTTTTCTTTTGTTGAATTGCCTATCTAACAATAAAGCCTTTGTGCAATGGTTTTTCCTTTGCAGTATTTCTGCTCAATCTTATTGAGATAATGGGTAATCATCGACGGTGAGCCAATAATCGTCAGTTGCGATAAATCATCTTTATTTTGCATTAAGTTAATAAATTCACCTTGTTCTAAGTTGAGTCTTTCGAGTATGGGGGGAATATTATTCGGAATATAACCTCCCTTATTAGGCAGAATAGCTTTACCTAGCCAATCAACTAGCTCGATATAGTCTTTGGTTTTAAATTCAAGGGGGTTGTGTTTTTGGTTGGTTGTTAATGGCATTAACGGTATGGGTAATTGATGTTTGGGGTTAAGGTGTTGTTTTATTCTTTGTTGTATTGAGGTGTAGTTTGATGTTTCTGGGGTTTTAGTTTGTTTAGCTCTAATGGGATTTAGGTCAACATAGCTCATGGCGGTGAGTACCGCACTTTCATCAAGTAAGGGGTGTGATTTAAATCGACCTTCCCAAAATCGACCTTTGCAGTTATCTTCTCTATTGGCTTTTCGGGCTAAGTGCTCGTTGATTCCTCGCATAAACCATGAGATATCGGTGAGTCTTTGTTGGTAGGTTTTAATGAGTGATTGGGCAACTTCGGCGATGCCTGGGTTGTTGGGGTTACTTTGATATTGTTTGATGATTTCGGGGATTTTATATAGCATTGACCAGCGGTTAATAATCTCGGCTTCTGTCCAGTTTTCTGCTTGTTTGGTATTAACCTTAAGCACCAGATGATAGTGGTTTGACATAATGGCATAGCTGGCAACTTCAATAGCAAAGGCTTTGACTTGATAGGCAATTCGCTGAATTATCCAATCACGTCTATGTTCAAAGTTTTTACCTGAGAATTCATCTTCTCCGCATAAAAAAGCCCTACGAACACAGCGGGATATACAGTGATAATAAGGGGTTGAGTTTAAGTCGATAATACTTTGGCGGGCGCGGGTCATTTGAAATCCTTTTCAGTGGTGGGCTGAATTAAAACTAGTTGTATGAGTAGGCCTTGTCAAGTTTTTTGTTTGGGTGTCCTGATCCTCTGCTGATCCTCTGTGGTTGCACTCTCTTTTGGAGCTATCTTGCCAAAAACTACGTTGCTTTTTTAATATGAAATTCTCTTCTCCCTGAGGGTCGAGCATTCCGTCACTAAAACTGCCATAGAATCCGTCCTTTTTAAACCCCCCTACAAGCAGACCTTGATAACCACTTTCTTCATAGATTTTAGTTTTATAAATTTTGTTACCCCCGAGAGTCAATTTACTCACAACCGGTTTCCGAACGACTCCTTCCGCTGATTGAAATACAACGTAATGTTCATTCCCAACTATGGAGACAGTCATTTCAATTCCAAGAATATCTCCACTTTCAGCAACAAGACACATATTGCTATAAATTCCTGCGGGCTCATAAAAATCACCAGCATTGGTATTTATCGACAATAAAACTAGAGATAACCAAATTAACTTTAACAATTTTATAGTCATGAATGATACCTATTTTGTTAATTCTTTATAAAACTAATTAGACACCCATACTAAAAACAATACCACTCAATTCACATCAATCTCAACAATGTTTTTTAATCTTGAAGACTTCTTGTATGTTACTGGAATTAGTTAAAATTTAATTGCTTATTTCTTATATTTCACGCACTGATTAACCTCAGCCTAAGTGATTGGGTTGTTTCTCTTTCTTTTTTTAGGTTGCCTATCTAACAATAAAGCCTTTGTGCAATGGATTTTCCTTTGCAGTATTTCTGTTCAATCTTAGTCAATTATCTGATTGTTAAGACTATTTTAAAGCACGCGTAAACTAGCTTTGTTCACTAAAAACATAAAACCAATTCTGTTAGAATAAGAAAAAATTGAATAGACTTTTGAAAAGTAAAAACAATTAGGCGAATTATTCATTATTTGTCGATTGGCTTTATGTTTTTGCTGAGTAAAATCACTATTATTAGGCTTCAAACATGAATTCAAATATTACAAAATATGCTTTTCTGGCTGGTGCGGTCTATTTCGTATGAATGGCTATCGCGCATTTCTTTGGTATCAAGCTGCCAATACTATTTGTCTACTACGATACACCGTTTTACGCATACCAAGATAAAATCATCTCGTTTGCCGTGTGTGCATATGTTGGTTTGTTCTATTCGGCTTCAAAACATCGTGACATCGCATTAACAGCCATCGTAGTGTTGGCACTAACAGTCATTGGATTAAGCATGGTAAATGTTTCTTCTGCGTTAGACTCAGTGTTGTCAGCAGGCCAATCCACCATACCTTATTGGTTGCAAACAGGGGCAATAGCAGTTTACGCAGTTGTGTTGTTGGTTTTGTACGTTAAAGATGGCAAAAGCTCATAACAAGGCAATCAAAATTCGTCCATAAAAAGCGTGGGCTGGACTCACTAATGCTCTGCTCGCCATTTAAGTTAATATGTTGCCAAACAACGGGAAACAAACTCGAAATATAATCAGTTTTGTATATCCATCGCCTAAGACGGTGGCTTGGGCAAAAGGCTAAGCCATCGCCTCCACATCCACCGCAACAACTTTATACTCTGGACATAAAGTTTCTCTATCGTGTTCATCGCTGGTGATATTATTCACCATTAACTCAGGAAAATGAAAAGTGGTAAACAATACACCGGCTTTTACTTTTTCGCTCACTTGTGCTTTTAAGTTGACTTCGCCGCGCGTTGAAAATAGCCGAACAATTGACTGATCATTAATGGATTTTTTGCTCGCATCTTGTGGATTAATTAGCAAAATATCTTCATCAACAATATCTTTGTTGCCTGTTCTACGAGTCATGGTGCCGCAGTTGTAGTGCTCTAAAATTCTAGAGGTTGTTAATATATAAGGGAAGCTACTGGCATGGTTTTGTAGTTCTTGTGATTCTTCAAAGTCAAAATAATGAAACTTGCCTAAGCCTCGTTTAAATTCGTTAATATGCAATATCTTAGTGTCAGTTCCGTCTTCTTCTACTGGCCATTGCAAGCCGTTTTCACCCAAGCGTTGCCAGGTTATTCCTGCAAAAAATGGAACCACTTGCGAAATTTCTTGAAGCATTGTGTCAGGATCATAGTCGGCTTGCTGGTAGCCTAATCGGTTCATTACATCAACAATAATTTGACCGTCCGATTTAGTACCTTTAAGTGGTTCAACGGTGGCTCTAACTGCTTGTACACGACGTTCGCCATTGGTAAAAGTGCCCGACTTTTCTAAAAACGAAGCGCCTGGTAAAACTACATCGGCAAGCTTGGCAGTTTCGCTCATAAAGATTTCTTGTACCACTAAAAAGTCTAAGTTTTCTAGGCTTTCAACCACATGCTTGGTATTTGGATCGGTTTGTGCGACATCTTCTCCCATGATCCACATGGCTTTTAATGTACCCGCTTTGGCGGCATTGAACATTTGCGGAATTTTTAACCCTGCTTCAGTGGGTGAAGGCACACCGTATTTTTCTGTGTAATAGGCTTGCCACTTAGGATCGTCCATAGACATATAGCCCGCACCTTGATGTGGCTGGCAACCCATATCGGCTGCACCTTGTACATTGTTTTGTCCGCGAAGTGGGTTAACCCCAACACCGCGACGACCAATATTGCCTGTCATCATGGCTAAATCAGCAATGCACATGACGGTTCTTGAACCTTGTGAATGCTCGGTAACCCCCAACCCATGAAAGCTCATGGCTCTAGAAGCAGAGGCATAAGCAATAGCAGCCTCTTTTACAAGGTTGCGATCAACACCACACAGATCTTCTAAATGATCTAAATCGATATTTAAAATTGCTTGTTTATATTCTTGCCAGCTTTCGGTGCGGGTATTAATAAAGTGTTGATCAACGGTGTTTGACTCAATAATAAAATAAGCCATCATGTTTAACAGGGCAACGTTGGTTCCTGGTCGTAATTGCAAGTGATACGTCGCATATTTAGCGACTTCGGTTTTAACCGGATCGATCACAATTGAAGGTGTATTTTGCATCAGCTTTTGCTTAAGCTTGGCACCAGTAACAGGGTGAGCTGCTGTAGGGTTAGCGCCAATAATCATAATAAATTCGGTGAGTTTAATATCTTCAATTGAATTAGTGGCGGCACCTGTACCAAAGCTTTGTTGCATACCGTAAGCTGTTGGTGAATGACAAACTCTGGCACAACAATCAATATTATTAGTACCAATGGCGGCGCGCATCATTTTTTGCATTAAATAGTTTTCTTCGTTTGGACAACGTGACGAAGAAATGCCCGCAATGGCATCTGCGCCGTAATTTGATTTAATGCTCGATAGCTTTTCAACAATATAACTATAGGCTTCATCCCAACTGGCTTTTACAAACTGACCGTCTTTTTTAATCAGTGGTGAAGTTAAACGATCAGGGTGATTATAAAAACGCCACGCATAGCGACCTTTTAAGCAAGTGTGGCCTGCGTTAACTTCAGCATCATTGGGGGCTCTGATTGATAAAATTTCGTTGCCTTTTACCGCAACCTCTAAATTACAACCTACACCACAGTAGGAACAAACGGTGCGAACTTTTTCTTGCGCTTCTACCGATTTGCTTTGAAACACATCGCTAATTGCCGCAGTTGGGCAAGTTTGCGCGCAAGCCCCGCAAGAAACGCAGGCAGAGTCATCAAACGATTGATCAAATCCTTTGATAATTTTGCTATCAAATCCTCGACCTTCAATACCTAATACTAGCTCGCCTTGAATTTCATCACAGGCTCTTACGCAGCGATAACAATTAATACATTTTGATAAATCACTTCGCATATAGGGGTGCGAAAGATCTTTGGTGTAATGACTGTGATCGGCGGCATTTTTATAACGAACTTCTCTAATGCCTACTTCTGCTGCTACATCTTGTAGTTCACAATTACCATTGGACTCACAGGTTAAACAGTCTAGCGGGTGGTCAGTAAGCACTAACTCAACAATGTTTTTACGCAGTTTTTGAATGCTCTTTGATTGTGTTTGAATGTGCATACCTTCACTAATAGGAGTATGACAAGAAGCCATGGTTTTA
The DNA here is from genome assembly GCA_965214955.1 of Aliikangiella sp. Classification (GTDB taxonomy): domain Bacteria; phylum Pseudomonadota; class Gammaproteobacteria; order Enterobacterales; family Kangiellaceae; genus Aliikangiella. The sequence goes on along the minus strand of CBDCCU010000009.1, from coordinate 512,204 downwards.
CTTGGACCATCGGCTTTTAGCGCCACATCAACCGAGCAAACCCTACAGGCACCAAATGAGTCGAGCCTTGAGTCATCGCATAGGGTTGGAACATGAATTTTATTGCGATTGGCAAATTGCAAAATAGTTTCGCCAGCCTCAATTTTATGAGGCATACCGTCGATAAATGCGATGTTGTTAAGTTGCGGATTTTTTGTCATAAAATTTCAAAGCGTAAAAGCTAAGCCTCCACCACTTCAATACGTTGTATTGAAGTTTGATCAAACAGTTGTGTCATTTCATCTATAAAATATTCTAGTGCATTTTTAACCGGTAGCGGTACTCCACCACCTAATGCGCATAAAGATCCTTTTTCCATGGTTTCGAGTAAATCATCAAGCAAACCCTTATCAAGCTTTAAACTGCCTTTTAAAGCATCACTAAACATTTCTTTGCCTCTGGTTGCGCCTAATCGGCAAGGAAAACACTTTCCACAAGACTCAGCCGCAGTAAAGTCAAATAGGTGTAAAATATATTCAGCAATATTTTGTGATTTGGGTACACCAATAATGCTGGCATGTCCTAATAAAAAGCCTTGCTCGCTAAATGATTCAAAATCTAGGGTAAGCGTAGAAAAATGGCTCTCTGGTACTAATCCACCCAATGGGCCGCCAATATGTAAAGCTTTAACGGGCACTTTAAATCCGCCGGCTTTTTCAATCACATGACTTAGTGGCTCGCCCATGGCAACTTCATAAATGCCAGGCCGATTAAAATGGCTGTCGAGCGATAATAATTTTGAGCCAGTAGAACGACCATTACCCAGCTGGCTGAATGCTTCTGCACCTTCGTTTAAAATCCAGTGAATTGAAGCAAAAGTTTCTACATTATTTAAAATTGTTGGCTTATTAAATAACCCTTTTACCGTGGGAAACGGCGGCCTTACCGAAACCATCGGTCTTTGCCCTTCAATTGAACGAAGCAAGGCGGTTTCTTCGCCGCAAATATAAGCACCAGCACCGCGCACAATTTTAAATTGAAAATCAATGCCCAGCTTTTCTGTTATGTTAAGCTTCTCGAAGGCTTCAATGGCTTGTTGAGTATTGGTAACCGATTGGGGATATTCATCACGAATATATAAAACTCCCCACTGGGCACCCGATAAATAGCCTGCCATTAACATACCAAACAACACTGAATGGGGAGATTGTTCTAATAAATAGCGATCAGAAAACGCCCCTGGGTCGCCTTCGTCGGCATTACAAACAATGTATTTTTCTGTTTGCTCTTGTTCGGCACAAGACTTCCACTTAAACCCTGTAGGAAAACCTGCCCCGCCTCTACCACGTAAATTGGAGTCAATAATTGACTGTAATATTTGCTCTTTTGACTGCTGATTATGTAGACTAACAATTAAGCCATAGTAAGCGCTTACATCATTGATTTTCTCGGTTAAAATGGGTTTTTCTAGTAAACATTCAACAAGATAATCTTCTAAAGTGTTGGTGTTTCCAGCAGTGATTTGATCAAGGTTATTAATATCATGACCAGAATAATTAACCCCATCTATTTGAAATGCCGCATTTTCGTGGCAACGTCCTAAACAGGTTACATGCCCAATGTTGTCTTCACCAATGGCATCGACCAGTTTGCTTTTAACCTTATCTTGAGTATTGGCACATAAGCACGACGAACCATTACACACATAAGCTTTTTTATTGGCATTTTCACCCTGAATAAAATCATAGGCCGAAGCGGTGCCATAAATATTAGACTCACCCATTTTGTATTCGCTAGCAATTGACTTAAGCCGAATAGGCTCGCCCTTTGACCGAACAATAGATTCAAACAGATTTTCGCTGAGCCCTTTGCGTGAAGATAAACTTGTTAAATTTTTAGACATTGCATTTTGCCTTGCTTATTCGTGTGCTAATTATTTTTTGTGTACTAATTATTTTTTTCGTGTACTAACTATTTTATTGTTGCGGGTAATTATTTTGCAGTATATCGGTTAAAACTATAATCTTTAGCAAAACCGACTAAAGTTATATCAAATTGCTGAGCCGCTTTTAGTGCTAAAGAGCTTGGAGCACCTAGCGCCACAATGATAGAAAAACCCGCCATAACGGCTTTTTGTACTAACTCAAACCCAATTCGACCCGATAGCACTAATATACCACTTTGATTAAGCTTATTATTGATAAGCTCAAAACCAATTACTTTATCAAGCGCATTATGTCGGCCAACATCTTCAAAAAATGGTGACCGCTCAAAATTTAATTCACCAGCGTTTTCATATATATATCCAGCAGCATGAACACCACCCGTTTGAGAAAACAAAGGTTGCTCCGCCAACATTGCCTTTAATTTGCGTACTAACTCTATATCAATTGTTGACTTAATCAGCAAAGGATCACGGGCAGACTTTAATTCTAGCGCTTGCAGGCTTGTTTTACCACACAGACCACATCCCGAATAACTAGCCATTCGGCGTTTATATTGATCAAAATTTAAAACAACACTATCGTCTAAGGTAACCTCACGCAAGTTTTCTTGTGAACCTTGCTCAGTTTGTGAGCTTTCAATGGACAAAACCTGACTAGCACTATGAATGATCCCCTCAGAAAACAATAAGCCATAAATTAAGTAGGTATCATCGCCTGGAGTACGCATGGTTAGAGTAAATGGGTGATTTTTTTGCCTATGAAGCAAGTTAATTTGTAGCGGCTCTTCAACCGCAATAGGATCATTTTCGAGTAATGTTTCATCATCACTTACCCTAAAGCGATTAACCAAAACTTGTGAATGTAGAGTATTTGTATCGGTCATTATTAAACTTAATTGTATATCGATAGAAATATCATACGCTAATTTGGGAATAGAGTAGCAATAAAGTCGTTTCTTTCACCACATAAGCACATTGTTTATAACTAATAATTATTCCAATAATTAAGGAGAGTAGTATGTCTGAGTTAGCAACTAAAGCTTCGGCTAACAAAAGTTCAATCGTTAAAATTGTGGTAGGAGCCGCTATTGCTGCAACTTTAGCAATAGTATCTGCCAATTCATTTTTTTATGCCGAGCCTGGTTATATTTATCATGTAAGAACCGTGCTGGGTAACGAGGTTGTGGTTACCGAAGTAGGTTATAAATTTTATCCCTTTGGTCGATACAACGCCTGGAAGCGCGCCATGACAGTGCAAGCCGCACGTGGTGAGTCTAGCAATTCTATTAGAGCTGAAAAAGACTCTAACAATACCTCTGCTAGCTTACCGCCAATGAGTATTATGTTTCTCGATCAAGTTGATGCTCATGCCGAAGCGACGGTGCGTTTTGCTATTCCGTCGGATCAAGATTCATTTTTAAAGCTTGCGCACGAATATCGTTCACCAGAAAACTTACTACGCACCGCCTTAATGCCCGCCTTTAAAGAAACCCTACAAGCTAATGCATCACTGATGACCGCAGAAGAGTATTTCTCGGGTGGTAGAACCGAGTTTATTTCTGAGTTTGAAAAGCAAATGAGCAGTGGTATTTACTTGGTTAAAAGACGCGAAGTGCAAATTAAGTCATCTAAACCAACTCGTGGTAGTGCAAACGCCGCTTTAGGTACTGATCAAGAACAATATGGTGAAGATTCTAAAACCGCTTTTGTGGTAGAAAAAGTATTAACCGAAGAAGGTACGCCGCGCCGAAAACAGCAAAGGTTTAGTGATTATGGTATTACCGTTGTTTCAGCCTTGGTAACCGATATGCGTCCTAACCAAAAGTTTGTTGAGCGTATGCAACTTAAACAAAAAGCCTCGGCTGATCGCGCTATTGCCAGAGAACAACGAGTGCAGGAAGAAGAACAAAGGTTATTAGCGATTGCTAGAGGTGAGCGAGAAGTCGCCGAGCGCCAAGCAAAAGCTAAGGTAGAGCAAATTCAAAAAACTACCGAAGCAGAAACCGACAAACAACTTGCTATTACCGCCGCCGAAAAACTGAAAGAGCAAGCCGCCATAGCCAAAGAAACTGCCGAAATTAATTTTGAAAAAGCCAAAATTGAAGCTGAAACCAAGCGCACGCTTGCCGAGGCCGAAGCTTATCAAAAGAAAGTCATTTTAGAAGCCGATAATGCACTTGCTCAAAAGTTAGATGCCGAAATTCAAATTCAACACCTATGGGCAGAAGCTTTTGCCAAGCGTAAAGTGCCTAGCACCGTATTTGGCAGTGGACAAGGTGGTGCTCCAGTAGGAAGTGATGCCGAAGTAAAAGCCTTTATGCAAATGTTAACTTTAGATGCCGCTAAGCGATTAAACTATGATCGCGAGGTTAATCAAGAGAAATAATTTGCTATTTTTAATTGTCATAATCATAATGTGTATATATTAAATTTTTTTACACATTATGATTATGCGCACAAATATAGTAATCGACGATGAATTAATGGCTAAAGCAATGGAAGCTTCTGGTCTTACAATAAAGAAAGATGTTGTTGAGCAAGGCCTTAAACTACTTGTTAAACGTTACCAACAGCAGTCTATACGCAAACTTAGAGGTAAAATTTGCTGGGAAGGCAATCTTGATGAAATGAGAGATTCTTAGTGATTTTAGCCGACACCAGTGTCTGGATTGATTATCTTAATGGGCATATTACCCCTCAAACCAACCAACTCGATAATTTACTCATAAAAGGTTTAGTTGTTATTGGAGACTTAATTTTTTTAGAAATTCTTCAGGGCATAAAAAGTGACAAACAATTTAATCAGGTAAAAAATAACCTCTCCTTACTTGAACAATACAATATGCTCAATGCTGAACTTGCAGTGAAATGTGCCAATAATTATCGAGCACTTAGAAAAAAAGGTGTAACAATAAGAAAAACCAACGATGTAATCATTGCTACATTTTGTATAGAAAATAAATTAACACTGCTATATTCTGACAGAGATTTTATGCCTTTTAACCAACATTTAGGTTTAAAATCGTTTCAAGAAAATTTAAATATTAGCCAATAAGTTGAAAGCTCATGCAACAAATATTAAAACCATTTTTAATCCTCATTGCACTATTAATGCTTAGCGGCTGCCCAGCCACCAAACAAAGCGGTTATAATGGTAGTGGTCATAGCAATAGCGGCTATGCGGGTGATAGCCTAACCAGAACAGGTGAAATTTCATCATCAGAATTAATATCGCGCTACATTAAATTTGCCCATCATTATGAGTCTTATCAACAAGATCAAACAGAAGCCGATAATTTTGCCCGATTAAAAAATATTGAAATTATTGTATTTTTTGGACTTTGGTGTCATGACAGCCAGCGGGAGTTACCTCGGCTACTCAAGCTATTAGAAGCTAGCAATTTCCCCAAAAATAAGCTCAAGCTTATTACAATTGATACTAACAAAACAGTTCCTAGTGAGTATGCAGAGCAATTTAAAGTCAAATACACACCCACAATATTTGTTACTCAAAATAATCAAATTATTGCCAAAGTTGTTGAAAAACCCAAAGAAACTTTAGCAAAAGATATTTTAGCTCAAATTTTGCGCTAATTTGTAGCGCTATCTTTTATAACAAAAACAATCGGTGGTGTGATCATTGACCATGCCAACAGCCTGCATAAACGCATAACAAATAGTAGAGCCTACAAAGGTAAAGCCTGCTTTTTTAAGCGCCTTAGACATTGCATCAGACTCAGCCGTATTTACTGGAACATCCTTTAGCGTTTTCCATTGGTTAACGACTGGCTCGCCACCAATAAATGACCATAAAAACTGACTAAAATCTTGGGTTTTAGATAACTTTAAATAAGCCAGTGCATTTTTTCTAAATCCATAAACCTTAAGTTTATTACGGATAATCCCTGGGTTTTCAAGCTGGGTTTGTAATTCTTGATCGGTCATGTTTGCTATTTTTTTAATATCAAACTGATAAAAGGCTTGGCGGTAGTTTTCGCGCTTTTTTAATACCGTTATCCAGTTCAAACCCGCTTGGGCGCCTTCTAGCATTAAACACTCAAATAATTTTTGATTATCATAAACAGGTATGCCCCATTCTTTGTCGTGATATTCCTGATAAATTGGCTCATCACTCACCCATTCACAGCGTTTCATTCAAATTCTCCTAGCTCAGTTGCAAAGTTTTGTCGCTATCTACTACAATATTAAAGTCATTATAAAAATCACATTCTCATTGGCAATAGTAAGAACTCTATCGTGTCACAATCTATCGACTTAGACAAACTTAAGCAACGCACCGAAGCGGTAAGTAAAAGCTGGAAAAAAAAGATTACTCATTTATCTAACGCCGTTAGTCGCAATGGTATAGATGGCGTGCAATATTGGTTAAAAAGCCAGCATCAAGTTGAAGAGCTAGAAGATGCATTATCAGATCTTAAACAAGCCGCGTTGCAAGCAGATTTTAGTTTTTTACAAGTTCACACCACTTTGAGTAGCTTTATTCTTCCTAAAGAAGATACAGATCATGCTGAGTGGTATTTAACCGCTAACAACTTAATTGAGTCTTTCTATAAAAAATTAACCAGTGAAAATAGTGTTGATTTGATCTTATTAAAGCGCATTGTTAAAGAGCTTCAATTTATTAGTAAGGCCGATGATTTTCACCTGCGTTATCAACTGACCGAACTACAACAAGAGGTAACTAACTTGTATCAGCAGCTTCAAGACACACTCTCTGAATTGAAAAAAATAGAAAAAGACAAATTACAAATTTCCATCGAAAAAGAAAAAACTAAACAGGCAGAGCTAGAAACCAAAAAGGCTGACACTTTAGCAAAAAAAGCCATGCTTGAAAGCATGAAGATGAAAGAAAAACGCATTGCTATTATGGAAGAAAAAAGAAGACAAGTAGCCAATAAAGAAGCAAGCATAGAGAGGCAAAAAGTTCTCGATAAAGAAGAAGATGCAAGAGCCAAACAAGAGGAGATTAATCGCCAAGCTAAACTTCAAGAATCATATTTAGAACTACAACTTGAAGAAAAAATTGCCAGCTGGGATCTCTCTACTCTTATTGCTAAAGCTCAACTAAAATTAGAAGGCGAGCTTTCAGCAGAGGACAAGTCGGCATTGGGTCATTTTATGCTAAAAGTTCAAAAACTAGATTAAGATTGACTACTGATGGGCAGTAAAAATAAAAAAAATAACGGTGTTGTGCGTATTATTGGCGGTAATATGCGAGGGCGAAAAATCAATTTTGAAGACAGTGATGGTTTACGCCCAACCCTAGATAGAATTAGAGAAACATTATTTAACTGGCTTGCTGCTGACATTTATGGCAAAAACTGCTTAGATTTATTTTCAGGCAGTGGCGCCTTGAGCTTTGAGGCAGTATCTAGAGGTGCTAATAGTGTATGTATGATAGAAAAAAACAAAAAATCGGCACTAAACCTTCAAAAAAACTGTGAAACTCTAAAAATTAATAATGCCTCTATCATTAATGCTTCTGCTGAAAGCTTTTTAAACGAAAACAAACAAAAATTTGATTTAGTTTTTTTAGATCCCCCTTTTGGGCTATCACTACTGGAGCCAACCTTTAAGCTTTTAACACCTCACCTTAACGAAGATTCAATCATTTATCTTGAACAAGAAAAAAGTAACCACGAGTTTAAGTTGCCTGATCCTTGGCAACAACAAAAATACAAATCAACTGGAAAATTTAGCTACGCACTTTATAAAAAACCAGAACTTAATCTATAGTTTTTATAGCTCACACTTTCTTTCACTAGTACGCCAAATAACAGGCTCCCAGAAATCATCTCTTAAAGAAAGTCTTTTATTAGTTAAAAATTTAGCCGCCAAATCATAACGCACATTAGGTTTTACGTTAATCTCTAAAACTTTCGCTTTTTGTAGACGATTACCGCGCCTTTTAAAAAAAGGATCATCTATTAATTCGTGAAGCTTAAATTGATATTTCCCTGGCTTAAGACGGAAACTTTTTTTCATTCTATTAACACCATCACCGTTTATACTAGTAATATATGCGTTATAAAGTTTTTTAACTTCGCTGGGTCTAAAAAATACCGATACTTCTCCGCACTCATTTGCATTTGCATCATCGTTATTTAGATTATCATTTAATACTGCTTGCGTAGTTGTAGTTCCTATTTCTAATTTAACCGCAGGAAGGTTTGTTCCTTTAATAGTTGTGTTAATTGTTTTAGTTTCTTTATCCGTAGCAACAATCATAGAAACAGGATCATTTATTGCTAGATTTTGTAACACTGATAATGATTGTTCACTAGTTTGTTTGTTGATATTAATATCATTAATTTTTATCAGTTTTGAGCCTGCCACAACCCCCAATTTATCAGCTTCACTGCCTGGTGAGACTGACAATATGTTAAAACCATCAGCTGGGTTTTCAACATCTAACACTAAACCAAAATTAATTAAATTTTGCTCTGGCAGTTCAAAAGCATAATAAATATTACTGCCGTTATTACCTGCGTTTTTTTCAATTTCTGCAATCGTTAATAAACTGCTTTTAATTTGATTTTGCAACTCGTCTATCACATCCATTGACGCTTTAGATAATGAGGTTTCTTTATTATCACTTGCCTTTACCAATGAACTGGTTAGTGCTGAAATAAAAACAATAAAAATACAAAATGTTTTCATATTAAAATTACACAATGCCATAAACTATACCTTAATAATGGTTTTATTTTTTTGACTATGGCTATGATTTAACTGCTTTAAAGCTTCTAATCGAATTTGCCATAATTTAATTTTTTCTTGAGTAGATAGTTGATTCAAATAAGCCTGTTGAATTGCATTATCAATTTGGTTAATTTTTTGTCTATAAAGACTAAAATCTACTAAATGCGTTAGATCTACATTAAGACTTTTATTCTTTGTTTGTAAAAGCTGATTCTGTTTAATAATACTTTTCAGTAAATCATTTTCATTAGCACCATCAACAGAAGTAAGCTGATTAGTTTGATAAGAATTCAGCTTTTTATCTGAAAAATCAATAAAGTTTGTAACAATCAATACGCACACAATTGAAGCGGCAAATGCAAAACCTGCCCCTTGTAAAAAGCTTTGTTGTTTTATTTTTTTGTGCGTTTGTTTTTTATTAAATTCTTCTTTCCATAAAGGAAAATCAATTAAATGTTGAGGCGCAGCGTTTATAGGCAATTGCTTTAACTGTTTTTTTAATATTTTTCTATTTTCAAATTTCTGCTGACAAAGCTTGCAAGTTTGTAAATGTTGAAGATCGCTAGTGTTGGGTGATAGCAACTGCTCATTATTTAAGTGCATAATTTTCACCTTTATTTTGATCAACCTTGCTAATGCTTTTAAGTTTAGAGAGAGCTCTACTTAATGTCACTTTAGAAAAACTTTCAGATTTATCAAACATATTTGCTATTTCTTGATGGTTATAGCCTTCAACTTCATGTAGCAAAACAACCGCTCTTGCCGTAGTTGATAATTGATTTAACAAATGATCTAAGTCTTTTACTGCTAAAATCCACTGGCTTTCAAAAAGGTTTTGGCTTTCTGGCTCGGCAACCAATTCACAGTCAACTAATTGTAGTCTTGTGCGTTCACGAATTCGGCTAATGGTTTCATTGGAAACAATTCGCCTTATCCAGCCAGCAAATGCGCCATTAAAACGAAACTTTTTAATTGCTCGAAAAACCTTGATAAAGCTATTTTGTACAATATCTTCGGCAAGCTGAGCATCGTTACAAATTCTGTAAGCTAAGTTAAAGCTGGCATCAACATAGGTTAAATAAATATGCTCAAAAGATTTTTGATCACCCTTTTGAGCAAGTCGAATCACTTGCTCAGGTATGCTTTTTGAGAAACCCTGTTGACCCATAAATTAGTTTATTAGCTCTTTTGCTGAGTTAGACGCGACAAAAATGACTAGGGTTACATTGGGGAATAATAAAAAATTAGAAACAATCTCCAGGTACTCTCACCCAGCCTTCCATCAATACTCTTGCACTACGCGACATAATGGCTTTGTCTACCGACCAAACACCATCATTAATGCTGGCTTCTGCACCAACTTTTAAAGTGCCCGATGGATGCCCAAATTTTACTGAATCTCGCTCTATACCGCCTGCGGCAAGATTAACTAATGTGCCCGGAATGGCAGCGGCAGTTGCAATAGCAACGGCAGCAGTACCCATCATGGCATGATGTAGTAGCCCCATTGATAGCGCGCGAACATTTAGCTCAATATCATCAGCGTTAATGGCTTTACCGCTTGATGAGGTATAACTTTTAGCGGGTGCAACAAAAGCAATTTTTGGGGTGTGTTGACGGCTTGCCGCTTCTTCAACTGAGTTAATAAGCCCCATTTTTATTGCGCCATAGGCTCTAATGGTTTCAAACTTTTTTAAGGCATTAGCATCGCCATTTATATCGGGTTGCAATTCTGTGCCTGTATAGCCAAGTTCATCGGCATTTAAGAAAATAGTGGGAATACCTGCGTTGATCATGGTGGCTTTAAAAGTACCAATATTAGGCACTTCTAAATCATCAACTAAGTTCCCCGTTGGAAACATACTGCCGCCACCTGCGGATGGATCAACAAATTGTACTTCCACTTCGGCAGCAGGAAAAGTCACACCGTCTAACTCAAAACCACCGGTTTCTTGCACTTCGCCATTGGTGATTGGCACTTTGGCAATAATGGTTTTTTTAATATTGGCTTGCCAAATTTTAACCGTTGCTATGCCGTTTTGTGGAATTTTATCAGCATTAACTAAACCGCTAGAAATGGCAAAAGAGCCAACGGCTGCGGTTAAGTTGCCGCAATTGCCACTCCAATCAACAAAGGCTTTATCAATGGCAACCTGCCCAAATAAGTAGTCAACATCGTGATCAGACTCGCTACTTTTAGACAAAATAACGACTTTACTGGTGCTTGATGTTGCGCCGCCCATACCATCGGTTTGCTTGCCATAAGGATCGGGGCTACCAATCACTCTTAACAACAAGTTATCTCTGGCTTGCCCTGCAACTTGAGCCGTTTTGGGTAAGTCAGTTAAGTTAAAAAATACACCCTTAGAAGTGCCGCCGCGCATATAAGTAGCGGGAATTTTTATTTGTGGTTGATAAGTCATTAAAGGTTCTCTCTTAACTTTTAGCGGCTAAAAAGTCATTAGCAAAACGCTGCAAAACGCCACCTGCTTCGTAAATAAGCACTTCTTCTGCGGTATCTAAGCGGCTTTTAACGGGAATAGTTAGTTGCTCACCATTTTTACGGGTAACCAAAACTTCCATAGCCGCGCTTGGGCTAATATCACCTTGCACATCAAAGGTTTCGGTTCCGTCAATATTGTATGTTTTGCGGGTTTCACCATTGGTAAATTCGAGTGGCAGAACCCCCATTCCAATTAAATTAGTGCGGTGAATTCGCTCGAAACCTTCGGCAACAATCACTTCTACACCAGCTAGCCTTACCCCTTTTGCCGCCCAGTCACGCGATGATCCTTGACCATAGTCGGCACCAGCAATAATACAAAGTGGCTGTTTACGCTGCATATAGGTTTCAATGGTTTCCCACATACGCATTTGTGTGCCCTCTGGCTCTAAACGAGCGAGTGAACCCTGCTTAATCGTGCCATCATCATTTAGCACCATTTCATTCAGTAGCTTAGGATTAGCAAAGGTAGCACGCTGTGCAGTTAGGTGATCGCCGCGATGAGTGGCATAAGAGTTATAATCTTCTTCGGGCAATCCCATTTTATCAAGGTACGCACCCGCCGCACTGGATTTTTGAATTGCATTCGATGGTGATAAATGATCGGTTGTAATATTGTCACCTAATACCGCTAGTGGCCGCATACCTTTCATGGTGCGCTCACCCGCTAAAGCACCTTCCCAATAAGGTGGTCGGCGTATGTAAGTGCTCATTTCGCGCCAGTCATAAAGTGGGTTTGTTTGGGTGCCTGTGTCTACTTTCAGGTTAAACATTGGCTCATAAACTTTGGTAAAGTGTTCTGGTTTAACGCTTTGCTTAATGACTGCGTCAATATCTTCATCGGTTGGCCAAATATCTTTTAGGGTAATTGGCTCACCGTTTGAGTCGAGCCCGAGTGCATCTTTTTCAATATCAAAACGAATCGTTCCTGCAATGGCATAAGCTATCACTAATGGTGGTGAGGCCAAAAAGGCTTCGCTGGCATGAGGGTGTATACGACCATCAAAATTACGATTGCCCGATAAAACGGCAGTCGCGTAAAGATCGCGATCAAGAATTTCTTGCTTAATTTTAGGATCAAGTGCACCGCTCATACCGTTACAAGAGGTACAAGCATAAGCCACCACACCAAAACCCAGTTGCTCAAGTTCGGGCAATAAATTGGCCTCTTCTAAATACAAGGTTACGGCTTTAGAGCCTGGCGCTAATGACGATTTAACCCAAGGTTTACGGGTTAAGCCCAGTTGATTAGCCTTTTTAGCCAATAATCCTGCCGCAATCATGTTGCGTGGATTGCTGGTATTGGTACAGCTGGTAATTGCCGCAATAATACAAGCGCCATCGGGCATTAGGTTGGCTTTATTTTCAACAGTGCCGGCAATGCCTTTGTCTTTTAAGTCACTAACAGAAACTCTGGCATGTGGATTAGAAGGACCTGCAATGTTACGAACAACGGTAGATAAATCAAAACTAAGCACTCGCTCATATTCGGCATTTTTAAGTTCATCTGCCCACAAGCCAGATTGTTTAGCGTAGTTTTCTACCAGTTTTACCTGTTTATCGTCACGGCCTGTTAGTTTTAGGTAGTCAATGGTTTGCTCGTCGATATAAAACATAGCTGCGGTGGCACCAAATTCGGGTGTCATATTAGAAATAGTTGCTCTGTCACCTAAAGTGAGAGCTTTAGCGCCTTCGCCATAAAACTCTAAATAGCTCGAAACCACACGTTCATTACGCAAAAATTCGGTTAATGCCAATACAATATCGGTAGAGGTAATACCCGCTTGCGGTTTGCCCGTTAGTTCAACCCCAATAATATCAGGCAGGCGCATATAAGAGGCACGACCTAACATAACGCTTTCGGCTTCTAGTCCGCCAACACCAACCGCAATAACCCCTAGTGCATCAACCATTGGAGTGTGGCTGTCAGTTCCTACTAAAGTATCAGGAAAAGCAACACCGTCTCTTGCTTGAATAACCGGTGACATTCGCTCTAAGTTAATTTGATGCATAATGCCGTTGCCTGGTGGTACAACATTCACATTTTCAAAAGCGGTTTTACACCAGTTGATAAAATGAAAGCGATCTTCATTGCGTCTTTCTTCTATTGCTCTATTTTTTTCAAAAGCATCTTTTTCAAAGCCTGCATGCTCTACGGCTAATGAATGATCAACAATTAATTGGGTGGGCACAACAGGGTTAATTTGCGCTGGGTCGCCGCCTTTTTCTGCAATCGCATCACGAAGTCCTGCTAAATCAACAAAGGCAGTTTGACCTAAAATATCATGACAAACTACTCGTGCCGGAAACCAAGGAAAATCTAAGTCGCGCTTACGCTCGATAATTTGGGTAAGAGAATCTACCAGTTTTTCTGGCTCACAACGCCTTACTAGGTTTTCTGCTAATACTTTAGAGGTGTAGGGCAGCTTTTCAAAAGCGCCAGCTTTTATGCTGTTTACAGCCTCTTGAGTATCAAAATAGTCGAGGTTGCTGTTGGCTAGCTTTTTACGGTAATTACTGTTCATCAATGTGCGATCTCTTTTTAAGCTTGTTTAGTCTTTGGAGATAAGTTAAGTATTTTAGCAGAGATAACCATAAAAAAAGGCACTAAAAGTGCCTTTTTAATTGAATTCTTTAGATTTTATTGTTTAAACGCGGCGTTAATTCTGCGAGTAAAAGTTTCGGCATCTTCAAATCCAATCGCGCGTAGGCGTTTATCTTCGTTACCGTTTTTATCAATAAACAAAATACTTGGCAAGCCAACAACACCGTAATGTTTCATTAGCGCTTTATCAATAGCATCGTTTTTGGTGACATCAGCCTGAATAAGTACCGTATTACTTAGCGCGCTTTGTACGCTTGGCGCAGGAAAAGTGTAGTCAGCAAATTCGTAACAAGCAGTGCAGCTTTCGGCAAAAAAGTCGAACATTACCGATTTACCTTGAGCGTTGGCTTGTTTAATTTCAGCTTCAACATCTTCGATAGTTTTAACGAGTTTAAAGCCGCCATGCGCATCGGGTAATCCAGTTGAATGGCCACCAGACTGACCTGCGGCTAGGCTAACATTGGCCAGTGGTGAAAATAAACGATTCCCCCCTGTTGCCGCACCTAACACCAAGATAATGCCGTAAACCAATAATACAATACCAACACCTTTCCATAGTTTTTGCGTTCCTGTTTCTACTTGCGATAGCGCGCCTAAGTAGATTGAAGTAACAATTAATAGGATTGCCCATGCAAATAAATAAAGCGAGCCTGGGATTAAGTGCTTAGAGATATATAACGCCATGCCTAACATACCGACACCAAATGCAGCTTTAACGGCGTTCATCCAGCCGCCAGCTTTTGGCAATAATTTGTGACCGCCAACACCCACAATTAATAGTGGAATACCCATACCAAAAGCCAATGAGTAAAGCGCCACACCGCCAATTAGTGTGTCACCTGTTTGAGCAATGTAAATTAAAACACCTGCTAAAGGCACCGTAACACAAGGTGAAACAACCAGTGCCGAAATGGCACCCATAATACCCGTGCCTAAATAAGAGCCACTTTCTTGGTTATTAGAAAAATTGTTTAATCTATTTTGAATGCCTTGTGGTAATTGCAGCTCGTAAAAACCAAACATAGCAAGCGATAGCAATACAAAGATAGCGGCGGTAATACCAATAAACAAAGGCTCTTGGAAGGTGTTTGATAAACCTTCGCCAGCCGCGCCAACCGCAATACCAATGGCCGTATAAGGAATAGCCATAGCTTGAGTGTAAGTAAGGGATAATCCAAAGGCTTTACCTGTGCTAATTTTATCGCCTTGCCCTACAATAATGCTCGATAAAATAGGCACCATTGGCAGTACACAAGGGGTAAAAGCTAATGCCACACCTAACAAAACAAAATAAATAATAATTTCTATTAGTGATTTGTCGGTAAGAACATTAACGACTTTTTCTTGCTCAGGAACAAATTCTTCGGCTTGAGTTTGTTCAGCATTTTTTGCTTGTGTGCTATCAACAGATTTTTCTGTTTCAGCTGCGTTTGTTGTTGCTGGCGCACTGGTGATTTTATCGGCAAAAAGCTCAACAATTTTCTCTTCTGGCGGATAACAAAGCCCTGCTTCGGCACAGCCTTGAAATTCAATGGTGAATTTAAATGGTGAGGTTTGTGCGGTAAAAGGGATGCTAATTTCTAAATGATGATAATAAACCTCAACATCACCTAAATATTCATCAACTTTCTTTTTGCCATCGGGAATATAGGCTTTACCAAGGGTTGCACCCTCGGCTTTAAAGAAAAAGCGGCTACGGTACATATAGTAATTATCAGCAATTTCAAATTTGGCGATAATTTCTTGATCAACAATTTCAGTTGAGAGTTTAAAAGCTTCATCAACGTGTAAGAACTCATTGTCTGCGGCAAATAGCGATGCTAAATCGTCATCTTCTGCGGCAAAGGCTGGGCTGGCAGTCAGCATAAATAAAAAGGTTGCTGCCAAAATTTTAAACAAACTATTTTTCACAATCATAACTCATAAAACTCAATTTTGTGGACGGCTCTTGTTATCACTTAAGCCAGTTAATCTTGAAGAGATTGGCTAATCCAATTCAAATATTCAAGCGACCCGTCAATAATATCTAAAACAATCAATTCAGGATTTTCATACGGATGAATATCCTTTATTGTCGATTTAAGCGCTTCAATTTTCTGCGATGATGTTTTCATCTGCAGCAAATATTCACTATCTTCAACGATCTTACCTTGCCAGTGATACAAAGATTGATGCTTTGCGCTTATATTGACGCAAGCCACCAGTTTTTGTTGCAAAAGAATTTTTGCCATTTTTATGGCATTAGACTTTTCATCAACCGTTGATAGGCATAAATAGTAATTTATTGGCTCTTTTACATTAGACAAACTGTGGAGTCTCCGCATAGGCAAAACTATTGTAGCCTGATTTAAAGTGAGATTATTTTATTATTGTTGTTCACCTGCAAAAATTTGATCACCACCACTGTTTTTAGCTAACTGTAAACGCTGATTAGCAGCATCGTACCACTGATGGGCATCACTATTAGTGACTAAAGTTGCTAAACCCGCACTAATTGATAAAGGAGAGTTGTTTTCACCATTGTTAACATGGAGATCTAAAAATAGTGAACGGATCTCATTAATAGTGCCTTGCCAGTCATCTTTGTTTCCAGAAGTCAGCATAACTCCCAATTGCCCCGTTGCTAAGTGACCAATAATGTCTGATTTTCTTAAACGCTTTTTAAGAATTAGCGCCAACTGGTTAATCGCAACATTGATTAATGCATATTGTTCTGATTGGACTAAGCTCTCACATTGATCAAGCTCGATAATCGCTAACCCTGCATTACAGTTATTGCGTGTCATACGCGAAGCTTCTACTGCTATTTGATGTTTAAACTGAGAGCTACAAGCAAACCCAGTGTCTGAATTTATTTCAAGTTGAGGTAACAGATTACGACAGCGATGAGCATAGAGCTTAGTCATAAAATGAAGCTGCTCTTTTTGCACAGGCTTCACAATAAAAGCGCTTCCGCCAGATAAAAGTGCTTGATTTTGTTTAGTATGGCTTTCTTCGGCAGATAAGAAAATAATTGGCACATGGGTAAAACTTGCCATTTGGCGAATTATTCTAGTTAGCTCAATACCCGAGCAGCCAGGCATTTGCATATCCATTAGTATAACTTCGGGTTCAAAACCAATAAGGGCTTCAAGCAATAAAGTAGGATCGATAACAACGCGAATATCAAAATTGCCCTTTGAAAGCACTTTTTCGTAAAACCTTGCCTGAGCTTTTGAATCTTCCATTACGAGCACTCGATAAGGCGCATCGGCATGAATATCGTATTGACGCTCAATAAGCTCAAGCAAGCTTGATATTGAAAGTGGCTCAACTAAAAAGCCTGTACCACCACTTCTTAGTGCTAAAAGTCGATTGGTTTGGTTATCTTTTTGGGCAATAAAAATTAGCGGAATTCGGCTGTTATCAACATCATTGTCATCTAATTGCTCATTATTTTCCGCAAGATCTAAAGCAGCCACCATTAAACTACCGGGGTTATCAATGGCTAATTGTTTACCCTCGGCAAGGGTTTCTACATGATGAACCTCACCCCCCAAATTAACAAACTGCTCACTCATACTGCTAAATTGATGTGCCGACTTACTCACAAATATTAAGTGACTTTTATCTAAATAAATTCCCTGCTCTTCAAGAGAATGATCAAGGCTATCTTCTTCTAATAGCTCTTCTTCAACTTCTGACTCAATCTCTTCAACTTCTGACACAATCTCTTCAACTACTTTAGGCTCAAGTGCTTTAGCTATTTCTTTTTGTGGCTTTACACCTAACTCAAGTTTTTCAGAATGTTCATTTAATTTAGCCGCTAGTCGTTTTAATAAGGGCTTTTGAGATAAAGCCTCATCTTCACTCATAGATAGTTGTTTATAAACTTTATCCAGCAATTTTGCCGTTGAATCAAATTCTTGGCTAACACAAGACTCACGAGTTTTATTTACTTGGGATAAAAATGCTTTTATTCTGAGAGGATCAATGGATTGCTCGGTCATATCAATTAATAGCCGTGAAAACTGCCTTAATTTAACAGGTGTGCGGCGTAAAAACTGTTGGTTAACTTCGTTAGCGATTAAATTAGCGGACATAAGTTGTCTTGTTATAACTATTATTAATTAGAACTGAGTCAATAATAGCATGAAACTTTAATCGGTTAGGGTAAATTTATTGAGATATAAAAGCTAATATTGCGACATAATTACTTACTATTGGGTAACTTGAAATTTTCTTAAATTACCCAATTTATACCTGTTCTACTTCAAGATGCATGTTTACAAAACCACAGGACAACACATTGAATCTGTTATTTTTATTATTTATTGTTACTCCTTTATTAGAAATTGGCGTATTTATCCAAGTAGGCGACCAAATAGGGCTTCTACCGACTTTGGCAATGATTTTTATTACCGCAGTAATTGGGGTAAATTTATTAAAAAATCAGGGGCTTAGTGTTTGGCAAGACACGCAAACCAAGCTAGCTAGCGGACAAATTCCTGCATTAGAAATGGCTTCTGCTGCGCAACTTTTGTTTGCAGGCGGATTATTACTAACACCAGGCTTTGTCACAGATACCATTGGTTTTTTATTACTTATTCCTAATATTAGAAAGTTGGTTGCACAGTATTTAATTAAACGATGGCAAGTTAAGGCACATACAGCATCATCAAGTCATTATTATCACGCTCACAAAGACGATCATAAAAACGCAAATCATACAAAAAACTCGGGCAGAGTTATTGAGGGCGAATATACCCAAAGCTCAAAAAAAGATGACTAGCAAAGTATTTTTGATTGAAAAAGTATTTTTAATGCAATGATAACACCTTGAAACTATTGCTAAATAACCACTCACCTGTAGCGTTTGCTTGCTATACTTACAGCTATATCACAGTAAAGAATAATAACTGATAACAATGAAGCTAAGAATCGACTTAATATTAAGCCTTTGTTTGTTGTTTCCAGCTTTACAGCTGGGGGCAGTAAGTAGCGTCAAGTTAAAGCAAATTAGCACCGATAACGGTTTACTACAAAGTAATATCAGAAGCTTAATGCAAGATAATGAAGGTTATTTATGGATAGGTTCTCAGCAAGGTGTTAATCGTTACGATGGTTATCGAGTAACTTCTGTAGAAAGTCCCGACAACGTGTTTTCTGATTATTCAGTTGATATGCTTTTTCAAGATTCAACGGGGACTATTTGGATTGGCTCTAACTCAGGTAAAAATTTTCAGCTAGATACAAAAAGTAACTCACTAAAAGAGTTTAAATTATCTTTAACAACTGAGCAAGAAATAGAATATCCAGTTATCTTTTTGATGGCCGAAGATAATAAACAAGATCTTTGGATAAGCACCTTTAACGAACTCCTTTTTTATGATCGTAAGCAATCACAGCTATATTATTCTTATTCTATTTCTGAAATTTTAAACGAAAAAGACTCACAGCACATTTTTCGCACCTTACTGGTTATCAATAATTTTTTGTTTGTTGCCACGTCTAATGGACTGTATGCCATTGACACTAGAACAAAGCTTATTAGCAAAATAAAGCATACGATGACCGAAAAACCCAGTGATGACCAACTCAATGTTAAAAGCTTATTAGTTGATAATAACAATAACCTATTGGTTGGAACTGTCGAAGGACTTACTGCCATTTCGCTTAATCAGTTATTAGCTAATGATCAAATTAATTTAGCAGAGCCTAAAACTTTAGTGAATGACTTAAATATTTGGGAAATTATTGAAAAAGACAGCTTTTATTGGTTAGCAACAGATCGTGGTTTATATCAACTAAACAAACAAAAAACTGAAAATAATTTAACTTTATTAGTGAGGCTTTCTGAAACAAGGTACGACACATCAGATGACGATATAGTAAGAATGATTGAAGATCGAGAAGGGAATTTATGGTTGGGCTCTAGAGCCGATGGTGTGTTTAAATGGCGGCCACCTTCAGCAATAAAAGCATTATATCGTCAAAACGATAATTTAGGTAAAAACTTAAGCAGTGACATTATTATTTCAACACTTGAGGCCGATGATAAAAAAATATGGGTTGGAACGCAAAACGGGCTTAATATTATTGATCCAAATACTAAAGATGTTACTCAAGTATTAGTTAATGACAATAATAAAGCTTTTATTAGTGGAAGCTCTATTTATCAAATAATTAGTAGTAAAAAAGAGATATGGTTAAATACTGGAGAAGGAATAAAAGCCATAGATTCAAAAACCTATAAACCAACAGGTAGAATTTTCCCCAAAACAGAAACCGATATATTTAATCGCTCAGCCTTTAACATTCGCTTTTTTGACGATGAAAATATGGCAATTACTAACCGAGAAGGAATTTATCTTTATAATATTAAAACCAACCAAGTTTCACTACTTGAATCAACCAAGACCAGTGGTGACATTACTGCAAACTTAGGCACAATATTTGATGCCGCAACAGGTAATAGAGAGACCTATTTTGTTTCGGGTATTGATCGGTTAGTAAAATTTAATCGAGATACAGGAGAGGTAGAAAATTTTCATCAAATAAATACTAGTGAAAGTCTTAGAGCGGTACCTTCTAGTATTTATCGCAATGGTGACGAGCTTTGGGTTGCTTACCCTGGACTTGGTATTTATATTCTTGATGCAAACTCAGGAAAAGAGCTAAAATTTTTAAGCGAAGACTCATTAAATGCAAATTCAATAATGGATTTATTTAATGACAATGAAGGTAATGTATGGGCAACAACTAACGAAGGTTTAATTCGAATTAACAAAACTAATTTTAATGCAAAAACGTTTGACTCATATGATGGTTTTCCTAGCAGTGAATTTAGTGGCGGCTCATTTTTAAAAACAAGTGATGGTGAATTTTATTTGGGTAGCATAAAAGGCTTGGTAAATTTTTCACCTAAAATCGCCAATCAACTAAGTGATAGAGTTATCTCTAATCGTATTACTGATATTAACTTATTGTCAAAAACTATTCCTAATAGATATTCGGGATTTAATGATCAAACTTTAATCTTAGAGCATGATGATTTTGGCTTAAATGTTGAGTTTTCTGCGTTAATACTTAGTAAACCTGAGCAAGTGAAATACAAATATTGGTTTGAAGGCGATAGTCAAACAAGCCCAACAATTACTCTTGAAAGTGAATTATTTTTAGCAACCGTTGAAGAAGGCAACTCAACCCTATTTATTAGTGCTATTGATTATGAAACTGGCTTAGAAACAGAACCAAGCCGGCTGCACATTATTAGTAAACCACCAATTTGGGCATCAAAAATAGCCTACGCTTTATATTTATTTTTGGCAATATTAATCGTTTGGATTAATGTTTACCGTCATAGAAAAAGAACAGCCGCAAAATTACTTTCCCATGAAAAACTTAAGCGCAGTGAAGAACAACTAACCCTAGCAGTTGAAGGTGGAAATATAGGGTTATGGGATTGGCACGCAAAAGATAATTATATTTTTGAACCACGAGTCAATAAAAACTTACAGAAAGAAGATATAAAAATACATCTCAATAAAAGGGTTGCTGCCATACATCCTGAAGATCGCAATAGATTTCAATTAGGTTGGGAAAAGTTTTTAGCACAAAAAACAGATGTTTTTGATTTAACCTATAGGCTTAAAAATGAAAAAGGTTTATGGGCTTGGTATAGAGATCTTGCTACAGTATCAGCTTTTTCAGATACTGGAGAGCCTGTTCGAGTAACAGGAACTTTTACCGATGTAACCATTAGAAAACAAGAACGAGACAAACTACAACTATTTTCAACTGCCTTTGAAAATATTCGCGATATTGTTTTAGTGATTGACGGTAATAAAAATGTTATAGCGGTTAATCAGGCCTTTTATAATGTTACTGAGTTTCGGGAAGATGCGGTAATTGATAATGAAATGCACTTTTTAAGAGATTCAGAAGGTAGTGAGGTTTTTATAGAAACTGTATTTAAAGAAATTGAGCTTGAATCTCACTGGAATGGCGAAGGAATTTTAGCCAGACATTTTAAGCAACCTCTGCCTGTATTAATAAACGCTACACAATATATCGACGACAATCAACGTCATCAGTATGTGTTTGCACTTACCGATATTAGCGAGCAAAAATTAGCAGAAAATAAGCTTAAGCGGTTAGCCAATTATGACTCTTTAACGAGCTTGCCAAATCGCGCTTTATTGATGGATCGAATTACTCATGCTTTAGCCCATTGCCGGCGCAAAAATCGACAAATTGCCATTTGCTTTGTTGATCTCGACCGATTTAAACAAATTAACGATACTTTAGGGCACGATATTGGCGATCTTTTATTAATTAATGTTGCGCAAATTATACAATCTTCTATTCGTCAAAATGATACCGTTGCCAGACTCGGTGGCGACGAGTTTGTTGTAGTGCTTGAAGATTTAAGTGAGCTTAATTCTATTAATCAATGCGCGAAAAAAATTATTGATAAAATGAGCAAGCCTATCATTATTCATGATCACCAAGTTTCCGTTTCTCCGAGCATTGGTATTGCCACTTTCCCTAATGATGGAGACAGTGCTGATGAGCTGCTAAAAAATGCTGATATTGCCATGTACCATGCTAAAAGTGCAGGAAGAAATACCTTTCAATACTTTGAACACTCAATGAATCAGATAACCCAGCAAAGACTAGGCTTGGAAAATCAAATAAGAGAAGGCATTGCAGATAAAGAGTTTTACTTGGCCTATCAACCACAATATTCAATAGATACGGGAAAAATAAAAGGGGTTGAAGCGCTGGCTCGCTGGAAAACTAAAGACGGTCAACTCATACCCCCTTATGAATTTATTCCTATTGCTGAAGATATTGGATTGATCATATCAATGACCGAACAATTAATTGAATCGGCTTTAGAAGAACTCAGCCAATGGCATGATGAGGGCATAGAAATTAGTTTGGCGGTTAATCTATCTGCTCGCCATTTGCATCACTATGACTTTGTTAATTTTATTGATTCAATGATACAAAAATATCACTTTATACCCGAATTACTAGAGTTTGAACTCACAGAAAGTATTTTGATGAAAGATATGAGTAAGGCAAATAAGATTTTTGGTGATTTAGCAGAGCGAGGCATAGAGCTTGCACTTGACGACTTTGGTACGGGTTATTCTTCATTAAAATATTTAAACCAATTACCTATTAATAAGCTAAAAATTGATCGCAGTTTTGTGCAAAGAATTGGGTCAAGCCCACAAAATGACACCATTATTAAAACAATTATTTCACTGGCACGCTCACTTGGACTAAAAACAGTGGCTGAAGGTATCGAAACCAAAGAGCAACTCGAATTTGTCACCCAAAGTCATGTTGATTTTGCTCAAGGGTATTATTTTTCTAAACCCGTTAAAATCGATCAGTTGAATGAGCTATTAAAACAGCAGTACAATGATTAAAGCGACAGGTTATAATTAAAGTTAGCAGCACAATAATTAAAACAACACTACGATAGTAAATAAAAACATAAAATCTTGAGGAGATAAGCTTCCAAAATGGAATATCTGTGGATATTTTTTGCTTTTGGATTCGGCATGCTATTTCGCTTTGCTGACTTACCGCCATTAATTGGCTATTTAGTTGCTGGTTTTATTCTCCACCTATTTGGCTACTCTCCCGATCCAAGTATAAAAATTTTGGCTGATTTTGGCATAACCATTATGCTTTTTACCCTTGGCTTAAAACTCAATATTAAAGATTTAATTAAACCCGAAATTTGGATTTCAGGCTCTAGCCACATGATCTTGTGGATTGGCATTAGTATCAGCTATTTATTGTTCTTTTCTGTTATCGGAATGACTGCCTTTGCCAATATAGATCCTCAGTCTGCTGCCATATTAGCTTTTGCCTTTAGTTTTAGTAGCACGGTTTGTGTGGTTAAGCTTTTGCAAGAAAATGGTGAAATGGCAACCCGTCATGGACGAGTGGCTATAGGTATTTTAATTCTTCAAGACATTATTGCCGTTGTTTATTTAGTTGCTATTTCAGGGAAAATACCTTCCATTTGGGCACTAGCGTTATTACCCATTTGGCTTTTAAGACCGCTATTTATTAAATTGATTGAACAAACAGGTCATAGTGAGCTACTGCCTTTAGCGGGTATTTTTTTAGCCCTAGGTGCTTATCAATTATTTGAGCTAGTTGGTATGAAGGGTGACTTAGGCGCATTAATGGTAGGCATATTACTCAGTGGCGCATTAAAATCGGCAGAGCTAGCAAAATCGCTGCTTAGTTTTAAAGACTTATTTTTAATTGGCTTTTTTGTATCCATTGGTTTTAGTGCACTACCAAACTGGCAAATGTTTCAGTCGGCATTGTTTTTATCATTATTTGTGGTGATAAAATTCACTCTATTTTTCTTTATTTTTTGCGCAGTAAGACTCAGAGGAAGAACCGCATTTTTAAGCGCATTACTCCTCTCAAACTTTAGCGAATTTGGTTTAATTGTGGTGGCTTATAGTGCCGAACAAGGTTTAATTGATAAAACTTGGCTGGTTATTCTAGCATTGTCAGTGTCATTATCATTTATATTCACCAGTGTCACTTATCGTTTAGCTCACAAAATTTATACCCGTTTTAAAACACAGTTTAAACGCTTTCAAACCAAGGTAAGGCTACGAGAAGATGTACACCTTTTGCCGAAGTCGGCAGAGATTATTGTGCTAGGCATGGGGCGAGTAGGTCGCGGCGCTTATAGTGCATTGGATCAACTAGTAGGTGATAAAGTGTCTGGTTTAGATGCCAATAGAGATCGGGTAAGAATGCAAAAAAAACAAGGGTTTAGCGTGTTTCAAGGTGACGGTGAAGATCCTGAACTTTGGGAAGATCTCGATTTAAACAGAATAAAATTAATTTTACTGGCGCTTCCTTCAATAGCAGACAGCCATAGCATCGCCGAAATGCTTAAACATTCAAACTATCAGGGTAAAGTAGCGGCAATAGCAAGATACCAAGATGAAAAAGAAGATCTATTGCATGCAGGTATAGACACGGTGTTTAATTTTTTCCACGAGGCCGGAACGGGCTTTGCCGAAGAAAGTTTGCAACTTATTGATCCGCCCAAAGAGTTTCTTGATGATTAACGCGCTCTAATGAGTGCTTTAATGAATATCATCTAAGGTTTCAATTGGCGCTAATAGGGCTTCCCAATCAGGTTTTTGTTGTCGGTTAAAGGCTTCATTTTGACGATAAATGTCATCCGCTAGTTGAGATTTTTGTTGTTGCATTTGATAAATTTTTTCTTCCACAGTTCCTTTAGCAATCAGTTTATAAATAAATACGGGTTTATCTTGTCCTATACGATGAGCACGGTCACTAGCCTGCTCTTCTGCGGCAGGATTCCACCAAGGATCAAAGTGAATTACTGTATCGGCAGCAGTTAAATTAAGCCCTGCACCACCTGCTTTTAAACTAATAAGAAAAACGGAAAAATCACCATTTTGAAACTGCTCAACAAGTTTGGTTCGGTTAGTGGTTTTTCCTGTTAAGGTTAAATGTTTAATCAAATCACGGCTTAATGCCTGACTTATTTTTTCAAGCATTTGAGTAAACGAAGAAAATACTAAAATTCTGCGCCCACTTTCAATTAATTTGGGTAGTCTATCGAGTAACCAGTTAAGTTTTGCGGAATCATCGGCAGTATTTTGACCAAATTCAACCAAGTGTGGATGACAGCAAATTTGCCTTAACCTTAATAAGGCATTACCAATTAATAATTGATTTTTATTACTGCCACTTTGCAATATGGCCTTTTGCACTTCTTCTAACATACTAAGGCGCACGGTTTCATAAAGATCGGCCTGAGTTTGGCTTAGCTCTATCACTTCATCAATTTGTGTTTTTGCGGGCAGATCGCTGGCTACTTTATCTTTGGTTCGCCTTAACATAAAAGGCGCAATTCTTTGAGCTAGCTGTTGCTGCTTTATAATGTCTTGCTCTTTTTCTATCGGTATTTGAAAAAGTCTTTTAAACTGTGCTTTATTGCCTAACATACCGGGCATTAAAAAGTGAAACAACGACCAAAGCTCACCTAAATGATTCTCTAATGGTGTACCCGTTAAACACAGTTTATGTTTGGCTTTCATGGCATAAGCCACTTTACTAATTTTTGCGCTAGCATTTTTGATGGTTTGCGCCTCGTCCAAAATAAGTAAATGGAGACTGAGCTTGTTAAAAAGAGAAAAGTCTCGCGCTAACACGCCATAACTTGTAACTATTAAATCACTACTGGCTAGTTGTGTTGCTTGAATATGACGTTTATTACCCGACCAAGAAATTAACTTAAGTTCAGGGGTAAACTTTTGTGCTTCATTCAGCCAATTGCCTAAAAGGCTGGTGGGTGCAACCACTAAACTTGGCCCTATTGCACGGTGTGCATTTTTTTCAATTTGAATATGACAAAGGGTTTGCAAAGTTTTACCTAAACCCATGTCATCGGCTAATATGCCTGCAATGTTTTCTCTTGCTAAAAACTGCAACCAATCAACGCCAAATTTTTGATAACCGCGTAACTTAGCTTTTATGTTATTGGGAATTACTACTGATTCAACACCGCGGCTATTAGCCAATGCTTGCGCTTTTTTTTGCAGCTTACTGCTATTAAGCCAAGTGGCTGATTGCGCCATTTTATCTTCGAGCAGTTTTACGCTCATTAACTGGCTTTCGGGTAAAACCAGCTTTTGTTTGATTAAAGGCTCAGATTCAGAAAGCTCAACTAAAGTATCTACAATGGCTTGCACGCGTTTTTGTTGAATAGCAATAATTCGACCATTATCTAGTGTAATGGGAATGTGTTCATTGTTTGAGGCTAAATTCAGTTGCCCTTGTTTAAATGCTTGCACAATAAAGGGCAAAATATTAACCGACTCACCCTCAACTTTTACACCAACTTCTAGCTCAAACCAGCCATCTAAATTTTTCTCAAAGTTGTCGCTGTTAGGCAAACTCATCTGACTATAACTGACTTGACTATACCAGTCATCAACTTGCACTTGGTTAAATTTAAAATTAGGCGCAAACTCAATATTAAAACCTTCGAGCTGTAAGCCTCTAATTAATGGAAACCAGTGAGAAAAATCGCCTGAAAAATAACGAGAAGTTGAATCAAACTGACTCGATATAAATGGTTGAAAATTTTTACCAATGCTTTCTAGCGAGTCAATTAAATGCAGTTTTGCGGCAATATATTCTAAAACTTCAACGTTGTATTTTTGTTTGTCACTGGCTAGTAAATGCTCAATTTCATCAAAGTTAAGCTCAACCATTGGTGCTTTATTTTCTGGCACAAAAAAAGCAAAGCTTATTTGTGCACAATCAAATTCAAACAAGCTGCTAGGTTGCCATGCAAAACTCATTTGCTGTGTTTGAATGGTTAGCTTGGGTTTGATTAAATTAGCCGCTAATAAACTTTTTGACGTTGATGTTTTGTTTACCCACTTTAATAACGCTAATTGATCATGTGATAACGACTTAGCGTAATAAATATGGGTTTTGTTTTGATCTAAATAATGATTGGCACTTATTGGTTGCCATAAGGATTTAGTCGATGAAACCTGCTTTAGTCTTAATGGATGACGATGACAACTACGCCAAAATAATCGCTCAGATAAAGCCAGTTTTGTGATTAAGTTATAAGTATTTTCATTGTCTATTTGATTGCCGATTAATTGAAATTGATTATCGGTAATTTTTAGCGCTGGCTCAGCTTTTATGATTGATTGTATTTCTAATAAAATTTCCTGATCGGTTAAGCTCACAAATTTAGGTAGCTTATTAGCAATGCTAATGTTTAATGGTAGCGGCGCTTTCAGTTGATAGCTTTGTTGCTGGGTTAAATAAGCTTTATGAACCGATAAAAAAAAGTGACCGTTTTCTTGATTTAAAATATAAACCACTCTGTGCCTTGCCATAGCAGGAAAAGGATCGTGAGTTTGATGATTAAACCAGTCTTTAAGATAAGCTTGCTCACTCGAAAAAACTTCTTGCTGTTTAAGTGGCGGTGGCAGTTTATCGAGCTGAACTTTGCTTTCAATGGCTAGAGCGGCTAAATGATCACACAACTGATTGTTGCTATCTAAATTTTTATTTTTTTCAAACTGCTTACAACTGCAAAAATTATCAATATGATTTGCTTTTAAAGGCCAAGCTAAGCTGGTTTTGGCTAATTTTTGTTGATATAAAAACATACCCTGAATGCGGTTTTCAGTTTTTATCAATTGGTAGTCCATCAACATATCATCTAGCAATAGCTTTACCCCTTGATATAGGTTTTCCATATCAAAGTGCTGAGATAAATGATTATTAGGCCCTTTATAAGCCAAAGGTTTAGTAAGCAAGAGGCGTTATTCAATTTAACAAATAAACCATCAAGCATATCAAGATAGTGATTAAATTAAAATAAACCAGTCTTAGAATTTTTCACTAAAGCCAAATCCTATTAGATTTGACTTTAGTGATTAGAGAGCAGTGTTTATTTTTGCACTAACTTTAATGAGAAAGTAACAGGTACGGTATAGCTGATAGAAGGTAAACCCGCTAGCTCTTTGAGTTTATCTACCCCCGAAGCCATCTCAAATACGCGGCTATCAACTACAATGGGTTTAGCGCTTTGAATAGCTAGCCCATCGTTTAATTTGATAATGATTAAATCCATAGCAATCTCAACCGATTTTCCGTGCAATTTGAGCACTGCTTTGGTGTTTAACTGAGTCAGTTCACCTACTTTCAGCGAATTGAGCTTATCAACTGGAATTTGGTTAGAGATCTTTGCTTGCGTAAATTGGCTCGTTTTAAACAAAAACTTCTGCATTCGTTCATCACGAATAGGAATTAAGGTATTAACCGATGCCAAATCAATCAAAAGCTCTGACTCACCTTTATTGTTGATTGTTCCAATAAAGCGTTCAAAGCGATGAATTTCAACAATATGCTCTTTTTTGGTAGATAAAAAGTTAATATTTGAGTGGCTTGGATCAACCTTCCAAGCTGCATTTACGCTAAATGATAAAGAAAACAGTATGATAAAACTTAAGATTTTCATAAATAGTCCTTATAGAATTTCCGTTAGATGAGAGATCACCTTAGTTTATGATGCTATTAGTAAAGATCAAGTGAATATTTTCGTTATGATCATGCCCATTCAGTAAAAAACGTAAAAATTCCCCAAAAAAGGGTTGAGAGCAAAAAAATAATCCCCATATACCTTTGCGATACAATTTTAACCAATCAATACACACTGCTGGGGAAATAATCCAAACTAGGAAAAACCCATTGTGTGTAAATTCTATTTGAAATAGGAGACAAATCAAATGAGCATTCGCCCATTACACGACCGCGTATTAGTAAGACGTATGGAAGATGAAACCACAACTGCTGGTGGCATTGTGATCCCTGATAACGCAAAAGAAAAACCAAGCCGTGGCGAAGTTTTGGCAGTTGGTAACGGCAAGCACTTAGATAACGGTGAAGTTCGTGCTTTAGACGTTAAAGTTGGCGATAAAGTATTGTTTGGCAAATATGCTGGTAACGAAGTAAAAGTTGACGGCGAAGAGCTAATGATTATGCGCGAAGACGATATTATGGGAATTGTTGAGTAAGCAACTGCTTACTTAAAATTTCAAACTGTATTTAAAATTAAAGAATTAGAGGAATATTCCAATGTCAAAAGACGTAAGATTTGGTGATGACGCCCGTTCACAAATGGTTGCTGGTGTTAACACTTTAGCAAACGCAGTTAAAGTTACCCTTGGACCTAAAGGTCGCAATGTTGTTTTAGAAAAATCATTTGGCGCACCAACCGTTACTAAAGACGGTGTATCTGTGGCTAAAGAAATCGAATTAGAAAACAAATTCGAAAACATGGGCGCACAAATGGTTAAAGAAGTTGCTTCGCAAACTTCTGATGTAGCTGGTGACGGTACAACTACTGCTACGGTTCTTTCTCAATCAGTATTAAACGAAGGTTTAAAATCAGTTGCTGCGGGTATGAACCCAATGGATCTTAAACGTGGTATCGACCAAGCGGTTAAAGCCATTGTTGCTGAATTAAAAACAATTTCTGTTCCTTGTGAAGACAGCAAAGCCATTGCTCAAGTAGGTACAATCTCTGCTAACTCTGACACCAACGTTGGTGAAATTATTGCAACGGCAATGGAAAAAGTAGGCAAAGAAGGCGTTATTACCGTTGAAGAAGGTAGCGGCTTAGAAAACGAATTAGACGTTGTTGAAGGTATGCAATTCGACCGTGGTTACTTATCGCCATATTTCATCAACAACCAAGACAGCATGTCAGTTGAATTAGAAAGTCCTTTCCTTTTAGTCGTAGACAAAAAAATCTCAAACATCCGTGACTTACTTCCAGTATTAGAAGCCGTTGCTAAAGCAGGCAAGCCGCTACTTATTATTGCTGAAGACGTTGAAGGCGAAGCATTAGCAACTTTAGTTGTAAACAACATGCGCGGTATTGTTAAAGTAGCCGCAGTTAAAGCCCCTGGTTTTGGCGACCGCCGTAAAGCCATGTTAGAAGATATTGCTATCTTAACTGGCGCTACCGTTATTTCTGAAGAAGTTGGCTTAAACCTAGAAGGTGCTACTTTAGAAGATTTAGGTACAGCGAAAAAAGTTTCTATCACTAAAGAAAACACAACCATTATTGACGGTGCTGGCGATGCCGACAACATTCAAGGTCGCGTTGAGCAAATTCGTCGTCAAATTGAAGAAACTTCATCTGACTACGACCGCGAAAAACTTCAAGAGCGTGTTGCTAAGCTAGCTGGTGGTGTTGCCGTAATTAAAGTTGGCGCAGCAACCGAAGTTGAAATGAAAGAAAAGAAAGCTCGCGTAGAAGATGCACTTCACGCTACTCGCGCGGCGGTTGAAGAAGGTGTTGTACCAGGTGGTGGTGTTGCATTAGTTCGCGCAGCGGCAAAAGTTGGTGAGCTAAAAGGCGCTAACGACGACCAAACAGCAGGTATTCATATTTTACTTCGTGCTATCACCGCACCATTACGTCAAATCGTAAATAATGCTGGTGACGAAGCTTCTGTAGTATTAAACAATGTAGCAGCGGGCGAAGGTAACTATGGTTACAATGCAGGTAACGGTGAATACGGCGATATGATCGACATGGGTATTTTAGATCCAACTAAAGTTACTCGTAGCGCTCTACAACACGCAGCATCGGTTTCTGGATTAATGATCACAACCGAAGCAATGGTTGCCGATTTACCAAAAGAAGACGCAGCTGGTGGCGCACCTGATATGGGCGGCATGGGTGGAATGGGTGGTATGCCGGGAATGATGTAATCCCGTTTTATCCCTAGAGCATTAAATTGCTCAGCCAATTTAAAACCCGTAGAGCTTTTTCTTTACGGGTTTTTTGTTTGTGGAAGATAGGTTTATTTGAAATACGACGAGAAGAAATTGCTAAAGGTTTTGAGCAAGCTTCTCAAATGAACAATCGAAAACCTATAGATAAAGTCCTAATAACTAAATATAGATTATCGCTTTTAACGGAAGAGGATTTATTAAAAATAATTTCTCTTATTGATTAAACTTATATCCGAAATTCGGATTTACTAATAATTCTGTTATATTTAGATAATCTACACATAAGTTATTAAAAGAGGTGTGTATGGCTACTACATCTTTTGAAAAGTGCTTTGTAGTTACAGATAGCAACTCAATTGAGCAAGTTAAAAAAGACTTGGCTAATCCAATAGAAGTTGTTGTTAAACAGCGTGATTATCAAGCAGATAAAACGAAAGGACTCACATTATTAGCACAACAGTTGTCAGCCTTGGAGACTTAATTAAAGAGTTTGGAATCAAACCGACCAGATGTCTCCTTTCTTCATTTTCATGCCCTAGAAACTTTGACGTTGAGCAATTTCTTCATAATCAAGCTTTTGATTTTGAGAATAATGGTTATAAAATCATTATTGACTCCTGTTTTACAAAGGGACAAGAAAAAGAATTTTTAGAACATACTTTCAGTAAACATAAATTAGGTAAGGTTGCTTACCTTTACTAGTGTATGTAAATTATTTCTAACGAAAAAATATGGTAAAGGCTTGATATGACTTCGACTATAACTGCCAAAAAGTTACCTCGTAAATTGTCTATGCATGGCCATGAACGTGTCGATAATTATTATTGGTTGCGAGATGATAGTAAAGGATCGAAGGAAGTACTAGATTATCTAAACTCTGAAAATGAATATTGCCGGGAAGCCCTGGCACACACAGAAAATTTACAAAAGTCGTTATATCAAGAAATTGTTTCACGACATGTAAAAAGCCAAGTGTCGGTACCTGTAGAACGGAAAAAATATTGCTATTATCATGAGTTTTCGGGTAATGCTGAATACCCAAAATACTGGCGCTCAGTTTCAAAATCAGGAGAACAAAAACAGTTACTATTAGATGCAAATCAACGTGCAATTGAACATAACTATTATAAACTAGCGCCTATTGCTATTAGTGAAGATGAGCACTATGCTGCGATACCTGAAGATACAAATGGCGATAGAGTTTATAGTGTTTCAATTAAGAATATCAATAATGACAGTTATTTACCTGATAAGCTAAACAATACCTCTGGCGAAATAATCTGGTGTAATTCCAACAATTGTTTTTATTACGTTAAAATGCACTCAGAGACTTTATTACCTTATCAGGTATTTCGACATTATTTAGGAAAGCCTCAAAGTGAAGATACGCTTGTATATGAAGAACCAGATCAAAGTTTTTACACTCAAATAGCTAAAAGCAAAGATAAGTCATGGATCTATATCTATCATAGCAGCACCGAAACAAATGCAGTTTCAATTTTAAATGCTGACAATGAAAGTTCGTCTCCTAAGAAAATATTGCCAAGAGAAACTGGACATCAATATTGGGTAGAAATATCTACTGAAAAAGTATTTATACTAACTAACTGGCAGGCAAAAAACTTTAAATTAGTAGAAGCAAGCTTAGATAGAGTCAATGATAAGTCTGGCTGGCTTACCATCGTCAATCATGATTCAGAAATACTGCTTGAAGATTTTGAATTGTTTTCCGAATATTTAGTGTACAAGCAAAGAAGAAGAGGTTTATTGCATTTTACAGTTAGAGAGCTTTCCACAGGAAACGAACAACCGTTAGCTTTTACAGAGCGAGCCTATTCTGCGGACTTTAAAGATAACACCGAATTAGAAACAGGCAAAGTTAGAATAAGTTACACTAGTTTGACTACACCTGAATCTATCATCGAGTTTGATTTAGCGAAAGCTACCCCCTCTATTTTAAAACAAGAGTCTGTGAACGGTGGTTTTTTAGCAGAAAATTATCAATCAAGCCATATAGAAGTATTAGTAAGAGATGGTGAAAAAGTTCCGGTTACGCTTGTTTATCGCAAAGACTGTTTTCAAGAAAAGGAAAACCCTCTTTTTATCGAAGGCTATGGTGCTTATGGTATCAATATTGACCCTAAATTTTCTTACTGCCGTTTAAGTTTATTAGATAGAGGGTTCGTATACGCTTTTCCTCATGTTAGAGGTTCATCGATGCTTGGTAGAGACTGGTATGAGCAAGGCAAAATGCTCAATAAAAAGAACTCTTTTAGTGACTTTATTGATGTGACTATAGAGTTAACGAAACTGGGCTATGCTGCATCAGATAAAGTTTTTGCAACGGGTGAAAGTGCTGGAGGGTTACTCGTTTCAGCAGTCATTAACCAGGCTCCTCAACTTTATAAAGGGTGTTCAGTCCATGTGCCTTTTGTCGATGTGTTGACTTCCATGTTAGATGAAAGTTTACCTTTAACCTGTGGTGAATTCGATGAGTGGGGTAACCCTAAGATAAAAGAACACTATGAATATATTTTAAGTTACTCACCTTATGATCAGGTTAAGCGTCAAGATTACCCTCATATGCTTGTTACTTCAGGGCTTTATGACTCGCAAGTACAGTATTTTGAACCTGCTAAATGGGTGGCAAAACTGAGAGATTATAAAACTGATAACAATACACTTTTGTTTAATATCGATATGAATGTTGGCCACGCAGGACAATCAGGACGCTTTAATCAGTACCGAGAAATAGCGATGGAATATGCTTTTTTTCTTGATTTGTTAGCGAAAGGTTAAATAGACTCTTTATACTGCATAAGTCGCTAGACTAATGTGGAAGAAATGTAAAAAGAGTTACAGAGCATTATAGTACAAACTTGTATCTCTTCGCTTTTTATGACAATTTGTTAAATTATCTGTGGTAGGGGATAAAGTGGGGTATCGGCAAGCCTCCCACTTATTTAATTCAACAAAAACAACAAGATAAGACCTACATGGGCAGGATGATGTAATCCCAAATTATCCTTAGAGCATTAAATTGCTCAGCCAATTTAAAACCCGTAGAGTTTTTGCTTTACGGGTTTTTTGTTTGTGGAAGATAGGTTTATTTGAATTAATCGCATGTTATGCGCATAATATGCTTACTTAATGAATTGGAAGTAATTATGAATATCACTTTAGGCAAAGAGTTTGAAAAAAGGATTTCTGAAAAGGTATCCGATGGTTTATATACCTCGGCAAGTGAAGTGATCCGTGATGGATTAAGGCTATTATTTGAAAAAGACACCGCTAAAAACGAGCAGCTTGCTATATTGCGTGAAGAGGTTGCAAAAGGCTTTGAGCAGTTGGCAGCAAATAAATCATCAGATCGTAGTGTAATGGATATATTTGAACAAGCTTCTCAATCGATCAATAGAAAATCTATAGATTAAAGATCCTAATGCCTAAATATAGGCTATCGCTTTTAGCGGAAAAGGATTTATTAAAAATAATTTCTCTTATTGATTAAACTTATATCCAAAATTCGGATTTACTAATAATTCTGTTATACTTAGATAATCTACACATAAGTTATTAAAGGAGGTGTGTATGGCTACTACATCTTTTGAAAAGTGCTTTGTAGTTTCAGATAGCAACTCAATTGAGCAAGTTAAAAAAGACTTGGCTAATCCAATAGAAGTTGTTGTTAAACAGCGTGATTATCAAGCAGATAAAAAGAAAGGACTCACATTATTAGCACAACAGTTGTCAGCCTTGGAGACTTAATTAAAGAGTTTGGAATCAAACCCACCAGATGTCTCCTTTCTTCATTTTCATGCCCTAGAAACTTTGACGTTGAGCAATTTCTTCATAATCAAGCTTTTGATTTTGAGAGAACAGGTAATGCCCGCACTAGACTAATACTCAATAATAAAACAGGCGATATTCTTGCTTATTTTTCTGTAACTATGCGAGAACTTATTTTAGAAGGTGCTCAAATTTCTAAAAGCGAAGTCAAGCGCTTAGACGGCTTTAATAAACAAACAGAAAGGGTTCAAGCCTTTCTTATTGGTCAAATCGGCAAAAATTTTAGCATCGACAATAACAAAATTACATTAAGAGATATACTTGAAGAAACTTATTCTGTTTTTAGTCAAGCGAGAGAATTAGTTGGCGGAAGAGTTATCTTTTTAGAATGCGAAAACAAGAAAAAGCTGATTGAATTATACGCCAAACATCAATTCAAATTATTAAATACCGCTCAGCAAGTTAGCTCAGATTTATTAACGATGTACATAAATATATCTAATTAGATTTCGTGAGAATTAATTTGTTTGCTGATGTCAGCATTGATTGATGAAACATTAATAATAACTAAAGCATAATTTCTACCTGCTTATTACATTCAATAAACTCTTCATTATAAGTTTTTTCAATATATGGACGCATAATGTCTGTGCGTTTAATAATGGGTTTAAAGTTAGGATGCAAATATAAAGTCTTTTTTTGTTTTTCTAATATTTTTTTATCTTGCCAAAAAGCGAGTAATTGTAAAGGAGCTAAACAAGCTACTTTTAAATAGAAAGGTGTTTTGGTTTTTTTCAAGTAAGTTCTTATAATCAATTCACATGCATTATCCTCTTTTTCAATAATATAAATAACCACGCTCATTTCTATGGTTTTTTCTGACAAATATTGAATTTCAACGACATTGGGATATTGAATTCGGCCAATACTTTTAATGATTTTTCTTCCAAATAATTGACTCAACAAGCCTGTTTGTTTTTTATCTTCGATATATTCCGCTTGATAGCCGTTTTCAATATTTGAAATGTTAACAACGCAATGATGACTTGGTTTAGCACTTCTAATAATTCCTGTATGAATAGTATGAGTGTGTAATGCATCTAAAAAGTTTTCAGCAATGTTTAGTTTATTGGCATTAATCGTCTTTATGGTAGAAATAAATTGATATGTGCTATTTTGAACTGAAGGAAGTAATATTTCATTTTCGTTAAACTTCTTTTTTGATAACCAGATAATTCCTGATTTTTCTAAAGCATAATACTTTGTTAATAAGCATGTTTTAGTTGGATTAAATTGATTATCGCCGGGTATATCTACTAAATAGCCATGTTGATCAAATGACCAGCCGTGATAACAACAATTAAGGTGATTGTTTTTTATCTGTCCACTAGAAAGAGGTAAACCACGGTGAGGGCAAATATCTAAGAATGCGCTGATTTTTCCTTTAACTCTGATCAGAACGATTGCTTTTTTCTCAAAATAAACTTTTAGTGGCTTATCTTGTTTCAATTTTTTCGATAATGTAACCGCTTGAATTTTTTTATTTGTCATAATTTGTATTTCTGCATTATCGGAATAAAAGCACGCTTTAATGAGCGAGTTAAAAATAACCAAAGCATTCTTCGAGGGAATGATAAATGCTCAAAGAAAATGACAGAGTATTCAATAAATGGTTTAGCGCCTCTTAAAGATTTGAAATTAGCAGCGCCTGAACTCGCATTAAAAATTAAATTGTTTTTTTCTGCATAGAGCAGAGTAGAAATCATTACTAGTCTGTATAATCCTAACTTTTGTGGCTTGGATGTGTCATAACCGACAATTGGAAGCGTCACTATGCCGTCCATTTCAAACCTACCACCAACCGCATCAATGATTCCTTTAGAATTTCTAAAGGCTTCAAGCTTAAAGTTGGGATGAGACAATATCAATTGAAAATATTTCTCCGTGAACATTGGATTATGTTTCGAGTATTTATCAATATAGAGCAAGTGATATAACTCAGCTATTCTGGGTAAATCGCTTGGCATTATTTGATCTTGAGAAACAAGTTTGTATGTTGTTTCGGCTAACAATTTTTTATCTAGTTTATAGTTATGGTGCTGAGTATAGTCATTAACAGACTTATCAAATATATAGACTTGTCTTGACGGTAATAAATGAAAATTTAAACTTAAAAATGCTTTAATTAATGAGGGATTAGTATGATAGTTTAAAGAACGATACATAATTAAATGTTTGGGATGCTTTTTAATTGCTCCTCTTTTATTGATTAATATATCGTTTTTATTAAATTGCCGAGGGAATAAATTTGTTGATAAAAGCCAATTGTTGGCTTGATAGACCCTATTAATTTTCAGCACTTTTAAAATGGGATCAAGTATCAATATTAAAATTTTTATTAATGCTTGAAGTGTATAAGAATTAAGCTTTTTACACTCTTCTCTGCAATAGGGAATAAATGCTGTGTAAGGCGAACAAACATAGCTATTGCCATAACCATCTTCATTAATGGTTACTGGTAATGTTATTGGCTTAGATGTTGTTAAGGTTAAAAGTTGAGCTTTAACATTAGTGATGTAGTCAGTTGATTTTTGTTTAATACTATCAACATAATCAATACTGGCTTTTTGCTTAGATGAATTATGGGTCAATTTTTTCACCATCCCATTCAATATCGTAAGTCGATGCACGGCGCACTGAGACTTTATTGACTAATGATATAATTAATAACTCGGCGAATGAAAGCAAGGAATAAAGAAATAGTGGGCGATCACTTTTATCAAATAAAACATCATCCGCAGATTTAAAATCTTTTTTCCATTGTTTTAATTTAAACTTATTCAATACCGCTGGAAAACCAAAAAAAATCATTAATGAGGTTATCATTTTGGGTTTAATTTGTTCTAAATTATTGCGTTCAATTTGAATTGAATGAGTAAAAACATCAGATAAATTAATGTTTGATAGTAAATGCAGCCCGCTAGTTGCTCTTGGATTACAATCAATTAAATAGATCCCTTGATCATTTTTAATCAAATCAAAACCTATTTGCCCAGTAATCTGATTTTGCTTGCAAAATTGCCTAACGGCAAGATCGATACCACTATCTCTAACAGGTTGAAAATAAATACTTGCTGAATTTTTTATTCGATAAGCAGGTTTATAAATAATAATGGCATTAACATTGCCATTCACTGAAATTGCGTATGTACAATATTCAACACCAGCAATTTTATCTTGAACAATAAAATGATTAGCCTTATCATTTTTTAGCTTTTTTCTCAGCATGGCAACATCGGGCTCAATAAATACATCGTTACCAAATCGGCAATATTCTTTTTTTACTACTTTGTTTTTAAAATGGTTAAAGGATAAAAGTTCTTTTTTAGATATTTTGAGTGTCTTAGGCGATAAAAAATTAGTTGTTTTTAGCTTAGAGTAGATCGCTATTTTACTATGCAAATCTTTTATTAAAACAAAATCAGGACAGAATATTAAAGTTTGATCATTTAATTGTGGCTTTATTGCAGATAAATAAAAAATTTCTTCACAGGTTGGAATGAGTATATCAATATTTTCGTCAATTAAAATTTCATTCAAATTCGCTATGTATTGTTCAATTGATAATCTTGGCGAAGCAATATTAAAATATTTTTTAATATATTTTGTCTGTTTAGCCAAAGGAAATTTTAATGAGTCTGCTAAGTAAACACTATTACCATGTTTACTTAAGTTTCTTGCTAACTCTAATGCTACTGGGGCTCTTGCACCTGTGACTAAATAATTAACCATAATATTGATTAACCACCCGCCTTTGTTTTTGAGTTAAGCTGCTTTCAGAAAAAACCATAAAACGATATTGTGGAATTTTTATATTTAGTTTGTCCCATAATTGATTGAGTCCTATAGTCACACATTTTTGCGTTTCTTGTGTTAGTGGCTGTAATTCAATTTGCAGCAAGTTTGTTTCTGTTTGGGTAACACGGTACTGATTAATTTTATCTGAGCTTGATATAATGGTATTTCTAATAAAATCTGAAAATACTTCTATTAAGGTATTGTCTTTTCCTGCTAATGTTAAAACATCATCACATCGACCTTCTATGGATTGAATTCTTGTCATTGATGAACCACAAGCGCATTTTTCTTTATCTTCAATTAAAATATCATTTAAAAGATATCTAACAATTGGTTGTGTATTTCTATTTAAGTCGGTGACTATTGGGCTAAAGCGACCTGTTGCCTTATCGATCCATTTTTTTTCAATGATATATGCATCTTCATTAAGATGTATTGAACCTTTCTCGCAAGTGATGCCAAGAAAGCCTTCGGTACATTGATAAACTTGCTCTACACGAACCCCAAACTTATTTTCAATAATATTTTTATCGTCTTGCTCTAATACTTCGGCAACGGAAAAAATCCTTTTAGGTGAAATTGTTGTTTCTGTCTCGGCAATTCGCCTTAAAACACTGGCAGGCGCAATTAGTATACTAGGTGAATAACCATTGAGCGCTTTAATCGATCTGTCCATGTTTTGAATGAGATCAAAAAAACGAAACCTCAACAAAGCGCCATTGACGGTTTCATATAAATTATTATTGGCGCGAAGAAAAAAAGCCACCTTGTGCCTATTTAGTCCAAAGGGAAGTATTTTTCCTATGATATAGCCTGCCCACTGTGCTCTTTCATTGGCTGAAAGCGTAAATAGTCCTCTGTTGCCGCTAGTTCCAGAAGATAACCCAACGCTGTAACCATTATATTCGGGCAAAAAGTCTCTAGACTGTTCTGAATTAATCGCTATTTTTAAGGCGAGATCACGGTTTAAATTTTGAGTATTGATCGCATTATAATTTTCCATATGGATCTTTTTATTAATTATTGGAAAATCAGAGATTCTAGGGCTAGAAAACTTATGGTAAAAGCTAGACTTCACCAAGGTGTTATTGATTAGCCGTTTTAGTTTTTTTAATTGCAGGTTTTTCAACTGTGTTTGAGATAGATTTTTCCCCCTTTTAGCAGAATAATACCCTCGACAAAATGAAATAAAGCAAGCAAGTTTATTGAGCATGATAATACTCTAAAAAAGAGGCTTCACAATGAGAAGGCATTATTTTTATGTCGCTATTATTGGTATATAGCTGATTTAATTGATTTAAAGTATGAAGATAAGACTTTTTACTATCCATTATTAAATAAGCCAATGGATTAGGGGTTATCAAGTTGCTAATGGCACTTTTAGTCCATGCGGCATCGCCAATTAAAAAGGTGCTATCACCATTATCTAAGCACATTAATCCATATTGCCCTTTAGCATGTCCCGGTAAACTAATTGCTAAAAGAGAGCCGTCGTTAAATAAATCGTGTCCAGTTATAAATGGCGAAAATTGATTATTAATTTTAATAGGTTTTATATCTTCAATAAATGTGCACCGCTTATGAAAGTTGTGAGGAATTAAACCTTTTAAGTACCCTTTTATTAAACCTTTTATTCTTCCTCGTGTAATAATTTCTGAATAAGCGAGTTTTGAACAAATAAATTGTGCTTTCGGAAAATCTAATAAACCAGAAATATGATCAGCATGAAAATGAGAGATAAAGATATAGTTAATTTCTGATAAGGCAATATTTCTTTGCTTAATTTGATGAGTTAAGCTTTCTTTACAATTTAATGCCATTGGTGTGACTAAACGATAAAATTTTTCGGGGAATTTATTCGTTATATCTAAAAATCGTTTGGCATATCCTGTATCAAACAGTATATATCCTTTATTAGGATGATGAATAAGACCAACATAAGCAGGAAAGCGCATTTTATTTAAGCTTAAATTTTTAAAAACCATGGCCTCTGGATGCCAACAATGCCCAACTTTAAATATTTCTAACATTGTTATTTTCCCATTTTAAGTACTGTTCAATGGCATGTTCTATTGTGTAAATAGGTTTATAGTTTAAAACATTTTTTGCCTTATCAATATTAAGCGTTTGCGAAAAAGAGAGAAGACCAATGCCATACTTGGTTAGTTTTGGTTCATTTAACCTTAATGCTTTTGAAGTGATTTCTAATAAAGAAGCTAGCCCAGTCAATAGTTGATAAGGCGCGTTTAAAAAGCGAACTTTTTTATTTTGTAAAACTAAATTAAGTAAAGTTTTCACGGTCATGGGTTGATCATTAGAAATATTAAATATTTCTTTATCAATATGAGCCGTCTTACTACAAAGTAATAACGCATAAGCGACATTTTTAACGTAAGTAATATCAACCATTGCTTGCCCATTATTAATTAAGGGAAAATATCCACTTTGAGTGACCTTTAATATTCTAGGCATAATTGATTTATCACCATCGCCGATAATTCCTCTAGGTCTAATAATATTAACTTCAACCTTCTTTTTTTCATTTAGAACTACTTGTTCACCTAAGTACTTAGTTTTTGCATAATCATTTGCAAAGTTTGTAGTGATTGGGTCGCTTTCTTTAATGTTCGTTTTATTCTGATAATCAAAGTAAATACTGGTAGAAGAAACATAAATTAATTTAGAAACGTTAAATTTTTCACAGCATTGCAGAATGTTTCTTGTGCCTTCAACATTGGCTTTATAAAAGCTATCCTTACTTCCCCAAACAGAAGATAGTGCCGCACAGTGAAATACCACATCAACACTTTCAAACACTTTAGTTAATTGTTTGTCGTTAGTAATATCTACTGCTCGATAGCTCAATTTATTGGTTAGCTTTGATTCGACTTCTTTAATTTGCCTAGAAAAAGAGATCACTTCACAACCTTCATCCAATAGCATCTCTATTAGATGAGAGCCTAAAAAGCCTGTACCGCCTGTAACAATTGCTTTCATTAGACTTCCAGAATAATGCCACCAAGGCTAATACCAGCCGAAGTGCCTATAATAAGAACTTTATCGCCATTTCTTATGGGTTTGTTTTTTAATAGCTCATACATAGCTGTTGGTATTGAGGCGGCAATTTGATTGCCATTTTTATTTAAGATATTGATCAGTTTACCCGATGGTATTGATAGCTTTTTTTGTAAATGTGTTAGCCCTAAGTGGCTGGCTTGATGAGGAACTACCCAGTCAATTTCACTAAGGCTTATATTGGCTTTTTGAAGTAATGCTTTTAAAAATTTTGGCATCACTTTGGCGGTTATACGATAGGCA
Source organism: Aliikangiella sp. (assembly GCA_965214955.1). Lineage (GTDB taxonomy): Bacteria > Pseudomonadota > Gammaproteobacteria > Enterobacterales > Kangiellaceae > Aliikangiella. The sequence goes on along the minus strand of CBDCCU010000009.1, from coordinate 470,132 downwards.
TCTTTACCGTTCATTTTAAACATTCCATAATCGGTATAGTCTTTGCTCTCAACTTTAGCGGGATGATTTAAACTACCTCCACCTAATATTTGACAAGACTCATAACCCTCGCTGTGGGTTTCAAAATGACTGGCAATAAGCCTTTTAGAAGTTAAGTTTGTTTGACCTAAGACAAACGCGGCTGCGCCATCTCCAAACATGCCGCCTGTTTCTTTATCGTTCCAGTCAATGCCAACCGAAGCAATTTCAGATGACACAATTAATATATTGTTATAAGTATTATTCAAAATTAACGCATTGGCGACATCGATTGCTGCAACAGCGCTAAGGCAGGTCATATTAACATCGAAACTGGGTATAGGATGCTTTAGCTTTAACAAGCGGTGTAAATTAGCAGCATTATAAGGAATGGCTTGCTCCATGGTGCCTGCGGCAGAAATAATGCAATCAATATCAGAAATTTTTAAATTAGCATCTTTTAAAGCGTTATTAATAGACTCAACACCAAGCTCACCAGCCGTTTCATTCTTTACATAATATCTAGAGTTTATACCCGTTTTTAATTCAGTTGTTCCTAATTTAATTCCAAGATATTGATCAATGTCTACCGACTTAACGAGCTTACTAGGAGTTGATATTCCAATTCCTTTTATAGAAACACCTGCCATGATTACACCTATACTTGGTTATTCAGCTTTATTATAAAAATTAGATGGAGCCAATTTTGCACAAAAGGCTAAAATATAAAACTATTTCTTCATCAATAGTAAATATAACAACGTATAGTATTATTTTTTAATACCCTACTCGCTTATTCTCTAAGCATAAACTCATAAAATATGTGATATGACCAATATCGGTAGGATGATAGGCTTGCCAGTTCTTGCAAGCTGCGTCTTGCTTAAACTTTTTGTCTGAACACTGTAACAAGATCTTGAAGTAGAGCGGGTATATAAGACAGAATTTTATTTTTGGCGGGAAAGTATAATCCCGCCAAAAATACTCAATAAGAATTTACTGGGTAGTATAATTTTTCAGATTAAAAAGTTGTGCTAACACCAAGCATTAATACCCATGGGTCAATGTCAACATCAACGCTTGCTGCAACTGAGTCGTTAACAATAACATCAGCTGTGGTATCTATATTCATATAATAAATATTGCCACTGAAGCTCCAATCATTATTTATTGGTGTATCAAAGCCAAACTTAATCGCTGCACCTAAAGATGACTCTAAATCTAATTCGGCTTCAGCATCTAAAGCATTATTAAGATCTTGTGCTGCTTCTTCGTCAAAAAATACGGTGTAATTTAAACCTGCACCAACATGATATTTAGTTTCGCTTCCCCATTGATAAACTATGCTAAATGTTGGTGGCAAATGATCGGTTTCACCAATATTAACACCGCTCAATTCGCCAGTTCCAACAATGTCATGGTTAAATGGTAGTGCACCTAAAATTTCAATTCCCCATTGATCATCCATCATATAAGTAACACTAAGCCCAATCCCTGTAGCGTCATCTACACCAACGCCACCACCTAGCACTGTACCACTATCATCATTAGGTGAAATTTGAGCTACGCTAGCTCTAAAAATCCAATTATCATCGTTATCTTGAGCGCTAATAGGCGCAGATAAAGCAGCCAACACTGCAATTGTAATAGCCTGTATTTTCATTTTTACACTCGCTTATATCTAGTTGTTTGAAAGACCAGTCGAGTGTAGATCTACAATAAAGGAGCTGATTGACCAAGATCAATAAAACCATACAAAGTATAAGGTTAATAACTAATACTGATAAGCATATGCCCTCATTCCTTTATACCCGCTCCCCTTCAAGCTGTTTGGTAAAATCAGCGATGTTTAGTTTGAATACGCTTTAAAATATCTTTAAAAACCTGAGCACCTTTTTGATTAGCCAGTTTGATATTTCTTTCAGGAATGTTTTTGGGATTTGGATATCGGTCAAGCACTTTTTCTAGGCTGGCTTCTCGGATAATATGGATAAGTGGGTAAGGCGAACGATTGGTGTAATTAGCGGGATCATCTTGTTGGGCTCCTTCAAAACAATAATCAGGATGAAAGCTAGCTAGTTGAAAAATGCCTCGGTAGCCTTGATCATCGAGTAAATCATTGGCTAGATCTAATAAATCTAAATAGTCAAAAAAGCTTTCAACGCCATTAGCAAAAATGATGATGCTGGTTTCTATACTGTGATTTTTTTCGAGTCGTTTAAACTCATTGGCTAATGCCATTAATTGAGAATGTTTATCAGCTTCGGTATATAGGCCATAATGTATGGTTTCACGCTCAAACTCTTTTTTAGCAAAAGGGCAAAAGTTAAAACCGATTATGGTAACTAAAACCCAGTCTTTAACAGCTTCAATTATATTTTGATAATAGCGATCTTGGTCGAGCATGGCAGATTATAGGGTTATTAAATATGAGTATATGCTAGCATAACCATCAATGAGTGATCACAAATAAATCTATGGCAAAACCCAATAAAAAACTTCCAGATAAATCGGTTGATATTTATTGCAATAAATGTCGGCAACAACTTTTTAAGTATCGTAAAGGCGGAAAAGGAAGCTTGGTTAAGTGTTTTAAAGAAAGGATCACTCAAAACTATACTAATGAATCGGGTATTTGTCCTAGTTGCCAAACAGTTTTTGCCAGAGAAGCTCTAATTAGAGGCGCGCCAGCTTACAAGATAATTGGTGGTAAAGTAAGAATGAAATAATACCAATTAAAATCTCCTTTCCCTTCAAAATACTTGTTTAAGCAATCAGCTAAAGGCAAGGATCTTCACTGGTTATAGCTATTTTATATTGCTTATGCTTTAATTAAACCGAATTTGTAATACAAAAAATATTTAAGGGGTTATATTTTATGAAAAATAATCAATCAGGTTTTACACTTATTGAGCTGATTGTTGTAGTTATTTTAATTGCAATTGTAGCTGCGGTTGCTGCGCCAAGGTTTATTGATATTACCGACGAAGCTGGCGAGGCTGCAATTCAAGGTATTGCGGGTAATATTGAAAGTGCCAGTATTTTAAATAGCTCAATAGACTCTTTAGTTGAAGCGGGAGCCAGTACGGACTCTTTTCAGACTGTTGATGCGTGTACTTTAGCTATCGCTAATTCATTATTAACCCGTCCATTAGATGCTGCTGACTATTCAGTTACTGGCGCAGCTGCCATTGCCGATAAAGCAACTGAAACCTGCACAATTACTGGCCCAACAGGTGACTCTGCCAATTTTACATTAATTGGTGCTAATTAACATTTTCTTACCACACTAAAAAAGGCGTCAATTGACGCCTTCTTTAGTTTAGATTTTTGATAATACTTTAATCAAAAACATAAGGGCAACCGCTATGCTCGTTTACCGAGTCATCCCAGCGTCTTACATCGTTTGCTCTTCTCCAACGCTCGTGAAAAAATTCCATTAAACAAGTACCTTGCTCAACTTGCACTAGGAAAGTATCACCTTCTTTAACTTTGCTGTATTCAGGGTATTCAGTTGATGTGCCCCAAGTGATCCCGCCATTGGCATTGGCATAGTCTTGCCAAAGCTGATCAATATTTATTCCTGGTTTCCATTCAATATCTTTAATCTCCTTTTCACCCGCAGTGGCACAACCAGTGATAAAGATAATTGTTGCTAACATGGTTAATATAGATTTCATCGCTTATTTCTCCTAACATAAAATCAATTAAATTCTTTAAGGTCATTAGATCCTTGTTACTGTTATAACGAATAACAAATAACTTTGTTACAAGTGGGCATAGTCAAAATGGTTACTAACTAAAGTTATTGGTGTTTAATTGATGTGCTGGGTTAAGATCTGTTGATAAGTAATAATCATTCATTTGAATGGTGTGAGGTAAAACATGCAAATAACAATCAGCGCTTTGAAAGAGGCCGAAAAAACTTTATCAAAGTGTGAATATTTAGGTGAAACAGTGAAAAAATATGGTCACTGTGAACTTAAAGGTCAGTCAGCAGAGCCCTTTAAAGCTTTATTAAGTGCCATTATTAGTCAGCAATTATCGGTGAAAGCTGCCGCTACGATTGAAAAGAGATTTTTTAATCTTATCGGTCATGAGATAACTGCTGAGTCTGTTTTAGCCTACAACACTGAACAACTAAGAAGTGTCGGATTATCTAATAGAAAAGCGGAATATGTGCTGGGCATTGCAACAGCAGTTAAAGATCAATCATTAAATTTTGAAATGCTGGCACAAGCATCTAATCAAGAAGTGATTGACACTTTAGTGAAATTACGCGGCGTAGGAAAATGGACGGCAGAAATGTTTATGATTTATGCCTTAGGACGAATTGATGTGTTTTCTGCACTAGATCTTGGACTACAGCGTGGAATAAACCAACTGTTTGGAGAAACAGATATAGCTGCCATGGACAAAATAGCAGAGCGCTGGTCGCCTTATAGAAGCGTAGCAAGCTGGTATTTATGGCGACTGGCGGATTAACTTAATTATAACTTTCTTGTTTTTATTGTAAGTAGTAAACTCATACTACTTTAGCAATAGAAAAACTTTCAATGCTATAAGAGTAAAGTTATTGTGTCTTTACTCTATTTGTAAGGATTTCTAATATAAATAATAACTATAATCCTATTTCTTTAAAGCGCTTAAATCAGAATAGCTGGCTCAGTCTGTTTATACCTCTAATAGACTAGCTACAGATTTGTTGAACCATGAACCTTGAAAGAAAACAGATATAATATTAGAAAAAATGCTAAAGTGATTTTCGAATAAAAAATAACAATTAGTACCATTATTAACTAGGGAGAAACTTTAATGAAAAAAATAACAACTATCTTTACCTTTATCATATTTTCTTCAATGATGGGATGTGGCGGTATTAGCTATACTCCTATGACGAAAGAAAGCAGAAATGCAATAAGCTCTGTAGAACTATATAACCTTGTTATTCAGGATGAAGTAAAGCCTTCTGTTGAAATGTCAAACGCATCTTTAATACTCGGAGGAGGCTTAATAGCTGCTGTTATTGATTCATCAGTAAATAAAGGTCGGAGTTTAACCGCTCAAGATATCATTGAACCTTTGTATAATGCTATTGAAGACTATGACTATAGAAAGTGGATAGCGCAAGCAATGAATCCTGCGATATCTTCAGAATTTAATCTAGACGTAGAAAAAAATTCAGCAGAAACAATTCTGCTTTCAGATGATGAATTAAATAGAAAGGTTAATGCATTAGCTGATGATGAAGCACTAATCTATCTTTCTTCTTTCTATAATTTTGTCAATAACTCAAAAACATTGGCAACATCTACTCGTGCTTTTGTTTATATGAAGCCAAAAATAGATGATGAAAATAAATCTAAGAAATCAAAAAAAGAAGATGTACAACTAATCTACTATAACACACACAACTTTTTATCGAAGAGTGTTGGTGAAGGCTCTACTCATTCTATAGATCTTTGGGCTGACAATGAGGGTAAGTTATTTAGAGAAACCCTAAATTCAAGTTTAAAAGCAACAGTGAATATGTTGATGTACGACTTACAGCCTGAATTAAATGAGTTATGCTCAAAAAGTGTCAAAATAGAATATAACAATATTATGGGGGTGGTTAAAGAAAAAGGTATTTTAGTTAAACAAAACCAAAACAGAGATATAGTAAGAGCGAATGATGGCTCGTTAATATCAATGTCTGAAGGTGTAAAGTTAGTAAAAAATCAAAAGCCTAACCAAGCATGTGTATCGTAAGGAGATTTAAGATGACGATTAAACATTTTATGATTTTATTATCTTTATCACTCTCTTTTTCTTTAAGTAAAGATGCTCACACTAAAGAAAAAAAAGAAGATCCACCATTAACTTTAGAATTTGAAGCACCAAAGGAAGCAAAGAAAAAGAAAAAAGGAAAAATGACCAAAGCAGAGAAAGAGCTTTCTAAGAGTTATAAGAAAATCAAATCAATGCTAAATGAATGCACAATAGAAGTTGCAGACATAGAAGATAGGCGCCAGAATAAGGTAACTATAGGTTCAACACCATGGAAACCATTAAAGCTAGCTCCAATTCACCAATGGTTATCAGACGCTTCAGATGTAATGTTAAAAAGCAAATTAAGAAGTGATTCTATAGGAGTTAGACATATAACCATAGAACCAAAAATAACTCGCCTTTATTCTTATGCACAAAACTTAAATCTTCATGGGGTAACAGCACTACATGTTGATTTTCGTGAAAATGGAAAAATAGTTGACAGTCGCCATTATCGCGGCTTTGGCTCAACAATTAATTGGAATTTTGGAGATCATGAGTTTTTAGATGCCGTTAATACTTCAATGAAAGAAACTTTAACAAAACTATTATTTGATTTGCCAAGTTTTTGCTCATCCGAAGCTCACAAATTAGTGCCTCATAAACTAAAATAACTTATTTTTCTTGATATGCCTCTTATTTTGAGTAAGAGGCTTTTTAAGATAAGATCCCTCTTTCAATCGCAAGTAACACTGCTCTAGTTCTGTCTCGAACACCCAGTTTTGCTAGTACATTAGAAACATGGTTTTTAATCGTACCTTCCGACTTATGCAAAACATTAGATATTTCTTTGTTGGAACAACCGCTAGCCATTAAACCTAAAACTTCTAATTCTTTGGGTGATAAGGGTTCGATAATTTCTGGTGCATCAAATTCAGATTTAACCCCTTGCAAACTTTGCATTAATCGCTCGGTTAACGCAGGTTGCATTAAACGATTTCCGTTATAAACGGTTTCAATTCCATCAATTAAAGTATCTAAAGAAACATCTTTTAGTAAGTAGCCTTTTGCGCCAGCTTGAATACCTTTTAAAATAAATTCGTGATCATCAAAAGTAGTTAAAATAATAACGGGAATTTTAATGTTGTTTTCATTAAGCAGTTTTAATGTTCCAATACCGTCAATTTTAGGCATAGATAAATCAAGTAAAATAACTTGAGGCTGATATTGACTAATAGCATCAAGCGCCTCTGATCCGTCATTAGCTTCACCAACAACTTTCACTTTTTCAGAAAGGTTAAGCAAGCTTTTTATGCCTTCTCTTACCAGCATTTGATCGTCTATTAATAAAACACGAATTGCCATTAGCTTTGTAACTCGTTAATAGGTAATTGACTAGCGGCTATTTGATTGGTTGGAATAGCTATATCAATATGAAGTGCATTATCAATAATGGTAAAATTAAAATGCCCATTAAGCTCTTCAATTCTTTCTTGCATTCCTTTTAAACCATTGCCCATTATGAGCTTATTTTTTACCGAGCCATTGTCGTTAAGTTTTAAATAGAGCTGTTCATCGGTTTTGGTTAAAGCAATCCAAAATTCATTGGCATTACTGTGCTTTAATGTGTTGGTTATTGCTTCTTGAATGCAACTTAATAAGGCTCTAGCAATATGCATTTGCTCTAAGCTTAAACTAGTTTCTATTTGTTGATGAATGGTTAGCTTAGGCACTTGCTCACACATTAACGAGAGCATTTTAGTAAATTCTAATTGCTGGTTATCACGCAGTGTTGAAACCGCTTCGCGTACATCACTAAGCAACAATTTTGCCAGTGAATGACACTGTTCAATTTTAGATTTTGCTTCGCCTTCGCTAATATGTCCAGCGACTTGTAGGTTGATGATTAAAGCGGTGAGATGATGCCCTAATAAATCGTGTAAATCTCTTGCAATTCTGGTGCGCTCATTTTGTCTTGAAGCTTGTGCTAACAAATGCTGAGTGGCTTGCAGTTCTTTGTTGAGTCTGTCGGCTTCGTTGCGCGCATTTTCGGCTTTAACGGTTTCGTAGGTCATAAAGATGGCAAAGAAATAAAAAGTGGAATAAAGCAGTGCGTTAAATATTGTATTTCTTTCATCCCAACGATAATCGTATAGAACAAACCAAACAATAATAACCACCAAGCAAATCATCAGCGAGCGTTTAAGGGTGGTAAAATGAGGTAATAGCGCAACCCAAATAACCGTTAAAATGGGCAAAAAATTAATCGGTAATAACCACATTAATGCAAATGCACAAGCTAGTTGAGAACCATAAAGAAAATAGAAAGTCGGTGAGGTGTGATCCGATTTATCATTAGTTATAGCAAAAAAACAACTAATATAAGCGATAAACAAAAAAACAATAACACCACTATTGTCGCGAATACTCTCATCTGCCGACGGTAACCAATAAACTGAAATCGAAAAAATAATCAGCCATGTGCCAAACGCTGCTATTCCGCCTAAACCAATACGCTCTAGTAGTTTTTCATCAATAAATTTTTTCATAGCCTGATTATCGCAAATCTTCTTAAATTTAAAAATAGGCCAAAAGTCATGGTTTTAATTGATGACTTATCGCACTTATTGATACCCCTTTAACTAGATAAACTGTGTATAACTTATTAAAAAGGAGAACAGCAATGCTATCTATTATTCATCAAACCGCATTTATTACTCATATAGTGGTGGGAGGTTTTGCGCTAATTTTATTTTGGTTACCGATATTGGCTAAAAAAGGCAGTCAGCAGCATAAAAAATATGGTCAATATTTTGTTAATGGTATGTACGCAATTTCTATCAGTGGATTTATTATGACCATTCTAGTGCTATCTGATCCTATTGGTGTGAGAGAGCCGCTGCGTAATTTAACGGTTGAGGCGGCAAATTCATTAGCCAGAGAAAATCGCCTATTTGCAACATTTTTATTTATGCTTTCATTGTTAGTTTTTAACTGCGTTTACCATAGCGTAGCGGTGCTGAAAGCAAAGCAAAATAGAGCGCAATTAAAAAACGCAACTCATGTTGGCTTAAATGTATTTTTAATTTTAGCAAGTATTATAGTTGGTATTATCGGAATACAAATTAACTTTGCTTTATTTATGGTTTTTTCTGGCCTTTGTTTGTTTAATGCAATTGGTTGCTTGAAATATATTTTTAAAGCCAATATCAAGCAACGAGAGTGGATTATAGAGCACATGAGCGGAATTTTTGGTGCTGGCATTGGTGCATATACCGCATTTTTTGTTTTTGGTGGAAGCCGTATTTTTACAATGCTTTTAGATGCCAATTCACAAATTATTTTATGGGTATTACCCGGTGTTGTCGGACTGGTTGCTTCGGCAATTTGGAGCAAAAAGTTCACCAAACAATTTAAAATTGCTTAAGGAGAAATAAAATGAAAATTAAAACATTAATAATGCTGGTCACTTTGAGCGCTTACAGTTTAAATATTAATGCAAGCTCAAGTATTGAAGAAGCCTTTGAAAATAAAGATTATCAAACGGTTAAAACACTATTAAAAAACGAAAAAAATAATGCCGAAAAAAACTATTATTTAGGTCGAGTGGCTTTTATTGAAAAGGACTTAGATCTCGCTGAAGAAAAAATGCAAGAAGCGATTACATTAAAACCTAATAGTGCCGATTATCATTATTGGTTTGGTATGATTAATTTAAGGCAGGCTGCCAATGCTTCAATCTTTACTGCGCCAAGTTATGCATCGAGTGCAAAAGAGCACTTAAAAAAATCAGTTGAACTAGCACCTGAAAATATCAGAAATATGCAAGGACTTATTGCTTTTTATTTAGGTGCGCCAGCCATTGCTGGTGGCTCTGTTAAAGAGGCAACCAAAGTAGCCAACAATATTAAAAAGCTATCGCCACTAGAAGGCGATATAGCCATGTTAAGAATTTATCAAGAAGATGGTGAAGAAGAAAAAGAGCTACAACTTGCTGAGCAATTAGTAAAAAATTATTCATCTTCGGCAAGGGCTTTATTGAAAGCAGGTTTTAGTTTTCAAAATAACAAGCAATATAAAAAAGCATTTAATGCATTTGAAAAAGCCAATTTAGCCGGTGAAACCAAAATGGAATTTTCAGCAGTGAGCGCTTTATATCAAATTGGTAGAACCGCAGCATTAAGCAAAACTCAAATTGACCTTGGCATTGAATCTTTAGAGCAATATATTCACTTAGAAACCGATAAGGTTTTACCCAGCGAAAACTGGGCAAAATACCGTTTGGCAAGCCTGTATAATGCGAAAGGCAATAAACAGCAAGCAAAAAAATTACTTACCTTAGTGGTGCAAGATAAAAGTGATGAGCTATTGTATAAAAGAGCGAAGAGCTTGCTTAAAAAAATTTAATAAAGCCTAACCGCGCTAGTACCATCAGGCAGTTTACTAAAAAGTTGTTCGGAACTATCTTCGGACAACTTTACTTGGTAGATAATACGAGAGTTATCATTACTCCAAGCATAATAATCAACTTCCCCGATACTTGAAATTTCTTGAGAACTAAGGCCATCAAGTGTCGATAAATTTAAAATAATAGTTTGGTCACTATTGCGAAATTGTCTAAATAAAATTGACTGTGAATCACTAGAAAATTGATAGTTACTAAGTAAATAATCACCATTAGCTAATGCTTCATTTAGTCGAGTATTATTAGTTCCTGCGGTTTCTACACTATAAAGTGCCGATATTTGTTGATTGCTATTTTCCACCGCATAGATCACTCTGCTATCGTTTAACCCCCAAGCATAATCGTTAAATATTAACTGAGAGCCTTCTTGTAAGTTGGGATTTGCCTTAACGTTATTACTACCATCATTAGCATTAATATAAAGCTCATCGAATGCGGTTGATGTTTCTATATCGGCTGAATAAAGTAAATGCTCGCCGCTATTAGCCCATTGCCAGTTTTCTTGTAGTTGACCAGAAGCTAAATAATTGTCGTTAATTTTACGATGAAAAAAGCCATCTGGCTGTACGGTAAATAATTCAAAAACACCTTGGGTTTCTTGATCAGCCATATAGGCAATTCTTTGATCCATTGGCGACCATGCCCAATTAATAATGGTCGGGTTAGTCACATTAAATCGATCAATAAGCTCTGTTTTTTCTAAATTTTCTCTATCAATAATAAACAGTGTATCTGTGCCAGCAAGATTGCTGTCTTCGCTATAAACAATTTGTTCTTGAGTGCTATTAAGTGCAAATTTACTAACACCTGTTTCTTGTCCGGCTTGAGAATAAATGGTTCGTGTGATGCCATCGTTTGAGGCAGAATAAAGTTGTGCAGGTGAACCAATATTTTGGCTGATATAAACAATAGCACTACTGTCGTCAGTCCATTGCCATTGGCTTATTCTCGAATTATCACTTAAATCTTGGTTAACTTGAGTTAACCCTGAGCCATCAAGGTTAACCATATAAAGATTTTGACTCACTTCATCGGCGGCACCGACAACCTCACTAATAAAAGCAAGCTGTTCGCCATTAGCCGATAGTTTCCAACAAGAGTCAAAACATTGAGTAGAAAGATCGGCGCTTAAAAGCGTGAGATCGCTACCGTCAGCATCAATAATTTGAATTTCAAAAATATCATCATTATCAATATCCGAGTGAAAAATAATTTTCTCGCTATTAACCGACCATTCCCAGTTGGTTCTTTGAACGAGCTGACTGCCACCTTGAGTAAAGCTAGCAGGTGTTGCCTGAGGCAGCTCATCGGTTAGTAGCTGTTCACTATTGCCTGCAATCGAGTTAACGTATAGCTCATCTATGCCATCAAAATCGCGATCAGCTCGATAGGCAACTAAAGAGCCATTAGGTGATATTTTATAGGGTTGAAGCCCTCGGTTAATTGAAAGCTCATCACTAATTTGAGTTAGAGCGCCAGTGGTAGGGTTAACTAGCATTAACTCATAACGATTGGTATCAACTTCTACTGCAAAAAATAAACCTTGCTCGGTATTAGAAAAGTTAGAAAGTTTTTCTGCAAATGCAGGTTCTGGTGTTTCGGGATCTGAGCTAGATGAACCACAAGCGAGAATGCTTGCTAAACTAATGGTTAAAATACTGCTGACACTAAAAGTTGTTATTGAATACCTGTGCACTGAAGCTTTCCCTAGATTAAAATGACTTTGGTGTATAAAATATTACACACCAAAGCTGATTATTCAATTTCAATTATTGACGAACACCTTCAATATGCAAATCAAAATAGGCTTCTGTAGAAGCTGGACCTAATTCAATTGGAATACCAAAATCTTTCATGGTGATTTTAGCAGTACCACTAAAACCAACACGGTAGCCACCCCAAGGATCTTTACCTTCACCAATTTTTACCGCATCAATAGTAATAGCTTTGGTAACACCACGGATAGTAAGATCACCATGTACCGCTAATTTGTTGTCGCCTTTGTCAACAATTTTGGTACTAACAAATTTAGCCGTTGGAAATTTTGCCGTATTGAGTATGTCAGGAGCGTTAATGTGCTTGTCACGCTTAGCATGATTAGAATCATAACTAGAAGTTTCAATATCAATCGTTATTTTAGAGGCGGCAACGTTTTTTGAGTCGTAATTAAATTTTCCCGAAAATTTATTGAAGCGACCCGTTAACCACGAATAACCTAAATGTTTTACTTTTACATTAATAGATGCATGAGCACCACTTGTATCCACAACATAATTAGCCGCGTTAGTCGCCGTTGAAATAATACCAAAGCCTAAAAAAGCCGTGGCAAATAAGTGTTTTAATTTCATTTAAAGTTCCTTAGTTAGTTAAAAAATAAATAATTGTTTATAGCATTCGTTTTAATGTTTTATCTTTGTCGATAAAATGGTGTTTTAATGCACCAAAAAAATGAAGTATTACCAAACCAATTAAAATATAAGCCCCCCACTTGTGAATGCTGCCAGATAATTTTGCTTGGCTTTCAAAGGCTTCAAATAGCGGTGGTATTTCAAATAAGTTAAAAACATTTATGGCTCTAAAATCGGCAGTTGAAATTAAAAACCCCGATATTAAAATCAATAAAATCAACCCATTTAAACTCCACTTGGCAATAGTGGCTAATTTTATTTCAATCGCAGAATGATTTAACAATGGCTGCGGTAAAGGGTTAACAAAATAAGATAGAAGTTTGCTGATAAATATAAAGGTAAGCAAAAGTCCAAAACTTTCATGTAAAAAAGGCGCTGTTTGATACCATTCACTATAATAAGTGAGATCTATCATCCAAAAGCCAAGGGCAAAAAGCCCAATAACATGCAAGGCAATTAACCAATGAAATAACTTATTAGCAATTCCGTATTCGTGCTGATTGTTTTTAATCATGGTATCTACTATTTAAATAGTGCTTATTAAAATAACAAACTATAGTTGACTTAAAATATAGTCAGCAGATGAAACTTCAAAAGCTTTTGGCTCTTCTACAAAAATATTAGTAACTACTCCGTCTTCAATAATTGCCGCAAATCTCATACAGCGAACTCCCATACCAGCAACCGACACGTCAAAATCTAGCCCCAATGCTTTAGTAAATTCGGCATTACCATCGGCTAGCATAACAATTTCTTCGGCATTGCTAGCATTGCCCCAAGCTTTCATTACAAAAGCATCATTTACCGACATACATACAATTCTTTCTACACCTTTAGCCTTAATAGCATCGGCTTGAACAACATAACCGGGCAAATGCGAGGCCGAGCAAGTTGGAGTAAACGCGCCAGGAAGTCCAAATAATACTGATTTGCCTTTCTCAAAAAGTGTTCCAGTCGTCATATCAACAATTTCATCTTGAATAATTGCTTTAATAGATACCGAAGGAACTGATTGTTTAGTTTGAATTGGCATATTGATCCTCTTATGAATAATAATGATTGATGCAAAATAAAGAATAAAAGAAATAAAAGTTATATCTTTATAATTTTCTTAAATATATCACTAGCAAGCTTGCTATTAGCTATTTTTAAATAGGGAGTATAGCAAATGTATTTTAAAGCACCTTGAAAGAGAGATAGTTAAAGATTATCGCTTTAATAGCGTGACTCATCGCTTATTTGTAAAAAATAAGTAGTTTTAATATATTGTGTTGTACATTCAAATATAACAACCTTAGGATCAACAATGAAAAAACGGCTAAAACTTTCAATATTAAGCGGCTTATTACTTTCAACCAACCTAGTATTTGCCGAAGATAAACCCGTTACCAACTTTGAAACAACCGAGGTTTCTAAAGGACTATACATGCTATCGGGTGTTAATGGGTTTACTGGCGGCAATATTGGTCTTTCGGTTGGTGAAGACGGTGTGGTAATGATTGATGATTCTATGCCGCAGTTTTTAGATAAAATGAAAGGTGCAATTAAAAAAGTAACCAATAAACCGGTGGATTTTTTAATTAATACCCATGTTCACGGTGATCATACCGGCAATAACCAAAGCCTTGGAGAAAATGGCGTTCATATTGTTGCCCACGACAATTTGCGCGAACATTTAGTTAAAAAAGGAGTGGCAACTGCAAATGGCAATAAACCTGCCCCCAAAGCCGCACTTCCTGTTATTACCTTTTCTAAGTCGATGAGCTTTCACCTAAATGGTGAGCAAGCTTATATTTTCCATACGCCACATGCTCATACTGACGGCGATGCAATTGTTCATTTTAAAGATGCCAATGTTATCCATATGGGTGATACTTTCTTTAATGGTATGTTTCCCTTTATCGACTTAAATAGTGGCGGCAGTGTTGACGGCTTTATTAAAGCACAAAAACGTGTTCATGATATGGCGAACGAGAAAACTAAAATTATTCCAGGTCATGGACCATTAGCCAGTAAAAAAGACTTAAAAGCCGCTATTGAAATGCTAGTTAGCGCCAAGCAAAAAGTTGCCTCAATGATTAAAGCAGGCAAATCAGAAGATGAAACCGTAAAAGCTAATCCACTGAAATCAATGCACGATAAATGGAATTGGGGTTTTATTACAACCGAGCGAATGACGCGTCAGTTATATAAAGGATTAACTGATCAAAAACAAGCTCATCAGGCGGGGCATTCTCATTAGTTAAAAAATTTATTTTATAGCTAAAATTAAAAAGCTGGTAATTATTGCCAGCTTTTTTTGTGCTTTTATAAAGAAGCTATTTTTCTATATAAATTGAGCAATGCCTATTAAACTCAATCAACAAAATAAGACTATTGGGCAAAAGAATAGTTATTGTTGTTGTGAGTAATTGGAGGTATGGTGGTTTGCTGATCTAGTTGTAATGAGCGTTAATCATCAATGAAAAAAAGATCTGCCTTAGTTGTAGGAGCTTCTGGTTTAATTGGCGGCTATTGTTTAAATGAGTTGTTAAATGATAACGATTATAGTCATGTTAAAATTTTGGTAAGACAAAAGCTCTCAATTGAACATCCAAAGTTAACTCAACACATCATTGACTTTGAGCAGTTAGCAAGCTATTCCAATTTAATTAAAGCGGATAACGTTTTTTGCTGTTTGGGTACAACAATTAAAATAGCCAAAAGTAAAGCGGCATTTCGCAAAGTTGATTTAGAATATCCGTTTGAAATTGCCAAAATTGCGAGTAGCAATTTATCTAACCAATTTTTAATGGTTTCTTCTTTAGGTGCAAATGAGAGCTCTACTGTTTTTTATAATCGCGTTAAAGGCGAGGTTGAGTCGGCAATAGCCAAATTACACTTTTCTAGTTTAATAATTTTTCGTCCATCGTTACTTTTAGGTGAGCGCAATCAGTTACGTATTGGTGAAAAAATTGGCGGTATTATTGCCAATGCTTTAAGTTTTCTTCTGGTTGGAAAATTAAGAAAGTACCGACCAATTGCTGCTAAAAAAGTAGCAAGAGTAATGGTATGGGCTGGCAAACAAAAGAATTTAACTAAAAAAATAGTAGAATCTGATCAAATTTCTGAATGTTATCAATTATATTGCAAGGTAAAGAATTAAAGCTAGTAACTTTAATATCAGTAGTTTTACTTCAATAAGCGATTAAATTTAAACTAAAAGATACACAATAAACCTTTGGGGTTAATCAATGGTTATTGAGATTAGTGTGAATTGAATTTGTTTTTCTATGGGTGTCCTCAAAAGATGCATCCTCAAAAGATGCAAAAGATGTGTTATATGCAATTTACTCGTATATGCCAACTGTTTGAATACTATTGACTTTATATGCAACTACGTCGATTGTTTTAACTGAGTATATTGTTTGATAATCAGTGTTTTTAGGGAAAACACCGACGTGCTTTTTAACTCTTGTGCCGAGTGGACAAGCCCATTTGTAAAGCCATGACTTGTACAAGTTCAAATTTGCTTTTTTGTTGATATTTTAAAATAGGGTAAAAAATGCAAGAGCTTAGAAACATCCCTATGAATAAACCAGCTATAAACTTCTTCATGATCCCTCTATTGCATATAACGCTGCAATAAAAGGCGAGCGTTGGCGAGCCCACTTTTTTTGTGGGCTGTCTTTAATTCCTTTGTTATAACTTTTCACACTCTATTTCTCTAGTTTCAAGCGCTCGCTCGTGGCCGTGCGCCATAAGTGCCAACGTATATGAGTTGGGTTGATTATTCTTTGTTACTACTAGCAAACCCCAACCATCTAACTCTGGACGCACCCAATAACCCTTAGAGTATTTGGAACTTTTCAAAAACTCACAAGTTACTTCTGTTTTTTCTAGCATTGCAACAAGTTCGTACGAGACACCTTCATGATTATCTGTGCATGAAGATAAGAATAATACGCATATAGTTAATGTCAGAAATCGCATATTTTGTCTTTAGAGTTATAACGCTTTAAAAAATGCGCCGCCAGGCGTCATTTTGATTATTTTGTTAGCCATTTTCTAACTCATTATTAACTTCGTCAAACCACATTCCACCTTCAACCACAGATGCTTGATCCACTTTACCAATAGCACTGAGACAAGACCCCATATTGTTGCCTTTAAGATGTTCTTGGTACACGCATAAACATTCAGCAAATGCTATTAACGTTGAATTGATAAATACCCGTTGATTTTTAGCATCATGATTGTAATAGACTACGTTATTGGTCTGAGCTTCAATAGCAATAATATCGCCTGAACCATTTTGTCCAATTGGAACGGAGCCCTGGGGCAAAACACCAATACTGGACATATCCTTTATTTCATTTTCTGAGTATGCGCTGAAACTTAAAAACGGCGACGCATCACGAGGAAAGCCAGCGTCAGCAAGTAACCCAGCATCTCCAATATCTAGAGCCTCAAGCTGATAAGATGAAAAATCGATAAACTCACCTATATCTATGCCACTAGGCATTTCAGGTAAAGATGCTTTAAATCTATTTTTAAAATCTATACCTAGCATGAGAACATTCCATATGATGACTAACGCCCGCGTAATAGGCGCGAGCTTGCGAGCGTCCTGATTGACGCGTTTGTTAGAAATTAGTCGTCGGCAATATCGCGATCAAGTATATTCCGAATAAAATCAATATGAATACTCATTGGTAACGATCTATCACTAAAAATGAATGGATATCCAACGTTTAACTCATCGAAAAAGAAATTTGGGCGATAATACTGCTTAATTTTTGTTTTCGGCTCTAATATCACTTCAACTGTTTCACTAGAAAGATCAGCTAAAAAAATTAGGTATTCAGTTAGCCATGAGGTTGGTATATTTATCGTTGCACCAACTTGGTCGGACTGTACTAGCTCTATAGAACTTGAGCCAAACAGAAGGCTTATTCCCTCTTTTATGAACGTGTACGGTACATTAAATGATAGATTGCCTACAGTCCCTATAAAATAACCATCGGTTTTTTCTTCTGGCGGCTCAAGGCAGTTACAGTTGTCGTCATTTGGAGTGACCTTCGAGTTATCACTAAACACATGAAGAGCTTCGTAAACCTCTGATTTAGATATGTCTGGCTTTCGAAAGTATCTTTTCTTCTGTAAAATTAACTCTACTGTTCTATATAACTGATATTGCTCAATGTCGTATCTTCCACATTCAGGCGCGCTAAATTCAATTTTACGCTCGGTTTCTGTGCTTTCGCTCCACACGTTTTCTTGTTTTAAGCATTCCTTTATCGTTGCTTCTAACTCTGCTAAAGTTTTTACTCCCAATTTAGATTTTACGCTTTCCTCAAGAGAAGTTATCTCTTTTTGGGAAACGCCGAGGCGCTTCGTAACTCTGCATGAAGATGATGCGCCACATCGAACAGATTCTTTGAGCAGTGGCTTCCATTCCTCATAGATAGAGCATATGCCACTACGACTCTTTCCATTTGTTACTCGGAATCTAGCAATTTCACGTTGTCCAGTAAAAAACTCCATGATCTCGTCCTGTATTTCTAACAGTAATTCTATTCAGCAAAAACATAAAGCCAACCAGTAAAAAAATTTGGATTACTTAAATGCTTTTACTTATCAATAGGTTATTTTAATTTCGATATTCTACCTGAATTGGCTTTATGTTTTTAGTGAATAAAACCAATTTATCTGTGCTTTAAAATAACAAATATTATCAATGGCTTAGGCTAAATTTAGCAACCTATCCTACCCTATAAAGCCAATTAAATCCAACTCACACTACTTATATGAATAGCTTTGCGTTTACGCAATTTTCAGAGACAGTCACCGTAATCTAACAATAAACCTCATTTGTACTAGCTTTAAGTTTAGTAATTACTTTAAGATTTGTTGAGGCTAACTTATTGTTTCTGAGTGAGTGATGAGTCCGTTTGAGTCAATTTCTTAAGTTCTAGGCACACCGACTCCTTGGTATAACTAAATTCAGACAGTCACCGAAATTTATCAAAATACCTCATCAAGAGTTCTCAATTTCAGTGCAGATCAAGATTAGGGGTTCTCGGTTTTTATGCCTGCCTATTTCTTTATGAGGGTTTGAAGTAGCGAAATAATTCTTCTGCAGTAATTATCATAGGGAACTATTACTTACTCTAATCGCCGCCGCGGGTTATGATTGTCACAATCTTTAACTGACCACCTTCATCATCTGTTGAACGAGAAAAAGTGTTTTCAAACTCCCACCAATCTGCACTTTTTAAATCTCCATAGAGTTTTTTGTAATCCTCTCTATCTCCATCAAAAACTCCATGGAGTTCACAGCTTTTAGATTTACAATCAACGTACTGCAAATTAAACAGACGGTTATCGTCAATCTCGGTGAGCCTATCAGAGAGATTATTCTTCATATTAAAGGCCCATTCAAAGTTAGACTCTTCTTTTAGAAAGTTGATATGTGCTTCCCTTAATTCGTCATTAGGAATCGGTTGTCCTTCTTCATCAGTCAAGTATATTAAGTCTCTAAACACGTCCATTCCAAATGGAATATCTTCAACGTCATCACTTTCAGTGATGTCAGGTGCGATGTCTTCTGGTTCAGGTTTGATTTCTGAGAGCTTTTCTTGTCCGTCCAAAGATTCTGTATTAGAAGCCTCTAAATTGGAATTTTCATCCTCCGGCTTAACATCGCTCATCGCTTCTACCCTCTCAGCATCTTGATCTTTAGTAACAGAATACTCTTCCCTATTTGTGAGATAAAAACTAAATACGATGATCACTATTGATATCATCGCTAACAATACGAATATCTTCTTTAACATGATTTCTTTCGACCCAAAATATATCAACTAATCTATATTTTTTCGATAATACATTAATGCGGTTTGCTTACCAATAAAAACAGACAGTCATTGAAACCCAAAAATAAACTTCATTGGCACTAACTTTTAAGTTAGGTGATTAATTTAAAGTTTACGGAGGCTAACTCGTTGTTTCTAAGCGATTAAATAAAAATAGACAGCCACCATACCCACAGCTACCCATAACAAAATAGCTAATTCCTCAAAAACTCCCCACTTTAGCCAACAACAATTACCAATGTTAACTCTTTGGTAACCCCCACTTTTATTATGCTGTCTGTAAGTTTTCCTTAATAGGTAATTCTAGGGCGATGTTCCATGAAGCATTTTTATCATAAATCTACAGGTAACTCTGGTTATCTAGCTCAAATAATCAAAACCGTTTTGTTAGCTAGTTCGCTTATGCTAACAGCGTGTAGTTCGTTGCCAGAAAACCACAGCACTTTGGCAAGTGAGCAGCTACAAAATACGCTATCTAATTACCAGCAGTGGCAAAATGCTCAGCAACACAGCGACACTGAACAGACTGTAGGGCAAAATTTTATTGATAAAAAAGACCAAGAGAAAATCACTCGGCTAGATGATTTGATCCAAATCCCCCAGCTAACAACATTGTTAGAAACAGGTTTGCAGAATAACCCTAGCTTGCAACAAACCTTGTTGTCTCTACGCATTGTGCAAGCACAGAAAACCCAAACTTCTGCTAATCAGCTGCCACAGGCTTCTATTGGTTTAAAGAGTAACAAAACTGAAAACAGTGACACCTTGTACTCTTCTAGTTTGGATATCAGTTGGGAAGTTGACCTATGGCAGAAACTCAATGATCAAAGCAAAACAGCTGAGTTTGATATTCTTGCCAGTAGCGCATTAGTGCAAGCAAGTAAAGATGCTCTAGCAGCCAGTATTATGAGAACTTGGTTACAGGCTAGTTACCAGCAACAATTAATTGAAATAGAACAACAACGTTTGGCTTTATTACAGAGCAATGAAGATTTAATAAAACAACGATACCGTAAAGGTTTGGGGAGCTTAGAAGAGCTAGACAGCGCTAGAAGTAGCACTTTCTCTACTTTAGCAACCATTGCCGAATACCAAGAAACTCTAGCACAAAACAAACGCACGCTTTGGCAACTATTAGGCAAGCCTAATTCAAAGCAAGAATTAGCTATTGCTTCTGAGTTTCCGCAGGTGTTTATTCCCCTTGCCACCCTACCTGAGCTAGATTTAGCCAGAAGACCCGATCTAAAGCAGCAGTATGCCAATATTCAATCAGCGCAACTAAACACTAATATTGCTTATAAAGATTTACTACCATCGTTTAGTTTACAAGCCTCACTATCAGACTCCGACACTAGCCTCAGTGATGCACTGCTTTCTAGTTCAGTTTGGAGCTTTCTCAGCCAAATTACTTATCCTTTGTTTGAGGGCGGGAAGCTCAAGGCAGCTCACCAAATTGCCCAATACAAGCAAGAGCAAGCTTACTGGTTGTATCAAGAAATTCTACTCACTGCTATTAAAGAAACCGAAGATGCGCTTGGCATGGAGCGTTCACTAACAAAGCGCTTGTCTCACACAACAGAGGCATTACATACCAGCGAGAATAACGCTGAATTTTATTTAAACCGTTACCGTAATGGCTTAGTAAGCATTCTCGATCTTCTTAATATTCAGCAACAAACCTTTAATTTTAAAGCGCAGCAATTGCAAATCACCTATCTGCGTTTATCTAATCGAATTGACTTAGGGCTAGCACTAGGACTTGGAGTTTAATCATGAAAAAAACAACTACCACTTTAATTGTTACTCTTGTTGCAGCACTGAGCATAGTGGCTGCTGTTGGGTATAATGCCCAAAAAATGCAGCAAAACTCATCAAAAAAACAAATAAAAAATGAACATCAAGCACCGCAAGTTAGCGTGGTAGATGTTAGCCCTAATGATTATCAGGCGCATATATCAGGTTACGGTGAAGCCTTGCCACTCTACATGCTTGAACTTAAAGCAGAAGTCAGTGGCAGAGTTACCCAATTACAAGCAAATTTTGCCAGCGGTAAACAGTTAAGCTCAGGGCAAACACTGGCGCAAATTGACCAACTAGATTATCAAACCGCTCTTGCTAGTGCCAAAACAGCACTGGCTACTGCCCGACAAACACTACTCGAAGAACAAAGACAACAGCAACAAGCACAAATGGAATGGCAGCAATCGGGGTTAAGTGGTAAACCAGACTCTCCCTTGGTATTAAGGGAGCCTCAGCTGCGAGTAGCACAAACCAATTTTGAGCAAGCTCAACAACAGGTAACCAGTGCTCAACGTGATCTACAGCGAACAGCAATTAGTGCTCCCTTTGATGCGCTAATTGTTAGCCGTAATGTTGATCTTGGCGACTACGTAAAAATTGGTGATAGCATTGCTACTTTGTATAGCACCAATAAAGTTGAAGTTAGTATTCCTTTGTCGGATGACAAATGGCGCAATATCCAACAAAAAGATCTTAATCAGGGTGAAAAAATTTCTGCTACCCTCACCAGCATAGATGGTAGCATGCAATGGCAGGGCTATATTGATCGCATTGAGCAACACCTTAATCAAAATACCCGTCAGTGTTCATTAGTAATTGCCGTAGATAATCCACTAAAAGCAACGACACCGCTTTATCCAAATACTTATGTAAAAGCTAATATACAAGGTAAAAAGCTATCTAGCTTACTGCGTTTACCACAAACGGCTATTTCACAAAACGGCGATCTATGGACAGTAGACAGCAAAAATCAGCTACAAAAACACAAGCCAGTTAAAGTCTTTGAAGACAGCCGTTATGTATACATTAAGCCCTTACCGGCTCAAAACCACCTGTCAGCTCAAAATAAAAACATTTATGTAGTTGCTCGGCCACTAAACAATTATATGCAAGGCAGTCTGGTTGATCCGATTACTGTATCAGTAGAGTCACCAATGCTCGCGCTTAATAATCAAAATTCGGAGAACTAAAATGCAAAACTCAACTCACAAAGGGATGATTGCCTGGTTTGCACAAAATTCCGTAGCCGCCAACCTGCTGCTGTTTACTGTGTTGGTATTAGGTGTTTTATCCATCAACAACTTGCGTAAAGAGTCTTTTCCTAGTATCGAGCCCGACAATATTCGCGTTTCAGTGGTCTATGACAGCGGAGAAGCCAAACAAGCAGAAGAAGGGATAGCGATAAAAATTGAAGAGGCACTAGAAACGGTTGCCGGAATAAAGCGGGTTACTTCTACATCTAACGCAAATGGCAGCAGTGTAAAAATTGAAAAACAAAGTGACTACAGTCTTGAAGCTTTGCTTACCGATGTAAAAACCAATATAGATGCTATTCATAATTTTCCTGCTGAAGCAGAGCAGCCTGTTATCAGCAAGGCTCGTCGTCAGGATCATGCCTTGTGGGTGCAGCTTTATGGCGATACCGACCAAGCCACTTTGCAAATGTTAGCAGAACGGCTAAAAGTAGATTTACTGTCTAAATCTGGGATCAGTGATCTGAAAATTGAAGCCAAA
Source organism: Aliikangiella sp. (assembly GCA_965214955.1). Taxonomy (GTDB): domain Bacteria; phylum Pseudomonadota; class Gammaproteobacteria; order Enterobacterales; family Kangiellaceae; genus Aliikangiella. The sequence goes on along the minus strand of CBDCCU010000009.1, from coordinate 447,099 downwards.
GCCGAACCTATGCTATCGGTAGAAGTTGATGAAAATACCCTGTTGGCTTACGGCCTTACCCTAAGCGATATTAGCACCGCAATTAACAACGAATCAGGCACGGCCTTAACTACTAGCTTGCGTAATGATGAAAAGGTAATCCGCCTTAAAAGTGCCGATCAAGCTTATCAGGCTGCAGAGTTTGCCAATATACCGATTGTTACCAGTGCTAATGGTACAGTGATCCGCCTAGGTGAAATGGCCACAGTAACAGACACCTTTGCCGACGATACCTTTGTGCTGTCTCGCTATAACGGCTTGCCTGGCTCGGGCATTGAAATTGTGATGGATGAATACAGCGATATCAACCAAGTAGTAGAACAAGCGCAAGAAGTCGTTGACGACTGGCATGCACGCAAAATATTACCCCAAGGTGTTGAGCTAGTTACTTGGTACGACAAAAGCACCATGATAAAAGAAAGACTAAGCCTGCTAACTAAAAATGCCCTTACTGGAATTTGCCCTAGTATTTATCATTTTGGCAATATTTTTAAATATCCGCGTGGCTTTTTGGGTAGCTGCGGGTTTGCCTTTTGTATTCTGCGGAACTTTATATTTTATGACCGATAGTTTCTTGGGGCTTACTATTAACGAGCTAACCACTTTTGGCTTTATTATGGCGCTAGGCATAGTGGTGGACGATGCTGTGGTAGTTGGTGAATCTATCTACACCACACCGCAGAGAAGAAGGTGATACGCTAAATAGCACAATTAAAGGCACTCACAAGGTCGCAGTGCCTACAGTATTTGGCGTACTAACCCACTGTAGCGGCATTTTTGGCTTTAACTCAGGTTGAGGGCATGTTGGGGAAAATCTATGCTCAGTTTGCCTCTATTGTTACCCTGTGCTTATTACTGTCTATTATTGAGTCCAAGTTCATATTGCCAGCTCACATGGCGCACTTGAATACCCAGCGTAATGATAAAACCAGTTGGAAAAACGGCTTTGCTCATGTTCAACACCTGGCCGAAAAAGGATTGCAATGGGGTTAATGAGCACATCTATGCTCCAGCACTAAAAGTGGCCATTAATTTTCGCTACGCGGTTATTTTAGGTTTTGTTGCGTTGATGGTGCTAGTGATTGGTATGCCCTTTAATGGCAGTGTACGAGTCTCCTTTTTTCCCGGTATTATTGGTGATGTTGTTAGCGCCGATATTCGAATGCAAAAAGACGCCGCTTTTGGTCAAACTCACAACAACCTACTCATACTCGAACGCACTGCCAGAGAGGCGGATCAACAACTACAGAAAAAATATGAATTAAACGAGTCAGCCATTGCCAGCTTGCAGGTTACCGCGTCGGAAGATCTGTCTGGCACGGTACGTATAGAACTTGTTAAAAATGCGGCCTACCATGTTGATGAACTAGAAAAAAAGCTGGCAAGCGCTAGTTGGCAATCTTGAAGGGATAAAAAAGCTTAAGTTTATTTCCACCAAGGAAATGGGAGACAACTTTAAATTGGAACTCAAAGGTTGGGATGAAGCTAATTTAAAAGCCGCAGGAGCAGATTTTAAAACGGCTTTGGCAGACATTTCAGGTGTTAGCGGCATAGATGACAATATGACAGAAGGACAACCTATGTTGCAATTTAAGCTCAATCAACAGGGGCTAGCATTGGGTATGGATACCGCTTCATTGTCACGGCAGTTATTGCAAAGTTTTGGCGGCGCTATAGTACAACGATACCAAAGAAACAAAGATGAAATTAAGGTAAGAGTGCGTTATCCAAAGCAGCAACGTCAGTCTTATGCTGATATTATGAATGCTAATGTGCGCACTGCAAATGGCACTATAGTACCTTTATCGGCAATTGCCACTATTGAAGCGGAATATCAGGTAGATGAAGTTACCCGCATAGACGGTCAGCGCGCTTTTTATATCACTGCGGTAGTTGATAAAAGCCAAATTTCGGCCAATGAGCTGGTTAGCCAGCTGCAAACCAACCTAGTTCCTCAACTCAGCAGACAATATCCAGATATGGATCTACACTTTGCTGGAGAAGCAGAAAAACAGGCTGAAACCACAAGCTCAATGTCAAACTTGTTTATTATTGCATTATTAGCTATTTATGTATTAATTGCTGTTCCGCTAAAATCTTATGTTCAGCCGTTAATTATTATGACTGCGATCCCATTTGGCATAGTGGGCGCAATTTTAGGGCATTGGTGGAATGACCTAACCCTGAGTATATTGTCTTTGAATGGTATACTGGCACTCAGTGGCGTAGTGGTAAACGATAGTTTGTTATTGGTTTCTCGTTTCAACCAACTAAGAGAACAAGCTATGGAATACACCCAAAGTGTTGTTGAGGCTTGTACTGGTCGATTGCGAGCAGTATTGCTAACCTCGGTAACAACCTTTGCCGGATTAACACCACTGCTGAGTGAAACCTCTATGCAGGCACAGTTTTTAATTCCTGCGGCAGCGTCCTTGGCCTACGGTATATTATTTGCCACGGTTATCACATTAATCTTGATCCCTTGCTTATTAGTGATCCAGAAGGATGTTCATTCACTAGTAGTAAGATTGCTCAATAAAACAGCGGCAAAACCTACAACCACTTAAAACTAAAGATAGGAGTTAATTAATTGCACAGTACCATTTTATTAGTTGAGGATGATCTAGATTTAGCCGCTACCGTAATTGATTACCTAGAGCTTGAATCTATTGCCTGTGATCATGCCTCCAATGGTGCCGCTGGACTAAAGCTACTACAGCAAAACTCCTATCAATCATTAATTCTCGACATCAACCTGCCTCGTCTGAACGGCTTAACTTTGTGTGAATCCTTACGCGATCAAGGCATTGATATTCCCGTATTAATGCTCACGGCCAAAGATCAGCTTGCCGATAAATTAGCAGGTTTTGCCGCTGGCGCCGATGATTACCTAGTCAAACCGTTCGACTTGCAAGAACTTGTTGCTCGTATTAAGGCTCTTTCTGGCCGCCGTAGCAGTCAAGTTAAACGCTTGCAAGTGGCAGATTTAATACTAGATTTGCAGCAAAAAACCGTAATTCGTAATAATCAGCCCATTAAATTAGCCCCTAAGAGCATGGCATTACTAGAAATACTAATGAAAGCCAGTCCAGAGCCCGTAAGCAGAGCCGCTCTATTGGATCAAGTATGGGGAGAAGAACAGCCCGATAGTAATAGTTTGAAAGTCCATATGTTTAAACTTCGCAAAGCGATTGATCACAAACAGCCAATGCGCCTAATTCATACCCGTGCTGGTCATGGCTTTGCTTTATACTCTGAAGCTGAAAAAAATGAGAGTAACAATGAAAATTGATATCAGCCTGCGATTATATTTGTTCACTACAGTGGCTGTGCTTGCTTCGGGCTTAGGGATCATGTTTTTTTCACTAACCGGAAACTATTATATTGAAGGGCTAGACACCATTATGCGTGCATCTATGTTGGAGTTTGCTGACGAACACGACACTAGCCCAAAACAAAAATATCAGGAAATGGGCTTTATACTAAGCAATAACTGGCAAGATATGCCAGTTGAAATTAAACAAAGTTTCTCAAAGCCACCTGATACAGCCAATAAATTTAAAAAGTATGTACTAAAAGACAACCCTATCAGTCGTCCAAAAAAAGTTTTATTTGCCATGTTGGTAAAAGATAAACAGGGTAAGCCAGAATATGTTGTTAAAATGCTTAACCCCGATCTACCTCATAGGCTAGAACAAAATCACGGTAGTAGAATGCTTACCATTATGGGGTTGGGCTTTAGTGTTTCTCTGCTTTTTATCGCCATAATGTTGCTGATGATCCGCTCTGTTACTCTACCAGTAAAAAAGCTCAGCCGCTGGATAAAGCAAATTACTCCAGAAAATATTAAGCAAAATACCCCTGATTTTCGTTATTCGGAGCTACAACATTTTGCCCAAATTATTCAATCTAGCTTGCAATCATCTCAAGACAGTATTGAAAGAGAGCAGCGGTTTTTAAGCCATGCCAGTCACGAACTAAGAACTCCCATTACCATCATTGGTAACAGCACAGAATTATTAAAACGCTTATTAAAAGACTCATCAACTAAAGAGCAACAAGTATTAAGCAGAATAGAGCGTGCAGCGCTTACCATGAAAAATCTAACCCAAACCCTACTTTGGTTAAGCCGAGAGCAACAAACTGAATTACCACTAACACAAATTCAACTCGATCAACTCATTTGTCAAAGTGTACAAGATCACCAATATTTACTAGCATTGAAAACCGACGTGAAATTAAGCCTGAAAACTCAGGAGTACACTGTTAAATTGTCTTCTGATGCCGCAGCAATCCTTATTGCCAATTTGATCCGTAATGCGTTTCAACACACCAGCAATGGTAAAATTTGTATTACTCAGAATAAAAACCATTTAGAAATCACCAACCCCATTGCACATACAGACTCCTCAGATTTAGGTTATGGAATGGGAATTTATCTATGTGAAAAGCTCGCTCAACACTGCGGCTGGCAGTTGGAGATCAGTAATAGCGATTTATTTAGAGTTAAAGTTGTTTTATAGAGCAAAAGAATAGCTATTGTTTGTGTGGGTGATTGTGAATTTAATAGGTTTTTCGTTTTAGTTGTGTTTATGAGTTAATCTTTTAGAATGTTTATTTCGCACCGCTAAGGTTTGCGTGCGAAACAAAAAACTCAAATAACCCCCCACCTAATATTGTTAAAATGAAAAAACTCAAAAATTTTGAGTCTCAAATTATAATTTGCAACGCTTTCCCTTATATTTCGGGCTAAATTGGCAATAGCTAAAAATCAATTCTCCATAAATTAAGTTAAGGATTTCTTATGAAAGCAACCATTCAGCCAATTATTCCGTCACTTGCATTCTTGCTAATCGGCATGACTACATTCTTTGTTTTAGGGCAAGTCTCTTTACCACCCATTTTTGCTGGGCGGCTAATGTCTGGCATTGTACTGAGTTTACTATTGTTTATCTTAAGTGCCGCTTTTTTGCGTTTTGATCGTAATCTTTTAAGGCAATTTCATTTAATTCCTAACCTAACCAGCATTAACCGCTTAATTGCTGGTTTGTTTATTGGCGCGTTAATCGCGGGAGCCATGATTGGGGCTTTATTTATATTTACCGATTTATCCATTGCTCGTATTCAAGAAGTGAGCTTAATGGCTTTTGTTGTTAGCACATTGGCAATTATTCCTTTGGCATTAATGGAAGAGCTATTGTTTAGAGGGTATCCACTATTTAAGCTTTTTAACGATCTTAATCCGCGCTGGGCAATATTGATGACCTCGGTTTTATTTGGGCTTTATCATTACAATGACTCTCAAACCATTTTTGGTGTGTTAATGGGGCCAGGGGTTTGGGGTGTGGTATTTGCGCTTGCGGCTTATATTTCAAAAAGTATTGCCGTGCCGTTAGGTATTCATATTTCGGCCAATCTATTACAGTCGGTGTTTGGGCTTAAAACCCATTATTCTTCTTTGTGGTCAATTGAGAATATTGAGTCGGTGAACTTAGCCAGTATCAATAATTTTGGTTTGGCTATGCAGGTGATATTGCTGATTTTAGCGCTGGTTGTTATGGAGTGGTTTTTACGCCAGAAAAAATAATCAGCTAACTTGGCTCTTTTAGCAACTACAGCCAAGGCATCTTTTCACTATCAAATATCTCACCATAAGGTGGCAATTGCCGCCTTTGATCCACGGTGCCTGTTCTAATATTTAATATTTTAGGATCATCAACCGAAGTGGCATAGATATGTGAGCCACAATGTTCACAAAAACATTGGGCTCTTTTGTTGCCACTTTCGGCAATTTTTACATAAGTTTTTAGCTGCCCAGAAAGCAGTTGAAAATTATGGTTTTCTACAGGTAGGTTTACACGATAAACGGTACCAGAAATTATCTGGCAGTCATTACAGTGGCAAATTCTCACTTTGCTAGGATCAATTTCGGCAGAGTAAGTAATATTTTTACAATGACAAGCACCAGTAATTTTCATTTTTATCCTTAGTTAAACGATTTATTGTTATTTGTTTTTAAGTGCCAATACCTTATCAATATCTTCTTTTGAATGTCTCTCGGGCACTTGCTCCCAATCTTCACCCCACGAGCGATTAACCATTCTGCCTCGAATAACCGCTTCCCTGGCATCGAGCATTTTTGCCCAGCGCATTATATGGGTATAGCTTTCCACTTGTAAGAACTCGGCGGCATCATAAAGTTTGCCTAACACAAGATTGCCATACCAAGGCCAAATTGCCATATCGGCAATGCTATATTCTTCACCCGCAACATAGGTGTTATTAGCCAGTTGTTTATCAAGCACGTCTAATAGACGCTTGGTTTCCATGGTAAAACGGTTAATGGGGTATTCTTGTTTGATGTCGGCATAAGCATAAAAATGCCCAAAACCGCCACCTACAAATGGTGCAGAGCCTTGCGCCCAAAATAGCCAGTTAAATACTTGGGCACGAGCGTTTGGTTCTTTGGGTAAAAATTGATCAAATTTTTCGGCTAAATAAACTAATATCGAAGCCGACTCAAACACATTAATATTGGTGTCTCCAGATTGATCAACCAATGCTGGGATCTTTGAATTAGGATTAACACCAACAAAGCCTGATGAAAACTGATCGGATTCGCCAATATCAATTAAATAGGCATCATATTCTGCTTCTTTAATGCCTAAAGCGAGTAACTCTTCTAATAAAATAGTTACTTTCACACCATTAGGAGTTGCCAATGAATGGAGCTGAAAAGGATTGTTACCTTTAGGGAGATCTCTTTCAAATCGAGCGCCAGATTCAGGGCGATTAATATTGGCCCATTTGTTACCGCCGCTATCGTCATTAGTCCATACTTTAGGTGGAATATATTCAGACTGATTATGTTCAGACATTTGTGTTTCCTTAAAATTGATTTCAGCCTTATTTAAGACTTTAAAAACCACCGATAAATGAGTCGGTGCATTAGCTTGTTATATGGGGGAAAGGCTAAATGAGACAAGCTCAGTTTACCCTTTTTATATATCGACTTAGCATGAGAAAAGGTTAAAAAGCCTTCTTTACCATGATAACTGCCCATACCCGATGGACCTATGCCACCAAAAGGCAAGTCTTCTTGCGCTACTTGCACAATCGAGTCATTAAAACACATACCACCAGCATGGGTTTGTTGAGTAATTTTATTTTTAACCTTTTGATTATGGCTAAAAATATAAAGCGCTAATGGGCGAGAGCGAGCATTAACCAACTGAATGGCTTGATTAAGAGAACTATAACCAATAATGGGCAATATAGGCCCAAAGATTTCTTCTTGCATTATTTTCATGCTGACATTGGCATTAAGCACTACGGTGAGTGGCATCATTCTAGGGTGAATCTTTTTATTTTGGCCTAATGAAATAATTTCAGCACCTTGCGATTTGGCTTCATCGAGCAAGCTTTGCAGTCTTGCATAATGGTTGTCGCTAATAATGGATGAAAAGTCACCGCTATCAATTTGTGGATAAAGCTCAGCAAATTGGGTTTTAAATGATTGAACCAAGTCGCTAATTTTATTTTCGGGGCAAAGCACATAATCGGGAGCAACACAGGTTTGCCCTGCGTTAAAGCATTTGCCATAAAGCATTCTGCTTACTGCAAAGTCTGCACTAACATCATCAGCGACAATGGCGGGCGATTTTCCGCCAAGCTCTAGGGTTACTGGGGTTAAATTTTCTGCGGCGGCTTTCATTATGATTTTGCCGATATGGGTTGATCCTGTAAAAAACAGATGATCAAAGGGCAAGCTCGAAAAAGTTTGTGCTACTTGAGCATCGCCTTCAATCATGCAAGCCTCGTCTTTTGAAAAAGCTTGCTCAACAATGTCTACTAAAACGCGGTTAGTATATGGAGTAAATTCAGATGGTTTTAACATCGCGCGATTACCAGCGGCAATAGCAAAAGCTAAAGGTCCTAATGATAAAAATACAGGATAATTCCAAGGCGAAATAATACCAATAACGCCTTTGGGTTGATAAACCACACTCGCTTTGGCTGGCTTAAACAAGACTGATATTTTGCGTTTTTCTGGTTTCATCCAGTCGCGAATATGCTCTAAGCAATAATCAATTGTCATTACTGTTGGCATAATGTCGCCTAATAACGACTCGTCATGCGAACGATGGCCAAAGTCGGCTGAAATAGCCTTAACCAACTTGTCTTTATACTGTAAAAGAGCACTTTTAAGCGCTTTTAGCTGTTGTTTGCGTAATTTTTCGTTAGGAAAAGGGTTTTCTGCAAAAGCTTTTTTTTGAGTTTTAAACGATTCTTTTATGTCGTAATCACTCATTTGGTAATTAGAAACTGTTTTCATCATAGTTGAATAATTCGTTAATTTTTCATTAGCCAATACTGGCGTTAGTTTAAAAAGCAGGTAGAATAGAAATACTTATTAAAGTACTAGTTATTTGATTACAATACTCAACTATCAATAGTCTGAGTTCAGCTGATTGTTCTATTTCAAATAGTAGCATAACAAATGCTGGTCTGATCACTTATTCAATAATCGAAACTAATATACCGACACTAATTATGGAAGCCACACCTATTCTCCAAGGTTTAAATCAAGCACAACACGATGCAGTTACCGCAGAAAATAACGCACTGCTAGTGTTAGCAGGCGCTGGTTCGGGTAAAACTCGGGTGCTAGTGCATAGAATTGCTTGGTTAATCACCCATAAAAATTTATCACCCTTTTCAATTATGGCGGTTACTTTTACCAATAAAGCCGCCAGTGAAATGAAAGGGCGGGTAGAAAACCTGTTAGGTCGCTCTGCTGGTAGTATGTGGATTGGCACTTTTCATGGTTTAGCACACCGCCTGCTTAGAGCTCATGCGCGCGATGCGGGTTTGCCCGATACTTTCCAAATACTCGACTCCGACGATCAACTGCGGGTAATTAAGCGAGTGATGAAAACCATGAACCTCGATGAGCAAGAATGGCCGGCCAAACAAGCGCAATGGTTTATTAACAAACAAAAAGATGAAGGTTTACGCCCTAAAGATATTCACTCGCAAGGTGATATGTTTACCAATATTCATACCAAAGTTTATTACCAATACGAACAAGCGTGCAAAACTGGTGGACTAGTTGATTTTGCCGAATTGTTATTGCGCGCCTTTGAGTTACTGCGCGACAACGAAAGTTTGCGCGAGCATTATCAAGAAAGGTTCCGTCATTTATTGGTGGATGAATTTCAAGATACTAACGGCATTCAATATGCGTGGATAAGGTTAATATCTGCCGATAATTGCGGCATTACTATTGTGGGTGATGATGATCAGTCAATTTATGGTTGGCGCGGGGCAAAAATTGAAAATATTCAGCGCTTTGAAAATGAATTTAACAATGCTCGCACCATTAGATTAGAGCAAAACTACCGCTCAACAGGTACTATTTTAAAAGCCGCTAATTCTGTAATTGCCAATAACCAAGAGCGCATGGGTAAAAACTTGTGGACTCAAGGCAACGACGGCGAGCCTATATCACTTTATGCCGCTTTTAACGAACAAGAAGAAGCACGTTTTATTGCCTCGCGCATTAGTGATTGGTTTAGTCAGGGCAATAGCTTTAAGGACTGCGCCATTTTATATCGCTCAAACGCACAATCGCGGGTGATTGAAGAATATCTTATTCAAAAGCAAATTCCTTATCGCATTTATGGCGGGTTAAAATTCTTCGAGCGAGCCGAAGTGAAAGATACCTTGGCCTATTTAAGACTAATGTATAACCATCAAGACGATGCCGCCTTTGAGCGTATTATTAATACTCCTGCTAGAGGTTTAGGGCAAAAATCAGTAGATAAAATTCGCGACAAAGCCAGAGCCGAAGGCACTACTTTATGGCAAGCGGCAAGCGGTACGGTTGAGCAATCTTTGCTATCACCCAAAGCTACTAAATCATTAGCCAGCTTTATCAATTTAATTGAAATGGGTGCCGATGAATTTCCATCATTGCCGTTATCGGAACAAATTGAGCTAACGATAGAATCGAGCAACTTAATGGAAATGTACGCCAAAGAAAAAGGCGAAAAAGCACTAGCGCGCAAAGAAAACTTAGCCGAACTTGCCAGCGCCGCAAGAGAGTTTGATGTAGATGATTACCCCGATCTTTCACCAATGACCGCCTTTTTAGCCCATGCCTCACTAGAAGCGGGTGATACTCAAGCGGATCAATACGAAGATTGCGTGCAAATGATGACATTGCATTCGGCTAAAGGCTTAGAGTTTCCATTGGTATTTATTGCCGGTATGGAAGAAAAGCTGTTTCCTCATATGATGTCGATGGACGAACCCGACAAGTTAGAAGAAGAGCGTCGCCTAGCTTATGTTGGGATCACCCGAGCAATGAAAAAACTGTATTTACTTTATGCTGAAAAACGTCGTCTTTGGGGTAAAGAAACTTATCCGGCTATTTCGCGTTTTATTCGTGAAATACCGTCCAATCTTAAACAAGAAGTTAGGCTTAACATTAGCCCAGCTATGCCGACAACAGCTATGCCAATCACTTCAGCTATGCCAACAACTAGTGTTTCACCAGCGGTAACTCAAGCCACACAAGATACTGGCTTTGCTTTAGGACAAATGGTTAAACATCCTAAATTTGGCGAGGGGGTTATTCTTAATTTTGAAGGTGAAGGTGATAGAGTGGTTGTGCATATTAACTTTGAAAGTGGCGAGTCTAAGAAATTAATGCTTTCTTATGCTAAATTAACGCCTTGTTAGGGAGAATTTAGGGAAAATAAAACAATGATTAACAAGCTACTCAACAAATTTCGCTCTACAATTTACGTGCAAATTTGGGAAAATCGGATCAGGGTAGTTGATTATAACAATAACCACTGTTTTGATGAGCAGCCATTAGTTGCAATTGAAGTTTACAAAAAGGGAAAAAATAAAGTTTTAGCAGTTGGTAATAATGTTAAAAGCCCTAGCTTTAAAAATTGTTTAATTATGAACCCCTTTAGTCACCCAAGGTGTTTACTGCTTGATTTTGAAGTGGCGGAAAAACTGATCCAAAAAGTTATTAAATCTTTTTACAAAAACCAATTTTACTTTTTGCCACCCTTTATCATTATTCATCCTATGGAAAAGTTAGACGGTGGATTAACCCAAGTAGAAAAACGCGCTTTTAAAGAGTTGGGCTATGGTGCTGGCGGCATAGATGTTGTGGTTTATGAGGGAGAAACGCTTTTAAGAAAAGATATTAATTATTATCAACAAACTTAAATAAATGGTTTAACTAGTTAAAGCGTATGCTGTTTAGAAGGTTAGTTAGATTTATAAACATCTTTAGTACGCAACATATCATAGATACGCGCTTCCCTTTTAGCGTCAAACCCCACTTCATCAATATAGTCTTTTGGGTTATTAAATGTACCAAACATAAGATCCCAAATAGCTAATCCATAGTTTTGTGCATGATGCATATGTTTATGATGAACACGGTGCATTTCAGGTCTTTGTATTATATACCCTAACCAAAAAGGTGTTTTTAAATCAGCATGAATATAAATATTATAAACGGCGGCAATCAATAGGCTAATTGCCGCACCATAAGCATTAATACCTAGTATTAAATAACAGCAAATTGCATTTAAAAGAGTTGCTGCAAAACCATCAAATGGGTGCATATAAAAAGAAGTTAGCGATTCTATTCGGCGAGGGCTATGGTGCAGTTGATGGAATATTCGCCATAATAAATCTATTCCATGCATTGCTCTATGCCACCAATATGCGATAAAACTTGTTAACAGAAAGCCAAGAAGTCCTTGAAAGATAAAATGTACATTACTTAAACTAATAACAGAAAGTTGGCTAAATAAATCAACAAAGATAAATCCGGCACCAATTGTAGTGATTGACTGACTTAGGCTAATTACAGATGCAAGAATTAACCAACGTCTATCACAGCTGTTTTTAGAAGCAGGAGCAATAACTTCTAAGGTAAAAACACAAATAAATACTGCTAGAATAATGGTAAGTATTAATAAATCCATGTGCGATATTATGGAACTAAAAGTAGTGATAAAGTCACTTTAACATATCGGCTTATTAAAGGTTAAAATAACAAGAGAAATTAGACTAAGTGTGAATATCAATATGTTAGATAACCAGTACACACAATTTATCATCACTCGCCCTAAAGATCAGGCTGACGATTTGCTATTAGCACTTCAATATCAGCTCCCTGAAATTGAAGTGGCTCATCTCCCTTTATTAAACATAGAGCTGATAGAAAATTCATTACCTAGCGCCCCCTTTGATAAAGCAATATTTGTTAGTAAAAGCGCTGCTAATTTTTATTCACAAAAGCATACTATTCCGCAGGTAAAGCAATATTTAGCCGTTGGCTCGGCTACAGCAAAACTATTGCAACAAAAGCTGAATGTTCAGGTCAGTATTCCTAAACAAATGAATGCAGAGGGGTTGCTAGAGCTTGAGGCTTTGCAAAATATTAATAATGAAACCATTCTATTAGTTAAGGGTAAAGGTGGAAGAAGCATTATTAATGAAGTTTGTACCCAGCGAGGTGCTATAGTTACTGCTATCGATTTATATCAACGAAAATTACCCAGTTTTGCCGAGCAAAAGTTAATTCAGCAAGCTAATAAAGCCACTGCGGTTTGGATCATAACGAGTGCCGATGCAATGGAGCATTTATATCGAATTTTAGGCTTGTCGGCAGATTTTAATCATCAAACTAAGGTAATCGTTAGCAGTGACAGGCTTGCCAAATTAGCAAAACAAAAAGGCTTTGAGATTGTGGCACAATCTACAGGCGCAACTGATGCACAGCTGGTACAATGTGTTCAATCGTACTATGACGATTCAAAATTAGCCAGCTAGCCGCTGAGCAGGAACAACAGATCATGAGTGAAGATAAAAAAGATACCGACAAACCAGCAACTAAAAGTGGGTTAAAAAAGTCCCCATCTAGTGATAATGCAGCGCTTGATAATACCAATTTTAGTAATGTCGAAGAGATCAATACTAAGCATAAGCAGCCTAGCAAAAAGGCAGATGACACAAAGCCAAGCAAGCCTATTAAATCGGATAAAGCAAATAAACTTGATAAGCCAAGTGCAGTAAAAGCAAAACTTAATGAGCTTAATGACGAAATAGCATCGTCGTCAGAGACAAAGGCTTCACAAAAAGAACCCTCTAAAAATTTACCTAAACCAGATATTGTTAGCGAGCCTCAATTTGACGCACCTAAAATGCCAAAGCTCAATAAGCCTAAAAAATCCGGTGGTGCTGGTTCTGGGCGTTTCTGGTTTATGCTTTTATTGGTACTTATTGCTTTAGCTGGTGCTGGTTGGAGTAGCTATCAGCAATATTTAGCAGCTCAAAGTTGGTCAAAATTTGAGGCCAATATGGTTAGCAGTACTAATCAGCAAAATCTTCAAATTACTCAATCACAAACCAGAGCAGAAAATGCCATTGATGCCACTAGGCTTAATCAGCAAACCATCAACGCACAAGCGCAACAAATTGCCCAGCTAAAAGATGCGCTTACCGCAACCCAAGAGCGAGTGTTGGAGTTATCGGGTAGACAACAACAAGATTGGCTTTTAGCCGAGGCAGAATATTTAATTAAACTGGCAGAATATAAAATTACCTTAGAAAAAGATAAAAACACCGCCATTGGTTTATTGAAAACCGCTGATCAAAAAGTTTCTGAAATTGCCGATAATCGTTTGCTCGATTTGCGCCAAACTATTGCTCAAGATGTGGGTAATCTTCAGCTAGTAGTTGCACCTGATATTGGTGGAATAACCGCAAGCTTAAGTGCACTGAGTGATCAAGTTACTACATTAGATTTAAAAGCTTTAGCTTATGAAGAAGTTGAACCTGTGATTAAAGAACTAGCTGAGCAAGATAAATCGTTTACTTGGAATTCAATTTACCAAAACTTTTTAAAAGACTTTGTCACCATTAAAGATCACAGCGAGCCAGTTAAACCATTAATGACGCCAGAAAATAGAGCCAATCTTAATGCCAATATTCAACTAGCACTACAAAAAGCGCAAATTGCACTGGTGCGCGCCGAGCAACAATTATTTGAGCAAAGCTTAAAACAGGCGCTTAATTGGGTTGAAACCTTTTTTGTGGATAATCAAGCTTCGCAAACGGTTGTAGAAAATTTAAAACAACTGATGGTGCAGCGTGTTGTTATTGATATGCCAAAGCAACTGGCTTCTAAAACCGCAATACAAGGGATAAACCAGCAAAGACTTTATAACTGGTTAGAAGCCGAACAGCCTATTGAAAATAGCTTGCAAGAAAATAGCTCTCAGAAAAGTCGCTTGCAGGAAAGTAACTTGCAGGAGCTACAACCATGAAATGGAAGTTAACACTGCTACTGGCAATTGTTATTGGGGCGCTTGCAGGTTCTTGGATTAAAAACTTACCGGGCTTTGTGATTATTGCTTATGATAAAACCAGTTATGAAATGCGGCTTTGGGTAGCGTTTAGCATAGTGTTAGCTGCGGTTTGCATTTTACTGCTTATTTTGGCTTTTGTGCGTTCAATTTTTTCAAGCGCAGGCAAAGTAAAAACTTGGCAAGGCACACGCAGCTGGAAAAAGTCTAGGCGTAAAACCATTGAGGGAATGTTAGCTTTTAGCGAAGGTCGCTGGAAAAAATCTGAAGATATTATGGTTAAAGCGGCTAAAACGTCAGATACTCAACTAATTAATTATTTAGTGGCAGCACAAGCGGCACAACATCAAAACGCGCAAGTTCGTCGCGACACTTATTTGCGTTTAGCACACGAGGCAGAGCCTGCGGCTAAAACGGCAATTGGTTTAACTCAAGCGCAACTACAAATTCAGCAAAACCAATTTGAGCAAGCACTGGCCAGCTTAAACGATTTAAAAACACAAAACCCTAATCACCCTTATGTAATTAAATTACTAGCTCGACTTTATGAAAAGCTGAGTGACTGGGAAAATCTATTAACTTTACTGCCGCAGTTAAAAAAGCTAAACGTTTATTCATTGAAACAATATGAACGAATTGAGAGTATTTGCATTCAGGGTTTGCTCAATCGACACACACAATCAGTTGAAGTAGAAGAACTAAAAAATTGTTGGCAAAATTTTCCATCCAGTATTCGTAAAACCAGCAGTCATATTTATTTTTATTGTGAACAACTGGTAAAGTTTGAGCAATGGAATGAAGCCGAAGCTTTATTAAAGCCTTTACTTAAAAAAAGCGCTCAAGCTCGGGTTGTTTCATTAATTGGGCAAATAAAATCTTCGCACCCCGAAAAACTTTTAGCTTTTGTCGAAAGCTGGCAGGCCTCTACTATTGAACAGCCTAAAGGAACTTTTTTAGCATTAAGTAAGCTGGCTTTTAATAGTGAACTGTGGGGAAAATCTAAAGATTATGCACAAAAAAGTTTAATACAATCTGAAACAGCAGAAGCCTATCTTATGGTGGCAAAAGCGCTAGAGGCATTAGGTGATATTGAGCAATCAATAGAAAATTACAAACTGGGTTTAGCTTGGGTAACCAAACAGCAGTTACAACCCTCAAGCATTGCTTTGCCTCAGGGTAGTGATGATTTAATTAGCGCCGATTTATTGCCTAAATTTCAAAAAATTAATGCTGGTTAAATTATAAATTTAAAAGTAGTTTTTTTACTTCGGATAAGTGACGGCGGCTAATTTCAATTTTATCGTCACAGTCTTTTAATACAACAAATGATTTTCCTTTGTTATCTTTTATTGTGCCAGCAATAAATTTTTTAGAGACTAAGGCTTTACGGTGTACGCGTATAAATTTTTCTTCAAACTCTACTTGCAACTCTTTTAATGTATCTTCAATTATAGTTTCACCATTAGTGTGTTTTACTGTTACATATTTTTGTTCGGCTAAAAAATAATAAATGTTATCTAAAGGTATTAGTTTAATGTTGCCGCTAATTTTTGCAGTAATATTTTTACGATGGCTGGTTTTATCTTTTATTGCGCTGATCTGCGCGCGATTTAGTTGACAGGCATGTTCAAGCGCTTGTTTTAGTTTTTCTTCTCGCACGGGCTTTAACAAATAATCTACTGCGTGAACTTTAAAAGCTTCTAGTGCGTATTCATCATAAGCGGTAATAAAAATAATGGCAGGTGCCTTGTCTAATTGGCAAATATGTTCGGCAGCTTCTAAGCCGTCTACACCTGGCATTCTAATATCCATTAATACCACATCAGGTTTTTCTGTTTGGCAAATTTCAATAGCTCTTAAGCCATTTTCAGCAGTAAGAAGTGTATCGCCAATATTAATATCGCTAAGAATTTGCACTAATCTTTTTTGTGCAAGTGGCTCATCATCAACAATCAAAATTTTCAACGTGGTATCCTCTAATTTGATTGGTTAAAAGCAACTGGAACCATAATGGTTACTTTATATTGATTGCCAGCTTTTACTTTTAATAATTTCCCTTGTTCACCAAAAATCACTTTTAATCTTTCGGCAATATTTTTAAGGGCAATTCCGTTTCCCTGTTTTCTCTGATTTTCAGAAGTTGGATTTGTTACTGTTAAAATAAGTTTTTGCTGATCAATTTCACTATAAATATTAACACTTCCACCTTCAGGTATTTGTTGTATGCCATGATAAACTGCATTTTCTAGTAGTGGCTGAATGCTTAATGGTGGAATCATTACACCAAGTGATTCGCTTGATATATTTTCATCAATTTTAAGTCGCTCACCTAAACGCAATTTTTCTAATGATAAATATTTTCTACCATTGTTTAGCTCCTCTTCTAAACTAACCAAGTTATTTGATTGACTTAAAGTCGCTCTAAATAAATCACTTAAATCTTCTATTGCTTTTTCGGCTTGCCTGCCATCAATTCGCGTTAAGCTGGCAATAACGTTCATGCTATTAAACAAAAAATGCGGGCGAATTCTTGCTTGTAAAGCCTGTAGGCGCGCATTAGATTCTGAAGAAAGCTTTAAGCGATATTGTTGTAACAGATAAAAATATCTGAGTGATGCCATACCAATTAAACTAGCAATTAATAAGTTACGAACAATAAAGGTTGTTTGCTCTGTTTGAGTAGGATCGAGTGGTTGGTACCAGAGTAAGTTGAATGCAAAAAAACTAAAAATGGCGGTAATTAATAAAATAATGATTAAGCTAATTAGACCAGTAATAAAATCAGAAAACTTTGCCAAGTAAGGGCGTAACAAGCATAAAACTGAAACGCAAAATAAGCTAATTAACTGAATTGATATTGAATAAAGTCCTAGTTGGTTCCAAAACGATATAGCACTGGAAATATTTAATAGCGTAAATGTGAGTGCCAACAGCTCTGCTAAAACCATTAAAACAAATACTGATTGAATATGACAAAAATTTGGCAAGAAAAAATCATCTTGGCTGTCTTTGTTTTCAATGGATTGGTTTGTCATAAAATAACGTGGTATGGTTTAAATAGCATTTTAAATCAATAATTTAGAGAAAATAACCTTAGCATAATCAAGTTTAATGTAAAGTTGATGAGTTTCAACTTTTGACCATCGGTAGATTATTTGGTTTGATATGACTCAATTACAAAGAAAATAACGGGGCGGCAATGAAAAATACAGTGATTAAAAAGCCAATTAGCAAGCAAAATTATAGATGCTCTACTTTATTAGGATTAGCCTTATATAGCTTGTTAAGCATAACGTTTAATGCTCAGGCAAAGGAAAAAGATGAATGGGATGTTAATAACCCGCCTGGTGAAGAATATAAGATAAACATTGAGGTTAACCAAGGCACATGGATGAATGTAGATGTTAGCCCCAACGGAAAACAAATTGTTTTTGATTTGTTGGGTGATCTTTACCTTATGCCCATTGAAGGGGGCGAGGCAACCGCATTAACCACTTCAATTGCTTGGGAAATGCAACCTCAATTTAGTCCCGATGGTTCGCACATAGCCTTCACCTCTGATGCAGGTGGTGGTGATAATATTTGGGTAATGGATCTCAACTCTAAAGAATCGCGCCAAGTCACTAAAGAGTCTTTTAGACTACTTAATAGCCCCACTTGGAGCCCCGATGGAAATTATATTGCCGCGCGTAAACATTTTACTTCTAGGCGATCTTTAGGTGCAGGCGAAATTTGGCTTTATCATATTGCTGGTGGTAAGGGTATTCAGCTTAACAAACGCCCTAATGATCAAAAAGATTTAGGTGAGCCCGCCTTTTCTGCCGATGGTAAAAAGGTACTTTTTTCAAGGGATTCCACACCGGGAAGGATCTTTGAATACAGCAAAGATTCAAACCGGGTTATTTATGAAATTTTTTCTATTGACCGCACCTCTGGCGATATTAAAAGAGAAATCTCTGGTTATGGCGGTAGCGTAAGACCAACACCATCACCCGATGGAAAGTTTATTGCTTTTGTTAGGCGTATTCGTAACCAGTCGAGCATTTTTATCAAAGATTTAACCACCGGTGAAGAATACCCTGTTTATCAAAAGCTTGATCGCGATATGCAAGAAACATGGGCCATTCATGGTGTTTATCCAACTTTAGCTTGGACTCCCGATAGTAATGAAATTGTGTTTTGGGCAGGTGGAAAAATCCATAGGCTTAATCGAGTGACTCAGGTTGCCAGCGAAATTCCTTTTAAAGTAAACACTAGCAAAAGTATGCGTAAAGCAGTGCAATTTGCTAATAATCCTTATAGCGATTCGTTTAATGCACAAATGTTGCGTTGGGTAACGGTTAATCCTAATGGCAAACAAGTGGTTTTTCAGGCTTTAGGCAAGCTCTATGTGCAAGACTTACCTAATGGCAAACCCAAAAGATTAACTCGCGCCAATAATGAAATGGAGTTTTCACCAAGCTTTTCTAAAGATGGTAAATGGGTGGTATACACCACTTGGAATGATAAAAAACAAGGTGCGGTTAAAAAGGTTCGTGTGCGTGGTGGCAGAAGCCAAGCAATAACTATGGAGCCTGGTAAATATCTTTCTCCAGCTTTTTCAAGAGATAATGAGCACGTGGTTTTTCAAAAGCTTTTTGGCTCATCAATTCTTGATCCTGCTTATAGTTTAAATAGTGGTATTTATACTATTTCTGCCAAAGGCAAAAATTTAACTAAAGTGAGCGACTCGGGAGCATTACCTTTTTACAGTAAAGAAAATAATCGTATTTACTTTACCCAAATTGGTGGTAAAGAGTCTCAGTTAGTGAGCGTTAACTTGCAAGGCTTAGATAAACAAACTCACGCTAGTGCGGGTTTTACTACTGAGTTTTCACTGTCTCCTAATGAAAGCTTAATTGCATTTAAACAACGCTACCATCTTTATGTTGCACCTTATACTAAGGCGGGTAAGCCACTAGTTTTAAGTAACAAGTCGGATAAATTACCAACAATAAGAGTAAGCAACGAAGGTGGTAATTATTTGTCTTGGAGTATGCAAGGCAAAAAACTAAATTGGTCGCTAGGTAATCAATTAAATAGTTTAGAAATACCCAATATTTTAGATTGGAATAATGATTATGCTGATTTAGACGTTAAAAAATACAAGCTAAAATTAACGGTTGAATCGGACAAGCCTAAAGGTAATACACTACTAAGTGGCGCCAAAGTGATTACAATGGAGGGTGATTTAGTCTATGAGCAAGGGGATATATTAATTAGTGGTAATCGCATTAAAGCAGTTGGTGCAATGGGCAGTTTAGAAGTACCAGGTAATGCTTTAACGGTTGATTTAAAAGGTAAAACAGTTATTCCGGGTTTGGTGGATGTGCATTGGCATGGCAGACAAGGCGCAAGCCAAATTACCCCACAACAAAATTGGTATAACCTAGCGACTTTAGCATTTGGGGTTACCACTATTCACGATCCGTCAAATAATACCGCCGAAATTTTCTCTGCCAGTGAATTGGCAAAAGCGGGTGAAATTATTGCTCCAAGAATTTTTTCAACAGGCAGAATTCTTTATGGTGCAACCGCCCACTCAACCGCAAAAGTAAATGATTTAACCGATGCTAAAGAGCATTTATTAAGGCTTAAATCGCAAGGAGCCTTTTCGGTTAAAAGCTATAATCAGCCGCGTCGCGACCAACGTCAGCAAGTTTTACAAGCGGCAAGAGAGAGTGAAATTTTAGTTATGCCAGAAGGCGGCTCAACCTTTCAGCATAATCTAACCATGATTGTTGATGGTCATACTGGTATTGAACATGCCATTCCACCAGCGGCAATTTATGATGACGTCAAACAGCTATGGTCGCAAAGCCAAACGGCTTATACGCCAACCTTAGTGGTTGCCTACGGCGGAATTTGGGGCGAAAACTATTGGTATCAGCACTCACAAGTTTGGAAGCATCCACTGTTATCACGTTATGTACCTAAAGCGGTGCTTTACCCGCGTTCAATTAGGCGACCTATGGCACCAGAAGAAGATTATAACCACTTTAAAGTAGCCTCGGTGGCGGCAGACCTTCAAGATTTAGGTGTAAAGGTGCAGTTAGGCGCACATGGTCAAAGAGAAGGACTAGGTGCTCACTGGGAAATGTGGATGTTTGCTCAAGGCGGAATGACACCAATGGAGGTATTAAAAGCTTCAACCATTGATGGCGCAATTTACCTTGGTATGCAAGAGCATATTGGCTCGATTAAAGCTGGAAAATTGGCGGATATTGCTATTTTAGACACCGATCCACTAAGCAATATTTATGAAACCGATAAGGTCTCAATGGTGATGATTAATGGCAGGCTTTATGACAGTAAAACCATGAATGAAATCGGTAATCATCCTAAAACAAGACAAAAGCTTTATTTTGAGTAAATTTTAATTGGGTACATTTGGCAGATTATCAGCACGTAATTTGCCATTTCTACCCAAAATTCAAGAAAATTCAATAAATTTGCGTGTTTGCAAGCTAGTATTGAATCACAAAAAAAGTTAGATTAAACCCATTAATGATCTTATTGATTGCTAGGATCTGTCGGTCTTTCAAACATCAACAGATCCTAAGCCTCATAGCTTGCCTTAAAAGAATTTAATAACTATGTACAGAACCTTTCAGCTGTTGGTTGTGATAGCCGCTTTTATACTGGTAACCAGTTGTTCTACTAATAATCGACAAGTGAGTATTACCAAACTTTGCCCCGCATTTGAAGAACCTATTTGGCAAGCTATTAGCTCGCCTAATGCACTAGAAAGTATGTTAATCAACAAACAAAAATTTGCGGTTATGCCTGAGCATAAAGTCTTTTGGTTTAAAGCCAGAGAAGATTATCTCGGAATGTGCATTGTACCTAAATCCATTGGCTCTCCTGGGTGCGCCACGGCTTATGCCACTTTTAGAGAGATTGAAAGCGAATGGACATTACAAGAACAAAAGGTCACAATTTGCCCTAATTAAACTATTGAATACGGGTAAAAAATGTTAACAATAAAACCGAATTGCGAACATTGTGATTGTGATCTACCTGCAAATTCTCCCCAGGCTATGATCTGTAGCTATGAATGTACTTTTTGCCGTAACTGTGTTGAAAATGTTCTGCATAATGTTTGTCCTAATTGCGGTGGCGGATTTTGCCAGCGACCTTCTCGTCCTAAAACCCCGCATAAACAAGGCGCTTCTCTTCAACATCAACCTGCAAGTCTTCAAAGAGTTGTAAAACCTGTTAATATTGAAGCGCATAATGAGTTTTCGGCTAAAATAAAAACTATTGATCCATACTGTCGATAAGCCATAAAAACACTTTAATACTAAGGGGAATAAAGATGGAAAGCTTTTATTGGTTCGACTTTGAAACCTTTGGTGTAAATCCTGCAAAAGATCGCCCAAGTCAATTTGCGGGTATTAGAACCGATCATAATTTTGAGATTATAGGTGAACCACTTAACATCTATTGCAAGCCAGCCGATGATTTTATTCCGCACCCAGAAGCCTGTTTAGTGACTAAAATCACTCCTCAACAAGCGCTTGAAAATGGAGTTTGTGAGAAAGACTTTTTTGCCCAAATTTATAATGAGCTTGCCACACCAAGAACCTGCGCTGTTGGTTATAACAATATTCGATTTGATGATGAAGTGATCCGCTTTGGTTTGTATCGTAATTTTTATGATACCTACACAAGAGAATGGCAAAACGGCAACTCTCGTTGGGATATATTAGATATGCTGCGTATGACTCATGCGCTGCGACCACAAGACATCGAATGGCCAATTAATGAGCTAGGCAATGTGAGTTTTCGCTTAGAGCTGTTATCAAAAGCCAATGGTATTGAACACGAAAATGCCCATGATGCTTTAGCTGATGTATACGCAACTATTGCAATGGCAAAACTGGTTAAACAAAAACAACCAAAACTTTTTGATTATTTATTTAAGCTAAGAGATAAACGCAAAGTGATGGAGGTGATTGACTTAATCACTCACCAGCCTTTTGTACATTGTTCAGGCATGTTGGGCTCAACCCATCAGTATTGCGGTATTATGATGCCACTAGCCGCGCACCCAACCAATAAAAATAGCGTGATTTGTTTAGACTTAAGTCAAACCGAAGAAGATTTGTCACAGCTGAGTAAAGATGACTTTGAGCGCAGAATTTTTACTCGGCAAGATGACCTGCCAGAAGGTGAAACCCGTTTAGCCATTAAAGAAATTCACTACAATAAATGCCCTGCGGTTGCGCCATTAGGTGTGTTTAATCAAGCAGTACAAGAAAGGCTTAATATCGATTTATCAGATTGCTTACAAAAAGCAGAAATAATTAATCAAAGTTTGCCAATCATTACAGGCAATTTACTAGCAGCTTATCAAAATAAAACTTTTGAGCCCATTACCAACCCTGATCATGCACTATATTCAGGTGGTTTTTTTAAGCCTCACGACAAACAAAATATGCTCGATATACAAGCGCTCGACTGGCAAAGCTTAGCCAATGCACATTTTGATTTTGATGATAACAGGCTTGCTGAAATGCTATTTAGATACCGTGCCAGAAACGCACCAGAATCACTCAATGAGCAAGAGAAAACTCAATGGCAAGCCTATAGGAAAAGCTGTTTTTATGATGAAAATTCAGGTTCGACTTTACTATTGGCTGATTTTATGGCAAAAATTGACACGCTTAAAAAACAAGCCAACGAGAAACACAACAATAACGATCTCGAAATCTTGCAACAACTAGAAAGCTACGTAGAACAATTGACTAAAAATATAAACTAAAAAAGTCGTTAAAAAATAAGATCAATAACTAAATAATAATCTTATTAATATTAAAACAAAAATAAGGGCCAAAAATGAAATACTCACCATTTTCTGCTTACAATGCAGAGAAATACCAATCGCTTTATAACTTAGCCCGAAAAGTAGGTGCATTATCTATTGCGGGGTTTTATATCACCTTAATACTTGCCGGAATTATCTTTTTTACAACTGAAAACAACACAACTATCAATCACCAACTTAATCAAATTTTAACTGTTGGTTTATCAATATCAGCATCAGCTTTTTTATTAAGTGGAATGACCGTATTTGGGGTAAAAGTGGTGAATAAGGAGCAAGTCGTTAATTGAATTTAGTAAGCTTTCACCTGAACTAGCCATTCATCTTGACTAAGGTTAAGTCTTTTCCAAGTTACTTCGTTTAGTTAATGGCTCATTAATTGATATATGGTAATTGCGGGACGAATCTAGTGTAAATACCCTTCGACAAGCTCAGGGTGAACGGGAAAGTTAAAGTACCCTTCGACAGGCTCAGAGTAAACGGGAAAGTTAACGTACCCTTCGACAGGCTCAGGGTGAACGGGAGAGTTAAAGTACCCTTCGACAGGCTCAGGGGTGAACGGGAGAGTTAAAGTATCCTTCGACAGGCGCAGAGTAAACAGGAAAGTTAAAATACCCTTCGACAGGCTCAGGGTGAACGGGAGAGTTAAAGTATCCTTCGACAGGCTCAGAGTAAACAGGAAAGTTAAAATACCCTTCGACAGGCTCAGGGTGAACGGGAGAGTTAAAGTACCCTTCGACAAGCTCAGGGTGAGCGGGAAAGTTAAAATACCCTTCGACAGGCTCAGGGTGAACGGGAGTTAAAATATCTTTCGACAGGCTCAGGGTGAGTGGTGAGCTAGTGCAATTATCATTGATTAATAAAGTGGGTAAAAAACTAAATCCAACTTGCCTAAAAGATTTAAACCCAAATGCATATTAACCTCTCCATCCCGTTCTCCCTGAGCTTGTCGAAGGGTAAGCTATTGGATGCTGATAAGAAATGCCTATATCCTCATCCACCTCGCACATAAAAAGCCCAGCACAGCGAGAGATAAATGATAAAACACCCAGATAAACACAATAAGCCTATTCAGTAATTGTTATGGTAGATTAACTATTGTTGGTGTCAATGATTGTGGGTATAGTGGCTGGGAATAGGTAGCTCTGAAAACCAAACATTATGTGTAAATTAGGAAAGTAACTAAGTGAATGAAGTTCAGAGAATAATTCGAGTTGATCATGCTGGAGAACATGGCGCAATTAATATATATAGTGCTCGGCTTTTTATCTCTCGCTTTTCCTATAAAGATATCGTGCCTAAGCTAGAAGAAATGCTTTCTCATGAGAAAGAGCATTTTCATACTTTTAATTCCTTGTTAAAACTCCGTGGTATTAGGCATTGCTACGCATTAAAAATTTGGGCATTGGGTGGCTACACATTGGGCTTGTTTACCGCTCTTCTTGGTCGTAATGCTATCTGGGTTTGCACTAATTCAATTGAATCCACTGTACTACATCATCTTGATTGGCAACTTTCTTATTTAAGTGAACACGATCAAGAGGCATATGATGCAGTATTAAGCATTAAAGCTGACGAAGAGGCTCATCAAGAATTTGGCCAAAACAATGGTACTAATTCTGTAATATATAAGCCTATTTTTTATATTGTGCGTAAGTCTACGGAAGCTGCGATATGGTTAAGTACAAAGCTATAAAAAATAAAGAAAAATATCTAAATAGCTTTACATATTCCGGTTCAAAAAAATGAAAATCGGCGTAAGTAGCTGCCTAATCGGCAATAAAGTTCGTTACGATGGCAAGCATCAATTACAAGATTCTATTGTTGAATTAATGCAGGAGTTCGAGCTTATTCCTTTTTGCCCCGAAATGGCAATTGGTTTGGGTGCGCCAAGAGAAAAAATTCAACTAATAGAAATAAACTCTCAGATTCATTGTGTTGATCAGGCAACTCAGCAAAAAGATTATACTCAAGCGCTACGAGATTGTTGTGAACAAGAGCAACATTGGCTTAATCAAATTTCAGGCTATATTTTTAAAACTAAATCACCAAGCTGCGGACTCACCAAAGTGAAAACAGATTACCATGGTGAGATTGTTGCTAATGGACAAGGAATATTTGCTCAGCAATTAATTAAAAAATATCCTAACTTGCCCATCATTGAAGACGATGAATTTCAAGATCCACTTTTAGCAAAACAGTTTTTAACTAAAGTTAAAGCGTATCGGATGAACGTTTAATAATAATTTTTGGATCGGTTCCATCATCACATTGCTGTAGTTTAATGTCGTAAATAAACTCTTCATCAACAGCAACATCTTCTTTTACTACGCACTTATGCTTACTTTTTTTATAGTTTTTACCACAGTTTTGTTTTAGTGGCGTATCACCAGAAAAACGCAGTTTAAATTTATCGTTATTATTGAGTCTCCAAGTAATATGATCGCCTTTGCTTGCACAAATGCACGTTGAATCTCCGCTGCATTGATTTTCATCACAATTGCCACCGCTGGGCGGAGAAAGTAAAACACTGCATTCATTTACTGTTAAATTAATCGTAATATTATCACCAGCCATAACAGGTATACTCAAAAAAGAAGCTGCGATTAATAAACCTATTGATATTAATATTGTTTTAAGTTTTCTAATTATTTTCATTATTATCTCTCCTAGTTGATAATGGTTTTATTGATTCAAACTGTATATCTAATTCGATCAATTCTTTTGGATACCCAAGCGATATTGCCGACTGAGTAAATTTTTTTGCTTGCGCCTGGTTACCACAATTAAGCGAAGTGAGTGCCAGTGCATAAAAGCCATAAGGGTCATTAAGTTTTTGACTCACTAACTTTTGAGTAATTTGGTTGGCTTGTTCACATGAATTAAGTTCAGAATAGTATCGTGCTTGTTCGCTCAACGATTCGGTGTCATTAGGATTAATAAGTAATTTGTCGCTCACTAATTGAAGTGCTTTTTCAAACGCGGGCTTGGCATAGCTTTTAGAGTAAATATATTTTTGTGCATCACCTAAATTAGCCCACAAGATAGCATCATCGGGTTTAAGCTCTAAGGCAAATTGATAATTTTTTTCAGCTTGCTTAAAGTCTTGAGCAAAAAAATAAGAAGTAGCAAGGTTAGAATAAATATTAGCGCTTGGATTAATCATTAAAGACTGTTGCCAAGCCGTGCTTGCTTGAGCCATTTGATAATTAAGATAAAAAGCTGCGCCTAATCGGTTAAATGCTTGTGCGTCATTTGGTCTGAGTAGGGTAATTTTTGCATACTGCTCTGAGGCTTTTTTATATTCACCTTGTTGAAAATAAAAGTCGCCCAATGAAAGATAATTTTTCCAATAACCAGGTTCTAATTGGATAGTTGTTTTAAGCAAGTCTTCTGCTTTTACTAAATTTCCTAAAGCTGAATAACTTTTTGATAAATCGCTATAAATTTCAACATTAGCTGGAGCAAGTTTCATTGCCTGATTAAAGTAGTTAATGGCAATTTCATTTTCTCCGCTAATTCGATTTAAATTACCTAAAGCAATAAATGCTTCTTCTTGTAAATTGGGTTTATCAATTAATTTTTTGCATTGGGTTTCGGCAAATTGATAAGCGCTGACTCTGTGGCTAACTTCATAAATATTTAAATAAGTTTGGCATAAACCTGCACTTGCTAAGGTAAATGATGGGTCGGTTGAAAGTGCATCCATAAAATGTTTTTGTGCAACAAGCAGTTGGCTTTCTTCTATAGAGCCAGATAAATATTGCTTGCCTTGTATGTAGCTATCATAGGCTTTAAAGTTTTCGGTATCTATAACTCTGAGTGGATCTTCTTCACTAACATTAGAAAGAATATAGAAGGCAGAAGTCACTTGACGATTTGCATCTCTTTGTAATTTAAGCAAGTTAGAATCATTGCCAACTATTTGACTACTCCAAACCTGTAAATTGTTTTTTCCATCAATTAAATTAAACGTAATTGAGAGCTGGTTATTAATGTCAGATAAACTAATATCGAGTAAATATCTTGCTCCAAGTTGACTGGTAAATTCACTAATTTGACTTTCAACAGACAATTCATTTACTGCTCTGGGAGATACCACTTTAAAATGTTTTTGCTTTGAAAGCGCATTTGATAACTCTCCCTGAAAGGTTGTTGCAAAATATTGTGGTAAATTTTGCCCATTAATTTTTGGTTGAAGAACGGCTAAATGATCATCTTTTATAGTGACCGTGGTTAAAGGCTTAATGGTGGCAATATTTTCTGTATTGTCTTGTTCGTGTTTAATTGACTCAATTAAATAAATAGCAATAAATCCTACACCAACTGATAAAAAACCAATAAAACTAAAATCAATAGCAAGCTGCTTATAAAAGTGTGAACGCTTAGTTGGTTTATTTTTGCCGCTTTCGTTTTTTCGAGATAAATAACCTTTAACTTTAATTTCTTTAAGCCAAGTGAACAACAATATCAATGGAAAACCAATTACTAAAACCAATACAACGAGTTTTAAACCCCATTCTGGCACATTAAAAATGGGGAATAATATTTCAAAAACTTGCAGCAATGCCCAAGTAGATACAACAAAAGCAATACTCACGCTAAACAGTTTTGAATTGCGTAATAATGCCAATGAAATATGCCAAGGTTTTTTAGCTTGGCTATTATTAGCTTGAGCGGATGATAAGTTTGTATTTATGGGCCAAATATCGGGATAAACTATATTTTCATCTAGTGCAGATATTTTTGAAATAAGTCGATAACCTTTTCGAGGAAAAGTTTGAATAAATTCGGGACATTCTTTGTGATCATCCAAAGCATGACGAATTTCACTAATGGTATGAGTTAAATTGCTGCGCTTGGCTTTTGAATTGCCCCAACCAAACTCCAGCAAATCTTCTGACGACACCACCTTATTATCGTGCTGAGCAAGGTAAAGCAGTATTTCTAGGGCTTTAGGAGGCAAGTGATAACGCGCGCCATCACGAATGATTTCACCGTTATTCGGTAAAACGGTAATATTATCTAGCATAAACCCTTTTCTAAGCTCGGGATCAATATGATGCTTTTTGTAGTCATCATTTTGAGAAAAGGGCATTGTTGACTCCATTTGGATGTCGTTAAATTTAGAGACTACGGAGGGTTAGCTTCCTTCTAAAGTGGGTATATATTAGAGATTTTAGTTTGAATTGAGATAAGTTTCGATAGAAATAGATCCTTATGCTTTTATGTTACCGAACCTAATTTTTAATAGGTATTTATGTTATTAGGGTCTGCCTAATAACATAAATACCTACTATAAGATTGTGTTGTTAAAGTTTTATTTTGTTTTTAATATCATCCAAAAACTGATTATTTTGATTCAATAAGTTTTTCCATTCATCAAACTGTTTTGTGTAATTATCCAGTGATGATTGATCACCAATTTTTTCAGTAAGTTTATTTTTAATTTCGGTTTTTAATGATTGTGCTTTTTGTTTTACTTGCTCGCCTAATGCTTTTTGAAATAATGACTCTAAGCTAGAATCTAGCTTAATTTTAGGTTCTCCAATATCACCTGTTGCAGTAAGGTTTAATTGAATTGAGGGCTGTTGATTAATAGCGCTAGCTAACCCCTTCTGCCAACCGCTAAGCGATTCAGGATAAGCCATTTTAGGGTTGGTAATTGTAAAACTGGCGGTTAAATTAATTTTTTCTAAAGATAACTCTCCATTAATGTTTGCGGCTAGGTTGCCAGAGTTTATTTGCCAGTTACCTTGCTCGGTTGTCATTAGTGTCATTGCGGTGAGAGGCCATTTTTCTACATTGGCTTTAACCGATGTATTCATATTTTCAGCGCTCTGCCAAAAACTATTTATAGAGGCTTTAGCCTTGCCTTTGCCGTCAAAATTAATATCAAGATTGGCGGGTTTTCCTGTTAACCAAGGTAAGTACCCTATATTAAGACCATTGCCATTGAGCTGCCATCCATCGTGACTACCACCGAGTTTAAGGGTTTTAATAAGCATATCTGGAAATACTTTTTCGTCTTTAAAAAAGACTCTGTCACCTACAGTAACTACACTTTGTTCAGCTTCATCGGTATTACCTTCACTACTTTTAAATTGACTACTAAGTTCTATGGCACGTTTTACCCAAGGGGTATATTGTGGACCTAAGTATTTATCTACTAAGCCATCTATACCATTGCCAACACCTAAGTTGTCCACTAAAGCATTAAGATCATCTTGTGGACCTTGTTTAATGGCTTTGAGTTGATTGGCTAGTTGCGCTTTATCGGTTTTTAATTTTTTTGATAAATTAGAAATATTTTTTCGTTCGGCATCAATATTGGCTTTAAGTTTTTTCCAATCTTTACGATCTTTAATTAAGTTAAGTTTATTTTTTTTAGCGCGATCTGATAAACGCTTAAATTCATTTTTTATATGGCTGGTGCGCTTGTTAAAAGCTTGTTTATCGAGAGCTTTGTTCCATTGTTCCTCAATAAGCTTTTGATTTTGTTTGAAGTCTTGCGTTCTTTTTAAGGTGATTAAATCAGCGTTATTGAGCATAGAATCGATATCAACATTACTTAAGTCGGGAACCACTAACTCTACCAATTGCTCTGTGGCTTGCTGGGTTCGTCTGCCTTGAGCTAAAGCACCACTGTTTTTTCTGGCAGTATTGGTTTTTACCCCAGTTAATACTAGCTCATCGATCACTACTTTGCGCCATAGCAAACTGCTTGAATCAATACTCATTTTAATTTGATCAGCGGCAAAAATATTGCTCATTGGTGCGTCAGGATCGGTGGCTTCTAGTTGATTAATAGCAACCGACAGGGGAACTAATGAAAGCTCAACATTGGCAACATCAACCTTTGCGCCCAATAGCTCACTGCCACTTTCTTCAATAGCCGAAGCGATTAGTTTTGGTGCTAAAAAATAGCCCGTTAAACCAATAACTAGCATTATGCTTATAAAAGCTAAAATTCCCCACCAGCGAATAATTTTCATTAATTAATTCCTTTCCATTGTGTTATACGATGCTATTTCTAGTGTGTTTATCGGTTGTATGCCAAAAGCTTGAGGCTTTAAGTAGCTTAACCAAGTGTAGTTTTTCCATTTTATCCATCCATGACTCACGGTAACGAACAATAAATAGTTTGCTTAGTGGAAATGCAACAATGGCAATAGCAACACCTAAAACTAATCCACCAATAACACCGCTATAGTAAAAGTTACTCCAGCGCCCTACCAAGGTGTTATAAAAAGACTCCCAAATGGGTTGTAAACTTGCTTGTTGCAATAGGCTGATGCCGATAGCTTGAGAAGCAGGTGAAAATGCCAGCCCTAAAATAGAAAATAGCGGCCAAGCCACTAAAAACATGGTGAGGTTAACGCGAAAGAACAGCACAATAAATAATACAATGATATTGTGTAGCGAAAGTAATGGAGTAAAACCAATAATGGCGGCTAATGAAATAGCAGCAGCTATTTGCGAGGGTGATTGCTCAGAATTTAGGGTTTTTAATATTTTCGCTAATATGGCAAGCATTGATGTTGTCCTTCTCAATAATATGAACCAATAAAGTTATTTTAGAGTTTTCGATAGCCCAAAGTAAAATAAGATTGCGCATTTACTGGATATTTTTAGCTAACAAAGCGATTATTAACACTACTATACTCATTCTCACCCGCCTCTTCCAAGATGGATGTTTTAGTTCCTTTAAAAAGAGCAGGTATAATAATCAATAAAAACAAATTTAAGGTCTTTTGTGGAAAATTTTATTATCGAATTTAAGCAAGCTTTGTCTAGCGATTTTTGCACACACTTAATCAATAAGTTTGAAGCAAGCCAAGAAAAAACACCGGGTAGAACAGGGGCTGGTGTTGATAAAAGTAAAAAAGACAGCATGGATCTGTATTTAACCGAATTAAAAGACTGGCAAGCAGAAAATAATCAAATTTCTCAAATAATTTTAAAAGCAATGGTGCAATATGCACGAAAATACCCTTTTGTATTAACAGGAGCAATATCTCCTTCTATGCTCGATCCAAAAACCAATCAGCCTATGGCAATTACCCATGAGCATATTGGCAATATGAATGATCCACAAATTGAGCAACTTATTCGAGCGATTTATCGTTTAGACAATATTAATTTACAGCGTTATACAAAAGGTGTTGGCGGCTATCACCATTGGCACTCAGAGCATTTTCCTCATCCTAGTGATCCCACGCAAAAATCATTGCATCGGGTATTGTTGTGGTTAATCTACTTAAATGATGTAGAGGAAGGCGGCGAAACTGAGTTTTTTTATCAGCAAGCTAAAGTTAAGCCAACTGCTGGTAGTTTAGTTTTAGCGCCTTGTACTTTTACCCATACTCATCGCGGGAGCATACCAATTTCTAACGATAAATATGTTCTTGCCTCGTGGGTTATGTATGCTAACGCGAGTGAAATCTATTAACAGCGTAATGAAGAGAATATGATATTTTTTTAATCGAGTACTCGCTACTGTTCTATACTTGAATTATCATTTTTTATTAAGTTGTTGAGATGCTAAGAAAGTTTTTTCTTCCCGCTACGCTTTTAATGAACAAACTTAGGTTTAACCTAAAGTTTTCATTAATTGTTGTGCTATTTTTTATCCCTATTTTAATGATAGCAATAACCTACTATCATCAAGTAAACAACCTGTCTATTCACACTCGCTCTGAAATTGAGGGTGTGCAAACCTTTAAACAATTAAACCAACTACAACTTACACTAATGGATATTATTGCCAAAGATATGGCATGGCGTTCAGGACAAAATCAACCGCCAGAAATATCTAATCAAGTTCAGCTTTTTATTGAGCAAGTTAAAAATATTGAAAAGCTTGAGCATTTTGATCAAAGACAAAAAGAAGTAATGATTGTTGCTATTGCCAAGGTAGTTAAAATATTAAGAGAAAAAACCAGTTTACCAAGCAACTCTAGGCTAAGTGCGGTTGATATTTATTCATCTTTTTCCATTGTTTTTCACCAATTTAATCACTTATATACCACGGTTTCTAATCTTAAAGGGCTAACTAACGATCCCCAAGTTAGTACGGTAATGCTGTCAAGATTGATATCTGAAAAATGTTTTATTTGGCTTTCACTTATTATCGAGAGCTATGGTGTAACCGGCTATGCTGTTGGTGAAGGGGAAGTTTCTTCGGGAACACTCGATAGTTTAAGCAGTGTATCAGATGATATTTTTGCTGAGCTAGAGGCAATTAAAAATATTGATGGATATAAAGAAGGGCTCGATCCCCAATTACAAAGCATTATTCAACACGACATTGATGCAATGTTGCAGTCGGTAAATGATATTAATACCTTTATTGAAGATAACTTTTTGTTCGCTGATGAATTTACCCTTAAACAAACCGACATTAAAACTTTTTTTAATCAGCAACTAAAAAAATACTATGATGACTATCAAGAATTAAGCGACCAATTGATGAGTCGTTTAGAGCTGCGTTTACATGAAAATCAATCAAGCCTTACTGCGGTATTGCTAACGGTTTTAATTGTCTTGTTTGCGGTAATTTATTTGTTTGTTGGAATGAGTTTTTCAATTTCAATGACCGCCAATAGCCTCTCCCATGTTGCCCAAAAGCTAGCCAGTGGAGATACTCGCGTATCAACAAAAGTGTGGACAAAAGATGAGCTTTCCACTGCGATAAAAGCCTTTAATCAAATGGCAAAAAATGTACACGAATTAGTTAAATCGGTACAAAACGCAGCGTTAGGAGTGGCTGAACATTCGCAAAGCGTTAAGCTGCTGGCAGAGCGTTCTGGTGAAGCCGTAAATACGCAATCTAAACATAATCAATCTATTACAACATCCATTGCTGAGCTATTAGAGTTTGTTAATTTAATTTCTCAAAATACGGTTAAAGTTATTGGTGCTTTAACCAAAGCTGCCGAAGAAACCATGTCTGGCAGAAAGGCTTTATCTAATGCACTGAATGCTACTAATGAGCTGGCTGATGAAATTGAAAGATCAAAAGCAGTAACCAATTCACTTTCTGAAAAAAGTGACAGCATTAATCAAGTGCTTGATGTAATTAAAAGCATTGCAGAGCAAACAAATTTATTAGCATTAAATGCTGCAATTGAAGCCGCTAGAGCTGGAGATCAAGGCAGAGGGTTTGCGGTAGTTGCCGATGAAGTTCGCTCCTTAGCCAAAAGAACGCATGACTCAATTGAAGAAATACAAGAAACAATTTTAGGCTTGCAAAATGGTGTTAGCGCAGCCGTAGAAGCCATGACTCATAGCGATGAAAAAGCCCAAGACTCTATGACTCAATCGGCTAAGCTTGAGCTTGCGTTCGATCAAATTACAGAAGCAGTAAATGATATTCGAGAACAAAATAATGAAACCGAAAATGCTTCTGAGCGCCAACAAGCAATTGCTCAAGAAATTGAAGTGAGTTTACAATCAATGAGTAAAACATCAAGCTCTACCGAAGATAATGTTCATCAATCTATTGAGGCAAGCCAAGAACTGGCAAGTTTAGTGGCACGGCTAGAAACTTTAGTATCAAACTTTAAAACTTAACTATATCTAAAACTTCACTATACCTAAAACTTAACTATACCCGTTCTTCTTCAAGAACGGGTATAGTGTGCAAACCGTAACAATTCAAACATTTTTAAATAAAACATTCTGTAATTTCTGCAAACAAATAACTACTTAATAATATTTATTTACAAATAGTTACATTTACCTAATTAAATATATGAAACTATAGTGGGGTATATGCGTCATAACAATTGACGTTAAATACGTTTCCCGCGACCCCTCCTAACCAAAGCGGGAGTTTGAATTTTGTTTCCCCAAGCAAAATTCAATATATGCCTCAAACATTGTTTGAGGCTTTTTTTTGTCTATGACTAGGGTTAACAGATCTAAGATGAATATTAGTGATCAATTCCAACCGACTTAAGAATTTTATCAGCACCAGCGGCAAGTAGCTGCTCTGCAATTGTGACACCTAAGGATTCTGCATCATCAATCGAGCCGCTTATTTTTTTATGAATGATTTCACTGCCATCAAGGGCGCCAACTAGTGCTTCTATTTTTATTAGTCCTGACTCAACCGTTGCAAATGCTCCAATAGGTACTTGGCAGCCGCCTTGCAATCTATTATTAACAGCACGTTCGGCTTTTACTCTAATGGCTGTTTCTAGGTGATTTAATGGCGCTAATAACTCTTTTACTCTGGTATCATTAGTACGACACTCAATACCAACAGCGCCTTGACCGCCAGCGGGTAAAATTGTGTGGCTAGAAATTTTTTCTGCAATTCTTTCTGGCATTTTTAAGCGAACCAGTCCTGCGGTGGCCAAAATAATCGCATCATATTGACCATCATCAAGTTTCCCTAGTCTTGTGCCTAGATTTCCGCGCAAGTCTTTAATTTTTAGATCAGGACGTTTGGCTTTTAACTGACATTGGCGTCTTAAGCTTGATGTTCCTACTAATGCACCTTGGGGAAGATCGCTAAGCGAGTGATAAGTATTTGAAACAAATGCGTCGCGCGGATCTTCACGTTGGCAGATAACTTCTAGTCCTAGTCCTTCAGGAAATTCCATGGGTACATCTTTCATAGAATGCACCGCAATATCGGCTTCACCAGCAAGCATTGCAACTTCTAGCTCTTTAACAAAAAGACCTTTGCCGCCAATTTTAGCCAATGGAGTGTCGAGTATTTTGTCGCCTTTGGTAGACATGGGAACTAACTCAACTGTAAGGCTTGGGTGGTATTTTTCGAGTTCTGCTTTAACAAATTCGGCTTGCCAAAGGGCTAGCGGGCTTTTTCGAGTAGCTATTTTTAATATGTTCGACATGGTTGTTGAATTGCTTAGTGAGTGGTTTATAGATGATGCGCTAAATACTAACATCACAGCTCTTAGGATTAAATGATAAAGATCATAAGCCAATCAATTCATAAAATTGTTAAAACGATAAATTGATTTACTCATATTCCTTTACAATCTTTGCTTCATTTTTGGTTGCCTTTAGAATGGTTGGGCAAATATGATGTTAACCTCGTTAAAAAATAAGGAATAAGGAACTATGAAAGTTCGTCACTTTTCATTAAAGCCACTCTCTATTGGCGTATTGCTTAGCTTAGGCTTAGTATCGGCGTGTAGTCACATGACCACTCAACCTGTTGCTACACATTTAACCAATGATCAAATTATCAAAAGCCCTAATGACCAGCGAGCTTATGAATATTTTGTGCTCGACAATGGCATGAAAGCTTTAGTTATTTCTGATCCAGAAACTGATAAATCAGCAGCGGCTCTCGATGTGCATGTTGGTCATATGTCTGATCATAAAGACAGGCAAGGTATGGCTCACTATTTAGAACATATGTTATTTTTAGGCACTGCAAAGTATCCAAAAGTTGGGGAATACGGCGAGTTTATTAAAAAACACGGTGGCGGTAACAATGCTGGCACGGGTCAACAACATACCACTTACTTTTTTGATATTAAGCCCGATTATTTAGAGCCTGCGCTCGATAGATTTGCTCAATTCTTTATTTCACCTCTTTTTGATCCGCAATATGTACAAAGAGAAAAAAATGCGGTGCACTCTGAGTATAAACTCAAAATTAAAGACGAAGCTCGCCGTATTAATGAAGTGTTAAAATCTACCACCAATCCAGAGCATCCAGCTTCACAGTTTTCAGTGGGCAACTTAGATACTTTAGCCGAGCGAGAAGGTGATCCAATTATGGATGATCTTAAAGCCTTTTATGCCGAGCATTATTCTGCAAGCAGAATGTCAGTAACGGTTGTGGGTAAAGAGTCGATTGAAACACTAAAAAATTATGTAAAAACTAAGTTTTCTGCGGTAAAAAATAATGGCAGTAAAGCGCAAGATGTAAAAGTGGCGGCTTTTCGTGACGACCAATTAGGAGTAAGAATTAATATTACACCATTAAAAGATCAACGCACGCTTTCATTGCAGTTTCCAATGCCGTCGGCCAATGCTTACTATCAGAAAAAACCACTGCAATTTATTGGCACACTCATTCGTAACGAAGCCAAAGGTAGCTTGTATGACACATTAAAATCGCAAGGGCTAATTGAGTCATTAAGCGCCTACAACTATGGTCCAGATGATACCGATGTTTTTTATATTGTGTTTGGATTAACCAAAGCAGGAATGAAAAAAATTGACGAAATTACTGATGCAACTTTCAATTATATTGAGGTGATTAAAAATCAAGGCATTGAAGAATCACGCTTTGCAGAGCGAAGTAAAATTTCTAATTTGAATTTTCAGTTTAAAGAAAAACTACCCGCATCGTCAGAAGCATCATCCTTAGCCAGTATTATGCAATATGTTAATCCAGAGCATATTTTAAATAGCGGTTATTTATATGAAGATTTTGATGCCGATTTAATTAAGCAATATACCAATTACTTTAAGCCATCTAATTTACGTCAAGTGGTCATAGCGCCAAACTTAAAAACTGATAAAGTTGAGCCGCTTTATAATACGCCTTATAGCATTAATCCATTAAGCGAAAGCTTAATTTCTGCTTGGAACAAAATTGATGACTTATCGGGCTATCAACTGCCATTAAAAAATAAATTTATTGCAGAAAATCCACAAGTAAAACCGATTGAAAAAGAACAATCAGTACCAGAGGCACTCATTAACGAGCCTGGTTTTAAATTTTACTACAAACAAGATAGTGAATTTAAACTGCCAAAGTCTGATGTGTTTGTTTCTATCTATTCAGAAAAAGCGGGAGACAATGCCAGTAATAGAGCCAAAATGAACTTATATACGGCGCTGTTAAACGATAGCTTAGAAAGCTATTCTTATGCCGCTAGCCAAGCTGGATTACAGTATGCGCTGTTCTCAGGACATAGTAGTTTAACCTACGCAGTTTACGGCTATAACCAAAAGCAAGATATGCTAATGAAAGTGCTTAATGAGCGTATCACTAATCTTAAAATTGCAGAAGATCGTTTTAATGTTCATAAGGCAAGGCTAATTCGTAACTGGAAAAACAGCAAATTTAATCGCCCTATTGGTCAAGTATTTGGTGGCTTAACTCAGGCTATGCAAAGCCGTGTTTATACACCCGATGAACTTGCTAAAGGATTAGAGACAGTAACGGTTGCCGACATGCAAAAATTTATAAAAGCATTTCACAAACAAGGCAGCTTAGAAGTTTTAGCTCACGGAAATGTAAATAGCAAAGGCGCACAAAAACTAGCAAGCTTTTTGAAGAGTTCATTAATGAAAGATAAAAAAGTTGTTGCTAAACCAGTTAATCAAGTTTTAAAGATAACTGGTGGCGAAGGTGTTTATCAACTAGATATTGATCATAACGACTCAGCAATTGTAATGGTTTATCAAGGTAAAGATAAATCCATTAAAACTAGCGCCAAATATCAATTGCTACGTCAAGTATTATCGCAATCGTTTTATAAAAGCATTCGTACTGATCAGCAACTAGGTTATGTTGTGGGAGTTTCGGCACAAGAAACCGAAAAATTACCATCACTTGCCTTTTTTGTTCAATCACCCAAAGCAGGGCCTGCGGAACTGGCACGTCGTTTTGATAAGTTTAATCAAGACTATAAAGGTGAGCTAGCAAAAATGTCAGATGCTGATTTTAACGCGCATAAAGAAGGCTTAATTAATAGCATTATGCAAAAAGAAACTCGAATTGTTATGCGCTCAGTGAGATATAACTCAGAGTTATCTGAAGGCTATACAAACTTTGATAAACGCGACCAACTGGTTACTGCGATTAAAGCGCTAAATAAAGCAGATATTTTGGCGTTTTATGAAACGGCGGTGCTAAATAATAACAATCGCATCATTACTCAAAACTTTGGTAAGGCACATCGAGATGAAGATTATAAAAAGTCTCAAAAAAGCGCTTCGGTTTGTAATGAGTTGGCATGCGTACAAGGCAAATACAAAACCTTTTAACAATTAAAGCTGATCTTAAGGCCGATAATATTATCGGCCTTTTTTATGCTTGTTCTAAACAATTTGTTTTATGCCACAGCTTTTTACTTAATTGCTGTAAGCAATTTTTATTTTTATCAACCAGCCACTCACAAAGCGCTTTAGCTACATCGGGATAAGGCTGAGGATTAAGTGCAGGTTGTGCTAACCACTCTTTAAGTGCTTGATGAGAAAACTCATGTAGCACGGTAGCCCGTTTTATTTGTGCTAAAGCCAAAGCGTTAGATTGCTGCTCCATTTGTCCTGCAAGAGGCAACACTAATAACTTATGCCCCATTGCTATGGCCTCGCTGGGCAATTCAAAACCTGCGCCAGTAATAATGCCAGAGCATTCATTTTGCATGGTTTGAAATTTTTCGCGAGAAAAGTCATAAAGTTTAATATGTTCAAACCCTGTTGATTGTTCACAACCATGAAAAATATGAAATTGGTAATCTTTAAAAGGCGCAAACCAATTGATTAGATCATCAGGCTCGCAAAATGGAAAATAAACTAAAACATTTTTTAAGTTGTTATTTGCAACACCGTTATGACTATCAATAATTGGTGGCAGCAAATTTTGTTCAAAATCATCCCAGTGCAAACCAATAGGGGTTTTAACGGGGGCAAAGTTTTTAAGCACTAACTCAGCAATAAAATTTTTACCCGCCACGGGAATTTTACCTTTAAACGACATTTGGTGAGAGATCCCAATATTGTCCACTTTTTGCAGTTTAGCTGCCCACGCGGTTACAGGTTCAAAATCATTAATGACTAAATCGTAGCCCTTAAAAGAAACCGATTTTACATCGCGAATAAACTGAACAATATTGTTGTTAAACGCAGTAGCTAAATGTTTAATTTTTCCATTTTTAATCACAAAGGTTAAACCTTGGTAACACTTAAAATCACCAAAGTCATCCATATCAAATAGTTCGTTTTTACTGCGCCCCGAAAATACCCAATCAACTTCTACATCTAATTGTTTTAAAGCCTTTGCCATTATTCTGGCACGAGTAATATGTCCATTGCCTGTGGCTTGAACGGCATAAAGAATTTTCATTAAAAGTGGTTTACCTAAAAAAGAATTTGCTAAATGATTATTACCGCAGACAACAGCCCGCTAAGAGTTCCTAACAAAATACCTGCCAAAATATCACCAGGAAAATGAACACCAAGCGCTACACGCGATAAACCAATGGCAAGTGCCCAAACAATGGCGACTAATGCAAAAGCAGGAAAAAACAGCAGTACCTGTGTTGCCATAACAAATGCCGCAGCCGTATGACCCGAGGGAAAACTAAACTTATCGGAAGGTTTTATTTTTGCTTCAAAATTATTTAGGCAATCTTGAGGTCTATTTCGCTTAAATTTATTTTTTAGCAATAAATACAAAGGAACCTCTAATGCAAAGCCCACCAAACAGCTTAGAAAAAAAGATAAATGAGCATCAAAATTTACAAGCAAAAGTAAAAAAGCAAAAACCGCATAAAGCCAGCCATCACCTGTGGCAGACACTATTCTAACTAAAGGGTAAATGGCTTTTTTACAGAATATTTTTTGACACCATAAAAAAGCTTCGGTATCCACTTGTTGGAAACGAGTTTTAATTGCACCCATGGAGAAGACTCCTTCGATCTTTGTATGTGACCGTAATTAATAGGTAAATTGACTTTTTATCCATTGGCTGGCATTTTGAAGGCTCTATATGACCAAAAAATGAACTGTTAGTGACGTTTATGTGACTAATTTTTTAGAAGATAAAAAAGATATCGTTCTAATTAACAAGAAATATTAAAGGAGCTTCTTTTGTCAATTGCAGTAGTATTAGGTACATCCAACCCAAATGGGAATACAAAAAAGTTAGTAGCTAAGTTTGCTCATGAAACAAAAGCAATGGTTTTTAACTTAACTGATTTTAAAATTTCATTTTATGATTATGCTCATGAAAATAAAGATGATGATTTTAGTTTATTAATAAAACGCTTAGTAAAGTTTGATCATATTGTTTTTGCAACACCTGTTTATTGGTATTCAATGTCGGCACAAATGAAAGTTTTTTTTGATCGATTGTCAGATCTCTTAACGATTAAAAAAGATTTAGGCCGACTATTAAAAGGAAAAAGCTTGTCTGTATTATCAACAGGTTATGATAAAGCATATCCAAAGTGTTTTTTAGAGCCATTTAAATTAACCGCTAACTATTTACAGGTAAATTATTTAGGTATTATCTATGTTTCAATAAGGGACGATAATATTGATCTAATTGATAATATCAATATTGCTGAATTGCTCGATAAAGCCAATATCTATTAATAAACGGCTTAGTGAAAATTAAATAATAAAGAAATTAAGGTTAAAGAACTTGTTATCATGAAAGCAATACAACATTTTACACCAGAATATTTAGAAGCCTGTAAAAAAATGACGCCTATGCAAATTGCTGAATTTTTGGAAGAGTTTAGGTTAATGTTTGGTGGTAAAAAAGAATTGAGTAAAGAATATATTGAATCTTTTATTCAAGATCCTAGTTTTGAAAAAGATATTGAAAAAAAGTAAAAAAGAATTAAGTTTTGTGACTAAACTGGAATATCAAATTCAACTATCACACCACTTATTTTTAGCATCTTAGTGTCTTAAATATTGGACAATAAAATCTTAACCAAATTATCCTTATTTTATCAATTGACGATAGTGAGAAGTTAGTTTTCTAAATTGATCGTGAAAAGGTTGTATTAATAATAGTAAGGTTATGTATATCGAAGCCGATCCAATAAAAGCTTTGTACACTATTTCTAACTCAGATTTAAAAAAGAAAAATAATAAAAATAGAATACTATTAAAGACTAAAAAACAATTTATCCATAATTTGTTTTTGAAAAAACCAACC
The DNA here is from genome assembly GCA_965214955.1 of Aliikangiella sp. Taxonomy (GTDB): domain Bacteria; phylum Pseudomonadota; class Gammaproteobacteria; order Enterobacterales; family Kangiellaceae; genus Aliikangiella. The sequence continues at coordinate 405,893 of CBDCCU010000009.1, read as the reverse complement.
AAAAATGGCATCAACCATAAAAAAGAGACTAATATGGCAAGCGCCTTTAGCTCGGTATAATGAAGCGTGAAAACACCAAGCAAACCAGAGCAGGAAATTACAGCAATGGTGCTATAAATGATGGTGATATGCCGAGTTAAAAATTCAAAAATTAAAGATATATTCATAATAATATTGTGCTTTATTTAAAGTAATATAAAAGCTTTAATTAATTTGCTTTGTCGAGCTTTCTAAAAATTGCGACCGCATTGGCTGAACTAGTAAACGCAACCATCATCATAATTAAGCTAACATCATCTATATTAAAAGCCCATTTTAATAGTGAAATAAAGGCTACGCTTAACAAGCTAGCTGAAATTATGGCTATGGCACGCCTTGTATTTAATGTCATTCTTGAAATTCCGTAAAATAATTATTTTTTATATGGTTTCTTTTTATTAAATATTCGCGCACTAATCGTTAAAGAAATTAGTGCTGTGACTAGTATAAAAGAGATTATCGTTATTTGAACAGGAGTGATTTTCTCAAAAGAAAAGTAATAAGAATTGGCTATGGCTAAACCCATTAAATAGAAAACTGCAGCAATGTAGAAATATTTAAACATTAATTCTTTCCTGTATTTTAAGGTGAGATTGTGGATAAACATCTATTCATTCCTTCTAGTTTTTATGAAATTTAATTTTTTTATAAGATAATAAAGTAAAATAAAAATCATTAATAAACCAATAATTTCATTAATCCAGTTATTTAAAGAATATAAATCATTGATATTTTTTTGAGCTAACAAATGAAATACTCCAAAGCCTTCCATCAACCAAATAATCAAATTAGACATTGAATGAATAATAATTGTGTATGCTAGTTTGTTGGTTTTAAGATAAACAAATCCAACAATTACACTAAATACAAAAGCGGTTAATGGTGAAGAAAAATGAAATAGACAAAAAATTAAAGAGGTTATAAAGATTGATATTAAGGCACTATATTTGGTATTTAGTTTTCTTTGAATTAATCCTCTAAATAGCAGTTCTTCTACAATAGGGGCTAATATTATTTGAATAAGAATAAAAAGCACTGTTGAAATATTTAAGTATCCATAAGCTAAACTTCCTAACTTATACTTAAAAGATTCATTGGTTAGTTGAGTTGCCTTTAAAAAATAATCAGTATCAGAAAATAGAGATAAAAATAAGTGTTGTATATTGAGTAAAAATGGATCTGACAGTGTTAAAATTAATGCAATTCCAAGCAATAGTATTAGTATTTTGTTTGATGTTTGCTTATTTATGATTTTTAAGTTTACTGAGGCCTGTTTTTCTAAAAAAACAATATATTGATAAAAGCCGTAAAATATAATTGAGAAAATAACATAAGAAACTTTACTGGCATTGTAAGTATTTAATCCAAAATCAATTAAAAACTTAACTAACCAGAGATCCTTTAAAAGATATAAGAATAAACTGATCAATAATATGCTAGGTAAACCCACATTTTTATTTGTAGAATTAATGTCGGCGGAACATTTATCTTTCAAAACTTCTACTCATTAGGCTTTTCTAGTAATTAAAATATTTTAAATAGGATCAATTATTTGATGTCTGCTTATGATGAATAAACATTCCAACTCCCCAAGCAGCTCCCAATAAAAAGCCAAAAAGGCTAGTTTCAGCGAAGTTATCAATAAACACATTGTTTTTATAATAATTTTGAGCAATAACAAACAATATATAGATAGGTGTAACGCTAAAAAGCCCTACAACAAGCCAATAATAGATTTTGCTTTTATTAAGTGGTTTTTGCTTTAATTTTAACATTATAAATTGTTTAATTTTGTATTTGAAAAATATGAAAAAAAGGGCTTTAAAGCTGAGTAATTAAATTAGCTTCCTTTCAGTATCATTCAATTGTTGATAAACAAACGAAATAATAAGCTATTAAGTTAATATGTAAATGTAAATATTCACAATCTCTCTTAATTAGGTAGTTCCAGAGTTTAACTTAGTTAAGAGAGATTGTTTTATATTTAACTGAGATTACTTTTCTCAAAATCACTTTCATTTACAACCCACCCCTCAACAGGCTCTTCTTTATCCGCCATCACTTTTTTGGCTAATGCGATCCCTTTTTTCCAGCCTAAAATTTGAATGGCAGTTAATAACCCTGCATTCATTGCACCTGCTACGCCGCAGGATAAAATATCTTGCCCTGTTAGCCATAGGTTTTTAATGGGGGTTTTGGGTTTTAACCACTTTTGGTTAAAGCGTTTTGGATCGTGTTCTAATCCGTAGATTTCTCCTTGATCGTAGCGACAGAAAAATTCAGTTGAAAGCGGTGTAGAAGCTTCATAATAATCAATTTTGCCTTTGAGTTCGGGGAGTTTTTTATACAAAACTTGTAGCATTTGTTCGGCAAAATAATCGCTGAGCTTTTCATAGTCTTCACCACGCTTGCCCCATGTTGTGTCTTTCCATTTGGCAAATAGGTCGTATCCTGCGGGAGCAACAATTTCAATGGTGGCTCTATTGGGATAACGCTTGCTAAAGCTAGGATCTTTAGCCGATGGAAATGAAATATAAACAACGGGTAACGGTGATTGGCTATCATCTAAAAAATGCTGAATATTTTTATCATGCTGTTCATCTAAATAAATCCAAAAATTAGTTTTGGGTAAATTGAGTGATTTAGCACTTTCTTTTAAACCAATAAATAAGCCAACATTAGTGCAAGAGCGTTTAATATTGTTTAAGTTTTTATTTAGACTAAATTGTTGAGTAACTTGTTTTGATAACAGTTTTTCATAGGTATTAAATACACCGGCATTGCTGATAATTAGTGGCGCGTTAATTTCTTCACCATCGTTCATTTTTACACCAATGGCTTTACCATTTTTAACAATAATTTCTTCTACGCTGGCATAGGTAAAAACTTCTCCACCTGTTTTTTGAATTTGCGGAATAATGGTTTCTGCCATTTTTGCCGCGCCACCAACGGGATAAAATCCACCGTTTAAATAATGCCTTGCAATTAAACTATGAATAATAAAACTCTGTTTTTTAGGCGGAATGCCGCTGTCACCCCATTGCCCCGTTAAAACGGCAATAAGTTTTTCGTTGTTGGTAATGGTTTTTAAAACTTGATAAGTAGTTTGGTTAAAATAAGAAGGCTGAAATAATTTTATTAGCGGCTGCAAAAGAGTTTGCGCCCAAGTAGGCAAAAGCTTTGCTACGGTAAATAAGCGAACACCATTATTCACTTTTTTGATCATACTAATATATTGATCAATGGCTTTTTTCTCATCAGGAAAATAGCTTTTAATTTTGTCGCTAAAAGCTTTTTTACCTGCAACTAAATCGAATGATTCATCACCTAAAAAAATGCGGTCGTACACATTATCCATTGCCGCCCATTTAAGGTTGTTGTTGCTAATAAAATCAAATAATTTACGCGTCATAGTTGGGTAGCCAACATCACCAATATAATGCACACCAACATCCCATTCATAACCTTCACGTGAATAAGCATGGGTAAAACCACCAGCGGTATAATGTTGCTCTAGCACTAAAACCTTTTTGCCTGCATCGGCTAAACACATTGCGGTGGTTAAGCCACCAATACCTGAGCCAATAACAATGGCATCGTAATTACCATTTAACCGATTGGCTCTATAACGTTTGCCAATGCGTATGCTGCTTGGCTTTTTAGAACGCTTACTCGATTGTGTTTTTTCTTTAATAGTTGTTGTCATATTTGTCGCTTAAAAAAGTATAAAAATTAATCCGCCAATAATCATTCCACTGGCAATAAATATTACTGTGCAATAACCCATTATTTGTCGAATATTAAGCCCTGCAATGCCAAGCAATGGTAGCGCCCAAAAAGGTTGGATCATATTAGTCCAAGCATCACCCCATGCAACTGCCATTGCCGCATGATTAAGTGGCAGTGATAGCGATTGAGCGGCAGGAATAACAATAGGTGCTTGAACTGCCCATTGACCTCCGCCAGAAGGTACAAAAAAGTTAACAATGCCCGCGCTGATAAAAGTGAATAGCGGAAAAGTGTCGTTTGTTGAAATTTCTACAAACCACTGACTAATTGAATCGGCAAGTCCTGATTGAGTCATCATGCCCATTAGTCCCGCATAAATTGGAAATTGAAGAATAATGCCACTTGCTCCAGTTACAGCTTTTTTTAGTGCGGTTAAAAACGAGTGAGCATTCCAGTGCAAAAGCACACCTAAAGTGAGCAAGCAAAGATTAATAATATTAAGGTTTAATCCATTCCCCGCGTAAAAATAGTTAAACAAATAAAGCCCGCACATAAAAACTAAAATCAAATTAACTATAGGGCTATGTTCTAATTTTTCTGCTGGGGTTAAAGTTTCTTGCTTAGGTTTTTCATCAACAGTATTTTCTTCAAGCTTTAATGTTTGAATATTGTGATCAGGTTTCATCAATAAATTAATGATTGGCAAACTGACCAAAAGCGCAAATACAATGATTAAATTTTCGATTGAAAAAATGGTTTCGTTCACACTAATGGCTTTACCATTTAATAATGAGGTTAAAGCATCTTGATTATTAGAGGCGAGCTTTAATGGAATTGAGCCAGACAAACCGCCATGCCAAACTAAAAAGCCACTATAGGCCGAGGCAATTAATAAGGGAAAATGAACGTTTTTAACTTTTGCAGCCACTTCTTTTGCTACTAATGCACCAACTACCAAGCCAAACCCCCAATTGATCCAAGCGGCAATAATAGAAACAATTGTTACCAGCACAATGCTCGATGCAGGTGATTTAGCAAGACTGGCAATATTTTGTAGTAAAGCGCGCACAGGATTGCTCATGGCAAGAGTATGACCTAGCACTAAAATCAGCACCATTTGCATAGAAAAAGACAAAAGCTTCCAAAAGCCATTGCCCCAATGATCAGCCATTTGAGTCATTGATTGTGACTGAAAGGCCATGCCGCAAATAAACACCACTAGCGACAATATCACCGCAAATAAAAAGGCGTCGGGCAACCAGCGTTGCATAATTTTGCTAAAAAAATTGGCACTTGTTTTTATCATGATTTCTCTTGTTATTTTTCTTTAAATACGAATGGGTTAATTTAACACGCCATAATAAGATAACAATGCTAAAATGCTGAATTTTTAAATACTCAATAAATTTCAATGAAACCAACTCAACGATTTGTCGCCGGTGCAACTTGCCCTAGCTGTAATGCAATTGATGCATTATTGCTTGATAGCAAAGATCAAAGTATTGAATGTGTTGACTGCGGATTTACTCAAAGTGCCGAAGAACTAGAAAACCAATCTGCTGAACAATCCAATATTGTAAAAGCAAAGCCTGCTAAAGTTAAACCAACTGATATTATTCAAATAGTGAATAAGTCATAATCTAATATGCATTTTGAAGGAGAGCGGGTATAAAATGTCGATAGAAGCTTTAAATACCATTAAAAATAATGCCTTATTGTTGCACGACAAATCAGTGGTTGATGCGGCAATTAAAACCATGGCAAAAAAGCTTACCAATAATTATCAAACGCTTAATCCAATCTTTATTGTGGTAATGAATGGTGGGCTGATTTTTGCGGGCAAGCTACTGGCTCAGCTTAATTTTCCTGCGCAAATAGACTATTGTCATGCCACACGATATCGCGGAGAAAAACAGGGTAAAGACATTCAGTGGAAAGCACTACCGCAAATGTCGTTAACCAATCGTCATGTGGTTTTGCTGGATGATATTTTGGATGAAGGTACAACCCTTAAAGCCATTAAAGAAAAGTGTTTGTCGCTTGGGGCAAAGTCGGTAAAAACCGCCGTACTTATTGAAAAAGAACACCAGAGAAAAATTGACGCTAATACGCAAGCAGATTATTGCGAGCTAACCACACCTGATCACTATATTTTTGGTTACGGTATGGATATCGATCATTATTGGCGCAATACCGAATCCATTTATATTCATCAAGAAAGTAAATAATTTGATTTATGACTCAAACCATTAAAAACATCACCTTGCTAATGGCAATGCAAGCCGAAGCTCAGCCGATTATTGATGAGCTTAACCTTATCGAGCAAGAGTCGGTTATTCACTCAAAACTGCCCATGCGTTGTTTTCAAAATAAAGTCGATAATCTTAATATTAGTTTAATTGTAAGCGGTATCGATCCGCGCTATCAGGTTGATAATATTGGTAGCGAAGCGGCAACGTTAATGGCGTATGAAGCCATAACAAAGTTAAATCCTGACTTACTAATATCTGCAGGAACAGCAGGTGGCTTTGCCAGTAAGGGCGCGCAAATTGGTACGGTTTATATTAGTGATAAGCATTTTATTTACCACGACAGGCATGTGCCAATACCCAACTTTAAACAATCTGCCATTGGATTATACCCTGCGGCAGAGGTTAATCAGCTTGCTAAAGACTTAAAATTACCACAAGGGATTATTTCTACAGGCTCGTCATTAGAAAAAGATCCCAAAGATGTAGCCATTATTGAGCAATACAATGCCTCAGCCAAAGAAATGGAAGCTGCGGCTATAGCATGGGTGGCTATGTTGTTTGAAATACCATTTTTTGCTTTAAAATCAATTACTAATTTACTTGACGAGGCGAATAAATCGGAGCAAGAATTTGTTAAAAATTTAGCGTTTTCATCCAGTGCACTGCAACAAAGAGTGCTAGAAGTTATCGAATACCTTAACAACAAAACCTTAAAAGACCTCAAATAGCTATAAATTGATAGAGATTATTACGGTAATCTATTGAAAAGCTAGACATTTAACCTAAAGATCTATACAGTGCGCCTCAGCTAGAAAGAAAGTCTACTATTTACATCCTACATTTCGCTGTTATTAGATATACCTCGTTTTGCAGTTGTTAAGTTCAGTCTACATTTCCAAGCAACATCGCCAATATTGGCACCCTAACAATTAATTTACAGGATATTGATATGTCTACAGTTAAAGGCACAGTTAAGTGGTTCAACGAATCTAAAGGTTTTGGTTTTATCGAGCAACCTTCTGGTCCAGACGTTTTTGCTCACTTCAGCGCAATCACAGGTTCAGGTTTCAAAACCCTTAACGAAGGTCAAGCTGTTGAGTTTACTATTACTCAAGGTCAAAAAGGCCCTCAAGCTGAAAATATTGTTGCACTTTAATTTTTAATTAAAGTCAAAATATTGAAAGAGGCGAGTTTATCTCGCCTTTTTTTATGGGTGATATTTATGCTTAAATTTAAGGTTCTCTTATTCATTGTTATTCTGTGCATTGTCTATTTCTCTTTAGATAGTGATAAGGCCATTGATGATAAGCATAAAGATAAAACAACAACTTTAAATTTGCACAAAACCAATAAAAAACGAATAGAACAATCTATTTTATTGCCACCCAAATTGCTACCAAGCAAAGATGAACCAGTCCAACAAATTAAAACCACAGAAATAAAAGCTCCTAAAAATAATAGAGATAAAACAAGAAAATTATCAAAAATAGAGCTTTTAAAAAGAGATTTTTTCCATAGGCAAAAAACCATATCACCGACAAAAAAGAGCAATAGAGACTCATTTAGTATTCAATCTGTTTTTGAGCGTGAATTAGATCCTAAGTGGAGCGAACAAGCTGTAGAACATTTATATCAATTAATTAACTCATACCCTAAACAATATAAGTTGGCAGAAAAAGTCACTAGTGTTACCTGTAGTGATGTTATGTGCGCGGTTTTAATGATTGATGGAAAAGGATTGTCTAGAGAAAAAATGCGAATTCATTTTCTTCAAAATGGTGGTTTCCCTGTTTTTAGTGTCATTAGTGATAGAGATGATTTTAACGGGTTTTATTTACCAAGATTTGATCGTGAGTTTGGTGATGCTAATTTAATTCAGGTTAATGCTGAGAAAAAAGAAAATCCAATAAGAAATATAGACGGCAATAGTACTGACAAAAAAACAGAACTTTTAAGATTAGAAATTTTGAAAACTAATGTTTTAAAAGAGCATAGTAAAGCATTAAGTGCAGGAAAAAGTAGTTTTACTTCATATCATATTCAATCTGTTTTTGAACGTGAATTAGATCCTAAGTGGAGTGATCAGGCGATAGAACATTTATATCAGTTAATTAATTCATATCCCAAACAATACAAGCTACAAGAAAAAGTCACTGGCGTTACCTGTAGTGATGTTATGTGTGCAGTTTTAATGACTGATGGAAAAGGATTGTCTAAAGAAAAAATGCGAATTCATTTTCTTCAAAATGGTGGTTTTAATCAATTTTATATTGTTAATAAAAGAGTTGGGTATAATGGATTTTATTTATCGAGATTTGCAAAAGGCTTTAAAGATGCTGATTTAATTCAGAAAAAATCTGATGATTAGAGGATTTTGATCTTTCGTGAAAAATTTAGTTAAGAGTTAACGCTTAAAACTGATAACCCCACCCAGTCTCCCTTTGCGAAGGGGAGGGGCTATCTAACAGCACTAGGTAGCCTCGATTTTCTCAAGTCTACTAAACTCAGTCTTCGTATAATGTCGGTATCCTTTTTCCGAGCGACTTTTGGGTAAAAATAATTTTTCACGTTCGTAACGTAATTTTGAGCAGCATGTTTCTTTAATTGCTAGAAGAATATTTTTAGTGTAATCTAATTAGCGTTTGTGTTATCGATAATTAAGAAAAGGAGTTTTTAAATGAACAAGATAGTTTCATTTCTGATTATTTTATTGTTTATGTTCAGTTCGCTTAGTCAATTAAATGCGGATGAGCCTAATGAGCCTCCTCCTCAACCTATTGAAGAACAAGAGGAAGATGACTTTTTCGAAGAAAATAGTTTTGAAGAATTATTTGAAGTGCCGTGGTTCAGTACTTTTTATGCTTACCTTGAAGGCGGGGAAACACGTTTAGCAATGGTAAATCATTCTAATCAGGTTTATCAAATTGTAGCAATTGATAACGCAACAGGTCGAGTATCTTCACGTAGTTCCGATGGAGATGACTTTGAAGATTGGTATCAAGATAATCAATAATAAAATGTATTTCTACACAATTAATACCTAATGTCTTTATGAAAAATATATTGTTAACTGGTTTTCTATTACTTACTATCTTTATTCTTGTGTTTTTGTATAAAGATGCAAGTGAAAGCAATGAGCATAATAATGGTAATTTGCAAGAGGAAAAAAACAATCAAGTTATTACTAGTGATAATAAAGAGATTGTAGATATAACTAATTTAAAATTAGAAAATGAAGAAAATCCTATTGAAGTAACTGAAGTAACTAATGCTGAAGAGCAGGAAACTTTAGATGAAAGTTATGGTATTGATATAGAACTTGAGTTATCAGAGCTAGAAATATTAAAAGAAAATTTTTTAAGAAGACAAAAAAACGCATCAAATTTAGGGAAAGATAGTAGAGACTCATTTAGTATTCAATCTGTTTTTGAGCGTAATTCAGATCCTGAGTGGAGTGAACAAGCTATAGAACATTTATATCAGTTAATTAATTCATATCCCAAACAATACAAGCTACAAGAAAAAGTAACTAATGTTACCTGTAGTGATGTTATGTGTGCAGTTTTAATGACTGATGGAAAAGGATTGTCTAGAGAAAAAATGCGAATTCACTTTCTTCAAAATGGTGGTTTTCCTGTTTTTAGTGTCATTAGTAAGAGAGATGGTTTTAATGGGTTTTATTTACCAAGGTTTGATCATGGGTTTGGTGATGCTGATTTAATTCAGAAAAAAGCTGATGATTAAGAGCTGTTGCTCCTTCATGCAAGATTTATTTAAGAGTTAACACTTAATATTGACAACCCCCACCTAACCCTGAGGGATCGACACTTAAATTTTTAAGCATACGAATCGCACCACTTAAGTCGTTCAGTGATTTCATTGAGCGGCTTTATTTTCAGTTTTACTTTCTTCTTTATCAAGCGACATCCAAGATAAAAAAGCGATAACACTCGCCGCTCTTTTACCGAGTTAGCCTGAAACTCATAATGCCTCTTTTCTTGCTCTCCTTGCCAGCCAGCAAGCCAAGCCACTAATGAAGCAAGCATTGCAATTAGCAACAGATTTTCAATTCGATACCTTGTTTGGGTGTAGCTTTGTTCAAAACCGAAGCCATACTGACTACTTTTCAGATCCCGAAACCCTTCTTCAATCTGCATACGTGTTCGATAAATTTTAACTACTCGCTCTGCAACCTTATGACCGTCTATGGATGTCATCAACACCCACGGCTCTTTCGCTGAGCGTGAATAATCTTTGCTATCACTACATTGTCTTTTTTGACCGAGCTTATTACGGCTAATTCGCCCCCTAGCTTTACCTTTGTAGTAGCAAAGTGTGCCTTCAACCGGATAGCTCTTACTCAGTAATACTTTACCAAACCGACGAGCCGTTGGGCTTGATTTAGCATGAAGGCATTTTAGTTCAAACCAGTCTGATTCACCTTCTGGTTGGTATTTGACTAACCCTCGTACTCGTCCTACATAATCCCAACCAAGCAGCCCAACTTGCTTAAACCATGAAGTATGGAAACCTGCATCAGTCACGATAATTGGCTGACAGCCTTCAGGCAAAAGCCATTTTAATTGCTTCAAAAACTTTTTATGCACCTGGCGATTACCCAGTTTCGACTCAGGATGAACTTCATCCCAAATGGATAAGGCTCTCCCTTCACACACCAGCGCCGCTCTTAATATTTGCTCTGTACTGTTAGGGTGCGGTGACCAATCGACGATTATCCAAGGCCTTTGTTGGTTGCCAATCAACTGCCTAGAGATATGCTGGTAAATACCGTTTCGCTCATAATGTAAATGCTCATTCCCGACTAACCTATCAACCTTTCTTATTGCGCTTCTTTCTTGAGTCGGCAATAAAAGACCGCGGCCTAAACCGGTGACTGATAACTGTTTGGCATCGAAAGCGCTTTTAACGACCTGTGATAAACCTCGACAGCGTTTTAAATGCATGACGTTGGCCAGCATCTTATGTATCATTCGTTCTACGTGCATGGAGTGTGATAGTTGGTTTGTGGTAAAACAAATTTGAGCACAAAAACTCATGCACGTCTTGATTTAATTTATATATCTTATTGATTTTTAATAAACTTCTTTGTCAATAAGTGTCGATTCCTCAGCACCTAACCTCCCTTTGCGAAGGAGAGGTGCAAGTAAGGCATTTAAATTCGCCAACTTTTCAAGGGAAGGGGTAGAGAGGAGTTACTCAAATCCCTCTAACTCTTCCTGCAATTCTAACCATTCCATCTCATGCTCTTCTAACGAATTTTTTATTTCATTTACTCTAAAAGTAATGGTCGATAATTTATCTTTATTTTCCGCCTCATAAAGCGAACTATCTAAAAGCTGGTTATTTAAATCATCGTGCTCGGTTTGTAGTTTTTCTATTATTTGTTCAAGTTGTTTTATTTTTTTGGTAAGCGGTGCAAGCTGTTGACGCTTTTGAGCCTCTAGTCTTTTTTTCTCTTTGCGTGAAATTACCACAGTTTCATTTTGATTGGATGATTCTACTTGCGCGCTTTTATCTACCACTCGCCAACGATTTTCATTGAGCCATTTTTGATAATCGTTTAAGTCACCTTTAAAAGGGTTAACTTGTCCTTTGTTCACTAACCAAAACTCATCGACTACACTTTCCATTAAATTTTTATCATGCGCTACCAGTATTACTGCGCCATCAAAATCTTGCAGGGCTAAGCTTAATGCCTCGCGCATTTCAATATCAAAATGGTTTGTTGGCTCATCCAGTAATAATAAATTAGGTTTTGTCCAAGTGATCATGGCGAGCACTAATCTGGCTTTTTCACCACCTGAAAATCCGCTTACTTTATCTAAGGTTTTATCGCCATGAAAAGCAAATCCGCCTAAAAAGTTTCTGGCTTCTTGTTCGCTAATATCACTGCCAAGAGATTGGATATGCCAAAGAGGCGATTGATCCAAATTCAGTTGTTCAACTTGATGCTGGGCAAAGTAACCTGCTTTAAAGTGTTTGTTGCGATTAACTTCACCGCATTGATTATTCAGTTCACTACAAATTAATTTAATAAGGGTTGATTTACCTTCACCATTTCTGCCTAACAAACCAATGCGTTGCCCTGCCAAAATACGCATTTGAATGTCGGATAAAATAGTTATTTCGCCATAGCCAACTGCGGCGTTATCTATATTAATTAACTCGGTGACGTTTTTATTAATTTCGGCAAATTCAAAACCAAACTTGGTTCTAATTTGAACCGCACTTACCTTGTCCATTCTTTCTAAGGCTTTTACTCGGCTTTGTGCTTGCACCGCTTTACTGGCTTTGGCTTTAAAACGGGTAATAAATTTTTCTAAATGCTCAATTTCTTTTTGCTGTTTTTCAAATTGCGCTTGCTGCAACACTTCTTTTTGATGCTTTTGTTTTTCAAAGCTCGAATAATTGCCTGTGTATTGGTTGATGGTTTGATTATCAAAGTGCAATATGTGTGATGAAAAACTATCTAAAAAATCACGATCATGAGAAATAGTCATTAACATGCCATCGTAACTATTTAAAAAGCTTTGTAGCCATAATACGGCCTCTAGATCGAGATGGTTTGTTGGCTCGTCAAGCAATAATAATTCGGCAGGTTGTATTAGTGCTTGAGCTAAATTTAAACGCATTCGCCAACCACCCGAAAGTGCTTTTACGGTTGACCCCATTTGCGACTCGGTAAAACTTAAACCTGTTAATAACTTTGCCGCTTGTGAAGGCAAGCTCCAGCCATTAATGGCTTCTAATTGACTATGAATGTGGGCAATTTTATTGCCATCTTCTTGCGCTTCAGCTTGAATTAAAGCTTGATTAAGCTGGTAATATTCTTTGTGTCCCGACAGTACATAATCAATCGCGTTTAAATCACTAGCAGGGGTTTCTTGTTTGGCGGTACTAATTCGCCATTTAGGCGGAAATTCTAGCTCGCCAAATTCTGGTGAAAGCTCATTTTTTAGCATTTGAAATAGGCTAGATTTACCACAACCATTTTTTCCCACAATGCCAATTTTTTGATCGGGATAAAGAGTAAGATCGGTTTTATCGAGCAGTTGTTTACTGCCTTGAAATAGAGAGAGCTGTTTTAAACGGATCATAGCTAAATCGCGACTACTAAAGGATAAGCCGCGATTTTAGCATAGAAATATTAGGGTCTGTTGATAATTGTTTCGAGCTGTGAAAGATCTTTAATTTGAGTATTAGCTAACCACTGCTCAAAGGTTTGTTGTTTAAATAACGCATCGGCAATCTCCTTAAACACACCTTGTCCAATAGTTTGCTCTAATGCTCTGCCAATAACACTAGCTCGATAATAAAATTTAACCGAATTATCAATTTCATCTTGATACTCATTGAGTTGATCACCTGTTAAAAACTTAACTTTTGCTTTGCCTTTTCCCGCAGCGGTTTTCTTTGTTTGTTCAGGTTGAATAAATTGTTGAGCAAATTTAGAATTCTTGCCCATTAACGGATGCTCTTGAGTTAAATAACTAGCCCAATCAAAGCCCAAAGCTTGTTCGTGGTATTTAGCAACTCGCTTATTTTGTAAGTTAGGAAGTTCACAAGAAACGGCAACGGTTTCATCAAACCAGTCGGGTAGTAGGCTATGACCATAAGATTTAATAGGATTAGCTTTAGAGCGTTTTGCTTTTGGTGGCTGCAAGCTTAAAAGCATATGACAAACTTCGTGTGATAAAGCCTTTTTACCTGCAATGCCCGATATATACGGCATATAATTGGCATTATCTTTTGGAATATTAATACTTGCCACGCCATTAACCGCGTTTTCTAATACCACAGTTAAATGAGGCGCATCACCAAATAAATAATTAAACCGAGAATAGGCATAACCAATTTCGCTAACGGCATCGTCTATATCTGCCCCTTCATTAGCAACCACGGAAAACTGCCCAAAGTTATGGGTAATTTTTTTTGCCGTTAATTGTTTTGCCGGTTTTTTCTCTTCAAGGTGAGAGGCTAATAATTTTTGTAACTCTGCTTGCGACAGTTTTCCTGATTTTATTTTGGCTAAAACCTCAGGACTTAATTGATCTGATGAAATAGTTCTTGTAGAGCTTACCTGCTCAGTGGCAAAGGACTGATTAAATACAGTAGAGAATAGCAGTGCGATTAATAGAGTTTTCATGGCTTACCTGAGTTTGTGATTAAGTTATCACAGTAATAGCAAGGGTTATGCCATGAAAATTAGTACCCAATAGTAACAATTTAAAATAAATGATCCTGATTTAAGTATTTTACTCCTGCTTTGGGAAGATAATACTCATTTAAAGATCAATGCTTATTTAGAGATTAATACCTTCACCTGATTGGTTAGTTCCTCATCATCTTGTCTGCCATAGTTAATGATAAGATCAGATTTTCCATCATTATTAATATCGGCAGATTTAACATATTTTCCTTGCTTAGGAACAGGCACTTTAATTCTGGCTGGGCGTTTTACAAAGGTGCGCTTTTTTGATGTACCATAATAAAGTTTTAAGCGTGACTCACCGCTAGAAAAAAGCAAATCTTTTCTGTTATCGCCATTAACATCAAGCAATAAAACCACGGGCTCTCCGCTTCTACCCGAAGATAAACTAAAAGTAAGTTCGACTTCTTTTTCTACATCAGGATCTTCTGAGTAGCGATTATTTTCATCCATTTTAAATAGATAAACATCTTGATCAATTGAGCCAGATAAAAGCGCGCCAATAATTTGTGATACGCCAATATCAAAGCTTGATACTAAAATTTCTTTGCGTTTGTCATTATCAATGTCAACGGTAGAAATTTGACCAATTGTTCCATCGGCAACAATAGTGTTTTGCGGAGACTCGCTAAAAGACAAACGATTATTTTTATTGGTTGCAAAATAAATTTCATAATCATTGGCTCTATCTAGCACTCCTTCACTTTGGCTATATCTAACCATTAAGTCAGCCAAACCGTCATTATCAAAATCTTCGATACGATCAATTTTGCGGTGAGATAAACTAGTTTGACTCATTTGCTCGCCATCTGATTCACGAATTTCCCACCAGTTTCTTGCACTGGTATTAAATGGCAAGTTCAATAATTGAGGTGTTTGATTAAATAGCCCTGTATCACTTTGAATAAAATATTCAATAGCGTTTTCTTTAGCTATTGCTAAATCTTGTTTGTTATCTAAATTAAAATCAGCTAAAAAGTATTCAGTATCACTATAAGTTACAGCGGTTTGATTCATTTGAATGTTCGGTTTAATTTGAAGCTTTTGCGATTGATACTCTCCATTTGCTTGCTGAATAAAAATATCTAACCCATTAAAATTAGAAATCACTAAATCATCTAGTTTGTCTCCATTAACATCATTAGTAAAAGAGCGTTCAGCTAAAAAGTCAGCCGATTGATTAAGATAAATTGATTGTGAATCTATTAAATGATCAAATTGATTTTTCTCGACATTGTATTGAATAACCGATTGATTGGTTTGAAAAAGTAAATTTTCATTTTTAGCCGATTGTGAAAAAGCAAATGCTAAGTAATGCTTTGGAATTTCAATTTGTTGTAAAAGCTCAATGCTATCTTGAGCTTCATTAAGCTTATAAACTGCGAGTATGCGTTTTTTATTTTGATCTTCACCAAACGCAATAACCTGTTTATTTTTGCCTGATAAATTTTTAACTTTAATCGGATGAGTAAGTTTAAAGTTGATAGTGAGCGCTAAAGTTTCAAATGGATTTTTGGGCGCTTTTCTTTTGCTTCTGGCTTCAGTAATAGGACTAATTGCTAGCAGAGCGGCTAAAACTAAAGCTGACTTATATAACATTCAATATTTCCTTAATAGTATTTTGTTTTCATTATTTGGTTTTCTAAGACCAAGCTAAACTTAATAGGTTCACTTAAGTTATGATCTTGAAGTAGAGCAAGCATCTTGAAGGAGGACGGGTATATCTTCATTATTCAATCCGTTATGCTAGTGATTATACTCAAATTTACTTAATGTTATTTAAATGAGACCAATAGAATCACTACCAAAAATTGATCCTCAGCTTAATGAGTGGGCAATATATTGGCAAAACCAATCTGAATTAGATATGAATATTTTGGTTTATGCTGCAAAAAGAGACTATTTGTCAACACCACTAGAGTTTGTAGTGGTAAAAATAAATCCTGCGGAATATGAAGCCTCTTTTAATCAACTATCTTTAATCGAAGCTTCCGATCTATTTGAGCAAGAACTGAAACATGGTAATTATTTTTGTGAAAACTCTGAGCAATTACTCATCGTAAGTGATCAACAGGCATTAGCGATAAGCTGTAAAAGCTATAAGGTGGTTAAGCGAATTTATCATTGCGATTGTGCAAAACAAGCATTAATGCAATTTTGGCAGAGCTAGGATCTGTTGCGCTTTGATTTAAAGCCTAAATTAAGCTTAATTTGTTGCCTTTTATCTTAGAAACTCCACGTTTAAACGCTGCTACTTTTACCCAAGAGTTAATGTTGTTATCATGCCTTTTTTATTGCCTATTAAGCGAGTTTATCGAGTGAAAAAGTTAATTAGCGTATTTGCTATTGTTTTTATTATTGCCGGCTGCCAGCAAGAATCAGCTAATCAAGAATCTGCCAAACAAGAATCTGCTAAATCAGAGCCAGTTAAAGCAGAGGCAGCCAAAGAGCCAACGAATACACTATCGCCAGAAGAAAAGAGCGAGCCTAAAGCTCATGATGAGTCTGGCTCGCATGAAGGGCATAATCATCCACCGCAAGGCGCAGTTCCTGCTGGACAAAGATATACCGAAATTGAATCGCAATTTGAGTGTTCAGAGCCTGTTGTGATTGAGTTTTTTGCCTACCATTGTCCGCATTGCTACAAACTTGAGCCCGAAGCTGAAAAATGGCGAGCTAAAAATGCGGGTAATGTTAAGTTTTTAGGTATTCCTACCACTTTAGGTTATGAGCAATTTGGCTCATTGATTATTGTGCATCATGCGGCTAAAAAGTTAGGCGTATTAGAAAAAACTCAACATGCACTGTTTAATCGTTTACACAAAGAAGAAAAGCTTTTTGCTTCACCTGAAGAAGCGGCTCAATTTTTAGTGGCTCAAGGTGCCGAGTTAGAAGCGGCAAAAGCGGCATTAAATGATCAGCAAGCTTTAACGGTTACCATTAATCAAGACTTTGAAATGTTGAGAAAATACAAAGTATCTAGCGTTCCACAAATTTTAGTTAATCATAAATATCTAACCAACATTACTGCCGCAGGTGGTAACGAAAAGGTTTTTGATTTGGTTGATGAATTATTAGCGTTACCACATGAGTGTGGTGAAGCTAAATAATATTGAGGTTTTATTGCGGTGGAAGATTTTCAAGTAACTTATGAAAGAGCGGTTGAGCGTAAAGGCGGAGTTAAAGCGTTAGAGTCTTTAATGCCAACCACTTTAACCGATAAGCAAATTGCCAAGTTAAGTGATAAAGCTATTTTGTCAGCAATGGCAATGAAAATCTTTCAGTCTGGTTTTGTTTGGCGAGTAGTTGAAAATAAATGGCCAGGCTTTGAAGAGGTAATGTGGGGGCTAGAGCCAAAAAAGTTAGCACTTGCTAGCGACGAGCAAATCGAAAAAATGGCACAAGACAAGCGCATTATTCGTAACTTAACCAAAGTTAAAGCCGTTAGAGAAAATGCTTACTATATTCAAACCATTAGTAAAAAACATGGCAGTTTTGGGCAGTTTTTAAGCCAATGGAAATCTACCGAAATAACCCAACTTTGGTTGACGCTTAAAAAAGATGGATCTCGCTTAGGCGGCAATACTGGCGCTAATTTTTTACGAGCCATTGCTAAAGATACCTTTATATTAAGCCAAGATGTTGTTTCTCATTTAGTGGGGCAAGGTGTGGTTGATAAACCGCCAACCTCACAACGCGATCTAAAAGCCACTCAACAAGCCTTTAATGAGCTACAGCAGCAAAGTGACCGCTGTATGGCTGATATTAGCCGAATTATTTCTTGCTCGGTTGGTGAAAATTATCCTGTCAATTAGGCTAAAAATGGCTTAATTGGTTTTTTATTCAAAAATAATCTAGACTTTTCATTAAAAGTGTTTTTTCAACCAGTTAGGCAAATACTTTTGCAGGGATAATTATCAATGAGTCAGCAGGCAGAACAAAGAAAACATCAACGCTTATCATTAAGAACCAATGTTTTTGTTGAAGGCGACTCATTTGATCGCTTTAAAACTCAAACCATGGATTTTTCAGATGGTGGTTTATTTGTTGAAGGACTGCCGCTAGCAAAACTAAAAGTTGATACAAAAATTCAGGTTCAATCGGCAGAGGGCATAGAAGATGCGCCGCTGTTAGAAGCAAGAATTGCCTGGACCAATCGTTATGGCGCAGGCATAGAGTATATACTCAATTAGCTATATTGCGATTAACTATATTGTGCTTAACTATATTGCGTTTTGTTTTTCAGCCACTTGCTTTAATTGATCTAACCCAAGTTGAAAACTATCTCCCACCAAAGTATCCATTATTAGCGCAAAGTAATTACCAATAATAATGGGTGACATTTCACCTTTCATATACCAAGTAACAATGGTTTTATTGCCATTAACTTCATAGCTCATGCCCGATAAATAAGTGGCAGGATCACCTTCAAAATTTAAGTTGTAGGCAATGCCTTTTTCAATAGATGAGCTAGTAAATAATAATTTTCCTGCACCGCTTTCGCCTTGCCAAGATTGAAAAGCACCTATGCCACTACTGGTTTCGCCAATGGTGGTTTTAATGCTGGGATCAAGCACTTGCCAAGGGCTCCATTGTGGCCAGTTGTTTAAATCGTTGATCAGTGGGTGAATTTGCTCAGGAGAAGCGTTGATAGTAACTTGACGCTTAACATGAATGTTATTATCTAAAAATAATCCAACAACAACCAATAAAAGCACCAATACGCCAAATATTTTAAGAAAAGTTTTCATTTTTTATCTCCGCTTTTATCCAATTAATCCGATAATGATAAACCCAATAATACTAAGCCCGCCCGCCACTAAAGCATAAGGTAGCTGTGTTTTAACATGCTCTAAGTGATCACATCCTGCGGCTAGCGACGAGACAATGGTTGTATCGGATATGGGTGAACAATGATCGCCAAATACGCTGCCACCCAATATGGCGGCTAATACTAACTCGACAGGAATACCACCATTTAAAGCGATTGGAACCCCAATGGGAATTAATATACTAAAAGTTCCCCAAGAAGTTCCTGTGGTAAATGACATGATAGCACCTGCAATAAATATCAGGGCTGGAACAATCCATAAGGGCAAGTTTTGAGTCACCATTTGCGATACAAATTCACCCGTACCTAAAGCTTTCATACTTGAACCAAGTGCCAATGCTAATAGCACTGTTGTGACAAGAGGAAGCAAATCAGACATGCCTTCAAAGCTCCACTTAACTAAAGTGGATGTAGGTTGTTTTACTTTGGAGGTTTTAATTAAAACTATCGCCACCAGCATTGCTAGCGCCACCGCCCATAAAACCGACTTTGAACCACTACCTTTGAGTATTTCGCCATTACCTGTGTACCACATAAAAAACAAAATAGAGCCAATTAATGTAATTAGTGGCGCAACCATTAAGTAGGTATTGCTGGGCTTTTCCGATTTATTAAGTGCTGCTTTACTAACAACAAGTTGTTGCTCAGCGTGTTTCATTGGACCAAAAACCCTACTGCTCCAAACCGTATAAAACACTAAAAATAAGGTGATCCAAGAATAAAGATTATAAGGAACTGAATAGGCTAAGGTTTGCGCAGGGCTTTCTAAATTAAATTCGCTAATAAGCCCTAAAATGGTCGCCCCCCAAGCATTAAATAAAATAATTACACAAATTGGCGCACAGGTAGAATCAATAATATAAGCCAAACGAGCGCGGCTCATTTTTACTTTGTCGAATAAATCACGCGCAATAAAGCCAGCGGTTAAAATGCTTAAATTGGTTTCAATAAAAATTAAAATGCCTAAAAGTGTTGGAACCGAAGCCACTTTGCGTTTACTAGCGGCAAAGCCTTTATTTGAAACCCAATTAACAAAAGCTGCAACACCACCGGATTTTCGCATTAGGCTTAACAATCCACCGATAAGTAAACTAAATATTAAGATCCGTGTATTACCTTCGCTGGCAAAAACTGCGGCTATACGGTTGAGCACGGCAATAAAACTTAAGCCAAGATGAAACTGGGTGTGAATAAATTCAGCAACAAATAGTGCTGACATTAAAGAAATGATGACATCTTTTTTCCATACCGCCACAATGATTGCAACGGCAGGTGGTAATAGCGTTAGCCAATCCAAACTTTTCCCCTTATTAAAGTTTCAAAATAAGCATTTTGACCAAATAGTTTGTCATTAAACCATTAGTTAATGGGTAAAATCCAATAAAATTGAGAAAATTCAACTGCTTACAAATTGGTCTTAAATTTGCTTAAGGTTAATTAACGACTAAAAGTAAGGAGAAATCCATGTTTGAATTAATTATTGGTATTATCATTGGTGCAACTTTTGCTGAGTTTTGGCGACATTTTTACCGCATTATTAAACGAAAAGTAAGCAAGTGGATGGACGATAGTAAAACAACGGATAACCGCTAAAAGAACAGTTTGCTCAATCGCTTAAACCTATGTTTAATCGGTTGAGTTTGAGCTTGGATACTGATCAGTAAACACACAATCTTTAATGGCTTTGCGTTTTTCCCAATTCAGTTTTTCAAGCTCGGGTTGAGATAAAAACTCATCGACATAACCCAAACATAAATAACCAATAAGTTCGGCATCTTTTGGAGCATTAAGCTGCTCTTTTACTAGGTTGGGATCTAATATACTCACCCAACCCATTCCAATATTTAAAGCTCTCGCCATTAGCCACATATTTTGAATCGCACACACTACGCTATATCTACCCACTTCTTCCATTGAAGTTTGACCCAGCACAGGCAACTTAGAGGGACGATAAAACACCGCGATATTAATGGGCGCTTCGAGAATACCTTCGAGCTTTAAGCGCTGATAAATGGCATTCTTTTCATCGGTAAATTGGTTTTTAGCCATATCGTTAGCATGGTTAAAATTTTTAACCATGGCTTTTCTAGCACTTAAATCATTAACCAACACAAATTCCCAAGGCTGAGAAAAACCTACCGAAGGCGCGACTGCCGCAGCCTCTAAAATTTGCTCAATTGCCTGCTGTGGTATTGGGGTACTTATAAAGTGGTTGCCTCTAACGTCTCGGCGAGCAGCCATTAGATGAGCTAAAAAGTCGGCTTGTTGTTGAGAAAAACTAGAATTTTTCATTCATTGAGTACATTTATTGGCAAAAAACAGCTAAATTTTAAATGAGTTGATAGCTTTAAGCTATTCTAGTTCACTTCTTAAGCAAGGTTTTGTTAAAATATGTGCTCGAAAATTTTGGTGGGTTAATCGCCAGCCGAGTTTCCCAGTATTTTTGCTTTATAAACGCTAATAATTAAGCAAAAACTGTTTTTCATCGACTAATTAACTTAAAAAAGGTATATCAATGAGCAATGCATTTGTTGCAATTTTAATGGGGTCAGACTCTGACTGGCCAGTTATGGAAAATACTTACAAAGTATTAAAATCACTAGGGGTTACTTGCGAAGTAAAAGTAACTTCTGCTCACCGTACACCAGCTGCAACTCACGAATTTGTGAAAGATGCCGAGTCTCGTGGTTGTCAGGTGTTTATTTGTGCAGCAGGTTTAGCGGCTCACTTAGCGGGTGCGGTTGCAGGTTTAACCACTAAGCCAGTGATTGGTGTTCCAATGGACGGCGGTCCTCTAAAAGGCCAAGATGCACTATTATCAACGGTTATGATGCCAGCAGGTGTTCCTGTTGCAACGGTTGCTATTGGTAAAGCGGGGGCTAAAAACGCGGCTTACTTAGCAGCGCAGATGTTAGGTATAGCTGACCCTTCAATTGCTGAAACCGTAGCAAAAGATCGTCAAGCTAACGCTGAAGCTGTTATTGCAAAAGACAAAGCATTACAAGAAACACTGTAAGGTTTAACCTTGCAAGATTATCTTGTTTTGCAAAACGCCGCCGAGATCATTGATCAAGGCGGCGTTGTTGCTTACCCCACTGAGTCAACCTTTGGTATTGGCTGCGATCCTAATAATCTTTCCGCACTTAAACGTATTCTCAGTATTAAACAACGCAATGTTGAAAAAGGCTTAATTATATTGGTGAGTGATATTAAGCAAGCAGAACCTTATATTCTTCCGCTAAACCAGCAGCAAATTGAGACGATTAACCAGCCTAATGAGCGAGCGACCACTTGGCTTATCCCTCGTAAAAAATTATTACCACAAGAGCTATGCGGCATTCATCCTAAACTGGCAGTGAGAGTAACAAATCATCCAGTTGCTAAAGCGCTCTGCGAAAAACTTGGCTATCCTTTAGTATCAACAAGTTGTAATTTGTCGGGACAGTCAGCAATGAGTGATGCGTGTGCCATTAAAGTTAAAATGGGCGATAAACTCGATATGGTAATTTCAGGAAAAGTTGGCGGACAAGAAGCCTCACAAATTATTGATCTTGAAAGCGGTCAAATTTTAAGAAAATAACCTTAAATTAAAAAGTAAAAAATTATGTTTAATGTTGATCAAGTTAAGTCTTATCTTTTGGGGCTGCAAAATAATATTTGCACTACCCTAACTCAGCTCGATGGCAAAGCTGAGTTTATCACTGATGAATGGCAGCGCGAGCAAGGTGGTGGCGGTTTAACAAGAGTGTTAAATCAAGGCGCAGTGATTGAAAAAGGCGGGGTTAATTTTTCTCATGTAATGGGAGATAACCTGCCGCCATCGGCAACTGCGATTCGTCCAGAATTAGCTGGTCGAAGTTTTCAGGCCATGGGCGTTTCATTAGTTATTCACCCTAATAACCCTTATGTACCAACATCACACATGAATGTGCGCTATTTTGTCGCCGAAAAAGCAGGAGAAAAACCCGTTTGGTGGTTTGGTGGCGGCTTTGATTTAACACCTTATTACGGCTTTAAAGCAGACTGTATTCATTGGCATAAGATTTCGCAAAAAGCCTGCGAGCCTTTAGGTGAAAATGCTTATGCCAAATATAAAAAATGGTGTGATGAATATTTTTATATTAAACACCGTAATGAGCCAAGAGGTGTAGGCGGCTTATTTTTTGATGATTTAAACGAGCCAGATTTTGAAAAGTCGTTTGAGTTTATGCAAAGCGTTGGTGATCATTATTTAAAAGCCTACGCACCGATTGTTAAAAAACGCAAAGATACCCCTTATGGCGAGCGTGAAAAAGCCTTTCAAAAAATGCGTCGTGGTCGCTATGTTGAATTTAATTTGGTTTACGACAGAGGCACATTATTTGGTTTACAAACAGGTGGTAGAACCGAATCAATATTAATGTCATTACCTGCCGATGTGGGCTGGCAATATAACTACACCCCAGAGCAAGGTAGCGAAGAAGAAAAGCTCACCAGTTATTATTTGCAAGATAGAGACTGGCTGAAAGAAAAATAAAATAAAACCAAGGAAGGTTAATTATGACAAACAAAATATTTAATCGAATAGAAAACAAACATAAGCGAGTTACATTAAGAGCAAATCAAACTGCACCAGAACAAATAATTTGGTCAAAAGTGAGAAAAAAGGCGCTAGGTTATAAATTTAGGCGCCAACATGGAATTGGTAAATACATTGTCGATTTTTATTGTAAAGAATTAAGTTTGGTTATAGAAATTGATGGGGATAGTCATTTTAATGATCAAAGTATTATTGATGATACGAAAAGAGATCAGTATTTAAGCTCGTTAGGATTGAGTGTATTAAGATTTACTAATAAACAGGTAAATGAAAATGTTTCTGGTGTGTTTGAATATATTTTGAGGTGGATTGAAGATAATAAAGATCAACCCCTACCTAACCTCCCCCTTGCCAGGGGGAGGGACAAGTAAGGATTCCCCTGCTCCTCAAAGCGAGGGATGAGCAGCATTTAGTTCCCTCCACTTTTCAAGGGGAGGGCTAGGGAGGGGTTAAAATGTGTAATGATTCCAAATATTCAAAGCTAACATTAAGATTACCGTGTTTGAGTCTTTTTTTGGGTAGATTGAAGATAATAAAGATCAACTCCTACCTAACCTCCCCCTTGCCAGGGGGAGGGACAAGTAAGGGTTCCCCCGCTCTTTAAAGTGAGAGATGAGCAGCATTTAGTTCCCTCCACTTTTCAAGGGGAGGGCTAGGGAGGGGTTAACAATGTATAATGCTCCAGATTACCCAAAACTGACATCAATCAACTCAAATACCACTAAACGCACTATAATCACAGGCAAATATTTTAGATTGTAAGGAACAATAATGGCTAATTATACAACTCAAGGTGACTTCCCTTTTAAACGTCCTCGCAGAATGCGAGCAAATGATTTTTCGCGTCGCTTAATGGCTGAAAATAAAGTGTCGGCAGATGATCTTATCTATCCTGTTTTTGTTTTAGAAGGTGAAAGCAGAAAAGAAGCCGTTACTTCTATGCCAGGGGTAGAGCGTAAAACGCTTGATCATCTACTTATAGAGTTAGAAGAGGTGGTAGAGCTTGGTATTCCAGCGATTGCTTTATTTCCCGTGATTGATAGCGCAAAAAAATCTCTTAATGCCGAAGAAGCCTACAACCCAAAAGGATTAGTGCAAGAGTCGATTATTGCCATTAAAGCCAAATTTCCTGAGCTAGGTGTTATTACCGATATTGCCCTCGATCCATACACCAGCCACGGACAAGATGGCATTATTGACGAGCAAGGCTATGTGCTTAACGATGAAACCGTTGAAGTATTGGTTCAGCAAGCCTTAAGCCATGCCGAAGCGGGTGCCGATGTGGTTGCACCTTCGGATATGATGGATGGCAGAATTGAATTAATTCGCGAAGCTTTAGAGGTTGAGGGTTTTATTAACACCAAAATTTTGGCTTATTCTGCGAAATACGCCTCAGCATTTTACGGTCCATTTAGAGATGCTGTAGGTTCAGCAGGTAACTTAGGTAAAGCAGATAAAAAGACTTACCAAATGGATCCTGCCAACGGTGATGAAGCTTTTCATGAAGTTGCGCTAGATATTGATGAAGGTGCCGATATGGTTATGGTAAAACCAGGAATGCCGTATCTTGATGTAATTTACCGCGTAAAAGAAAATTTTAAAGTCCCCGTTATGGCTTACCATGTGAGCGGTGAATATGCGATGCTAAAAGCCGCTTCACAAAATGGTTGGATTGATGAAAAAAAATGCGTGCTAGAAGCCATGGTGAGTTTTAAACGCGCAGGAACCGATGCCATTTTAACCTATTACGCTAAAGATGTGGCGCGCTGGCTAAAATAGCAATCAAAGGGAATTTATGGTTAAACTCGACTCTAATATTGTTAGCACCAATTGGCTTAATGAGCATTTAAATGATCCAAACGTGATTATCTTAGATGCGACAATGAAATATATGCCCAATGGCGATGTAATAGAACCGTCGCCAATTGTGATTAAAGGGGCGGTCGAGTTTAATTTTGATACCCAAATTTGCGATCAAGAGTCTAACCTGCCACACATGTTACCCTGTGCATTCGACTTTGAAAATGCAGTCAACAAGCTAGGGATTAATCAAGATTCTATTATTATTGCTTATGATGCTATGGGCATTTTTTCATCGCCCCGTGTGTGGTGGATGTTTAAGTTTTATGGCCATAAAAATATTGCTGTTTTAGATGGTGGGCTGCCAGCTTGGGCATCCAAGGGCTTACCCGTTGATACTAACCATGTTGTGCCAAATACGCGTGGTAATTTTAAAACTTTTCCTAATGATGAAATGGTTGTTGATTGGCGCTATTTATTATCAGCCATTGAAAATGAAAAAATTGATATTTTTGATGCAAGACCAAAGGCAAGATTTACTGGACAATCCCCCGAGCCTAGAGCTGGCTTAAAGAGTGGTCATATTCCTTCTTCTCAAAGCCTGCCGCATACAGAGTTGTTAAATAATGGATTATTTAAGTCAAAGCTTGAACTCTCTGAAATACTTCAAAAAATGATTAGCCCACAACTCGAAAAAATAATTTTTACCTGCGGCTCGGGGGTTACGGCTAGTGTTTTAGCGCTGGCGGCGGACGAAGTTGGCTATAAAAATTTGGCTGTGTATGATGGTTCGTGGAGTGAGTGGGGCAGTTTGGATGATGTGCCAGTTGAAGTGTAATGGTTTTTAATTCCCTCTTTTTTGAAAGAGAGGGTTAGGGAGAGTTAGAGAGCTTTTGGGTTTTGAGGTTATCAATTGAGGAACTTAGATGCGTTTTTAGATTGTTGTTTCGCACCGCTAAAGCTTGCGTGCGAGCTACTTTTGCCAAGAGCTGCAAAAGTAGCCAAAAGAGCCCACGCTGAATATAACTTGATTGTGGCATTTTGATAATTTGTTCATGCCTTCAATTCCAGAACTTGTTGATAGCGAATCAGCGGACAAAAATAGCTCGCTTACGCTCATCTGATTTTTGTGTCTACCCGCTGATTCATGAGTTTCATCATTCCGTTATAAGCCGCTAGGCAAAAAGTGCTCTGTTTGCTAGAACACTTTTAAAACCAAAACCAACAAAACCGAGTGCTATGGTTTATCGGTAAACTCTTAACTTTCAAGCACCATGCGACAGCAATTATCAGTTATATTGCTATCAAATAATAAAAATTCATTATCAACGGTCACTATGTAAGAGTGCTAGTGCAACGACAAAGCCTTTTTGGGTACTTTTGGGGCTTTGGCCAAAAGTACCTCGCACTAAAGCGAAGCAGTGCGAAACAAGAAATGCTAAAAAATTGAAATAATATTGCATATGCAATAAAATAAAGCCCAACTTAAAGACAAAAAACAGGACTGCCCCCATGGCTCACATGCAACCCTTAGACAAATCACACTCACCAGAACTAGCCGATGATTTTGCCATTTTTGAAAAAATTCTCGGTTTTGTACCTAATAGCTTACTCACCATGCAACGCAAACCCGAAATGGTTAAAGCTTTTGGTGTTTTAACCAAGGCGGTAATGTCTTCATCAGGTGAGGTTGATTTAGGTTTTATGCGTTTAATTGCACATTTTTGCAGCCGCGCAGCAGGTTGCCAATATTGCGAAGCGCACTCGTTAATTGCAGCCAATATTCACGGAATTTCACAAGAAAAGCTCGACTCAATTTGGGAATATAAAAACAGCGAACACTATAGTGATGCCGAAAGAGTCGCGTTAGACTTTGCACTGGCGGCAGGCTCTGTACCCAATGCAGTTACTCCAGAGCTATTTACCGCTATGCGCGAACACTGGTCGGAGAATCAAATCGTTGAAATTTTGGGCGCGGTTTGTTTATATGGTTTCTTAAATCGCTGGAACGATTCTATGGCAACCGATTTAGAAGAATCTCCAATCGCTATGGGACAAAGAGTGTTAAGCCAAGGTGGTTGGACTGGCGGTAAACACGTTTAAATCTTGCATTCAATTTTGAGCGCAAGAAAATTTTTTTAGGATCATAATGAAAAGAAGAAATTTTATTGCCGCAGCAGGCGCAGCCACACTACTTAGCGCCTGTGGTAACAAGCAAGATTGCGCTCAAACTTCAAATCAAACCTCTACTTCTAAAGAGGTGATCAAGTGGAATATGATCACCACTTGGCCTCCGGATTTTCAAGGGCTTGGCACTGGCGCAGAATATTTAGCCGAACTTATTGGCAAAATGAGCGATGGCAGAATTGAAGTTAAAGTATTTGGTGCGGGTGAGCTAGTTCCTGCGCTACAAGTCTTTGATGAGGTTTCATCAGGTAGCGTGCAAATGGGGCATGGCGCTTCTTATTACTGGAAAGGTAAATTACCTGCGGCTTCATTTTTTAGCTCTATTCCTTTTGGTTTAAACGCACAAGAAATGAATGGCTGGTTGCTTAAAGGCGGCGGTTTAGAATTATGGCAAGAGCTGTATGAACCATTTAATTTAATTCCTATGCCGGGTGGTAATACCGATCAACAAATGGCTGGCTGGTTTAACAAAGAAATCAATTCAATTGACGACCTTAAAGGCTTAAAAATGCGTATTCCTGGCCTTGGTGGTGAGGTGCTTAAACGCGCTGGCGGCACACCAGAGCTAATTGCTGGCGGTGAAATATTTTCGGCGCTGGAGCTAGGTCGTATTGATGCGGCAGAGTTTGTTGGTCCTTATAATGATTTAGCCTTTGGTTTTTATAAGGCGGCTAAATATTACTATTATCCTGGTTGGCAAGAGCCCGGCACAACCCTAGAAACCATTATTAATAAAGCTGCTTTTTCTGCGCTGCCAAGCGATCTTCAAGCAGTAGTAAAAGCAGCTTGCTTAACTGCCAATGCTGATATGTTAGCCGAGTTTACCGAGAAAAACAGCCAAGCACTTAAAGTATTAGTTGAAGAACATAAAGTACAACTAAAGCGATTGCCACAACCAGTGCTTGATCACCTTGAAAAACTTTCGGAAGAAGTGGTTGCCGAGCAAGGTCAATCGAATGATTTAGCAAAGCGTATTTATGCTTCATATATCGACTTTAAAAATAAATCTTCGGCTTGGAAATCAATAACTCAAAGCTTGTAAGGTTGATTGTTAAAGTTAATAAAAAAGATCTGAATACTCAGATCTTTTTTTATCCGTAAATCACACTTGGCAACCAAGTCACTATATTTGGCCAAATTGCCATTATCACTAGCAAAAACACTTGGATTAAAATAAAAGGTAATGCACCTTTATAAATAGCCTGAGTTTGTATTTCTTTGGGAGTTACACCGCGCAAATAAAATAAAGCAAACCCAAATGGCGGGGTTAAAAATGAGGTTTGTAAGTTAACCGCGATCATAATGCCAAGCCAAATGGGATCAACACCCATGGCTAATAATGCTGGCGCGGTTAAAGGCACAACCACAAAAACAATTTCGATAAAATCTAAGATAAACCCCAATAAAAACATGGCAAGCATAACCACCAACATTGCACCTAAAGCGCCACCGGGTAAGCTTGATAATGCGTCTCGGATCATATCGTCACCGCCATAAGCTCTAAACACTAATGAGAATATGGATGCACCAATTAAAATCATAAACACCATGCTCGATGTTTTGGTGGTTGAGCGTGCCACTTCTTTTAAACGTTTAAGTGAAAAGGCTTTAAAGTAAATGGCTAATAGGGTTGCACCTAAAGCGCCTAACGCGGCGGCTTCGGTTGGGGTAGCAACCCCCGAAAGTATAGATCCGAGAACCAAAATGATTAAAAACAGCGGCAGTAAAAGTGTTAACCAATCAAACTTTTCAGGCTCAATACTCGAATCTTTTTTAGCTTTCAAAGTTGCTGGCACTTGCTCAGGTTTAAATCGGGCGATAAAAATAATATAGGCAATATAAAGTAGAACCAAAAGCAATCCAGGAATTATAGCACCAGCAAATAAATCGCCAACAGAAACAGGATCGGCACCAATGCCAGCGTCACGATTAGCACTAGCAATCACATCTCCTAATAATACCAACACAATTGATGGCGGAATAATTTGCCCTAAAGTACCCGATGCACAAATAACCCCACAAGAAAGCGATTGCGAATAGCCGTTTTTAAGCATTACAGGCAAAGATAACAACCCCATAGTAACCACCGTTGCACCAACAATGCCGGTGCTAGCAGCTAATAAAGCGCCAACCACTACTACTGATATTGCCAACCCGCCTTTAACATTTTTAAAAAGTCCTGCCATGCCGTTGAGTAATTTTTCTGCAATTTTAGCTTTTTCTAGCATTACTCCCATAAACACAAAAAGCGGTACGGCAATTAAGGTTGGGTTTTGCATAATGCCGTAAAGCCGACTGAATGATGACTTTAAAATGGCAGGATGTATTTCGCCACTCAATACACCAATAAAACCAAATAGCAATGCTGTGCCAGCCAGAGAAAAAGCCACGGGATAACCCATTAGCAATACGATACAAACGGTAATAAACATTAAAATCGCAAGCCACTCCATTAGTTTGCTCCTTGAATGTTTGATGCTTTATTGGTGAATTTATTAAATTGGATGAAAAGTTGATTAATTCCTTCAATGACTAAAAGAACGGGCATTACAAGTAACATACCTTTTAAAATAAAAATTGCGGGTAGCCCACCAGCCTCGGCAGATACTTCGCCAATTTTCCAGCTTAAAATCACATAAGACCAACTCGCCCAGAAAATAAAAATGCTCAGCGGCAATAAGAAAATAAGTGTTCCAATAAGATCAACCAAAGCCTGTTTTTGTGCCGACATTTTGGCATAAAAAATATCCACCCTTACATGGGCATTACGATTAAGCGTATAAGCACTGGCAAGTAAAAAGTTGGCGCTGTGCATCCAGGTAATGGTTTCACTTAATAAAATTAGGCTAAAGTTGAATAACCAGCTCATTAATACGTTGGCGCACATAACTAAAACCATGCCTATGGTTAGCCAACTTACTAGACGACCCGAGGTAATGCTTATTGCTGAAAATACCGCAGTTAATTTTTTCATGATTATTTTCTGTCAAGGGTTAATTTTAAATCAATTTTTAAGCTTATTCACAATACAAAATGACTTTTCCACAGCCTATTAATCGCTTTTTTAGAATATGATTTTTGCAATTATCCTATTGAAAAATAAGAATATTTTAAGCTTTTGCTGATTGGCTTTTTTTGTTAATTTAATGAGATATTAATCAAGATATTCTTTTTTATTCACTAAGTTATCCACAGAACCAAAAATGGCAAATTAATTCTTATTTTTTAAGGAGTTAAGCCATTTTGTTAAATTATTTTTTAAGTTTATGACTGAAGTATGACCAGTTAAAAAACTTAATAAAGCGATTTTTTTAGCGCAATAACTATTCACTATCGGTATCTTAACCAATATGGGTTAAAATACTTTGCTTATAATGCCATGGCACAATAACCATTGTGTGCTGGCGGGTCAAGAATACTAATAAAATCAGGCAATCTACTGTTTATGACAACATCTAACCAGCCAAAATCACCGCTAATTTTAGTTGATGGTTCATCCTATCTTTTTAGGGCTTATCACACCTTAAACAACGAAAAGCTAGGCCGCTATATGGCAACTAGCGACGGCAAGCCCAGTGGTGCTATTTATGGTGTGGTTAATATGCTGAAAAGCTTATTTAAACAATATGCACCCGAGCAAATTGGGGTAATTTTTGATGCCAAAGGTAAAACCTTTCGCAATGATATGTATGCCGAATATAAAGCCAACAGACCACCTATGCCCGATGATTTACGTTGCCAAATAGAGCCGCTACATCAAATTATTAAAGCCATGGGTTTACCGCTTATTTCAATTGAAGGGGTAGAAGCCGATGATGTGATTGGCACATTGGCAAAAATAGCCAGTGAAGCGGGGCGCGAAACCATTATTTCAACTGGTGATAAAGATATGGCTCAGCTAGTGAATGAGCATGTTACTTTAATGAACACCATGAAAAATGAGTATTTAGACGTAGACGGAGTAAAAGAAAAATTTGGTATACCACCTAATTTAATCATCGACTTTTTAGCCCTTATGGGTGATAGCGTTGATAATATTCCGGGGGTTGCTGGGGTTGGGCAAAAAACGGCTTTGGCATTGCTTAATGGGCTTGGCGGTATTGATGATATTTACCAAAACCTTGATAAAGTTGCTTCATTAGAATTTCGCGGTGCCAAAACCTTAGCCGAAAAAAAACTTATTCCTCACCAAGACGATGCCAAAATGTCTTATGAGCTTGCCACCATTAAACTAGATGTTGAGCTTGATTTTGGGTTAGATGATTTAGCCGTTAATAAAGCCAATAATGAAAAGCTCGAAGCGTTATTTGCTGAATATCAATTTAAAACTTGGCATAAAGAAGTGACATCGGGCAAGTCAGTATTGCCAGAAAAATCAGAAAGTTCAGCACTTACTCAAGCAGAAAAGCCCGAAAGCTCAGTTGATAGCTCAAACTACCAAACCATTTTAACAGAAGCCGATTTAAATACTTGGGTAGAAAAACTCAGCCAAGCAAAAATATTTGCCGTAGATACCGAAACTACCAGCCTCAATATTATTGCCGCCGATTTGGTGGGAATATCTTTTGCGGTTGCCGCAGGTGATGCTGCTTATTTGCCTATTAGCCATCAATATCCAGGTGCGCCAGAACAATTGAGTTTAGAGCTAGTTATCCAAAAATTAAAACCAATTTTGGAAGATCCAAACATTGGCAAAATTGGTCAAAATATAAAATATGATCAAAGTATTTTTGTTAGCGTAGGCATTCACTTACAAGGTGTGGCTTATGACACTATGCTGGAATCATACTGTTTAAACAGCGTGGCTAATCGTCACGATATGAACACCTTGGCACAAAAATATTTAAACCACGAATGTATCCATTACGAAGATATTGCAGGCAAAGGCAAAAAACAGGTAACTTTTGATCAAATTGACTTAGAAATTGCTAGCAAATATGCCGCAGAAGATGCCGATGTAACTTTACAATTGCATCATGCTATTTGGGAAAAACTTGAAAAAGATGCAGGACCTAAAAATATTTTTAACGAAATAGAAATGCCATTAGTGAATGTACTTTCTTCTATGGAGCATCGCGGGGTTTTAATTGACGCCGATTTCTTAAGACAAAAAAGTAATGATTTTGGCAAACGAATTATTGAGCTAGAAAATAAAGCCCATGAACTCGCAGGACAACCGTTTAATTTAGGATCGCCAAAACAGCTACAAGAAATTTTATTTGAAAAACTTGGCTTGCCAGTGTTAAAGAAAACCCCTAAAAAACAGCCTTCAACTGCCGAAGAAGTTTTAGTGCAATTAGCCTTAGATTATCCATTGCCAAAAGTGATTATGGAGTATCGCGGACTTTCAAAATTAAAATCCACTTATACCGATAAACTACCGCTAATGGTTCAGCCAAGAAGTGGTCGTGTTCATACTTCATATAATCAAGCGGTAGCAGCAACAGGCAGGCTTTCATCGAATGAGCCAAACCTGCAAAATATTCCAGTAAAAACCGAAGAAGGACGAAGTATTCGCGAAGCCTTTATTGCGCCAAAAGGCTATAAAGTTGTGGCGGCTGACTACTCGCAAATTGAGCTAAGAATTATGGCGCATTTGTCACAAGATCCAAACTTGTTAAAAGCCTTTTCTGAAAACTTAGACATTCACCGTGCCACTGCCGCAGAAGTTTTTGGCGTTAACCTAGAAGCAGTTAATAGCGAACAACGTCGTCATGCTAAAGCAGTAAACTTTGGTTTAATTTATGGAATGTCGCGCTTTGGTTTAGCCAAACAATTAAATATTACCAATGATGAAGCCGCCCATTATATCGACACTTATTTTGCCCGTTATCCGGGGGTGAGTGACTATATGGAATCTACCAAACAAAAAGCTAAAGAGCTGGGTTATGTAGAAACCTTGTTTGGTCGCCGTTTGTACCTGCCACAAATTAATGCCTCTAATGGCATGTTGCGCCAAGCAGCAGAGCGAACCGCTATTAATGCACCAATGCAAGGTAGTGCCGCAGATATTATTAAAATAGCCATGCTTAACATTCAAAACTGGCTCGATGAAGAAAACCCCGATTGTTATATGACTATGCAAGTTCACGATGAATTAGTCTTTGAGGTTGCCGAAGAAAAGCTCGAAGAATATAGCGAAAAAATTAATGAACTAATGGCAAACGCCGTTGAATTAAACGTGCCTTTAGTGGTTGATGTGGGTAAAGGTGAAAACTGGGAGCAAGCACACTAGCTTAATTGAAAGCGGGTTTGTTAACTGATCCAATTTTCAGTTCGCAAACCTTCTACACGATCAAATTCCTTTAAATTATTGCTGACCAACACTAGACCTTCACTACGAGCATGACCAGCAATGTGAAGGTCGTTTACACCAATAATTTGCCCTCGCTTTTCTAAGTTTGAGCGTATAGCGCCATAGTGAGCAGCGGCTTTTTCATTGTAAGGTAATACTTCAAGGCGTGAACAGAAGTCTTCTATGATCCGTAAATTTTTTGCCACAAATTCGCTTTTTTCAGCCCCATGAAATAATTCAGACAAGGTGATTGACGAAATGGACAATTGTCCAGATTTTCATTAAATTTGTCTAAGACTTCTATTGGCTTCCTTTTAATTACATAGATACAAATATTGGTATCTAATAGATATTTCAGCATTAAAAACTTTCTCTTTCTGACTGAGTTTGTGAGGCTCTTTCATTCATAAAGTCATCAGAAACCGTTTCAGTAGACATAAAAAAGCTATCCCATACATTATCAACGGGAGACAAAATCCTTTCGTTGCCAACGACTCTAACAACAACTTTTTTAATGTTTTCTGGAAACCGTGTTTCGGCAGGAAGCCTAACCGCTTGGGTTCGATTATTAACAAATACCGTACCTTTATGTTGCATAAATATCTCCCAAAAAGCGCTATATACCACAAGTATATACATAATATTTATTGAATGGCAAAACAAAATGAACCTAAATTGAATGTTATTCGTCATAATAATGAATACAAATAAAAATGTAGTATCGCTTTTAATGACAATATTTAACCAAGCTGAACAAGATCTTTTAGTGATTGCCGCGCAACAAGGCAATGAAAAAGCCTTTCAGTTATTGTTTAAAAATTATCAAAAATCGTTATTACGTTTTGCTTATAAAATTACCAACAGCTCCGAATTAGCTCAAGATGCAACCCAAGAAGCATGGATTAAAACTGCTAAAAGTATTCAACAAATTAATGATCCCAGAGCGTTTAAAAGTTGGATCTATCGGCTAGTACGTTGGTGCAGTTTAGATCTTGTTAGACATAGGGCTAAACAAGATGATCGCAGCGAGTCATTTAATGAAACAGAGCATTTATTAGCCGTTGAACAAGCGATTGATCAAAGCGATGAGGTTCATCAAGCAATTGAAAAAATGCCGCCAATAGAAAAGCAAATGATTCACTTATTTTATTTAGATGAATTAAAAATTAGCGAAATAGCCGCAGTATTAAAAATTCCTGCTGGAACCGTGAAGTCGAGATTAAACAGAGCTAGAAAATTGTTGAAAACAAAATTTGAATGTTAGTGAGGATAAAGCCATGAATTTAGATAAAAAAATTAAAGATGAGTTAGAAAGTGAAGCTAACGAAATTGATGCCATTTTAAATGACAAGCAAGGACTATTTGATATGGTGGCGGGATCATTTAAAAACGGTTTAGGTGCTTGGGTATGGGTAGTTAATATTGTTATTTTAGTGGTAACAGGATTAATGCTTTGGTGTGGTTATGAATTTTTTACTGCTGAAAACATCAATGATCAAACCTATTGGGGATTTTGCACGGTTATAGCCGTAATAGCGCAAATCGCCATGAAACAATGGGTTTGGATGGAAATGAACAGAAGCTCATTAATGCGGGAGATTAAGCGGGTTGAAATTGAAGTGGTTAGGTTGGGTGGGAAGGTAAAATAGGTGGAAAGATAAAATAACCTTACTTTTATTTGAGGCTGTCATTGAGCAAGTATTTTGATTTAGTATATTATGATAAAAAATAAATCTTCTAAGGTTTAGAATGAAAAATAAATATTTACTTATTTTCTTAGTTATTTCTTTAACCATTAATATAGTGTTAATTACTCAATTATTTAGTGAACCTGCTAATAAAGAAATCGAGGATACGATTAATTTTGATAACTTATATAAAGATCAACAGCAAGAGATAGAAAATTTAAAAGAATCAGCAAGGCTACTGTTAAATAAACAACAACTATTGCAAACGACAAACTTAGAGCTTAAAGAAAACATAATACATACGGAGTTGTTATTAGAAAAAGAAAAAAATAAATTTAAAAAATCATCAGAAGCTCAAGAGATTACTAAAAAGCCAACTCCAGAAACAGAGCTACCCGATACGCTTGAAAAATTTGCACAAAAGATGATGAGTGATAAAAACTTTGATCCGGTTAAGCAGGCAAATAATCAGTTTTCTAATCAAGGTGTTGATTTTTTATGGGCATCTTCATATGAAAATAATGTTGTTAGGTTATTTTCTTCAGAAGCTTTTTCAGCGCTCACCCTCGACTCTGTTTCTTGTAAAGAGTCTATCTGTAAACTATCAATCTATGCGCAAGATGTAGATCCTTTTCATGCAGCAAGCATTTTGAGTCAGTCTTTGTCTGAGCAAGGTTGGCAAGAGCCTGATGCCAGCTTTATTTTTAACCATGAGCCTATTGACGGTGTATTAAATTTTTATTTAGGAAGAAATAAAGATAGCTTTAATTATTGAGCAAAAAGATAATTTTGAACGTCACAATATTGTTGTGAGGACGGCATAATGGCAACCTTTGATCCTGATTATACTCAACAGCTAATTGATGAAATCGAGCAAATACCAGAAGAATTTCGACCACTGCTACTTCGCATAGTACATTCGTTCCGAGAGGGAGTGACCATGCCTAGCGCTAAAGAAAATTTTATCGAAGGATGGCAAGATGTAAAAGGTGGCAAAACACATTCAATTGACTCGTTGTGGGATGATGTAGATGCTTAGTAAAAACTTTAATAAGCTGTAAATATAAATAAAGTACTAAGTAATTACCTGCTTGAGATTCCAAAAAGTAAAATTAAAATGAATATCGAACTATATGATAAAGAGCTAACACTTGAATTGATGAGCTTATTGTTAACTGCTGATCCTAATAAAAAAGCAATTTTATCTTATTTGCCTAATTCAAAAATATTAGTTTGTAGAAACAATGATTTGTTTGTTGGTGTAGCGGTACTTGTTGAAACAGCAAAAGTATTTGAGTTAAAAAATATAGCTGTTTTAGATGAATACCAAGGGAAAGGGGTAGCAAAAGCTCTAATTAATGAGATAAAACAACTCGCACAGCAATTAGGAGCAAAAAGTATTGAGGTTGGAACTGGCAATTCAAGCCTTTCTCAACTGGCTCTTTATCAAAAGTGTGGATTTAGAATGCACAGTATAGAGCCAAATTTCTTTGACTCTTACCCAGAGCCAATTTTTGAAAATGGTATTCGTTGTATTGATATGGTGCGACTTCGCGTCAATTTGTGATAATACTTTAAGCTTCTAATATAAATCGATCTAAAAAATAAAATACCAATTAAATATTACTCAACATATCAGAAGCTAACCATTTGAAATATAAACAATATATTTACTTTTCGCTGATTATCTACTAATTTTATTGAAATTAGTAGATATATTGAAAAACTGATGAAAGTGCCGCTATCACCACCGTCAATTCACAAATTTCACGAGATCCTTAAGAGTGCCGATTTAAATAAACTAAAGCTTTTGTTCGAATCTGCAATAGGTCCCTGTGATAGC
Source organism: Aliikangiella sp. (assembly GCA_965214955.1). Classification (GTDB taxonomy): domain Bacteria; phylum Pseudomonadota; class Gammaproteobacteria; order Enterobacterales; family Kangiellaceae; genus Aliikangiella. The sequence goes on along the minus strand of CBDCCU010000009.1, from coordinate 368,420 downwards.
AAAGGAAGGTATTTACATTAGGATAAATTAAGACATCTTCCTCCGCCAGAAGGGTTTAATAGTGAACTGTATTGGTTTGCCACTAAGCAAGCTAGGCAGAAAATTACTAAAAAACTGCCGTTCAAAGATAAATCGGGTAATTCAATAGTATTTTCAGTGCCTGATATTGTAATGAAGGAAATTCTATGGATAAGTGAAAATGCTACTGGCACTTTTAAAACAGATGAAGCTGTTATAAATGCCAAAACAAAGCAAAGCTACCTGATTAAATCTTTAATAGAAGAAGCAATTAGTTCAAGTCAACTGGAGGGAGCATCAACAACTAGGCAAATTGCAAAAGAGATGATTAGAACAGGTAGAACGCCTAAAGATCACTCTGAGAAAATGATCTTTAATAATCATAAAGCAATGACCTTTATTCGGGAATATAAGGATGAAACACTTACGCCATCAATGATTTTTGAGCTTCATAAAATTCTTACCGAAGGGACTCTTGATAAGGAAGATGAAGGCAAGACTGGCAAAATCCTGATGCCAGCTTTATTTTTAACCATGAGCCTATCGACGGTGTTTTAAATTTTTATTTAGGAAGAAATAAAGATAGCTTTAATTATTGAATGAAAAGGTGATTTTTAAGGGCTTAAATAATGAAACGACATTGGCTTTTAATTTTATTGGTATTTTCACAGTTTACAAACGCAGATACAGTTGAGCTTTGGAGCAATAATAAAAAAGCTAGGGCTGTCTGCAAAAATAATATAATGAACAAATGCTTTATCGAGGTTGGGCAAACTCAAATTGATATATCGAAAGTTGAGTTTTCTAATTTGGGCAAACTCGGTATTAGATCTAAAAAAGATTATGAGAAAGTTATTAATTATCCGAGTAAATGGCTAAAAGCTAACAAAAATGAATACATAGTAAATATTACAACTCAAGCATGGTTTAAAGGTCAGAGATATACTGTTACTGAGCCTGTTTATATTAAGGATGGTATTTATAGAGTAAGGTAAATATTCTGTTTATCAAAATAATACTCAAACTACTAATTACTAACCTACTGAAATATAAAACATTTATTTAGTTTTTATCAATCAACTACTAATTTTTTAAAAAATTAGTAGTTATCTACTGAATTCATCATTTGTAACAATCCCTGAATTACTTTCTCTAATACATCAGCGACTTGTGTGAGAAAATTGTCACTCTACCGACTTTGCCGCGATTATATTTAAAGGTTCTATATAATCCACTTTCGCTAAAGTAGGCTATTATTGCTTATATATACTTTAGTTAAGAACTTAACAGAATTTAAAGTAAGAAGAATTAAAATTTCTTTCGGAAAATATTTCATGAAAAACACATACTTATTACTCAGTTATATTATTTTATTCGGTGTTATTAGCTTTCAAGCTAGCGCTCAACAAGCGCCTCCAGCTAATGTTAATGTGATTGAGGCCGAGCTTAAGTCTTTAGCGCCGGTTGCTTGGGTTTCGGGCACGGTGGTTAGTCGTAATAACTCTCAGCTTGCAGCCGAGGTATCAGGGCGACTAATTAGTTTGGCTGAACTAGGGGCAGAAGTTAAGCGTGGCGACATTATCGCGCAAATTGATGACTCAACCTTGATGCTACAAAAGCAAGAAAATTTAGCCAGTGTGCAAAATGCTAAATCGCGTTTGGAATATTTAAGCTCTGAAGTAACCCGAAAGTCTGCTCTTGCTAAAAGAAACCTATCAGCCAAAACCGATTTAGATCAAACCATTTCTGAGCGCGACGTGGCTAAAGGCAACCTTGCCGCAGCCAAAGCACAACTTGCACAAACTGAGCAAAGGCTAGGTTATACCAAAATGAGAGCGCCGTTTGATGGCATTATTGCCGAGCGTTTGCGTAGTCAGGGTGAGTATGTTGAAAACAGCACGGCAATTATTCGACTGGTTGAAACCCAAAACTTAGAAGCTTCGGTTTTTGCTCCTATTACGGCTTATCCTCATTTAACTCAAATTAAGGTATTGGCAATTGAGTCAGCTATTGGGCAAGGTATGGCCAATATAAAAACACTAGTGCCTGTGGCTGATAGCCGCTCTCATCTTATGGAAGTAAGGCTAGATGTTGCAGAATTTAATTGGCCCGTTGGTTTAAGCGTAAAGGTGGCAGTAGCTAATGGTGATACTAAAAAAGTGCTCGCGGTGCCAAGGGATGCATTGGTATTAAGAAGAGATGGCGCTAGTATTTTTAAAGTAAGTCAAGACCAATAAAGCCGTGCAAGTGCCTGTAACTATCGGTATTGGCGCAGGTGAGTTAGTTGAAGTTATTGGTGATGTTAAAGCGGGTGATAAAATTGTTATTCGCGGCGCAGAAAGGCTTAGAGCAGGCCAAGCTGTTCAAATTAAAAATAATAACCAAGATTTAGTATCTGGTATGTAACCGTTGGGAATAATATAAAATGACATTAACCCAAGCTTCTCTTAAAAACCCTACCGCAGTAATTGTTGCCATATTGCTATTTGGGTTATTTGGTCTTATTAGTTTATTTAAACTACCTATTCAATTAACCCCCGATGTTAGTCAGCCAGAAATTTCTATATCAACGAGTTGGCGCGGCGCGGCACCTGAGGAAATGGAAGCGGAAATTGTAGAGCGCCAAGAAGATGTTTTAAAAGGACTACAGGGTTTAGTTTCGCTAGAGTCTTCTTCATCTCAAGGACAAGGCAGAATTACCTTGCGTTATCAAACAGGGGCTAACCTAGAACGTGCATTAATTGATGTAATGAACGCACTTAACCAAGTTGCCAATTATCCGCCCGATGCTACCGAACCTGTCATTAACGTAGGTGGTGATAGAACTTTTTCGGCAATTGCTTGGTTTGCTATTAAGCCACAAGATGATAACCCTAAGGATATTGCTGGTTATCAAGACTATGTAGAAGAAATTATTCAAACACGGCTAGAACGCGTGCCTGGTATATCCGAAACCAATGCTTTTGGCGGCTTACAATCAGAGCTAAGAATAACCTTTAATCCATACAAAGCGGCTGCGTTAGGTCTTAATATTCCTAGCCTAGCGGCCACATTAGCCAACAATACCGATAGTTCTGGTGGTTTTAATGAAATTGGTAGACGTAAGTACACACTTCGTTTTTCGGGCAAGTACGGCATAAAACAATTGCAAGAAATGGTTTTAGAATGGCGCGATGGTAAACCTGTTTTGCTTAAAGATGTTGCTGATGTTTCTATGTCACTACAAGATCGCACAGGCATTCTTACCTTAGACGGAGAACCCGCCATTGCCATGAATGTGCAATCGGAGCCAGGTGTTAATGTTATTGAGGTGATGAAATCCTTAAAGGCCGCAGCAAAAGAGCTTAATGAAGGTGAGCTTAAACGTGCGGGTTTAAAACTTATTCAAATGTACGATGATAGTGTTTATATCGAACGCTCGATGAGCCTAGTACAAAACAACTTGTTAATCGGCGTGTTACTTGCTGTTGCCGTGCTGTGGTGGTTTTTAAGAGCCTTTAGAGCGACATTAATCGTAGCGGTTTCTATTCCTATATCTATTATTGTTACCTTGTTAGTTATGTATTCAACAGGGAGAACCCTTAATATTATTTCTATGGCGGGACTCGCATTTTCTGTTGGTATGGTGCTTGATGCTGCCATTGTTGTACTAGAAAATATTGTTAGATTACGAGAAAAAGGCGACTCAGCACATAATGCCTCGTTTAAAGGTGCTACTCAGGTGTGGGGAGCATTAATGGCTTCTACCGCAACTACGGTAGCCATATTTTTACCCATTGCTTTCTTAGAAGAAGTATCAGGACAGCTTTTTGCTGATTTAGCCATAACTATCGCAGTAGCGGTTATTGCATCATTGCTAATTGCCGTTACCGTGCTGCCAACAGCCGCAAGAAAACTTTTGCAAAGAGCCGTTGAAGACGATCCTCACGAACACTGGTGGCGCGCTATTACTAATGGCGTAATGAAAATAACCAGCACCCCTAAAAAGCGGTTATTTTGGGTGTTTGGTTTAATGAGTTTATCGCTTATTGGAAGTTGGCTAATTTTCCCCAAGGTTGATTATTTGCCAAAAGGTAATCAAAACCAGTTTAGAGCTTTTGTGCTGCCTCCTCCGGGACTCAGTTATCCAGCGGCTCGTTTTGAAATGAGCGATAAAATTAACGAGCGCTTAAAACCTTATTTTAGTGGCGAAAAAGAAGCCTAAAATAAAACATACATGGTTAGGTTTTTTTGGCAGCTTTGGATTTATGGGTGGTAGAGCCGAAGATCCTAATGATATTCAAGCCTTGGTAAATACCATTAACTCGGAAATTTTACGCGGTTTTCCCGACACCATTGCTTTTGCATCTCAAGCACAACTATTTCAAAACTTAGGTGGCGGAAGACGAGTAGACATAGACATTCAAGGCGATGAAGTTGATGAACTTTTACGTGCTGCCAACGTGGGATTTGGTGTTATTAGTGCAGCACTACCTGGCGCCAGAATTCAACCAACACCCGGTTTAACATTAGCAGAGCCAGAACTGCAAATGATCCCAAATGAGCGCCGAATTGCCGAAGCTGGTTGGACTTCGCCAACAAGTTGCTTCTATTTCTAGAGCTTTAGGCAATGGTTTATATGTTTGGTGATTACTTCAATGGACAAAGAAGACTTAATGTTTATTTAAGAGCATCCGACTGGCAGTCACCCGAAGAGCTTGCGGCAATTCCGCTTTATACTCCACAAGCAGGTATTCAGCCTGTGGGAGAAGTGGTTGATTTAATAAGAACCGCAGGACCTAGCTCAATTAGACGTGTAGATAGAAAGCGAACAATTACTTTGCAAGTAACACCGCCAGAAAACTTAAGCCTTGAAGAAGTGATCCAAACCATCCAAGAAAAAGCCGCACCTGCCATTATGAATGAGTTGTCGGAAACTGGTGGAATTAAATATCGCGGTAGTGCCGAAGCATTAACTGAAGCACTCGCCAGCATGAGCCAAAGCTTTATTTTGGCATTACTTATTTTATATCTGTTAATGTCTGCGCTTTTCCCGCTCATTTAAAGACAGTTTATTGGTGGTATTAACTATTCCACTAGCAACCATTGGCGGTTTGGGGTTGTTGCAAATTACTGACTTATTTATTTTTCAGCCGCTTGATTTATTAACCATGATTGGCTTTATTATTTTGCTAGGATTAGTGGTTAACAATGCCATTTTATTGGTTTATCAAACAAGGCTAGGTGAAAGCGAAGGAATGTCTCGTACCGATGCGGTAAGAAATGCAGTAAGATTAAGGCTACGCCCTATTTTAATGAGTACCTTAACCAGCATTTGCGGAATGTTACCTCTACTTATTATACCTGGCGCGGGTGCTGAGCCTTTATCGCGGAATTGCGGCGGTAATTGTTGGTGGCATGAGCGTTAGTACGATATTTACTTTAATATTTTTACCTAGCTTATTGCAGTTTGGTCGTAAGTCAGATCAATTTAACTCGCAAGAAGCGGACAAGTTAGCCAGCGATCCATTACAAACAGTTTAAAATAATTGAGAATAAAAAAATGAAAAAAAGACTCTTTTTACTGCCACTATTTAGCTTAACTTGTGCATTATCAAATGCTGCGCCAATAAACAAAGATGTTATTCAAATTTTAGAGCCTATTGAATTGGGTGAGAGCATTAGCCTAAATGAAAATGCATCGAAATCAGTTATCCAAAACAATTTAGCTCAATATATTGATCATTCGCTTAACCAAGATTCAGAAATTGAAATTTTTAATGATAGTAAAGCGTGGATTAATTTAAATGATGCTGAAAATTCTAAAGGCACACAAATTATTCGCTTTGGTATTTCAACTCAGCCATTTACTCAAGGCACATTAAGTTTACAAGGTGCTACCAAAGCGAGTTTATATATTAATGGTGAAAAAATATCGGGTAGTAATTCATTTAAATTGAATTTAATTAATGGCGATTATCGAGCGCTTATTGTTGCTGAATCGGTTGAAGATTGGAGCCAGTTAGTGGTTGATTGGAAAAGCGACGACCCAATAGTCTTTAATAATGATTCGAATAAGAAACGTCCATCTATGTTGCAGTTTTATGATGCAGAAACAGTGAGCGGCCTTAATATTTCACCCAATGGACAATATGTTATTTGGACTAAAAGTAGCTATGCACAAAGTAGCAAAGATAAACGAAATAGTGTGAGTGAAATAGTCAATTTAAAAAGCAACAAAACGCTTTATCGTTGGCAAAATAGTGCGCCATCTTCGGCAAAGTGGAACGCAGATTCTGAGCGTTTAGTTTATTTAAGCGGCAATAAAATCATTCAATTATCTATTGACGATCTCAGCGAAAAAATAATTGCACAAAACTTAAAAGGTGTTCGCGCGATTGATTGGTACAACGACAACTCATTGCTTGTTTCATGGCATAAAGCCGAAAAAAAGCCACATAAATTTACCAAGCGTTATAGAGCATTAGAAGATCGCTGGAGTTATTGGCGTGGTAACTCACAAATTCATTTGCTTGATATTAAATCAGGCTTTATTCGCCAGCTTACTAAAAACAAACTAACTACTAGCTTATTAGATCATAAAAAAGGCAAACTGTTAGTATCGCGTAGCCCAATTGATTATAAAGCACCTGCCCATGTTTTAACGCAAGTATTTGAAGTTGATGTTAAGTCTGGCGAAGAAATAAAAATTGGTGAGTACCGAACCTTTAATTCTGCCGCTTACCATAGTAAAGGAATTGTATTTACCGCAGGCCCCGATTTATTAGCTAGTGATAACAAAAGTAATGGCTTGGGTAGCATTTTAGAAAAAGCTCGATTGGCTAATAACTACGACGGTCAACTTTATTTAAGAAAACACAATGGCGATATTGTGCCACTGTCGAAAAAATTTAAACCTGCCATTGGCGGTTTTAATGTATTAAAAAGTGGCGACATTTTATTAAGCACAACCGATCAAGATAAACGCCAGCTATATCGTTTTCGTTTTAAGGGTAATAAATTTACGCGCTTAAATACGCCAGTTGAAGTGGTAGCTAATTACAGTGTTTCTAAGGAATCTAACGCTTCTGTTATTTACGCTGGAGCCAGCGCCACTAAACCGCAAAAAGTGGCTATTAATAAGTTGGGTAAATCAAAACATAAAATCATTAAAGATAGTGCTAAAACTGAATATGCCAATAACACTTTTATTACTTTAAAGGACTGGGATTATACAACTGAAAAAGGCAATCAAATTGATGGTAGAGTTTATTTACCCGCTAATTTTGATGAGTCTAAAAAGTATCCTGCGCTTATTTATTATTATGGTGGTACTTCACCAGTAAGCCGAGGTTTTACAGGTCGTTGGCCATTTAGTCTGTGGGCTAATCATGGTTATGTGGTTTATGTTTTGCAACCTTCTGGCGCAACAGGCTATGGGCAAGATTTTTCTGCCAAGCACGTTAACGCATGGGGGCTTGAAACCGCTGATGATATTATTGAATCTACCGAGGCTTTTGTTAAAGCACACCCGTTTGTTGATAGTAAAAAGTTAGGCAATTTAGGTGCATCTTATGGCGGCTTTATGACCATGTATTTGGCCACCCAAACTGATATGTTTGCTGCGTCTATTTCTCATGCGGGGATCAGCAATTTAACTTCTTACTGGGGACATGGCTGGTGGGGTTATGCCTATTCAGGTGTTGCAACAAAAGGGAATTTCCCTTGGAATAACACTGACTTTTATACCCAACAAAGCCCTGTGTTTCATGCCGATAAAGTTAAAACACCATTGTTATTAGTACATGGCGATTCTGATACCAATGTACCAGTTGGCGAAAGTCATCAAATGTATACGGCACTTAAATTGTTAGACAAAGATGTTGAGCTAATTGAGTTTTTGGGTGACGATCATCATATTAACAAGCGCTCACACCGTTTAAGATGGTGGCAAACTAAACTCGCCTATTTTGATGCTAAGTTAAAAGGTGAAACGCAATGGTGGGAATATTTATACCCACCTCAAAAATAAAATTATTAATAAACTTTAAAAAATACCCGCGACCTAATAAATCGCGGGTATTTTTTTATAACCCTTTTTAAATTGAGTGCACGTTATAAGTTAATAGTAAATTAATAGGAGTTTGTATGAAAACTTTAATCGGATTATGTTTATCGTTAGTTACCGTAACCGCTTATGCTGCGCCAGAATTAAAAGGTCATCCTGATGAGTTAAAGCAATTTATTTATCCTAATAAACGCACCGTAACCATTAACGATGAAGCAAAAGAAAAAGCTTATTCTGATAAAGCGATTATTAGTTTGGTTGTTACCACCGAAGAAGATTTATTAGCCGATGCAATAACAAAAAATAGCGAACTTCGATCTCTTATTGCAAAAACATTGATAGAACAAAGTGTTAAGGCAAAAGATATTAATAACGCGAAATTTTCTTCTTCACCACAATATGGCTGGTTTGGTGATGATCCTGACAGTTTTGAAATTGTAAATCGAATGGCAATTAATATTTATGATGAAAAGCAAATGAAAGCAGTTGCAACTTTGGCAGATAAATACAAAGAAGTCACTTTAGCCTCAACTACTTTTGAACATAGCAAAGAAGATGAATTTAAGAAAAAGGTTAAACAAAAAGTTTTAGCTAAAGTAATGGAGCAAAAAAAGGTTTATGAACAAACCTTAGGCATTAAGCTTAAGGCGGTTAGTTTTCATACACCTAGATTTTATAAGGCGGCTACTCATGGAGCAAGAGAGTTAGAGAATAAAATTGTGATTACAGGCTCTAGAATTAAAGCTAAAAAAAGCAGAGATCAAGTTTCAGAATCTTTAGTATCACAAGCACCTTCTAATAGTTTTGATGAAGTAGAATATCGCGCTGAAATAGCCGTTGTTTTTGAGGTAGTAGAAAATAATAACAATTAACTTTGTTGGTTTGCTAATAATTTATCCGCAATAACCGATAGTTTTTCAATCGTTTCAACAATTGGTATTTGCGGATCACACGCACAATTAATACGAATAAAATGATCAAATTTATTAGAGCCACTCGATAGTTTTCCTGGAATGATTGCTATGGGTAGCTTTTGTTTTAATGCTTTTTCAAATAGCATCATGCCATTAATTTGCTTGGGTAATTCTACCCATAAAATACAGCCACCTTGCGGTCGAGAAATTTTAGTTCCTTGCGGAAAAAACTGCTCAATAGCATTTTGAAAAGCAAACATTTGTTTAGCCAGCTTTGCGGTAAACTGGCGAATAAATCGATCATATTTACCACTATTTAAAAACTCTGCCACTATCAATTGAGTTAGGTTAGGCGCACTAATATTAGTAAAGGTTTTAAAGTAAGACACTTGTTTATAAAATTTGCCAGGAGCAATCCAGCCCACCCGTAAACCAGAAGCCAAAGTTTTAGACGCCGACGAGCAATAAAGAACTAAACCTTTTTGGTCAAAAGCTTTACAAGGTTTTAGTCTTGCGCCGCTAAAAGATAAATCGCCAAGTAAATCATCTTCAATAAGTGGAATTTCAGCCTCTGCCAGCATTTCGACCAGTTGTTTACGATGATTTTCTGGCATATTTGAGCCGAGCGGATTTGAAAAACTTGGCACAATAGCCACGGCTTTAATATTGCAAGTTTCTATCGCTAGCGATAGGGCATCTAAACTCATGCCATCTACTGGATGACAAGGAATTTCAATGGCTTTAAAACCCAATGATTCAATCAGCTGATACAGCCCAACAAAACCCGGTGATTCAACCGCAATTGTATCGTTAGGCTCGGCAACAGCTCTTAAGCATAACGATAGTGCTTCTAAGCAGCCGTTAGTAACGATTAAATCATTTGCACCAACATTGCACCCTAAATGATTTAAACGCTTAGAAAGCGCTTGTTTTAGTGCTGGCAAGCCCGATGAAAAATGAGTTTCAACAATGGTACTAATATGTTGTCTTGTGACTTTGGTTGTTATTTGCTGAATTAGCTTTTGTGGAAAATAATCTGCGGCAGGATAGGATGTACCCAGATTAATCACATTAGGCTGATCGCATTGATTAAAAATATGGCTAGCAAGTTTATGAACGTGAATATCTTGTGGCGTTAATGGCAATACCGGTATCGATATTTCAGCTTTGCTTGTCGATTGATTGAGAACAAAATAACCTGATTTGGGTTTAGCAAAAACTAATCCTCTTAGCTCTAGCTCTTCAAATACACGCTGAACCGTAGAAATACTCACTTGACGCTGCCTAGCTATTTCTCGAATAGAAGGCAGTTTTTCATTCGGCAAATAATGCCCATTGCGAATGAGTGTATCTAGCTCGTTAGCAATTTCTTGATAAAGCATTGAATAAACCAGTACAGATAGTAAATAGATATAAGATACAGATTACAACGAATTAATCTGTACTGCAAAATATAAGTTAATGCTGAATCTGTACTGTTATAAAAAACTCAATTAAATTATCACTTATTAAAAGTTAGCTTAACTGGAAGCATTAATGAATACGGCAAAACAAATTGTTCCATCACAAACCAAAAAAGCAGAGACTCAATCTAGCTATATCTCTAAGACGACAGATGATAATGGCTGGGTTGATTATTCGCCAGAAGATAATGCGGTATGGAAACAGCTATTTAAAAGACAAGTGCCTTTAATTAAAAATAGAGCCTGCTGTGAGTTTATTGAAGGGTTAAATAAACTCAATATGAGTGATGATAAAATTCCGCAAATCCCGCAAATAAATCAAAAACTTAAAGCGATAACAGGCTGGCAAGTAAAGCCTGTGCCAGCACTAATTGGTTTTGAAACATTCTTTGAGCTATTGGCAAACAAACAGTTTCCTGCGGCTACATTTATCCGCCGGTTTGAAGATATTGATTACATAAAAGAGCCCGATATTTTTCACGAGTTATTTGGGCATTGTCCTTTGCTCACTAATCAAGCTTATGCCGATTTTTCTGAGCACTATGGCAAGTTAGGTCTTGCAGCCAATAAAGCCGAGCGGGCAATGCTAGCTAGGCTCTACTGGTTTACTATTGAGTTTGGTTTAGTGAAATCTGATAATGGTTTAAAGATTTATGGCGGCGGAATTTTATCGTCTAAACAGGAATCCATTTACAGCTTAGAAAGTGATATTCCTAAAAGACAACCACTGAACATTTTAGACGCTTTTAGAACCCATTACAGAATTGATCAATTACAAAAAAACTATTTTATTATTGATAGTTTGGCTGATTTACAAAAAATAACACAGGTTGATTTAAAGCTATTAATTAAACAAGCACAGGCACTTGGCATGAAACCATCAGCTTATAAGCCAAAAGAAAATGCGGCTTGTTAGTCATTGGGATCAACAGATCCTAAATAATAGAGGCAATAAATGATACAAAAATTCGATAAAAACAGCATACAAGACTCGCTAGCTAAGCTAAATGATTGGCAGCTAGTTTGTGAAAATAATATTGATAAAATAATTAAGGTTTATCGGTTTAAAAATTATGTTAAAACCGTTGAATATTGCAATAAAGTAGCTGAGCTTGCCGAAACATTAAACCATCACCCATCCATATTACTTGAATGGGGAAAAGTAAAATTAACTTGGTGGTCACATGATGTTAAAGGGTTAAGTGAGCGTGATTTTAATGCAGCTATTAAGAGTGATAATTTATATCTAAAATAATCAATAAAATATAACCTTAGAAACTTTGGTTAACCTAACGATTACTCAGCATAGCCTTATATACCCGTTCTTCTTTCAAAAAACACTCAACTATAAAGCTGAGTGTTTTTTGCTTTTTATAGGCTATATAAAAAATTAAAATGATTTTAATAAAAAGTGTAAGGGATTTAACTAAAGTATTACTAATAAGAATAAAGGTTGATAAAAAACCATATTATTGAGCTAAAAACTACTAAGAAGTTAATCAGTTGAAAACAGAAGAAAAAACAGTTTGCTCAGTTATTTAATGAGTATAAACAAGCACTTTGGCGTGTAGCAATAACTTATGAAACTAACCAAGCTTTGCAAGAAGAGTTATTTCAGGAAATACTTTTTCAAGTATGGAAGTCACTTGATAGTTTTAAACAAAAAAGTGACCTTAAAACCTATGTTTACCGAGTTGCGCATAATGTGGCATTTCGCCATGTTAGTAATGAAAAGCGTAGACCTTCAAAAATAATAAACGAGTCTTTTGAATTTTCACAAAACTTGGAAAACGCTCATATAAAAAAACAAATATCTAATCAACTATTTGTCGCAATTCAAAAGCTACCATTACGCCAAAAAGAAGTGCTCACTTTAGCGCTTGAAGATTTAACTTATCCACAAATTAGTGAAATTGTAGGTATTAGTGAAAGTAATGTTGGGGTTATTTTAAATAGAGCAAAAGCAAAATTAAAACTAATTTTTAAGGAGCTTAATGATGAATAAAAATAATGATCTGCAATGGCAAGAACTCAAATTAAATTGGAACAACCTTCAAGTGCCCAATGACAGTGTTACAAATGCTGAGGATAGTTTAAATAAGCATTTTAAAATAATCCGTAAAAAAGAAAATCAAGAAATACTAGAGTTTCTATTTGATATTTGCGTCGGTTTTGTTCTCTTATATTTTGCTTGTGGTTTTTTTTATATAGCTTTTCATTTTCATTGGCCACTCCCAACATTAGAAACTATTGATAGTGGTAAAGAGGGATTGTTTTCAATGTCTCCGAAAGAAGTTGTTAAGGACTTTTACTCTACTCTATTTATAGGAATAGGCTTTCTATTGATCGGGCTTGGTTTTATATTTTTGTCATGGAAATTTAGAATAAAAATTTTTAAAGCCAATATTATTGTTAATTTATCCAATAAAGATTGGATAAGTAATTACTTTGTCAATAAAATTAAGCAGAGTAAAATAGGACAATGGCTTTCAATTGCACTATTAACATTTTTTGGTAGTTGTTATTTATTAACTAAGTGGCTCTACTCAAAACAAAGCATTAGTCAAACAGAAATTATTGATGAAGGTTTAAGGCAAGTTAATTTTAATAGTATGGTTGCAACAATTGGTTTTTTTGTTGTTTTACCTATATCCATATTTTGCATTGCTAAATGGCAAGAAATTAACTGGAAGAAAAAACAAACTAGGTTTCTTAATAACCTTGATGAGTAGGTATATATTATTTAGCCAACATTTTTTTTAGTTCGGCAATTCTATCTTTACCTTTTTCTCGTTTTTCATCATCAGAAATATTAACTTTATCTATTTCCCAGTCGAGATCATCTTGCGGCATTTCTTCTAAAAAACGGCTAGGTACTGAATTTACCATTTCTCCATATCTTGCGCGTTTTTGTGCCACCATAATAGCTAGTGTTTCTTTGGCGCGAGTAACCCCCACATAGGCAAGTCGTCTTTCTTCTTCGATATTATCTTCTTCAATGGAAGATTTATGCGGCAATAATTCTTCTTCCATACCCATTAAATAAACATGCGGAAACTCCAATCCTTTAGAAGCATGAAGCGTCATTAATTGAACTTCGTTATGTTCCTCGTCTTCTTCGTTATTTCTATCGAGCATTTCACGTAAGCAAATTTTGGAAACCGTAGTGGCAAAAGGATCATCAGTAGTTTGGTTTTCTTCAATGCCTTTTTCTATCCAACTTAATAGCTCGGTAACATTAGCCCAGCGAAATTCAGCCGCTTTTGGCGAGCTAGAGTTTTCAAATAAATAACCGTGGTAGCCAATGTAAGCGAAAAGTTCATTCAATACTTCCACGGCATTACCGCGCTTAATATTGTCACTGGTGCGAGCCATTATTTCGCCAAACTTTTTAACCGCCCTTAAGCCTTTACCTGTTAAATGTTCTTCTAGTCCTAATTCAAAAATCGCTTCAAATAAACTAATGTGCCGATGGTTGGCATAGTTGCCTAGTTTCTCTAAAGTTGTTGTACCTATTTCTCTACGCGGCACATTGGCTATTCTTAAAAAGGCATTGTCATCATCAGGGTTAATCAATAATTTTAAATAAGCTAAAACATCTTTAATTTCGGCGCGAGCAAAAAATGAAGTATTACCACTGACTTTATAAGGCACTTGTTTATTCACTAAGGCGCGCTCTAATAAACGTGACTGATGATTGCCGCGATATAAAATGGCAAAGTCTTTGTACTTTAACCCGTATTTTATTTTTCTAGCGAGAATTTCACTAACCACTCTTTCTGCTTCGTGATGATCTTCTTTTACCGAAAGAATTCTTATGGGTTCGCCATAATTTTTATCAGACCAAAGGCTCTTATCAAATAAATGTGGATTGTGAGCAATTAAAACATTGGCGGCTTTTAATATACGGCCACAAGAGCGATAGTTTTGCTCTAGCTTTACGACTTTTAAATTTGGAAAGTCCTGTTGTAGTAATTCTAAATTTTTAGGCTGAGCACCACGCCATGAATAAATGGATTGATCGTCATCGCCAACCACAGTAAATGAGCCAAATTTTCCTGTGAGTAACTTGACCAATTCGTATTGGCTTGTGTTGGTATCTTGGTATTCGTCAACTAGCAAATAGCGAATTTTATTGTGCCAACGGATTCTTACATCGTCGTTATGTTTGAGCAGTAAGGTTGGTATTAAAATAAGATCGTCAAAATCTACTGCATTGTAAGCTTTTAAACTTCGGGCATAGGCTTCGTAGAGTTTTGCTGCGAGTAGGTCATCATTATTTTTAGCTTTACTAATTGCCTGTTCGGGTAGTAATAGGTCATTTTTCCAAGCTGAAATTTTTCTTAAAACTTCTAGCAATTCATTTTTGTCGGCATCTATATCTTTTTTGCAAAGCTCTCGCATTAAGGATAAAGAATCTTGATCATCAAAAATGGTAAAGTTTGCTCTGATCCCCAAAACCTTATGTTCACGGCGAATAATATTTAAGCCTAAGTTATGAAAGGTTGAAACCGTTAAGCCTATAGCCGCCTTATCACCTAGCATCTTAGATACGCGATGTTTCATTTCCTTAGCGGCTTTATTGGTGAATGTAACGGCAGCAACTTGGTTGGCTTTATAACCACATTGAGTAATAAGGTGAACGATTTTTTGAGTAATTACTGCGGTTTTTCCGCTGCCAGCACCAGCTAACACCAAAAGAGGTGATGAGGTTTGTTTAACCGCTAAGGCTTGTTGTTTATTAAGTTGAATTGTAGCCAAAAGGAAAGTACACCCGATTATGCAGGCTGTCCAAATCGGATGCCAAGCTATAGCTTGTATTTTAAGGTAAGGTTTTTAAAAATTAAAACTAAATTGCAAAATTTTTAAATTGCTTGCCATTGCCCATATTTTAAAAAGACATCGGCATCAAGCTCTACACCTGCAAAACGAACACTTAACTTGCTGTCGTTTTGAGCAGACTGCTTATATACCTTAACATTTAACCAGGGCATGAAATGAGTTGGCCTGTATCGATATTGTCCTGGAGTTATCGATTGCTGTGATTTTAATTGTTCCATTGTTAGTCCTTTGGGTCCGTTTTTTTGCTACGTTTCCGTTTTTTCCTATGAGTTATTATTCCAATTTAATCGCTCATAAATACTAGTGTAGTCTAGTTAACGAGATTTTAACATAAGGATAAATCTGTTAACCAGTGTCTAATTTAATAATTATAGAACAATATTACGAGATATTTATTAAAATATTATTAAATTATGCCACTTGTAGAAGCATTCGTTCTAAACGACGATAATTTAGCGCTTCGCCAAGGTGTTTTTGTGTCACTTTGGCCGACTCTTCCAAATCAGCAATGGTGCGTGAAACTCTTAATATTCGATGATACGCTCTTGCAGAAAACTTAAGCTTTTCTAATACCTGCAAAATAAAATCTTCGGCGCCACTTTCAAAGTTAATCATATTTTCTAACTCTTTAGGGTTTAATAAGGCATTAGACTTTCCTCGATCTTTTAGTTGTTTTTGCATAGCGTTAATCACCCTTTTTCGTACTATACTTGATGACTCTGCACTGGCATCTGGGATCATTTTTAGCTCTTCTTGACTCATTGCTGGCACATCAACATGCATATCAATTCGATCAATAAATGGTCCCGATAATTTAAGCAGGTAGCGTCTAATTTTATCACTTGTACAGCGGCATACTCCTTTAGGATTACCAAAATGACCGCATGGGCAAGGATTCATTGCCGCCAAAAACTGAAACTTAGCAGGATATTCCGCCTGCCTAGTAGCGCGTGAAATGGTGATAGTGCCAGATTCTAAAGGCTCTCTTAAAACCTCCAATACATGACGATCAAATTCTGGAAGCTCGTCTAAAAATAAAACCCCATGATGAGCCAAAGAAATTTCCCCAGGTTTTGGGTTACTGCCGCCACCAACTAACGCTGCGGCAGAAGCCGAATGATGTGGTGAGCGAAAAGGTCTGGTTCGCCATTGTGATGTATCTAAACCTTGATGGCTTACTGAGGTAATTGCCGCCGACTCAATCACTTCCTGTTCACTCATTTCTGGCAAAATACCCGCAAGTCTTGTTGCCAACATGGTTTTTCCTGTGCCTGGTGGGCCAATAAAAAGCAGGTTATGTCTTCCTGCTGCGGCAACTTCTAGGGCACGCTTTGCTGCGTATTGTCCTTTTACTTCAATTAGATCAGGGCTGGGTTTTAATTGTATTGGTTGTGCATTTTCTAATTTAAAATCAAGTTTCTTTTGTCCCTGTAAAAAGGCACAAACTTCTAATAAATGATTTGCTCCAATCGCTTGAGACTCGCCAACTAATTGTGCTTCTGCTAGGTTTTCAACAGGAACAATAAGTTTGCGCTTATTTTGTTTAGCAGCTAGTGATGCAGGAAGTACACCGTTAACTGGGCGTAATTCGCCAGACAGCGCCATTTCACCCATAAACTCATATTGATTGATGGTATTGACGTTAATTTGATCAGATGCCAACAGAATACCTAGTGCAATGGGTAAGTCGTATCGACCACCATCTTTAGGTAAATCCGCTGGAGCAAGGTTGATGGTTATTCTGCGCGTTGGGAATTCAAAATTGGCATTAAGTAGTGCGCTTCGTACTCGATCTTTACTTTCTTTAACCGCCGCCTCGGGTAAGCCAACAATATTAAGGCTAGGCAGTCCATTAGATAAATGAGTTTCAACAGTAACCAGTGGGGCTTCAATGCCTACGCCAGCTCTTGTGTAAATAATAGATAATGACATTTTCATCCTTGATGTCAAAAAGTTGAGGGTTAATTGAACCTTATTTTTAATAGAAATACTATCGGCTAAAGTGGATAGTTTTTGTGAGAGATTGGCTATTGTTGCAGGTTTGTAGATGGTCGGGAGTTTGTTGTAACTATTTTTGGCCATCGCTCATGAACAGCATCATCAAATTCTGGTGCAATAGTAACAACATAAAGCCGCCGCTCATTTTTGTATTGTGCAACTAGTCCCTGAATGACCTGACCGCTAGTAATATCAAACCAGTGACTATTACCGGAAATATCTTTTTCCATAAACTGTAAAATTGGTAATTTTACTGGTGTGGGAAACCATTTATCCCAACGACCCGCATAAATCGATTCTAGCCTTACCCAACCACCCAAAGGTAATAAACCTGTTTGTTCTTTTCTTCTGCCCCAAGGAAGTTGAATAACCGACTTGTCTTTTTTTATAACAGGCAATAGTGCTTTCGGGTTTGGAAAATAAACCCGAATATCACTACCGCCAAAATTATAATAAGCTCCGCCGCACATAATGTTTTTTTATCTATCCCTATTCAATGGTTTGCCTATGACCGCTAGGCTTCCAGGCTGGCGCAATAACATCGGGCATTGTTGAGCGCTCTAGCAAAGTGGCTTTGGTTAAGGTGTATTGACCATAACGGCCATTAATTTCATCTAATACTTTATCTGTTGCAGATGTCTCTATATTAGCAAATAAGTCTTGCTGATTGGTTTTAGGTACAGGGTTTAACGCAGTTACTTGCACCGCATGAACGCCTTGTTTACGCCAGCTATGTTTTAAAAATAATTTTATCGAAGAAAAAATAGTTGATGAAGTATCGGTTGGCATAGTACGAAATTTTGTTTTTATCCAATGTTTAGAAAGGCGCAGACCAACAAAAAAATGATCACTTAGCATTTGATTTTTACGTAGCCTATAAGCAACTTTTTCGCTCATATGAAAAAGGAAGGTTTGAACGATCTTAAAGTCTGTTGTATCGGGTGGTAATACCTTGCCATGACCAATGGATTTAGGTGGATCAATATTAGGGTTAATACCTTCGGGATCTTGCCCCTGCGCCATTAGCCAAATACGCCGGCCAATATTACCAAACCTGCTACCAAGTGCACTAATAGGTAATTTTTTCATATCGCCACACGTATAAACACCTCGTACATTTAGGTATTGACCAATGCCTTTATTAATACCGCAAAGCTCTTCAACCGCAACATTATACAAAGTTTTTTCCGAGTTCCACGGCTCTATTATGGTTAACCCATTAGGTTTGTTAAGTTTTGCGGCATATTTAGCCGTGGTTTTATCACCTGAAGCGCCTACTGAGCAGAGCAACCCCGATGCTTGCCAAACCACATCTTTAGCAGATTGAGCTATCTCTTTGATTGAACCTATCCATTGTTGGCCGTCGGTAATATCAATAAACGCTTCATCGACTGAAAAAACTTCAATATTAGGGCTAATATTTTCTGCTAAAGCACTCATAATAGCCGATGATGTTTGTGCGTAAACTTGAGGTCTTGCAGGTCGTCGAATAAGCGTAGGACACTTTTCTATTGCTGTTTTTAACCGCATTCCCGTTTTAATGCCTTGTGCGCGAGCCTCATAACTACAGGTAATAATACAACTGCCAAGTTCTCCATTAGTGACGGCTACGAGCTTTGAACGCAACTCAGGGAAATCCCTTTGCTCTACGCTAGCAAAAAAGGCGTTCATATCAACGAGAAGAATGGCTTGTTTCCACATAAAAATATAACTACTTATATAAGTAGTTATATTTTAGTTTATATTGGGTGAAAAGATCAAAGAATTTTAATATTAAAAGAGAGTGGGCATATATAAATGACAGAACACTCAAAAACAGAGATGTTTGAACTTAATAGCTTCCATTATCAATTTGTTAAGAGCTGGTTGTATAGAAGCATATTTTATTACGATCTAAATCTCTGACATAAGCTGAGTGAATATTGAAAGGGAACGGGTATAGTTATTTTGTTCAGTACAGGGTGTTACTCAGTAAAAAAGGAAGCTATAAAAAAGTAAGGCCGATCATTAAAAGAGAAAGTGGGTCTATCATTTGTTATCCCTTGATCATTGTTGTTTGTTAATGGCAATAAAGCTAAATTAATTTTCAAAATCAAACTCTCTAACTGCATTAGTTACAGGCATAAATCACCAAAACCCCAAATGAAAGTGCCGATAACAATAGTAATGTGAGAAATTAGAGCCTGTTTTTGGTGTGATTTTGAAGGAGATAAATCAGGAATGCCAGTATTACCTGCCGCGGCTTCACCTTGTCCGCGAAGCCTTTTATATAATAGCTCCAACTCTAACTTTAATAGAGCATATTCACTCATCACTGCAAGTAGTACAACTATTGAGCCGAAACGGCTAAATAATTCTGGCTTAAAATATACTCCTAGAATAAATCCTATTACTCCAAATACCCATGAAGCAACTAGGCATTGAATTGGAAATTTTGTTTTCATTAATTACTTCTCCGTGAAACTGAACAATTATTCTATTCAGTAAAAATGACATTGTAGATCAGGTTTGGTCTGACAAAGTGGTTATTTCTATAGACATAAAAAACCGCTTAACAAAAATGTTAAGCGGCTAATAGTTTGACAACAATTTATTATTTAAAAAATAACGGTAATTTCATCTGAGCAGTTATTTGTACCTGCTTCACAGACTTTATAAGTTGGATTGCCGCCGCCACTAAAGGTGTCGGTAAATGCGCCATCGTTGGCAGTTGTTATAACGTTTGTTCTACCTCGTCTGGTGCGATGAACATCAACATTATTACCGTTTGCGCCGCTCCAAGTTAGGTCAACATATTTATTGCGTTTAACTTTGTAACCCGAACCCGAAATCGTAATGTTGCCCGCTACAGGCTCAGTAACCGTGATAACCTGCATGCTGGTATCTGTTGCACCATCGTTATCTATTACTGTTAAGCTTACGGTGTAATCTCCACCTGCGGCATAACTATGAGATGGGTTTTGACCATTGGCAGTATTGCCGTCACCAAAGTCCCAGCTGTATGAAGCAATGGTTCCATCGCTATCTGAGCTACCACCAGCATTAAAGCTACAGCTTAAGTCAGTACAAGCTTGAGTGAATGATGCGGTTGGCGCGACATTTGGCGTAGTATCAACAACACTAACGGTTTGAGTTGTTGCATCAGAAGCACCATCATTATCGGTTACGGTAAGCGTTACTGTATAGCTACCATCAGCGGCATAAGAGTGAGAAGGAGACTGCTGGTTGCTATTATTACCGTCACCAAAGTTCCAGCTATACGAAGCAATACTTCCGTCGCTGTCGCTACTGCTACTTGCGTTAAAGTTGCAATCTAGATCGGTACAGCTATAGGTGAATGCCGCAGTAGGAGCTTCATTGGGCGTACCGCCGTCATAACTACCCACTAAAGAAACACCAGAGAAACTGCTGTAACCAATAATGGTTACATAGTAAGTACCAGTTTGCGGTGAAGCAAAGTCACAAGTTTCCGTATTACCTGAATTATAGGGACGGCAATCATAAGTGCTGGTTGAAGGTTGTGCGCCAAATCTTACATATAAGTCGGCATCACCTGTTCCGCCAGACATATTGAATGATAAATTTGAAGATCCTGCTGGAACATCAAGTTTATATTCAAGTTCTACGCCCGTAGCGCCCGATAAGTTATTAACCGCTTCGCCGTTAACTAAGTCGGTTAAACCTGAGGGTGGCGGAGGCTCAACGGTTCCGTCACAGCCATTGGCTGCAATATATTCGATAGCAGCTTGAGCTTTAACCAATCCATAACCAGTGCGGTTGTCGCGACCTGCGGTATCAAGATCTTGTGCGGTGGCATTTAATGCGGCGCGAATTTCTTCGGCGCTACAAGTGTCGTTATGCGACCAAACTAAAGCGGCAACGGCACTGACATGCGGGGTCGCCATTGAGGTGCCGTTGTAGTAATCCCAATCGTGTCCGCCAGATTTAGACAGTGTAGCCGTTTGACCTGCTTGAGCCGCCATTGCTAAACCGGTTGCACGGTCTACCGATGCGGTTGGTAAGCCGCCGAACTTGTTATTAAAGTCGATTAAAAATGGAGCTTGTAAACCAGGACGAGCGGCATTACTGTAAATCACAATACCCGCGGCTCCTGCATCGGCACAAGCATTTGCGCCGCGATATTCAGGGTAGTTATTCTCTGTTGAGCTGGTATTATCGCCTTGGTTTTCGCCGCGCTCTACTAAACAGATTTTTCCACTCATATTTCCGCAAGAGTAAGATGTACCAGAAGTAGTACAAACCCCTAATTCTCCCGCTGCAGAGCCATTATTCCCCGACTTGTCAAAAGATAAACTGCTGTTATAGAAAAGATGCGGAACCACACCGTTAGCAAAATAATCGGTTCCACCAACGGATAATTGCGCTAATTGACCATCGCCAATACCAACACTCGATAAAACCGCTTCACCAGGACCCGAAAGTTCAACTTGGTTAGTTGCTTGAGAAAAATTAGCGTGCATATTGCCAGAGTCAATTGCGGCAACTGATATAACATCGTTGTATGAAGCGGGGTAAGAGTGAGCAGTGTTACCATCGTTACCAGCGGCCGCAATGCTTAAAACGCCTTGGGCATAGTAATTAGAAAAAGCGTTATTTTCAGTGCTACTACTTCCACTTCCGCCTAGGCTCATGCTAATAATATTTGAACCAGCATCAACACAGCGATCTACCGCTGAAACTAAACTCGATGAATAACCCCAGCCAGATTCGTTAAATACTTTAATGATATGCAGGTTAATATTACCATTTGGCGCAACGCCAACAACACCCGAACCATTTGTCATGCCTGCAATTGTGCCAGCAACATGTGTGCCGTGTGAACCGCCAGGGGTTGACCAGCTACCCGTTCCAGAATCATTGGTTCCTGATACATTGTTATTGCTCAGATCACTGTTATTAATATCGTAACCAGAATCAATAATACAAACCGTTTGATTACCCGTTAGGTTGTCTGATGCAATATCAGCTTCTACAGTGCTAATGCCCCAAGGCTCAATTTCAGTCGAATTAAGATTAGTATTGAGCAACTTGCGCTTAAGATCAGTTTCAATAAACTCAATATTTGGATTGTTGCGTAAACCATTGAGAGCTGCGCTAGGAAATTCCATGGCGAACGAATTATGTTTAGGCAGATCAACCTTTAATTCACCGCCCGCTTTTTTGGCTAAGCCTTTGACTTCATCACCTTTGCCCGCTTTAAACTTAACAATAACCCGCTCTTTATTTGAACTGCTTGCTTTATGAGTGTTTTTATTTAGCTGAGCATTGAGCTGTGCTATTTGGCTATCGTTAGCCGTTGCAACACCACTTGCGGCAAGCGCCAACATTGTTGCAGCAGTAACGGTTTTTAATTTTGTTACCATTGTATTCTCCTACCATATTTCGCGACCAGTTTGTTTATTTGGTTTTATTGGCTGCGAGTGAATGAGTTTACAGAGCTAGATTGATACCGCTTTCTGCTCTGAACTTATTTAAACCATAGGCATACTGAATAAAAATGATTAACGATGATATTAAGAATCCGACAAATGTTAGTACAAAAACGACAAAAATTGGGGGCTATTGTATTTTTAATTATTTTAAATAAATATTGTACTCCTATAATTCACATTAACTTTTTATTCTTGATGGTGGTTTATGTGTCCTTTGGATTAGTTAGTATTTGATAGTGAGTTTCTTAAATTCCACCCACTAGCTATTTTTTTACTCTATATCATGGAATTACGATGACCGCTTATGTTTATTTTTTGTTTAGGTGTTCATTCCTTTTTTTACTGCTTGATGCCGTGCTTTTTTAAGAATGGTTTTATACGCTCCATAAGTTCAACTTGTTTACTTTGTCCTTCTTGCATGCCTATTTGCGCACCTAGTTTCATTAATTGAGGTGACTCTTTCAGGAACTTTTTACCTGCTGGTGTTTGGTAAAACTTGGTTATTGCAATGATTTCATCATCAGTAAAAATTTTAGTATAATGCTTTTTTATTTCACTTATAATTTTAGAACGGTCGATATCTTCATCAAACCAAGCACGAAAAATACCTTTAAGTTCCTCCTTCCCAACACTATCTAATTTTAATTTACCTGCCATTTGTTCTATCATTGGCATCATTGCCTCAAAGCCGCCTGTCATTTGTTTATCTATAGACATAACTCTAAATAACTCATCTATTGGAGCTTCTTTAGCCGTAGTAGATACTGAAAATGTAAATAACATTAGTGGTAAAATTACAGCTTTCTTCATTTTATATCCTTGTGTATAACGCTTGTTTAATTTTAGAGGTGTTTTTTGCCACTTTAAACTCAAACATTGGCTAGGGTGGTGAAATATGAAAACATCATATTATTTAATAGCATATAAAAAAACAATTGATGCAGCTGCCGCAAAATCATTTGCGATGTAACTACCTACAACTTCATTGTTGATGTAGATTTTATTGTTCTTGTAGACACCTATACCCGTTCTCCTTCAAGATGCATGCTTCAGCAAGTCAGTAAGCTAGCCTATTTGAGGCATTAATGCGCAGGATTAGTCATTCTAATTCAAGCATTGATAACGAAGAAGAGGTTGGCTTACTGCCTTGCCCTTCGGGTGCTCAGCCAAAAAGCTTGCACTGCGTTACAGCTTTTGAAAAGGGCTTGCCATTTCCTGTAAGCTGCGCCTTGTTCAAACTTTTTGGCTGAACACTGAAACATGCATCTTGAAGGAGAACGGGTATAAAATATTGCTCTCTAGATCCATGACTGTACCATTCTCGAATACAGCAATTTTCTCATTATTATTATCATAGATGTATCCTAGTTCTACATGCTCGTCGTATGTTCCAAGTCTCTTTTGATCTAGTCTCGACCAAGCAACGCCATTTCTAAAAATGCCAACGACCTTTTTATCAAGATCATAAAAAGTATTCATGTCCATAATTAATAAGCCTTAGTAGCTGATTGGATTCAGCAAATCATATTTCCAAACAACCATCATACTTACAATCACCCACACCAAAAATAGCCATCCTTTTATTCTATAGCTAAATCACAAATAAATTCTGACTCATTTATTAAAATTACTAAAAAACCTATAAAACCTCATTTCTATATTGAGCAGGTGTTTTCCCTACAACCTTTTTAAACACCCTATTAAACGTTGCCTTAGAGTTAAATCCACAATCAAAGGCAATCGCTAAAAAGTTGGCATTTTGTAGCTCTGGGTTTTCTAACTGCTTAATTACTGCTTGCACACGATATTCATTAATACAGTCCGAAAAAGTTTTTCCTAACCCATCATTAATTAATTTTGAGACTAAATTAGGGTGTAACTCTATGGTTTCTGCCAAAGAGCTCAATGAAAGATCGGCATCGAGATAAAGTTTATTTTCTTCAATTTGTTGTTTTAACCAGTTTGCTTTTTCTTGGTGATCTTCATTGAGTTCAACTGGCTCTTTGCTTTCTTCTTTTTGATGGATCGTTTTTTCAGGAAAAACAATGCTGCTCTGTAAAAAAGATTCTGCACTAAGCCAAATAGCAATAACCGCTAAAATTAGGTGAAAGGGATAATAATCGTAAAAACTAAGTTGGTAGTCAAAAAAGAAATAATCAAAACAAAAGTAAAATAGCCAAATGGCTAAGAACATTAAAAATATCGAACTTAATCGAAATAGCCAGTTTAGGTTATAGCGATGATCATCACTAAAGTTATCCTTCACCCAGCCGTGATAAGCGAGAATTTTTTGTCTTGCATAATAGCTATAAATAAGAAAAGAGACTATCGCTAAAACATCAATAATAGGTTGTGTTAACAAGTAAAGATCGGTTTGAAAGTAGCCTTTAGCTTTGGGAATACCAATAAATACTTGGGTAAAAAATAAGCCCACTTCAACAACAACGGGAATAAAATGAATCCATACTTTGCTATCAGGCAGAAAATTCACGTTAGTTATTGATTTAACGTAAAAATAAAAACAAGGCCCCAATGCTAAAGTAAAACTAAATGGAACCCATATAATGCCAATGGCATAACGATAAATACCTAAATCTAAAGTTAGCAGCGTGCCATTCCATAATGCAATAATGAACATTAGCGCCGCTAAGTAGCGATTACTTTTTCGGTTACTGCCACGTTTAAAAAGTAATAAAAAACCAAAAGTTAAGCCAATTACCATAGCAATTGACATTAACAAACTAAAACGATTGAAAACTATTTCTATCACTGAACTTGGCTATCCTTGGGAATTACTCCACTTTCTATAGGCATATTATGGCAAATTTTCAAAATTAGCACATTGATATCTCAAATAGTTAGATTACTAACCTACTAAATTATGCTCATTAAAAAGAACGGGTATATATTGATCTAAGTCAAATGCAAATGATAATGATTCTTGATCGTAATAAATAATCAATTTACAATCCAATCACTTTCTTACCAATAACAAAATTTATTAGGGAACTCTCATGCACCAAAAAGCTTTTGCTAAGCTACCAGCAGCCGTCATTTTGTGTTTATTAAACACTAGTTTATATGCCGCCGAATCGGATGAAACACTTCAAACTAAAACGGAACCGGAAACTCAAACCATCACAGTTATAGGCACTAAAGAGCGCTTACATCAAAAGGGTCGTTTGGCCGATGTGATTGAAAAAACCGAGCTAATATCTGCCGATCAAATTGATCGCAAACAAGCGATGACATTAACCGAGGCGATTACTAACGAACCGGGTATTCGTGTTAATAATGAATGTTCTATGTGTGGCATGAAGCGGGTAATGATTAATGGTTTAAAAGGTGAACATACCACCGTTTTAGTAGACGGTGTGCCTATGCATTCGGTGGTTTCTTCTTACTACGGTATGGATGCAATTACCGCTACTGGCATTTCAGAAATTGAAGTTGCTCGCGGTGCGGGGGCATCACTGATTGCACCAGAAGCCATTGGCGGAACCATCAATTTAATTACTAGAAATGCAAGAGAAGATCTTATTGAGTTAAATGCCGCATTGCATGATGATGGCGATAAAATGTTTTCGGGCTTAGCAACCTTAGTTAATGATGATAAAAGCTTAGGGTTAACCTCGGCAATTCAATATCAAGACATTGATCAGTCTGATGAAGATGGTAATGGGGTTAGTGAAAACCCTGCCATGGAAAACACTTCAGTTATGCTAAAACTTAACTACGAAGCCAACTTTAACAACAACATTCAAGCACGTTACTCTTATTTTGAGTCGGATGTTTTTGGTGGCCCAGTTGGTGAAGATTGGAATAGCGTAATTGCCTCAGAGGCATTGGGTGAAACTCCGCCAGGGCAATTTTTTGAAAATGGTGATGTGCGAGAACAGTACTTAGCCAACCCTTGGGAAACAGCCGAAATGATCCGCTCTGATCGCGAAGAGTTGATGCTACGTTGGATCCATGAAGTGAATGGCGAAAACCATTGGCAAGCCACCTATAGCCGAGTTGATCATGCTCAAGAATCCTATTACGAAGGCTTTGATTATGACAATACCGATGTCATTGACTTTTTCGATTTTAAATGGACTTACAGCATTAATGGCGAGCATTTACTGAGCTTTGGTGCTGATAGCAAACAAGAAACTATGCGCTCACAATCTGAAGCCTTAGCCGAACTTCAAGCTGCCGATCCAACCATTGCGGGTGATAGTTTTGATATGGATTCTTTAGGATTTTATTTTCAAGACACTTGGTATGTTAATGATCAATTAGAGCTAAACCTTGCCCTGCGTTTTGATCATTTAACCACCGACTGGATTGATCAAACCGACCAAGGCAATGAAATTGACGAAAACTTAATAACACCGCGTTTACATATGCGATACGATCATGGAAATGACTGGACATCACGCCTTTCGGTAGGTCAAGGGTTTCGATCACCTGCTACTTTTTTTGAGTCGGATCATGGTATTTTAGATGATGGTTTTGAAATTGCGGTTACCGATATTGAGAAATCATTAAGTGTAAGCTACGGATTAAGTTATGAAGGTGACTCTCTAAATTCAACTCTGTCATTTGCTTTTAGCGAAATTGAAAACCTTGCCTTTATCGACTTTGATAACTTTGCCCGACCTCGCTTAATTAACTCTGATGAAACCATGCAAGTTTCTACCATTGACTGGGTTTATAGCTATAAGCTAAATGATTTTTGGACAATTGACGGCGCATTAGAGTTTTATGATTACGAAGAAAGTTATCAATCTACTTTTGCCGTAGTTCCTTTAGAAGAAAGAGCCAGAATTGGACTTGAATATCAACAAGACGACTGGAAGTTTTATTTAGATGCCACTTGGATTGGTAGTAGAAATCTTGCTAACTATGGATATTCAGATCGTTACAACATTTTTAATGATGCAAATGCCAACGATTTAATAGACGATGGTGAATTACAAGATTTAAAAACAACCGATGCAAAAGCTTTTTCAATGGTTAACTTTAAGCTTTCTTATAATGTAAATAACAGTCTTGCGCTTTACTTTGGCGGTAAAAATCTACTCGACTTTACTCAAGTTAATGATCTCGATAGCACTTTATATTGGGAAGCCGATGGTGTTAATCCAGCTTATGATGTTGCCCATATTTATGGTCCACTTAAAGGTCGTGAATTTTATATTGGTTTTAAATATGGTCATCAAGAGTAACCATTAAATTTATTTATACATTAATAAATTACCATTAAGGAGAGTTTTGTGAAAATAGCATACACACTAGTTAAATTATTAAGCTTGTTTAGTTTATTAAGCAATTTAACTATTGGGTATGCTAAAGCCGAAGCTCTCCCAGCATTGCAATTAACCAACCTAATGCAGCAAGGTGATATCACCTTAAAGCCACAAGAAAATAAGTTGTTGTTTTTAACTTTTTTTGAAAATAAATGCCGCTGGTGTTTACGCCAAATAACCACCTATAACAAAGTTAAAAATAAAGTGCCCGCCAATTTTATTATGGTTGGTGTTGGCGACAGTAAAACGGTTTTACGCCACTGGGCAAAAAGAGCGCAACCGCTTATTCCCGTTGCATTAGCCTCAGAAGATTTAATTCAATTAGTCGGCGAGCCTAAAGTCACACCATTTACGATTATATTTGACTCTAAAGGGCGGTTTGTAACCAAGGTGACAGGGTATATTAAAGAAGAGGTTTTGGCTGAATTGACAAGTATAGTTATAGAGTAGCAAAGCCTACTCGTAATGAGTCCACATTCTAAGTCAAATTACTTAACAGCCACCAGTCTCTCACCACCAACATTCATTTCATTATTATCAATTTGCACCAATTGCATTTGAGTATTTACTGGCGCGGTTTCTACACCATTAATAATCACAGAAGTTCTAATTGGGTAAAGCCCCTGCGGCATTCCTTTGGGCAAAGTAAAGGTAAATTCGTTTTCAAATTCACCGCAGCGATTGGTCTTTTGGTTAACGGTTTTTACTAAACTTTTAAGCTCTTTGCTTGAATCTTCATTATCAAAAATGGTAATTTTTTCTTTAATTTCTACCGCTTCGGTATCTTGCCCGCGTACTACTTCTAAACTTGAAACAATGGAAATTTTATTGCCTGGATTAACCACTTCACCAGGTTTTATTGATGATTGATAAGACACTAATTGTGCTTTAGCAGGTAGGCTTTTATGTACCTTAGTATATTTTTTTACCACTTGCTTATCGTTACTTTTTTGCTCGGTTTTATAATCAATATACATGTCATAGAGCAACTTGGCTGCCACAACAACAACTGCCGCAGTAGCCACTCTTTTCAAATCCTTCTTTTTACAACCAATACTTGCTACCGACAGTATGACTATTAATCCCATTGCTATGCTAGTTGTTGAGTTAATTTTCATCGGTTATTTCCTTATTCTATTTGAATGGCTTTTTTAGCATCGTTGATTGCTTTTTGCGCCGCTTGTTTTAATTTTAGCGCAGGTTGGTGTTTTGGAACAAATTCTAATGCCGATTCAGATTTAGCAATTGCACAGCTAAAGTCATATTTAGCAAAACAAGCCTGCCCTTCTTTAATAAGCTTGTTGGCTTTTTGCTCGGCATTTACTCTTGCTTGTGTGGCTTGCTGTATTGCATATTCTGCTTTTTGGCGTACCGAAAATGCCTCTGCGGCTTCGGGTTTTATTTTTAATGCACGATTAGCATACTCTATGGCGCATTGATAGTTTTGTTGATTAAAGCAGGCTTCTGCCTTATTAATACTTAGCTGATAAGCAGTATTAATGGTTTCCTGTTGAGTTTTTGCGTTAGCTATTATTTCTAAAGCATCGGCATTATTATTTTCTAAAGTTAAAACATCTTGGGCTTTTTCTATCGCACATTCATACTGTTTGTCTTGTAAACAGCTGCTTGCCTCGCTAATTAACACCAATAAATTTTTTTCAAAATCTTTTTGCGCTAAAGCAACTTGAGCATTATTGAGTAATAGGTTGGCTCGCTGATGTTCAGGATCCATCTTTAGTATGGCATCGGCAGCACTAATGGTACAGTCATAATCATTGATTTTATAGCATTGATCCGCATGAATTAGCGTTTCTTCTATCACTAAACCTAATTCATTTTCTGCGGAAAACTGTAAGTAGGCAAATGCGCCTGCAACCGATAATGAAACAGCAGTAAGCAATTTAAAAACAGGAAACTGCACCTTTTTAATCATTGCGTCACTAAACACTTTAATTGATTGTGGGCGCTCTGCTTTATTAAAGCTTAGTGCACTGCTTATTGCTTTCCACTGACGATTAGTTAATCCATCAATTGGCGTAGGTTTTAATTTAAGCGATTTAGCCGCCGTAGCCGACTTGCCTTTATAAGGATGTTTACCTGTAAGCATTTCGTATAAAATAATTGCCGCAGCAAAAATATCATCACTTGTGCTAGGCGGCTTATGATTAAACATTTCTATGCTGGCATAGCCTGGTGTTAACGCCCCCATTTTTCCTGCATCAAAATGATCTTGGTTTTCCATAGCAAGCCTTGCAATCCCAAAATCTAAAACCTTTGCCCCATCTTGGGTAATAAATAAATTGGCGGGTTTTAAATCGCAATGAATAATGCCTTTTTTGTGGGCAAAAGCTAGTGCGGCACAAAAGTTTTCAAATATGGATAGCGCCATTGCTTTGGGTAAACCAGCCTTGTTATTTTTTAATAGCTGATCTAAATCTTTACCTTCAAGCAACTCCATAGTCATATAAATAGTATCACCATCACGGTCAAAGTCGTGCACGGTAACAATATTAGGGTGTGCTAAAACCGATGAACGACTGGCTTCTCGTTGTAAAGCAATAAAGGCTTCTGGATGGTTTTTAATTTCGGCTTTTAGCACTTTAACCGCTACATAGGGGTTAGTATCTTGCGCCTCAACTTTTCTTAAGTCTTGTGCTTTATAAACGGTTCCCATTCCGCCAAAGCCAATAATCGACTCCAACACAAACCGCTTTTTAAGGATAATTTTGTTATCGCTTAGTGCTTTATCGGCATCTTGTTTGGCTTTTACAAAGCCCTCTTCACCCAGTGATGAGTTATTAGGTTGAAAACTATTACCAATTTGGGTGAGCTGAATTCTAGAGTCTTCTGACAAAGTCTTGTCCGTTAACTTTTTTGTTAACTCAGAAGTTAATTCAGTAGGCTTGTTTAACTGGCTCATAAAAGACTTAAAAGACATTATTTAACTTGATTATACTGACTAATGATTATTTTTACAGCTTGCAGTAGCGCTATGGGTAATTCAAAAACAAGTAACCCTCTGTTACAACTTGTTGTTGATAAAAATAGCCTTGTGCTTTTAAATGCTTGCAAATAATTTTTTGCCATAACATGAGCGATACCAATGCCAAAAACACTAAAAAAAACAATTAAATGGCTGTTATTAACCAGCGTTGCAGTTTTTAGCGTATTTGCGATTAACTTAATTTGGTTTAGACCATTTTTTATTAATCATTTTTACGACAAAATATTTATTGAGTTTGCTTTAGATAACCCGCAAATGCTCACTGGTATGGGATTAAAAATAAAATACAACCAGCTTAATGACAACTGGCCTAAGGCAAATGAAACTTTACTTAGGTTGCTCAAAAAAAATTATCGCCAGTTAAAAGAATATGATCGCACCAAGCTTAAAGGCCAAACAGCATTATCTTACGATATTTTAGATTGGTTTTTACAAGATCAAATTGCATCTAACCAATTTCGTTTTAATCAGTATAGCTTGACCCAGCGCGGTGGTTCTTATCAAGAAATTGTAAGCTTTATGGTGTCACTCCACAAAATTGATAACCTCACCGATGCCGAAGATTACCTCGCTAGAATAGCCAAAATTGGCGATTATTTTGATAATACTTTACAAAATGTGCGCCTAGAGCAAGAAAATGGTGTGATTCCACCTAAGTTTATCATCAGCAAAATTATCGAAAACCTACATAATATTCGTGATCCAGAAATTAACGACAATGTACTGGTTAAAGATTTTCATCAAAAAATTGATAAACTCACCGATGTTTCCGAACAAGACAAAACCCTGCTTAAGCAACAAATGAAGTCTTTAACCACTAATATCGTTTGGCCTGCTTACGACCGATACATTGCTTTTTATCAATCTCTCAAAGATCAAGCCAATAACAAGGCTGGTGTATGGAAGTTTCCTAACGGTGCAGCCTATTATCAACAGCGTATTCGTAGTATGACCACCACTAACTATAGTGCCGAGCAACTACACCAATTAGGCTTAAGCGAAGTTGAGCGAATATTAAACGAAATGCAAAACATATTAACAGAGCAAGGTTATGTTGGAAAATCAGTAGGAAAACTAATGAAAGAGCTGGGTGAAGAGCCTCGTTTTTTATATCCAGATACCGATGCAGGCAGAGAGCAAATTTTAGCCGACTACAAACAATTTATAAATGAAATTGATCAGGGTATGGATGCTTACTTTGACATAAGACCAAAGTCAAAAGTCGAAGTAAAACGAGTTCCCGAATACCAACAAAAAACAGCCCCAAGAGGCTCTTATCAAAGCCCATCTATCGACGGTTCTCGCCCAGGGATTTTTTATGCCAATCTATACGATATTAAAGCAACCCCTAAGTTTGGCATGAAAACTCTAACCTACCACGAAGCCATTCCAGGGCACCATTATCAAATAGCCATTAAAACCGAATTAAAGGGGTTACCAAAATTTAGAAACTTTATTGGTTTTACTGCCTACTCAGAAGGTTGGGCGCTATATGCCGAACAATTAGCTTGGGAAATGGGTTTTCAAGACGAGCCTTTTAGCAATTTAGGCCGACTGCAAGCTGAACTATTACGAGCTGTTAGATTAGTGGTAGACACAGGTATCCATCACAAACGCTGGACGCGGGAAAAAGCCATTGAGTATATGGCAGATACTACTGGCATTGCCTTAACTGATGTTGAGTCAGAAATTGAACGCTATATTGTTTGGCCAGGTCAGGCGCTTGCCTATAAGGTGGGAATGCTTAAAATTATTGAACTGCGTGAAAAGGCCAAAAAAGAGCTAGGCGCAAAATTTGATATTCGCCAATTTCATAACATAGTGCTTAAAAACGGGGCTGTGCCGCTAACTATTTTAGAAGAGTTAGTGGAAAACTATATTCAGGCTGCAATATCAAAATAATTTACTTGCTTATCTGTAACAACCCATTGGGTTTTTCGTCAATAAGGTGAATAATAATTTACTCACTAGGAAAACCCAATGAAATTATCGAAAGGTTTGTTGCTTGCCTCAGCAGCATTTTTATCACTGCTACTAACCACAATAACTCAAGCCGAAAAGCTTAAGTCTATTCCAGTTGGCCCTGAGCTAAATAGCCAAGCACCAGAAATTACGGTTATAAACACTCAAAAACAAAATCAATCGCTTAAAGATATTTATGGCGAAAAGGGAGCAGTTATTGTATTTTTTCGCTCTGCCGATTGGTGCCCCTTCTGCAAAAGACACTTAATTGAACTCAATGAAGTTGCTGATCAAGTAAAAGCAAAAGGCTATAACATGGTAGGCATTTCTTATGACTCACCAGAAGTAATGCAACAGTTCACTCGCGATAAATCAATTAAATTTCCTTTGCTAAGCGACATAGGAGCCAAAACAGTGAATGATTACGGCATATTAAATCAGCAATATAAAAAGGGTCATCGCTTTTATGGTATTCCATTACCGGGAGTTCTGGTTATTAATGCCGAGGGTAAAATAACCGATAAGCATTTCTTTAAAGGTTACAAAACGCGCGTAACCGCCAGTGACCTGTTAACAACTTTGTCTAAATAGTTTTTTATCCAGATCAGACGATATTCTTCAGACCAAAACTTTCATTATGAAAGCTTATTTCTCCATTCCAACATGGGGAATATCGTCTTCTAAATAAGGCTCACCCACAACCTTAAAACCATGCTGTTCATAAAATGCTTGCAAATGAGACTGGGCAGAAATATGACAAATACTTTGTGGCCACTGACTTTCAATCAAATTCAAAGCACGCTTAACCAATTGATGCCCTAGTTTTTTATGTCTATGCTGCTGATGAGTGACAACACGACCAAAACAAGATTTATTTGCGTAAACTAAATGAGGCGGTAAAACCCTTAAATAAGCAATCACTTGATTGTTCTCTTCTGCGTAAAGATGAAAAGCATCTTCATTACTATCTAAACCATCTAAATCACTATAAGTACAATTTTGCTCTACAACAAAAACATCTATTCTAAGTTGCAAAATTTGGTACAAAGCTCTATTTGATAATTCTTTAAAGCGTTTGATATGCCACTGCATAATTTTAATACTCTATTTTATTTTGTTTAAGGTAATTAAGATCTATTTAAGGTTTGTTGATGTTTTAACAATCACTAACTATATTCAACGATATACCTATCCTTTTTTGTTTAGTTGATTTCAGTTTTGTTATGAAAGTAAAAACATTAACCAATGTTACCTTAGTATGCTGCACCCTATTGAGCCTTTCAATTGGTTTATTACTGCTTAACTTAAACAATAGTGTTAAGGCAGAAAGAATTTCTTCTGCAAAAAATTTACAACTAGTAAAACTTGGACAACAACTTAAAGAGCTGAGTGATTTTTTAACTCGTGAGGCACGTCGCTATACTATTCATGGCGATAAAAAACATTTCGATGCTTTTTGGCATGAGGTTAATATTGCTAAAAATAGAGACCAGGTTGTCAATGAGTTTAAAAAACTTGGTGCAAATACCGATGACTTGTTGTTAATTGAAGAAGCCAAAAAGCGCTCAGATCTGCTTATTCAACTAGAAAACAAATCAATGCAAGCCGTACAAGATGGTGATCTGCAACGAGCACAAAATATTATGTTTGGCTCCGAATATGATACTAATAAGCAATTAATTTTAGAGCCTATTAATTTATTTCAAAAAAATATTATCGAGCGTTCTAACATAGAAAAAATGTTAGCCACTAAAAAAGCAGACTCCATATTATTTATAACAACAATACTAATAGTTTCCTACTTATTATTTGTATTTATTGTTGTTTACTTTGTGTTTATTCGTGGCTCAATTAACCCTTTACTAGCCATTTCAAAAAGCATGAATAGGGTAAGTAAAGGTAAGCATAATGTGACTATTCCATATAGTAATCACAACAATGAAATAGGCGCATTAGCTCGCTCTGCAAAAAACTTTCAAGAGGTTCTTAAAGATAAAGCGCAATTAACAGAAGATTTGGAGCTACATAAAAATAACTTAGCACTTAAAGTTAATGAGCGTACCCAAGAACTTCAACTTGCCAACAACGAACTAGAGCAATTTGCTTATAGAACCTCACACGACTTGCGCTCCCCAATAATTTCTATTCGTAAACTGTTAGAAATTGCCGATCTTGGATTAAAAAAAGACCAGTTTGATCGCGCCAAAATGTCTATCGACTTAGCTAAAGATTCAGCCATTGATTTAGAAAACTTACTCGAAGACATAATAAACTTACATAAAACCAATGTTTACAAAGAAGAATATGAGGACATTAAACTAAAAAACGTAATTAAAAATACTATTAATACATTTTCTCATATGGAAAATTATCCAAAAGTTAATTGGGAAATAGAGGTGACCGACGAATTACAATTAACCAGCAAGCTTTCTCGAATTACTATTATTGTAGAAAACCTATTATCAAACGCAATTAAATACCTTGATAAAAATAAAGATGAAAATTTTATTAAAATTCACTATAGTGAAGGAGAGTTTTTTAATCAGATTACCATTGATGATAATGGAATTGGCATTCCTCAAGAACAACATAAAAACCTGTTTAAAATGTTTAAACGCTTTCATCCCGAAATGGCTTTTGGTTCGGGGTTAGGATTATATATTGTTAAAAAAAGTGTTGATCATCTTGGAGGAAACATTACTTATATGCCAACTCAAGTGGGTAGCAGGTTTGTGATAGAGCTTCCTATCAAACCAAAGGATAACTAAATGAGTATTTCTAAAATTTTAATTATTGATGATTCAAAAAGTGATCAATTTATTGCTCGTGTTGCAATAGAAGAGCTAGATGAAAATGTTGAAATATTCGAAGCAAAAGATGGTTTGCAAGCAATTGAAATTTTACAAGAAGGACATAAGCCCGATATTATTTTACTCGATATTAATATGCCTAAAATGAATGGCTTTGAGTTTTTAAATGCTTACTCTAAGTTTAGTGAACAAAAAATTTCAACCGTGGTAATGCTTACCTCTTCCGAGCAAGAACGCGACAAAGAGCAAGCAGAATCTTTTCACTTTGTTAAAGATTACATTCTAAAACCAATTGATCTTAGCAAGCTTATATCTGTTGTTAAAAATGTTGTGGAAGGCAAGTAAAAGTGCTAACAAACTCATTTGCTAGCACTTTAATCAAAATAACTTTGTTACACCCGCTCAAACACAGTAGCAATTCCCTGACCTAAACCAATACACATAGTAGCTACGCCAAAAGTAGCCTCTTTGCTTTGCATTAATCTTAACAAAGTTCCACTAATGCGCGTGCCCGAACAACCCAATGGGTGTCCCAGTGCAATTGCACCACCGTTTAAGTTAACTTTTTCGTCCATGACATCTAAGATCCCAAGATCTTTTAATACAGGTAATGATTGTGCGGCAAAGGCTTCGTTTAGCTCCCAAAGATCAATATCTTGGGTTGTTAAGCCTGCACGTTTTAACGCTTTTTGCACCGCAGGTACAGGACCATAACCCATAATTGCAGGGTCGCATCCTGCTACACCCATTGAACGCACTTTTGCAATAGGTGTTAACCCTAATTCACTGGCTTTTTCGGCGCTCATCATTAACATGGCTGATGCACCATCAGACAGTGCCGAAGCATTACCCGCAGTTACCGTACCTCTAGGATCAAAAACAGGGCGTAAACCACTTAAGCCTTCTAAGTTAGTTTCGGGGCGAACCACTTCGTCATAATCAAACACCTTTAATGCGCCTTTTTCATCATGCCCTTCCATTGAAATAATTTCTGCTTTAAAGGCTCCACTTGTGGTTGCGGCATGAGCGCGTTGATGCGAGCGAACGGCAAATTCATCTTGAGTTTTGCGATCAAAACCGTGCAACTTGCCTAAAAGTTCGGCAGTTAACCCCATCATACCCGAGCCTTTGGCTGAATGCTTGGCAATTTGCGGGGCAAAATCAACACCATGAGTCATAGGCACATGACCCATATGCTCAACACCACCAACAATAAACACATCACCATTGTTGGTTTGAATGGCTTGATTTGCCGAGTGAATAGCCTGCATTGAAGAGCCACATAAACGGTTAACCGTAAGTGCGGCTACCGAATGTGGTAGATCGGTCATTAAGGCGGCATTACGAGCGATATTAAAGCCTTGCTCTAATGTTTGCTGCACACAACCCCAAATAACATCTTCAACCTCTTTAGGATCAAGGCTTGAGTTTCTATTAAGCAGCTCTTGCATAAGCCTTGCGCTTAAAACTTCGGCTCTTACATTGCGAAAAATACCACCTTTTGAACGTCCCATAGGGGTTCTGATTGCATCGACGATTACTACATCTTTCATTTTCATTTCTCCCCTAATTAAGCTTGGTAAAAGGTTTTGTTATCACTAGCCATGGTTTTAAGCAATTCAGGTACGGTATAACCTTCACCTAAATGGGCATATTTTTCTGCCGCAGCCACAATATTTTGAATGCCTAACTCATCAGCATACTTAAGCGCGCCACCTCTAAATGGAGGAAAGCCTAAACCGTAAAGCAGTGCCATATCACATTCAGCTGCGGTATCAACAATGCCCTCTTCTAAACAGCGAACCACTTCAAAAATAAGCGGTAGCATCATGCGCTCAACAATTTCTTCATTTTCAATTGTCTTGCTCGGTGTGCCAATAAGGTCGAAAACAGACTCATCGACCACCTTTTTAGGGCGACCTTTTTTGTCTTTGCTATAAGCATAAAAACCGCTACCCGACTTTTGTCCATACTTGTCTGCTTTAAAAAGTTTTTCCACCGGATCACTTTCCATTTTAGCCATACGCGTTGGAAAGCCTTCGGCAAGCACATCGGTACAATGATAAGCCGTATCAATACCCACAACGTCAAGCAAATAAGCTGGACCCATTGGCCAACCAAATCCAGCCATTACTTTGTCTATCTGGCGGAAATCAGCGCCATCGGCTAATAACTGGCTAAAGCCTCTAAAGTAAGGAAATAAAACACGGTTTACATAAAATCCTGGGCAGTCTTTTACCACAACGGCTGATTTACCCATTGCTGTGGCATAAGCCACGGTTGCGGCAATGGTTTCGTCGCTCGATTTTTCACCGCGAATCACCTCAACCAAAGGCATTTTGTGTACTGGGTTAAAAAAGTGCATACCGCAGAATTGCTCTGGACGCTTAAGGTTTTTGGCTAATAAATCAATTGAAATGGTTGAAGTATTAGAGGTTAAAATGGCATCTTCACTAATGGTGGCTTCAACTTCTTGCAGTACCGCATCTTTGACTTTTGGATTTTCAACCACCGCTTCTACCACTAAATCGGCTGGTTTAACCGCTGAATAATCTAAAGTTGGGTTAATGCTAGCAACCACTTTAGCCATTTTCTCAGCGCTCACTTTACCAAGCTTAACGCCTTTGCCTAAAATTTTAATGACTTCATTCATGCCTAAATCTAATGCCGCAGTATTAATGTCTTTCATAACAACTGGAATGCCTTTACTGGCCGACTGATAAGCAATTCCGCCACCCATAATACCAGCCCCTAAAACGGCGGCACGCTCTACTTTTTTAGTGGCCGTTTTAGCCGCAACTTTGGCTTTCTTTTTCAGTAATTGATCATTTAAGAAAATTTGTACCATGGCGCTAGCTTGAGAAGTTTGGCAAACATTAGTAAAACCAATATGCTCTTCTTTTAACGCTTCGCGTTGCGATTGATTAGCCGTTGCTTCAATAACTCTAATGGCTTCCATTGGCGCAGGATAATGCGGCAATGCTTTGGCCCCAACCACCCCTTTTGCGGTATTAAATGCCATGGTTGCTTCAAGCTTATTAAGCAACATTGGTCCTTGTTTTTCATTACGGCGAGCTTTCCAGTCGAGCTTGCCATTGGCGGCATCGTTAACCATTTGCAATGCGACTTCGCGTAAGTCTTCTGGTGCAGTTACTGCATCTATAGCCCCTACTTTTAGGGCATCTTCTGGCTTATGCGGTTTTGCCATGGCAATCCATTCAATCGCATTATCACTACCAATCACTCGTGGTAAACGAATAGTACCGCCAAATCCTGGAATTAAGCCTAGCTGAGTTTCTGGTAACCCAACTCTGGCTGTAGATGCCGCAACTCTATAGTCACAAGTTAATGCCATTTCAAAGCCGCCACCAAGAGCAAAACCATTAATCACACAAACTGTTGGAAAGGGGAGATCTTCAAACCCAGAGAAAATAGCACCCGCTTGTTCACACCAAGCTAACATTTGCTCGCGCGGTTCAGAAAACATAGCTAAAAACTCAGTAATATCAGCACCAACAATAAATACAGGCTTAGAACTCGTTGCTATTGCACCTTTAATATCATCTGCTTTATTTAGTAATTCAATAACGGCTTTCCATTCGCTAAGAGTGGCATTATCAAATTTATTAACTGATTCGTTTTTATTATCAAAAATAACTTCAGCAATGCCATCATCAAGCATTTTGCACTGAAGGGATTGACCATCATAAATCATCTGTATCTCCATAGATTATGTCTGATTATTCAAACTTGATCTTCGTTTAGTAATGTTGTGACTACATTTGGTAAAACAGTCTAGCCGAAATAAGCTAAGAATAAAGGCTGATTTACCGATAAATTGATCTCTGTTCGGAAATTCGAGGGCTAGAAAGTATAACAGGTTTGACCAGTTTTTGAACTACCGCATTAAATTCAATAGTTTTTTTTATAAAAACCGTCTATATTTTAATTGATTTGACCTTAAATCTTGCAGTATGGAAACTACACTCAGAGCAGCTGAATTTAAACGCTCAGGACAACGTAAGGAAGATCCCATTGCGCCCTATTAACTCAATTATGTTAGTTGCTATCATCTTAAGTAGCTTGTTATGGTCAAGTTACTGTATAGCAAATACTGTTGAGCTATCTCAAAATAATTCAGACACTGCAATAACCGTTGAAATTCCAACCTATATTCAACAAAGTACCTCAAATAGTCGCAACTTAAATAATCGCAGCTTATCAGTTCAAGCCGAAGAGCATTTTCATAATACTCATTTTTCACTCACTGAATATCAAAACTCTTTGCAACCAAGTAATAATGTCTATTGGTATAAATTAAACCTAAATACCACTAACCATGGATCTAATGAAAATACTTATGTGCTTGTGCTAGAAAATAATATTATTACTTATTTCGACGTGTTTTTGTTTATTAATGGCAAGCTAACTCAGTCACAGTCGTTAGGGCTGGCAGACAGAAGTTTAAACAATAATCGAATTTATCAGGGACTCAATTTTGCAATGCAGATCCCAAATAACACTCAAGCAACATTACTCATTAGAAAAAGTAGTGTAAGCCCTGCGATAATGCCAATGACCATTTATTCTAAACAAGGCTTTGATGAGCATTTATTTAGGCAGTTTATTTTTTGGGGCGGAGCGCTCGCCCTTTTAGCCGTTATTGCACTTTATAATGTCATTATTTACGCTTTAGCCAAAGTTCAATCTTACATATGGTATTTATTGTTTTATGGGTTAAGCTTTTTTTATTTTGCCGGATTACACGGCTATGGTCGCTTGCTATGGAATGATGCCTTTCAAAGTTGGCTTGGACAAAAAATGCTAACACTTAACTTTTTAATGTTGTGGATTATTATTAACTTTGCAAGAGATTTTTTAGTCGCCAAAGAAAATGCAAAATGGCACGAAAAATATTTTAAATGGAATCATTGGCTACTATTGCCCGGCTTTTTTATTTCATTGTTTGTCGTTGAATATAAAATGATTCCAATATTTGCACTATTGCAAATTATTGGCTCTGTTTACGCCATTAGTATGGCAGCTGTTGCCTATAAGAATGGCTTTTTCCCTGCTAAATTATTTTTAATTGCTTGGGGGGTTGTTGTTATTTCAGCGGGTATCGGCATGATGGCATTTACCAATGTTATCGAAGCAAACTTTTTCACTTTACATGCTTTTTTCTTTGGTGCCGTAATAGAGCTTATACTATTGTCTATTGCCCTTGCCGAGCGACTACGTTTTTCTGAAACTCAAGCTATATCAAACGCATTTATCGATCCACAAACCCAATTGCCTAACTTTTCTTTTTTTAAAAGTCACTATTTTTTACAGCAACAATCCTATAAGAAAACCCAAGAATATGCAGTGATTTTAATTGAGCTAAAAGGGTACGATCATCTATTAGGTTTGGTTGGACCTAAAGTGGCCAACAAAGCTTTTAGACATCATATTTCACGATTACAACAATATTTAAATCACAATCCATGGGCGCTTCAATTTACATTACCAAATGGCCAGCAAAGTCGAATTTTATCTTTGCCAAGCGATCAACTATTTTTATTAGCGAAAATTGATGATCACTACGACTCAATTATACAACCCATAATTCATTTAGCTGAAAGAAGAATTCGGCTAGGAAGAATAGATAATCAAATACAAATACAAATTGGCATTGCTAGCTTTAATCCATTTGAGCAAGAACTTGAAGAAGTATATCAACAGGCTCAGCTTGCTTTAATTAATGCTAAAAACGAAGCTGTAGACTGGTCTGTTTTTAAACCTAAAGATGCTGATTATTTTCATGCTCGTTCAAGCTTGTTGGCTGATTTGCGTAAAGCAATAGAAGATGAGCTACTCACTATTTATATTCAACCCCAGTTTTTTTGCGACACTCAGAAAATTTCAGGTGGTGAAGCACTTATACGTTGGAAACACCCCAGTAAAGGCATGATTTCACCCGCAGTTTTTATTCCGCTTGCGGAGCAATCTAACCTAATATTTAAAATTACCAAGTTTGTTATACATCATTCATTTGATTGGATAGCAACCCATAATCAAGCCGAAAAATTTAAGCTTGCCATTAATCTTTCGAGCTTAGATTTTGAGCATACCGAGCTTATTCCTTATATTCGCTGGCAACTACAAAGAACAGGCATTGCTCCTCAGCAAGTTACTTTTGAAGTAACAGAATCGGCCGCCTCTCTTGATCAAGCGCTATTTTTACGCGTGATAAAAGAGCTAAAAACCATGGGGTTTGCTTTAGCCATCGACGACTTTGGTACAGGTTATTCATCTATGCAGTATATTCAGCAACTAGAGGCTAACTTTATTAAAATTGATATGACTTTTGTTCGCAACATTGATAAATCTCACATCAATCAGAGCATTGTTGAAGCCATAGTAAAAATGGCTGACTCAACTAGAGCCAAAGTTATTGCCGAAGGAGTAGAAACCGAAAATGAACTATATAAACTTCAAATGCTTGGTGTGCATAAAGTTCAAGGTTATCTATTAGGAAAACCCATTCCCGCACTTGCATTTGATAGCTTTTATCGCGAAACTGACAATACTGAAAAAAGTCAGATCTTTTAATATTTAAGAGTTAGTCAATGAAAACCGCCGAACAACAGCTTTCTACTTATAAAAGTGTCCATTTAAATAAAAAAAATATTGCCACTCACTTTATTGGCGTACCCGCAATTATTTGGTCGTTAACCTTGCTATTAAGCTTAAAATCCTTTCCTATAGAAATAAGTCAATCAACTTACCTAATCACCCCTGCAATGATTTTTTTTACGGGTGTATTTTTATATTACATAAAACTTCACTGGCAATTATCAGTTGGGCTTTTGCTATTTATTGTGCCTGTTGTTTACAGCGCAAATATAGTCGCTCAATTAGAAAGTGCGCTTTGGATCGCAATAATTGTTTTTGTTATTGCTTGGATTATTCAATTTATCGGGCATCATTTTGAAAAAGCCAAACCCGCTTTTGTGGATGATTTAAACCAGCTTTTAATTGGCCCTTTTTTTCTAATGGCAGAAGTTTATTTTGCCTTAGGCTTATTAAAAAACTTAGAACAAACAATCACCCCAATGGCGATTGAAAAACGCAGAGCTTTTGAAGCAAAAAGGTAAGTTTTTAGGCGGTTCGTAGTAAATTTTAACAAACTAAATATTACATACTGTTTATTATCGACTAACATAAATGCTCTCTATTTCAATCAGTTGCAGGATTGTTATGACAATATTCAATAATTTGAAGCAAATTTTTCTCTCTTTTACATTACTTATTTCTACGAGCATTTTTGCCTCAGACAATAACTGGCTATTAACCAATATTTCTCTAGTTGATGTTGAAACAGGAAAAACTACTAAAAACTCTAGCATTTGGATAAACGATGGCAAAATAAAGGCAATTAATCCCACCCATATTCCCAAAACCATCAAAAAAGTTTCTGGTGACGGAAGATGGGTAATTCCTGGACTAAGCGAAATGCACGCTCATGTTCCAGGCAATCCTGAATATACCGATAGAATATTAACCCTTTTTATAACCCATGGTATTACCAATATACGCGGTATGTTAGGACAAAAATCTCACTTAAATTTACGCAAACAACTCAATAGCAATCAAAAACTAGGGCCTTATTTAGTGACTTCTGGACCATCAATTAATGGCAATAGCGTACAATCACCAAAACAGGCAATAAAAACCATTACCGAGCAAGTTAAGGCAGGCTACGACTTCCATAAAATTCATCCTGGATTATCTAAAGGTTCTTATCAAGCCGTAAGCCAAACTGCTAGCAATCTTAATAGTTCGTGGGGTGGTCATATATCGAGTGATGTTGGGGTTATTGACTCAATAAAAGCGGGACAAGCAACCATTGATCACCTTGATGGATTTATGGAAACCATGGC
This sequence comes from Aliikangiella sp., assembly GCA_965214955.1. Lineage (GTDB taxonomy): Bacteria > Pseudomonadota > Gammaproteobacteria > Enterobacterales > Kangiellaceae > Aliikangiella. The sequence continues at coordinate 324,690 of CBDCCU010000009.1, read as the reverse complement.
TGCTAATAAAAACGGTAAACTACCAAAGCAAGATTTTTTTGGCTTATTTGCTTCTATTCAAGTTGATGCTAAAGATGTTACTAAACTCGTTAAACCGATTGCTAATTATCCATTTGCCGTAGTGCCTACTGAAACCTTAATGCATAACTTTGTGGGTGATATTAAACCAATAACCGACAACCCTGCCCATCAATGGATGCCACAAAACATTGTTAATGGCTGGAAAAGCTCGCGTGCTAATTTTTGGAATAGTGATGCCGTTACCCAAGAAAGAGCCAAGCACTATTTAAAAATGCGAGCTTTGTTAATCAATGAATTTCAGCAACAAGGTGTGCCTATTTTGTTAGGCTCCGATGCCCCGCAAGTGTTTAACGTGCCAGGAGATTCCACTCATAGAGAATTAGAATTAATGGTAAATTCTGGCTTATCACCGCTACAAGCCTTACAAACTGGAACATTAAATGTTAATCAGTTTTATGCTGGCAAGCACCCTGTTGGAAAAATTGAAAAAGGTTTAAGGGCTGATTTAGTTTTACTGAATGATAATCCATTGTTAAATATTAGTAATACTCGAAAAATTTATGCGGTAGTAGTGGCTGGAAAACTGCTCAATCGTAATAAGCTTGATGGTATGTTGAAGATGCTAGAAGAATAGATCAACAGATCCTAGTATTGTTTAGCCTCTGCAAACCTTTTAAACTGAGTGTCTTTTTTATTATTTACCTATAAATTTAGGTTAAAAGGAGCACTTGTGGCCGATCTTAGCGCGTTATATGCAACTCATTTAGCAAACTTATTACAACGTCATCGTCAACTAATGGCGCAAAATGATTTGGAATACTTAGTTATTCCATCGGGTGCACCCATCCGCGTTTATCAAGACGACATGGATTACCCTTTTAAAAGTAGCTTTCATTTTAGAACCTATTTACCGCTGCCTGAACTAGCCCATAGCTTTTTAATTATTGGTTTAACTGGCAAACCGACATTAATTTATTTTCAGCCCGAAGATTACTGGCATACCCCACCGTCTGATCCCGAAGGTATTTGGCCTGAACATTTTGATATTAAAATAGTTGCCGAGCGCAATGCTGCAAAAGCGCTATTGCCTGCTGATTCAAACCGTGTGGCAATTTTAGGTGAAGAAAGTGAAACCACTGAAACATTAACCAAAGCAGTTAGAAACCCTCAAGCGTTAATTAATGCCATTTATTGGCAGCGCGCTTATAAAAGTGATTATGAAATTGCTTGTATGGTTGAAGCCAACAAAATTGCAACACGCGCGCATAAAGTGGCAGAAGAAGCCTTTAGAGCCGGTAAAACAGAGCAACAAATTCACTTGGCTTATGTTGAATCAACTGGGCAAATGGAACATCAAATGCCTTATGGCAATATTGTGGCGCTTAATGAAAATGGCGCGGTACTCCATTATATGCAGGTTTCATCACAGCAACCCGATGCTCATCGCTCGTTTTTAATTGACGCTGGCGCTAGCTTTAATGGTTATCACTCAGACATTACTCGCACCTATTCAAAAAACAACGACGAATTTGCCGATTTAATTACCGCTATGGATCAAATGCAAAGAGCCTCCATTGACTCAATAATCACTAACCAACCTTATGCTGAGCTTCATATGAAGGCTCATTTACAAATTGCGCAAATTCTCAAAGATTTTAACTTTGTTGATATGAGCGCAGAATCAATGGTTGACTCAGGTGTGAGTTTTGCTTTCTTCCCGCATGGTCTAGGGCATTTAATTGGTTTACAAGTGCACGATGTTGGCGGACAATTTGCCGATAGCACGGGCAAAGCCGCGCCGCCACCCAAAAGCCACCCGCATTTAAGAACCACCAGAAACTTAGAAGCCAACATGGCTTACACCATTGAGCCAGGTTTATATTTTATTGAAACACTACTTAAGGCACAGCGCAGTGGTGAATATGCCAATGCTTTCAATTGGGAGAAAATAGAAACCTTTAAGCCTTATGGCGGCATTCGCATAGAAGATGACATTATTATCCAAGAAAATGGCGTACTTAATATGACACGCGATGCGTTTGCACTGATATAGGCAATATTTTGTCAGCTTATTTAGTGCCCGCTTGTGCAGTAGAGGTTGAAGAGGTTATTAAAAACAGCCAATTCATTACCCGTATTGAAAATGTAGCAACGGCAGAAGCGGCCAAAGCCTTTATAAAATCGCTTAACCAGCAGTTTCCTGAAGCAACTCATCATTGTTGGGCCTATATTGTTGGCGATCCACAATCGACAACATTAATCGGTTGCAGTGACGATGGCGAGCCTTCGGGCACCGCAGGCAAACCCATGCTTAATGTACTGCAACATGCTAATGTGGGTGATATTGTTGCGGTTTGCACTCGTTTTTATGGTGGCACAAAGCTGGGTACTGGCGGTTTAAGTAGAGCTTATGGTGGCGGTGTAAAACTGGCTATGGACTCACTAACAACCAAACAAAAAATCACCTATGTTGAGGTTTGCTTTGAGTTGGAATATAGTCAGCAAAAAGATTGCGAACATATTTTAAAAGACTACCAAGTCGAAAATATTAACCTTAGCTATCAACAAAAAATTGAAATCAAACTAAATATCGCCAAGCCACAAGCTAAATCATTAAAAAGTGCGCTTGAAAATAAATTTAAAGGGGAATTTGAGTGGACTATTATCTCATCGTAAAAAAAATACACATGACATCAGCCGTATTATCATTTGTAGGCTTTTTATTACGCGGCTATTGGATGATGATGGGCAGCCGTTTGCTTAATGCCAAACTCACCAAAGTGTTGCCGCATATTATTGACACCTTACTACTAGCAACCGCCGTTTATTTAGTCACTGCCACACAAATGTATCCTTTTGTAGTTAATTGGGTAACCGCAAAAGTGATTTTATTAGTCGCTTATATTGTATTAGGCACCGTTGCACTGAAACGCGGAAAGACAAAAAAGATAAAGATTGGCGCCTTTGTATTATCCGTTATGACAATAAGCGCTATTTTTGGTATTGCTTCGGCTAAACCTGCGTTGGCGTTCTTTTAAGTTTGTTAATATTAATGTGGTTATTATTTTGAAACTTGTTATTGCTATCAGCTCAATTAACATTTCTCGTCAACCTATAGAAAACTTATCACTGTAGCCTCGATTTTAATCGAGGTTATGCTTGAAATTTTCTCATAACCTATAGAAAACCTCGATTAAAATCGAGGCTACATGCAAAGATCACTCACCAAAATTTATTTCACTTTTAACATTATAATCTTTGCCCCAATCCTTTGGTAAAATTTGTTTTTTAACATATTGATGATATGAAGAATATAACCAATCATTAAGATCACTAACATAACCATGTTTGATTGGGTTGTAATGAATATAATTCACATGATTTTGGTAATCTGTAGTGTCTTTTATAGTATGTTCCCAATATCGACGTTGCCAAAGATTATATTGACCATGTTTATCTTTTGTTATGTTCACCGCATTTTCTATTAACTTTTTGGTAAATAGCGTTTTAATATATCGCCAGCGTGTTGGGTAATTATTATCATTAGGTGGAAGCGTCCAAATACAATGAATATGCTCAGGAAGGACAACAGCGGCATCAATGGTAAAAGGATATTTTAGCTGGCAAGCTCGAAAACACTCCCTTAATTCTTGAATAAACTCAATAAAATAAGAGCGACTTCTATCTTGTAAGTTAACCGTAAAAAAAATAAGTGCCTCCAGAAATAAAGTTTCACCTATAAGAAACTATGTATTAAATTTATCCCTGTAAAATAAGCACTCGTAGCCTCGATTTTAATCGAGGTTTTAGTTTAAGGTATTTTCGTAATCAAAATTTTTGAAACTTGTTAGCGTTATGAACCCCATTAAAGTTTTTCGTTATCCTTGGGAAAACCTCGATTAAAATCGAGGCTACATTCTGAAGTACTATTAAGTTTAGCATTCCTATCGTTTGTACTCAGGGATAACATAATTCTTTTTGGGATGTTGAGTGCCACACCCTCCAGCTTCAACAACAATCACTTTCCCTAAACCAACAACAATTCCTTCAAAGATTAAAATTCCACCATGACCGTAGCCTCGATTTTAATCGAGGTTTTAGTTTAAGAAATTCTCGCAATTAAAGTTTTTGAAATTTGTTAGCGCTATCAACTCCATCAAAATTTCTTGTTACCCTTGGAAAACCTCGATTAAAATCGAGGCTACTTGTTTTTTATCAATTCATTCAATTGCTTATCTTTTTCTAACCACAATTGATTTACCCATTGCTGAACCTGTTTACGGTTTTTTGAGTCGTTAATATAATCGCCTCTTACTTCACTAGGAATATCAACTAACTGAGCTTTTAATTGAACTTTTGTCACCTTGCCGCACAAAAAATCCCAAAAGCTAAAGTCTTTATCGTTGGGATAATGAATAGTGATATCTAACACCTGATCAACCTCTTCCATTAATGTTAATACATATCCTATACCGCCCGACTTTGGTTTAAGTAAATGCTGATAAGGCGAAGCTTGATCTTTATGTTTGTTTGCAGTGAAGCGAGTACCTTCGGCAAAATTCATAATTGAAATAGGAATTGTTTTAAACTTCTCGCAGGCTTTTTTAGTGGTTTCAAAGTCTTTACCTTTTTTATGCGGATTTTTTTTAATATACGACTTTGTATAACGCCGCATAAATGGGAAGTCTAATGCCCACCACGCAACACCTAACACGGGAACCCAAATTAATTGTTGCTTTAAAAAAAATTTAATAAACGGGATTTTGCCATTAAAGGTTTGCTGAACCGCTAATATATCTACCCAGCTTTGATGATTAGAAATCACTAAATACCAGTTTTTTTTCGATAAATTTTTTGGAATATCAATATCCCATTCAATTATTTTAGTAGCTTTATGAATAACCGAATTAACACTTATCCAACTGGCGGCAAAAAAGTTTAAACCGCTATTTAATATCTTACTAATGGGTTGAATGGGCAGGAAAAACTTAATAATGGCAAACACCACAATAGGGGCAAACCAAAAAAAGGTATTTAAAGTATGAAAAAATAAAGCCAATGCGCCAATTATGGGCGCAGGTAAAATTCTAGAAAGCATAACAACCAACTACAGCTAAAAATCGCCTTAATTATACTGAAAAAACCTATTCCTCCCAACTAAGGGCTACATCTTTTTGAGAAAGCCAGAAAACATAAAGCCCAACAAGAATATCAACTGCTCCACAAAACTCTGCCCACCAAGCAGGAGTGATAGGTTTTTGATTCCAATATAAATGCACAACATCGTACACACCATGCAAAATTAAGCCTATTGCAAGTACATATAGAGAAGCTTTCTTTTTGAGCTTATATGCCAACCCGGCGACAAAAATAAAAAACAAACCCACATAAATTTCTGTTAGCAATGCCTTAACATTTAGGTCGTAAATTGCAAAACACCAATAATAAATAGGAAAAGTAGCAAGCAATATAGGATAGGCTTTTTTAGATTGCTCAAGTCCTTTTTGTTTAAAACTAACAATAATCAATACTGCAACAACAATTCCGATAAAAAGTGCTAAAAAATTAATCAATGTAATACTCTCTTACTTAAACCAGAAAATATACCCGCTCTACTTCAAGCATTGATAACAAAAAAGAGGTTGGCTTACTGTCTTGCTGAATCATGCACCTTGAAGGAGAGCGGGTATATCAGCCTTTAACTAGCATATTTTTCAAACACTTGTTGCTCGGTGAGCATTTCAGTTTGATTAGCAAATTCATAAAATGGTGGTTTTTGATCGATAAATATTTGCTCTGAAAAATTAATATCAGTTTCTAGCTCAAATAAACCAACAGGCACTATATATTGATTATCGGGCTTTAAGTGATAGTACAAATGTGTACCGCAGTTGCTACAAAAGGCTCTTTCAGCCCAATCGGACGAGTCAAAAACTTTAATAAATTCAGCTCCTGCAATTTTAATTTCTGATCCTACATGCATAGCCATAAGTGGTCCTCCACCCCAGCGACGACACATATTACAATGACAAGCATTAAAGTTATTGCTATTAGCTGCCTCAATTGAAACTGAACCACATAAGCATTTTCCTTTCATAATAAAATCTCCTATACACTCAATTAATAAACAATAATCGTATTTAAGAACGGTAATTTCTCTTTTTTTCTATGCTAAAATTCTATTCTGTATAATTTCATTAATAATAGAGTAAATAAATGATTGATCCTAAAAAAATTGATGATATCGCCAGCAAGCTTAACGATGCCATTCCGCCAGGTGCTAAAGCTTTTCAACAAGATATGCACGCACAATTTAAACAAATACTGCAAACCATGTTAGCAAAAATGGATATTGTTACCCGCGAAGAATTTGACGCTCAAAGCAAAGTGTTAGCGCGTACTCGTGAAAAAATTGATGCTTTAGAAAAAATTGTGGCCGAATTAGAATCTAAAACCAGTTAACTAATTGAGTTAGCTGGCTGTTTAGCGATCATATTTTTTTGAATAAAATCTTCAAAAGCAAAAATGGGCAATGGTCGCGAATAGAAAAAACCTTGAATATAATCACAATTAAGGCTACTTAAGCGATTTAATTGTGTATTGTCTTCTACACCCTCGGCAACTACTCTAATGCCTAGTTTGTGGGCAAGCTCTATAAGTGACTCAACAATAGCAAGATCGCGCTTGTCTGCAACCATATTTTGAATAAAAACCTTATCTATTTTTAATATATCCACTGGAAAATTTTTTAAATAACTTAGCGACGAAAATCCTTTACCAAAGTCATCTAAAGCAATAGAAATATCTAGCTCTTTTAGCTCATTAAGTAATTTATTATTTCGTTCAACATGCTCAATCATTATATCTTCGGTTAGTTCCACTTCTAAGTATTTGGCTTCTAACGAGCTAGATTGCAGTGCTATAAATACATTCTCTTTTAAGTTACCTTTTTTAAAGTGTGAACCCGATATATTTACCGAAAATCTAAAATCACCATATACATCTGTGAATTTTTTGGCTAGCTGACAAACTTGATTAAGTACCCAAGCCTCCACACCCACTAAGAGATTCATTTCTTCTAGTATAGGTATAAATAGTGACGGAGGAATTAACCCTCTGGTTGGGTGTTGCCATCTTAATAATGCCTCTGCACCAGCAACTTTTTGAGTTTTTGGGTTAATTTGGGGTTGTAAATAAATTTCAAGTTCGCCTTTAATTAAAGCTCTACGAAGGTTTTTTTCTAATTCTAATTTGAGTTGAGCGCTTTGATTGAGGTCGCCAGAATAAAAATTAAATTGATTTCGACCCAAATCTTTAGCTTTATGTAACGCAGCTTCAGCAGACTTTATTAATGTGTTTGCCTCTATTCCACATTCAGGAAATATGGCTATTCCAACACTCGTGGTAATATAAAACTCTTGTCCATTCACTTCTATTGCGGGCTTTAAATTATGCTGAATTTTTTCAGCAATTTTACCAAGCTCTCTCACACCACCATAGTTTTCTAGCAATATGGCAAACTCATCGCTACCAAACCGCGCTACAATATCTGTTGTTCTAACACAATGTTTTAGTCTTTCTGATACTGCAACTAGTAACTTATCACCATATTCAGGTCCTAATGAATCGTTAAAGCGCTTAAACTTATCAATATCTAAAAGCATGACAGCAAACTGAGAATTAGAACGCTTAGCAAGTCCAATCGTATGCTCTAAATGTTGCTTAAGTAAAAAACGATTAGCTAGGCCTGTTAACTGGTCGTGGGTTGAAATAAAGGCGAGTTTTTGTTCACTGCTTTTTCGCTGTATAGCATGACGAATGCTACGAATTAATAGGCTGCATGACAACTCTTCTAAAGAAAAGCAATCATCAACACCCATTTTAAATAATTTACGATCTAAGTCTTTTTGATAGTTTTGGGTAATGACAATGGTGGGAACATTTTTTTTAAACTTAAGCACAGAGCGAAGTGCTTTTAAACGGTTTAAATTTCTTTGCTTGGGCCAATAAAGCAAACAAGCATCAAAAGAATTGATTGAGATTATTTCAAGATCAGCTTCTGTGCTTCTTAACACGTCAAACTCATTTGAAGTTCGAGTATTAAGTTGCTCTATTATACGACTATAAATATTGTCGTCATGCTCTATAATTAAGACTTTTGTAATCAAACCATTCTTTACGCTCTTAAGAATAATGAAATTAATGCCAAAATTTATCTGTTCAGCTTCAAGATGAATATGTCTTAAAGATCTGATTACAACATTAACCAAAATAAAGCTTCAGGTAAATTAAAAAGTGATTAATTTTTAAAGCTCAACAAAATTGTGCTCTATTTGTTTAATTATTACTCAACAACCCCACTCGATTAGTTTTATCAAGATAAAATTCAAGCGGTTGCGGCATACCTAACCCAAATCCTTGTTGTAGGTTAATGCCTAACTCTAATAAAAGATCAGATTGATTATTATTTTCAACACCTTCTACAATGGTAGTAAAACCTAGTGACTTAATAAGAAACTGTATACTTTCAATCATAGTTGAGTCAGCCTCAACTCTATTGGTAAATGATTGATCTATTTTTACTATGCTGGCAGGAATTTGATGCAAATAGGCTAATGAAGAATAGCCAGTACCAAAATCATCAATACTAATAGGAATATTTTGCTGATCAATTTTTAAAGCGGCGTTGTCATTACGATTAACATCGAGCAATAGTGTTCCTTCAGTAAGCTCGATATTAATTGCTGAACTAGGCAAGTTGTTTTGATTTAACTGAGCAATAATAAAATTAACAAATTCAGGATCAGCAAAGTACTTACTCGAAACATTAATCGCCATGCTCAGATCATCATGATAAATACTTCTTAGTTGCAGTAAATCTTTTATTGCCGTTGCAATTACCCATTTTTCAATATCAATAATAATACCAATTTCTTCGGCAACACGAATGCATTCATCGGTTGGCACACTGCCAATCTCTTTACTGTTCCATCGCAACAATGCTTCAAAGGAATGAATAGAGCGAGATTTCACATCAAAAATAGGTTGGTAAAAAAGAGAAAACTCGTCTCGTTCTAGCGCATAAAATAAATATTGAGCTAACTTGCTTTGTCGCTGCAATGTGTTTTCCATGCCGCTAATATAATTTACCCAGCGGTGCTTACCTTGTTTTTTTGCCAAATACATTGCTGCATCGGCTTTTAAAATTAAATTGGAAAAATCAGTGCCATCTTTAGGATAGTGGGCAATGCCAACGCTAGCTGACACAATAATTGGTCGATCTTGTTTATCATAGAATGGTTTGTTCATGGTATTAATTAGCTGATTTGCGGTATCTACAACGCTTTTGTCAAGCATTGACTCATTAATAACCCATACAAATTCATCACCACCAAAACGACAAGCAAAGCCTTTTTCAAAGTCTTTGCTGGTTAAACGAGAGCCTAAGCCTTGTAAAACATCATCTCCTACCGCATGACCTAAAGAGTCATTAATTAATTTAAATCCATCAAGATCGAGATAAAAAATAACAAAACTTTGCTGCTCTTTAATGGCATCTTGCAGAATATTATTTAAACCTCTACGGTTAAAAAGCCCCGTTAGAGGATCAGTAATTACCTTTTTTTCTAACGCAAGTTGCTCGCGCTTTCTTTCATCAATATTAAATTGTTGTACCAGTATATTACCAAATGATTCTTGTTCATCACTGTAGCTCACTAATAGCCTGTGCCACTTTGGTTTTTGGTTAATATTAATTAAAATATCGTCTTCAAATTTTTGTTCAATTTTTAAAACATTTTGAATTCTTTTAAAGTCTCTAGGATCGCTAAACAACATTTTAAGGTGAGAATAACTATTGTTTTGCGTTTTTAAAAAAGGAGGATTACCACTAATAAACTCACCCGTTGGTGAATAAGTAGAAAGCGAAATAATTGCGTTTGAGCCAAATTTTCCATTGATTAAGCTCATATCAATGGCTTCAGTGAGTAGGGCAGTTCTTCCATCTTCAAGAGTATAACCCGACATTTGACAATAAGCTTCTTTCTTTATGCCTTTTGGCGAATACTGCCAAATTCTTGAAATAGACTTGCCAGAGTTAAATATTTTTTGGCAGTCTCTTAGGGTTTGCTGAACAGCACTCGAACTACCTGGTTTATAATCTCTACTTTTTAGCTCTTCTAGAGACTCACTTTCCCATAATTTTAATGCCGATTGATTTGCCCATAACATACAATAGTTATCTATATCATAGATCCATACAGCAGTTACTAAGCTATCTAAATATTTATTCATATTATTAGATATAAAGTTCTTTATTGATTACTTGCTAACTCGTTGTTTAAAAGTTCTTTATTAAGTTTAGTCGATAATAAACCAATTAGATCATTCATTTTTTTAACTGCGTGTGAATAGCCATCTTTTTCTAAGTTCACACTAAAATTAAAACGCTTACCTTGAATGATTTTTTGGCTTTTGGGATCTTCCACCCAATACTTTCCTGCCAATATCGCCACCGAATTTTCAGTTGGGTAAAAATGATCAATATGAATAAATAAGCGCGCTACATTGAGGTCGAGCTCAGAATGGTCATGAATTTTAAGCCCTTTATTTTGTAAATTAGCGGTAATAATTTTGCCAATACTGTCACTTAAATTTTCCGCCCACACATCATTGCTAGCATAGTGTAGTTGGTTATTGTTCAGTTGGATCATTAAGTTAGGTTGCAATAAAAAGTCGGGCAAACGAACTTTTTGTAATACATAATTGGGGTTTGCGCTTACCCAGTTATTTTTTTGCTCAACTGCACTTCCCTTATTTAATAAATAATAGCGCGTTGGCTCAACAGGTTTTGAGCTACAAGCAACTAACATTGCACTAATTAACAATAGGCTCAATACTTTAATGGGATAATTATTCATTAATTTTTAGCTCCACTGGTTTTAGCTTTTGGCTCAAGATTATCTCGCTGACCATCATCAAATATTAGGCTATTGGGTTTATTTTTAAGCTGTTTAAGTAAAGGGGTTAATTCATGCAAGCTACCTTGCATGGCTTTTAGCATTTGATTAATTTCGGTATTTGTTGTTGAACCTTCAGAAAAACTAGCGGCTAGTTCAGTCATTTGTTCAATTAAATCACCCACTTTTTGTGAAAGCTGATCATCATTAAGCTGGTTAACTAAGTGGGTAATTTCTCCGCTGGTTCCTTTAAATGACTGTAAGGTGCTTGATAAATCTGCCATTAAATTTTGAATATCTTTAGATAAATCTTGCATCGGAATTTGGTTAAGCTTATCCATAAAAGAAGAGGCTTTTTTAGTAATTTGGCTAAACTCATCTTCAATAATGGGTATTACCGTATATTCACCATAGGTTTCTAGCTGATCAATACTTTCATCGTAATGTTCTAGCTCGATAAATAAACTTCCGGTCAATAAATTACCCGTTCTTAAGCTGGCTTTTAACCCATTTTTTACCCAGTGAAGATTTTGCTTGTTCAAATTTTCAATCCCTTCTTCATTATCGGGCAAGCCCACTCTTCCCGGTTGAAGCCTTATTAACACAGGGATTTTTATCGCATCATCTAACAAGCGAGTATGATCGGCTTGATGAATATTAGTTGCCGCAACTTCACCAAGCTTTATTCCGCGATACTCAACTGGCGCCCCCACTTTTAAACCGCGTATTGAATCATTAACCAATACAACATAGTCTACATAGCTTTCAAAACGGGCTGCGCTGGCTTTTTCATAGCTGGGGTATATCGTAAAATATTCGCGCTCAGTTATTACTTCTCCTCTTGGCATTCCCTCGGGTACACCAAAAGTAGCGCCATTGGTTAATAAGGTTTCGATATTGCCAATCTGCACCGATACCCCATCGGCTTGCAAGTCGAGCTTTATTCCACTGGCATTCCAAAAGCGCGTATTTTCGGTGATTAGTTCATGGTATGGTGCATTAATAAAAGCATTGTAATAAACAATGCGCTCTTCAAAGTTAAAGTAAATATCTTCAAAAGTGCCTACAGTAAGTCCTTTATAAATAATGGGATCACCCACCGAAAAAGCAAATTCATCGTTGCTGTTTAAAGTAATATGTAAGCCTGGTGTACCAAAGGGAGTTACAGGCGGGTTTTCTAAGCCAATAAATTCAGCAGAAAATACATCACTTTCACCGGGGGCAATTTCAATATAACCTCCCGAAAGTAGCGTATTTAAGCCCGATATACCTTGTTTACCTATTCTAGGGGTAACTACCCAAAATTGGGTGTCTTCGTTGAGTAAAGCTTCGGTTCCTTTGTTAAGCCTTGCGGTTACAATAATAGATTGAAAATCTTCGGCTAATGCCAAATCAACCACTTTTCCAATGGTAATATCTCTTAGTTTTACTTTGGTTGTATCTAACTCAATACCTGTTGCATTATTGAAGGTAATAGAAATGAGTGGGCCTTGATTGTTCCAAGCATAAAACACCATCCAGCAACCAATTGCCAAAGCCACAATAGGCACCAACCATATCTTTGAAATTTGTTTATTAGGGCTAATAGTTGCCTTAGGTAGAGCTTGGTTATCAGTCATTTGCTTTTCTGTCATTATTTAAAGAATTAGATGAGACAATTGGATCCCAAATTAGGCGCGAGTCGAACAAAATTGCCGATATCATGGTTGAAATAACTGTACCAGCAAAAGCAATTGAAGCCAGCCCGGGCAGTACACTCATAAAACTTCCCATTTGTACTAGTGTTACCAGTATCACAACAACAAATACATCAACCATGGACCACCTGCCAATAAACTCAGTTAAACGATATAGCTTGTGTTGTTTTTTGTACGAAAGCGATTTTTTCTGGCTAACACTATAACAAAGCCAACCAAGAATTAGCATTTTAATAATAGGAACAAGCACGCTAACAATAAATATAATCACCGCAATGGGATAAGAGCCTTGATCCCACAAGCTAATAATACCGCTAATAATGGTATTTTCGGTTTGTTTGTTTAGCCAAGTGGTGTACATAATGGGGTAAAGATTAGCTGGCAAATAAAGAAGAAAACCCGTTACTAAAAAAGCCATAGTATATTGAAGGCTAAATTGTCGCCGTTGATGTAGCGGCGCACCACAAATCGAGCATTTTTCTAAGTTAATAGTATTTAAGGTCATGCAGGTAGAACAATGAATCAGATTACCATCTGCTTTTGCGCTGGTTGTTAGGTTAGTTTGCTGATGGCTATTAGAGTTAGTCAATGCGTTTTACCCAACGCCATAATTGAAATTTATCAATTGAGGCTGAAGTTGCGGCTAAAAAAATAATGAAAATAATATAAGCAAAAAACGATAACCCAAACTCTAGCTCTGCCAGAGTTAAAATTTTAATAAAGCTCACTAAAATACTAATTAAAAATATTTCTGCCATATTCCAGTCGAGTAAAAAGGTAAATCCTTTTAATATTTTTTTTGCCATAACAGGAAAACAATTAAATTTAATGGCTACTACAACAAAAATAAGACTATTTAAAAAGATAAAAGGGATAATGACCGTTGTTACCACCAAAATAAAACCAATAACATCAAAATCAATTAAAAACATGCTTTTAACGCTATCAAATAACGATATAACCCGTTGTTTACCATTAAAGTCAAAGGCAAGAAAATCAAAGGGAAATGATAGGGTAAAAAATATTGCTGCGCTCAAAGCAAAGGCAACCGCTTTGCTTTTTGAATTTTTAATTTTTTTTGAAATTAAATGCCCACAACGAGGACAATTAGCCTTGTAGCCTTCAGAAAAATTTTCGAGCTTTAATAATAGATCGCACTCATGGCAAGCGATTAACTCATAATTTTCTGACTGATTATTATTCATAGTTACTCATTTACTGTTATTGAACAATAGCAACCGATTTGATTTGCGCGCAAACTTGACTACCTTCTTCAATATTAAGCGAGTGCAGTGACTTATTAGTAATTTTAGCAATAATTGATTGCGAACCTATCTTTAATTTTAGTAAACAAGTGGGCTGTTTGGGATATTTTTTAATTTCAACGACTTTAGCATCTAAGCGATTTAAAATACTATTTTCAGTCGATTTTGAAATGGCAATACTCACATCACTGGCTAAAATTCTAAGGCGTATTTTTTGCCCTAACTTTTCCCCAGAATCATTGATCCATAAACGGCAAATTTGTGTATTTTGCTCATCAAAACAAAGCTGATTTAAGTGCCATTTTTGATCTTTTTCTACTACCACAGCTTCAAATACAACACCTGGCTCTGTATTAAATTTAATGGGCCAATCTAAGCGAGAAAACATGGTGTTTAAATCGCCTTCTGCAACCAATTTGCCACTATTTAACATCACCACGTGATCGGCAAGGCGAGCGATTTCATTCATCGAATGGCTCACATAAATGATAGGCAAATTAAACGCTTCACGGATGTTTTCTAAATAGCTTAATATTTCGTTTTTTCTATCTTGATCAAGTGCCGCTAGCGGCTCATCCATTAATAATAATTCTGGCTCAATTAGTAAAGCCCTAGCAATAGCAACTCGCTGTTTTTCTCCGCCTGATAGTTGACTAGGGTACTGCGATAAAAGTGCTTTAATGCCCAAAATTTCGGTTACCTGATCTAATAGTCGGTTTTGACTATCGGTTTTATTTTTACCGCCACTTCGCTTAATAGCAAAATCTAAATTACCTTGTGCGGTTAAGTGCTCAAACAAGCTTGGCTCTTGAAAAACATAGCCGATTGCTCTTTGATGAGTTGGTACAAAATGATTATTGTCTTGCCAAATTTTATTGGCAAATTTTATCTTTGCTTGTGATTTATCTAACCCTGCAATTATTCTTAACAGCGTTGTTTTTCCAGAGCCAGAGTGACCAACCACACCACAAATACCATTAAGTGGTAATTGGGTATTTAGTGCTAAACAAAAGCCTTGTTTGCTTTGGCTTTGCTTGTTAAAAGTGAGTTGATGATTAATATCAATTTCAAGCATAGAATTTAATAGTTGTTTATTGTCCATAATTTATCCCAGCTTGTTTATTTTTATTATTAAAACCGTATAAAAAAAGCAAAACAACAAACGAAAATACCACCATTAATCCAGCTAAGCCATGGGCTTGAGAATACTCTAACGCTTCAACATGATCATAAATTTGCACCGAGATCACTTGAGTTTCATCGGGAATATTGCCGCCAATCATAAGCACCACGCCAAATTCGCCAATGGTATGGGCAAACCCCAAAATACTAGCCGAAATAAAACCAGGCTTAGCTAGTGGCAACACTACATAAATAAATCGATCTAAAGCATTGGCTCTTAAAGTAGCAGCAACTTCAAGTGGACGATTACCAATAGCTTCAAAAGTATTTTGTAAAGGTTGAACAACAAAGGGCAATGAATAAATTAAAGAGCCAATAACCAGCCCCCAAAAGGTAAACGGCAATGACTGCAAACCAAAAAAGCTAACTATTTCGCCAATAAATCCACTAGGGCTCATTGCAATAAGCAGGTAAAAACCAATCACGGTTGGCGGTAAAACCAATGGCAAAGCCACTAAAGCACCAATTACACCGCGCATCCAAGACTCTGTTTTAGCTAACCACCAAGCAATGGGTGTCCCAATAATCAACAACAAAAAAGTTACCGTTGAGGCTAACTTTATAGTAAGCCATATTGCGGCAAAGTCAGCATCAGTCATCTTTATTTGCCTTGGTTGAATATTCAGCAGTGCTCGCTACTTTATAACCAAAAGAGCGCATAATATTTTTCGCTTTGTTGCTATGTAAAAACTTTAAAAACTGTTTAGCCACTTGTTTATTTTTGCTGCGGCTTATTAGCACTAAATCTTGTTTAATTGGTGAATAAAGTGATTCTGGAATTTGCCAAACCGAACCTTGTTGTAGCTGATCATTAAAATAAACTTGTGAGGCCGCAACAAAAGCAAGATCAACATTACCACTTACCGCAAATTGATAAACCTGCGAAATATTTTCTCCTTTTACCCAAGTAATCTGTTTTTTGTCGGCAAGTTTTAGTTTTTCAACTACCGACTTAGCGGCTATTCCATAAGGCGCGAGTCGCTCATTAGCTAAAGCCACTTTTAGTTTTTGCTCGGCAGGTAAAACCAATCCTTTGTTATCAATTAAACTTTTATCAGCTGACCACAAAACCAGTTGACCAATGGCGTAAGTGAATAAAGAGTCTTGTTCGGCCAAACCGTTTTCGATTAACTTTTGAGGTTTTATTTGATCGGCAGAAAGAAAAATATCAAAAGGTGCACCGTGGTTAATTTGTGCATAAAGCTTACCCGATGAACCAAATGAAAACTTAACTGAGTGTTTATATTTTTGCGTAAAAGCTTCGCCAATTTGCTTAATAGGCTGGGAAAAATTTGAGGCCACTGCCACCCGAATCGTTTCGGCGTATAAACAGCTAGAGCTAATACCAACAAAAAAAACAATAATTAAAATTAAATGCTTAAACATATTTACTGAGCTAAAAATAATTCGGTAATATAAATGCTTTGATCGCCACCTTGAATTTCAGTAGCAATATTTTCTCTTGATAAAATTATAGACTGTAATTGATCGGGAAGCCCTTTAATATATTCCGCCATAATTATCGGTGGCGAACTCTTATCAATACTGCCAGCAAATTGCAAAATCAGTTTTTGGTTTTTGCAACTGAGTCCTCTACAGCGATATTGATAATAATTTCGATTAATTTGTTCAACCTTAAACGGTTGCTCATTAATTTGAATATTATCCAGCTTTAAAGCACTGGGTATATAAATAATAAGCTCGCTTAAATTTTCAGCCGTAGAGTGAATATCAATGGCATAAGATAAGCCATTGTCACCAGAGTTAATTGTTACTTTAGGATTAGTGATAAACTTGGGCTTTACCTCATTGGTAAAATCAACTGCGTATTGTTTGCGTAGGCTCCAAGGCAAATGTTTGTCGTATTGCAAACTGGCATTAGATAAATTTGTTAAGCCATTTTTAATCGGCTTGGGCAAATTTGAAGTTAAAGCCAGTAATTGATTTTTTTCTTGCGTATTCACATAAACAAAATTAATTGGCTGAGGGTTAAATGCCGAGTAGCTGGGTAAATAGCTAACGAATAAAATAGCAATAATACTTGTTCCTGCAATACCGCTCACCCCGTAAGAAAAATACGCTTTTGATTGACTAAATATTCGTAGTTGATTACTCGCTCGTCCTACTAGCAAAGGCAATAAACCCGCCCATGCAAAAGCAAGCATTACCGCTAAAGCAATAGACAATGGAAAACCAATCATTGCCTCTAGCAAAAATACAATGGGCAGAAAAGCCAAACCACTTGTTAGGCTAACAATACTGCTAAACAGTAATAGCCTTTTTGGTAATGTGCGACCACAAAAAATAATACTTAAGGCTAAAAGGGCTAATCCCACAAAGCTAGGAATAACAAACAAAAAGCTAATACCCGGCAAATAATAACTCGCTAAACTAGCCAGTATAATCATGGTTAATAACCAGCCTAATAGTAAGTTAAAAGCCATTTCTTTTTTAGCTATCAGCCTAAGCGTTAATAAACTAATCGCCAAAACGCTTGCCCAAATGGCAATTCGCATAATAAAAGCATTGTTAAACCAAGGCTGATTATTCCCAGCTAAAAACATCACCAATTGCTGAACACACCAAGCGGTTGCTACTGAGGTGATCAGCAAAATAACAGGAGTGATAATCCCTTTAAAAACCCCCAGTAAGCTAAAACCTTTTTTGTTTAAAGCCATTAAAAAAACAACAGCAAAACCTAGCCATAAAATGACGCACAACCACTGGTTAAAGCTTTCTTTCCAGCTAATGCTAAACAAGCCTAAAATATCGGTAAAAACCAAATTTTCCGCAGCTTGCTCCTGCAAATCAAGATCTTTAATAACCTTTAACACCCCCCAAACATTATCCCCATGATGTTGAATACTGGCTAAACTGGTATTAACTAAGTTATCTAATGGAGTGTGGTAGTGCGGCAATTGCTCGGCATAGGCAAAGTTAAGCCCTTGTACGTTATATTCTTTAAAAATAGTGAGATCAGTATCGTTAGGTAAAAACTTATAGACTTCGTAAAATAGCGAGCTAGTTAAAGGTGATTTTGCTTTTTGCGTATAAAGCTTGGCAAGCCAACCAGAGTTTTCCCCCGTTTCAAACATCACACTTTTACCTGATGTTCCTCGGGCTTCTAAGTTAAGCGCAATACGAACTTTTTTAGCCAGCGCATGCTCTCGCATAAAAGCTTTTGCGCCAAACAATCCGAATTCTTCACCTTCGTTGAAAAGAAACACCACTGAATTGCGTGGCTGCTTATTAGAGGTTTGAATATCGTGTTTGATTAATCGTGCAGTTTCAATTAGTGCCGCAACAGCCGATCCTGCATCACTAGCACCCATTGCTGCTGGCACTGAGTCGTAATGAGCCGATAATAAAATGGCATTACTTGGTTCACTTCCTTTAATTTCGGCAATAATATTTTTTACCCTAACACAACGAATACGATTGCTATTTTTGTAGTGATCGCAAACTTGAGTATCTTGTATTTCTGGTGTGATGCCGAGTTTTGTTAATTGTTCAATAATTCGTTTACCAACAATTTCATTAGCATAGCTATCGGCTGGGTGGGGCTGCCTTTCTTGTAGTAAATGTTGTAATGTTTGAAAAGCACGTGATGCAGAAAATTCTGATTGCTCAGCATCAATACCAAGTGGCGCTGGCGGATAAAAACTAGCCCTAATAAAAATAGATAACGCAATAAGCATTAACACCATTATTGCCAAAGGAAAAAACTTAAATTCAAGATCTTGATTGGCATGCATAAGGCTTATTTTTTTAATGATGATAACTAAATTCTAATCTACCTTAGATAGCCTTTTTTTTCTACTCAAAACTCTATCACCAAACTGATAAATCATTAGCCCCAAAATAATTGCGCTAGCGCCAGCTGCTAGCTCAATACTAATTTTTTCTTGGTTAAACCATGCGCCAATAAACAGTGCAAACACAGGTGTCATTAAAGTGATTAAAGCCACGGTGCGCGCCATTAGTTTTTGCAAAATATAATAATACGCAATAAAACCAATAAACGAGCCAAAAACACCTAAATATAAAATAGAATAAAGCGCTCTTGGCTGCCATGTTTGATACGGCAAGCTGCCATCAAGCAAAAGCCACACAACTAAAAATGGAATCAAAGTTAATAGCAATGCCCCTTGCGTAGTAGCAATAGGGTTAATGATAATTTTTACACTTTTAACCATTACCGCGCTAAAACAGAAGAAAAACACTGCAATAAAAACATAAGCATAACCCACCCAGTTGCTTCCACTAATTGATAGACTATCTGATAAAACAATGGCTAAACCTGCTAATGAAATCACTAACGCTAATTTTTGGATAGCGCTAAAAGGTTTTTCACCTAAAATTTTATTGGCCAAAAAACCTGATAACATGGGTGCCATGCCAAAAAATAAAGAAATAACCCCAGAAGCAATGATGGTTGCCGCCTCGTAAACAAATAGCATTCCAAAAAAGATCCCCATAGCAGAATAGCTATAAAGCTTGAGTGCTTCTTTATGCCAAGGCAGAGGAATTTTTTTCCATAAAATAACACTACCACCCAAAATAACGGCAATAACCATACGTACTAAAGCAGCCAATGTTGGATGAACCGATTCACTGCTCCACGCAATAGTGATTGGTGTGGTTGACCAAATAAGCACCACTAAAATATAAGCAAAAGAAACTGGCGACTTAATCAAAACTGCTCCGCAAAAAGATTTATAAATTTAAAAAGGCTTGTTTAATAAATTGAGTAAACGCTTGCACTTTAGACACCCTGTGCATATCTCCGTGAGTAACTAGCCATAAGTTTTGCTCCCAGCTGGAAGGTGGTGTCGCCATTTCAATAAGCTCGGGATCATTTTTAGCCAGCAAACAACCAATTGGCGCAATGCCTAAACCCGCTTTAACCGCAGGAATAAACCCGCTAATATCATTCACTTTAAAACGAATTTGTGCAGGTTTAACATTTTGGTTAATCCAGCGCATAAAGCTAATCACATTATAGGGCTTTATTGTAGAGATAAATTGATGCTGACTAATTTGCTCAACATCATTAATATCACTGATTAAGCCAAAAGTATCAACATATTGCTTGTTGGCATATAAAGATGTTTTAACATTTGCTAGCTTTTGCACCACATAATCGGGATCACTAGGCTTAGTGCCAGGGCGAATGCCAATATGCGCTTCACCATGAGCCAACTTAAAAATACGACTTTCGGCCGCATATTCCACTTTAATGTTAGGGTATTGTGACTGAAAATTGGCAACTATTGGTAATAGCAGTGGCGCTAAGGTTGACACAGTAGTAATAATTAATGTGCCCGATAGCGCATTATCAACCCCTTGAATTTTCCCCATTAATCTATCGAGATCGCTTTGCGTATTTTCGGCAAATTGCACCAGCATTTCACCCGCCTCGGTTGGCACATAACCACGTGCATGGCGATGAAACAACTTGGTAGCTAAGTGCTTTTCTAACGTATTGATCCTACGCAAAACCGTTGAATGATGCACATCGAGCGACTCTGCCGCTGCCGATAGAGTACCAAGTTGCGCCACTTGGTATGCCACATAAATATCACTCCAATCCGATCTCATTAATGCTCTCCTTAAATCAATATGCTCTTATCTGTGCATTAATGCACATTAACTTTGCATTTTCTATATTTTTCTTTAAATTTATGTATGAAATAATCACTCCAGCTTAAAAATCTAACTGGAGAAACCCATGACTAAAATTATTGCCCTAGCCGGAAGCTTAAAAGCCAACTCACTCAACAAAAAGCTCGTAAAAATCGCAGCTAAAGGCGCTGAAGACGCTGGCGCAGAAGTTACTTATGTTGATTTGGCTGACTTTAATATTCCGCTTTTTTCAGAAGATCTCGAAGCCGAAGGTGTACCAAGTGGTGTAAATGACTTAAAACGCTTATTTGCCGATAGCCATGCAATTTTACTTGCCAGCCCAGAATATAATGGCTCGATCACTGGTGTATTAAAAAATGCCCTCGATTGGTTATCACGTCCCTCAAAAGACCCAAACATTGGTTCGGCATTTCAGGGTAAAGTAGCAGGAATAATGGCAACATCACCAGGCGGCTTAGGCGGAATTAGAGGTTTGGTGCATACCAAAGATGTTTTATTTAATTTAGGCGTAACTATTAATCCTAAAACCATTGCGGTTCCTAACGCTTATAGTGTTTTTGATAATGATGGCAATATTACCGATGCCGATATTGAAGCGAATGTAAAAAACTTGGCAACACAAGTTGTAGAAATGGTTAAATAACATTGTTAACCATAATCTTTCCTCAAAACCAATAACACCAAGATCTTGAAGATCTTGGTGTTGATTTAACCTTGAGCTTTTACGCCACTTTTTGCGTTAATGCTTTTTGCTGTTGTTGATAATGTTGCTCTAGGTTTTCACTCTCAACCAGCAAATATTCAAACGCTGCTAACGATGCTTTAGCGCCTTCACCCATTGACACCACTATTTGTTTATAGGGCACAGTGGTTACATCACCAGCGGCATAAATACCTTGGGTAGAAGTTTGACATTTTTCATCGACGATAATTTCGCCAAAGGCGGTTTTTTCTACCACATCTTCTAAAAAGTGACTATTAGGTACCAAGCCAATTTGCACAAATACCCCTTGCAAATCAAGCGACTGGCTTTTTTGTGTGTCTCTTTCTAAATAATTAATCGAAGACACTTTGCCATTGGTTGCTTCAATAGATTCTGTGGCCACATTTTTTAAAATGGTAATGTTATCTCTAGCCTCGGCTTGCTTTACTAAAACCTTGTCGGCTTTTAGTTCGGGCATAAACTCAAACACGGTAACCGATTTTACAATACCCGCCAAATCAAGCGCCGCTTCAATGCCTGAGTTTCCGCCACCAATCACCGCAACATCTTTGCCTTTAAAAAATGGTCCATCACAATGTGGACAATATGCCACACCATTACCAATATTTTCTTTTTCGCCCGGAATTCCCAGTTCTCTCCACTTTGCACCCGTGGCAATTACTAATGTTTTGCTATCAATAATTTCACCGGTTGAAAGCTTAAGGGTTTTAATTTTTCCCTCAATAACCTCACTCACTCTAACGTGCTCTTTAACCGTCACATCATATTCATTTAAGTGAGACTGTAATGCGCCTGATAATTCAGATCCTGTGGTTTTAGGCACAGAAATTAGGTTTTCAATACCCATGGTATCTTTAACTTGCCCGCCAATGCGGTCGGCAATTAAGGTCACTTTTAGCCCTTTTCTGGCGCTATAAATAGCCGCACTTACACCAGCAGGACCGCCACCAATGACCGTAACATCTTGCAACGGCAGTTGCTGTTGGGTTTCTAGCTGAGTAATGGTTGGATCTTGCTCAATCAATTTATCAATTAACTCAGCGGCAGTCACTTTACCATTAGCAAATAACTCACCGTTTAAGTACACGCTAGGTACACCCTGAATATCTCTTTGGTTAATTACATCTTGGAATAAACCGCCATCGATCATTTCGCTTGTGATATTTGGGTTAAGCACAGCAAACTGATTTAGCGCTTGCACAACATCGGGACAGTTATGGCAGCTTAAGCTCACAAATACTTCAAAGTGCATTTTTCCTTTGACGTTTTGCACCAGCTTTTGCAAGCTTTCATCTAGCTTTAAGGGTGTTCCTGAAATTTGTAAAATAGCTAAAATTAACGAGCTAAATTCGTGCCCCGATGGTATTCCCGAAAAACGAATACCGCTGTCAATGCCATCGGCTTCTAATCCAAATGTAATTGGACTGCGTAGTTTTAAGTTAGACTCTGTTTCTCTTTCTTCGAGAATAAGCTTGTCACTTGTTGATGCAATTTCGGTTAAAAAGGTTTTTAGTTCATTGCGTTTTTGATATTCGCCAACTTGCAAGACGAAAGTAACGGTCTTTTGCATGTTGGCAGTGTAGCTTTTTATGCTGTTTAGTATTTCTTGAGTTAACATTTTTTCATCTCGCTTTTATTCGGCTTAAATTTGTTCTGCTTAGAACTCGTAGGCTCTCGCTTAAGCACAGGCTTAAAGATAAGACCGACTTTCATCGGTCTTGGCAATAATTTTGTCAATATTAGATTAGCTAGGAGCCTTAAATTAAAAAGATTTTCGTTTAAATTTTTCCAACTAAATCTAATGATGGCGCTAAGGTTTCTTCACCTTCTTTCCATGCTGCTGGGCAAACTTCACCAGGGTTATTAGCCACATATTGCGCCGCTTTTACTTTGCGTAATAAATCTTCTGCGTCACGCCCAATGCCTTCGGCAGTAATTTCCATTGCTTGAATAATCCCGTTAGGATCAACCACAAAAGTACCTCTGTCGGCTAAACCTTGACCTTCGCGCATTACTTCAAAGTTGCGAGTAATTTCACCCGTTGGGTCGCCAATCATGGTGTATTGAATTTTGCCAATGGTGTCCGACGAATCGTGCCATGCTTTATGGGTAAAATGCGTGTCGGTTGATACCGAGTAAATTTCTACACCACGCTTTTGAAACTCTTCGTAGTTATCAGCAATATCACCAAGCTCAGTTGGGCAAACAAAAGTGAAATCTGCTGGGTAAAAGAAAAATACCGACCATTTACCTTCTAAATCTTTATCTGATACTTCGATGAAGTCGCCATTTTTATAAGCGTTTGCATTAAAAGGTTTAATTTTAGTGTTAATAAGTGCCATTGTTGTATCTCCTAAAAGTAGAGTAATTAAGTTAAAAATAAATTCGCCGACTCGTTGCTCAAATCAACTTGTTGCTGAACTTGATAGCCATTTTAGAGAAATTAATAATTTAGTAAATTTGATTAAATTGATATTGATGTTCTAATATTTTGAACATAAATTAAAAGACAACACCGCCAAACCCAAAGGAGCTTTTATGCTTTCCCTAAAACAACTGTGGTATGCACTGGCAGTAGAGAAAAATCTGCACTTTAAAAAAGCTGCAAACCAATGCAATGTCAGTCAATCAACCTTAAGCACTGGAATAACCGAGTTAGAAAAACAACTAGGTATTACTGTTTTTGAGCGAGATAACAAAAAAGTGCTGATCACCCCAATGGGAAAAGAGGTGCTACTTTTTGCCAGAGAAATTATTTTAAAAACCAATGATTTACAAAAATTAGCCGATGGACAAAAAGCACCATTAAGCTATCCATTAACCGTTGGTGTTATTCCCACTATTGCACCATTTTTATTACCTAAGGTTTTTCCTGTTTTGCACCAACAATATCCCAAGGCACAGCTCAATATTGTTGAGCAACAATCAGCCGTATTGGTTGATATGGTGCAAAAAGGCGAAATAGACACGGCTATTTTGGCGCTACCTTTTCCCCACGAAGGCTTATTAAATTTAGAGTTTTGGCAAGAGGATTTTTATTGGGTGGCGCAAAAAACTGACCAGCTCACTCAGCAAACAGAAATAACGAGCAATGAAATTCTCAATAGCAACTTAATGTTATTGGCAGAAGGACACTGCTTAAAAGATCATATTTTTGATGTTTGTCAGTTGTCTGAACAAACTGCTAATCATGGTTTTGGTGCAACCAGTTTAAACACTTTGGTACAAATGGTAATGGGCAACTTAGGCACAACCCTTATTCCGCAAATGGCACTCCAACAACTAATTGAGCAAAACCCAACACTCTCAGCCGTACATTTAAATGAACCTAGCCCGCACCGCAAAATTGCTTGCCTTATAAGACCTAATTACACTCGTATGTCGAGCATTGAAGCTTTAATCGCTGTCTGTAAAAAAGCGTTAAACGAATAGTTATTATTTTTTTAGTCGCAACAAAGCTTGTTTAAACTTTAAAGCAAGCTCTTGCGCCTGCCTACCTTCGGCTTTGGCAATTAAATCAAATGCGCCAGAATAGCTAAAAACCTTACCTCGATTACCCAAAGACTTTTTGGCTTGCTCAACGGGATCAACCCCAAGCTCAATACCTATTCTTAATTTAGAAAGAATATACTTTGCGGTGTCTTGAATATTGCTAAAAGCTTCAACTGACTGATCGAATGAATCATAAAAAAATAGCATTGGATATCCTTTGGTGAATTAACGTTTGAGTAAAAGCAATACTAGTTTATCTTGTTAATTATGAATTTGCATAACATCTGATCATTGCTGATGCCATTAGGCACACATTTATGCTAAGCTAATCAACTATGAAGGTAATTAATTGGAATATTGATAAAAACACTCAACTTTACAGGGAAAGAAATGTTTCTTTTGAAGATGTTATTGCACTACTTCAGCAAGAAGAAATATTAGATATTGTTGAACACCCCAACGAAGAAAAATATCCAAATCAAAAAATGTTTGTATTAAATATTAACAACTATGTTTATTTGGTTCCTTATATCGAAAACGATAAAGAAATTTTTCTTAAAACGATTATTCCAAGTCGCAAAGCAACAAAACAGTATTTAAGAGGTTTATGGTGAACCAACCAAAATTAGATCAAGAAGAGCAAGCGTTACTAAACTCATTTGAGTCTGGTGAATTTGAATCGGTATTAACACCTGAGTTAAAACAAGCGACAAAAAATGCTGCTGAAAGAACATTAAAAAAAGATAAACGCATTAATATACGAATTTCTAGCCACGATCTACTCGCACTCCAAAGAAGAGCCGTTAAAGAAGGCATACCTTATCAATCTTTGGTTTCTAGTGTTTTACACAAATATGTAACAGGTAGTTTGCAAGATAAAATAGCTAACTCTTAAAGGTAGGGTAACTCTTAATCATGTATAAACTTTTATTCTAAAAGAGAGGAAGTATTTTGCATGTACCAACCAAATGGCAACTAACCGATCCAAAACAAGTTAACTCGCTAATAAATAAAATTGGCTTTGCCGCTTTAGTTACCCAAGACTTAAATGCCAGTCACTTACCATTAATGCTCAATGAGCAAACTCAAAGTTTAACTGGGCACTTTGCCCGCTCAAACAATCATTCAAAATTTACCGACGGCACACAAGCCGTTGCCATATTTGAAGGCCCGCATCATTATATTTCACCTAATTGGTATAAAAACAAACCTGCGGTTCCCACTTGGAATTATGTTGCTATTCATGTTCATGGAAAGCTTTTTAAGCAAACATCTGAGCAAACACTAACCGACTTAAATCAACTCATTAATAAATATCAACCAGAGCTATTAAAAACCAATGATGTACTAACCGAAGAATACAAGCAAAAGCTCAGCAAAGGCATTTTAGGATTTAGGCTAGTGATTGATAATATAGAAGCTAAAGCTAAATTGGGGCAGCATAAAAGTATTGACGATCAACAAGGTGTTGTTGAGGGGTTGGCAGGGCAAAAATCTGCACGTGAGTTGATTGAGGTTATGGAGTATTTGGGGTTGGGACAAAGCTAATAATAATTAAGTATTTTTCTCAGAGTCATCATCACAAATAACTCAAGTTTATTTTCAGATAATATTTCTGTTTTACAAAGGGGGCTTTCAGAATTGAAGTGGAAAATTTATTTTTGGATAGTCGTTCTCTACTCTCTTGGAATGACTGGCTACTTGTTTTATTTTTCCCAGTTTTTACCTATAGGGTTAATTCTTGACCTGATATTTATAGTAGGTTTATTTGGGTATTCTTATAAAAAAGCAATTTTAAAGAAGCAACTATGGCTAATTATATTTTTTATTTCAATACTCTCATATATAGATGGAATTATTATTTCACCCTATCGACTATATTCTGCATTCGGATCAATTGAACTATTAAATATTATTCTGTTATGGGCACCTTATATTCCGCTACTCGGAATTCCATATGTTTTGTATCAATATTCAAAAAATTCTGATGAAATATGGAAGTAATATGATTAAAAGCATAATACAAAAATTAATCATTGATACTTTCAATATCAGAAAAATTTGACAATAATTGCCAAAATTTGCCATCATTATCCTAGCAATAAAAGGTAAATATTATGGCAACAATGAACATTTCTCTCCCAAATCCTATGCGCGACTGGGTAGATCAACAAGTCCAAGGCGGTCGTTACTCCAATAATAGCGACTATGTTCGAGATCTTATCCGTCGAGATCAAGAGCTTCGTGACAAAACTATGGCTTTACAGCAAGCTATCACAAAAGGTTTAGAAAGTGGCTTAGGCGGTAAGCTAGATATGGACGAAATAAAGCAACTTGCCAAAGAGCAGGCTCAGTTGAATTCTGGCTCTTAAATGCTGAATATCTACAAACAAGTTCAAGCTAAACAAGACTTAATCAATATCTGGCTATACACATTTAATGAATGGGGTGAAATTCAAGCAGATAAATATCTTGATGGGCTAGAAAACTCACTGCATCTCCTTGCTAAACAACCTTTAATATGCCGAGAGCGAGCCGAATTTGATCCGCCCATTAGGATTCATCATTATGAGCATCACATAGTCGTTTACTTAGTAATAGAAGATGGAATTAATATAATTCGAGTTCTTCATAAAAATATGGATGTTGGGCAACAGCTAGAGGAATAATAAATAGATATAAGTTTTTGAAAATCAACAAGAGATTGGCAAAGTAAAAATCTTCGCGTGAGCTGTTTGAGGTTATGGAGTACATAAAGTTAGGAGTTGGATAATGAAAATACAAAAGGGAAAACTCGTATTTTTTTGCGGTAAGATGGGAGCAGGAAAAACCACAAAATCTAAAGCAGTAGCACATAAACTTAATGCTGTTTTATTATCAGAAGATGAATGGCTAGAAAGCTTATTTCCGAAGGCTATTCAATCTTTAACCGATTATGTTCATTATTCAAATTTACTAAAACCTCCAATAAAAAAGTTGGTGCAAAATATCCTTTTAACAGGTTCTAATGTTGTTATGGACTTTCCAGGAAACACCATAAAACAGCGCTCTTGGTTTAAAGAAATATTCACCGAAATTAATGCACAACACGAACTTATTTATCTTAATATTTCTAACGAAGTTTGTTTAAAACAAATAGCTAATCGCTGTGCTAAAAACCCAGCAAGAGCTGCTACCGATACGGTCGAAATGTTTAATAGCGTTACACAATATTTTCAAGCTCCAGAAATAAAAGAAGGCTTTAATGTAGTTTTAAGTGAATGACTATAGCTATAGGGTTGTTGCGTATAAACTCTGACAAACTAGCGATGATATAAAAAATAAATAGAGCAACCAAGAACGAACTATCTATGACAAACTCAAATGACAATAAAATAGCCAAAATGATATTTGCGTCAATCTATCCACTTTATTTAGCAAAAGTAGAAAGAAAAGGACGAACAAAAAGTGAATTACATCAAGTTATCGAATGGCTAACGGGTTTTAATGAGCAAACACTTAGTAATCTTATTGCAAACAAGATAACAATTGAACAATTTTTTAGCCAAGCTCAGATAAACCCGAATGCTCATCTAATCACTGGAGTAATTTGCGGATACCGTGTAGAAGAAATTAAAGATCCCATCACCCAAAAAGCGAGATACTTAGACAAATTAATTGATGAACTAGCCAAGGGTAAAAAGATGGATAAAATTTTGCGAAATAATTGATTAATAATTTTACCTAATCAGCCTTTCACCACATTTTAATCAATAAAACCTCGATTAAAATCGAGGCTTCAAACTGCCCCTTTATTTCATTTCATTGGGTATTAATTACATAACGTTTCTCCACCCCAGTTCGAATTGAATTTTGTTTTGTAATAAACCTTAGCCCAAGATGGTTTTTTGAATTCGATTTTAATGTTGGTTATAGAATTAATTAATATAATGAACTGACGAAAAATACAATTAAAGGCTCTCTACTATTGATTTAGCCGGAGTAACCATATATGTCCTAAACCTTTGTGTTTGAGCGTCCTGATCCTTTTTCTGATCCTTTGTGATAATCTTTAATTTATTGGAATAATACAATTAAAATTTATCATATTGAATTTTGGGTAAACGTATGGATATACCAAATAATAGTAATAGCTCTAATAAAAACCGTGGTTACATTATTTTTTCAATTGTTTTTATAGTGCTTGTTTTTTTATCTATTAAAGCATGGTCAAATTACTCTCCAAGTATAAATAGAGACGATATTTGGATGGGAGAGGTTAAGCGCGGCGACATACCTGTTGAAGTTTATGCTCGCGGAGAGATAAAGTTTACAAATGAACGGCTTCTCGCTACTCCTGTTGATGGAGTAATAGAAAGAATACTTGTTAATCCTGGACAAGCTGTAGAAAGACACCAGCCATTGATAAAAATGGTTAACCCTCTGTTGGAAGAACAACTAGAAAACTCACAATTCAAATTATTAGAGTATGAAAAGTCAATAATTGAAAAGCAATCTATATCTGATGATGAAGAAATTGAGCAAAGACTTGCAATTAAACTATTGGAAGTAGATGCTGATGTACAAAAGAGTGAGCTGGATGCAATTAAAGAATTATACAGTACAGGTATAATCTCGAAGTTAAATTTTAGAAAAGCACAATCAAAG
Source organism: Aliikangiella sp. (assembly GCA_965214955.1). Lineage (GTDB taxonomy): Bacteria > Pseudomonadota > Gammaproteobacteria > Enterobacterales > Kangiellaceae > Aliikangiella. The sequence continues at coordinate 295,058 of CBDCCU010000009.1, read as the reverse complement.
CTCACTCGACTTAATGCTAGGCTGGAAGTTGCTAAAGAAAAACTGAAAAACAAATTGGCACTCAATGCGCAAAAAAAAGAAAATAATCAACTTGTTTATGAAAATTTTAAAGCAAAGGTAAATATCGACAAAAGAAACATTGATAATCTAACTATTATCTCTGAGATTGATGGTGTAGTTATTGATTTAGATAAAGCAATAAAGTTAGGACAGCATCTTACGGCGGGGCAAAGAGTCGGTGTAGTAAGTAACATTAAAAACCCTAAAGCAATCTTAAGAATTCCTTATTATGAGTCGGAGAAAATCAAATTAGGGATGGATGTGACACTTAAGATATCTTCATCTAATTATTTTGGAAAAACAACTAGAATAGATCCCCAGATAACCAATGACACAATGACTATTGAAGTTAGCTTTGTTGGAGATGTTCCAAAAAACCTCAGGAATAATATGAATGTAGAAGGAGTGGTTATTACTAACACCTTAAAAGATGTTTTATATATAGATAAACCAGTCGGTGTAAAAGTAAATAGTTCACATACTTTATTTATGTTAAATCAAAACGAGAATTTACTAGAAAAGGTTGTTGTTCAATTTGGTGAAGAGTCATCAAAATATATTACCGTTAATAACGGTTTGCAAGAAAGCGATACAGTTATTTTATCAAACATGAATGACTATTTGTCTTTTGATAATCTAATTCTGAAGTAAACCCAAAAGGTGTTTTGTGAATTCTAAGAAATTAATATCTATTAAAAACATGTGCAAGTCTTTTCAGACTTCTGACGTTAAAACTATAGCTGTAAATAATGCTTCTTTTGAAATGGAAAAAGGAGATTTCGTTGCAATTACTGGTGCATCAGGAAGTGGAAAATCAACTTTTTTGTCGTTAATTGCTCTATTAGATCAAGCGGATTCAGGTACCTATGAGTTATCAGGCACTGAAGTTAGTCAGTTGTCTTTCGCTCAAAAATCCCAAGTAAGAAACAAATACTTAGGTGTAATATATCAAGCTTTTAATTTAATAAACGAGCTCTCAGTGTTTGATAATGTAGCGCTTCCGTTAAAATATAGTAAAGACATTCCAAAGAGTGATGTCAAAAAATTAGTTTCTGAATCTTTAGAGCGAGTTGGCATGTCTCATAGAATGCATCACATGCCAAATGAACTCTCTGGCGGAGAGCAGCAAAGAGTTGCCATCTCAAGAAGCTTAGTCACCTCTCCTGTGCTTATATTGGCAGACGAACCAACTGGTAATCTAGACACCCAAAATAGCGATAATATTATGAATATATTAAGCAACCTGAATCGTGAAAATGAAGTAAGTATAGTCTTGATTACACACGATAAAGACCAAGCTAGTATGGCAAACGTAAAATATCATATGCTTGATGGCAATCTTACTAAGCAATAGAGAAGCGATTTATTATGTTGGATGATGTATTAATTTCTTTTCGGCTGTGGCAGAAGGCTCGTTTTCAAGGGGTTATTCTTTTGCTAGGCTTCTTTATAGCTTTAACCTTCACTTTTATTTCTATAAGCTCATGGCATAACATTTCCAATAATTACCCCAAGGGCATTTCAAATTATTTACAAACATTTTCTATTAATGGGATTAGAACTTCTGGGGAACGACAAGGAGTATCTCTTAAAAAAGTAGAAGAATTAAAGAAGCTGGCAATAATAAAAGATGTAACTTATTTTGATTTTTCTGAACTATCATTAAGTATTGATAAAAAACAAAACGAAACCGAGCTAGTTGCATTAATAAGTGACAGTTTCTTGGATGTTTTTAGTATTGATTTTGAATTAGGGGCTTTAACGAATGATTTCTATAACGCTAAAGAAGTAGTTTTAAGTTATGATTATTGGAAATCAAAATATCAAAAAAATAAAAAAATTATTAATGAAAAACTATATATTAATAATGAGCCTTATCGAATTATAGGCGTGCTTGATGAGAAATTTACAGGATTAAATAAAAGTAAACCTAAAGTTTGGATAGCAAATAAGCATTATACTGATTTCTTACATGTTAGCTTTGGTAGTGACAATTCTATGCCAGATAGCATGATTAAAAAAATAAAGGAGAACATCGCTTTTGGTCAAAATAGACTGTTTGTCAACATCACAACCCATGAAGGAATAGGACAAGAAACATTAAACAACGATTTAGAGAAATACGTTAATAATACTTCCTTGAAAACTGAAACGAACATCGTTCAAGAAGATTTGCATCTCGAAGCATTTGATGGTTTTAATTACCAACCAAAAGCAAATAAATTAATAGCAATACAAATGGGAGCTTTAACTATTATATCTTCTTTGCTTTTATTGTCGGTTACTATTTCCTATATAGCTGCTGTATTTAACCAAGTGCTTGGAAGAGGAAAAGAATTTGAAATACGAATTTCTTTAGGAGCCGTTTGGTGGGACATATATAAACAGCTTATAAAAGAGAATATTCTATTCTTAGTTAGCATCACTCTGTTTAGTTGTATTATTTCAGAAATTATAATCAAAATATTTAGTTTTATTCCTATTTTTTCTATAACGAACGGGTTATTTGTTAGTATATTAATCACAATAGCATTGTGTTTATTTGTTGTTGGTCTTGTTAGTGTAGCGTCACTACTCCCCTTGCTTCAATTCATAAAAGGTACAAAGAATCATACAGTGAGTGCTAACAGATCATTTTCAAAAAATAAATTTTTTGAAAACATAATAATTACGTCACAAGCAGCATTTATGTTTGTTGTTGTTACCGTTTCTCTTCAAGTGTGGGCAAGTCAGTATAGTGAAAGTTCAAACAATAGGGGCTTTTTAAATGATCAATCCAGTATTCTATCATTAGAAATTAGATTTAATGACAAGTCAGACAATCTACTTGGAACAAAAGCTTTACATGATTTATTAGAAAAAAAATCAACAAAACAGTTTGGTATAAAAAATATTGCATTTTCAGATCGTGCTCCACAATCCAGAGAAATGCTCAGCGTAGAAGCAAATATACCAAGTAACTCCCAATTTAGTGAAATATCACTGCTGCCGATAAGTGTGTCTGGTTCATATTTTGATGTTCTTGGTATAAAACTTCTTAAAGGTCGTGTTTTTCTTAATACTGATGAAGCTGTTATTAATAGAAATTTTTATGAAGGCGATGTTTTTGGACTTATTGGAAAAGAAATTATTTTAGACACTTCAAATGGGAAAGTTAAAAAAATAATAGTTGGAATTGTGGAAGATGTTGCACATACAGGAAGCATGGGGAATATCCCTGCAACTATCTATTATGAAATCGAAAAAGAAAATATTATTGCTACCGAATATCTTCTTATTAATAGTAGTGCGAGTAAAATAGTAAATTGGGAGGCTTTTGTAACATCGGTACTTCCAAGTGACTCTGTTGTGAAGGCTGAATATCACGGCTTACTGAAAGAATTAATTTCAAAACAATACAGTAAAGAAAAGTTACTTGTTAATATTTTAATCATACTTTGTGTGATTGTATCTGCTTTTGTCATGATGAGTGCCGCGGCAATTCAAAATTCTAGTTTCCGCAATAAAAGAGCAATATATGCTATTCACCTTTCCCTTGGTGCATCTAGACAAACAGTTTTTTTAAAAGTATTTAGTTTTTATTTATTTTTAACTTCAGTAGGCATCTTTTTAGTAATGCCAATACTGCCTATGATAATTCAAAATATTTCTCAGTATTTAAATTTTGTAAAAAACATCGATATATTCTCTTTGGTCGCAAGCTTTATATGTTTAGTGATAATGACGCTAATTACAAATATACCTTCTTTTGTTACATTATTTAGGCTCAATTTGGCTGAGCTAATTAAACCTGAATAAATTAGTAAAAACTTTAGCATTAATATATCCTCTTAAATTCCTCCAGAAATAAAAGAAGGTTTTAAGTGAACAATTGACTATAACTGTAGGCTTGTTGCATATAAACTCTGGCAAACTAGCGTATTAAAAAACCTTTAAGTGCAAAAGAGACTCATCAGTGAAAAACCCATCAACATTATTAGTTGTTAAAGATCTTAACGAATCACTTAAATTTTATACCGAAGTTTTAGAGCTAGAATTAGCCGAAGCGCACTCAAACTGTATAAAACTAAAAGCTGGAGAACATGAAATAATTATGTTTCAGGGAACTATGGAAGCTGTTGAATATTCTCATGGATATAACTCAAACTCTACGCTTTTATTTACCGTTGATAATTTAGATAGAAAAATTGAACAATTAAAATCTCAAGGGGTTAGTTTTGTTCACGAATCTCCGAATCAAAATTTATGGGGGCGCTATTCAGCATTTAAAGATCCTTCGGGAATTGTGCATGAGTTGTTTGAACTTTTTGAATAAGTCGGTAAACTCATTGTAATTCTTCAAAATAACTAAGGACGGTATATGTTTAAAAAGTTTTTAAATGGTTTAGTTTTTGGCTCTGGCTTTGCCGTTGCTTTTATTATTATTTCTACGCTCTACTTTAAATATTTATTTACACCAATAATCAACTCCTCATTAGTTAGCGATAATGCTGAAATTAATGAAATACAAGAAGCTCCTCAAATACAGCAGGGATTTTTAGGCTCTACTGCAACTTATTCAGGTGGTTTTACTATTGATAGAAATACTGTTTTATCATCAGGATCTGGAAAAATAAAAGGCTTAGTCACTGCCAATGGAAAGCCCGTAATGGGATTAAAATTACGGCTTGCTTTAAATGGTAAAGTAAAAAGTCAGTGGGTAACTACCAATAGCTTGGGAGAATATCTACTCTCTGTTCCTTATGGGAAATATAAAATTGATGGTTACGAGCTAGATAATCAATCAGCCAACATCGTTTTATCTGGATTAATTAATGCCCCAGTTCGTTTTCATTTTAGCGATGCGTTTTCAGTGACTAAAAATAAACAAGGAGATGGTATTCATTTGGTATTTGTTGATCCTATAATAAAAATAACTAAACAAACAATTTATCAAATTAATGATCCAATACTTATTTCTTGGAAACCTTACAAAGAGGCAACTCAATACCGCTTACAAGTATATGAAAAATCTGCTCCCTATGAATACCGAGGCAATCACACTCTTTTTAGTTCATTAGATAAACCAGAAATAAATAAAACAAAGATTAATCTTAAAGATCTTACAAAAGACTTAAAATCTGGCTATTACTACACTTATGAAGTTCAAGCGATTGATGCTGATGGTAAAATAATATCCAAAACTGAAGATACTTTTCAAAGCTATGATTTTAAGATTGAATAATCTATGAGCATTATAATAACTACCGATATTTTCGGACTTTGCGAATCAACAGATAAGTTAGCATTATTTTTATCGAAGTTTTCTTCTAAAGTAGAACTGATTGATCCCTACCAAGGCATTCGTCAAAATTTTAAAAACGAACAGCAAGCCTATCAAGCTTACATAAAAAATTGTGGGCACGATAAATATTTTGAATTACTTACCGACTCTATTAAAACAATAAAACCCGATTTGTTAATTGGCTTTAGTGCTGGCGCAAGTGCGGTTTGGAGAGCAACTGCTTTAGAAGGCAATAGCTGTAAAAAAGCAGTTTGCTTTTATCCATCGCAAATTCGTAATCATTTAAATATAAAGCCGAAAATATCTACTCATGTTATTTTTCCTCATAAAGAAACCTCATTTGATGTCAATAGTATTAGCAATGCAATTAGCGATAATAAAAAGGTGAATTGTAAAATAACCACTTTTGAGCATGGTTTTATGAATAAACTTTCAGGAGCTTATAATACTAAGGCAGAAGAGTTTGGTTTTAATATTATTGAAGACAGCTTAACTGGACTCTCTAAAAATTAATGCCATAAAAAAAGCGATCTTAAAAAATAAGATCGCTTTAAAGTCATAAAACTACTGCGAAATAGTTTGCCCTAAAATCCAGGGCGCACCAGAGTCGGCAAGTTGTTTTTCAATAGCTGGAATTATTTTTTCAACCACTTCTTTTAACATTGCACTTTCTTTAGCAAACTGTGTTTTTGCTTGCGCTAGACTTTTCTTGTGAGTTGGTGTTGGACCATACGATGAAAACACCGTACCAAGCTCGGCAACATTGAGTAAATTGCTAATGGTTTTAACATTCGATAAATAAACTTCACTGCGCGATTGGTCGCCATTGACACGATGATTTATGTCTAGCAATTTAGCTCTTACCTGGGCAATTTTTGCATCAACACTGCCTGTATCTAATTGCGATTGTGCCATGGCTATTTCTAACATTTTCACCTTGTTCATCGCATTCGATAATGTGTTAGAAAGTCCACTGAGTTTTATTTTAAACGCTCTTAAATCTTGCCAAAATTCAGCGACTTTTTGATGCCCTGCACCTTTTAGTGCACCAGTGTATAGTGGCTTAACTTCAAACCAATTTTCATCGGTAAGTTTAGTAACTTTGCCATCTACTTTTTGGCTAACACTTACTGAATATTTACCTGGTGCCGATAAATATTCAATTTGAATATAGTTATTATTTTCACTCACTTCGGTGGTTAAAATAGGATCGGTTTTGGGCAAATCTAAATGCCAAGCTACACGATGAATACCTGCTTTATTTTTACCTTTGATTCGCCTAACCACTTTTCCATTTTCATCTTTAACCGTTAACCAAATTTCAGCATTTTGTTGACGGCGTTCAGCTTCTACGGCTTTCCAACCAGGGAAGTTGATTGGTTTGTTTTTCTTTTTAAGCGGTTTTTCTTTAGCTTGGCGTTTTTCTTTTAACGACTGAATTTTATCTTTAATATAATAAGTAAACTCAGCGCCAAAGGCAGGGTTATCGGCAGAGTAATGATTTGCTCCTTGATAACCATTTCGTTCAAAGCGTGATAATGGGCCTTGTTGGATATACCACCAAGCATCACGCGTTGGAAAAATATGCGCCGCTTTTTCAAAGTTTTTTTCGCTAATATCACGAAGTGCTGAATAATCATCTAAGATAAAAAATCCGCGTCCAAAACTAGCAACCACTAAATCATTTTCTCTACGCTGAATAGCAATATCCCGCAATGCAATGGTTGGCATTCCTGCATTTAACTCAATCCATTTTTTACCGCCATTAATGGTAAAAAACACGCCAAATTCTGTAGCGGCAAACATTAAGTTTTTCGCTTTATGATCTTGAACAATGCGCCATACTAAATGTTTAGCGGGTAAATCACTGGCAATTGAACGCCAGCTTTTACCGCGATCACGACTAACCACCAAATAAGGTTTATAGTCGCCAAATTTATGATTATCCAACGCTACATAAACCGTATTAGGATCGAACAGATCGGCTTTAATGTCATTAACAAATGCGGTTTCTGGCACACCTAAATCTTCAACTTCAATTTTGCGCCAGCTTTTACCACCATTTTCGGTTACTTGAATTAAACCATCGTCGGTTCCTGCGTAAATTAAACCTGCTTTTATGGGGGACTCAGCTAATGATGTTATGGTGCTGTACTTAGACATTGCCCACATATCCCACGCAGAATCCCAGCCAGGTTTTCCATCCATAATAGGTTGTTCAATGCGGTCGAGATTTTTAGTTAAATCGGGTGAAATTGCTGTCCATGTATCGCCTCTGTCATCCGATTGCCAAACCCGCTGTGAGGCATGGAAAATTCGCGAGCTTTTGTGCGGGCTAACCAAAATAGGCGCATCCCAATTAAAACGCTCTTCGGGTTCACCCGCATCTGGCTGGGGTTGAATATAAACCAGCTCACCGTTGGTTCTATCCACTCGCATTAAATTACCTTGTTGCCATTCGGCATACATAATATCGGGATTACCCGGCTCGGTAGCGGGTTGATGTCCATCGGCAAATAACACCATTTCCCAGTCGGCACTTCTTATTCCATTGGCATTATCGGTGCGCGAAGGGCCGCCATGTGTGCCATTATCTTGAGTACCGCCAAAAACATTATAAAAAGGTTCGGCATCATCAACGGCTAGTTTGTAATATTGGGTGATCGGCAGGTTAGAAATAAAGCGCCAGTTTTCACCATTGTCAAAGCTTTCATAAATACCGCCATCAGATCCCATTAGCATGTAATCTTTATCACCTGCGGCAAACGTTAAACTATGATTATCTGAATGTTTGTGCTCTTCTGCCATAGCGTTAAAGGTTTTACCACCATCGTCTGATTGCAACATTCTTACATTGGCTAAAAAAATCTGCTCAAAACGATGCGGACTGGCATAAAGCTCTTGATAATAATGGGGCCCTGTTCCACCGGCGACTGCCTCAGATTGTTTTGTCCAAGATACGCCGCGATCTTCACTGCGATAAACCGCACCTTTACGCCTATCTAGCTCAATTGCGGCATACAAAATATCGGGATTTTGCGGTGAAATTGCCAAACCAATTTTTCCCATATCAGAGGTTGGTAAGCCGCTTTTCTTTGAGAGCTTAGTTTGCTTTTTATCACCAGACTCATTCAACTGTATCCAAGTTTCACCGCCATCTTCACTACGATGAATACCAGTGCCGGGGCCTCCATCAACTAAAGCCGCCACAGTTCGATGCCTTTGCCATGTTACCGCATATAATCGATTAGGCTCGCGTGGATCAATGGCTAAATCAGTAACCCCAACCCACTTGTTATCACCTAATACACGCTTCCAGTTACCACCACCATCAACCGACTTAAATAACCCCCTTTGACCGCCTTTAGACCACAATGGCCCTTGTGCCGCCACCCAAACAATATTGGGGTTAGTAGGATGAACGATTATTTCGGAAATATGCTCGCTATTTTTTAAACCTTTATGCAGCCAAGTTTTGCCTGCATCGTGGCTCACATAAACACCATCACCAAAACCAACATGACGACCACTAACATTTTCGCCACTACCAACCCAAATGGTAGAAGAATTATTGGGATCAATGGTTACCGTGCCAATAGAATAAACATCTTGCTCATCAAATAACGGTGTCCAAGTGGTGCCCGCATTTGTGGTTTTCCAAACTCCACCAGAACCAACACCCACATACCAAATATTTTTGTTGTTAGGGTCAATATCAATATCGGCAATTCTTCCCGACATAAATGCAGGGCCAATATTGCGCCATTTAAGTCCATCAAAGGTTTCACTGTTGAGCTTTTTTTCAAAGTCTGCTTTTGCGGCAATAGCATGGTTAAAACTTGCCAACAAAAACAATGAGATAAAGCCTTTAAACAATAAAGACAGTTTTCGATTCATTGTTCTCTCCTAGGTATTATTATTGAGAACTCGCACGGCATTTTATTAATCTATTAAATATCGAGCTCAGGTAGATATGTTAATCACAAGAATTTATAACATAGAGAATCAAGTGAGTCGAACGTGGCTCTGGTTAAAGCTTTAATTTTCTACATATTCACTTTATTCCTATGAATAAAATGGGCATTTCCATATTATTCATAGGAATAATATGGAAATTAAACTAATTGGCTCCGCTGGCGGCACAAACACTACCAATATTGTTTTACCGCTTTATTATGCCAAATTTTTAAATGGCTAAAACTGATAGACAAGTCCAGTTTGAATAAACCGTCCTCTATTTGGCAACCCTGTTTCTAAACCAGCTTGCGGGCTATAGCTGTAATAGTCTTCATCAAAAAGATTACTCACTTTTAAATACAAGCTCGTTTCTTGTGTGTATTGCCAGTCAATATTAAGTCCACTTAACCAGCGGCTTTTTAAGTCAATATTATTTTCAAAGTTTGACGATGCAGCACTACGAGATAATACTTTTCCCAAAAAGTGAGTATTAAAATTAATATTTACATTGTCGAATTGATAATTGAGTTGAGCAAACAGTCGTTCTTTTGCTACAGGTTGATCGGGAAGTTCGTCAATTAAATAGTCTCCACCCAAGTTAAGTTGCCAATGATCAGAAAACTGAATATCTAAACTAAACTCTAATCCCAAATTAGACTCTTTACCCGAATTTTGAGGCTGAAAAGCGGTAATACCAACAACAACATCATCAACTAAAACAGGTTTAATTAAATCGGTAAACTGATTGTGATAGAGGGTAACATTTAAACTCCAATAATCTTCAACTAGTCCACCTACTAGCTCTAAGGTACTTACCGTTTCTGGTTTAAGGTTGGGGTTAGAAATACCGCCCGATGCAATCCCTGCCCTAGTTTCAACCAGCGAAGGCGCCCTAAAAGCTTCACCGTAAAGCAGTTTCCAATAGTAATCACTTTGATTAAAAACTAAGCCGCCACGAATACTTAAATTGCTGCCAAAGTCTTCATAGTCATCATGCCTAGCGCCAATTGTCGCTTGCCAATCGTCATTAATTTTCCACTCATTTTGTATATAAGCACCTAATACAGTGCGAGCCTCTGGGTTTAAAAGATCAAATCTAACACCGCCAATCCAAAAGCCGCGCTGAATAAAGTTATCTGCTGATGAAGGAATATATTCACCCGTTTCTTCTAACACTTGCGATTCCCAATTTCCTTGAAACGGATTTAAACTGGTTTTTTCCTGCCGCGCTGTTAACCCATAGCTCAATTGATTGTTGCTATTAATTTTCCATTGATTATCCATGCCCACACGGTTTTGAGTGACTTCACGATAATTTCCTCCAAGCGATGCTTCGGTTGAACCATTGGTCCAATATAAACCCACTTGTGAAGGCAGTGGTTCGGGATCTTCAGGGAATAATCCTGTTAAGTAGTCAAACACACTTTCTTGACGTTCACCATAAAAGTTAAACTGATGATCGTCAGATTCTAAATGATACTCTAATCTTAATAAGTCGCTTGTCATACGCTGACGTTGCAAACCATTTAGCTGAGCACCAAGGGTTATAAAATCATCATATTGACGGTGCGAGTCTCTAAAAGTTAACTGCCAGTTTTGCCAATTAGCCGTTAGCTTAAAATTATTTCTTTCGGCAGGATCTTGAGTATCATCAAATTTGCCCCAAAACTCATAAAATGCAGGGTAATCTTCGCCACCGTCGGCATAATGTGCGTAGCTTAGCGAATAAGCAAAATCATTAATTTGCTTACTCACGCTAAATTCAGCACGTTGCTGATTATTAGTACCTACTCCAACCCTAACAAAGTTAGCCGACTTATCGGTTTCAATATTAATAACAGCCAAAAAAGCATTTGAACCATACAGCGCCGAGCCAGGTCCACGAATAATTTCTACCTTTTTGGCATTAAATAATGAAACCTGTCGCTCTTGTTCAAACGCGCCTGTTTCAACCGGCTCATTAATTCGGCTACCATCAATTAATAATAAAATATCGCGATTAGAACCAACATCAGAACGTCGGCCTCTTGGACTAATGGTATAACTACCTCCACCAGTTTCACCGCGTGCCACTTGAATACCCGGCACAAAAGCTAAAAGCTCCTCTAGTGTTTCTGCACCTAAGCGGCGAATTTGATCTTGGCTAAAAACGGTAATATTGGCAGGTGTTTTATTTAGTGATTGCTCACTACGAGTTGCAGTAACCACTTTAATAGAAAGCAACTCTTCTAATGAAAGCTTACTCAAAGAACTACTAGAATTGAGGCTAGAGGCAACAACAGATGCATCAAAGGCAAATAACATTAGCAAACAGCACAAGTACCTTATATTTAAACAGGGCTGCTTTTGATTTATTTTTATAGGCTTAGTTTCCACGGCTTTAATATAGTTGCTACAACAATAATCATTTTAGCTTATATTTTTAAAGTTATTTAAAAAAAGCCTTAACAAAATTTCTTGTTAAGGCTTTTTCAGCGTACAAACTAAAGTGCTAATTAATCATCGGTTAATGTCATTAATGAGGTATTCCCACCCGATGCCGTTGTATCAATACTGACGGTTTTTTCAGTTAACATTCTATTAATTAAAGTGTCGTAATACTCGCTTGAAATTACCGGCAATATTGCTCCATTTCTTGCTGCTAGTTGCTCATTCACATAAGCCTTATTCTCACACTCATTGCCAATTACAGCACCACAAACATCGGGGTGAGCTAATAAATATTCTAATTGTGTTGATTTAGCCACTTGAAAAATTCCCTGTGGAGCATTCGACTGAATTAACTTTTCTCTAAACGCCAGTGCTTCATTATAAAATTTATCAGAAACAACGGTAATCACCATATTGCCTGTTGCCAAAGCCGTAATTACCGAAATAACCCAAAAGTTAAATGAGGTATCTTTATCGGCATAAACCACAAGAGCGCCTCGCGGTTCTAAATATAAAATATTCGACTCACCTGTAGGACCAGGCAACACTAGTGGCTCGCTCAGTTTTTGCTCAATAGCAATTACTTGTTCTCTAGCATCAGCTAATGTTTGATCAAGGTTTTCAGCTAATTCATTCATACTAGAAACATCAGCCAACTTAGCAATTAACTGACGCATGGTAGAAATACGCAGGTTAAGATCTTGATCACGCCAAATTTTTTCATCACGCTTGGCATTAGCCAGTAGTTCATCAACTAACATTTTATTCTGAGGTGTATTTTCAACTTCAATTGCCGTTGGCTTTTCTCCCGTACTTTGGCGATTTTGCTCGGCAGTTTTTTCTTTAACCAAACGACGTAAATAACCAGGGCCACCCGCTTTAGGACCAGTACCCGATAATCCGCGCCCACCAAAGGGTTGCACCCCAACCACCGCGCCAATCATGTTGCGATTAATATACACATTACCCGCTCGCGACATTTTGGCTAAGTAATCAGCACGCTCTTGAATACGCGAATGAACCCCCATGGTTAAACCAAAGCCCGTGCTATTAATTTGCTCAATAACGTTATCAATTTGCTCGCCTTTAAAGCGAATAACATGCACACAAGGGCCAAATACTTCGTCTTTAAGCACGCTAATGTTTTCAACTTCGTAAAGTCTTGGCGCAAAGAAAAAATGATCTTTACCTTCAATATCATGCACATCACACTGATAAATTAACTTGCCGTGGGCTTTCATATATTCGGCATGGTTTTCTAAAGCTTCTAAAGCTTTTGCATCGATCACAGGCCCAACATCGGTAGATAACCAAGCGGGGTCACCCACGTACAATTCTTGCATGGCGCCTTTAAGCATAGTAATTACTTTATCGGCTATTTCTTCTTGTACAAATAATACTCGCAGCGCCGAACAACGCTGACCCGCACTTTGAAAGCCCGACGAAACCACATCATCAACCACTTGCTCAGGAAGCGCCGTTGAATCAACAATCATACAGTTTTGACCGCCTGTTTCAGCAATTAACGGTACTTGATCACCACCACGCTCAGCAAGTGTTTGAGCAATTCGAGTTCCTGTATCGGTAGAGCCAGTAAACATAACCGCTTTAACACGCTCATCAGGAATAATAATTTGTCCAACTTTGCTCCCTCTGGCAATCACAGGCTGAACCACATGCTTAGGCAGGCCAACTATTTCCATAAGCTCTATGGTTCTTAAAGCAATTAAACTGGTTTGCTCCGCTGGTTTGGCAATTACCGTATTACCTGTTGCTATGGCTGCGGCAACTTGCCCTAAAAATATCGCTAAAGGGAAATTCCAAGGGCTAATACATAAAACAACACCACGCGCTTCAAAGCGCTCGTCTAAATCGAGCTTTTCGGCTCTGGCCGCATAATAACGACAAAAATCAACCGCCTCTCTTACTTCATCAACTCCATCTTGGGCTACTTTGCCTGCTTCTTTGGTGCACAGTGCAATTAGCTCGTCACGGTGGCGCTCTAATATATCGGCAGTTTTTCTTAAAATATCGGCGCGATCTTGAGCAGACGTTTTCGACCATTTAGCAAAAGCTTTATCGGCATTTTTAACTAAAGCCAGCATTTGCTTTTCATCTTGCGGTTTAATGGTGCCAATAATTTCAGCCAAGTTAGCTGGATTAGTAACCCCTTGCTCACCTTTTGCAATTTGTGATTCAGATATTAAATTATCGTTAAACCACTTTTCCATATTGGCTTTAAGTTGGGTTATATCATCAATATGAGTTAGGTCGAGCCCTTTTGAGTTAACACGCTCATCGCCATAAAGATCTTGGGGCAAGGGAATATGCGGATTCGATTTTTGTTTATAGCTTTGCACTTTTTCAACTGGATCAGGCAGTAGGGATTCAACGGGTTTAGAATCATCAACAATGGCGTTAACAAAGGATGAGTTTGCACCATTTTCAAGCAGCCGCCTTACCAAATAAGCCAGCAGATCTTCATGGTGTCCAACGGGGGCATATACGCGGCATTGTACTTTGTCTTCACTGACAATTTGATCAAACAGCGATTCGCCCATGCCATGAAGTCTTTGAAATTCAAAATTATCTTTTTGCTCACCCGCCATTTCTAAAATAGTGGCTGCGGTATAAGCGTTGTGGGTGGCAAACTGAGGGAAAATGGTATCGCGATATTCCATTAATTTAATCGCGCAAGCTTTATAAGATACATCGGTTGAAGGCTTGCGGGTAAACACGGGAAAACCATTTAAACCATCTTGCTGAGTGAGTTTAATTTCGGTATCCCAATAAGCGCCTTTCACTAAACGAACCATCAATTTGCGATTGGCTTTTTTGGTTAGCTCGCGTAGCCATTCAATCACAAAAATCGCCCGTTTTTGATACGCCTGAACCGCTAAGCCAAAGCCAGTCCAATCACCCAAATCAGGATCAGAAAATACCGCTTCGATAATATCTAATGAAATGTCCAGTCTATCGGCTTCTTCGGCATCAACAGTAAAGCCAATATCATAATCTTTTGCCGCAAGCGCCAAGGTTTTTAATTTGGGCACCAGCTCATTCATAACACGCTGCCGATGAGTAAACTCATAACGCGGATGAATTGCCGATAGCTTTACCGATATGCCAGGGCTTTTAATAGGGCCTCTACCATCGGCCGCTTTTCCTATCGCGTGAATCGCCTGCATATAGCTATCAAAATAGCGCTCGGCATCAGCCATGGTTCGCGCGCCTTCCCCTAGCATATCGTAAGAATAAGCATAACCTTTGGCTTCTTTTTCAACCGCTCGCTCGGTGGCTTCTTCAATGGTTTCACCCATAACAAACTGCTTGCCCATAATTTTCATGGCAAAATTTACCGACTTACGAATAACAGGCTCACCCAAGCGACCCACAGTACGCTTTAAAATACCAAATTGATCTTCTTGAGATTTATCTGAATAGTTGACCATTTTTCCAGTCACTAATAATCCCCAAGACGAGGCATTCACAAACATTGAGTCGCTATTTCCAAGGTGCGAACTCCAATCACCTTTAGCTAGTTTATCGCGAATAAGCTCGTCTTGAGTTTCAGCATCTGGCACACGAAGTAGCGCTTCTGCTAAGCACATTAATACCACGCCTTCTTCAGAGGAGAGTGAAAACTCATTGAGTAATGCATCAATGCCGCCCTGACCTTGTTGATCGCTGCGAATATTTACCACAATTTGCCGAGCACGTTCCCAAGCTCTACTTCTTGCCGCTACACCAACCTCAGCCAGTGGCAAAATGTAGTCGATAACTTCATCTTCGTTAATTCGATAAAAATCGCGAATTTTTTGACGAATAGGACAAGTAGCCGTTAGAGAACCTTCAAATAGCATAATGACTTCCTCAAAAGTTTAAGAGATTGGATTAGTTATGGGTTCCAATATCTACTGTTGATCACAAAATTGGCGCGTATTTTAACGAATTTACCGCAGAATATACTGGTTAATTTTTTGAATATGCCGTAAATTAGCCAAATATGTGCTTTACAAACCGCAGATTATTCTGTTTAACGAGTTTTAAATGACAAAAGCCAATCAGCCCCCACTAAAAAACCGCCCTTTAGATAAGATTGATTTAGCAATTTTAGACACTTTGCAGCAAAATAGCCGAATTTCTAACGTCAAACTGGCAGAAAAAATTAACCTTAGCGCAAGTCCCTGTTTAGATCGGGTAAAACGCTTAGAAGCCGAAGGCTATATTGAACGCTATGGCGCAAGGCTTAACGCGGCAAAATTAAACTTTGGGCTCACCGCGTATGTTGAGGTCACTTTAGATAAATCAACCTCTGATGTTTTTGATCAGTTTGCCAAAAATGTTCAAAACATCAAACAAATTGCCGAGTGTGATATGGTGGCAGGTGGCTTTGATTACCTTATTAAAATTCGCATTGCCAATATGGCAGAGTATCGTGCGGTATTAGGCAAAGTTGTTGATATTCCTGGGGTTGCCAAAAACCATACTTATGTAGTCATTGAAAAAATTAAAGTGGATAAAGGCTTACCACTTGATCAATAGCAAAACTTAAGTTTACCAGTTTCTTAATATCAACAAATCAATTTTACTTTTTAACTCATAGGATTAAATCGTGTCAGCCATACAACAACTTGCTCCCAAAAACCTTTGGAATATCTTTTACCAACTTACCCAAAA
This sequence comes from Aliikangiella sp., assembly GCA_965214955.1. Classification (GTDB taxonomy): domain Bacteria; phylum Pseudomonadota; class Gammaproteobacteria; order Enterobacterales; family Kangiellaceae; genus Aliikangiella. The sequence goes on along the minus strand of CBDCCU010000009.1, from coordinate 278,647 downwards.
CCCTCGCCCTTCAAAACACGAAGAACAAGTGGTGCAATCAATAGAGGCTTTGTGTGATAAACATAATCTTAAATACCAGCGCGATAAAATTGGCAATTTAATTATTAGCAAGCCCGCCACCAAAGGCATGGAAAACCGTAAAGGTGTGGTGATGCAGGGTCATGTTGATATGGTTCCGCAAAAAAATGCCGACTCAAACCATAATTTTGAAACCGATCCTATTTCAACCATTATCGACGGTGAGTGGGTAACTGCCAACGGCACAACCTTAGGCGCCGACAACGGAATAGGTGTTGCTGCGGCCTTAGCCGTTATGATTTCTAACGACATTAAACATGGCCCGCTCGAAGTATTATTAACCATTGATGAAGAAGCAGGAATGACGGGCGCACAAGAACTGCAAAGCGGTTATTTAACCAGCGATATTTTGCTCAATTTAGACACCGAAGATGAAGGCGAACTTTATGTGGGTTGTGCTGGTGGCGTTGATATTAGCGCACAAATTCCTACAGTTTTAGAAAACACACCTGCCGATTGTATGGGGTTTGAAATTGCGGTAACAGGACTACGCGGTGGTCACTCTGGGTTAGATATTGATCAAGGTAGAGGCAACGCTAATAAATTTATTAATCGCTTTTTGTTAGAGCACTCGCAAAAACTAAATTTGCGTGTGGCAGAGTTTAACGGTGGCACTTTGCGTAATGCAATCCCGCGCGAATCTTTTACCAAAATTACAATTCCAAGCAAACAACAAGCAGAGTTTAAACAAGCACTTTCTGACTTTGAAAAAGTAATGATAAAAGAATATGGCGCAGTTGAACCCAATTTATCAATTACCGCTAAACCCATTGATTGTCCAAACCAAGTTTACTCAGATACTTCATTACAAAATGTTGTTAATGCCGTAGCCGCTTGCTTAAGCGGTGTTTCAAGAATGAGCGCTGAGTTTGATGGCATTGCTGAAACTTCAAATAATTTAGCGGTGGTTAAATCACAAGATGATCATGTATCAATTCTTAACTTAACCCGCAGCTTAGTTAATTCTGCCAGAGATGATTTAGCCAGAGAAATAGCCGCAACCTTTCAACTTGCTGGTGCTAGCACAGAGATTAGCGGTGATTACCCGGGCTGGAAACCAAATCCCGATTCAAAAATATTAACTACAATGATCAAAGGGTATGAGCGACTTTATGATAAAACACCTGCGGTTAAGGTGATCCATGCCGGATTAGAGTGCGGTCTTTTAAGTGAGCCTTATCCGCACTGGGACATGATTTCCTTTGGCCCAACCATTCGCCATGCGCATTCGCCTGACGAAAAAGTGCATATAAAATCAGTCGAAAAATTTTGGGATTATTTGGTGGATACGCTAGAAAATATTCCACAAAAATAAAAACTAATTAAGATGTTGTTTTGAGTAAGCTTCAAACTCATCAACGGGCAGTGGCTTTGCAAATAAGTAACCTTGGGCAAAGTCACAGCCAATACTTTCTAGCACTGCTTTTTGCGCTTCAGTTTCAACCCCTTCGGCTATCACTTTAAGATTAAGTTTATGCGCCATAACAATAATGGCTTCGCAAAGCGCACGGTTATTTTCATCAACTTCAATATTTTTAACAAAAGCTTGATCAACTTTAATGTAGTCGATGTCAAAGCGCTTTAAATACGACAACGATGAATAACCCGTACCAAAGTCATCCAATGCTACTTGAATACCTGCGTTTCTAAAAGCAATTAACTGATCAGTAACGGCACTCGACTCATCCATGATCATGCCTTCGGTTATTTCCATTACTATCGCATCACCATTAATGTTTGAGCTTTCAAAATGGGTTAGCCAACGATTTTCTTTTACCGAACTTTCTTGATACTGAACGGGCGAAGTATTTACGCTTATTTGAAAATTTTCACATAGCATCTTACGCCAAATTTTTACTTGCTGTATAGATTGCTTTAATACCCACTCACCCAACTCAATAATAATTCCAGTTTCTTCTGCAAGTGGAACAAAATCTGCTGGACTAACCAACCCAGCTACAGGGTGATTCCAACGAACTAATGACTCGGCTTTACACACTTTTCCAGTTTTCATTTCAACAATTGGCTGATAGTAAACTTCAAACTGCGACTTTTTTAATGCCACTCTTAATTCAGAAGCCAAGCGCATTCTTTTTTGCGCAACTTCTTGCATTGAATGAGTAAAATACTGATAACGATTTCTACCAAGATTTTTTGCCTCATACATGGCTTGATCGGCATTTTTTAGTAAGCTTTCAACTTTTCTAGTGTCATCTGGAAAAATAGTAATACCAATACTCACCGACACATAAGCTAATTCATCTTTCAAATGAAACGGCTGACTGATTTTATCAATGATTTTTTGGGCAACCATTTCAATATGACTCTGCTCATTAAGCTCTGACAAAATTACCGTAAACTCATCACCCCCAAGCCTTGCTACTGTATCAACATTTCTTAATGCCGACTTAATACGCCGAGCAGCTTCAACTAATAAAATATCACCATAATCATGACCTAAAGTATCATTCACTTCCTTAAATCGATCTAAATCTAATAATAACAACGCAAATCGGCTACTGCTTCTTTCTGACTTTTTAATTTCATAAGCCAGTTTTTCATTAAACATATTGCGGTTGGGTAATCCTGTTAGCGCATCATAATTGGCTTGTTCCCAAATGATTTTTTCTGATTTTTTTCGCTCAGTAATATCCGAAAACAAAGCCACACGTCGATGTACAGATTTATCATCGTTATAAATAGTATTTACTGTTAACCATTTATAATAAATTTCTCCATTTTTACGACGATCTTTTACTTCTCCTTGCCACTCTCCCAAATACCTAACAGCCATGGCCATAGCTTCATAAAAATGGTTTTCATAAAATTCTGAGTTTAAAATATTGGCTTCTTTACCCACCACTTCATCTTCGCTATAACCAGTTATTTCAGTAAAGGCGGGATTTACCGATAGAATTTCTCTGTCCGCTGAAAAAACTAGCATGGCCTCACTGCTATTTTGGTAAACCATAGAAGAAAGCCTTAAACGCTCTATTGATTTATATTTTTCTATGGCAATTCCAGCCAAGGTTGCGGCATCTTCGATAATTCTAATTTCGTGCTCACTAGGGCTTTGAATAATGTGCTGATAAATTGCAAAAGTACCAAGAACTTTTCCTTTGGTATCAACAATTGGCTCAGACCAACAAGAGCGCAAATTAAATTGCGCCGCAATATCTTTATAGTCAGCCCAAAGTGGATCGGTTTGAATATCAGAAACAATCACCCGCTGATTTAAATAAGCCGCCGTACCACAAGATCCAACACTATGACCAATTTTTATACCATTAACTATGCTATTGTATTCTGCGGGCAAACTTGGTGCGGCACCTTCAACTAAATGCTCGCCTTCTAACAAAAGAATGCTAGTTTTTATGTTATTTTTTTCAGATTCAACCATTTCAATAATAGCTAGCAAGGTTGTTGTAAATGACTCTTCTTTAGCGATTAATTCTAAAACTTTATGTTTAGCTAATTCATGCTCGGCTATTTCTTTACGGCGAGTAATATCAGAAATAGCACCCGCCATATGAGATGGATTTCCATTTTCATCAAACGTTGCCTTACCCGCAGTTCGGTACCAACGATACTGACCGTTTTTATTTAATAACCTTAATTCAATATCAAAAACATCTGCGTTTTTTAAATGGCTTTTAATCGCTTTGCTAACAAAACTATGATCTTCTGGATGAACTCGGGTAAAAAATGAGTCTGCGTGTTCTGTTAATTCGTTATCCTGAAAACCGAGTAGCTCTTTAAATTTTGGCGAAAAATAGGTTTCATTAGATTGAATATTCCAATCCCACACACCATCTTGAGCGCCTTTTACCGCGCGTGCATAACGCGACTCACTTTTTTTTAAGACTTTGTTATAACGCTCTAATTGACGATGGCGATAGAATATAAAACCCAAAAAAATGATACCTATGATGGCTAACTGAAGCGATAAATACCGTGTATGTAAAGAGACATTGCTAGTATTTGACTGAGGATCTTGAAGTGCCTGATTTTCGTTTTTTTCTGTAACTTTTTCTGTAACTAGCGCTGTTGTAGATAAAGAACTAACTTGGTAAAAACTGCTATTATTAGCGTTTGTTGCAATAACATTAGCGTTTACACAAAAAATCAAAGCCAAACTAAAGAGCATTTTTATTATTTTGTTGTTACTTAGCTGACTATGCTTCAATTCCATTGCCTTCATTTTGTGCACTACCAATAATACTCAAAGCCTGATTATTATTTCACAATTATGTATAGAGTTTAGTGAATTTTATCGAATTTCGCTGAAAAGATAGTAATAACTCTTAAATATATGCCTATTTTCCTTCAAAAAGCATAATTCTATACTCAACTAGCAAGCTTAAATCATGCTGTGGGAACATATTCGCAAGCTTAGCTAGCAACATAATTTAATAACGAGTTTATCAATTGATTAATTTGAACATTCTTTTTAAAAGGTGCAAACTCAAAAAAACTAACGTTAGCTAACTGCGCCGATCCACCATCTTTTATTATAGAGTCGCCCACATGTAGTAGTTGATCATTAGTTAAATTGTAATTTTTAATAATTTGCTCTAGCATTTCTGGTTGTGGCTTAGCTCTAAATCCTTGGCTAGTTGACCAGTGAGAATGAAAATATTGACCAAGCTGAGTTTTAAAAATATCGCAATTGCCATTAGTTGCGCTTACCAAAATAAACTTTTGTGCCAATTGAGACAACATTAATTCAATCGCTTTGGGGTAAATAATTTCACTTCTAGCAGTAATAAAAATGCTAAACGCTTGCTCTGCAATTTCGTTGGCATTGTCTAATGTGGCACAAAGCTCTTTTAAACTTTGCTGACGCAAGTAGGATAAATTTTCATAACGTACGTCATTAAATTTTAACAATTTATCCCTAATTAAATAAAAATCACTTAGTGTATACGACTGATTTTGAGAAGAAAAAGCCTTAGCCAAATAATCGCTACTCAATTTTTCCGCACGCTCAATAACGGGTTGATTGTCATAAAGCGTATTGTCGAGATCAAAGCTAATTAACCTAAAATTACAGTTTTTTATCATGGTTTTTTAGCTCGCGGGTGAGCGCTATCATAAACCTTAGCAAGCTGTTGAAAATCTAAGTGGGTATAAACTTGTGTAGTTGATAAATTAGCATGACCCAACATTTCTTGCACTGCTCGCAAATCACCCGAAGATTCAAGCAAATGCGTTGCACAAGCATGACGAAATCGGTGTGGATGTAATCGACCATTTATTCCCACAAACTTTCCCCAATAAGACAATCTCTGCTGAATACTTCTTGGACTTAACCGAGTAATACGCTGAGTTATAAATAACGCATCGCTTTCGTGGCTAGCTAGCCAAACTTTGCGAACTTTAATCCATTCGTTAATTGCCGCTAAAGCCATTTTACCCACTGGAATATAGCGCTCTTTATTGCCTTTTCCCAACACGCGAATCGTTTGCTCTTTAAATTGAATGTGGGTTAAATTTAAACGAACCAGTTCGGCTAAACGCAAACCGCTTGAATAAAACAATTCGGCAATCGCTTTGTCTCGAATGCCAATATCTTCGCCATCATCAATTCCCTCAATTAAAGCATTCACTTGGTCTACATCAATGGTTTTAGGAAGTTTTCGCTCAAACTTAGGTGCTTTAACGCCTTTTGCTGGATTAAATTTTAGTTGATTGTTAACAACCAAATAATCAAAAAAGCTTCTGCATGCAGAAAGCAACAAAGCAATTGAGCGAGCAGAAAGACCTTGTCTAAAATTAAGTGCCGAAAGTTGGCGTAAATGAATTGGTTTTAACTGTTGCCACTGATCAATGTTTGCTTGATGCATAAAACTGAGCAAGCGGTTAAGCTGTCTTTGATAATTTTTTTGCGTATGCAAAGAGTAATTTTTTTGCTCACAAAGCTGAGCAACAAACTGTTTTACCTCTTTTAAAAGCAAAACATTTTTATCACTAGATTGCTCAGCTTTGCTCATGTTGCTTTACTAAGTGAGTGATTAATTTAGCAATCAACTCGATAAACAAAGTTCCCATTTGTGGTTCAAATCGCTCAATATCTTTACTTGCCAATGCCAGTAACCCAGACTCGCAATTAGCGCCTAATGGAATTAAAGCAAATGATTGTAGGTTGCTGCTTAGCTCTCCAAATAACTCTTTTTTTGGCTTATCTTCTAATCGACCACACAGCGGTTGTTGATCGGGAAATTGACAATCTAATAGTAGCTTTATTTCTTCGGGAAACTTATAAACTTGCGCAGGTCGAGCGTTGTGATAATTTCCAACAAGCACCAAAGAAACCGCATCTAAATTAAATTCTTGCTTAAGTTTTTGAATGATCGCAGCCGTAAGCCCTGCCAATGTATTTTTGTTCAATAAATCAAGCATAAACTGATTTGACTGAATTAATAGGTTTTCGTTGTTATACGCAGCATGTAACATTTCAATTAACTGACCTTGCAACGCTTGGTTTTTTTCGCGTAGCACTTTGATCTGCCTTTCAACAAGCGAAGTTGCATCTTCTACTTGGTGTTTCAAGTCGATATGCGCCAAAAGCTCAGGATTTTTATTAAAAAAATCGGGAGAATTCAGCAGATAGTTTTTAACTGCGGCTTCTTCCATCAACTGATTTAATTGACTTAAGTGATTTTGCTCTAGTGCTTGTTTGTCCGTTGAAATACTCATAATTCAATGATCCCTTGATAAACAAATTCTGCCGGCCCCATCATTCGTAATGAACGCCCTTCACCAGGCCAGTCAATATGCAAATGTCCACCAGGCAAATAAACCCGCATTTTTTGTTGCATATTATGGTTTAAACGCCCAATCACAGCACTAGCACAAGCGCCGGTACCACAAGCTTGGGTTTCACCTGCACCTCGCTCAAACACGCGTAAACGAATTTCTTCATCACTAATAATTTGCATAAAACCAATATTGGCGCCATCAGGAAACTCATTATGTTGAGTAAGCTGCCCACCCACTTCTTCAACAGGGGCCTTAGCAACATCATCAACCGTTAACACACAATGGGGGTTTCCCATAGAAACAGCGCCAAACTTAAAAGATTCACCATTGTGCTCTAGTGTATAGCTAAGCGCCTGAGTTGATTGCCTTAATGGAATTTTATTAGGAGATAATTGAGGTACTCCCATATCCACAGTAACCAAACCATTACGATTAATTTGTAAGTTCATAATGCCGTTAATGGTTGATACTTTGATCTTATTTTTCCAAGTTAGTCCCATACGGCGAACAAACCTGGCTAAACAACGTGCGCCATTGCCACATTGCTCAACTTCACTACCATCGGCATTAAAAATACGATAATGAAAATCAACATTTGGTTGCACTGGGGGCTCAATCAATAGCAGTTGGTCGAAACCAATACCTCGATGCCGATCAGCCAACTTGCGGATCTGACCATCGGTAAAGTAAATTTGCTGAGTTACCCCATCAACCACCATAAAGTCATTACCTAACCCATGCATTTTGGCAAAACTTAAAATCATTGCTGCTGCTCCTTCTTTTCAGAAGGATCTTCTGACTCTTTTATTTTTTGTTGTTTAGGTAAATTTGATTGAGCTTTTTGAGGGCTATTAGTTGATTGCTCACTAGTTGGCACATCAACAAGCTTAAGCGCGCCTTTTTGCCCACAAGCACTCAGCAACAAAACAATCAATACAGCTAATAAACGCTGTTTTTGCATAAAATTCTTCTATTCATTAAATACTTTTAATGATTTTCAGCAATTTTACAGGGGAAATCAATGCTAAACGCAAAAATTTTTACTTGGTAATTGATGCGAGTTTGGTGTGTCTTTGATTGAAAAAATTGACCATAATTGCCTCGACACTCATTCAGAAGCAATAATTTAGCTTCCACAAATCTTAAATTAATTACCAAAATTAAAAATTAGCGCAAATAGAGTTTATTTTTGGATTACGGTGACTGTCTGAGTTTATTCTAAATTTCTTTTCGTCATAATATCTTCTCTATAGTATTTTTTTACTAAATGAAAAGCGTAAATTACACCAGGGAGCCAACCTAGTACTGTTAATATAAAAGCAAACAAAACTTTTTTGTTGTCTAACTGTAAATAATAGGCGACCATGAATGGACATTTTAAGCAATAAACATAAAAGTATGATTTATTTATTAAAAGATCTTTAGGCATATTTTGAGATTTATCAATAACATGGTCAGTTTCAGACAGCCACTATACATACAATCACTTACACCAACAATAGCCAATCTCTCACAACAATTACTGAATAGGCTGATTGTGTTTATTTGTCTGTTCTAGCATGATTAATCCCCCATCACTCGGTTTAAGGACAAACCATGGCTATTAGACGCTCTGAATTAATTGATAACGAAACCCCTGGCTTTTATCACTTATCTTCTCGTTGTGTCAGACGGGCTTTTTTGTGTGGGGTGGATGAAGATACAGGGATTTCCTATGAGCACAGAAGAGCATGGATTGAAAAACGAATACTGTTTTTAGCTGAGTTATTTGCCATTGAAGTCTACAGCTATGCCGTGATGCATAATCATTATCACCTAGTGGTTTATTTTAATCCTAAAGCCCCATGGCAATGGTCTGATAATCAAGTGGTTGAGCGTTGGCTGAGGTTATATCCGATTAGAAAAAATAAGAATAATGCTGAGTTTTTAACGCAAGCCAAACGGTTATCCATTTTAAGTGATAAAGACAAGCTGGAAGCTTGCAGACAAAAGCTAGGCTCTATTTCTCGATTAATGAGTTGTATTAATGAGCCATTAGCTAAACGCAGTAACTTGGAAGATGGGGTGAAAGGCCACTTTTGGGAGTCTAGGTTTCATTCTCAAGCTTTATTGGATGAATCAGCCGCTTTAACTTGTATGGCTTATGTGGATTTAAACCCGATTAGAGCAGGACTTAATCAAAAGCTTGAACATTCTGAGCATACCAGCATTCAAACTCGAATTAAGTCCTTATCACAAGCGCAATTAAACCAAGCAGTAGAATCGATTAGTGGGGGCATTAAAGAAAAGGTATTGTCTATTAAGCTAAAAGATTATATTGAGTTAGTGGAATGGACGGGTAAAACCATTGTTCATGATAACAAAGCTAGTATCCCCACAAACCTTACCCCAATTTTCCAAAGGCTTAATCTTAATCAAGATGAATGGTTGAGTCAGGTGAAAGCTTATCGGCAAAACTATTATCGAGCCGTTGGCTCTATTGAAGCCATGCAGGCATTGGCGAGTCAACTTAAACAGCAGTGGGTCAAGGGAGTTAATTCAGCTAAGTTGTTGTATGCTAGTCCTTAACTAACCAATAAAAAAACGAACTAAATCTTAAAAAATACTGACTTGGCAGGCTCCAAGGGGTTGGTGTGCCTGCAATTCGAGAAATTGAACTTGACCGCCTCGCTACTCACTCAAGAACAATAATTTAGTCCCCATAAACCTTAAATTAACGACAAACGCAAAAATCTAACGCAATTGATAGTTATTTTTTGTTAAAGTGCCTGTCTAATTTTAAACACCTGTCTAATTTTAAACAAAACTATTTGGTTAGAACCTCCTCCTTTAACCAACTTGCACCATTGCTCTAGAGAGTTTTAACTCGATCATTTGTTTATATTTAAAGTAATCTGGCAGTTCTGGGTTTTGTGAAACACCACTGAGATCAATGTCGGTAATGTAAATAGGGTAATTTCCCCCACCTTTTCTTGTTGAGGTTATATGTTGTGCCAGTTTTCGATAAACCAGTTCGCCAATTTCTTTATGTAAAAAAACGGCGTTGTTAGATGCTAAATCAAAACATACTTCGTTTTCAGTATTAAAATGGGCAATTGCTTTTATACTCCAATAATTTTTGGCAATACTGCTAGGATTTTGCTTTATTTTAGAAAAGCGAAAAGCCTCTTTTTTTTGAGTAATATCGGCAAACCAAAATTGTGTAAATGTTGTTTTTTCTGGCAGAAAGCCATTTGATAAATTAATTGAGTCTAAAAATTGTTGGTAATAGTGAACCACATGCATTGGTAAACTATTGTATTTTTTTTGGTAAAAAATATGCCCTTCTAAATCTTTAATATAAACTTCAGTGCTATCTAACCCTGTTTTCACTAAATAACAATTTAAATTATTGTCTGACTTGCGATTAATTATTCTAATAATATGTTCAGGCAATGTTAAATTTTCATCAATCACCCAATCAAACTCATAATTAGAACGCTTTCCTAAACTCGTTAATAGTGCGGATAAATCTTTGTACTTAAGTGAACTTGTGCCATCGGGATTAAATAAAAAACTCATATAACCTGAGCCATTGGCCATAATAAACCGATATTCTTTATGTTTTTTGAGGGCATTAATTGCCAGACTTCCCCATTGCTTTAATAATGCTATAACCCTTCGCGTTAAACGGCTAGATTGCGGTATATGCTGATTAACAATTGTTAGTTTACTATCTAAGTCTGAAATAATTTCTCGGCTATCTTCAAAAAACTGAATCCAAGCATTATCTCCTTTATATAATTTACAAACATTTTCACCCCAAGAGTTTGTAATAAATGTTTCAAATTGATCTAATAAATTGGTTTTAGATTCTCCCCAGCTAAAATAATCTAAATGATCAGCAACACTATAAATACCAGCAGTTTTTTCTGCCGCTAGCGGATCTTTTTCTGTATTTAAAAAAATACACACTTGGTTAATCATCGCTGGGCTTTGAAAAGCAAAATCTTCAATAACGGCTTCTTTATTGTTAATTAGCGACAGCAGTTTTCTGTGTATTTGCTGCATTAAACTTTGACTATAAAATCCATTTTGCGATAACACTTGAATATTGGTTGCTCTGGTAGCAATCCGATTACAGACACACCATGCAATTAACTCGAAATAACTGTTAGACTTTTTAACTGCTTTATAAACAGGAATTTGATAACGCGATACGGCATCTAAATATAAATGCCACTCATCACCTTCATTGCTGTTAAATAAAGTAATAGTAGATTCAGATAAATCATTAACAATGCCAGTATTAATGGTTTCTATTTTCCCAGGGCGCTTTTCAAAAACGCTATAAAGTTTTCTGCCAAGAGAAAGTAGTTCATTTTGGCTAACTTGATCAGCCACACCTTTAATACGCGCAAAGTTAGCTAAAAAGTGATAGCTATGATTAAGCTCTCTAACCAAATCAACTCGCTCTTTTAATACCTTGTCTATCTGCCACTGGCTGCGCTGGTTTAAATAATTAAGTCTTTCCTGATTCCAACCCCAGTCTTTCACAAGTTGATTTATCGCTTTATTTTTCCAGCCAACCACCTTTTTTTCTTGAAGAGAAACTTTCACCCCCGACTTTAAATAAAAAGCTCTCCTTAAAAACTCTAACCTAACAGGCTGATCTTTAATAAAATTTTCTGCGTATTCAAACAATAATAAATAAGGATCAATAATTGCCTGTTTAGGATCTTGCTCATAAACCAAAGCTTTATACTGTTGAGAAATAAGATCGGTTTCCTCAACATGGCGTGCATAAACCTCTAAAAGCAAAAGCTTTAATAGTGACTTATAAGGCGATTCAATTGACTTATAAAGCTGCCACAGCGAGGCACTAAAATATTCAGATGCGGGAATTGAGGCAACTTCTCCAAAATCAATCCAGTCGGCTCGATGTAAATATCGCTGCTTAATTAATCGTGTTGAAAATTCGGCATAATTTTCATTTGCGGGCACCATCCACCATAGTGGTTTTCTACCACACAGCCATATTGCAGTACGATAAAACTCATCGAGCAATAAAAAATTTTGAGTATCCCCACAATTTTCTTTACTAAGTGGTTTACTTTTATTTACCCGAAAGTCAGATTCTCCAACTAAATAGCAATTAAGCTCAACACCTTTTGAAGCAAGCCATTGGCTAATATTTTTTGATTTACGGTAAATACGATCACGATCAATTAGTTCCATGCCAGGATCAATCACTACCCATAAATCAAGATCACTTTTTATCGACTGACCTAATGTGCCTGAGCTACCCATTAAATAAAGCCCTAAAACTTGATATTGCAAATAAGCACGAGATTGATATTTAAAGCTTCGGCTAATGGTTTTTGCTATTGATTTTACCGTTTTATCAGGAGAGTAATTTGGTAAACCACAAGGGGTTTGTTTATCAACATAACCAGGTAACATGGGGTGGTTAACGTGAAATAACAGTGGTATTAATTGTATACAGTCAGATTGTGCAATGCTAAAACCAGCGAGCATTCTTTCTAACCGACTATAACTTAAGTCAGTAAAACGCTTTTCCATTAGTTTTAGTTGTTTTAGGTCTAACTCTGCCTTACTCACTACTTTGATCTTTTTTATTACTAACGACTATACTAGTGTAGATGCTTTTAATCGAAAACCCAGCTAAAGATACACTGATTTCTCTTTTAATTTGTGTAAAATAGTCTAAAATCTAAGACGTATTCTCCTACACCAAGCAAATAGTTTACTTTTATATGTTGTTGAATGAAAAAGAATTATTAGAAAAGTCGCCACTGGCAATAGTGGTAAGCGATCATCAAGATCGCATTATTTGGTGTAATAAGCGTTTATTAAACACTATTCATTGTAATGAAGAGCAAGTTATAGGTAAGCTTTTTCCCGCTTTACCTTTTGAACCCATAGATAAAGACTCTCATCTAGTGCAACTTTTTACTAACCAAGTAAAAGAAGAATCTCGCTTTCATTATTGGCAAAGTGCTTTAAACGAGCCTAAAGGCAGCAAGGTTCACTATTTTGCTGAACAACGCAAAAATACAGCCAAAATTAGTATTGCTTTAACTAAATTAGGAAGAGGTCAACTACCCAAAAAAGCCGACTGGGTAGAGTTTTTAAACTACGAAGTAAGTCGAAGTAGACGCTATAATAATCCACTATCCATTCTTAAAATTCACTTACTAGTATTAGAAAAACCTAACAATGTTGCCGAAGAAACCCTTCATCAAACCATTAAAGACACTTTAATGGATGAATTAAGGTGGGCAGATATGATTAGCCATACCGATCAAGGCACTTACCTTTTAGTATTACCAGAAACCCCACAAGAATCACTTGGTGCACTAAAAAACAAAATTAATGCGGCACTAATTAAAAAGTTTGAATTTATTAGTGAAAACATTAACTATCAACTCGTGTTTGGCAAAGCAAGTTGGCAAAAACACGATGATAGTCAATTGTTATTAACTCGTGCACGTGAAAACCTAGTTAATCAGCTAGAATCCCTGTTAAATTAGTTTTAACGCAAACACAAAAAAGCCGAGTAAAACTCGGCCTTTAACTAACTTTTTATACTCGCTTACTTGCTTTGTGCAACCATTAGCTGAACCGCCGCTGTAATTTCTTCATCTGAACAGTCCGTACAGCCGCCTTTAGCTGGCATAAAACCAGTATTGCCTTGAAAGCCTTTAATGGCATGCTCAATTAATATTGCTTCTCCTTGTGCAATTCTATCTGTCCATGCGCTTGGCTCACCCATTTTAGGAGCACCAGCAACACCAATACCATGACAAGCCGCACATTTAGTGTCGTAAATTTCTTGACCACCACGCGGGGCAGCTGTTGCTGCAACAACGGGTTTAGCTACGGGTACATTGTCACCCACACGATAAACTTTACCTGTTGGTTTTGTTCGTTTATCTACCGAATGCTTTTCATTATGATCAGCAGAAACAGCACCAGCAAAAACAACAAGTGCAGCAATGATAAAAACGCGTAATTCATCCACTATCAGGAACTCCTAAAGTTCTAAAAACCCTGCTTTAACCTTAAAAACAAAGCCACTTAATAAAAATCGGGCTCGATTATAACCAACTTCTAATGTGGTATGAAGCAAATCAACCTAAATTTGCCAGAAATTAGTGCTAAACAAGTTCAATTAAAGCACTTTTTAACCAAAGAGCACTGTTTTTCAATGGGTTTTTCAATTGATTACCCTAGTTTTTTTATCAGTATAAGGTAAACTCTTTCTATCATTAAAAATTATAATTAGTATTTATTGATAAAAAACAAGCTCTTCGACAACAAAGCGATAAAAAGTGACGTTATTTAAGAAAAAACACAGCTCAAAAATTATTATAGCTTCTCTGCAAAACCAGCAGTGTCGTGTTTATTTATTTGACCGAAAGATATCACCAATAAAACTTATTCTTACCGAGCAGTTTTTATATACTGATCACAGCACTCTAGCAGAGCAATTTTTAAATACGGTAAAAAGCTTTTCAGCGCGAAACACTCAATGCCGCTGGGTTCTAGGTAGTGACTTATACGAATCTCACATCATCGACAAACCTAACACCGAGGCTTCAGAACTGCACGAAGCGGTAAAGTGGCTGTTAAAAGATCTTGTAGAGCAGCCCATTAATGAACTTCTTACCTCATTTTATCAGCCAAACCACCCTGACAAACAAAACAACCAGCTCGTTGCCATTGCCGTTAATAAGGCATTTACTGAGCTTCTTATTGAAGTCAGCAAAAAATCGGGACTACTGCTAGACTCAATAGAAATAGAAGAGCTATCGCTAGGCAACGCCTTTAAACCGCAACTAGAAGAGCATCAATATGTTGGCTTTGTAGGTGAAAACAGTGAGGGACTGATCTTTAACTTTTATAATAATGGTAAACTTTGTTTCAGCAGAACTAAAAAAGGTCAATTTATACCTCTACCCGCCCAAGAAGGTGAATTTGTATTAGATAGCGAAGACAAAGAAGAGCTTTTTTGGTTAGAAACTCAGCGCTCTCTCGATTATGTTGTTAGCCAAGTGTTTCGTAGGCCTTTGGACAAAATATTGCTGCAAAAAAATAATACTTCTGACAAACTAATTTCATCTATGCAACAGATCACCGATATTCCAGTTGAATGGGTTAGTGCCGATGTTACTCTCTCATCTAAAGCTAAGCGTCAAGCTAACTTAGCTGAAATTGGTGCAGCTAGTAGGCAGGAAAGTTAATGATGCAACTAGTTAACTTTTATTTTGAAGAATATCGTCCAAAGCCTCTTAGTTTTGATTTAAAGTTTGCAATATTATTTGTTACCACCGTTATCGTTGTATTAATTATATTAGGCAGTGTTCAGATCTCACAACTAACAAATATAATGGAGCAAGCAGCTCAGAAAAAACAACAGTATGATCAAATTGTAAAACAAACATCCGAGCTTCAAAAAGGTTTGGCAAACAGAAGAAAAGCCATTCCACTAGAAGCTGAGATACAGTCTTATCAAAAGCGTTATAACCAATATCAAAAAGCTTTTGCCGCATTAAATATATCCGACGATGAAGCTAATCCATTTAAATTTAGCCACGTTTTAACCGCATTAACCAAACAAAAAATACAGCAAATTTGGTTAACCGAAATTGCCATAGACCCAATTAATTTAAGCTTATATGGTTCGTCTACACATCGTGATGCTATACCAGATTATGTCTCTAACCTCAAAGAACATGATACGCTCAACCGTGCATTTGATGAGCTTAGCCTAAAGCAAAATAATACCAATAAAAACATTATTGATTTTTCTTTAATAAATGGGAGAAAAATTAATGAGTAACCAATTTCAACAAGTCTCTCAAAAGTTTAATACACTAGAATTAAGACTAAGATTACTGTTAACTTTTGCAGGCACTCTAATTATTGCTTTAATAATTGATCTGCTATGGCTTACACCCACTAGTAATGATATTAAATTATACCAAGATAAAATAGCTCAAACCGAGCAACAAATTTTACAGATTGTTGAAGCCCAAAGCACTTTAAATAAAAGTATTGCTGAACATAAAAATAATCCTTTGGTGATACAGCTAAAATCACTAAAGGAAAAAACGAATCTTGCCAAACAAAAATTAGCCGAAAAAACCATGAATTTGGTTTCTCCAAATGAAATGACCAAGGTGTTAGAGCATATTATTGCAACGACTAAAAATTTAGAGCTTGTCGCTTTAAATAAACAACCACCAACCCCTGTTTTTAATGAGCCTAAAGATAGCAAAAACGCTGAAAACTTTATTCAGTTATATCGCCACACTATTGATATTACCCTAATGGGCAGTTTTAGCAGCAGCCAAGATCTTTTAGTGCAGCTAGAAAATATGCCGCAAAAAGTTGCTTTTGATCGCTTTAACTTTAAGGTAGAAAATTATCCTAAATCAGCAATAAATTTATCCGTTTCGACCCTAAGCTTTGATAAAAAATGGATTGGGGGATAACATGAGCCAATTAATAAAAATAACTAAAACACTATTGCTTACAGGTGCTTTAGCAAGCTTTTCTATCAATCTATTAGCCAAAGATCCAACCAAACCATTGTATTTCAAACCTAAAGCGGCGCCCAAGCAAACCCAGCCAACCAATATTAAACAACCACTCACGGGAATAATAAAAAAAGGCAATCAATACTTTGCTGTTCTCGAAGGAAAACTTTATAAAAAAGGCGACTACTATCGTGATAGTCGAATTGTTAAAATCACCCGCTCTAGCGTGCGACTAAATAACGACAAAGGAAGTCGTGTTTTATCACTTTTTGCCAAACTAAGAAGCCAATAACTATGCAAAACTCATCAACTAAAGTTATCGCAATATTTTTAGCAGCTTCCCTTTTACAAAGTTGCCAAACTTTTAACCACGAAAAAGCTAAAGAAACCTCTTTAGCCAAACAAACTATGCAGGCGGTAGCTGAATCAAATAAAAATAGCGCAAAAGCACCATCAAATGATGAAATTTTTGACTCGCTAATACCCAATGTCACTATTGATGAACCCTCAATTGTTGAAGAACGTTTCGATCTCTCGGTAAAAAATATTGATGCCCGAAGCTTTTTACTCGGCTTGGTTGATGGAACACCATACAACATGGTTGTAAATCCCGATGTTAATACAAAAATCTCTCTACAACTTAAAGAAGTTACAATAAGTGAGGTGCTTGCTTCTTTAGAAAAAATTTATCCTTTAATGGTTGAAAAGCAAGGGAATTTATTTTTTGTTTCTTCGGCTGAATCTCTTACTCGTATTTATCCAGTTAATTATTTAAATATTAAACGAGAAGGAAAATCACAAACAAAAGTTGCAGGGCAAGCCGTTGCTGCCAATAACAATAATAATAACCAAGCAAGTGGAAACAACAATAATACTAATAACGGTAATAACAATAATGGAAACACCGTTAATCAAATTGTTGCATCAGAATTAAAAACAGAAAGTAGCGCTAATTTTTGGAGCGAGTTACAGCAAAGTTTAGCCTTAATTATTAAGGATGAAGAAAAAGCTAATATCGTTGTAAGCCCTCAGGCTGGCATTGTTATGGTAAAAGCCCTACCCAACACGCAAAAAATTATTCAAGAATACTTAGGTTTTACTCAGCGAGGCATTAATCGCCAAGTTATTTTAGAAGCAAAAATTATTGAAGTGAGTTTAAACGAGAGTTTTCAAGCTGGTATTGATTGGCGAAAAATAAACACCGTTAATAGTGGTGATGTTTTTACCTTTGGGCAAACGGGTCAAACACTATCTACTGAAAATTCACCAACCAACATTAATGGTGTATTTTCAGCGCTTTATCAAGGTGAAAATTTTGACGCAGCAATCGACTTGTTACAAACTCAAGGTGATGTACAAGTGCTTTCTTCACCAAGAGTTTCAACCGTTAATAATCAAAAAGCTATTATTAAAGTTGGTAGTGATGAGTTTTTTGTCACCAACGTTTCAACCACAACCGTTACTGGCACAAGTACCTCTACTACACCCAATGTTACCTTAACACCTTTTTTCTCGGGGATCTCTTTAGATGTTACCCCGCAAATTAATGACAAAGGCGACATCATTTTACATATTCACCCAATTATTAGCGAAGTGGATGATCAGCAAAAAACTATCACTTTAGGACAAGATGAATTTACTCTACCCTTAGCCCTTTCTAATGTTAGAGAGTCTGACAGCATTGTAAAAGCTAAAGATAAACAAGTGATTGTTATTGGAGGGCTAATGCAAACAAGAGTACAAAAAGAAGACTCATCTATTCCTGTTTTAGGTGATATTCCTATGGTTGGCGGAATATTTAGCCAAACTCGCGATATTAGAGTTAAGAGTGAGCTGGTTATTTTATTAAAAGCGAGTGTTGTGGATTACAATACTTTTCAAAATGATATCGAAAAAACTCATGATCGATTTGGTCAATTTTAAACTTGGTTTTAATTAAGGATGTATCTCTATCGGTTTGGCATGAAACGCTTACCATTCGGATTAACACCGGATACTGAATTTTATTGTGCCACACCAACCCACACCGAAGCACTTAATGTACTAAAATTTGCAATCAATTCTGGCGAAAGCTTAATAAAAATTGTTGGCGAAGTAGGTACAGGCAAAACTATGTTATGCCGACTTTTTATCACTGCTTTACAAAACAAAAGAACCCTAGCTTACATTCCTTATCCCAAATTAAATTCAAGAGAACTTAAATTTGCACTAGCTAAAGAGCTGGGCATAAAAATTAATGCAAATTGCCGTGACGATCAGTTAAGTAGCCGAATTCAAACCCGGCTGCTAAATTTAAATAAACAAAAAGGTTCGGTAATTTTATTAATAGATGAAGCTCAGTTGCTCGATAATGACGGCTTTGAAACTTTAAGACTTTTTACTAACTTAGAAACTCAATTTCAAAAGCTATTACAAATTGTTATTTTTGGTCAACCAGAACTCAACAAAAAGCTTAATCAAACTCAATTACGACAAGTGAATCAACGCATTGCTTTTAGTTATCACTTAAAGCCTCTTAGTCAAACTCAAATTAGGCAATATATACAATCACGCTTAAAAACCGCCACCAAAAAAACCATTAAATTAACTCAACCAGCAAGCTATTTAATTGCTTTTTACTCAAAAGGCATTCCAAGACTAATTAATATTTTATGCCATAAAGCATTGTTGTTAGCTTATGGTCAGAACAAAACAAAAATTAATGCATTAAATATTTTACGAGCGGCAAAAGATACCGATTATATTAAAACCAAAGTCCAAGATAATTTAACATTTATAATAACCAGCACTGCGCTTTTAGCTAGCAGCTCCGCTATGGCGCTTTGGATGTTGCCATGAGTTTAGTGAATCAAGTTTTAAATGATCTTGAAAAAAATCAAGTTAATGAGCAAAAACTTTCACTTGAGGCTGTGCAAAAAAATCGACTGCCATTAACCTACATATTAATAACAGCCCTATTAATTATTTTAGCTGCTGCTTGGTTTTGGTTTAATCAAAAATCTGCACCGTTAAATACCTTGCCAAAAATACCAGTAGCTCAGCAGTCTCAAATACTAGATAGCCCAGTATCTAATGAGGCTAATGGAGCGCCTAAAAAAAATCAAAATACAACTAACAAAACCCTTACTCAAAAAACCGCTGAACCCAAACCTATTGCTATTAATTCTGCAAGTCAGTTAATTACCCATAAAGATAATGCTAAAAAAAATAATAGCACGGTGCTAATAAAGCCAAAAGCCACTACTAATAAACAAGCTCAATCAGAAAAAAGCCAAACTTTATTGACTAAAAAGGTTGATAAAAAAACCAAAACAGTGGCAAACAGCAGTTTAGATAACAATTCAAAACTGCCCTCGCAAACGCCAGTTAAAGTACGCTCTAGCACAACACAACTGCAAAGCCAGTTAGCACAAATAATCAATAATGAAAAACAACAAGGAACCAAGTTGGCGATTAATCAACTAGAGCAATTATTAACAAAGCATCCCAATTTTGATAAAGCGCGTTTAACACTTATTCAATATCAATGGAAAAATAATTCTACACAACTTGCTAGCAGTTTAAAGCAGGCAATTGCAATTTCTCCCAATCAAAATGCTTTTTATTCGGTAGCTGCACGTTATTATTTAAGCAAAAAACAATACCAGCAGGCACTTAACTTTGTTAACCAGCACCCAAAAATTGAGTCGGCTTATGAAATTTTAAATACTCGCGCGCTCATTTATCAGCGTTTAAACAATCATCAAGCGGCAATAAAAGATTATCAAAAAGTTATTCCGCAACTAGCCAACAAGTCACCTGCTTTTTTGGCGCTGGGTATCTCTTTAGAGTCGCTTGGCGATGTTAAAAATGCGAGAGCAAGTTATCAACGTGCTTTATCATTTAAAACACTTAATCAAAAACAAACCCAGTTTGTTTTAAATAAACTCAACCAACTGCAAGGATAAATTATGCTACTTAAAAGAGTCCGCCTTGGCGATTTACTGGTTGATAATAAAATAATTACTCAAAAACAATTAGAAGATGCTCTTGCAGAGCAAAAAACTAATCGTATGCGCTTGGGTAAACTGTTAGTCAGCTTAGGCTATGTAGAAGAGCGACAACTTTTAAAGCTGTTAGCCAAGCAACTGCAAATTGAATATATTGATCTCATACGTTTTAAAATTAATACTACTGCCGCACAAAAACTCAGCGAAATGAATGCTCGCCGTTATCGAGCACTGGTGATTGACGAAAAACCAGAACACTACTTGGTAGTAATGGCCGACCCTACCGATTTAGACAAGTTTGATAATCTTCAAGAAAAGCTCGATAAAGAAATAAAACTTTGTGTATCTGTAGAGTCTGATATTTTGACCAATATTGACACTTTATATCAGTCATCAAGCGAAATAACCTCACTTGCCGAAGAGCTAGAAGATGAACTAGTAGACGACAGCTTTGATCTGCCAGGCTTAAATGAAAATGTTTCAAACGAAGAAGCGCCCGTTGCCAAGCTTCTACAAACTTTATTTGACCAAGCCATTCAACTAAAAGCCTCTGATATTCATATTGAACCAGACGCAAGAGTACTAAGAGTAAGAATGCGGGTTGATGGTCATTTACAAGAACAAATTATTAAAGAAACACGCATTGTTCCCGCTTTAGTATTACGACTAAAGCTTATGTGTGGATTAGATATTTCAGAAAAACGTAAACCGCAAGATGGTCGCTTTAGAATTCGTGCCAGAGGCCATGAGGTTGATATTCGTTTATCAACCATGCCAGTCCAACATGGCGAATCAGTTGTAATGCGCTTGCTTGATCAAAGCTCGGGTTTGTTAAAGCTAGAACAAACAGGAATTGAGCCAAAAATACTGCGTGAAATAAGAAAACTATTGGCTTTTCCCCATGGCTTAATATTAGTTACAGGCCCAACAGGAAGTGGTAAAACAACCACCTTGTATGCCGCTTTATCAGAACTTAATGCCCCCGAAAAAAAGATTATTACCATTGAAGATCCTGTTGAATATAAACTTTCGCGGGTTAACCAAGTTCAGGTTAATAATAAAATAGGGTTATCTTTTGCTACTGTTTTACGCGCGGTGCTTCGTCAAGATCCAGATATTATTTTAGTGGGTGAAATGCGCGATCAAGAAACCGCAGAAATTGGTTTAAGAGCAGCGGTTACTGGGCATTTAGTTTTATCAACTTTACATACAAACGATACATTATCTGCCGCTATTCGCTTAGCCGATATGGGAGCCGAAAACTATCTACTGGCTAGCGGCTTACGCGGTGTCATTGCACAAAGGTTGGTAAGAAGAAT
Organism: Aliikangiella sp.; assembly: GCA_965214955.1. Taxonomy (GTDB): domain Bacteria; phylum Pseudomonadota; class Gammaproteobacteria; order Enterobacterales; family Kangiellaceae; genus Aliikangiella. The sequence continues at coordinate 256,954 of CBDCCU010000009.1, read as the reverse complement.
TTGCGCTTTTTGCTCTGCCGATTATACAGCCAGCGAAAGTGAAGTTCAGTGGCTTTCTAAAGAAAGCACTAGTGTCGATAATAATACCCAATGGAAAATGGGCAAAGGTTGCACTCAATGTCACAATACAGGATATATTGGTCGTGCCGCCATTTTTGAAATTTTATTGCCCGATCAAGCAATGCTTGATGCAGTTCGTCAAAAAGACTACCCACTATTTTCAACACTTGCTCGCAAGTCTGAATTTTTTACCCCATTAAGCGAATCAGCAATCAACTTGGCATTACAAGGAATTACCAGTGTTGAAGAAGTATTGCGCGTTTGCGAATCAATTGAGAACTAGGAGTTAAAATTTGGCGCTTTTTGAATACAAAGCCAAAAATAAATCAGGAAATACTGTTTCTGGTAGCCTAGAGGCAGATAGCCAAGAAACCGTTGCAGAGCGCCTACTTGGTAGAGGTGTTATTCCTGTATCTATTGTTGCAACTGAAGAAAAATCTTCGGTAATGGATACAGATATTGGCGGTTTATTTGCTTCTAAAAAAGTAGACATTAACCACCTAGTAATGTTCAGTCGGCAAATGCATAGTTTAACACGCGCAGGTATTCCGCTTACTCGGGCAATATCTGGGTTACTAGAAACCACAAACTCAGCCGTACTAAAAAAAGCGCTTGAAGATATTTTTGCCGATCTTAACGCAGGAACTAATTTAGCAACGGCTTTTGCAAGGCACGATCATATTTTTTCAACACTGTATGTTAGCTTAATTCATGTGGGTGAAAACTCTGGCAGACTAGAAGAATCTTTTCAGCAAATTGCTAACTACTTAGAGCTAGAGCAAAAAACCAAACAAAGGATAAAGTCGGCTACACGTTACCCAACCTTTGTTTTATTATCCATTGTGGCAGCAATTGTTGTTATTAATATTTTTGTTATTCCTAGTTTTAAACAGCTTTTTGCCAGCTTTAATGCCGGTGACTTGCCATTACCAACTCAAATATTAATGGCAACCAGTGATTTTTTTGTCAACTTTTGGCCTCATCTATTAGCATTAATTATTGCCTCATTTATAGGGTTTTCACGTTATATTAAAACACCGCAAGGTAATTTATGGTGGGATAAGTTTAAGCTAAAGATCCCAATTTTTGGTGACATTATTTACCGCGCATTATTAGCGCGCTTTTCACGAACTTTTGCCATGATGAGCCGCTCTGGTGTCCCCCTAATTACCTCATTAAATATCGTTTCTGAAGTGGTTGATAATCTTTGGGTTAAGCAACATATTCAAGAAATGCGTACTGGTGTTGAAAAAGGCGAATCAATAACCCGTGTAGCTACTCGCAGTGGCATGTTTTCTGGACTTACACTACAAATGATTTCAGTTGGTGAAGAAACAGGACAGCTAGATGAAATGCTCGATGAGGTTGCACTATTTTATGAAGAACAAGTTGACTATGATCTTAAAAAACTCTCTGACTATATTGAGCCCATTTTAATTGTTTTTATTGGCGCAATTGTACTCGTTTTAATGTTGGCGGTTTATTTGCCAATGTGGGAGTTAACCAGCCGAGTAAGAAATTGAGCCCATTTACCCGCACTCAACTTCAAGGCAGTTATTTTTATGTTGGAATAATTGTAATTTTTGCTGGTATTTTTGTTTATTTTTGGTTGTTCAAAACCCCTAGTGCTAAACAAGTTTTTCACGAGCAAGCATTTGTAATGGTAAAACAAGCACTAGAAAACTCAATTAAAATGGCCAATGCAAAATATTTAGCTCGCTCAAATAAACAGCAGTATTTAGATGTTTGGCAAATTAACGACATTGGGCTCGATTATAACCAACAAGGTTATCCTACAGGAACACATTTAGATATAGCGTCCATTACTAACAATATAACCTTACAAGGGTGCATTGAGGTTTGGGATTTTTTACTAGGCAAACTACACCCATTGTCGTTAACTCCTAATCAAAACCAATATTGGGCAAGCCTCGATCTTATGGGGCAATGCCACTATTTAACCTTAAAAGTACCTGACAAAGAGATAATTTATAGCAGTATTAGCGGAAAAGTTGATATTGCTCAAGTAAATAGCGCTAACTAGCTAATTTTTATGACTTTTTAACTTTTATAAACTAGTATTTTGATATATGGTATTAATAATCAAGCAGTTGCTTAGTTAAAACGGGGAATTATTGTGAAAACTTCATTTAAAAAACAGTCTGGCTTTACATTAATAGAGCTAATCGTTGTTATTGTTATTTTGGGTATTATGGCCGCCATTGCAGGACCTAGATTTGTTGATTTGCAGTCGGATGCAAGACTGTCTGTTATGCAAGGCGTTGAAGGATCGATTCGTAGTGCTGCAACTTTAGTTTACTCCAAAGCACTAATTGAGAGTATAGAGTCAACTGATGAAGGGGGCGGTACACCACCTAGTGTTGACGTTCAAGGCGGAACAGTATTAACTAAATTTGGCTACCCGTCTGCTGGTACATCAGCAACACCACCTGTTGGCGGTTTAATGAATGCGATAGATTTATCTGGTGACATTGTTGTAACGGGTGATGCTTCAACTATTACGTTTACTTACGGGACAATCACAGCTTGTAATGTTACATACGCAGAAGCCGCTAACGCTGGTGATTCTCCAACAATTACTAACAATGCAACATCAGCAAACTGCTAAAATACAAAAGTATTATTATAAAAAGCCGCCCTCTCAGGCGGCTTTTACATTATTAGAACTAATAGTTGTTATTGCGGTGCTTGGCATTCTTGCTGTCTATGTTCAAACCAAGTTTCAAAGCGACGATAGTTATCAAATAGACACCGCTACAGAGCAATTAATAAACGCAGCAAGACTAACCCAACAACTTGCTATGAACGACTCATCTAGAAGTTTTACGCTTAATGTTTCCAGTAACCAAATTAATATTAGCGCAACTCCCACCGCTATTTCGTTAGAGGGCATTCCTGTTAGCTTTGGCAATAAAATCAGCCTTTCTCCCGCTGCTAACATTACCTTTGACAGCCTTGGAAAAACTTCATCAACAACCATTAGTATCAATAGCAGTATTAGCGTATGTTTTGAAGCAAGCGGACTAATCCACCGATGCTAACCCATTGTTTAAAAAAGCAAAAAGGTTATTCATTAATTGAATTGGTTGTCACTATTGCGCTTAGCAGTATAGTGCTGGCAGTATTTTTACAACTATTTAGCCGCATTCAACTCCAATCTACCGAACCAGTTTTTCAAGTAAAAGCCGCAGAGCTAGGGCAAGCTTATTTGGAGGAAATTGCATTAAAAAAGTTTGATCATAACTCACCTTCTGGTAATGGCATTCGCTGTAATGAGTCATCCACTAGTTGTAGCGCAAGTTTGGGAGTTGACCAAGTTTCTCCAGGAGTCAACGAAACCAGAGCAAACTTTAACGATATAGATGATTATAATGGCCTAAATAACTCTCCTCCAATTGACGCTCTTGGTAATACGCGCACAGGGTTTAACGGATATAGTGTACAGGTATCAGTTAGCTATGCAGGCAGTGATTTAGGTTTAGATAATTCCAGCATGAAAAAAGTTGAGGTAACCGTTACTACTCCCGATAACACTCAATATACGTTTTCTCAATACCGAGGAAACTTTTAGTGCTTAACCTTCGTTTTCAACCCGTAAAACACCAGTGCGGTTTTACCCTAGTAGAATTGGTGATAGTTATTGTTTTACTTGGCATTCTTGCCATATCGCTGGGCAATATCACTAGTTTTTCGGTATTTAGCTATATTGATGCCAAAGATCGCAACAGAAATAGCCAGTCGGCAAAATGGCTAGTAGAGGTTATTTCTCGTCAGGTTAGAGAAGCCTTGCCACAAAGCGTTAGAGCTGGCAGCTCTGGTGATGTTTCTTGCTTAGAGTTTATGCCAATAATTAACGCTTCAAATTACATAGATTTACCTGCATCAGGAGCGGTTACTAGCTTTAATGCGGTTGGTTTTGATTTAAACTTTAGTAGTGGCATGTTAGCCGCCATCATGCCAATTAATACAATATCAACCTATGCTAGTAGCGGCACTTTAGCCAATGTTGATTCAATTACTTCTAGTGGTAGCCAGTCTCTTATCACGCTTTCTAGTGCAACCACATTTGATAGGCGTTCTCCACAAAATAGATTTTACTTGCTAAGCACACCCATATCTTTTTGTTTAGATAATTCAACAGGTAGTGTTACCCAATATGAAAGCTATGGCGTAAATGCTAGCCAAAGTTTTCCGCCTTCTAGCGCAACAGAAAGCTTAATTGGCGAAGACTTTAGCACTAATGGTAATGTGTTTAACTATCAACAAGGCACACTAAGTCGTTCAGGCATTTTACAAATGAATTTTAGAGTACAAAACCGTAACCGAAATTTATCTGGTGATGCTGAGTCATTTGAGATTTATCACGAGGTACATATTCGCAATGTTCCTTAAATTTTTACTTTACAATAAAACCGTTGATTTACCTCAAAAACAACAAGGCATTAGCATTGCTGTGTTGCTCTTTATTTTACTTATTCTTGGGTTGCTCGCGACCACATTGGTTAACCTAAACAGTCAATCGGTACAGTCTAATGCACAACAAGTGATTGCTATTCGGGCATTTTTTGCCGCAGAGTCTGGTGCGCATCGTCAAGCAATGTCAATATTTCCGATCAGCGGTGCTGGCTCTTGTAGTAATCAAAACTTTACTTTTAATGTCGATGGACTTAATGGTTGTACCGCCACAACAACATGCAGTTCAACAACAGTAAATGCTCAAACCTATTATCAAGTTTCTAGCACTGGGCAATGTAATTCTGGAAACCCTTTTCAGGCAACTCGCACAATCAATATTCGATTAAGGGATCTTAACTAGCCCGTTTTGACTAAAAGCCACATCTAAGCTATACCTAGTTTTTACCTGTTACTTTAAAGGAATATAGCTATGCGTAAACTTGGGCTTATTTTTGCAGGTTTATCTTTTATATTAATACTGTCTCTTGCTAGCGATTTGCTTAATTTTGTTGATATACCTTCTGTAATATTAATGTTTTGTTTATCGTTCTCTATTATCTTTGCCACTTATGGTGAGCAAGCAACATTTTATTTAAAAGCTCCATTTAACTCAAAACTCAAACCAACAGAGCAAGAATACTATGGTGTTTTGACTTTCTTTCAATTTGTGATCAATTTAATGGTTGGAATTGCAGCAATAGCAATACTAATTTCTACCATAGGCATATTAACAAACTTAGATCACCCAAAGTCTATTGGCCCTTCATTAGCAACAGCACTACTTTCTAGCCTGTATGCCACGATTGTTATTTCGCTAATGATATTACCTGCTCGAACTAGCTTTATTAACCAACATAGAATAAAACTGTCAGCCAAATATAAAAAACGATTAAAACAAAATAAAAATTTAAGTCTAAAACTTTCTTCTTTAGCTGTAATACCAACTTGTTTATGCTTTGGCACTTTATTCTCTATTTTTTAAAGCTCATGCAAAACCAACCTTGCCCTTGTTTAAGCAATAACCCTTATAACCAGTGTTGTGAACCGTTTCATAGCAAAAAGCAAAAACCACAAAGTGCAGAACAACTTATGCGCTCTCGTTATTGTGCTTTTGTATTAAAAAATATTGATTATTTAATAGATACGTTTTATCCAAGTAAAAGAAAGGCTGATGATAAATTACAACTTCAAAAAACCATTGAGCAAACCCGTTGGATCGGTTTAAAAATCATTAACACCAACGCAGGACAACCAACAGATAAAACTGGTGAGGTTGAATTTGTGGCTTTTTATCAAGAACAAACCACTCAACAATTGCACGAAAAATCACAGTTTATTAAAGATAATGATCAATGGTTTTATTTTGAGGGTGAGCATCTTCCACCCATTAAACTTGGTCGAAACGATCAATGTTTTTGCGGTAGCGGCAAAAAAGTAAAAAAATGCCATCCGCAATAACTTCACTCTCTTAAATAACTTCACATCTCAAATAATTTTGGTTGAAACTTTAGCTTTTACCGAGTTTGCAATAAAACATAGCTCGTGCGATTGATGATGCATTGTTTCTAGTTGTTTTTTTGATGGCTGTTTTTCTCCAGAAAAAACAACTTTGGGCTTTAAAGTTACCTCTGTTATCGCCACCTTTCCTTCGTCATTTTCGGCCATTATTCCAATCGCGTTATCTTCATAAGATTCAACAATCAGTTTTCGTTTGGCGGCAATTGAAAGAAAAAACAACATATGGCAACTCGATAAGCTCGCAATAAAAGCTTCTTCAGGATCAACATTTGCTTCAATCGAATAAGGTAACGGCACAATATGCGGTGACGATGAGGCTTTTACACAAGCGCCACCATCAAATTGCCATAAATGACCACGACTATATTGGTTGTCGATAAACTCTTCAGATTGGCTTTTTTGCCAAATCACCTTTGCGGTGTAAGTAGACATAGTTTTAAACCTCTAGATCACTCCATAAGTTATCTCCAATAGTTTATCCCTTATTGATTTTAAAGGCGAGCAAGCCTAATTTTTGCTTTCAAAAATACCCCAAACCCACAAAAAACATAGGAACCCATTTTTAAGATTGATATAATCCCGTCTTTCATAATTTATATCACTAGTGGAGAGTGGCTTTGGCAGACTCAGGCTTATCCAATCAAGCTGAAAAAGGCATAAAAGGTGCACCGCAAACTTTTCAGGGTTTGATTATGGCGTTGCAAGAATATTGGTCTAACCAAGGTTGTGTTATTGTTCAACCATTAGATCTCGAAGTTGGCCGCAGGCACTTTTCATCCGTCTACTTTTTTACGCTCAATAGGCCCAGAGCCTTGGAACTCAGCCTATGTTCAACCTTGCCGCCGCCCAACAGATGGTCGCTATGGCGAAAACCCTAACCGCTTACAGCATTACTACCAATACCAAGTAATTTTAAAACCTTCGCCTAAAAATATCCAAGAGCTGTATCTTAACTCTTTAAAAATGTTAGGTATTGATACATTAGAGCATGATATTCGGTTTGTTGAAGATAACTGGGAATCACCCACACTAGGTGCTTGGGGATTAGGTTGGGAAGTTTGGTTAAACGGCATGGAGGTCACTCAGTTTACCTATTTTCAACAAGTAGGCGGCTTAGAATGCAAACCAGTAACAGGTGAAATCACTTATGGCCTAGAACGAATAGCCATGTACCTACAAGGTGTTGATAGCATTTTTGATTTAGTATGGACCAAAGGCCCGCAAGGTACTGTTTATTATCGTGATGTTTTCCACCAAAATGAAGTTGAAAATGTCAGCTTTATAATTTTGAACATGCCGATGTTGATTATCTTTTTGGATTCTTTGATTATTGCGAAAAACAAAGCCAAGAATTAATTGAAAAGTCATTACCTCTACCCCGCTTACGAAATGGTTTTAAAAGCGTCACATGCTTTTTAATTTGCTCGATGCTCGTCATGCTATTTCGGTAACCGAAAGACAACGATTTATTTTAAGAGTAAGAGCTTTATCGCGTGCCGTTGCACAAGCTTATTATGATTCTAGAGAAGCGCTTGGCCTTTCCTATCTGCATGCAGGAGTCAAAATAAATGAACAAACAAGATTTTCTTTTTGAACTTGGCTGTGAAGAGCTTCCACCCAAAGCATTAACCAAGCTAGAAAAAGCTTTACACAATAATGTTAAGTCTGCTTTTGAGTCGCTATCGTTAAATTTTGAGTCCAGTGAAAGCTTTGCCTCTCCAAGGCGTTTAGCGATTAAATTTAACCAGCTTGATACCGCCCAAAAAGACAAGCAAGTCGAAAAACTAGGGCCTGCGGTTGTTGCTGCGTTTGATAATGAAGGCAACCCAAAACCAGCAGCAATTGGTTTTGCTAAATCTAACGGTGTTGAAGTTTCTGCGCTATCTAAAAAGCAAACCGATAAAGGTGAAAGGCTTGCTTTTGTGGCCGATGTAAAAGGCGAGCAAACCGTTAACTTAATTCAAGATATTCTGCAAAAAGCCGTGTCGCAACTTCCTGTGCCTAAAGCTATGCGTTGGGGAGATTCTAGCTCTCAATTTACTCGCCCTGTTCATTGGGTATTAGCCATTTTGGGTGAGCAAATATTACCTGTTGAGTTATTCGAGCAAAAAGCGGCCAACATTACTTATGGTCATCGCTTTCATGCACCAGAGGCAATTACCATTAATAATGCTTCAGAATACGTTGAAAAACTTCAAAAAGCCAAGGTAGCCTCGCGTTTTTCTGATCGCAAAGAGCAAATTAAAGCGCAAATAAAAAGCGCGGCAAAATCAGTGAATGGTATTGCGGTTATTGATGAAGATTTACTCGAAGAAGTGTCTTGCTTAGTTGAATGGCCAGTTGCTCTGGTTGGTGATTTTGATGAGGACTTTTTATCCGTTCCAGCAGAAGCGTTAATTTCGTCAATGGCAAAACACCAAAAATATTTCCACTTACTTGATAATAACGGAAAGCTTTTAGCTAAATTTATTACCATAGCTAATATCGAAAGTAATAATTCTCAATCAGTCATTTCTGGCAACGAAAAAGTGATCCGCCCTCGTTTGGCGGACGCAAAATTCTTTTATGATACCGATAGCAAAAAACACTTAGAAGACTATGCAGAAAAACTAAAAACCATTGTTTTTCAAAATAAACTTGGCACCTTGTATGACAAAACGCAGCGAGTAAAAGTGTTAGCCAATAATATTGCCAAGCAAATTGGCGCAGACTCAACACTAACCGATAGAGCCGCCGATCTTTGTAAATGCGATTTAATGACCGATATGGTTAATGAATTTCCAGATCTACAAGGAGTAATGGGGCAATATTACGCAACTAATGATGGTGAAAATTTGGATGTTGCTAATGCAATGAATGAAATTTATATGCCTCGGTTTGCAGGCGACAAACTGCCCGGCTCACAAACAGGTTTGGTTTTAGCTATTGCCGAAAGAGTTGATACTTTGGTTGGTATTTTTGGTATTGGGCAAATTCCTACTGGTGCTAAAGATCCTTTTGCACTTCGACGTGCCGCACTAGGTGTATTACGACTAATTGCCGAAAAAGAATTGAGCTTAGATTTAGCTAGTTTAATAAGCGCATCAATTGAAACCATGACTAACATTGAGCTAAACGAAAATACTCAACAGCAGTTACTTGAGTTTTTTAGTGCTCGTTCTACCGCCATGTATCAAGAACAAGGGATTAATACTCAAGTGATTAATGCGGTTCAAGAGCTTAATATTACTCAACCGTTTGATTTTAAACGCAGAGTTGAGGCGGTTGCCCAGTTTAATACCACCAATGAAAGCGCTGATTTAGCCGAAGCCAACAAACGGGTTAAAAATATTCTGCAAAAATCTAGTGTTGATGTATCAAGTTTGTCGATTAATTCTAATATATTTGAAGCCGAAGAAACTAACCTTAACACGATGATTGATGAAGTTAGTGCTTATGTGAAGTCTTGTGTTATTGACGGCAATTATCAACAAGCCCTTGATAAACTTGCAGGGTTAAAGCAGCCAGTTAATGCCTTTTTTGATTCAGTAATGATCAATGTTGAAGATGAAACAGTTCGTAATAATCGCTTGGCTTTAATCAGCAAGCTTAGAAACTTATTTTTGGGAATTGCCGATATTTCTTTACTACAAAAATAATGATAAAAGAAAACGACAATAACAAGCCACTGGTTATTCTTGATAGAGATGGTGTAATCAATTACGACAGTGATGATTATATAAAATCAATGGATGAGTGGGTGGCTATTGAGTCGAGTTTAACGGCTATTGCCAAACTAAACCGTGCAGGTTTTAAAGTGGCGGTAGCGACCAATCAGTCAGGTATTGCTCGTGGTTATTTTAATACCACCACATTAACCATGATCCACAAAAAAATGGAAATGTGTTTAGCTGAAAAAGGTGCACATATTAATGATTTGGTTTATTGCCCTGATCATCCCAACAACCCTAGTAATAACCGAAAGCCAAATCCAGGCATGTTAAATCAACTTGTTGAAAGGTTTAAAGTTGATCCTAATGAAACTTGGTTTGTGGGTGACTCTATTTCTGATCTTGAGTGTGCAATAAATGCCAAGTGCAAACCCGCTTTAGTGCTTACTGGCAAAGGTGAACGCACAAAAGCAAAAATGCTACTTAACCAATATACTCATTTGAACAACACCCCAATATTTGACAACCTAAACCAGTTTGTCGATAAAATCATTAGGCATAAAAAAACCGCTAATTAATAGCGGTTTTTTATTAATTCTAAGGCTAATATTACTTTTTGCCTAAACTCTCATAGTAAGCTGCAATATTTTTCATGTCGGCATCAGATAAAGCCGCAACTTGAGCCGCCATAATTGGATCATTACGTTTTTTTGACTTAAAGTCTTTTAATTGCTTTTCGGTATAAGCCGCTTTTTGACCTTTAAGGTTAGGGTAGTTTGGTAAAATGCTGATCCCATCAGATCCATGGCATCCAGCACATACAATAGATTTAGCTTTGCCTGCCGCAACGTCAGCCGCCTGAGCAACCGTGCCAGTAAATGTTAAGATGGCTGCTAAGCCAAGGGTTTTAAGTTTCATCATTGTTCCTCAAACTTATATTAGGTTAAATCAAAATACCCAAGTATTTTACTAGGTTAATGTTGCGCTAACAATGATTTATATCACTTTTAATCAAAATAGTAGAATTAATAAATTACACTTGGCTATATTATCTTGAAGAGTTATTAAGGATATACGCTCTATTTCAAGGCTTTTGCTTTCAGCAATTATTCAAAAATCTTTGAATAATTGAACTATTTCCCCTTCTTAAACGTAAAGAGTTCTCAGTTGCATTTAATACTTGAGGATTTTATGGTTAACAAGGTGAAATATTTATTTAGGGGGGAAGCTTCTGGTGGTGTGCTTTTAGTTATTTCTGCGCTACTTGCGTTAATTGTTGCTAATTCATTCGCATCAAACTGGTATCAATCATTTTTAAATCTTCCAGTTGTTTTTCAGTTTGGTACATTTGAAATCAACAAGCCATTAATTTTGTGGGTAAACGATGGTTTGATGGCGCTTTTTTTCTTTTTGGTGGGTTTAGAAATAAAGCGCGAGGTAATGTGTGGAAATTTATCAAACCCAAAATCTATCGTTTTACCCTTAATAGCTGCAGTTGCCGGTATTGCTATTCCTGCAATGATTTACTTATATTTTAATCAAAATGATTCTATTGCAATGAGCGGCTGGGCAATTCCTTCGGCAACCGATATTGCTTTTGCGTTAGGTATTTTTGTTCTTTTTGGAAAGCACCTTCCCCTTTCTCTCAAGTTATTCTTGTTATCAGTGGCTATATTTGATGATATTGCCGCCGTTATTATTATCGCTTTGTTTTACTCTCAAGATCTCTCAATAAACTCTATGATAGTAGCAGCTGTTGGTATTGCAGCACTGTTTGTATTTAATTCCATAAATCTGCAAGCCAAAGCGGCTTACTTTATTGTGGGTTTAATTGTTTGGGCTGCCGTTTTAAAGTCTGGTGTTCATGCAACATTGGCGGGCTTTATTGTGGCTTGGTTTATCCCATTAAATAAAACAGACAATCAAAAACATTCCATGTTAGAAAGCATTGAGCATTCACTTCACCCTTGGACCACTTTTTTTATTCTACCGCTTTTTGCTTTTGCTAACGCAGGAGTCAATTTAATAGACTCTAACTTTGATGCTATTTTTAACTCTGTAACAGTCGGCATTGCACTGGGTTTATTTGCTGGCAAACAAATTGGAATATTTGGTACTTGCTGGTTAGCCGTGCAACTAAAAATTACTGAACGTCCCCAAAATACCAGCTGGCCGCAACTTTATGGCGTATCTTTATTGTGTGGTGTTGGATTTACCATGAGTTTGTTTATTGGCACTTTGGCCTTTGAGCATCAAGGTATGCATTTACAGGACAGCGTAAAAGTGGGTGTGTTATTAGGATCGATTTTATCGGCAGTATTGGGCGCAGTTGTTATTGCAAAGTCTAAAGCCGTTAACGACAACACTGAAATAAAAACTGACCGTTAATTATCAATAAAACCAAAAAACTCAATAAGCTTTTTGCTCAATATTCACAACCGTTTAACTATTATAAAATGTTTATATTGTTCAATGTGGTGACTTAAAAATGTCTAAAACGATTTTAATTACTGGCTCAACCGATGGAATTGGTTTACAAACGGCCAAACAACTTATTCATAAAGGCTATTGCGTTATATTACATGGGCGCAATAGTCAAAAGCTCTTAAGCGCAAAAGAAGCTTTGCTTACCATTAACCCTAATGCAAAAATTAATACTTATTTAGCTGATTTGTCCGATCTAAAACAAGTTATCCAAATGGCTAAACAGATAAAAATTGATTTTAAAACTTTAGATGTACTTATTAACAACGCTGGCGTTTTTAAAACTAATGGCAACAATAAACTTGGTAACCTTGATGTGCGCTTTAACATTAACACTATTGCCCCCTATTTATTAACCAAACATTTGTTACCTATCTTTCATGCAAAAAGTCGTGTAATTAATTTATCTTCCGCTGCTCAAGCCTCGTTTGATCCTAGCGAAATCATTAACCCTAGCAACCTTAGCGATTCAAGTGTTTACGCAAAAAGTAAACTCGCACTAATTGCTTGGTCAATGGGTTTAGCCAATCAACTAAACCATACTCCGTTAATCATTGCGATTAACCCAGCCTCTTTTATTGGCAGCAAAATGGTTAAAGAAGCTTATGGTGTTGAAGGCAATGATCTATCCATAGGAGCAGATATTTTAGTAAAAGCAGCAATTTCACCAGCGTTTATGAACGCCAGCGGCAAATATTTTGATAATGATATTAATAAATTTAGTGATCCCCATGTTGATGCACTCAACCTACAAAAACAGTCTCAATTAATTAATGACTTAGATTCTCTCTCAAATTCTCTAAGCTCCGCTTCCCAATAAGGCGTTTGACCAAAATACTCAAGCATATAATCAATAAAGCACCTAACTTTAGGTGCTAATAATCTTGAGCTTGGGTAAACAGCCCAAATCGCAGTTTCAGAAACCAAAGGATATTCCTTTAAAACTTGCACTAATTGCCCATTAATTAAGTTTTTATAGGCGCACCAAACCGAACAAACAGTAAGCCCAACGCCATTAATACAAGCGTCCCGAATAGACTCTCCATTATCCGCCTGAAAAACAACCTGACCATTGGGCTTAACATTACCTTGCTGAGTTTTAAAGCTCCATGATTCGGTTCCAGATAAATGAATGCATTGATGTTCTTGAAGTGATTGTGGTGTTTTAGGCTGACCATACTCAGCAATATAACTGGGCGAAGCACAAACAACCCTTTTGTCATTAGCCAGTTTTCTTGCAACTAAACTTGAGTCATTTAGCGCTGCATTTCTTATGGCTACATCGAAGCCACCTTCAACCATATCAATCACTGAATCACTCAACTTTAAATCAACTTTTAAATCAGAATAGCGCTTAATAAAGTTAGTTAACGCAGGAGTAAGGTGCATTCTGCCAAAAGAAGCGGGTGCTGCGATTCGAATTGTTCCTTGTGGAGCCACACTACCTACCCCAACAGAAGATTTAGCTAAATCAATACTAGTTATAACTTCTTCTGCATGAGGTAAAAAAGCTTTCCCTTCTTGTGTTAATGAAACTTTACGAGTGGTTCTATAAATAAGCTTTACACCCAAGCTGTTTTCCAGCTTATTGATATGGGCGCTTGAGACCGCAGGTGATAACCCTAATTCTTTGCCCGCCAGACTAATATTGTTAAGCGCAGCAATTCTAATAAATAATTTAAGGTGTTCTACATTCATATTATCAACAAATTATAAAAACTGATTATTAATATAGCATTATTATCAATTAATTCATTAACAAATATACTGCCAACCTAGCCAATATTGTTGAGGATATTATTATGAAATCTATGATCATCAAAAGCTTCGGTGAAAGCAACGCATTTGAGTTAGCCGACACTCCCAAGCCAGTGGTTCAACCGCAAAATCTACTTATTAAAGTTTACGCAACAAGCGTAAACACCGTAGATACCATGATTCGGCAATTAGGTGAAACTTTAGCGCCACTATCACCGCCTTTACCAGCTATATTAGGAATGGACTTTGCCGGCATTGTTGAAAGTGTTGGAGATGGTGTTAATGGTTTTTCTGTGGGTGATGAAGTTTATGGTTGTGCTGGTGGTCTTGCCGATCTGCAAGGCTCATTAGCTGAATACATTTTGGCTGACGCTAAACTTGTTGCTCATAAACCAAAGTCTATTTCAATGCGTGAAGCCGCAGCGTTACCACTAGTTGGAATAACCGCTTTTGAAGGGTTAGTTCGCGTAGGAATAACAAACAACCAAGATGTTTTAATTCATGGAGGCTCTGGCGGTGTAGGTCACATTGCACTACAGCTGGCAAAATATTTTGGTGCCAATGTGTTTTCAACAGGGGGCGGCAACAAACAACTGCAGTTAATAGAAAAGTTAGGCGCTAAAGCTATTAATTATAAAACAGAAACCGTTGAAGACTATGTTAATAAACATACAGATAATCAAGGGTTCGATATAGTCTTTGATTCGGTGGGTGGTGTTAATATGACAAATTCATTTGCCGCTGCAAAGTTAAATGGTCAAATAGTATCCACTGTTTCTATGGTTGAATTAGATTTAACCCAAGCTCATTTTAAGGGTTTATCTTTACATGTAGTGTTTATGCTGATCCCTATGTTACATAACTTTAAACGGGTGCAGCATGGAAAAATATTATCTAAGCTGGCAAAAATTGTCGATGAAGGAAAACTTAAACCCATTGTTGATAACCAACGCTTTAATTTACAAGAGGTTGGTAAAGCACACGATCATCTAACTAGCGGCAATGCAGTAGGCAAGGTGGTAGTTGAGGTTGTTAACCAACCGTAAAATAATAAATTTTATATAACATGAGCTATCTTTAAATGATTAAAATCAATTTTAGATAGCTCAAATGAAAAGATCGCTTTCAAAATTTTTTATCTTATTTTTTATTGCTCTACCTTCGCAAGCAGAAAACGACTGGCATTCTTTTACTATTGATAACGATCTGTTTGTTGGTAATGATAATGGCTATACTAACGGCTTATTTTATAGTTTATATGAAACCGACAATAACCAAGAAATAACACCTAGCAAACTACTAAAACCTTTATTGTGGACTCTTGAAGATATTAATTCGACTACCTCATTTAATGCTCACACCTTTGGGCAAATAATGGCAACCCCTTCCGATATTACACTTGAAAACCCGCCATTAGACGAGCTTCCTTATGCTGGTGTACTGTTTTATACCAATACTTACCTTCAAGAAAATAAGTTTTTTGCGGATAAACTCAGTACAACAATTGGTATTGCTGGCCCTCTTTCACTAGCAGAACACACCCAAACTGTATTTCACGATATTTTTGGCTCAGATGAGCCTCAAGGCTGGGATACTCAACTTAATAACGAACTTATTTTTCAATTTGGCAGAGGCAGAGCGTGGAGAAATTGGGTATCACAAGACAACACAATGGACTTTGTTACTTTGGCTGATTTAAAGCTAGGCACTTTTGAAAGCTCTGTTTATGGCGGTTTTAGTTTTCGTTATGGTAAAAATAATGATATTACCTATCCTTCATCATTATTAAGTAATGATAGAACAATCAATCCCGTGGCAATTGACGAAGGTTGGTTTTTTTATTTTAATTTGGGTGCATCATATACTTTTAATAATATTTTCACCGATGGAAATACTTTCACTGATAGTCGTTCTATTGATGTTGATCCCAAGCAAATTAGTACTGCAATTGGATTTGCTTATTCTTGGAAAAACCTTTCTGTCACCTTTGCCATAAACAGTTTAGATATTGGTAACAATAATGATAATTTAGAAAACTTAACTGAATATGGAACACTCACTTTTTTATGGCGAGCTAACTAAAACCTGTTCTTTCTTCATTTAAAGCTTTGCTTTAGAGTAAGCTTTTATTGATGGTATTAATGCAATAACAACGGATGCAGCAATAATTCCTAAGCAAAAATAAAATGCCGTTTTAGAAAAAATATTACTACTAATATGTAAGCCAAATTCTGCAACTAAAAAACCTTGCGTTATAAAAATACCAACCGATAAAAAAGCGGCTCCTAATACTAAACTAGTAAAGCTAATAAACAGTGCCTCTAACTGCACCAATAAAAATAAAAAGCTGGCTGGCGCGCCAATAGCTCTTAATAATTTAATTTCTGGTTCTCGCTCTTTGATAGACGATAACAACATCGCACTTAAACCTAGCAGTGCCGAAATAAACACAAGTACCGCAATAAAAAATAAGGTGTTTTCTAAAACCCCCATCATTTGCCACAGCTCAGATAAAGCAACACCAGGTAATATGGCTAACATAGGCTCTGTTTTCATTTCATTAATATCACGCTGAACCTTAAAAGTTGCCATGCGAGACTTTAACCCCAACATAAAAGCGGTAATTGACTTAGGTTGAAGATTTAATTGATTAATTTCATTTTCACTTAATGGATTGTTAGTTTGTTTTATTCCTTGCTTCCAATTCATATGAATGGCCTCTATTCCTTGCAGGCTAACATGAACCGTTTGATCAACAGGTGTGCCAGTTGGCTTTAATATGCCAACCACATTAAAAGGCTTATCATCGTGCAAGCTAAAACTAGTGCTAGCTAAACCGTGTGATAATATGATTTTATCATTAACAGAATAACCCAGCTTTTTTGCAACTGCCGCACCTAATACAAGATCAAAAACACCAGCAAAAGCCTTTCCTTCACTAAAGGAAAGTTTATGTTGATTGCCATAGCTAAAGTGCTTAAAAAAATCTTGCGTGGTTCCCATAACTCGATAACCTTTATGCGAATCACCTAACGAGATTGGCACTGCCCATTTCACTTGTGAGCTTTGGGTAATTGTTTTATAGGTATCCCAGGAAATATTATTGGTTGGTGAGCCGATATGAAATACCGAATAGAGTAATAAATTAAGACTACCGGTTCTTGCGCCAACAATAAGGTCAACACCCGAAACCGTTTTTGCAAAGTTATCTTTCGCTTGAAAACGCACATGTTCAACCGCTAGCAAAACAAACACACTCACCGTCATTGCAAGCAATGTTAAAACTACCGAGCCTTTACGGCTTAATAAACTTTTAAACGCCAACTTTAAGAACATTGTTTTTCTCCTGATAAGCGGTTGATATCAGAAAGAGACTCTACTCTTTTAAAGTGCTTTGATAGTGTTTTGTCGTGACTAACAAAAACTAAGGTCATATTGTTTTCTTCAACTAACGACAATAAAACCGACATAAAGTTATCGCGATTATCTTGATCTAATGATGAGGTTGGTTCATCGGCAATTAGTATTTCGGGTTTATTAATTAACGCTCTTGCAATAGCAACTCTTTGCTGTTGCCCAATACTCAATTGGCTAGTTGGTTTTTGCCATTCACTTGGCTGAATATTAAGTTTTTTTAATAGGTTTTCTATTTCTTGTTTGGTTTCTTGTTTTTTATTTTTTGCAAAATTTGTTGCTAGTTGAATATTTTCAACCGCATTTAAGTATGGGATCAAATTAAATTGTTGAAATACATAACCGATATGTTTAGCCCGAAAACGATCTCTTTGCGGGGCACTCATTTTGTTTAATGACTTATTTAATATTGAAACGTCACCTTGATCGCTAACCAGCATTCCACTTAATAAATTTAATAGTGTTGATTTTCCACTACCCGATGGACCATAAACAAAGACACTCTCTTTAGCTGCAATAGTCCAGCTAGGGATATTCAGTGCTTTTTTATTGGGTGTTTCAGGATAAGAAAAACAAACATTATTTAAGTTTATAATCATGGTAATTCAATGTTTTCTCAAATGTTAGTTTATGTTGATCAATTGCTTAATAGTGACGATATAATGTATCATTTTTGTTATTAAACTTATACCCGTTCTCTTTCAAGGTGCTTGTTTCAGCAAGACAGTAAGCCATCCTATTTGAGGCATTAATGCGCAGGATTAGTCATTCTACTTCAAGCATTGATAACGAAAAAGAGGTTGGCTTACTGCCTTGCCCTTCGGGTGCTCAGCCAAAAAGCTTGCACTGCGTTGCAGCTTTTGAAAAGGGCTTGCCATTTCCTGCAAGCTGCGCCTTGTTCAAGCTTTTTGGCTGAACACTGAAACAAGCACCTTGAAAGAGAGCGGGTATAAATCTCAAGCTTTTACAAAAACAGTGACTCATGGTTAAACTTAAACAATTAATTCTATTGCTTATTGCTACTTTTTTATTGAATGCCTGTGAAAACAGCGATAACAACCAAGCAGATCAAGTGGTTGTAAACAATAGCAACTCAGAAAAAACCATTGATAACAAAGAAACCAATACAAACAAGCAAACCATACCTCTTGCTAAAGACTCATTTAAAATGGTTGAGTGGCCTGAGCTAATGCCAAAAGATGATTTAGATGCATTATTAAATCCACCAGAGTATTTATCGGATATTGAAGATGGCTCAGAAGAAGATCAAATTAGCAGTCAAATTCAAAGCACCATTGCCGCAGCCTCTGACGACCGTTATCAACAGGCATTAGTTTCTACAAATATTGTTGAAGAAATGAATGGAAAAGCCATTAAAATTCCTGGTTTTATTGTGCCAATTGAATTTAATGATCAACAAACGGTTACTCAGTTTTTCTTGGTGCCATTTTTTGGTGCTTGTCTTCATATGCCGCCTCCACCACCCAATCAAATAATATTTGTTGACTACCCTAAAGGTTTACAACTTCCTTCTTTATATGATCCTTTTTGGATTTCAGGTATTTTGCAAGCATCGTTAGTTGAAAATGAAATAGCTACTTCTTCTTATTCAATAGTACCGCATTACATTGAAAGCTATTATGATGAATAAATTCGCTCAAGCAACTTGAATTAATAACCACACCTAATAAAATTTCGATAAAAACGATAATGAACCTGCCTTTAAATAAACCAACACCTTTAACTTTTTTTATACTTACCGTTTTATTTTTGTTTAGCGCAATCGCACTTGCGCACCCAGAAGATGATTTTTGCAATGATGTTGAAATGGATCCTCTGCTTTGTGCCCAACTTGCCGAACTAGATAAACCCGCTGAATCCAAAAACAATTTAGCATTACCCGAAATTAAACTCGACCGCTCGCCACTAGAAACCGCAATACTTTATATAAAGCTTGGTGTTGATCATATTATTCCATTTGGGCTCGACCACTTAGCATTTGTACTTGCTTTGCTTTTGTCTTCATCAGCTTTTAGACCATTACTGATTCAAATATCACTATTTACCTTGGCGCATAGTGTCACCCTAGCGCTAGGAGTATTAGGGATCCTTGTGTTAGAAGGCACATGGGTAGAGGTTGCGATAGCACTTTCTATTGTGTTTGTTGCAATTGAAAACATTTTTTTTAAATCATTAAAGTTTTGGCGACCATTAATTGTCTTTTGTTTTGGCTTACTACACGGACTCGGTTTTGCTGGTGCTTTAAGTGAACTAGGTATTCCAGACGATCACTTTATTAGTGCGCTAGTTGGTTTTAATTTGGGAGTAGAAATAGGTCAACTAGGGTTTGCTTTAGTAATTTTTGCTCTCTTAGTAAAGTGGTTAAAAAAGGCTTGGTATAACCGCTTTGTTGTAATTCCTGGTAGTTTAATGATTGCGCTAGTTGGTGCTTTTTGGGTGTTAGAAAGAATTTAGCTTTAACAAGACAAACACTAATAAAAAAGCCACCTAAACTAGGTGGCTTTTTAATAGTGCTCTATTTTAATCCAAGTCTTTATTTTTAATCTAAACCATTTTTAATCTAAACCTCTATTTTTTAATAGCGGCTCAATGGTTGGATCTTTTTGACGGAACTTACGATATAACTCATCGGCAGGTTCACGCCCACCCGCTTGATAAACATTTTGTGCTAAACGAAGCGCTAAAGTTTTATCATAAATATCACCTGCTTCACGAAATGCCATAAAGCCATCGGAATCTAAAATTTCAGACCATAAATAAGCATAGTATCCAGCAGAATACCCCGTAGGTGATGAGAAAATATGGGCAAAGTAATTGGTACGGTATCGAGGGCCAATTTCGCTTAATATGCCATAATCATTTAATGTTTTGGCTTCAAAAGCTTCAACATCAGCTATTTTACTGAGCTCTTCTTCACTCATTTTATGCCAAGCCAAATCTAATAAAGATGCGCCTATAAACTCTGTAGTTTTAAAACCTTGGTTATGAGTGCTGGCTGCTTGAAGCTTTTCTAAAAGCTCAGCAGGAATTACTTCACCCGTTTGATAGTGCTTGGCATAAACTGGAAGCACTTCTGGTGCAGAAGCATAATGCTCTAAAAATTGTGCCGGAAACTCGGTAAAATCCCTTGGGCTTCCGCTAGTTCCTGCGTATCTCTCGTAACGTGCTAGAGTCATTAAACCGTGTAAACCATGACCAAACTCATGGAATAAGGTATTAACTTGACCAAAACTTAACAGCGTTGGATCGCCATCAGCTGGCGGAGTGATATTAAGGTTGTTAGTAATAATAGGTCGAACAACCTTGCCATCAACAGATGAGGCTTGCCTAAACGAACTCATCCAAGCGCCACCGCCTTTTGAATCTCTGCTGTAAAAATCAGCCATAAACACGCCTAAGTGATCGCCATTTTCCCCTTTTACTTCATAGACGCGAACTTTAGGATGCCATTTTGGTGCATCTTTTAACTCGGTAAAAGTAAGACCAAATAGCTTTTCAGCTACATGAAATGCGCCGTTGATTACATTAGTTAGTTCAAAGTAAGGCTTAACTTGAGATTCATCAAACGCATACTTTTTACCACGCAGCTTTTCAGCATAATGCCACCAATCGTGCCCAGCTAGTTCAAAGCTATGCCCTTCTTCTTTAATAATTTCCTGCATTTCTGCTTTTTCTTGCTCAGCACGCTTTAGACCCGGCTTCCAAACTTTTAATAAAAAGTCTTCTGCATTTTCTGGTGTTTTTGCCATACGGGTTTCTAACTGATAATGCGCATGACTTTCATACCCAAGAATTTTTGCCCGCTCTGCTCGCAATTTAGAAATTTTTAATGCTAAACCTAAGTTATCTTTATCATTACCGTTTGCACCTCTTGAACGGTAGCCATCAAACATTACTTTGCGTAGTTCGCGGTTTTCAGAGTAGGTCATAAACCCTTCATAAGTTGCTCTGTCTAAACCAAATAGCCATGCACCTTTTTTACCTTTACCCTCTGCTTTGCTTTTAGCCGAATTAATCATGCCTTTAGACAACCCAGCGAGCTCTTTTTCATCAGTAACCACCATTTCAAAACCCTTGGTTTCGGCTAAAAGGTTTTGGGCAAAATTAGTGGTTACTTTAGAAATTTCTGCATTAATTTCTTTTAATTGTTTTTTCGCTTCTTCGCCAAGAGAAGCGCCCGAACGAACAAAACCTTGATGAACTAATTCGAGCAGTCGAGCATCTTGTTGATCAAGCTGTAGGGAATCTTTTTTGTTATAAACAGCAGCCACTCTTTCAAAAAGCTTTTGGTTAAGCGAAATAGCATCTTGCTCACGCGTTAGCATTGGATAAATTTTTACTTGCAGCGCTTTAAGATTATCGTTGGTATCAGTGCGAGTAATATTTGAGAAAACCCGAATAATACGCCCCATTTCACTACCCGAAGTTTCCAATGCAACAATGGTGTTTTCAAAGGTTGGCTCTTCTGGATTATTGGTTATCGCGTCAACTTCATCTCTCATGGTTGCAACCGCTTTTTCAATGGCAGGTAAATAATCACCATCATTGATTTTTGCAAATGGCGGGATCTTAAACGGTGTATCCCATGATGCTAGCAATGTGTTAGTTGATGTTGCTGAAGTATTCGACTTTGCTTTTTCTACTTTGTTTTCAGCTGTCGGTTGCGATTTAGGCTCTTCTTGTTGCGAACAAGCAGAAAGCGCCAGCGCAATAGACAGACCTAAAAGATGCTTTTTGTTCATGGGTGCCCCTTTAATGTTTAATTTTGAGAATGTATTTGTTTTAACTATTTAAATCATAATACCGACTACTGACTTATTAGTACAACTTGATTATTTTTTCGATTAAGCAAGTTTGACCCTTGCCCAGTTTCAGTAATCCATACCACTTTAACTTTTTCAACCTTTGCAAAAGCCTTAAAAAAATCTACATAAATAGATTTTATGTTTGATGCTTGATCGCAAGTATACCCATACATTGCGGTTATATCGTTATGCTTGTTCTCATTATGTTTATCTGAGTGATGATCATTATCGTGATCGCTATGATGCTCGGCTTCAATACTTGAAAGTTCAACTTTAATTTCATCTGGTTTACAGCTAGCACCATTAAATGAGAAAAACAGATCTGGTGATTTTAATTGTTTTTCCGTTTGCTCAACTAGTTGTTTTTCTTTAAGTGAAGATGCTTTGTGTTCAAAACCAACCAAAGCTTCAGCGGGTGATTCTAATGCAATTTCTATTTTGTTGTTCTCTATCGCTATAAAAATAGACAATGATCCATGCACGTGTGCTTTTTCTCCTTTAGCTAATAAAGGAAAAAATAGAATGAAAACACTGGCTAATACGAAATAAAAAACTGGCTTATTCATAAGTAATCTTTATGTAACCTAATCTTTAGAAAAGACTTAATTCACTAAATAAAGCAAAAAAGCGTTAACCTGCAATTATATAAATTAAAAGATATATTACAACATAACAATTGTTAAAAATAATTATTAATGATGCTACAACAGAAACTGATATCGCCGTCTTTAAGTTTAAGGTTAAGATCTTAATTCAACTAAAAACTATCAAACTGATAGTAAGCGCTTACTATTTACATAAACCTATTGTTTATAAAGTAATAAAAGATCAAAAAAAAGCAGATTATTTTCATAACCTGCTTTTAATACTTGAAACCCAATATTTAATCAAAGGTTTCGCTTTATCAGTAGTCCCAGTTTATAAAATAGTGGGATCTTTAAGATGGGTATATCTTTTTCTTTTAATATCTACTAAACATCCAAGTTAGCAACCGCCAAAGCATTCGATTCAATAAAGTCTCTACGCGGCTCAACTTGATCGCCCATTAGGGTTGTAAACAACTGATCTGCCGCTACCGCATCTTCGATAGTCACTTGAAGCATTCTGCGAACTTCGGGATCCATGGTGGTTTCCCAAAGTTGATCGGGGTTCATTTCTCCAAGACCTTTGTAGCGTTGAATAGATAACCCTCTACGTGATTGCTGCATTAGCCAATCTAGGGCTTCTGCAAAGCTTGCCACTTCTTGCTGACGTGCGCCACGTTGAATGTAAGCGCCTTCTTCTAATAAGCCATCTAGTGTTTTACCAAGCGCTATAATTTTTCTATATTCACCTGATGAGAAGAAAGCTTTATCTAATACATAAGGATGAGAAATGCCATGATGAATAACATTAACCTCAGGTAAATAGCGGTTTCTTTCTTCGTCTTTGTAAATACCGAACTCATAGCGAGTTGCTCCCGCTTTAATATGATCGCCTTGTAAACTCTGCTTTAACTGCTCTACCCAAGCTTCCACCGCTTCTTTATCGTTTAATTGCTCTTCTTTAAGTTCTGGTAAGTAAACCAAAGCATTAAGAATATTTTGATCATAAAGCTGTGATAATCGTCTTACATCTGCTCTAACTGAGCGATATTCGCTTACCAGCTTTTCTAAAGCATCACCAGCTAATGCAGGTGCATCTGGGTTTACATGGAGCGATGCTTCATCTAGTGCCATACTGGTTAAGTATTCTTCTAAGCTCACATCATCTTTAATATAGGTTTCTTGCTTACCTTTTTTAATTTTATAAAGAGGTGGCTGGGCAATATAAATAAAGCCACGCTCAATAAGTGGCAACATTTGACGATAGAAAAAGGTTAACAATAACGTTCTAATATGAGCACCATCCACATCAGCATCGGTCATTATAATAATACGATGATAACGGGCTTTGTCGGCATCAAACTCATCACGCCCTATTCCGCAACCTAACGCGGTAATTAATGTACCAACCTCTGCAGAAGAAAGCATTTTATCAAAACGGGCTTTTTCTACGTTTAAGATTTTTCCTTTAAGTGGCAGTATTGCTTGGTTTTTACGATTTCTACCTTGTTTGGCAGAGCCGCCCGCAGAATCACCCTCCACTATATAAAGCTCAGAAACAGCAGGATCTTTTTCTTGGCAGTCTGCCAGTTTACCAGGTAAACCAGCTACATCTAGCACTCCTTTACGGCGTGTCATATCTCTGGCTTTTCTGGCGGCTTCTCTCGCTCTTGCAGCGTCCATCATTTTTGTAACAATGGTTTTGGCTTCAACTGGGTTTTCTAATAAAAATTCAGAGAGTTTAGCGCTCATAGATTGCTCTACAGCACTTTTCACTTCGGAGGAAACCAATTTGTCTTTAGTTTGCGACGAGAACTTAGGATCAGGAACTTTTACCGAAATAACCGCAGTTAACCCTTCTCTAGCGTCATCACCAGTAGTAGAGGTTTTGTTTTTAGCATTAGCTATTTCTTTTTCTATGTAGTTATTTAGCGTTCGAGTTAAAGCACCTCTAAAGCCTGCTAAATGGGTTCCACCATCTCTTTGCGGAATGTTATTGGTAAAACAAAAGATGTTCTCTTGGAAGCTATCATTCCATTGCATAGCCACTTCAACGGTAATGCCATCTTCTTCACGAGTAAATGAAAAATGAAACATCTTATCGTTAATAGGCGTTTTATTGGTATTTAAAAAACTAACAAATGCTTGAATACCGCCTTCATATTTAAAATGATCTTCTTTACCACTTCTTTCATCTTTAAGACGAATGCTAACACCCGAGTTTAAAAAAGATAACTCTCTTAAGCGTTTAGCTAAAATATCATAATGGAAATTAATATCACTGAAGATCTCAGGGCTAGGATGAAAACGCAACTCTGTTCCTGTTCTTTTAGTATCTCCAATTACCGCTAGCGGTGCTTTGGGTTCACCTAAGTGATAGATTTGCTCATGTACTTTACCTTCACGTCTAATCGTTAAGGAAAGCTCATCAGATAAAGCATTAACAACTGAAATACCCACACCATGTAGTCCGCCCGAAACTTTATACGAGTTATCATCGAACTTACCACCAGCATGAAGTACGGTCATTATAACTTGAGCTGCTGATACACCCTCTTCAGGATGAATACCAACAGGAATACCTCGCCCGTCATCATAAACAGATACAGAGTTATCTGGATGAATAATGACATTAATTTCAGAACAATGACCAGCCAAAGCTTCGTCAATTGAGTTATCTACAACCTCAAAAACCATGTGATGCAAACCAGTTCCATCATCGGTATCACCAATATACATACCTGGTCTTTTACGAACGGCATCTAATCCTTTAAGAACTTTAATACTCGACGAGTCATAATTTTCAGACATTAAGTAATCTACCTTTCAGTTTTAATCTAAATGATTTAAGTTTCATTTATCATTATTTATTCTAGAAACATTGCCATGTTCCACGTGAAACATATAAGCGTTATTATACCCTTTTTTTAACCATTTGAGTGCATCAAGTTGTAAACAAGATAAGACTATTTGAGTATTTTTTTGCTGCATTAATACATTCAATAAAGTCTTTTGGTTTTCTACATCTAACTCAGAAGTGAAGTCGTCAATAATAAACAAACTATCCTTATCATTTTTTTGTTTCAATAATAATGTTTGCGCTAAAAACAAAGTATTGATGAGCACTTTTTTCTGCCCTCTGGATAAAATATCTTTAGCCAACTGATTGCCTATTTTTATTCTTATGTCAGACTTATGCGCTCCAAACTGAGTAAAGCCTCGCTTAAAGTCGTTAGTTAAATTATCTATCAGCTTACTTTGATAGTCGCCTTTATAACCTGAATAATAATTAAGGGTGACATTACTGCAAAAATCTAAACCTAATTGCTTAGTTAATTGATTGAATACTATGGTTAACTGTTTACTGATTTCGTGTCTTGAATGATTAATTGCTTCATTTATTGGAACAAGTTGTTCATCCCAAGCTTTTATATCATGAGATATTTGATTAATATTTTGAGCATTTTTTAATAGTGCATTTCGTTGTTTGATGATTTTAGTAAACTGTTTCCATTGCGATATAAAAGAATGTTCCACGTGGAACAATAGCCAGTCTAAATATTTTCTTCTTTCTAAAGGTCCTGAATCTATTAAATGATAAGACTCGGGGCATAATACTTGTGTTGGATAGATTGAAGAAAGTTTTGATAAGTTTTTAACTATGCTTTTATCTACTTTAATTCTGTTGATTTTCTGGGTTTTTAGATGACTCATTCCTACTGAATGGGCACTAGAGTTTTGATACTTGGCGTTGATAGAAAAAGAATCTTGTGAGTCATTAACCACTAACGATAGTTTATTTGTACGAAAAGAGCGACCTGAGGTAACCAAGCTTAAAGCTTCTAATAAGCTTGATTTACCAGCGCCATTAACACCTTCAAATATATTAAGGTTTGGCGATAACAAGAGCTTTGCTGGTGTAAGGTTTCTTACCCCTTGAAAAGTTAACTGCTCTAGATACATTATTGCCGACTTATAACCTCATCGGCATAACAACGTACAAACTATCACTAGTGTCTGCATTTTCTATCAGCACGCTACTATTAGAATCGCCTAAATTAAATCGTACATTTTCAGATTTAATGGCATTTAAGGCATCTAAAAGGTAGCCAACGTTAAATCCAATTTCTAGCTCTGCATCAGAATAATCAACGTCTAATTCAATTTTAGCTTCTTCTTGTTCTGGGTTATTTGCATGAATAACTAACAGGTTATTCGTTAAATTTAAGCGTACCCCTCTAAATTTTTCGTTGCATAATATTGAGGCACGACTAAAAGCATCTTTTAATGATTCTTTTGATGAAACCATTAGGCGTTCAGCGTTACGCGGAAGCACTTTGTCATAATCGGGAAAACGTCCATCAATGAGTTTAGAAGTGAAAATAAAGTCACCTAAGGTTATTCTAATATGGTTGCTACTTAGTTCAAGCTTACATTTATCATCTGAAGAGCTCAGTAATTTACCCGCCTCTAGCACGCCTTTTCGAGGAATAATAGCTTGAATTAAATGATCTGATATAGATTCATCCATCTGGGTATTTGAAAGAGCTAAACGATGGCCATCGGTTGCCACACTGACAAGTTTATCTCCATTTACTTCAAAGAGCATACCATTTAAATAGTAGCGTACATCTTGCAGAGCCATTGCAAATTGTGTTTTATCAAATAACGACTTTAAACGATGATTTTCTATTTCAAAGCCAATATCAAATACTGTTTCTTCTATATTAGGAAACTCTTGAGCTGATATTGTTGATAATGAAAACTTACTTCTACCCGAAGTAATTTTTAAACGCCCTTCATCCAGCTTAATTTCCACAGGGTTATTGCCTGACAAACTTTTACATATATCGAGTAACTTTCTAGCAGGAACCGTTATATCACCTTCTATATACTCACCTTCTAGCTTTATCCGAAATGACATTTCTATTTCTAGATCTGTTGCCGTAATATGCAATTGTCCATTTTCTACTTTTAGTAAAAGGTTAGCTAATACCGGTAAAGTCTGTCTTTTTTCAACAGCACCAGACACTAGCTGAAGCGGCGCTAATATCTGGTCTTTACTGATAGATAATTTCATAAATGCTCCAATAAAAATTAAATAAACTAAGAGGACAAAGTTCTCATTAAGTTTGTATAGTCTTCATTAATATCTTGTGATTCGGTTTTAAGTGAGTTGATCTTTTTATAAGCATGCAACACGGTTGTATGATCTTTGCCACCAAAAGCTTCGCCAATTTCGGGATAACTATGATTAGTCAGCTCTTTTGCCAAAGACATGGCTACTTGGCGTGGCCTTGCAATTGAACGGTTTCTTCTTTTTGATAATAGATCAGAGACTTTAATTTTGTAGTATTCTGCAACGGTTTTTTGTATGTTTTCAATACTTACCTGTTTATCTTGTGCTGCAATAAGATCGCGCAATGCATCTTTTACAAAATCTACGGTAATTTCTTTACCCGTAAATTGAGCATTGGCTATTACACGTTTTAAAGCACCTTCTAATTCTCTAACATTTGAGCGAATTCTTTTAGCAATAAAAAAAGCCACTTCGTGTGGTAAGTTTATTTTAGACTCTTCTGCTTTTGAGATTAAAATAGCAACGCGTGTTTCTAGCTCTGGCGGATCAATAGAAACCGTTAAGCCCCAGCCAAAACGAGATTTAAGCCTTTCTTCTACTCCGTCAATTTCTCTTGGATACCTATCGCAAGTTAGTATAACTTGTTGATTTCCTTCAAGTAATGCGTTAAACGTATGAAAAAACTCTTCTTGTGATCTTTCTTTTTTAGCAAAAAATTGTATGTCGTCAATAAATAAAGCATCAACCGAGCGATAAAACTTTTTGAATTTATCTATCGATCCAGTTTGCAAAGCTTTTACCATGTCAGCAACAAAACGCTCTGAATGTAAGTAAATAACCTTACCATTAGGTTTGTTTTTTAATATTTCATTACCCACAGCTTGCATTAAATGGGTTTTACCTAACCCTACACCGCCATAAATAAATAAAGGGTTATATCCAGTTCCTGGATTTTCAGCGACTTGTTTGGCTGCTGCCATTGCTAACTGATTGCTTTTCCCCTGAACAAAAGTATCGAAGGTGAAATTTTTATTTAAGTTTCCACGCCTATTTTCGTTTTTTGATTTGGGAATAGAGGTTGATCTATCTTCAATATTATTTTTTTGAACAACTTCTTTATTGAGTTGATTATTAGACTTTAGATCTGGAGAAGTTTTTTGCTCAAACAAAGGTTCATTAGAAATTATGTCAAAAGCAATTTCTATAGCCTGGTTTGTATTTTGCTGAAGTATTTCTCTAATTCTTGGTAAATAACGCTCTCTAACCCACTGTAAAACAAAATGGTTAGGTGCCTTAATCAATAGCTTGTTGTTATCTTCAATGGTTTTGAGTGGGCGGATCCAAGTGCTAAACTCTGTTGGAGGGAGTTCATCCTGAAGATACCTTTGACACTTATTCCACATTAACTTTTGTTTTCCAACTAAATATTTTTTATTTTATCAGTTTGTCATTCATTGCTTATTTTTTGATCAATGACTTTTGTTGAGTAGGCTAGTTTAGATCGATTAGAAAAATTGATCCACAGGTATTAACCATTTTAGTAAAAAATAATTTTAATTAAACCGAATTTTTTTTAATCAACTTTTAGTTTAAATGATCGTGAGTAAATAAATAAAGTTGAATAAAGTGTATAAAAGTCTGTTTATAAGTTAATTATTTAATAAAGTTTATATTTATTACAGTTTTGTACATTAGTAATACATAATTGTTTCGGTGTTTATATACAAGGTTATAATATGGCTATTTACTTGTTTTAAATATAGTTTTTGTAGTTATCCACAGATATATAAAGCACTAATAATAAAAATTAATAAGATCTTTTTATATTATTAATTATTATAGGCAGTGGATAGTTTTATAGTGTTTGATTGTTTACATGACTCATATTTTTGATAGTATAGGCTCCGATTGCATGAACTTAGCTGTTTTTAGTGTTTTTTAGTATTTTTTAAAATTTATTTTTATCCACAGTGAAAAATATTTCTTGGTTAATTTACTATATTTTGTAGTTGAATAGGTAACTAAACCGTATATGTGGTGTTTTTTAATTTGTAAATCTAAAACGAGTGATTCAATTAATGTTTAAAGGTTAAAAAGTAACCATAAAAATGATTGACACTAAAATACTGATAGACTAGAATTTGCGCCCCTTTCAGGCAGGTAAGAGTAATCTTATCTGTGGAACATTACTTAATATTTAACGGATAGACTGATGAAACGTACATTTCAGCCTAGTACTCTAAAGCGTAAACGCCGTCACGGCTTTCGTTCACGTATGGCAACTAAAAACGGTCGCGCAGTGATTAATCGTCGTCGTGCAAAAGGTCGCAAAAGACTTAGCGCTTAATTGCTAGTTAGCCTTTTAAAAGATTTTAAAAAGCTCTTGTTGAAGCACTCTGTTTAGGAGTTAGGAATGAATGATTATTCCTTAGGTTTTCAGCGAGAGCTTCGTCTTTTAACGGCCAGTGATTATAGCCGAGTATTTGACAAAGCGTTTAAGGTTCATAATAAAGCTTTTACGCTACTTGCAAGAAAAAACCAGTATTCTCACCCACGCTTGGGATTAGTGATTGCTAAAAAAAATCTAAAGCTTGCGATTAAGCGCAACAGGGTTAAGCGGTTATTAAGAGAATATTTTAGGCTGCATCAAAAGCAGTTTGATTGTTACGATTTAGTGATCCTCACAAGGCGAGATATTGCTGTTATGAACAAAACAGATATAATCCATTATCGTAATAATTTATTCGACAAATTCCTCAACAAATGCAAAAAATCTTAATCAGCCTAATCAAACTCTATCAAAAGACATTGAGCTTGTTTATAGGCGGAGATTGTCGTTTTTATCCAACTTGCTCACAATATTCGATTGAAGCAATAAAACAACATGGCAGTTTAAAAGGCAGTTGGTTAATGGTTAAAAGAATTAGTCGGTGTCATCCGTTAAACCCTGGTGGAATAGACAATGTACCGCCGCCCTGTGGACATAAACACTAAATAATTATCATAAGAGACTCTTTTTATTATGGAATCAGCCCGCACGTTTTTATTTGTCCTTTTTGCATTTTTAACTTTTCTAATTTATAACGCTTGGCAAGAGCAAAATGCGCCTGTGCAAGAAAAGGCAGCGGCTATTGAAAGTTCACTCGATGCTTTGCAAGCACCAAGTAACGATTCAGCAGCAGCTTCAATAATTAACTCATCTCCAGTTACTTCATCTAATGATGATATTTCTGCACAAACAGCTGATCCTCAAACAACGGTTAAAAAAGCAGATCAAACAAAAGCTCAATCAGTAGAAGTTGTTACCGATACGTTAAAAGTGCTTATTTCAACTGCTGGTGGTAACCCTGTGTCTGCCGAGCTTGTTCAACATCGTGAAACACTCGAAAAAGATTCGCCAGCCCTGAATATTTTAGAAAACCGTAATGGCCGTACCTATTTAGCGCTTTCAGGGCTTTATGGTGAAGGTGCACCAGAATTTAATAAAAACATAGCCTACTATCAAGCAGAGCAAAATAGCTATGAGCTTAAAGAAGGTGAAGACTCACTTACGGTTGATCTTAAGTGGGTTAATGACTCAGGGGTTGAATATACCAAGCAGTTTATCTTTTATCGTGGTCAATATGTGATTGAAACTAAATATATTGTAAACAATAAAAGCAACGAAAAAATTGCTAATAGAATGTTTACCGCGCTTAAAAGAGACACTCAACCTGTGGCAAATGTAAAAAGCGAAGGCTTTGGTTTGCAGTCTTATTTAGGCCCTGCTTATTCAACACAAGAGTCTAAATACGAAAAATATAGTTTCGATGACATTATTGAAGCCCCGCTAAAACAGCAAACTCAAGCGGGTTGGATAGCTATGTTACAACACTATTTTGTAACGGCATGGATCCCGCAAAGCGAAGCAACTAACCATATTGATGCAACAAGCAAAGATTTAGGTAAGTCTGGGTTGGTGCAAATTAGAATTACTCAAGACTGGCAATGGATTGAGCCTAATCAGTCTTATGAATTTGGTGCCAAATTATATGTAGGGCCTAAAGTTCAATCTGATCTTGAAAAGTTGGGTGATGGACTTGAGCTAACGGTTGATTATGGATTTTTATGGTGGATTGGCCAACCTATTTTTTGGTTATTGATTTTCTTACAGAAGTTTGTGATCAACTGGGGTGTGGCAATTATTTTTGTGACCATTGTGATCAAAATGATCCTTTATCCACTTGCTAGAGCCCAATACCGCTCATTTGCCAAAATGCGTTTATTGCAACCTAAAATGGAAGCCATGAAAGAGCGATATGGTGATGATCGTCAGCAAATGTCGATGAAAATGATGGAAATGTACAAAAAGGAAAAGGTCAACCCGTTAGGAGGCTGTTTCCCATTACTTATTCAAATGCCTGTGTTTATCTCGCTTTATTGGGTATTAATGGAAAGTGTTGAGCTGCGCCATGCGCCATTTATTTTGTGGATTGATGATTTAGCGGTTAAAGATCCTTACTTTATTTTGCCACTATTAATGGGCGCAAGTATGTATTTAATGCAAAAAATGCAGCCAACCTCACCCACTATGGATCCTATGCAACAAAAAATGTTGCAGCTAATGCCTGTATTTATGACGGTGTTTTTTGTGTTCTTCCCAGCGGGATTAGTTTTATACTGGTTAATGAATAACTTAGTGTCGATAGCACAGCAAATTTATATCACTAATCAATTTAACAAAGAGCAAGAAGTAAAAACTAAAAAGTAATTGTTTGCTTATACCCGTTCTCCTTCAAGATGCATATTTTCAGTGTTCAGCCAAAAAGCTTGAACAAGACGCAGCTTGCAGGAAATGGCAAGCCCTTTTCAAAAGCTGCAACGTAGTGCAAGCTTTTTGGCTGAGCACCCGAAGGGCAAGGCAGTAAGCCAACCTCTTCTTCGTTATCAATGCTTGAATTAGAATGACTAATCCTGCGCATTAATGCCTCAAATAGGATGGCTTACTGACTTGCTGAAACATGCATCTTGAAGGAGAACGGGTATAAATGAGCGACACTCAAACAACAATTGCCGCACTAGCAACGCCACCAGGCAAAGGTGGCGTTTCAATAGTTCGCGTTTCTGGTGGTTTGTGCCAAACCATTGCGCAAAGATTGCTTGGCAAAAAACTAGAACCACGAATTGCTCACTACCTTCCTTTTTTAGATATTAATGGCTTACAGCTTGATCAAGGCATTGCCGTTTATTTTCCAAACCCTCACTCATTTACCGGTGAAGATGTTCTGGAGTTTCAAGGTCATGGCGGCCCTGTGGTTGTGGATCTTTTACTAGAATCCATTTTGGCTTGCGGTGCAGTAATGGCAAAGCCTGGGGAGTTTTCAGAGCGGGCTTTTTATAACGATAAGTTAGACCTTGCCCAAGCCGAAGCTATAGCGGATCTAATTGATAGTGGATCAAAGCAAGCAGCCAAGTCTGCTCTACGTTCGCTAACGGGTGAGTTTTCAGCAAAAATTAACCAGTTGGTAGAAAAAGTCGTTCATTTAAGAATTTATGTTGAAGCGGCAATTGATTTTCCTGATGAAGAAATTGACTTTATTGCCGATGAAAAAGTTAAAAACCAACTAGAAGCAATCATTAGCGATTTATCGAAATTACTCGCATCGGCACAGCAAGGCAGCTTACTGCGCGAAGGAATGAAAGTAGTAATCGCAGGAAAACCCAACGCAGGAAAATCAAGCCTGCTTAATGCTTTGTCGGGTAAAGAATTAGCCATAGTCACCGATATTGCTGGAACTACACGCGATGTTTTATCTGAGCAAATTCATATTGATGGTTTGCCTTTGCATATTATTGATACTGCTGGACTGCGCCATGCGAAAGATAAAGTGGAGCAAATTGGCATAGAACGCGCCTCAAAAGAAATTGAACAAGCCGATAGAGTATTACTAGTGGTTGATGCCAGTGATGGCGAAGAGCATCTTGCACGCAAAGAAATCGCCCAGTTTATTGACTCTTCTATTGAACTTCCCCCTATTACCCTAGTGCGCAATAAATGTGATTTGGCGAATGAGCAACCGAATATCGAAAAAGTGAATGATGAAAGAGTGATCACCCTTTCCGCAAAGCAAAAAATCGGTATTGGCAATTTAAAAGAACACCTTAAAAGCGTTGTTGGGTTTGAAGCCACAGAATCTGGCACTTTTATGGCGCGGCGCAGACATATTGATGCGTTAAAACGCGCAGAATCACACTTAAATACGGGGTTCGAGCAGTTAACCGAAATGATGGCCGGTGAAATTTTGGCCGAAGAGCTAAAGCTTACTCAAGATTGTTTAAATGAAATTACTGGCGAATTTACCGCCGATGATTTGCTTGGGAAAATATTTAGTAGTTTTTGTATTGGGAAATAATTTCATTGGAACCACCTATTTTAATTGAAACCCCTAACTTGCAAATGCGGCATTTTTGTAAAACTGATGCCAGCGCAATTAGAGAATTTAATAGCAGTAAAGCAGTGCTTAAATATGTGCCTGGTGATCCTGTTATATCATCAGATAAAGATGCACTTAATATCATTGAAAATATTTGGTTAAAAGAATATCAGCAATATGGTTATGCTCGTTACGCATTAATCCATAAACAAGATAATAAAGTTATTGGTTTTTGCGGCTATAAATTTGAACCAGAATTTGGCTATCCCGATTTAGGTTATCGCTTTTCTCCTGAATATTGGGGAAAAGGACTAATGTCTGAGGCGGTAGCTTCGGTTATAGATTACGGAAACAATATTTTAAAGCTTGATAAAGTGATTGCTTTAGCGGCAGTAGATAATACGGCTTCTAACAAAATATTAACCAAATTCGGCTTTCATCAAAAACGAAAGATCATAGAGTACGGTATGCCGCACTTTTATTATGAAAACTGGCTATAGTTTATTTTACATCTTAAAGGTGAACGGGTATATAAGAAAACTGTTCATTTATTAGCCATTTTTAGGTAAGATCCCCGCCCTTTTACAATTTATTGGTATTTTTAATGTTATTTGACCAAACCTTTGATGTGATTATTGTTGGTGGTGGCCATGCAGGTACTGAAGCGGCTTTAGCTTCGGCGCGTGCGGGTGCATCAACATTATTGGTTACTCATAACATTGAAACCTTAGGTCAAATGAGCTGTAACCCTGCCATTGGCGGGATTGGTAAAGGGCATTTAGTTAAAGAAGTGGATGCTTTAGGTGGTGTAATGGCAACCGCTATTGATCATGCGGGAATTCACTTTAGAAAACTTAATGCCAGTAAAGGACCCGCAGTTAGGGCAACTCGCGCTCAAGCTGATCGCACGCTTTATAAAAACTTTGTGCGTAAAACCCTAGAAAATCAAGAAAACCTTAAAATATTTCAACAATCGGTTGATGACATACTAGTAGAAAATGATCGTGTGGTTGGTGTGGTTACTCAAATGGGATTACGTTTTAACGCTAAAACCGTGGTGCTAACCGCAGGAACCTTTTTAGGTGGACAAATTCATATTGGTCTTTCTAATTACTCGGGCGGCCGAGCGGGTGATCCGCCTTCGATGAGTTTATCTAAGCGTTTACGAGAACTGCCTTTTAGTGTCGAACGATTAAAAACAGGTACGCCACCACGAATAGATGAGCGCTCAATTAACTTTGATGGTTTAGCACCGCAGCATGGTGATAATCCAGTTCCGGTATTTTCTACTTTTGGGCATGTAAACCAGCATCCTAAACAAATACCATGCTATATCACCCATACTAATCAACAAACGCATAACATTATTAACGGCGGTTTAGATCGCTCACCTATGTTTAGTGGCGAAATTGAAGGGGTTGGTCCGCGATATTGTCCGTCTATTGAGGATAAAGTGACTCGCTTTGCCGAGCGAGATTCACACCAAATTTTTATTGAGCCCGAAGGTTTAGAGACTTTTGAGGTGTACCCAAACGGTATTTCAACCAGCTTACCTTTTGATGTGCAAATGGCTTTTGTGCGCTCAATTAAAGGGTTTGAAAACGCTCATATTACTCGTCCTGGTTATGCCATTGAGTATGACTATTTTGATCCGCGCGAACTTAAAGCTACATTAGAAACCAAACATATTGAAGGTTTATATTTTGCGGGGCAAATTAACGGAACAACAGGATACGAAGAAGCCGCCGCGCAAGGGTTAATTGCTGGTCTAAATGCCGCACTACAAACTCAAGGAAAAGAGTCTTGGTCGCCATCGCGCGAAGAAGCTTATATTGGGGTAATGATTGATGATTTAATCACCCGTGGTACGCAAGAACCTTATCGTATGTTTACCTCGCGGGCTGAATACCGACTAATACTACGTGAAGATAACGCCGATTTACGTTTGTCCGAAAAAGCCCATCAACTTGGTATTTTGCCCGATCATTTATGGCAACAAGTGGCGAATAAGCGAGAGTCGATAGAGCAAGAACTACAAACGATGCGTTCAACCTGGGTTCATCATGAGTCGAGCGAGGCAGAAAAAATTAACGCACATTTAGAAAAGCCGCTTTCGCACGAATATAACGCTTTAGATCTACTTAAAAGACCACAACTTAACTATGCCAAAATGGAACAAGCCATCGAGGGTTTAGGGGTTGAGGTTGATGCGGCAGTTAAAGAGCAGGTAGAAATTCAAGCGAAATATAAAGGTTATATTGATCGCCAAATAGACGAGATAGCCCGCAACAAAAAGCAGCTTGATCAAGTGATCCCTGCCGATTTAGATTATTCAACCATTGGCGGCTTATCTTCGGAAATTGTGCAAAAGCTAACAACCATTAAACCCGAAACCATTGGTCAAGCAAGCCGAATTTCTGGTATTACGCCAGCGGCAATTTCAATGTTGCTAATTACCCTGAAAAAACGCGGTATTAAATTATCTAAGCAAGCTTAACAACGGTTGGCAATAAGGTATTCAATGATTAAGGAATTATTAACCAAAGGTTTATCTCAGCTAAAAGTTAACTTAGCAGAACAACAAATTACTCAACTGGTTGAGCTACAATCTCAGTTATTAAAGTGGAATAAAACCTTTAATTTAACCGCCATTACCGATGAAAAGTCTTGCCTACAACTACATTTGTTAGACAGCTTATCACTTGTGCCTTATTGGCAATTTAATAAAACGCTCGACGTTGGCACTGGCGCAGGCTTTCCAGGATTACCCTTGGCAATAGCTTTGCCAGAATTAGAGTTTCATTTACTTGACAGCAACAGTAAAAAAATTCGCTTTATTCGTCAGCAAATTCATCACCTTGGGTTAAAAAATGTCACCGCACATCATGCTAGACTGCAAGATCACACACCACAAAATTACGATTGTATAGTGTCGAGAGCGTTTGCTTCACTAACCGATATGGTTAATTGGTCGAGCCATTTATTAACCCAAGGTGCTAGTTGGATGGCAATGAAAGGTGATTTTGAGAAAGCCGAAGTTGAAAACCTGCCTAGTTGTGCTCACTATGTTGAACATTTTGATCTGAGTATTCCAGGGGTAGATGCTAAGCGGTGCTTAATTAAACTAAGCGCTTGTTAGTGAAAGATCGGCACTAAATGATTGATCAAAGCATCGATCACTCTATAATGGATCGCTCAAAAAATTACAGTTCGATAATGATTACTTTTTTCAGAGGTAAATTGTGGGAAAGATTATAGCGGTAACCAACCAAAAAGGTGGTGTTGGAAAAACCACCAGCAGCATTAATATTGCTGCGTCACTTGCTGCCACCAAAAGAAAAGTATTACTTATTGACTTAGATCCGCAAGGCAATGCCACTAGCGGCAGCGGTATCGAAAAAGAAGAGCTAGAGTATCATGTGCTAGATGTGCTTATTGGCGAAAAGCCAATTCAGGACTGCATTATTAATGCTGAACAAGCGGGTATTTATGTTTTGCCAGCCAATTCAGATTTAGCCGCCGCCGAAGCCCACCTACTAAATGCCGACAATAAAGAAGCCAAGCTCAAACAAGCTTTAGCACCCATTGTTGATGATTATGATTATATTTTTGTTGACTGCCCGCCATCACTGAGTATTTTAACGGTTAACGCATTAGTTGCCGCCAATAGCGTGATGATCCCAATGCAATGTGAATACTATGCACTGGAAGGATTGAGTGCTTTATTACAGACCGTTGAACAAATCACCGAAGCAGTAAACCCTGAGCTTGAAATTGAAGGAATCCTTAGAACCATGTACGATCCACGCAACCGCTTGGCAGTTGAAGTATCGGGACAGTTACATGAACACTTTGGCGATAAAGTTTATCGCACGGTTATTCCTAGAAATGTTCGTTTGGCAGAAGCGCCAAGTTATGGATTGCCTGCCCTACTTTATGATCGCCTATCGCGTGGAGCTAAAGCCTATTTAGCATTGGCTGGGGAAATGATCCGCCGTGAAGAAGCAATAGAAAACCCCGCATAATCAAAAGATTTAGAGATATATAATGAAAAAGAAACTTGGACGTTCACCACTAGATGCTTTTTTAACTAAGCCAAAAGCTAAAGGTGATAAAAGCGAATCTAATAGTGATGCTTCTGTTAAAGGTGAGCTGCAAAAACTCCCCATCGAAATGCTTCAGCCAGGTCAGTATCAACCGCGAAAAATAATGACCGACGATGCGCTAGAAGAGCTGGCGAGCTCAATTAAAGCGCAAGGTGTTATTCAACCTGTTGTTGTGCGTTCTATCGGCAAAGATAAATATGAAATTATTGCGGGTGAACGTCGCTGGCGCGCATCGCAATTGGCACAGCTTGCCGAAATTCCTTGTTTGGTAAAAAATATTCCAGACGAAGCCGCCATAGCTATGGCACTAATTGAAAATATTCAGCGCGAAGATCTTAATGCCATGGAAGAAGCCGTGGCTATGCAGCGATTAATGCAAGAGTTTAGTTTAACCCACCAACAAACCGCTGATGCTGTTGGTAAAAGTAGAACCACGGTTACTAATTTGCTAAGACTATTAAGCCTAACCGAAGCTTGCCAAACCATGCTTGAGCGTGGTGATTTAGAAATGGGTCATGCAAGAGCGCTATTATCACTGCCTAGTAATGAGCAAACCCTGCTTGCACGAACTGTTGTGGCCAAAGGTTTAACGGTGAGAGAAACCGAAAAGCTAGTCCGTTCTCAGTTGTCACCAGTTAAAAGCAGTACAAAAAACAAAACGGCCGATCCACATATTGAGCAACTTCAAAGAAATATATCGGATAAAATTGGCGCACCAACTCAAGTGCAACACGGAGCAAAGGGCAAAGGAAAAATTGTTATTCAATATAATAGTTTAGATGAACTAGATGGTGTGCTTAAACACATGGGTATTGAGCAGCTTTAATTTGAAAAAAATTAATGTTAAAGAGGCTTAAACAAGCCTCTTTTTTCATTAGCAAAAGAAAATGATATGACGATTGAAAATTTAGAAACCTTAAAACAAATTCCAAGTTGGTCTTCGCGTAAAACTTTGCTTGAGTGCGTGAATGTAATTGACGAAACAATTGATGTAAAAACCTTTCAATTTAAAGCAAAAGAGCAACAGCTTTTTCATTTTAAACCCGGTCAGTTTATTGGTATTCAGTTAGAAATAAATGGTGAAAAACATAATCGTTCTTATACTATTGCCTCAAGCCCTACCCGACCACATTTGTTAGAACTGACCATTAAAAAAGATCCCACTGGTGCAGTATCGCCTTGGTTGCATAAAAATATAATTAAAGGCAGTGAGCTAGAAGTTAGAGGCCCTGCGGGTCGATTTAATAATATGGATATTGAAAGTGATAAAGTTTTATTAATATCCGCGGGATCGGGGATTACACCCATGATGTCGATGGCAAGGTTTTGGTGCGATCAAGCTAGTGATAAAAACATTCGCTTTTTAAATTGGTCTCGCAGCGTACAAGATATTATTTTTAGGCGAGAGCTTGCACTGCTTGATAACAATTATCCTAACTTTGATCTCGAAGTTATTTGCACTTTGCCTGGTCTTTCAGAAAACTGGTTAGGACGACGTGGGCGAATTAATAATGAATTGTTAAAAGATCTTGCGCCAGATTTACTAGAGCGAACCGTGTTTTGTTGTGGCCCCGACGGCTTTATGCAACAAGTGAAAAACTGTTTAGCATCTTTAGGCTTTGATATGGCTAATTACCATGATGAAACCTTTGATCCAGGCGGTAAGAAAAAAGCAAAAATTGCTGCGCAAAAACAAACCCAAGAAACTGAAAATAAAGCAGCAAATAAACAGCAGTTTACGGTAACTTTAAAACAGTCGAATCGATCATTTGATATGAGCGAAGATGACATTTTATTAGAAAAGCTAGAGCAAGAAGATGTTGCTATAGATTCAGCTTGTCGCGCAGGAAATTGCGGTGCTTGCGAGGTAAAAAAAATATCAGGTGAAACCATAACTAAAAATGAAGCAGGCTTACCTAGTGAGCATAAAGCGGAAGGTTATATTTTAACTTGTACAACGCAATTAAAATCGAATATTGTTTTGGATAAATAGTTTGGTTGTAAGCTAAGCCAGTTTTTTAGACTGGTTTAACATACCATCAAATATTTTATCAGCCATATTTTTAGGAAACTTATCTGGAAGAGTTGAACTAACTTCATTAATGACTTTTTCTGTTTGAAAAACAATATGATCAATAATTGAGTTAGCTAACTCTGCTGTAATTCCTGACAGCACAGCCTGTTTAATAAAGTGCCTTCTTTGAATAAGGTGAATTAAATAATAATTTTTACTACCGCGTATAGCCATTGCCAACTTTGCTTTTTGTTTGGCAATTTGATTCTGCTTTTTGCCAATAACAGGAAACGCAGATAACACATCGTATAATGGTGTAAGTTCGTAGTGGTTTTTAGCGGCGTGCTTAATGCTAAAGTTTTTAGCATGACCGTCGGTAGCATATAGCATCCAAAATATAACTTGCGCTGCAAATAAAATGTTTTTATCGGTTTGAGAGTTCGCCGAGCCATCTAATATTTGCATACATTGAGTAATGCCAGGTCCACCATCACTTTGATACTTTAATAATGGTGTTATTCCTTTAGCTTGACACATATCTTCTTGTGGAATTCTCTTTATCCACTTTTTATTTTCAGAGAGTTTTCTATCAAACCTTTCGACTACAAGTGTTTTTTGATCTTCAAACTTAGCAATATCACAGTTTGCTATCGGTAGACCAAAAGCGGCAATAATTTTTGAACAAAGCCATTCATTTTCAACCGACTCATTCATGTCGGCTTTCATATCACCCACTAAACCTAATGGTAGTTTTAAAATATGAGTGGTTGGTGTTGTTTCTTGTGGTAAGCACCATTGATTATTGTGCCAAAGTAAAGCTGTTTTTTCTTGAGCGCCAGCTAATGATAACCTGAGATCAGCGCTAGTTTCGGTATGACCAATAAAGTTGCTAGAAACGGTTTTTCTTAGAATGTTGGCGACTTGTGTCTCATTAAGTGGCTCATATAAAATTGAGTGGATATTTTTAGGAGACTGATTGGGTTTTAATAATTGTATTGCACCAATGCAATCTCTGCCAATTTCTGATAATAAGTCAAAAGTAGAAGTGCCTTTTGTATTAAACTTTAAGGCTAGCCGCTCCCTAATATTTTGGCTATCTGGTAGTAGATTATCAAAATAATATTTAACCCGCTCGCCTCGATATGCTTGATTGCCAGGAGTAAAAGGTAATGACACTGATAATGGGTGAAATTTTTCACTTTTAATCCAGTGGTCACTATATTTTAGTGTTTCTTGTCCACCTGATCTGCTCCACTCGCCAACCAGTTCACCATTGATCCAGATATTAAGTGTGTTTCGAGAGGCCATTATTAACTACTTTTGGGTTTAGCAAAAAAGTTGGCAGAGTTTGGCTCTGCAATATTTTGGCTGCTCGATAAATAGTTTGAGTCTTCAAAACTGATTTTGACATTAAGAAAGCTGAGTACTTTAAAAAGCCTTTCAAAGGTTACCTTTTGCGGGGTGGATTCTAGTTTTTGATAAGTTTGTTGTGACACACCAAGTTTATCAGCCATATCTTGCTGAGTTAGTTTTTGAGACTTTCTAAACCCTTTTAATATTGGGCTTAGTTGATCGAGAGTATTGATTGTGTATTGCATAACCCACCCAAATTACAAAAAATAGGTTGTAATGAATGTTTACAGTATATAAGGTGTATTTCTTATTTACAACTTATTTGTTGTATTGTGGTCATTTGGAGTTTGCGCGTTTTGCTCTGTTTATGTAATACGTTTACAGGCTCCCCAACCAAACCTCTTCTAC
This sequence comes from Aliikangiella sp., assembly GCA_965214955.1. Classification (GTDB taxonomy): domain Bacteria; phylum Pseudomonadota; class Gammaproteobacteria; order Enterobacterales; family Kangiellaceae; genus Aliikangiella. The sequence continues at coordinate 214,810 of CBDCCU010000009.1, read as the reverse complement.
CCAATTCCAAATGCTTTCCCACATTTCATCGAGTATTTCTCCGTTTTGCCAAAGCAAAACCTCACCTTGCTCATTAATGCAGTAGTATCCCATACCGATTTGACACAAGGGTATTAGATCTCTTTCTAAACCATTTGCCCATGCTTCAGCGGTTACTTCGGGTAGGTGGGTATGAAGCTGGGGATCGCCAATAGTTACGGGTTCTATATTGCCATAAACAAAGTGACTTGCGGTGAGTAAAAAAGTTTTAAAGTCTGTGGGTAGTGGAAGTAAAATTTGCTCTTCAATTTGTACTAAATCGTCTTCATCGCAGTCTTCAATATCATAGTTTTTACTGATAGCAACGGCTTCGAGAGCATCTATTAGTTCATCCATAATAGTCTAGTGGCTAGTTTTTGGTTTTTCTAATTGTGCCGAAATTATCCCGCAAACTCCAATCATTATTGCCGAACCTGCTATACAAGCTAAAAAGCCAGCGGTTTGATAAATAACACCAGACAGTAATGTGCCAACTAATCGTCCTGCGGCATTAGCCATATAATAAAAACCTACATCTAAGGAAACATCTTCATTGGTGGCGTATTTTAAAATTAAATAAGAATGAATAGCTGAGTTAATCGCAAAGATTAGTGCAAAAGCCATTAATCCACCAATCACAACAATAGTTAAGTTGAGATTAAAAAACTGACTAACTAACATAAGCACTGGTGCAGCTAATAAAATAAAAGCAAATTTGGTTGCATTGCTACCATTTGGTGAATGGGCAGGATCATTAAAACCCAACATTTTAGGGGTTAAAGATTGCATAAAACCATAAACAATGACCCAAGCCGCCATAAGAATGCCTACTTGGGTATGTGCCCAATTAAGTTGGGCTTGTAAAAAAACTGGTAGTGCTACCACAAACCAAATATCTCTTGCGCCAAATAAAAAGAATCGCGCTGCTGACAATTTATTAATATCACTACTTTTAGAAAATAACTGCTTAAATTTGGCTTTAGACTTTTTTGACTGCATATCACTTGGCAACATAACAAAACAGATGATCCCAATTGCGGCTAAGGAAGCCGCCATTGCAATTAATGCCTGTTGATAACCAAGAGTTGAAAGCAGAAAGCCGCCTAAGAAAAACCCAACACCTTTTAAAGTATTTTTTGATCCCGTTAAAATAGACACCCACTTAAACAGTTGCCCTTGTTTGTCTTGTGGAACCAAAAGCTTAATGCTGGATTTGGCACTCATTTTATTTAGATCTTTAGCTACCCCCGAGATTGCTTGAACCGCCATAACAAATGGCACCGAAAGCCAAGCTTCTATGCTGAGCAAGTAAAGCGCAAAAACCTGCAAAACAAGACCAGCAAACAAGGTTTTATTAAGTCCAAAACGCTGCGCTAACCAGCCTCCGGCAAGGTTGGTTACAATGCCGAAAAACTCATAAAACAAGAATAAAAAAGCAATAGAAATAGCGCTATAGCCAAGCTGGTGGAAGTATAAAACCACCAGCATTCGCAAAGCACCATCGGTAAGAGTAAAGCCCCAGTATGCAGCGGTAACAGTCGCGTAGTTTTTAATTGAGGTCATTGAAATAGAACGGGTATAAAATTAAAGCTTAAACATCATTTTGGTGATGTCTTTCATACGTTCTACATAGTTAATTTCATTATCGTACCAAATAATCAACTTAACTAAATTATCACCAGTTACCTGAGTCGATAAGGCATCAACAACACCAGAGCGTTTATCGTCTTTATAATCAACGGAAACTAAGGGACGAGTTTCATAACCTAATATATCTTTCAATTCATTTTGCGAAGCTTTCTCAAACGCTTGATTAACCGCTTCTACCGTTACGGGTTTAGTGGTGTTTACCACCAAATCAACAATTGACGAATTTACTGTAGGAACTCTAACTGCTAAACCATTTAGTTTTCCTTCTAGCTCAGGGAAAATTTTCATTATGGCGGTGGTTGAGCCTGATGAAGTTGGGATCAAAGACTCATCACAAGAGCGAGCGCGTCTTAAATCTTTATGGTGACTGTCTATAATTCGTTGGGTGTTGGTAATGTTATGAATGGTGGTCATAGCGCCTTGCTCTATGCCAAAGTTTTCTAATAAAACTTTTACCACTGGCGCAAGGCAATTGGTTGTACACGATGCGGCGGTAACTAAATGGTTTTTATCATCATTGTATAATTGATGGTTAACACCATAGGCAATATTTAAAGTATCACCATCTTTTACAGGGCAAGCCACTAAAACCTTTTTTACGCCTTGTGCAAAAATGGGATCAAACAAATGTGTTTTTCTATATTTGCCACTGCAATCGACTAACAGATCAACGTTTTCCCAGTCGGTTTCGGTAATTTGGCTATCTTGAGAATGCTCAATTTTTTTACCTTCAACCTCAATATAATTTTCAGAAGAGGCAATTTTGTTAGGTAAAAATTGACCATGAACCGAGTCAAAAGCGAGCAAATGCGCACTGCACTCAGCGGTACCTGCAGGTTCATTAATTTTAACTATTTCAACATTAGGTGTATTCCAAAGGGTTCTAAAGTAAAGACGACCCATGCGCCCAAAGCCATTAATGGCAACTTTTATGCTCATGTAAAATCCTTAAACCAACAATTAATAATGAATGAGTTAAATGATCGAGCCAGTATATGCCGTCAATATGACAAAATATTTAAATGTTTACTGGCTATGGGTAAATAATAGATGATTTACTGATTAATCGACGACTTCTTTACGAGAAAAAGATTCTTGTTCGCTTAGTCCATACCAGTTTTTTAGCTGATTAACTAACAGATCTAACCCAATTTTATTGGTGGCAGAAAATACTTGACTGGTAATATCACTAGAAATTCTCGCTAAGTGCTTATTGGTATTTAAAAGTGCGGTTTTTCGGGCACCTGATTTTAGTTTATCGGCCTTACTTAAAACCACATGCACCGGTAGTTCAGCAGATACCGCCCATTGGATCATTTGTTTGTCAGTTTCTTTTAGTGGATGGCGAATATCCATAAAAACAACTAATGCTTTTAAACAAGTGCGCTCTTGTAAGTAGGTGCTTAATGTTTTTTGCCACTGCTCTTTTATAGATTTTGACACCTTGGCAAAACCGTATCCTGGTAGATCGGTAATTCTATTTTCATCATTTAATCGAAAAAGGTTGATCAACTGCGTTCTACCTGGTGTTTTGCTGGTTTTTGCTAAGCTTTTTTGCTCTGTAATAGCGTTAAGTGCGGTAGATTTACCCGCATTAGAGCGACCTGCAAGTGCAACTTCAATTCCCTGATCGGGTGGAAGTTGATTAAGTTTTGCTGCCCCCATTAAATATCGGGCAATACGAAAAGGGTTTATTATCGAATTTGTCATGCCATGCTTATCTGTTGAGATTATCACTATAACCGAATTGACTACTTATTACGGTGGCTTTTTAAACCTGGTTTGCCTATAATTCACGCATTCTTACGAATGCGGCTTGCTAGTATAAGTTTTTTAGTGATCTAACATCAACTAAAGGCTTAAAGTGATTTTACAAATTTATAGCTGAGTCGTTTAAAGTTTGTTAAAAGACTGATTTTATATAAAATTATTAATAGGTATGAGAATGAAAAAAGCAATTGGGGTTGCAATCTCTTTATTATTTGCAGTTAGCGTTAATGCTGGTGATGCGGCTAAAGGTAAAGAAAAAACAGTAACTTGCGCTGGATGTCATGGTCCTGATGGAAACAGCCCAATTCCAATGAATGCAAAAATTGCAGGTCAAGGTGAAAAATACTTAATCAAGCAATTACAAGACTTTAAGTCGGGTGCTCGTCAAAATGCAACAATGACACCAATGGCTAGTTTGCTTTCCGAAGAAGATATGCAAGATGTATCTGCTTTTTACTCTCAGCAAAAAGTTCAACACACAGCCGTTGAAGAGCAATATATTGCTACTGCTGAAAAACTTTATCGTTTTGGCGACGAAGATCGCAAAATTCCAGCTTGTATTGCCTGCCATGGGCCAAGTGGTAACGGAATGCCAAGTGCTGGATTCCCTGCTTTAGGTGGTCAACATGCCGAATATACTAAAGCCCAATTACTCGCCTTTAGAGATGGAAGCCGCGCCAATGATGCTAATAACGTTATGCGCGATGTGGTTCGCTTAATGAGTGATGATCAAATCGAAGCACTTTCAAAATACTTAGCAGGCTTACATTAATCGGCTGAGTAAAAGGATTACCTTAAAAAGCGGCTATTATGTCGCTTTTTTTATGCTTGAAACTTTTGTAAGGCATTGAAGTCGCTATAATATACCCGTGCTACTAATTAAATAAGAGTTTTTTTCGTGAGTAGAATTAATTATTGTATTTTTTTAATGTTTATTAGCTTGAGCTTTCAAGTTAAAGCCGCCGAAACTAACACTGCTAGTAATATTGAAAGATTATCACCAGTGACTAGTGATGACTATTGGCAGCTACCTAGCAGACAAATTGATCAAGCGTTAGAGCTTGATCAGCTTCAACAAGTAGCCGATATTGAGGTTTTTTATTGGTACGGGTGTGAACCCTGTATGAAGGTAGAGCAAATGCTCGACCAAATTAAACGTGATAATCCTGAGCTTGTGATCAAGCGAACCCCTTTAATTCCTTTTTCCAGCTGGCGCCCTCAAGCTTATATTCAGCCTTTGCTGACTTATTACGAAGGAAAAATCCAAATCCCAAGCCGTGATGAAGTTTATTTACAATGCATTGATGATTGTGGTGTTTTTAATAGTTTTGAGTCTATAAAGTCTTGGCTCCAAACTAAATATCAAGTATCCAATTTGCCAAGTATAGATGAATCAAAAATATGGGCTGCTGAAAAAAGCTATCGCCAAAGAGCAAAATCTTTTTCAATTACCCAAGTTCCTACTATTATTATTAAAGAGCAATATGTAACCGACGCCAATACCGCAAAAACATTGGATAAACTTAACCAAATTATAGTGCATCTGTTAACCCAATAAAGACTAATGATTTTTACCCAAACGCCATTAAATACAACCCATAAAAAGATGTATAAGCGTTTGAAATTATTAAGTTATAACGTACAAGTTGGGATTGAAAGTAAAGGCTATAGAGATTATGTTACTCAAAGTTGGCGACATTTTTTGCCCGATACTAACCGAGAAAATAACTTAGCCAATATAGCTCATTGGCTATCAGACTACGATATTGTAGCTTTGCAAGAAGTTGATGCTGGTAGTTTGCGTACTCAATATGTTAATCAAGTTGCTTACTTGGCTAATAAAAGTGGCTTTCCGCATTGGCACCACCAACAGAATCGAAAAATTGGTAGTATTGCGGCTCACGCCAATGGGTTGCTAGCTCGGCCTCCAGTTACGCAGGTAGTACACCACAAGTTACCAGGAAAAATTGCAGGTCGAGGTGCGCTTCAGGCGGTTTTTCACCTTAATAATATTCAGTTATCAGTTTTATCAGTTCATTTAGCCTTAAGCACTAAGGCTCGTGAAAAACAGTTGGCCTATATTGCAAAGCTGTTTAAAGATGATGATTACTTTATTATCATGGGAGATCTTAACTGTTCACCCAAAAAAGCAAAATTAGCTTTTTTAAAACAAGGACTAAACGTAAATTTTGACTGGCAAAAAAAGCCAACCTTTCCACGTTGGAAGCCTAAATTACAGCTCGATCATATTTGGGTTAGCGATGGTTTAAAGGTGATCAATAGCCAAGTTATTCCCTATGGGGTGTCTGATCATTTACCTATAAGTGTAGAAATAGAAGTTCCATTGCCGCAAAAAACAAAAGCTCAAGAAATCATTTTTAGCTAATTGAAGGAGAACATGTATAGTTTAGAATGGGTATAAATTTAAAACGAATATTAATAAAAAAATAGATATAAACAACTAGCGAATAATTTCATTTTGAGATAAAACTAACATTAGATGGCTTTTGTTAAAGTAAAAACTCTATAAAAGAGCCAATTTACAGCGCTTAATGCATACATTAACGCTATACTTAGTCCGAGCGATCAACTAAAAGCTAACTAGTAACACGATTAACTACTTAATTTAATTGTTATGGAAGATATTCAATCACAAGTTAATGCCGAAACCGCTAATTCAGAATTAGAGCAAGAGTTATTGCGCTGTATTTCTCGTTTGAGTTTCATTGGTATGGGGCAATCTACAGAGCTCGATGAAGCTTTGGTTACATTACGAGAGTCTATTAAAAACGACTCTAGCATTGATTTAATTAAAGATAATATTGAAGATGTTAGTAAAGCGTTAATTTATTTTGAAGAAAAAGTTTCCAGCCTAGATAAAAATGAAGTAAACCAAGCCTTGGTTTTAATTGATGAATTTAAGTCGAGGCAAACACTTCCCAATCCATTAAAAGATACTATTCAACAATTAGAAAAACAGAGTCAAATATTAGAGTTTCAAGAAATTATCATTAAAGTGGTAGATATTATTGAAGCGTTTTTAGCAGAAGGCACGCAATCAAATCAGCCAGGTTTTTTTGATAAAATATTTAATCGTTACCATAGTGTTGATAATGATGATGAAAATAAACAAAAACAAACGAGTAACTCGCCATTATTAGCCAATCCAGACGGTTGCTCCGAATTAAAGAAGTCACTAACTCGCTTAATTGAGCAATTATCAACCATCGAAAATAATCAGCAGTTGGCAAAAGAACTTAACCAAAAAGTTGATGAGCTAAGCAAGATAGAGCAACTCATTGAAATTATACAAGTACTAACAGATACCTATATTGAATTTGCAGGCAGAGAGCACCAACAGTTTGAAAGCTTTTTAAAATCGTTAGGTCAACGAATCGACCGGGTTAATGATTTTATTAATCAAACAACGGTATTTAGTAAAAGCTTTATCGAGGAAAGGCAAGATCTTGATAATGATCTTAAAAATAGCGTATCAGAATTTAAAGACACATTAGATACCTCAAATAACTTAAGTGAAATTAGGCAAAGTTTGTCAGCAAAAGTTGATTTTATTCTTGAGCGAGTTAATCACTTTTGTATTGAGCAACAAAGCAGCCATAAAAAAATGCTGGTTGATTGTGAAAAACTAAAAGATCAATTAGTTGCAACTCAAGATGAATCGGCACGTTTAAAAGAAATGCTCGACTTACAAAGAGTAAAAGCACAAACGGACTCATTAACAAACTTACCTAATCGTTATTCTTATAATGATAGATTAACTCAAGAATATAATCGCTGGAGACGTTATCGTAGTCCGCTTAGTTTAGTTGTTGGCGATATTGATAACTTTAAAAAAATTAATGATAACCATGGTCATATTGTTGGTGATTTGGTATTAAAAAATATCGCTAAATTTTTACAAAATGAAATTCGTGAATCTGATTTTGTGGCGCGTTATGGCGGCGAAGAATTTGTTATATTATTGCCAGAAACCAATTTAGTTGATGCTACAAAAGCCATGAACAAACTTAGAGTAGGACTCAAAGAAGTTATTGTTGATGTTGAGGGTGTTGGCATTAAAGTGACGATGTCATTAGGTATTGCGGAATTTGAAGGAAGTGATACTACTAAAGAAGTTTTTAATCGTGCAGATAAAGCATTATATAGAGCTAAGGAAAAAGGGCGCGACCAAGTTTGTTGCCAAAGAGCTAAAAAAGTCACAAAGCAGTAACCCAATAAATTTAAAGAGCCTCAATTGCTTAACTTAGCCCTACCTACCAAAGAGCTTGTGTTAGATGTTTTAGCCGAGCAGTACCAACTAGAAAAAATTGCCAATCTATCTATTTTTGAATCACCTAAACTTAAAGATAACTATTTATCTTTAAGTTTAGATTTTGTTCTCAATCAATCAATCAACACGGTTAGTGGTGAGCTATTTTTTAAAGAAACTAACCATGTTGTTTATTCGTTAACTAAAAACACACTCTTTGCTAGCTGGCTACTATCTGCTGGTAGGGCATTATTTTCTGGTGAACTAGTTCAGTATGGCTTAACGATAATTCGCTCGGCTGATAATAAAATAAAACAAGAGAAAATAACCGATAGCCAAACCGATAATAATGCAGATAGCCTTATTATTAACGAAAGTTGTGCAAGTTATTGGTTATCAGAAAAAGACTTAATAAAACAGCTAACTTATGATGAAATTAAATTACTTGAAGGTTATACAGGTGTAAAATTTAGTCAAAAAGCCAATCAAAAATATCCATGTATTTTTAAAAATTATTTAAAGCAAGCCGCAAAAAACTCTAAGTTAATGGCAAAACAAGCGCAAATTTTAGATGGTAGTTTAAGGGCTAAGCTTGCAGGTTTAATCAGTAATAAAAAATTAACATTACCTTTAAGTAATATTAACTTGGCAGTGGTTGTGTCTTGTATGAGCCAAGCATTGCTGTGGTATCAAAGAGAATTACAGCTAGAAGCTTATTTTAGTTTATTACAAAAATTAACCAATATATTCAATGCTAAAACTGAGCAAGCAACAAATGAAAAAATATATTGTGCTTATGTTTTATTAGAATCAACACAAGTAGTAGCTAACGAGCCACTAACAATTAGCATCATTAACTGGTTAGAAAGTCATTATTGGGAAAAGGTATTTTTAAATTTAACAAAAACAAATCAAATTTATTTAGCAAGAATATTTTCTTATTTATCAAGTTGTAAAAAAATAGAATTGCCTAGTTATATCAGCCGCTTTATCTTACAAGAAAACCTTGCAAAACTTTTGGTTTATAAAGGTAATAATTATTTTTTTGAAAAATATCGAGCAAGTGAATTTTTATACCCGAAAGAAAACTAGCTGTTGCGAATAAGTACTTGTGTTTTTTGATATTTTTTTACTGTCATTACTATTAAGGTAAACATTAGCCCCCAATTGAGTATTAAAAACAGCCCACCTAATTTTATATTGTTAACATTAATAAAGCCTGCTAATAAACTTAGCAAAGTAAAGCTGTGAATAAATAAAAGCGCTCTACCCTGCTGGCGACTAATAAGCTGGTAGTGATCGGGGATCATTATCATGTTTCCCCCTTCGCTCATTAGCTTTTTCATCGACTGTTGCTGGAGATGTAGGGTAATTAAAAAAGGGATGATTTTAAGCAACATACCCTGAATAATACTAAGCGCAAAACCAATAATAAAAAATAAACCAATAGCAATTTCAACAAAGTGTTTATATTGATGATCAATAAAGCAATTGATCAATAGTAGTAACCCGCTAACGATTAAATTGATTAACCCAAGCTGCCAAAAAACAATGGTGTTATCTGGTAGTTTACGTTTGCGTTGATGAAGATTAATTAATGCATAAACAGAAAAAGTAATAGCTGATAAAACAATAATACTGATGGCAAATAATTCATTTATCCTAAATGATGTAGCAAGTAAAAAGATAATTAATCCAACAAAAATTAATTTGGGTAAAAACTGTTTAAAAGTGTGATGAAACTCTGGAGTAACATGAAACATTGGTATTACCTGAAAACCAACTGTAACCACTAAAATGAGTACCCAGCCAGCCAAGCCAAAAGTTGCGTGTAAATCTGTTAGGCTTTTTCCTATCCCCCATATGCTCCATATAAAATCGCTAAGAATGATAAACCCTAAAATAATCGTAATAAGAAAACTCAGAGCGGCTAAAACGATTGAGTTTTTTGTATCTAGCCCTTGTGCTTTAAACAATAAGGTATAAATTAAAGTAGCTACAAAAAATAAATTACTGAAACCTAATAGCAATAGTGCGGGTAAAAAAGAAAATTGCTGAAAAAAACCAGCCACTAGAAAAAAAATCCCTAAGGTAAACCCTGTTTGAATAATTAATAATTTCCAGTTGGGTATCGATAAACTGGCTCCGCAAAGCACGGGTAAAAGTTGAAATAATGCGCCAAACATTATCATGGCTGTAACACCAAGCACTAATAAATGAGTGATTGATAATGTTGCCGGTGTCCAGCGACTTAACCATATTTGCTCGGCAAAAATAATAATAAAAACACCAGCAATAATTGCCATAATTGACGCGGCTAAAAAGAATCGAAATGGAATATGGATAGAAGGAATATTGTCAAAGTTAAGCCCAGTTAAATTCATTGAGCTCACTCAAATAAGGTTTTGTTCAAGCTAGTGAGTGCTTGATTTTGGGCGGTTAGATCTTCGGTTTTCCAAATTAAAATATAATGGTGATCGGCTTTAAACTCATGGTGTTTCCAGCTAAACCCTTGTTCTTGAATAATAGAAAACAAGGGCTCAGGTTTTCTACGGTGTTTTACCGCTAAAAACTCACCTTTATTAAGAAAAGCTAAAGCATTTAAAATAACCTGCATAGGTTCAGGCGGTTCTAGATCACTTACATTCAAATTAATTTGCTGACTCAAAATTTTGCCTATGAGTTTTGCATATCTTGCAAGGTAGCGTTGCTATCTGGAATTCTTTGATCGCACATTGGGTATAAAATTTGCTCTTCTTTCATATTGTGTTGCTGAATTAATAGCATTAAGCTTTCAATTAATCCCATAGCTCTTTCTTGCTGTTGCTCATTGATCACATCTGCCATTTGCTCAATATAGTTTCTCATTTGTGCATGTTCGGCTCGCATAACTTGAGTAGGGCCTTGAGTCATACCTGTTGCTTGCTCAAACGCAGGAAATAAGGTTTCTTCTTCCATAGCTAAATGGTGTAACAGCTCTTTAGTAAAAGATTGCCAAAGAGTTGAAAATTCAGACCAGTTACCTTCGGCAAGAGGCGATTCTGCATCTGCTAATATTTCATCACAAGTGCGATGATGTTGGGTCATATACTGAGAAATTACCGACATAAAAAATACTCATAATTAAAATGAATACAAAGTATAGCAATGAGCTAATTAATTCGCTTGATTTGGCTCAGGGTAATTTAAAATACAAAGTTTGGAATAACTTCATTCTCTAAAATCTCAATAATATCGCGCTCTTCATTTTGTCCATCTTCATACGCGCTGCCAGTGAGTACAATCACTAAATTAAGATCGGGAATATTAAAAATAAATTGTCCACCAAATCCACTGGCATAATATGAAGGATATTCAACATCATTAACACTAAAACTTAGCATCCACCATTGATATCCATAACCAAAAGAACCTTCTTGGTTAAGTGGAACACGCAATTGAGTTGATTGATTGACCCAGCTTTGAGAAATAACTTGATTACCATTCCACTGTCCATTATCTAAAAACAGTTGACCTATTTTGGCGGTATCTCTTGCGGTTAAATAAAGTGCGCTACCTGTATGTAGTTGGTTGTCTAAGCTCCAATAATCAAGAGTATTAATGTTAAGTGGTGTGAGTAAGTGAGTTTGTAGGTATTCTGCCACACTCATGCCACTGGCAATTTGCAAAATTCTTCCAATACCAAAAGTTATTCCAGTAGAGTAGGCAAAACTATCACCTGGTTCACCCGTCATAGGCCTGTCGAGTAAAAATTGAATAGGATCAGCCGCATTGTTCATTTGCGCGTTTAAGTTACTAGGATCAAGATAGTTAACATTCCATTCATCCCACTCATAACCTGATTGCATGTTTAGCCAATGTTCAAGCGTGATCGCTGCTTTATCATCATTCCAATTAGCAATAGGTTGTTTATGAGTAAAATAATCATGAACAGGCACATCAACATTAGATATTTCGCCGCGATCAATGGCTATGCCAATTAATGCTGATGTAATACTTTTGGTTACCGAGTTAAGTACATGTAAGTCAATATTTTGATTATTAGCCCACCCATCGGCAACATCTAATTGAGTTCTAATGCGGTGATCTAGCAATAATTGTCCGTTGTGTGCAATAGTAATCGAGTCGATATGTAAATAACCCGCTTGTTGATCTTGAATTTTATTAATTAAATTTTCTAAAGAAGATGGATCAATGCCTAAAGTGTTTAGGTCGCCAACTTGCCAGCCATCGTTAGTGTTTGACAGAGCTGTGTATTTGTAGGTAATCGGTTCATTAGTAATCGGGGGATTAGAGCTAGAGCCACCGCCACAAGCCGATAACCATAGAACAAAAATAGATAAAACAACAGATAAAGTTTTTAAATTAGTGGACCTCATAGATCACCTTAGTGTTGATTATTATTTAACCATAAAAGGCTAAGGATTAATTATCAAATAAATGCGGTGATCTGAAAGAACAATGCAGTGAGTTACGTTGAATTACTTAACATCTAAGGTGGTAAGATAAGTAGTCACTTCATTGCGATTAATATTGTTATTAATTTGTACTATATAAAGCCGAGTATAATCGGACTCTTCAATTTTACCCTGTGGATCACCGCCTAATAATTTCACTAAAGCAGGAGTCGTGTTGCTATGACCCACAATTAAAACATTCTGCTTTAGTTTTTTTATTTCTTCGGCAAATGCTTTGAGTTTTGATGGGTTATATTCAATAACCTGCAAATCTAATAACTTAGCCAAAGGCGCAGCTGTTTGTTGAGTTCTTTTATAATTGGTTGAATAGATTTTTTTGATTGCAGCGTTCTGTAATTTTCTTGCTAATAACTGAGCGCGTTTTTGTCCTTGTTCGGTGAGAGATGGATCGTGTGTACCGTCCAAGGTTTTCTCAGCATGGCGTACTAAATAAATGAACTGCTCTGCGTTAGCGGGTAATGCTAGGTTAACGGTGAAAATAATGGTGACAAATAGTAATTTCATTAATTTAGGCTGTTTTGAATGGTTAGCGTGTTGTTACTATATGAGGAGTTTAAGATAAACACAAAATATTTTTATCTTGAGTTTTTCCTATAAAATTGATTTTATATAGAGTTATTCTTGATTTTATTGCGATTTTAGTACAATAATTGTGCTGTTTTGGTTTTTATGTAGTGATTTTCTCACAATCTAGGTATTGCTCTATGGCTGATATTATTTTCCCAAAAGATATCAATGAATCAAAAAAATTTTCCAAATTAGTCGCCAAAGGCAAACTAAAAAGAATCCGCAAGGGCATGTATACTAATGCTGCTTGGGAAGATATTCCTCAACTGGTTAATAATAAGTGGGCTGAAATTGTGCACTCATTATTTCCACAAGCTATTGCTTCTCATTCCACTGCAGCTTTACTTTATCCAAAAAACAAAATTGTTCATATAACGGCAAATGTTAAAATAAGAAGGCGAGTGTCTATTAGTGACCTACTTATCATTGAGGTTCACCCTGGAAATACAAAACAGTTAATTGAGCCATTTACTCCTTTTCTTAACAGAAGTGAACCAGCTAGATTTTTATTAGAAAACCTGCTTGCCACCCATAAAGACTCACAGTTTCCAAAAGCCTTGGGTCAAGCTTGGGTTGAAAGTGAGCTTTGCAAAGTAATTCAAAGACGAGGTGAGAAAGCGCTTAATGAGATCAGAGAAAAAGCCAAACAGTATAGTATTGGACATAATTTGCAAAAAGAGTTTAAATTATTAAATCAGCTGATTAGTGCAATTTTAACAACGCATTCACCTGATTTACTGGTTAATTCAGTAGCTATTGCTATGGCGAATAACATTCCGTTCGATAAGCCAAGAATTGATTTATTTAAGCAGCTCGCTAGTTACCTCAATTTGTGCCAGTTAAAAGAAAGAAACTTCAGTTATAGTAAGGTTAGCTGGAGAAACCTGGCTTTTTACGAAAGTTACTTTTCCAATTATATAGAAGGCACAGAGTTTGAAATAGACGAAGCGGCTCAAATTGTTTTTGAAAAACAAGAAATACAAAATAGACATAGAGATAGCCACGATGTTTTATCGGTATTTGAGGTTGTAGAAGACTATACCGAAATGAGTACGTTGCCTAATAACGCACAAGAGCTTATTCAATTATTAAAAGCTCGACACGCATTAATTATGCATGCAAGACCCAATAAAAACCCAGGAAACTTTAAGCAAAAAATTAATAAGGCTGGTAATAGTGTGTTTGTTGATCCACAAAATGTTGAAGGAACCTTAATTCAAGCGTTCGAAATTTACCAACAGCTGCCTTGTGGAATGGCAAGAGCAATATTTATTCACTTTTTAATTACAGAATGCCATCCGTTTGATGATGGCAATGGCAGATTGGCAAGAATAATGATGAATAGTGAATTGGTTGCTCAAGATCAGCACAAACTAATTGTGCCTATTGTGCATAGAGATAGCTACTTAAACGGTCTTCGTCAGGCAACTCGAAGGCAAAAGTTTAGAACAATGGTAAAAGTACTAATCGATCTTCAAGCATATACGAGCATTATCCCTTGGGAAGATTATAATCAATCAAGAGAAACGCTACTATTGCATTATGCTGATAGATTACCCGATGAGGGTGTGGCCGTGTTTAATAAACAAATCGCTCAATTTAAAACAATTTTACCCGTAGGTTAGGATCTGTTGATCTTTGCTCGGCATCTTGAAATAGGTGCAGGTATATTAAACTATTTTATAGTCAACAAAAGTACAATTATAAGGGTTTTTATCATCAGCTAAATGTAGGCTTCGTTTCACTTCATTCAGCTTTAAGTGTTCAAAAGCTGGAAACTGAGTATCGCCATCAACTTCAAGCTCAATAAAAGTTAAATACAGCTTATCAGCCTGATCGAGCATTTGTGAATACAAAAAGCCGCCGCCTATAATCATTACTTCTTCAACACCACTTGCTTCTGAAATTGCTTTATCAATTGAGCAAACAACGGTGCAACCTTGTGCTTTAAAGTCACTGTTTCGACTGATTACAATATTTTTTCTGCCGGGCAATGGTCTACCAATAGACTCAAAAGTTTTTCGCCCCATGATTACAGGCTTACCCATTGTTACGTTTTTAAAATGTTTTAAATCGGCAGGTAAATGCCAAGGCATTTGGTTGTCTTTTCCGATCACACGGTTTTTAGCCATTGCGGCAACCATTGAGATTATTGGTTTGTTCATAAAATTGATACCTAATTAAACCGAAAACGGATACTGAATAGGATCGTGATGTTGATATCCAATTACTTCGAAATCATCCATAGTTACCCAAGTTTCTATGTCTTTTAAAGATTTAATTTCGGGGTTAATTTTAAGCTGTGGCGACTCAAAAGGTTCACGCTTTAATTGAACATCGCGCATAAGCTCTAATTGATCTTCATAAATGTGGGCGTTCACAATTTTATGATAAGCCATGCCTGCTTTATGCCCCGTAATTTGTGCCATTAATGCTAATAGAACAAATACTTGAATTTGGTTAAAGTTTAATCCTAGCGGTACATCGCACGAGCGCTGATAACTGGTTAAGTATAAGGTGTCGCCTAAGAGTGAAAAATTATGCGTATGCATACAAGGACGTAAACAGCCCATATGAAATTCACCAGGATTATAAAAGGTTAAAATTTCTGCGCGGTCGTCTATGCCTTTCGATAGGTTATCAACAATTTTTTGTAGCTGATCAATGGTTGTACCTTCGGGGGTTTTCCAGCCCCTTCCCTGCACGCCATAAACCCTGCCCATATCATCTTCACCTTTGCGGTGTTTATTATTAAGCCATGCTTCGTTTAAATTGGCATTAGCGTCCCAAGTTTTGGTGCCAAGCGCTCTAAATTGTGCAGCATTGTCATAACCGCGCAAATAACCAATAATTTCCGCAATAGCGGCTTTCCAATAACTTTTGCGAGTTGTGATCATTGGAAACTTATTTTCGCCAACTTGATAAACTAAATCAGTATTAATAACCGTAAGGCACTTTTTGCCCGTGCGTTTGTTTTCTACCCACTCGCCTTCATCAATAATACGCTGACATAAGTTTAAATATTGTTTCATTGTTTTCCTTTGTTTATTTTTTTGTTTTGACTGGGCGGCTTTTGGAAACGGCAATGTTGTTTGGGTTTTTATACGCAAACCAAATTAAAGCAGCTCCACCAATGATCATGGGTAATGAAAGTATTTGCCCCATTGATAAAAACTCAGCCAGCTCTTTAAGGTGTGCATCGGGCTCTCGCCAATATTCTACAATAAATCTAAAGCTGCCATAGCCTAATGAAAATAGCCCACTAACTGCCATTAATGGGCGCGGCTTTTTACTATAAAAATATAAAATAATAAAAAGTAAAACACCTTCTAATAAACATTCGTAAAGCATCGATGGGTGGCGGTAAACATCCCCTGCCCCTGGAAATTTCATTGCCCAAGGCACGTGAGAAGGATCAGCGGCTTTTCCCCAAAGTTCGCCATTAATAAAATTACCAAACCTGCCTGTGGCTAATCCAATCGGCACTAATGGGGCAAAAAAGTCACTAACGGTGAAAAAGTTAGTTTTTGATTTTTTTGCAAAATATAAAAATGCCACTAGCACGCCAAGCAAACCGCCATGAAAAGACATGCCTCCATCGTAAATTTTAAATAAATAAAGTGGATCAGCTAAAAACAAGGTGGGTTGATAAAAAATGACGTAGCCGACCCTACCACCAATAACAACACCTAAAAAGCCGTAGAATAAAAAGTCGCTCACTTGTTCAGCAGTATAAGGGCTATATGCTTTTTTGCTTCGCTGTGTACCCATCCACCAAGCGCCAACAAAACCTAACAAGTAAGTTAAGCCATACCAGTTTAATGAAACAGGCCCCCAGATATGAAAAATAATGGGATCAATATTTGGAAATTCCATGATTTGCCTAAAGTTAATTCAGTCTTTGGGTGCAAGTTTTGCAGTTGATTATGAGAAGTGACTATAAAGGATTTGGCTACCAGTTAAAATCAAAAATAGCGCAAAAAATTGTTTGAGACGCTTGGCTGGGATCTTATGCGCTACTTTCGCACCAATTGGAGCGGTTAAACTAGAAAATATCACAATACCTAAAAATGCAGGCCAATATAAATATCCACTTGCATATTCAAACTCAACATTAGCTTTCATGCCAGAAATGGCAAAACCTAGTGCGCCAAATAAAGCGATAGGAAAACCGCAAGCTGCCGCTGTGCCGACTGATTTAACCATGGCTTTACCTTTATAAACTAAAAAAGGCACTAATATCGAGCCTCCGCCAATACCTATTAGAGTAGAGATAACACCAGTGAACTGTCCATACCAAAAAAATGGCCAGTAACTTTGATTAGGATGGGCTTTAGGCTGATGGTTTGAAAGTAAGTAGGCGGCTGTTAAGAAGGTGCCAGCAACAAAAATAATAATTAGCCATTGTCCATTAATAACCCCTGCTACATAAGCACCAAGGTTGGCGCCAATAATTAATCCTGGGCTAATGGTTTTAACTAAAGACCAATCTACCGCTTGTTTTAAATGATGGGCGCGGGATGAAAAAAGTGAAGTGATACAAATGCAAAGTAGTGATGTACCAATGGCAAAGTGAGCTACTAGAGAAGAATCGATTCCAACTAAAGGCAATGCCCAAATTAAAACAGGCACCACAACAAAACCGCCGCCAATGCCAAGTAGCCCTGCTAAAAAGCCTGCAACGCACCCTGCAATGATAAAAATAACAATAATTTCAAGCAAAAAAGACTAACCAGAATGTTTAGATGGTTGGTTTTTTCGATGAGGCTTCCAGTTTTTGCCGCGTTTATTACGCGCTTGAAAATCCATCATGTACTGCATTAGCTCGCTTAGCGCTTCGCGATAAACACCTTGCTTAAAGGCGATTACTTGACGCAATGGATACCAATAATTTACCCACATAAAGTGGTCAAATTCTGGATGACCTGTTGCATCAAAATGAATACGCGATTCATTGCTCACTAAACGCAATAAATACCATTTCTGCTTTTGACCAACGCATAACGGATAGCTGTCTTGACGGATATAGCGGTTGGGCAAACGATATTTCAACCAGTTTTTGGTTGATCCAAGAATTTTTACATCCTGTTTGTCTAGCCCAATTTCTTCCTTTAATTCTCTATATAAAGCCTGTTCAGCCGATTCTCCAGCATCTACGCCTCCCTGAGGAAACTGCCAAGAGTTTTGTCCGATGCGTCTAGTCCAGAGCAGGTTGCCAAAATCGTTGCATACAATAATGCCGATATTGGCTCGAAAACCCTCTGAATCAATCACTTATCGATACCAATTAAATTTTTTGTTGCCCTCATTCAATCATACAATTGATCATTCAGCAAATTTGTTTAGACTATTGCATGATCAGATAGTAGCAAAAAGAAAATAATGCACTCGCCACTTTCCCCACCAAAAAACCAAGCAGAGCTTATGCAACGTGCAGTAGCATTGGCTGGATTAAGTATTGGCGAAGTCGCTCAAGCGGTTAATTTTGAAGTTCCAGCCAACTTAAAACAAAAAAAAGGTTGGCAAGGGCAATTTATAGAAGCGGTATTAGGTGCCGATAGTGGTAATTTATCACAGCCCGATTTTAATCACTTAGGTATTGAGCTGAAAACTTTGCCCATTGATTACTCTGGCAAAGTTTTAGAGTCAACCTATGTTTGTGTGCTTAATCTTAATCAAAATGGATTACAAAGCTGGGAGCAAAGCGCTGTTTTTAAAAAGCTTAACCATGTTTTGTGGGTGCCAGTGGCTAAAAGTAGCGAGCAAAGTGTATTTGATTATCAAATTGCGACCCCTTTTCTGTGGCAACCCAATCGCCAACAACAACAAATACTACAACAAGACTGGGAAGATGCTATGGAACTAGTGGCTTTGGGTAAAGCCGATAAACTCAACGCTAAAAATGGGCAGTTTTTGCAGGTAAGACCTAAAGCCGCCCATTCAAGAGTTTTAACCAAAACCGTTGATAGAGACGGCCAACAAGCTGACACTCTGCCTAGAGGGTTTTATTTGCGCTCAAGTTTTACTCAATCAATTCTTAACCGTCACTTAAAACTTGGCTAAACGACTAATAATGATCTTTTTCGCGATCTTTAGGTAATGGAACCATTGAAGATATTAAAAAGCCTGCAACCAACGAAACCCCAATAATTGCCACATCAAAGGCAATGGTTAAACCTTGAATAATGTCTTTATCTAGTAGTGCTAGCATCGAGCGATACCCTACCGAGCCAGGAACCAGAATAATAAACCCGGGCAAAATAATCATTGCACCTGGCACTTGAAAAAAACGCGTTGCCATTTTAGCAAACAGACCTGTGGCAATGGCTCCGCAAAAAGCCCCAAGGGAAGGGCCAAATAGTTGAGTGCCAAAATAAACACTTAAATAAGCCACTAAAGCCGCTAATAAAAACCAAAGTGCATCGGTGATTTTAGCTTCAAATATTGGAGTTAGTGCTGTACCTGCGATAGCCGCAGCCAATAAGGTTGTTATAAAAGGTACGCTGGCAGGTTGCCCTGAAATAAAATCTACACCTAAAAAGTAACCTAGCTGAACTCCAAGTGCACTGCCAAAAGCTAATTGAATAAATACGGTAGCTGCGCCTGTTAGTCGTGCCGTGCCTGATACCATATTTTGAGTAGCAAGTTCAGCCATGGCAATGGTTAAGGATAGCCCAGGTAAAAGAACGATAAGACCAGAAATTATTGGCAAAGATACACTAAAAGAAGTATCTATCCACCAATCAACAGCTATAGCTAAGGTAGTTGCCAAAAATGCACTCATGGTGGGTAACAAATGATCAAGCAGAGACCACTTGCGAGACAAAGTAGCAAGCGCTCCTACTAATAAACCAATTAAGCCAGCTGTAATCATCTCATAGAGTCCACCAGAGAAAATATGTGCAATGGCGCTTGAATTTACGCCAAATGCAATGGATTCTATCCATGAAGAATAAAGCTGTTTGCTGTCAGAAATTAGTTTTAGCTCTTTAGCGCCTTCTTTGGGAGAAAGCTTACTTTGAATAACCAATTGTGCAACTCGTGTGGTGCGGCGAAGTTTATCGAGACGAATTCCACCAGGGGCAACACGAATTAAAAAGGTTTGTGGCGGCTCATCTGGCGGTAAAATAGTCATACTAATAGAGGTTGGCAATGACATACACTGAATGCCAAACCCAAGTGCGTTGGCACAGCCATTCATTGTGTGCTCTAGTTCATAAGCGGGTAGTCCGTAAGTGTGAAGCGCTTTGGCAAGTCTTAACAAAAATCCAATAGGCTCACTACGCTTGGGAGCGTGGGGTACTGAATCTAGTTGGCGAGTTTCAGTAACAAGAGATTCTGAATAGTGTGGCATAGTTTTATTTCTTAATGTCTAACCTAGCTATAGTAAAGCTTAATTTGTATTAACTAGCGAATAAATAATAAATTAATTGATAGCCGTGTATACTCAATATTCAGCTTTAGTATAGATTGAGTTTTTTCTTTAAATACAATGACTTTTAGCCCATTATGCGGTACTTTTTGGGAATACCCAAAAGTATTTTATTGATTAATAAGATATAAGCGATTAACTTGTTGAAACCTAAGCAAACTACAAGTTTTAAAAAAATATTCAGTGGAATTTTTTCCATTGTAATTTTTATCGCCTCTCAGTCTGTATTTGCCGGTCGTGAATCAATTAGTTTTAGCCATATTGGTACCGAACAAGGGCTACCACAAAGCACGGTTAATACCATCTACCAAGACAGCAAAGGTTTTATTTGGATTGGCACTTACGATGGTTTAACGCGGTTTGACGGTTACAGGTTTACTAACTTTAAAAATAACCCTCAAGATCTGTCTACCCTTTCTCATAATACGGTAGTGTCTATTGTTGAAGATAAACAAGGTTTTCTTTGGGTGGGCACTGCTCAAAATGGTGTTAGTCGGCTTAATCCTAATACTGGTAAGTTTACCCGTTATTTATCTTCTCAATCTGATGACTACGATAGCTTAAGTAGTCCGCAAGTAAGGGTTATTCATCAAGATCCAAAAGGGAGAATTTGGGTCGGTACAAATCATGGGCTTAACCTGTTTTTGCCTGAAAAAAATGCCTTTGCCCACTTTTTAAATAACCCACTGGATAATCAATCATTACCCAAAGGTGCAATAACGGATATTGTTGATGATGGTGAAGGTAATTTATGGATAGGCGGAACGGGCTCTCTTGCCCATTTTGATATTGAGCAACAAGTTTTTAGTCAATTTAATCAACTTGATAGTCCAAGACAAATTAATGATCTTTACTTAGACACAGATAATAGTCTTTGGATTGGCACTAAATTTGATGGTTTATTTCATAAAAAACAAGGCAGTCGTCGTTTTGATAGCTATCGCTACCAAGAGCAAAATGCAGATGGATTAAGTAGCAATAATGTTCAAGCAATTTTAAGAGTTCGTTCTGGCGATCTGTGGGTTGGCACCGAAGAAGGTGGTGTTAGCGTAAGGCGTAAAGGTGATAATCGGTTTATTCGTTTTTTACGCAACTCAGCCGATCAACATTCGCTCACCATTAATGATGTGTGGTCACTGTTTCAAGATCAGTCGGGGCTAATTTGGGTAGGTACTGCTGGTGGCGGTATCAATACAACCATGGCATTTGAAAATCGGTTATCACGCTTAACTCATGATCCGATAGAAAAAAACAGTTTGTCTCACGAGTTTGTTTGGGATGTAGAAGAAGATAAACATGGTTATATTTGGTTTGCAACCTTAAACGGGTTAGACAAATATAACCCTCAAGATGAAACCTTTGTTCATTATAGTGAATTTTCAACCAAACAAAATCAAACAATAGGTAATAGAGTTCAAGCATTTACCTTTGATAACAAAGGAAGAATTTGGTTTGGTAACCAGCAAGGGCAACTCGCTGTTTTTACACCCTATACCAATCAAGCAAAATTAATTTATCGTAAAGGGTTTCCACGAGGCTATGTTAGTACCAATCGTATTAGAATGATCGAAATAGATCGCTTTGAAAATATTTGGGTAGGAACCGACGATGGTTTACTTAAAGTATCCTCAAATACTGACACAATTATTAGTGACTATAACTATACCAACGAAGAGCAATTAAGTAACACCTTAGTAAGAACTATGCTTCAAGATCAAGATGGTAGTATTTGGTTTGGAACCTGGAACCAAGGTTTACAACAATTTGATCCCGAGTTTAATACCACTAAAACCTTTGAAAATATTCCCAACAATATTCAGTCAATAAGCAATAATACTGTGCGTAGTTTATATAAAGACAGTGAAGGCAATTTGTGGATTGGCACTTTCAACGGATTAAATTTACTAACGGCAGAAGAGATCCAAAATAAAACCTATCGGTTTAAACGCTTTTTAGAAAAAGATGGTTTAGCCAATAGCGCAATTTACAGTATTGTTGGCGCAGCTAATGGCAAAATATGGTTAAGCACTAATAAAGGATTATCAGAGTTTGATCCTGTGAGTTTAAGCTTTACAAACTATAGTGTTGCTGACGGATTAACCAGTAATGAATTTAATGGAAATGCAGGTATAAAAGCTTTAGATAATAAAATTTACTTTGGTAGTGTTAATGGTGTTTCTATTGTAAACCCTGGAGCGGTTGTTACTTCAAGTTTTGAGCCAAAAATACAATTTACTGCTGTGAATATTCATGGTCGAGAATATATTCCCGCAGGCATTAATTATAATCAGCAACTTATTGAGTTAAATTATAAAAACAATGATATTCGCTTAGCGTTTGCAGCACTCGATTTTAGGCACCCAGCACGCAACTTATTTCGTTATCGTTTAAAACCTTATGATGAAAAATGGTCTACTGCGGCTCCTACAAATAATGCTGTTTTTACCAATCTTGACCCTAACCTTTATGAATTTGAGCTTCAGGCTACTAATAGTGATGGTGAGTGGGTTGAGCAAACCATTAGCTTATCATTTATTATTCACCCACCAATGTGGAAAACTTGGTGGGCAAAGTTTTTATATATTGCAGGTTTTATTGGGTTAATAGGTTTTTTACTGAATCGCCAAGAAAAAAGCTTACAAGAGCAAAAAGCGATTAATGAACATTTAAGAAAGGTTGATCAAATAAAAGATGAGTTTTTGGCTAATACCTCACATGAGCTGAGAACACCCCTAAACGGTATTATAGGAATTGCCGAGAGTTTAAAAGAAGGTGTTGCAGGGTTACAAAATAAAAATACGCTTAATCATTTGCAATTAATTATTGATGGTGGAAAAAGACTTTCACAACTGGTTAACGATATTTTAGATTTTAAAAAGTTATCCCATCATAATTTAATTTTACAACGCAAAGCCGTTGATCTTAATTCTATTGTTAATGTTGTTATTAATTTGCTTAAGCCGCTTTCTACAGAAAAAAAGTTAATATTAACTAATAATATTTCAGCTGAACTACCTTTAATTTATGCAGATGAAAATCGCATTCAGCAAGTGCTACATAATTTAATTGGTAACGCGATTAAATATACCCAAAAAGGTGAAGTGACAATTACCGCAACCAGTAAAAATAATTTTGTTGAAGTTTGCGTGTTAGATACAGGAATAGGAATTAATGGTGACGACTTACAAAATATTTTTAAACCTTTTGAACAAGCAGAATTAAAAGACACCATTAGTCATAGAGGAACAGGGTTAGGCTTATCGGTAAGTTCGCAATTAGTTGAAGAGCATGGCGGCGAAATTTGGGCTGAATCTGAATTAGGTAAAGGATCTAAATTTTATTTTAATATTCCTATGTGGCTTGAAAATGAGCATGAAATTGAAACCACAAAAAGCATTCAAAGCACCAAAAGAGAAAATGTAGCGCTTAATAAAAAAGTTAAAAAAAGTATTCAAAAACCGCAAACATCACCAACTAAAATCAAAGCAAAAGTTTTAATTGCCGATGATGATCCAATAAACCTTCAAGTATTATCTGACTTACTTATTATCAATGGCTACGAAGTAGAAAGTGCACCCGATGGACTACAAGCAGTTGAACTTGGAGAAAACAATCATTACGACTTAGCCATTATTGATGTAATGATGCCAGGTTTATCGGGCTATGATGTTTGTAAAAAACTTCGCAAAAAATATACTGCCATTGAACTACCCATTTTATTATTATCTGCCAGAAACCAACCAGGTGACATCAATGCTGGCTTTGAAGCAGGTGCTAATGATTATGTAACCAAACCAATCGAACGTGAAATTTTGCTGAGCAGAATTCATACCATGGTGTTATTGGGCGGCTTAGTAGAAGCCAAGCAACAAAAAGAGCATGCTGCAACATTACAACAAGCTTGTGAAAAACTAGGTAAGTATTTTCCCGAGCAAATGGTTCGTCAAATTGTTACTAACAACAACAACGAACAACTGGTAGCTAAACGTAAACAGGTAACTATTTTGTTTGCCGACTTAGTTGGTTTTACTTCAATATCTGATCGCTTTGAGCCAGAAATGATCACCGAAATCCTTAATGGATTTTTAGGGAAAATGGGTAAGTTAATAGAAGCTAACAATGGCGTGCTTAATGAAATATTAGGTGATGGTTTAGTCGTGCTATTTGGTGCGTTAGATAACATGAGTAAACAAGAGCAAGCCATGTCGGCAGCAAAGCTTGCACTACAAATGCAACAAGCAATGAAACAGCTAGAGCAACAATGGTTAGAAGCTGGTATTGATCACAATGTAAAACTTCGAGTAGGTATTCACCAAGATTTTGCAACGGTTGGAAACTTTGGCTCAGAAGATATTGTTGCCTTTAGAGCCGTTGGCAGCGGTATTAATTTGGCAGCAAGAATAGAAAGTTATTCAAAGCCCGATAAAATTACCGTTAGTTATCCGATTTACGCACAATGTAAAGACAGTTTTGAATTTTCACCCTTAGAAGAAGTGCAGTTTAAAGGGTTTAATCACCCGCATAGAGTTTGTCAGTTAATCAATGCTAAATCTAATTCAGACTAAGTTCACCCTCTATTCAGTAAAATAGTAGTCATTTCCTAATTTAAAGGTGCTGGTTGATGAAATACTTAATGATAACAATAGGATTAATTTTATTTTCTCAATCACTATTAGCCCAAGAAAATTTAACTAGTAAATTACTGATTCTGTTTCCTCAAACAGAAAATAAAAGTATTACCAAACAAGTTTTTCATGTCGATGCTTATCAATCACTTGCCTGCCCACTTAAAGAAAAATTTAATCCAGATCATCCTGACTATTTAGGTGAACTAGTGCATATAGAGGCTAAAAAGTTTAAACCAAATAAAAAATTATTGTCGATAAAAACTGATAAGCCACTAATGCTAAGCGCTTTTTACTCAACCATTCGATCAAAAGATCAATCCAATATTTGCTACTACCAATCACAAGCCTTTTGGCCACAAAGCCACCGAATGTATCAAATTGAGTTTAAAGAAAATTGTGAGGTAGATGGCTATGAGATTTTAACTAGCGGAGAGAAAAATAAAATTAAGCTTAATAGCACTATTGATAGTTGTTATTAGCAGATACTCCGCATGTAACCTAAATTTTAATCGAGGCACATGGTAGACATGTTTACAATAAGAAGATTAACTTAATAACGATTACTTATATACCCGTTCTCCTTCAAGATGCATATTTCAGCAAGTCAGTAAGCCATCCTATTTGAGGCATTAATGCGCAGGATTAGTCACTCTTATTCAAGCATTGATAACGAAGAAGAGGTTGGCTTACTGCCTTGCCCTTCGGGTGCTCAGCCAAAAAGCTTGCACTGCGTTACAGCTTTTGAAAAGGGCTTGCCATTTCCTACAAGCTGCGCCTTGTTCAAACTTTTTGGCTGAACACTGAAACAAGCATCTTGAAGGAGAACGGGTATATAAACAATAGCGTGAATATTAACAAGAAATAACAACAGGCACTTGTTACAATTGAGTTTTAAAAAACATATACAGGGATTATTATGCGTAATATTAAAAAAGTACTTTTCTTATCTGCTATTTTAGCTTCAATCCAAAGTGCTCAAGCTTTTGAATCGAGTTATAACAAACAAAATCTCGAAAAATCTTTATCTTTAAGTGTTTTTATCGGTAATGCTAGTATAGATATCGATAGTAGTTATGCTTTTGATAATGAAGCGGTAAGCGAAAACTCTCTTGCAACAGGTATTGAGTTTGGTTATCAAATATCAGAAAGCTTTCGAGTTGATTTAGGGTATTTAAAAGCTTCTGATTTTGATTTGTTAAATCTTGCTGATAGTTACAATATTATTCAAACAAATTTACAGGTTGCTTATGAAATTCCAGTTGCTAAAAAACTGATAATTTCACCCAAAATTGGATTGAGCTTTTGGGATCTTGATGC
Source organism: Aliikangiella sp. (assembly GCA_965214955.1). Lineage (GTDB taxonomy): Bacteria > Pseudomonadota > Gammaproteobacteria > Enterobacterales > Kangiellaceae > Aliikangiella. The sequence continues at coordinate 188,680 of CBDCCU010000009.1, read as the reverse complement.
AAATGAAGGTCAGCTTTTTAACCCGGGTGTTGAGGAAAATAAAACAAATTCAGGCACCGATTTAACCTACGGTTTTGAGCTTGCTGTGCCATTAGGAGATTCTTTTTCCATTATTGGCTCACTTGAAAAAACTGATTTTGACTTTGGTGAATTAACTAGCACGGAGTTTGGTGTAGTTTTTCATTTTTAGTATTAATACAGGCTTAGTGTTTTTCGCTAAGCCTGTTTACTAATAATCATACCGCACCCCAAAACTTGCTCTATCACTGTCGGAACCTGCTTCTAAATCTGCATAAATAGAAAAGTTGTTAACAATTTTATAGTGTGCACCTAGCACTAAAAAACTGGGTCGATAATAGCCAAATTCATCATCAACCTGATCGGCATCTAAGGCTCTTGCTACTAGCTCAACTTCAAATGCGTCGTTGATTTGGCTTTTAAAACCTACGCTCCACTGAAATCCTTTTTCGTTAAATTCTCCTGCATTTTGTTGACCAAAAGTGATATCTGCGGCGTCGAGCTGAATGGTTAATTGTGTGTTGCCAAATAGCGGTTTTATATAGCCAATTCCTACAAAGTTGCTGTTTAAGTCTATGCCTAAATCATCGGTTTGAATAACTTTGGCGGCAACATAAAAGTTGTCGGGTAGTTGATGACTGGCGGAAATTTCAAAGCCTGAAAAATCGCCTTCTACAACATCATGTTCAAGCTGAGTGATGCCGCCTTCTATGTAGTTATAGCTGGGATCTTTGGCGTAAACCGGTGACATGACCGAAGTTGATAAGCCAAATATTAAAGCAAAATTTATGGTGCGAAAGTTGATCATGTTTTCCTAACCTTATTTGTTATTTTGTATGCGTTTACGCTTGTTTATTGTGCTTATTGTAGTGATAAAAATAATTAGTATTGCCCACCACTGTATAGATCCACTGCCCTTGGGCTTATCAATAATGGAGATATCTACGCGAGTATTATTACCTAAAACAACACCATTTTGTGGATTGTTTATACTAATTGAAAAATCTTTATGCTGGTTAATTGTTCCAATTTCTACGGCAATTGTTTTTGCAGAGCTGTCGTTGTCTTGCCAAGTTATTGTGCCTTCTGCTTGGGTGTAATCTTCACCTGCTATTGCGCTACCGTTTTGAGTTGCATAATCAACACTGGCGGCAAAGTCGGCACCGTCTGTTCTAACAAGAGTTATTTGAATCACTTGCTCTTCTTCAACTTCTAGTTGGGTTGCTTCAAATTCAATATTCCCTCTTTGTTCCTCTACAATATTTAAGGTAACGGGCACTGTGGTATTGCCATAAGGGGAGCTGTTTTCAAAAATAATTTGTGCTGAATAACTGCCTAATGCCAATGATTCACTATCAAATTCAACGGCATGATTAATGGTTTCATTGGGTTCAACTTGGCTGCCAACACCAGCATTTAACCAAGTGATATCTGACCATTCACAAGCATTACCTTCTGCTATGTCAATTTCAAATACGGCAACACTGGTTTGCTCTACCATCCAAAGGTTGCCGTCGCAATCAATGTCTAGACCGCCCTGAGCGTCATCTGGCATAACATCAATGCCCTCTTCATTTTCAACATTCATGCCTTCAATAACAGAATAATCTGAAGCATCAAGCGTAACAATATCAAACTCGGGTGCGCTGGCGCTTACACTGACATAGAGTCGGTTACTTGCTGGATGATAAGCTAGCCCCGCAATGGCAAGCCCTGTAGAAATAGAGCTTATCATTTCGCCTTGTGCGTTAAATCTATGAATAACACCATCACTCCACGATCCAGTAAAGTAAGTATCGGTTACAGGATCGTATGCTAATCCGTGTTGGGCAACGGCAATACTTTGTGGGCAAAGCTTTTCACCAGTTAAATTAAGTTCATTAGGATCAATTTGGTGAATACAATTTTCGTTATCAATTTCGGTTACCCAAAAGGTTTGAGTTCTTGCGTTGTAAGCGAAATCGCCAAACCATCCGTCGGTGCTATTAATAATATTGCTAGCATCAATTAATTGATCAGTTGGTGTGCCATCATTTAAAAACTGATGCAAACTATCATTACCTCCTAAGCCTTGCGTTGAAAGACTGCTCGCCCAAATGCTGTCGTTTGATTTATCAATAGCTGCGGCAAAGGTAAAGACTGTTTGTTTTAAGTCTACTGACTGAACTAAGCTAGCCGCTGCTTGTTTGGCAACATGGGGCGGCCTGTAATCGCGGATATGTTTTGCATTGGTTTTAAGCAGCGATTTAGGACCAGAATATCTTAATCCTGATTCAAATTGACCAAACTGAGGTAAATTAGAAAGAGCTGAGCTAGATTGCAGATCATTGTTTATTTCTAACCAATAATAACTTCCCACTGCCTGACCAGTATTTTCAACGTCAATTATCATATTTCTTTTTAAGCCTTCGGGCATACTCATGCTGAGGCTGGTTTCTGATAAAGAGAACAATGGTGCTAACAGTGAAAGATCATAGCGCTGCAAGGTGTTTTCAACCACTTCAATTTCAACTTCAAGATCATCATAGCCAGACTTTTGCGCTAACAGACTTGGCTTTTCACCATTAACATAACCAAAGTAGATTGCCGCAGTTAAATTAGGATCATCATTACTAAAGCTAACAGTGTTATTTTGTGTAGAAACTAAAACATCGTTTAACGAATCATCGGTATTGGCATCGCGGGTTAAACCCGCAACAAGAGTGCCGCCATCAACGGGTAAGCACTGGTGAGACAATGCAACATCATCTACCTGAGCAAACCATTCATCTAACGCATTATAATAGTGCCAGCGTAGTCTAAATTGGGTTGCATTTTGAATGTACGAGGTTAAATCAACGGTTACTTGTTCGCCATCACCAAAAAATTCGCCATGATCTTGAGTCCAGTTAAGAATATTTTCCCAGCGCTGATCATCAAGACTAATATCTAAATCAAAACTATCGCCTTCATTAGCGGTTTGAAAATTGGCTAAGTAGGTAAGAATATTGCTGTTTAAATCGGCAACGATTATTTCGGGTGAAATTAAAGAAGTATCAATAGTAACTGTTGAATTAGCATCACTATCAATTAATGCCGCTTCACCTGTCCCACCTGTTACATTACTGCGGTTAAATGCGGTGGTTGTCCAACTTACACCGCTGTCATTTTCATCAACACTCATCCAGCCATTATTAATACCATTTTCAAATCCTTGGTAAATTCCTTGGCTTATATAACCTGGCGCCGAGCAGCTTAGCTCATCAACAAGAATATTATAGTTTTGTACAAAACTACCATTATCGTTTTGCGGGGTAATATCGGTTTGCTTAGTGGTATATCCATTAACTTGAGACTCAATGGTAATAGGCACAGCTATTGAGCTAACTAGCTCTAAACTATATTCACCCGTGAAAGGATCGGTGTAAACATTAATATCAGCGGCATTAGGAATATGAAAAGTTAATTGGCTATAAATAGGCCAACCTTTGCCCGAGCCATCTGATATTACACCGCTTACCGAAGTGGTTGCGGCTGGTGTTAGTGCAATATCATTATTGGTAACCTCATCGGCCTCAACATTCACATTTTGTAAATTAACGGTTTCATACCAATAACCTGCAAAGCTAACCGAATAACGATTACTGGCTAACCTGAGAGAATAATTACCTTGGCTATCGGTAATGGTAGAAACACCTCCTGCGGTAACTCTTATATTAGCAACGGCTTCACCACTGCTTGCATCGGTTACTTGTCCGCTAATTGTGCCAGTAGGCTCTGATGTACAGTTATCAAACTTAAATGCGCCAATGCGAGTAGACCAAGCAAGGGTATCTTGGTTTTCTGCTTGGTAATATTCGTTGGTGTACCAAAAGGTACAGTCATCTGATGGATCAACGCTCATCGAGCTATAATCTGCCCAGCGATTACCCTGCACCGATCCTTGCGAGCCACCACCTTCAATAAGCACACCTTCGCCTTGAGTCAGCTGACCTTTAGGATCTCCAGCAAGTCGAGAAGCATAATAAATTGAAGGATGTAAAGACTCACTCACCGCATTATAGCCAATAGCCATGTTGCCTAGTGCATCAAGAGCAACGCTGCCCATCCAGCGATCAATGCCATCATCTGGCGCAAAAGTACCTTGATCAGCCAATGTTATGTCGCCATTGGCATTATCAATATTAATTTGATACCAGCGTAAACCAGCTTGCCCTGCGCTATTGGCATCAACGTTATGATTAACCACTAATGCCGCATAATCACCAAAATTGCGATAGGCCAGTCGATATTGGGCAAAACCGCGTAGTGAATCTAGGGTAATGCCGTTGGGTTGTATAATTTCGCTGGTTTCAATATTTAGATCATTAGGTGAAACGGTTAATGATTGTGCCAGTTCAAAGCTGGCTTGCTGAGGCTCAGCCCAATTTAAATGAAATTGAAATATCTGAACTTGGTCTTGTTCACTGCCATGAAACCAATCATCTTGCATGGCAAAGAAATAAATAGCTTCGTTTTCTGGTGGCAATTGTTGACCATCAATATCAGCGGGTAAAATTGAAAACAAATTAGGATAGTCATTGGCTAAATCTAATTTAACCTGCTGTGCATTACTGCCCGTTAGCATGGCATCGCGCTCGTAAGCCACTACGGCAACACCAGCAAAAGTGTCATCTTGAAATTGATTAACGCTCATGTAGTAGCCATTGCGCCAAATGCCAAATTTAGGGTAGTCATTAAAATTAACATCGCTAAACTCAAAATCATAAGCGTAATAAGCGCCCGTAGGATCGGGAGTTTGCGAAATGGCAATGCACTGACGATTGTCACTATGAGCTGTGTCAAAAGCAAATTGACTAATTAACCAGCGATCAGCTGCGGCATCGTATAAAACAATAGGATCGCCTCGGTTGGTAGACTCGCATAAACCACCTAAACCAGTCCAAAGCGAGTTTAATGTTGTTGGCTCTAAAATTTGATTACCCTGCTTATCCCAAACCGCAACGGCGGTGTTAACCACTTGAACATAATGATTAGGCCCAACATCACCATTGGTATCAGGGGGAACTGCGCCTGTTACATTGTCCATGCCATCAAAGTTAACGATAGTTGTAGGGATTTGTTTGCTGGGTTTTTTTAACTGACGAGCCGTATCAATGGTTGGCTTGGTTTTTTCAGATGCGCTGCGTTTTTTTAACACTAAAATCGGCAGGGTTTTATTGGGGACTATATAATCGCTACCATCACCTGGTAAGGTTTTATTTGTGTTAATGAGCTTTGATTTATTGGCTAAATTTATGGCTGGTACAGCCTTGCCCATTTGCTTTAAAGGCGCGGTAGATACCCTTTTGGCTTCGGTATTAACATAAGCTTTATGATCCTTAGCAGAAGCTGCCACCAGCGGAAGCGATAATAGCGTTAATATTGTGAGTGGAGCTTTTTGTTTTTTTACTAAATTACCCAGCCAAGAGTTAGCCATAACAGTCCCCAATTAAACTTATTGTTTTTTATGATATTTGTTATCAACAACCTAACATTTGTTGTCCGCAAATAATACCACTACATGGCCTATAAAAGTTGTGAACTATTTACAGTGAGTGGTAGAGATGGTTGAGTAATAATTAATAAGTCCTAGTAAAAAACCTAGTAAAAAAGTGATTTAAAAGCGTTATTCCACTGTTGATAACACCAATTTGGGATAGTTGCACACCTTCGATTAACAGGCAGAAATAATTAAATAAAATAGAAAATACAACATGGTTATTACTATGAAGTCTTAGTAATATCCTGACACTATCGGTATTCTTATTTGATGATGCCTTTAATAGATTGATTTATTGGGTTTTTCTGGTAGTTTAAAAACAAATTCGTAGGCGGATATTAATAAGATGTCTACGTAATAACTGTTATACGTTTTTTGAAAATGGAGTTAATTAATGCAAAAAACTTTCGAGTTTATAGTCAAAGGTCACCAAATTAGAATTACAAATTCATGGTTATATGGAGCTAAGCTCTATGTTGATGGTGATTTTCGCGACCAAGATAAAACATTTCTAGCATTTGGTTCTGAGCCATTGCTATCAGCGAGTTTAGGTGAAAAAGGTATTTTAGAAATTTATCCACTATCAGCTTTAGTATCTGTAGAAATGGATGCATATTTAACTAAAGACCGATCAAAACAGCATGTTTATAGCTCACATAAGCGTTTAACTTTAAGAGAACAAAGATTGGTGAGATAAACGTATAACATATATGAACCTTTCTCCCGCCTTTTCGTTCCCATGCTCCCGCGTGGGAATGCATACGGAAATATCATTATGGGCAGAAGCCGCTACAAAATAACCGAACCTAATAAGCCATATTTCGTTACTCTAACTGTTTTACACTGGCTCCCTGTTTTTACTCGCCCCGAAACCGTTAACATTCTATTGAGTTCGCTCGACTTCATACGCAAAGATGGGCTTAAAATTTATGCTTGGGTTGTTTTAGAAAATCATTGCCACTTTGTGCTTCAAAGTGAAGCTTTAATGCAAGATTAAAGTCATGGTCAGCTAAGAAATTAATTCAGTATTTAGCAGAGAAAAATGTTAAACAAATTCTTGAGCAATTGGCTTTTTATAAAAAAGCACACAAAAGTGATAGAGCATATCAGTTTTGGCAAGAAGGTGTTCACCCTGAGCTAATACAAGATGATAGTATGATGAAGCAAAAAATTGATTATATTCATCATAATCCTGTTAAGAGAGGCTATGTTGAGCAAGCAGAACATTGGCGTTATTCTAGTGCTAGAGATTATATGGGTAAGGTTGGGTTGCTAGAAGTTTGTCGTCAGTGGTAGCTTAGGTATGTATTCCCACGCGGGAGCATGGGAACGAGAATAAGATGCTGACTTTAGAGCATTTCAATATATGCAGAATAAATGAGATTCTTTATGATAAATAAACTAGCTTTAGTATTATCTTTCACCTTTTTCACTACAGGAAGCATTTCCTCAGAAAGAGCTAAATATACCTCATTGCTTAGCCATTCCAATGAAATGGTAACTATTAGTTACGAAATTGATCCTACCGGACATATTTTTAAAGGAGACGTTGGAACTCCCGCCAAATTTTGTGCGGTTAACTCAAAGTTTATTTGTATAATAAGCCCTTATCTATCATTTTCTATTCAAAAAAATAGTTCTAGCGATGAATGGGTAATGTATGGTTGGAAGTTTAAAGAGCTACCCACTAGAAGTATAGCGATTTTGAATCAACTGATAGAAGTCCAAGTTATTTCCGCAATAGATTTATTCAAGCAAGGGATTAGAAAGAACTCTTGTGGACACCTTTTTTTATATAACAAGGTTCAAGGGCTTATAGCTGATATTCAAAATTGCGAAAGTGAGAAATGGAATGCTACCTATTTTTTACGCAATGAAATTGGATTTGGGAGTGAGGATTTCAATAAATCAGTAAACAAAATCAATATATTGACTCCGAAAAAAGAAGAGTTAGTTTTTAGTAATAAGGTTGATATGAACTCTATCGAGAATATGCATAATTGTATTTTCACTCCTGAAAACTGTCAAAATCAATAGTGTCAGAGTATTTGGTGTTGGTCTGATGCCGATTTTTTCTCGTTCCCACGCTCCCGCGTGGGAATGCATACGGAAATACCATTATGAGCAGAAACCGCTACGATAAAGACTCGTGTAAAAGTTACTGTAATTAAGGCTTTTAACCTGATTACCTAGCACCATTAAAAAAACTTTCTAATAACACTAAACCACTTATAGAGCTCACCGACTCTGGATGAAATTGAACCCCTTCTATCGCTAATGTTTTATGGCGAATTCCCATAATATATTCTTGTTCTTTGTTTTCATTTTTTATCCAAGCGGTAACTTCTAAGCAGTTGGGTAAAGTTTTTGAGTCTATTATCAGTGAGTGATATCTCACCATAGATACTGGGTTATCTAAGCCTTTAAATACGCTTTTGTTTGCATGATAAATAAGTGAGGATTTTCCATGTACTGGCTGATCGGCTCGAATGATTTTTCCACCAAAGTATTGACCAATAGCCTGATGACCTAAACATACGCCAAGAATTGGAATTTTACCCTTGAAAGTGTCTATTACCTCTAATGAAATTCCTGATTGATTGGGATCGCAAGGACCAGGTGAAATAATAATATGGCTTGGGGCAAGCTGCTTAATTTGCTCAATGGTAATTTGGTCATTACGCTTAACCACAACCGATTGACCAATTGATTCTATGTAATGAACAAGATTAAAGGTAAACGAGTCGTAATTATCGATCATTAAGACTGGTTGGGTATTATTTTTATTCACGTTATTCAATTAAGGCAGCTAAACTAGGGTAATTTAAACACTAGTGGTTTTACTAATTTCGTTACGCATGGCTTCAATGGTTTGTTGATAATTGTCGGTATTAAAGATTGCCGAGCCTGCAACAAATGCATCGGCACCAGCGGCGGCAATTTCACCAATATTGTCAATTTTTACCCCGCCATCTACTTCAAGGCGAATGTCATAGCCAGAGTTATCAATGAGCTGACGAACTTGCTTAAGTTTAGTGAGGGTTTGCGGAATAAAAGATTGTCCGCCAAATCCTGGGTTAACCGACATTAGCAAAATAACATCAAGCTTATCCATCACATGTTCTAGGCACTGTATAGGTGTTGCTGGATTTAATACCAAGCCCGCTTTACAGCCATTATCTTTAATCAGTTGCAAACTGCGATCAATATGTTCACTAGCCTCAGGGTGAAAAGTAATAATGCTTGCCCCTGCTTTGGCAAAGTCGGGAATAATGCGATCAACGGGTTTTACCATTAAATGAACGTCAATTGGCGCGGTAATGCCATAATCTCTTAATGCCTTACAAACCATAGGACCTATGGTTAAATTGGGGACATAATGGTTATCCATTACGTCAAAGTGAACCCAGTCGGCACCTGCTTGAATAACTTGATTTACTTCTTCGCCTAGTCGTGCAAAGTCAGCAGAAAGAATAGACGGGGCGATTATGGGCTTTAACATGAAAAATACCTTTAATAAAAGTCTGCTTAATTTTATGGGGGTATTTTATAATACCTCTGTGTAAAATAGTAATAGAAACACAGAATTCATTTTTGGTATTCAACTTTATGTATCACGTCTTTATCTTATTCGTTTTATTTTTTGCTTCTTGCTTATTGTCAACTAACAGCTCACAGGCGGCTGTTTTAGCCAAAAATAAAATTTGGAAAAATCATAACGAGCTAAATGTTTTATTTTTAGACGGAACGAAAGCACAAAAAGATTTAGTAAAGAAAATATCGCCGCTTTGGGTGGTAAATAGTCGCTTAAAATTAGTATTTTTTGAAAAATTAACCCAAGCACCTAAACAAACGCATATTCGAGTGAGCTTTAAACACAGTACGGGATCAATACTAGGTGATCATGGTGACTACTTAAGCAAAGAGCCAACCTTACAGCTGGAAGAGCTTAATCATTACGATCTATCTTCTACAATTGCTCGGCGATATGTTTTACATGAATTTGGTCATGCTTTGGGATTTGAGCATGAATTTTTAAATCCCAATTGGCCTTATGGTATTGAGCCAATCCAAAAGCAAGTGGCTAGTTGCTTAACTCGGATAAGAGGGTTTAATAATCAACAAAAAGCCCACCAGCATTGTGAAAGTATTAATCGGCCGCTAAACCATGAGAACAGCTTTTCAACTATTTATGATAAACATTCAATTATGAACTACCCTTTAACTATTGATCGCAAAGGTCAATCCTCTGTAATTATTAAAGCAAAAACACAATTATCAACACTCGATAAACTTGCTATGGAGCGCTGGTACGGAAAGAAAAAATAAAATTTGAAACATTCTTAAGTGTTTCGCGTCAATGAAGCAGATTAAAGAATTTTATATTGGGAGAAATCAATTGGATAACTTGGTAAAACTTTATTTTCAGCTACACAATGGTATTTTTAATAAAGCTGAGCATCTGTCGGGTCTTGGGCCGTTAGCTTTAAGGCTTTTCCTAGTACCTGTTTTTTGGGTAGCAGGCATGAACAAGGTTAATGGTTTTGAAGACGTTGTTGCTTGGTTTGGTAACGCTGAATGGGGTTTAGGACTTCCTTTCCCTGAACTAATGGCAGGTTTGGCTGCGGGCACAGAGGTTATTGGCGCGGTTCTATTATTACTAGGCTTGGCAGTTCGCTGGATATCTATTCCACTAATTATCACCATGATTGTAGCGATATTCTCAGTTCACTGGGAAAACGGCTGGCAAGCAATTCACGACTTAAACAGCTGGGGTGCTAATGCTAATGCTGAAGCGGCGCTAGAGCGTTTAGACGTAGCCAAAGACATTTTGCGTGAGCATGGCAACTACGAATGGTTAACCGAAAAAGGCAGTATTGTTTCATCTAACAACGGTATTGAATTTGGTACTACCTATTTAGTCATGTTGGTTGCATTATTCTTCAGCGGTGGCGGTAAGTATTTTAGCGTGGATTACTTCTTAAAAAAGCATTTCACAAAAGAGTCTTAAGCTATAAATTGTTAAGTTATAGTTAATAAATCGAAAAGCCGACTAGTTAGTCGGCTTTTTTATGATCTGCATATGCATTTTCTTTTAAGATGCTTCTAGCATTTCCTTGGCGTGAGACAAGGTTTTAGCGGATATTTCAATACCGCCGAGCATTCTGGCTAATTCATCAATGCGCTGCTGTCTATTAAGTGAAATCATTTGCGTGTGAGTGGCATTTTGTTGTTTGGTTTTACTTGCCAGTAAATGATTATCACCACAAGCGGCTACTTGGGGCTGGTGAGTAACGCTAATGACTTGACGCTGTTTGGCTAGCTTATTTAGCAACTTGCCAACTACTTCTGCGGTTCCGCCGCCAATACCAACGTCTACTTCATCAAAAATTAATACAGGTACTAATTGTTCGGCGGCAGTTACTACGGCAATTGATAAACTAATTCGAGAAAGCTCACCACCCGATGCCACTTTATTTAACGGTTGCAATGGTTGACCAGGATTTGCAGAAACTAAAAACTCAATGGTTTCAGCGCCACTTGCTGAGTAGTCTTGCTCTATAGCATGAAGCGCAATTTCAAATTTTCCGCCATCCATTGCAAGGTGCTGAATGCTTTTGGTTATTTTATCTTGTAATTGTTTGGCTGTTTTTGTTCGGCTTTGGCTGAGTTTTAAAGCTTGTTTATTATAGTGAGCAATTGCTTCCATATATTGTGTTTGAGTTGCTTCAAGCTCAGAGTCATCGGCATGCAGCTGCTTTAATTCGCTAGCTAGTTTTTCAAAATGGGCGGGAAGCTCAGTCAAGCTAACATGATGTTTTCTAGCCAAATCATGAAATTGACCTAACTGTTCATCAAGACGTTGTAGCTCTTGCGGATCACAATCTAAATTTTGTTGATACTGAGAAAGCTCTGCTTTAGCTTCTTGTAATAAAGATTCTGCTTGGAGCAAAATTTCTAAAGCATTCTCAGCATTATTATCTAATGATTTTAATTGTGAAATTTGTTCAATTGCATTTGCAGTGGTTTCTAATGCCGAGCCGCCTTGTTCACCACTAAGATAATTAAGTCCAGTTTCACAAAAAATTAGTCGATCTTGGCTAGTAGCCGCTTTTTTATGCTCAGACTCTAGTGAATCTAAAACCGATTGCTCAGGGTTAGCCATTTCAAGCTCTTCAACTTGATAGGTTAATAATTCCCTTTGTGCATCACGTGCTTGTTTTTGCTGGTTAAGCTCTTGCTTGCGTTTCTCTATTTGTTTGATGTTGTTAGCTGCTTGTTTTACCGCGTTGAGTAGATTTTGATGATTAGCATAGCGATCAAGCAAATTCATTTGCTCTTTATTTTTAAGCAGACTTTGATGGGCGTGCTGACCATGAATATCTACCAGCAAACTACCAATGGCTTTTAACTGAGATTGTGTTGCCGAGCGACCATTAATATAAGCTTTATTGCGCCCTTCTTTTGAAATAACGCGACGTAATACGCAGTCACCCTCTTCTGCTAGCTCATTATCTTTAAGCCAAAGGCTCGCGGCTGAATTGTCGGCTAGTTCAAAAATTGCAGTAACTTCGGCTTGCTTAGCATTAGGATAAATAACATTTGCATCAACTCTTTCGCCCAACACTAAACCCAGTGCATCAATCACAATAGATTTACCCGCACCTGTTTCGCCAGTAATAACAGTCATGCCTTTAGACCAGTCGAGATCTAAAGATTGAATAATAGCGAAATTACGGATTTCTATGCGGCTTAACATCTACTTATACAAGTGGTTGTTGGTGTGAAAAGCATTTTAGCGAATTTAACAATGCTTGACCATAGCGGGGTTGGTGTTTTTGTTTAGCACTATAACAAGCATCTTGAAGGAGAACGGGTATAAAATAAAAAACTATAATTTCTGTCCCCAGTTTAGTTTGCTTCTTAGCACTTCAAAATAATCATAATCCAGCGGATGAACCAAACGCATTTCTATTGGGTATTGCTTTATTTGAATGCGGTCGCCAGGTTGCAAAGAGATAATTTCTTGTCCGTCGCAAGTTAACTGCGGGGTATGAGGTTTATTACCAGAAACCACAATATCAATAATACGCTTGCGGCTTACCGTAATTGGGCGGCTAGTTAAGGTGTGCGGGCACATAGGAACTAATACAATTGAGTCGGTTTCGGGAGCCATAATAGGGCCGCCGCCCGAAAGAGAATAAGCGGTTGAGCCCGTTGGGGTTGATACAATGAGTCCATCTGAGCGCTGGCTATAAACAAATTGTCTGTCCATGTATAGCTCAAATGAAATCATACGGGCTATTTCACCAGGATAAAGCACTACATCATTAACGGCACACGAGCTGCCTATAAGTTCGTCTTCACGATAAACTGAGGCGTTGAGTAAAAAGCGGTTTTCTAAGGTGTATTTGCCTGCCAATATTGGTGGTACTCTTGAGTCTATTTCGGTGGGTCTTATATCGGTTAAAAAACCTAAATGTCCACGATTTATACCAAGCAGAGGCACTTGGCTATCAATTAGCTCGCGTGCCGTTTTAAGCATACTTCCGTCGCCTCCCACCACAATGACTAGTTCACAAAGTGTTCCCAGCTCTTTAAATGGTACGAGATTAACTTTGGGAGAATCTATATAAGCTTGATTACGCTCGGGGATAAAAACCTGTTTGCCATCGTTTAGTAGTTGTTGGCATAACAAACCAAGCGTTTCTGCTGCACTTTCGCTATTTGGTTTTCCAGTGAGACCTATTTTTTCAAAGGCTTGGGTTTTTGGCATAAGATCTTCGTTATGATTTAGTCAAAATTCATTAATATGATGGTTGCTTATGCTATATAAATCAAGTTATTAGCCACTACAAATAATGTTAGGAAAGGTTATTTGCTAAAAAGTTTAAAAATTCCTCTGTTTAATGCTTGAATCTTCATTCACAAACCCCATATTGGCTACAACTTTAAGGTTTATTACAGTTTTGAAAATTGCTGTGATTGCAAAACAACAATGGCTTAGGAGCTATTAATATGAGCAACAACCCTGAAACTCAAAATACTGAGAATGAAGAGATTTTATCTGCTGAAGAACAAGTAGAAAGCCAGCCAAAAGCTGAGCAAGACAATTCATTAGAAGCGCAAATTGAAGCATTAACCGAAAGCTTAGAAAAAGCCGAACAAGAAGCGGGTATTCAAAAAGACAATGCTATTCGTGCAAAAGCCGAGTCTGAAAATATTCGCCGCCGCGCCGAAAGAGAAGTTTCTAATGCGAGCAAGTTTGCTTTAGAAAAATTTTCAAAAGAGATCTTAGCGGTTGTTGACAGTTTAGAAAAAGCCTTAGAAGGTGAGCCAGCGGATGATGCACAAAAAGCTATGCGCGAAGGGATAGAGCTTACTTATAAATTACTGATTGATACATTAAATAAATTTTCAATTGAACAAATTTCACCATTAGGCGATATGTTCAACCCTGAACTTCACGAAGCCATGGTTATGCAAGAAAGCAACGAGCACGAACCAAACAGCGTTATGCACGTTATTCAAACAGGATTTTCACTTAACGGTCGTTTAATTCGTCCAGCTCGTGTGATTGTTGCCAAAGGCAGCACGCCAAGTATTGATCAACAAGCCTGATTAAAAAAAAGCCAGGCAAACGCTTGAATTAAAAATTAGCGCCCCCAGATAAAGGGCATCAAAAATTTAAATTGAAGTTTGTTTTAGTAAACCCTTGCTAAAGGCAAAGACCTTAGCCATTAACCAAACTAAAACAAAATATTTTGGAGAAATAAAATGGGTAAAATTATTGGTATTGATTTAGGAACAACCAACTCTTGTGTGGCAGTTCTTGATGGTAAAGACACACGCGTTATTGAAAATGCCGAAGGCGCGCGTACTACTCCTTCGATTGTGGCTTACACCGAAGAAGGCGAAATCTTAGTCGGTCAATCGGCAAAACGCCAAGCGGTTACTAACCCTAACAATACACTTTTTGCGATTAAGCGTTTAATCGGCCGTCAATTTAAAGACGATGTTGTACAAAAAGATATTAAAATGGTGCCTTACACTATCTCTGCTGCCGACAACGGTGATGCTTGGGTAGAAGTAAAAGGCGAAAAAATTGCACCGCCACAAGTAAGTGCCGAAGTGCTTAAAAAGATGAAGAAAACCGCAGAAGATTTTCTGGGTGAAACAGTGACCGAAGCAGTTATTACGGTTCCTGCCTATTTTAATGACTCTCAACGTCAAGCCACTAAAGATGCAGGTAAAATTGCCGGTTTAGAAGTTAAACGTATTATCAATGAGCCAACGGCTGCTGCATTAGCTTACGGTTTAGACAAAGGTAAAGGCGACAAAACCATTGCGGTTTATGACTTAGGCGGCGGTACTTTTGATATTTCGGTGATTGAAATTGCCGAAGTTGAAGGTGAGCACACGTTTGAAGTATTAGCCACTAACGGTGATACCTTTTTAGGTGGTGAAGATTTCGATATGCGTGTTATTGAATACCTAGCAGATGAATTCAAAAAAGAAACGGGTATCGACTTACATAACGATCCATTAGCATTACAACGCTTAAAAGAAGCGGGTGAAAAAGCTAAAGTAGAACTTTCTTCAAGCCAACAAACCGATGTTAACTTGCCATACATCACTGCTGATGCCAGCGGTCCTAAGCATTTAAATGTTAAGTTAACTCGCGCTAAATTAGAGTCGTTAGTTGACGATTTAATCGAGCGTTCTTTAGAGCCAGTTAAAACCGCAATTAAAGATGCGGGCTTAAATGTTTCTGAAATTGATGATGTGATTTTAGTGGGTGGTCAAACCCGTATGCCTAAAGTACAAACAGCCGTTGCTGACTACTTTGGTAAAGAAGCGCGTAAAGATGTTAACCCTGATGAAGCAGTTGCCATGGGCGCGGCAATTCAAGGTGCAGTTTTAGCCGGTGATGTTACTGACGTATTATTATTAGACGTTACCCCGCTTTCTCTTGGTATTGAAACCATGGGCGGTGTAATGACTAACTTAATCGACAAAAACACCACCATTCCAACTAAAGCAAATCAGGTTTTTTCTACCGCAGAAGATAATCAAACCGCAGTAACCGTGCACGTGCTTCAAGGTGAGCGCAAAATGGCGGGGCAAAATAAATCGTTAGGTAAGTTCGATTTACAAGACATTCCACCAGCACCACGCGGCATGCCACAAATTGAAGTTATTTTTGACATTGATGCTAACGGTATTTTAAATGTATCGGCAAAAGATAAAGCCACTGGCAAAGAGCAATCAATTGTAATTAAAGCCTCTTCGGGTTTATCTGATGATGAAATTGAGCAAATGGTACGCGATGCCGAAGCACATGCCGAAGAAGACAAAAAGTTCCAAGAACTTATTGATGTTCGTAACAAGGCCGATGGCTTAGTTCATGCCACTAAGAAAACTATGGAAGATGAAAAAGTCATTTTTGAAGACGGTGAAAAAGAGTCGATTGAAGCGGCAATTAAAGATCTTGAAGAAGCCCTTAAAGGCGACGACAAAGATGCAATTGAAGCAAAAACCGAAGCCTTAACCAAAGTTTCACAAAAAATGGCCGAGCGTATGTATGCCCAGGCACAAGCCGAAGCACAACAAGCACAGCCTGATCCTTCGGCGGGTGCTGGTGCAGAAGAAGCTTCATCAAATGATGATGTAGTAGACGCTGAGTTTGAAGAAGTAAAAGACGATAAAAAATAATCGACTTTCTACTTTAAACAAATCAAGAGCAACTGAATTTTAGTTGCTCTAAATAACGCGGGGACTTCCCCGCGTTGCTATATAATCGAAATGGTTTAGTGTAATGTCAAAAAGAGACTACTACGAAATTCTGGGTGTATCCAAAGGTGCTAACGATCAAGAGCTTAAAAAGGCTTATCGACGTTTGGCAATGAAATATCATCCTGATCGCAATCCCGATTCAACCGAAGCCGAAGAAAAATTTAAAGAAGCCAAAGAGGCTTATGAGGTTTTAGGTGATGCACAAAAACGTCAAGCTTACGATCAATATGGTCATGCAGGTGTCGATCCTTCACAAGGCGGTTTCCACGGCGGTGGCGGTGAAAGTTTTAGTGATATTTTCGGTGATGTATTCGGCGATATTTTTGGCGGTGGACGCTCTGGTGGTGGGCGTCAGCGTCAAAGACGTGGTGCCGATTTACAATATAATCTAGAGTTATCACTTGAAGATGCGGTTAAAGGCATTAAAAAAACCATCAAGATCCCTACCTATGTTAACTGCGAAACTTGCGATGGCAGTGGCGCTAAAAAAGGCAGCTCACCAGTAACTTGCGATACTTGTAAAGGTGCTGGTCAGGTGCGTATGCAGCAGGGCTTTTTCTCGGTGCAACAAACCTGTCCGGCTTGTCATGGGCAAGGCACTATTATTAAAGATCCTTGTGGTGATTGTTCGGGTCAGGGTCGAGTAAGAAAAGAGAAAACCTTATCGGTTAAAATTCCACCAGGTGTTGATTCGGGTGATAGAATTCGTTTAAGCGGCGAAGGTGAAGCGGGAGGTCCAGGTAGTGTGCCCGGTGATTTATATGTACAAGTGCATGTAAAAGAGCATTCTATTTTTGTCCGCGATGGCGATAATCTTTATTGTGAAATGCCCATTAGTTTTGTTACCGCTTGTTTAGGTGGTGAGCTTGAAGTACCAACACTAGAAGGTAAGGTAAAACTTAAAATACCTGAAGAAACCCAAACTGGCAGAATGTTTAGAATGCGCGGTAAGGGCATTACCCCAATGCGCGGGGGAATGAAAGGTGATTTGCTTTGCCGAGTTGTGGTGGAAACGCCAGTTAATCTCAACAAAGAACAAAAGCGTATGCTAAAAGAATTTGATGAGTATTTAGCGGGAAGTAAAAAGCAGCATAATCCAAAGTCCAATAATTGGTGGGAAGGGGTTAAAAACTTCTGGGATGATATGACTCAATAACTTGATCACCAAATTAAATAAAAAAGAGAACGTTAATGTTCTCTTTTTTATTTAGAGCCGACCACTTTGACAGCGTTCAATAAGTGCAAAAAGCGATTTATCAAGCGGGCTTTTTTCAATAAGTTGTCGATACATATTAATAGCATCTTCAGCATTACCTTGTTGATAGGCTTTCCATGCTTTGATCATCATGGTTTGATTTTGTAGCTTTTCCTTTTGCAGACTTGCTGAATCATTATTAAAAATTTCATAAAGCGTAACGGGTTTATTTTTGCCTTTTATATAACAAGAAGCAATGTAGCGAATGCGGTATTTGTTTAAGTCGCTTAACGCTTTTTTGGTTTCTGAGGTAATTAAGATTTGTGTGGCAAAGGCTTTGGTCATTGATTCTACCCTTGCTGCGGCATTTACCGTATCAGAAATTACCGTGGCATCCATTCTTGAGCTAGTTCCTACTGTGCCCAACATGGTATAACCTGTGTGTAAGCCTAGTCCAACTTCAATAATGGGCAGCTTTTTTTGTTTGAGCTTTTGGTTGTATCTTTCTAATTGTTTTATCATATTAATGGCGGCTGTTAATGCATCATCTGCGCCTGTTGGAAATAACGCCATAATGCCATCGCCTAAGTACTTATCAATAATACCTCCGTGCTTATTAATAACCGGAGCAATCTGACTTAAATAGCGATTGATAAAACGAAAATTAGCCTCTGGTGACATGGTTTCAGACAAGGTGGTAAATCCGCGAATATCGCAAAACAATACGGTCATCTCTCTTTCGCTACAATCACCTAAAGAAATATCACTGACATCGCTAGATCCAAGTTGTTTAAGCAATTGGTGAGGCACAAATCGACTATAAGATTTATTTAAATTAATAAGCTCCGATCTGCTTTTATGTAGCTTAGCTAGCATTTGATTAAATTGATTGGCTAAAAAGCCAAAGCTGCCAAATCGTTTAGCAGATAGCTTAAAGTTAAAGTCGTTTTTAATTAGTCGGGCAATTGCGAAAGTGAGTTCATCTAAAGGTTTAGTAATTTTTCGAGAGAAAATTATGGCAACTATCATCCATAATATTGCCAAGATACTTAAGCCAAAAAATATCGGCTCGATAAGCCCTTTTCTTAATTGTGCTTGAGAATCAGCGCCTATTTGTAAAACTAATAAGCCAATAGGCTTTTGATTTTTAATAATGGGGGCGGTTGCATACCAAGTTAGGTTGTTTTTTTCGGCAATAGAAAATATAGAAGAGTGGCTGTTAGCTTTTTGTAATCGTTGTAAGTTTTCTTTAAGCTTTTTGCTAATAAAAATGTCACTTTCATTAGTATTTGCACTGTCAGAAATTAATGAAAGTTCAGCGTTATTTAAAAACTTTAATGATAACAAACGATGTTGAAAGCGCTCGTCTTTTATTGCATTGGCTAATTGTTTTGAAAGTTTGGTAGCGTTTGCTGATTGTTGACTGGTAATGACATGAAAGTTATTAGCATTAATAAACTTTGCAATCATTTTTACTTTTGAGTGTTGATCGAGCCTGTAATTTGAAAATAAATATGACTCAACGCTTTGATAAAGATAAAAGCCGCTAATTGATAGTATTATGCCAGCTGCAATTAAAAACCAGCTGATAACATGAGCCCTAAATTGTTGATTAGATTTTATTTTCAATTGAGCCCTCTGCGCTTAAACACCCATTGCTATTTTCGCAATTTCAGTTTTAATTAACTGATTTTTATCAAAAGCTGTTAAGCCGAAATTTCTAATTAATGTGAGTGGCAAATTATTGTTACCAAATAAATACTTAAAACCGCTCATGGAATCTTGGGTTATTTTATTGTGAAATTTTCTTTCACGCTCAAATTGGCGTAGGTTTTCTATTAAAGAAAAATCTCGTTTGTTTTTTATTATTTTAATAAGATTTTTACTAAAACAAGCCGCATCTTGAAAGCCTAAATTAACACCTTGTCCTGCTAATGGGTGAATTGTATGAGCTGCGTCACCTAAAAGCACAACACGCGATTTAAGATAGCTATCAGCATGTCTTTTTATCAGCGGAAACCCTCTAAATTCACTGTGCATTTTTACTTTACCCAAACGATATTCAAACGCTTTTGTTAATTCTTTAGCAAAGTCGTCAGACGATAATTGACTAATAGTTTGAGCTTTTGAATTGTCGAGAGTCCATACAATAGAACAAAGGTTTTTTTTAGGCAATGGTAAAAATGCCAAAGGACCATACTGAGTAAATCTTTGCCATGCAGTATTATTATGTGATAGTTCGGTTTCTACCGTGGCAACAAAAGCTAATTGATTATAAGGTTGTTCAGCACAACCAATGTTAAGGTTTTTTCTAACAAAAGAGTTTGCACCGTCGGCACCTACTAATAATTGGCAGCTTAGTTGAGTGTCATTAACTAAGTTGAGCTCAGTTTTTTTGCTATCAACATGGATAGACTCTATTGTTGTTTGATCGAAAATTTGAATATGATTGGCACGACTAAGTGACTGTAATAGTGCCGCCTGAATTGCGCTATTTTCTACTATTGAGCCTAAATGTGGCTGTGATAATTGGGCGGCATTAAATGTTATTTCGCCAGAACCTTCACCGTCCCAAACAGTCATTTTTTCATAGTTAGCAACACGATTGTTAGGTAGTTTTTGCCATGCACCTAATTTGCTTAAAAACTGTTGATTAATTGGGCTTATAGCACTTACTCTAATTTGGTAATCTTGTGGAGCAATTTCAAGTGTGTTTAATAATAAGGATGCCTTAGCAATATCAAGCGGTTGCGATTCAACAATGGCAATGGAAAGATCAGACTCGACTAAAGCCGCAGCAGTGGCTAAACCAACCATGCCGCCGCCAACAATAATTAAGTCAAAATGATTTTGTGACATTAGCTAGCCGCTCCATTTATTTTTTGCAAAGGTTCATTAACCACTAAATCATTAATGCAATAACCACGCGCTAACTTTGCATTGTTATTTGAATAACCCATTGCCATTTGAGCAAATTTATTTTTAATTAGGGGTAATCGGTTTAAACTTGCCAGTCCCTTATTTCGGGTGATGGTTAATGGATAAAATTCATTGCTAAATAGTCGAGCGAGCGAATCTGTTGCCAAATGGGTTTGTGACCAGTCACTTTGTCTTGATGTGACAAAATTGCTGAGAAAACGCTGCTCAAAAATTGGTTGTTTATTGTTAATCGCATCGCTCACTTGTTCAAGTAAAATGGCAATATCTCGTAAACCTAAGTTAAACCCTTGTCCGGCTATTGGATGCAATGTATGGCTGGCGTTGCCCATTAAAAGTAAATGTTGACTAAAATGCTTTTCTGCCCAATGGGACGACAATGGGTAACAGACACGCTCACTCACTTGGGTAATTTTTCCAAGTCTAAACCCGAACGCTTGCTGCAATTGCGCAATAAATTCGTGCTCTGTTTTAGCCATTAATTGTTCGGCTTGTTCTGGTTTATGACACCAAACTAAACTCATTTGGTTTTGCGGTAGCGGCAACAAAGCCAAAGGGCCTGAACTGGTGAACCGCTCGAAGGCTTTATTGTTATGGGGTTTATCGGTTTTGATATTGGCAATAATGGCTACTTGATTATAAGGCACTCGCTTTGTGGTTAAACCTTGGTTTTTAGCAATATTCGAAAATGTACCATCTGCGGCAAGCACTAAACTAGCGGATATTTCTTGCTGGTTACCATCATTTGATTTAATGGATAACTTTGCGCTATTGAGATCATTTTCAATCGCTAAATTTTCTACTTGATAAGGACAATAAGTGGTTAAGCTTGGCAGGTTTGCCAGTTGTTGCCATAAAAGAGGGCCCGCTAAATCTAGTGGAATCACTTGCCCCATGGCTTTTACACCAGCATTTTTGGCATTCATTCGCACAAAGCCAAACTGTCCAACCTCGGAAACATGAATATCATCAATAGGACAAGCAAGGTGAGCAATGTTGTTCCACAAGCCCAAACCCGACAATATTTGCACCGATGATGCCGAAAGTGCCACTGAGCGACTGTCAAAGCTTACACTCTGTGGGGCAATAGGTTCTATGGATTCAATAAGTGCTACCGATAAACCTATTTTGGCTAAACCATAAGCGGCAATTGTGCCCGCCATACCGCCGCCAACAATGGCAATATCATAGATTTTAGATAGGTTGTTTTGAGAATGATTCATTGTTAATTTTTTGCCATTAAGGCTTCAATTTCGTCAGGATCTTTAGGCACTAAGTGGCTAAGGTTTTTATTACCTTTTTTGGTGACCAAAATATCATCTTCTATGCGAATGCCTATGCCCCACCACTTTTTATCGAGCCCTTTAGTTTTTGGAGCAAAATAAAGCCCAGGCTCAACCGTAAGCACCATACCTTCGGCAAGCTCGCGTGGCTCTCCTTCTTGAAGGTAGTCACCAACATCGTGAACATCTAACCCCAGCCAATGCCCTGTTTTGTGCATATAAAAAGGTAAATAAGCTTTATCTTCTACTAGTTTTTCAACATTGCCTTGTAATATACCCATGGCAACTAAACCTTCGGTAAGCACTCTAATTGCAGTTTCATGGGGTGCATCCCAAGGGTTGCCTGCTATAGCCGACTTAATGGCGGCTTCATTGGCTTTTAACACCCAATGATAAGCTTCGCGTTGTTCTTTTGAAAACTTACCATTAATAGGAAAGGTTCGGCTAATATCCGAGGCATAACCTTCGAGTTCTGCACCAGCATCTATTAGCAATAGCTCGCCATCATTAAGTACATCAGTGCTTTCTACATAATGTAAAATACAGGCGTTTTCACCACCTGCCACAATCGAATTATAAGCTTCAAACCTTGCACCTTGGCGGGCAAAGGTATATTTAAGCTCGGCTTCAATATCAAGCTCGGTTAAGTTGGGCTTGCAAAGTTGCATGGCTTTTATGTGGGCGTTAGCACTAATTTGTGCGGCTTTTTCCATCACTGCAATTTCAGCTTTGCTTTTAATTAAGCGCATATCGTGTAAGAAGTGGCTTAAATCAATAAGCTCTCCGGGTGGCTGGGCACCCTTTTTTACTTGCGCCCTAATGCTGTTGATCCAGCCCATAATGCTATTATCAAAGTCGGTATGATTACCAAACTCATAATAAATACGGTCGCGCCCTTCCATTAATCCGGGCAGAATTTCGTCAATATCATCAATAGGAAAAGCATCATTACAGCCATAGTTCTTTTTAGCACCAGTTTGACCTTCGCGCCTGCCGTGCCAAGTTTCCATTTTTTGATCTTTTTCGCGGCAGAACATCACATATTCACCGTGTTCCCTGCCTGGTAAGAGCACTAAAACAGCATTAGGCTCTGGAAAGCCTGTGAGATAAAAAAAGTCGCTATCTTGGCGAAATGGATAATCGGTGTCTCTGCTTCGGCAAGATTCTTTAGCCGAAGGTAAAATGGCAATTGAGTTATTACCCATTAACTCCATTAATGCGCGGCGGCGTTTTGCAAACTCGGCTCTCGAAATCATTGTTATTCTTTTACCTCGGTAATTGTGCGGGGTTATTCTAGTTTATCTAAAACTGAATAACACCTGCTTAAATCAAGAGTCAGATATTATTAATGCAGCGTTTCATCTTCTGGAACCATTTCTGGCTTTTTGTTAGCAACGACGGTATCTAAATAAATAACCTGTACTGCAACACGTAAATGTTCAATGACTGTAGTTAAAGCAATTTGCGTTTCTTCGTCATCGTCAGCATCAATGGCTAACTGTGAAATTTCGGCAATGTCGTTGATGGCTTCTTTTACATCTTTACTTTCTATGGGTTGATCACCAATTTCTAAACCGAAGCCTAATAAAAAGCCTTGAGTCCAAAATACAATGGCTTCAAGCTGATCAACGGTTGGATAACTATCATCGGGCAATAACATTGGTGCAAGGCTATCTTGTTGGCGCATTTCTTGTTGTGTCCAAAGGGCTAATTGATGCATAGAATCTAACACCGCTGTTGGCATTTCACCAGAATCACTAGCTACTTCTAAAATGCTGGTTTGCCACTGGTTATTAGCAAATTTTTGCCCTGCCGACATCATACCGCAAATTATGCCTTGTAGTTCCGATGCACTCACTTCAACATCGGCATCGGCTAGTAGCTCTTCAGCGGCTTCGTAATCAAAATCGTCTATAACTGCCATAATGGTTCCTTAAAATAGGGATATTCGCGAATATTTACTAATTTTAATGATTATACCATTGACCCGAAAGGTGTTGCGCTCTATATTAAAATCATTCTAAAAAACAATAGTTTGCCATGGATACTTCAAATCTTTCACAACTTGAGACTAGTGTTTCAAAGATTTTGCAAAGCTATCAAGCGCTGCAAAAAGAAAATCAGCAATTGCGTGTTGACCGCGATGGCTTAATTGAAAAAAACAAGCTTGCTAGTTCAAAAATTGAAGCCATGATCACAAAACTAAAGGAGCTTGGTTAATTCATGGCCGATGTTCAACCCGTTACAGTTTATATTTTAGGTAACGAATACCACGTTTCTAGCCCCGCCGACCAAGTTGAAAAACTCGAAAAAGCCGCCAAAGAGCTTGATAATCGCATGCGCGAAATTAAAGCAGGTGGTCGAATTTTAGGCATGGACAGAATTGCCGTAATGGCAGCGCTTAATTTAGCCTTCGAATTGCTTCACGGTGAGCCAGGCAACAGCGAACTCGATGAAAAAATTGATAACAGAATCAAGCAGTTAAAAGAAGACATTGATTCTGCCCTAGCATCCAATGCACAAATGGAGTTAACATAAGCTTAGAGTGAACGTTCTAAGTTAGATCAAAACTCTACCCATCGCCTGCTTTGTGCGCCAAGCTGATGTAGTCCTTGAGCCGATAAATTAGATCTCTGGGAACTCTTGTTACTTAATGGTGTGCAAGTCCGGCCATAAATGCTTTGGTATTTATGGAAATCGGAAAGCCTAATTTAAGTACGGAATTCCCCCCTGAACCTCCGGGTTCATGGGCGAGACCAGCAAACGGCAAAGCGGGTGATACTCTCTAAATGACAGAAAAGATATTAATTATTAATAAGTTAAAGTAGCTTCTCCCCAACTCTAATTATAATTATATAAACCTTTATCAATAGGTTTGGTCTATGCCATGACTTCCAAGCCTTTCTTTTCAACCAAATTCAGCAGTTTTAGTGATGGCCCATTTGGGTGCTTTTGACCACTCTCCCATTTTTGTATGGTTGATGGACTAATATTTAGGTATTCGGCAAATACTGGTTGGCTGACTTTGTATTTCAGCCTAATTTGTTTTATTTGTTGTGGTGTGTATGTTTTCACTGGAGGTAAACAGAGCGACTCTATTTCTCTCAGTGTAGTGATGTTCATAACGCCAGATTTATGTAGCCCTTGCGCTGTTTCGTGTACTACTTCCAAGATTGATTTATTCATCGTTTTCTACCTCGGTTAACTCGTTGTCTTTTACTGCGCTGATTAACATCTTATCGCTGTAACTTAGCAAGTCGGTTGCTAATACCTGCAAAGCTTGAAGCTCTTTTACATCAATATTGTCTCGTTTGTTTTTGGCGAAGCCGTAAATAAAAAAGGCTTTGTCTTTAACTTTATAAGCAATAATAGTGCGAGCTCCACCACTTTTACCTCTTCCTGATAAGGCCACTCGTTTTTTCATAACATGACCACCTAAGTTGGCATCAACCAATCCTTGCTCTATTTCCTCAACGGCTGCAATTAATAAGCTATTTGGTAATTTTTCTTTCTTTGCCCACTTGGTAAACCATTTAGTTTTAAATATTCTCATTGATATAGCCCTTATTAACTATAGCACCAAGTGCAATATTTTTGAACTTAAAAAAGGTCAGACATATATGAAGAAGTAAACATAGACAGGCACTTCCATAAAAAATAATTATCAATTGCGTTAGATTTATACGTTTGATGATTAATTTAAGGTTTATGGGGATCAAATTATAAATTTTTAAGATAATTACCGTAATCGCACAACGAGAAGATAAGTGATAAAAGCCCGGGGTTTCGTTATCAATTAATTCAGAGCGTCTAATAGCCATGGTTTGTCCTTAAACCGAGTAATTAAAGATTTAATAATGCTAGCACTCTCAAATAAATACAATCAGCCAGTTCATTAATTGTTTTAGGAGATTGACTATTGTTGTTGTGAGTGATTGTGGATATGGTGAGTGTCTGGAAATCTGATCAATAAGCCTTGAGTGTGTCATTTGCTCAGCAATTCAAAAAAGCAAAGCCAACTAAAGCAGTTAGGCCGAGAAACGCTAGTATATGGAATTTAAGAAATAATCAGTTAAGTTCTAACTAGCTAAAAAATATTATTGAGATTAGTGTGAATAGAATAGTATTGTTTTTTAGTATGTCCTTTAAATTTTTAAAGAGAGGGAAGAATGATTAGGATATCAATAATATTTAGTATTTTCTTTTTATTTGGTTGTAGTTCAGTTAATCCCAAGCAAGAAAAAGCCTTTCTTGACTCATATGATGAAGAGCTATTGTATGTACGAATTGTGCTTCCTAAAGATAGCCGAGTTCCAATTGATCTTGGATACCCAGATGTTTATCACTTTAAAGTAATTGCTTGGAGAAAATCTTCATTATTCGCTAAGAAAAAATTTCATCTATTTGTAAATGGCAATGATCTAGAGATAGAAAGTGGAATTGTAGAAGTCGTAGATCGCGGACAAACATGTGAGTTGATTATTGATGTAATTCCAAGGAAAAAAGAATATACGTTAATAAATGGTACTTGGGAGATTAAGCGCTGCAATGGATAATGAATAGAAATATTGTGTACGGAGAGGTGCTCATGTATGTCTAAATTTACCATAATGCTAAAACAGATTACTCAATACAATCAGCCGTTTCATTAATTGTTTTAGGAGATTGACTATTGTTGTTGTGAGTGATTGTGGGTATGGTGAGTGTATGGAAATCTGAAAACTTGTCTACAGTCACAGCTTTAACTGCTAAAAAATAATTTCAAGAGGAACTTCTATGGCTACTAAAGTGCTTTTGAGGGCATTTTCTACTCTATTCTTATTAACACTATCTTTTTATGGGGTTGCTGAAAAACGTATTCCAACCGAAGAAGATATCAATGGATTCGAGCTGTTGCGCGGCTTCTCTGTATCACCTGATGGCGACAATGTTCTATTTAGAAAATCAAAAAATGATATCGAAAACAATCAATTTTTAAACCAACTTTGGCTTTTGAATGTAAAGGCCGCTCAAAGCATTCAGCTAACCTATGGAGACAAATCGGTAGCTAATTTTGGCTGGCTACCTAATGGCGAATGGCTATATTTTAAACGCGACAACAAGTTAGGTTTTATGCGCCGCAATGGTGGTGAAGCTCAATATATCGAAATAAAAGAGAAGGGCTTTGGCAATATTAAATTTTCTGCTGATGGCCAGTTGATGGCCTTTATCGCGACACCTGCAAAAGATAAAAAAGCAGAGGCCAGAAAAGAGCACTTCGGTGATTTCGAGGTTGTACAGGCAGATGGAGTTCACCGACATATATATGTAGTCAAGTTAACCTCAGATTTAAAGCTAGATGGAAAAATAGAGGCCGTGACGAGTGGTAAAGATTTTTCTGTTTTCGATTTTGACTTATCTGCCGATGGAAAGAAAATTGCTTTCACCGCTGCGAAAAGACCCGATCTGGCAACATTAAAAACACTCGATTTATATCGTGTTGATGTCGCATCAAAAAAGGTTCAAGTGCTGGATAAAAGCAATGGACTTCAAGGAAGTCCGATCATTTCTCCAGATGGCAGTCAAGTGGTCTATACCACAAGTAAGGGATTTGCATATAACAATGTTGCTTATGTTCTTTCGATGAAGGGAGGAACACCCCGCGCACTAACTGCCGATTTTGATGAAAACGTTTATCTTAGTGCTTGGAATGACAAAGGAATTTTCTTTTCAGCCAACACTAAAACGCGCAGTCATATTTACTCTCTTAATCCAAAGTCGGGCAAAACGCAACGTATCACCAAAAACAAAGAGGCAATGATTACTCAGTTCCGCATGTCAAATTCAGGTAAAACAATTATCTATTCAGCGGCAACCGATTCTAGTTTAAGTGAGCTCTACGTTCAAAGAGGTAAAAAGATTCGAAGACTTACAGATTTTTCTAAGCAGCTTGAAGATTTGATTATTGCTCAAAGACAATTAATTTCATGGAAAGCTGAAGACGGCGCTGATATAGAAGGCGTATTAATGACGCCAAAAGATTTTGATCCCAAGAAAAAGTACCCATTGTTTGTAGTGACCCACGGTGGGCCAACATCTTATGATAGACCTGATTTATCGAGAATGGCTGGGTTATATCCTTTTGATGAATGGGTAGGACGCGGCGCTATCCTTTTGCAAACCAACTATCGAGGCAGCAATGGTTATGGAGAAGCCTTCAGAAGGTTGAACTGGCGTAATCTAGGTGTTGGACCTGCAACTGATATTATTGCTGGAATTAACCATCTGATCGGTAAAGGCTATGTAGATGAGAGCAAAATTGGTTGCTTGGGTTGGAGCCAAGGCGGACATATTTCAGCAATGCTAGCCACTTACTCTGATCGGTGTACGGTTGCTCACATGGGCGCAGGGATCTCAAATTGGAAGACCTACTACTACAATACTGATATTACCTTGTTTACCGTAGAATACTTTGGAAAAACTCCGGTTGAAGACAATGACATTTACCGAAAAACATCGCCAATAACTTATTTGGACAGGGCAAAAACCCCCGTACTTATTCAACATGGCGAAAATGACCGCCGAGTACCACTAGCCAACGCGTATGAGTTGCGCCAAGGATTAATTGATGTTGGAGTTGAAGCGCCAATGGTCGTTTATAAAGGAATGGGGCATGGTCCTGGTAATCCAAAATCATTGATGGCAGTGAGAACTCATCTTAATGCATGGTTCAGTCATTATTTATTTGAGGATGAAAAACCTAACTTCTCTACCGTGGGTATTCCTGAAAAAGATGACAAGGATGCTAAAACAGAGAAAAGTGATAACACAAAGGATGAAGAAAAAGCGAAGTAGGCAGAAATTTATTTTCGGCGGTGTAGCTGCCGCCGAATTACTTGTGCTAGTTATTAAATCATTTTGAGTCTGTGGTGAAGTTGAATCACAGGCACACAAATATTCCCAAAAGTGATCTTTTGCCCCCTTTTCATAGTTACTTCATTTAGTTAGTGGATCATTAATACAACTTATCAATCGAAAAATAGGAATTGCGGAGGCGAATTTAGCGTAAATACCCTTCGACAAGCTCAAGGTGAACGGGGGAGTTAAAATACCTTTCGACAAGCTCAGGGTGAGCGAGGGAGTTAAAGTATCCTTCGACAAGCTCAGGGTGAACGGGGGAGTTAAAATATCCTTCGACAAGCTCAGGGTGAACGGGGGAGTTAAAATACCCTTCGACAAGCTCAGGGTGAACGAGTGAGTTAAAGTACCTTTCGACAAGCTCAGGGTGAACGAGTGAGTTAAAGTACCTTTCGACAAGCTCAGGGTGAGCGAGTGAGTTAAAGTACCTTTCGACAAGCTCAGGGTGAACGAGGGAGTTAAAGTACCCTTCGACAAGCTCAAGGTGAGCGGGGGAATTAAAATACCTTTCGATAAACTCAGATTGAGTGATGGGTTAGTGTAGTTATTTTGATTGATGAAGCGGTAAAAACGGGAGTGTTAGAAATTCTGTGTCATTCAACTAAACTCTAAAAAAAGAGGAATGACACATTATGGATAAATCATTTGATTTAGAAAAAGCATTAAAAGAGTTACAGTCAGGTAAACCAATAACCGGTAAAGGTGGAGTGCTTACTCCATTGATTAAACAGCTGACTGAAGCGGCTCTCAATGCTGAGCTAGTTGCTCATTTAGACGATGATGAGCAACCGAATCGTAAGAATGGCACGACAGCCAAAACAATTAAGTCTTCTCATGGTAATTTTGAACTCAATACGCCTCGTGATCGCGCAGGTAGTTTTGAGCCGAAAATCATTAAAAAGCATCAAACAACGCTCACCGATGAAATCGAAACGAAAATACTTTCACTTTTTTCTCATGGTATGAGTTACCGAGATATTACACAAAATTTGACCGATTTGTATGGTGTCAACATATCCACTGCAACACTCAGCAATATTACCGATAAGCTTATTCCTGAGCTTAAAAACTGGCAACAACGGCCATTAGAAAGCCACTATCCTTTTGTTTGGCTCGATGCCATTCATTATAAAGTGAAAGACCAAGGACGCTATGTTAGCAAGGCCATCTATACCGTTCTCGGACTAAAACTTGATGGCACAAAAGAGATATTAGGGCTTTACTTATCAGAAAATGAAGGCGCTAATTTCTGGTTATCTGTGCTAACCGACATGAGCCATCGTGGCGTTCAAGACATTCTCATTGCCTGCGTAGATGGTCTAACAGGCTTTCCTGAAACGATTAATAGTTGCTATCCTAATACCGAAGTACAACTTTGCATTATTCATCAAATTCGCAACTCGATGAAATATGTGGCTTCAAAAAATCAAAAGGCTTTTATGGCTGACTTAAAACCGGTTTATCGTGCTGTTTCCAAACAAGCGGCTGAGCAAGCGCTCGATGAGTTAGAAACTAAATGGGGCAAACAATATCCTATTGTGCTCAAATCCTGGCGCAGAAAGTGGGATAACTTGTCGGTTTTCTTTAAATATCCAGAGCCAATACGCAAAGTTATTTACACGACCAATGCAATTGAATCGGTGCACCGCCAGTTTAGAAAGCTCACCAAAACCAAAGGCGCATTTCCTAATGAAAATAGTCTGCTAAAATTACTGTATTCTGGCATTGGGAATATGACGAAGAAATGGACAATGCCAATCCAAAATTGGAATTTGACATTGTCGCAACTGGCTATTTATTTTGAAGGTCGTCTTGACGACGTTTTAGATATTTAGCATTCACTGACACAGAATTCTAAACGGTCTCGTAAAAACTAAGTCCAGCTTATCTTGCAGAGTTAAGCCCAAATGCATATTAACCTCCATCCCGTTCCCCCTGAGCTTGTCGAAGGGTAAGCTATTGGATACTCATAGGAAATGCCAGTATATCACTTTGACATATCCCAGATATAAATTATGGAACAAGCGAGTGTTTTTTAATACAAATAAAAGTCAGGCGGTAAGGTTACCCAAAGCAGTCGCATTGCCCAGAGATGTTAAACGAGTTGATATTGTTGCTTTAGGCTGAGCTAGGCTCATTGCACCTGCTGGTGAGCTTGGGAGAGCGGGTATACATTATTAAAAATAAACCGCTAGGTTTAGCGGTGGGAAGGTGACAAAATGTTGAAGTATTTTTATTCTAGTATTGCATTAAGTACTGCCAATGCCTCTGCCAGTATTTCACTGGGCACTGACTCAATTTTTTTAGCTTTTCGAGCTTTGAGATTAACCGAGCGCATTCCATTAATAAGAATAACCCCTTGGGTCTCTGTACCCGTTCCCATGAAGGGAATTGCAAAACCTTAAAATCTTGCATAGTTTCCTCCTTGGGTAATTGGTGCAATGATTGTAAGACCTAACTTATTAAATGCTTTCGGTGATAACACTAAACAAGGGCGCATGTCCCCTTGCAACTCATTGCCAGCGGTAGGGTTTAAACAGGCTCGAACAATATCGCCTCGGTCAAATATCGTCATTACAGTTCATTTCCCACAGAAGGACAATTATCCCATTCTTTTAATTCTTCAGGCATTGGAGCTGATTCTTCACACTTAGCCAATAATTGTTCAAGTTTATACTTAGGCTTAATTGATTTAGGCGTGATAATTAACGATCCGTTTTCAGACTTGGCATCAAGTTTGTCACCAACATGAATATTCAATTCTTTTAGTAATTGAGCAGGGATCACAGCCCCTTTTGAGTTACCGATTTTGCGTAATGATGTTTCCATAATTAAAATCCTTGTGTTGCTACATAGTTATAACTTTACCATGATAACTTTTAGTGCCAACTATGTTATAACAATAATATTCTCATTAAACGGCTGTTTTATGAAAATAAAATGAATCACTATACAAGGTCTATTTTTTATACCCGTTCTCCAGCTATAGTGATAAGGGCTAGGGCATGAACGCTTAGCTGTAGGAGAATCCCCCACTAAAGCCGATAGGTTTGGCGGACAGAGGATGTCAATTTTTCTTACACCCCACCTACTTATCCTTAATCACAGCCACCAACAGCGCAGGCAAAAACGTTAAGCTAAGCAAGGTGGAAACAAAAATACCACTAAGCACTATTACCCCTACGCCGCGATATAACTCTGTTCCTTCGCCTGGAATTAATACTAAGGGTGCTAGGCCAAATAGGGTTGTCATGGTTGACATTAAAATGGGTTTTAGGCGTTTATTAACCGCTTCTATTACGGCTTTTTTAACTTGCATACCTTGTTCAACAACTAAGCGGCGTGTTTGATCAACAATGAGTATTGGATTATTAACAACGGTGCCTAGCAAAATTAAAAAACCTAGCATGGTGATCATATCAAAGGCTAAATGAAAACTAGCTAAACCTAGGCTAGCAAGCAAACTATTAATGCCGTTAACGGTGACTAAGCCGAGTAATCCGCCCGCCATTCCTAAAGGCACTGTGGCTAAAATAAAAATGGGATAACGCCAATGGGTGAAAATAGCCACTAGTAATAAATAACTTAAAATAAGCGCAATAATAAAGTTGCCCGAAAGCGATGTTTTAGTGGCTTCTAGTTGATCGGCGGCACCGCTAATGTTTACTTTGATACCTTGCGCAATTTTACCTTCTCGCCATAGGGCAGGTAGTAATTGTTCTCTGACCATTTGCTCTGCGGTTTCTAGGGCAATATCACGCGGCGGAATAATATAAACGGTGACGGTTCTATTGCCATCGACACGTCTTATTGAATTGCTGTTATTACTTTGTACTAAATCAGCCAGTGCGTTTAGCGGTAATATTTTATTATCGGCCACCACAATTGGTGTAGACGCTAGTTGCGATATATTTTGTTGGTGCCCTGCACCGCTAAACATAAAAATATCAATTTTGTCATCGTTAAGAATAAATTCATCTACATAAGCGCCATCACTCATAGCGGCAACGGCATAACCAAAGTCGCGACTGTTCATACCAACTTCGGCTAGTCTTTGCCAATGTGGCTTAATTTCAATGAGGGGTTGATCGAGTGTGAGTGAACTAGGTTCGGAGTTGATTTGCGGGTTGTCAAAAACCACACTGGCTTGCTGATAAACAGCATCCGCCGCTTGATAAAGGGCTTTAATTTGGCTACCTGCAATGTCTACGGCAACGGCTCTTGTGCCACCATCGTTACTAGAAATTATTGAACCTCTTGAAGAAAAAGCGCGCATATTGGGATAGCTTTTAAATTTATCGGTGATGGCGGTCATCATTTGATTGATGTTGTTGTGATCAACCGGCGCGCTTAAAAACCAAATTCGCCCCACAGAAACCGACATAGAATAATATTCAAGCGGTGGCATATTGGTTTTTCCTGCGTCAAAATCGGCAGAATCCGCCTTAACAAAGTGATCAAAATAACCGCGTAGTTCGGTTCCTATTTTTTGCATTTCCGACAAGTTATAGCTTGGCGGGGCAATCATCATAGAAAAGGCTTTAGGCTCTTCGCCTTCGGGCAAATATTCTGCTGCGGGCATTAACACATATGCAGCACCTAAAATAATAAAAATAAAGCTAAGTGCCGATAGTCGCGCGTGTTTGGTGGTGCGAGTAAACCATTTTGCTAAAGCAAGCCACTTAGATGAAAGCTCAAAGTGTTGGCTTTGTTTAAAGTCATCTTTTTTACTGATGTTTGATAACGCCACAGGCACAACAAATATTGCCACTAACATAGAAGCAATAATTGCACCCGAGATGGCAATGGCAATATCAGAATAAAGCTGTCCTGCTTCTTGCTCTACAAATAAAATGGGAGCAAAAACCAGTACAGTTGTTGTGGTTGAAGCCAGCACCGCAGGCCATACTTCGGTTACCCCTGCAATGGCGGCTTGAATTTTTGAAATGCCTTTACGCTTTGCTTGTACAATAGCTTCTAGTACCACAATGGTATTATCTACAGTCATACCAATGGCAAAAGCAACACCGGCAAGGGAAATAACATTAATGGTTCTGCCAAAGAGTTTTAGGGCAAAAAATGCGGCAATGGTACAGAGTGGAATGCCCAGCACGCCAATTAATGTTGCTTTGCCTGAGCGAAGAAAAAAGTACATCACTAAGGTGGCTAATAGCGCACCTAATGCCAAGTTAGTCCATACATTTTCTAATGAGCTTTTAACATACTTTACATCATCACTGGTCAATAGCATTTCTAAACCGTTTTGCTGTAGTAGTTGCTGGTTAATCTCTTCAACTAATGGCAGCATCGCTTCTTTTATTGCTAGTACGTTTGAGCCGCTTTCTCGGCGTACCGATAAGCGAATGGTACGCTCGCCATCGGCATAAGAGTTACCGCGTGTTTCAAAATGATCTAAAGTAACGTTTGCGACATCTTTTAGGTAAATATTGGTGTTATTTTGTCTTTTAATAATTAAATTTCTTAGCTCGTCTAACTGCTCAAACCGACCAATAACACGTAATAGATAGCGGCTTTTGCCACTTTCTAAATCACCTGCCGATGTATCACTATTTCGGTTTCTAATGGCAGTTCTTAAATCGACCAAGCTAATGCCACGATGAGCCAGTTGAGCGGCATCAACCTTAATTTGAATTTGGCGTTGTGCTCCGCCACCCACACGCACCTCTGATACACCAGCAACACTTTCCATGCGTGGGCGAATGTAGTCATCGGCATAATCTCGCAGTAAATCAACGTCTAAATTTAGCGGATTGCCAGCAATAGGTTTAAGAACAAAATACATAAAAGCATTGCCTGAA
Source organism: Aliikangiella sp. (assembly GCA_965214955.1). Lineage (GTDB taxonomy): Bacteria > Pseudomonadota > Gammaproteobacteria > Enterobacterales > Kangiellaceae > Aliikangiella. The sequence continues at coordinate 154,213 of CBDCCU010000009.1, read as the reverse complement.
AATGAGCTAGAAAATAAACGAGGCTGATCAACATTTTCAGGATAAGCAGGCACTTGGCTTAGGGCGTTATTCACCCTAATAAGGGCATCATTGGCATCAACACCAAATGGAAATTCAAGCTCAATGGTGGCTTGTCCCATTTCGGCATAAGATACCATTCGTTTAAGGTTTGATAAGCCGCGTAAATAGCGCTCTTGCTCAATTAATATTTCTTTTTCTACATCTTGTGGTGTAGCACCAGACCAGCCGGTTTGCACGCTAATGGTTCGCACTTCTAAGTCAGGGATCATTTGCACGGGAATGCTAAGTGCGGCAACCAAGCCTAAAATGGTGACAATTAAAACAATAACGGCAACTAATACACCACGGTTAACGGCTGCGGTAATCATTGAGCATTACCTATGGTTTTGTTAATGACAACAGGATCGCCATCTTTAAGAAGCTCTACACCACTCACAATAAAAGGTGTTTGAGTTGATGCACCCTGTACCGCTACTTGACTATCACTTTGTTCAATAACCTTTACCAAAATTCGTTTTGCTTGGTTATTAACCACGGTAAATACGCTATTACCGCCATCAGGGTGCTGTTTTAATGCTGATTTGGGTAACCAAACAATGGGTTTATTTTTCTCAGGTAGGTGAATCTCAACCGTGGCAGACAAACCAGCAAATAATCGCGAGCTAGTATTTGTTGGTAGATCAACAAAACCCGTTACCGTGCGGGTTATATCACTGGCAACATTAACGATTTTAGTGAGGCTAACATCTATTGATTTAGCCCGATCAATATTAGGGGTTACCGTAACGGCTACTGTGTGGCTTTCATTTAAAAGGTGAAAATACTGCTGGGGAATTGCCAAATTAACCCGCAGTTTGTCTTGTCCTACCAAGTTAAAGGCGGGGGTTTGAGGCGAAACCCACTCACCTAAATTAATATTGCGTTTGGCAATTACCCCATCAAATGGTGCGTATAAGCTGTGACGAGCAAGATTTTCTTTATTAAAATCTTGTTGGGCTTTTCTGCTCGCTAGTTCAGCATGAGTGATTTGAACCGCAGATCGTCTTTCTTCAATTAGTGTAGGGGCAACTAGCTGTTTTTCTGATAATGCAATAACTTCTGTTAATAAGCGGTTTGCTTCTTTGTTGGCTAATTGAGCCGCAGACACTTGTGCTTTAGATTGAGCCAAGGTAAGAGAAGCTAGCTTATCATCTAGCTTCATTAGTATTTGCCCTTTACTCACAATATCACCATCATCAACCAATAACTTGGCGACAACACCAGACTGTAATGGTGCTAATTGAGCGTTTTGTTTTGCCTCAATATTGCCAGTTAAAGATAGTGTTTGTTGATGCGGCTGTGGTTTTGCATAAAACACATCAACGGTATTGGTTTGTTCGGCATTAATATGACTGGTTGTTAAAATTAACAACATGCTAACGAGTAAGGTTTTTAATGTGTTCATGGAGCCACTAATGTTGAATGATGTTCAATGCGTAATAATAACAATTTGCATTGGCATTAGCATAGTATTGTTAGTCTCTTTTGTGGTTTTATTGTTTAGATGTTGACTAGCTGGCAACAAGAAGGTAGTGTTGTCAAATAGTCAACAGGGGGTTGCGTGCATATAATCTCGAAACGACCATTTAATGAAGCGATGAAAGAACACCCTAACCAAAAACAAGCGCTAGAAGATTTATACCTGGTTCTTGCTAAGGCTAGTTTTTCGTCTCCTGATCAAGTGAGAAAGGTTTTTCCATCGCTTGATAATTTTAAATACAAAGATAAATGGTGGGTTATAGATATTGGTGGAAATAATTTACGTTTAATTGGTTTTATACAATTTATTCAAAATAGAATGTATGTAAAACATATTGTTACTCATGCCGAATATGACAAAATTTGTAAGCGGTATGCTAAAGGAGAGCTAAAATGACAGCTATTGCGTTTAAAAATGCCTGCCATCGTTTTTCTCATGTTGCGGCTCCATATCTGTATATTAATAGCGAGAAACATTATAAAGAAGCACTGGAGTTAATTGAGTCTTTTCTGGAAGAAGCAGATGATTCATTTAATGATCCGCTCAACAGTGTAATTGAATTGCTGAGTCGTGCGATAGAGCGTTATGAAAATAAAGACAAAGAACTGGCAGCTTTTGAGCAACATTCTAAAGAGTATTCTGGGGATCTTGCTACACTTCGTTTATTGATGGATCAACATAGTTTGGGAACTGCTGATCTCCCAGAAATTGGTTCAAAATCTATGGTATCTCGCGTACTTTCTGGAGAAAGAAATTTGAGTAAAAAACACATTAAAGCGTTATCTGATCGATTTCAAATTAGCCCAAGCCTTTTCTTTTAATGAAATAATTTTCAATCAATGTATGCAATTTGAACAAGCCCAAAAACAACTTATTCGCACCCAAAGCCGAAAACTTAGACAAGCAATTTCTAGTGAGCAAGCTTTGCGCTCTGGTGAGCAATTATGTCATCAATTACAATCGCTTAAGGTTTACCAACAAGCACAGTCGGTGGCTTGTTATATTTCATTTGATGGTGAAATTAACACCAATAAAATTATTAACGCTATTCAAACCGATAATAAGATTTGTTTATTGCCAAAACTAAAACCTTTAAAGCCTAATCGTTTGTGGTTTATGCCCTATAAAAAAAGTGATTGCTTACTTAATAATCGTTTTGGTATTCCAGAGGTTGATTTGTGCGTGAGCCAATCAGTGGCTGTCTCTAAAATCAATTTACTGCTAATGCCGCTAGTAGCATTTGATGAAACGGGTAGTCGTTTGGGTATGGGTGGCGGTTTTTATGATGCAACCTTGGCGCACTTAAAGTTGCAAATGTTTAATAATAAAAAGCCTGTGTGTTTAGGTTTGGCTTATGAAGCGCAAAAATTTGTTTCAATTCCTGTGCAAAAATGGGATTATCCGTTAGATGGCGTGGTTACTGAAAAGCGGGTTTATTGGTTTTAGCTGGTCTGATTATCAATATGATGCTGCATTATTCAATAAGCTCGCTCATAAATGCTTTAGCGTCTGTGCCCTGCCCCTGATTGAGTTGCTTTTCACCTATGGCAAGTTTTTTTCTAAGGCTGCTTAGTTTTGTCTCTTGCTCTCTAGAAATCAAATTTAACTTTCCATCCTTTTTTTCAGTGTGTGTAATGATGTTAGCCTCTGTGAAAAATGACGTTAAATCAACATAAATATCCATATTAATCACTCTATTAGTAGATATAGCAATATTGTTGAGTTAATAATGCTGAATGGGAAATTAGGAGCTGTTGAAATAAAAATATAAATAACACACAAAACCTAGCATCGGCTAGAAACCGATCCTTTGTTATCGAGGGTGATAACTAGTTTGCAGATGTTACTTGAGTTTGTTGAACTTGCGGCTTTGCCACACCAACCCCACTAAAACTTGACATCACAATGCCAATTCCAAGTAACGCAGCCAGAACGACTAAGATGTCTGGTTTACGTTTCATTTGGTTCTCCACTATGCCAAAAGGCGATTATTGTTATTTAAACTAAAAGTTGGAGTCCCTTGCCTAGTTGATTTATCTTAATAAAAGATGCTTCTACTGAATTAAAAATTCTTGTCCTACACAGTTGATTTAGTTGATAAAAATCAAACCGGGCAATTAACATACTCTTGTTTTTTAACAGGATCAAGTTGAATTGACAAAAAAATGACCAAAATGAGAAGTTTTTATCACTTTTTTGGCATATTTTACCTGCTCTTGTGTGATCTTAAGTGTATAAACGCTTACGCTTGTATTTATGGGGGTGTATAATTGCTTGCCCAAAACTTTAAGCTTTTTAACGATAGGTTTTTAAATGGATCAGCAACTAGCATTAAAAATTGAAGCTGCCAAAGCCGCATTAAAATACATTCAAGACGATGAAATTATTGGTATTGGCACAGGTTCAACGGTTAATTGTTTTATTGATTTATTGGCCGATCATAAACACCGTATAAAGGCAGCGGTTTCTAGCTCAGAAGCATCAACTAAAAAATTACAAGCATTAGGCATTGAAGTGATTGATTTAAATGATGCTCAGTCGGTCCCCGTTTATATTGATGGAGCGGATGAAGCTAATCAAAACTTAGAGCTTATTAAAGGTGGCGGTGCGGCATTAACTCGTGAAAAAATTATTACTGCCGTTGCCGATAAATTTGTTTGTATTGCCGATGACTCCAAATATGTTGAAACACTGGGTCAATTTCCGCTTCCAGTAGAAGTGATTCCTATGGCTCGTAGCCATGTTGCCAGACAAATTGTAAAGCTGGGTGGCGATCCACTTTATCGGCAGGGGGTTGTTACTGATAATGGCAATGTGATCATTGATGTGCACAACCTATCTATTGTTCATCCTAAAGTGCTTGAGTCGCAAATTAATGAAATTGTGGGTGTTGTGACTAATGGTTTATTTGCTCAGCGTAATGCCGATCATCTTATTTTAGCAACATCAGCTGGTATCAAAGAGTTTTAAAGTATCGCTTGCTTTAGAGCTTAGGTAATCCAGACTCTAGCTTTTTGCTGGTTTTTTAGCCAACTTTCTTTGTAAGGTTCTTCGGTGCATTCCAAGAGCGCGTGCGGTTGCCGACACGTTACCATCGTTTTCATTTAATATTTTTTGAATATGCTCCCATTCTAACCTTTCAACCGACATAGGGCTTGAATTAATTGGACTTTCAGTTCCTTGGCTTGGTTTATCTAAAAAAGCTAACACTTCTCTGGCGGTTATTGGTTTGGCTAAATAATCATCTGCACCAAGCTTTATCGCTTCAACCGCTGTAGATATGCTGGCATAACCCGTTAATAAAATAATACGTGCGTTTTGATTCGCTTGTTTTATTGATTGGATCCAACGCAAACCAGAATCGGATTCTAATTTTAAATCTAGTAACACAACGGGGTTTTCATTAGATTTTATGGTATCTAATGCTTCTTGAGGGTGTGGAAAATTGCTGGTTTCAATATTTAAGCGCAACAAACTTCTTGTCATGACTTGACGGAAAGTTGCATCATCATCAATTAGTACAATAAGAGAATTCATTTTTATATCTATTTTATTGGTTTTTAGGCAAGATTATTTTAGTTTGGGTGCCGCCATTTTCACGATTACTTAACTCTACATTTCCACCAACTCGTTCTAAACTGGCATTTGATAAAAATAGCCCCCAACCTAAACCGTCTTTTTTGTTAGTTTTGGTTAAGCTAACCCCTGTAGAAGACTGCAATTCTTTTGAAATACCTTTGCCGTTATCGAGTATTTCAATAATAAACTCATGAGCATTATGACTAACATTGATTTCAATACTATCGCTATTGTTTTCCAGACCTGCATCTGCTGCGTTATCAAGCAAATTGGTGAGAGCTTGTTCAACACTTAGTGGCAATGCAATATCAAGCACTTCAACTTGATTATTCCAGTTGGTTTTTAGCACAATTTTGGGACGGTAAACTAACCAATTTTCAAAGAGGTTAGTTAAGCTGAGTTTAATATTTTTAGCGTTTAATTGATTTGAAGACAGCTGGTTTTGAGTATGCTGGCTTTTATGTGAAAGTGACTGAATAATATTACGGCTAGCATCAATTTGATTCGATAAAATATCTAAATCTTGTTTAAAGGTTTCGGGTACTTCTTCGTGTTTTAAATCATCAATAATAACCGCCATTGTTGCTAATGGCGTTCCTAGTTCGTGAGCTGCACTTGCCGATACAATACCTAAACTTAAAAGTTGCTCGTCTTTTAATTGTTTTTCACGCAGTTGTTGTAATTTTTTTTCTTGTTGTAGCATGGTGTGTCGCGACAATAATCCAAATACGCCCATTAAAGTCACGGTTAAAATAAAATTGATCCACATGCCTGTTAGATGCAAGTGAAAAGAATTTAATGGGCTAGTTTCGCCAAGTTCTAATGGTCTTGGGTAAAGATTGATTGCAGAATATAAAATTAGTTGTATTGCACAAATAAATAACAGCTCATAAGGTTTTAGCATTAATGTGCCTAGGGCAATTGGCAGTAACAATAAGTAAATAAACGGATTATGAGCCCCGCCAGCAAAATAAACTAAGCTACTTAAAATTAGCGAGTCAATCAGTAGATGACTCAGCAGAGTTTTTGATGAAATAATTTGTGGCTGTTTAACTCGCCAATAACTAAAAATTTGAAACCCAATCTCAAATCCAATAATGCCAACAATCCATTCTGTTGGCAGGTAAATGTCTAAATAAATGACTGAAAATAGAATAAGCAGAATTTGCCCATTGATCGCGATCAATCTTATGCGATTTAAAATTTTCGCATTGGCATGGTTAGAAAGGCTGCTCGGCGAGCTTAAGCTTGGTAACAAAGTTAATGTCTCTTAGCTAGCCCTTTAAACTTAAGGGCTTTGTAATTTAGATTGTTTGGGTAATTTATTTTATCAATTTTTTAGCCGATTTAACTGCGACAATTCGTCGCATGGGATCTTATAAACAGCAGGATTAGTATTGCGCCTGAAAGATACATTGATCTTATTTAAGCTAAAAACAGACTAAATTAAAAATAGAGTAAAGCAAGATGAATAAACAAGCAAAACGAATTTTTGTACCTACAATGATTGCTCTTTGCTGTGCTAGTGCTTGGGCTGATGATGCGCATGAAAATGAGGAAAAAGAAAGTCACAAATTGGTGATTACTGGTTCTCCTATTCAACAAAGCATTGAAGGCTCAACCGAGCAACTTGATGAGTATGATAATCAAGTCATTATTGATGCGGGTGATCTTCTCACCCGAATAGCCGGCTTTTCGGCAATTCGTGCTGGTGGTCATGGGATTGATCCTGTATTAAGAGGGCAAAGCCAAACTCGAATTAACTTACTTCAACAAGGTGCATTTTTACATGGTGCAGGCCCTAATCGTATGGATTCACCTGGTGCTTATACCGAACCTTTTGGTTGGGATGAAGTGCAAATTATTAAAGGTGTAGAAACCTTAACTTATGGATCTGGCGGCCCTGCTGGCACGATTAACTTTAAACGCTACAAGCCTTATGTTGAGTCGGGTGAAATAACCGGTAAATTAATGGCGGCTTACTCGTCTGACTATTATAAAGTAGGTGCCGATATTGCTACTGGATCAGACAATGGTTATGTGCGTTTAATTAGCCAAAGAATTGATCAAGACAGTTATGAAGATGGCGATGGCAATCCAACTCGTACCGCATTTGAAACCAATACTAATACGTTAGTTGCAGGTTATACACCAAGTGATGAGCAAGAATTGCGTTTTACTTTTATGGCTAACCGAGGAACCGATGCACTATTTGCGGGAACCATGATGGACGGGCCACAAACCGATATGGATGCTGGTCAGCTACTGTATATTGATGGTAACCAAGACTCTAATAACTATAGCGAGTATCAAATTTATTGGAACGATGCACATCATATTATGGATAACTATAGCCTGCGCGAGCAAACGGCGCCAATGCGAATGCTTACCGATGCTCACTCTGAAACTCAAGGATTTAAGTGGTTAAAACGATGGGAAAACGAGAGCAAAAATACCATTTGGCAAGCCAGTTTTGATTGGCAAAATGTTGAAAGACATGCCGAACGTTTTATGGGAATGATGGGCACTCCCACAATGCTACAGGCACGAATTTGGCCAGAAAACGAGCTAGAAATTTTTGGCGTTGCTTTAGAAGCTGAGTATTTAATTGACGATAATAACCGTATTAAGTCGGGCGCCCGTTTAGATAACGTAAGTGCTTCGGCACCCTTTGTAGGCACTGCCGATGGTAACGCGTTATACGGTACTTATTTTAGTGATATACCAGCAGAGTCTGATGAAGATAATGTGAGTGCATTTTCGCGTTATTATCATCAAGCAGAAGATTCACTCTATTGGGTGGGTATTAGCTCAACCGTAAGAACTGCCGATGCCACCGAACGCTATATTGGTGCGGGTAATAATATGGCAATGATGCGCTGGATTGGTAATCCGGGTATTGAGCCAGAAACACACAATCAGTTAGAGCTGGGTGCAAAGTGGAAGTTTGATGGTGGCTGGACTGAACTTAGCGTTTATTACGACCAAGTTGATGACTTTATTCTTAGAGATCGCGCTAGAATGCAAGAAGGTGTTTTAGCAATGGATATGGCAACTATTTATCGTAATGCCGATGCTACATTTAATGGCTTTGAGTGGGCACTACAAAAATCATTTGCCGATACTTGGATGTTTTATACCAACCTTGCGTATGTGAAGGGTGAAAATGATGATAATGGCAGACCGCTATATCAAATTCCACCTGTTGAAGGTTTGCTAAGATTCAGCAACGAAAATGATGATTGGTCTTACTGGTTTGATCTCCGTTTTGCACTTGAGCAAAACGATGTTGACGACAATATGATGACTGGTAGTGCTCTTGATGCGGGTGAGTCAGATAGTTGGACCGCTTTAGACTTTAAGGTGAGATACGACCTTAATGACAGTTGGCAATTGTCGGCGGGTATCGACAACGTATTTGATGAAACCTTTGCCTACCATGTCAGTCGAGCAAACTTAGATCCATTTAATCCTGAAGCGCAGCGAGTTAATGAGCCAGGACGTCAAGTTTGGATATCTATTTTAACCGAGCTTTAAACTTATTCATTCGATCTTAATTGATCACTCTCCCCTTATGATCCACCTTAGCGGTGGATCTTTTTTTATCTGGCTTGTAATTAATCCATTAATCACAATATAGTGGTTATCGTTGATTAATTAGGTTGCAACAATGTCGCAAAGAAAAGTGAAAAAAGCAGAAGAAATGGTTAACTGGAACTTAGTTTTCCCAAACCAAGCAAACCCAAGCGGTAATATGTTTGGTGGTGATGTGTTAGCTATTATGGATACTACTGCGGCAATGGCAGCAAAACGCTTTAGCGAAAACCAAGTGTCAACGGTAACCGTAGAAGCCGTGCATTTTGCCAAACCCATAATGGTGGGTGATAACATTAAAACCACCGCAAAAGTGGTTGCTGTGGGTAAAACCTCAATGATTGTAAAGTGTGATGTTTATCGTGATGATCAAAAAGGTGGATTATTAAAATGCGTGAGTGCATTTTTAACCTTTGTGGCTTTTGATTATCAAAGACAACCCACCCTAGTTCCAGACTTAGAATTGTGTGAAGAAGATAAACAAGCGCATCAAATGGCGTTAGTAATTAAAGAGTCTGCCAGAGAAAGAGAGGACGAGTTTAAGCGTTTAATGTAAGTTTGCTTTGATTGCCATTTTTTACTTTTATGCACATACTAAGATCACTCGCAAAAAACTAAATGGCAATCCATGAATATTTTAATTTCTGGTGGCACTGGTTTTATAGGAAAACACCTGTGTAATCACTTAAAAGATCACAATCTTATTGTAATTACTAGAAACCCCAATAAAGTACCGTCAACGGTTAAAGCCATAAAGTCTATTTCTGAACTAACTTCAACAGAAAAAATTGATATTGCCATTAATCTTGCCGGTGAGCCAATTGCCAATAAGCGTTGGACGGATAAACAAAAGCAAGAAATTGAGCAGAGCCGATTTACCATCACCCAAGAGTTTATTGATTTTTTTAATCGTGCAGAGCATCGGCCAAAGCTGTTTATTAGTGGTTCGGCTGTTGGCTACTATGGAATAGAACCATATGGAATAGGGCCAACGGAAAATACCATCAATGAAAGTGATAAAGGTGATAAAAGCTTTTCTAGTAAGCTTTGCCATCAGTGGGAAGCTATTGCCATGCAGGCCACAAAACTGGGTATTAGAACTTGTTTGTTACGCACCGGCATTGTACTGGGTAGTGGTGGCGGCGCGTTAAATAAAATGTTGCTTCCTTTTAAGTTAGGTTTAGGCGGTAAAATAGGAACAGGAAGTCAATGGATGCCGTGGATTCATATTGATGATGTGATTGGCATTATTGATTTTGTTATCAAAAACGAAACTATCACTGGCGCGCTAAATGTTACTGCGCCAAACCCTGTTACCAATACTGAATTGACCAAAACACTGGGTAAAATATTAAATCGACCCACATTTTTTACCATGCCTGCAATAATCATTAATTTATTAATGGGGCAAATGGGAAGTGAGCTTTTGCTATCGGGCAAAAAAGTTGTGCCTAGTAAATTACAAGCCGCAGGTTATCCGTTTAAATACTTCAAGTTATCGCAAGCATTAAGTAATTGTTGATCTTTTATTGAAATTTATTATGCTTATTAGCGAATTAACAATATTTTTATAGATATGACACGCACCTTTATTACAATTTTAATGCTAATGGCTTTTATGGCACAAACAGTGTCAGCTAAGGCCGTGCATTGTAATATGGCGTTTAATCAAAGTGATTTTAGTAATATTGATCATTCTGGCATGGATCACTCAATGCATAATATGAATATGGATCAAACCTCTGATCCCAACATATCTATGGACTGTTGCGAAACGCTTTTTGATTGTTCACAAGGCAGTTGTTCGATTGTTTTATTGGCTTTGATTAATGGTTTTTCAATCATAAATAAAACGGCTAATCGCAGTATTAATTATCAATCGCTATCTTTATCTTCTCTTCAATATTCTTTATATAAGCCACCCACTCTAGCTTAATCTTAGGATCGATCCGTCTATTATTTTTGGATCGAATCACTCTATTTTTATCTTCGGATCAACAATATCAATCTCGCTATATTGTTGTGAAAAATTTTATAAGCACCATTTGGGTGAGTCATCATGAAAAGTTTATATTTATCGCTAGTAGTTTTATTGATGTTGGCTATTAGCGCTAGTTTAAAAGCAGCACCAGATTTTAAAAATCAACAAAAAATTTCTATACAGCAAGCGATTGCATTAGCGCAAAAAAATGATCCTTGGCTTAAAGAAAATCATTTAGCAGAACAATCAATTCTGGCTAAAAGTGTCAGTGCATCTGCCCTGCCCGATCCCAACATTTCAATAGCGGCCATTAATTTGCCATCGGATAGTTTTAAGTTTAATCAAGAGCAAATGACACAACTGAAAATTGGTTATCAGCAAAACTTTCCTGCTGGAGATAGCTTGCAGCTTAAAAGTTTAAAATTAAAGCAGGTTGCGTCGAGTTATCCATTAGCGCGAGCAAACCATAAAGCATTGGTGGGATTAAATGCGGGTCAATTATGGCTTGATTTTTATCAAAATAAACATTCGATTCAGTTAGTAAAAAAGAGTCAGCAATTATTTGAGCAGTTGGCTGATATCTCCAAAGCCAGTTATGCGGCAACTATTGGAAAATCCAGCCAGCAAGATATTGTTAACGCTCAATTAGAATTGGCGCTGTTAGAGGAAAAACTATCGTCTTTATATCAAGAATCTGCGGTACTGGAAGAAAAGCTGTTAGGAATGATTAATGCTAATTATGACAGTGCTAATTATGACAGCTACGCAAATACTCAAAGTCATTTATTTCACCCATTATTTAAAATTGAATTACCAAAAGAATTTATAGAACTAAGCATTAAGCTGCCATTAGAAAAGTTAACAACAAATCAAAAAAGTCTGACTAATATTTTGCTAGCCCACCCTAAAATTATTGCGATAGATAAAGAAGTTCAAACAAATGAAACAAACATTCAGCTAGCAGAGCAATCTTATAAACCGAAATGGGGGTTCAATGCCAGTTATGGTTATCGTGATGAAAGTGAAGCAGGCATTGAGCGAGCAGATTTCGTTTCGGTTGGCGTTACTTTTGAGCTGCCAATATTTACCAGCAACAACCAAGATAAAAATGTAGAGTCGGCAATTTTTAAAAAGTCTGCCAGCAAAGTTAAAAAGTGGCGATTATTAAGGGAAATGTTAACTCAGCTACAAGTTCATTTAGAAAATTATACTCGTCTTATTGAAAGAGAAGATCGTTATCAAACATTAATTTTACCTAAAGCCCAAGACTTTGCCGAATCTGCCCTAAACGCCTATACCAATGATAACGGCGATTTTAGTCAAGTGGTACGCGCGCGAATTGCCTCGCTTAATGCACAGATTGATGCGCTTAATATTTCAACGCAAAAGCAAAAAACCATATTGGCAATTAACTACTATTTAGCAGGAGTGAAGTCATGAATAATAAGGTTAGCTCAACTTCAAAAAAATTAATTGCAGTGAGTTTTGCTTTGGGGTTTTTTATTAGTTCGCTATTGGCTTACTGGGTTTTTACTCAATATGATTTTTCTCACTTGCAAACCGCCTCTGATAGCGATGAGCCACTTTATTGGGTTGCGCCAATGGACTCTAATTATCGCCGCGATAAACCGGGAAAATCACCCATGGGCATGGATTTAGTGCCTGTTTATGCTGATGATGTTTCAAATGATTCTAGCGACCAAGGTAGTATTTATATTTCGCCAGCGGTTGAAAATAATTTAGGTGTTAAAACTGTAATAGTAAAAAAGCGGCAACTCACTCATTCGATAAGAACGGTGGGCTATATTCAATATAATGAAGATCGCCTGTTGCACATTCATCCGAGAGTGGCAGGTTGGGTTGAAGAGTTATTTGTGAAAGCCGAAGGTGATCCCATAAAAAAAGGGCAACCCGTTTATACCTTATATTCACCAACATTGGTGAATGCACAAGAAGAATATTTGCTAGCCATTAAACGTAAAAATAGCTCACTGATTAAAGCCGCTGAATCGCGTTTAAATGCGCTTAAAGTACCTAGTTATGTCATTGAGCAAATTAAAAATAATCAAGTAATTTCGCAAACCATTACTTTTTATTCTCAGCAATCAGGCGTGGTTGATAACTTAAATATTCGACAAGGTTTTTTTGTTAATCCGGGAACAACCATTATGTCGATTGCCACCCTTGATGAGGTTTGGGTAGAAGCTGAAATTTTTGAACGGCAAGCGCCTTGGATCAAAAAACAAATGAATGCGAGTATGACGCTGGGTTATTTTCCGGGGAAAACTTGGCTGGGAAAAGTGGATTATATTTATCCAACGCTCGATCCTAAAACTCGAACACTAAAAGTGAGATTAAAATTTAACAACGCCGAGCAAATGCTTAAACCCAATATGTTTGCTGAAATTTTAATTAGGGCTAAAGCGCCAGAGGCTCAATTGATCATTCCTAAACAATCATTGATTAGAACCGGTGATCAAGATCGGGTTGTTTTAGCCCTAGGCGAAGGAAAATTTAAATCGGTTGCTGTAAATATAGGTAAACAAAACGGAGAGTTTGTTGAAGTGCTTTCTGGATTGGAACTTGGCGATACTGTTGTTACCTCGGCACAATTTTTGATTGACTCAGAATCGAGTAAAACATCAGATTTTATGCGAATGGATGCTTCTAATCGTTTAGAAAAACAAACTGCAATAACAAAAGGTGTTATCAATGATATTGATTATAAAAACCGTCAGCTCAACATTAGCCGTGAAGCTATAAGCAAATGGAATAGACAAGCAGCAACTTTAGATTTTGTTTTATCCGACTCATTGGATATTAATGCGGTAAAAGAAAATCAAACCATTGTTTTTACTTTTGAAGTTGATGATGAATTTACCATTGTTGATTGGTTAATTAATGATTTATCAGCTATGCAAACTAACGGTGAGAAATAGCCATGATTCAATCAATTATTCAATGGTCCGTTGCTAACCGATTTTTAGTATTACTAGCCACATTACTACTTATTGGCTTAGGGATTTATTCGGTAAAAAATACGCCAATTGATGCTATTCCTGATCTATCTGATGTGCAAGTGATTGTAAAAACTAGCTATCCAGGTCAAGCGCCGCAAGTGGTTGAAGATCAGGTTACTTATCCGTTAACTAGCGCTTTATTGTCTGTGCCTGGAGCAAAAACGGTAAGAGGTTTTTCCTTTTTTGGTGACTCTTATGTGTATGTGATCTTTGATGAAAAAACAGATCTCTATTGGGCGCGCTCAAGGGTGTTGGAATATTTAAGCCAAGTTGCCCCTTCTTTGCCACCAACGGCTAAGCCGCAACTAGGCGCTGATGCAACGGGCGTTGGTTGGATTTTTATTTATGCCTTGGTTGATCAAACAGGACAACATGATTTAAGTAAACTAAGAAGCATTCAAGACTGGTTTTTAAAATACGAGCTGCAAACCGTTGAAGGGGTTTCTGAGGTTGCTACGGTTGGCGGTATGGTTAAGCAATATCAGGTAAAAGTTGATCCTGAAAAATTGCGAGCTTACAACCTGCCGCTTGCTCATATTCAAACGGCAATTAAACAAGCCAATCAAGAAATTGGTGCCTCGGTGATTGAAATGGCCGAAGCCGAATATATGGTCCGTGCAAGCGGCTATATTAAAAACATTAGCGATCTTGAAAATATTCCGCTTACCACTAATCAGCAAGGCACACCTATTTTATTAAAAGATATTGGTGAAATATCAATTGGTCCACAAATGCGTCGCGGAATTGCCGAGCTTAATGGTAAAGGCGAAGTCGCCAGCGGCATTGTGGTAATGCGTTATGGTGAAAACGCACAAAAGACTATTGCTAAAGTAAAACAAAAACTCAATGAGTTAAAACAAGGACTGCCGCAAGGTGTAGAGCTAATAACCGTTTATGATCGTAGCCAACTAATTGAGCGCTCTGTCGATAACCTATGGAATAAACTGATAGAAGAGTTAGCCGTTGTTGCCTTGGTGTGTTTAATTTTCTTATTTCATGTTCGCTCGTCACTAGTGGCAATTATTAGTTTACCTATTGGTATTTTAACTGCCTTTATTGTGATCTATTGGCAAGGGCTTAATGCTAATATTATGTCGCTTGGCGGAATTGCCATTGCTATTGGCGCGATGATCGATGGCGCAATTGTAATGGTAGAAAATTTACACCGCAAAATAGAACAAACCCCTATAACCAAACAAAACCGCTGGTCTCTTGTGGCTGAATCTGCTTGCGAAGTGGGGCCTGCCCTTTTCTTTAGCTTATTGATTATTACCGTTAGTTTTATTCCTGTATTTACTCTTGAAGCGCAAGAAGGTCGCATGTTTTCGCCATTGGCTTTCACTAAATCTTACGCCATGGCGGCATCAGCGGCATTAACCGTAACCTTAGTGCCTGTTTTAATGGGTTATTTTGTGTGCGGAAAAATAAGAACCGAGCAGCAAAACCCTGTTAATCGCGGATTAAAGGCCATTTATTTTCCTGTGCTTACTTGGGTGCTTAAGTTTCCTAAATTTACGATAGTTATTGCACTGTTTCTGTTAGTGTCTATTTACTGGCCGCTTTCTAAAATTGGCAGTGAGTTTATTCCACCACTCGATGAAGGCGATTTAATGTATATGCCAACGACCTACCCCGGTATATCCATTGGTAAAGCCAGAGAACTTTTGCAGCAAACCAACAAGCTGATTAAAACCGTGCCCGAGGTGATCAATGTGTTTGGCAAAGTTGGCAGAGCCGAAACTGCAACCGACCCCGCGCCACTGACTATGATTGAAACCTTTATTCAGCTAAAACCCAAAAACGAGTGGCGAGAAGGTGTTGATTTAGATGCACTGATTAAAGAGTTTGATAATTTAGTGAATCTACCCGGATTAACCAATGCGTGGGTAATGCCAATTAAAACCCGTATTGATATGTTGGCAACAGGGATCAAAACACCCGTTGGCATTAAAGTGGCAGGATCAGATTTAAAGGTTATTCAAGATCTTGGGCAGCAATTAGAGTCGTTATTGCAACAAGTTGAGGGAACTGCTTCGGTTTACTCCGAGCGAGTAGTGGGTGGTCGCTACATTAAGGTGGATATTCTGCGTGAAAAAGCCGCACGCTATGGTCTTAACATTGGCGATATACAACAAGTGGTTGCAACCGCGATTGGCGGCATGAATGTAACTAATACCGTTGAGGGCTTAGAAAGATATCCTGTTAATCTAAGATACCCACAATCTTATCGAGACTCACCAGAGCAATTATCGTTATTGCCGGTTGTTACACCATCGGGTTTTAAAATTGCTTTAGCCGATGTTGCTAATATTTATATCGAAGATGGACCGCCAAGTATTAAAAGTGAAAATGCCAGAGTAAACGGCTGGATCTTTATTGATATAGAAGGCATAGATGTTGGGCGTTATGTAGAAAACGCGCAAAAGCTTGTGATGGATAATTTAACCCTACCCAACGGCTATTCGCTCAACTGGTCAGGTCAATATGAATATATGCTTCGAGCAAAAGAAAAGCTTACCTATATAGTGCCGCTAACATTAGCCATTATTGTGATATTGCTTTATATCAGTTTTAAAAGCATTGCAGAGGTAGCAATGATTATACTGACATTGCCGCTAGCCTTAGTGGGAAGCATTTGGCTAATGTATTGGGAAGGTTTTAATTTTTCCGTGGCAGTTGGCGTTGGAATGATTGCATTGGCAGGTGTTGCGGTAGAAACGGGGGTAATTATGTTAATTTACTTAAACCAGTCCTTTAATCAATTAATAAAGGATAATCGTGGGCAACCCATAAGCCAGCAGCATTTATTCAATGCCATTACTCAAGGTGCAGGCAATCGAGTAAGACCCGTTGTGATGACGGCAACAGCAACAACCGTTGGATTATTACCCATGATGTATGGTGGCGGAACAGGAACCGAAGTAATGAATCGTTTAGCCGCACCAATGGTTGGCGGTATGGTAAGCTCGTTGCTGCTAACTTTGCTGGTATTGCCAGTGGTTTATTTTTTATGGAAAAAATGGCGGGTGTGTCGTTTATATAAATAACAGAAAACCGATTTTTAGTGAGTTTTATTGTCTTAATTGGATAGAATAAAAGATCCATCTGGTCTTACTTCTTCCAAAGCAGTAAAACCATATAAATTTAATGGTATTGTGCATTATTCATTATTTTTATTACTAACATCTTAGTAATCTGTTTAATAACAATAGCTTATATCATTTAAAAACAGCTATAAAAGCGTTGTTTTTTTGGAGTTTTGCACCGCTTTAATAATCCTTCTACTTAGCATTGATAAAGGGCTCTAATAAAGTTGCTGGAAGGCTTGCTTCTACTAACGATGATCTCTATAATTTGCGCCGCATTAATGCGGATAAATTATCATTTACAGTTGGAGTAAATGAAACCGTATTAAAACGAGTTATTATCAATGTAGTTGTTGAGTTATTAGCGAGACAAATTAAAGAAACAAAATAATGAGTCGAGCTTTAATACAAAACGGTTACCAACAAGCCAAAAAGCTATTAGTTATTCAATTGATATTATTAGTTGTAATAGCAAGTTTTGGTTTTATTAAAGAATTTAAGGTAGCAGTTGCACTGCTATCGGGCGGAATGGCGGTTTTTTTAGCAAATTGCTTTTTCGTTTATAAGGCGTTTTCAAAATCGGGTGCTCAAGCTAACAAGTCGGTAGTAAAAGCGTTTTATTTTGGAGAGACCATAAAAATATTTTTAGCTTTGGGGCTTGTCACTATCGCTTTTTGGCAACTTCCCAGTTATGAAATTTATGCCTTAGTAGGTTATGTAGCGGCGCTGTTAAGCCAATGGTTAGCGCCAGTCATTATTAAAACCCATTAATTACAGGAATAATGAGTTTATGGCAGAGTCAAGTACGGGCTATATAAAGCACCATCTGCAAAATCTTCAAGCTTGTTCAACCGAGAATGGTTGGGTATTTAACACCGCGGATAATCCTTTAGTTTGTAAAGGTAACTTCTGGGCGTTTAACGTTGATACGCTAGGTTTTTCAGTAGTGCTTGGTTTAATCTTTCTATGGATTTTTCGCAAAGCAGCTAAAAAAGCTACAACAGGTGTTCCAGGTAAGTTTCAGTGTTTTATCGAGCTGATAATCGACTTTGTTGACACTAACGTTAAAGATACCTTTCACGGTAAAAATAAGTTAATTGCGCCATTAGGGTTAACTATTTTTGCTTGGGTTTACCTAATGAACCTAATGGATTTAATCCCTGTCGATTGGATCCCAGGCCTAGCTCACGCAATGGGCGTACCTTATTTAAAAATTGTACCTAGCACCGATGTTAATATTACCTTTGCTATGTCGCTATCTGTATTCATTCTGATTATCTTCTACAGTATTAAAGTAAAAGGTATCAAAGGATTTACTAAAGAACTAACCATGAATCCTTTCAATCACTGGGCAGCTATTCCGCTTAATTTAGTGCTTGAAGGTGCCGCGCTTCTTGCTAAGCCTATCTCATTATCACTACGTTTATTCGGTAACATGTATGCGGGTGAATTAATCTTTATTTTGATTGCATTAATGGGTTGGTTCCAGTTGCCACTTCACTTTGGCTGGGCGTTATTGCATTTGCTGGTTATTTTCTTACAAGCATTTATCTTTATGATGCTTACTGTGGTTTACCTCAGTTTGGCGCATGAAGATCACTAATTAAAACTTTTATTTTTTAACTTTAAACTTAACTATTCCTAATTAGGAGAACAAAATGGAAACAGTAATCGGTTTTACCGCAATCGCAGTAGCTATTCTTATCGGTCTTGGCGCACTTGGTGTTGGTATCGGTATGGGTCTTTTAGGTGGTAAATTCCTTGAAAGTGCAGCTCGTCAACCAGAATTAGCACCTATGCTTCAAGTTAAAATGTTTATCGTTGTTGGTCTACTTGATGCGGTAGCGATGATCGGTGTTGGTATTGCGTTATTCTTCACTTTTGCAAACCCATTCGTTGAGCAATTAGCAGCGGTAGCCAGTTAATCATTCTCTACGTCTTTTAATTAACCGACATTAAGAGGAGATTGCCGTGGATTTTAATGCAACCCTATTTGGCCAAACGATAGCAATGATTGTTTTCGTTTGGTTCACAATGAAATATATTTGGCCTTTACTTGACGCGGCTATTACTGAGCGCCAAGAGAAAATTGCCGAAGGGTTAGCTGCAGCCGACAGAAGCCAACACGATTTAGAGTTGGCACAAAAAAATGCTGCAGAAACCATGCGTGAAGCAAAAGACAAAGCTGCTGAGTTATTAGACCAAGCTAAAAAACGTCATGCTGAAATTGTTGATTCAGCCAAAGACGATGCGCGTGTTGAAGCAGAAAAAATTATTGCTGGCGCTAATGCAGAAATTGAGCAAGAAGTTCACCGCGCACGCGAAGAGCTTCGTAAGCAAGTTTCTGTTTTAGCAGTTGCTGGTGCTGAAAAAATTCTTCAGCGCAATATTGATGCAACTGCTCAAGCGGATATTCTTGATAGCTTAGTTGCTGAACTTTAATTGATAAATGAAGGTGGCCCATGGCTGAATTAACAACACTTGCAAGACCTTATGCTAAAGCGGCGTTTGAGCATGCATTAGAAGCTAAGCAGTTGGCCGAATGGTCTGATATGCTTGGTTTTGCGGCTAGCGTAGTAAGCGATACGGCTATGCAACAGCTATTAACAAGCCCTCATTTATCTAAAGAAGACCAAAAAGACGCGATTTTAAAAGTGGTTGAGGATAAGTTAGACGATAAAGGCGCTAACTTTATTAAAATTCTCGCCCGCAATGGTCGTCTTATGGCTTTACCTGAAATTGAAGTGTTGTTTAACTTTTTGCGTAGCGAGTTTGAAAAAACAATTGAAGCGCAAATCACTTCAGCAACAGAGTTAAATGAGCAGCAAATTGCCCAAGTAAAAGAGAAGTTAGCGGCTAAGTTAGGTCGTGAAATTGAAGTAAGCGTTGATGTTAACGCTGAACTTTTGGGTGGTTTGATTATTCAAGCAGAAGATCTAGTCATCGACGGCTCGGTACGCGGTAAGCTTGCCAAACTGTCAGATACTTTAAACGTATAGACTATTAATAAAGGAAAGCAGAGCATGAGCATGCAACTGAATCCATCAGAAATTAGTGAGTTAATCAGACAACGAATCAATGATTTTGAGGTTGTTTCTGAAGCTCGAAATGAAGGTACTATTGTTAGTGTATCTGACGGTATCTTAAAAATTCACGGTCTTGCCGAAGTTATGCAAGGTGAGATGATTGAATTACCAGGCGGTAAGTACGGCTTGGCACTTAACCTTGAGCGCGATTCAGTTGGTGCGGTAGTGCTAGGTGACTACTCAGACATTGTTGAGGGTCAAAAAGCAAAATGTACTGGCCGTATTCTTGAAGTTCCAACGGGTGAATGTATGCTTGGTCGCGTTGTAGACGCGCTAGGTAATCCAATTGACGGAAAAGGTGCTATCGAAGGCGCAACCTACTCTCCAGTAGAAAAAGTTGCTCCAGGGGTAATCGCTCGTCAATCGGTAGACCAGCCAGTTCAAACCGGTTATAAATCGGTTGATGCAATGATTCCAGTTGGTCGTGGACAGCGTGAGCTTGTAATCGGTGACCGTCAAACAGGTAAAACCGCTTTAGCCATTGATGCCATCATCAACCAAAAAGGTACTGGTGTTAAATGTATCTATGTTGCTGTTGGTCAAAAAGCTTCTACTATTGCCAACATTGTACGTAAATTAGAAGAGCACGGCGCAATGGCGCATACCATTGTTGTGGCGGCTTCTGCTTCTGATTCTGCGGCATTACAATATATTGCACCTTTCTCGGGTTGTACTATGGGTGAATTCCACAGAGACAACGGTGAAGATGCATTAATCGTTTATGATGATTTAACTAAGCAAGCTTGGGCCTATCGTCAAATTTCATTATTGCTTCGTCGTCCTCCGGGTCGTGAAGCATACCCTGGTGATGTTTTCTACTTACATTCACGTCTTCTTGAGCGTGCAGCGCGTGTAAATGCTGACTATGTAGAAAAGCACACTGAAGGTCGTGTTAAAGGACAAACTGGTTCTTTAACTGCGCTACCTATTATCGAAACTCAAGCGGGTGACGTATCGGCGTTTGTACCAACTAACGTAATTTCAATTACCGACGGTCAGATCTTCTTAGAAACTGATTTATTCAACGCGGGTATTCGTCCTGCGGTTAATGCGGGTCTTTCGGTATCTCGTGTTGGTGGTGCAGCTCAAACTAAAATTATTAAAAAGCTTGGTGGTGGTGTTCGTTTAGCACTAGCACAATATCGTGAACTAGCGGCGTTTGCCCAATTTGCATCTGACTTAGATGATGCAACTCGTGAGCAATTAGAGCATGGTCAACGTGTTACTGAATTAATGAAACAAAACCAATATGCGCCTATGTCGGTTGCACAAATGGCGGTTTCATTATTTGCGGCTGAAAAAGGCTATTTAAAAGATGTTGAGTTAAGCAAAATCATTGATTTTGAAGCAGCGCTACAAGATCACATGGCGGCTAACGAAAAAGCATTGATGGATAAAATCAATGAGTCTTGTGACTACAACAAAGACATCGAAGCTGAGTTAGATGCGGCATTAAGCAAATTTAAAGAAACAGCAACTTGGTAATCATTTATCGCCTAGCTTAAAGTGGCTAGGCTTTTGTTTTGCAATTAGCAAAGCTAGCAAGTTGAATATAAGTTAACTAATTACTGGGAACAGTCTATGGCGGTCGGAAAAGAAATTCGTACCAAGATTGGAAGTATTCAAAATACTCAAAAGATCACCAGTGCTATGGAAATGGTTGCGGCGAGTAAAATGCGCAAAGCGCAAGATCGTATGGAAGCAACTAAGCCTTACGCTGAAAAAATTCGTAGCGTGATTGGTCACTTGGCTATGGGTCATACTGAGTATAAGCATCCATATATTATTGAACGCGATGTTAAGCGAGTTGGATTTATTGTTATTTCAACTGATCGCGGTTTATGTGGTGGTTTGAATACTAATCTTTTCAAAGATACTTTGGCTTCTATGCAACAGTGGCATGACAAAGACGTTGAAATTGATTTATGCCTTGTTGGTTCAAAAGCGGGTGCATTCTTTAACCGTTTTGGTGGCAATATTGTGGCTAAAACGTCTCATCTTGGAGATGCGCCTGTTATTACCGATTTAATTGGTACAGTTAAAGTTATGCTCGACTCTTTTGACGAAGGACGAATTGATCGTTTGTACTTGGTTCATAACGAGTTTGTAAACACGATGACTCAAGAGCCAAGAGTTAATCAATTGCTTCCGGTTGAAAAACAACAAGAAGATGAGCTAAAGCACCATTGGGATTATATTTATGAGCCTGATGCTAAAGAATTACTCGATGTTTTATTAGTAAGATACATTGAGTCTCAGGTTTACCAAGGTGTGGTAGATAATATTGCTTGTGAGCAAGCTTCAAGAATGGTTGCAATGAAAGCGGCAACTGATAATGCTGGCGATATTATTGACGAATTACAACTGGTGTATAACAAAGCACGTCAGGCGGCGATTACCCAGGAAATTTCAGAAATTATTGGCGGTGCAGCAGCACTTAGCTAGTAAGCTGAAATTTTAGTTAACGAATTGAAAGATTAATTACATTAGAGGAACAAACAATGAGTAACGGTAGCATTGTTGAGATTATCGGCGCTGTCATCGATGTGGAATTTCCACGAAATGATGTACCAAAAGTGTACGACGCTCTTGATATCGAAGGTAGCGAATTAACTCTCGAAGTTCAGCAACAGCTGGGTGACGGTATTGTTCGTTGTATTGCTATGGGTTCATCTGAAGGGATGAGACGTGGCATGAACGTTTCTAACACAGGCGCACCCATTTCTGTGCCAGTGGGTCAAGAAACTTTAGGACGTATTATGGACGTTCTTGGTAACCCAATTGATGAAAAAGGTCCAATTGGCGAGCAAGAAAGAATGTCAATTCACCGCGAAGCGCCTTCTTATGAAGATCAAGCGGCGGCGAACGAATTATTAGAAACAGGTATTAAAGTAATCGACTTAGTTTGTCCATTTGCTAAAGGTGGTAAAGTTGGTTTATTTGGTGGTGCTGGTGTTGGTAAAACCGTAAACATGATGGAACTTATCCGTAACATTGCAACAGAGCATAGTGGTTTCTCTGTATTTGCTGGTGTTGGTGAGCGTACTCGTGAAGGTAATGATTTCTACCATGAAATGACAGACTCAAACGTAATTGACAAGGTATCTCTGGTTTACGGTCAGATGAATGAGCCACCCGGAAACAGACTACGTGTTGCTTTAACAGGCTTAACCATGGCGGAAAAATTCCGTGATGAAGGTCGTGACGTATTACTTTTCATTGATAATATTTATCGTTATACCCTAGCGGGAACAGAAGTATCGGCACTACTTGGTCGTATGCCTTCTGCGGTAGGTTATCAGCCTACACTTGCTGAAGAAATGGGTGTACTTCAAGAACGTATTACTTCAACTAAAACGGGCTCTATTACTTCGGTTCAAGCGGTATATGTACCTGCGGATGACTTAACCGATCCATCTCCAGCGACTACCTTTGCTCACTTAGATGCAACGGTTGTACTTTCGCGTCAAATTGCCGAGCTAGGTATTTACCCAGCAGTTGACCCACTCGACTCAACTTCACGTCAGCTCGATCCATTAGTTATTGGTCAAGAGCACTATGATGTTGCTCGTGGCGTTCAATCGGTATTGCAACGTTATAAAGAACTAAAAGATATTATCGCAATTTTGGGTATGGACGAATTATCTGAAGAAGATAAATTAACCGTTTCTCGTGCTCGTAAAATTCAGCGTTTCTTATCTCAGCCATTCTTCGTTGCAGAGGTATTTACTGGTTCTCCTGGTAAATACGTATCGCTTAAAGATACCATTTCTGGTTTTAAAGGTATTCTAAATGGTGAATACGACCACTTACCAGAGCAAGCGTTCTACATGGTTGGTACGATTGAAGAAGCGGTTGAAAAAGCGAAGTCTCTCTAATTGAGAGGCTTCAAGTAAGCTTTTTATACGATTAAAATAATCGGGATATTGCAATGTATACATTTCATTTAGACATAGTTAGTGCCGAAAAGTCGATTTTTTCTGATACGGTTAAGTCTATTGTTGCTAGTGGTGAATTAGGTGAATTAGGTATTATGCCGGGGCATGCACCACTACTAACCAAGATAAAGCCTGGCACTATTCAGGTAACTGATAAAGATGGTAATGAAGAACACTTCTATGTTTCTGGCGGAATGTTAGAAGTGCAACCTCATGTTACTACTATTCTTGCCGATACGGCATCGCGTGCAGATGATGTAGACGAAGCGTCGGCACTTGCAGCTAAAGAAGCAGCAGAAGCGGCAATGGCAGATCAAAACTCTGAAGTTAGCTACGCAGAAGCAGCAGTTGAGCTAGCAGAAGCCGTAGCTCAATTACGAGCTGTTCAGGCAATTCGTAAAAAAGTTGGAAAGTAAAACATTCTAATGTTTGGTAAAAAAGCGGCTTTTGCCGCTTTTTTATTTTCAATAACCCTAGTTTTTGTAAGATTTTTTGGAGCATTTGGTCTAAGCTTCAATTTACCACTAAATATTTTTCATTTCTTACAATAGCGTAAAGTTTGTGTGTTTAAGTAAACGGATAATTAATTTACTCATTTTTTCTTTTGTGTTGAGCAATAATGCTTACAGTGAGGATGATACAACCACATTTAATCAATTAATTGATAAAAGCTTTGAAGAGCTATTAAAAACCAAAGTAGTAACCGCAAGTAAATTTTCTCAAGATCTAAGAGAATCCCCTTCAACCGTTAGCATCATTACTGCCAGAGAAATTAGTCAATTTGGTGCAAATAACCTCTATGAAGTATTAGAAAGAGCAACCAGTGTTTTTGCCACGGGTTCTTTCTTTTTCCCACAAAATGTTATCTCGATGCGTGGTGATCTACAAAGTCACTCCGATAACCACGTACTTATTTTGTTAAATGGTCGCCTGTTAAGAGAAAGCTATTCTGGTGGGGTGAATTTTCCTATTTATACCAGCTTTCCACTAAACATCATTAACCGGTTAGAAATTATTAGAGGTCCAGGCTCTGTGCTTTATGGTACAAATGCTTTTTCGGGGGTGATTAATATTGTTACCCAAAACGTGTCGGCTAATAATAGCTCAGTCAAAGCAACAGTCGGTTCTTTGGGTACTCAAGGGCTTAATTATTCGCAGTCTTATACAGATGATAGTGTTGAAGTATTAGCTAGCTTATCAGTATTTAATGAAGATGGTTGGAACTTTGCCTCTTATGATCAAAATGGCTTGTTTGATGAAAAAGATTATGGAGAAGATAATGTCAGCTTCTTTACCGATATTCGGGCAAGTAAATATAGATTTCAGCTTTTTTATGCCGATTCAGAGCAAGATTTTATGGGCGCGTCAGCCAATTGGTCGGGTGAGCCACCAATTAATGAGCGCCTAATGCAGGGAACCCGTTTATTTGGCGATTTAGGATACGAAAC
Organism: Aliikangiella sp.; assembly: GCA_965214955.1. Taxonomy (GTDB): domain Bacteria; phylum Pseudomonadota; class Gammaproteobacteria; order Enterobacterales; family Kangiellaceae; genus Aliikangiella. The sequence continues at coordinate 128,941 of CBDCCU010000009.1, read as the reverse complement.
CTCGGTTAATGAAAAAAGCGATTTAAAAATTAATCTCTCGTACACGGCGATGAGTTTTGACCATTACAATTACAAGGCTAAATCAAAAGATCTATTTGCCGAAGTTTTATATGAATATCGTTTTAGCGATAAGGTTAACTGGATTAATGGTTTAACTTATTGGCATCAAGATGTCGATTCCATTGGGCGCAGAAATGCCGCTCCTGTTAATGCCTTTACCTCGGTATGGCTTGAATATTATTCTCAATTAGCGGTGAGCTTAACAGATGATTTGTCCATTACCGCTGGTGTGCAGGTTAACAAGCCAGAAGCAATCAGCTCTGACACGATCCCTCGTATAAGTATTAATTATTTAATTGATGATCAATGGGGAGTGAGGCTGTCATCTTCATCGGCTTTTCGTGCGGCTTTTGGTGTAGAAACGGGATTTGATTTGATATTAAGAAACAACGATGGGAGTATCCGTGGTGGCTTAAGAGGAAACCCACTATTAGAGCCAGAAAAAGTAGAGACTCACGAACTTGCTATAAACTATCAATCACAGTATGCACAATTTGAGGCGGTTTATTTTAATAGTTACTTAACCAACTTAATTGGTAGACAAAGAGCTGCTGATAATGTGCTCGATTTTGTTAATGAAAATGTTCTTGATATTGATGGCATTGAGCTAAGTGGAAAGTGGCATATTAATGAGCAAGTAGCAGTAAATTATGGGTATACTCAGCAAAATAGTGCCTATCATGCTAATGAGCTAACCCACACTCCCGTTCCAGAAAATATGCTAAAGCTAGGAGCGGTATTTAAAACTGATGATGATAAATATATTTTTGGTATTTATGATACCTATTTTGATGCGGTTAAGAATAATCGCAATTTAACCACACAACCCATTTCTACAAATGGACAAAATCCGCCGCCTTCGTCATACCATTTATTGACCTTTAGTACTAAGATCGATCTTAATCAGGTATTTTTATTGCCTGCGAAATCTGATTTTGAACTCAATTTTTATATTTATAACTTATTAGATGAAGATATTTATCATCCCGAATTTGTTGGTCAACAACTACAAAGCATACCTGCCAGAGCTGAAAGAAGCTTCTATTTATCAATAAGTAAATCGTTTTAATATTTTGTAATAATATCCAAACTTTTTTTCGATAGCATACGACTAAGCTAGTATCAGAAATGAATAAAGGATTTTGTTGTGAAACTTTCTACTATAAAACCTGCTATTGCGCTATGTGGCAGTTTATTAATGTGCAGTTTATTTGCAATGGTTAAACCTGAGTGTCACTCTATAGCACTGTTAGAGGTAAAAACAGAGGTGATTAGTTTTGAAGAGATTAAATTAACCGATAAAACTGATCTCAATGTTATTCAATAAATAAACAGCTTTAACACTTTTAAACCTTACATTCATCAACTCAATCCGCTACTTCGGCACTTCTCTATTGTTATCTTGTTATTGAGCCATAAGATAAAAACATTCAATCTAAAAGGGAAGATCAATGAAGCAAGTAGCTAGGCTATTTATATTTGTTGTAATTATTTTATGTTCAACACATAGCTTTGCAAGTGGAGTAAAGCTAAACCGTTATACCAGTATCAATGCATGGAGCGTTAACTCCTATTGGATTGAAACTGATAAAAGTATTGTTTTAATTGATGCGCAGCTGCTGAAAGATGATGCATTGATGTTAGCCAAAATGATTAAAACCAAAAATAAACCCCTAACAACAGTTTTTATAACCCACCCTCATCCCGATCACTTTTTAGGATTAGCCACATTAAAAAAAGAATTTGGAAGCTTTAATGTAATAGCGCTAGATAGCGCTGTAAACGAAATGAAGCCTGCATTTACCCAATTTGCTAAGAGTGGATTTGCAAAGCAATTTGGCGATCAAATTGACCGAACATTTGTGCAAGCTAACAAGGGTGTTGCTAATAACACAGTCATTAAGGTTGATAATGTTGAATTTAAAATTACCGATATAGGCAAAGGTGAATCTAAAAGCCAAATGTTAATTGCTGTGGCTGACAAAAAATGGCTGTTTACTGGTGATGCAACCATGCATAACGCGCATTATTATTTAGGTGAAGGGTATTCGGCTGAATCATTGGTGCTGTTTAAAAAATTAAAAAATGAGTTTGCGGATTATTATTTTTATCCAGGACACGGAGAGCCTGCAAATAGCGCCATTGTAGATGAGCATATTAACTATGTTAAGCAGGTAAGATCCTTAGTTAAATTAGCATTGTCTAAGCAAAGCAATATTCAAAAGGGGCAAAAATACTTAACTCAGGCGGCACGCCAAAAAGTAGCAGAAAAAATCATAAAACTGTATCCAGCTTATCTAACCTATGGTTATCAGCCTGTTAGCATTGTGAGCTGGAGCATCATGGGTGTAGAGCAAGAATTTATTAGCAATGCTAAATAGAGCAGGAGAATAGAATGTATAATACTCAGCCGATAACATTTGACTGTGAAAAATATATCGTTGGTAGTTTAACTTACGATGCCATGACTCAAAGTGTATCGGGTAAGCATGGAACAGTTTATTTACGCCAAAAACTTAATCAAGTTTTTCATTATATGGTGACACACCGATCAAGGTTAATTTCAAGAGAAGAGCTGGTTGAAAATTTTTGGGAAGGAAATTTTTATACCGGAGTTAAAGCGGTGACCCATACGGTTTGCAAGCTTAGAAAAACCCTTGAAGAGCTTGAAGCTAATGATGTAAATATTCGCACTTTACCTAAGCAAGGTTATACCTTATTTGTGCGTTAATAGTGTTTTTATTGAATGCCTAAAGCGTGTAATAATTTGTCTTTGTAGCTTTGGCTTACGGGCACTTTATTACCTGATTTAAGTAATGCAGAATATTGCCCTTCACTTTCAGAGATAATTTCAATAACTTGTGAAACTCGCAGCATTGCGGTTCTATGCACACGGATAAAATCATTTTCTAAATGTTCAGCTAGCTGACTTAAGCTTACACGGTGCAAAATAGTTGCCTTTTTTGTGTGAAGTTCAACATAATTTCCTGCGGTTGAAATCCAAATAATTTCATCAGTTTTTATTAGCTGTATACGGCCTACAGATCGAACAATTAAATGCTGAGCTTGATGATTTTTATTTTGGCTAAGTTGTTTAAACTGGTTAAGCTGCTGTTGGTAAATTGACTGATTATTTAAACTGAGTACTGCTTTATCAATGGATTTTGCAAAGCGTTTGTCATCATAAGGTTTAAGTAAATAATCAAGCGCACAAAAATCAAAAGCCTGTATTGCGTGTTGGTCAAATGCGGTGATAAAAATGACTAGCGGCGGCTTTTTAAATTGTTGCAGTTGTTGGCAAATATCTAGTCCGTTCATACCAGGCATTTTAATATCTAAAAAAATAACATCGGGCTTGGTTTTATGAATAGTTTCGATAACTTTATCGCCGCGATCACACTCACCACAAACTTTCCATTGCTGAAAAGCTTTTAAACTATAAATAATGGTTTGTCGAGCAAGCTTTTCATCATCCACGATTAGTGCTTTTATGATTGTGTTATTTTGCGGAGAATGAGGCATTAGATAATTGTTCGCTAATGAGAAAAGGTTAAATTAACGTTAAACTGTTGCTTGGTTTGCTCAATGGTTAAATCATAATTGTCTTGATAAAGAATTGAGAGGCGCTGCTTAATATTTTTTAAGCCAACACCTAATGTCTCTACTTGATTAATTGAAGGGTTGCAAGAGTTTGAAATATGAATGGTTAACTGATTATTAGGATCAGAAAGTTTTAAACTTAGCTCTACCGCTTCACCTGTTTTTTCTAATCCGTGGCGAATGGCATTTTCAATAAATATTTGCAGTAAAAATGGCGGACATTCTTGATTTAAGTTTTTTCTAACATCAATAAAACTAAAATTGAGTTTGTCGTCAAATCTGAGTTTTTGTAGGGCGAGATAATCATTAACAAAATCAAGCTCACTATTTAATAAAACCAGTTGTTTTTTACTAGATTCTACGGCATAACGCAAAAGGTTACTCAGCTTTTGAATGGCTTCTAGCGCGTCTTGTTTATGATCAATTCTTACTAAGCTAGTAATCGCGTTGAGGGCATTAAACAAAAAGTGAGGTTCTAGCTGGCTTTGCAGCGCATTCATTTTTAGCTCACTAAGTTGAAGAGCCAGTTGAACATTTTCGGCCTTAATTTTGCTCGATTCTTCACGACTTTTAGTCATTTTGCGAGAAACAATTAAGCTAAAGCAAATACCAATAGCCGCTGAATAAAGCATGGCAGAATAAATCCAATACCAATTAGGGAGCTTTAGACCAACCTGCCATAATGATTGGTTTGATATTGAGCGAATAATTGATGTTGATAACGACTCAAAAAAGAAAACAAATGGAAACCATATAACAAACATAACCACAATTGCGGTAATAGTATTTTGTTTATGATTGTAAGCTCGGTTAAGAAAATAGTAAAAAATTGGAGTTGCTACTATCCAAGGCATAAAGGAAACGCTATAGCCAGTTAGATATTTCAGCATATCAACAGAATTATTGGCACGGCTAGCATCGGCATAAAGTGCCGATAAATTGATGCCAATATAAGCCAGCCAAACTAAAACATTAATTGCCAGCAGTTTTTGATGATAAACAGAGATCTTCATTTGTGAAGAATAGCGAATTACGGCTTGAGTTGACAGCTAGCTCAGCCCAGTAAATCGGGGTTTGGTCAAATAATCAGTGATTAAGGCTAATAAACCAGCCATATCAAGGTTTAAATCCGTAATTTAACCAAGTAAAATAACGGGCTTAATTATGGTCACGGATAAAATAGTCAGTATGGAAATAGTCAGTACGGATAGTCAAGTTATTATTCTTGCGGCAGGTAAAGGCAGCCGTATGAAATCGCAATTGCCCAAGGTGCTACACAAACTTGCAGGTAAACCACTGGTTCAGCATGTTATTGATAATTGTCGTTCAATGGGCGCCAGCCATTGTCATTTAGTGGTTGGTCATGGCGCAGAGCAAGTTAAAAGTACGGTTGTTGGCGGTAATATTGAGCTCAGCTTTGTTGAGCAACTAGAACAGCTTGGTACTGGACATGCGGTTAAAATGGCATTAGATGGCTTAAAACCTAATACACCAACACTTATTTTATATGGTGATGTGCCGCTTACTCATCACGACACTCTATCTCAATTAGTAGACATTCACTTAAGTGATCCTAAAGGCATTGCGTTAATGACTTGTCAGCTTAGTGATCCTACGGGTTATGGCAGAATTACTCGTGATAGCAATGGCTTAGTAACGGGTATTGTTGAGCATAAAGATGCCAGTGAAGAACAAAAGCTTATTACTGAGGTAAACACGGGAATTCTTTGTTGTAATTCGGATCAATTAATTGAGTGGGTAAGTAACTTATCCAATGATAATGCCCAAGGCGAATACTACTTAACCGATATTATTGCCATGTGCGTGGAAGATGGCAATCAAGTCACTTGCGCTCAACCTACCGAGCTTTATGAAGTAGAAGGTATTAATACCTTAAGACAATTGGCAGAGCTTGAGCGAGTTTGGCAGTTAGAAATGGCAAAAGCGCTTATGGATGGTGGAGTAACTCTGTTAGATCCTACTCGATTTGATTTGCGCGGTAAGTTAACTTGTGAGTCAGATGTGGTGATTGATATTAACTGCATTATTGAAGGTAGTGTGATAATTAAACAAGGCGCAAAAATTGCGTCGAATGTGATACTAAAAGACTGTATTATTGGCGAAAATGCTGAAATTAAAGCCAATTCAATTATTGAAGATGCCGAAGTGGGTGCTAATGCCAGTGCTGGACCTTTTGCAAGATTACGCCCGCAAAGCGTGTTAGCAGAAAATGCCCATGTAGGGAACTTTGTCGAAATGAAAAAATCCCGTTTAGGCAAAGGCTCTAAAGCGGGTCATTTGGCTTATTTGGGTAATAGTGAAATTGGCGCAAATGTGAATATTGGCGCGGGTACAATTACTTGCAATTATGATGGTGCAAACAAGCATAAAACTATTATTGAAGATGGCGCCTTTATTGGCTCGGACACCCAATTAGTTGCACCAGTGAAAATTGGTAAAAACGTAACCGTTGGTGCAGGTACAACCGTTACTAGTGATGTTGAAGACGATATGCTAGTTATTAGCCGAGCCAAACAGCGTCAAATTAGTGGCTGGAAAAGACCAACCAAAAGTAAGAAATAAAAAGCTTAGAAGCAAAGGCAAAAATAAAGAATTAGGAGTTTAAAATATGTGTGGGATTGTTGGCGCAGTAGCGCAAAGGGATATTGCTGAAATATTAGTTGAAGGTTTGCGCCGTTTAGAATATCGCGGCTACGACTCGGCAGGTTTAGCGGTAATTGTTGATAATAATATCTCACGCTTGCGCCGTGTAGGTAAGGTGGCAGAATTACAAAAAGCCATTGATGAAACCCCTATTGATGGTCAAATTGGTATTGCCCATACCCGCTGGGCAACTCATGGCGAACCTAGTGAACAAAACGCTCATCCACATTTTTCTAACGATAAAATAGCCGTTGTCCATAATGGCATTATCGAAAACTACGAAGCATTACGCGAAGAGCTAAAATCACAAGGTTATGTATTTACCTCGCAAACAGATACCGAAGTGATGGCTCACTTAATTGAGCGTGAGCGTAAAGCATCGAACAGCTTATTAGAAGCAGTACAAAAAGCCAGTCAATTACTTGAAGGGGCTTATGGCACGGTGGTGATGGAAGTTGAAGATCCTGAAACCCTAGTTGTTGCGCGCTCTGGTAGTCCGCTAGTTATTGGCAAAGGCATTGGTGAAATGTTTATTGCTTCTGATCAACTGGCACTATTGCCTGTTACCCGTCAGTTTATGTTTTTAGAAGAAGGCGAAGTAGCTGAGGTTGGTCGCCGCGAGGTGAAAATTTTATCACCACAAGGCGAAGTAGTTGAAAGAGAATTTGAAGAATCAAACGTTCAGCACGATGCGGGTGATAAAGGTCAGTTCCGTCACTTTATGATGAAAGAAATTTTTGAACAGCCCGATTCAATCAGTAGCACCTTAGAAGGACGCTTAACAAGCAATTCAGTGATTGTTGAGTCTTTTGGTAATAGAGCGCCAGAGCTTTTAGCCAAAACAGAGTCAGTACAAATTATTGCCTGTGGCACAAGCTATCATGCGGCAATGGTGGCTAAGTATTGGATTGAGTCGATGGTGGGCATTCCTTGTCAGGTAGAAATTGCCAGTGAATATCGTTATCGCAAAACCGTGGTTGTGCCTAATTCGCTATTTATTAGTATTTCACAATCGGGTGAAACTGCTGATACTTTAGCTGCGCTTAGAGTGGCTAAAGAAAAAGGCTTTATGGCAAGTTTAACCGTTTGTAATGTGCCGGGCTCGTCATTAGTACGCGAATCAGATTTGGCCTTTATGACTCGCGCAGGCGCCGAAATTGGTGTGGCTTCAACTAAAGCCTTTACCACTCAGTTAACCGGACTATTAATGCTTTCTACCGCATTAGCGCAAACTAAAAACACTTTGCCAGAGTCAGAGATTGCAGAAATTGTTAACCAATTGCGCAGCTTGCCTTCGGATATTAATCAAGCTTTAGTGATGGATAAAACCATTGAGCAAATGGCAGAAGAGTTTGTTGAAAAAGAGCACTGCTTGTTTTTAGGTCGTGGTGAGCAATATCCTATTGCAATGGAAGGGGCTTTAAAACTAAAAGAAATTTCCTATATTCACGCCGAAGCTTATGCAGCGGGTGAGTTAAAGCATGGGCCATTGGCATTGATTGATCAAGACATGCCAATTGTGGTGGTTGCGCCCAATAATGATTTAATCGAAAAACTTAAATCTAATGTAGAAGAAGTGAGAGCGCGAGGTGGTCAGCTTTATGTATTTGCTGATGAAGAGAGTGAAATTGCTGAAAATGATGGACTTAAAATTATTCATTGTCATGCAACTGGAAGCTATGTAGCGCCAATAATTTTCACCTTGCCGTTACAGCTATTGTCGTATCATGTGGCGGTAATTAGAGGTACCGATGTAGACCAACCCAGAAACTTGGCTAAGTCGGTTACCGTAGAATAACAATATCAATATAGAGGTAATAATGAAGTTTTTTAAATCTGCACTCCTAAAGTTAGCAATTATTAGCGGTGGTTTGTTTGGGTTTTCAGCCATTGCCGCTGAAAATAATCTTGTTGCTGGTGATCATTATGAAATTACCGCGCCAAAGGGTAAAACCGAGCCAGTAGTTGAAGAGTTTTTTAACTATGCTTGTGGTGCTTGTTATTCGGCTGAAAAATTCAACTCGCAGTTTAAAGCCAATAATAAAGGGGTAAAATTTAAGTATGTGCCTGTAGAGCTACGTCCTGCTTGGGCAATTTATGTAGATGCTTACTATATTGGTTTAAAACTTAATGTGTTAGAGCAAAGCCACCCCAAACTGTTTGATAGGCTAAATGTTAAACGTCAGTTCTTTAAAGGCGCCGATGATATGAAGGCTTTCTTTTTAGAGCTAGGTGTTGACGAAGCCGAATATGATAAAGTTGCCAAATCTTATTGGTTAAAAACTCAAAAGCGCCAAGCCAAGCAATATGCATTTAAACATAAGGTAACTGTTACCCCAACTTATTTAGTTAATCAGCGTTTTAAAATGAATAGAGCCAAGTTTCCCAGTTATGAAGGCTTTGAGTCGGCGATTAATACATTAGCTAAAGAGTAATTTTAGCGATCATGCGTTCTTAAAAACCAAGCTTAGCCTTGGTTTTTTTGTGCCTGAAATATCTGCTTACATCCATAATCAATAATAATCCAACTTTTTTAGTTTAATAACCGACTTAGCTTTCAAGGTCGAATTGCTCGATCCACAAATTAATTTTTTGGAGGAAAATATGAAAAAAACACTAATTGCAACGGCGATGTTGGGGACAAGTTGTATTGCTCAGGCACATGATAGTAGTTGTAAATTTTCAACTGATTTTGATATTGATATCAATGAGTCGAGCATTGTATTTGAAAAAGAGCCAGGTGATAAACTTGAATTTAAAGGTGAGTCGCTGTTTATTAATGGCAATGAAGTTGAGTTAACCGATGAGCAAATTAAAGCGAGTGAATCGTTGCAAGATGGTGCAAGAAAACTTGTACCTAAAATTGCCAAAATTGCTGTAGAAGGCGCTGAGCTTGGCATTAAAGCTTCTACTTTAGTGATCACTGCCATGTTTGGTGAAGATCAAGATGTTCATAATGATTTAATTGCACCAATTGAAAAAATTAGCGAAAAAGTGCAAGCCAATATTAATGATAAACATATGAATACTAAAGAGCTAGAACAAGCCTTTGAAAATGCTTTTGATGAAGATTTTGAACAATTAATTGAAACCGCTGCAACTAAGTATTCGGGCAAAATAGTTGGTAATGTTTTAAGTGCTATTTTTTCTGGTGACGAAGAAGAGATAAAAGATTTTGAGTTTCGTATGGAAAACATGGAGCGCGACATTGAAAAGTACGTTGAGCAAAATGCTAAAGATATTGAGCAGCAAGCCGAAGCGCTTTGTGTTGATTTTGCCGCATTAGAAAAACTTGATCAAACCTTAGAATCCATTAGTGGCTATCCTGAAAATGGCGTTATTCAAACTAACGGTAACGGCATTAATGTGAGTGGCTTTTCTTGGGGTGAGTAAAGCTAAACTGTTTTTTGCTAAACACTTACAACAACCATCTTGAACTAAAACAATCAATGGGTTGATGATTATCATCAGCCCATTGATTATTCTTAAGCAGAAAAAAATCTAGTGAGTTTTAAACTGGCTAACTAACGCAAGAAGCTGACTAGTTAGTTCAGTGGTTTTATTGCTGTTTTCTGTGGTTTTTTGAGAGCCGTTTGAAGTTTCAATGATGCTCTGGTTGATGTCATCGACATTCCGTCGAATTTCAATAATTGATTGATGCTGTTGCTCGGTAGCCGTGGCAATTTGGTTGTTTACCGTAGCTATAGAAGCAACAGAATTGACAATTTCGTCTAGCGAATGACTGGCATTTTGCGAGTTGCCTACACAGGTTTGTGCTTTGTCTCTACTATATTCCATAGCTTTAACGGCATTTTGTGTGCCTGATTGTAATCGCTCAATCATTGTCTGAATTTCAGAGGTTGATTCTTGAGTTCTTTTGGCTAATGTTCTCACTTCATCGGCTACTACCGCAAATCCACGACCTTGTTCACCAGCTCTGGCAGCTTCTATGGCTGCATTTAAAGCGAGTAGGTTGGTTTGATCGGCAATTCCTCTAATAACATCGAGAACCGAACCAATGTTATCAGAGTCTTTGGCTAGTTCGTCAACGACTTTAGAAGCGTCTTTAATATTGCTGACTAGAGTATTAATGTCGCTAATTGTTTGGCTAACAACATTTTTACCATTGTTAGCCGATAGATCTGAGCTATTGGCTAATTCAAGTGCATTTAATGCATTTTTAGACACATCTTCAATGGCAGGAATAATTTGTTCTATTTCGGAAGTTAGTTTAATTGTTGCTGTCTGCTGGTTAGCAACTGCTACTTCGGTGTTGTTGGCCGTTGATGCCAAATTGGCTGAAATTTCAGTGATATTGTCTACTTTATGGCGTATCTCAATAATAATATTGCTAATTTTTTGAGTAAATGAGTTGAACCCAAAACCCAACTTGCTTAGTTCGTTATTGCCCGTTTGGTTTAATCTTTGGGTAAGATCACCTTCTCCTTCACTAATATCACTCATTGCGCTAGTTACTGACACTAAGGGCTTAAATAAGGCTCTATAAATATAAATAATTAAAAATACGGCTAGTCCTGTGATGATGAGCTGGCAGATAAAGGATACTTGTATCCAAAATAAGGCTTCTTGCTGCGAGTTTTTTAAATTAGTGTGAGTGCGACTATCTAAAGCGTTAAAAAACTCATTAACTGGTGACATGATTTTTTTGACCTCGTTGTGATAATTGCTGTCAAAAACAATACGCAAAGCAAATTCTTTAGGTGTTTCACCTGGCTTAGCCTTATAGGGACCTTCGGCAATTTTATTGAACTTAATGGTTTTCATTGCCTGATCTTCGGTAGCAATAAGTGAGTTAGAGTTATTGCTTGCTTGGGTTAAAAATGCGAATTCTTGTTTAGAAAAACCAAGCTCTTGCATTATTTCTGTTTGCTTCTTCTTTTGTCCACGATAAAGGGCTTTATCAACATAATTAGGTCGTGCAATTTCACCGTTTCGCCACTTTACGATATTCCAGTATTGATCCCAGTATTTTTGCTCCCCTGTTGATACATAAGTTCGGCAAAGTCGGGTAAGATCCATTGAGGTTTGGCGAAATTCGTCTGCTAGAATATAAGACAGATAACGCTGTTCGCTTTTTTGGGTTTGAGTTTTGTTTTTATCGCCAGATATAGATTCTGAGACAAGGGCTAGTATCATCAGACCGATAATTATTGCCAGTAAGCTGGTGATGGTTTGCTTTAACTGCATTGGTTCCCTCCTAGTTTGCTCCATTGGTGTCGCAGATTTAATTAGTAGATCAGGTACATATATAATAGGTGCATAAGTGATTATATTCACGTTGAATTAGAAAAATATGACTTATTACTCATTTTACTTTCAATAAAATGGAGCGTCTGTAGTGGGTTTATACCCGTTCTACTTCAAGATGCTTGTTTCAGTGTTCTTGAATTAGAACGGGTATATAAGCAGTTAAGCTTTTTTGGCTAGCCAGTAGTCTAAACTCCATTTATCTTTTGATGAGTAAAGTAATAAAACGGCAAGGGTTAAAATAAGCCTTGGCATTAAGTGCGAAGTCGGATTATAAAAAGCATCTTGCAGCATATGACCATAACTCACAACAACCAAAAGAAAACCAATGACAATAGCGCTATAGCGCACCCAAAGCCCTAAAAATAATAATACGCCGGTGATAAGTTCAATAAAGGGAATACTGTAGCCCAGTGGCCAAAGTAACCATTCGGGGATCCAATGATTGGTAAAACCTTCGATAAAGAATTTTTGTGCGTGCATGCTGGGCGATAAAGTGAAAACCTTGTAATAGCCGATCATGCCAACCAGCGTGGCTAGCACCCAGCGAGAAAATAAAGAAGCAAAGCCTTGGTTGCACATCATTATTTTATTCATATTATTTTATCCAATCAGCGACAACTTGTATGGGTCGTTTGCCGGGTTGATCAACCCATACTACTAGTGCTCTTTTTCCATGAGTAACATTAACTAGCTCGGGCAGTGAAAACTGCCATTGATTTTTTCCAGAAAGCACTTGTTTGTCAAGCACAACAAACTGGTGCTCTAAAACCTTGCCGCGATTTTCACCGCCTTTTACCTTGGTTACCAAATCAAAACCTAAAATGGCAACATGGGCATCAACTTGTCCTTTTATCTTGCTTTTAGGGGTGAAGTTTACGGTGAGATCTTTTTCGTTGCGCTCGGCAGTTAGGGTTCCGCTGTCTCTTTGGGCTGGTGTCGGTAGTGGTTTACGTCTAAAGAAACCGCGCCACTCTTTTCCATCGACTAACCATCCTGGGGTATAAACGGATCTTACTTTGCCTGTGGCTCTTAAATTGCGCTGTCTATCGCTAAATTGCTTTTGTGAAAAGCGGTCGGGCCAGCCTAGGTAATTCCAATAATCAACATGAAAAGCCATGGGTACTACTTTTTTCCATAAGTCGGGATGATCGACTAGCTCAGCAATTTTTCTGTCGGCTGGTGGGCAGCTAGAGCAGCCTTCGGAGGTATAAAGTTCTATTAATTGTGGTGTTTGTTCTTCAGAAACTAACACTTGTTTATTGGCGCTAGCCATTAATGGAGCCAGTAGAGCAATTCCAAATAGTAACCAGTTTTTTCGCATTATAGATTAGCCTTTAAATGTGCTTGTAGCATTTAGAGGCATTAACTGAAGATATATTACAAATTGAGATCTAATGTTGAGGTAGCTAATGTATGAGCGGTATTGTTTTTAGTATAAGCGCTTGAGGTTATTAACTATTTTTTGATAATTAGCTCACAAGCTAAGTGAATAGTTTTATTAGTGATAAGAGCCCATTGCTTTTCTCTGCTATTTTTATGTTAGTCTCATAGAGATCAACAGATCCTAGTAGCATGGAATAATTAATAAGAAAAAAGGTATCAATTTAATGAAATATTTTCTATTTATCGCTCTAATATTTTCTGCAAGTCATATAAATGCTGAAGGTGCTATTGGTATTGGCTATTTTAGAGACCATTCAGGTATAAAAACGGTAGGAGGAGAAAATTTATATGTTCCTTTAGCCCTTTTATATGATGAAAATGGCAAGTTAATTAATAGTTTAGGCGGTAGCGAAGTTTATCATTTGCCAAGCTATGTCGATAAAAAGCTGTATAACCCTCTTATTATTTCTCCAAAGCTCTCTCAGTTTTTAAAAAATTTGGATTTAAACGAGCCAAATAATAATGCGGGCATAAAAAAGACAATCGTTTATGTTGATATGCCAAAAAGGTGTCCTCCTTGTGCTAGCATTGGTCAAAAGTTTGAAGAGAATGTCGCTTCAAAATTAGATAAAAGTGTTAGAGTGATTAAAATTGATACGTGGCTTGATTAATGAAAAATAAAATAATCTTTGTAGGCTTAATCGTTTGTGCGGGATTTTTCCTTATAAATTACGATAATAATGACTCCAATAACAATAATTCAAATAATAATGCTGTTGTTAGTGAAGAGCCTGTTACATCGGATAAATCGGTTAATATCAATAAAGAAAATAACGCTAATACAAATAGCGACAATACCAATAACGGCGCTGAGAATAAAACAATTAAACCAATGCAAAACTCTATAGCGGCAGAATCTGCGGTAGATAATTCAGAAAACAACAATGATGATGTCTCTATTGCTAAAGAAGATTTAATGCGTTTAATAGGAAATAAAAAATCAAATAAATGGCAAGCAGAGTACGATTTAGGTGTTTACGATCCTGCATATGATGAAACATGGCAAGACGATATGTTAAGTAGGGCTCACCAGTTAGTATCAAAAGAAGCCTATTATGGCGAGTTAAGCATTGATGATTTTGAATGCAAAGCCAAACAATGTGAAATGAAGCTTTCCAAAACAAATTCTGGCCCAATGGGGATGAAAATGATTTCGGAGTTTACCAATGAACTAAAAGATCATCCTGCTATATTAAAGTCGGGTAAAAGTCGTAATGTTTATATTAATGCGATTAAATCCGGAGAAAACGGCTTAGAAGCTACTGTATCAATTCATTAATCAGTGACATTGCTTTCCCTAGTCTTAAATTTTGATTATTATGCCCTCCTCTTATGGCTATCTATAATTAAGTTGATGAAAGATTTCTGGAAAGGTTTTCTCGCAAAATTAGAAAAAATTAACGAAAGTAAAATCTTTCAAACTGCGGTAATTTTGGTCATTGTGGTTTCGGCTTTATCTATTGGCGCTAGAACTCACCAATTATCCCCTGATTTTTATGCCCTGCTTGGCACTGCCGATTTTTTAATTACGGTATTTTTTGCCATTGAAATCATGATTCGTTTTTTAGCGATAAACAACGCGAAAAAGTTTTTCTCTAATGGCTGGAATATCTTTGATACTTTAATTGTGATTGGTAGTTTAATTCCGCAAGGTGGTTCTGGCGTGTTGCTTGCTCGATTGCTACGGGTATTTAGAGTATTACGTTTAGTTTCTATTATTCCTGAACTTCGCTTACTCATTAATGCTTTAATCAAAGCTATTCCACGCATGGGCTATATTGCCTTATTAATGTTTGTTATTTTTTATATTTATGCTGCGGTTGGTAGTATTTTATTTGCCGATATAAACCTTAAATTATGGGGTGATGTGTCTATTGCCATGCTCACTCTATTTAGAATTGCAACCTTTGAAGACTGGACCGATGTTATGTACGAAACCATGGAAGTGTTTCCGCTAAGTTGGATGTTTTACTTAAGTTTTATCTTTTTAACCGCATTTATCTTTTTAAATATGATGGTAGGAACTATTCTTGAGGTAATGAGCGAAGAGCATGAGCGTCACCGAGCGCAAAGTCATGGCGAAAGCGCCGAAGGTGGAGAGCCTGCAAGCCGCGCGCAAATTGAAGCTTTGCATAAAGAGGTAGAGTCGTTAAAAGTAATGCTAAGCGAACTAAAGTCTAATAAATCTAACCCTTAGCACCGAGAATATTTTGGCAGACAAAAAAAACATTAAAAACGGTAGTTATATTATTGGGTTAATTTATTTAACGCATTGGTTACCTAGGTGGTTAATTAAAGGTGTTGGTGTTTTTTTTGGGCATTTAGGAGCACTTTTAAATAATAGAAATGCCAGAGTGGTTAAAAGAAATCTTGAGCTTTGTTTTCCTCATTTAGATGATTTAAAACGACAAAAAATTGCCAACGGGCTAATTACTCATAATGCGCTAATGACCAAAGAAGTGGCTAATGCTTGGGTGGGCTCTAGGCAATCTATTGCTAATGCGGTTAATCAAGTAAAGGGTGATGAGTTAATTAAAAATGCCAATCAAGCCAACCAGCCACTTATTATTGTTGTACCGCATATTGGCAACTGGGAATATTTTTGGCACTGGTTGCAGCTTAATTTTGATGCTATTTCAATGTATTCACCTGCTCATTACCAAGCGTTAGATAACATGATGCTAAATGCGCGTAAACGATTTGGCGGCAGACCATTTGCTACCGACAGTAAAGGAATAATGGGGCTTTTAAGAGCGCTTAAAAAAGGCGGGGTGATGATGATATTGCCCGACCAAGTACCCAAAAAAGAAGGGGGTGTTTTTGCACCATTTTTTGATATGCCAGCCTACACGATGACTTTGGTGCATAAATTTGTAGAAAAAACAGGGGCCAACCTTTGTTTTGGCGCTTGTATTCGTAAAGATGATGGTCAGTTTAAAATAACAATAGAGCCTGCAAGCTTTGAAACTAATGATAATAATGCAGAGCAGTTTTGCGCTTTAATGAATAAGCAAATTGAGGCAATGATTGTTAAGTATCCCGAACAATATCAGTGGAATTATAAGCGTTTTAAACGCAACCCAGATGATATTAACGTTTATCAATAGTAAGAAAGGTTTAGATTAATGGAAGCAAGCGTCCATATTTTCTAACCAAACAGCTTCGCCGAGTCGGTCGGGTAAGTTAAATAACACCATCATTACAACCCATTTAAGTTGATCAAGATCGATGGGTTGATCTATCTCTAACGCCATTACTCTGTCTATAACGGCTTCACGACTGTGAATATCGAGCACACCCACTTGTTCAAGAAAGTATAAAAAACCTCGGCATTCAACGCAAAGGAAGTGGTTTTCGTAAGGGTGATAAATGCGCGTGTTTTGCTGAGCGCTTTGAATGGGAGCAAATTGTTCAGAGCTTGTGTCGAGAAGCCCATCTAGCCAGCCAAGTGCAGAATCAATTTCAATAGTTTTAAAGCCAACCTCTTCAAGCTCATCAACCAGCTGTTCTGCTTTTTCTACAGGCACAAATTCATCATCTTGAAATCTTTCAAAGATATAAAGCAGTACGTCTAATACTCCCGCCTTCATGATGATCCCCGTAAAAGTGGTACTCTTAAAGTTAGGTACCCGTAAAAAAATAGGTATTAGTTAGCTGATTGTCGATCTTACTGGCGAATATAGCCGCCAGCACTATTGATCACCCAGCCTTGTAGTTCTAAGTTTAGTAGTTTATTGGTGACTGTGTCTACTGTCAATTGGCTACGATTAACTATCGTGTCAATTGAGGTAATTTCGTAGTCGATATAATTTAAAAATTGAGTATCTTGTTCATTGAGTTTATCTCGATCATCTTTAACATTAACCGCATTTACCCCCATTTTTGCGTTATATGGTAGATCTTCAATAATATCTTCAAGGCTTTCTACCAGCTTTGCCCCTTGCTTAATGAGCTTATGACAGCCTTTGCTTTTAGCATTATGAATTGAACCAGGAATAGCATAAACTTCGCGACCATTTTCAACCGATAAATTGGCGGTAATTAAAGTGCCACTTTTTTCTGCGGCTTCGATCACCAAAGTGCCAAGCGACAGACCAGCAATAATGCGGTTTCTTTGTGGAAATGCACCAGCATCAAAAGGTGTGTTGGGTAATCGTTCACTGAGTAGTAATCCTTTTTCAGCAATTTGATGCGCTAATTCTCGGTGGTGAGCAGGATATACTCGATCAGGCCCTGTTCCCATAACTGCTATGGTATTTCCTCCTACAGCTAATGCCGAACGATGAGCTTCTCCGTCTACACCGACAGCTAATCCGCTGGTAATAGTAAAGCCCGACTCAACCAAAGATTGACAAAATTGTTGTGTGTTAGTTAAGCCGCTTGCTGTTGGGCTTCGAGTACCAACCACGGCAATTTGCGGAGTAGCGAGTAGATCGAGACTGCCTTGGGCAAATAATAGTGCTGGCGGGTTTGAAATTTGTTTGAGTAATAAAGGGTAATAAGGGTTTTGTAAGGTAATTATGTGCCGATTATTTTCTTTTTGAAGCCATTTTAAGCAAGCAATCACACTATTTAGTTCATGCAAATTTGTTTTGCTTAGTTTTTGTTGTGCATTAATGATTGAAGGCTTTAGCTTTAATTGGGCTAACTGTTTGGTTGAAGTGTTAAAAAAGTTTTTGGCACTACCAAGAGACTGAATAATTTTGCGAGCAGTAGCGCTGCCAAGCCCTTTGATGGAGAGTAGTGCAATGAGAAAGATTGCTTCCTCATTGCTTTTTAACGATTGCGATCCTTGCAATTTGACTGTCCTATGTTTTTTGATCCTAGGTTTTTGCTTTCGTATTGAGCAATGTTATTCAGGCATTTTTACCTTGTCTAAAATATGAATGGTACGCTCTGCCTTTAGCACTAAACCTAGGCTTACTTTTTCGAAGGTTCTAAAAATCATTAGTCGGCCAGCTAGCTCATCTGGCAAAGTTACGGTTTGTTTAGTTCCTGTAATTGCGTCTTTAAACTTGTCCATACTACTTATAGACTCGTCATCTTTTCGCCTTTGAGTTGCAATATTATCAACAATAGTTGCACCTTTTTGATAAATTGAGAGCACATGCCCTACTTCCATGCTTTCTCTTTCGCCTCTGTTAATCACAACAATATCGTATTGACCAATTTGCTCTACACCACCATAAACCGAAATAATTTGACCACCTTCAAAACTTTTGGGTGAGCGAGGAAAATAAACCGGTCGTAATTGCTCATCATTAGTAGGCCACGCTCTGTCACCATTTCTTAGTTCAATGACTGACTTTTTTAGGCGCATAACACTAGGATCGCCACTTTGCTCTTTTAAGCCCTCGGCAATATGAATGGCTTCAATACCTAATAGTTCATTGGTTATTGGGTCGATATAAGGACGACCTTTACGGAAAAAAGTATATTTTTGTGCGCTTGGATCTAAAATACCACGAACATAAACTTTGTTATTGGTGGCATTAAGTAATCGACCACTATCACCACCAACTACATAAGGTGCATCGTCAAGCTGTGATTCTGATACAACTTGTGCCGAAGTTAAAAAAGGAGCAATTGCATCTAATGGAATAGTAGTAATGGCTTCATCAGCGCTTAGTTCGCGTGCAGATGGTCTAAGTTTGATGGTGCCATTGGGAAGCATGTTTTTGGTAATTCTAGGCTGACCATCAATATAAACCAAAGAGATAATATCGCCAGGAAAAATTAAGTGGGGGTTATCAACTTGATTATTAACATGCCAAATTTCTGGCCAGAGCCAAGGCGTGTCTAAAAACATTGCTGAAATGTCCCATAATGTATCACCTGGCTGAACCACATGAAATTCGGGATGATTTTGTTTTAGCTCGGCGGCACTTGCAGTCCAGCTGGCAAAGCTTAATATGGCTGAAAGAATACCAATGGTGAGTTTTTTCATTGCATTTTCCCTTGATTATTCAGAAGCGTTTAATATGTGGCTTCTTTATTAGTCATTTTAGCCTAAAATAATAGCAATTGACCAGTTTGTTAAAATGGTATATTCGGATTAAATTTTCCAGTATGATCATTATCTTAGCAGTATTACTTACGAAATTACTAGAACTTGTGTCACAGACTTATGCCTATATTAGAAATTCTTGAATATCCTGACCAAAGATTACGAACTAAAGCACAGCCTATTAGTGAATTTAATGATGCCTTGCAAACTGAAATCGACAATATGTTTGCAACCATGTACGACGCACCAGGTATTGGGCTGGCAGGTGCCCAGGTAAACATTCATAAGCAGTTATTTGTGATTGATGTTTCCGAAGATAAATCCGAACCGTTAGTATTTATTAACCCTGAATTCGTTGAAAAGCGTGGGGTTGAGCAAATGGAAGAAGGCTGTTTATCATTTCCAGGTGTTTATGCCAAAGTTGAACGTGCCGATGAAGTAACCATTAAAGCCCTTGATAGAGACGGCAATGAGTTTACTCTCGATGCTGACGGATTGCTTGCGGTTTGCATTCAGCATGAATTTGATCATATTCAGGGCAAGTTATTTGTTGATTATTTATCGCCATTAAAAAGAGAAAGAATTCGTAAAAAGCTCGAAAAAGAAATGAAAGCCAAAAAAAGAGGTTAATTGGTAGTGAGCGCGTTATCAAAAGCCAATAATAAGCCGCTGAAAATTATTTTTGCAGGCACACCGGATTTTGCAGCCGTAGCACTTAGTGCATTACTTAAGCAAGGGCATGAAATTTGTGCGGTGTATTGTCAACCCGATAGACCATCGGGGCGCGGCAAAAAATTAATTGCAGGGCCAGTTAAACAACTAGCGATAGAAAATAGTATTCCTGTTGAGCAACCACTGAACTTTAAAGAGCAAACAACTGTTGAGCAATTAGCCAGCTATAAGGCCGATTTAATGATAGTGGTTGCTTACGGACTTTTATTACCCAAAGCAGTATTAGATACACCTCAATATGGTTGTATCAATATTCATGGTTCAATTTTACCGCGCTGGCGTGGTGCTGCCCCCATCCATAGAGCGATTCAAGCGGGTGATAAAAAAACGGGCATTACCATTATGCAAATGGACGAAGGGCTAGATACGGGTAATCAACTGCTAACCATTGAAACTGAAATTTTAGATTCAGATACCGGCTCTAGCCTACATGACAAGTTAGCTGATTTAGGCGGTTTGGCAATTAATCAATATTTAGAAACCTTTGAGCCTAGTTTTTTTGGGGATAAGCAAGATGACCAACAAGCGACTTATGCACATAAACTTAGCAAGCAAGAAGCAGAAATTAATTGGTCTTTATCTTCTCAAGCCATTGCAAACCAAATAAGAGCTTTTAATGCTTGGCCTGTGTGCTTTACTTATGTGAATGGTCAACGACTAAGAGTGTGGCAAGCCGAGGTAGTTGATTCTTCAAGTACATCTAACGAAACAGCTGGACAAGTGATTGAATATAACAAGCATGGCATTCAAGTTGTTTGTGGCGATGGCAAAATAATCCGTTTATTGCACTTGCAAGCCGATGGAGCCAAAGCGATGTCAGCGGCTGATTTACTAAACTCTAAAGCCAGTTGGTTTGAATCTTTGCCAATATTAGGCAGTAAAGGTTAACCGATAACAAACAGTGTTGATGATTAAAAATAGGTTCAAGTTATGACCGCTTCGCGTAAAACTGCTCTTAACTGGCTTTTGCAAGTGCTTGATGGTCGATCAGTTAATGAAATTTTGTCTGTGCCGCCAAAAAATCTTGAGCCTAAAGATATTGCTTATGCAAAGCATTTATTATTTGGATCATTGCGCTATTTCCATCAACTAAAAACCCTGACTGATAATTTGTTAGATAAGCCACTAAAAACCAAAGATCACGATGTATTAGGGATCATTTTGTTAGGGCTTTATCAGTTAAAGTATATGTCTACGCCTGATCATGCGGCTATTTCTGAATCGGTTAGTTTAACCAAGCAAATTAAAAAAGATTGGGCAAAAGGATTAATTAACGCCATTTTGCGGCGTTATCAGCGCGAACAAAATGAACTGGCAGAGCAATTGGCTAAGTCACTTCAGTATCAATTTTCTCATCCCGGTTGGATAGTTAAACAGCTTAAAGCCGACTGGGAAAACCATTGGCAATCCATTTTGCAGGCAAATAACCAACAAGCGCCAATGGTATTGCGGGTTAATCGGCACAAAATATCATCCACGGATTATTTAAGCTTATTAAAACAGCAAAATATTAATGCCACTAAGCATGAATTAGCAGAAAATGGAATTGTTTTAGATTCTGCTTGCGATGTAGCTTCTTTACCTGGATTTGCTCAAGGGCTGGTAACTGTACAAGATGCCTCGCCGCAATTAGTGATTGAATTAATGCAGCTTAAAGGTGAAGAAAACCTTAATATTCTTGATGCTTGTGCGGCACCAGGCGGTAAAACGGGACACATTATTCAAGCCGCACCAACGGCAAAAGTAACGGCATTAGAAATTTCGGCAAATCGCGCAAAAAAAATATCTCAAACCATGCAGCGTATGGGATTTGAGTGTGAAGTTAAAGTTGCAGATTTTTTAGGTGATAGTTGCACCCAAGAGCTTAACGCTCAGTATGATCGTATTTTACTTGATGTGCCTTGCTCGGCAACTGGGGTAATTAGAAGAAATCCCGATATTAAAATTCACCGAAAAGTAACCGATATTAAGGCATTAGTTAAAATTCAAGCACAAATGATTGCTAAAGCTTGGCAAATGTTAAAGCCAAATGGCATTTTAGTTTATGCAACTTGTTCTATATTTAAACAAGAAAATGAATCTCAGTTACTAAGTTTTTGCGAGCAATTGGCGCAAACAGATTATGAATGGATTGAATTACCGAAGCAAATCGCCGATAAGCTCAATAATAAAGCCAAAGTTGGTTATCAGATATTTCCAGGTGAATATCAAATGGATGGATTTTATTTGAGCGCATTGCGTAAGTTGGTTAGCTGATATACCCGCTCTACTTCAAGATGCATATTTCAGCAAGTCAGTAAGCCATCCTATTTGAGGCATTAATGCGCAAGATTAGTCATTCTAATTCAAACATTGATAACGAAAAAGAGGTTGGCTTACTGCCTTGCCCTTCGGGTGCTCAGCCAAAAAGCTTGCACTGCGTTACAGCTTTTGAAAAGGGCTTGCCATTTCCTGCAAGCTGCGCCTTGTTCAAACTTTTTGGGCTGAACACTGAAACAAGCATCTTGAAGTAGAACGGGTATAGATCTTAAAGTAGAATAAGCTACTGTAAAATCAAAAAAGCTTACAAATTCTAAAGTCATCGTGTTTTAGAGACAAATATGAAAATAATTATTCTAGGTGCAGGTCAAGTTGGTGGTACTTTAGCCGTTGCATTAGCGGGTGAAGATAACGATATTACACTGGTTGATATTGATCCTAAGCGCTTGCGCTCATTGCAAGATCAGCTCGATCTAAGAACCATTGTTGGTTTTGGGGCGCATCCGCATATTTTACGCCAAGCCGGTGCCGAAGATGCCGATATGGTTATTGCGGTAACCAACAGCGATGAAACCAACATGATTGCCTGCCAAGTGGCTTATTCTATTTTTAATACACCGACCAAAATTGCACGAGTACGAAGCTCAGAATATTTGCAAGAAAAAAAAGTTATTCGATTCTAAAAACTTACCCGTTGACGTGGTAATCAGCCCAGAACAATTGGTGGTTAAATATATTCGCCGCTTGGTTGAAAATCCAGGTGCATTACAAGTGGTTGATTTTGCTGATGGCTTGGTACGCTTAGTGGCGGTAAGAGCTTATTATGGCGGACTATTAGTTGGTAACGCTTTGTCGGCACTTAAAGATCATATGCCTAATATTGAAACGCGTGTTGCGGCGATTTTTAGGCGTGGTAAAGCCATTATGCCAACGGGTGATACGGTAATTGAAGCCGATGATGAAGTCTTCTTTATTGCTGCAAGCCATCATATTCGGCAAGTAATGGGTGAACTGCAAAAGTTAGAAAACCCCTATAAGCGTATTATGATTGCCGGTGGCGGAAACATTGGTAAAGGTTTGGCTAAATCACTAGAAGATAACTACCAAGTTAAACTCATTGAATATGACGCTAAAAAAGCTAACAACATAGGCGTCGATTTAGAAAATACTTTGGTGTTTCAAGGTGATGCTAGTAACGAAGATCTATTAGTTAACGAAAATATTGACCACATGGATGTTTTTATCGCGGTAACCAACAAAGACGAAGCCAACATTATGTCGGCAATGCTAGCTAAGCGTTTAGGCGCTAAGAAAACCATGGTACTGATTAATCGAGCCGCTTATGTAGACTTATTGCAAGGCAGTGAAATTGATATTGCGGTATCACCACAACATACCACAACGAGCAGTTTGCTTACCCATATTCGCCGTGGTGATGTGGCTAATGTATATACTTTACGCCGTGGTGCAGCTGAAGCAATGGAAGCAATTGCCCATGGCACAGAAGATACCTCTAAAGTGGTTGGCAAAGCCATTGGTGATATTGAACTACCTCGCGGTACCAGCATTGCTGCTATTGTAAGAGATAACAAAGTTATTATTGCCCACCATAATATTGTGATCCAAAGTGACGATCATGTGATTTTATTTTTGGTGGATAAAAAATATGTCCGCGACGTTGAACAACTTTTCCAAGTTGATTTAACTTTCTTCTAGCGGAAACCATTTATGCAAACTCAGCTAATTATCCGAATTCTTGGTGTTTTGTTACTGATTTTCAGTACCACCATGTTACCGCCACTAATTATTGCCATTTTATACGGTGATGGTGGCGGTAAAGCATTTTTCTCGGGCTTTATTATTAGTTTACTGACGGGCTTATTGCTGTTTTTGCCACGCAAAAATGTGGTAGGCGAGCTTAGAATGCGTGACGGTTTTTTGGTAGTGGTGCTTTTTTGGAGTGTATTAAGTTTCTTTGGTGCTATACCACTTTATTTTAGCGATATAGAAAACTTTGGCTTAGCCGATGCAGTGTTTGAATCTTTTTCGGGTCTAACCACAACGGGTGCAACGGTGATTAGCGGGCTCGATGATTTATCGCATTCGGTACTTTTTTATCGTCAACAACTACAATGGCTTGGCGGTATGGGAATCATCGTATTAGCGGTTGCGATCTTACCCATGTTAGGCATCGGTGGTATGCAGCTTTATCGCGCAGAAACACCAGGACCTGTTAAAGATTCTAAACTTACTCCACGAATTGCAGGAACCGCTAAAGCACTTTGGTTTATTTATTTAGGTTTAACTATTAGTTGTACTCTTGCCTATTGGTGGGCTGGTATGTCATTTTTTGATGCTATAAGCCATAGCTTTTCTACTGTGGCTATTGGCGGGTTTTCTACTCATGATGCCAGCATAGGTTTTTTTAACAGTACGCAAATAGAGCTTATTTGCACGGTTTTTATGTTAATTAGTGGGGTAAATTTTTCTCTTCATTTTGCTGCGGTAAGAAGGCTGAGTATTACTTCTTATACTCATGATCCCGAATTTAAAGTTTATATTTGGATCATTGTATCAGTATCTATTTTAGCCATGTTAATGCTTATTGTTCATGCTAATTATGGCTTTTCAGAAGCTTTTAGAAGTGCTATTTTTCATACGGTTTCTATTGCCACAACCACAGGCTTTGCCACTCAAAATTTTAGTCAATGGCCACTCTTTTTACCCGTGCTCTTATTGTTTACCAGTTTTATCGGCGGCTGTGCTGGCTCTACCGGTGGTGGAATGAAAGTAATCCGCTTTTTGTTGTTGTTTAAACAGGGCGCGCGCGAAGTTAGAAAATTGGTTCACCCCAATGCAATATTTAAAATTCGTGTCGGTGGTAAGTCGTTATCTGAAAATATTATCGAAGCAGTTTGGGGATTTTTTGCCACTTATGTTGCTTTATTCTTTTTCTTTATGCTGATCTTAATGGCCGATGGGCTAGATCAAGTTACTGCATTTTCTGCTGTTGCCGCCTGTATGAATAATCTAGGCCCAGGGTTAGGTGAAGTGGCGGCAAACTACTCTAGTTTAAGCGATTTATCTAAGTGGGTATTGTCAATTGCTATGTTATTTGGTCGGCTTGAAATTTTTACTTTATTGGTATTATTTACTACCGACTTTTGGCGTAGTTAAATTTAAGAGAGTTAATAAAAAGTTATCTTATGAAAAAAATAATTATTCTTATTACTTTATTTGTTGTTACAAGCTTTTCAGTACAAGGACAAAACTATACTAGCGCGCGAGTGAATGAAATTGCCGAGCAATATGTAAAATTAGTGCTCGCAATGGGACAACACGACAAACACTATGTTGATGCTTATTATGGTCCCAAAGAATGGAAAGAAGAAGCCGACAGCAAAAAGCTTGATATAAAAAAAATAGTTATTGCGGCAAAAAATTTACAAGATATTTTGGCCAAAATTACCAGTAAAGATCAAATGCATCAACTGCGTTTAAGTTATTTAAAAATACAACTTAACGCACTTTCTTCAAGGGCGTTAATGCTATTGGGCAAAGTTAGTTATAATTTTGATCAGCAAAGCAAAGCCTTATACGATACACAGCCGCCATCTTTTGAGTTTGCAGAGTTCGACTCAATATTACAACAGCTTGATCAATTGTTACCTGGCGATGGCAGTTTATTAGAAAGGGTTGAAAAGTTTAAAGCGCAGCTCACTATTCCCGAAGACAAATTAGAAACAGTTATTAATGCCGCCATTAAAACTTGCCGTGAAAGAACAAAAGTTTACATCCCGTTATTAGTGAAAGAAAATTTCACCTTAGAGTTTGTTAAAGACAAGCCTTGGAGTGGCTATAACTGGTATAAAGGCAACGCTTTTTCTTTAATTCAAGTGAATACTAGTTTACCGATTAATATTTCGAGTGCGGTTGATTTAGGTTGCCACGAAGGCTATCCAGGGCATCACACTTATAATAGTTTGCTTGAAGAAAACATGGTAATTAAAAGAGGCTGGATGGAGTTTTCGGTTTATCCTTTGTTTAGCCCGCAATCATTAATTGCCGAAGGCACAGCAAACTATGGTATTGAGCTAGCTTTTCCTGGTGATGAAAAAATTAAATATGAAAAATCATTACTTTTTCCACTTGCAGGCATTGATCAATCTTTAGCCGAAAAATATGAACAAGTATCAAAACTGACAGCTAAGTTAAACTATGCAGGTAATGAGGTAGCACGGCTTTATATGAACAAAACAATCGATGCTAATCAAGCCAATGCGATGTTGCAAAAGTACGTGCTAATGAGCGAGAAAAGAGCCGCGCAAAGGGTATCATTTATTGATAATTATGGCGCGTATGTGATTAATTATAACTGGGGGAAAGACTTGGTTAAGTCGTGGATAGAAACGGGTGAAAATCAAACCATGGTTGATCGTTGGAAGCGATTTGAACAATTGCTTTCTTCTCCTAGATTGCCTTCAACCTTAAATTAGTTGAGCCTATTAATTTGCAAGGTTAATTTTTAATGAGAAAAATCAATAAGCCAATTATAGTTGATCCCAATACTGTGGCATCACCTTGTATTAGCGAATGCTGTTTAGATGATAATGATATTTGCGTGGGTTGTTTTCGCCATGTGGATGAAATAACGGGTTGGCATCAGGCCACTAATGAGCGTCGTCAGCAAATTATTGATAACTGTGAGCAACGTAAAAAAGATAAAGCCTAAGATATATACCCATTCTCCTTCAAGATGCTTGTTTCAGTGTTCAGCCAAAAAGTTTGAACAAGGCGCAGCTTGCAGGAAATGATAAGCCCTTTTCAAAAGCTGTAACACAGTGCAAGCTTTTTGGCTGAGCACCCGAAGGGCAAGGCAGTAAGCCAACCTCTTCTTCGTTATCAATGCTTGAATGAGAGTGACTAATCCTGCGCATTAATGCCTCAAATAGGATGGCTTACTGTCTTGCTGAAGCATGCATCTTGAAGGAGAATGGGTATACTTAGGCTTTTTGCATATTATTGAGCAGTATTTTGATGAGGTGAGCGCTGTTTTTCTGGTAATGGATAAAGATTAGCAATTAATTCACTCTTACCATTTTCGATGGTAACTTTAGCATGAAAACGGTTTAATTCTCTGGGTTCTTTTACCCCACACGAATGGGCAATTGTTCCTACCTCGTAAACCATATTTTCAATATAAGAAGCTACCCTTACTGCTTTATTTTTAGGATCGAGTCCTTTTTGAAATTTAGGATCTTGGGTCGCAATACCCGTAGGACAATTATTTTTATTACACTGCAAGGCTTGAATACAGCCTAAAGAAAACATAAAGCCGCGTGCCGAGGTAACAAAATCGGCACCCATAGCCAGCGCCCAAGCTACATTTGACGGTGTAACTAATTTACCCGAGCTAATTACTTTAACCCTATCGCGAAGCTTATATTCAATTAGTTTATCTACCACAAAGGGTAAGCTTTCTTTAAGTGGTAAACCAACATAATCCATTAAACTTTGCGGTGCGGCACCTGTGCCACCATCGGCGCTATCTATGGTAATAAAATCTGGTGCACTTTCAATTCCGCGTTTATTAATGTCCTCAAATAACGAATCATAAAACTCTTGTCGCCCTACTACGGCTTTAAAACCAACAGGTTTACCTGTTACTTTGCGAACTCGCTCAATCATATCAAGCAGCTCATCGTTATTTTTAATATCGGTATGACCATTTGGGCTAATTGAATCTTCACCCACTTTTATCCCACGAATAGTGGCAATTTCCTGGGTGACTTTTCTGCCGGGTAATATGCCGCCTTTTCCGGGCTTTGCGCCTTGGCTTAATTTTATTTCAAACATTTTTACTTGTTCGTGCTTGGCAATGGCTTTCAGTTTGTCATCTGATAAATTGCCAGCCTCGTCACGCACGCCATATTTGGCTGTACCAATTTGAAAAACAATATCTGCGCCACCTTCTATGTGATAAGGCGATAATCCGCCCTCACCCGTATTCATCCAAGCACCAGCAGACTTAGCACCGCGAGAAAGCGCCAGCACTGCTTGTTTTGAAATTGCGCCAAAACTCATGCCAGAAACATTAAACAGCGAATTAGTGGCATAAGGTTTTTGTGCTACCCCTTCGCCAATAACAAGGGTTCTTGGCAGCGCGGCATCTTCACTTAGGGTTGGAAAAGGACAACTTAAAAAAAGTACCTCGCCGCTATGGGCGAGTGAGCGGGTTGAACCAAAGGCAATGGTGGAGTCTACATTTTTAGCTGCGCGATACACCCAAGATCGCTCAGCTCGATTAAATGGCATTTCTTCTCTATCCATGGCGAAAAAGTATTGTCTAAAAAACTCGCCAATATGCTCAAACCAATATCTAAACCGCCCTATTACAGGAAAATTACGGCGAATAGTTTGCTCGGTTTGAGTAACATCAATAATGTACAAAACAAGGATTGAAAAAATACCAATGCCAACGGTAAAAACAAAGATGGTAGTTGCCCAAGATAAAACGCTGTAGATAAAATCGGTATTCATGAAAATGCCTGCTTTGAATAAATTATTAGTTTTATTGTAGATTAAACCTTGTAAAAGCGAAGGTTAATTTATGTACAATAGATGCTAGGTGATGATATTTGTTACAGCTAGGCACTAAACAGAAAGGCATTCTGTTATCATCAAGAGCATGATGATTGACAAGTAAAACCTAATGAAAAATGTTATTGTTTTAGGCGGCTATGGAAATTTCGGTAAAAGAATTGTCGAAAACTTAGCTAAAATTGAAGATATAGTTATTTTTGTTACCGGCAGAAACCAGCAAAAAGCAAGCTCTTTTGTTTCTCAATTAAGCTCATCTGCAAAAGCATTACTAAAGCCATTAGTACTCGATATTTCAGCAGCTTCGTTTAAAAAACAACTGCAATCAATTGCTCCTGATGTTGTTATTCACACGAGTGGGCCATTTCAAGGGCAAAACTATAATGTTCCGCAAATGTGCGCTCAAATTGGTGCTCATTATATTGATTTAGCCGACGATAGACGATTTGTTTGCGATATTAACCAATTAAACTCACTTGCGATTAAAAACAATGTACTGTTGGTTAGTGGTGCTAGCTCAGTTCCAGGTTTATCTTCGGCAGTAATAGATTATTATCAAAATCAGTTTTCTGTCATTAATAGTATTGATATCGCGATTGCCCCAGGTAATAAAGCTGAACGCGGCGAGGCAACGGTAAGAGGAATATTATCCTACACTGGGCACCCTTTTAAGGTATTTAAAAATGGCAGGTGGCAAGATGCTTTTGGCTGGATGGATGCAAGAAAGGTCAATTTTAAAGGCATAGCTGGTAAACGCTGGCTCGCCAATGTTGATGTGCCCGACTTAGAACTATTTCCGCAAAGATATTCAGTAAAACAAAGCGTTCGGTTTCAAGCAGGTCTTGAATTACCTTTTTTGCATAACAGTATGGTTGTCATGGCTTACTTGGCTAAAAAGCAAATAGTTAAAAACTGGTCTTATTTTACTAAACCCATTATTAAAATGAGTAACCTATTAATCAAGCTCGGCAGCGATAATGGGGCAATGCGTGTAAAACTTGAAGGCGTTGATCATAATGGCAAAAATAAATGTATTAATTGGACACTCTATGCCCCTAACGGTATAGGTCCATATATACCGACACTTTCAACGATTATTTTGGCAAGAAAATTAATTAATGAAAAGGCATTTAAAGCATGTGCTACAGCTTGCGTTGATCAATTTACCTTAGAAGATTTTTACCCTTACTTTAACGAGCTTGGGATCTACTTTAAAGAAGATATATACCCGTTCTCTTTCAAGATGCATGTTTCAGCAAGTCAGTAAGCCATCCTATTTGAGGCATTAATGCGCAGGATTAGTTATTCTACTTCAAGCATTGATAACGAAGAAGAGGCTGGCTTACTGCCTTGCCCTTCGGGTGCTCAGCCAAAAAGCTTGCACTGTGTTGCAGCTTTTGAAAAGGGCTTGCCATTTCCTACAAGCTGCGCCTTGTTCAAGCTTTTTGGCTGAACACTGAAACAAGCATCTTGAAGGAGAACGGGTATAAATTAGCAGTTGGGAGAGACAATTGGATAGTTACTTATGGCTTAAATTAATTCATATTTTTGCTGCCGTGGTTGTAACGGGAACAGGTGCAGGAATTGCTTTTTTTATGTTTATGGCGGCGCGCTCAAAGAATACTCAGGCCATTTATGTAACGACTCAACATGTTATCTTAGGTGATTGGATATTTACATTGCCCGCGGTTGTTACTCAGTTTATAACGGGCATTTTATTAATGCACAAATTGGGTTATTCATTTCAGTCACCTTGGTTTTATTGGGTGCTAGGGCTTTTTGTTTTTATTGGGGCTTGTTGGTTGCCTGTTTTAAAAATTCAATATCAATTAAGAGCCGAAGCCAAACAATGTATCAATTTAAATCAGCCAAGCGATAAATTTAAACGCTTAATGAAGCGCTGGATTAGCCTTGGTATTCCTGCCTTTGCTGCCATTTTGGTGATATTTTGGTTAATGGTCTTTAAGCCATTTTCTGTGAGTTAAAAGCATGTCACAAACGGAACAATCATTTAATCAATTACAAAAGCTAGCGATATTTTCGCTAGCTTTTTTATGGATATTTACTGGAATTACTTCCATATTTTTATCACCAGAAATCGGCTATCAAATTTTAAAAAGTGCAAATATTAATGGCTTAGTTGCAGATATTTGTGTCATTGGTGGTGGAATGTTAGATATTACCTTGGGGTTATGGATATTATCAAAAAAATATTTAAAGCTTTGTTGCCAAATTCAAGTTGCTACCATTGTGATTTACACAGTACTTCTTAGCGTTATTGATTGGCAATTTTGGCTGCATCCATTTGGCCCAGTCACTAAAAACATACCAATTTGTATTTTAATTCTTATTATTAAAAGTGAGTGGGTCAAAGCAAGATAACAAGCGCTTATCGTTGCCCTATCTGGTGAAATAATAGATATTTATTTTTCACCTTGAATTTCAAAGTCATCACTTGCTAGTTTAGCGAGACCGTCGTCACCAACAACCCAATGCTCTTTGTGTACAACACCATAAGCTTTGTTCATTGTCCATTTAGAAGAAAGTAAGTATCCATTGTTTCCAATAGGCTCCCATTTAACATCATCATAAGCAACATCTTTAAAGCCTTTGCTTATAATATCTTGCCAAAATGCTTGGATAGCTTCTTTACCTTCAAATGTACCAAATGGTCTTGCGTGCATTGTGCAATCTAGTTGATATTGCTCGGCGCAACCTTGTGCATCTTGGTTGTTAAAAGCTTTTTGCCACGCTGCTATGCCGGCTTTACAAGCGCTTAATATTTCGTTCTGTGTCATGGGATATGCCTAATTCTATAAATTAAAGAGTAGGGATAGATTACTAATTTTAATTGGTAGTAAAAACAGAGATAATAGAAATTACTGTTTAGTAAAACGGAACAATATATGAATCATTTAAGACAAATGTCTCTATTTGCTTATGTTGTTGAGGCAGGATCTATCTCGGGTGCGGCTGAAAAGCTCAATCTTTCAAAATCGGTGGTAAGCCAACATCTAAAAGCGCTAGAAAAAGAGCTAGGAACCGTATTAATTAAAAGAACTACTCGAAGGCAAATACTTACAAATATAGGTGAGCAGTTTTACTTTGATTGTCAAAAGATCAACGCTATAGCAAATAGTGCTTGGGATAGCGCCTTACTTTCTCAAGCAGAGCCGCAAGGTCGAATTAGAATAACAGCACCTCATGCACTTATGGATGTGCTAATTTCGCCCATTATGGCTGAACTAATGCTTAAATATCCAAAACTTAAGCCAGAGCTCATTAGCGATGATCAATATGTTAACCTTATTGATCGCGACATCGACTTAGCAATTAGAGTCGGTTTTTCTGAAGATAGTAGCCTTAAGCAAAAAAGAATTGGTGTTTTTCGAGATGTATTATGTGGTGCTACTTATATTCAAGACAATAATATTGAACAGCAACCCTATATTGCAAACCAGTGGCAAGGCAAGATGATTAAGCATCGGTTTAAATCTAACCAAGGTGAAGTTTACCAATTACAAAAACAAGCAAGTTGTTTAACTAACTCACTACACAGTTGTATTTCATTAATTAGCGCTGGTGCTGGCATAGGAATTATTCCCGATTTTTACTTTAAGCAATTCAAAGGCAAACTAAAACGATTATTACCCTCAATGAATTTGCCAGAAAACCCAGTGTTTGCACTGACTCCATTTTATGAAAATCCACCACCAGCAGTAATATTGTGCATTGAAGCCATTAATAATCAGCTAAAGGGAGATGCAGAGATGTAGTGTAGCGTTATGGGAATATTTATCGTTTGCTCTTTACTTCATCACAGAACCATTCATTATTCCCTACCACACTATAAAAATAATAAGTAAATTGCGTTGGTTACTTAAATATTGTGTGTTTCTGACCAAATTCTTAAATCATCGAGTACTTTCAATGCTGTGCGGCCAAAATCTGTTAGCTCATAAGTTACCGCAATGGGTCTGTCGCTAATAACTTTACGCAATACCATACCTTCTTGCTCAAGCTCTTTGAGGCGTTGATCAACCATTTTTTTGGTTGCACCGCCTAGCATTCGGGTTAAGTCGTTAAATCTTACGGGCTCATCTTTTAGATGGTAAATGATTGATCCTTTCCATTTTCCACCAATTAATCGCATGCCTTTTTCTATAGCACAAGGCTCTAAGCAGGCGTTATAAACTTTTTTTCTTCCTTTACTATCTGTTTTTATTGAACTTTCCACGAGAATTCTCTTATTTAAAGTAGGTTACTAAAAGTATACTGATTGACTATTGTTTAAAGGTAACTAAAATATACCATAAGTAAATTGATTAATTAAATCTATTTTTTGGAGAAACACAAATGAGCAATATTTTAATTATTAATGGGCATCAGTATTACCCATTTTCAGAAGGTAAATTAAACGCAACTTTGGTGGATAAAGCTGTCAGTTTGTTAGAAGCAAAAGGGCACAACACGCGTGTTGTAACCATGTCTGAAAACATTGATGTAGAAAAAGAGTTAGAAAATCACCAATGGGCTGATATGGTTATATTTCAATCACCAGTTAATTGGATGGGGGTTACTTGGTCATTTAAAAAGTATATGGATGAAGTGTATACAGCAGGTATGGGTGGTGCTTTGTGTAATGGCGACGGTCGTCATCACGATACTCCTAAAGAGAATTATGGTACGGGCGGAACACTAACCAATACCAATTACATGATGTCTCTTACCTTTAATGCACCAGAAGAGTCATTTAATGATAAAGAAGAGTTTTTTGATGGCAAGTCTGTTGATGATCTTTTGTTCCCTATGCATATGAATTTTAAGTTTTTTGGTATGAAGCCAATGGAAACATTTGCTTGTTTTGATGTGATGAAAAATGCGGATGTAGAAAGTGATTTAAAACGCTTTGAAGCTCATATTAATCAACATTTTTAATAGGTGATGTATGAAAACTGATTACACTCAAAAATTACATGCTGGTGCAAAGTTTCCACAGATGGAAGTAACACTTTTAAACGGCGAAGTTAAAAACTTAGCGACACCCGAAAATGGACTGGACTGGAAAATGGTAGTGGTTTATCGCGGTCGCCATTGTCCACTTTGCACCAAGTACTTAAATCATTTAGAAAGCATGACTACAGCACTAAAAGACATTGGTGTCGATTTAATTGCTGTTTCTGCTGATAGCAAAGCACAGCTAGAAAGCCATTTAGACAAGCTTAATGTTAGTTTTCCGCTGGCGTATGGGTTAACTGTTGAACAAATGGAAATGTTAGGTTTGTATATTTCTGATCCAAGATCACCAGAAGAAACGGATCATCCTTTTGCCGAACCTGGCTTATTTGTGATTAATGATCAGGGCACAGTGCAAGTAGCCGATCTATCAAATAACCCATTTGTTAGACCCGAGCTAGGTGCCTTGGTTAATGGCTTATCTTGGATAAGAAATCCTGATAATAATTATCCCATACGCGGTATGCATAGCTTTAAATAAAAATTTTCCAGTTGGTGTATTAATTACTTTTTTATTACAAAATCAAGATGCTAGTAAAAACTTAGAGTAAATTATCAATGATTATTATAAATAATAATACTTTTGGTTATTTAAAATTACCATAAAAGGTATTTTAGATTGACTTAAAATGATATTTTGGTGTATTTTAAATTTATCATTAGCTTGTATAAAAAGGTTTTTATGAAACATATTAGTTTGTCGCAAGCTCGATTAGACATACCTAAAGTGCTTAATAATCATGAAAGTGCGGTAATTTTAAGTAAAAATAGTCCAATTGGCGTGGTTGTTCCTTACGAGCAGCACGAATCGTTAATGGCGCTGTCTAGTCTTATTAATAATAAGTTGATTGATTTTGCTTTAAAAAGCCATATTAGGGCAATGGCGGGTGATTTTTCTCAAACCAAAGATCTAGATGCTCTTGATGATCTTGAAGAGAAAATTGCACCCAATCAACTTGTTGCTGATGCCTAGTTGTTAAAAAGTAGCGCTTTAAAAGTGTCAGATCATTCTAGCTATACCATTAAAATAGATTCAGAAGTTATTCGCTTTTTAACAGAGCAAGGCGATGTAAAATTAATTGCAAAAATAAAAGCAATTTTAAAAGAATATGCGGAAGGTCAATTGAGACCTACAGAAATTAAAAATTTTCCGCTTCCGCCTTGGTTTTTTCATGATATTGGTGGCTTTAGGCTTTTCTTAACGTTTAACGAAGAACATAAAGTCATTGTTCTTGACTGTGTAGCGCCAATTTGATGGATTTTAAACTCATTGAAACTGCGGCATTAATCCTTGAGCTAGCAGGCTTCTTGCGAATTTCACATGCAGTTATTTCTCACTTATCAATTAAGCAGTTATTAAAGGAACTAGTTTTTGGAGTCTTTTCTAAAAAACGTGCGCTAGTTAATGCTAATTTATCAACAATTAATGAGGAAAATATAGCAAGAGTTTTTCAAGGAATAGGGTTGGTCGTTATTTCACTTTTACTTAAAATAGTCCTGTCATTTTTTTAAAATGCTCAAGCAAAAACTCAATGGCTAGTTTGGCCCTTAACGGTAAAAACTGTTTGTTCTGATAAACAATCCAGCTAGTTGCGCCAGTTGTCCAATAGGGCTTTAAAATGGGGACTAATTTTTTGTTTTTAACTGACTCTGTAAAGGTGCTTTCTGGTAAGTAGGCAATGCCTAGTCCTTGCTCGCAGGCGGCTAATACAACATTGGTATTATTACTACGCCAATAGCCTTTTACTTTGGTGTTTTGAACCGTACCGTTTATTTTAAAGCCCCAATGATCAATATTGGTTAGAATGCAGCGGTGTGACTTAAGCTGATTGGGATGATTAGGCGTGCCGTATTGCTCTAAATATTGAGGGCTAGCCACCGCCATCATCGAGCGACTGACCAGTTTTCTGGCGATAAGGTTTGAGT
Organism: Aliikangiella sp.; assembly: GCA_965214955.1. Classification (GTDB taxonomy): domain Bacteria; phylum Pseudomonadota; class Gammaproteobacteria; order Enterobacterales; family Kangiellaceae; genus Aliikangiella. The sequence continues at coordinate 93,363 of CBDCCU010000009.1, read as the reverse complement.
CGGTTAGCTCGCCATAGCGAATGGCAAAATCAATGCCATCTTCTACAAAATTTACCATACGGCTGTTAAAGTCGATATCAATACTGAGTTCAGTATGTTCTTTAGCAAACGCCATTAATGCTGGCGCAATATATTGTTCGGCAAATGCTCCTGCGGCGCTCACTCGTAAAGTACCATTTAGATTATATTGCTGCTGATTAAGCCTTTCATTGGCTTGTTGTAATCCTGTAATTAACTGTTTGCATTGCTGATAATAAAACGCGCCATTTTCAGTCAAATTAATTTGCCTTGTTGTTCTGGCTAGCAACACACAATTTGTTCTTTTTTCTAAACGCGCCACTTGGCGACTTACATGGCTGGTACTGCAACCAAGCACTTTAGCCGCTGCCGAAAACCCGCCGCTTTCTGCTACGGCGACAAACTCAAAAACGCCTTCAAAACTATCCATGCTTTACCTTTATTGATTATTTATTATTGCTATACAGCAAAAGTATTTAACAAAATCGGCGGGTTATCAAGTAATTAGAAAAGATGTACTATAATTTCATCATTTACATTATCCTTTAGCGAGCAGATAACCATGAAAAAAGTATTAATACCCGTCACTAATCACGCAACACTTGGTAGCACCGATCAGGCTAACGGAACTTATGCGCCAGAGCTTACTCACGTTGTTAGTGTATTTAATCAGCAAGGGATCGATTTTGATATTATTTCAATTAACGGTGGCAAAGCGCCGCTTTATGGCACTGACATTGAAGGTGACGATGTAAACAATCAAGTTTTAGGTGATGAGTTATTCCAAGCCAAAATTAACAATACTGTTCCTGCATCTCAAGTTAATGTTGAAGATTATGACGCTATTTTCTACCCAGGTGGTTTTGGCTTGTTATCAGACTTAGCAACCAATGAAGATGTGGCAAAATTAGCGGCAAAGCACTATGAACAAGGTGGGTTAATTGCCGCAGTATGTCATGGTCCAGCGGCATTATTACCCATTACTTTAAGTTCTGGTGAGCCACTGTTAAGCACAAAATCAGTAACTGCTTTTACCCGCGAAGAAGAAATTGATTTTGGAACAATAAACGATATTCCTTTCTTATTAGAAGAGTCTTTAGCAAGAAAAGCGGCTCGTTATAGTAAAGTTCAGCCATGGAATGAGTTTGTGATTGAAGATGATCGGGTAATTACCGGTCAAAATCCAACAAGCGCACACGCAGTTGGTGAAGCGATTGTAAAGCATTTGAGTTAAAATACTCGTTTACATCAAACTTTTGGGTTTATCTTTGAGTAGAAATTAGCTCATTGTAAACTCACGAACTACTGAAATTTTTTCGCCATCAAAAACAAACTCAAAATGTTTTACCTGAATGGCTGATGTTACATATTTGGGTGACATTAGCCCCCAACAAATTGCCGCTTCATTTCTTACTGAGCGATATTGCAATCCAGCGGAGCCAGACTTTTTGATTTTGGCTCCAAAAGCTTGAGAGCTAATGTAATCGCTTGGATCATAAATATCATCACACTTAACCGCATCAATAAGATCTGCCGAAAAAGTCACTTTAATACAGCGCATATCAATGGTGTCGTAATGAAGTCCTTCGATATTACAAAAATACTTTTCTTGATGATATCGAGTTTCTTTTATGGCGGTTTCTGTGGTATCGGCAATATAAAGCACCAAAGTTACCAGTAGCAATAATTGACAATGGGGTTCTACCATTAAAATAGGGATTATTAGCCATGCTCATAAAACCATACACATTATCGGGGTTAGAAAATACGATTCGTAGAGCTTGATGAATATTAGCAAGGTAGCTTAAACGCTCAAGTTGATCGTTGTTTAATGAAGTGGTGCTAGGATCTTTTTGATAACGATGAAAAGAACTTTTAGAAATTCCTAAAATTGCCTGTTTTTGAATAGCTGAACATCCCCACTTTTCGAGGATATTGTTACCCATTTTAAAAGCAGCACTGGGGTTTATAGATGTTGTACTTTATTTTTCAGCGATGGGTCGCAAAATAAACTCCCAAAAAGAATTGTTTCTTAATTATGGTTTCATATGGGGCTGTTTTCAATAAGCTATCATAAAGCTGATTAAGGCGGGTGTTAACCACTTTGTCATCTTGACTTGTACTCAATATTGCACATGTATTGTTTCTGGTTTAGACTTATCTTGTTAATTGTACAACTAATGAGGTTGTTTATGCGTATCGTATCATTCACCGAAGCACGAAATGGTCTTAAATCGGTTTTAGATCGTGTTGTTAATGATGTGGACTATACCGTTATTACCCGAAGAGACGCTGAAGATGCGGTTGTGATGTCTATGGATCATTACAATAGCTTAATGGAAACGGTTTATTTATTAAAATCGCCTGCTAATGCTACTCATTTATCAAAATCAATTGAGCAATTTGAATTTGGTCAAGTAACGGAGCGAGAGATCCTTAATGACTAGATTGCTTGCATGGACCGATGAAGCTTGGAGTGATTACCTATATTGGCAAGAGCAAGATAAAAAAACACTAAAGAGAGTAAACAAATTAATTAGTAATGCTAAACGCTCACCTTTTGAAGGTATTGGAAAGCCAGAAGCGTTAAAAGAAAATTTATCGGGCTTTTGGTCTAGGCGAATAGATGAAACTAATCGTTTAGTTTATGCGGTAACTGATTCACATTTAACAATAATTTCATGTCGTTATCATTATTAGGTGTGTTTACCAAACGTTTCTAGGAGACCGTTTCTAGCGCTGAGTGTGCTTTGGTTGGATAAAGACTCCAAACTTTATCAATAGCTGCTAAGCGCCATAAAAGCCGTTAGCTTTTCTAATGATTATCGTAATGCCCACCAATGGCGAAAATATAAATATATTTATCATCGAACCTATAAATTAATCGATCTTTTTGAGAAATTCGTTTTGACCAAAGCCCTGATAAATTATGCTTTAAAGCTTCGGGTTTTCCTAATCCAGAACTAGGATCTGAACGTAGCATTTCTTTTAGTACTTTACATAAGGCTTTATGTAATTTTTTATCTTTTTCTCTTAATTGCTCGTAGGTGAGCCACGTTTTCCCTTCAAAGATTAGTGATCTCATCTAATTGCTCTTGTGTTGGTTTATAGCCTTTGTTGGTGTTATGGGTTTTCATAGAATCAGCAATTTGTTGCATCAAACTATTACTTTGTAATACATGCAAAGTTTCTTGCTCTCGTTCCCAATCCTCAGCACTCATCACAACAAAATCGTCACCTGCACGCCTTGTTACCTTTAAAGGCTCATGTTCGCTAACCGTTTGCTCAACATAGGATTTTAAGTTGTCTCTAAACTGGTTTACGCTTATGCTGTTCATAATTAAAACTCTTTTATGTACGGTATTGTCGTACATTTTAATATAAAAAGTATAACAAGCCAATTTAATAGGCAAAAAACGCTGGCTTTTGATTTTGAGCCGTTAATTTTGCCAGTTTTTAGCTAAACTAATCACCACAAAGGAATTCAACATGTTAGGAAGAGTTTTAATAATTTATCTATTATTTACACCTTTTGCTCAAGCAATAATAGAGCCTATAGAGTGTGGAAATTTTGATGAAACTTCTGCTTTAACAAAAGAACAAAACAAAAGTTATCCTAAAGCTGGAGTGAAATACAGCATAATTAGCTCCGATATTGAAGCGTTTCTTAAGCCATTAATCAGCGAATACAAGCTCGAACGCAATGAACCTAACTTGTCATTTAATGAAGTGATGAAGCGTGCAGACTTTGCTTGGTCAGAAGAACAATATGAAGCTGTTGACGATCAATCTGGGACTTACTTAATAAAAAGATTAATAGCAACTCTTGATAATGATGAGCTTAAAATACGTGTAGCCGAAATAACACCTGATGTAGTATTTAGAATAAACGATGGTATGCTTGTTTCTAGCAATAGAGGTGAGTTTGGTGGGGAATTAATTCATATTGATTCTGAAGGTAAACTTAGACTATTGGGTGATATGCGTGTAGAAGATATTTATAAGATGCCTTTTGGCGTAGTCATTGTTTCTGGGCTGGCTCATATGAGTACAAATATTTCAGAGATTCATTTGTTTAAAAATGGTTCGTTAACCAAGCTATTTAACTTGCTAAGCGCGCCTAGATCATCTTGGATTTTGCAAAATGGTGACTTACTTATAAATTCACCTCCTACAGGAAGTCAGGTATTAACTAATGAAGGTACGTTAAAACGTGTAAGGTGTAGTACTAGCAATTAAATGTTTCTCAAATACTCATATCAAATGGATTTGTTTTGGATGACGAGGGTGATGAAGTTAGTATTTGTGCTAGTTGATTTATTTCGCTTTTTAGATACGCCCAATAATCAGGGTTGTCTAAGGTTCGTTGTTTTATTTGAGCGGGCAAAAAACGAGACATTTCATTATAAAAATCAGTCTTTACTTCATCAACACCGTTTAGTTTATCTAGCTGTATTTGTAGCGCTTTAAAGAAGTCATCTATCTGTTTTCCTCTTGCTTGCAGTTTGTTAAATGCTAATTTTGTGTTTACATTGATCCCTTGTTGTTTTATCCAAACGATATCCCAAAGATCACGCGGTTTAATTCTTCTTGATCGATAAGCTAGTGCGATAAACTTATCGGCAAGCGTTTCTTCAAGTGACTGAACTGGAATTAAATAACCTTCGGTTGAAACATCAATACCATAATGGTTTATTAATGGTCGTTTTTGAATATCAAAAGAAGGAATGGCACAAACATCAATATGCATTTTTTGGCGTGGAATATCAGATCTATTAGGCTCTCTTTCTATATTTATTTTCCAAGAAGATGTATTTCCTTGTTTTTCTTGATTTGGTTTACTGACCCAAACATCAACTTCATATTTTTTTGAAAGATAGTGCTGAATGTCGTTTTCAAGCCCATTAAAATCAGCAGGCTTAAAGTGATGACCTGCGTTGAAATCTAAATCTTCTGAAAGGCGAGAGCTGTTATAGCAATGTCTTAGCGAGGTTCCTCCGATAAATGTTAATTGCTGTAAGGCTCCTTGCTCTACAAGAACATGCATAATGTCGTGATGTAAAATTTCCTTTTCAATCACTGGAATTATTCCAGTATATTCAGGGTATTGTTTTAAAACTTGATTGATATAGCGTGACAGCATTAATTGTGCTCCAACATATGAGTATTACGCCGACAAGCTTTTAAGTCTGCTATAGCTCTGTTTTTGATGGCTCTAAACATTTTAATGTCGAAGTCAAAGTACACATCATTTTCTAATTGCACTAAGGTTTTCTTTGTGTGAATAAATTCGATGGTGCCGTAAGCGGTATCAAACTTTCCTTTTCTTCCTTTGGTCATAACGGTTAATCTATCTTGTATAATTTGCGATATATCACCAGTATGACTTAACTGGCTTTCGAGACTAATGTAGTTAAAAAAGCCAGCTCTTAGTTTTTTAGCAACATTAAACAGGGCTTTGGATAAGTCGGGAGGAGCAAATGGGCTAGCATATATGCCTTTTGCCACTCTTACCAACGTACCTTTCTTTACACAATCAGCTAAAAACTTGTTAAATTTGGCTGTTACCTGCTCATCTAGCATATAAGCAAGCTCGGCAATACCAAATACACTACCGCCAGAGGCTACTGACTTTGCTATAGCAGCTGTGAGCTTTTCAGACTTATTCATTGGTATACAGTTTATTACTTATTAGGTAACAAACTGTATACCAAAAATAAATGAAGGACAAGTATTGTTCAGGTTGATGAAATAAAAAAGACAAACCTAAGTTTGTCTTTTTATCGTTTTAATGAAGATTAATCGCTTTCTTTAGCTACCGATAATCATCGGGCGACGGACAAGCGCACATTAAGTTTCTATCGCCATATACATCATCTATTCGATTAACCGATGGCCAGAATTTATTATCTTGCTGATCGGCAACAGGGTAAACGCCTTCTTTAATTGAATAGGGTTTATTCCAGTCTAGTAAATCATATTGTGTATGCGGTGCGTTACAAAGTGGGTTGTTGTCGGCTTGCCATTCGCCTTTACCAACTTTGTCGATTTCGGCTTTTATTGAAATCATGGCTTCGGCAAAGCGTTCAATTTCGCTAAAAGGTTCACTTTCGGTTGGCTCTATCATTAATGTGCCAGCAACGGGGAATGACATGGTTGGTGCATGGAAACCGTAATCCATTAATCTCTTAGCAATATCAACCTCGGTTACACCGGTTTCGGCTTTAATGGGGCGTAGGTCAACAATACATTCGTGGGCAACTTTGTCGTTTCTACCGCGATATAAAATGGGGTAGTGTTCGCTTAAACGCTTGGTTAAGTAATTGGCGTTTAAAAGTGCCATTTGGGTTGAATAGGTTAAGCCTTCTTTACCTAACATGGCACAATACATCCATGAAATCGGTAATACTCCAGCGCTACCATAAGGCGCGGCAGAAACAGCACCGTTGTTTTCACCTGTTGAGGCTAGTTTGGTCACTGAATGGTTGGGCAAAAAGGGTTTTAAATGGGCTTTAACGCCAATAGGGCCAACACCAGGGCCGCCGCCGCCATGCGGAATAGCAAAGGTTTTGTGCAAGTTAAGGTGAGAAACATCAGAGCCCATTAAGCCTGGTGATGTGATCCCTACTTGCGCGTTCATGTTGGCACCATCCATATAAACTTGGCCGCCATGCTCATGTACTAGGTCGCAAATATCTTTAATTTGCTCTTCAAAAACACCATGGGTTGAAGGGTAGGTGATCATTAAGCAAGATAAGTTTCCAGAAACCTCTTCGGCTTTGGCTTTTAAGTCTTCAAAATCAACATTGCCTTGCTCGTCACAGTTAACAATAACGACTTTCATATTTGCCATTTGTGCGCTGGCTGGGTTAGTGCCGTGAGCAGAGCTAGGAATTAAGCAAATGTTTCTGTGCCCTTCGCCTAGGCTTTCGTGATAAGCACGAATAGCCAATAGACCCGCATATTCACCTTGTGCGCCTGAGTTTGGTTGTACCGATACGGCATCGTAACCGGTAATTTCAGACAACCAATTTTCTAGCTCACCAATCATGGCTTGATAACCTTGAGTTTGATCGGTTGGTGAAAACGGATGCATATGGGCAAATTCTTTCCAAGTAATTGGCAGCATTTCGGAAGTTGAATTGAGTTTCATGGTGCAACTGCCCAGTGCAATCATGGCATGAGTCAATGATAAATCTTTGTTTTCTAAATGTTTTAAATAACGCAACATTTCGGTTTCGCTATGATACGAATTAAAAGATTTATGGCTTAAAATTGGTGTGGTTCTTAATAAACCTCTTTCAAAAGATTCGTGCGCTTGTGCGGTTTTGTCTAGTACATCAAAAGCTAATGTTGCGGTTTCGTTGCCGGTAATAACTCGATAAAGTGTTTGAATTTCTTCTTCGGTAGTGGCTTCGTCAATACTTAAACCAATTTGACCATTACTATCAACTCGCAGATTAATTTCGGCGGCATTGGCACGGGTAATAATGTCTTTGTTAGCGTTTTTAACATTTAATGTTAAGGTATCAAAGTAAGTGTCGTTAACTAAGTTAATGCCAGAATCAATAAGTGCATGGGCTAAAATACCTGTTAAACGATGAATACGATAAGCAATTTGTTTTAAGCCTTCGGGGCCATGATAAACCGCATAAAAAGCGGCTATATTGGCAAGTAACACTTGTGCGGTACAAATGTTTGATGTGGCTTTTTCGCGGCGAATATGTTGCTCGCGGGTTTGCATTGCCATGCGATAAGCCATGCGCTCATTAGTATCAATAGAGACACCAATAATACGACCAGGAATGGCGCGTTTGAATTTTTCGCGAGTAGCAAAAAATGCTGCGTGTGGACCACCAAAGCCCATAGGAACACCAAAGCGTTGTGACGATCCTAAAACAATGTCTGCGCCCATTTCACCTGGTGACTTAAGCATGACAAGGCTCATTAAATCAGCGCCAACCGCAACAATGGCTTTGTTTGCTTGCAATGCGGCTATAACAGATTCTAAGTCGATCACTTCACCTGTGCGGTCGGTGTATTGTATATAAGCGCCAAATACATTGTGGTTTGAAGCATCAATGGCTTTGCCCATAATAATGTCAAAACCGTAATGCTCTGCACGAGTTTTAATCACATCAATGGTTTGCGGGAAGGCATTTTCGTCAACAAAAAACTGATTCGATTTTTTATTTTTAGACACTCGTTTAGCCATTGCCATAGCTTCGGCAGCCGCAGTTGATTCATCGAGCAATGAAGCGCTAGCTAACTCCATTCCTGTTAAATCAATGGTGAGTTGCTGATAAGTAATAATGGCTTCAAGACGCCCTTGGGCAATTTCGGGTTGATAAGGCGTGTAAGCGGTGTACCAGCCTGGGTTTTCTAATACGTTGCGTAAAATAACTGTGGGTGTTTTAGTATGATAATAACCCATACCAATAAACGAGCGATAAACCTTGTTCATTTTGGCGTATTGTTCAATATCATTTAAGGCTTGTTGTTCACTGCGCGATGATGGAAGATTCATTTCGTCACGACGAATTTTATTAGGTACCGTTTGCTCTAAAAGCTCATCGAGGGTGTTTAGTCCAAGATAATTAAGCATTTGCTGGGTTTCTAAATGATTAGGGCCAACATGGCGTTGGATAAATTCGTCTTCACTATTAAGTTCTTGCAGTGTTCTATTCATGGGTTTTCTCTAGTTTAATTGCTCTAGTTTATTGTTCTAGATAATTGTTTAGCTAAGCAGATCGGATATAAAACATAAATACCGAAAAAGCCCCGAGGTTAGTCGAGGCTAATTTTCAAACACCTGTACCGCTAAAGGCTAGTTACTCTTCAATTTCTGCGCTGTAGGCTTCTGCGTCAATTAAATTGTCTAGCTCAGATGGCTCAGAAAGTTTCATTTTAAACATCCAGCCATCATCATAAGGCGAAGAGTTTACGGTTTCTGGCGCATCTTCTAAGTCTTCATTTACGGCAATAATAGTGCCCGAAAGTGGCGCATAAATATCTGAAGCCGCTTTAACCGATTCAACAACTGCCATTTCGTCTTCAACAGCTACTTCGCTGTCTATTTCTGGTAGCTCAACATAAACCACGTCACCTAAAAGCTCTTGGGCGTGATCAGTAATACCAACGGTAACAGTGCCATCATCTTCAACACGAACCCATTCATGAGAAGAGATATATTTTAAATCGCTTGGGACGTTGCTCATGCTTATTTCCTCAATTATTTAATCAATATTTAGTTTGTTACAACACAAATTAATTGTGTGCTTTTAGCCTTGGCGGCTATTTTACACCAATGCTTCACCTTTGCGAACAAAGCAGGCTTTAACCACTTTAGCTGGAACCTGTTTGTTTCTAATTTCTAACATTACACTTTCGCCAGTGGCTTTTGGTACGCGAGCCATACCAATAGATTGCTTTAATGTTGGTGACATAGTTCCCGATGTAGTTGTGCCTTCGCCAACCCCATCAACTATCACTTTCATGCCTGCGCGAATAACCCCTTTGCCTTCTAACACTAGACCAACTAGCTTATTTTTAACACCGGCATCTTTTTCGGCGGCCAGTGCAGATTTACCAATAAAGTCTCTGGCTTCATCTTTCCAGTCGATAGTCCAACCCATATTGGCTTCAAGTGGAGATACATTTTCATCCATATCGTTGCCATAAAGATTCATTCCTGCCTCTAAGCGCAAAGTATCACGAGCACCTAGTCCGCAAGGTTTAACTCCTGCTTCAACAAGCGACTGCCAAAAAGCATTAGCGCTTTGTGCGGGAACCATAATTTCGTAGCCGTCTTCTCCAGTGTAGCCTGTGCGAGCCACAAAAAGTTCGCCTGCTTCTGCGGCAACAAAAATACCTAATCCATCAACCGCTTGTTTTTGCGCGTCATTAAAAGTAGAAAGTGTTTTGGCAATGGCATTAGGGCCTTGCACTGCAACCATAGCAAAGCTGTTATTTTCGCTAATGGCAACATCATACTTGTTAGCTTGTTCTGCCATCCATGCTAAATCTTTTTCACGGGTTGAGGCATTAACAACAACGCGATAATTTTGATCGTCTAGGTAGTAAACAATTAAGTCGTCAATTACACCGCCAGATTCATTGAGCATGCCAGTATAAAGCGCTTTTCCACGGGCTCTTAGTTTATCAATATCATTGGCGAGTAAATAGCGTAGGTAGGGCTTTGCCTCTGCGCCAATAACATCAACAACGGTCATGTGAGATACATCAAACATGCCTGCATCTTGGCGCACAGCGTGGTGCTCTTCAACTTGAGAGCCATAGTTTAGAGGCATATCCCAGCCGCCAAAATCAACAATTTTTGCACCACAGTCTACATGACTTTGATAAAGTGGAGTTTGCTTACCCATATTGAGTCTTTCCTATCGTAAAATTTGGATACGGATTATACAGATCAAGTTTTAAAAAGAGAACTCAATTACTGGTAATTTAGCGTTGGTTTTACCAGCTACCATTATTCTCCATGTCCTTCCATGGTGCTTGCTGCGGCAGAGATTGGCCTTTTTGTAATAGCTCAATTGAAATACCGTTTGGATCTTTGACAAATGCCATGTAGCCATCTCTAGGAGGTCGATTAATGGTAATGCCTAAGTCCATTAGATGTTGGCAAGTTTGATAAATATTATCCACTTCAAAGGCCATATGACCAAATTGATCGCCATGAGAATATTCGCGATCTTGCCAATTGTGAGTTAGCTCTATCATTGGCGCGTTTTCATTTTCGGCTAAAAAATATAAAGAAAACTCAGCTTTGGGGTAGTCATTTTTGCGAATAAGTTTTAAGCCCAATGCCTTGGTATAAAATTCAACCGATTCATCAGGGCAGCTAGTGCGGATCATAGTGTGTAGAAATTTCATTAAATGTCTCAAGATTATTGAAGTAGAACGGGTATAAATATAGTCCAAAATAGAAGTTATTTTATTAGATTCTTTTTATTGAGCAAATTGCTTTGCAAGAACAAGAGTAACCTGAGTGCCTTTGCCTTCTTGTGAGGTTAAACTAATGCTTCCATCAATGGCTTGAGTAATTTCTTTGCAAATTGCCAAGCCTAATCCCGAGCCTGTATATTCACGACTATCATTTGCATCTACTTGCTCAAAGCCTTCAAATACTCGCCCTTGCATGTGCTCTGGAATACCGATGCCAGTGTCAATCACATCAATGGTAACCTGCTGGTTTTGCTCTTTTACCCTAATGTCGATATGCCCTGCTTTGGTAAATTTGGCGGCATTGCCGATAATATTGAGCAATATTTGTTTTACTCGCATTTTGTCATGAAAAACTAATAAAGGGTTGCTCGATTCTTTAAAGTTAATGGCAATGGTGTGATCGGCCAGTAAAGGTTTGCAGGTTAAAATCACTTCTTTAATTAAGCTATTAAGGTCAAACTCTCTTGGTCTAATTTGAATTTGTTGATTTTTATACTTAGCCAAGTCGAGAATATCATTGACGATGTCAGAAAGTTGATTGCCGCTTTTTTCAATCAGTTTTAAAAACTTTAAGCTTTCAGCATCGAGCTTGTCTTCATTTTGTAGCAGTAATACTTGTGATAATCCAATAATGCCATTGAGTGGCGTACGCAATTCATGGGAAGTATTAGTCAAAATACGATCTTTCATTTTATCGAGCTTAACAAGCTCTTCATTCATGGTTTTTTGGCGAGCAAACTCTTTACGGTTATTGCGCTGGTTTAACCAAAATAAGATATAGCCAAATAGGGCAATAAAAACAACACCCCAAATCATTTGTTGCTGCTGTTGAGAAGCTAATTGAAGCTCGGCAATTTTTTTATCGTTTTCGCTTTGTTTAAGCTTTTCTTCGGTTTCGGCGACTTGGCGTTCTATTTTAGTGATTTCTGCTAATTGGTTGACTTTTTTGGTTGATATTTGCTCTTTAAGAGATTGGGCGATTTCGGTGTGCTCAAGAGCCGCTTTAAAGTTTGATTGAGCTTTTTCTATTTTTGCTAAAAGTTGATAAGCAGTTAAAATCCGAACATTAAGTTCAAACTCTTTTGCATAGTTAAGGGCTTCTAGAATGTTCTTTTTTGCTTGTTTGTATTTGCCTTGCTCTAAGTAAATTTCAGCTGGATATGCTAAAGATGAATATAGTTGCGTTACATATTTATTATTTAATGATAGAGATTTTAGTTGGCTAAATATTTCCAACGCTTTGCTGTTGTTTTTAATTTTTTTATAATATAAAGCCTCATAAAGTAAAGAAAATCCTTTTAAGAATGAATTAGGCTTTTTTGATAATAGATTATTGGCATCATTTATATTTTTTAAAGATAAATCATAGTTGTCTAATTCAAGGTAAGTTAGAGCTAGCGATAATTTGTTTGAGATTATATCTGCATTTGAATGAGCCTTTTCTAAAAGCGCCTTTGATTTTAAACGATAAATTAAAGTTTCATCAATTTTATCTAAAGAACTATAAACATTCGAAATATTGCTGAGAGCTCTATCAATAGATGCTGAATGATTTATTTGTTTGGCAATTTCGTATGATTCTAAATATAAGTTAAGTGCTTTTTCATAAGATGATAAATAATAGTAAGCCGATGCAATATTTGAAAGTGCTCTAGCCTCTTCTATTTTATTATTTTCTTGTTTGGCCTTTTGTAGGGCTTTATTGGCTAGTCGAAATAGCTCTGTTGGGTTGGCTTTTTGTACTTCGGCGTAAGCTAACTCGTTTAATTGAAATGCATCTAATTGTTCTTGCGCTAGGCAAAAGCTTAATAGATTTAAAATTAATAAAAAAAAAGTTAGCTTAATTTTCAAAATAATTACTGACTATAAAGAGGTATTATTTTGCTTTAAATGCACGAACAATATCGTTTTTACTAATTTCATAATCAGCACCAAGTTTATCTTGAATTGCATCATAATCTTTATTAATAACGAGTTTTGCATCATCATCAGATACACCATGCTTTTTCATTGTGCCAGCTTTATCGGCGGCGAAGGCATCTTTTAAATCTTGATTTGTGGCTAGTTCAGTTAAAAATTCAGTTAGTTTTTTACTCATTGGTTCATCCTTTTAGATTTATTGTTTAGAAATTCATTTATACCGTAATCAAACTAAAACACCAAGCATTCAATGTTTTAAATTAGGTGGTTAAGGTCAATATTCCATTTTTCACAAAATGTGATATCAAGTTCTGGCTCATTTAATGGTGGTATATAACCTGTTGTTATTGTGTTTATTTGTGCAGAATCTAAATCGCCTATCTTAATAGACTCTATTCTTGGCGGCATTATTGGTAGTGTGCTGGCTTCATATAAGGTTATAGAATGTTCTTTGGGGTAAAATGCTAATAGTCTTTCTTGTAACATTTTAAGCCCATTATCTGTGGGTTTAAGCGATGTAAGGGTTTCATCTCCCACTACACCAAGTTGCCATAAAATTAAAGCGGCACTGGTATTGATTTGATGCTTATAAAATACAAATTGTGATGCTTCGTAAGATTGACAACCAAGATCGCCAGGATCAACCCCAAGATCGGCATATAAACAGCTTTCTGCTGAAATAGCGGGTAGCATTTGTGCTTTATAGCCTGCTGATTTGGCTTTTTCGATAGCAACATGAGAAGGAAATACAAAAATACCAGGATGACCGTAAAAAATAGCGCAGACTTTTAAGTCTTTTTTTACATCCGCTAAAATTGCCTCAATCATTAAGTTGTAGCCGTCGAGCCGACTGTTGCCGTTTTTGTTTTGTTCTTTACGATAATAGAGATCGCCCAAGTTTTTAATATTGTTATTAAGCTTGGTAATGGTAGATATACCGAGTGCATCGGGAATTAATGCGTGCACAATATCGGCACTTTTAATAACTGAGATTGTTTCTTGCGAAAGATGGGCAGGGGTTAAGATGCCTGTTCCCACAATGGTTAAACTACCTGTTTTCATTTATTTTCCGTTATTGTTTAGGACAAAATGCTAAGCTAGGCTTATAATTAGCCTGCCTAACAAGATTGGCTTTAAATATTGAGAATGAATTGTTATGAATATTACCGAAAACCTTTATCGCTTAAATCGTTATATTAATATTTTGTCGCAATCGAGCGAGCTTAGCGGTGCTAGAATGCAGGTTTTGGGGTTAATTCTTAATAAAAACCCCGTCACTTTAAGGCAACTGTGTGATATTCAGCAAGTAAAAATGCCAACAATGTCGAAACTAGTGGATGAATTGCAAAGTGATTCTTTGGTATTAAGGGCGCAGTCGAAAGATGATGCCCGCCAGCGCTGGATAGTACCAACACAAAAAGGTATTCAAAAGTATGAGGCGGCACAGCAAGATCATCATCAAGCTTGGCAACCTATTTGGGAAGAGTTTTCTATTAAAGAGCAGAGCCAATTAGAAGCATTATTAAATCGGCTTAATGATCTGCTATCAAAAAAAATTAGTAACAAGCCTTAAGTTTGTACGTTTTAATGATTATCTAGCTTTTGATATATATCAGGATTATTCGTCAAATTAGCCCAAATGGCGAATTTTTCAACAAAAACGCAATACAAAGCGACAAAAGTCAGTATAATCCGTGCCCAGAATTATTTTTTTGAGCTATGCTTATTTCATGTAATATCTTACATTTAAGCATAACTTGCTAACTCAAAGCCTTTAAATTACAAGGCGTTAAAAATTCACTGAAATTTAGGAGACCTTGGTTTGAAGCCAACAGATATAAAAGATCCTGAATACTTCCATAAGGTTGTCGATTGTCAGTATGCGTGTCCGGCGCATACTCCTGTGCCAGAATATATTCGTTTAATTGCTGCTGGGCGATATGACGATGCTTACATGATTAATTGGGAGTCTAACGTTTTCCCTGGGGTTTTAGGTCGGGTTTGTGACAGACCTTGTGAACCAGCCTGCCGCCGTGGACGCGTAGAAGAAGAGCCCGTGGCTATTTGTCGATTAAAACGGGTTGCTGCTGATAATAAAACCGATATTAAAGATCGCTTGCCTAAAGTAATGCCTAAAAATGGTAAAAAGGTGGCGTTAGTTGGCGCAGGTCCTGCCTCTTTAACCGTAGCAAGAGGGTTAGCCCCACTGGGTTATGATGTTGATCTTTATGATGAGCAAGAAGTGGGTGGCGGATTTATGCGTAGCCAAATTCCATCGTTTAGATTGCCTGCCGAAGTTTTAGATGAAGAAGTGGATTATATTTTAGATATGGGAGTAACCACTCACTTTAAGCATTATGTTGATAGCTTAAAAGGTTTACTCGAAAAAGATTATGACGCCATTTTTGTTGGCTCTGGCGCACCCAATGGTCGCGATTTAAAAATAGAGGGTCGAGATGAAGGTAGCAGCAATATATCGGTTGGTATTAATTGGTTAGAGAGTGTGGCGTTTGGTCATACCAAGTCAATCGGTAAAAAAGTATTAGTGCTTGGTGGTGGTAATACTGCAATGGATTGTTGTCGTACCGCAAGACGTTTAGGCGGCGAAGATGTGCGTATTGTGGTGCGTAGCCCGCAAAAAGAAATGAAAGCGTCACCTTGGGAAATTGAAGATGCGGTTGCTGAGGATATTCCAATTTTTGAAAACCATGTGCCTCATTCCTTTGTGGTTGAAGATGGCAAACTAACTGGTATGAAGTTTGAAAAAGTTCGCGCTGAATATGATGAAAATGGTAAGCGTTCATTGATCCCAACCGGTGAAGATTTAGTGTTAATGGAATGTGATGATGTACTGATTGCCATTGGTCAAGATAACGCATTCCCTTGGATAGAGCGTGACATTGGCTTAGATTTTGGCAAATGGGATATGCCTGTGGTTGATGAAAGCACTTTTCAGTCAACCAATCCTAAAGTGTTTTTTGGTGGTGATGCGGCATTTGGTCCTTCTAACATTATTACTGCGGTGGCTCATGGTCATCAGGC
This sequence comes from Aliikangiella sp., assembly GCA_965214955.1. GTDB lineage: Bacteria > Pseudomonadota > Gammaproteobacteria > Enterobacterales > Kangiellaceae > Aliikangiella. Next base: position 77,418 of record CBDCCU010000009.1, on the reverse strand, counting down.
GGCTATTTCTATGCATAAATTCTGCATGGGTGACGAAGTAAGCGACCGCCCTGCACCTAACGTGAATTTATTATCACAAAAAATGGGCTTTCATGAGTGGACTTATGATAATCATATCGATCATGATAAACGCCATTTGGTGCCTCATGTTGATAAAGAAAAAGCCCTTGCTAACCTAAAGCTAGAAGTTGAAAAAGGTTTTGATACCGAGTTGGGCTATGAAGAAGCCATGCGCTGTTTAAACTGCGATGTACAAACCGTATTTACTGATAACTTATGTATTGAGTGCGACGCTTGTACCGATGTTTGCCCAACCCAATGTATTAATTTTACCCATGACGGTGAAGAAGACGATTTAAGAACAAGATTAATTCAACCATCGAATAATACCGAGCAAGATCTTTATGTGTCGGGCGAGTTAAAAACTTCGCGGGTGATGGTTAAAGATGAAAATGTTTGTCTTCATTGTGGTCTGTGTGCCGAGCGTTGTCCTACAGCGGCTTGGGATATGCAAAAATTCTCTTATTCTGTGACTAAGGCGGGTTAGTAATGCCGAGTAATCATCCAAGAATCGAAGCGGTTAATGACTTCGTCATTCGTTTTGCAAATGTGAACGGAACTGGTTCGGCTAGTGCCAACAATATGTTCTCAAAAGCGGTATTTAGAATGGGCGTGCCAGTTAGCCCGAAAAATATTTTTCCTTCAAACATTCAGGGTTTACCTACTTGGTTTGAGGTAAGAGTCACTGAAAAAGGTTATTTAGGTAGTCGCGGTGATGTTGATTTTGTGGTGGCGATTAATGGCCAAACCATGAAACAAGATTATGACACTTTAATGCCAGGTGGATACTTTCTATATGATTCTACCAAAGCCTTACCCAGAGACTTTAAGCGCGAAGATATTTATGAAATTGGCATTCCGTTAACCCAAATGTGTATTGATAACTACACTAACCCACGTCAGCGCCAGTTATTTAAAAATATTATTTATGTTGGTGCATTAGCTTATCTGTTTGATATGGAATTTGAAGTGCTTACTGGCATGGTTAAAGATCAGTTTGCAAAAAAAGAAAAGCTTATTGCCCCTAATATTGGTGCGCTAGAGTTAGGTTATAACTATGCAAAGGCGCATTTTGCTGATGTTTGTGGTTTAAGTGTTTCGCGCAGAGATAATGTTGGCGACTCCATTATGATTGACGGTAATAGCGCCACAGGACTAGGTGCGGTTTATGGCGGTGCAACCTTTGCGGGTTGGTATCCGATCACACCTTCAACTTCGGTGGTTGAAGCCTTTGAAAAATACGCTAATAAATTCCGTAAAGACGAAGATGGCAAAAATAAGTTTGCCATTTTACAAGCCGAAGATGAATTATCGGCAATGGGCATGGCAATTGGTGGCAACTGGAATGGCGCAAGGTCGTTTACTGCAACATCGGGCCCTGGTGTTTCATTAATGAGCGAGTTTTTAGGCCTAGCCTATTTTGCCGAAATTCCTGTTGTTTTGGTTGATGTTCAACGTAGCGGACCTAGTACGGGTATGCCAACTAGAACCCAGCAGTCTGATGTAATTTCTGCCGCTTATGCCTCGCACGGTGATACCAAGCATGTATTATTAATCCCTTGCGATCCCGCCGAATGTTTTGAAATGACCGCTACGGCGTTTGATGTGGCTGATCGTTTGCAAACACCTGTTATTGTTTTATCAGACTTAGATTTAGGCATGAACGATCATGTTTCGCGCCCACTTAAATGGGATGATGAGCGCAAATATGATCGTGGCAAGGTGCTAAGCGCAGAAGATTTAGACAATATGCAAGAGCGCTGGGGACGATATAAAGATGTCGATGGCGACGGTATTGGTTATCGCACTTATCCAGGCACGCATCCAACCAAAGGTTCGTATTTTACCCGTGGTTCGTCGCACGATGATTATGCTGCTTATACCGAAGATAGTAGCGTATATGAAGCCAACATGGAGCGCTTAGTTAAAAAGTGGGAAACTGCTAAAGACGTAGCGCCATTACCGCAAATTAAATTTAGAGATGAAAATTCAAAAGTGGGTGCTATTTTCTTTGGTACCAGCGCGCAAGCAAGCTATGAAGCACTTGATGGGCTAGAAGAAACAGGGACTAAAATTAATACCTGTCGTATTAAGTCTTTCCCATTCCATCCTGACATTGGCGACTTTATTGATAAACACGACACTATTTTTGTGATTGAGCAAAATCGCGATGCGCAAATGCGTACCTTATTAATTAATGAATTTAATACAGGTACAGAAAAGCTTCGATCAATTTTAAATATTGATGGTATGCCAATTAGAGCACGAAGAATTAAACGTAAAATAGAAAGAATGTTAGCCGGTGAAAATGTGAGTCCATTTACCACCGTGAACTCTTCTGCTCAGGAGGTGGAAGCATGAGTTATTTAAAGTCAACTTTCAGACATCCTGAATCAGCAATTAATGAACTAGGCTACACCCAAGCTAATTATGAAGGCGCATTGTCTACTCTGTGTGCGGGCTGTGGGCATGACTCAATTAGTAACTCTATTATTAACGCTTGTTTTGAGCTGTCGTTAGAGCCGCATCGTATTGCGAAAATGTCGGGCATTGGTTGTTCGTCAAAAACCCCTGCTTACTTTTTATCAAAGTCGCATGGTTTTAACTCGGTTCATGGTCGAATGCCATCGGTAACTACTGGCGCAAATATGGGTAATCGCGACTTAACCTATATTGGCGTATCAGGTGATGGTGATACCGCTTCGATTGGTATGGGGCAATTTATGCACCTTGTTCGCCGTAACCTTAATATGGTTTACATTGTAATGAACAATGGTGTTTATGGTTTAACCAAAGGTCAAGATTCTGCAACCGCCGATGTGGGTAGTGCAAGTAAAAAAGGCGTGCCCAATATGTATGAGCCTATGGATCTTTGCGAGTTAGCTATTTCATTAGGTTCTGGCTATGTGGCGCGTAGTTTCTCTGGTGATAAAGAACAATTAGTTCCCTTAATTAAAGGGGCTATCAAGCATAACGGTTTTGCCCTAATTGATGTGGTTTCACCTTGTGTAACTTTTAACAACACGCCTAAATCAACCAAAAGTTATGAATGGGTGCGTGATCATAAAGAAGCCACTGGTACATTTGATTTAGTGCCGCATGAGCAAGAGATCACGGTTAAAAATCCTGAACAAACGACAGAATCAATTACTTTGCACGATGGTACAACCATTAACCTACATCGACAGCCAGGTTCGCTCGATGTTACTTGCAGAGAATCGGTTTTAGCTGCACTTGAAGAAGCTAAACAAAACAAGCAAGTGCTTACTGGTTTGTTGCACTTAAATGCCAACTCAAATAGCACTCACGATATTATCAATACCTGTGATACACCACTTAATCAGTTAACTGAAAAAGATTTATGTCCAGGTAGTGATGCATTAGAAGCGCTTAATCAAAGTTTAAGATAAACCAATGATAAAAATTGCCGTTAATGCTGCCTCTGGAAAAATGGGGCAGCAGGTTATAAGCCAGGTAGTTAGTCACGAAACCGCCCAATTATCTGCGGCTATCTGTAGACCAAGTCACCGCTTGTTAGGTCGTTCTGTTGGGCTAACTCAGGTAACTTATTCAAGCGATATTAATCAAGCACTTATTAATAGTGATATTGTTATTGATTTTAGTTTGCCGCGTGCAACCACAGTGTTAATTGATAATGCTATTGCTACAAAAAAACCTGTGCTAATTGGCACAACGGGTTTTTCAGAAAAGCAGTTACTGGCAATAGAAAAAGCCAGTAAAAAAATTCCTATTTTACTTGCACCCAATACCAGTATTGGGGTGAATTCTACTTTAGCTATTTTAGCTCAAGCCGCAAAAATATTAGGTAAAAAAGCCGATATAGAAATTATAGAGTCTCATCATCGCCATAAGGTTGATGCACCATCTGGTACGGCTATTCGTATTGGTGAAACCATCGCTAATGCCATGGGTGAAAAATTTGAAGACTTGCAAGTGACCGAAAGCCGATTTGAAGAGCGAGCCCGAAAAAAAGGCGAGATTGGTATGTCGGTTATTAGAGCGGGAGAAATTATTGGCGAGCACAAAGTATTATTTGCGCTCGATAATGAAATTATTAGCATTGAGCATAAAGCTCAAAATAGACACTGCTTTGCCGAAGGTGCAGTGGCAGCATCGGTTTGGTTAGCCAAGCAAAAAGCAGGGCTTTATTCTATGCAAGACTTTTTATTAGAATAAAATTAGCTTATCCCATCCAAAAACCTTTCCTGTGTGACACACCGAGTGTTTTTTTACAGCTAGAACAAAAGTAGATAAAGCGTTTGCCAAAAAACGCTTTGACTTCTTGAAAGTAAATATTAGAAATTGATTTTTCACAATGCGGACAAATCGGTGATGTTGAATTGTTTTCTTGTAGGTTGATCATCATTGAGCCTTTTGGATTTATTAGTTCTGGTGTTATCAACGGCTGATTGTTTGGTTTATTCTAAAAATATTTTATTCTAACCATTAATTAAAAAGAAACTCTAAAATTAGGACTTATTATGCCTTTTACACCAATTCATATGGGGCCAGGTATCTTTATTAAGGCAGCTTTACAAAGTAGCTTTAGCCTAATGGTTTTTGGATGGACTCAAATTGTAATGGATATTCAACCGCTGATTGTTCTGATCTCAGGTGAAGGGCATCTTCACGGTTTTACTCATACTTACATAGGAGCAATGCTAATTGCTCTTTTTTCTGCGATTACAGGTAAGTATTTATCAGAAATTGGACTTAAAATATTAAAAATTAATAAAGATAACCCAATAAAAATTGCTTGGTGGGTTGCATTTGTTAGTGCATTTATTGGAAGTTTCAGCCATGTTTTTTTAGACAGTATTATGCATATTGATGTAGAACCATTTTATCCAATAATATTAGTCAATAAATTTCATGGCTTGGTATCTGTAGCCGTGTTACACAAATTGTGCTTGTATAGTGGCTTGGTCGGTGCAGTTATTTATTTTTTAACCAGCGCTTTTGTGAAAAAATCGTTTGATTAGTAAAATAATAAATGAGGTTTAATCCTTTGTGAATACCACCTATTTCCTATTAATAACTTTTGATATGATGAAGCAAATATTGGAGATGCTTGAAGCTTTCTGATTAAGTAGAGTAAAAGCAGTTTTTAAAATAAAAAAATGAATAATATAAGGAATTATCATGCCTAAAATTTTACTGGTTTTAGTAATGTTTTTATTAAATGCTTGTGTAATGAAGCAAGCAAGTAATACTAAAAACTTGCAGTCTTCTAGTTCGCAAAGCTCGTTAAATTTACCATCAAGTGATTATGCAAAAGACTTGGTATATCCAGAAGAAGTTTATTCCTTAAGGTATAGTACTCAGCATAAATTTGAAAACCCACTTTGGGGAATTCAGCTTCGTTATGGCCATATCTTTTCAAAGAACGATATGCTAGATGTATTTATTTACCCAATACCAAAAGTCAGCTGGGAAGAAACTTTAGAAGTTTTAAAACAAGAGAACCAATTTGTTATTGATGAAATAAATAAGGCTGTAGAGAAAAAGCATTATCAAAGTGTGAATATTGAAAAAACAGAGGAAGTTTTTTTAGCAAACCAGCAAGGTATAAAAACATCATTAGAATTAGTGGATAGCCAAGATGCTAAATACCAATCTTATAGTTATATTTTTATTCAAAAAGATAAGTTCATAAAATTACGTTTTAGTTTTTTAAAAGGTGATGGAACAGGTTTACCAAATGCTGATCTATTAGCTGAGCAACTAGTAACTAGTATTTCTGTTCCTCCAGAGTCTCCATTTATGAAAGCTAAAAGAGAGGAAGTGATACAACAGCAAGCTTCTGAACTAATAAAGCAATTGCTAATGCAGATTAAAGAAAATTAAATTAATACAGTATTCATTTTGATGTTTCTTGGTGATTAGTTTATTTGAAAAGTTAAGGCGCTGTGTACGTTTTACTATAAATAATAAAATATAAGCAGTGATAATCTCGATAAAAAAGAGTTTGAGAATGGCTCTGTTAACTGTCACATTTTAAATATAATTCGCCAAGCGACCTTCAAATTCAATCATGAATTGATTGATGGGGTTCATGAACAGTTGTTTTACAGATAAGCATTGATATAAAAATATATTGGTAGATTTATTACCTAAAACTCGCTTCTTTTATCAGCTTAAATCCAGCAATCACTCTACATTTTGCCCATAAAAAATAACCAAAAGAAAACTGCATTTAGTATGTAATTTTAAGAATACTTGACCCTGATTACTCTAAAGTAACTCATCTAGTGAAGCCGAGAAATATCACAGATAAATAACAATTTGTATCAAAGATTGTTATTATTCGTATATAAATGGTTATACGAGGTCAGCATAATGAATATCTCTCTTACTCCCCAACTTGAAGGTTATGTGAAGCAAAAAGTCTCTACAGGACTTTATAACTCAGCCAGTGAAGTGATTCGAGAAGGTCTGCGACTACTGGAAGAGCGCGATTCGCTTCAGAAAGTGAAGCTGGAAGCCCTTAGAAAAGATCTTGGTGCTGGGATCGAATCTCTGGATGCAGGGCAAGGCAGGGCATTCGACAAAGCAGCGATAAAAGACAAAGGGCGCACCCAATTAGATAGCACTAAATGAGTCAGTTAATCCTCTCGCCAGAAGCCGAGCAAGATCTGGTTGATATCTGGCTCTACATTGCTAAAGACAGTATTATCAATGCAGATCGTTATATTGACAAGCTTTATAATAAAGGCCAATTACTGACTGAAAATCCAGAGATAGGCAGTGAGCGATCTGATTTAATGGCTACGCTTCGATGTTTTCCAGTTGATCATTATGTGCTTTACTATCGAGAAAGTAGTGAGGGTGTTGAAATGGTTCGAGTACTTCACGCATCGAGAGATATCAACCGCATCTTTTAACTTAGAGAGTAATATTGATTAACGTCCGTTATAACAATCTGACGTCATTTCGGTTTTCAATTAAAATGCTCTTACCTTGATAGCATTAAGGATAAATGGCGCTAAGCGAGCTTAATTATTAAACATAGTTATATCGGCAGAACTATTACCTAACACTCGCTTCTTTCAACAATTTAAACCCAGTAATTACTCTACGTCTTGCCCATAAAAAATAACCAAAAGAAAACCAAATAATTAAAATAACAGAACCATAAAATAGCCATGTAAATAGTTGTCCAATTGCTGCTGCCATTGAGTTGAGCGTGCCAGCCACTTTTTTATATTCAATGATTACAGAATCTAAGTAAATCTCCATTTTCTTTAACTCTTGCAGTTTATAAGCCAGTGTTGCAACTTCTTCTTTAATTTCAGATACCGAGTTGCCAAGATTTTTAAATGAATTACTGAGCGGCTTAAAAGGTTTTGCAATTGCGCCGCCAACTTTTCCAAGTGGTTTTGCGATCACCTTTCCTATGTTTATTTTTAGTGGGTTTTTAATACCGGGGATCTTTAGTGGTATGTTGAGTTTTTCTACTGCATTTTCAAATACTTTATCAAACCCTGAAATAGTGCTTTGAAAAGCGCTAGTGACCTTATTGATATCCTTGCCAATTTTTTCGCCATTTTTTTGTATTTTAACCGCCATGTTTGCAATATCTTTACTTACCTTTTGCAATTCAGACTTTGCAATTTCTGCTTGCGATACAATTTTTTGTAGGGAGTTTGTGTAGGTTTGAATAGAGTCTTTAGTTGCTTTCCAGGTTAAGTTAATTGCAACTGAAATAGCGATAATTAAGATAACGGGGAGGAAGGTATTAACAATAATAAATACACCTTCCATGCGATTTAAAATAGACTTGACCATAATTGAAATTCCTTGTTTGATTTTTAGTTTGCAGCGATTAATAGCTTAATCATGCAAATTAAAGTAGGACGGGTATATAAACCTTAACCCGCCAATCAAACATCCAGGTCAGTATTTAAAATAATTGACTAAAGAGTACGTAATGTCAAATTAATCTCACAGAGAAGAAAACCTAATGCCTTAAATAACCATTATTCAATAATGATGAAAGTTAATAGTAAATCCATTAAAAAGTTTGTGTTGTATAAAACCAATAATAAATGGGTGCGCAAATTGTCCAACCAATAATTAAGCTTTTAATAAAAAATCTATCTCCAACCTTATCAATATCTAAAATACTATTCACTTCTATTTCTTTCGCAGGAACAATTGTGCGATAAACCTTATAAATTAATAATCCAATTGCAATGGGTGCGAGTAGGATTACAACAATTAAAAATAAGGTGGCTAGTGCCTCAATAGTTGTTTTCATTTAGGTTCTCTTACTTTAAGAATTATATTTAAACCAATAATAGTTAAATGCTTGTTCACTTTGCCAAGGTGTGATGTGAGTTTCTTGCCTTGACTCTATTAATTGAAAGCTACTGCCCAGTGTAGCTTGCATTTTATCTTCATTATATTGAACAATCGGTAATCCGCTACATTTTTGCGGTCCATTGATGGCAAAAGCAGAAATAATTAAATTTCCTTTATTATCCAGTGCTTGTTTAAGGTGGTTAATATATTGAGTGCGATCAGTCTGCTCGGTTAAAAAGTGAAATACCGCTCTATCGTGCCAAAGCTTGTATTTTTTTGTTGGTTGAAACTGGGTAATATCTTCAACAATCCAATTTACATTTTCAGCTTTATTGCCCAACCTTTCTTTTAAGCAACTAAGCGCCGATGCAGAAACATCTAAAACGGTTAAATCGTTATATCCTAAGCTTAGTAAATCGTCAGTGAGTTTTGATGCACCGCCTCCAACATCAATAATTGCTGATGATAATTCAATTTGGCTAGCATTAATCAAACTAAGTGATTGAGTTGCTTGAGGTTGATACCAACTTACAGCGTCAAAGTTTTTGCTGGAATATACCGACTCCCAATGATCTCTACGTTGTTGCTGAGCTAGTGTTTCACTCACTGTCTTGTCTCCGAGTTATCATTGTTTATAACCGCTCTACTCACCATGCTTGACTTTACCATGGTGCTTGTTTAGTTTCTAATTATCTTAATTTATGATGTTAAACTTTGTCTACCCTAACATTTCAACTCGAAAAATTACTCAAAGAAAATTCAATTGTCTTTGAAAAATTTGAGCATCCACCACTCCACACTTGTGAAGATGCCGATCATTATTTAGTTGAGCGCCCTGGCGCGCGTTTAAAAAACTTATTTTTGCGTGATAACTACGGCAAAAAACATTTCTTATTAATAACCGCTCATAATAAAAATGTTGATCTAAAAGCTTTAAGCAAAAACTTAAACGTATCGCGGCTTGGGTTTGCATCGCATGATAGGTTAAATAAATATTTGTCTAGCAAAGCTGGTGCGGTATCCATATTGTCACTAATGATGGATAAAACCCATTCGGTAAAGCTGTTAATTGATGAAGATATTTGGCAGGCAAATCAGTTTCAATGTCACCCATTTATTAATACCCAAACTTTTGTTTTGGATAAACAAAATTTGATGCGGTTTTTAACCCTAACGGGACATGATCATACGATTATTCCTATTCCGATAAGATCAAATTAAAACCTATTAAACAAAAAACTTAATTCACCACCATTCAATTAATGGAGAAAATTGACTTGCAGTGTGGCAATATGCCACAATTGTAGCAATATAAAATATTTAGTGAGATGGTTAATATGGCTACAAGTAGTATAAGGCTTGATCAAACTTTAATAGAAAAAGCTACAATTATGGCAAAAGCTTTTAACAGAACACCGCCAAAACAAATTGAACACTGGGCAAAAATTGGCAAAATTATGGAAGATAATCCTGAACTGTCTTATGAATTTGTGCAAAAAGCAATTATTGCCAAAGCCGAAAAAGAAGCTGGTGATTTAGAGGAATATCAGTTTGGCTAAAGTTAAACAGGTTCTCCAAACTCCAACCTTTAAAAAAGCAGTAAAAAAGTTAAAACCTAATCAAAAAAAAGATCTCGATCTAACAATAAAAAAACTGATGAACAATCCTTTTATTGGACAACAAAAGAAAGGGGACTTATCTTTTTTACGTGTTTATAAATTCAAGATGAGTAAACAACTTACTCTACTTGGTTATTCGTTTGATCAGGGCGAATTGGTATTAGAATTAATGACACTTGGCTCACATGAAAATTTTTATCGTGATGCTAAGCGAGTGTTGTGAAAATAAGGTTGATAAATATTTACCAACCTTATTTTTATGTTACTAATTTAACGAATTTTCGGCTAATGAAAACTCTAATGTGTATGAAAGGTTTGCACTTCCACTATCGGCATAAGGGTTAAATCGCCATTTTTTAAAAGCTTTTTCAGCCTCTATTTCAAATAGCCCTTCTGGTTCAGCCTTTTTTATTTTTATATTAATAGGTTCTCCTGATTTAGAAAGATCAAAACTAAATTGAACATAACCTTCTAAATTATTCTTAGCGGCATAAATGGGATAATTGGGCTGTATTATTACTACTGGTTTAGCGTCAGTTTCGGCGATATTTTCAGCAATAATAAGATTAGTATAAGCGAGTGTTAATGCTGCTATTGAACCAGCTACCCACTTATGCCAATTTGACTTTTTATTTTTTCCTATCATTTTGATCCTCTCTTTGGTTATTGATAAATAATTCCACTGATTTAATAAAGCATGATTTTTATGGTAGGCCGACTCAATAAAAAGCACTTGGCCATATTCTTTTAAGGAAATATCTTGATTTGTTTCTAAAACAATAAGATCGCATGACGTCTCTTGATCAATTTCAAAATACTTATCAGCCCAATAAACTAAAGGGTTAAACCAAAATATGCATTTAATTAAATTTCGTAAATGATTAATTAATTGATCGTTGCGCTTAATATGTATCAGCTCGTGTTTAAGAATGATTTTTTGAGTTTCTAGCGTTTTTTCATTAAACTCATTTGGCAAAATTAAATAAGTTTTAAAGAAGCCCATAACGGCTACAGTATTTACTTGATCAGATTCGACAAGGTTAATTTTCTTTTCAATATCAACAGGCACTAAATATTTTGATTGCTTAAATGAGTTAATAATTTTTTGATAACCTAAAATTATTTTTGCAAAAGCAAATATAAAACCACTCAGCCAAATTGCTATTATTATTGACGAGAAATAACTAGGTGATTGATTGAGTGCGCTTATTACTTGTTGTGAAATTGATTCTGATTGATGATAAAAAAATAATTGATGATTTATGGCTTCTGAATTGAAAGTGAATACTGGTAATAATAAAAATAAAGGAATAATTATCCAAAGCTGATAAGCTAGAGTTGCATTAGACCTTTTTAAAATATATTGTCTTAATGTTAGTACAAAAAACAATAAAATAGACAAGCCAAGCGTTTTAATGATAATAATTTCTAAAAATAAATCCATTACTCTTCATCCTTTTTATCGCTAAGGTTGGCAATAATCTCTTTTAACTTTTGAATATCGTTACTAGATAGATTTTCAGGTTTTGCAAAGGCTGAAATAAGAGATCCAACATCACCTTTAAAGACTTTTTGCACAAAGCTTTGGCTTTCTTTTTGTATATAATCGGCTTCTTTTATTAGCGGAAAATAAAGATATTGGCGTCCCTGCTTTTCAAAGTTAATGGCCTCTTTTTTAAGTAAACGATTAATTAATGTTTTAATAGTTTTATCTTGCCACTCTAAGGAGCTATCAATACTTGATATGATCTGTTTGGATGTTTGCGGTGATGAATGCCACAAAATATCCATGATAAATTTTTCTGAATCGCTGATATTAATTTTCTTGCTCATTGCTATTAACCTTCAATTAATGATTACAGATGTAATCAATCAAAAGTATTACATTTGTAATCTAATGTGTCAAATAAATATTTATTTAATCCAAATTTAGGTTTTATCTTTTCGGCACTTAAGATATTGAATGAACAGATCAATTAACTTAACTATTGCAAGCAAGACTTAATAGTTTAAAGCAATTAAGAAATTAGATAGCCTTAGATTTAAGGCTATCTTGAGATAATTGAGAAGTTAAATAATGAGTTTAACGGCGCTTTCTAAAGCCAATAAAACCCAAAGCAGTTAGTAACAAAATACCAAAACTACCACCACCCGAAGATGATTCTGGCGCAGGTGTTGCTGCTGGACCAATATTTGTGGGTGGATTTAAGTCGGCCGCAGTATCGGCACTGGCATCAATAATAGTAATACGGCTAATGATTATTAAATTAGTGTCATCTGGTGTATTACCTTCGGTGAAGTTTTGTAAAGGTAAATCAGCAAACGCGCCATTGGTTGAACTAAAATCAAAACGCGGTAAATCAGCTATTTGATCAACAATTGCCATACCATCATCAACGACTTCACCAAATACGGTAAAGCCTTCATTTTGGCGATCTAAATTTAAACTATTATCTGTTAAGTTAAAGAACCATTGGCTGGTTGCGCTATTAGGATCGCCACCTAATTTTGCCATAGCAATAGTGCCACGAACGTTTGAGTAAACGGGCTCATTAATTACTGCCGAATTTGTAGTGATGGCTGTTGCTGGCCATTCTGTATCATATTCAAAGCCGCCACCTTGTATAACAAAATCTTCTACCGAGCGATGAATAATAATATTTTCATAAGATCCTGAATCAACATATTCGAGAAAGTTAGCCACGGTTTCAGGGGTGCCTTGATCATATAGGTTAACTTCAAAGTTACCCAAAGAGGTTTCAAATTGAACAATTGTTGCCTTGGCAGGTGATGATAAAGAACAAGCCGCAATAAGGCTTGATGATAGTAATAATTTTTTAAACGTATTCATTGCTCTGCTTAATTGTTTATTAATAATGTGATTATTCTTTAATAAAAAGAATGCCGTTTTCCCAAAGAGCTTGAGACTACCTTTGATTAACTAAAGACACAAGGTATTGTTACCCAATTGAAAAACTATTTTAAATAAACATCGTAACGAAACTTTTTAGCAGTAATTTCATGGCTTGGTTTTAATTGCGATAGCCAAGGTGCTCCTTTAGGTCTTTTTACAACAACTCTTTTGGCTTGGCTGTTAAATGCGTGTTTAAGTAAATCATTTGCATCAATATCATCTCCAGCCAGTTTTTTAAATAAGCGCATTTCTTTTTTAACTAAGGCCGATTTTTTTCGCTCAGGAAACATCGGATCTAAATAAATAACTTGGGCATTGGTTTGAGCGATATTTTCAATACTATTTTGAAAAGTTAAGTTTAAATTGGTAGCGGCTAAGTGCTGGCTATTTTGTTGTAAACGGACTAAAGCATTTTCTAATAGTTGATAAATCGCAAAATTTCTTTCTTGCATTTCAACTTTGCAGCCAAGTAATGCCATAATAAAAGCATCGCGCCCCATACCTGCGGTGGCATCTAACACACTTGGTCGATAATGGGGTTTACAGCCCAATGCTTTTGCAATCACTTCATTTGACTTGCTTACTCTGCTGGCACGAAAGCCAACTTCGCCTTCGCTAAAATTGAATGTTAAATTTGAACATTTATCATCAAGTAATATCCATAGTTGAAGTTGATGATCAACAAACTCAAAGGCGGCTGAAAATTCATTGAGCTGGGCTAAGCTCTCAGTTTTAGGAAACTGATGTGCTTTTATAAAAGCATCACCCTCTTTTATGGATAATGGTGATGCATTCTTGTCTTGATAGAGAAAAAATTGAGTGATCATGCCGCAGTTTTAATGCCCGAATGTTTAAGCAAAGCACTAACATCGGGTTTGCGACCTCTAAATGCAACAAATAGTTCCATAGGCTCTTGTGAGCCACCCTTTTCCAATATGTTTTCTCTAAACTTTTTGCCAGCAGCTTTATTCATCACGCCTAGCTCTTCAAATAAGGAAAAGGCATCGGCAGATAACACTTCTGCCCATTTATAGCTGTAATATCCCGCAGAATAACCACCCGCAAAAATATGCGAAAAACCATGTTGAAACTGGTTAAATTTAGGCGGAATAACAACTGCCACTTGCTCGCGTGTTTGATCGAGAACTTGTTGAATACCATCGGCATCGAGTGGTTTACTCATATGAATTTTCATATCAAAAATAGAAAATTCTAGTTGCCGTACCATCATCATTGCTGATTGAAAGTTTTTAGCGGCAATTAGTTTATCTAACAATAACTTAGGCAATGGCGCTTTGGTTTCAAAGTGTTCGCTAAGTGTTTCAATCACTTCGGGTTGATAGCAGAAATTTTCCATAAACTGACTAGGAAGCTCCACGGCATCCCAAGGTACATTAGCAATGCCAGAGGCTGAAAGCTCATTAACTTGGGTGAGCATATGATGAATACCATGACCAAATTCATGGAAAAGCGTGACGACCTCATCGTGTGTTAATAGCGCAGGTTGATTGTTAACTGGCGGCGCAAAATTACAAGTTAAATAGGCAATTGGGTGCTGAATTTTTCCATTATCTTGTTTAAACCTGCCTTGATAATCTGCCATCCATGCGCCGCCACGTTTATGACTACGAGCGTAAAGGTCGAGATAAAACTCAGCAATGGTTTCATCGTTTCTCTTTATCGCAAAGTGGCGAACATCCTTATGCCAAGTGGCACTAGTTTCTATTGTAGAAAAACTGACCTCAAAGTGATGTTGGGTAAGCTTAAACATTCCATTAATCACCTTTTCGACAGGGAAATAAGGGCGCAATTGTGACTGCGAAACTTGGTAATTCTGCTGTTTAAGTTTTTCCGAGTAATAAGATAAATCCCAGGCTTGTAGATCATTAACACCTTGTAAGTTGGCAAAATCTTTTAATTCATTAAACTCATTAACGGCTTGGGTATGACTAGCCGAGTTAAGTTGTTGTAAAAACTCAATCACCTCACCTGGCGACTCTGCCATTTTAGTTTCGGTTGAAAGTTCAGCATAATTATTAAACCCTAAAAGCTGTGCTTTTTGATGTTTTAACGCTAACAGCTCAACCATTACTTGGCTGTTATCAAACTTGCCATTATCGGGGCCAATGGCCGAAGCACGAGTAGTATAAGCCGTGTAAACTTCTTGCCGAAGTTCTCGGTTATCTGCATAAGTCATAATCGCAAGATAGCTTGGAATTTCTAAAGTGATAGTATGCCCTTGTTGATCTCTCGATTCGGCATTAGCCGCCAACATTGCCAATTCGGTTTTAGGCAAACCACTTAAATCGGCTTGGTTAGTAATATTTTTTGTCCAACTCATGGTGGCATCTAAAATATTTTGCTCAAAGGTCGTTTTAAGCTCAGCCAATCGTTTTTGAATATTGGCAAACTCTTTTTGCTCTTCATTTTCTAAGTGCAAACCAGAGAGTTTAAAACCAATCAGTGAATCTTTAAGAATTTGACACTGCGAGGTTGATAAACATTGCGCTTCTTTATCTTCAAATAATCTTAACATCGCATCGAACAATCCTTTATGTTGACCCAGTTCAGTCGAATATTCGGTGAGTAGTGCTAATGCTTGGTTATAAGCTTCAGATAACTCATCGTTGTTGCATACACTATTTAAATGCGAAACGGGTGACCATGCTTTACTTAGCTGATTTTCTAGCACTTCTAGCGGAAGCATTAAATTTTGCCAAGTAATATTTTTTTGAGTGATAAGCTCTTTAATAGCTTTTTTGTTCTCGCTGATTATTGCTTCTATAGCAGGTACAACATGATTAGGATCAATTTGATCGATTTTTTCAATCGGATTTTGTAATAATAAAGGGTTAGTCATAGTCATTCTAGGATAGTATTTAAGGTTATAAAGTTGCACACTATGCCCAGTTTAAATTTTTATTGGCTTAAGTAAAGCAACAAATTCTGTTAAATAGCGCTATCTTTAGCATTAGTTATTATTTTTTAAGGATTTTTCACATGACAAACTCAGCATCACACTCATTCGATTATGACTACTTAGCCATTGGTGGCGGTAGTGGCGGTATTGCTTCGGCCAATCGTGCGGCTATGTACGGTAAAAAATGCGCCATAGTAGAAGCCAAAGCATTAGGTGGCACTTGCGTTAATGTGGGTTGTGTACCGAAAAAAGTGATGTGGTTTGCCGGTCAAATAGCTGATGCTTTTAAATTAGCTCCCGATTATGGTTTTGATGCTACGGTCAACAGCTTAGACTGGAAAAAACTCATTGAAAACCGTGAAGCTTATATTGGCAGAATCCATCAAAGTTATGATCGCGTGTTGGGTAATAACAATGTTGATGTAATCAATGGTTATGCCAAGCTTGTGGATAAAAACACCGTGGCAGTTGGCGATAAAACCTATACCGCAGAGCATATTTTAATTGCCACTGGCGGTGAGCCAATGATCCCCAATATTCCAGGTAAAGAGCATATTCTAGATTCTGATGGCTTTTTTGCCCTAGAAAGCCAACCTAAACGCGTAGTTGTAGTCGGTGCAGGCTATATTGCGGTTGAAATTGCAGGTGTATTTAATGCGCTAGGAAGCGATACGCATTTAGTAGTTCGTAAAGAGCATCCGTTGAGAGAATTTGACGAAATCGTTTCTTCTACTTTAAGCGAACAACTGCAAGAAGATGGCATTCAACTACACAACCGCACACAAATTACCGAAATTGAGAAAAATGCTGACGGCAGTTTTAAGCTGACAACCGATGGACAAGATTTGCCCGAGGTTGATGCGGTAATTTACGCCATTGGTCGTAGTCCGCTTACGCAAAATCTAGGCTTAGAAAATGCCAATATTGAGCTTGATAAACGCGGTTATATTGTGACCGACGAATACCAAAACACTAGTGTTAATGGTGTTTATGCGGTCGGTGATAATACGGGCAGAGCGCAATTAACCCCAGTTGCTGTTGCCGCAGGTCGAAGACTTTCAGAGCGCTTATTTAACAACAAGCCGAATGAAAAGCTCGACTACACTGATATTCCAACGGTGGTATTTTCTCACCCTGCTATTGGCACTATTGGCTTAACCGAAAATCAAGCCAAAGAAGAATTTGGTGAAGATAATGTTAAAGTTTATACCTCAAGCTTTACTGCTATGTACACCGCAATTACCGAGCATCGCCAGCCAACTAAAATGAAACTAGTTTGCGCAGGTGATAATGAAAAAGTCGTTGGCATTCACATTATCGGTTTAGGCGCCGATGAAATGCTCCAAGGCTTTGCGGTAGCGGTTAAAATGGGCGCAACCAAAGCCGACTTTGATAATACTGTGGCGATTCACCCAACCTCTTCGGAAGAGTTAGTGACAATGCGGTAGGTAAACTAAAGCCGATCTTACTAAAGTAATGAGATCGGCGCTTGCTTACTCAATCACAACAAATACTACGGATTTACAATAATTTAAGCTAAAATTAACTTTTGGTATCGGGTTTAAATAAAAAGGTCATTAATGAGCGTTCGATCATTCGAGAAAGTACACCCCAAACTTGGCGATAGAGTTTTTGTTGATCCTACTGCATTGGTTGTGGGTAATGTTGAAGTAGGTGATGATAGCTCTGTTTGGCCTATGGCTACGGTTCGTGGTGATGTGCATTCAATTAAAATAGGGGCTCGTTCTAGCATTCAAGATGGGTGTGTACTACACGTTACTCATGCAGGGCCTTATGATCCTGAAGGACACGACTTACAAATAGGTAGCGATGTTACCATTGGGCATAAAGCAATGATCCACGGTTGCACTATTGAAGATCAGTGCTTAATTGGCATGGGCTCGGTGGTGATGGACAATGCTATTATCCGCAAAAACGTGGTTTTAGGAGCCAATAGCTTGGTGCCACCAGGGCGAGAACTAGAAGGCGGTTATTTGTGGGTTGGCTCGCCAGCACGTAAAATTCGCCCACTTAACGAGGATGAAATCGCCTTTTTTAAGTATTCAGCCGATAACTACGTTAAGTTAAAAGATCGCTATTTAGCTGGCTAATGTCAGGCATTTCCCCTGTCCATTGCCGATAAGCAAAGGCCGCCTGCCCTATCAACATTCCTAAGCCATCACTAAACTGATGGCTTGAATTATTTAGCCACCTCTCTTTTTTTAAAAAGTCTTTAAGCGCAAGTGAGCGCTCACCATAGTTTAGATCATAAACCATTTTTGCGGTTTTAATGGCAGGTAAAGTGGGGGTAAAAAAGGATTCATTAAATTCACTAACCGAGCTAATGATCAGTGAGTAATTTTGACTTAAGTCGGCTAATTGAATTGCACCTAAATGCTTAAACTGCTGAATGATTTTTTGTGCATTTATTTCACTACGATTATAGACAGACACTTTTGCATTGGCCTTAAGCAAAGAGGCAATGACAGAGCTAGCCGCGCCTCCGGCACCAATAACTAATACTGACTGCTCTTTTAAATCGCCAAATTTTCGTTTTAAATCGAGTAGTAAGCCCTTGCCATCAGTGGTATCCCCAGCTAAGTGACCACTTTTACTACGATAAATAGTGTTTACCGACTGGCAAGCTTTTGCTTCTGCTGAGATCTCGTCTAACAATTTAATCACTTGTGATTTGTAAGGCAGGGTAATATTTAGCCCTTGCCCACCTTGTTGAAAAAACTGTTGGATAAAGCTTGCTAATTTGTTGTTATCGACAGGGAATTTTTGATAAGAAATTAAATGTCCAAACTGCTTTGCAAATGCTTGATGGATTTGTGGAGAAAGGCTGTGAGTAACTGGCATTCCCACAACACCAAGTTTTAATTCTTTTTGCATAAATTAATATTATCCCAAAAAAGAGGTTTTGCTGAACGAGTAGCTTTGTTTGTATTTTTTCAACATTTAATTAATTTTACCAATATTTAGTTTGTTCTTTAAACTTTTAAGCTATTTGCTTCCGTTTTCCTTCAAAATGTTTGGCACGTTATCTGCTAAACCTGTTGGTGTCCTAGCAAAATAGATAATTTTTTAGGTTAAGTTACAGTTAAGGCAGGCTTTATTATTCTTTGTTAGAACTTAAAACAATCCAACAAATTCTCAACATCTAAAAGGAAGAAATACCATGTTTAAAAAACTCGCTAACTTTGGCATTGCCGCATTATTTGCTGTATCACTGAGTGGATGTATCGTTATTGGTGGCGATCATGATGATGATAATTACGAAAGCTGGCGCGCCGTACAAAAAGAAAACTTGCAAACCATTAGTAATTTATCTCTTGGTACTAGCCGTAGCCAAGTGCTAGATATAATGGGTGTACCTGCGTTTTCTGAGGCTGTTACCAAAGGCGATGAGCAATACCAAATTTTATATTACCGTACTCAGCATCGCCATTCTGACGGTGAAACTACTAAAGATGAAACAACACCGCTAGTATTTAAAAATGATTCATTAATTGGCTGGGGACAACAAGCGGTAAGCAGTATTTATTAACCTCACTCAACAACAACGGTTTAAACCTTTCACTAAAAAGTGCACGTGACTATCGTGCACTTTTAATTTAATCTACTTTCTTCTAATAAGACCACTCAAACGTATAGTCAATGATAAATGACACAATCAACCGCTAGCACTCGATCACTATATGCTCTGGCATTATTTGCCGTTCTATTAATGAGCTTTGTTCCTGTAACCATAAAGTTTATTGATGCGAATGAAGCAACCATCGGTATTGTTCGTTTATCTATTGCGGCATTGGGTATTGCGGTTATTTTAAGGTTTAAACAGAGCTTTACTTCAATTACAAAAAAAGAGCTTGGCTGGTTAATTTTATTGGGCATTATTTTTGCGGGGCATTGGTACACTTATTTTAAAAGCATAAAACTAGCTAACGCCTCGTTAGCTGCCATTGGTGTAGCAACCTATGGCATTCATTTACTATTTTTAAATCGAATTTTCTATCGAGAAAAACTTAACATTATTGACTTAGCTGCTGTTTGTGTTGCCTTTTTTGGTATTTATTTAACGGCACCTACTCTCGACTTATCCAACCAAAAAGCCAGTGGCTTCTTCTTTGCCATTATTAGCGGGCTACTCTATGCAGGACTCCCGTTAATTAATCGAAAAATGCCGCATTTGTCTACCAACACTCGTGCTTTGGGTCAGTTTGGGTTTGCCCTTGTTATTTTTTGCTTTTTATTGCCGCAAGCCAATTTTTCATTATCGACAAATAACTGGTTTTGGCTGGTTTTTCTTGGTGTGGTAAGCACATTAGTTGCTCATACACTGTGGCTTAAAACTAGTACGGAGCTTCCTACTCAAATAACCGCAGTGCTCTATTATTGTTATGTGCCACTTACCATTATTCTAAGTTTTTTTGTGCTTAATGAGCCGCTTAATTGGGAAAAGTTAGTAGGAGCTGGTTTAATTATTGCCGCGAATATCACTGTGGCTTGGGCTCATACTAAAAGAAAATAAATAAGTTTTAGTTTAACCGTGGAATTTTTGCATCACGGTAGCGCTTACTTGAAAACACTTGCTGATAATGAACAATGCGTTTTTCTGCATCACTCATTTGTTGCTCACTCATTTCTTGCTTAAGTTGTTCAACCACTGCTGCTGTTTTAGCGTTAACCCCACGAGCAACAGGGCTGGGATTAACCGAGGCAAAATAAAACCAAACATAAGACTCAACTTTATCTATTTTAAAACCAATGCCTTGGTGAAGCATTAATGCAATATTATATTGGGCAGAAGGGTATTCTCTGATACTCGATTGAAAGTAGAGCTCGGCGGCCTTTTTATAGTTGCGTCTAAACTGACTACCTTTAGGCGGATCGAAGTAAAAGTTGCCCAGCGCAAACAAAGCCTTAGGATCACCCTGTTCGGCTTTATGCTTGAGCTTGGACCACTCAGTTACATAAACATTTTTATGACCAGAGAACTCTCGGCTTTCAAGCTTTTTGACTGGAGCAAAAGCAAGCAGTGAAAACAGAGTTAAACTCGTCAAAATTTTGGTAAAAAGTTGCAAAAATCGTCCTTAAAACAAGAGAGCCTAGGCTAAATTGTTTATTTTCTCACAATTCCCTTGGAAATTTATCTCAATATTGGTAATTATAAGCTAAGATAGCCATGAAAATTGGTGATTTCTATAACTAAATAATGTGTAATATTCACATATTTTAAAAATGAAACCTTGTTAACTTGCCAAATGTAAGCATGATCCTGTAAAAACACCTAATAATCTTCATGGGAGTGTATATGCTATTGCTAAAAAACTTTGAGTTATTTAAACAGCTCGAAAGATCAGAAGCTGAGAGTATTATATCTCATATTCACTGCAGAAGTTATAGCAAAAAAACCCAAATTGTTATTGAGGGTGAAGAATCTCACAGCCTCTATTTTTTACTTGAAGGTCGTGTGAAGATCTATTTGGATGACGAACACGGCAAAGAAATCATTGTAAATATTTATCAGTCAGGTGATTATTTTGGTGAGCTTGGTTTAATTAAGTCTATCCCTCGCACTGCATCGGTGCTCACTTTAGAAGAATGCCGTATTGGACTAATGTCTAAAGCTGATTTTAAGCGTTGCATTGCTACTTACCCTTCTTTTTCTCTCAGTATGATTCAAGATTTATCATCAAGACTGATAGATGCAACTGAAATGATCCGTAAATTAGGGTTAATGGACGTTTATAGCCGAATTGCGGTAACTTTTTTGAATTTAGCCGAAGAAATGGACGGGCAATTAGTTATTAATGAAAAGCTTACCCAGCAAAGCATTGCAAACCGAGTGGGAGCCTCGCGAGAGATGGTAGCAAGAATTCTTAAAGATTTGCGTGATGGAGGATATATTACGCAAAAAGGTAGTCAATTGTTTATTCATAAAGAGCTGCCACATTCTTGGTAATGGTTAAAGGAGAGCGAGTATAAAATAATTTATTGTTGAGCTAAAACCAGGTGGGCATCGCTTAAATTAAAGCCGTTGTGTAATGGTTTGCCTAGCAATATTCCTTGTATAATTTGCGCTTGCGAGCTTAAGGCTTGTTTTAGATCAGATACCGATTCTATACCGCCATTAGCAAAAACGGGCAAATTAATATTTTTAGAAAACTCAATCACGCTCATTAAATTGTTGTAATTAACATGCCCGTTTTCGGGTATCTCAGTTATCACTACTCCTACCACACCGTCTTCTTCTAATTGATTTGCCAAAGCCTCCAAGGAAAAAGTTGGCTCTCCTGAACCTACTGCAACCTGACCATTGCGACTATCTAGCTCAACCATTATGCTATTAGGAAAGGCTACGCATAAATCATCGAGTAAGTTTTGCTGCCTGAGCGCTTTTCCGTTAAGTACAATATAGTCAACTCCAGCATCAAACCAAATATAAGCAGATTCAACTGACTTCACCCCGCCTAATACTTGAATTGCAATCTCAGGATGAGCCTTTTTAAATGATGCAATTAAATCGACATTTTCAGGTATGCCCGATTCAATAGCATCAACATCAACCACGTGAATTCGACTAACTCCCTCGTCAATCCAGCGCTCGACTCTTTCACTGAGATTTTCTCGAATAACTTGATCAGTAAAAGCATTTTTAGGCTCTGTATGCACACATTTACCGTGGCGAAGCTCTAAAACGGGCACTAATTGCATAATTTAATCCTTAACAATCATCTTTTGAAGGAAAACGAGTATAACTATCATAATAACTATAGAAAATTATTACTTATTCTACCGAACATTTTATATAACAATTTTACATATTCGCTCTTTTTTACGATCCTGACGTAAATCATATTTTGCATAAGAATAGATATATCAATAACCATACTGACCTACATCAATATGAAATTTAATGGTGTGTATAAAATTTATACAGTTTTTTAAAGAGCCCACTAAATTGCCATGAATTCATTAGAATCGTTAAAAAAAGAACTGTTAGAAAAACAAGCTGAGCTTATAACGGCAAAAAACATTCGCCAAGAGATAGAGCTCGAAAAAGTTAAACTAACCTTAAAGCGTATTTATGAAGGAACTTATCGTAATTGTGATATTTGTAATGAGCTTATTTCGGCTAAAAGAATGACTTTAGTGCCTAATACAAAGCACTGTAGCCGATGCTCTGAAGAACTAAGCGAAATTATTTACTAGCACTTACTCTTTTTTACAATAGTTCAGTAAAAGATCAACAGACCCTAATGTGAGTAGCATTCAATTTGAGTGCTTTAATTTACTCTGGCAGTTTTCTCACCCATTAGGCATAATCCACTCTCCTATAAATGCACTATACTCAGTGCCAACAATGGCCACGGGAATGACGGCAAATTTGCAAATCATGTTTAGCAAGTTTTCTGACGCGGCAGAAACTTTATCGCTTATATCAAGACTATTGCTAAAATAAGCGTAATTCACTGAATAAACTTAGGATCACTAAAATGAGTAAAACCAAAGTTTCCATTATTGGCGGTGCAGGTTATGGCGCTGCGGAAATTCTTCGTCACATATTAGTTAGAGATGATGTGGAGCTACTAAGAATTTCAAGTAAAGACTATATTGGTCAATCGGTTAGCCAAGTTCACCGTAATCTACCTGGGTACGATCACGTTAAACTACAAGATATTTCCCCGCAAGAATGTGCCGAAGGGGCAGATATTATCTTTTTAGCCATGCCGCATATCATTACCGCAAAGGTTGCTATGGAGCTGTTTGATTTAGACGTGAAAATCATTGATTTATCGGGTGATTTTAGATTAGAAAGCTTAGAAGATTATATTCGTGATTATGCACCAGAGCATCCTTGCCCAGAAAAATTAGGCACTTTTACCTATGGAATGCCAGAGCTTAATAGCGATGCAATTAAAAACGCTAAACACGTTGCTAGCCCTGGCTGTTTTGCCACGGGTATTGCCATGGGATTATTACCGCTTGCGAATGCTGGCTTGTTAAAAGATACCAATATTCGCACTGTGGCAATGACGGGTTCATCGGGCTCAGGGGTTAAACCACAAGCGGGCACTCACCATGCGGTTAGAGTGAATAATTTAAAAGCTTATAAATCGCTTCATCACCAGCATCGCGCTGAAATTGTTCAAACTTTAGGTCATGCGGGAGCAGAAAAAATCTCTCTCGACTTTGTGCCTGTTTCAGCACCGCTTGTTCGCGGTATTTTGGCGGTATCTCAACTCGATTTACCCGAAGGAATGGAGCAAGCAGATATACAAAAGATTTATGAGGACTACTATGCCGATCACCTTTTAACCAGTGTTCGTCCAGCGGGTGCAGCAGCCGAAGTTGCTGCGGTTTCGGGTACAGCAAGAGTTGAAATAGGCATTGATACACGAGTTGATGAAAATACTGGCAAGCGCACACTGTGTTTAACTAGCGCCATTGATAACTTAATTAAGGGCGGTGCGGGACAAGCCATTCAAAGCTTTAATCTTATGACAGGTAAACCTGCTCACTTTGGACTCGATAATCCTGGACTGTGGCCTTAAAGCCGCAGTCTTTATTAAAAGATGAGATTAGCGGCATGTCAGAGACAAAAATTGCAGTAATAAAAGTTGGCGGCGATGTTCTGCTCGATACAAATGAACGAGAAGGACTAGCACAAAACATTAAAGATCTGCATTCACAAAACTGGTCGGTTGTTTTACTGCATGGTGGCGGTCCACAAGTGAATGCTTTGCAAGAAAAGCTTGGCTTAACCCCCAACAAAGTAGCAGGAAGGCGCATCACCTCAGCTGATGATCTTAACGTGGTTAAACAAGCCATTGTTGGTGAAGTAAATGTTAATTTATGCTCGGCTCTCATTCAAGCTGGCTTACCAGCGTTTGGTTGTCATGGCGCATCGGCAGGACTAATTACAGCATCAAAACGTCCACCAATGATTATATCAGGTCAAGGTGATACACCTATTGATTTTGGTGAAGTGGGCGATGTTCAATCAATTAATCATAAATTATTAAATGGCTTATTAAGCCTTGGTGTTATTCCTGTAATAGCAACATTAGGTATTAGTGAGTCGGGCAGAATATTTAACATCAACGCCGATACTACCGTGGTGCAAATTGCTAAATCGCTTAAAGCTAACTTGCTGTTATTAACCACAGGAGTAGGTGCGGTTTTTAAAGATTTAAGCGAGCCCAATACCCGCATAAAACAAGTGAATAGAGAACAAGCCAAACAGCTAATTAATGACGGTGTTATTCAAGGCGGCATGATCCCCAAAGTTGAAGAAGCCATGACATTACTCAGCGAAGGTGTTGATTCAATTGCTATTGTTTCAGGCAGAAATAAAGGCGCATTTAGTGCTGTTGCCAATGGTACGGGTGAGTTTGGCACGCGTATTGTCGATTAAAAAGATCTAATTTTAAAACCTAATGATCCGCTTTGTGTCATTAGGTTCGTTGATTTCAATCGACTCAATTTCTTCAAGTATGATAAGTTGCTCTTTATTATCACTTTTAACTTTTACACACTCTTGCCGTTTATCGTTTCTTACCGTATCCAAAGCAACGGCAATAATTTTTTGCTGATGGACTAAATTAAAAGTAACCAATATTCTTTTAATACATAAAAGTTCAATTTCATCATGAAGGTGACAACTAATCATACTAACCTTTGCTCGTCGCTTTTCTTTGCATCACTTGTTTTAATGGCTTTATTAAATAAAGCGCTAAACCCAACCAAATAAACACAAAACTTAAAAGCTGAGCTTGTCCTAAAGGTTCATTATAAAACTGGGTTGCCAATAAAAAGGTTAAAGAAGGGGCAATAAACTGTAAAAAGCCAATGCTATTTAAAGGAATTTTTTTAGCCGATGCGGCAAACATCATTAAAGGAATGGCGGTAACAAACCCGCCAGAAAGTAAGAGAATATTAATGCTAATTTCTGCATTAAAAAATTCTGCATTGCCAGTATAGAGTGTCCACAAAATATATCCCGCAGCAAATGGCAATGCGATTAAGGTTTCAATTAGTAAACCATTTAGCGAATCAATTGCCAATTGTTTGCGAATAAACCCATAGAGCGCAAAAGTCGTTGCCAAGCTTAAGGCTATCCACGGAAATTCACCATAATTAATGATCTGGTTAGCCACACCCGCACAAACCGAAACAACCGCTAGCCATTGTAATTTACTGAGCTTTTCGGCAAAGAAAACCACCCCTAGCAATATCGACATAATGGGGTTAATAAAATAACCCAAGCTCGTGGCAAGAATTTTTTCATTGGTGACCGCCCATGTAAAAATAAACCAATTGCAAGAAATTAATGCGGTTGAAGTAATCAACCCTAGCAATATCTTTCTATTGGCTAATGTACTTTTTAGTAACAGCGGTTTCTTTAATATCCACATAAAAAGCAAAGTAACAGGCACGCACCAAGCAATTCTATGAGCTAAAATTTCTTCGGCTGACACGCTATCAACGGCTTTAAAGTAAATAGGAGCCAAGCCCCACCATAAAAAGGCGCCAATACCTAAAAGCCAACCAGTTAGGTCGCTTTTGTTAGATTCATGTGTATTTGTCAATTTAACCAGCCATATAAGTGCCAGTGCCAAGTGCAACTAGCGTATCGTCGTTTTCGCAGTGCAGTTCCATGCGTACTACGGCAACTTTGTTACCTATGCGTAATAGCCTAGCTTTAGCATAAAAACTGTCTGCCTTGCCTGGGCGAACATAATCAACCCGCAAATCAATGGTGCCAATTTTAGCCAGCTTTTTACCAATTTGCTCTTCGCTAGCATCTAAGTTTTTAGACAGCATTCCTGCCGCTGCCATAGCGCCACCCACTACATCCAGCGCGGTTGCAGTAACCCCGCCGTGCAACATGCCGTGCACAAAATTGCCAATAAGCTCGGGCTTGTTTTTAAAGCTTATTTGGCACTCACTATCGGATAATTTATCAAAGCTAAAGCCTATTAACTGATGAAACGGTATTTTGTTACTAAAAACATCTTCTAGGCGCTGCATTAATGCATTGTATTTTTTTTGCTTAGTAAGTTTTTGATCTGACATATTGCCGATTTATTCTGATTAACTAATTTATCGTCAGTTTACTCACTCAGGGAAGCCTAAAGCAATAAAAAAGACAATAATTCAATGGCTTATCACTGGCAGAGAAATTGCTTCAAATTTTCTAACGACTTTATTTAATCTGGAGTATTTATTTGCTACATAAAATTCGTCAATTAAGCATCATTTTACTGCCTTTATTGTTGATAGCAGCATGGGTTATTAATCACTTAAAGCCTGAAGGAGCTAATGGCTTGTTTGAAGGGCTATTTATTATTTTACTCACCGCCAATATTGGTTATTTCACCAATTTTATTGCGATAAAAATGCTGTTTAAACCTTATCAAAAATCAGCATTAGGACGGCAGGGGTTAATCCCTAAAAACCAACCTAAACTGGCTAAAGCATTAGCAAGCACGCTCAGTGACCACTTTTTAGCCAATGAGCATTGGCAAGAATATTTAGCCCAAGCCAATATTATTCCTAACACCCTAAATGCGGCGGCTAAACATAGTGAAGAATGGCTAAAAAAGCCTGCAAATCAAACACACTTACAAAAAGTGTTGTCTTGCTTTTTAACTGAAAACCAAGCACCAATTAATGCCGCATTGGGTCAAGTTCAAAGCACTTTAATTGAGAGCTTTAATCAAAATTTTGACGCAGGGCAAATGCTTAAACAAGGGTTTGATTGGATAGACAAGCAGTTTCAACAAAACCCTAAGCAAATGGAGTTTATGATTGAGCCTTTGGTTAATACTATTGCGGCAAATATTCCAGCAATTGCCAGTCGATTAGCTGATGTTGTTGATGAACACATTGAAAAACAAGATACCATTCGCAGGGGGGTTGCAAAAGCGGCTAAATGGTCGGCTAATTTTTCAGAAGACGACATTAAAAATTATTTATTTAGAATGGTTGCCAGCCCAGAATTTAGGCAAACCTTATTTGAAGGCATTGAAACTTTAGTGAGTGAATACAAAAGTTTTGCCAGCAAAAAGCAATCCAATTCACTCGATATTGAAGCGGTAATCAAAGATTTTATGCAGCAAAATATTACTCGTTTCAACTTTAGCGGATCTCTACACAGTGCCATTGCAAAACCTCAAGCAGGAAAAAATATTGCTCAATTTTTAATACACATTTCCCCTACGGTTTTTCAACAACTAGAGCAATTACTACTAGAGCCAAAAGTAAATAACGCAATCAATCAACATATTGCTCAGCTAATTGAGTCCATTGACTTACGCGAAGTTATCGAAGAAAAGGCCGCCAATTTCTCACCTAAAACCATGGAAAACATTTTCCATAATATGATTGCCGATCAACTCGTTTTTATTGAACTACTTGGTGCATTATTGGGTGCTTTATCAGGGTTAGCATTAGTTAATATTCATTGGTTTATAGGGTTAACAGCAACAGCCTTAGCTTACTTAGGTGTCGATATATTTTTATCCCATCGCTCTCAAAAAGAGATAAAAAATCAGGTATAACTTTTTATTTGATAAATCTTGTTCTAATCTAGTTGAGTCTATTTATCTATACCCACTTATTTATACCTAAAAGGAGTTAGTTATTATGAAACGCATTATTATTTGCTCAGACGGTACTTGGAATCGCCCTGAGCGTCTTGGCAAAGATGATCATCCCACCAATGTACTTAAAGTTGCACGCGGCATTGAAACTTTAGCCCCTAACAATATTGAACAAATTGTATTTTATGATTGGGGTGTAGGTTCATATTATGATCCAATTGTTGGCGGCGCTTTTGGTTTAGGGTTGAATAAAAATATCATGGATGCCTACCGCTTTTTAGTACACAACTATCAAGTTGGTGATGAAATTTATCTGTTTGGATTTTCTCGTGGCGCCTATACGGTTCGATCCTTGTGCGGCATGATCAATAATTGCAGTATCTTAAAATCACAACATGCTAGCAAAATAGAAGCTGCCTTCGAGCTTTATAAAACCAAGTCTCATAAAGCTAGCTCAAATAAAGCTACTCAATTTAAACAAGATTACGCGGTGCAAATGCATACCAAAATCAAATTTATTGGTGTGTGGGATACGGTGGGTTCAATGGGTTTACCCTTTAGTATTTTTAATTTTATTGGTGATAAAGATAATTTTTATGATCGTAAACTTGGTAGCAATATTGAAATTGCCAGACACGCCCTTTGTTTAGATGAGCTTAGAGAAGATTTTGAACCAACCCTATGGCAAGAGAGAGATGAAGTTGACCTAAAGCAAGTTTGGTTTGCCGGTGTACATAGCGATGTTGGTGGCAGCTATAAACCTGATAGTGATGGCTCAGTGTTATCGGATATTGCATTAGCTTGGCTTAGTCAACAAGCTAGTGATCAGGGTTTAGCATTTACCCCAAGTTTTGTTGATAGCATTGCCCCCGCCCAACTCAATCATAATGCTAAGCAACATAACGAATATAAAGGTAAATACCGATTACTTGGTAAGCACGTTAGGCAAATTCCAAAGTCAAACTCGGGTTATGGGGTAATCAAAGTACATCCATCGGTTGAGCAGCGATATTTGGGTAATTATAAGAGTAAAGCGATTGAGGAATATAAAAAGAAATTCGGTAGTTGGCCTGAAATTGGGGAGTAACTTTTTTATTTCGCACCACTTTTAAGCGGTGCGAAATAAGCATTTTAAAGTAGAGTGGGTATATTAACTAACCCCTTCAATCTCGCCATTTTCTAGTAGCTCTACTTTCATTGCGGCAGGCTCTTTTGGCAAACCAGGCATTCTCATAATATTGCCCGTTAATACCACTAAAAATCCTGCGCCAGCATTCACTTGAATATTTCTTACCGTTACTAAAAAGTCTTTCGGGCGACCATGTAAAAGTGGATCATCAGATAATGAGCTTGGCGCTTTGGCAATACAAATTGGCAAGTGAGTGAGTTTTAAACTTTCTATGTGTTTAAGATCTTTCTCTGCTTCTTTGGTAAAAGCAACATCTCTTGCGCCATACATGGCTTTACATACCTTATGAACCTTTTCTACAACACTATCGCGCAGTTCATAAAGCGGGTTAAATGGTGTGCTTTGCTCTGCGGCAATTTTTACTTTTTCAGCTAAGTCGAGTGCGCCTTTTCCGCCGTCGGTAAAGTGATTGCTTTCGGCAAATAAAATACCTTTTCCTTCGACATGTTCTCTAATAATGGCGATTTCTTCGTCGCTGTCATCACCAAAGCGGTTGAGTGCAACAACAGGGGCTTTATTAAATTGTTGAACATTTTCAATGTGTTTATCTAGGTTTTCTAAGCCTGCTTTTACAAATTCGGTATTTACCGTGGTTAAATGTTTTTTATCCATACCTCCGTGCATTTTAAGCGCGCGAACGGTGGTAACTAGCACTACTGCGGCAGGATCTAGCTCAGCCAAACGGCATTTAATGTCAAAGAATTTTTCCGCACCTAAATCGAAACCAAAACCTGCTTCGGTAATTGCCCATTCGGCATGATGCATTGCCATTTTAGTTGCTAGTACACTATTACAGCCATGAGCAATATTGGCAAAAGGGCCGCCATGAATAAAGGTTGGTGTACCTTCTAAGGTTTGTACTAAATTAGGGTGTAAGGCATCGCGCAATAATGCTAAAAGCGCGCCTGTAATGCCAAGTGATTTAACAAAAACTGGCGCGTCGGTATAGCTATAGCCAATTAGGGTGTTGTCTAATCGTTGCTCTAAATCATCAAAGTCTTTGGCTAAACATAAAATAGCCATTACCTCAGAAGCAGCGGTTATATCAAAACCACCTTCGCGCGGTATACCTTGCGTTTTGCCACCCAGTCCTACCACAATTTTTCTTAAACTGCGGTCATTCATATCCATCACTCTGCGCCAAACAATTTGTCTTGGATCGATATTAAGCGCGTTACCATGATAAATATGGTTATCAATTGATGCCGATATTAGGTTATTGGCTGAGGTAATTGCATGGAAGTCGCCAGTGAAATGCAAATTAATTCTATCGACAGGTAATACTTGTGAATAGCCGCCACCAGTTGCGCCACCTTTCATACCCAAGCAAGGCCCTAAAGATGGTTCGCGCAATGCTAAACACACTGATTCGCCCATTTGAGTGAATGCTTGACCTAAACCTATGGTGGTGGTGGTTTTACCTTCACCTGCTGGTGTTGGGGTGGTTGCAGACACTAAAATAAGGTTTTGTTTTTTATGTTTACGCTTTGTTTTTAAGGTATCAACATGCACCTTAGTTATGTCGCTGCCATAGGGCATTAGGTGATCATTACTTACACCTAACGACTCTGCAATTTGAGTAATAGGCTTTGGCGTAAACTGTTTGGCAATTTGTGCATCGGTTAACATTGGATTTCCTTTAGTAAGCGTTAATAGGGTTTGTTCGGCTTCTTAAACTGGGCAATGGTGTTAATAACGGAACCAATACAAACAATAATGGCACCGCCTATAAACAACTGAAGTAATGTTTTTGCGCTAAACCAGCTTGGAAACTGAAAATAAATTAATAGGCAGATACCTATGATTAAAAAGCCGACTAAATAAAAATATAGCGCGGCTTTGGGAATTTGTTTAATAATTAATTTCACTATAGGCTGTTTATCTTTTATTTATTGTGGATATTCATCCAACACAAAATTTATCCCATTAGATGTGATTGATGCTTGATGTGAGTCATGTGTCTCTTTAAATTGTGCCGTTTCAATCAGGCGGTAGTAACAACTACGCGAGAAACCGGCAAAAAGATTGTTTCTTATTTGTATGATTGGCAGGGTTTGACCATTAAATTGACTATAGCTTAATTGCTCGTTTTGGATGAGCTTTATTGTATTTTGGCAATTATCGGTAAAAACAAACAGGTTTTTGTTGTTACTGGTTATGCAGTCAAAATCAACAATGGTAAATGGCATCCATTCAACATCTATACCCAGCTTTTCAACGGGTGTTACCAAAAAATATTGATTGCCCTCTTTTTTAATGACTCGCGAAAATAAAATTTGCATTCGTTTGCGGGTAAAAGGCGTGCCCTGATAAATCCATTGTCCATCGGATTTTATGGTGAGCCCTAGTTCACCGCAATAATCAGGATTCCATTTATCTACTGGTGGTAGTGGATTATCACCAATTGATTTTATTAATGACTCAACACTGGATGTCATTATCGACCTTTTTTTATCCAGTACTCAAAAGGTGCAGTGTCTATTTGCATATTGAGCAGCTTATGATCCATAAACTCACAAAAATTAGGCACATCCCTTTTTGTTGAAGGATCATCGGCACAAATTTTAAGCACTTCGCCAATGTTCATACTGCGAATCGTTTTGCGGATCATCATTACAGGCTCGGGGCATCGCAGTCCTTCGGCCTGTAAAGTTTGATCCGCTTTTAAATGATGATCAATATTTTTTGAGGCTGCTTCAGCATTACTCATTGCTGGCATTATCTCCAGTGTTTTGTGAGCTATTGTAGCGCTTGCCACCATGTCGATTGTTGGATCTGCCACTATTATTAGATCTACCACTGTTGTTGGATCTACCACTAGAGCGTCTATGAGGTGGTCGTTTTCGCTCGGCAGCGGCGGGTGGTTTTATATCGGCTAAAAGTTCTGGAGTAACTTCAGCGGTTGGAATAGCACTACCAATATATTCTTCAATGGCGGGTAAATTAAAAGCATTGTCTTCACCAGCAAAAGATATTGCATCGCCTTCGGCTCCTGCTCTGGCGGTTCGACCAATGCGATGAACATAATCTTCGGCATCGTCGGGTAAATCAAAATTAAACACATGGCTTACCCCAGTAATGTGCAAGCCGCGAGCGGCAACATCGGTAGCAATTAATACGTCAATTGAACCGTCTTTTAGTTCTTCTAATAGTCGAATGCGTTTTTTTTGTGGGACATCACCAGTCAGTAATCCTGCTTTAATGTTATTACCTTTTAGGCTTAACCAAACTCGTTCGGCTTGGCGACGAGTATTGGTAAATATCATCGACTTACCCGGTTCATGCTTTTGCATTAAACCCATTAACAAAGGCAATTTCTCGTGATTTGACGGATAATAAAGCAGTTGTTTAACTCTGTCGGCGGTGACTTGTTCGGCTTCAACTTGAACGTGTTGTGGCGAGTTCATGTGCTCATAAGCTAGTTCTTTTACTCGATGCGATAAAGTGGCGGAAAATAACATATTAAGCCTTTCTTTTGGCTTGGGCATTTTGCGGAACATATAGCGAATATCATTAATAAAGCCTAAATCAAACATGCGATCTGCTTCATCGAGTATGACACAATCAAGGGCATAAAAGCTGTACACACCTTGTTTTAAGTAATCAATTAGCCGCCCAACCGTACCAATTAAAATATCGCAACCTTGTTCTATATCGTCACGCTGTTTTTCATAATCGGCACCACCAAACACAACTCGAATTTTTAGGTCGGTAAATTTAGCCAGCTTTTTAGCATCTTCATAAATTTGGATCACAAGTTCGCGAGTTGGCGCAATAATTAATGCCCGTGGCTCGCTTGGTAGACGATGCTCGGTGGCGGGCAAAGTTAATAATTCATCGAGTGCGGCTAATAAAAAAGCATTGGTTTTACCCGTGCCCGTTTGCGCTTGACCTGCAACATCCTGCCCTTTTAACAAAAGCGGAATGGTTTTAGCTTGAATTGGTGTTGCAAATTCGTACTTTAATCCATTTAAAGCCTTTTCCAAAGCAGGATGCAAGCCAAGTGACTTAAAGTGTGTGCTTGATAAATGGGTGACCATATTATTATTTTCCTGATAAAAATATCAAAAGGGGATTGATATTGCATAATTTGCCCCTATTTACTAAATCTATTATTTGAGTGAAATTTTCAATCATTGCTAAATAAATCGGCGATCACAGGTTGCAAGTTTATTGTTCTGGTTGCAGAATAGAAGCCAACAAATTTCCAATAATTAAGCCGCATCATAGCATTTAGATCTCAGTGGAGCGAATGCTAAGTAACTGGCTTTACTCTAGTTTAGGAGAAAAAATCGAATGAACGACAAGATTGTTCAATTAACCGACGATACTTTTGAGTCAGAAGTGCTTCAATCTGATCTGCCTGTGTTGGTAGATTTTTGGGCTGAATGGTGTGGTCCTTGCAAAATGATTGCCCCAATTCTTGATGAACTTGCTGACGAATACGATGGCAGAGTTAAAATTGGAAAACTGAATATTGATGAAAACCAAGCCACTGCACCGCAATATGGTGTGCGCGGCATTCCAACGCTTATATTGGTTAAAAATGGCTCAGTAGAAGCGCAACAAGTTGGTGCGGTAAGCAAGTCACAATTAGCCGCATTTTTAGATAGCAACATCTAAAACCTTGTTCAAGATCAGTTCTCTGGGTTAAAGTCGGGGGCTGATCTTGCAAAAAGTTGGACAACTTCATCTTTTAGTGCTACTTTTCATCTAATCGGTTGAATTGATGCACCTCTGCGTTATTTAATTGATTTCTAGAATAAACTTCTAATTGTCATTTTCTTTTGTGTTTAATCAATAGCTTATATTTTTAATATAAGGTCGATAAACTCAGAGTAACTTGTCAAAACTTCAAAACAAAATTAACAGGTATTAATATCAGTTTTCGGCGATCATATATGACTTTACCCTTAAGTTATAAGCTCAATTAACTCGCTTAATTCTTTTCCCGAAAACTCAATGATCATATTCAAACCACTCTCAAATTAACAACACAGTAGCCCTATGAACCTTACCGAAATCAAACAACTTTCTGCTGCAAAGCTAAGCCAAATGGCAAAAGAAGCGGGTCTTGATGATGCCGCACGTATGCGTAAACAAGATATTATTTTTGCAATCCTAAAAAATCACGCCAAAAGCGGTGAAGATATTTTTGGCGACGGTGTATTAGAAATTCTTCCTGATGGTTTTGGTTTTTTAAGAAATGCAGGTTCATCTTATTTGGCAGGTCCTGATGATATTTATGTATCACCTAGCCAAATTCGCCGTTTTAGTTTGCGTACTGGTGACACTATTGCGGGGAAAATTCGTCCACCTAAACATGGCGAGCGCTACTTTGCACTGTTAAAAATTAACAAAATTAATTTTGATAGCCCTGAGAATGCTAAAAATAAAATATTGTTTGAAAACTTAACACCACTACATCCTGACGAACGTATGGTTATGGAGCGTGGTAATGGCTCTAGCGAAGATATAACCGCTCGTGTTATCGACCTTGCCTCTCCTGTTGGTAAAGGTCAAAGAGCGTTAGTCGTTTCACCACCTAAAGCGGGTAAAACTATGATGATGCAAAATATTGCTCAATCAATTACCGCTAAAAACCCCGACTGCACCTTAATTGTTTTACTCATTGACGAACGCCCCGAGGAAGTTACCGAAATGCAACGCTCGGTACGCGGCGAAGTGGTTGCCTCAACCTTTGATGAACCTGCCAGCCGTCATGTTCAGGTTGCCGAAATGGTTATCGAAAAAGCTAAACGATTAGTTGAACATAAAAAAGATGTGATTATTTTGCTCGACTCTATTACTCGACTTGCCAGAGCTTACAACACGGTTGTGCCATCATCGGGCAAAGTATTAACCGGTGGTGTAGACGCTAATGCCTTACAGCGTCCTAAACGATTTTTTGGTGCAGCAAGAAACATTGAAGAAGGCGGCAGCTTAACCATTATTGCGACAGCGCTTGTTGATACTGGCTCTAAAATGGATGAGGTTATTTACGAAGAGTTTAAAGGTACGGGTAATATGGAACTGCACCTTGATCGTAAAATTGCCGAAAAACGCGTATTCCCTGCCATTAACTTTAATCGTTCTGGCACGCGTAAAGAAGACTTGCTTACCACTCCAGAAGAGCTACAAAAAATGTGGATCTTGCGTAAAATTATTCACCCCATGCAAGAAATTGAAGCTATGGAATTTTTGGTTGATAAGCTGGCGCTTACTAAAACCAACGAAGAATTTTTCAATTCAATGAAGCGCAAATAACCTGCGCTTTATTGAATAACGATAAAAACAATCTATGTTTTCTCAATCCGTAAAATACAAAGACTTGCGGGACTTTATTAGTTACCTTGAAAAACAAGGTGACTTAAAGCGCATTACTCACCCGGTTGATCCCAATTTAGAAATGACCGAAATTGCCGATAGAGTTTTGCGCGCCGATGGTCCTGCACTTATTTTTGAAAATCCTGTTGGCTCTAGTGTACCTGTATTAGCCAATTTATTTGGCTCTACTCGCCGTGTTGCTGCGGCAATGGGCTGTGATGATGTTTCGCAATTACGTGAAGTAGGAAAACTATTGGCTTTTTTAAAAGAGCCAGAGCCACCCGCAGGTTTTAAAGATGCTTGGGATAAAGCGCCTATTTTTAAACAAGTGCTTAATATGAGTCCAAAGCTGGTGAAAAAACCAGACTGCCAAGAAGTGGTGATTGAAGGTGATGATGTCGATTTAGGCAAAATTCCTGTACAAACTTGTTGGCCGGGTGATGCCGCACCACTTATTACTTGGGGGCTTGTGGTGACTAGAGGGCCTCATCAAAGCAGGCAAAATTTAGGCATTTATCGCCAACAAGTGATAGCAAAAAATAAAGTGATTATGCGCTGGTTATCACACCGTGGCGGTGCACTTGATTTTAAAGCATGGCAAGAAACACACCCAGGTGAGCCCTTTCCAGTGAGTGTGGCATTAGGTGCCGATCCTGCTACGATATTAGGCGCAGTTACACCAATACCCGATAGTTTATCGGAATATGCTTTTGCAGGTTTGCTGCGCGGTGAAAAAACCAAAGTGGCCGATTGTTTATCGAATGATTTACAAATTCCTGCCAGTGCAGAATATGTGCTAGAAGGTTATATTTACCCCGATGAAATGGCTCCAGAAGGCCCTTATGGCGATCACACGGGTTATTATAATGAGGTTGAGTCTTTTCCTGTATTTACCATTGAAAAAATTACTCAACGTAAAGATCCCATTTATCATTCAACCTACACTGGCAGACCACCCGATGAGCCCGCTATTTTAGGTGTAGCATTAAATGAAGTTTTTGTGCCACTATTGCAAAAACAGTTTCCAGAAATTACTGATTTTTACCTGCCACCCGAAGGTTGCTCTTACCGAATGGCGGTGGTTACCATTAAAAAGCAATATCCGGGTCATGCCAAAAGAGTAATGCTTGGGGTTTGGAGTTTTCTGCGTCAGTTTATGTACACTAAGTTTGTGATAGTCACCGATGATGATGTAAACGCACGTGACTGGAATGATGTAATTTGGGCGTTAACCACACGGGTTGATCCTACTCGTGATACAACAATGATTGATAATACCCCAATTGATTATCTCGATTTTGCGTCGCCAGTTTCGGGCTTAGGATCAAAAATGGGCATTGATGCCACCAATAAGTGGGAAGGCGAAACACAAAGGGAGTGGGGTGAGCCAATTATTATGGATCCATCCATTAAAGAAAAAGTTGATAATATGTGGCAGGATCTCGGTTTATGACATCACACCAATTTACCACCCAAGAAATAAAAGCATTAAGCGAGCAAGTGTTTAGAATTCGCTTAGCACCAGTTAATGATAAAGTGTTTTCTTACCAAGCGGGTCAATATTTATTTTTAGTGATGGGTGAAAATAAAAAAATTCCTCTGTCTATCGCTAGTGCGCCACATGAAAAAAACTTTTTAGAATTGCACCTAAGGATTATTGAAGAAAATAGTTTAGCCGGTGAAATGTTGGCTTTGTTTAAAGACAGTAAGCAGGTTGAAATTGAAGCCCCATTTGGCAATTGCACATTACCCAATGGTCACACGCCGATCATTTTTATTGCTGGCGGTACAGGTTTTTCACCCGTAAAAAGCTTAATGGAAACTGCTTTTAATCAGTCGCCTAAGCGTGAGCTTGCTTTATATGTAGGTGCACAAAATGAAAGTGAATTTTATCAGTCCGATATTATTGCCAACTGGAAATCTCAAAGCTTTAATTTTCACTACACACCGGTGATCAACGAAATGCAAGATGGCTGGACAGGCAAAATAGGCTTTCCGCATCAATCAGCTATTGCAGACTATTCTGATAATATTGAACACTGTGACTTCTTTGTTTGTGGCTCGGAGCCAATGGTAATGAATGTTTATCAGTCATTGTTAAATGCTGGCGCACAAGCCAATAAAATTCATTCTGATATATTAGATATTAAGCGGGAAAATGGTGAGATTGATTAGATCTTGAATAATTTAAGCAATAAAAAAGGTGCATGAAAGCACCTTTTTTATTGTTTAAATTTAAAGGTCTTAACTCATTGCCGCTTTAAGCTTTTTCATTGCATTTTTTTCAAGCTGGCGAATACGCTCGGCTGATACTTGATAATGCTCTGCTAGCTCTTGCAATGTTGATTTGTTGTCGGTTAACCACCTTGCCGCTAGAATTTCTTGGCTGCGTTGATCAAGGGTTTTCATTGCATTGGTTAGCTTTTGTTGCTGATAAGATGCAAGGTTTTGCGCTTCTAACTGCTTAGCAGGGTCAACTTCTGGTGACTCTAAGTAAGCCGCAGGTGCAAAGCTAGTTTCTTCATCGGCATCATTCGGTAAATCAAATGCGGTATCACGAGAGTTTAAGCGGCTTTCCATACGTCTTACTTCAACCTCTGGAACACCTAAATCGTCGGCTACGGCTTTAATTTCATCGTTATTTAACCAGTTGAGTGTCTTTTTAGCGCCACGTAGGTTAAAGAATAGTTTTCTTTGTGCTTTAGTGGTGGCAACTTTAACAATACGCCAGTTTTTAAGCACATATTCGTGAATTTCGGCTTTGATCCAATGAACCGCAAATGAAACAAGCCTTACACCAACGTTGGGATCAAAGCGTTTTACTGCTTTCATTAGTCCTACGTTACCTTCTTGAATAAGATCGGCTTGGGCTAAGCCATAACCACTGTAGCTACGGGCAATATGCACAACAAAGCGTAAGTGCGACAAAATTAATTCGCGAACCGCGTTTAAGTCACCTTCTTCGTGATAACGCATGGCTAGTTCGCGCTCTTGCTCAACAGAAAGTACTGGCACAGAGTGAATAGCCGTTACGTACGACTCAATATTCCCCTGAGGTACTGATAAAGATACTGTTGCTAATTCTTTACTCATAAATTCATTCCTCTTGCTTAACTTCGCAAGCATTACCCGCCTCTTATTAATAGAGGCAACTGTCAATGCTGGCTAGTCTACCACTCTAAAAACCAGAGTGCTATTTTTTATTAGCATGTAAGGTTTAATGTTTCTTTCCTTTAGAGTGCAAAATTGCAGAAAAGTTACCGAAATTAACAAATTGTTACAGGATGGATAAAGTATGTGGGGTTTATCTTGGCTCAATTTGCCGAATATGCCTGCCAACACTTAACCAAGAGCCTAATAAACCAAGGCCACAGCTAATGCCAAGCAATTGCACACTTTGAATAAAGCTTAAGCCGCTTAGGGTAAATTGACTTTGGTATAAACCGGCTAAGTTAGCCACAGGTTTTTCGAGCCAAACCAAGGAAAGTGCTAATAATATCCAGCAGGTTGTTCCCGCTAGAAAGCCATACCAAAAGCCAGTGTAAAGAAAAGGACGACGAATAAAGGCATCGGTTGCCCCCACTAATTTAACGACCTCTATTTCTTCACGGCGATTTTGCACCGATAATCGAATGGTATTACCAACAATTAGTAATACTGCAATGCCTAATGCCACCCCTAAGGCCGATGCGGCTTTTTCTGCCAGTTGCAGCATGGCGTAGAGTTTTCTTACCCAGTCTAAATCGAGTTTGGCTATCTCAACCTCGGGAATGGTTCTAAATTCTGCCAATAAAGATTCGGATGCCATTGGTGTTGAATGGCTAGGTAAGGGCTGAATGACTAATACTGGTGGCAAAGGGTTTGAGTCGAGTTGTGAAATCGCATCGGCAAAGCCTGCGGTTTGTTTAAAGTCTTCGAGCGCTTGCGTTTGATTAATGGTTTCAACCGATGCGATACCCGCCTGTTTTTTTATGGTTGCAGCCAACGATTGTAATTTGCTTTCGCTTAAATCGGTTTTTAAATACAAAGATATTCTACTGGCACCATCCCAGCCTTGAGATAGCGATTTACCGTTATCAAGCAAAATTTGTAGCCCTGCGGGTAGCGCTAAGGCAATAGCAATAACCAAAACTGTCATAAAGTTAGATAATGGATTATTCAAAATTTCTTGAATGCCACGCTTGGCTTCTAGCCTGTGCAACCTGCCAAGCATTTTTATTTTGGTAGAAACCGTTGCCCCTTGAGAAATACTTGCGCCAGAGAATTGCTCGTTACTCACTGATCACCTCCTCAAGCGTTGATGCTTCATCAATTTGATCTTGAACCAATCGACCTTCTTTCATCACCAAAGTGCGATAATGCATTCGCGCAATTAAGCTTAAATCATGCGATGCAATCAGCAAACTTACACCCACTTGGTTGAACTGCTCAAAAAGATGCATAATTTCTGCCGAAAGCTCGGGATCTAAATTACCCGTTGGCTCATCGGCAAGTAGCAATGGCGGCTTATTTACAACGGCTCTGGCTATGCCAACTCTTTGTTGTTCACCACCCGATAACATGATAGGAAAATGTTTTTCTTTGGATAAAAGTCCTACTTTATCTAACGAGGCTCTTACTCTACGGCCAATTTCGCGATGTGGATAGCCTGCAATCATTAACGGCAGGGCAACATTGTCAAATACACTGCGGTCGAATAATAGGCGGTGATCTTGAAAGATCATGCCTATGTCGCGCCTTACCTGTGGAATTTTGCGCCGACTAGTACGGTTAAGGTTTTTGCCATTAACAATAACTTGCCCTGATGTGGCGCGCTCCATTAAACAAATGAGTTTTAGTAGGGTACTTTTACCCGCGCCTGAGTGCCCAGTTAAAAAAGCCATTTCGCCATCGCCAAGCAAAAAATTCACCTTTTTTAAGGCTTCTTGTCCGTTTGGATAACGCTTTGATACTTCGGCAAACTCAATCATAAAGAACCTGAATTTCTTGTTATTGTTAGCAAACTATTGGCTATTTATTGTTTTTATAAACGCCCCTAACTTATTCAAATAGTGCGTCGATATAATCATTGGCATTAAATTCACGCAAATCTTGCTTTGCTTCACCAACGCCAATATAACGAATAGGCAATTTCATTTTATCGGCTAGTGCAAACACAACACCACCTTTTGCGGTGCCATCGAGTTTGGTGATAGTAACACTATTTAGCGTAACAGCCTTATTGAATTCTTGCGCTTGTACTAAAGCATTTTGCCCTGTACCCGCATCAACTACCAACATAACCTCGTGTGGTGCGGATTGATCAACCTTAGCCATCACACGTTTTACTTTAGATAGCTCTTCCATTAGGTTAGATTTATTGTGCAAACGACCCGCAGTATCAGCAATAACTACATCAACATTACGAGCTTTAGCCGCTTCTACGGCATCAAAAATAACCGAAGCACTGTCTGCGCCAGTATGCTGTGCAATAACTGGTACATCGTTGCGTTCGCCCCAAGCAGTAAGTTGCTCAACCGCTGCTGCTCTAAAGGTATCACCAGCGGCAAGCATTACTGATTTTCCTTCGGCTTTAAATTGATGAGCCAGTTTGCCAATGGTGGTTGTTTTACCAACGCCATTCACTCCAACCATTAAAATCACAAAGGGTGTGTCTTGTTTTGGAATAGTTAGCGGTGCTTGCACAGGCACTACAATTTCTTTGAGGAGTTCTTTTAACCTAGCCATTAGCGCAGTAGTGTCTTTAAGCTCTTTTCTGCCTGCTTTTTCAGTTAAATCATCAACAATTTTGCTGGTGGTATCAACCCCAACATCAGCCATTAATAAAAGTGTTTCAACTTCTTCGAGTACATCATCGTCAATTTCTTTTTGTCCTAAAACTAAATTGGCAATACCTTCTGAAAATTGCGTTCGGGTTTTCGATAAACCTTGTTTAAGACGTTGAAAAAAGGAAAGTTCCTTGGCTGTTTCTTCTGGCTTTTGCTCTAGATCTTCAGTGACTTGCGGCTCATCATCAGTTTGGGTTGCTTGTTTATTGTTTTCAAGTATTTGCTCACTTTGATTTACATCAGGCTCCTCACCAATACTAACCGCAGATTCTTGTTGTAAATTGCTTTGCTCAGACTCTATTTCAACTTCAGTTTGCTCAACATTGTCTTGTTGTTCGTCTTTTTGGTCTTTTTTACCACCAAAAAGCCCAAAAAAGCCGCGTTTTTTACTCGATTTTTCGGACATTTAAACCACTTATATTATACAAAGAAAAAATCAGCGCTAATGCTATCATTTTATTATTGTGAAGGCACATCTACTTTTCTTGAGGTAAAAATTGAAAGACTGAAACATGCATTTTGAAGGAGAACGGGTATATAGCCATTTGTAATATCCGCTTTTTTTTACTGGCATTTATCGCTAGACTGGCAGGTTATTAAATTTGACCATAAAATTATAAAGGACTTCTGGAATGCCTTTTTATATAAAGCAAGGGAAAATCCCCGCTAAAAGACATATTACCTTTCATCGTGAAGACGGTGAACTGTACCGCGAAGAGCTGTTTTCAACCCATGGTTTTTCTAATATTTATTCCAATAAATATCACTACAATATGCCAACCAAGGTTTTAAAAGTAGAGCCTTATAAGGTTGATCATGGTGAAGAGTGGTGTGATGCATTATTACAAAATTATAAAATTCATACCTATAGAGGCGAGTCGAGCGGTAACTTTTTTACTGCCAGGCGTAGCCAAGTATTCAATAACGATGTAGCACTTTATACCGCCAAAGTAACCGAAGATACTCAAGATTTTTATCGTAATGCCTATGCCGATGAAGTGATTTTTGTACACGAAGGCACAGGCACATTAACCAGCGAATACGGCAACTTAACTATTCAAAAGTGGGATTATTTGGTGATCCCTAAAGGCACAACTTATCAGTTAAAGTTTGATAATTACGATAATGTGCGCCTGTTTGTGATTGAGTCGCCAAGCATGGTAACCATTCCTAAGCACTTTAGAACACCAACAGGTCAACTGCTAGAAAATGCCCCTTACTGCGAAAGAGATATTCGTACTCCCGAGCTACAAGAAGCCAAGGTTGAAAAAGGCGAATTTACCCTAGTGATTAAATATGGCGATAAATATCAAAAAAGCATTTTAGAGTGGCACCCTTACGATTTAGTCGGTTGGGATGGTGCTTGTTATCCTTGGGCATTTAACATCCAAGAAT
Organism: Aliikangiella sp.; assembly: GCA_965214955.1. Classification (GTDB taxonomy): domain Bacteria; phylum Pseudomonadota; class Gammaproteobacteria; order Enterobacterales; family Kangiellaceae; genus Aliikangiella. The sequence goes on along the minus strand of CBDCCU010000009.1, from coordinate 34,227 downwards.
ATGCACCCAAGGTAGGTAAAATTCACCTGCCACCAAGCGATCATTTAGTTTTTACCGCGAATAATTATGTCGTTTGTAATTTTGTTCCTCGCCTTTACGATTTTCACCCTCAAGCCATTCCAGCACCTTATTACCACACCAATATTGATAGCGACGAAATTCTCTACTATGTTGATGGTGATTTTATGAGCCGTACAGGTATTGAGGCTGGCTCAATAACTCTGCACAAAAAAGGTGTGCCGCATGGCCCACAACCAGGCAAAACAGAAGCTTCGGTTGGCAAAAAAGAAACTTACGAATATGCCGTTATGGTAGATACATTTAATCCACTAAAAACAACCAATCACTTCCGTGACTGCATGGAAGAAGACTATAACCAAAGCTGGTTAGAAGATTAATTTTGGAGAAAACAACAATGTCACAACAAGCAAATAATCCACTTAACTTACGTGGAATTTTATTTACCGAATTCTGCTCAGCAGATACCAACTTTATGCATAATGTGTTTATGGATTTTGGTTTTTCAAAACTCAAAAAAGCCAACGATAAAGACATTACCTACTATCAGCAAAACAATATTCACTTTTTACTCAATGCAGAAAAGTCAGGTTTTTCAGCAGAGTTTACCAAAGCCCATGGTCCTGCTATTTCATCAATGGGTTGGAAAGTTGACGATGCCGAATTTGCCTTAGCCGAAGCAGTAAAACGTGGCGCTAAAGAAGCCGAAAGCAAAGATTTTCCGTATCCTGCTATTTATGGCATTGGCGATAGCTTAATTTATTTTGTTGACAATTATGAAGGTGATAACAGCATTTTTAATACTGATTTTACCAATTTAGAATCACCAACTATTCAAGAAGATAAAGGTTTTATTGAAATCGATCATTTAACCAATAATGTTTTACAAAGGCACTATGGAAAAATGGGCAAACTTTTATAAAGACGTATTCGGTTTTGAAGAAGTTCGCTACTTTGATATTAAAGGCGTTAAAACTGCGTTTATTATCTTACGCGCTAGCTAGCCCTTGTGGCACCTTCTGTATTCCAATTAACGAAGGTAAAGACGATAACAACAATCAAATCGACGAATACCTAGACATTTACGATGGCCCAGGTGTTCAACATTTAGCCTTTAGAACACGCGACTTAGTTGGCTCTTGTGACGCATTAAAAGGCTCTTACATTGAAACTTTAGATATTATTCCAGAATATTACGATACCATTTGGGATAGAGTACCTTGGGTTAAAGAAGATAAAGAGCGTATTAAGCATCATCAAATTTTGGTTGATAGCCAAGCCGATCAAACTTACTTGCTACAAATTTTCACCAAAAACCTATTTGGTCCAATCTTTATCGAAATGATCCAGCGCGAAGGCGACCAAGGGTTTGGTGAAGGTAACTTCCAAGCCTTATTTGAATCAATAGAGCGTGATCAGGAAAAGCGTGGGGTGATTTAAAGCTTAATTTCAAGCTTTAAACTTAAAATCTCAGAATTTCTCGTTCCCACGCTCCCGCGTGGGAATGCATACGGAAATATCATTTGGGCAGAAACCGCTATAAAATAATCGATCCTAATGAATCCTATTTTGTTACCTTAACTGTTTTACACTAGAACCCTGATTTTACTCGCCCTGAAACCGCTAATATTTAGCAGAAAAAAATGTTAAACAAGTTTTTGAGCAGTTGGTCTTTTATAAAAAAGCACACAAAAGTAATAGAGCATATCACTTTTGGCAAGAAGGTGTTCACCTTGAACTAATACAAGATGATAGGGTGATAAAACAAAAAATTGATTATACTCATCATAACCCTGTTAAAAGAGGTTATGTTGAGCAGGCAGAACATTGGCGTTATTCTAGTGCTAGAGATTATATGAGTAAGGTTGGGTTGCTAGAAGTCTGTCGTCAGTGGTAGCTTAGGTATGCATTCCCACGTGGGAGCGTGGGAACGAGAAAAAACGTGGGGAGTAGAGCAACGTAAAACTTACCTGAAAGGTTTAGATTTTGCGTTCCATTTTTTGGCAGAAAACCCGTTATCTGGTGTAGCTTGCGACTATGTTGTTGAAGGTTTAAGAAAACATCATTTTAAAAGCCACACCATATTTTATGAAACGCTTAATAGCGAGATACTTGTTATTCGTGTTCTTCATAAAAGCATGGATGTTGAGCTTAATTTTCAAAAGAGTTTTAAGTGACAGTCACGGTAATTTAGTAATTTTATTTTTTCACAAAGGATAGGTGTATATGCTCAAGAAAATATTTCTTTATATCTCTACTTTCATACTTCTTTCAGGGTGCGGTGCAACTGGACCTAAATTCACTCAATTGGAAAGCTTGGATACTAATAAAGCTAAAATCTATATTTATAGACCTTGGGCAATGTTAGATGGCGCTGCAGCACCAACTATCCAAGTAAATGGTAAAGATCATTTTGATCTTAGCAATGGTGGTTACGAGGTTATTACATTATCCCCTGGAACTCATAAACTCACGGTTAAAAAAGGTGGTTTTATGTCTAATTGGCGAGCAGATGAAATGAATATTGAGTATAAATTCGAAGCCAATAAAAATTACTTTGTTCGCTTATCTGCTGAGTTACAAGGTGCTGGAGTATATGGCAATGTTATATCAGTTTCTGGCAGCTACGGCTTTGCACTAATCAATGAAATGTTTGCAATTAATGAGCTTAAAGAAGTGAAGAAAAACTAAAGACCAATAAAAATTAGACACAATAAAAATTAGACAGGCACTCAAATACTAACGAAACAATTCACTGTGAGAGCCGATTCTAGCTAATTTAAGAATTTCGTTCTCTATTTTATAGATAAGAACTAAATCTGGTTTTATGTGACAATCACGATAATTTAGCCAGTTCCCTGTTAGCGCATGATCGACATACTTTGCATCTAATATTTGCCCTTGCTGTAACACCTTAATAACGTGACCAACTTCTACCATATCAGGAATAGGCAATTTAATTACTTTCTTAAAGTCTTTTTTGAACTGATTTGAGTACTCTAGTTGATACATTTATTATTTGTTGGCTCCCAACTCTTGAAATAGCTGGTTGACGTCATCGACTGTATTTCCTTTACCGCTTTCAAGCTCTTGAATTGCCGCAAGGCTCTGTGCGTTAGGAGTTTTAGCGCGTAATTCAAATGGAATTCCACCATAATTAATTACAGCTTTAGCGAATAATTTTAACGCCTGTGAAGGACTTAAACCTACTTCGTCACAAACGTGTGTAAAAGCTAATTTAGTATCATGATCAATACGAGTACTTAACATTTCTGTCTTCATATAAGATGCCTTTGTATTACATAGTAAAACAATTTTAGCAAATGGCATCTAATAAGCCAATGCAACGGATAAAAACAGTTAGCTTTTTTAACTTCGCTCGCTATTGTTGCCAAACTATTGTATTGCCGCTGATTGGGGCTTTAAATATAGTTAACAAACTCTAGTTAATTCATACTCATTAATTAACTTCATTGATGTTTTATCAATATCCCAATATTTTGTCAGTGCATAACAAGTCTCATCAGAAACCAGTTGCTCTATTACCCAAAGACTTTGGTTTTTATAATTAACTTTCGAAGTAATATTGGTTTTTAATTCGTTATTTAACTTAATATCATTAAATTCAATAAGGCATGCGATAAATTTTTTGCGATTATTCTTTCTATGCAATTTCGTTTGTAGATTTAAACATGGCAATTCTTGCGTATTAGAATGTTTTCCAAGCACCTGAGTACTTCCAATCTTTTGATTTGGAATAAGTAAAAACAGAGAAACAATAATTGCCATTAATGTAGGTACTATTATTTTTATTAATTGCTCAAGCTTCACCATTACTCCTTATTTTAAATAACAAAACTTATCTTTTACAGACCCCGCTGCCATTCCTGTCTTAAAGGAATAGAGCTAGGCTGACTCAGTGCCATTTTTATTTTATTTAGCAGCGTTGCTTTATCTTTGCCTAAAATGCCTTTTAGCACTAAATAGTTAGAGGCATGATCTGAGCGAAAAACTGTGCGCTCAAGCTCTAGCTCACTTAATAACCATTCCATTTCTTGAAAGAGTTGTTGTTGATTAAGCGAGTTATATTCGGCAAAATTCGCTCTAAAGCGCTCTTCACCCATTGGGAAACTAACCACTAAGGTTGATAGGTAATCTGGTTGAGCGGCGTTCATAAGCTTGGCGGAGTTAATGGCGTGTTGTTTCGATAATGTTGTGCCGCCTAAACCATTTAAAATCATTACCGATGTTTTAATACCAGCCTGTTTTAGTTTAGTTAAGGCTTCTAAAGAACTTTGATATGACTCGCCTTTATTCACTTTGTTAAGCACTTCATCATCACCCGACTCGCAACCAACATATACCATTTTTAAACCTGCTTGTTGTAAAGCTTTTAGCTCAGCAACGGTTTTATTTTTTAGGTTTCTTGGCAAGCAATAACTGGTTATTCTGCTGAGATTAGGAAAATATTGATTAATCAATTTTAAGGTGGTTAACAAACGCCTAAATGATAATGTCATGGCATCGCCATCGGCTAAAAATACACGCTGAATTTGAGCATTGCTTGCGGCAATTTTTAGCTCAGCATCAATTTCTTTTAGGCTTTTAAAATTAAAACGCTTTTGCGGCGCGGTGTACATTTCGCAGAAGGTGCACTTATTCCACGAACAACCATTGGTAATTTGCAGAATGTAAGATTTCCATTCGCTAGGTGGTCTAAATACGGGTTCAATATAATTCATTGGGTAAACTCAATTTAAAAAAGCAATTGAGAAAATTGTTTGGCTAAAATTTTATTAAAGCCGAATATTTATCCCAATTCTTAATAGTTGCCGTTCATAGTTATATTCTAGTTGATTGGCATTATAATCACTTAAACTGAGGTTAACAAAACCATCAATAATAATGTTGTCTTTTTGCCAAATATCGTATAAATAACTGACTTTAAAGGTTTGACCATCGTAATCATATCCAGTTAATTCTTCGTGTTCGCTTTCATTAAGCTGATTATCATTGCTATTTTCTTCTATACGAACTTCACTAATTAGTGTGCCTATACCTTCAAAATGCCAATGCCATGCTAGTTGATAACTGGAGTAATCATGGTTTTGATAGCCGGCAAATTGATCTTCACCTGTTTCGGTTAATGCTTTAATTTCAAATTTATGATGCTCAAACATTTGATAAGCAATTTTAATGTCTACCGCTTGGTAGTTAATATTTAATAGTTGTTCATCAACAAAATTGCCAAGCTCATCTTGGCTATTGCGATTAATGTAGTCACGGGTTTTGCTATGCAAAGCTAGGTTTATTTGCCAGAGATTAGTGGGGGTAAAGTGCCAGCCTAAGCTTAGTTGATTGTTTTTATTGTCTAAATCAACAAGATTAATTTCAGTGTAGTCGGTGTAGTTTTTTTCTAAATAATCAAACGAGGCAAACAGTTGGTGCTGTGAGTTAAGACTAAACTCATAATCTAGTTCTATTTTGCTCCAGCCGTAATCAAACCGATCATGAATTTCGGTGTCGTTAAAAGTGGCGGTTTCACCTGTAAGCCTACTAATAAAAGTTTTGTCGTGCTCACCTTGGCGAAAGGTTGCTTGCAGTAAGTGTTGATCGTTAAATTGGTATTGGTAGCCAAAGTTTGCGTGGCTTTTACGTCGATTAGCGTCGTCAAATACATCGTTATAGGAAATAGAATGAAGATCTAGACCAATAAAAAAGCCATTATCTGCGGTATAACGATAGTTAATTTTATGATCAAAAATTATTGCTAAATCATCTTTAAAAGTATCTGAAAAATGAAATGGGTTGCTATCTACACCAGTTGTAAAGGTAAACTCAGCTTCATTGTTAGCCAAAGTATTATTGCTAAGCCCAATAAAAAGCGTTAAGGCTAAAGTACGTTGAATAAGTTTTTTCATTTTTCTCTAGTATTTTACGGCTGTTCTTTGGCATTATCTAACAAGCAGTGTCTCCATAACTATTAACTTTGCCACATAATTAGTAAATAGCTTTAATTTTATTATCAAGAGAAGCCTATGGATTTTTATTATACTCAGTCGTCACCTTATGCCAATTGTGTGCGAATTATTATTGCTGAAATTGGAATAAGCGAGCAAATCAACTTTATCGAGTCGCACCCTTTTGAGAACAGCCCTAACTTTCTTTTAACCAATCCTTTAGGCAAAGTTCCCTGTTTAAATGCCGATGGTGAGTCTATTGTAGATAGTGAAGTTATTTGTGATTTTCTTGATGCTTCTTTTACTGGTGGTACCTTATTTAATCCGATCTATGCTGACTGGCGTTTAAAATCATTATTTTCAGTGTGTATTGGATTAATTGACACATTAGTGGCAAGGCAAATGGAGATTATGCGTAAAAAAGAAGAGCTTTTGTCTGACTTTTGGTGGCAACGACAACAAACGGCAATAGAGCGAACACTTGGCTACATAGAAGAAAAGCTGTCACTTATTCCAGAAGAGATCACCATATTGCATATCTATTTGATGTCGGCTTTAATGTATCTCGACTTTAGGCATGCTGATATTAATTGGAGAGAGAGCCATCCTCAGCTTGCTAGCTTTTTTGAGCATTGGAAAAACCATCCCAGTATTATGAAAAACCCGCTTCAATAATTGAGCGGGTTTGATTTAACGGGTATATTAATTTTAGCTATTTCTTTTTCCAGCCTTTGCCTTTAATGAAAATATAGTTTCCAGATTTGGTTTTTTTAATTGCCGCCGTACCTGCAATTAGCTCTACTTTGTTAAGTGGTTGTTGGCGCTTTTTAGCTATTTCTTTATAGCGGGCTTTGCGCTTGTTATTAACTGATTTAACCAATGCTTTAATATTATCTGGGGCACTTTTAACAATACCAAGATAACCATCAAATCTTTCGCCAATTACACCATTGGCTTTTGGTGTTGTAAGCTCTGAGGCAAAGCTTGTTGCACTAAAACTTAACATTCCAGCACTTACACTAAAAATAATTAGTAATTTAATGAATTTGTTCATTGCGTTTATCTCCTAACACCTAAAATAAATTATCATCGGCTAAAACTTCTTCAACATCTTTTTCCACTTTAATTTTAATTTCGTGGCTAATGGTAATGTTGGCTTCAAAGCGAATTGGTTCGCTACCTGGCTCTACTTTAATAGTAGGATTACAGGCAGAGTTAAATATCACTAATGTGCCTAATAATATAAATCGCTTCATAATTATTCCTATATCGTGCAAATTATCACTAATCATAGCCTTTATTGCTGAATATTGACTGAATTAATGTCGTAAAATTTCAATTAATTTTGATTAATTGAATCTAAAATACTTTGTTCAAAGTCACCACTTAAAAACAAAGATTTAAACAACCCTGGCAAATGTCCATTAATATTAAAAGTGAAATCAAGCGGATAACCATTATAAACTTCTGGATTTGCACCAAGTATATGCAGTTTTATTTTATAATTTCCAGCAGAATCATAATCAATTGAGCCATCAAGCGCTTGATATTGAAAATTTTGTAAAGCTTTTAAGGCGATATTATCCGACTCTGATAAATCAGCTTGGCTGTTATATTTAATTACACCCGCTTTTACGCTTTTAAAGTAACCTTTATTAACCACAATTTCTTTACCCTTGCTTGCTATTGGCAAATCAATATCAATTGTGCCATCAACAAAAAGTGACTCTAAATCAAAAAATGAAATAAGCTCAAATAAAGAAATATGGTTAAGTTTAATTGTAGTGGGTTGAATGCTTCCTTCTGCTCGGATCAATTGATTAATTTGCAAATTACCTTCAAATAATTTTGCCATTAAATGGTTAACTTTAATCGTGTTATTTTGGTTAATAATCGTAGCACTTAAGTTAGATAAATTGATCCCACTTGATAGCTGAATTTCATCAATGATTAGTTTTGAGTCAGTAGTGATTTGCTTGTTGCTAAGATTAGCTTGGGTTGTTAAATGAAGGTTATTAATATAATTTTCATCAACATTCATTGAAACATTAGATAAATTTGAATGAACACTTAAAGACAATGATGGATCAATATTTACTTGTCCTTTTAGTTTTATTTTTCCTTCATTGAAAGTAATGCTTTCAATGGATTCTGGTTTTAATTGATTGAGTAAAAAATTTAAGTTGGTTATTTCTTGCTGGGTTTCAATGAGTTTAGTATTTCCTTTTTTATTATTGACTTGATAACTAATACCTAAAGGCATTTTGAATGTATCGTTAAGCAATATATAGCCGCTTAAGTTTATCAGTTGATCTAAAATAGAGCCATTTAAGTCAGCTAATAATGAATCAAAATAGAGGTTTGGTGTTTGTAGTTGGTTAGCTTGAATTTTTAATGCCGATATTTTTGTGTTTGGCTTATCGCTAGAATTAAATGCATTTTCTATGCTCATTAAAAACGCTATTGTTGCATTGCTAATTTGTATGTTATCAGCTTGTGTATTGCTGGTTAATTGATCGTCTTTAAACCAGTCAAACGAATTAATTTTTATTTCGCTTTTAGTTTTTAAATCGTTTAATGCATGTAAATTTAATTGATTACTCATACTTCCTATTAGCTTAAATTCATTAGATTTTAACAATAGTTTTTCAACTGATTGCTCTATGCTTATGACAAAGTTTTTATTGCGTAATTGTTCAGCTGTTAGGTTGATAGGTTTAGACAATATTTTAATATTGTTTAAGTGTAACTCCGTATTATTATGATGTGCACTAAGGTGATCTAAACTGGCGCTCATAATTACATCGTTAAATGTTATTTCACTAGTTAAATTAACATTAGAAGTTATTTGAGTTTTTACTAATGGCTCTGCAAGCAATTTGTTATGTTGAAAGGTTAAATCCGTTAAAGCCTTAAGACTAAAGCCCTGTCGAGAAAGCTCACTAATTTCTATATTAAAATGAGCCAACTTTACATTCAAGCCGCTGTTTTTTGCCGAAGTTGTTAAGTGTACTTTAGGTGGTAGCAACGCTTTAGATTGTTCTAATACAATGCTTAAAGGATCTGTAAAGCTTAGCTGAGGCAGTGCTTTACTATAAGAGTGAAAATGCGCTTTTACCTTATTTAAAAGTTTGGTTGATACGTTGGCTTTAATCATTGATGTTGATGAATGATTTAAATACTCAATATCTGCAAGTGGTTGATTATTTTCTAAATAGCTAAAGGTAAAGCTATTTTCAATAGGCTTAATTAATATTTGTGGTTGATTGGCTAAAGGAATAACCTTGTGGTTGTAAATTATTTTGCTCCAATTAAGTACGAATGGCTTGCTTTGACTATTTGAATTTGTAAGTAAATTTTTGGTAGAAAATTGCAGATCGTTAATGGTGAGTTGTTCTTCATTAAATTTATAGATTATTTGTTTTGCTAATAAGTTAACGCCAGTTATTTTGGTCAGATGTGAACTAATTTGAGTAATGTTTAGTTGTGGCAGGTTAAGCTCGGCTTGCTTTGATTGTCTTTTTTGAAGGGCTTCAACTACAATTAGTTGAAGGTTAATGTTTTTAAATGAGTAATCAAACCATAATCCTTCAATTTTAATGTGATAATCTTGTTGCTTTAAATTTACCGAATTAACTTTTATGCCTGATAATGAAGGATAAGCAATATCAATAGAGTCTATGCTGATAGTTTGTGGAATATACTGAATAATTAATGGTTTTACCCACCAAGGAAAACTTAAATAAATAAGCATTAATAACAGAGATAAAGAAAAAGCAATTTTTTTAAACAATTTGAATGATTAAATATCTACTTATCATTGTCATAAAATAACAGAAATACCTGCAATAAGCTTGAACTTTAAATTTAAAGTTAAGGATAAATTTAAAAATGGAAAAAACTAATCAATATAAGCGATTTAAAAATAGCTCAATTAAAAGTAGCATATTAATCCTTGTTGCTTTAATGGGCTTTGTTTCTGGCCCTTTAATTGCCAAAAAACATCAAGCATTGCCTCTTAATGAGCTACGAGCTTTTAGCGAGGCATACTATAGAATTAAGTCAGCTTATATTGAGGAAATAGATGATACTCGATTAATCCGCTCGGCAATTCGCGGTATGGTTTCTGACTTAGACAAACACTCTTACTACTTATCACCTAAAGAATTTTCGCGTTTTAATTCCGATAACGAAGGTGAATATGCTGGTCTTGGACTCACCTTTAATGATCACAAATATGGTATTGAAATTGATCAAGTGCTTAATAATAGCCCCGCAAAAGATGCTGGCTTTAAAAAGGGAATGATTGTTACCCATATTAATAAAGAATCTATTCAGTTTATAAGTGCTAAAGAAGCGTTTGGACTACTTGAAGGTAAAGCTGGTAGTAGCGTTACTTTAACCATTGCTGATGCCAGCTTTGCCCAACCCAAAGACTTTAAGCTTACTCGCAAAATTATCTTAATTGAAAGCGTTTCAAGCCGTTCATTACCTGCTAAAACGGGCTATGTGGCAATTTCACAATTTACTCTGCAAAGTTTATCTGAATTTAAACGAGCAATAAGCAAAATATCGAATGAAAGCCAAATTGAAAATTTAATTATTGATCTCAGAGATAACCCTGGTGGTGTAATGGAAATTGCTGTTGAGATCTCAGATCTGTTTATAACTCAAGGCACTTTATTAAGTTCATCGGGCAGAGCTAGTGATGCGAATGAAGTTTTTTACGCTAGCCAAAGCGCGCCTTTATCAAAGCTGAATGTTTTGGTTATGATTAATGGTGGCTCGGCATCTGCCGCAGAAATTGTTGCTGCTGCATTACAAGATCATGAAAAAGCGGTTATTTTTGGTGAGCAGTCTTATGGAAAGGGCTCTATTCAATCAATATTTGCTTTATCGCAAGATTCAGGCATGAAGCTAACCACAGCGGAATATTTTTCACCTAAAGGCAATAAAATACAAAATATTGGGGTTAAGCCCGATGTAAAATTTACTAATAAAAAAGCAAAAAACACTTATAATATTAGCTTGCTAGATGATCCTGTGGTTTTACAAGCTTTTCAACTTGTTTCGCAGAAACATTAGGAAATGTTGATCTTTATTAAAAGTTGTTGTGATGTTTTATAGAGTTTTTGCCGCCGTATTCTTATTTTTAATAACCGCTCCTACTGTAAAAGCAGAAGTAACTGTTAAACCTAAAAAGCCCAAAATATCAATTGTGGTTGATGATTTAGGCGATAATTCTATTGTTGCCAAGCAGCTGGTTAAGTTACCCATTCCGCTAACTATGGCTATTTTGCCGCAAACACCATTTGCAAAAAAGATCGCTCGGTTAGCCGAAGAAAATGGGCATGAAGTGATTATGCATTTACCTATGGAAGCATTTTCACGCCCAGACTTATTGGGACCAGGAGCAATATTATCCAATATGAGTCAGCAAGAAGTGCATGACACTATTTTACAAAATGCTAACTCAATTCCTTATATTGTTGGTTTAAATAACCATATGGGAAGTTTGTTGACTGAAAACAAAGAAAAAATGCAATGGGTAATGTCACTAGTTAAGTCACAAAACTGGTATTTCTTAGACTCTAAAACCAGCGAGCAATCAATTGCAGAAGATATTGCTCGCAATCATGGAATTCCTAGTATAGGGCGAGATATTTTTTTAGATCATCACACCCCAGAAACCAAGCATCAATTGAAAGAGATACTTGAAAAACAGTTTAAACGAGCGATTAAAATTGCAAACCGTAGGGGAGAGGTTGTGATTGTTTGTCATCCTTATGATGAGACTTTGGTGTTTTTAAATACAAAAATCGCAAAAAACCATTCTGATTATGAGTTTGTATTGCTAAGCCAGTTAACAAACCATAATAACTCTCATGTGGCTAAGCACGACACAGTGGTTAAGCATGAAGCAGTGGCCAAGCCTTTATTAAAAACATTGAATCATTAAAAGTTATAATACTAACAGCATTAGTTTTAGTAATATTCCTCATATTAGTAGATTATTTACGTTTTTCTTATATAAATATCAGTTAGAATTGCTCATCAAATAACAATGAAACATACGAGGAAGTTTATGCCTAAATATAGCCATTTAATATTTGCTTTACCACTTGCAGGGCTAATCGCCTGTGGTGGTGGCAGTGGTAGCTCAGAGCCTCCTGCTAATGTTTCCCCAACCGCAAACGCGCCACAAAATTTTAGCGCTGTAGAGGCAACATCAGTCAATTTACAAGGAAGTGGAACTGATAGTGATGGATCAATTACCAGTTATTCTTGGACTCAAACATCAGGTTCATCGGTTACTCTTGAAAACGCTAGTGCAGCAACTGCCAGTTTTACCGCACCAGATGTTGATGCTGATACAGATTTAACCTTTACTCTCACCGTCACTGACGATGATGGAGACACAGGATCAGATACCGTTGTTGTTACCATTACCCCTGATCAAGCTCCAACCACGGTAGCTCCTGATGATTTTAGTGCTGTCGAAGAGCAAAATGTTATTTTAGACGGTTCACAAAGCTCTGATGATGTCAGTATTGCCAGTTATCTATGGGAACAAACCAGTGGTGATATTAGTGTTACTCTTACTAATGCTGATACAGTTAGTGCAAATTTTGATGCACCTACAGTAACTGAAAATACCGAATTAGGCTTTTCTTTAACCGCTACGGATTCTGTTGGACAGTCATCAACGGGTGAAGTAGTTGTTACCATTACTCCTGATCAACCACCACAAGCAGTTGCCCCTGCCGATTTCTCTACTACCGAAGGCTCAACCGTTAGTTTAGATGGTAGCGGCAGTAGCGATGATGTAGCAATAGTGACTTATCTTTGGGAGCAAGTTAGTGGTACAACCGTAACGATTGATAATTCTGATGCAGAAACTGCATCTTTTACTGCGCCTGAGGTTGCCGAAGATTCAAGTGAGGTTTTAGCCTTTAGTTTAACCGTTACTGATGCCAACGGTGCTTCTTCTAGCGATCAAGTTAGTGTCACAATTAATGATGCGCCAGATGTCGTTACTCTTTCGGGCAGACTAACTTTTGATTTAGTGCCAAATTCTGGTTCAGGAAACTTAGATTACGACAATATTTCTCAAGAACCTATTCGTGGTGCAACGGTTGAGTTGCTCGACTCATCTGATAGCTCAATTATAGAGAGCACAACTAGTGACAGTGATGGCAACTATAGTTTTGATGTAACACCAAGTTCAAGCGTTGTTTTACGTATAAAGTCTGAATATAAGCAAACAGCCACTGCTTCTTGGGATTTTACCGTTGTTGACAACACCAGTGATGATGCTGTTTATGCGATGGATTCGGCAACAATTAGCATAGAGTCGGAAAATGTATCTCAAGATCTTAATGCGCCATCGGGTTGGAGTATTTCTGAAACCGAGTACACAGGTGACCGAGTTGCTGCGCCTTTTGCAATTCTTGACAGTGTATACAAAACTGTTCAAAAGTTTGTTGCAGTAGATGCTGACATTAACTTTCCAGCCTTACGTTTACATTGGAGTGAAAATAATCGTGCCGCAGGAAATGGCGAGTGTACCGATTATGATTCGGGAGAAATAACCACTTCCTTTTATACAACCAATAGTGGATGTCCAGGCATTTACATTTTAGGTAATGCCGATAGTGATACTGATGAGTACGATGGGCACATTATTATTCATGAATGGGGACATTATTTCGAGGATAAAATTTCGCGTTCAGACTCAATTGGTGGTTCACATCGAGGCTCAGACAGACTCGATCTTAGGGTTGCCATGGGTGAAGGTTTTGGCAATGCTTTATCTGGTATAATTACCGATGATCCTGTTTATGAAGATTCTTCGGGTGATGATCAAGGTAGCGGTTTTACCATTAATGTAGAAAGTAACCCTTCAACAAACAGAGGCTGGTACTCAGAAGCTAGCGTGCAATCGCTGCTTTATGATTTTTATGATTCAAACGATGATGGTAGCGATAATTTATCGCTCGGTTTAGCACCCATTTATCAAGCATTAATTAATGGTGAAAAAGACACCGATGCACTAACATCCATTTTTTCCTTTGCTATAGCACTTAAAGAAGAAGCCAGCGCTAGCTCGTCAAGTATTGATAGCTTATTAAGCTCTCAAGATATTATTGCTGATGATGACTTTGGCTCAAACGAAACCAATGATGGTGGAGATTCTAGAAACCTACCTGTGTATAAGGTTGCAACTGTTGGCGGGGCTAGTGTTGAAGTGTGTAGTTTTGATACTAATGGAAATTACAATAAGTTAGGCAATCGCCAATTTGTAAGAGTTGATATTAATACAGATGGAACATACCGCTTTAGAGCTGATGGTCAAAACTCTGGAGATAATCCTAGTATGGTAGTTTACAAACAAGGGGAAGTCGTTCTTCAAAGTAGAACTAGTGGAAATGAAAATTCTACAGTCTCATTAACTAGTGGAATTCACATTATTGATGTTTATGAAAACTCAAATGTTTCTGGTAATTCAGGTAAAGATACTTGTATAGATGTATCAGTTAGCTCTTAGAATAGGAATAAACCATGAAAAAATTATTAATTACTTTAGCATTAAGCACATTATTTTTAACTGCTTGTTCTTCTGAACAATCATTGGTAAATAGCACTAAAAATACAGCATCAACTCACCAAGACTATATTGGTAAAGCTACAGCACCTATAGAGATGAGCTTTCAGCTTTCAAAGAAAACATTCTCAGTTGGTGAAAATATTGAGGTAGAGATTAGCTTTGACTCAAAGATTAAAAAGTCAATTACTACTAAGTTGAGCGAGTCAAAAAACTTACAACAATTATCTAGCAATAATAATTGGAATCTTGCCTTTAACAAATCTGGTGATCGACAAGCCCCAGAAAAACTAACCTTTATGGCAGAACAAGAAGGACGTTTTTACCTTGATTTTGTTGCTTCAATAGAGGTAGATGGCAAGCTAATGCACAAAGCTTTTTCAATTCCAATTCAAGTAGGTCAAGTAACTACACAAAATGTGGATGGTGTTGTAACTGACGAAACAGGAAAAAAAGTTAAAGTTTATAAGCTAAAAGAAAATAATTAATCTTAATTTTTACTTTTTAATAAGCCGTAAATATCTTTATATTTGCGGCTTATTTCTACAGAAAAAGAAAACGCCTAATAACAATATAATACCAACACTCCCACCCCCCGATCCCGATCTCGATTGCTCAAATCCACTAACCGCATCTATCCAAACCGTATCACTTCCTGCTTTTCCATTATCATCTTTTTGGTATTCCCACTTTAAAACATGAACTCCGCGCTCTAATGGGTAGTAGTAATATTGCCAGCTATTTTCGCCTTCCCATTGATCAATAAGTTGGTTATCAAGGTAAAAATTTAATCTATCGCCTATTTCTGTTGATGTCGCTACTGCAAAGGCAATAAAGTTGTTATCTTCGGCAGAAAAGTTATGAATATATTCAATACCAGCGGTTTCATTATCGTTAATTCTATTGGCTTTTAGGCTTTGTTGCCCTTCGTAGCTTGAAGATGAATCTAAGCTCCAGCCTTTGGTTGAGGTTCTTACTTGGTTCCATGCCGAAGATAATCGTCTATCAAGTGGAAATTGCTCGACTCCATTGTTATTGATATTAATATTTTGGGTAAAAATTAAGCTGCATGTTTCAGCATGAGACACTTTAACTCTTAGTTTTCCTTGGTATAAAAATTCATAACTAAAACTTACCGATTCTCCTGTTGCATCGTAGTTACCATCATTATTAAAGTCCCATTGTATTTCGGTGGTTTGTTGCTCGGTATTATCATTTTGATAGGTAAAATTAATTAATTCATTAATTGCTGGCGAGCTTGGCTCTAATACAATAGAGCCTACTTCAACTTCGCAGGTATCAATGCCTGTTATATGATTTACATCTGAATTATCAGGAGCTAACCAGTTTTTTAGCTGAGCATGTTTCCATGAGTTTAATGACCATTGCGCTGCTAGTTGAGCATACCAATCGGGAGCCAAAGGATTATCACAAGTTGCGTCGCCACCTGTTAAAATACCGATTAGTTGATTGTTGCTATTCCACAATCCTGCACCTGACGATCCAGAAGTTGTAGAGCCCAAATTCCAATTATTAACTCGCCAAAAATTAGCATTGGCATCCTCTAAATGACTATATCCATTGGTTATTGTTAAGGGATCAAAGTTAAAGGCTACACTTTTTTCTAAACCTTGAGGATGATGAATACTATAAGACTGTGAGACTGCGCTGCGGCTATTATCCCAGCCAGACCAAAAAGGTGTGAACTCACTGGGCGGCACTTCATATAATTCTAAAAGTGCCAAATCTGTTGCGTTGTCTTTGGCTCGTAAAGTTGCACCAAAAGAAACTTGCTCTAAACTGCCATCTCTATCGCCATTACAAATACTCGCTTGATAACCCCAATAAAATACCGTGCTAGGCGCAGTAGATACGGTTAAATTACAATGTTGAGCAGTTAAAAAATAAGGTGTTCTGTCAAGGTTTGTGTTGTTAACCAAAGTGCCCGTACAAACGGTTTGTCCTAAAACAGTGTAGCGCGCAACTGAGCGAGCCTGCGATTGAATTTCACTGGCTTCGTCACATACTGTATCTAATGTACACCCTTGCTGATTATTTAGTGAATTAAAGTCTCTAAATCCAAGATTTACCTTAGCTATTTTAAGATCATTAGTAGCCTTTATATTGTGAGGTTTTGTGATTGATAAAACGGCTACATTGCCATTGATAACGGGTGTCCAAATATTACCATTAGCGTCGGGTTTAAGTGGGCCATAGCTTTGGGTTTTACTAGGATCAGAAAAATAAACCTTAAACAGCGGATCTTGTGGAACTGATGTTAAGTTTAGATTAATTGATTTGGCGTGTTCAGCATTAATTTGTAATGCCCACTCCAACTGCGATCCTTGTTTTTTCCAGCCGTTATGATAATTAATTTTTTGTATAAACTGAGCACTTGCTGCAAATTGATTGTTATTAGCGATAGTTTGCCAGTTTGCAGATTTAGCGATTTGCTGAAATTGTCGATCTTTAAAAACTGCATTAACTTGTTGTGTAATAAATGGTTGTTCACTGCTGCTTAGATTGCTAGTCAATGCATTATTGGTCAATGAATTATTCGCCAATGCATTAATAGGCAGCGTACTAGTCAAAAAAACTAAAGCTAGCACCAACCATTTAAAAGTCATTGCTTTTTCCATACCAATAAACGATTGTTGGCGGGCATTTCAATATCTTGCTGTAAGGTAAAATCACAACTATTGGCAAGTTCTTCTACAGACTCAAAATCTCTAATCGCCTGATGTGGTGCTTGTGAATAAAGCCATTCATTAAACCGAGCATTGCTGTCACTGGTGAACTTACCCTTATAATTAAATGGTCCATATAAGCAATAATATGACTCAGCATTTAATACTTTTTGTAACCTTTTAAACGTGGCTACAACGGCTTTCCAAGGCATTATGTGGGCAGTATTAGCAGAAAATGCTGCATCAAATGTATTTTTTGGCCATTGATCGCTTAACACATTAAGCGCAATAGGCGCTTTTAAATTGTTACCTTTATAATCATTGATCCAAGCGTTTATTCCCGCGTGGTTTTCAACTACATCGCTAGTTTGCCAGCTTAAATGCGATAATAAGCTAGCAAAATAAACCGCGTGTTGCCCCGTTCCACTGCCTATTTCTAAAAGGCTGGTTGCATTTGCCAATAAAGGCACAATTTGCTCGGCAATTGGCTGTTGATTTCGCTCACAGGCGACAGAGTAAGGTTTTTCCATGGTATAGCGTGCTTAAGTTCAAAGTTTAATTATAGACAATTTAATCTCTAAGCTATCGGTTAACAAGTGATTGTGGCTGATAACCGCAAAAACTATTAGAATAAAACCAATGACAACTGCTTTAAAGCTCCAAGGACAACATGATTTCTCGTCAATTTATACTGATTACTATTAGCCTTTTAATTGGCTCTTTTGCCGCACAAGCAGAAGTAAACTACCACATTAGCATTAAACAACCAGAACATCACTTAGCTTATGTAACCATGCAAATTCCCGCAGGGCAGGAAAAAGCGATTATAAAACTCCCTACATGGCGCACAGGAAATTACAAAATTATCAATCAAGCCAGTGGCGTATACAACTTTAAAGCAACTGCGGCCAATAAAGCGCTTAGCTGGAAAAAGCAAACTAAATCATCTTGGGAAATATCTAATCCTTCAAAACAAGCAGTCACTATTGAGTATGAACTTTATGCTAACGAGCTTGGCGCACGCAGTCGCCATATTGATAGTACCCATGCTTATTTAGATGCCACTGCGGTTTTAATGTATTCACCTCAATTAATTAAAAGTGTTCACAAAGTGAGTTTATCTGTACCTGAAGATTGGAAAAGTTATTCAGGCATGGTGCAACTAGACGAGCATCAGTTTATCGCCCAAGATTATCACCAACTTGCAGACTCGCCAATTGAAACAGGCATTAGTGAGCTGATTGAATTTAGAGAAGATGGCAGAGATTACCAAGTCGTATTTTGGGGAAAAAGCAGTCGTAGCAATCAAGATATTGCCGATGATTTAGAAAAAATGGTAGCCAGTAGTCAAAAAATTTGGAAGGGTTATCCGTATAACAAATATGTGTTTATGATCCACGCAACCAGTGGCGCAACAGGTGCAACCGAGCATGTTAATTCCACGGTTATTCAGCGCCCACGTTCAATATTTTCTGACAGAAAACTCTATCTCGATAAATTTTTGCGCACTGCCGCTCACGAGCTAGTGCACACTTGGAATGTAAAAGCTTATCGTCCTCAAGGGCTTGTGCCATATAATTATCAAAACATTAATTATTCTGATCTTTTATGGAAGGCAGAAGGCACAACCAGCTATTTGCAAGATCATATTTTGCTAATGAGTGAGCTACAAACACTAAAAGAGTTTTTACAAAAACTTAGTGAACGCATTAATAAATTTCAAAGAAAGCCTGGCACAAAAGTGCAATCGGTAAGTGATTCTAGCCATGAAAAATGGATAGCGCAAAGTGGTGATTTTGCAACCAACTTTAAAGTGAATATTTATGATGAAGGTTATATGGCAAGCTGGCTTTTAGATTTTAAAATGCTTGTAGACAGCAACCTAAAAAGCGGTATTAAAGCCTTACATAATGAGCTTTATCAACAGGGTAATCACCTTAGAACACCTGAAAAGTTTTATATTACCGATTACAACAACCAAACACTGTTAAACATTATTAATAAGCTAACGGGCATTGATTATAAAAACTGGTGGAATAAAAATATTTTTTCTCCCGCTGAATTTAATTTTGACAAAATGCTCGATAGAGCAGGATTAAAATTTGCTAAGCAAAAAAAGGCTGATAAAACCTTGTGGACTGGTTTTAACCACACCAATAAAAAGGGTTTAATTAATATCAGCAAAGTAGAAAAAAATAGCCCCGCATGGAAGGCAGGGTTAACAACAGGTGATCAACTTTTAGCGATTAATGACTATAAAGTTACCGCAGAAAACTATAACCAATGGCTAAAGCAATTTAAAAAAGACGATGAAATTAAGTTAACCCTGTTTAGAAACGATCAATTAATTAATAAAAAATTAACCCTTGGCTTAATAAATAAAAAGCCCAGAAAAATAGAATTAGTTAAATCACCCAGCAAAAAACAAAAAGCTTTTTTTAAGGCTTGGTTGGGGATTGAGTATCCTAAAAAGTTGAAGTAATTTAATTGATATTCAAGTTTTTGAATAAAAAAATTTAAAATGGATGGGTATGACTATACAAAGTAAAAATACTGTATTAGCAGTATTATTTATATTTTCGTTCTATGTTTTGAGTGCAATATCTTAAAGTTCTCCAAGCCATGCTCAGAAAGGCATAATTAATGAAAAATTTAAAAACGCTCTTAATAACTCTAGAAACCGATTTGTTTAAACATACAGTTCGTGCCTCTTATCAAACGCTTGATAAGCTATTGGCTGATGATTTTATTGAAATAGCAAGTTCAGGCATTACTTTTGGTAAACAAGAAGCTCTAGACAGACTACCTAGCGAAACGGCGCCAAAAATATATGCGATTAACTTTGAGATAAGGCAGATATCCTCTACTTGCGCCCAGTTACTTTATCAGTCAGTTTTAATTAGAGGTAGTAACGATCCTATTTATTCAAAACGTTGTTCAATTTGGACTTTAAATGAGTTATCCCCTAATAATAAACAGTGGCAAATGAGCTTTCATCAAGGTACTTTATGTGAAGCATTTAAGATCAAAGATAACGTATAGTAACTATTCAGCAACCACCACACCTCGCCAAAACGCCACATAACCTTTAATTTCTTTTGCCGCATCTTTTGGATCAGAATAATACCAAGCGGCATCTTTATTGACTTCGCCGTTAACCACCACCGAATAATAACTGGCATCACCTTTCCAAGGGCAATGAGTCGAAGTATTGCTGGGTTGAAGATAGGTTTTATCCACTGAACTGACAGGAAAATAGTGATTATTTTCAATAATAATTGTGTTATCACTTTGAGCAATCACTTGATTATTCCATATTGCTTGCATGTTTTTCTCCGTAATTTATATCCGCTCAATATTAGAACTTTTTCTTACAACTTCTCAATTGATATTGATTAAAATTTTTCATAAGGTTTAAGCTCTGTTGATCTTAATATTAACCGAAATCCTTATCAGGTATATTACATTAGCGATGAGTTTTATTTTTGAAACTAACAGTAATACTAAACCTCACCTTTTAATCAGTTTAGCAATTGGTTTATCAATTGCCATTCTATTTCAATGGGTTCACTTTCATATTTACTACAAACAACCTGCTGGAATTAGTTTGTACTGGTCAATTGTCGATTGGGTTGTTTGGTTTTCTCTTGCCTTAGTATTTCTGCAACAAGGGATAAAAAGAGTCCTTTGGCAGAAAGAAAGCTATTTACTAATTGGCGGTCTATTTATCGTTTTGGCAGGTCCTGTTCAAATTTTATTAAGCTCTTCAATTTATCAAATTTCTCTTAATGGTGATAAAACCTTGCTCGAAAGTTTTTTTCACTTAATGAACAAGCGCTGGTTACAAAATGGCTTTATTGCCGCTATTTTTATGCTCTTATCTCACCTTTTTATGGTTTCTCATAAACTTAAAAAAGCCCAATTACCACTAAACAAACCGATCACCCTAAACGATGGAAAACGCGTTCACTTTTTAAACCCTGAACAAGTTTGTTATTTAGAATCGGCTAGGAACTATGTGTCCATTTATACCAATGAAGAAGAAATTGTTGTTCGTGCTAGTCTTAAATCCCTTAAACCAGAATACTTATCCTATGGCTTTGTACAAATTAGCCGTTCGGTTTTGGTTAATCCGCTGCATGTTGAAAAAATAGAAAAATACTCTAAATCGAGCCAAAGGATGATTCTGGATGACGGAACGACAATTAATGTCGGAAAAACTTATCAACCAGATGTTACAGAAGCCTTTCATTAGTCCCAACTATAGCAACACTAGTCCCTAAGTGCTTTAAAAACAATTAGTTAAACGATAAAACTAACGCTTAAGCCTTTTAGTTTTTTGCATGAGAGTTACTTATGAAACGTCGTCAATTTATTCAAGCTTCTAGCTTAGCCCTTGGAGCCAGTTATATTCCTACCGCTTTATCTGGTGAGTCTCATCGAGTTTTAGTGCTTGGTGGTACTCATTATCTTGGTCCTGATATTGTTAACACACTGCTTAAACACGGCTGCAAAGTCACATTATTTAATCGCGGTAAAACTAATCCCAATTTATTTCCCCAATTAGAGCTAATAAAAGGTGATCGCGAAGCTAAAGATGGATCAGGTCTTAAATTGTTAGCTCAGCATTTAAAAACTAATACCTACGACTGGGTTGTTGATACTTGGCAAAAAAGCCCGCTGGTTATGCCGCCCATGGCAAAGCTACTTAAAGGCAAAATTGGCAGTTATCAATATACCTCAACTATTGGGGTTTATGGTGTTTGGGATAAAGCAGGAATAGTTGAGACATCACCATTAAGAGATCTTGAAAAATTAGGTGCAACCCCTGATCACCCGCGTTTACCTTATCAACTTCGTAAACAATATGCCGAAATTTTTCTAAAAGAAACCTTAGGTGATAATGTTGCTTGTTTTCGCTCTCACGGAATGCGAAGCTTTAATGTGGTGGAACCAATTTATGAGCCCTATTGGCCGGTGCGCTTTTCACGTGGCGGGGAAATTTTATTGCCTCAATCTGAAAAGAAACACCTATTGCAAATGACCGACACCATTTCTTATTGCGAATTTATGTATCACTGCGGCGTTAAAGGAATTGCCTCAGACTTTAATGTGGCTTATGAGCCAATGACATTTGAAAGCTATATTAAAACCGTTCATTCAGTCACAAAACAAGACTATGAGCCTATTTGGATCCCCGAGAAATTTCTCGCCAAAAATAAAATTCTGCCTTATAAAGATCTCCCTTTTTGGAAACCCGACCCCGCTGGCTTTTATGGATTTGATGTATCTAAAGCCAAAAAACAGGGTTTAAAAAATCGCTCTGTAGCAGATTTAGTGCGCGATCAATTAAGAGGTTACTTTAGCCGCTATCCGAATAATGACTTTGAGTTTGGTCATCCCGGCACCATTACCAGACCCTATGAGAAATTTGTGATTAGCAAATGGAAGCGTGAGTTAAATAACTCTAGTTTGGGATAACAGTAATAGCCTATTGTGCTTTAAATTCCCAAAGATAATTATTTATACCCGCTCTCCTTCAAGATGCATGTTTCAGCAAGACAGTAAGCCATCCTATTTGAGGCATTAATGCGCAGGATTAGTCATTCTAATTCAAGCATTGATAACGAAGAAGAGGTTGGCTTACTGCCTTGCCCTTCGGGTGCTCAGCCAAAAAGCTTGCACTGCGTTACAGCTTTTGAAAAGGGCTTGCCATTTCCTGCAAGCTGCGCCTTGTTCAAACTTTTTGGCTGAACACTGAAACAAGCATCTTGAAGGAGAACGGGTATAGATAAAGCCAGAACAAATATTTATGATAGTTCTGGCTTAAAATTAATTCGCTGATATTTTTTAGTTTTAAAAGCTAATAGGCTTAACGATTTAAACCCAAAAAAACGGGCAAAAAAGACATCTGGCACGCTGGCAATTCTAGTATTATAGTAACCAACAGAGTCATTATATCCTTCGCGCATTAAGGCAATTTCATTTTCTAAATCAACTAACTTATTCATTAATTTAACGCTTAATTTATGCGAAGTAAGTTCTGGATAGTCTTCAATTAAACCCATTATTTGAGTAAGCATTTTTTGCTCTTGTGAAAGCGTATTACTAATTTGTTTAGTGCTTGTCACTTGTTTTGAATAGTGACTGCGCAGTTGCGTTATTTGCTGTAATAATGATTTTTCATGGGCTAAAAACTTTTTAACAATTTTTTCTATGTTGGGTATTAAGTCGGCTCGTTTTTGCATAGAAACAACTATGTTTGAAAAATTTCTCGCCGCTCTTTGTTTTAAAAAAACTAAATCGTTGTAGTGTAAAATAAGGACAACTATAGACATATAAATTGGTGCTATAAGTGCCGATAATAAATAGTCGGTAGGCGAAAAACTGCCATTAACACCTAAATAAAATAAAACGCTAAACATTAATGCCGAAAATGCCGTAGTTAAACTAATCATGCCTGTGTTGGCCTTTCTATACATGATGGCTTGTTCGGTTAAATTGGTAATTAAAAAGGGTGAACTTTTTTGATGGCTAATTTTTAATGTGTCACCTGTGTCTTTGTTGATACTGGCATTACCTATCAAATAGATCTTGTCATTGGTTTTAAGAATGGTTTCGGTATACCTGCGATTGTGTTTTCTTTCTTTGTTGGTGTGTTTACTAATCATTTCTGCCTTTGCAGGGTCAACCAGCACTTCGCTAAATTGATCTTTACACAAAAATGGTAGATGATCGATTTTATTTTCTATTCTTACCCATTTAGTATTTTTACCACTGCCGCGTTTTTCTTCTACAACATAGTGATACCAAAAACAGGACATATTTTTAAGTGGACTTTTTAAAGGTTCAGTATTTTCTGGTGAATTAACGCGTCCTTTAAGTTCGGATAAGCCAAATACCAAACCCGATGTTTTAGAGGTAGGAATATTTTCAATATGTCGTTTTAAGCGAATAAGTTTAAAGGCTAAGACTGTCATAACAATACAAATGATTAACCCAGTCACAGCCACTAAGTAAGAAATCCATTCATTGGTTTCGGTTGCTTTAAAATGAGATAGTTTTTTTTCTACTTGAACTTGCAGAGCGGTAGGTAATTCATTAAGTAATGAATTTGTTTTAACATCATAAATCCAAGCAATAAAGTTATTAGGAAAAGCGTTAAGCTGAGCATTATATCGCTCTTGCATAAAAACAAAATCAGTTAATATTCCATCAACCTGAGGTGATTGTACCGAAGGTTGACTAACGGTAAATATAAAATCTTTCCAGTTACTATTAGCAAGTGAGTTCACTTGGGTAATTTGAGCTATTCTTTGTTTTACAAAATTACCACGATTATTAATATCATTGCTGGCCTCAACAATATCTTGCTTTAACATACTAAGCCCAAGTTGTGATAAAGGAATAACCGCAGAAAAAGTTAATAAAAATAAAAATGCTAATACTCGGTGTGCGCCAATAGTGATAGTTAAAGTAAGCGCAGCAAAAGCAAATAAAGAAATACCGCCACAGATCATTAAAATAACCACTATGCCTAAATCAGATTTTTCTTCGGACTCAGAATATTTAGAAATTAACGGTGAAAACTGTTGGTTATTAGCAAAACGAACTTCTGTGGCAGCGTTATTTAATAAAAATTCACCCACAACAAACAAATTGTCATTGGGCTCAATGCGCCATTCGGTATGTCTGTTACTTCCACGAGTAACACTTTGAGAGACTGGTAGGGAAAAATCTAGTCGATCATCGGCATGAGAGCGAGCTTTAATTAATACCTCACCTGTATTATCAAATGCCCAAAAATCAACACTATTAGATTCTGAGTAACGTGTACTCCAGGTTGTATTACCATTTGAGTTGGTCTTTTTTACTTCGTGCTTATAATAATAGTAAGCACTTCCTTTGTTAAAATAAGGGCTAGAAAGCAGGCTTTTTTGTGGTTTTACCCTAATCTGCAATTTAGTAACCCCAGGAATACTTGATGCAATAGTGCTGGTGGGAATACGCTCAATCTTTTGCAAAGTGCTAATTTGGGAAAAACCCAATTGAGTTAATGTCCAGCCTGCTATACATAAAATAATAGTAAGCAAGCCAAATATAATTTTTTGTAGTGCGCTACCTTGAAAAGTCAAACCGTGTTTCCTATGATCAACCAAATAACTGAATAATGAGTTAACTATAACCGTTGTAAAACATAATTATTCCAAAACGCTTAATCATTTAATATTAATTCAAGTTTACTAAGAGTTTTTACTATGTCACAAAATAATTTAGATTACGGTCCGCTACAAGCATTAATTGGACACTGGCAAGGCAATATTGGTGCAGATATATCACCAGAAGAAGATGGCATTGAGGAAAATCATTATCAAGAGACCTTAATTTTTGAGCCAATGCGCTACTTAGATAATGCAGAAACCCAAGATTTAGTGGCTTTAAGTTATCATCAAGTGGTTACTCGTATTAGAGACGGTAAGTTAATTCATAGCGAAGCTGGATTTTATTCGTGGAATGCTGAACAAAATCTATTAATGAAGTCTTTTAGTATTCCGCGAGGTGTTGCGGTTGTTGCTGGTGGAAGTGCTGAATATGATAAAAACAATGGCTTATCAATTTCAGTTAATGCGGCTAAAAATAATAAAGATTGGTCGATAGTAGAGTCGCCTTTTATGCAAAAAAATGCTACGACTAAGAGTTATGAGTTTTCTTTGCAACTTAAAGAGCAAAAGCTGACCTATAGGCAAACCATGCACCTACATATATATGGCAGAGATTTTGACCATACTGATGTGAATGAATTGGTTAAAGTAAGAGATTAAAACTAAACTCTAGCAACTAGCAGAGCTTCCATTAATAAATCGTGCTTTTCCTGTCGCTTTAGCTCGATACAGGGCTTTATCAGCATTTTCTATGAGCTGATCACAAGTATTGTATCGCCCTACTTTAGTGCAGTAAAAGCCGATAGAACAACTAACAAATGCTTCGCCTTGTCCTTTTCCGTGAGCTATTTCCAATTGCTGCCATTGAGTGATAACTTTTTGCGCTACTTTTTCACAGTGTTCAACACTGCTATCAATTGTTGCAACAATAAACTCTTCACCGCCATATCGGGCAATAATGTCTGATTCTCTTGAAAAGATAGTTTTTAAAATATTGGCTTGCTGCCTGATTACTTCGTCACCTTTTAGGTGACCGTAGCCATCATTAAAATCTTTAAAGTTATCCAGATCAAAAAGAAAAACAGCAAGGGTTGTTTGGGTTCGTTTAGCAAAGTTGAGCATATCATAAAACTTAGTTTCAAAGGTGCCTCGGTTATAAATGCCTGTAAGTTGATCAATTTGGCTGAGTACGGTGAGCTTGCCATTGGCTGAACGAAATTTATTAAATAAGGTTTCTATTTGATAAACACTCATTAAGCTTACGATTAAACCGAATAAAACAAAACCGAGCTTTACTCCTGTGTATTCTGCGTAAATAGGATAGCTAGTAACCAAAACAGCAAAACCGACAATGCTAGCAACAATGTATATGAGTGAATATTTAAAGCTAAGCCTTAACACTATTAGCGCATAAAGGGCATAAAACAAGATCCCTTCGTAAGGAAAAGCAAACTGGGCAATGTGCCAACATTGAAATATTACCCAATAATTAGCATAGGTAATCCATAGAACCCCTAACATTAATGCTTGGTTGTGAAATTTGGGATAAAAGGGCAAATATGTGAGGCAAAAGAAAGTGATTAGAATAGGCAGTTGCAAGCCAATACGAGAAATATAATAAACTTTATGTACTGACTCGGGTAGCAAAGGTATGTCGGCTACCATAAAGCTCATCATAAACGTAGCGCCAATAATAATAAGCAGCCTAAGCTGCTTAAGGGTTATTTCTGATGAGCTAGATAATTGCAATGCGAAGCATTCTCCATAACTAAAGAGTAAGATCTATGGTTATTTTAATGCAAATCACATCGAGTAGTTGTGCTTAGATCAAGCTTATTGGTTATTTATTCAGCAAATGCCCTTTCAATCACATAATCACCTTGCACTCCACGATGTGGGCTAATTTCAAACCCAAGCTCATCAAGTGTCTGCTGAGTTTCTGCTAGCATTTCGGGGCTACCACAAATCATTGCTCTATCATTAATAGGACTGATGGGCGGAAGACCTATGTCGCGTGCAAATTGACCATTTTTTATTAGGTCGGTTACCCTGCCTTGGTTAACAAATGGTTCTCGACTGACACAAGGATAATAGATAAATTTGTTTTTAATAATGTCGCCTAAGTAAGGATGGTTAGGCAATTGATTTTCTAATTGGTCGCGATAGGCTAAATCTTCAACCCGTCTTACACCATGAAAAAGCACCACTTTTTCAAATTTGTCGTAAATATCTAAATCAAAAATAATGCTTAAAAACGGAGCCAAACCTGTTCCTGTTGATAATAAATAGAGATGTTTCCCTGGCTTGAGATCATCGGCAACTAATGTTCCTGTTGGTTTGCGGCTTACATAAATGGAGTCGCCAGGCTGAATTTTTTGTAAATGTTCAGTGAGTTTACCCGATGGAACTTTAATACTAAAAAATTCAAGATGCGGCTCATAATTGGCACTGGCAATACTGTAGGCGCGTAAAACGGGTTTATCTTCACCGGGTAAACCAACCATTACAAATTCACCATTATTAAAACGAAATCCTTGATCGCGAGTGGTTTTAAAACTAAATAATTTATCATTCCAGTGATGAACACTTAGAACATTCTCTAATGCTATTTTGGCCATTTTTAAAATTGCTTGATGTTTTTAAGTGAGAAAGATTCTCATCTAAGTGCTAGCGATTGTCAATCCCAAGTTAATTAAATTTTGTCTCATAACTGGGATTTAGGTTTTATTTTTAATTTCCCAATATTGGGAATATCCATTACTCATTAACGCAAAAAAAACAATAACTCTTTTAAAATCAAAAAGATAAAAAGGTGGCATGGCACCTGCAATACCCAAATTGTAAATTTTTTATGTGTAAGAGTTGAGAAGTATTGTGGATATTGCTAGAGAAAAACCCAAAACTAATCCGATAAAAAAGTATTGGCCGTGGCTTTTAGTGGCAATTGTTGTCATTTTTGCCGCGCAGTATTTATTTAAGATAGGACAAGCCGACTTTGTGATTGATGGAGAGCGCTTGGTTGTTAGTGAAGTTAAGCAAGGGGATTTTTCGGTATCGGTGCGTGGCAATGGCGTATTAGTGCCAGCAGATATTGAATGGTTAGCTTCGCAAATTGATGCCCGAGTTGAGCGAGTGATTGTTAAGCCTGGTAAAAAAGTTAAAAAAGGTGACTTAATTGTTCAGCTGAGTAATTCAAATTTAGTGCAACAAATGGAAGAAGCCCAGTGGGAGCTAGAGGCCTTAAGTGCTGAAACTAATGCTGAAAAGGTGGCACTAGAAACAGCTTTGCTTGATCAACAAGCCTTATTACTCAATGCCAAATTAGATTATGAAGCCAGCAGTTTAAAGCAAGTGGCACAAGCCAAATTGATTAAGCGTGGCTCGGGTGCGGTTTCGCAAATTGATTATGAACAAACCCTTCTGCAAACCAATCAGTTAAAACAGCGACTAGCCATTCAAGAAAAACGCTTTAATAAAATGCAAGAAAACCATATTGCTCAAGCGAGTGCTAGTAAAGCAAGGCTGAGCAAAATGAAAAAAGTGGTTAATCGATTAAATCAACAAGTAGAAGAGCTAAACGTGCGCGCCACTATTGATTCGGTGGTTCAAGCAATGCCATTAGAGCCAGGACAACAAATCACCATTGGCACCAATATCGCAAAACTGGCTAGGCACGATTCATTAATAGCCGAGTTGCAAATTCCAGAGCTACAAATTAGCAATGTGGCTCAAGGTCAGCCAGTAGTCATTGATACCCACAACAGCAAAATAAACGGACAAGTTGTTCGCGTTGATCCTGCGGTAGTTAATGGCAATGTTCAGGTGGATATTGTTTTAGTTGGAAAGTTACCTCCCGAGGCGCGTCCTGATTTATCGGTTGATGGTGAAATTAAAGTGGCAGAAATTGAAAATGCTTTGCATGTTAGCCGTCCTTTATTTGCTCAAAGTCAATCGTCTTCGGCGGTTTATAAATTGGTTGATAATGGCGAATTTGCCGAGAGAGTTTTTGTGAAGTTAGGGAAAGGCTCGCCGAATGAAATTGAGGTGATTGAGGGATTAAATGTTGGCGACAAAATTATTGTCTCTGATCCCACAAGTTGGGAAACCTACGCTAAAGTAAAAATTAACTAAGAATATTTTAAATTTAAACGGTTTATAAAAAAGGTAAAACTAATGAGTGATTTATTAATTGATTTAAACGGTATTAAAAAAGTGTTTTTAACCGACGAAGTTGAAACGCATGCGCTAAGTAATATTAGCCTTAAAATTAATAAAGGCGAATATGTTTCAATTTCGGGGCCATCGGGTTGTGGTAAATCAACTTTGCTTTCCTTAATTGGCTTGTTAGACACATCAACCGAAGGTGCTTATCAATTAGCCGAGCATGATGTGTCTGATATTTCAAAACAACAAAGAGCGAGAATAAGAAACAAAGAAATTGGATTTATTTTTCAATCGTTTAATCTCATTAGTGATTTAGATGTTGAAGAAAATGTAGAGCTACCACTCACCTATCGTAAAGACTTAAATAAACAAGAACGCAAAGCTATGGTAAAAGCGGCACTTGAAAAAGTGGATATGGCACATAGGGCAAAGCATTTTCCTTCGCAGTTATCTGGCGGTCAGCAGCAACGTGTTGCCGTTGCACGAGCAATCGCAGGTAATCCATCAATTATTTTAGCCGATGAACCTACGGGTAATCTAGATTCTAAAAATGCTGATGCGGTGATGGAGTTGCTGGATAAATTACACGCAGAAGGTGCAACCATTTGTATGGTTACTCATGATCCGCGCTCGGCAAAAAGAGCCGATAGAAATATTGATATTTTAGATGGCAAAGTCATTTCAGATCAGCCGTCAAACTCTCAAACTGAAGCGGCATAGGAGTTAACAATGTTTGCATTACAAGACTTTAACTATGCAGTAAGACTATTACTTAAGCGTCCGGGTTTTACCGCATTAACTATTATGGTTATGGCGGTTGGCATTGGTTTAAGCATTTACTTGTTTTCATTTTTAAATACCATGGCCTATAAGCCTTTGCCATTTAAAGATGGCGAGTCATTAATGGTTATTGATAAATCATTAAACGGCTTAGAATATAACGGTGGTAATTTAGAGTTTTATAACTACGAAGTCATTCGCAAGCAACTTAAAGGGATCACCGAGCATAGCGTTTATAGTGATACCAGCGCAAATGTTTCGGGTAGAGATGGCGCAAGGCGTTATAACGCAACAGAGGCTGATCATAATATTTTTAAAATGACTCGAACCAAGCCAATGCTTGGCAGAGATTTTGTTGTTGAAGATACTAAAGTTGGCGCCGAAAATGTGGCCGTTATTGGCTATGATCTTTGGCAAAAATCATTTTGCTGGTGATCCTAAAGTTATTGATCAAACCATTCGTGTTAATGGCGAAGCCACTAGAGTGATTGGTGTAATGCCAGAGGGATATTTCTTTCCACGTAATGCTGAAATTTGGTTGCCTTTGCGAATTGATCCCGAAGATCTAGTACAAAGAAATACCGGTGCTGGTGGCGGCATTGTGCATTTAGCTGAAGGTGTAACACTCGAAAATATTAATCACCAGCTAAACAATATAATGAAACGTCTTGAGCAACAATATCCAAAAACAAACACGGGTATTAGTGCTTATGCAACCAGTTTTCCTATGTCAACGATTGGCGGTGGTGGCGGGAGTATATTTTTAACCTCAATGTATGTGGTTTCAATTTTATTATTAATATTGGCTTCTATAAATGTTGGTAATCTTTTACTTTCTAGAGCCGTTGAGCGCGGTAAAGAAACGGCTATTCGTGTTGCATTAGGTGCGCCAAGAACTCGGCTTATTTCTCAAATGCTTTGGGAAAGCACAATTATTTGTACAATTGGCGGCATTATTGGATTGCTTGTGGCCGCTTGGGCATTAGATGTTACTAGTGCAATTACCGCAACCTTTACCGATGACAAACCTTTTTTCTGGTGGCAGTTTGGTATAGATGCTTTCACTATTAAACTATTTATTATTTTTGTAATTAGCACCATTTTTATTACGGGTTTATTACCCGCGTGGAAAAATTCAGGTGCCGATTTTAACGCAATTTTGCGCGACGGCACTCGCGGTGCATTAGGTAAAAAAGCGGGTCGCTTAAATCGAATATTAGTAATTAGTGAAGTGCTTTTGTCGGCTTGTGTTTTAATTGCTGCATCATCTATGGTGGTTGGTACTTATATCGCCAATTCAAAAGATTATGGTGCCAACATAGAAAACACTTTAACCGCGCAAGTAAGGCTTAATCAATCTGACTATGACACGGCCGAAAAACGTATGCAGTTTATTAAGCGTTTTCATTCACAGCTAGAAAATAGTGTTGGTATTGGTGATGTTGCCATTATTAGTGCATTACCGGGTGATTACACTTGGACACCAACAATTGCGGTTGAAGGTGCAGAATATGTTAACGAAAATAGTTATCCTCGTGCTAATTATATTGCGGTTTACCCAGGTTCATTACAGCGTTTAGGTATTGATTTGCGTAAAGGACGTTATTTTAATTCTTCTGATGAAGGTGCAGATAAACGCACCGCAATTATTACCGAATCATTTGCGCAAAAACAATTTCCTAATCAAGATCCCATAGGTCGTAGAATTCGTATTGCCGAGGTTGATGGTGATAGCCCGCAGTGGTTAACCGTTGTTGGTGTGGTTGAACACACTATTCAAGGACAATCTTTTTCTCCGTCTTCAAAAACACCCAGCGTATTTAGGAGCTTAACTCAGGTTTCTAGACTAACCGTGCGTGTCGCAATGAAAATGAAAGCGGATGAATCGGTTGTGGTAAGAACTTTAAGAGACACCTTAGAAAAAATAGATCCTGATCTACCTGCATTTTTAATTAAAACTTATGCAGAGCGTATTGCAAGAAATACTGCGGGAGTTGGTTTTGCCAGCAAGGTGTTTTTAGTTTTTGCGATTGTGGCTTTGGTGCTGGCTTCGAGTGGAATATATGGTGTAATGGCAAACACGATTAATCAGCGTACGCAAGAAACCGGAGTTAAACGCGCGTTAGGCGCTGAAGACAGTCATATTACTCAGTCGTTTATTTGGGCGAGCATAAAACAGTTATTGTGGGGAATTATACCCGGCACTCTAGCCGGTGGTGCTTTAGGTTATGGTTTAGGCTTAATGATGTCTACAGGAACCGCAGTATTAGGTTTAGTGATTGGCGCAGTTGTTTGTGTTATCTCAATGGTTGTGATTGTGGCAACGTATATTCCAACCAAGCGAGCATTAGCTATGGAGCCAAGTGTTGCGTTAAGATACGAATAATAACAAGCCATTTTGCCGATAGTGATTGCTATGGGTTATTTCAATTGAGTGTTGATTAAAATTTAGGTTCTTTAATGAGTCAAACTTTATTAGTTATAGATGATGATCTTGATGTACTTTCGGCAACTAAACTTTTGTTGCGCACCGAAGGTTATCATGTGATCACTGCTGAATCACCGGCTGAAGCTTTGGCGACTTTAAAAAGACAGTCAGTAGATTTAATTATTTCGGATCTTAATTTTTCATTAGATACCACATCGGGCAAAGAAGGTTTAGCGTTAATTGAAAAAATCCGCCAGCAAAATGAGCTAGTACCCATTGTGGTTATGACCGGTTGGGGAACCATTGAAGTGGCGGTTGATAGTATGAAGTTTGGCGCCAATGACTTTATCCAAAAGCCTTGGGAAAATCATCGTTTTATTGCCATTATAGAAAATCAATTAAAATATTATTTGGCAGTTAAGCAATCAGAAAAATTAAAAGAGAAAAATACCTTACTAAAAATGATTTCCATCAGCCGTTAGCACTTATTGCCAAATCTACCGCCATGCAAAATATTGTCGCCTTAGCCAATAAAGTGGCTAGCTCTGATGCCAGTATTTGATCACGGGCGAAAATGGCACGGGTAAAAGTTTATTGGCAAGATATATTCATGAGCAATCAAATCGAAACCAGCAAGATATTGTATCGGTTAATATGGGGGCAGTAACCGAATCATTATTTGAAAGCGAAATGTTTGGTCATGTAAAAGGCGCTTTTACTGATGCAAAAAGCACTCGTATGGGGCGATTTGAACTGGCCGATAAAAGCACTTTGTTTTTAGATGAAATTGCCAATACCCCTTTTTCACAGCAGGGTAAACTTTTGCGGGTGTTAGAAGAAAGTCAATTTGAAAAAGTGGGATCAAGCCAAACACAAACTGTTGATATTCGTTTAATCTCAGCCACTAATGCTGATTTAACTAACATGATTAAGGAAGGAAAATTTAGAAAAGATTTATTATTTAGAATGAATACTTTTGAAATTGAAATTCCGCCACTTAAAAACAGACAAGAAGATATTATTCCGCTCGCTGAGCAGTTTTTGCAGCAAATTGCCAATAAAAGAAAGCTCAATTGCCCGAGTTTATCTGATAGTGCTAAAAGTACATTAATTCAGTATGAGTGGCCGGGTAATGTAAGAGAACTTAACCATGTGATGCAGCGTGCACAAATTTTATGTAGTAATAATAAAATAACCAATGAAGACTTATCCATTGGTACAGTTAATCTTCATGAACAAACACCGCATAATGCAAATAAACAACAAACCATTCAATATGAAGGGACATTAGAAGAGATTGAACTGCAAGTGATTAATCAGCGTCTTGAAGAGCACAATGGCAATGTTTTATCTGCGGCAAAGTCTTTAGGCTTAAGCCGAAGCGCTTTTTATAGACGATTGGAAAAACAAAAAGAAAGCCCTT